>NZ_JBMEUF010000001.1:0-2725758 GCF_048820975.1 Glaciecola sp. 2405UD65-10 | reverse complement strand
TACTAATCGTGCTCTCAATCTCTTACGAGAAATCAAGCTAAATAAATTTTTGTCGTAGACACTCATAATGAGTACCTACACAGATTGTCTTGCTACTAATTGTTAAAGAACATTGCTAACCTGTGGTTAGCTGCTTTAGGCTACTGCCTGAAGCGGGATGCGAATAATACGCTGTTCACATCGTAAGTCAAGAAGTTTTTGATAAAAGTTGTAATTAATTTTGCTTACCGTTTTTATCAATTTGTGTCATCTAAATGACACCTTACCTGACTGCTTCTTGGCGGCTCAACTCAGCTTGTTTAAAGGCTTTGTTGATGTCTCCTTGAAGCGAGCGCGCATTCTACATGCATGAGGATTTAGGTCAATGCTTTTTTGCAAATAAATTGCACTTTTATGACTCTTTGATTAAATATGCAACTAAACGCTTAAAATATGGCTTATTATTCACAATTCCATTACAAATTAGATGAAAAGACTGTATGTTTTGAGTCTTTGGTAAAGAACGCTATAAAGCAAAATACTCATTTAACTTCTATATAGGTATATATGCCCGACTTCGCCACCCTATTCATTTTTATCCCCACATTCTTCTTCGTGTCTATCACGCCAGGTATGTGTATGAGCCTTTCTATGACACTGGGTATGACAATTGGTATTAAACGAACACTTTGGATGATGCTAGGCGAAGTGGTGGGTGTTGCCCTTGTTGCCATCCTATCTTTAGTAGGCGTGGCAAGTATATTTCTGGCCTATCCAAATGCATTTATAGCGTTTAAGTGGGTAGGTGGTGCTTACTTGTTGTTTATAGGTATAAAGTTATATTTTACCCCAGTACATATAAGCTTAAATAAGAGTTCGACTTTGTTAAAGCGTTCGCAGCTATTAACACAGGGTTTTGTTACCGCCATTGCTAATCCGAAAGGTTGGGCATTTATGATAGCCTTGCTACCACCATTTATTGACCCTAATAAATCCTTCGGCATTCAAACGAGCGTGTTCGTGAGCATTATTATGCTTAGTGAATTTATATGTATGTGTATATATGCAAGTGGCGGCAAAAGTTTAAGTGCATTTTTGAACAAAAGTGACCAACGCCAATGGGTTAATCGTATTGGCGGCGCTTTGCTTGCAATGGTAGGTATATGGTTAGCAATAAGCTAATAAGATAGTGCTATATAAAGCTATGGTATAAAGTACACAAGTTACCAATACCAAATAACAATAGGAATTTAATATGACAATACGCGCATTTAATGGCAAACACCCTTCTATACACAGTTCTGTTATGGTGGATGAAAGTGCCGTATTGGTCGGCGAAATTTCTATAGGCGAAGATTCAAGTATTTGGCCATTGGTCGCTGCACGTGGAGACGTAAACTATATCTCTATTGGTAAGCGTAGCAATGTTCAAGATGCAAGTGTGCTTCATGTTAGCCGTCCAAAAGCGTCAAATCCTGCTGGATATCCATTAATTATTGGAGATGATGTAACCGTTGGCCACAAATGTATGTTGCATGGTTGCGTAGTGGGGAATCGCATTTTAATAGGTATGGGGGCGATTGTGATGGACGGTGTTACTGTACAAGACGATGTCTTTATAGGTGCAGGGGCGCTTGTACCACCAAACAAAACCCTTGAAAGTGGTTATTTATATGTTGGCAACCCAGCGGTTAAACGCCGCCCACTGAATGAGAACGAACTGGCATTTCTAAAGAAATCGGCAACCAACTACGTAGAATTGAAAGACGCCTATTTAAATGACAACGGCGAAGCTTAACTAGCTTTTCGCTAAGCTTCGTAAATGTTCGTAAATTTCGTTTGTTTGAGGTTGTTTGCCAAACCATAAATAAAAGCTTCTTGCCGCTTGATGCACTAACATACCTAATCCATCAATAGTGACACTTGCTCCGTGCTGAGCGGCATGTTTCAAAAATGCCGTAGGCTCAAACAAATACACCATGTCGTATACGGCAGGTTTGTGACTAAAAATAGTAGTAGGCAAGTCAGGCAATGAACCCTGTAGGCTTAATGATGTTGCATTAACAATTACATCAAACTCATTGCTGTTACTGTTATATAAGCTAGCCACATTTTCTTTATACTGATTAGTGTCATTTACTAGCGCTTGGGCTTTATCGATACTTCTATTATATATACACACGCTTGAAACGCCCGCATCAACTAAGGCAGGGATGGCACCTTTTGCCGCGCCACCGGCACCAATCAACAAAAGACGTTTGTTTTGTAAGCACACCTTATGTTGCTGAAGATCAGTCACAAGGCCGTAGCCGTCGGTGTTATCTCCTACAAATTTGTCGCCTTTACGTATAATAGTGTTTACGGCACCTGCATGGGCAGCTTGTGGTGATAAAGAATCAACCCACGCACATGCGTCATGCTTAAATGGCATCGTCACATTCGCGCCTTTACACAAAGGGTCATCAAAAAATGCATTGACCGAATCAACAAAGCCATCAGGCTCGGCAAAGCGCCTAGTATATTCAAGCTCAATACCAAACTGTTTAGCAAAGGATGCATGAATAATGGGAGATTTACTTTGCTCAATTGGATTGCCGAACACACAGGCTTTAAAAATAGATGACGTCAAAAAGCTTACTCAAAAATTAGAATTGCCCACATCATACCTAATTTACTCGCATAAAAAAGCCCCGTTATTATGACTACGAGGCTACTTCACAACACAAACTGTATTTTAGAATTTATAACCAACAGAAACGGTATATACCCATGGGTCAATATCAAGGGTAACGGCACCGTCAGCGCCATTAAGCTTGAAGCTAGCATCAGTGCTAATATCAATATAACGTACAGATGCGTTCACTAACCACTCTTTGTCAATGTTGTAGTCAAACCCAACTTGCGCAGACAAGCCAAATGAAGCATCCGCATCTAAATCACTGAATCCGGCTTCTTTATTAGCAGCAGTAAATTCTTCATCAAAGAAAATTGTGTAGTTTAAACCAACACCTGCATAAGGTTGAAAAGCTGAAGAGGCGTCAGCAAAATAGTAATTCGCCGTTACCGTAGGCGGTAAATGCTTAGTGCTACCTAAAGGACCTACACCATCAATCCCCATATCGTGTGTAAATGGTGTGGCAGCTAATACTTCAATATTTATATTATCTGTAAGGAAGTAAGCGAAATTAAGCCCTAGCTGCGTGTTGTTGTCTACGTTTAAAAATAAACCTGTTGCTGCGCCGTCTAAGGTAACATTTGAGCTGGTTTCATCAGGTGCAACTGTAGTTAGACCTGCGCGAAGTATCATATCGCCTGCGTCAGCTGCAAATGCGCCTGCGCTAGATAATGTAGCAAGAACCGCTAAGGTAATAATTGATTTTTTCATTGTGTGTCTCTCCTAATTGAATAAGACACATCATAAAGAGGATTGGCAAAAGAACATTGATCTAGATTAATGTTTTGAAACCACCCTGAGCGATCTGGCGCGTTTAATTGATGCAGATCAACTAAGTCGCTACGCGCTTTTACACAAAGGCTTTTCTTACAAGGCTAACCAGTCTATTGCTTGTAAGTATTGTTGAATTTTACCCTCAGGGGATTCAGGTGATGGTTGGTAATTATACTCCCACCGCGTTAATGGCGGCATAGACATTAAAATAGATTCTGTGCGTCCGCCCGTTTGTAAGCCAAATAAAGTGCCGCGATCGTAAACTAAGTTAAATTCTACATAGCGGCCGCGGCGATACAACTGAAATTGCCTTTCGCGTTCAGAGAAGCTGCTACTTTTTCGTTTTTCAACAATAGGTACATAAGCATCTAAATAACCGTTACCAACACTTTGCATAAACGCAAAGGACTTCTCAAAGCCCCATTGGTTTAAATCATCAAAGAATAAACCACCTACGCCCCTGGTTTCGTTACGGTGCTTTAGGTAAAAATAATCATCGCACCACTTTTTATAAGTGGGGTAAACGTCTTCACCAAAGGGCGCACAAATATCATTAGCCACCTGATGCCAGTGTTTTGCATCTTCGGTAAATACGTAAGAAGGCGTTAAATCAAAACCGCCACCAAACCACCAAATAGGCGCTTCACCCTCTTTCACTGCAATGAAAAAGCGCACATTAGCATGCGAGGTAGGCACAAATGGGTTTTTAGGGTGAATAACTAACGATACCCCCATGGCTTGGAAACTACGTCCCGCCAACTCTGGACGAGCAGCGGTTGCTGATGCGGGCATTTGTGCTCCAAATACATGCGAGAAATTTACGCCGCCTTGCTCAATTACGTTACCGTCTTTCAATACTCGTGAGCGGCCGCCACCGCCCTCTTCTCGATCCCATGAGTCTTCAATAAAGCTGCCACCACCGTCAACTAGCGATAAGGTTTGGCAAATGTTGTCTTGCAAGCTTAACAAATAGTTTTTTACTTTATTAATGTGGTCTTGCGTCACGGTATCGTGAGCCTGAATATCATTTACATCAGGCGCGTTTTCGGTGTTCATGAACGAATCGTTTCCATGGTTAAGCTATGATAAATTTTACTTGGCGAGCTTTGCTCGCCTAAATTGCCCTCTATTAATGTGAGCATCTTATTTGCAATAGCGTGTTTAAAATATTGTTGTACTTCATTTATAGATTTAGCGGGCTCTTTTCCTGCAGGATTAGCACTGGTTGATACCATTGGTTTGTCAAGCGCATTGCAAATAGCCTTAACAACCGGATGGCTACTGACTCTTATGGCCACCATATTTGATGCACCGCTAACCCAGTTGGGTGTGTGCGCCGATTTAGGAAGCAACCACGTAACCGGGCCTGGCCAACTCGCCATAATTTTTGAATGCACACCCTGTGGCAATTGGTTTAAATCTACGTAGGGTAAAATCTGCTCAACCTTGCTAGCAATAACAATTAACCCTTTTTCTTCTGGCCGTTCTTTAAGCCCAAGAATACTGCGAACTGCTTTTTCATTTAGAGGATCGCAACCTAATCCAAATACGGCCTCGGTAGGATACGCAAATACTTGGCCATGCTCATATTGAGATACAATAGAACGTAGAGCTTTTTGCGTTAGTGTGTTGTTTTCTTTACTCATTAGATTCATCTACTACATGTGCACATGCTTCATTGGCACATACATACTTACGCTCTCCTTTTGTTTTAACAAACATAATAGGAAAACTGCATTGTGGGCAAGTGCGTGCTATAGGTTCATGATTCAACACATACTTACATTTGGGGTAATTGTTACAGGCATAGAAAAATTTGCCAAATCTATTTTGCTTTTTGCTTAATTGCCCGCTTTTACAACTGGGGCAATCCACCGGCTCGTATTCGTCTTTCTTTTGGGTGTTTTGTTTAGTTGAAATATAATGACAGCTCGGAAAGTTAGTGCATCCAATAAACATGCCGTAGCGGCCTTTCTTCACGGCCAACTCGCTATCGCAGTCAGGACAGTGGCTATTTTCAATAACTTTAATGATGCTTATGTCATGCTGGCTGAGCGATTTAGAATATTCGCACTTAGGATATTGCGTACAAGCTATAAAGCTTGATTTGCCAACATGTTTTAACTGCAGTGGTGCACTGCAGTCAGGGCAATCACCATAGGCAAGAGAATGTGCCTCGTTATGTGGAAACAAGGCGTCTTTATTGGTTGCCATTTAATTGCGTCTATACGAAGAGCAAAGGCAAGGTAGCGTTGGCTTTGTATTAATGGAGCAAACCTTCGGGCATCTCAAAAATGAGTTCTTCCATTTGTTCATAGGCCGATTCTTTACCAGGCACATTGAATAAAACCATTAACACCACCCATTTCAAATCAACTAAACAGAATTCAGGCGATTCAATTTCCATTACACGGTCAATTACCATTTCACGCGTGGCTGAACACAAAACATTAATTTGCTCTAAAAAGACCAAAAATCCTCTGCATTCAATATCAAGTTTAACTTGTTCATCAAAACTGTAAATACGGTTATTAAATACACCGTTTACATTTGTGAGGTAAGGGTTTTTATCGGTAGATTGCAAATCGCAGAGTTTTTCTAACCAAGCTAAGGCTTTAAAAATTTCATCGTGATGAAACCCAGCTCGAATTAACTCGTCGGTTAATTCATCTTGGTCTACTTGCATTTCAGCTTGATTATTAACTAAATTCTCAAACAAATACATGAGGATATCAAACATTTTTAAGCCCTCAATTTTACGTAGCCTTCTGCTGTTGAAGCTACCAGTCCACGCATCTCATATTCTAATAATTTGGTTAACACGTCACTTAACGACATGCCGGTGCGTTTAGCTATCAGGTCAACTGATGTAGCGCTGTAACTAACACTATCTAACAATGGATCGCTTGTGAAGTGTTGTTGTGAATTTTTTTTCATTTTTTCGGTATTTGTTGTTTCCACTAGAGGCAACGCAATGCTAGGAAGTTCTTCTATAATGTCTTGTACGTGCTCGGTTAATTTGGCGCCTTGTTTAATAAGCCAATGGCAACCTTCAGCATTTGGATTATTAATATTATTGGGAACAGCGAACACTTCTTTGTTCTGCTCTATTGCGTATTTAGCACTCACCATAGAACCACTTTTAATTTTTGCTTCCACTACCACCGTTCCCAAACTCAAGCCGGTAATAATGCGGTTTCGCCTAGGGAACATGGTTGGAGTAGGTTTGGCGCCGGGTAAAAACTCGCTGATTAAAGCCCCTGCTTCTTCTACTTCCTTATACAATTTTTGATGCCGCTTGGGGTATACAATGTCTATTCCACAGGCGAGCACACCTATTGTAGGTACATTGTGTAAAACACTCGCTTTGTGGCAGGCCGCGTCAATGCCCAGCGCTAAGCCACTTACAGTAGATACGTTGGTGTTTATTGATAGCTCTTGAATTAAATCAAAACAGGTTTGGGTGGCGTATATAGAAGGCTTGCGCGTACCCACAAAAGCAATTTGCGTATCTGTTAGGTGTGTTTTATTACCCGCAATGTATAAAAACAGAGGCGGACGGGTAATACTTTTTAAAAGTGCGGGGTAGTCATTACTGTCAAGCCCAATGAAATGGTGATTTTCATTAGCATTAAGCCAATTGCACGTAGCCTTATAGTGCTGTTGAACACTTTTTGAGGTGGAGTTTAAAGCCGCAATTTGCGTGTCATCCCATGACAAACTCGCCAAGGTTTTCGCGTCTAAACTTGTTAAATCGAGTAAGGAACACCCCATTGCTTGCGCGCTTTTACGCAAACGAATAAACCCCATTTGCGGTACGTTATTTAAGCAAAGCCACCTAAGTAGGGTGTCTTCAAAAGCCGGTTTCCGACTTGATACAGTTAAATCCATTAACTCTTTGAACGATGTCAGCATATCCTATCCTTGGAAATACAGTATTATGAAGGAGTGTTGTTTATTGCGTGGCACTTATGCCGATAAACGACTCCGATTTAGGGCGTGGCAATATATTCACCACCTTGAATATGAGTATTAGCATTTGTCACCCATGCGTAACTGGCATGTTTAAATGTTTTAACTACTACTAACTCACCTATTTTATAGGCAGGCTGCTCTACACGCTCTTTAGTGCTAAAAACATCAACGATGCTGCTTCGCGTTTGGGTATAGCTTGGCTCATCTTCATAAAGTACATCAGGCCCTTTATAGTAAATCCCAAACACAGTGCCGGGCTTGACTTGGCGTGCGCCAATATTAATAATTACCATATCATTTTTGCCACTAAGCACATTGCCATTTACGTTTTGTACCAACTCGCCTTTTGAGCGGCTAGATGCCGCTTTTAATACTAAGTTTTTTTGCTCTGACGCTTTAAAAGCAAGCAATTTATCACCCTGCTTTGCTTCGCGGCTACTTTGCGTTAAACGCACCACTTGCCGTTCATCTGACAACTGATTAATTAATGATGCATCACTTAAGTGACTCACTTGCACGCCCAAAAGTTTGCCTTTTGAATCAACAATATCACGCTCTTTGCGCACTACTTGATACTTCGATTCTGTAGCGGGCAGCTTGTGTGCTAGCACATAGTCATGGGAAGCAAAACGAGGCGTTCCGCTGTTATCGCCTAATAAGGTAGGCAATGCTTGATAATCTTCAGCACTCATTAAACTGTCGTTATTATAAAACGGCGCAATAATATCCCAAGGCAGAAGGTCAATAGGATCGGGTTTGTTTACAACGCGCTGATTAGGCGTAAGTGTAACTAAGCTTTTATCACTCACGATTTCAAGTATGGGCACGCCATTTTCGTAGCGTAAACGCAATGTGTCGCCAGGGTAAATTAGATGTGGATTCTCTATTTGCGTATTGTTGCGCCAAAGCTCAGGCCACAACCAAGCTTTATCTAAGAATAATTTAGATATATCCCAAAGGGTATCGCCTTTCTTTACCACGTATTTTGTGGGCGCACCTTCTTTAATATTCAACACATCGGCCACTGCGCTATATATCGTTAAACTAAATACGATTATAAAAAGCGTTATTGTTGAAAAGAGTTTTGTCATCACTGTTACCATCTTTAGTTATCCGCTAGCAGATTTATATCTGCGCAAACTACTGTATAATTGTTATGTATAAATGCTATGAGCACCTGTTGGCGCTACCTAGCGTATAAACAAATTGCCATATTTAGAATCAATTACCGCAGTCAAATACAAATATTGAGCGCACATGACATGTGTTTGTTAACTAGAGTTATCGGTATATGTTCAAGAAAATGAAGTCTTTAGCTTCACATACTTAGCTAATATTTTAATTTCTTGAAGCTATGCATGAATGACAAGCGCTTTTTATTCATCAATTTATTTCGCTTAACGCGACCTGTGGTAAGATATTAATGACTTAACACTATTGTTAAATACGAATTCTGCACCAATGTTATAAATATAGATACTGACCAAAAGAGTGATTTTATGCCTGTACTAGAAGTATTAACTTTCCCCGACGAACGCTTACGCACAAAAGCTGAGACGGTAGAAAAAGTTGACGACGAGATCAAAACCCTTGTTGAGAACATGTTTGAAACCATGAAAGATGAACAAGGCATTGGTTTAGCCGCCACACAAGTAAATGTTCATAAACGCGTGGTGGTTATGGATGTTTCTGAAGAACAAAGCGAACCGTATGTGTTTATTAACCCAGAAATTATTGAAAAAGACGGCTCTACCATTAGCGAAGAAGGGTGCCTGTCGGTGCCGAATAACTACGCAAAAGTTGACCGCGCAGAAAAAGTAAAAGTAAAAGCCTTAGATAAAAACGGTGAAAGCTTTGAACTTGAGGCAGAAGGCTTATTAGCCATATGTATTCAACACGAATTAGACCACCTACAAGGTGTGTTATTTGTTGATTATTTGTCGCCGCTAAAACGTGACCGTATAAAGAAAAAATTAGAAAAAGAAGCTCGTTTAGCCGCTCGCGCTTAAACCACTAAAGGACAAGCATTTTGCGTATTATTTTTGCCGGTACTCCTGAGTTCGCAGCAGATCACCTAGCGGCGTTACTTAACACCGAACATGAAATTGTGGGTGTTTACACTCAGCCTGACCGCCCTGCTGGGCGTGGCAAAAAACTGATGCCCAGCGCAGTTAAGTTACTCGCGCAATCTCATTCATTACCAGTGTTTCAACCGGCTTCTTTAAAAAGTGAAGACGCCCTTGAGGAGCTTAGCGCCCTGCGTGCTGACCTTATGGTAGTGGTGGCTTATGGGGTGATTTTGCCCAAAGCTATTCTAGACGCTCCTAAGTTGGGATGCATTAATGTGCATGGTTCTATTTTGCCTAAATGGCGAGGGGCCGCTCCTATTCAGCGCTCTATTTGGGCGGGTGATGCAAAAACGGGGGTAACCATTATGCAAATGGATGAGGGTTTAGATACCGGCGCCATGTTGCATATTTGCCAGCTTAATATTGAAAATGATGACACCAGCGCATCTTTATATGCAAAGTTGGCAAAACTAGGCCCTGTTGCACTACTAGAAACAATAAATAGGCTACGCGATATTACACCCCAAGTACAAGATGACGAACAAGCCACTTATGCGGCTAAACTCAGTAAACAAGAAGCCTATTTAGATTGGCAATTAAGCGCCAAGCAACTTGAGCTTAATATTCGCGCTTTTAACCCTTGGCCTGTTGCCTGGTTCACCTACCAAGATAAGCCCGTAAAAGTGTGGCAAGCAAGCGTAGTTGAATTGCCTCAAAGTGAAGTATTAAGCAACAGCCCTGGGCAAATTTTGGCGTTTGATAAGCACGGGCTAAAAATTGCCACAACTGATGGCGCTCTGCTTATTGGAACACTTCAAATGGCCGGTAAAAAGGCACAAGAGGTGCAGCAAATAGTTAATGGCAATCCAAATGCTTTTGAAGTTGGGCAAATCATTGAATAAACCCTCACGCGATGCTCAACAAAATAGCCTTAATATTCGCCACCCCGTAAATTTACGTTCAGATGCAGCTTGGGTGTTGTTTCAAATTCTTGATAACGGCCGCTCTTCGCGCGAGGTAATGCCCATTGTTTGGGCTCGCCACGCCAACCCAAAAGACCGCGCATGGTTGCAACAAATGGTATTTGGCTGCTTGCGTAATTTACCAAAATTACAAATATGGCTGCGCGCCCTGTTAAATAAGCCTCTTAAAAAGCAGCAAAAGATAATTGAGCATTTGCTTATGGTGGGTTTGTATCAACTGGCCTTTGCGCGCACGGCAGATCATGCAGCGGTATCTGAAACCGTAGGCGCATGTAAGCAAATGAAAGAAATAGGCTTAAGCGGTTTGGTAAATGCCGTGATGCGGAATTTCCAGCGCGAAGACTTAGCCAATCAAGCCATTGAAGAAAAGCATGCTCAGCTGGGCTTGCCCAAATGGATATACCGCATTTTACAAGCGCATTACCCTGAGCAAATTGACACCATTGCACACAACATGCAAGAGCGTGCTGCGATTTGGATTCGTGTAAATCTACTAACGGTTGAGTTTAACGAATATCAAATTCACCTGCAAAAAGCGGGTTACGAATATACAGCTATAGCACCCAATACCATACAACTTAATAAACCCGGTGAAATCACTCTATTACCAGGCTATGAACAAGGTTGGTTTGCGGTTCAAGATTACGCCGCTCAGCAAGCTGCATTTTTACTTGCCCCACAAGCTAATGACATTATTCTTGATTGCTGCGCCGCACCGGGCGGTAAAACAGCCGGTATATTAGAGCTTCAAGAAAAAATTGGCCATTTGTACGTGTTAGATTCTGAACAAAAACGTGTAGAACGTATTCATGAAAACATGGCGCGATTAGGCCACGATGCTCGTTTTGAGAATAAACTAAGTATTGTGACTCAAGATGCGCGTGATTTATCTTCGCTACCTGAGTTCGACCGCATATTGCTAGATGCCCCTTGCTCAGCCACCGGCGTTATTCGCCGTCATCCAGATATTATGTGGTTACGCAAGCGCGGTGATATTGATGTATTAGTTGATTTACAGCGCGAAATACTTGAGCAAGCATGGCTTAAATTAAAGCCTGGCGGTACACTTGTATATGCTACGTGCTCTATTTTACCGCAAGAAAACCAACAACAAATAGATGCGTTTTTAGCCGCGCACAGCAACGCAAAACTAAGCCCTATTGAAAGAGAAGGTAAACAAGCTTTGCCATATTGGCAGATTTTACCGGGCGAAGAAAACATGGATGGTTTCTTTTATGCAAGACTGATAAAGTGTTAAAAAATAGTGCATTCAAACAACACTAGGCAGTTTAATACCATAACGAACATAAGACGGTCATGAAAATAATAATAATTGGTGCAGGCCAAGTGGGTGGCACCTTAGCTGAAAACCTTGCCGGTGAAAAAAACGAAATCACCATTATTGATTCCGAACAGCATATACTATCGGGTCTGCAAGACCGCCTAGATTTACAAGTTGTTTGTGGCATAGGCTCTCATCCAGACGTATTAAAGAAAGCCGGTGCAGAAGATGCCGATATGCTGATTGCCGTTACAAATAGTGACGAAAGCAACATGATGGCGTGCCAAGTGGCACATAGCTTATTTAAAACACCTACCAAAATAGCTCGGGTTCGTTCAGAACAATACATTATTTATCAAGACCAACTTTATCAACATAAAGATATTCCGGTTGACCACCTTATTGCACCTGAGCAACTAGTTACCACCGCAATTAAACGCTTAATTGATTATCCGGGCGCACTACAGGTAGTTGAATTTGCAGACGGAAAAGCCAGTTTGGTAGCCGTAAGAGCATACTATGGCGGCCTTTTAGTGGGGCATGCCCTGTCAGCCCTAAAAGAACATATGCCAAATGTAGATACTCGCGTAGCAGCCATTTATCGCCGCGGACGCCCTATTCGTCCTTTAGGCTCTACGGTTATTGAAGCTGACGACGAGGTGTTTTTCATTGCTGATACAAAACATATTCGTGCAGTAATGAGTGAACTACAAAAACTAGAATCAAGCTACAAACGAATTATGATTGCCGGTGGCGGCTTAATTGGCGCGGGTTTAGCCAAAAGATTAGAAAACAAACACAATGTAAAACTCATTGAATATAATATGGAGCGAGCCAACTATCTTGCCTCTGTATTAGATAACGCAACCGTGTTTCAAGGTGATGCATCTGATGCCAGCTTGTTAAGCGAGGAAAGCGTTGATCAGGTAGATGCTTTTATTGCGGTAACTAACGATGACGAAGCAAATATTATGTCGGCTATGTTGGCAAAACGCATGGGTGCAGCTAAAGCAATGGTACTTATTCAGCGCAGCGCCTATGTAGATTTGGTACAGGGTGGTGACATTGATATTGCCTTTTCACCACAGCAAGCCACAATTTCCGCCTTACTTACCCATATTCGCCGTGGCGATATTGTAAACGTTCACTCATTGCGCCGCGGAGCTGCAGAAGCCATTGAAGCAATCGCCCATGGTGATAGCCAAACATCAAAAGTGGTCGGAAAACAAATTAAAGACATTAAATTACCACCAGGCACAACCATTGGTGCCGTTGTTCGCGAAGACGCAGTAATAATTGCCCACAGCGATACGGTGATAAATGCAAACGATCATGTCATTCTGTTTTTAGTGGATAAGAAATTTATTGGCGACGTAGAGCGCTTATTCCAACCAAGCGCACTGTTCTTTTAAATAAGGCAATTAATTTGGGCACTACGACAACTAAGCGTGCTGCCCATTATTAACTGCGCCAAAATGTGGGTGAGAACAACACCAATAAAGAAAATATTTCTAATCGGCCAAATAGCATGGCTATCATTAAGAACCATTTTGCGCCATCAGATACCTGCGCGTAAGTACCTGCCACTTCACCTAAACCTGGACCTAAGTTATTTAAGGCGGCGGCCGTTGCCGAAAATGCGGTGATATTATCAAGCCCCATCCCAATTAGTGCAATCATAATAAGTACAAACACAATCGCATAGGCAGCGAAGAACCCCCATACAGCTTCTACCACCCGGCTTGGCATAGCGCGGTCACCTAATTTAACTGAGTACACGGCTTTAGGGTGTATTAATCGGTCTACTTCTCGCTTACCTTGAATAAACAGTAAAAGCACACGTATTACTTTAAGCCCGCCGCCTGTTGAGCCAGCACAACCACCAATGAAACTTGAAAATATTAAAAGAATAGGCAAAAACGTAGGCCAAGCTGAAAAGTCGGTAGTGGCAAAACCCGCTGTGGTACTAATAGAAACGGCCTGAATAAGCGCTTGGTCAAGCGCCACTTCTGCGTTGTCGTAAGTAGAATGGCTAACTAAAACAAGAAAACAAATAGTGACTAACACAAACTGAATGCTAAAAAACATTTTGCATTCAGGGTCGCGAAAATAGTTTCGAATATTGCGACCACTTACCGCGGCGTAGTGAAGGGAAAAGTTAAGTGCTGCAATCCATAAAAACACCACGCAAATTATATTTATTACCGCGCTATTAAAATAGCCTAAACTGGCGTCGTAGGTAGAAAACCCACCTATAGCAATGGTAGAAAACGAATGGCAAATAGCATCAAACATACTCATACCCGCCAACCAATAAGCAATAGTGCAGGCAATGGTGAGCGATAAATAGATGTACCATAAATGTTTGGCAGTATCGGCAATTCGCGGCGTCATTTTTGAATCTTTTACAGGCCCCGGTGTTTCGGCGCGATATAACTGCATGCCCCCCACGCCTAATATTGGCAAAATAGCCACCGCAAGTACAATAATCCCCATGCCACCTAACCACTGCAACTGCTGGCGATAAAATTGCACGGCTTTAGGTAAAAATTCTATGCCTTCTATGACTGTTGCGCCGGTGGTGGTTAAGCCAGAGAATGACTCAAACGCGGCATCAGTAAGGCTCATTTCGGGTTGATCTAGCAAAGCGAAAGGTAAAGCCCCAAACGTAGCCAGTACGGTCCAAAATAACACTACAATTAAGAAGCCTTCTTTGGCGCGTAAATCAGCTCGATTTCGCCTGTTCGGATACCAAAAAGCTAAGCCGGTAAATAAACTTACAAAAAATGCGAACACAAAGGCTAGCCCGCCGCCATCACCGTAAACTAACGATATAAGCGCAGGTGGCAACATGGTTACACTAAACAGTGCAACGAGTAGGCCGAGGATCCTAATAATTGCGCGATATTGCACAGCTGATTTGCCCCTTTAACGCGGCGGATGACGTACGCCGACGCTGTTAACATTGTGTTAACCAAAATTAATACCAAAATGAATATGCTATTTATAACTCATTGAACGAGAAAGATAAAAAAATAAATGTATTTTTTTACTTGGCAGACTAAAAATCTGTGCTAAATTTATAGTGTTAGATGTGTCCGCAAAGGTCACTTTTGTCATTTTAAGTAGATGGCAAAAATATTTCGTTAAGCGTAAACACGAAATAAATAAAAATAAGAATATGGAAATGTTGTTGTACGGCTCTTTATATTCCACTATTTATACCCTTTCAATGCTTTTTTCTTCGGACTAAGGTACAATTTCGCTTAAGTTAAAATTAGTTATAAACAAACTTATCCACAGGCTCATTCTGTTTCCTATCTAATTATTTACTTTAATATCAATCATTTAATTTTTCACTCACAAAGGTAAAGGTCTCTTATGCACACAAAAAATGAATCCCCGTTAGTACTCGTTGATGGGTCCTCCTATTTGTTTCGTGCATTTCATGGCCTGCCCCCATTAACAAATTCTAAGGGCATGGATACGGGTGCAATTTATGGCGTAGTGAATATGCTCCGCTCATTGGTTAACGACTATACGCCTAGCCATATGGTTGTGGTGTTTGATGCCAAAGGAAAAACCTTTCGTGATGATATTTACCCTGAGTACAAGGCTAACCGCCCCCCTATGCCTAACGAATTAAGAGGGCAAATTGAGCCCTTGCATAAAATAGTGGAAGCAATGGGCTTTTCAATGATTGTTGAGCCTGGCGTAGAAGCTGATGATGTAATTGGCACTTTAGCACGCCAGGCAAGTGAACAAGGCATTAACTGTGTAATAAGTACCGGCGATAAAGACATGGCCCAACTGGTTACCGAGCACGTTACGTTAATTAACACCATGACTCGTTCGGCAATGGATATTCCCGGTGTTGTTGAAAAGTTTGGTGTGCCTGCTGAATTAATTATTGATTACCTTGCTTTAAAAGGTGACAAAGTAGATAACATTCCGGGTGTTCCTGGCGTGGGTGATAAAAGCGCGGTAGCCATGTTAAATGGGATTGGCGGCATTCATGAAATATACGAAAACCTAGATAAAATAGCAGAGCTTGATTTTCGTGGCGCGAAAACAATGGGCAAGAAAATGGCCGAGTATAAAGAACAAGCGCTGCTTTCATATGAATTGGCAACCATTGCTACAGAACTCGATTTAAAACTTGATTTAGACGCTTTCACGCTAGACCCAATGGACAAACCGGTATTACGTGACATGTTTGCCGATTTAGAATTCAAACGCTGGTTAAGTGAAGTCAGCGATGCTGACACTCTGGCCCAAGCCAGTGCTAGCCAATCTACTAGTACGCCAACCGCACAAGCCGTTAACGAACAAAGCGCTAGCCCAAAAGCCCTAGCCATTGACACATCAAAGTACTCTACCGTGTACAGCCAAAGTGATTTTGATGCCTTAGTGAATAAGATTAAAAGCGCTGAGTTTTATGCTATTGATACCGAAACCACTAGCCTTGATTACATGCAGGCTGAAATTGTAGGTTTATCTTTTAGCTTTGTAGACCAAAGCGCTTATTATGTTCCTGTTGCACATGACTACCCCGGTGCACCTGAGCAACTAGACCGCAATGCAGTGCTGCAAACCCTAAAACCCTTGCTAGAAGATATAGCGCCGAAGAAAATTGGGCAGCATATTAAGTACGACAAAAACGTACTTGCTAATTACGACATAGCCTTGCAAGGCATTCTATGTGACACCATGCTAGCATCGTACGTATTAAACAGCACCGCTACTCGCCATGATATGGACAGCCTTTCATTAAAATACTTAGGCCATAAAACCATAAGCTTCGAAGAAATAGCAGGTAAAGGCGCAAAGCAAATTACGTTTAATCAAATAGATTTGGATATTGCGGCTAAATACGCAGCTGAAGATGCTGACATTACCCTGCGTTTATATCTTGCCATAAGCGAACTATTAAAAGAGCAAAGTGGCTTAAGTGAATTGCTAAACGAAATAGAAGTGCCTTTATCATCAGTGCTTGCAACAATGGAACAAACTGGCGTACTTATTGATTCTCAGCAACTTGCACAGCAAAGCCAAGACCTAGCTAAGCGTATAGTTGAGCTTGAAACCCAAGTACACGAACTTGCTGGTGAGTCATTTAACTTAGGCTCAACTAAGCAACTGCAAAACATATTGTTTGAAAAGCTGGGCTTGCCTATTAAAAAGAAAACACCTAAAGGCGCACCTTCTACCTCTGAAGAAGTATTGCAAGAGCTAGCCTTAGAATATGAGCTACCCGCACTTATTATGCAGTATAGAGGTTTAACCAAGCTTAAGAATACTTATACTGATAAGCTTCCGCGCATGATTAACCATAGAACGAATCGCGTACACACTTCTTATCACCAAGCTGTTACCGCTACGGGCCGCCTTTCATCTACCGATCCTAATTTGCAGAACATTCCTATTAGAACCAGCGAAGGCAGGCAAGTTCGACAAGCGTTTATTGCACGCGACGGCTACACAGTAGTTGCGGCTGACTACAGCCAAATTGAATTACGTATTATGGCGCATTTGAGTAAAGACGAAGGCTTATTAAATGCGTTTGCTAACGGCCTTGATGTACACAAAGCCACTGCAGCAGAAGTATTCGGAGAATCTTTAGACGAGGTCACTGACAACCAAAGACGCAGCGCTAAAGCAATTAACTTTGGTTTGATTTATGGAATGTCGGCATTTGGTTTAGGAAAACAGCTCAATATATCCAGAAACGACGCTCAAGCTTATATGGATAAGTACTTCGTTCGATACCCGGGCGTGCTTGATTATATGGAAACCACACGAGCATTTGCCAAAGAACACGGTTATGTAACCACCGTGTTTGACCGCCGTTTGTATTTACCCGATATTAAAGCCACTAATGGCGCTAGACGCGCAGGCGCAGAGCGCGCAGCCATAAATGCTCCGATGCAAGGCACAGCCGCTGATATTATTAAAAAAGCAATGATTGCTGTTAGTAAATGGATGCAGCAATTAGAAAATAAAAATGATGTAGCGATGATCATGCAAGTCCACGATGAACTAGTATTTGAAATCAAGAACGAAAAAGTTGAAGAATATGTGGATATAATCAATGGCTTGATGGAGAACTGTGTAAATTTAGACGTGCCTTTAGTAGTAGAAGCCGGTACAGGTAAAAACTGGGATGAAGCGCACTAAAAAAATAAAATTACTTTTTTTATACTTTAGATGAACTAATTGGAAATAGCACACTCTTACTTATGAATGTGTTGTTCTCCCCCGAGAAATTGACCCCGCTTTGTGTGTAGCGGGGTTTTTTTTGCCTAAAATTAAGCCTAGCGCTGTTCGTTTATAGCAACCCCCCACTTCATGTAAGTTTGCCCCATTTACCTTTGTAGTTATTTCACGATATTGCGTTCCACCACTAGCGAAGATGAAAATAACGCATAAAATCAAAAACTTAATTAATGGAACGTAAATTGCTCCCGTATGTATGAGAAACAAAGTTATTAAATAACTAATGAATACCAAATGGAGGTAATACATGACTATTAAAGCAGGTTCTATTTTTCCTGACATTCAAGTTAGTACAAAAGACGGCGAAGAAGTATCACTTATACCCCGCGCGACCGGCAATCTTCCTGATAAAAACGAAACCGATTGGCACCTTGTAGTTATATACAGAGGCGTACATTGCCCAATATGTGCAAAATACTTGTCACAAATTCAATCTAAATTAGGTAAATTTAAAGATTTAGGCGTAAACGTGGTAGCGGCATCTTTAGACTCAGTTGAGCAGCTAAACACATTTTTAGAAGAGAAAGTGCCTGATGTGACCTTCCCTGTATACGGAAACTTGAAGCAAGATGTGGCAAAAAATCTTGGCTTATTGTTATCTGAGCCCATGTCATCAGCTGAAACAGACCATGTATTCGCAGAGCCCGCTATATTTGTGGTCAACAGCGAACGCAAAGTTCAGCTACTTGAAATTGCTAATGCGCCGTTTGTTCGCCCTGACTTAGACATACTGTTGGGTGGGTTAGAGTACACTCGTGAGAATGACTACCCTATTCGTGGAACGTACGAATAAACACGGTTAAGTTACTAGCTTAGTAACAATGGCTTCTTAAATTTAAGAAGCCATTGTTATATTTATCGCCCTAAATTCTAGTTATTCTGAATTTTCTACACGCCAATGCAAATATACCCAACAAGAAAATTCCCACGCCTGAAGGAACAGACACTGTTGGCACTGGCACAATTCCCGACACCACAAATACTGAAGCGTTTGGATTCCCGGCTACGCCTATTAACTCACCAATCAAGCGTTGGCCATCTGAGAAATCAATTAGCGCAGTAGCACCTATTAAGTCAGACCCCGCTACTGCAACTCCGCCATCATTAAAGTCTACATCAATATCCCAATTAAACCTGTTGCCGGGAGTAAACCTAGTGAAAGATATATCCAGCAAGGTGCTTGCATCGGGCACCAATACCGGCTCAACTAAACCGGTAGCAAAATCGGTACCATTTGCTGGGGAGAATTGTTTAGCGGCATTAGAACTAAATGAGCAGGGGTTAATGTCATCACTGCCCGCAAATAAGGTATCAAAACAGGTGTCTGTACTTCCAATTTCCAACTGAAAACGAGTCACACTTTCGCCTGCATTTGAGTTATTTTGAATAGAGAAAGAATTTAAAAAAGTATCACCATCTATTTCAAAACTAAATATTGGCGTGGCTAGCAATTGTGTTGATACCAGCGTCATAAACGCAGATATTAGTAATTTTTTTCTTAGTTTCATGTGTTTCCCTTAAAGCTATGTTGCTTGGTAAAGCCAAAACTTCTTCTAAACACGGCATAAGATTAGTACTAAATAAGGCGAGATTTTATTGCAATTGGATAAGTGCAATATTTAAACCACATATAAAGCCTGTATGTTTTTTAAGCAATTAATTCTGAAGCTGCAAGAAAGCTATACTAAAGTGTAAAGAAAGGTGACACATAAGGGCCTTATAGTAAGGCCCTGTACTCAAATAAAACTAATACGTGTAATAACATGTTTACTTGTAAAGATTAGCTCTCGCTATTGGGGCGGGGAATGTCTAACCATTCGCTAATCTTTTTCTCGGTTTCTGGTAAACCTAGGCCATTTAAAGAAGAAAAAACGTGCACAGTTACATCACCGTTAAATGCAATACAGGCTTCACGTACCATTAATAATTGGCTTTTACGTTTTCCTGCTTTTAGCTTATCAGCTTTAGTGAGTAGAATAAGTACAGGTAGATTGGCGTTTACCGCCCAGTATACTAGGTCTTGATCAAGATCTTTAAGTGGATGGCGAATATCCATTAATACCACTAAACCTTTTAAGCAATCACGCTTTTGCAAATACTCGCCTAACGATTTTTGCCATTTCTGCTTCATAGCTAACGGTACTTTTGCATAACCGTAACCGGGCAAATCAACTAAACGGCGTGTTTCATCAAGCTCGAATAAATTGATAAGTTGCGTACGTCCAGGCGTTTTACTGGTTCGCGCCAAGGTTTTTTGGCGAGTTAGCTTATTTAAGGCACTTGATTTACCTGCGTTTGAACGCCCAGCAAATGCAATTTCACCGCCGTCAAAAGGGTCTAAGTGAGCGATATCTGGCGCACTTGTTAGAAATTTAGCTTGAGAAAAGTATGACATAATCAAATGAATTGGTTCAAATTGCCGATAAGTTTACACCTAAAACACAAAATTGTTTTGTGTAAATCCATAGTATTATCAAGGATAATGTTTTTTTAAGGCATTATTTGTGTAAAATACCCGACCATCACATAGTGTGATCGGTCAAACCTCACGTTTAGAGAGAGTAAGTATGAAAAAATATTGTTTGCTTCTAGCTTTGTTTATTGGATGTTCTGTAGCCCAGGCACAAGGCGATGCTGAAGCAGGAAAAGCCAAGTCTCTTGTTTGTGCAGCCTGCCATGGTACTGATGGCAATAGTGCGATTAACATAAACCCTAAATTAGCAGGGCAGCACGAAGGCTATTTACTCAAGCAGCTACAAGAATTCAAACTAGCGAGTCAAACTGGCGGCAAAGAAGGTCGTAATAACGCTATTATGAATGGTCAGGCTGCATTGTTGTCAGATCAAGACATGCTAGATTTAGCAGCTTACTTCTCAGGCCAAACCTTACAGGTAGGTAGTGCACCAGAAGATGTAATTGCACAAGGTGAAGCTCTATACCGCGGTGGTGATGCAGAACGAGGCATTACGGCTTGTATTGCGTGTCATGGCCCTTCTGGTAATGGAATGAACTTAGCTGGTTTCCCTGTAATTGGTGGCCAACATGCCGCTTACAGCAAATCTCAACTAGAAATGTTCCGTTCAGGTGGGCGAAATAATGACCTAAATGGCATGATGCGAGGTATCGCGGGTAAGTTAACTGACGAAGATATTTCTATACTTTCTCAGTACTTAGAAGGTTTGAACTAACAAATATTGTAAATTAATTGTTAATTTTATTGTAATAATTATTTTTTTGCGTATTATCTACTCAACTTTCTAGCACAGATTAGAAAATCTGCTGTTAGCGAGTACTCTTTAAAATAATAAAAAGCGAAAAGGACGACAAAAAAATACGTTCGCTAATTTAGATAAAAATAATAAAAAGTTAAACACTAGCAAGAACAAGTGCACAGGATGTGTCGAAACGGGAGAGGTGTCTAAAGACACTCATTAAATTAAGGTGATAGTTTAGACTATCACCTTTTTTCTTCTCTACTCTATACCAAACAAAATTGTTGAATGTTTACGCATCAGTTATAATCCCCCTTGTAGAATTCCCTAATATCTAACACGCTATTAAAAAGTGGCGTGTTAATTCACTGAGCACATCATGGCGAAAAGAAAAAAATCTAGAAAAATTGGTTTAATTGGCGTACGTAAAACTGACGCACCTCGACCAGAGAAAAAATCTCGAAATGTAGCCCCGGAAGGCAAAGGCGGCAAAACCAAAGGTAACAAGTCAGGTACCCGCCAAAATATTGCTGAGTCAATTATTCAAGCCGAGAAAAAGAAGAAGTTAGATCCAAAGGTAGGTAGCAAAACCCCTATTAACTTAGACGCATATAAGCCCGGCGCCAAAAAAGTAAGTAAAGCGGCCGCACCAAAAGAGGTTAAATACAAAACTCCGCAAGCTGAGCTTGAAGCTATTGAGAATAACATTGAGCTTGAGCAGTTATTGGAAAAACAATTAACAAAAGTGCTAAGCCCTGGCGAGCAAGCTTACGTTAATAAATTAACCGCCCGATACCAAGTTCTATGCGAGTTGCTAGGCATTGAAATGGACGTAGATGAAGACGGCTATGATTATGAAGATACTGACTATAACGAACAAAGTAAGAAATCAAATGATCCTTTCGATAGTTTAGACGCAATAAAGCTAGAAGATTTCGAGGATTAATTAAAAAATATGGAAACAGGTGTTCTTATAGCCTTAGTGCTTGCTGTAATAGTAATAATTGCGTTAGGTGTTTATGCAGGCAAGTTGTTATTTTTAGTGAAAGCTCAAAGTACACAACAACAAGCTATTAGAAATAAACGAATAGCTTCTATGCAAGACTCTATTCAAACCATTGCTTTTGCTATGCAGCAACAACAATGCGATTTGTCAGAAGGAGTTATACGAATTTGTAATTTGCTCGAGGCTTTGCCTGTTTCACCACATCCTGACTACCCGGCAATATATCCCAAAGTACACGCGCTTTTTGAGAAGGTAAAGAACTACCCTACTCACGAGGCTAGAGCCCAGCTTTCAAAAAGCGAGCGCAGAGCACAGGACAAAGAGCGAGAGCAATTTGAAAGTGAACTGGAAAGCGGCATCTTGAAAGAAACAGAAGCTCTGCGTCACTTTCAAGCCTAATCAATTCCAATACAATCGCAATTTATACACTGCTAAGGCAAATTGTATGCCCTAGCAGTGAAATCCCTCTTACCAAAGCGCCCCACTTCAAGGTATACTTGGCAGTTATTATTGAATAGAACACAGTAAAGACGCGTAGGTACATGCAAAAATACGATATACAAACCTTCCAAGGGTTAATTCTGGCACTGCAAGATTATTGGGCACAACAAGGTTGTGTAATTATTCAACCTCTTGATATGGAAGTAGGTGCAGGCACTTTCCACCCCATGACCTTTTTGCGTTCTTTAGGCCCCGAGCCAATGAACAGTGCATACGTGCAGCCTTGCCGCCGCCCTACTGATGGACGTTACGGTGAAAACCCTAATAGACTTCAGCATTATTATCAGTTTCAAGTAATGATGAAACCTTCTCCTGACAACATCCAAGAGCTGTATTTAGGCTCATTAGAAATGCTAGGTTTCGACCCACTCGTTCACGACATTCGTTTTGTTGAAGATAACTGGGAATCTCCTACTCTAGGAGCATGGGGCTTAGGCTGGGAAGTTTGGCTAAACGGTATGGAAGTAACGCAGTTCACTTATTTCCAACAAGTAGGCGGCCTTGAGTGTAAACCGGTAACAGGTGAAATCACTTATGGTTTAGAACGCCTAGCCATGTACATGCAAGGTGTTGACTCAATTTACGACCTTACGTGGACTAATGGTCCTTTTGGCAAAGTGACCTATGGTGATGTTTTCTTACAAAATGAAGTTGAGCAGTCAGCTTATAACTTTGAACATGCCAATGTGGATTTTCTATTTACCACCTTTGATGAATGCGAAAAAGCCAGCCAGTTATTGATTGAAAAAGCACTTCCCTTACCTGCGTATGAGCAGGTTATGAAAGCATCGCATGCATTTAACTTATTAGACGCACGCCACGCAATATCTGTAACAGAACGTCAAGGTTATATTTTACGAGTTCGCGCGTTATCAAAAGCTTGCGCGCAAATGTATTATGATTCACGCGAAGCGCTAGGTTTTCCTTTGTGCAAGTCAAAGGAGGAGCAGTAATGAGCACTAATCAACGCGACACTTTATTGGTAGAATTGGGAACCGAAGAGCTCCCACCAAAATCGTTGAAGGTATTGTCAGATAGCTTTGCACAAGGCCTTAAAAACGAGCTTGATAAACTCGGATTTGAATATTCACATTGTACAACGTTTGGCGCACCTCGCCGCTTGGCTGTGGCATTTAATGATTGCCAACGCACCCAAGCTGACAAACAAGTTGAAAAACGCGGGCCAGCGGTTTCTGCTGCCTTTAATGAACAAGGCGAACCAACACCTGCTGCCTTAGGTTGGGCACGTGGTAATGGCATTAGCATTGAACAAGCTGAGCGTTTAGTTACCGACAAAGGCGAATGGTTGTTGCACAAGGCCACCGTACCTGGCCAAAACTTAGACAGTCAATTACAAGCGGCGCTTGAACGTACTATTAAGCAACTTCCTATTCCTAAGCCTATGCGCTGGGGAAATAACACCAGCGAATTTATTCGCCCTGTGCATACCTTAACCGTTATGTATGGCAGTGAAGTATTAGCCATTAATTTACTTGGGCTTAGCTCGTCTAACCAAGTATCTGGCCACCGTTTTCACGGTGATCATAGAACCATTTTAGATCATGCTAATAGCTACGCTGAGCTTATGCGCAGCCAATATGTATTAGTTGATTATCAAAGCCGTATGCAGGCAATTGAAGAACAACTCATCTCGCAATCTACCGCACTAGGTTTAACACCAAGTTACGATGCTGCATTACTAGAAGAAATTTCGTCATTGGTTGAATGGCCAGTTGTTCTTCAAGCTAAGTTTGA
Source organism: Glaciecola sp. 2405UD65-10 (assembly GCF_048820975.1). Taxonomy (NCBI): domain Bacteria; kingdom Pseudomonadati; phylum Pseudomonadota; class Gammaproteobacteria; order Alteromonadales; family Alteromonadaceae; genus Glaciecola; species Glaciecola sp. 2405UD65-10. The sequence goes on along the minus strand of NZ_JBMEUF010000001.1, from coordinate 2,701,272 downwards.
AGATGCATTTTTAGGAGTACCTAAAGAAGCCTTAATTTACACCATGAAGGATGATCAAAAATACGTGCCTTTACTTGATGCTGACGGCGAACTTTCGTCAACATTTTTATTTGTTACCAACATTGAAAGTAAAGACGCTCAACAAATTATTGATGGCAACGAAAAGGTAATACGCCCGCGCTTGTCTGATGCTAAGTTCTTTTTTGATACTGATAAAAAGACGACCCTAGCCAGCAAGGCTAACAAATTAAGCAGCATTTTATTCCAAAAAGAATTAGGTACGGTTGCCGAGAAGTCTGAACGCGTGAGTAAAATCACTCAAGTAATTGGAAGGCTGATTAATGCATCTGAACAAGAACTTGCCGATGCCAAACGAGCAGCTAATTTAGCAAAAGCCGATTTGGTCAGTAACATGGTGATGGAATTTCCAAGTGTTCAGGGTGTAATGGGTTATCACTATGCGCTACATGACGGGGAAAACGAAGCCGTTGCAACCGCCATTAAAGAACAGTATTTACCGCGCTTCGCCGGTGATGAATTACCGCAAACCACAGCAGGTATGCTGGTATCGCTAGGCGAGAAGCTTGATACCCTAGTGGGTATTTTTGGTATCAACAAATTACCTAAAGGTGACAAAGACCCATTTGCCTTACGCCGAAGTGCAATTGGTATTTTGCGTATTCTGCTTAACTTTAACGTGAATGTAGGTTTAGGCCAAATTGTTGAGCAAGTTGCTGCATTGTTTGGCAGCAAGCTAAGCAATGATAAGGTAGAAAGCCAAGTTGTTTCTTTCTTGCTAGACCGCCTAAAACCATTCTACGCTGATAAAGACATAAGCGGCGATGTAATAAGTGCTGTACTTGCTTGTGAAACAGAGCAATCTTTAAGTGATATTAACCAGCGCGTACTGGCAGTTGCCGAATTTGCTCGCTCAAGCAGCGCAGAAAGTTTAGTTAACGCAAACAAGCGGGTAAGTAATATTTTAGCTAAGAATAAAATTAGCCTTGATGAACTTGCTGATGTTAACCCAAGCTTATTTGAGCAAGATGAAGAATCGGCTTTATTCGCCAGTTATTCAAGCATTGCTACTGCTATACCTGCTCTAGCAGCTAAGAACGATTATTCTGCAGTACTTGCGCAGTTATCAACAATGAAGGAACCTTTAGACGCCTTTTTTGACAAAGTTATGATAATGGCTGATAACGACGCGGTTAAGGCAAATCGAATTGCCCTAGCGTCGCATGTGCGTAAGCAGTTTTTATCGGTTGCTGATATTTCAGTACTTAATATTTAATCTTATAGAACCATGCGAGGCAGTAATCGCTATTATGCAAAAATCATCATGTTTAAAATGGGTAACTTTGATACTCAGCATAAGTGTATTAGCGGGCTGCGCTTCGTCGGGTTCTAGTGATATTTTTACGCAACAAACCCAAAAAGACTACAGTAACATGTACTTACGCGGAGTATTTAATTGGTGGGAAGCGGGTGATGACTATAAGTTAATTGCACAAAGCTCAGATGAATACAGTGTAACCATAGAACTCATTGCTGATGGGCAACCCTATGACTTTAAGGTGGCTGATAACATTTGGTCAATGGCCTTAAATTGTGGCAATCGCTTTGGTGCCGTTCCAATGCAGTTGAACGACAGCGTAGAATTAGTATGCGCCTCAGATTCATTAAATTTACAGTTCACACCTTCGGAAACGGGCTTTTACACCTTTACCTTAGATGTGTCTGATAATGACGAACCTGAGTTAAGCATAGCCCGCCGTAATTAATAGCCAGGCGCTATTAACTAAAGCTTAAAGTTTTAAAACAACTCATCAAATTGACAAAGTTGTTCGGCCTCTTCGGCATTACCCGACTTCTTTAACTCAAAGGTAAATTTAATTTTAGTTAAAGCCGCTGTTCGCTCGGTGTTTTCAGGAGTAGGCTCGTATCGATGCTTCATAAGGGCCTTGGCTGCATTTTTTTCAAACACACCCTCTGGATAAGATTTTGTAATTTTGGCATGGCCAATAGTGCCATCTTTCTCAACACCTATTACATACATAACACAACCAGAAATTCCATTTTTAGCAGCTTCAAAAGGATACTCAGGTGCAACTTGTTTTGATATTTCCCACAGCTTGCCGAATGAGCCATCGTCAGTTGTGGTATCCACATAATCAACATCATTAGCGAGTGTTGCTTCATTTTGATCAGTTGCGCCACAGGCACATAACAAATTGGTAAATATAAGTAAACTAACGAATTTTTTCATGTCTAATTCCATTTAGTGTTGTTTAGGCTTTATAAATTACATGAGTTGAAGTGCTTTCACAAGTGTCTACTTGCGGACCTTCTTAGCCTAGATGACTTTGGATTTAATGGTTTTGCTATTGTAAATTAAAATTTTACACCTTATTTTTTACAGCAATTTGTTTACAATGATTAAAAGTGAAAATTCACCACATGATTAACAAAGGCCTACATTATGAAGCAAGCGAAAAGCTTAAGCCGTAAATCGCACTTACTTGGTACTAAAATACGAAATTTGCGTAAGCGCAATAACCTTACCATGGAAGATTTATCGGCACGCTGCGTTCGAATAAACCCTGAGCTGGCCCCTTCGGTTTCATATTTATCAATGATTGAACGCGGTAAACGAGTACCTGGCAGTGAAATGCTAGGCGTAATAGCTGCTGTGTTTCAAAAGAAAGTGGATTGGTTTTTAGATGATATCCCCGAGCAAAAATCAATTACACCCGATAAAGGCAGCCGAGGCGGCATAAGCGGCATGGCGCTAGAGCCAAGCTTTCTTTTTTCGAAAGAAATACTGCAAATTGCGATACCAGAAATGCTTTCGCAAACCGGTATTAGTGGGCGTCAATTTGCGCACTTATTAATACGTGCGCATCAAGAACACCATCAAAACCATTTTCCTGATCTTGAGCGCGCGGCTGAGGAAGTGGGCTTAAAACGCATGCCCCTGAGTGTAGAAGACCTATTCGATATTGCCAAACAACTGGGCTTGTCTATCAATTGGTTTACGCGAATGCCTGAAGAAATTCGCAGCGAATTAGGCGTAAAGGGCAAAAGCCTAGTGACCTCGTTTTATGATCCGCCAGGCACCATTCATGTGAATGAAGAGCTAAAAAAACACCCCAAGCGCTTAAAATATGATTTAGCCGTCCACATTGGGCACTGTGTGTTACATAACCGTGACGGCTTAAAAAGTGTGTTAGTAACGGGGCAAACCCACAACACTTCATTAATAGACGACTCAAACGAAATTACCACTTCGTCAACGGTTAACGCGCAAGATATACTGCATGCTTGGCGTGACTTTGAATCAAGTTTCTTTGCTGGCGCACTGCTTTGTCCCAAAGTGCCTTTTCGCCAATTACTTGACCGCCACGGCTATGAAATTAGTGTAGGCGAGCAATTGGGAGTATCGGCCTCAGTTGCCATGCGCCGCATGACTGCGGTTTCGTCTTATCGCCATTGGCATTATTTTGATGCTTATGCGCCAGGCAAATTAAAAGCCGTTTATCGCGGTAACGGCATCCCCTTACCGTGGGGAAATATGCGAGAAGTACAAGACCCATGCCACCACTGGGCGGTGTTTAGAATGATCAACGCACCGGTAAGTGGTACATCGGCGCAAATATCTATTTTAAATGTAGAAGAAGAGCCTAGAATTTATTGCTGCGAATCAACTAACGTAAAAGATTTAGCTAACAACAACCATGTTCTATGTACCGGTATTGACCTAAATCCCGCTATAGAAGCGCAAGGCGAAAGTGCCGCTGATATAGCATCACAATTAAAGCAGGTGTGCGTTGATCACGGCGGCTCAGCGCCTATTCCTCAAAATATTAAAGACAGGCTTTCTAGCGTAGCGCGTATTTTAAACATAAATTGGGTAGAACGCGGCATTGAAAGCGACGCACGCCTTATTTGTTCACGCGGGGCGGTATGCCCAAGGCAACCAAGCTGTTATGCTAATAAGGGCTCGTGCGCGGGCTAGTGTAATTACTCAAAAGGATGCCCTGTGGAAATAAGGCCAAATGTTGTTATAGATGACAGCGAAATCAGTATGTCTGCTATTCGTGCAATGGGCAGTGGTGGGCAAAATGTGAATAAAGTCTCAAGTGCGATTCACTTGAAGTTTAATATTGCAGCGTCATCTTTACCTGAAAAATACAAAGAAAAACTGCTCAGCCTTGCTGATAGCCGCATCAGTAAAGACGGCGTTATTGTGATAAAAGCACAAAGCCACCGTACCCAAGAAAAGAACCGAGAAGACGCCTTAGCACGCTTAAAAGCACTTATAGTGTCAGCCCTACATGAAGACAAGCCCCGCAAAGCAACGCGCCCAAGCTTAAATGCTAAGCGAAAGCGTGTAGATAGCAAAAAACGCAATGGCGCGACTAAATCTTTGCGTAAAAAGGTCGATTTTTAATACACCGCTTACCTACCAATATTAACTTAAGAACAGAGGCTCACTTTGCAAGATATACTCAATGAGATTGCCAAAGAAATGATGGCAATTAAAGACAAAGGCAAAGTGGCAAGTTACATACCGTCTTTAGCTAATGTAGATATTAATCAATTTGCGATAAGCGTTTCGCTTTGCAATGGCGAACACTATCATGCAGGCTGTGCCAATACGCTGTTCTCAATTCAGAGTATTTCCAAGGTATTTACCTTAACCTTAGCCCTGGGTAAATTGGGTGAAAACGTATGGCATCGCGTTGGTCGCGAACCCTCTGGAGACCCATTTAATTCTATTGTGCAACTTGAACATGAGCACGGAAAGCCGCGCAATCCATTCATCAATGCGGGGGCTATTGCGGTTGCCGATTTAATTATGCAAGGCCATGAACCCAAAGAGACCCTAGCTGAAATTTTGCAGTTTATTCATTACATTAGTAATGATGATTCTATTTTAATAGATGAAGAAGTGGCTAAATCAGAACTGGCTACTGGTTCAAGAAATGCCTCGCTTGCGCATTTTATGGCTTCGTTTGGTCACTTTATAAATCCGGTAGATAAAGTATTAGGTACTTATTTTCATCATTGCTCTATTGCCATGAGTACTAAAAATTTGGCGAATGCGGGTTTGTTTTTAGCCAACAATGGTATTCATCCAAGTTCAGGATACCCAGTAGTATCTAGCGAGCGTGCAAAACGCATTAACGCACTTATGTTAACCTGCGGACATTACGACGGCTCAGGGGAATTTGCGTTTAGAGTGGGCTTGCCGGGTAAAAGTGGTGTGGGAGGCGGAATATTAGCCATTGCACCGGGTAAAGCATCTATTGCGGTGTGGTCACCTGGCTTAGATATCATTGGCAATAGTAAATTAGGGACCAAGGCGCTTGAGCTACTTGCCGAAAAAACGTCTTGGTCAGTTTTTGCTAAATAAGCATTACACTTATTTAGCTATTTAGAATACTGCCTACCTCCAGCACTGGTGACGCATCTACATCTTGCGCATCCATCATAGAAGCTATTCGCTGGAGCGTTGCCACCATTTGGCTTTGCTCCCACTCTTCCATCGCATTAAAGCGGTTGGTAAAGTGCTCTTGTAGCGGTAAAGGCGCAGTTTCCAAGGCCTTACTGCCTTCTTCAGTTAAGAACACCCCTACTTTACGCTTATCTTGTGTACTTCTAATACGCTCAACCAATTTACGGGCTTCCATTCTATCGAGTATATTAGTAACCGTTGCAGAGCTTAAATTAATATCATCTGCAATTTCACGTACCATAACGCCAGTTTGCTTGCCCACTTTTTGCAAAATAAGCAGCTGCGGGCCCGTTAACCCTACTTCTTTACTGAGTTGCCGAGAGCGCATATCAATAGCTCTAATAACTTTTCGCAAGGCAACTAATAATTCTTCATCTTTGTTCATAATAATCTACTTCTGTAACTTAGCGCATTAGGTGTAAGAAATGCAGGTGTTTGTGGTATTGGTCAACTACGTCATTAATTAAGGCAGTTTTTGACCATCCCATTACGCAGTAGTCTTGTCCACCCTCACCCAAATGCACCTCGGCGCGATAATACACCTTATCAGCATCAGAATCATCATCTTGTTCAAAGGCAAAATCAGGCTGTGAATGTCGCTTAGGGCGTATCGCATAAACAAAAGCTTGGTCATCACCTTGGCCTACCGTAATAGATATGTCTCTGTCGGTTTTTTCTACTTCGGCTTGAATGCCTAACGCCAACAACTCTTCTTTAACGGCAAGAAACGACGGATACCCTTCATCTTGAATAAATTGGATAACACGCTGCTTACTTGGGAAATCTACTATGCTTTTTAAGCGCTCTTTCCAACCTTCTTTATTATTACTTAGCTGTAATTGCGTGGGCGGCATGTTCATGCTGTCACGCTTATAAGCTTCAATTCGCAAAGCTTTTATTAAGCCGTAAAGCGCAATAATCAACACTATGGCAAAAGGCAAAGCACTGGCAATTGTCATAGTTTGCAAAGCACTTATGCCATCTGACAATAACAATACAGCCGCAATAATCCCCACACCAGCAGTCCAGTAAATACGCTGCCAAAGCGGCGTGTTATTGCTACCGTGGCTGCATAGCATGTCAATAACCATGGCGCCTGAGTCACACGAGGTCACAAAAAACACAACTACCATTAGCACAGCAATTACTGACAGGAAACTCGCAAATGGGAATTGCTCTAAGAATAAAAACAGCGCAACAGGTGTATTGTCATTCGCTAAAGACGCCAACATGTCATTGCCTTGGTTTAGCACCATATCAATAGCGGTGTTGCCGAAAATAGTCATCCATACCAGTGTGAACACGGTAGGTACTAACATTACGCCTAAAATGAATTCGCGAATGGTTCTACCGCGTGATATACGCGCAATAAACAAACCAACAAATGGCGCCCACGCCAACCACCAGCCCCAATAGAAAATGGTCCAGCCACCTATCCAATCGGTTTTTTGATAAGCGAACAAATTAAATGTGTTTTGTACTATGTCTGATAAGTATCCACCCGTGTTTTGCATCAAAGCTTTTAATAAAAACACCGTTGGACCAAGCACCAATACCAATAGCATTAAGCCTACAGCTAAAATCATATTGAATTCAGATAAACGCCTAATGCCCTTATCAAGCCCGCTCACTACCGACACTATGGCAACACAGGTAATAGCGCCAATTAAGATAACCTGCATTGTAGTAGAGGGAGTAAAATCAAATAAATAGCTTAAGCCTGAGCTTATTTGCATTACCCCTAAGCCTAACGATGTTGCCACGCCAAACAAAGTACCAATTACGGCAAACACATCTACTACATCGCCACGCCAGCCATAAATTTTATCACCAATAATAGGATACAAGGCAGAACGTAATGTAAGCGGTAAGTCATGACGAAAGCTAAAATAAGCCAAGGTTAAGGCCACTATGGCGTATATAGCCCAAGCGTGCAGACCCCAGTGAAAAAAGGTAATTTTCATAGCTTCGCGAGCCGCTTCTATGGTGCCAGTTTCTGCAACCGGCGGCGCCAAGTAATGCATAAGAGGCTCAGCAACCCCATAAAACATTAATCCAATGCCCATGCCCGCGGCGAACAACATTGAAAGCCAACTTAAGTAAGAGTATTCGGGGACGGCGTGGTCAGGCCCTAGCTTAATATCACTAAAACGCGAAAACCCTAAATAAAGAGTAAACATTAGAATTAAAGCAACAATTAAGACGTAAAACCAACTTCCATTTTCAACAATAGTGGCTTGTAACAAGTCGAAGAAATTTGCCGAAACAGTGGGCAAAACTAAAGTGAATAATAAAAGCGAGATAACTAAAACCGAAGCGGGAATAAAAACGGCTTTATTTAATTTCATTTGATTAGAGCTACTCAAGCAAAACACTCCTTAGCTGAGCGAATTTAACGTACAAACACATAATTAACGGTGCATTAAAAATTCACCAGCCAATACATTCAATAGAATTAAATTCGATTATAACCTTAAGCGGTATAATAAAGCACAAATTTTAGCTAAATACATGCACCTTGCCATAATATATAAGGCTAATTTCCAGTATGCCGGTATTTGTAGTATTATAAAAAGCGTACACAACTAATTATTAGCACACAAATAATTAGCACATTCAAAAACGTACCAACTAAGTTAATGCAGGGGAATACATTGAAACTTAAACAATTGAGCTACGCCATAATCACAGCGCTAGGCGCTTCTTCGGTGGCCATCGCCCAACAAGCTGAAGAATCTTCTAGCTCGTCAAGAGAAATAGAAACCATTGAAGTAACCGCTACAAAACGTGCAGAATCTATTCAAGATGTGCCCGTAACCGTTAGCGCACTAAGTGGTGATGCACTAGAAAATTTGGGTGTTGATAACTTTCAAGATTACGTAGAATTTTTACCAAATGTTGTATTCCAAGGCACGGGCCCTGGTCAAAACGAAATTTATATTCGTGGCGCGGCTACCACTCAAACAGCCATCTCAGTTTCTAGCGTTCAAGCCTTGCAACCTTCAGTTGCATTCTACCTAGACGAACAGCCTGTATCGATGCAGGGTAGAAACCTTGACGTATACGCCGCCGACATAGCGCGCGTTGAAGTGCTTCCTGGTCCACAAGGAACCTTGTTTGGCGCTAGTTCTCAGTCAGGTACTGTTAGAATGATTACTAACAAACCTGATTTCAACGGTTTTTCAGGCGGCGTAGATGTAGACGCTAGTTTCACCAAAGGCGGTGAAATGAGTAACTCACTTGAAGCTTTCATGAACTTCACATTAGCCGATGACCTAGCGGTTAGAATTACCGCTTACAATGACAACCAAGGCGGTTGGATTGATAACATCCTAAATGATCCTAGTAACGGCGGATACGGCGGTAGCGCTGTAGTTATTGACCGTATTTCTGGTGGTGTTTTAAGTGATCCAGCAAACACACCAACGGTAGCCCCTGATAACACAAGCTTAGTTGAAGAAGATATTAATGATGCAAGCTATGCTGGTGTACGTGTAGGTGTTGCTTATGAATTCAATGAAGACTGGGATTTACTGGTTCAACATACAAGGCAGCAACTTGATACCGAAGGCGTATTTTCTTATGACCCTACTTTAGAAGGTACTAGTTCTGTTAACCGTTTCGTGCCAGACGAAAATTCTGACAAATTTGGCTTAACAACATGGACCTTAAGCGGCCGTTTAGCGCAGCTTGAAGTTGTATACACCGGTGGTTACCTTGACCGTGAAATTACTTCAACTATTGACTACACAGGCTATACCAACGGCGGGCTTTTCTCAGCGTATTACGTTTGTAACTATGGTGGTGACACCGCTGCGGCTGACGAAGCATGTTTAGATCCTACTAAATTCTATAAAGAATCTACGGATACTTCGCGTCAAACACATGAATTTAGAGTTAACACTGATGCTGAAAATGATTGGCGCATTACGGCTGGTATTTTCTATGATGCGCAAGATTTAAGCTCAGTAGGTTTATTTAATATTGCCAATACAGAAAAATTTACAGACTTAGAGCGTGAACTTCAAGGCGGAGAAGGTATTAACAGCGGCGGAATTATTTTCCCATCTGAAATCAGTTTCGTAAATGACATTTCACACGGTATAGACCAAATTGCTTTATTTGGACAAGCTGAATACGATTTAACTGATACCGTCACGGTTAGTTTAGGTGCGCGTTGGTACGAAATTGAAGATTCATTTAAAGGTGCCACTACTACTGTTGACGTTGCTGGCAGATTACGTGCTTTCGGTACCCTAGACCCAGCTGATTTAGCTGCGGTAGGTGAAGATGCTAGTGTTATTAATGCAGCTATTGATAGCGGCCAACTTGAAGTGTCATTACTTGATGACGATGGCGTACTTACTGTTGATGACACTATATATAAAGCGTCTATTGACTGGAAAGCTAATGACGACTTACTGATTTTCGCTAGCTACAGTGAAGGCTTTAGACCCCCAGTAACAAACCGTGTAGGTGGTGGATTAGCCACTAACCAACAAGGTGCGTTTGAAGGTTTTAGAATTCCAGTATATTCAACCACTGATACCTTGAAGAACTATGAGCTTGGTATGAAAGGTGATTTCTTTGAAGGCATATTGCGTGTAAACGCAACTGCGTATTTCTCTGAAATTACTGAACTGCAAACCTCGCGCTATGACCCAACCAATATTAGCTTCTTAGTATTTACCGACAACGTGGGTGATGCTGAAATACGTGGTATTGACGGTGATTTAACATGGTTAGCAACTGACAACCTAGTAATTGATGCGTCATTCAGTTTACTTGATACTGAGTTAACACGTATTAATGATGAACTAGCAGGCATAGCGCCACCTGAGGGCAGCGAACTACCTTACTCTGCATCGTTTTCAGGAAACGTACGTGCACGTTATTTCTATGAACTTGAGAACGGTTTAACAGCATTTGTAAATGGCTCATTGGCATATACAGGTGACCGCTTAGCAGGCATGGAAATGGATGCATATGTATTAGAAAGTTCAACTAACCTGATTTTTGGAACGGGCAGTGGCTTAAGCATTCAAAATGAAGCCGCAAATTACGCTGGCGTTACTTACACCGACACTGACGGCAGCACATTTGCAGGCGGCCGCTACATTCAAGATAGTTACGTGTTAGCTAACCTAGCGTTTGGTGTAACTAACGATGAATGGAAAGCAGAACTTTACATAGATAACGTTTTTGACGAGAGTGCAATTTTGTATATTGATAAACAACAATATACGCCTAAAGTTGTGACCAACCGCCCAAGAACAGTTGGCTTCAGATTGTCTTACGATTTCTACTAGCCTTACATTGCTACTTTGTAGCATTATGTAATCATATTAAGCCCCTCTTGTAGGGGCTTTTTTATGCTAAACTCACCGTTTAGGCAGCCTCAAACAGTATTGTATTTTTATGTCAGCAAACTCTTCGAAAAACCATGTTGCATCTCTTAATGAGATACAAACGCTTATTCAACAAAGTGACTTTCAAAAAGCACAGAGTGAAGCGCAAAACGCCCTTCGCTTTTTAGACCAAGCGCCACAAAAAGTAGAATACTATTATTTATTAGCCGTGTGTTTTCGTATGCAAACGCGTTTTTCAGATGCATTAGCAGCGCTTAACGAACTCATTTTATTGGCTCCTGAGCATGCAAGGGCGTATCAGGAAAAGGGATACAACTATCGTTCGCTTAATAAATTATTAGACGCCAGCGTTAATTTTTATAAAGCGACACAAATTAATCCGGCTTTGCTTTCTGCGTGGCAAGCATTACTGCCTATTTATACACAACAGAAGCAGGTAGAAGCAGAAGCCCTATGCAAGCGTAATATTGACCGCTTGAGTAAACTGCCCAAACCTATTTTAGCGGCCACCGATGCTTTGCATTCAGGTAATATTGCCTTGGCTGACAGAATATGTAGGCAATATTTACAGCAGAATAAACATTCTGTTATTGCCTTAATGCTATTGGCAGACATTGCATTAGAGCTTAAATATGTATCAGAAGCCGAGTTTATTCTAGAAACATGCGCAGAGTTAGAGCCTCAAAATAGTGAAGCCAAGTACGAGTTATACCGAGTTTATACAAAGCTTGGTAAGTTTGCTAAGGCCTTAAACCTAGCGAATGAACTTGTGGAGCAAGATAAGAACAATATATTTTATGAAGTAGCTAAAGCCACGTCATTAGTGGGTTTGGGTGAATTAGATGAAGCGATTGAGATATACGAGTGTATATTAAAAATGCACCCAGCAAAATCTCATGTTCACTTATTATTAGGGCATGCTTATAAAACCGCAGGAAGTGTTGACGCGTGTATTAGTGCATACAAGAATGCTTATACTCATAACCAAGACTACGGCGATGCTCTCTGGAGCTTAGCAAACGTAAAAACTTATACGTTTAGTGCTGAAGAAGTTGAGCAGATGCTAGCCGCCACTAAAAAAGATGCGGTCAGCATTACTGACAAAATTCATATGCATTTTGCTTTAGGTAAAGCTTTTGAAGATACCCAAGCATATGACACCTCGTTTTATCATTATAAGCAGGGCAATGAACTTAAAAACAGTACATTGCATTACTCAAGTGATGAACACGCAGGTTTTGTGCAAAATCAAATAGATTACTTTACACCTGAACTAGCAGAACAACTCAAAGACCTAGGTTGTAATGATAAAGCGCCTATTTTCATAGTAGGTATGCCCCGCGCGGGCTCTACTTTGCTTGAGCAAATATTAGCGTCGCACTCACAAGTAGATGGCACTATGGAACTGCACGAAATTCTTGGACTAGCGGCAAATTTGAGCAAAAAGTCTAATGGCAAGGTTGTGTATCCAAACAATATGCTAAGTATTCCTAAAGATTACTTTAAAGCCTTTGGTGAAAAATTTATTGCTGACACTAAGGTGTACCGCCAAGGAGCATTGTATTTTATAGATAAAATGCCCAACAACTATATGCATATTGGCTTGATAAAACTCATTTTACCCAAGGCTAAAATTATAGACGCAAGGCGCGATCCAATGGCCTGTTGTTTTAGCGGCTTTAAACAGCAATTTGGCGAGGGCCAAGAGTTTAGTTATTCGTTACATAACATTGGCCGCTATTATCAAGAATATGTGCGCTTAATGGATCATTGGCAAACCGTGTTCCCTGGTGAAATTTTGCAGGTTCAACACGAAGATATGGTGCATAACACCGAAGCTGAAATTAGGCGTTTACTAGACTATTGCGAATTACCGTTTGAAAACGCATGCCTTAACTTTCATCAGAATAAACGCGCGGTTAAAACCCCCAGCGCACAACAAGTTAGGCAACCTATTTATACATCGGGCCTAAAACAGTGGGAGCACTATGCCCCCTACTTAGACGAGCTAAAAGCAATGTTTTCGGCCTAAGCCTGCGCTTGGAGTTTGTGGCCTGCGCCACAATGACCGGTGTATTGGTCATTGCAGCCCTGCCTCCGTCATTGCAGCCCTGCGCTTGGAGTTTGTGGCCTGCGCCACAATGACCGGTATATTGGTCATTGCAGCCCGCCTCCGTCATTGCAGCGAAGGCTGCAAGCTCCAAACATCACCACAACGCTTAATCTTTACCCGTAGCACCAATATTATGAATACTCAAATCAGCACCTTGGTACTCTTCTTCTTCACTTAGCCTAATAGTGCTTAGTTTACTAACCAGCCCGTATACAATAAAGCCGCCTACTAGCGCAACAACTATGCCCGCAACGGTGCCAATTAGCTGAGCCATAAACGAAACACCGCCAAGGCCGCCTAAGCTTTCAAGACCAAAAATACCCGCCGCTAAACCGCCCCAAGCACCGCACACGCCATGAAGCGGCCACACACCTAGCACATCATCAATTTTCTTAGTTTGTTGCATTACCGTAAATAGCTTAACGAAAATAAAGCCTGCCACTATACCCACCATTAACGACCCCATAGGATGCATTACGTCAGAGCCTGCACATACAGCCACTAAACCAGCTAAAGGGCCGTTGTGTATAAATCCTGGATCGTTCTTACCAAACCATAAGGCAGCCAGTATTCCGCCCACCATAGCCATAAGTGAATTCATAGCCACTAGGCCGCTAATGCCATCCATAGATTGCGCTGACATCACGTTAAAGCCAAACCAACCAATGCTGAGTATCCATGTACCAAGAGCAAGAAAAGGAATGTTAGATGGGGCAAAGGCAACTAAGCGATTATCTTTAATACGGCCCATACGCAGGCCTAAGAAGTAAACAGCAACTAAGGCTAACCAACCCCCTACTCCATGCACTACAACCGAACCTGCAAAGTCATGGAAAGCAGCACCGGTTGTTTCTTCTAACCACGCTTGAATGCCATAGTTTCCGTTCCACACTATCCCTTCAAAAAACGGATAAACAAAGGCAACAATTAGTGCCGAAGCAATTAAGAATGGATAAAACTTGGCTCGTTCAGCAATGCCCCCCGATATAATTGCGGGTATGGCGGCTGCAAATGTCATTAAAAAGAAAAACTTAACTAGGTCATAGCCATTGTTTGCTGATAAATCTGCGGCATTTGCGAAAAAGGTGGTGTCATAAGCTATGTAATAACCAATGAAAAAATAGGCAATGCACGATACTGCAAAATCAGTGATAATTTTAACTAGCGCGTTTACTTGGTTTTTGTGACGCACAGTGCCCACTTCTAAAAAAGCGAATCCTGCGTGCATGGCAAATACCATAATGGCGCCAATTAATAAAAAATAGGTATTAGAACTTTGCACCAAGGTTTCTATGGCGCTATTAACTTCATTCATATTGTGTCTCGATATAGGTGTTGTTTGTGCTGTGAGCAACTAGTAGAGGTACTGCGCTTTAAACTGCTTCGTCGTCTCGCTCGCCTGTTCTTATGCGGATTGCACTTTCTAGATCTATAACGAAAATCTTTCCATCGCCAATTTTGCCGGTTCTTGCTGTTTGAGCAATAATTTCAATGCAGCGCTCAACTAAAGCATCACTTACCGCTATTTCAAGTTTCAACTTAGGTAGGAAGTCAATTTTATACTCTGCTCCACGGTAGGTTTCTGAATGCCCTTTTTGGCGGCCAAAACCTTTTACCTCAGAAACCGTTACGCCCGATATTCCAACTTCACTTAAGGCTTCACGAACATCGTCTAATTTATAGGGTTTAATTATTGCTTCAATTTTTTTCATCAATGGCTCACTTCTGTGCATTGCATTATATTCGGGCATTGAATTTGACACAATTGAGCAACAAAATGCAAACAAATATTTAGCAAACTTAGGACAAACATTTTAAGTTCTTACACAAAGCTATTTTAGTTTTTGGGCTGTACTTTTTCAGATTTTGCTACGAATTGAGCATTGAGCGACCTACATTCATTTTTACAATTTTCAACTTCTGATATTTTTGTCAATTATTTTTACACTTCACTTAAGAAAACTATATTGCTTTATGAAAAAGTTGATAATTATCATGCAATTAAAACCTTATTTTTGTATGGCTCGTTTATTGCTACACCTTACCTCTGGATACTTTAGGTAGCCCACACCCTGTTTACAAAATACACTTAAATAGATTGATTTACCTCAGAAGAGGCTTGCATTAATCTAAAACGGAATTTAATAATAATGAAATATTTTACTCAAACAGCAACGCTAACTAGCATTTCTTGTGCTGTTGCTTTAGCAATTGGTTCAACTAGCGCTAGTGCTATTGAAATTACTTCTACTAATAGTGCTGAAGATCTCGCAAATACACTAATCATTCCTAATTCTGGCGTAACTATTACTAGCTACAGTCTTCTTGGCGGTGTAATGGTTGGAGGCGAAGGCCCTGCCCCTGTAGAATGTGATGACGAAGTTGAATGCGATGTGCAACTTCCTATTGATCCTTGCATTGATAATGTAGAGTGTGAAGGACCTATTCTTGCAAGTATATCTACACTTGCAGCTGATACGCTTATCACACCTCAATCAGGCACTTTTACCAATACATCTGATGTATATGGTCTTCCAGTTGCAGGCGGTGTTGTATTCAGTACTGGCGATGTAAACAACTATGAAGATGGCCCTAATACTAGCGGAAGTTTTTCAGGCTCCTTTAACTCATCGGCTACAGATGAGCAAAATGCAATTTTGGAAGGTATAACAGGACAAACCGAGCATTACGATCCTGTTGAACTTAATATTACATTTGACGTGGCTGAAGACGTAGAGCAAATTTCGTTCATTGCTGCTTTTGGATCTGAAGAGTTTCCTAATTTCGTCGGGACCGAATTTATTGATGGATTTGGCATGTTTGTAAACGGAACCAATGTTGCTGGTGCTTTAGAAACTGGTGCAGAGCCAGGTACAAGCCCTCTAGCAATAAATATCAACCATCCTGATTTTAGCGCAATTCAAGGTACCGAACTTAATGGTGTACTTGCACCGAATGGCATTCCTTTAATGCGCTTTGATGTGCCAGTTGTTCCTGGTAGCGAAGGTAATACATTCAAACTAATCCTTGCTGATGCAGGTGATTCTAGTTTTGATAGCACCATCTTTTTAAGCAGCTTTGGTGACTTTGATTCTGACGGCGGCGACTCTGAGTTCACACCCGTATTACCCGACCCAAGTAACCCAACTAACGACGAAGGCGCGTTTGTTATTCAGTTACCTGAAGTTGAAGCTGGTGAAACTATTTGGTTCGACCCTGACGTAGCGACCGGCTATACTTACACCGCTACTGACGGTGGTTTGTTTGCCAGCGTAACGGCACCAACCTTGCTAACTGTAAATGATCCAAACGGTTACTTAGTGACTTATGTTAATTCATTAGGCGACACCGTAGAAATGGCCTTAATGGCTAACTCTACTGTTCAGTTTGATATTCCAGTATCTACCTTTACCATTACTGGAATCGACACTGACCTTATGTTATCACCTTCTGATGGCGGCGCATTCGTGACAGGTGTATCGTTCTCAGAAGCAGGTCAATTCGGCGTATTGCAATTGCCAATCACCACATTTGTACCAGGTCCAACAGACGTATCTTCACCAGGTGCACTTGCATTATTTGGTTTAGGTCTATTAGGTCTTGCTGGTTTACGTAAAAGTAAGAAAGCATAGTTTTAGACTATCCTTACTAAGTTAATTGGTAGTAATATAAAAGGCCTGACGCAAATAGCATCGGGCCTTTTTCTTGATTAAAAAGTACAAGAGAGTTTGTTTTGAATAAATTAATATCTATTGTGACGGCGTGTGCCATTGGTATGTGCGGGTCGCTGGTGGCTAATGCCGCTGATACCGAAGGAAAGTTTGCGGTTAAAGGCGCGGGCAAGCGCATGTGTAGTGATTTTTTAAAAGCCAGTGAAGCTAAAACCACCGACTACTATTTGTATGGTGGTTGGTTGGAAGGCTACTTAAGTCACTTTAATAGCACCCAAGAAAACACTTATGACGTGACCCCATGGCAATCTACTGAACTCATGCTTGCTTTGTTACAACGTCATTGCCAAACCAACTCCGACATGCATTTTTTAACTGCTACCAATAGTTTGATCAAAACATTATTTCCTATTCGCTTAGAAGCGAACTCAATAATGACCAAAATTGATGTGCAGAATACACAGTCGTACTATTACTCAGAAATACTGTTACGTGCTAAAAAGCGTTTAAAAGCATTAGGTTTTTTAAATGGCGATGTAGACGCTAATTACGACAATAACGACGTTAAAGCGTTTGCGGCTTTTCAAAAGTCGATTGGCATACGAGAAACGGGTATTCCTGACCAGCCAACTTTAATGGCCTTGTTCTTAAAGCCCACAGAAAAATAGAAAAAAAGGTCAGTATTAATTTGCATCACATAGCTTGCGAACTAACACTGACCCTTTTTTAAGACATATTTTCTTGTTAGCACTACGAACACCAAAACTAGCAAAGAATACCCCATTGAACCGCCACCACTAAAACCTTCTCGATGTTCAACTTTTGCTATTTTTTCTTCTTTGACTCTTGTTTTAAAGCGAGCAAGTTCAGCATCTAAGTTTACCGTCATATCGGTCACTGCCAACTCAAAACCTTCTAACGATTTTTCAGAAAGAGTTTCATCAATTCCTACAGCAGTAGTTCTTTTTTCAATTTTATTAATACCTGGAGCTCTAAAAAGCATTTTCTTACTCTTTATATCAAAAACAGCCGTATCAACAAAGGTTTGAATAGAGTTTTCATTTCCAGGAATAATATACATACCGACTATTGTCCAATAGAGTAAAGCAGCATTGTTTTCTAGTGACTGAGATACTTGGTCATAGGAAACCAAAGCCATCACATCGACATCATATAGCCTCCCAACTTGCTCTAAAGTCGAAAAACCTTCACCGCCATTTAAGTAAGTGCTTGGTATAATTTCAATATGGTCAATGTAATCATATTTGAGAAATGATTTTTTGACTGTCTCAAGCAGTTCAACTTGGTCCTTACCGTGAATTCCATCATTTTGCCAATTTTTAGATGGAACAAAAGCTAAACCTACTTTAACTGGCAACTTTAAAACTGGCATTTCTGGTTTATGTTCAGAACGACTTGTTTCATCTGGGTATAGAAAATCCATCAAGCTACTCGATTGCGTTTTCTTTCCAGTATTTTGGCTTAGTATCGAACTACATGAAGCTAAAAAAGCTATCCCTAGTATTGTGATTAATATTCTAGATTTCATCGACATTCCTTTTGCTAGTGCTAACGCCTCGTTAAGAGGTGAGTAATTGTTGGTTAAAATAAGCGACGCAGGAGCAAAAGCCAACTGTTATTTGTCTTTTTAAATGCATCGTTATATTTCTTTGTTTCCAAGGTAACAACATATATATTAATGAAACAACCCAAAATAATATGCTGGAAAAGAGAGGGCTATAAATAAAAAGCCTAATCCCTGCCCATTCCCTTTAGCTAAGCGAGCATTTGTTTCATCACCTTGCTGGTATAGAACATCCGCATTATGACCTACGGGAATGATTTTTGACTGAAATGAAGTTTTAGATTTAATAACATAGGTAGAGCCATTAACTGTTATCTGATAATTTGGACGATACACTTTTCTTTTAATATTATCGCTATCTTTTGAAAAGTATTCATCATAGCTAATTATCTTACCTGTGGTTTTCAAGGCGTTTTTATTAAAGCGACGATAATCATAGCAGATATATACGCCTACCCCACTAAAAACAAGGCCTCCAATTAATGGTATAACATTCATGAGCTCTCCTTGAGATTAGAATTTGGGCTTATTCAGCATTAAAACATGACGCCTCATTCAGCGGCTAAAAATTGCTGACTAAAATAAGTGACGCATGAGCAAAAGCCAACTGCAATGTCCTGCTTCATCGGTTTGTTATACGCGCTCATAAATCAATCTACCTCATTCACTAATTTAAACTCTAATTGGTCTCGATTTCTTAAAACTGAAATAGCAGAACTTCCAAACTCTTTCGGAGCTTTAAGGAGATCTACACATTTACTAGTAAGATAAATAAGTTCGTTATCTGTGTAAAGTTCCGGTATTGGGTTATCACAGTTACCCATAAAATCGCCATCCTTTGAAAAAAGGCTGAATCTAATCGTATAAAGAGATGCTTGTGAAGATGACTTTAGGTTTATCATCTTGTAACTGAGAATAATATGGTCTTCTTTTAAAGTTGAGCTTATCTTTTCAATACCCAGTGCATTTACAAATGAAAATTCGTAATCCGATTTAACTGCGTTATATGACTCATTAAATATGGCTTCAGTTCTTGGTTGAGCAGTAAGAGCCCAAATTGTCATAGCTGCTGCAAATGCTATAGAAAAGCCTATCCCCCAGAAAAATCCATTAAAAACTTTATTCACTCAATCACCCTTTTCAGCCTACAACGCCTTACAATTTGTCCCGCTTTAACAGCTTGTTAGAACTTACTTTAACTCTTCTAGTTAAGAGCCAACCAATAAATACAGTAGCAAATTGAATACCGACGACAGGTAAAGTAATAAATAGGTCAATTCTGATATTTGTTCTTGGTGATAATGACATTTCACCAATCAACCAAACGAAAGCAACTAATATCATTGAGTAATTTAACAAATTTTGCAGTTTCAATTGAAAAGTTTCATCTTTGAATCTACTTATGATTAGTGAAATAACTGATATAGAAGTAATCGTCAAAATAGAAAAGAATGACAATAAAAATATACTCCTCCATGGCTGAGCTTCAGAATCAGTAGGTATTCCGATTATCGAATTGCATCCACTGACCGCTGCGAACAATAATAATAATACGATAAATTTCAAATCAAACTCCATTTCAGTTTGTAACTTCTAACGCCCCACCTAGGGGCGCCAATACGCAGGCTATAATACGGAGCGAAGCGAAAAGAGCCTGCGTGTTTGTGTCCCAACGAGCGCCAGCGAGTGACTATAGTGGTTTGTTAGGTTTTACCGGAGCCCCAACTACCATGTTGTAAATTGGTCCAGGACACTTCTCTATTTCGGGGCAAAACCAATTTGAAATGCTCTCTTCACCAATGAAGCCAAGTTCATCAACATTACCATAAACATCTTTTGAGCCATCACATACCATTGCGTTTAGCGCAAAATGGAACCTGCTTCCCAGCACCGAATAAGCTGCAATCGTAGTTGGTACATGTGATTTAGGTTTTCCATCTACTGACTCGGATAAGATTTCCATTTTTAGTGCACTTATAGGAGAGCACATTCTAATTTCTTCGTTCGTGAGTCTGACCGTTAACGTGCGTATTATTTCTTTATCTGAGTTTAAGTATATAAAATTCCATATTGCACCAGCTTTGACAGAGCTAGGCGTTGGCTTTTTCATAGCTACCGTTACTTCTTTGATATATTCCCAGTATTCATCTTTAGCGATACGCTCTTTGTCTGATGTGCTAGTACATCCGGAAATGAAAAAGAACAATGTCAAAAGTGAGATTAACTTCATAGAAACCTAACAGCTCGTTAAGAGGCAATAAAATAGTTGGCTAAAATTAGCGACGAAGGAGCAAAAGCCAACTGTTTTTTGTCCTGCTTTAACGACTTGTTATGTGATTGCTTCATATACACCCTGCAAAGTTCCAAAATATCTAGCTGGTTGAAACTCATAAAAGCCAACATATACTAGGTGTTTATGAGCACAATACTCGCAAACAGTAATCGCCAAGTATGGCTGACCACCCTCATGAGACTTTATAAACTCAGAAACTTGCGGAAACGATATCTTACTCTTTATTTCTAGTAAATCTGAGTCACAAAAATTATTTTCCCAATTGCTCGCTTCATCTAAAAACTTCCAAAAATCGAGTCTTATGCGCCGTTGACATGCACCACAAATGAAAGAAAATATCGGATTTTCATTCTCCATACCATCGAAGAACTTTTGGGTATCAACAGACGGTTCCTTGTAAGTTTGCCCAATTTTCATTCATCCACCTTCACATAACAGCTTATTATGAAGACTTCATCCTGTTATTTCCTAAACGCTTCATAGTTAATTCATTTCAATAGCTTACCTCGATATTTATAGGTATTTCTAGCTTTTATTACTGCATTTATATTGAATGCATAGTAATTACGCATAATAATTTTTAAATAACTTCGTTAAATCAGTGTGTTAGCTTTTATTTTACTTTAGTTGTCTGTTTAGGAGATTCTTGCCTTCGCAAGAATGACGAGAGACGGTGCAGGAATGAATTGGGGGCGGTGAATGACAGGCCTTATAAATAAAAAAGGTGCTCGTTATGAGCACCTTTAGTAACAGTGATAAATCTTTTAGTACTTAGTAAAAGGTTCTATCATTGTAATCTACACGTCTAAGTTTTCAACGTTAAGCGCATTTGACTCTATAAAGGCTCTACGTGGCTCAACCTGGTCACCCATTAGCGTAGTGAACAATTGATCCGCGCCAATAGCGTCTTCAATGGTTACCTGCAGCATCCTACGTTGTGAAGGATCCATAGTTGTTTCCCACAACTGTTCAGGGTTCATTTCGCCAAGTCCTTTATAGCGCTGAATGTATTGGCCGCGTTTTGCTTCTGCCATTAACCATTCAAGTGCTTCTTTAAACTCAGCTACTGGCTTAGTTTTTTCGCCACGCTTAATGTACGCGCCTTCACTCATTAAATCGTTAATTGTTTCGTTTAACTTTCTAATTTTCTCATATTCAGGTGAGCTTACAAAATCACTATTAATAAGGTAATTATAATCAATACCGTGTTGGCGCATGATAATAACTAACTCGTTTTTACCATCTTCGCTCAACTCAACGTTGAATAAAAAGCTTCGCGAATCATCTTCGCTCGCAGCAAGTAAATCAACCAACTGTTGTCCAACAGTGGTAAGTGTAGCTTTGTCTTCAAGCGTTGCTAACGTAATTGGCGCGCAATATATAAGTTGCGTTAACAATGATTCAGGCATTCTTCTGTGCATTCTACCAATCATGATCATGGTTGATTGATACAAGGTCACCATGTTTTCTAGGGCTACACCTTGAATAGCTGGAGCATCTTCACTCACGTGTAGTGATGCACCATCAACAGCAATGTTAGTTAATAATCCAGTTAAGGCATCATCATCTTTTAAATACTGTTCTTGCTTGCCTTTCTTAATTTTATACAACGGCGGTTGGGCAATAAATATATGACCGCGTTCAATCATTTCAGGCATTTGACGATAGAAAAACGTTAATAACAAAGTACGAATGTGAGATCCATCAACATCAGCATCGGTCATAATAATAATACTGTGGTAACGTAGTTTATCAGGATCGTATTCGTCTCTTCCAATTCCACAGCCTAGTGCAGTTATTAGAGTGGCAACTTCTTGTGAAGAAAGCATTTTATCAAAGCGTGCTTTTTCTACGTTTAGAATTTTCCCTTTCAACGGAAGTATTGCTTGGTTCTTACGATTACGACCTTGTTTTGCAGAACCACCTGCCGAGTCCCCTTCCACTATATACAGTTCAGAAAGCGCAGGGTCTTTTTCTTGGCAGTCAGCTAGTTTACCTGGCAAACCAGCTAAATCTAATGCACCTTTTCTTCGAGTCATTTCGCGTGCTTTACGTGCAGCATCACGGGCTCTAGCAGCATCAATAATCTTATTAACAATAACTTTCGCATCGCTTGGGTTTTCTTGTAAAAACTCAACAAGCTTTTCACCCATTGCTGTTTCAACGGCCGATTTCACTTCTGAAGATACAAGTTTATCTTTAGTTTGTGAAGAGAACTTAGGATCGGGCACTTTTACTGAAACTATAGCGGTTAAACCTTCACGGGCATCATCACCACTAGCGTTCGTTTTGTTCTTTTTGTTGTAGCCTTCAGCTTCCATATAGTTATTCAGAGTACGAGTAAGTGCGCCTCTAAATCCAGCAAGGTGAGTACCACCATCGCGTTGTGGAATATTGTTAGTAAAACAGAATATGCTTTCTGAGTAACCGTCATTCCATTGCATAGCAACTTCTACCGCTACACCATCATCACGTTCATGAGTAAAGTAAAAGGCTTTACCGTGTACTACGTTTTTATTGGTATTTAAGTATTCTACGAACGCTCTAATACCACCTTCGTAGTGGAAGTTGTCTTTGCGTCCGTCGCGTTCGTCTTCAAGTGTAATTGAAACACCAGAGTTCAAAAATGAAAGTTCTCGAATACGCTTAGCTAAAATATCATAATGAAATTCAACATTAGTAAATGTTTCTTCACTTGGCCAAAATCTTATTTTTGTACCGGTTTTGTCAGTTGAACCTACAGGACCAAGCGGTGCAACTGGCACGCCCATGTCATATTCTTGTTCAAAGCGTTCGCCATTTCGATTAATGGTTAGTGCGAGTTTTTTAGATAAAGCGTTTACAACTGAAACACCAACACCGTGAAGACCACCAGAAACTTTATAAGAGTTGTCATCGAACTTACCGCCGGCATGCAGTACTGTCATAATTACTTCAGCAGCCGAAATGCCCTCTTCTTCATGAATCTCAGTTGGAATACCTCGGCCATCATCGCTAACTGATACAGAGTTATCAGAATGGATTTTAATAACGATTTCTGAGCAGTGCCCAGCTAAAGCTTCATCAATTGAATTATCGACAACTTCGAAAACCATGTGGTGTAAACCAGTTCCATCATCTGTATCACCAATGTACATCCCTGGGCGTTTTCTTACTGCGTCTAGCCCTTTTAAAACTTTAATACTCGACGAGTCGTAGCTTTGTTCTGACATCTTCACTCCTCAAAAACGTGATTTTGTTTCACGTGAAACACTTTTTTGTTGTTGTAATTTTGCATAAATGACATTTGTTGTTTCTCAATCCCTGTCACAAATACTTGGGTGTCTTGCTCTAGCAAAGTTGAGATAAATTTATCTCGTGTAGATTCATCTAACTCTGCTGATATATCATCAATTAAAAATACGCTAGGTTTGTCAGTTAACTTTTTTAGTAAGCGAACTTCAGCTAATAGCAATAATGAAACCAGTAATCGCAATTGGCCGCGTGACAAATATTCCGCTGCATTTCGCCCATCAACAAGAAACTGTAAGTCTGCTTTGTGTGGGCCGCTTGAAGTTGAACCTCGAAATAAATCACGCTCAACTTTATTTTGAATACTGTCTTTTAAGCTAATATTTTTTTCCCAACCAGTATTATACCTCAATACTACATTTAACTCAGGATAAAATTGCGCATATAAGGCACTTATTTCGTCGTTTAAGCGCTTAACATAGCTTTCCCTTAGCTCAGATATAGATTCACCTATATCAGCGAGTTGTTCTAGCCATACGTCTTGCTGCAAAAATTCACTGCTTTGTTTAAAATCAAACTTTTTTAACAGCGCATTTCTTTGATTTAAACACGATTGATAACGCGAATTTTGCTTATGAAAATTGTGTTCCACGTGAAACACTAGCCAATCTATGTATCTTCTTCTTCCTACTGGCGCGCCTAGTAATAGGTCACTACTTTGTGGTGTGAAAATTTGAACAGGCAGCAAACGAACAATATCGATGATTCGCTTAGTACGCTCACCATTTACACTAAATTCAAAACCATTCCCTTTTAAGCGAGTGAAGCCCAAAGAAGAAACATCATTGTTTAAAGTATATTTACAAAAGCCGGAAGCTGACTTTTCACTGTGGCTAATAAAGGTATCTGATTTAGATGTTCTAAACGAACGGCCAAATCCTAGTACATGAATAACTTCTAGAAGAGAGGATTTTCCCGCGCCATTCTCACCAAAAATTATATTTAGGTGTGGATGCGGCTGCATATCAACGGTTGCAAAATTTCTAAAATTTAACAACCGTATCTGTTCAATATGCATGGTTTGAAATTACAAGAATAAAAGTTCTTATTAGTATTTACTACAAACGCATTGGCATAATAACGTATTGAGAAGAATCATCATCAATTGCTTCACCATCTACCATTTTTATTCCGTGCACCAAAGCACTGGCATTTGAATCTGACAATTTGAAAATAACAGAGTCAGTATGTATAGCATTTAACGCATCAATTAAGTATGCAACGTTAAACCCAATCTCTAAGCTCTCACCTTGATAATCAACATCAATAATTTCTTCAGCTTGTTCTTGCTCTGGATTAGTTGCTGTAATTTTTAATTCGCCAGGTTCTAGGTTTAGCCTAACCCCTTTGAATTTCTCGTTGGTTAAAATCATAGCACGAGAAAAAGCGCCTTTGATCACGTCACGATAAACAACTAAACCTTTATCAGCGCCCTTAGGCACTACGCGGTTGTAGTCAGGGAATCGGCCGTCAACTAACTTACTTGTAAAAATGAAAGAATTGCTGAACAAACGAATATGGTTAGCACCAAGTTGGACTTTTACCTTAGTGTCAGAATCATCAATTAATCGTGATATTTCCATTACACCTTTGCGAGGAATAATAACCTGTTTGCTTGGTAAAGATTCTGCAGAATAGTCTACCAATGACATTGCCAAACGGTGACCATCGGTAGCAACAGTACGAATTTGATTGTCAGATGTTTCTAAACTCATACCATTTAAGTAGTAACGAACATCTTGCTGAGCCATAGAAAATTGAACAGATTCAATGAGTTGCTTCAAAGATTCTTGTGAAATCTCGAATTCACTGTCACCTTCCCAGTCTTCTAAATTAGGATAGTCATCAGCACTTAAAGTAGATAAAGAATATTTTGAACGCCCTGATTTAAGTAAGGCTTTATTCTCGTCAACACTAAACAGTATGGTGCAGTCTTCTGGTAAGCCACGCACAATATCTAAAAGTTTCTTAGCCGGAACGGTAATTTGCCCGTCAGAACTGTTGCCAGACAACTTAATGTTCGCAATAAGTTCAACCTCTAAGTCTGTTCCCGTCATCCATAATGCACCTTCGCTCACGCGTATTAACACGTTTGACAGAATTGGTAAGGTATGACGACGTTCAACAGCACCAGCGACTAACTGAAGGGGTTGTAAAAAAGCTTCTCTACTTATGGTGAAATTCATTTGTTTTCCAAGTTAGTAAACTAAGACGATAATGTACGAACTAAATTAGTGTAATCTTCTGCAATATCATGAGAATCGCCGCGTAATTCTTCTACTTTTTTAACCGCATGTATTACGGTTGTGTGGTCACGGCCGCCAAAAGAATTACCAATTTCAGGGTAACTATTATTAGTTAATTCTTTTGCCAAAGCCATAGCCATTTGTCGAGGACGAGCTACGCTTCGTGTTCTTCTTTTTGATAAAATATCAGATACTTTAATCTTATAATAGTCAGCTACCGTTTTTATTATATTATCAATAGTAACTAACTTATCTTGCAAGGCAAGTAAATCTCTTAACGCTTCTTTAGCGAAATCAATGGTAATCTGTTTACCAGTAAAGTTTGCGTTGGCAATTACTCTATTTAAAGCACCTTCAAGTTCTCGTACATTTGAACGAATTTTCTTCGCCATAAAGAACGCAACTTCATGCGCTAGGTCAATTCGGTTTTGCTTTGCCTTAGATAAAAGGATAGCAACCCGTGTTTCCAATTCAGGTGGCTCAATAATAACTGTTAAACCCCAGCCGAAACGTGATTTTAATCGGTCTTCAACACCATCAATCTCTTTCGGGTACCTATCAGAGGTAAGTATAATTTGTTGATTGCCTTCTAACAGCGCGTTAAAGGTATGAAAAAACTCTTCCTGCGAGCGCTCTTTGTTTGCGAAAAATTGAATATCATCAATTAGCAATGCATCTACTGAGCGGTAAAAACGTTTAAATTCTTCTATCGCATTATTTTGAAGCGCTTTTACCATGTCTTGTACAAAGCGCTCAGAATGCATATACACAATTTTAGCATTTGGCTTTTTAGCTAAAATTTCATTACCAATTGCATGTATTAAGTGAGTTTTACCTAAGCCCGTTCCGCCATACAAAAACAATGGATTGTATGGATCACCAGGGTTAAGAGCGACTTGAGTAGCGGCTGCTCGCGCCATTTGGTTTGACTTACCTTCAACGAAGTTGTCAAAGGTATAATTAGCATTTACGTTACTATTATGATTATCTAACTTAGGTACAACTTGCTTGCTAGCAGGCACCGGCGGCGGAGCTGGAGCGAGTTCTTGGGGTGCAGTGAAAACGTTGTACTCTTTCTCTGAGTTAGTATTCACAGGGTTTATGGTTAATTTAGGTGTAATACCTGAAGAATATTCTTCACTAAGCTGAGGTGAATTAGAAGGCGCTGTTTTCGTATTAGCCTGCTCTACATTTGCACTCGGCTGAGCCACTACGGGTGGCACACCATCTTCTAAAGATAGTATGGGAGCATCAGAACCATATAGCTGCTTAAGTACTGCCGTGATTACATTATAGTATTCGTCTTTCACCCAGCCCAAAATAAACTTATTTGCGGCATAAAGGCGAAGTGTTTCACCATCAAAATGGGATTTAAGTGGTTTTAGCCACATATTAAATTGCTCTGCGTCTAGATCATGTTTAAGTGAGTCTAAACAGTCAGTCCAGTTTATAGCCAAAAGCCTTCCTTAATCGCTAACGGTGAAATGAGGGCCGGCTATAATAGGTGAAATAAAACGCTTTATCCACATTAAATGAGGGGAATTGCATTGTTTTAGCTAAGTTATGCACAATTATTTCATAAGCCATTAATTTAATTACTTATATATTTTATAATATGCTTAATAACTAGCGAAACTAAAGAATTTTATAGATCATTTTAGGAATAAAAAGCTACTTTATACCTTAGTTTAAATAAATTTTGTGGATAAGTTATTTTGTACACATTTACATATAAAACCAGCAATTTTAGACTGTAAATAATCATATGTTTCATATGAAACATATGTCGATTAAAAAAGAATCAGAAAACTTAGTGAATAATACGACTTAAGCCTTGACTTTACTGGTCTAGATCTCTATTATTCCGCGTCCAATTAATGAGGCACGTTTTATCGCTATAGCAGTTTGGCTACAGAATTATGAGACTTGTCAGTGTAACTATAACTTAATGAGAATCAGGTCATGAAAAGAACTTTTCAACCAAGTAACTTAAAGCGCAAGCGCTCTCACGGTTTCCGTGCTCGCATGGCCACTAAAAACGGTCGCAAAGTGATTGCTAATCGCAGAGCAAAAGGTAGAAAGAGCTTATCAGCTTAATTCGGTAATATTATACCGTGCAAGCTAAAAGCTTTACATACCCGAGGGAGTCACGTCTGTTGACTCCTCGAAACTTCTCTTACGTTTTCGAACAAGCTATTCCTGCAACATCCAAAACTATTACTATACTCGCTCGACATAACGACTTAGACCATGCTCGTTTAGGTGTAACTGTGCCTAAGAAAAAAGTAAAGCTTGCAGTACATAGAAATCGTATTAAACGATGTATAAGAGAAAGTTTCCGCTTAAATAACCACAAGTTTCCAAATGTTGATATCATCGTGATCGCAAAACATGGTATAAATGAGTTAGATAATACTCAACTTAATAAGCAACTTGAAAGTTTGTGGCGAAGGATTAGCAAAAGATGTGCGTAAGTCATACAATCAAACACCTATTAGCTTTCCCCTTATTATTAATAGTACGTTTTTATCAGTTGTTTATATCCCCGTTTTTAGGGCAAAATTGTCGGTTTCATCCCACTTGTTCATGTTATGCGCATCAGGCTTTAAAAGAGCATGGCGCATTAACGGGTAGTTATTTAGCAATTAAACGTATTATAAAATGCCAGCCTATGCATCCTGGCGGCATTGACTTAGTACCACCCGCTAAGCAAAAAAATCACACAATACATAAATCAAAAATTAACACCAATTAATAGAGACTGTTATGGAATCCCAAAGAAGTATATTAATCATAGGTTTATTGTTAGTCAGTTTTTTACTCTGGACTGAATACCAAGAAGCGTATGGACCTAAAGTTGTGCAACCCGTGGCACAAGAAACTGAAAGCGGCCCAACTAACCTAGGGATTCCTTCGGCGCAGCCCTCAGCGCTTCCATCTACAAATGAAAGCAATTTAGGCGGTTTGGTACCTGAAGAAGATGATAAACCATTAACTACTTTGCCAAGCTCAACTAATGAGAACAGATACATTACGGTAAATACTGACAGCTTCTTTATCAAAATTGATTTGATTGGCGGTGATGTAGTACAAGCTGATTTGGTAAAATACCCCCTTACTCAAGGCTCGAATGACTCCTACCCTTTACTAAAACCTGATGACGCACTTATTCATGTAGCGCAAAGTGGATTAATTGGTAAAGACGGAACCGATACAAATGCCGGCCGTGCACAGTACAGCGCCACAAGCAGTACTTATACCCTGACTGACAACACCTTAGTAGTTCCTCTAACTTGGCAATCAAACGATGGCGTTTCAGTAACAAAAACGTTTACCTTTACCAAAGATAGCCATCTTATTGATGTTGATTACTCAGTTACAAACAATAAATCTGAAGTAGCTAAAGTAAGACAGTTTGCTCAATTACTTCAAAGTACAAATGATGTAGAAGGTGGCAGTATGTTTATGCCTACCTATCGCGGTGCGGCATTTTCAACTAAAGAAGACCGTTTCGACAAACTATCATTTGACGATATTGCCGATGACAAGCTAAAAGAATCAACCATGGGTGGTTGGGTAGGAATGATTGAACATTATTTCGTAGCTGCATGGGTACCGCCACAAGATCAAGAAAACACTATTTCAGCGCTTATGCTGCAAAACAAATATGCAGTTATTCGCTTTACTGGCGAGCAAGTTAATATACAACCTGGTGAAACTGCTACTATTTCTAGTGAGTTATATGTAGGTCCTAAAGACCAAGATACCCTAGAGGAAATTGCTGATGGCCTTGATTTAACGGTTGATTATGGCGTGCTGTGGTTCATATCTAAATTTTTATTTGCCATGCTACAGTTTTTACATGGCTTCGCTGGCAACTGGGGTTTAGCAATCATACTAATTACCTTAATAGTTAAAGGTGCAATGTATTGGTTAACTAAGAAACAATATGAGTCTATGGCAAAAATGCGTAACCTTGCCCCTAAAATGGCTCAGCTAAAAGACCGTTTTGGTGATGACCGCCAAAAAATGTCTCAAGCTATGATGGAGCTTTATAAGAAAGAAAAAGTAAATCCTATGGGCGGTTGCTTTCCGCTTATATTGCAAATGCCTATATTCTTAGCGCTTTATTGGGTATTACTTGAAAGTGTGGAATTACGTCATGCTGACTTTATTTTCTGGATTACTGACTTGTCAGTTAAAGACCCATACTTTGTATTACCTATATTAACAGGCTTAAGCATGTACTTCTTACAGCGCTTGCAGCCAATGACCATTCAAGACCCTCTACAGCAAAAACTAATGCAGTTTATGCCAGTAGCGATGACGGTGTTCTTCTTGTGGTTCCCATCAGGGTTAGTTTTGTATTGGTTAGTGAACAACTTAGTTACACTTACACAAGCGAAAATGATTTATGCCTCAATGGAAAAGCGCGGTATTAAAACTAAGTAAGTCCTAGTTTTTGAAGAAAAGCCTGCTTTTATGCAGGCTTTTTGCTTTCAGGGCTAATCAAATATAAAATTTACTACTATACTCAATATTATAATGCGTACTTTACGCAAAGCTATTATTACAATTACAGGATTATTACGATGCCATCATTTGACGTTGTGTCTGAATTAGATACCGTAGAAACAAAAAACGCAGTAGATAACGCTAACCGTGACTTAAGCACCCGCTTCGATTTTAAAGGTGTAGACGCCAGTTTTGAATACGTTCAAGACACCGTTGTAATGAAAGCTCAGGCTGAATTTCAGTTACAGCAAATGCAAAGCATGCTACGTGATGCTTGTTCTAAACGTGGTGTAGATACCTCAGCACTTGACCCACTGAAGATTGACCATACCGGCCGTACCTTTAAGCAAACCATAGGCTTTAAACAAGGCATAGAGCAAGATATTGCTAAGAAAATGGTAAAGCTAATTAAAGAAAAGAAAATGAAAGTACAAGCGGCTATTCAAGGTGACAAACTACGTATTACGGGTAAAAAACGTGATGACTTGCAAGCGGCAATGGCCCTGCTACGCGCTGAAGATTTTGGCCAACCTTTACAATTTAATAATTTCAGAGACTAAGCATTAATGAGCGATATTCCCTCTAATAAATCAGATACAATTGTTGCCCAAGCCACTGCGCCAGGTCGAGGCGGTGTGGGGATTGTAAGAGTATCAGGCCCCAATGCTAAAGAAATTGCTATTCAAATTTTAGGGGAATGCCCAGCACCTCGCGAAGCAAAATATTTATCATTTAAAGATGCAGATGCAAAGGTGATAGACCAAGGCATAGCGCTCTATTTTCAAAATCCGCATTCATTCACCGGCGAAGATGTTATTGAGTTTCAAGGCCACGGCGGCCAAGTCGTTATGCAACTATTAATTGAAGCTTGTTTGAAAACAGGCCTAAGCCGCCTAGCCAAACCTGGCGAATTTAGTGAGCAAGCCTTCCTAAATGACAAAATGGATTTAACCCAAGCCGAGGCAATTGCTGATTTAATTAATGCGTCGTCAGAACAAGCTGCCAAAAGTGCATTGCGCTCAATGCAGGGCGAGTTTTCTGAGCGAATTAACGATTTACTCAAAGCAATTATCTATTTACGCATGTACGTAGAAGCCGCTATTGATTTTCCAGAAGAAGAAATAGACTTTTTAGGGGATGGCATAGTGCAAGAGAACCTTGCCAAAATAATTGCCTTAGTAAGTGATATTAAACATACAGCAAAACAAGGCGCATTGCTTCGTGATGGTATGCGAGTGGTTATTGTAGGGCGGCCTAACGCGGGTAAATCAAGCTTGTTGAATGCTTTATCGGGGAAGCAATCGGCTATTGTTACAGACATAGCCGGCACAACGCGTGATGTACTTAAAGAACACATCCACATTGACGGCATGCCCCTACATATTATTGACACCGCGGGCCTGCGTGATAACGCAGATACGGTTGAACAAATAGGTATTGAGCGAGCTTGGCAAGAAATTGAACAAGCCGATAGAATATTATTTATTGTTGATGCTCAGCAAGAAAAAGGTGAGCAGCCCCAAAGCATATGGCCTGAATTTTATAACAAGCTACCAAAAGACGCGCAAATTACCGTTGTTAGAAATAAATGTGATTTAAGCGACGAACAAGTGGGTATTGATAACTCACACCAGTACCCTTTAATACGCCTTTCTGCTAAATCAAAAGAAGGCCTAACTAGCCTTAGCGAACATTTAAAAGCATGCATGGGCTTTGAACAAGCGGGTGAAGACCAAGTAATTGCAAGAAAGCGCCATATTACCGCTTTGCTGAGTGCTGAAACACATATATTAACCGGCAAAGAGCAATTAGAATTAAGCATGGCAGGGGAATTATTGGCCGAAGAACTTAGGCTGGCTCAAAACTTCTTAAATGAAATTACCGGTGAGTTCACATCAGATGATCTCCTTGGGAAAATCTTCTCTTCATTTTGTATTGGTAAATAAAGGAATTATTATGAATGTTAACATTGCAATAGGCTCTGTATTAGGTGCTAGTGAATACGTAGCTGAAGCTTGCCAAGCAATGCTTGAAGAACAGGGACATACTGCGGTTTGTCACTTTACACCCAATATAAATGACTTCGATTTATCAGAGCCATTAATAATAGTCACATCTACTCACGGCGCCGGCGAGCTACCGGAAAATATTCAGCCCTTTGCAAAATCCCTTGCCACCCAAAATTTAGCAAGCCTAAATACACTGATTATTGGATTAGGTGATTCAAGCTATGACACGTTTTGTGAAGGCTCTAGAACCATTGAAGACATTGTGAAAAACGCAGGCGGTACGGTTAAAGCTCCGGTATTTCAAATAGACGTGCTACACCACCCTATTCCAGAGGAAACTGCGGTAGAATGGTTAAAGCAACACTATCAAACCTTGTTGGCATCTTAAGTTAACTTCGTTTTTGCCCCATGCTACTGACTATATAAAGGACCCTGCTTGAATCCTCTTGAACTAGAAACGCTACAAACGCCCATTAGTAATTTGGCAAGAGTAGTATATTGCGTTTATTTGCGGCCCTCGTTAAAAGCGGGTTCACAAAAAGTCACCGTAAATAATAAAGCGATAATGACACTGCTAAATAATAAAAAAGAAGTGATTACCTTGGGCAGGCAAATAACGGCTATTTTTCAAGAACTAAAAAAAGCAGGTTTAGTAGAAATTTCAGAAAGCCTTGAGCCTAGCCAAAGTTTACATAAGCAAGAAGTGTCGTTGCCCTTGTCACAATTACCACAATCATTAAATGATCCGAGTTTTCATAGCCAGCACAAAGCTATGCAAGTATCGTGGCGCCCCACTGAAAGTGTGTTTAATGACTTATGTAAACTGGTAGGCCTGCTAGAAGCCTTCTACAGTGCCGATGAACTGGGCGAATTTATAGCCTACTGGATAGGTAGAATAGACAGCCAGCACACCGAGTATCAGTGGACTCAAAAGCTAGTGATTCATTTAAAACAGCGCAGGCAGCGCATTCCAATTGCAGAACAAAAAACAGCGAGTGGCCATCAGTATGTCACCCCTAGTGCAGGCATAGTGTTTGATGATAATGTAGCTAAGCTAATTGAACAGTATAAAGACCATATTTAATATGAGTAATACAGGTATATGAAAACATTACAAGAACGTTTGAATGAATTAAAAGGTGTGATGGGGCTTGATCGCCAAAGCGCAGCGCACAATGTAGAAATACCCGACTTTGACTACAAAAAAAATCGCCAGCAGTATGAAGCACAGGCTAATGCCGATTTACAACGCATTCAAGCCACCAATAAGTTAAAGCGTATTAACCAGTTACATGGTAAATCAGAGCTTAACCCTAATTGGACCTTTGAAAACTTGCGCGAAGATGCACAAGACGTAATTGAAGCGGTTAGTATTGCTCGTTCTTTTATTGCCGCTCATAAAGACCCTAAATGGCGTAAAAGCCGTTCTCATATGATGATTTTTTACGGTGATTATGGCCGCGGTAAATCGCATATTGCCGGCGCCATTGCACATGAACTTATCAATAAATTTGAAATTAGCGTGGTATATCGCCAATTACAAACCTTGCTTGATATGCGTTTGTTCTCATACGATTATCAAGCAGAAGATAAAGCCTCCCTTCGCTACCGTGAACTTGCCCAGCAGCTCCTTGATGTTGATTTACTAATACTAGATGAAGTGTGCGTGAATGAAACCGTCCTTAAGAAGAACGCGCAAAGTTGGTTAGGTAATTTGTTGAGGCAGCGCCGTTCGGCAAATAAGAATAGTATTCTGATTACAAACCATATGCTACCCGAGTTAGAAGCCGCCTTAGGAAAGTATTGTTATGAGTCTATTCGAGAATACGAAACTTACCAGGTAAGGTTTCAAGGGCCTAGCCGCCGTAAGCCTTTAACTCAGCAAATAGTTGAGCCCAGCGCTTATTCACCTGACACCAACAAAGGTTATCAACCTAACCAAATTATTTATAAAAAGAATACTTAATCTTGAATACCAAGAAGCCTGTTGAACTGTTCATAACTAATAGGTTTTGACATCAAATAGCCTTGGTATTTATCTATATTCATTTCTTTTAAGATGCGTAAGTGTGCTTCGGTTTCAACGCCTTCAGCCGTTACGCTTAAACCTAAACCATCGGCCATTGATGCTATGGCCGCACATAGCTTACGTGATGCCACGTTTGTTTCTATATCTTTAATAAAACTGCGGTCAATTTTAATTGCACTGAATTTGGTTTTCTTCAAATAACTTAAACTACTGTAACCTACACCAAAGTCATCAACGGCTGTCTTCACGCCCATCGCTGAAAATTGCTCAATATTAGACTGAACCAAAGCCAAGTCATCGGCAAAAACACGTTCGGTTAGTTCAATAATGAGCGACTCACCACTCAATTCGTATTTATCAAGTATACGGGTTACTTCATTCACCATATCAGAGCTGTTAATTTGCCTATAAGACACATTTACTGACATAACAAGATTCGTAAAGCCCATGTTGTGCCACCTCTTTAGAATTCGACATGACTCGTCTAATACCCACAATCCAATAGGAACAATTAGACCATTATCTTCACTAATTGGAATAAATTCATCAGGAAATACTTTACCAAATTCGTCGTTTTTCCAACGTATTAACGCTTCCGCGCCAGTAATATTTCCTTTTATGTCGTAAATAGCTTGGAATAATAAGCTCAGTTCGTCGCGTTCAATGGCAAAATTAAGTTCACTGCCTAGTTTAATTTGTCGCTTAATTATATCGTCATGTTCTGTGCTATAAAATTCGTACTGTCCCCGGGCATCTGATTTAGCTTTATACATAGCAATATCAGCCTTTTGTAAAAGATCATCAGGCGTATTTGCATCATTGGGGTATAGCGCTATACCGGCGCTGGCTCCTACATAATATTCATTGCCATTGTCGGAAATAGCTTCACAAATACTACTTTGCATTTGCTCTACGGTGTCAGTAACTTGTTTTGAAGAATGAACATTTTCAATTAGCAATACAAACTCGTCACCCCCTAAGCGAGCAACTATGTCATTTTTAGATTTATGAGTTTGCATGCGCTGGGCAACGGCCTTAAGCACCTTATCACCAGTTTGATGACCTTGTACGTCATTTACATTTTTAAACTTATCTAAATCAAAAAACACTACTGCAAATTCTGTTTTTTCACGCATAGACTTTTCAATCATAGCGTTTAATTTTTCATGAATAGACAAACGATTAGGTAAACGAGTTAGTTGGTCGTATCGTGCTAAATACGATAATTCAGACTCGTGATTTTTTCTATCACTTATATCTTCCATCGTAATAAGTGTGTGAGCACGTTCTTTATCATCTAAAATTCGTAATGATGTCCACTCAACCCATAAAGAATCACCGTTATTTGTTGTAAGTTTAATCTCATTTTCTGATGTTTTAATGCCAGTGTTGTCTTGATACTTTTCTCCTAGCAATAGCAAAGAGATACTGTGCAGCCCGGTTTGGCAAATATCTATAAAAGGCAGTTTGTTTAATTCGTTGTCAGCAAAGCCAAAACAAGTATGGGCTTTCGAATTTGCGCGCTCTATATAACCTGATTCATCTATTAAAAATACACTTTGTGCATTGGTATTGAATACCCCTAAAAACAAGTCACTTTCAAAAGAAGCCTTGTTTAGGGCATATTGTAAGTGCTCCATCTTCTCTTTTAAGGTGAAGTAATAAATAAACATAACAAGCGTAAAAACGGTTAAGCACATGAAACGAGTAAAAAACGTATAACTTATATTCTCGTTTTGAGACAACACATTAATGCTTTCTTGAAAAACCGCGTAGTACACAGTTCCCAATAAACACAAAGCATAGAAGAATATTTGCCCGCGCCAGCCTAAGGTGCTGCCCGCTAAAATGGGGAATAGGAATATCCACGCAAAATGTGGGTTAGTAATCCCCCCCACAATTGATATGTTAATAAGGTGAATAATCAACATGCAAAACAACATAACACCAGCTGCTCGTGGCACGTTATTGGTTTTATAAAGCAGAATTAGATTAGCCCAAATAACTATTAGGCCTAATGCATGAGCGACCAAAATTAACTTGGGTATTTCACCGTAAAC
Organism: Glaciecola sp. 2405UD65-10; assembly: GCF_048820975.1. NCBI lineage: Bacteria > Pseudomonadati > Pseudomonadota > Gammaproteobacteria > Alteromonadales > Alteromonadaceae > Glaciecola > Glaciecola sp. 2405UD65-10. The sequence continues at coordinate 2,664,570 of NZ_JBMEUF010000001.1, read as the reverse complement.
ATCAATAAAGGTCAGAATAAGCACGATGGTATAAATAACGCTGGTAATATTTACAATAGATAAATATTTAGAATTACGAGCTTCAATAAAGAAATTTGCTATAGGATTCCTTCCATTATTGATATTTTCTGCTCTCATCATCTAAGAAAATTGACCTATTTTATGGGGTGGCTGTGCTAATTTTGTGTGTACTAAAGTTTATATCGACTAGTTACAGGCAATTTTGAATTATTTCAGCAATCAATTCGTCAATTGGACGGGATAAGTTTCTTTTATTAGAGCACATCTTTAAAAGCAGGCGCTGTGTTGATGGTCTATCTATTTACTCACCATATTATCCACAACTTACCCATAATAAGATCACAATTGTGGATAACTTTATGTATAAACTGTGATCAAACCGTGCTTTAACTGAGAATAAGATTGGTTAAAATTTAAGCTGTGCATAACTCGCCTACTTATCCTCAATTTATACCGCCTTATGATCTTGCTTATACATAAATTAAAAGTTCCGTAAGCTAATGAATTTACTAGCGAAAATAGCCTTATTAACAGAAAAGCGCTTGCTTAATAATAATAGTAATAAAGATCTCTATATAAAAAGATATAATTATAAAGCGGAGGATGTTTTAACTTTTGAGGTGTTTTTACGTTTTCCATGGTGAAAAAATAAGCATTTCAAAAAAAACAAACTTCATATACAATATGCGACCTTTTTTTGAGGCTAGCTAAAAACTCAAAAGCGTAAATAGTTTTTTTGATCGAGGTTCTATTAGATGTTTTATCAACAAGATTTTGATGTCATTGTTGTAGGTGGTGGTCATGCAGGAACAGAAGCAGCAATGGCTTCTGCACGTATGGGTGCAAAAACACTTTTATTAACGCACAGTATTGAAACCTTAGGTCAAATGTCGTGTAACCCTGCTATTGGTGGTATTGGTAAAGGCCATTTAGTAAAAGAAATTGATGCCCTTGGTGGTGTTATGGGTAAAGCAATTGACAAAGCCGGTATTCAATTTAGAACACTAAACTCTTCAAAAGGCCCAGCTGTAAGGGCTACTCGCGCGCAAGCAGATCGAACTTTGTATCGAATAGCTGTGCGCCAAATGCTAGAACAACAAGAAAATTTAACCCTGTTCCAACAATCGTGTGATGACCTAATTGTTGAAAACGAAAGAGTATGCGGTGTTGTTACTCAAATGGGTTTAAAATTTAAAGCTAAAACAGTTGTATTAACGGTAGGAACGTTCTTAGGTGGTACTATTCACATAGGCCTTGAAAACTACAAAGGTGGTAGAGCTGGTGATCCACCATCTATTGCTCTAGCAGAACGTTTACGCGCATTACCGTTTAGAGTTGATCGTTTAAAAACCGGTACCCCTGCTCGCTTAGACGCAAGAAGCCTTGATTATTCAGTTATGCAAGAACAAGCGGGTGATTCACCACTACCTGTATTTTCGTTTATGGGTAAACGTTCAGATCATCCTGAACAAATATCTTGCTACATTACGCACACAAACGAAAAAACCCACGATATTATTCGCTCTGGTTTAGATAGATCGCCCATGTATACTGGCGTTATTGAAGGTGTTGGCCCTCGTTACTGCCCTTCTATTGAAGATAAAATTGTTAGATTTGCTGATAAAACCTCGCATCAAATATTCGTAGAGCCTGAAGGTCTTAACAGTATTGAAGTTTATCCAAACGGAATTTCAACAAGTTTACCGTTTGATGTTCAAATGGGCTTAGTACGCTCAATTAAAGGGTTTGAAAACGCGCATATTATTCGCCCTGGTTACGCCATTGAGTATGACTTTTTTGATCCGCGCGACCTAAAGCAAACCTTGGAAACTAAATTTATACAAGGCTTGTTCTTTGCTGGGCAAATAAATGGCACTACGGGTTATGAAGAAGCCGGTGCTCAAGGCTTAATTGCCGGAACTAATGCTGCCTTGCAGGTACAAGAAAAAGACCCATTTGTTTTAGGGCGTGACCAAGCGTATGTTGGCGTTTTAATAGATGATTTGGCCACCATGGGAACCAAAGAACCTTACAGAATGTTTACTAGCCGCGCCGAATATCGCTTACTATTGCGCGAAGATAACGCTGATAGCCGCCTAACTGAACAAGGCAGAGCCCTTGGCTTAGTATGTGATCAACGCTGGGCAATGTTCAGTGAAAAAATGGAAAACATCGAAAAAGAGAAACAGCGCTTAGCAACATCTTGGATTCATCCGGGCCATGCTGCAACAGAGCAACTTAATACTCTGCTGAAAAGCCCTGTTGCCAAAGAGCATTCTTTGGAAGAAATTATTCGTCGTCCAGAAATGACCTACAAAAAATTGATGCAAATTGAAGAAATTGGCCCCGGCTTAGAAGATGAAAAAACCGCAGAGCAAGTAGAAATTCAAATCAAGTATGCAGGCTACATTTCGCGTCAGAAAGAAGATATTGCCAAATCACAGCGCCATGAAACTGCCCTTATCCCACTTGATTTTGACTATTCTAAAATTTCGGGCTTAAGTAACGAAGTGGTAGCTAAGCTAAGCCAAGCTCGCCCAGAAACCTTGGGCAAAGCCTCTAGAATTTCAGGCATAACACCTGCTGCCGTGTCATTGCTGTTGGTGTATTTGAAAAAACATAATATGTTGTTTAAACATGAGCGTGAAAGCGCATAATGAATCAACTTGAGAACGAACTTAGCCTTGAGTTTGACAAACACGCTAGGCAATTAGACTTTGCAATAAGTGAGCACCAAAAGTCGCAACTTATTGGTTTTGTGTTGCTGCTTAACAAGTGGAATAAAGCTTATAACTTAAGCTCGGTTCGTGATCCCAAAGAGATGTTGATTAAACATATTTTTGATTCAATTGTTGTAAGCCCATTTTTAAACGGTAAAAACTTTGCTGATGTAGGCACAGGCCCAGGCTTACCTGGTATTCCTTTGGCTATTATGCAGCCAAACATGCATTTCACCTTGATTGATTCTTTAGGAAAAAGAATTAGATTCATTAAGCAAGCCGTACATGAATTAAAAATAGACAACGTTGTGGCTATTCAAACTCGTGTTGAAGATCTTAAACCAGATATTTTATTTGACGGTGTACTTAGCCGAGCGTTTGCTTCCCTAAACGATATGCTACACTGGTGCCAGCATTTGCTTGGTAGTGATGGAGAATTTTTAGCCCTCAAAGGGCAGCTTCACGAAGATGAGATTAATCAAGTACCAGCTGAATTTGTACTAGTACAAAGCATCCCTCTTTTGATACCATCATTAGTAGGTGAGAGGCATTTAGTGAAATTAAAGTCAGCCCTTTCTAAATAAAAACAATAAACACGTGTGAGTAATAGTAAGTGAACACTTACTTTATTTTTGACTGGCTTAATAAGCAGTTAGTTAAAACGTGTCCTTAAGCTAAATTACTTGTGAAATAGGATGCCCAGTGGCGAGAGTCATATCAATAGCTAATCAGAAAGGCGGAGTGGGGAAAACCACTACTGCAGTAAACGTTGCGGCATCTATGGCGGCTACGAAAAGAAGAGTATTACTGATTGACTTAGACCCTCAAGGTAATGCCACTATGGGGAGCGGCATTGATAAATACAATGTTGAAAATACCTGTTATGAACTCTTAATTGACGAAAAACCGGCTAAGGAGGTCATAATTACCGAAACTACCGGTAAATATCACTTAATTGCAGGTAATTCTGATATAACCGCCGCTGAAATAAAGCTAATGGAAGTGTTTGCGCGTGAAGTGCGTTTGCGAAATGCGCTTGATACAGTCAAGCAAGATTACGATTACATTTTTATTGATTGTCCACCTTCGTTAAACCAACTTACCGTGAATGCCCTTGCTGCTTCAGACTCAGTTTTAGTGCCCATGCAGTGCGAATACTACGCGCTTGAAGGGGTAACAGCCCTAATGGATACCATTGAAAAGTTAGCGTCAGTGGTTAATCCAAGTTTAAAAATTGAAGGCGTACTACGAACAATGTACGACCCTCGAAATAGATTAGCGAATGATGTGTCAGAACAGCTGAAACGTTATTTTGGCGAACAGGTTTATCGTACTGTAATTCCCCGAAATGTAAGATTAGCTGAAGCGCCAAGTTTTGGTGAGCCAGCTATGTACTACGATAAATCATCAAATGGCGCTAAAGCATATTTAGCCTTGGCGGGCGAAATTTTACGCAGGCAAAAGAAAATAGAAAGTGCCACGGCGTAAACAAATTAAATAAGGCTGTTGCATACAGGCATTGTTTTCACTCGCTTACATAAGCAAAAATAAAATAATAAAAGAGGTTTTTTTTACATGGCTCCACGAAACAAAGGCTTAGGCAGAGGTTTAGATGCCCTACTTGCAACTAGCAAAAGCGTAGCCGACAAGGAAGCTGAGTTAGCTTCACAAGATTCTGGCCAAAACAAAACTGATAACGAACTAAAAAAAATCCCAATTGAATTTTTACAAGCCGGTAAATATCAGCCACGTAAAGACATGGCCGATGAAGCGCTTGAAGAACTAGCCGCATCTATTCGTTCTCAAGGGATTATTCAACCCATTGTTGTTAGGCCTATTGATGACAACAAATATGAAATTATTGCAGGTGAGCGTCGCTGGCGAGCTGCGCAAATAGCGCAACTTGATGTTGTACCTTGCCTGGTTAAGCCTATTCCTGATGACGCCGCAGTTGCAATTGCGCTAATTGAAAATATTCAGCGTGAAGATTTAAATGCCATGGAAGAAGCCCAAGCATTAGATCGTTTAATGGTTGAATTTAACCTAACTCATCAACAAGTTGCCGATGCCGTGGGTAAATCTCGTACTACGGTTACCAATCTTTTGCGCCTAAACGGTTTGCAAGATTCAGTTAAAAGACTACTTGAGCATGGTGATATTGAAATGGGCCACGCCCGAGCTCTTTTAGCTATTGATAACGAACTACAATCAAGCTTAGCGAATCAGGTAGCTGAACAAGGAATGACCGTTCGTCAAACCGAAGCGCTAGTGAAAAAGGCTATGCAAACAAGCACAGCGGAAACAGATAAAAAGCAAAAAGTAGAAGATCCTGATGTAGCGCGTTTGCAAAGTAAACTAGGTGATACTTTAGGCACGCAAGTAAAAATTGACCATAACGCCAAAGGCAAGGGCAAAATGGTGATTAATTTTAACGATTTAGAACAATTAGATGGAATTTTAGCCAAAATCGGCATGGCGGAGTAACTCAAACCCCTTAATGCCGAGTGAATAATTATTTTCGCAAATCTAATTAATATTTGGGTAAGTAAATTTACCTTTACGAAGGTAGTTGTATCGGCTGGGGGAATACTGAAAATAAAAGCTATAATTGATGTTTATAGTTGAATTTTTCTTGTTAAACAGTATACTTCTTCCGCTTTTTGAATGGGTATTACCATTAGGTTTTTTAATATGAATAATGGTTTAGCCAGCACAGGTAGAGTACTAGCGCTAAAAGGTATTGTAGTTCAAATCTTTACGAGCCTTTTGTTATGCATTTTGGCACTAGTATTCAACACAAGTATTCTTTATGCTGTGTTACTTGGATGTATAAGTTTTGTTATACCGCATAGCATATTTGCGTATTGGGTGTTCCGATACGCCGGTGCAACTAAAAATAACTTGGTTGCGCAAAGTTTAAGTCAAGGAATGAAGATAAAACTCATCCTGACGAGTGTTTTATTTATTGTTGCGTTTTCTCAGTTTAATGCGCACCCTTTGCCTCTTTTAGGTGCATACGCAACAATAATGGTCAGCCAATGGCTGGCTATGTTCGTTCTGAAATAGCGAACAATTATCCTTAGAATGCAGGATTTCCCTGCGTTGTGAGGATTTGGCTTTTGTAAATAGCCATTTAATTGTTGGATTTCAGAATACAGTGCATTGCGCATTGTTAACTCAAGCAAGTATTACGCCAAATGTCGTAATGCAAATGCAACACGAACATGCAAAGATTTTAAATTACACACTTTAGGTTTAACAATGGCATCTGAATATACTACTACTGAATATATCCAACACCATTTAACCAATGCAACAGCTTGTATGGTTGACGGCGAAGTCGCTTTCAACAAAGCATGTTCTGAGGCAGGGTTTTGGGCTGTTCACGTTGATACAATGGCTTGGTCAATTGGCTTGGGTATCTTATTTCTTTATCTTTTCCGTCGCACGGCAGCAAAAGCAACCACAGGCGTACCTTCTAAAGGGCAAGCTTTCGTTGAGTTAGTTGTTGATTTCGTGAATGACAACGTAACCAGTACCTTCCATGGTAAAAGTGCGTTAATTGCTCCACTAGCACTAACTATTTTCGTTTGGGTCTTGTTAATGAACCTAATGGATTTAATACCGGTTGACGTAATTCCTTCTGTTTCTGGTTGGATTGGTCAAGTTGCATTTGGCATGGACCCTCATGACGTATACAACAAAGCCGTACCTACTACTGACTTGAACTTAACCCTCGCTTTGGCGCTTGGTGTATTTGTTCTAATCATCTTTTATTCAATTAAAATGAAAGGCATTAGCGGCTTTGCAAAAGAGTTGAGCTTACAGCCTTTCAATCATTGGGCTTTCATTCCAGTTAACTTAGTCTTGGAACTTGTTACCTTGTTTGCGCGTCCATTATCACTAGCACTACGTTTATTCGGTAACCTATATGCAAGTGAATTGATATTTATTCTAATCGCAACTATTGGGTTATGGCAGTTGCCATTGCACTTTATGTGGGCGGTTTTCCATATTTTAGTACTTCCACTACAAGCCTTTATATTCATGATGTTGACCATTGTGTACTTGAGCTTGGCTAGCGAAGACCACTAAAAGCAGTTTTTGTAATACTTTTTAAACTTTAAACTTAACTTAAAATCGGAGATACACAATGATCGCAATCGCAGTTGCACTACTAATCGGTATGGGTGCCCTAGGTACCGCTATTGGATTCGGTATTCTAGGTGGGAAATTCCTAGAATCTGCTGCTCGTCAACCAGAACTAGCACCACAACTTCAAGTTAAAATGTTCATCGTAGCGGGTCTTATTGACGCTATCGCGATGATCGGTGTTGGTATCGCACTATACTTATTGTTCGCAGTTGGTCTTGGTTAATTAAGAAGAACTATTGGTTTTAGCGAACATTAAATAAGGAGAGCTGCGGTGAATATGAACCTCACTCTAATTGGTCAGCTGATTGCATTTGCCGTTTTCGTGGCATTTTGTATGAAGTATGTGTGGCCGCCGTTAATGGCTGCCATCGAAGACCGCCAAAAGACCATTGCAGATGGCTTGGCTGCTTCAGAGCGTGCTGAAAAAGACCTCGAACTTGCTCAAGAACGCGCTACGGCTCAGCTTAAAGAAGCTAAGCAACAAGCAGCGGAAATTGTTGAACAAGCTAAGAAGCGTGCTAATCAACTTGTTGATGAAGAAACACAGCGTGGTCATTCTGAGCGTGAAAAAATTATCGCTCAAGGTCATGCCGAAATCGAAGCTGAACGTAACCGTGTAAGAGAAGATCTTCGCAAGCAAGTAGCTGGTTTAGCTATTGCTGGTGCTGAAAAAATCTTAGCACGTGAAATTGACGCTGCGGCACAAAACGACATTGTTGAAAAACTTGTCGCTGAACTATAAGGGAGATGAGCTATGTCTGAATTGACAACAATCGCTCGCCCTTATGCCAAAGCTGCTTTTGATTTTGCAGTTGAGAGCGCAGAAATTGCGAAATGGCAGGAAATGCTAGTATTTGCAGCAGAAGTCACCAAAAATGATGACATGCGCAATGTTCTATCTAGTGCAATGGCACCAGAAAAACTAGCTGACTTGTTCGTGAGCATTTGCGAAGAACAACTCAACACTCAGGGTCAAAACTTTATTAGAGTTTTGGCTGAAAATAATCGTTTATCAGCTTTGCCTGATATTGCCACTATGTTCGCTGCGCTTAAAGCAGATTATGATAAAGAGATTGATGTAGATGTAACGTCTGCAATTGAATTATCAAGTGAACAGAAAGACAATATTAGCGCGGCGCTAGAGAAAAGATTAGCACGTAAAGTGAAGCTTATTTGTAACGTGGATCCTGCATTGGTCGCTGGTGTCATTATTAAGGCCGGCGATACAGTGATAGATGGTTCCGTAAATTCAAAATTGAACCGTCTTTCAGACGCGTTGCAAGCATAACGGGGATAAAGAGCATGCAACTTAATTCCACAGAAATTGCAGAACTTATCAAAAATAGAATTGAAAAGTTTAATGTAGTTAGTGAAGCTCGAAATGAAGGAACTATCGTTGGTGTAACTGACGGTATTATTCGCATACACGGCCTAGCCGATGTTATGCAAGGCGAAATGATTGAGCTTCCTGGCAGTCGCTACGCAATTGCACTTAACCTAGAACGAGATTCTGTAGGTGCAGTAGTGATGGGTCCTTACGCGGACCTACAAGAAGGTACAAAAGTACAATCATCAGGTCGTATCCTAGAAGTACCAGTAGGCCCAGGCTTACTAGGTCGTGTTGTAAATACACTAGGTGCGCCAATTGATGGAAAAGGCGCAATTGAAGCTGCTGGTTTTGAACCAGTAGAAAAAATTGCACCAGGCGTAATTGAGCGTCAATCAGTAGACCAACCAGTACAAACTGGTTATAAGTCTGTTGATGCGATGATTCCAATTGGTCGTGGTCAGCGTGAGTTGATTATCGGCGATCGCCAAACAGGTAAAACAGCCCTTGCTGTTGATGCAATCATCAACCAAAAAGGCACTGGCGTTAAGTGTGTTTACGTAGCAATTGGCCAAAAGGCTTCTACTATTGCGAACGTGGTACGTAAACTAGAAGAGCACGGTGCTATGGGTCACACCATCATTGTTGCTGCGTCTGCATCTGAATCTGCAGCACTTCAGTACTTAGCACCATACTCTGGTTGTACAATGGGTGAATACTTCCGCGACCGCGGTGAAGATGCACTAATTGTATACGATGACTTGTCAAAGCAAGCTGTAGCATACCGTCAGGTATCACTATTGTTGAAACGTCCACCAGGCCGTGAAGCCTACCCAGGTGATGTTTTCTATCTTCACTCGCGTCTACTAGAGCGTGCTGCTCGTGTAAACGATGTATACGTAGAAAAATACACCAACGGTGAAGTAAAAGGTAAAACAGGTTCTTTAACCGCTTTACCTATTATTGAAACTCAAGCGGGTGACGTATCAGCGTTCGTACCAACAAACGTAATCTCAATTACCGATGGTCAGATCTTCTTAGAATCAGACTTGTTTAACGCGGGTATTCGTCCGCCAGTAAACGCCGGTATTTCAGTATCTCGTGTTGGTGGTGCTGCACAAACCAAGATTGTTAAAAAGCTGGGCGGTGGTATTCGTCTTGCTCTTGCACAATACCGCGAACTAGCGGCTTTCTCACAGTTTGCTTCAGACCTTGACGCAGAAACACGTGAGCAGCTAGAACACGGTGAGCGTGTAACTGAGCTTATGAAGCAGAACCAGTACGCACCATTATCGGTAGCGGAAACGTCTGTATCATTGTTCGCAGCTGAAAAAGGCTTCTTAAAAGATGTAGAGCTTAATAAAGTTCTAGATTTTGAAGCTGCTCTTCATTCATACATGAATAACGAGCACAGCGCGCTTATGAACACAATCAATGAAACTGGTAACTACAACGACGATATCGAGTCACAGTTGAAAGAAGCGTTTAACACGTTTAAGTCTACTCAAACTTGGTAATTCAATAAGCCTCAGTATTTTGTATTGGGGCTTGTCGTTTAGTAATTGGAGAAAGTGTCATGGCTAGCGGAAAAGAGATAAAAGGTAAGATTGGGAGTATTAAGAATACTCAAAAAATTACCAGTGCAATGGAAATGGTAGCGGCTTCTAAAATGAAGAAGGCGCAAGACCGTATGACCTCTGGTCGTCCATACGCACAAAATATGCTAAAAGTGATTGGTCACATTGCTAACGGTAGCTTGGAATATCGCCACCCTTATTTGGAAGAGCGTGAAGTCAAGAATGTAGGATACATAGTTATTTCTACTGACCGTGGTTTATGTGGTGGCTTAAATACTAACGAATTTAAGTTAGTAACTCAGCAAGTTAAAGCTTACAGCGAACAAGATGTTGGCGTTCATTTCGCCGCATTAGGTTCAAAGGCTGTTGCATTCTTTAACCGTTTTGGTGGCAAAGTTATGGCCGCTGAATCAGGTTTAGGTGACAAGCCAAGCCTTAGCGACGTTGTTGGCGTTGTGCGTGTTATGCTTAAAGCATACGACGAAGGAAAATTAGACAAGATATTCCTTGTTTATAACAACTTCGTAAACACCATGACCCAAGAGCCACAGGTCAATCAATTGTTGCCTTTGCCTAAATCAGAAGATAAAGCATTAAAACATCGTTGGGACTACATCTACGAACCTGATCCAAAAGAAATTTTGGAATCATTAATGGTTCGTTACATTGAGTCTCAGGTTTACCAAGGTGTTGTTGAAAATGTCGCGTCAGAACAAGCGGCGCGCATGGTAGCTATGAAAGCAGCTACCGACAATGCTGGTAACCTGATTGATGATTTGCAATTGGTATACAACAAGGCTCGCCAAGCGGCGATTACACAAGAAATTAGTGAAATTGTATCGGGTGCAGCAGCGGTTTAATCCCTGTATGTACAAAGCGAGCTATTTAGGTAAAGAACAAATTTTAGGAATTAAGAGGACAAATTATGAGTCAAGGTAAGGTCGTCCAAATCATTGGTGCTGTTGTGGATATTGAATTTCCACAAACATCAGTACCACGAGTGTATGACGCACTAAAAGTGACCGAAGGTGACTTAGCGGGCTTAACTCTAGAAGTACAACAACAATTGGGTGGCGGTGTAGTACGTTCAATTGCAATGGGTACTACTGATGGATTACGCCGTAATATTTCTGTAGAGAACTCTGGTGCAGCTATTCAGGTTCCTGTAGGTACAGCCACTCTAGGCCGTATCATGGATGTGCTAGGTAACCCTATTGATGAAGCTGGCCCAATTGGTGAAGAAGAGCGTATGTCTATTCACCGTGAAGCGCCAAGCTACGAAGATCAATCAAGTTCAGTTGAGCTACTAGAAACGGGTATTAAGGTTATTGACCTTGTATGTCCTTTCGCTAAAGGTGGTAAAGTTGGCTTATTCGGTGGTGCCGGAGTTGGTAAAACCGTAAACATGATGGAACTTATTCGTAACATCGCGATTGAGCACAGCGGCTACTCAGTATTTGCTGGTGTTGGTGAGCGTACTCGTGAAGGTAACGATTTCTATCATGAAATGAATGAATCAAACGTACTAGATAAAGTATCACTAGTATACGGCCAGATGAACGAGCCACCGGGTAACCGTTTACGTGTTGCACTAACTGGCCTAACTATGGCTGAAAAGTTCCGTGACGAAGGTCGTGATGTACTTTTCTTCGTAGATAACATCTACCGTTATACACTAGCTGGTACTGAAGTATCTGCACTTCTTGGCCGTATGCCTTCAGCGGTAGGTTATCAGCCTACACTAGCTGAAGAAATGGGTGTACTTCAAGAACGTATTACGTCAACTAAAACAGGTTCAATCACGTCAATCCAAGCGGTATACGTACCAGCGGATGACTTGACCGATCCTTCACCTGCTACTACCTTTGCTCACTTAGATGCAACGGTTGTATTGTCACGTGACATTGCATCTTTAGGTATTTACCCTGCGGTAGACCCACTAGATTCAACTTCACGCCAACTTGACCCACTCGTAATTGGTCAAGAGCACTATGACGTAGCACGTGGCGTACAGTCAGTTCTACAGCGTTATAAAGAACTTAAAGATATCATTGCGATTCTTGGTATGGACGAATTATCTGAAGAAGACAAGCAAGTGGTTTCACGCGCTCGTAAAATTCAGCGTTTCTTGTCACAGCCTTTCTTCGTAGCTGAAGTCTTTACTGGTTCTCCTGGTAAGTATGTATCTTTGAAAGACACCATAAGTGGCTTTAAAGGCATTCTTGATGGTGATTACGATAGTCTTCCTGAGCAAGCCTTCTACATGGTTGGTTCAATTGACGAAGCTTTAGAAAAAGCTAAGAAGTAATCTACTTAGATAAGTGCAGCGTAAGCTGCCTTAAAGGAGGCCCAACATGGCAATGACAGTACACTTGGACGTAGTAAGCGCTGAAACTGAGATATTCTCAGGTTTAGTGGAAACTATCCAAGTAACAGGTAGTGAAGGTGAGCTAGGTATCCATCCTGGCCATGCACCTTTGATTACCAGCTTGCAGCCAGGTATGGTTAGAGTTGTTAAGCAGCATGGTGAAGAAGAACTCATTTACGTTGCTGGTGGTATTTTAGAAATACAACCAGGTTCAGTAACTGTGTTAGCCGACACCGCTGTGCGCGCTGAAGACTTAGATGAAGCAGCAGCGGCTGATGCCAAAAAACATGCGGAAGATAAAATTTCGCAAGGTGGCGCAGACTTAAATTACGCTGAAGCAGCCATTGAACTGGCAGAAGCAATTGCACAACTACGTTTAATACAAAAACTTAAAAAGTAAGTTTTTAGTTAAAAACATATATAAAAACCCAGCATTAGCTGGGTTTTTTTTGCTTGAAAATTGGTAACTTAGCTTAAAAATCTTAATTCAAGCCACACTTATAACAATACAAAATGAAAATAATTGTTGAAATTTTGTACAATATGGAAAACTATATACCAAGGCATGGAGGTCTTCTTGTTGTAATTTGGGGTGTTGATTGCCATTCCTTTAATAAAAATTAACACGCGAGTACTTTTGTATGGCTGGCTTGTTGAGTATTAAATACAACAACAAGGAATAGTAAAATGGGATGGTTAAGTAAAATATTCAGTGGTACAACTGTTGATTTAGTTAGCACTGTAGGCAAAGCATTAGACGATCTAGTTACTTCTGACGAAGAGCTAGCACTTACCGAAGTTCAGCAGCAAAAAATCAAAACGGCTTACCGTATTCGTATGCAAGAATTACTGATGCAAATGGATAGAGAGGCTGCCCTTCATGAAGAAAATATGGAGCAAGAACTTACCGAACGCTTAAGACTAGATATGAAAAGCGATAGTTGGCTGTCGAAGAATATTCGGCCTATGACCCTCATATTTATGACCGTAGTGGTGAGCTTACTTGCCTTTAGCACCATATTTAGCGGAGTGCTTAACGCTGAACAAATTTCCATGGTAAAAGACTGGATACCGTTTTTCCAAACCGTTATGTTAACAATTTATGGTTTTTACTTTGGTTCCCGTGGATTTGAGAAAATCCAAAAAATTCGTTCAGCAAAGCAGAATAGCTCAACACTTAAAAACATGGTGTCTTCTTTTGAGCAAGAGCCAAAAGGATAACATCGATGAAGCAAGCACGTGTTAAACCTGATTCTGGCTTAAATCTACGAGATAAACCCAACGGTAAAAAAGTGACCGTACTACGCCACAACCAAGTACTTGAAATTACCGACGAAGTGACCTTTTACCGTGTACGAAGTAAAAGCGGCGAAATTGGCTACGTGCATGGGAACTACGTCGAACAAATACCGCCCACTGAAATTGACGACACGCTCACCGGTCAGGAGTTAGGTGCGCAGTCTTTACTAGCACCTTCTGAAATGTATAAAACGACGATATTTAGTGGCAGCGAGTTTATAGGTGAACGAGCAAACGTTGATTGTGATTTTGTGCCAGAGCTTAATAGAGTGAACGTTTACGCAAAACAGTGTGAAGTAAAAATATGGGTTACGTCTTCTACTCGTAATATTAATCAGCAGGTGCTGGGGGCAATAGTTCCTCCTGCTACGAAAAGCTGCCATTTTGTAGGTCATGCAATTGATATGAATGTAATGTATGCAGGTAAATTATATAATTCAAAATTGCTTAAAAAGTCTAACTTAAGCCAATTGCCTGATGGGGTAAGTACATTTATTCAGTGTATTCAAGATGATCCAGTGTTGCGCTGGGGCGGTGACTTCAACACCGAAGACCCGGTGCATATTGATGATAATTTTTACTTTAGGAATCAGCTTATGTATAAGGCTAAATTACTCAGTAGAGTGCAGCAACTGAATGCTTAAATAAAAGACTAAAAAGGGGGTCAGTGTTACTAAATCCCTGAGCCTAGATTAAACAATAAAACGGGTCGTATTTAAGTTCAGTGACTTAGGTCAGCTTGACTTCAGCTCAACGACAAATATTTCGCTAATTTATCCAACACCACAAATGAGTAATCATAAACCCATCCTCAAATACAGCTGGCAAAGTGGCGACTCTATAGTGTTAATTTGCCCTATACTCAAAAAAAGGAAGCTCCGTATGTTTAAAACTATGACTTTAGCCTCCGTTTTTATAACGGTATTATGCTTGTCAACAAAGGTAAATGCCCAACAAGTTCAAATACCTGAAATTGGCGTATTCTTTCCATCAATCACTAAAGTAAAACCCAAAGAAGTATCGGTGGTAGACGGTTTGTGGAGCGTGTCGAGTATCGATAAAGTTGTCCGTATCGACCGTGGGCGTATTTATGCTATTGATGGTTGGTTGCACATGTTTGTGCTCAATATAAAACCGGGTACGGTGGTTATTCACCCTTTTACCGAGCAGTTTCCGGGTATTTTTGTCAGTGATGACCTACCCTTGCAAGGGCCACTAAGAGCAGAGTTAACCGGCGACAGAATACTCGATGTCACGGTAAAGGGGGCCTTAGGTGACGTAAACTACCAACTCATTCCGCAAAAACTTGATGATCCTGCGGGTTTTAATGCATTGGTAAAAGAAGTGAGGGAACAAGGTAGATAAGGTAAGCATTAAGCTCATGAATGTTAAAACACGAAAGTCACTCAGGATTACAGGCCTCTTACTGCTATGCATATTAATAGTTACTGTGGTTTATGCATTTTTTGCAAACGAAGCACGCAAAGAAATTTATTATCTGTGTGGTAATTTTGGTACTGCCAGCACGATTGAAAATGTTAAACGACAGTTAGACACAAGCACGTTTTCGTCATACATTATTGATGAGCAAAATAATGTTACACAAATCAAGCACAGTAGTATGCTCTTATTAAATTTCAAATCGTGCACAGTATCATTTGACAATAAAGGAGGCTTTGTTTCTGTTACCTACCAATAGTTAATGTCAGTCAATATTAAAAGGTAAGACCAATTGAAGAAGCCAAGTGCCATTTTTATTATTAGGGTTTTGTTATTCAGCGCTACCGTCGTTTCATTGTTTTTTGTGCCTTGGATACTTGTTAAAGCTTGGATTTTACCTTTACCTAACACTGTTCAAGATCAAGTCGATGAGGCAATCTCGCATGGCTTTGACGGTATGATTGTTTATGTGCAAAAGGCTGATCAAACCCCACGTTTTTATGCCGGTGGCTTTAAGGATCGTAAAACAGAAACACCCGCCGACCCTCATTCGCTATTCAAAATAGCCAGTATCAGCAAACTCTTTGTGGCTGTATCTATCACGAAACTGGTGGCCAAAGAGCGTTTATCTCTAGACGCAAGCATTGCCGACTTTTACCCTGATCTAGTGGGCAAGCTCCCTTATGCAGAGCAGATTACCGTTCGTCAAATGGTGCAGCATCGTAGCGGTATGCCTGACTTTACGTATAGCGGCGCGTATTGGCAAGATAATCAAGGTCAAGGTAAAGACCCCTTAGACTACGCTTTGGATATGCCAACCAGTTTTGCGCCTGGTGAAGACTATGAATATTCAAACACCAATTATTTATTTTTACGGCGCATAATCGAGCAAACTGTTGGGTACAGTCATCAGCAGTTTATTAAAGAAGAAATATTAGACCGCCTCAAACTTCAAAATACTTATAGTTCATTGGCGCAAGTTAACTTAGACGATGTAATGAGCGGCTACTATGTTGGCGACGACACAGACTATAAATCAGTGGAAAATGGCATGCTGGCAACGGCACAAGATATCGGAATATTTTTGAGAGCCTTAAACGATGGCTCCGTTTTTGATGAAGGTGAGCAAGCAATATACTCGTCGATATATGTTTATGAGCATGGCGGACTTGTACCAGGTTATCAGAGCCTTGCCGAATATAACGCAGAAATAGATACCGTTGTTGTGCAGTTTATTAATACAACCGATTTTAACGGATATGAATGGAATTTGTCGCAAATTATACTGGGTAGAATATTTGACATACTTGAAAATGAATAAGTTTAGAGTGCCTTTGAATAAGACATAAAGCACTCATTTTTAAGATACTGTTAAGCAGCCCCAGTGCAGGCTGTGCATGTTTCTTTTTAAGCACTAACTATACTAAACTTTACCCACTTCAATTAATTCAAATTGCGTGTTTTTTTCGCCGCTGACAAGCACTCGGCATTGCCCCCACGACTCAGGGATTTTCCAGATATGATCTTCGGCCACAGTAAAAACTTCTCTTTTACTATCACACCATACTTCGACTTTGTTTAACTCACCATTGATATTGGCAAAAGCAAAATTATTGCGGAGCAGTTTATGAAAGTAGGCCGACTCTTGGTCAAGCTCAATACTAACAGCGATGTTTTTGCCAGAACTTGCTACTTCTTCCACATGCGCAGTCAAATTAGTAATCTGGGCCAGCAATTGTTCACCCTCGGGGAGTTCTTTAATTTTTTCAATGGTGTCGTGAGCATCTGCGTAATGCGCTAGCATTACTTGTAAAACGGCCAAACGCTGGTGCATGACACCCATATGAGCATCATTAAACACATTTTTCTCATGCATTCTGCTGCTGGATATAAGGCGTTTGATGCTAATTAGCTGCCGTTTGTGGTTTTCAATCTTGCCAGAGTAAATCGCGTCAACATTCCACAACCATGCGTTCTCATATCTATTTAGATTATCCATTTTATGTAACGAATCGATTGCTGCTTCTGCCCCTGTTAGATCATTATTTTGGACCAACTCTTCAGCAATTTTATATTGCTTGATGAATTTTCGGCTAGCGCCCTCATTACCCGCTAAGGTGAAATCTAACATGATTTTTTGATTGCATATTTCAGTTGGCTTACCGTTTTTAATTGCAGGTTCATACTGCCATCTTTTAACGGCGCTCATCGCTGCGCGTTCAAACGATTTGTGGCCGCCAGAGTCTTCGACAATCGGGTTTTGAACATCGCCATTTTCGTCTACAACAAAACTCAATTGCACCCAACCTTCCGCGCCTTTTCTAGCTGCGTTTTTGGGATATCGAGCGCTAATTCGTTCTATGGGTTTTGCAGGTGTAAAAGAAGTGATCAGCTGAACTTTGTCTGCGGCGGTAGCCTCAATAATTTTTTGTTCTTGTTCGTCACAGGGCAATAAAGGCTGCTGGGCGTACGTAGTAGCGCTAAATAAAACGTAAGCAACTAAAAGTGAAAAAAGGGTGGTGAAACTCGATTTGATCTTTTGCATGATTCATCCTAATTGAAAGTTGCAGAGCGTTTTTCGAAACGTAACTTAAGTATAAAGAAAACAGCAGCAAGTCGCCATAGCTGCAGGAAACTACTTATAGCTTTATAAAGATACGTCGTTTGTAAAGCACCCACGCCAAAAGATAAAATGCGTTATATTTAGACAAACAAGGCTCACCCATTACTGGCAACAATACCAGAGCACCGCCAAATATGGCTTTAGTGCAAACGCTTATGTGTGATAGTTTCATCATCCAAAGAGATTTTGACTTTGCTGGGGCGGTCACCGACGCATGACACACGAGAAACACAATGATGCTTGAACATGCCATATGCTGAGGCAAAGGCTTTCGCGCCTCTTTTTTCAGATTTCAGTGCCATAGGTCAGCTTGACTACTCAGCTCAACGACAAATAATTCGCTAAGAGAGTGCCATGCTAAAACATCCACTATGGGCTGCCGCTATCAACTCTTCTGGATTGGTTCCTGCTTTACCTTCAAATCGAGTGTTAAATCCAAAAGGTTGTTGTTCGAGTGCGTCACTTTCTGTGCTAATAATGCCTTTTCCTGATTTTATGTCGCCAGACCAAGTCGATTGTGCTGATTTTTTAATAGTCATGTAGTTTGCCTCTTTTGATAGTATGAGATAAACAGCCTTCATAGCGAAGGTTGTGCCAATGCAAAAAGGTATGTAAAAACTGCTCGTGCTTTGAATAATGTTAAGGAATAAGCTCAAATCATTATCTCTTCGCTATTTACCCCTATAACGGCGCAACAAATACACCAATCTAGTTGTGTACTCTACGAAATTTAATTAGGCCATTACTGCAGGAAACCAACTGCCGGCACTGATACCAAACAAACCCACTAAAAAGATAAGACTAATCATTATCAATAGAGCACAGCATAAGTAACACAGCACACTCTTTTTTGATTTTTCAGCAAATCTCACACACTCAAAAATTAATAAGGGCACAACATATGAGCACACACTTATGGACACAACCGTTGGGCCTGTGAAGTCTTCGAAGTTTATGCCTAAGGTGCCAAAGCCTAACAACCACGCAAACAACATTAATCTAAAAAACAACACACCATTTGCTGCTAAAAACAAGCGGATAGCCCAAGTTTGATGAATCGCAATTTTATGCTTTCTTGCCGCCATTACTGCAAAATAACTACTGGTAAGGACCACCAATCCACTGAACGAAGTCAGGCTATGCATTAAAAAATTACCAACGGTTCCCCTCGTATTAATCAGGATTAAACCTGCTATAGAAATAATGCAAGCAAACAACACAAATACCCTACCGTTTATGCGATGAAATCGGCTAAAACGTTGTCTTATTTGGGGAATAAGCTGCATACTTCCACCAATAATCATCACTATTGCTAACAACACGTGCAAGCCGTATAGCGTATTTCCTAAAATGTCATTCTCAACGTAGGCTGTTTGATTGAACTTATTCCAAGCATCAATATTGGCAGTGGCAGCAGAAAATCCGTAGCCAAGTGCGAGGTAAGTCACAAATACACACTGAGCAATTAAAAGGCTAACAAACCAAGCTTTTTTGCTAAATTGCAGGGTTTTTAATGGATGAATGAGTTTGTTTGAAAGAGTCATGAGTACACCTCGTTTTCAAATTTTGCGCGCTATCGGATGTCACTAAGAATGCGCTTAATCAGCACATTAGTCCTATCATATTTGGAATTTGTATACCGAAACATTCGCTAACAAAGCTTTATTGCCATCTTAACTACAGGTGTATAAGCTAAGACCATCAGAAGTACGCGTCATACTTTTAACTAAATAAACCGGTCGTTATTATGCTGTTTAATTTTTCAAATTCTGAATTCGCCTATTTTTGCTTGTTTGTGGTTGCGTTTAGCTTTTTAGTGAAGCAAGCATTTACACAACAAAAGCAAGTAGTGCACATTTTATTTGCCATTTTTTGCGCCTCACTTTGCATGATGACCATTCAAAAAATGACCGCTTCAAGTGTGGGTATTTATCAATATGTCATTGGCTTTGCTGCATGCGCTACATGCAACGTGGCATGGCTGATCTCCAGAGCGCTATTTAGAAAAGAAAATGCTATTAGCAAAAGACATATATGTGTTGCAGCGCTCATTGCATTGTTAATTGTTGCCAATCAAGCTTGGCATATGGTCAATGACTTAAACGGCAGTGTTTTAAGCTCTGAACTGATGATATCGCTCCAAAAGGGAATGGGTGAAACTACGAATTTACTGTCTTCTACCATTTTGTTGCTATCATTTTGGGAGGCCTTGCGAGGGTATTCGGTAAAAAATAAAACTGAAAAATATCAACGGATTATTTTTGCTGTCGCCTTTTTTACTGCAGTGTTTTCGACCACCTTTGTTGTCAATGTGTTTGTAGCTAAAGAGGCGCAGGCTGAGGCTTACCCTTGGTTCGTATTTGCCGCTGCAAGTATGATCATTTTTGCTATCGAGTGGGTTTTATTGCTGCAAAAACAGCAAACGAGGTTATACAGTACTGCGACCAATAGCGTAACAAATACAGAAAAAAGCACCGTAACAAATATTGAAAAAAATACAGCAAACCACGCACCTGTGAGTGCAACTATGGCTTGTGCCCAACTTACACCTGCTATCGAAAAAGATCTCATTAAAATAAATAAGCCACTTTCCACTGAAGAAGCTGCGCTGGTTGCAAAGATATCAGAGCTAATGCAAGAAGATAAAATTTATCTGCAAGCTAACATCAAACTACTCGATTTCGCAAAAGCTTTAAATGCGCCTGAATATAAGATAAGTCGGCTGATCCGAACGCATTTTGACAGTCCTAATTTCAATCATTTTGTAAATCATTACCGCGTTGAGTATGCTAAAACATTACTGGCTTCTAAACACACTTCAAATTGGAGTATTTTAGTGATTGGACTTGAGTCAGGGTTTACTTCTTTGGTCAGTTTCAATCGTGCGTTTAAACATCTATCGGGTACTAATCCAAGTACTTATCGAGTACATGCAAACAATGATGAGCAATTTTTGGTGGCACAGACATCAAACTAAGGAGATAGTCTTGGACAAGTTCATGCAAGCAGCAATTGAAGAGGCTCAAAAGGGCAAAGCTGAAGGGGGGATACCTATTGGCTCGGTGATTGTGCATAAGGGTAAAATAATAGGAAGAGGGCATAATCGAAGAGTGCAATCTGGTAGTCCAATTTTACACGGAGAAATGGATGCCTTTGAAAATGCAGGGCGCCAGTCCGCTGCGGTATACAAAGAATGCACTTTATATACAACATTGTCGCCATGCTCAATGTGTTCCGGTGCAATTTTGTTGTACGAGATCCCCAAAATCATTATTGGCGAAAACCAAACCTTTTTAGGCGAAGAAACGTTGCTGCAAGATAGAGGCGTAGATATACAAGTACTGCAAAATATGGAATGTATTGCTCTTATGAAAAACTTTATTAAAGAGCATCCAGAGTTATGGAATGAAGACATTGGCGTTTAACTATCATAGGCATGCATAAGCAATAAAACCTAAGAGAAGATGACCTAAGTTGAGTTTAACTTAATACGGGTTAGCGATTTAAAATATCAATTAAACGTGCATAAATAATTTTTGTTGGCAATACTCTATCGTCTCCTGTGGTATTGGTAAACGACAACATTTCTCCGTGAATTTCAGCTTAGTGCAGCACTTAAATGTCCATGATCGCAGTCCATCTTTGGTAAATCAACATTACCAAGGAGCCATTGTAATGACTGAAAATAATCAGGACAGGCATGTTAATTCCCAAAAAATTGATAACAACATGGACAGGCACAAACTAAATCACCAACCACTCCAGCTTGACTTGAGCTGTGATCAGTCTTTTTAAGGGAGTGAATGGTCTGCTGTACTCAGGAAAAGTAAAGTTCACTGCAAGTATTTAACTATGCCTGTCCAAGTTGATGGGAAATCAACGTTTTGATCACTGCTGTCTTTATAGATGTTCGGGACTTCGACCACACAGAACATCATCCCCTTTGTCTTTCTAACAGGTCTTTGACCACTCACTGTCTATGTAAGCTCATTACTTTTGGCACATTTAAGCAACCTTTGATTGTAATAATATGCACATGACTTAAATAAAAAAGGAATAAAAATGAGAGAGTTAAGGCAGAAACTAACATTAGTGCTATTTATAATGTTATGGGTGGCCGTCGGTAAGTTTGCGCAAGCAAATCCAACCCAAATTGCACAGCACAAAGTAGAAGTTGAAACGCTGGACGTGTTTGATAATGCTCGTAACCGCCCGGTTAAGATAACCCTTTGGTATCCTGCTGAGTCAGAGTGCGATAACGCGCGAATATGTTTAGCCAATAGTACTCAACTAAACCATGCCGTTATTCTTTCTCACGGAGCAATGGGATCTGCAAAAGATTACAATTGGATAGGTTATGCACTTGCTTCACAAGGTATTGTAGTTGCTGGTGTGAATCATTATGGCGAGTCATATTTGTATGGTCAGGAACATGTTGATTACAGTGCCGCATTGCGTTTTTGGCAACGACCGCGGGACGTTAGCTTTGTGCTCGATATCTTGAGTAAAAATGTCATCGAAAACCAACAAAACGCACAAATTTTCAATAAAAATATAAACTGGAGCAATGTCATTGGAATTGGGCACTCGTCTGGTGGTGCAACGATGATTGCAGCAATTGGAGGAAAAGTAGATCTGACACAGTCGTTGGAATACTGTGC
Organism: Glaciecola sp. 2405UD65-10; assembly: GCF_048820975.1. Taxonomy (NCBI): domain Bacteria; kingdom Pseudomonadati; phylum Pseudomonadota; class Gammaproteobacteria; order Alteromonadales; family Alteromonadaceae; genus Glaciecola; species Glaciecola sp. 2405UD65-10. The sequence continues at coordinate 2,642,379 of NZ_JBMEUF010000001.1, read as the reverse complement.
GAAAGAAATCTCTACGGGAGATAAAAGTTGCCAGTATATGCGCCATCTAACGAAATCATTTAACTATGAAAATACTTCGAATACTGATTTTTTAGATCCCCGAATTGCACGAGTAATTGCCCTAGACCCCGCACTGGGCCATGTTATGACAACTGAAAGTTTGCAAAACATCAAGGTACCGACCTTAATCATTGGTTCGACTGAGAATGACTTTTTGCCGTTTGACTCTCATGCAGGTGTCTACGCCCAAACCATACCAAATACGCAATTGTTATCGTTAGATAAGGGTGAAGGACATTTTGTCTACCTTGATAGCTGCGATCATAAATTTAAAGCGATGGGAGTGTCGCTTTGCGAGGACAAACTGAGCATAAACCGAGACTTAGTACATCAAAATATTTACCCGTCACTCTTTCAATTTGTTTATTCAAATTAGGCCATCATTGGCCAAAATATATAAGCCTGCAATTCCGACCATTTTGAGCACAAATTGCGACGCTCTAGTAATGCCTGTCCACGTTAGGGCTACAAACAATTGTTATCATAGGTGATCGTAGCTCATCACTCTGGCGAGGCGCCATTCACCAGATTCGCGCTTTAACCAAAGGTGAATAAATTTAGCTGGAGAAAGAGTGACTGCTTCGCTCTTTGGTGCAAAACCGTGTTCAGAGCAAATTATTGTAAAAAATACCACTCACAACATTCCGGCTGATGCGCCTGAAGTTGTAATAGCTAAAATACAAGATACTGTGAAGCACGTTTTAGAATCGAATAAATAGTGCTTTCTAAATTAATCGGCAAGCTAATTCCAGTTAAATGGAACATAGTACGAGGCAATGACCAATCTGCCTCTGACTTACCAGATTAGAGGCCGTCGCAAATCAACCAATAACGTCCATTCGCTTGCAAAATTCAAATGAGACCTAAGACTAAATAACAATCTAAGCATCGACGGGCTGTTATGAGGGCAAAATCATCAGCACAATGTAACGATAATTGCTTGTCTCACAGAGCCTGCCATCCACAAAATACTAAAGCATTTAGATAAAAAGCACCTAAAGTCTGCGCAACCAACAAAATTGCCACCTATGCGGTACCACCTAAAGAACAATCCGCAAACGATTTTACTGTTCAACAAACTGAGCTAGTCTAAAAGACAACTGTAACCAAGGGCTAGGTAAATAGATTTTATTCTTCTTATACACTCTGTTGCATCCAATCGTTATCTTCGGTCGTTTGGCTTTTTGAACTGGACGTGAGTAGTACAGCGTCACTACATCAAAAACAACGGAGACGGTTATGGATTTATCAAATACTTCACAGCGCAATATCAAACTTTCACTTCTTGCAGCGGCAGTTGTGTTTTCTTTATCAGCCTGTAACGGCGATGATGGCGTTGACGGCGTGAATGGTGCCGATGGTCAAGACGGCGCGCCAGGACAAGACGGAAGCCCAGGCTTTGCAGCTGCGACTTTTTTAGTGGCTAATAATGGCGATAGCAATCGCAATACCGTATCGACGGTGGATCAAAACGCTAGCGTAATAAATACAGTATCAACAGGCGCTAACGAAGGCGTCGCGTTATCTCAAAGCAATACGCTGTTCCAAGCAGGAGATAGCGACCTTCCTCTTATTCGCTCATTCTGTTCATTTACAGGAAACAGCGACTTTGATGCAAACTTTGGTCATGACATTAGCGGGGCAGAAACTGGTCTAGTAAACCCTAAAGGTATTGTATTTGCTGAAGCCCCAGGCCTTGTTATGGCTGCCGACTTTAATGGGCAACGAGTCAGTGTTTTCGGCGGCCAAGCAGCGGGCAATGTAGCACCTATTGCCGAAATCATGACCTCTGCTCGCCCTTGGGACTTAGCGTTTGACGAAGACGCTGATCGCTTGTTTGTTGCGTTAACCGACGGCACAGTTGCTGTGTATGACGATGTAACCTCTTCTGATTTTGCGCCAACGGTAACAAGAACGATTGTTCCGTCAGATGCCGACGGAAACCAAATCTCGATCAACCTTCACGGTATTGTGTATGAAGCAATGTCAAACCGACTTGTTGTGTCAGATGTGGGTGATGCAAGTGTGGCTGACGATGGTCAGTTGTTTGTCATTGAAAGTGCAGCATTTGCTGATGGCATGGTAGTACCCACAAGAGTAGTGGGCGGCGCTAGTACGCAATTAGGTAATCCTGTCGATATCATTTTATCGGGCTCAGACCTTCGTGTTGCCGAAAAATCAAATGACGCGATTTTAGTGTTTTCAAATATCTTTACCGGCGCCAGTGGCGATGTTGCGCCAACGCTCTCTACACCATCAGTTAAACCAGAGTCTCTTGTTGAGTTTACTGACGCGATGGTGAAGTGGGATGCGTCGGATGAAGGTATAACCACCATGCCAATTTCAGGGCTTTCTGTATCGAGTAATCCAGCTGCAGAGGGCGATACAACTGGGCAGGTTGCACAGCTTAGTGCGCTTTTAGGCAGCGAATTACGCAGCTTTGATAGCGGCATGAGCATCGAAAGTGCGTCATATACCTCGCAAGGCGATGGCGTTATTACCTTCGACAACCCAGTTACATCAACAGGCGGGCTGTTAGTGGTAAATCGACTGGCCTCACAACGTGATGGCATGATGTACAGCGACAGCTACGATCACATGATAGTAGGAGCTAACACTGGACTCATTGCCCCTAAAGGGCTTGATATTGCATCAACAGAGGGCCTTGTTTTTGTTGCTGATGTGAATGAGACAACACCAGCGGTACGCGTGTTTTCACCCTGTGCATCAGGTGATGTAGCGCCGTTATTAACCCTTGAAGCATCAAACGGCGCTCGTCCGTGGGATGTAGACTACGACCCAACAACTGACAGCGCCTACCTAGCACTAACAAATGGTACGGTTGCCGTGTTTGAAGAAGTAGTACGACGCTTGAATAGTGGTGAATCTGTGCTGACAGGAGAAGACAGACTCATTGTACCGGCAAGTAGTGGTACTGCGTTTTCAGCGCCTACTAACATTCATGGCATCGATTACGATAGTCAAAGCGATAGCTTGGTTATCTCTGATGTGGGCAGTGCGGCTGATGCTACCGATGGCAAACTTTATGTAATTTCAGGTGCGCAGTCGGCAGACGGCATTACAGACGTATCAGTAAATATTGCTGGCCCCGCTTCTATGCTTGGTAACCCAGTAGATTTAATGCTGAGCAATGGACATGTTTATGTGGCGGAAAAATCGAACGGTGCTATCTTGCGATTCGACAATATTTTGAACGCAGGCTCAGGCGATATAGCGCCTAATTACAGTGCGTCTTTCACGGCACCTGAATCGGTTTCGGTACTGCCTATTTACTAAGACGAAAACTCACATTGTTATGATGAGTAAAAGGCCTGACGCTATTGCGTTGGGCTTTTTTTTACATTCAAAGTCAAGCTGACTAGGTTTTGGTATCCAGTAAAATTGCCGGCTTATAAACTTTATAACTTATCGCTTTCATAGGCCATTTTCTCAGCCATTACAGTGAGCTGGTAACATCACGTTACGAATTAGCTAAAACCCATCAATAAGCAGATCAAGACCGTATTTTATGTCTTGTCGCTTTTGAGTAATTTGGGAAAACTTGCTCGTTTTTAGGCTTTTCTGCGATACGGTTGCTATATCAAGGAGGTCTACATAATACTCCTCACCTTCTAAAACACATGGTATTTGAAGGTTACGAATTAAGGTCCTACTGTTCTTCTTTAAGGGAGCTACTAATATGGATTCTACATCATTAAAAATGGTGTTAGTCAAAACAACAACCAATTGGGAAGAGTAGTTATACAGGTGAAATTGCTCAATCATCTAGTTGCCCAATAGACTCGGAAAAAGTTCCCTGTTTAAGGATCTCTTGGTTGTGAAGTTCAATTGCTGACTTATTCTCTTTCATCCATAGAGCTTGTTTTCTAACCGCGACTTCTTTTTCCAAAGCCGATTCAAAAACTACAGAAAGTTTAATATTCAGAGCTTTGGCAGTTTTCAGTAAGTCACTGTTGATTGTCGTATTACATGCAGATTTTTGAGACATAATTCTACTACTTAACTATTGCGCATAAAGTATGCGCATAATAGTACTCGACTTTAATTGCTTATTCAATGTTGATAGTGTGAGAGTTGTATTGGTCATTGGGATGCGCGATGTGTATCAGCAAACATCCAATTGCGGTCATAGCGATGTCAAAACGTTTTAGAGATGAATTTGCAAACTCTGTGACACCACAATTTGAAAATAACGCGATTCGCTTACATCCGATGTTTCACCTGCTAACTTCGAAGAGTCGCATAGTTGGGGCAACAGACTGTCTAGCTAAGTCTAGGTAGTCCATATTAATGCAGCGCTTGGAATTAACAGTATATTCCTATATTGTTTTGACTGTATTTTTAAAAGTAACGGATTAGAATCAATGGTAAATGGAGTTAACGCATTGCTTTGGGTGATGCTTTTTACGCTACTAGTGTTTACAAGCCAATGTTTTGCAGAAGATATTGATTACAAGTTGCACATCCATGTAGAGCGTCAACACAAATCTGACACTTGGAAAGTAACTTACAAATTGCCTTTAGCTACTGACCATGTTGCCTTCGGTCGTTCTAGTAATTTCGACCGTCGAAAGCTTTATCAAATAGATGGAAGCAAGTTTAAATGGGATATGGCGGGCGAAGTCTTATTGATAAGAAGTGTCGACGGAAGTGCGTTTAAAACCTTTGAACTGACATTTGCTTCTTTTTACGATTTTATACAAAAAGACTATACACATAATTTGCGGTATAGCGACGGTAGCGTCCTCCTATACACCAACCACCTTGCACTAAGCGCTAATATAATTGAGGATAAAAATATAAGCCCTATTGGGATGTCGTTTAGCGGCACTCAGTTTCATTTTTATTCACCAAACCAAAATATAGTGTTTCTCGGCAACAGTCATAAAGACGAAGCACAATGGAGTCTAGAAGGTAACGGAACTTACATCTACTTTGGCAACATCTCACCGATCAAAACAGATAATTTAATCGCAATTGTTGACCCTAAGTTGCCCAAGTGGGCATGGAATAAAACTCAGGAATACTTCCCTAAGTTATTTGATTACTATCAAGAAAGAACGGGTCAAAAGTTGACGTTCACGCCCGTGGTTTTTTTCAACTATGACAATATAGAGGGAGACTATTCAAACTATAGTGGTGGAACGCTAGATGGATTGGTGCAACTCACAATTAACGGTAAGCGCTGGGAGAGGCAAAGTGAAGAACAATTCAATAAGTTGTTCCACTTTTTGGCTCATGAAGCCGCTCACTTTTGGAATGGACAAATGTTTTCATTTCAAGATAACGAACATTCTTGGATGCATGAAGGCGGGGCAGATGCTTTTGCCAACTTCGCGATGAGAGAGTTCGGTTTTATCGATAATAATCAGATGATAGAAAAATTTGAAGATGCCGCTAACAGCTGTTTATTGAATAAGGGGAAAGAGTCGCTAACGCAGTCTGCCGAACTTTGGAAGTATCGTAATTATTATACGTGTGGTGCAACCATGGCTTTGGCAAGCGACATGGCAGTCAAAGCTACTAATTCTTCTCAATCCATCTTTGATGTTTGGAGAAAAATCTTTGACAAAAATAATCAAGACAGAAGCTACGATCAACAGGACTATTTCGACTCATTGTCTGAGTTAACAAAATCAAACGCTCTTTCGAATTCTTTTGAATACTTCAGCACTCAAACTGACATAGATAATTTTTCTACCGTTTCGTCTTGGTTTGACAATTCATCGGTAAATGTCACTCAATCTCGTGACTACCCATTGGCGGTTATTAGGCATTGGGGAAAAGAAATTATGGTCAAACTTATGCAGATGCATTGCAACGGAGTTAGTTTCAGTAGTTATGATGACTACATTGAAACATATTCTTTGGATGGCTGTAAGCATTTTGGAAAGCCAAAAAACATACAATTTGTCGATGGTTTGGATATATTCAAAGATGGTATAGCAGCTTACAACTCTTTCCGCTTAAAATGCCAGGAAAGCGGGTTGATCGAATTACATAGTCAGGAGAACGTGAAGGTTGCCGAGGTCAAGTGTTTACGTTCTGTGCCTAAAGTATTACCTTACATGAGGTTTGAGCAAAATAATGGGCTTGAAGTTGAGTAAAACAGGCGTAAAGTAAAAATTATTCGAGCCTCATAGTGTGCTTTTTTTTACACTGCTCCTAAAAATGTGACTTTGGTAAATTCAACAATAGCTTTCGTCAGCAATCAGGCAAAACTAGAAGTGAACGACCAGGCAAAACTAGAAGTGAACGACGGAAATAGATCCGTCCGCTATCTGCCTCTTAGCAGACCACCGCCTGCGCGGTGGTGGCGGGCAAGAAACTGCCTCGTAACTGCCCGTCAAATCTGCTCACACCGGCATGATTTTGCGAATAGCCAAATAAGTACTAAATAGCAGTTTTAAGCTCACTAGAGTGAACTTTTACCCGCTTAAGTGTTATAAATAACAATGAACTTATAATTTAACTACTTAGGTCTTTATGAAACTACTAACACGCGCCCTTCCCTTAGCTTGCATCTCTGCAATATTCATAAGTGGATGCATGACGCCGCAAACAGGCCCTAGAACCGAACAGCAAAAGCGTATGGTTAGGTGTGACCAATATATAGATGAACAGCGCGATACCTGTTTACGCGGCGAAGCGGTTACGATTGATGATTACAAAGAAGATTTGAAAAACTACAAAAAGAGTAAGCAAAAAGAAGCGTTAGAGAATCAGAAGGTTATTCCTCCAAAACCTGAAACTAAGCCAGAGGAAAAACCACAAACTGACGGCAAATAGGCGCAATCGCTTTTAGTATCGCGAATTGTATTACGCCCGCTCAGTAAATAATTGCTGAGCGCATCTCTATATTGAATTAATTCGAATAAATTTTGAACTAATTTGAATCTGTGTAATCACACATGTACTACCCACTTTTTATAATAAGGACGAGCTGTGTTCAAAGCGCGAAAGCAAGCCAACTCTCGAAAAAAAATTGCTTATGTTTTTTATTTTTTAGCCGCCTTAAATGCAATAGTCAAATTAACGGGAATATGGCCTTTAGATACTTCAGGTGCGGTTAATGAAACCGAAGTAATGGCAATCAAACTGTCTTTCTATTTCTTACCTATTGTTCTTTTTGCTATTGGCGGAACATTTAATATTTTAAGTAGAGTAAAAGCACTTCAAGCAGAAGCGCATAATATGCGTGGTTCTAGCTGGCAAAGATAAGCCCAAGGCTTATTAATGTTCAAATTATTTGGGCGCCTAAGTATGCTTACTTTTGCGCTTTGCGCCATACTCATATTTGTTCATCGGTTTGTGTTGCCTTTTAATGCTTGGTTATTCACCGGCTTAAGTTTGGTGTCGGGTTATTCCCAAAGTAGTGAAGAATCTTTTCTTAAAACTAATAAAATAGATGCTTATGCGAAAAACATGATTGCATCTGATCCGCAGCAAAAAGCAAGCATGCTAACCATGTTAAAAAACCTAAAAGACGATGATTTGAAAAGCCGAAGTGCGCTTTATTTTGCACACTTGTTTGCAGATGACGCGGCAGTGCAAGAGCATTTAAGCTTGCTGCTTGAAGGTGATGCAAGTATTCGTCTTAAATGTGAATCACTCAACATTCTGAAACATAAGCATAAAGTTACCGTTTATTCGCCTGACTACCCCAGCTTGCCTGCCCAGCGTTATGTGCTTGCGGCAAAATACGACTGCAAATAAATTCGAATTACCCGCTTTCACACGCCCACTTGCACATGCTCAAACCATATTTACATATTTGAAATAATATTCGCTGCTAACTCATTTAATAAGCTACGCATGCCTTTAACTGATTCATCAAAGCCGCCCTTTTCCAGCGGCAGTGAATAACTAAAAGCGTGCTGCGTTTGCGACTCGTTATATTCAGTAATGGTGTAGGTACCTGAAAGATAAACTTCCCCACTTTGTGATGGATAGTAGTGGTCAATATGAATACCAATTTGCTTGCAGCTTCTACACTTTTCACCAAAGCTATATTCACTGTCAGGCATATTAAGTTGTTTAATCATCACGCGCTGAATACTTTGGCGTAAGTCGTCAGCCCAAAAGTGATAGTTACTAATTTGTATTTGATGATCATCTAACTTTAAAACCAAGTTGGCTTGGTTTAAATAAGTAGGTATTCGAATGGGTAATACTTTTACATTAGTGCTTTTACCCTCATTGGCAAAAGTGCTTGGGTTTGCGTCTAAAATGTAATGTTTTGCACTAGGGGGCTTATCTAAGTTAACGCAGCCACCCATAATTGTTGCGCTTAGTACAATTAGCAAAATATTCTTTATCATTATTGTGCTTTCCCTTTTGGTTCTACATCGGCAGGTGGCGTATCACTAAATATGAGTGTGCTAGGTTTATTTCGTATTTCTTGCAACAAGGGCTGCATCAAGTTCAGTGAGCGCTCTAATTCTTGCAAGTTGCTTTCTAATTTCATGTAAATAGGTGAATCACTTTGCAGGCCTTGCATCGTTTTACGTGTTTCAACTAGGGTTTGTTCTACTGAACTCACTAAAGACTGCACGCCCAATATGCTTTCATTAGCATTTAATATTGCCGTGTTCATTGAGTTAACCGCCGTATTTGCGTCACTTAGCAAATTCTCAACAGGTAAGCTATTGAGCTTACTTAAAAGTGCTTCGGTTTTACTCATTAAGCTAGCAAATCCACCTTGAGCTAATGGAATGACCATGTAATCACCGAAGTATTCGAGTTCATCAGGAATTTCGCTATGTAGATTTAAGCTTACTTTTAACGAGCCAGTTAAGTAGTTTGCTGTTTCTAGCTGCGCGGCTAAGCCTTCTCTAATCCATTGGGTGAACTGTTTTTCAAACCATTCTTTTCCATAGTTACTATTTTGTGTAATACGGCTTGGTTCCACGTGAATCACTACGGGTATACGTTTTTCCTTTGGGTCAATCAAATTAACTTGGTGAAAGCCTAAATAGGGGCGATGAACGCGGCCTATTCTAATGCCTCTATATTCTACGGGAGCACCAATTTCTAAGCCGCCTACGGTATCGTCTACCAATATTACATACTCTATGTACTCATATTCGCGATCTTCTGTAATACTGCTTTGCGAAGGATATAATTTGAATGCGCGGGTTTGCGTTACTTTTTCTCCCAAGGGTAAATCCTCAGGTACATCAAATTGCACACCGCCTGACAAAAATGATTCAAGTGAAGCAAAATCGACTTTTAATCCCTTAGTGTTAGCAGAAACCGACAAACCTCCCGAGTTCCAGAAAAAAGTATTGCTAGTAACTAAGGCGTCATATGGGGCACGTATGAATACGTCGTAGCTTACTTGGCGTGTTGAAATATCAAAATCGGTAGATTCTATTACGCCTACTTCAAAACCTCGGTATATAACAGGGTTGCCTTCTCGTAGAGATTTTCCTCCTGCAGACTCTAAACGCAATTTTAAGCCATCGTTAGAGGGCGATGACAGTGGTGGTGTATTTAAGCCAGAAAACAGCTCAGCGTATTCATTTGATGTGCCAGGCTCCAAGTTAATGTACGCACCTGAAAGCAATGTGCCAAAGCCACTTATGCCTTGGGAACCAATGCGAGGCCTAACTACCCAAAACTGCGTATCGGTGCGCAAAAATTGCTGCATGTTGCGGTCTATTTCAACGCCCACTTTTACTGAATTACCATCTTCGGTAAAGCTTATATTGGTGACCGTACCAATATCCACGTTGCGGTATTTTACTTTGGTCTTCTTCGCTTCTAAGCCTTCTGCGTTATCATAGGTAATGGCAATCATAATGCCTTGGTTTCGCCATTGCTCGTACACCATGCCTATACCAATTAAGGCAGCAATAAGAGGCAAAATCCAAATCGCAGATACTCTTGATTTACTGCGAACTAAGGCTTGTGAATTTTCGTTAGTGGTATTCATGTTTGTAATTGTTTATCCCAAATTAAACGCACGTCAAGTTTTGTTGCTGCAAGCATTGTTAATATTACCACTAGTGCAAAGGCGCGTGCGGCAAGGCCAGGCGTAATACTCATAATGCCAGTAACCTGTACAAGCGCAACTAGTATCGCTACTACAAATATATCAATCATTGACCATTTACCTATAAATTCTGTTACGCGATATAAACGCGTGAGTTCAGAGCCACTTAAATGTGAGGCGCTTGATGTGGCGTAACATAACCAAATGAGAATGAGCATTTTAGCGATGGGAATAAGCACACTGGCAGTAAAAATTATTGCGGCTATAAAATAGGAATCGTGCTCAATAAATAACAGAACACCTCCAATAATGGTGCTTTCGGTTAATTCGCCGAGCAAACTTGTATTCATAATAGGATACAAATTTGCCGGAATGTAAAATATCATGGCGGTAACTAAAAAGGCGAGCGTGTACTGAATACTATTCGGCGTTCTTACATGCAGTGGCGTGTGGCAACGATCACACGTTTTTTGCTTAACGGGTGCCAGTTTATGACATACATGGCAACTCACTAAGCCTTCATGGGCCGCAGTGCAACGCGGAAAATGCTTACCTTGGTTTTGCATTATCTATCCACGCCCATAGTTGTTGTTTACTTAGTACATTTGCTGTAGCGACAAAAAACACCACAAAAGCCAAGTAGGCCCAAAAAGCGCCCTCAAATATAATATCGGCGGCTTCACTTGCCTTAATTAGGGCAACTAATACCCCCACTATGAATACCTCAGCCATGCTCCAAGGCAAAAAATAACTGATTGCTTTACCTAGTTGCACTGGGGCTAAGGGCATTTTTTGAAGGCGAATAGGCAGCAATAACGCCAGTACACACGCTAAATATAAAAAAGGCAGCAATACCACAAATGCGAATACTAAAAAGCTAAGTAAAACAAAGCCCTGTTGATATAGCTCATAAGGAGTTTGTAGCAAATTAATGGTGCGAATATAGCCTTGTGAGTCAAATGACAGGAAGGGGAACATGCTAGCGATAATGAGTAATATTATGGCGCTTATACTAAACGATAAAGCATGCTCAAGAGCGTTGGGGTAATGGGTATATTGCACTGATTTACACCTTGGGCAAACTAAGGCTTGTTTAGGTGATAATTTCTCGGGCAAGGCCATTAACAAATCGCATTCGTGGCAAGCATGTTGTTGGCTTAATTTCACCGCAGTGACTCTACTAAATTATGGGTTGTCAGCAAATGCTAAATATACAATGTATCCTAATGCGAAGGGAGGAAAAAACGCAAGTATAAATCCAATTATGGCGCACCTCACAGGGCTTCGCTTCTTCGTTTTGCTTAATTGGTAGCTTAACCATGTAATAGTGGTAATAAAGACTAAGCAAGACACCACAAAAAGAAAAATAAACATTGCATTCCCTTGGCAAATAAAAAGGCCCCAACAAGTATGTGCTAGGGCCGTGTTTTATTTAGTATACAAAATTGCGTGTGAATTAATAGTCACATGCAAGGCTTAATTTACATAGCCTTCGTTTGCGCTAATCGTTAATGGATGGTATCCCGGCTTAGCTTCTTCAAATGCGCGCTTTGCAAAGGCTTTACCTTCAGCGGTTTTTGATAACTCTCTATACAGGGGTTTAACAAGCTTGTTGCGTCCAATGCTCACTAAGTAGTCATAAAGGCGATCGTAAGCGGGTTTGTACTCATTATGCACGGCTATCATTAGCCAACTATGTGCAATTTCGTTGTTTTTACTTTGCGTCAATGCAAATGAAGTATCAAGCTCAAGCAGTTGCTTGCTGGTAAGCTCGCGAGGCATGTTGTTTAAAAAATAGAGCCATTGATGAACGGTCCATTCTTTAGTATCTATGCTGTTCGCTTGTACCTCTTCAGCTAACCATTGCTCACGTGCATCATCTACTACACTAAACGCGTTTGAACTTGGTACAGGTGCTCCACTTGGAATACCCGGAGAAAAGATCCACTCGTTTATGCGTTCTTTACTGAGTGTATCTGCATATTGAGTCAGCAAGGTTTTGTCTAAATAAGCGGTAAATTGGTCAGTCGTAATGCTTTTGAAGGCAAAGTCTTCAAAATATTGCATCAGAAAAGCATCAAAATTTTCACGGCCTATTTTGTGCTCAAGTTCACGTAAAAATAATGCACCTTTTTCGTATGGTATGTTCGAAAACACGTCATCAGGGTTACGGCCACGCAAATCTACAGCCAGAATTTGGTCGTTTTCAGGCAAGCTCTTTATATCAGCTTGCAGGTCTTGATAGCCAAGCACAGCTTCCATATTGAAACGGTCTGTACCGTAAATCATTTCCATGATGCGGTAGGTTAAATATGTGGTAAATCCTTCATTTAGCCATAAGTCTCTCCATGTAGCATTGCTAATGGTATTGCCTGACCAACTATGGGCAAGCTCATGAGCAATTAACGACACTAAACTCTTATCACCGGCAATTACGGTTGGCGTAATAAATGATAATCGAGGATTTTCCATACCACCAAAAGGAAAAGACGGCGGCAGAATAAGCAAATCATATCTATCCCAGCTATAGGCTCCATAGGTTTTTTCGGTTACCTCAAGCATGTTTTCGGTATCTTCGAATTCGGCAGCGGCCGCTTCTAACATGGAAGGTTCAGCATATACGCCTGTGCGCTCACCCATGGCTTTAAATTCTAAATCACCAATGGCTAAAGCGATTAAGTACGAAGGAATGGCTTGAGGCATATTAAATTCATACACACCATCACGCGGTGTATTTGGATCATTCGCCGCGCTCATAACCGCAAGCAATTCAGGTGGCGTTGTAATAGTGGCAGTATAAGTCACGCGCACTTGCGGAGAGTCTTGCAAAGGAATAAAGCTACGTGCATGAACCGCTTGAGCTTGGGTAAATAAAAATGGGTGTTGTTTACCAGCAGTTTGCTGCGGCGTAAGCCATTGAACGCCCGAAGCTTGCGGCGAAGTGGCGTAGTCTATAGTTACGGTTTGGGTAGTGGGCTTAAGTGTTATATGAAGTGCCGCGCCTAAATTAGGGTCATTTTCAGCTAATGTAAAACTAAGTGGGTCATTGCCGTCTTTAACGTTCTCAATGCTCAATCCGCGGGTGTCTAATATAAGTTCATTGGCATTTTCTACTTGCCTTTCAACGTTTAAGCTGGCCGAACCAAGCAACACGCGTTTTGTAAAATCCGCTTTTAAATGCAAATCAATATGCGTGACTTTAATTGATTCAGGGTTTGAAAATGAGTGGTAGTCTTTGCCCACTTCAATATTGCTATTAGCTGCTTGGCTTGGTTTTTGTTCAGTATTTGTTGCAGGTTCGCTGCAGGCAAATAGCATGATGCTAAAGGTAAATAGGATTAAGCGATTTGCTAACATGGTGGTCTCTCGTTTATTATCGTTATTTATGCCATAAATTATAGGAAAGCCCTTTTTATATCAACGCTTTTCCTTATATAGTTCACGCATTGCTAAGTGGCTACACAAGCGTAAATATTCATGCCGCCCAAGCCTAGTAAGTTTAATTGTTTTAGAGAAATATTAATGCTTAAGAATGTTACAGCTGTAGCTGCACTAATGGGTGTAGTTTGTTTGTTTTTGCAGGCTTGCTCGCAGGGGCCTGAGTTGCCCGAAATACAAGAAACAGTTAGCGCTACTCCGCCAGCGTGGGCCAAAAACGCTATTTGGTATCAAATTTTTGTTGAACGCTTTAATAATGGTGATTCATCAAATGACCCAACTAAACAATCTATTGCCGGTGCCTATCCGGGCTTTGTACCTAATAACTGGGAATTAACCCCATGGACGCAAGATTGGTACACGCAAGATGTGTACTTTAACAATGTACATGCAAAAAGTGATTTTTCTGGTAAGCCCGTTGTTGATTTTGATGCCAAAACCGCACTTAGGCGCTACGGCGGTGATTTACAAGGCGTAATTAACAAACTTGACTACATTGCAGACCTTGGCGTTACGGCGCTATATTTTAATCCATTAAACGATGCGCCTTCGTTACATAAATACGATGCAAGGCACTGGCGGCACATAGACGTAAATTTTGGCCCTGATCCCCAAGGGGATATTAGCATTATTGAACGTGAAGACCCTGCCGATCCTAGTACGTGGGAATTCACCAGTGCTGACAAACTGTTTTTAGAACTACTTGAACAAGCAAAGTCACGAGGCATTCGGGTAATTCTTGACTATTCTTGGAATCATACCGGCCACACATTTTGGGCGTGGCAAGATGTGCTTAAAAATCAAAAAGCATCAGAATATTCTGACTGGTACTGGGTGAAACAATTTGATGATCCCAACACTAGCGAAAATGAATTTGAATATAGCGGCTGGTTTGGTGTGTATGATTTACCTGAAATAAAAGAGACGGTTTATGCAGATCACACTAAAAAGGTGACATTAAGCGAAGGTAATATTTATAGCGAAGCGGCGAAAAACCACATTTTTTATGTTACCCAGCGCTGGCTCGACCCAAATAATGACGGTGACCCAAGTGACGGCGTTGACGGCTACCGGCTAGATGTAGCGGCAGAAATGCCCATTGGATTTTGGCGCGAGTACCGCCGTTTTGTTAAAACTATTAATCCAGAAGCGTATTTAATTGGCGAAATTTGGTGGGAACAATACCCTGATGATTTGTTTAACCCTGAGCCTGTGCTTCAAGGTGATGTATTTGACGCAGTAATGAACTATAGATGGTACCGAGCCGCCCGCCACTTCTTTGCGAGTGCGCCAAATGAACTATCTCCCTTAGCGTTTGCTGACAAACTCGCTTCATTGAGTAAGAATATTAATAGCGAAAATAATCTTGCCATGATGAATATGTCAGCAAGCCACGATTCGCCGCGCTTGCTAACATCTATGTTCAATTCTAATAAATATAAATTTAATGCTAAAGCATCACAAAATTCGCGCTATAAAAGTAGCAAACCAGATGCACAAGCAGTCAGCAATGCAAAGCTATTACTCGCGCATCAGTTTACTTATATTGGCGCACCGCAAATATGGGCGGGTGACGAAATGGGCATGTGGGGAAGCGATGACCCGCATAACCGTAAGCCTTTAACCTGGCCTGATATGAATTTTGATGACGAAAGTTCGCACCCTAACAGTATCTACAACACCACTAGCAAAGTAGGCTTTAATACTGAATTGTTTGCTTACTATCAGTCGTTAATTTCCCTACGTAAAAACCATCCTATTTTGATTGATGGCAATATTGATTTTAGTGTAATAGATAATGCGAATCGTTTGTTTGCCTATACTCGTGACGGCACATACAACGAAAAAGCCTTCGTAGCATTTAACATGAGTCGCAAGCCACAAACCTTGGTGGTGCCTACTAATATTGTAGGAGTTAAATCATGGCAAGTATGGCAATCAAATAGCGCTGAACTGGTTTCAGCTATACCTGCCGAAACCATTATATTAGATAAACATTCAGCATTGATTATATTCGCTCAATAAAAGTTTGTTAGCGCGGCCTAGCACTAGTGATTAAAAGGGGTGACAACATACAGGTAAATGATTAGGATAAACTTAGCGCAATAAGTATAATTGCGCCGAAAAAAAAAGAAAAATAATTACCTCAACTAACACTTTGTATCATAGGGAGCATATTTTGCCAATTGAACGACGCAACACGATTCAAAAACTCAGTTTATTAGGGGCTGCTGTTTCGCTTGCCTTATCTGGGCAAGTTTTTGCTCAAGAAAACGCTGAAGAAGAGCTAATTGAAGCTATTACCGTAACTGCCACTAAGCGCGCGCAAGTTATTTATGAAGTGCCAATTGCCATGAGTGCGTTTAGCGGTGATGCACTAGGCGAGCAAGGCATTACAGACTTAACAGATGTGGGTAAATTTGTGCCCAACCTAAACGTAACGGGTTTTTCTGCCGGCCATACATCTTCTGCCAACCCGTTTATTCGTGGCATAGGTTTGCAAGATCACCTTATTACCACTGACCCAGGCGTAAGTGTTTACGTTGATGGCGTGTATTTAGGACGCCAGGTTGGACAAAACTGGAATCTAAATAACATAGAGCGTATTGAAGTATTACGTGGGCCTCAGGGCACGCTTTACGGACGTAACTCTATTGGTGGTGCTATTAATATCATCACTAAAGAACCTGACGAAATAAACACAACCACTATTAGTACTGAATTTGGTACTCGTGGCCGCGCAAAAGCTGACTTATTTTTAAACCGCGAAATTAATGACAAATTAGCCTTTAACTTTAATGCTGGCTATAACTCACGTAATGGTTTAGGTGAGTTTACCAACGTTCCTGATGCTGAATATGACGTAGGCGAAACGGAAGAAATTTACGGCCGTTTGTCAGTAAAATATGTTCACAGCGATGATTTTAGCTTAGTGCTAACGGCTGATCATAATGACGGTGAAGGTGGTTTACGCCCTTATCAAACCTTAATTGACGAAGTACCAAACGGTGCATATGCAACCGGTATTCGCTTTGGTTCACCATTGCCATCAGGCGCTTTGTCAAATGCTGACACCGCTGCTGATCCATACGATAACGCCACGGGCGCTAAAGAAGTGACTACGGTAACCAACCAAGCTAGCGGAATTTCATTAACCGCTGATTGGAATTGGAATGACGATTACTCATCAAAAATTATTGTGAGTAACCGAAGTTCAGAGTACAAAGCTGGATTAGATGATGACGGTACAATTTTCTTCCTAGATCAGTTTCCAGAAGAAGGTAGCGCTGATCAAACATCTATTGAATTCCAATTGAACGGCTTTATTGGCGACAACATGGATTTCGTTTCAGGCTTATATTGGTTTGAAGAAGAAGGCGATAACCTTCAAGACGAAGGCTCAGCATTTAATGCTGGCGGTAACTTGTTGGCACTTACACAAACAACCACGAGTAAAGCAATATTCGTGAACGTGGGTTACGACGTATCTGATGACTTAAGAGTGTCGGGTGGTTTGCGCTATACACAAGATGAAAAAGAAGCATCGGCTAATGTAGGTATTGGTGAAGTGTTTGCCGAAGATAGCTGGAATGAAGTGTCGTTTGATTTGTCAGCTAACTATACGCTAGCAAGTGGCATGAACGTATATGGTAGCATTCAAAATGGTTACCAGTCTGGTCAATTCCCTGCCCGTCCATACTGCTTGTTTGGTGACATAAACTGCTTCGTGGCAAGTGAAAACATTACTGCAATTAACTATGAAGTAGGTTTTAAAGGCGAACTAACTGATTACTTCAGCCTAAGCGTTGCTGTATTTAATACCGAATTTGATGATTTACCGTATCAGGTAAGTACCACCTCTGAAGGCGGTTTTGACACAAGTAACTTAGTAGTGTCGCAAACCTCTCGTGGTATTGAATTTGAAGGCACACTTGAGTTAACTGAGAACCTAAAAGTGCACTCTAGCTTAGGTTATATGGATGTTGATGTAGATGAGCAAGATGGCGTTAAACCTGTTGCTCCGTTAACACCTGATTTAACGGCCTCAATTAGCCCAAGTTATTCACTTGATTTAGAATCGGGCGCTAATGTAACAGCTCGTCTAGATTTCTCTTACCGCGATGACATGTATGGTGAGCCTACTTCAGATCCAGGCCGCTTAACTTTGGTTGAAAGCCGCAAGTTAACCAACGTGAACATTTCATATACACCGGCAAGTGAAGATTGGACATTGTCAGCATATGGTCGAAATATTTTTGATGAACGCTATGACAATGCTCGCCTAAACACGGGTGACTACATACTACAAATTTTGAGCAATGATGCGAGTGAATTTGGCGTACGATTTAGCACAACGTTCTAAACAATAAGCATAATAAAAAGCCGGTTCTTATTTAATTAAGCACCGGCTTTTTTATGCCTGCAATTTGTGAAATTCAACTTATCCATGATTGTATTTAACTTGTTTAATGAGAAATTGAACAATTGCAAAAACTGGGTTTTCGTGATTTAGTAAATATTAATTAGCTATACTTTCGTCGTATAACGTTAGATTGGTTAATTTGACCGCATGGTCAGCTTATTTTTTAAGCAATATACAATAAAAATAAAAGATACATAAATTTCAAAACGAAGGAGTAACGATGAAATTTTCACTCTCGACACTATTTTCAGTGTCACTAGTCGCACTTAGCACATCGGCAGCCTATTCAAGCGATATCATAATTACTGGTGTAGCTGATGCAACGCTTAGCGGCGGTACCCCTAAAGCAGTTGAACTATATGTAGCGAATGATATTGCTGATTTGTCAGTATGTGGTTTGGGATCTGCAAATAATGGCGGCGGAACAGATGGGCAAGAATTTACTTTTCCTGCTGTTGCCGCAAGCGAAGGAAGTTATATATACATAGCTACCGAAGAAGACAATTTTATGACCTTCTTTGGTTTCGCACCTGATTACACTGATGGCTCAATGGGCGTAAACGGTGACGATGCCGTTGAATTATTCTGTAATGATGCTGTAGTTGATACCTTCGGTGATATTAATGTAGATGGCAGCGGCACGGCTTGGGAATACCTTGACGGCTGGGCTTATAGAAAAGCAGATACCGGCCCTGACGGTACTAATTTTGTTGAAACTAATTGGGAATACAGTGGTGCAGATGCACTCGATGGTGCTTCCACTAATGCAACGTCTAACAGCCCTTTCCCTTTAAAATCGTACACCGGCGAAGGTGATATAGTTGTTGATGACCCAGTTGACGCCCTAGAAATAGGCACTTGTGCAGCCGATGCTACTTTAATTAGTGCGGTACAAGGTAGCGGTGATGCATCTGAATTAAACGGTGATGATGTGGTAGTAGAGGCAATTGTTACTGCCTCAGTTGATAGCCTTACCGGCTTCTTCTTACAAGAAGAAAGTGCAGATATGGACAGCGATAGTGCTACCTCAGAAGGTATTTTCGTTTATTACAACGATACCCTACCAGAAGTCGGCACGGTGGTACGTGTACTAGGTACTGTAAGCGAGTACTACAATAAAACACAAATTTCAGCGAGCGAAGTATCTGCAAGTTGTGGTACTGAAACGGTTGTAGCGGCTGAACTCACATTACCTTTTACTTCTATGGATGAAGCTGAAGCCATTGAAGGAATGCTTGTGTCATCTACGCAAGAATTGGTAGTAACTGATAACTACACGCTTGGCCGTTTTGGTGAAGCGACTTTGTCATCTACACGCTTGTATACGCCTACCAATATTCATACGCCAGGCTCTGATGAAGCTATAGCCCTTGAAGCAGCGAACCAACTTGATCGCATTTTGCTTGATGATGCTAACAGCGCTCAAAACCCGGATGTAGTGCCGTATCCTACAGGTAACTTATCAGCAAGCAATACTCTTCGTTCGGGTGATACAGTTAGCACCCTAACGGGCGTGGTTGACTACAACTTTAGCGAGTATCGCGTAATCCCCACTAGCGCTCCAACTTTTGCTGCATCAAATGCACGTACTAGTGAGCCTGATTTAGACCTAGGTAACGTAAAAGTAGCAAGCTTAAACGTGCTTAACTATTTTAACGGCATTGACAATGGTGACGCTACTTGTGGCCCTGCATCTGACCAAGATTGCCGTGGTGCTGATAGCGAACTTGAATTTGAACGCCAAAAAGCGAAAACAGTTGCCGCTATTGTTGCCATGGACGCCGATATACTAGGCCTGATGGAAATTGAAAATAATGGTTTTGGTGATGGCTCGGCCATTGATGACCTTGTAGACGGGATTAATGCTGTTATGGGCGATGGCACCTACTCTATTGTAGATGCTGGTGCATCAGTTGGTACCGATGCAATTACCGTAGCGTTAATATATAAATCAGGCGTTGTAAGCCCACAAGGCGATGTAGCCATTCTTACAAGTGATAATTCAAGTACTGATGATGACGGAGCCTTATTTGACGATTCGCGCAACCGCCCTGCATTAGTACAAGCTTTCAGCTTGCTTGAAAACGATGAAACCTTAGCGGTAAGCGTAAACCACTTTAAATCGAAAGGTTCTAGTTGTGGTGAAGGCGATGATGATACAAGCACAGGCCAAGGTAACTGTAACCTAACCCGTACTCGTGCAGCTACAGCCTTAGCTACTTTTATTGGTGACGCTTTCCCTGATATGCCAACACTGATATTAGGTGATTTAAACGCATATGCAAAAGAAGATCCTATTGCAGCTTTAGAAGAAGCTGGCTATACCAATCTTGTAAATGAGTTTGGTGGTGCACAAGCGTATTCGTATTCATTTGATGGACAACTAGGGTATTTAGATCATGCCTTGGGCAACGCTGCAGCGCTTGCAAAAACCGTAGATGTGAGCGAATGGCATATTAACGCTGATGAACCCATTGCCTTAGATTACAACACTGATTTTAAGTCAGATAGCCAAATTACCGCTTACTATGCTGCAGATGCATATCGTATGTCTGACCACGATCCTGTTCTAGTAAGCTTGCAACTTGATGCGCCAGTGGTTGAGGAAGAAGATGAAGCTGAAGAAGATGACAATGATTCAGGTGGTAGCTTAGGCTTTATATGGTTAGCTCTACTTGGTTTGGTTGCTATGCGCCGTAAATCGTAAGTACTGCTTAACACCATAATCTACACTTTGTAGCTAAGGTAAAAGGGAATTGAATTTATTCAATTCCCTTTTTATATGTTAGCTAGGGGTATATACCAAACCCACATTAGCCGGAATATCGCCTTTACATATGGCATCAAAATCATCAGCTAAAGTATGAATGCCACTCTGCTCTTTCACATTCAACCATGACGCGCTCCACATCATTGCTTCTTTTATAAAAGCACCACTTTGTGCATGAAAGGTTTGGGCGCCTAATTCGGCTATTCGAGCTTGAATATGAGCGGGAGCAAAGAAGAACTCACCATCCTCATCTTCAACAGCATCCTGCCAATGAGTTAAACCCACCTGAACATAACGCATAAGCGCGCCGCCTAACTTAGCTTTAAGTTCATTTTTAACCTTAGCATTACCCGACATATCAACCACAATAGTTTGCTTGCTACTTAAGTGCTCAATGCCATCATAATGCAATACCTCGCTGTAAATATTGAGTTCACTCACAAAACTTTCGTTCTTAGATGAAGTAATACCTATGGTGTGGTAGCCGCTCTTTTTAAGCGCATGTGCTAAACCTAAACTGGTTTTGCTTGAAGCGCTCAATACCACAACTTGTTCTGGCTTAGCGCTTGATTGTTCAATTAGGTCCCACAAGCAATATGAAGTTATGTACAAAGGCCACAACAGCATTTGTAAGTTTTCAATATGTGCTTGTTTCCCACCTTGGGTTTGTTCTAACGGTCGATATAGATTATAGCCTTGAGGCAAAGGCTTTCTGTGTGCGCTTGTATCAATTAAGTTACCTTGCGCCAAAGCAATCGAATCCATATGAAGATACGTTGCCGGTGGAAAATACCCAAAATAACGGCTTCCAACTTCAACAAGGCTATTGTTTGAAGCCACTACTTTACCAATACCCCACACAGGAATAATTCCCCAATTTTCATCAGCCCTGTTATCTATTGGCGGAAAAAATTGCCAATAGCCGAGTTTCTCACCTACCATAAAATAAGTGAGGTTATTTGCGGTGAATGCAAAGCGTTCTACTTCAAAGCTAATACCCTCATTTGTAAGTGTTTCGCTGCTGCCTGACGCTACTCTATTTATACTTAAATCTTGTTTGTTCACTTGAAATTGTTGCATCTTTTACTCTCCCATTAGTGTGCATTAAGATGCAATTTGCTCGCTAGCCCTGAGCATATGCATAAATTCCATAAGTTTAGCCATGGCTGGCTGTGACGCACCTTTTAAGCGGCCTAGTACTTGTAGTTTAGCCATATCGTCTTTTTCAACGCCATGCACGATTTTTGAAAACCCGTCTAAGCGACAATTGCGAATCCACTCACGAAGTTCAGGCGCTTCACTCCAAATATGCATGTTGCGAAGCATTGCAGCTGTCATAGGCACCCAATCAATATCTCGGTTGGGTAAGGGTACTACTTGGGTCAGTTTTTGTTTGGTGGCTTCATCATCATAGGCGGCTTCAACATGGGCAATTAATGCGGCGCTGAACACAGGTTGATACGCGCGAACAGTTTGCGGCGTAATGGTGTTGCCATTAAATACAGGTTTAATATCTAAATTCGTAATGGCTGATGCAGAGCAATCTATTACTAGGGTGTTTTTAGGCATAACCCACTTAGCACTATCAAACTCCAATGCATGTTCACCCACGTGCTTAACACGGCCATGGCGAATAATGTTTGGCAGTCTTTTAAGCGCAGCAAGTTCAGCTTCGCTTACGGTTGCACCATGAAACATAGACGGACGTACCGATTCGTCAATGCGTAGCATCACGCCTTTTTCTTCAAGTTTATCAAACATATTGTCTATAGAGCTTGATTGCGCAATAGCCTCCATTTGATTAGCTTGCGCGCCAATACTATCAAAGAAAAATTCGTCTAAGGGTTGCGTGTTTTTTCTGTTTAATAGCCATGCATCACGTGACACTACCCAATGAATGTTTTCTGGTTCAACGAAGTTATTGAGTAACCAAAGACAAGTATCTATACCTGTTTTGCCACCGCCTAAAACCACATAGTTTTCCTGTTTTTTTACGTGTTGCGTAAGCGTGTTTACCGGCGTGAAATCTACTTTATCATCACGAGTAAAGCTTGGTTTATGGGTCAGTGGAATACTAGTATTTAAATACGTAGCATCCACTACTTTTTTGTTTACGCTGACTTCAAACGTTTTGCCACCAGTGATACTGGTAAATTTGCCATCACCCTCGTAGTTACATAAGGGAAAATATTGAACTCGGCCAGAAGGTAAAAATGTTTCTTGCATCACAGCATCAAAATAAGCGCTAACTTCTGCGCCCGAGGCTAAGCTCATTAATCCTTTGTTCATGCCGGTTTTATCAATTACACCGCGATTTAATTCACGCGAGCATACCCCATAAAACGCTGAAGGCTGATGCAGCGTTACAAAGGGGTAAGCTAAGTTCCAATGACCACCGGGTTTGGCGTACTTATCAACAATAATTATGTTGGCTTTCGTTTCGTTTAAGAGTACGTCGGCAAACGCCATGCCTACCGCTCCGCTGCCAACAACTAAATAATCGCAAGTTAATTGCTCCGCTTTCATATATTATGTCCTTAAAGTATGAACCGTAATGTAAATAGGTTTGTGAATTCATCACTTGATATAACAGTGTTATATTTAATATATATAACACTGTTATGTTTCGCAACATGTAAATGCAATGTAAATGAAAAAAGATACTCGACAGAAAATTCTTGATGCAGCTTCTACGCTGTTTTTAAAAGGCGGAACAAATGCTTTAAGCGTGCGCGCTATAGCCGAAGGGGCAGGGATGTCTACCATAGGTATATATAGCCATTTTAAAGGAAAGCAGGGAATTCTTGATGCGCTTTATATTGAGGGCTTTACGCTTGTTGATAACATGATGAGGGCAGCCGAAGGCAACTCGGCGTTAGAAAGGCTGTTAAATGCGTGTGAGCGAGTACTCGTGTTTTCACAAACTAACATGGCTCATTACAATTTAATATTTGGCTCAAACCTTAAAGATTACTCGCCAAACGATGAAGCAATAGCCGCTGGGGAAAAGGCTTTTATAACCTTAACTAAAGAGGTTTCGTCAATTATTGAAAAGGAACTGAAGCCAGAAGATAACCTTGATATAGCCATGCAAATATGGGCTTTGTGCCACGGCTACATTAGTTTAAATCAACATGAAATACGCAATAGAATACAATGGGATGATTGGAAAAGTAGGGCTCTAAATGCCATCCGTATTCATGCAATTGCGCTTATTAACGAACATTAATCATCTTTTTTGATAAGTAATGTTACACAATCAAAACAAAATAGCGGCTGTGGCTGCAGCCCAAATTGAAATACACGAGAATCCAATAAGCGCAAAAGCCACAGTGCTAAAGGCGGTTAGTTAGTCTTTGCTATCGCACTCGCTTTCGTCACCACCTGTTTTTTTCTTCATTGCGATACATGCTTCACGCACTTTTTCAGCGCCAGCATCCATCATATCAGCGCCCTTTTCTTTGCCTTCTTCATAGGCGTCAGAAGCCATATCTTTGCCATCTTCATAGGCACTTGATGCAGAATCTTTAGTTTCATCCCAAGCATCAGCTGCTTTTTCTTTTGCTTCTTCAAAGCCTTCAGCTGTTGCGTCGCCAGCCTTCTCCATTTCCATCATGGCTTCTTTTTCAGCTTCCGCTGCTGACTCTTCGTTTGACTCAGAACAGCCTACAACAGTAAGTAATAATGCTAATGCAATCGCTTTGTTTTTCATGGTGAAACTCCTTTTGCCGAATTTAGTGCAAGTGTTAAAACTATTAATAAAACTGTGTTCAATAATTAGCGCGACGCGCGAAATAACTCCCGGCCGTGATTACTAATCATTGATGTTTTAGTTTAGCTCAAATTGTCATTAAAGTGTTAAAAGTATTAGCGCCTCTAATCAACTTTTGAAAGTTTTCATATGCTATAACACTTATTTATTCTATTTTTGATAGGTGATTCTGCCGCCTACTATTGTCATTACATTTTCAGATTGTAATATTTCTGCTTCAGGTGTGGTCATCAAATCTTTGTTAAATATGGTGAAATCAGCATATTTACCTACCTCTACAGAGCCTCTAATATCTTCTTGAAACGCCCCGTAGGCAGGCCAAATGGTAAACATCTTAAGCGCGCTTTGGCGGCTTACTGCCAGTTCTGCGTGCCATCCATCTCCGCTTGTTCCGTCTAATCTTTTGCGGGCTACCGCCGCATAAAACTCAATACGAGGATCACCTACTTCAACAGGGGCATCTGACCCGCCTAATATAATGGAGCCGCGGTCAATTAGTTGCTGCCATGGATAAGCATGGGCTAAGCGTTCAGTGCCTAAACGAGCTGGTGCAAAGTTTAAGTCGCCAATTCCGTGGCTAGGTTGCATAGACGGTAGAATGCCTAAACTCACTAAGCGGGCCTGGTCTTGAGGGCGAATAATTTGTGCATGCTCAAGGCGCCAGCGTGGCTGAGCAACCGCGCGTTCACTTTCGGGCACGTCATTAAATGCCGCCTCGTACCAATCTAATAAGGTTTTTACTGCGCGATCGCCAATAACGTGAGTTTGTATTTGAATACCTTCGCGTAATGCTTTGCGTAAAATGGGCTCTAGCTCTTCTTGCGTGGTTCTGTTCATAAACCCGTTATGTGGCGCGTCAGCATAGTTTTCTATTAGCGCAGCACCACGTGAACCTAAAGTACCGTCGATGTACACTTTAATACCGCGTAAATCAAACATGTTGTCAGGGGTAACTTCGCGCTTACGAGAAAACATTAGTGCCGCCTCTTGTACATTTGCGGCGGCATATATGCGCGTTGCCATGTTGCCTTGCTGATGAATTTCTTGCATAAGGTCAACATTAATAAACGGCATACCGGCGTCTTGTGTGGCCGTCCAACCTAACTTGGCGTTTTGAGCCATTCCTTGTACTAAACTATCTTTTATATACGCTTTTGTTTTAGGTGGAATAAGAGCTCGGAATATCTCCATAGCGGTGGCCAGCACATAACCTGTTGGTTCACCGTTTTGATCGCGTTCAAACTTGCCACCTTGTGGATCGGGTGAGTCTTTAGTAATCCCAGCTAAGGCAAGAGCCTTTGAATTAACAAGCGCTGAAACTCCATCAGCTCGCGGCATAAACAAAGGTTTGTTGGCGGTGAAAGGGTCAACGTCATGTTTATTTAAAAAGCGTTGTTCGTCAGTCCATTCTCGCTCAATCCAACCTCTGCCTTCTACCCAGTTACCGGCAGGAACGTTTTGCGCGAAAGCTTTTATTTTTTCGCGGGTTTCAGCTAAGGTCGTTATACCAAACAAGCTTAAGGTTTTAGGGCGTTGGCCAACCCCTTCTACATGTTGATGGCTATCCGAAAAACCGGCGTACACATATTTACCCGCCATATCCATTACATTGGCATTGCCGCACATGTATTTTTTAGCGTCTTCATTTGAGCCCACAAATATAATTTTTTCGCCAAGTATGGCAACGGCCTGAGCTATCGCTTGTTCATCATTGGCTGTATAAATAGTGGTGTTGTGCATTACCATGTTGGCTTGCTGACAGCTTTGCGCAGTGGCAAGGGGTGAAGTATTGCTAGCAGAGGTTTCATTTGCATTGTCACAAGCCGTTATCAGCATGCTAAACGCCAATATACCAATACTCTTCATTGTAAATGTAGTCACTTAATAATCCTTGTTGTAATTTATCACTTTGCTAGGTGTAAAAGTTAATCCTATCGCCTTATTTAGTTGTATCATTTTGCTCAACGCTTGTTAACGCATTTTATTTTTTGCATAAACGATGTGATCGATATTGCACCTTGTGTGCTACTTACTAAACATACACAATACAGAGTTACCGTGCTGTAGTTAGCAAAACAACAAAAAGCATCATTATTATGAAGGATACTACTGACTAAATATGGCAAACCACACACAACAACTTTTGAATACTTGGTATAAGCAACGTGATGAATTGCAGTGGGTATTAGCGACCATCATTGGTAATGAAGGGTCATCATACCGAAAGCCTGGCGCAATGATGATGATTAATAGCTTGGGCCAGTATCATGGCTTACTAAGTGGAGGCTGCTTAGAATCAGATATTATGCGCCAGTCACGCCAATGCTGGGACACCAACAAAAATCGTATTATTCAATACGACATGCGCGAAGAAGAAGATATTGCTTGGCAACTTGGTATAGGTTGCGGGGGCTTAGTCAGAATTTTATTACAGCCAGTTAGCGCTTCAAATAGCTACTTACAGCTAGTTGAACTGCGTGAAGCAATTAATCAGAATCAATCCTGTAAATACATTCAGGCGCTAGAAGAAAGCTTTCCTGTTAACAAGCTTGAAATATTAGGTAGCGATACTGCACCGCTATTTGATGAACATCAATCAAGTAAAGAAGCTAGCCAACAATTTGAGCATATTATAAAGCCCTCGCCTAACTTAGCTATTTTCGGTGGCGGAATTGACGCAATTCCTGTGGCAAAAATGGCCGCCAATTTAGGCTGGCACGTAAGTGTTGCTGACCCGCGCTCGGGCTATGCTCGTGAAGCCCAATTTCCAGACGCTAAATACATTGAAAAAGCATCCTTTGGCGATGATTCAAAGTTTGCGTGGCTTGAGCACATTGATGCTATTGTTATTATGACGCACAATCTTAAACTTGATGCTAAAGCCTTATCGTTGGCGCAGCACAGCGCAGCAAAATATGTAGGCATGTTAGGCCCAATTCACCGAACTGACAGGGTGCTAAAAGAAGCGGGCTTAAATCGCGATGCAGACAATGCAAATCAAAACCCACTTAAAAAACCCTTAGCAAATCCCATTGGCTTAAGGCTTGGTGGTGAGTTGCCAGAATCCATAGCGCTTTCAATATTATCTGAGGTGCATGCATTTATAGAACAAAAGGATGGCCAATCAATTAGCGGCATCTTAAGCTAAGGTTAATAAAGTTCAAACAAGGCTAAGAATATTAATACGTCATTAGAAGAGCCGCAAAGCCAATATTGTATTAAGGCGCTATTGCTCGCTGCGGGTGCTAGCAATCGCTTTAACGATACTAAACAACTTGCCTTAATAAATGGTAAAACTATGGTTGTTGCTAGTGCTGAAAGGTTAAGCCAAACTAATATTGATAGCCTTTCAATTGTGCTAGGCGCTAAGGCGCAAGCAATTGAAAAAGCACTTAACCAAGCCAATATTTTTAAAGACTCAAACGTTAAAGCTTCATACGTGACTGCCGAAAATTGGCAGCAAGGAATGGGAGCCTCTATTGCAGCGGGCGTAAAATCGCTTGATAAAAAATACACCCATGTACTTATTGGCTTAAGTGATCAAGTAGCAATTAGCTCAAAGCAGTTTAATCTTATGCTAAAGGTGTCGCGTGAACGGCCTAAAAACATAGTTGCAGCGCTGTACAATAAAAAGTTAGGTGCCCCGGCTATTTTCCCGCATGCCTTCTTTAGTCAATTGGCTGCGCTTAGCAATGATAAAGGCGCTAGGGATATTTTGCGTGAAAACGCAGCCACGGTACTGAGAGTTGATTTACCTGAAGCAGCGCAAGATATAGACACTAAAAGTGATTTGTTGTCTTATATCTCTGGTGTATCGCCAATTAAATAAGTCGTTTGATCAACTTGCCTGTACATGCCCCAATAATAACGATTTATTATTAGAGCACAGGCGGTAACTTCGCCAGTGCATTGCGAGTATTTTCTGACATAAATCCATTTAATTTATAGTGCTCGCTTGCCCAACCCACAAGAAATCTTTCAAAGTCAGCCCATGCGAAGGGTAGTAATTCACGCCATTCATTCTCAAGGGCATCAAGGTCGAGTTTATTCTTATGGGCTGAACTTGTATTTGCATCTACACTATAAAGCTGCGTTGCCTCTCGTAATTTCGCAAAGTACTCATCAACAATATCATTTGCATGCATGTGCAAACCGGCATCATCTAAACAGCTTCCCATAAAGTACATAAGGTCTTTAACACCCGCGCCTTGCCCTACGTATTGGAAATCAACCGCGGCCAAGTCATTTTCATCAGCGTTAAAACAAAAGTTAGCAAGCTTCGCGTCGCCATGCAGTAAGGTTTGATATTTCGCATTGTTCAGAACCTCATCAATAGTGTGCGCTTTTCTTTTCAGTTCGCTATTGGGCATATTGTTAAACTCGTTTGGGCGAGTCTTTAGATGCCAGTACGTTCCTACCGGCCATACATTAGGCAACGGTTGGCTTAAAAACTGGGCGTGGAAAAACGCCAACCAGCGTACTCCTAATTTAATTGTTTTCAGGCTTGGCTCATCACATCGTTTGTAAAAGCCCGCTTGATCTAAGTCTTCCATAATTAGGAAACTCGCATCCTTGCCGGCTTTAATAAAAGACGCATCAGAATTTGATGAAAAATAGCATGCTGGTGTTCGGCAAAAATGGTTAGTGTGCTGGCTATATTGCTGGTAAAAAATAGACTCATTAATATATGAATCTAGCTTCCTTTGATGAGAAACTTCACCATCCCAGCCTCGCGGGTGTTCAGTATTTGCTGGCGGCGAAACCAGTTTAACTATTACCGATTTCGACAAGCTCGGAATAAGGTAGCGAGCTATTTCGCCATAAGCACTCCAAAGAGACTGGATTCGCTCTACCTTTACAATTTGCGTGTCATTATAAAATGTTTGCAGGTAGTGCAGGGCTATGTCGTTATTTAATGTCGGCATAATAGAGTGTTGTTTTATTTATTAGGTAATAACAAGCCGCAAGTTTGACATGCACTACTGGGATATTCAAATTACTAGCTTTCCGTCACTACCGCCACTCATTCCCGTCATTACCGCCACAAATTTCAGTCATTACCGCGAAGGCGGTAAGCTCCCAAACCGCATGCTGTATTAACAATGCGCAGTAATGTTGGAGAAGTAGAGCTAAGTCACTTACTATAAATACACACAAGGCCTAGGCTTCAATGCGCTATATTGTGTTTAGTCAGCACGCTAGGGAAAAGAGGTAAAGCAATTTGAATAACGCATATATTGAAACATTACGCCAACAAGCTAAAGCATGTACTTATTGCCATGCTGTGCTGCCGCATGCTCCTAAGCCAATATTTATATGGCCTGACTCTCCAAAAATCATATTAATTAGCCAAGCCCCTGGCCGACTAGCTCACGAGTCAGATATCGCATGGAATGATGCCTCTGGTGAGCGATTACGCGAGTGGCTAGGCGTTGACAGAAACATTTTTTATCAAAGCGGTAGTTTTGCCGTTTTACCTATGAGCTTTTGCTTTCCTGGCTATAAAAATGGGGCCGATGCTCCGCCAATTAAAGCGTGTGCGCCTATGTGGCATCATGCCTTTTTATCTAAAGCAAAGCCCGCCCTTAAGGTTTACATTGGGCGATATGCTCAGCAAGCTTATTTAAATAAGTACAAACGTTTAACCGACGCGGTTGAAGATTTTGAATTACTTTTGCCTGAGGCGATTGTGTTACCCCATCCTTCAGGTCGAAATAATCGCTGGTTAAGCAAGCACAATTGGTTTGAACGTGCTTTATTACCTTGCTTGCAAAACCGAATTAAAGAGATTGTTTAGGCCTCTCTAAAAAACAATGTGTAAGTAGTTTGAACAAAGCTTAGCTATGCCAGTTTTAGTGCTTACATAAAAAATCTGCTAGCATATTTTGTTAGCGGTTAGAGCATAAAAGTGCGTGTTATCCCAGCGATTAAATTCTGCTGGATAAATATCAAAATATTCAATATTGTCAAAACCACACGCTTTTAACATACTTATTTCTTTGTCTACCTTGCGATAGTTTGAGAAATAATCGCAACCAATTTCTTCAGAATAACCATTCACAATAACATCTTCATTTACGCCGAATTGATTCTTTACAACGAGCTCGCCACCCTCTTTCAAATATCGGTGAATATTACGATATATTGATTCAGCTTCCTGATCATTAAAGTAGTTCATTACTCCAAATAACGACAAAATATCAAAATTTTCGTCATTGAGTTCTAGGTCTATTAAATTGGCGTTAATTACCTTCACATTGTTAGACGCATGGATAAATTTGGAGAAATTGGGGTACTTTTCAACCGCGGTTATATCTTTATAGTGGCCAATTAAATGATTTACCAACAAACCCGTACCTGAGCCTAAATCGAGTAATCGTTTTTGTTTTGAAGCACGCTTAAGCATAAATTCAATATCATATTTAGAAAAATCTTTGGCTTTGTTGCGTGTTTCACCAGGCGCTTTGATGTTAGCTGCCATTTTATCGTAATAGGTAATAACGTCTTTATTTTTCATCTTGCCAACTCTTTACAAACTTAATTGCGTTTTTATAATCTTCATAAGTATCAACATCTTGCGCTCTAATGTTCAAAAATGGTAAAGGAAGATATTCTTCTATTTGATTGAATACATTAGAGGAAATATATTTAATATTATCGCGTTTTAATTTGGCGGGGCCTGACCATTCAAAGTCCCCATTTTCGCGAGAAAAAGCAACTACCTGCATATCTTCATTTACATTTAAAAATACCGCATCTTCTGAAATAATATAGCTACCACCCACATATTCACCATCATAGTTTATACATAAGGGAATATCGTTAGGGTGAACCACTAAATCGCCATCCCAAGCTACGCAATATTCATTTGCATGGCGTGCCCCCAGGTAAAAACTTGTACCGGTTTTTGTTTGAAAATAATCGTGATTATAAACAAACACTACGTCTTTTCGTTTTTCTAGCACGGCTTCTACAACACTGCGAGCTTGATAACCAATCACAACGCGTAAGTCTTCTACTTCTTCAAATGCCTTGAGCTGTAAGTGAATAAGCTTAGTACCTTCAATTTCTATTAAGGCTTTTGTTTTCGCTAACCCTAAGCGAGAGCCTATTCCTGCGCAGCTTAATACAACGGAAGTACCTGGTTGAGCTTGATTAATTTGAAAGAGTAATCGTAGTAGGCTTTCCTCAGCAAAAACGCAATAATCGGTTATTGCCAGTATACTGTTGGCCGGATAATGCGTTAACCCGCAGGCAATTGATATGTCAGCTTCTCGCATGGCTTCCATATCATTATTGCCATCACCAACAAATACCACTAAATGACCTTTTGCTTGATAGCGCCTTACAATATCCTCTTTTTTTAGAATAGTTTTGAGCTTAACTATTTTGTTGTCTTCCACCACGGCGGTTGAAGAATAGGTGGTACATTTTAATTGACTGGTAATCCCGCCAATCCATTCTTGACAATTGCCGGTGGCAATAACGCACTGTTCAGCATGACTATTAATAAATTGTTGAAGGTTTTCAAAAAGAGGGACTTTGCTTAATGTGGCCCGAACTTCGTTAACGTCAAAGCGACCTAGTATTCCTACCCGCTGGATAAAGCTTTCAACAAAGGGGATGTTGCCAGCAATTGTTTGTGATGTGAGCGTGTTAATTTCGCCCTCAACATTAAACGCTTTCGCAATTACG
This sequence comes from Glaciecola sp. 2405UD65-10, assembly GCF_048820975.1. NCBI lineage: Bacteria > Pseudomonadati > Pseudomonadota > Gammaproteobacteria > Alteromonadales > Alteromonadaceae > Glaciecola > Glaciecola sp. 2405UD65-10. The sequence continues at coordinate 2,610,203 of NZ_JBMEUF010000001.1, read as the reverse complement.
GGTAAGGTTTCTTGTTTAGTGATTGTGCCATCTAAATCAAATATAAAGATTGGCGATTTTGCAGCGCGTTGTGCAGCCATATTAATTAGTTTCCAGTATCGTATATTGCTGTTTCACAAAAGATGTACTTTTCTTGGTAAAAATCATTCTTAGTTAGACCCAAACAAATTTTTGCTTGTTACTTTTGCTTGCTTAATGACCTCAATTGGCACCGTTTGCCAATTTTCCCCTTCACCCACTGAAAGGTCTTTTTTAGGTGAGCGCCAATTACCGTAAGTAAAACGTAAATAGCCATCAAAATCGGTAGGTATGTACAAGTCAGTATCGCGCCAGCGAAATGGAACTAAAGTGTTTGTGTGGTGCGCGGGGGTAGACCATGCGCCAAAACTACTTAACTTAACTGCCATGCCGTCTTGCACGCCTTTCATAGCAATAGAAATAGGGAAGGATTTATACGAGCAGCCTTGTTTTGGGCTAAAGCTAAGATGAAAATATAAAGTACGGCCATTAATATCAACGTCTTTGTGAAGGCTCCAATCTACGTCTTTGTCTAATTCATGAATTAATGAAAGCAGGTGCGCTTCTATTTTATCGGCGTGTTGAAAATCGGCTGCTAAGTCAATGTCGTCATCCCATAATATAAGCTCGTTATCGCGCATTATTCCCAGCAAAGTGCCGTAATCAATATGCAGTGGAATTTGCTTTTGTAGCGCTCCACCGCAAATTTTGTCAATTAATTTATGGGCTAATTGTAAAGTAGGGGGGTGCTGAAAAGGATGTAGGTTTTCACCTGCATTCTTAAAATACTTCTTATGTGGCGTAACTACTTTGTTTGCATCAATACCGAGTTCTTCAATCAATTGTTTTTTGATTGTGCCTTCCCAGTAACACGCTATTAGAATTTGGTCGTAGTCATACTGACTGATTTTTGACGGCGAGATAATTGGCATTCCACGAAACATTTTTCCGTGTTTATCTTCGTCGTTGTCAATGGCAGCTAAGTACTCTCTGTTTTCAGGCAGGTTGTCCAGTAAGTTAACGGCTGAACCACCGGTTCCAAAAAGTAGTGTTTTCATCATACTAGACTCTGGATGTAATAAAAAATTGGCATTATTAATTGATGTTTTTTACAGCAATGCAAATTGCAAGCCAAAATACCCTGTATGCATAGTTGCGTATATTGGTAGTTTTTTATGCCTAAGTTTTGCGCAATAAGTAAAAGCGGTGTCGCCATGTAAAAACAAGCTATTATTATTAAGTGAGCCATCCTCTTAGCTTAGGATAATTGTACTGTATATATATACATGCTGTATTCCCTGAACTACGTAAATAGGGTTACGGGTAGCTGATACGTGTTGAGTCAAATATTCGCCCGTGTAATTTAAGTTTTGAGGCTTCAGGTAAATATAGTTCGAGTATGATTGATAAAATAACCCAAAAACTTGAGATTCTTTCTGATGCTGCTAAGTATGATGCTTCATGTGCAAGTGGCACTGCGGGCAAGCGTAAAGCGGGTAAAGATGATAAAACCGGCATAGGGTCTCTCACTGGTGGTACGGGAATTTGCCACAGTTTTACGCCTGACGGACGCTGCGTTTCCCTACTCAAAATTCTAATGACCAACTACTGTATATACGATTGTCATTATTGTATTAATAGGGTTTCGAGCAATGTTCGCCGCGCACGTTTTTCTGTTAAAGAAACCGTAGATTTAACGCTAAATTTTTATAAACGAAACTATATTGAAGGCCTGTTTCTAAGTTCAGGCATTGTAGGTTCGCCTGACCATACAATGGAAAGTATGGTGCGTATTGCTAAGTCATTGCGCTTAGATCACAACTTCAAAGGCTATATTCACTTAAAAACTATCCCTAATGCCTCGCCTGAGCTGCAAGCTGAGGCCGGTTTGTACGCTGATCGCCTTAGTATTAATGTAGAAATGCCTACGCAGCCATCTTTAAATAAATACGCCCCTGAAAAAGACCTAGGCGCTATTCACGGTGCAATGAACACGATTAAAGATAAAATTACCGAGCATAAGCGCGATAAAACACATACCGGTAGGCGCCCTGCAAGGTTTGCCCCTGGCGGCCAGTCTACACAAATGATTATAGGCGCTGATGGCTCAACAGATAAAACCATTTTAACGTCGAGCACCCAGCTGTATAGCCAGCAAAAACTCCGTAGAGTTTACTATTCTGCGTTTTCTCCTATACCTGATGCGTCAGAAGTTCTGCCGCTAAAACCCGCGCCGTTAATACGAGAGCACCGCTTATATCAAGCTGACTGGCTGTTGCGTTTTTACGGGTTTGGGCTTGATGAAATACTGCAAGGAACAACTGACAATATGCTCGATATGGATCATGATCCAAAGCTATCTTGGGCTTTAAGAAACAAACATATATTTCCTATTGACCTAAACAAAGCTGACAAACAACTTCTGTTAAGAGTGCCTGGCTTAGGTGCGCGTACAGTGCAAAAGCTGTTGTCTATTCGAAGTTACACTAAGCTTTCTTGGTTTGACTTAACGAAAATGCGTTTGCCGCTTAACAAGCTAAAGCCATTTATAACCGTTAGTGATTACCGCCCAGCTATTCATTTACTTGACGGAATTAACTTTGAGGCACGGTTTAAGCAGCCAAAACAAATGGAACTGTTCGCTGCAAACACCGCTATTCAGCAATAATGAAAACTATCACCATTAGTGCTGTGCCTGGCTATACCGAATGGCGAACAGCGGCTAGGGAATGCTTGGCTGCTGGTTTAGCGCCCGAAAACATTGTTTGGCAAACAGGAGAAAGCTTGCAAGATGACTTGTTTGGTCATCAGCCTGCGGTGCTTCAAACTAAGCAAGAACTATTGCAACAACACAAAATTCCAAGCTCTGCTTTAGCAATTTTTGAAGTGGCACTGTGCCATAGTGATACCACACGATTTAGTTTGTGCTACCGGATCTTGTGGCGGCTTATATTTGAAAATAGAAATCTTTTCAAATTAAAAACCGATGCAGACGTTCTGCGCATTAATGCATTAGTTAAAGCCGTTAAGCGTGACACTTACAAAATGAGTGCATATTTGCGTTTTCGTGAGGTAAGCCATGAAGGCGAAGAATATTTTATTGCTTGGTATGAACCAGAGCATTATAGCCTTGAACGTAAGCTTGGTTTTTTTCAAGACCGCTTTAAGAATATGCGTTGGTCAATTCTTACTCCTTATCGAGCGGCGCACTGGGACAAAAGCAAGTTAGTGCTAGAAAATAATCCTGACCCAAGCATTTATCCTAACACTGACCGCATAGAAAAATATTGGCTGACTTACTACGCAAACATTTTTAATCCTGCGCGTGTTAAAAAAAATGCCATGTTAAGCTCAATGCCAAAGAAGTATTGGAAAAATATGCCAGAAACCGTACTAATTGAAGACATGCTTAAAAATTCCGAAGCCCGAGCGCGGCAAATGATTATTAAAAGTAATAGCGGTAGTTAACTAGCAATAAGCTAATTTGTGGCCTTATTGCTTACAAAAATCACATTTAGGATTCACCTTGAAAGAGGTTTTTGTTTTAGCACTTTACCTAGCGACTCAAAATACCGAATGAAATAAGCTGAAATTAAATCTCGTTGATCCCCTGACGGATAAATCCCCAATTTCGCTTCTTTTGTTTGCTTTGTTCCTTGTACTAAAAACGCATTCTTTATGGCGTGGTCTTGAATGAATGCTTCAAAGGCGCGAGCACACACTTCTTGCGGGCGCGAATAGTAAAATGTGTTGAAAGATTTATCAGCGGCCGCACTTTGCGTAAAAAGCTCACTTAACTCATCACTTTGTGGTTTTAAAAATACGTGTTGAAAGCACAATTCTAAGTAATCGTTGATGGGGTGTTCAATGACTTTGGCGTTTTGTAACCAGCATTGTGAGGCAAAATCATGGGGCTTTGCGTTTTCTATAAAACGGGTGGCAATGTAGTGGTCAAAGGCGTGAAACCATTCATGCGCTAACGCACCACCGCCAGCATTTTTAGCCAAAGCTAACTGTCGTTTTGCGCTGTTATAATGTGCGCTAGCATGTTTATTTCCCCCCTTTCCAAATGCGATTGAAAGGCTGCTGTTTAAGGAAATTACTTGTTCTGGTACTTGCAATATATCAACTAAATCGCACAGGGCATCAAAAAATAGGTTAGCCGCAATTTGTTGCTCTTCTTTTGTGACCCATTTGCCAATTTCTACCGAACGAAAACCAAACACTTTTACAATATCACGAAACGAGACATCTGCGCCGCCGCGGTGATGCTCTCCGTTGCGATAGAAGATTTGGTGCAATCGCCCTTTATCATTGGTAGTGCTCAATACCCAACCTACAGTCGTATACTATGAAATTGCCTACTACTATACTGAATAACGCGGCAGCAGTCGCCCAATTGCTTAGTAACATTCGTAATTTTAAGTTTAGAAGCGAACGTATTATTTGCCTCGTTAAATGGGGCTAATGTAGAAAACCATTCATTAGCCTATATACTGACGGGCGTTGGGGTTAATTTGAGTGTTTTTCAAACCAAGAAAGAGGCAACTTCCAAAGTGATTGGCTTTTACGGCTAAAAAACTTCATGTGTCCAATTTCTTTTAGTCCGTAATCAGCTGGATGTAGGGTTTTACGTTCTGCTGTTATATTGGGAAAAACGTTTATCATATCTAACACATTTGTATTATTGGCTATTGCATCGTCTGTAGAGTTCACCCACATAGTGGGTAATGTGAGTGAGTCAAAATAGTGTTTATCAATAGTTTTGTTAAACCCCATTTTTACATAACCACTTCCGTTACACCATTCTTGCCATTGTTGCGCCACGCGTTTAGGCAAAGGTTCTCCCATTCCTACCCAATCTGCTTTTGTATAACCAAAAATTGCGTTGGAAACAGGAATAAAAAAATTCATAAAAAAATGCGCCTGCCCTAAGTGTCTTTTAGCCATATTACTCAAGCTTCCAGAGGAACATGCATAGTTAAAAACAGAGCTAAGTTGCTGTGCGCTGGGAAACAATCCGAACAATTGCCCGCCGGCACTGTGACCTAACAAATGATAAGTCGTATTAGGGAAACATTTAATAAGGTACGATAACGCGGCGGGTTGATCCAGTTCTCCCCAGCTTTGAAGCGTTGCATCATTTTGCTTAACGTCACCATGTAAAGACTCTGCTATTCCTCTGTTATCGTAAGTGAGAACAGCAAAGCCATTTTCAGCTAAGTAGGCAGATATACCCGTGTAAAATTGTCGTTTAATACCTGTTGCTGGGCCAATGAGTATTGCACCTTTATAATTAGTTTTAGGCGTATAAATACTCGCTGCTAACATATAGCCATCTGCACACGACACCATTGTATCTTCAATTGAATACGTCATTTGTGTATTCATCATAGTGGCAGACATATTGCCAGCATCGGGTTTACTGTTCATCCGACCTTCTCCATTTCTTTTTATTACGACTAACGCACTGCAACTAGCTTGTTGATATTTACATGAAGATTATCAAGTTTAGTTTTATCAACAAGCTCACAGGCAGCTCTACCAATCTTATTCAATATCATAAGGTCGGATCAGTTTTATATAATTTAGTTTACATGTCAACTAAGTTTCGATTAAGGTACTTAAATCCTGTAACATGCAGGGTGAAATATACTTTTCTTAAAACAAATATGTAATAAAGAGCTGTAGATGCCTAAAGATAAACGCTTAATTTACCACTTAAATTTAGCTCGTCATGCCATGATGAAGCACCTTGATATTGGTGCAAAAAACGCATTGGGTATTTCCGCCACACAACTTACAGCATTAATGACGCTAAAAAAACACAATGAGCTATTAATGAAAGACCTTGCAACGATTCTGATGTTAGATAAGTCAGCCGTTACAGGGCTTGCAAGGCGCATGCAAGCAAATGGTTTGATTATAAGAGAAACACATCAAAGCGATGCTCGCGCGTCGCTATTAACAATCACTGATAAAGGCGAACAAATTTTGTCTGAAGCAGTAGGTTTACTTAAGGCTTTCAACCTTCAATTAACGAAAGATTTTAGTGAACAAGAGCTTGATGTGGTACTGCGTTTTTTAAACCATGTAACATCGTTATCAACTAATTAATAACACCAGAAGCTGATGCAAGCCTCCTTTATATTTAAAACAACAATTTTTCTTATAACTATAAAGCTCAAATGTTAGATAAATTAGTTATCCACTAACAGCATATTAATTCTGCTATGGCTTACAGTCATACAAAGGGATTCTAAACGCTATTGAATGCAGAGGAGCGGAATTTCCTACGTCACGTTTTGTTCCGAATAAAGCTTTCACGTTCAAATACATAAAAAGCGCGTTCGTAAACACTTTTCTAATCTTAAAGCATCATTTTGGCGATCTATTGCACAATCTTAATGCTTCAAAATGGACCGTTTGGTCTGATTCTTTCTTCTTTTTATTTTAAGTGACTGAAAATGTTGTATTTTTCTGAGTTGGCTTATTTTGTGCTTTTGTATTTCCACAAGCCATCAAATATTTACCTATTTTCATTCGGCTAAATAATCTTATGTTCCGGCATGGATTCAAGTAATTTCAAAACAAAAAGCAAGAAAAATGTAGACATTCAGCCGTCTAATTTACTCACGAAAACTAGCTGTGAAGGCTGTGGAAGTCGCATTGAGTTAAGGCGCCTATAGAGTCATTGATAAAAAGAAAAACGGCTAAGCAGCTTAAATATTCATCCATATCAGCAGGCAGAAAAATTGTGCTAAATAATAAAAAAGAACCACAGATAGTCGAATCACAAATGCATGAAGTAGGTGCGTTTATTGAGTTAAGTGTTCAAAATGACGTACGTAATAGCTCACTATATAACGACGATATTGCTCCAACTAAAGTGGCTCAGCGCACTTGGCATAAATGGGATGTGGCATCACTGTGGGTCGGGATGGCAATTTGTGTACCCACCTATACTTTAGGTGGTGTATTGACTGCATATTTTGGTTTATCGGTAATTGAAGCTTTAGTCACCATATTAATCGCCAATATAATTGTACTTATTCCGCTTACCTTAAACGCATTTTCAGGGACTAAATATGGTATTCCGTTCCCTGTTTTATTGCGCTCTTCCTTTGGATTGTATGGCTCTAATCTACCCTGTTTAATTCGAGCAATAGTGGCATGCGGTTGGTTTGGCATTCAAACTTTATTCGGTGGCATTGCTTGCCATCTCTTGTTGGCAAATATTTCCGACGATTGGGCTGCGCTAGGGAGTAAGGGTGAGGTTTACGGTTTTTTAATGTTTTGGGCTTTGAATTTGTACGTAGTGTTGAAAGGGTCTGATTCAATCAAAAAGCTGGAAAATTGGTCAGCGCCTATATTACTCACTGTAGGGGTTTGTTTAATGCTTTGGACCCTACCGAAAATAGACTTAATGGAAGTGTTAGCTACTCCGGCAAATCGACCCGAAGACGACTTCGCATTTCCTTATTTACTCGCAGGTGTTACTGCTATGGTGGGATTTTGGGCTACTTTAAGCTTAAACATTCCAGATTTTAGCCGTTTTGTGAAATCGCAAAAAGACCAAATAGTGGGGCAGGTAATAGGGCTTCCATTAACGATGTTGTTTTTTGCCTCACTGGGCGTGATCCTCACATCTGCATCTACAGTGTTAGTAGGTGAAACCATATCTGATCCTATTAACCTAATAGGTAAAATTGGTGACCCAATCGTTGTTGGTATTGCCATGATCTTAATTATTGTTGCCACACTTTCCACCAACAGTGCGGCAAACATCGTTTCTCCTACAAACGATTTTCAAAATCTAGCTCCTAAGTTTATTAGTGAAAAACGTGGTGTCTTACTAAGTGGGCTCATTGCTTTGTTGATGATGAGTTGGGAGCTATTGCGAAAAATGCACTGGATTGAATCCGATGTGAGTGTTGAAGCCCTTTATTCAAATTGGTTAATGGGCTATTCAAGTCTGCTAGGCCCTATAGCTGGGATCATGATTGTGGATTATTTCGTGATCAATAAGCAGCAGTTAGATCTGGTCTCTCTTTATCAACGAGGCGGGAAATATGCAGATATTAATTATCAAGGAATGGTGGCATTTCTAATGCCAGCAGCACTGTCCTTGTTCACCTTAACAACAGGGTATTTGAACTGGTTTTATGACTACGGTTGGTTTACCGGTTCAATCCTCGGCGCAACGCTTTATTACTTCTTAAAAAGGCAGTAGCCAGTTCATCAGCGATAGACCTTAACGCGTGTAGGGCGTTCAAAAAATTATCATTGGCAACATGGCGATTAATTTTTTGTTCGGCCCGGTGAGTTGGATCAAGGGTAAACGTGGGCAATTCTGCTTCATTTATTAACAAGAAAAACCAGGGAATGATAAAAATGATAAAAAAACATATATACAAATTAAAGCTGAGTTTATTGCCGCTGGCGGTCATTACGGCACTTTCACAAGCACAAGAATCAAAGCCTACCGAGGAAGTGGCGACTTCAACTGGGGTTTTCGAACGTATCCTAGTTACAGCACAGAAAAGAGAACAATATCTTAATGACGTAAGTATTGCTGTTACCGCATTTAGTGGTGAACAAATGGATAAGCTTGGATTTGACGACAGTATCGATTTAATTGCATTTACGCCTGGCGTATCAATGGCGGGTGATATAGGCGGCCAACGCGCTATTTTTAATATCCGTGGTGTAGTACAAAATGACTATGCGGATATTGCAGAAGCGCCCGTGGCGGTTTATGTTGATGGTGGATATTTGGCTAGCACGCAAGCTCAAACCTTCGGTATATTTGATTTATCTCGGGTAGAAATTTTAAAAGGTCCACAAGGCACACTTTTTGGGCGAAACGCCACCGGTGGACTCGTTAATACAATTACCGCAAAACCTACTGAAGACACCGAGGGTTATGTAGAATTCACAGCCGCCAGCTTTGAGCAGTTTCGTTTTGAAGGGGCTGTTTCAGGTAGTTTGTCAGATTCTGTTCGAGGGCGGATATCTGTTTTATCTAATCAACAAGGTGAAATTCTGGAGAATGTTTATCAACAAAGCGCTGAGCCTGATACGAGAGCGGGTTCTGTAGGGGGCGGACAAGACGGTTATAATGATGATACTCAAGCTATTCGTGCCCAACTGGAATTTGATATTAATGATAATGGTACGGTGTTGCTTAATGCAAATTGGGCGCAAACAACTAAAAGTGAAGGCCCTTATCAGGTAGTTAATACCACAGAAATTGCTGATGCAAACGGCAATATTATTGATGTTATTTATGCCGCAGATGACCCTCTAGGTTGCGATAAAATACAGCTTGGCGAATGCGTTGACGCTAATTTTAATGGTGACCCACTGCGCCCTGTGCAAGGTGGCGACTTCAACGGGAATTTTGACCCCGACGGTAGCGGTAATAAAGTTAACAAAGATTTTGCGTTTGACGACCAAAACAAAATTGAATCAAAAGGGTTAATGGCAACAGTTGATTATGACTTTGATTTTATGCAATTGGTGTCTATTACCGATTATAAAAAATTTACTCGTGTTGTTGGACTTGATTCTGATCAAACCGCCTCCCCGGAGTTAATTTTTCAATCTGATGGAGACATAGCGCAATTTAGCCAAGAGTTTCGTTTTTCCGGAGAAAGTGATTCATTTAGCTGGGTAAGTGGTCTTTATTATTTAGCGATTAACACCGATTATATTCAAGGCCTTGCCGCTTCTCCTTCCGCAGGTTTTCTAGCTGGCGAAGAAGTGAATACGCTGGCAGATATTAGTACTGATTCATTGTCATTATTTGGCCAAATAGATTATTACTTATCTGACTCCTTAACCTTGGTTGCGGGTGCACGCGTGATTAAGGAAAACAAAAGTCTAGACGGTTTTGTTTTTTCAAATACCAATACTGATGACCGAGTAATTGAAGTGGACTTAAACGGAGTTATGTTTGAAGAAGCGCACATAAACAATGATCAGAATTTATGGTCGGCAAAAGTACAACTCGATTATTCTCCGAATGATGATACGCTTTATTATGCGGGGATCAATCGAGGCGTGAAAGCGGGTAGCTTTAACGCGCCACTATTTGGTGGATTCAGTACATATAAACCTGAGGTATTAGTTTCGTATGAAGCGGGTACTAAACATACGTTAGATGGCGGTAAAGTTCAAATAAATGGAAGTTTGTTTCACTATGACTATTCAGACTATCAGTCATTTTCATGGGTAAATAATGCTGGCGTCGTATTTAACGAGCAAGCTAAATTTACTGGAGCAGAAGTCGAGATATTTGTTAACCCTAGTGAAGGATTAGACCTGATGTTTGGTATGTCTTATACCGATGCAAAGGTGGAAGATCTTGAAGTGGCTTCTGGTGTATTTGAAGATACAACCCCACCTTACACACCTGAATTACAAGCATCTGGCCTTATTCGGTACAACTGGGATATTCAAAGCGGTAATGTAGCTGTGCAACTAAGCGGTTCTTATCAATCCCATACATTTCACAATGCTAGAAACTTTACAGCCCATAGAATTGATAGCCACTTTAAAGCCGATGCCAACCTAAGTTGGACTGACAACGAAGACAAATGGAGTGTTATTGCCTATGTAAACAACCTAAGCGACTCTGATCATGCTTTAATTGGTTTTGATGTAACTGGTTTTTACGGCACTACACAAATTTCTTACGCTAAACCTAGAACGGTTGGCTTAACAGTGAAAAGAAATTTTTAAAGGGTTAAATATTAACGCTAACTCAACCGGCATATATGCTGGTTGAGTTGTGTATTTTCGTTTAACGCTTAGCGCTGTTGTAATCGCCATCAAGCATGGCTTTCATCTTATTCGCAAAAGCCACGAAAGACTCTTTCATCGTTGTTTTTATCTTAATACTTAATTCAGACAAAATAACCACGCCCTCTACCGTAATTGTAGGAGCTTGGTTGCTGGCAATTGACGGCGCTTTGTTTCGAGTGCTGCCTAATATGCAAAATGCTTTTGAAACAACATTAATATTCTCAGGGATGTAAATTTTATCAGAGCCCATAAGGCTATATACTTTTATAGTCACGTTGGGGCCACAAAAGCGCGCATTGGTGAAGTCTATTGTTGAATTGCCTAGAAAAGTGAAAACCTTGATGTGCCTTGGTACCGTCCAAATACCGCTTCTATCGGTTTCACCTAATATATTGAGCATTGTTTCTGAATCATCAGTGCTTTGCTGAGCGTAATTAACTGAAAACTGCGCCTCTTTCTGCTTTTTAATATCGTCATTAGGCGCAGCGTCTAAATCTTTTATTTGATCCATCATTACTTGATGCTGAGTCGTTTCAATTACTGCATCTAAACGTCGCTCAAAAGCTTCGCTAGAAATAATGCCGTGGCTAAAGTTATGTATGAGTACGTCAATCACTTCTTCTTTAACTTGTTCAATAGGGCGATCTTCAAGCTTTACCGGCATAACAGCATCCTTTGTTTTATTTAGTAATGTGAGTATGTTTAATATTACGCTATATAGTGCATTACAAAGCACAGCGCATGCCAAAAATAAAAACCAACTAAAACAATACCTTAAGTTTTTTAAAAAACCAATAAGTATTTCAAAGGCAAAATAGTGGTGAATTTCGCTAATAGATAAATGAATTCACGAATAGCGTCAATTGTTCTTTCTAATACCTTTGCTCCTTTAAAAAGGAGCAAAACCATCGGGTGCACTACTAGGGACTGACCAACGCTCACGTGCATCAGTAGGAGGTGCCATTGTATTGCGTTGCGGTATACGTCCGTAATCACCATAAAGCCACAATACAATGTTTGAACGCTCACCACCTGTAATTGGCTGCGCTGCATGGGGCACGTTACCTCGGTGGATCATTGCAGTACCGGGCTTAAAGCTAAGTTCGCTAGTTAAATTCATACGCGAATCATAAAAATTAAGTGCCGACCCTTCAAACTTCTCATGTTGCGGATTGATATTAATATTCAAAGTTACCGCTGAAGCATCTGTGTGTGGGCGAATAGAGGTATCAGTGCCAGGCTTATATTGAATTGAGAAACCAAAGCTTTGAGTGTCATAACCTACAATTTCGGGAAACAACAAGCGAGCAATAGGACGCATGTAAGTAGTCAATAACTCTTGATAAAATCGCTGAAAACTGGGCGCTGCTAAATACCCTTGTGAACGAGGGTCAAGCATTGCTCCGCGCCTATTTAACACAATACCATAGGGTGGACGCAAAGGTATTTGTGCATCCCACACTTGTTCTAAATAATCTCTAAAGGCCGTTAACTTTTCTGGGTTGAAGAATTGGCACTCGTACACGTTGGGAGCTACTTCCTTCCATAAGTCTTTCACGACAGATTCTTTAGATGGGTCTTCCCATGCTTGCATTACAGCGTCGCGCAAGCGGTCATCAAGCAAAGCATTGCTTAATAATGGTAGCTTTTCTTGTTCGCTAGTTTCCCACTGGCTCCAAGCTTCGCTAAGAATATTGTTATTATGATCCCAAAATGCCTGCACAGAAGCATCTCGTTCAAGCATTGCTTGGCGTGTAGGTAATTCTAAGTCTCGGGCCTGTTGTAATTTATTAATCGACATAATTGGGTTAACTCCTTACGAGTAAATTTGTATCTGTAGTCTTGATTAACAATTTATTACAACTATCTTTGCAGATAAACAGGTGGTTTGGGGAAACAGAGTTAAGATTATGCATATAATAAGAGGCTTAGTGAGAGTATTACTCGTGCATTTAGTGCTTATAGAAGGCTAGCAAAGCGCTCGTTAACGTTATAATGGCTAGCAGACCATCCTAGCCTTACTATTACCGTTTTGCTTGAAGGGATAATCATAACAACTTGCCCTCTATTTCCCATCATGGCGTATGCATCTTCGGGTAAATTTGGCCAGCGTAAGTCTTGTTCGTTATTACCATTACCTTGGTTTAACCAAAATTGATAGCCGTAACGCCCATCGTTGTTGCTATTGTTTGGAGAATGGGCTTGGGCAAGCCAACTTTCATTTACGAGTTTATGCCCGTTTAATTTGCCATTGTTTAACATGACTTGGCCCAACCTAGCCCAATCTCGCGCGCTTGCATACATGTAAGAGCTACCCACAAAAACGCCGCTAGAGTCAGTTTCAAATAGGGTGTGGTGCATACCAAGGGGTGATAGCACATGGGTGTGAAGAAAGTCGATATTAGCTTGTGCGCTGGCACCAACACGTTTATATATTAGGCGCGACAAAATATTGGTAGTGCCTGATGAATACGAAAAGTGTGAGCCGGGAATTTCTTTTAAAGGTGAAGCTAGCGCTACATCTGACGCGCTATAAGCAGAAAAAAGCATATGGGTTGAGTCACTGCCTGGGGTATACACTTCGTCAAAATCTAAACCGCTTGTCATGGTGAGTAAGTCTTCAAGGCTTATTTCTTTGCGCTCGTCATTTTGCCATTGGGGAAACAAGTTTGTGTCGTTAATTGCCAATTGGCCTTGTAGTATTGAGTGGCCAATCATCATGGCGGTCATACTTTTACCCATTGACCAACCTAGCAATAAAGAATTGGCGCTAAAGCCTTCTGCATAGCTTTCAGCTACCACTACGCCATCTTTAACAATAAGCAGAGCACGCGTATCAAATCCGCCTTGGTTATCAAGCATTAGCTGCTCATTTAGGCTTAACTGCACTGTAGGCAAAATAGTATTCACTATTTCACCTTCGGGCCAAATTTTCATTTGCTGTGCTTCAGCTAGGCTCTTGTATGACGGAGCCGTGACAGCATCTAATGCGCTAGTATCACCAAAATCTAATGCACAACCTATGTTTTCTCGAAATGTAGCTGAGGCTTCACTTAAGCCAAACATGCTGGCTTTTACACGTTTTTCAGTGTGTATATATTCTATATCTAATAATCGATTAGCAGGTGAGTAACTGGCAAGGTCTTCTATTATTTGTGCATCACTTAACTTTGAAATGTGCTTGGCTGAACACGCTAGCTTTGCGCCTAAGCCGGTAGATATTTTAATTGCCGCCCCTATTTGCCAAGGTGGAAACTTGACCGCCCAAGTAAAAACAGCACTAAAAGTGATAACTATTAAGCCTGTAATAATGAGCGCTTTTTTCATAAATCTTAACTAAGTGTAGAAAATAAAATCTGCATGTAATGTACAGCAGTTTACTTTCACATGGAATTGCAGAACTTGAATTTTTAATGAAACTTTAGTGGAATGGCAGTAATACAAATAAGCTTATAACTGGTCAGTTTTAGATGATGATTTTGTTTGCGCAGGCTTGCTTGACTACCTCATGGAAGGAGGAGAATAGCCTTGCTTGACCAGTTAATACTGACCAAACAAGGCTGACTTTATTAAATAAAACAGCTATATAAATAAAGCGCTATTTTACTTTGCGTTTACTTTCGCCCAGTCACCTGCTGCAAATATGTTTAAGTCTTTGCGGGCAATGTGCTTTGCAAAGGCTGCATTTACCGATGCAACATCTACCTGCTCGAGCTTATCTTGGTATTCTTTAAACCAAAGAATATTGCGGTCTAATTGCTTGTTGTTGTTTAACATGCGCGCAATAAAAGCTTCGCTAGACCAGGTCACACGTTGTGATTTCAATGCACCGTCAATTGCATCTGCCACTTCTTTTTCAGTGAAACCATTATCAATTACTTTTTGAACTTCTTCTTTGTATGCCTCAACCACTAGCTTCATGTTCTCAGGTGCGGCAATGGCCGACATATAATACATTCCGCGCTCTTCGTCATACTGAAGTGACAAACCAGAACCCGTACCATAGCTATACCCTTCTTTAACACGAATGCGCTGCATTAAACGTGATGCGAAACCGCTGCCACCAAATATTTGGTTAGCAATGAAAGCCGCATGGTAATCTGGATGTTGAGGGTTCAAATCAATAACATGGGCAATGTATAGTTGGGCGTTGGCTTTATCTGGCGTTTCTAACCACATGTCCAAACCTGATACATCGTTCAATTCGTCAGTCATTTCAGTGAAGTCCACAGTCCCTTTGAAGCTGGCAAAACGTGACTCTAAGGCTTTAGAAACGGTTGCAGGGTCAACATCACCTACCACTGATACAAAACCATTGCTTGTGTCAAATAAGGCTTTGTGTAGCAACATTAAGCGTTTTTGCGTAACGTCGTTAAGGCCTTCAATTTCTTCATCAATAGTTTTAAATGCCAGTGGATGGCCTTTTTCCGTAGCGTCTAATGATTTAGACAATGCACGCACAGCCACTGATTGTGGTTCACTACGATTCATTTCTAAACTAGTGATCATCGCTTTACGATCAATCTCAATTTCCGTTTCATCAAACGTAGGATTAGCCATTACTTCTTGAACGAAGTTAAGGGTTTCGTCTAAGTTCTCTTTTACAGCTTTAACCGATACATTGATTTCACCTACTGTACCCGTCGAAATTCTAACCGACGCTTTTAATGCATCAAGCTTCGACGCGATGTCTTCTTTGCTGTACTTCTGTGAGCCACTAAACAACAAGCCACCAAGCATAGACCAATCCGCTTCGTAAGCTTTAAACGAGTCAACATCACCTACAGGGAAAGTCATTGCAATGTGTACTTCACCTGCTCGTAATTTTTTCGGATAAACACTCACTTGAGTACCCGTTGCCCATTCAAACTCTTGCAAACGCGCAACTACGTTATCAACGCTGTTGTCATACACTTCACCGCCTTCAACGGCTTTACGGCCTTTATAGTCAGCAAGAATCTCAGAAATGTCTTTCGCTTCTGAAATTTCCGCACGTACCGGGTCTTTAGTTGGAATAAAGCGCCCAAGTGTGCGGTTACTCGCAACAAAATATTGATCAGCAACACGCTGCACATCTTCTGCTGTTACTTTCTCAACTAAGTCACGGAAATAGAAAATATAACGATAATCACCCATCGCAATAAACTCTGACAATTCCATGCCAACACCCGTTACGTTGCGTAACGACTCTTCTGTTTCTTTAAGAATAGCCGCCTTCGCTGTTGCCACTTCTTCTTCACTCAATGTATTTGAGTTTAGGTCTTCAACCATAGAAATCAGCTTTTGCTCCATTTCTTCTGTGTTTACGCCTTTCGAGCCTTGGGCTAATACTGTAAACGTTGATGGCTGTTTTAATAAGTAAGAATAAGCAAAAGCACCGGTTGAAAGGCCGGTTTCAACCATATCTTTTTGTAAACGACCACGTGCGCTGTCAGACAAAACTTTGGCTAATACTTGCAGTGCTGGAGTGTCTTCATGCAAGGCACTTGGCACATGGTATGTGGCCGCAATCATGGGAACATCACCGGTACGACGAAGATTCACTTCTCGCTCACCATCTTGCGTTGGCTCAACCGTATACAGAGGCTGAATCGGTGTTTCTGGCTGCGCTAACTTACCGAAGGTTTGCTCAATCAAGGCCATAGCTTTTTCTTTATCAAAACGCCCGGCCAAGGTTAGCACTGCGTTGTCAGGCCGGTAGTGGCGAGCATAAAACTCACGTAACTTTTCAAAAGGGAAGTTCTCAACGTCAGAACGCGCGCCTATGGTTGAGTTGGCATAGTTATGCCACAAGTACGCCATTGATGACAAACGCGAAGACAACATACGGAATGGGCTATTTTCACCACGTTCCATTTCGTTACGAACCACTGTCATTTCTGACTCAAGTTGCTCTTTAGTAAAGGTAGCGTTAACCATGCGGTCAGCTTCCATACCTAACGCCCACTCTAGGTTCTTTTCATCGTACTCAAACAACTCAAAATAGTTGGTACGGTCTAGCCACGTTGTTGCGTTAACGCGCATACCCCGTTTATTAAATTCTTTATCAATATCTTTAAAGCTAGTAGAGCCTTTAAACAACATATGCTCAAGCAAATGAGCCATACCTGTTTCACCGTAATTCTCATGCACTGAGCCTACACGGTAAGTAATATTCACCAGTGTTTTAGGTTGCGCTGAATCTGGATACAGCAGCACTTTCATGCCGTTAGCTAAGGTGTACTCTTGAATACCTTCAACGCTTCGTACGAACTCCATTTTGGCATTAGAAACGTCAACTTCTGGCGCAGTACTCGCTGATTGAGTAGCTGAACAACCCGCTAATGCAATAAACATAGCGGATGCAATCACCGTTTTAGCGAATTTTGATTTTTGGCTATTAGCAAACATCTTCATTCGGTATGACTCCCTGATATTAAATCACTTTACAAAAGGTCTACTTATACCAAATTGTTGCCCGAATGCTAATAACTAAGATGTAACAACGTATTACGGGTTAAGGTAAACGTCGCTTGATTCTTCCAGCCTAGGGGGCTGATAAAATTCCCACGCAAGTAACTAACAATAACTATTGTTCAATTTTCAACTGCTGTAAAAGGCACTCAATAAGAATTTCTATAGTGACTGGCTTGCTCAAGTACCCTGTAAAGCCCAATTTTTCAGCCAGTTCGCGACTTTCTGGCATAACGTCAGCCGTTAAGGCAACAATGGGAAGTTCAGAAATACTTTTCTTTTGTCGAATGATTTTGGTTGCCTCAAATCCATCAACTATGGGCATTTGGCAATCCATTAAAATGATATCAAATGAGAGTTTGTTTACAGCGTCTATTGCCAACTGGCCGTTTTCAACTACAACGAAGTTTGCGCCTAAACTCTTCAGCATTTCAGTTATCACAATTTGATTAATTTCGTTATCTTCGGCTACTAATATTTTTTTCTTTGACAACAGCGCGGTGTTAATCGAAGAACTTACCGCTTCACTCTCGCCAGGTAGCGCCGTACACACTTTTAACATCACCGTAAAGTAAAACTCAGAGCCCTGACCAGGTGTGCTTTTGACTTTAAGTTCACTTCCCATGAGGCTACAAAGTTTTTGAGATATTGCTAGGCCCAATCCCGTGCCGCCGTACTCCCTTGTTGTAGAGGCATCTGCCTGCGAAAAGGCGCTAAATAAAGAAGCTTGTTGATGCGGTGTCATCCCTATGCCAGAGTCTTTTACGGCTATTTTTAAGGTAACATCGTTTTCAAGGTTCAGTGAAGCTGGCGTTTTTACTAACTGTACTTCAAGTTCGACCTCACCCTGTTTGGTAAACTTTAAAGCATTACTGCACAAATTATTAATGATTTGCTCTAGCCTTAATGAATCGCCAAGCAACCATAAAGGGTCTGGTAAGTTTTGCTTAATGCTCCAATTTATACCTTTAGATTGCGATGTTGACTCAAACAAAGAATTGGTGCGCTGTAGCAGTTCATGAATACTAAAAGGTCTTTCTTCAAGCACAAGTTTCCCTGACTCACTTTTAGAAAAGTCGAGGATTTCATTAATTAATGACAGTAGCGTTTTTGAAGCGCTGCCAATTCTACCTATGTACTTGTTTATTTCGTTAGTGTCGGTTGAGCGATTAGCTAGCTGAGAAAATCCAATCACTGCGTTTAATGGCGTTCTTAATTCATGGCTCATATTCGCTAAAAATTGGCTCTTAGCCTGGTTTGCTAGTACTAGTTCATTTGTGCGCTCACCCACTAAATGATTAAGCACTGACTGGCGGCTGTTCATTAATAAAACTAGCGTCATGGAGAACGCGACAAAAAAGATTTGAAAAATATACAATAACAGTAATAAGTCACTTTGATTATGGATAAGGTAAGCCGTTTTAGGCACAAGATTCATTTGCCATATTTGGCCAGCTATATCAAATGACAGAGTGAATAAATCAGGTTCATTCAGCAACGAAATAGTGGTTTTTCCTGTGTTTCCAGCAAACACTTCAGCCGCATTTTTATCAACCAGTTCGTAAGTGAAAATACCGGGATTAGCGGAAAGAAACGCTTGCTGTAGCATCTCCTCAATTAAGAAAACACCCGTAGCATAGCCAATAATTTCTGGTGATTTGCTTACATTTTGCTGTTGCTCGAAAACCGAAGAAAATAGTAAGTATGCTGGTTTAGGCGTACTAGCCTGAACCAAGTTTATAACGGGAGTAGCCATAAGCTTGAAAGGCGCTTGCATGTTGAACAAGGCTGTTTTTCTTAGTGGGTTTGAGTTTACATTAAATCCAATTGCGGTTTCGTTGCCTTGAACTGGATAAATGTATTTGATAACAACTAATGGGTCGGTTTCTTCAATAGGGTTTCCAATAAGGGAAATAGGACGTTGGTAAATATCTTGTAACTGTAAAACGAATTCATTTACCTGTTCCTGCTCAAGCACTAGGTTCCATGATAATGCATTAATAGAAGATTGCTTTGTAACAATGTTTTTGGAAAATGCATCAAATGCTTGCCGTGTAGCGGAAGGATTGGTTTGTAGAAATCGAGCGAGCATTTGCAGTTGAGACTGATTTTTACTAATTTCACCGTTAATGGCGTTGTTAATCACCTGTACTTCTTTCTTTGCTATTTCAATACCATTTTTATAACTGTAATTAGAAAACATTAAAGTAGTAAGGTATACCGACACTAGCAACACACAACTAATCACAATTATGAACATTCTGCTTTTTTGAGCGTTTGCGTCACTGCTGGTAAACTTAATTAAACTCAGTATAAGTGGCGTGCCAACTAATACACCTAAAGAATCTCCCATCCACCACGTAAACATATTATTTAAGTAGTTTTGGGGGTTGTAGCTTTCACTATATTGACTTAAGGCAAACACCCCTATATTGGCAGCAATAAGATTGACCAATACACCAACAATAAATATGAAGCCCAAAATCCGTTTTTCTGAATATAAAGTGAGTGGATTGCCCAAAAAATACTTTAGGAGCCAACTTCCCACAATTGCTTGTAATGTTGCCCCGCTTGCAATTAGCGCAGCTTCATAAAAAACATTTGCAGGTAGCTGTGTAAAGTTTGCTAAATTGTGGGTGCTAAGGTTAAACAAGAAAGAGGCTAGAAACACCGCGGGGAAAAATCGCCACCACCAAATATAGCAGGCAACAAGGGCAATGCCTGCCGGCAACCAGATGGGCACAATTTGTGATTGCTGAGATAAGCTCGACAACAAATTGCCACATGCAAAGTAGGCAACAAATGCAGCCAAGTACCACGGCCACGATAAAGACCTTAAGTGTTTCACTATCACATTCCCTTTTAAAAGGATGTTCGTAAAGAACAATATGCTCCAGCACATGCAGTATTACTGCCAACTTATTGGCAATAATATATTTTTTGAGAACTTAGCGAACAGCCTCAAATTTTTTGTGCACTGTATATAACTTAAAAACCTTCTTAGCATACTGTCATTTTCAAAAATTAAAAGGTATATGTGCATTGCTAGTAAATAGTTATTAAATAACAAAGTACGAGGTAAACACCGGCATTTAAAAGCCATGGCTCAATGCTATTGAGCCAAATATATTTAACCTTCGCTAGAATTGATAGCTTATTTCGTGAGTGCAAATATTTCACTGCTACTAGTAAAGCTTACAGCGATTTTTAAAAAACAGGCCTTTCTTCGAGGTGCTTTTTTTGCTAAGTCATTGTAAAAATTGTAGATATTTACTCTCGGCACTTTCTTTGCTTCTAAAGTTAACACTTATTTTGAATGTTAAGCCTTAAAGGAGGAAACATGGCCGGTGGTTGGGCTAAAGACGGTGCCGTACAAGATCAAATAGACGCAAGCGTTGAAGACGCTGTTGCACGTGCAAAAAACAGCATGTATCAAGGTGAAAGTGCTGAATATTGTGAAGAATGTGATGCCGCTATTCCAGAGCGAAGACGCATAGCTGTACCCGGCGTTAAACTTTGCATCAAGTGCCAAGTACTTATGGAAAAAGAGAATAAAGTTGAGGCCTTATTTAATAGAAGAGGCAGTAAAGATAGCCAGCTTAGGTAGGCAGCTTGATTAGGCATAAAACATAATAATGTTAACTATACGCTTAAAAAAAACGGGAAGGCAAGTAATGAAAAATACCAAAGTCGCATTAATAACCGGCGGTGCTAAAGGTATTGGCGCTAGCATTGTTGAAACATTAGCCGCGAATAAATTTGCCGTTGTAATTAACTACGCAAGCAGTGCAGAGGCCGCTAATACGCTGGTTGAGCAAATAAAATATAAAGGTGGTCATGCCCTAGCCGTAAAGGCTGATGTATCAAACGCTGGGCAAGCCGAAGATTTATTTAACAAAGCACTTGATGAGTTTGGCCGAGTGGATGTGCTAGTTAACAACGCAGGTGTTATGTCGCTCTCAACGCTAAGTGAAACAAGCGACGAAGATTTCAATAAACAATTTGATGTGAATCTAAAAGGTGTATTTAACATGCTGCGCTTAGGGGCAAATGCGCTTCATGACGGCGGCAGTATCATTAATTTGTCTACCAGCGTGGTAGGTTTAAAACTAGAGCGCTACGGTGTATATGCTGCAAGTAAATCGGCGGTAGAAACAATGTCGGCTATCTTGTCAAAAGAGCTTAGAGGTAAAAACATCGCAGTAAACTGTGTGGCACCCGGGCCTACCGAAACAGATCTTTTTACAGATGGAAAATCGCAAGAATTTATTGATAAGCTTGCATCAATGAGCCCTATGGAGAGGCTAGGACAGCCTCAGGATATAGCTAACGTGGTCGCTTTTCTCGCTAGTGATGAAGGTCATTGGGTAAATGGGCAGGTACTGCGCGCTAATGGCGGTATTGTATAGTTTATTCCATGAACTTTTATGTCAGGCAGCTAGTCTTCTCGAATTATAAGGTGTGCCTATCATCAAATTTTTTGAATTTGTCTCTATCTTTATCAATGTCTCGATGCAGTAAAAATACAAAATGATTTTCTACAATGTTGTCGGAATCCTCATAAATATGTTCTTCTCCGGGGTGGTTTTCTAAATATAGTTTGGGTGACTCGATTGCCATTTACTGGTTTTTAAAGCCACGAGTTGGGAAAGAATTTAGTTCTTTTTGTAGATTGTCATGAATTACTTCTAATTCTTTTTTATTCAGCTTGAAATTAATAGGGTACGTTTGAAAGCCTTCCATATTCTTTGGGATACATTCGGCATGTAGCAATATGCGAAATTGCACTTGGCCATCAGTGTTTTTGACATATTCAAATGAAATTCCTTGCTCAACAAATTTTAAGTCTCGTATTACAACTGTATTTTGCGCTAAGTTGTGAAACCAATCGATTACTTGCTCAACATCGGTGGTTGAAAGTGCACAGTTGTCTGTTTGCCAGTTGCCACTAGTGGTTTTTACATTTAATTCGATATACAAAAAGTTGGCTTCATATGATGGTCCTAAATTTTCGGGAAGTTCATAACCTAATATTTTAAACTCTAGTTCTTCGTGTCTCTGACCACTGAATTTCATGTTTTAGTCCCGCCACTTAAAGGTATTAATTCCCATCTTTGCACCTCGTTCAAAGCCATCATTGTTATACAAAAATATGTAAGTTTTCATTGTAACAACTTTAAATAAGAAAACAGATCTTGTCTGCACCCTACAGCTGCGATTAAGTAAGAAACGCTCTTTCAATAACATACCTACGTTAACGATACGATTACCAGACGATAAACAGGAACACCTAAAAGCGTTGGCTGCACATCGCTAGAAATATCATACACGTTATCACCGCAAAGGCGGTGATCTCATAATATGCGCCTCAATGTCAAATAAGAATTTGGCGTTGAGCATATATTGGTATGACTGAATTAGTATGATTTGTTGGGTTTTCAGGTGGGGTTAGGAGGTTACCGCCTTCGCGGTAATGACCTAAGAGGTTCGCGTAAATGACGTAAGATGTTCGCGGTAATGACCGAGGGTGTTCTTGGTAATGGTCTAGGATGTTTGAAAATCAAATGTGTCCAACCCGTCCGCTATCTGCCCCAAAGCAGCCACATGAATAAGTGTAAAATTCGGCACCCAACGCTTTCCTTTTCGTTAAGTACCGAGACACACACTACTGGTATATAAAAGTGTAGAAACTACGCTTTTAAAATTTGATTAAGCCCGCAGAATAATTGCTTGATACGCTTGAAGGTTTACGTTAGCGCCCTCTGTTTGCATACTGTCGTAGTTATTAATAGCCACTTGAGCGCTAACAAAATTACTCGGTAGTTCAAAGCTGGCTGTTGTATCAGAGAAGTTAAGCAGCACTAGCATTGATTGCCCTTCCCATTCACGTGTATATACATAAAGCTGAGTATGCTCAGGCACTAACTCTGTGTACTCCCCATAAACCAAGGTTTTATTTTCATTGCGCAAAGCCGTCATTTTTCTGAAGTGGTTTAGCACTGATGTAGGGTCAGATTCTTGTGTTTTTACATTAATGGTGGCTTTGTTTTCATGAACAGGGATCCAAGGCGCTTCACTTGAAAATCCAGCGTTTTCAGTGCCATCCCAATGCATGGGCGTGCGGCTGTGGTCACGCGAAAACTCAGCCAAATTCGCCATATACACATCCATATCTTGGCCTTCGCCTTGGGCCTTTTTATATCCGTTTATAGCTGCTATATCTTTGTATTCTTCAATACTTTTAAACGGTGAATTAGTCATGCCTAATTCGTCACCAAAATAGCAGTAAGATGTACCGCGCATAGAAAGTAAGAAGGTGTTTAATAACTTAGCTGAGGCTTCTCTAAATTCAGGGCGATCATCACCGTATCTTGATACCATTCTAGGGCAATCGTGGTTAGCTAAGAATATTGAATTCCAGCCTTTCTTTTCAAAAGACTTATCCCAGTGTGAATGAATGCGTTTAAAGTCAGCAAGGGTGTGGCGATTGTTTACATCACGGCCTAAGTCAGCAATTTCAAAATGGTAAACCATTTGCAGTTCTTTACGATCTTCATCTACTAAAAGGTGCGCATCTTCAACGCCGCTACCACAACCCTCACTTACAGCGAATGTATCGTACTTACTTAACACTTCACTGTTCATTTCACGCAGGTATTCGTGAATATGCGGGCCCATGCCATGATATTTAAATACATTAACCAGGTCTTTTTCATAGCCTACAGGGAACTCTGGGAAACTAAGATCTTTTGATACAAATTGAAAAGCATCTAACCTGAATCCATCTACTCCCTTGGCGAGCCAAAACTTCATGATGTCGTAAACTTCTTGGCGTACTTTTGGGTTTTCCCAGTTTAGGTCAGGTTGCTTAGTTGAGAAGTAATGTAAGTAGTAGGCATCGGTTTGCTCATCGTACTTCCATGCTTCGCCTTTTTCGTCAAAGAAACTCCAGCGGTAAGGTGGCTTCCCTTTTTCTGCAGGCCACCAATGATAGTAATCACGGTAAGGATTATCACGCGAACTTCTTGATTGCTTAAACCACTCGTGTTCGTCACTAGAGTGATTCACAACCAAATCCATCACAAATTTCATACCACGCTCATGCAAGCCTTTAATAAACTCATCAAAGTCAACCATGGTGCCAAATTCAGGCATAATTGCACGGTAATCACTAATGTCGTAACCGTTGTCATCATTTGGAGATGCGTAAATTGGATTTAACCATACCGAATTAACCCCCAAACTTTTAATGTAATCTAGTTTGTCAATTACGCCTTTTAAGTCGCCTACGCCGCTACCGTTGCTGTCTTTAAAACTGCGCGGATAAATTTGATAAATAATTTGCTCTTTCCACCAAGTAGGCGTGCAAGATAATTTGTTAGAGTCAGTCATGACAGTTCCTAAAATATGATTATTCAGTAATAGTGTTTGCTCTACGAACTATTAATTCGTGCTCTATTTTTGCGAGCAATTCCCTATTAATTTTGTAGAAGAAGAGCACTGCGCCACCTACTGCAAACAAAGCGGCGGGCATAAGGGTAGACATAACTCGTATACCCATAATGGAAGTTTCTGTTTGTATTTCGTTGGCAACAAAACCCACGCCACCTAGTATAAAACCGGGTAATGCCCCGCCCATGGCTGAGCCAAATTTCAGGGCAAACATAGATGCTGAAACGGTTAAGCCAGAAGAGCGGCTGCCATGTAACCATTCACCGTATTCGGCGCAGTCAGTGAACATGGCGAACAACAGCGTAATAGATACACCAAATGTGATCATGCCTAGAAAGTGATAGGTAAAGCTAAGCCAGTAATCATTAGGTGATGTGAAAAAGCTTAATACTAAGAACAAACTGTGCACTAAGCTCATTACTAACACAGCGCTATGCTTGTTAAAAAACTTAGCTATTTTGGTGGCAAATATTGCGCCTACTACTTGTCCGAAAAGCCCCACCGACATTATTAACGCTACGCGATCAAAAATGAAAAATACTGTTTCGCCGTTGTCTTGCATGTAGTATTTAACGTAAAAAATAATTGAGCCAAATCTGGAAATTAGGCCCACAACAATAAGAATACAAGAAATAGCTAAGAACACCCAAGATGCGTTCTTAAATAGAACGCCTAAATCTTTTTTCACTGAAGATTTGTGCGGCGTAAGCTTAATACGCTCTTTGGTAGTGGCGTAAGTTATCCAAAAAAGCGCAATTGATAATACCGCGAAAATGGCCATGGTGAGCCTAAACCCTAGTACGTCATCACCACCACCGAGTATGTTTTTTAAGGGTGTTGCAAATGCGGCCACTAGCATTCCGCCCAAACCTGCACAAATAAAGCGATAGGTAGTAGCTTTAGTGCGCTCTTCTGATACAGGGGAAATAACCGCAAGAAGCGCTGAATAGGGCACATTCATAAGTGTAAAGGCTAGCATTACCCCTATATAGGTAACATAAGCATAAATAAGTTTACCGGTAGGGCCGAAGTCTGGCCCAAAGAATATAGCAAAGCCAAGAAGGCCATAAGGAACGGCTCCCCATAATAAATAGGGGCGGTATTTACCGCGCTTTGACTCGGTTCTATCAGCAATTAGGCCCATGCCGGGATCGCTCACGGCATCAACAATTTTAGATATAAGCATCATTAAACCAACCGCTGCTGGTGCTATGCCGTATATATCGGTGTAATAGTAAAGTAGGAATAAGCCGAAAAAGCCTAGATAAAAATTAGACGCCATATCGCCTAGTCCATAACCAAGCTTTTCTTTAAACGAAAGAGGGGCTGAATCAGAGCGCAATGTCATATAAATTCCTAACTACGTATGTATCTTTGTTTATCAACAATGCCTACTCAACATTGAGCGCCATTTAACAAGTCGTTAACTTAAACGATTAAGCTTGTGAGTTCAAGTCTTTTGAGACTTATGCGCGTAAAATGTCAGTACTTAGTTACATTCTTTTAACTATGTGCTTTATGACGACTATACATTACGCCGCGTTATTCATACAATGCTGACTTAACTAATTAAGGTGTTGCTATTATGACGGTTAAAAATGAGCAGTAAACGGAATCGAATTGTGATTGCAGGTGGGGGTACCGCAGGCTGGATGGCTGCTAATTTATTTGCTAAGCAACTATCTGATTTTCCGGTTGATATTTCGCTAGTTGAATCTCCCGAAATTGGCATTATTGGCGTGGGTGAAGGCTCTACACCAAATTTAAAGCACTTTTTTGACATTCTTGGAGTAAAAGAAAGCGAATGGATGGCGCGCTGCAATGCCACCTATAAACTAAGTATTCAATTTGCTGGCTGGAGCCCAAGCTCCAATGTACCCGCCTACTCTCATCCTTTCTCAAGCCAAGTAGACTTGCACACGTACCGCGCCTTTAACATGAATTGCTTAACCCGAAGAATGGGTTTAGATACAACCACGCAACCCGATTTATTCTTTTTAAATGCAGTATTAAGTAAACAGCTGCGCTCTGTTCATGCCTCAGAAAACTTTCCCTTTGACATCCAATACGGGTACCACTTTGATTCATATTTACTAGGCAGTTATTTACGTGATGTAGGTAAAGATTTGGGTGTGAAACACATACTTGATAAAATCACTAGCGCGGAAACCCTTCCAAGTGGCGAAATTGCATCTTTGGTTTTAGAGAAAGGTGGCGTGCTTGAAGGTGACTTTTTTATTGATTGTACTGGCTTCGCTTCTTTGCTTATTGGCAAAACGCTAAATACACCGTTTGAATCATTTAGTGAAAACCTGTTCAACGATTCGGCTGTAGTATTTCCCACTCCAGCACTTAAGCCCTTACCGCTAGAAACAAAAGCAACCGCACTAAGTGCAGGTTGGGCTTGGCAAATACCCTTACAAAACAGAACGGGCAATGGATATGTTTATTCAAGTAAATACTTAAGCCCCGAACTAGCTGAAAAAGAGCTAAGGGAGCATCTTGGAATAGATGATAGCCAAGAGGCTAGGCATTTAAAAATGCGAGTGGGGCAAATGTCTAAGCACTGGGTGAAAAATTGCCTCGCGGTAGGGCTTTCTCAAGGCTTTATTGAGCCACTTGAGGCAACGGCGCTTCACTTAGTTCAAGTAAGTTGCGAACTGTTTGTAGATCACTATACAAAAGGTAATTTATCTAACGAATTTCAAGATGAATTTAACAAGACTATTCACTACAGGTTCGAGCGCGTGCGAGACTACATTGTGGCGCACTATAAATTAAATACCCGCAATGATTCTCAATATTGGATAGATAATCGCGCCAACGAGAACCTGTCAGACTCATTAGTACAAATACTTCAAGCTTGGTTTAACAAAAAAGATATGCTTAAAGAAATTAACCGCCAACAACTTGCCTACCATTTTGATGCAAACTCATGGAACGCGATGCTTGCTGGCTATGGCACCTTCCCGCCCTTAGCGGCTAAGCAAGCAAAACAAGGTGACTTGTATTTGGAAAACAACATAGAGCATTTTTTAAATAAATGTGCGCTGAACTTTGCAAAAACACATTAGCTTATATCTTAAATGTTTAAGTCGGTTTTTAGTGCCAAAAAAACGCTTTAACTTACTGTTTTTATATTGCTTTGTGTTTTTGTTGAGCAAGCTTTCTTATCAACTTAATCTTAAGTTTGATTCGTTTATAATAATAATAGATAATTTACGCATAACGCCCGCAATAACTGCGCAGCAAAGCTGTAAACAGGAAAATCAATATGACTGTACCCAATAAACGAAATTTGACCTTAAAAGACGTTGCTCTCAAGTTGGGGACTTCAACCGCTACAATATCTAATGCCTTTAATCGCCCTGACCAACTTTCTGCTAAAAAGCGTAAGTTTATTCTAGAGGCGTGCGAAGAACTTGGCTTTTCAGGGCCAAATAAAGCGGCTCAAATACTGCGAAAGGGTAAATCAAATATTATTGCTTTGGTACTTGCCGATAGTATTGATTACATGGTGACAGACCCTGTGGCTAATTCGTTTATTGAAGGTGTTTCAAAGGTACTTAAGGAAGAAGGCAAACACTTATTGTTATATTCAGGTGATTCATCAACCCTTACTGATGTTGAAGATTTTGTTGATGGCTTTATTTGCTACGGGGCGCCTCGTAATAACGAATTACTTGCCAATATTCAAGCTCAGCGAAAGCCTGTAGTAACGGTCGATTTTAACCTTGTAAATAGGCCATCGGTTAATATTGATAACGAAACCTCGGCTTACGAAGTTGCATCACTTGCGGTAAAACCAACCGATACCGTAGCTATTATTGGCTTAAGGCTAATAGAGGCCAATACAACCTGTAGAATTTACGATTCTCCTTTGCTTGATCTAGAAAAGTGCATCACGCGCCGCCGTTTAAATGGCTTTACTAAAGCGATTGAGGAAACAGGCAACAGCGTACAAAACGATATGATTTGGCATATTCCTGAAAATAATCATAAGTATGCCAAACAAGCTGCCCTTGAAGTGCTATCTGCCCACCCTAGGCCAAATGTTGTGCTATGCATGAGTGATTTAGTGGCTATTGAAGTGTTGTACTGTGCAACCGCGGCAAACATAAAAGTACCAGAAGAGCTTCGCATAACAGGGTTTGACGGCATAAATGAAGCACTGCGTGTTAGCCCTAGTATTTCAACGGTGTGCCAAGCAAGCGTGCAAAAAGGTGTGTCTGCCGCCACTATGTTGCTAAGCGGCGTTAAAGAAAGTGTTGTTTTACCCTGTGAAATCAAAACCGGCGAAACAGCTGCTATAGATGATTAACCCGCCATCGCTAGAAACACTATAGAGGCATTACTGGTTCCTTTTTAATGGGTAATTACTGATGGTGTTCAGTGAACCGCATTCTACAAAATAGGCAATTAGCCTGCATGTCGGTATTTCTAAAACTCAAGGCTAGATTCAAACTTGTTGTTACCATGAATGCATAGTAACCACGTTACTATATTTGGCATTTCCTTCTAGAGCTTTGTTTTTGAGAACTTTTCTGAGATGGATACGCGGTGTTACTATGCGTGCATGGTAAATACATAAAAAATTGTAGAAATTCTCATCAAGAAAATAGTAAGCTATTGAAATTGAATAAGTATGGAGGCTTTGTGAAATGAACTTATCTCGCAGTTACTATGAAGTCTTCATAATAAGGTGTTATAAGCCAAGGTCGAAATGAGCGAATCCCCAAATTCAATACATTCCGCTAATCTGATTTATGAAAATGAAATCAGATTTGGCCCTGCGTATTGCAGATTAGAATTAAACGGGCAATTTTTGAGTGACCGTTTATTCGGACAAAAGCTTAAATGGTCTCCTTGCTCGACGTTTCTTGCACTGGAAGAGTGGCTAACAACGGAATATGTTCAAGGTCCTCAAACTAGACTGTTTTTAATTAACGTTGAAGAAAATGCTTACTCAGAGTTTAAGCAAATCAATAAAGGCTTTGTGAAAAATGTAAGGTTCAACAATGACAATATAAAGTATATAAAGGAGTTTCCTGCTACGGGAAATGGTATTGAAGCAGAAGTGGAAATCTCAAAAATTAAGAACTGGTGTCAACTTGGCTTATAACAAAGAAATTAAAGACGGACATTTTGGAAAAGCGCCAAAACGCCGCTTAATTTGGTGTCATGGGTAGTTTAGCTGATTATTTCAATAGAAATCCTATAACTAGAAACATTTTGATATTTAGTGGGCTATTCGTTTTGTTAATAGCAGTATTTTCATTTAAAGGGTTTGAACAGGCTAGCCTCCACGGAGAAATTTTGTCGACGAAACAGAAAATTTATGGTGGAAGAAGCATTGGGGTCGAAAATACGGCAAAAGTTTTATTGTCAAACGGAAACATTGTAACAGTGACATGCGATCAGCCTTGTCCTGTTGGTAAGAATGTAGAGCTAGTGCAATATTTAACGGTATTAGGTAAAAAAGTGTATTCATATGAGGGCACCTAACAAAAAACTGAACGCACTTCCTTCGGTCGCTGGGACATATACATGGCGCGCCTTGGGTATTATGCGCGCCATGTATATGCTCGTTAGTTAGGCGTTAACTTTCTAAAAGGATATTTGATGGATTTGTTTAAGATCATTGCGATATCCTGTTTGCTGGCTTATATATTTGTGGGTTTACTTGGCGGAATTCATGTTTTCACTATG
Source organism: Glaciecola sp. 2405UD65-10 (assembly GCF_048820975.1). Taxonomy (NCBI): domain Bacteria; kingdom Pseudomonadati; phylum Pseudomonadota; class Gammaproteobacteria; order Alteromonadales; family Alteromonadaceae; genus Glaciecola; species Glaciecola sp. 2405UD65-10. The sequence continues at coordinate 2,579,762 of NZ_JBMEUF010000001.1, read as the reverse complement.
AGAATTGAGTACCATGATAAGTACAAAGCTCTAGTTTCAAGCGGTTTTGTTAAAAATAAGTATCCTAGTGGTATTTCTTGGTTTGATTCTCAAAATCATTGGCAGGCCAAATTGTATAAACAAGAAGAACATTCAGACTTGAAAAAGTTAGGAGATCTTCTTAGTGAGATCTTTCCATTTTTTCCGCCTCCTCAAAACTTATTTTTTACAGTCGCATATTTGAAATGGTTGAAAAAGAACTGGGGGCAATTTGATATCAAAAGTTAACAAAACCATTAACCGGATTTGTGCAAGAGCGGCCAAAACCGCTTATTGTAAGTGTTATGAATCACGATAGTATAGCGGCCATAAAAATTACAGAATAAAAGGAATTAATCAGTGAATACCAAAATACATCAGAAAGAATAAATAATAAAAGAACTAGAGGATCTTCAACCCAATTGGAAAGGTAGTGCAATTAGAATAATTATTGCGTTGATAATTCTCTTTTTCATCTTTTGGTTATATCCCGAAACACGTAGTAGTCCTATGTTATGGGTAGTATTGCTATTTAGTTCAATTGTTATTGCCGAGCAAAATAGTGAAAGGAAACGGGTAAACAAAAAAATTAACGCATTATTTTCCATAGTGAAAGGTGATGCATAACAAACCGCTAAACAACAACACTCTTTGCGCAACACGCTACGCTTTCGGTTATGATTAAGTCATTTAAACATGAAGGACTGAAAAAGTTCTTTGAGTCAGGCACAACAGCTGGCATTCAAGCTAAGCATGAGCGTCGACTTAGAATGCAACTTGCCGCTATTGATACTGCTACTGTTTTAGACGATATTGACTTACCTGGGTTTAAGTTACATGCCTTAAAAGGTAAACGAGATGGAATTTGGTCTATTACTGTAAATGGTAACTGGTGAGTCACATTCGAATTTAAAGATGGCAATGATTTTATTTTAAATTATGAGGATTATCACTAATGAATATGCATAATCCACCGCATCCGGGTGAATTTATTTCCGATGTTTATATGGAACCATTTGGCTATAGTTGCCGATTTGTTGCAAAGCAATTAGATGTTTCTCCGTCAACTTTAAGCCGTATTTTAAAAGCTAAAAGTGCTATTACTCCAGAAATGGCTTTACGACTATCGAAAGCGCTTGGCCGTAGCCCTGAAAGTTGGCTATCGATGCAAGACAATTATGATCTTTGGCAAGCAAAACATAATGTAAACTTAGCTAGAGTTCATCAAATTCATTTTGCAATGGCGTAAGGAATATAACAAGCGCCTAAACTCCGAAAATGTTTAACTGTCACAGTTTTGGCTGCTGTTAGAGCTCGAGTTGATGAACCAGAAATAAGTTATGAATCGCTGCTTAATAGTTTGGAAGCAGATGGAAAACTATAAAGTAACGTTTAAAAAACCAGTTTTAAAAGTTTGAAGTCTGTACCTAAATCAGACGTAATTAAGATAATCTCAAAAATTGATAGCCTTGCCGAGGATCCGCGAAGAGTTGGTGCTATAAAGTTAAGCGGCAATCGTTTGTACCGAATACGTAAATGCCTTTATCGCATATTGTACGAGATAAAAGACTGAGAATTGATTGTACAGGTAATAAAAGTAGGCCACAGATCTGATGTTTATAAGCGTACATAACAACACGCCCTGAGGTGGGCCGCAATCCCCAATACTCGGCTTCCAACGCAAGCTTAAGCAAAGATTAGCCCCTCGCTTCCAATGCATGCAAATAGTCGCTCCATGCGGTAGAAAAGCTTTAGTTCATGGGGACTGTAAGGCAAATAAAGGCATAAGCATTATGCCTTTACAAATGCGGCTAGCGTAAACGAGTTTTTTAAGTCAAGTGAATATAATTTTCTTCGTTGTCCTTTAATGAGTTTTCTGCAAAATAGTCCATGGCATCGAAGTAGTGCTTTGCCATACCTTTTTGATAAGTCTCATAAATATCGACCACCACAGTGTCTTTTCTTCCCTCTGTGTTTGTCATCTTTAAAAATTCGTAATTTGCTCCCTTAAAATCATCCATAGTTTTGTATAACATGCTATTTAGCATGATGTAGGCCTCTTTCATAAAAGCTTGTACTCTTTCATCATCTACGGGTAGGTGGGTAACTTCCATATAACGTTGGGTCCACTCATCGGCGTCATGTTTATAATCATGAATTTCATCATTTGATATTTTACCGTAAGCTTCAAATACTTCTTCACCATTTTCGCCATGCTTTATTTCTGACTTCCACTCATCTACTTTCGCCTGTGGTAATCCTTTTAAGATTACGTCAAAATTTTCTTCGCCTTTTGCCATCATAATTGATACCTCAATTCGTTTAATCATTACATTAGTCGTTTTACGACGCTCTATTAGCAATCTGCGCTGTTTTTGCAAGGCACTGATTAAGTCAAAGTTACCAGCATTAATAGTGGCAGCAATGTCTGTTAAACTCATATCCATCTCTCGATAGATAATGATTTGCTGCAATAAAGCGGCATCGTAGGCAGAGTAAAAACGATAACCGTTGTTATCTCGTTTGGCCTTTAGCAAATTTTTTTCGTCGTAAAAGTGCAAGGTTCGCACGCTCACATTACTCAATTTACTAAGTTGCCCTACGGTGTACTTTATTTGTTTACTATTCATTTCGCTGATTACCAATGCAATTAATTGCTAACGTGATTATCCTGAAGTATTACCTTAGGTGAGAGTCAACACTTTGATTGTAATTTTACTCGATTTTTTCTGTTTGATTATGGCTGTGCAGTAAAAGCGTTAACTACCTTGTGCTTTTATTTTCAAGCAAGATACTTTTCTAAAAACGCATCATGGCTAGGTAGTGCTTGCAAAGGTTGCTGTTTTAGCTGTAAAAGCTGTTGCATAGTGTTCAGTAATTCTTGTTTTGATGGCACCAAGGCGGCAGGGTGAAAATCTTTAGGCACTGCACCTTGCCCCAACATAACTTGCAACCATGAAGCATCTTTAAAAATATCATTGTTGTCATTAAAAATTGCGCCAGCATCTTTAAATATTTGAATTTTACTTTCTAATCTATGAGGCACTTTTAAGTTGCGCATGTCATTCCAAAAGTCAGAATCATCCCGTTCAGTCAAATAATAGTGTAGAACTATAAAGTCACGAACGGTCTCAAATTCTTGCTTAGATTCACTATTGTAAGTGTTAATATTGGCTTGGCTAGTACCTTGGTTGGGGAACAGTTTAAGTAGGCGAACAATACCCGATTGAATTAAATGAATACTGGTTGATTCTAAAGGCTCTAAAAATCCGCTTGATAGCCCAATAGCAACCACGTTTTTATGCCATTGTTGGCTAGTTCTGCCCGTGCGAAAATTAATTTTGCGGGGCTCATCTAATGGTTCTGAATCAAGGTTCGACATAAGCGTTTCTTCGGCCTTTGCATCATCCATGTAGTCACTACAATACACAATACCGTTGCCGTTTCTGTGGGTCAGTGGAATACGCCATTGCCAGCCCGCGTTGTGAGCAATACTTCGGGTATAAGGCAAGGTTTTTTCAAAGCGTTTAGTGGGCACTGCTATTGCCGAATTCGCGGGCAATAAATGTGACCAATCTTCGTATTGCACGTCAAGCGCTTGTTTAATCAACAAGCCTCTAAACCCGGTGCAATCTATAAATAAGTCCCCTTCTATTTGCTTACCGCTTTCTAGCTCTAGGCCCTTCACACAGCCATTTTCAGAGCTTACATCCACGCGTTTAATTTTGCCTTCACAGCGCACTACGCCCATAGCTTCACTTTTTTTGCGAAGGTATTGGCCATACAAGGCTGAATCAAAATGATACGCGTATTGCATTTCATGCAGGGGGTTTTGCTGGCTATTAATTTTACCAAATTTACCTGCTTGGCAAGCCAAATAGTTTAGATCAAAATCCCATAAAGATTGCGTTAAACCTTCTTGTTTAGCGCGTAACCAATAGTGCTGAAAGCTACAAAAACCCATGTTGGCACCAGGCGCACCAAAGGTATGGAAGTAGCTTTCACCTTGCTTTTTCCAGTTCTCAAATTTAATGGCAAGTTTAAGGGTGCCGTTCGTTTCTCTTAAGAATTCTTTTTCATCTATTCCTAAGTATTTATTAAAGGTTTGAATAGGCGGAATGGTGGCTTCCCCCACTCCTACTATGCCAATGTCATCAGACTCCACCAATGTAATTGAAAGTTGCTTACCCAGCACTTTACTAAGTAAAGCTGCGGTCATCCAACCGGCTGTTCCGCCGCCGGCTATCACTACTTTTCGAATGGCTTGCTGCATAACTTACCTCTAATCAACGCTATTTGTTGTGGTGCACTAATAACTATCGAATATATCATTTATACGTGTTTTAGCATGGAAAAAGCCCCAATTAATTTGCGCTAACAAATTATATTGGGGCTTTAATAGGGAGCCTTTGATGCTAAAGCATCTTTACTTTAGCCCTTAGTAAAACGCGTAGTTAAAGTTAACGCTGTATGATGGGCCAAACTGACGGCGCGTGGTAACAATACCGTTGCCATCTACTGTTTCTTCATCAACGTCTGTTAGGTTGGTACCTTGTAATGAAATGCGTAAACCTTGTAGCGCTTCCATGTCAGAGTATTTAAAGTCGTAGCTTATTTGTGCATCAACCAAGGTAACGGCGTTACGAGTAGCGGTTGCAATTTTATTTGAACCACCACGCTCATAAGTGCTGTATTCGCTTCGATCAGTTGCAGCAACACGAACTTCAAAACCTTCCATTTCGTAGTAAGCGGTTAATGAGTACACTTCATCAGATTGGCCAGGAATCGACGTGCCATCATCTAACTCTGCATCTAGCAAGGTAGCTGATGCAGCAATACCAAATCCATCAAGTTCATCAGCGAACATACCAAATGGAATGTTTGCTGTTAGCTCTAAACCGGTAACTGAACCCGTTAAGCCATCTTTAAATGAAGAATACGAGCCTAGGCTAGGTGGCGTAACAAGCGTGCCAGCGGTAACAGCTGTATCTTCTGGGCCGTAAACGCCGTCAGCGGCGACTACGCGGTCATGAAAACCTGGGATGAAATAGTTAGCGCCATCGTCAGTTGCATCGTTTGTGAAATCAATTAGCTGGCGATCATCACGCGTCCAGTTTACTAAATCTTTATAGAAAACAGCCGCTGATACATAACCTTCGTCTTCAAAATAATGCTCAAATGACAAATCAAAGTTATTTGCTTCAAGTGGACGCAAAGTTGGGTTACCTGATACTTTCGACCATGGGCCGCCGCCATTTTCTTCAACGTATGAATCAGTGGTAACTATTAAATCTAAGTTTTGGTCAAATTTAACAAAACGAGATGCTTGCATTTGGTCAATTCGTGCGCGAGAAATAGTTTTTGTTGCCGCAAAGCGTACAAACTGATTCTCGTTGAGCTCAACACTTAGGTTTAGGCTAGGTAAAACGTGGCTGTAATCATCGCCATCTGAAATGTAGCAAGAGGCATCAATTTCACCGTTACCATCAGCATCACATACTGCGAAGTTTTCACCCACAATACCGAAGAAGCCGCTAGAAGATTGATCTGATTGTACATACTGCAAACCAACGTTACCGCTTACTGCTAGGCCTGCTACTTCAGTTACAAAGTCACCTTTAACATAAAGCGTTAACACTTCTTCGTTCACTTCGTAAGTATCACCTAAACGGTCAGGCTCTAGTAGGCCTGCGTCTCTTTGCTCGTAGGTGCCATCTTCATATGGTGCAAAACCGTCATAAGCTACTACTTGCCCTAAGCCAGCCCAAGTTAAATCAGCTAAGCCGTATACGTATTCACTAGGAATAGCCGTAGAGAAAGGGAAAGAAGTGGCGGTAGCAAAGAAGCCTTTGTTGTCTTTATCTTTAAAGCGGTCAGAGTAATTTACACCAAATGTTACGGCTTCAAAAATACTGAAATCAACAAAGCCACGAGCTTCTAAACGAACGGTTGTTAGCTCTTCACTAAAGTCCGCAAAGTTTAAGAAGCCGTCTTGCGCCGACAAGTAATTAAATTCGTTGCCGTTTACATCTAAAACATCACTGGTGAAGTCATCAGCCAAATTAGCTAAACCACCACCCCACTCTTGCGGGCCAGTAAGTTGTAATGCAGTTGGATCAGAAAACGCTTCTAAACCACTTGAGCTTGTAAAGAAAATGCCATCAGGGCTCATTACAAATTCACGTGAACCAAAATCATCACTCGACAAAGTATTAGCACGAGCTAAACCTGCATATGATTCGCCGCGCAAGTCGCGTTTACTTGATTCGCTGCGAGCAGCATCAAGTTCAAGGGTCCAATCATCATTTAAGGCGTATTCAATGTTTAAACCAAATACTTGTAAGTCACCGTCTTTCTGTAATGGGTCAGTACGAAGTACGGGGTTTGAACCCACTTGTGTACCCGTTGAATTAGCACCAGAACCCACAACATTCGTTGCACTGAACGGTTCAATGAAACCACGCAATACACCTGAATCAGAATAGTCGATATCAAGGTAATCAACTACAATGTCAATATCGTCATTTGGACGGAATTGTAAAACAGTTGAAATAGTGTCACGCTCAAGCTTTGTGCTTACTGCCGCGGTATCTATACCGCCTGGAAGCAATATTTCATCCGCATCGCCATCACGAGTTCCGTATCCCCAAACGCCATATTTGCGCTGATTATTTGGAGACTCAGTTGAGGCCAAAGCGACCGCCAAGCCAATGGTGTCGTCAGCAAATTTTTCAACAAAAGACAAAGATAAACGCTTACCTTTGTTATCAAATTCTGGGTTATCTGAATCTGAACCACTTATTTCGTATGTACCGTTAACGGTAAGTGTTTCAGATGCTGATAAAGGGCGTACTGTTTGCAAATCTACTGTACCGCCAATGCCCTGTACCATAAGGCTCGCGTCAGATGTTTTGTAAATAGTTGCGCCGGTCATTATTTCAGAAGGGTATAAATCGTATTCAACACCACGGTTGTCACCAATACCAATAAGCTCGCGGCCGTTTAATGAAGTACCGGTAAAGTCTTCTTTAAAACCACGTACCGATATACCAGAAGTGCGCCCGCCAACTCGCTCACCCGCTAGGCCCGGCAAACGTGACAAAGATTCAGCAATAGAAGAATCAGGTAATTTACCAATGTCTTCAGCAGAAATTGCCTCAACAATGCTGCTGCTATCTTGCTTAACTGCTTGTGCTCTAATTAATGAGCCGCGAATACCGCTTACAGATATAATTTCTACATCGGCTTCAGCGCCTTGGGTGTTAGTTTCTTGCGCTAAAGCTAAATTGGTAGTGAATGCTGACGCAACTGCTATAGACAAAGCAGCTTGTTTAAATAAATGTTTTGTGTCCATTTTTTTTAACCCTTGTGTGTGAATTAAACAGGTCTTATGTTGCCATTTTGTTAATCCTATATTAACGAAAACATTCTTACAAGTATTTTCTTAATTGTTTAAGAAAGGTTGTAGCCTTTATTTTTGTGGTATTTACTTTTTGCATATGCTTTCGCTTAATTGATTTAGCTTGTGAGCCTTGTAAATATTTGTTTGCAGATCGCGCTGTTTATGGTGCATTTGTGTACAATTTTAAGGAGTTTTACACGGCAAGAATAACGCGTAAAGTGTTGGCTAATATCAATAAGCTATTATTAAGTATAAAAAAAGCCGACACACATATATGTATCGGCTTTGCAGGGGCTTGTGCAATTACTACTTTGCTAAATGCGTTCAAATACCCAGAATAAGGCAACAAGCCCTATGATCAGCGATATGCTTGGCATCAATATTTTGGCGTAAAAAGCTTTTTTTCTTAACCAAAGAAGTAAAGGTAAGCAAATTGCTATAATGGCCAGTTGGCCGAGTTCTACACCTATATTAAATGCTAGCACTGATACCACTTGCTGCTGTTCGGGAAAGCCTAACTCTGCAAGTGCGCCGGCAAATCCCATGCCGTGAATCAAACCAAAAATAAAGGTAATTAAGCCTAAACGCCTAACCATTGGAAACAGGTTATTTACCACGTTGAATAAGATTGAGGCGGCAATCACAACTTCTACCCAGCTGCCAAATACCGGTAACCATCCTAATGCGGTTCCACTCAGCGTAATAGAGTGCGCTATTGTAAATGCACTCACCACCCAAATGGTTCGCTTCACAATATCTGCCTTACTATCAATAGCTTGCCAGCGTTTATGGGTATAGTACAAACTAATGGTTAATAACAGTGTGAGCAAAAACAAAATGTGGTCTATTCCAATAAGAATATGGAATATGCCTTGATACACAAAGGTAAGAAAAGTAGTAAGCGTGTTTGATGAATAGCTTGAAATACTGTGTTCTTGCGTGCTTTTATCAAACACCACTAAGTATTCATGAGTATTTTGCGTATCTAAAATTGAGACTATCGCTTTGTGCTTATCCGAAATTTCAAATAGTAAGCTGTATTTTATAGCCAATGCCCCTGCCTGAGATTCATTAGAACACTCGGCACTAAAAGGTATGTGCAATAAATAGCTATCAGATAACTGTTGTAATGAGAACGCATCTTGGCTTATTTGCAAAGGACATTGCAGTGCGTTTTGTGAAAAACTAAAATTGTTTTCAACGTAATTTTTTATACGAGCCTTTTGCTCAGTGATTTCGCCCCAAGTTAACTGGCCGTTATTGTCGCTGTCTAAATTAAGTACTTCTTTTAACTCTATTACGTCTATTTTGAGTTTACCGTTAATACGGCCATCGCCTTCAATGTTTGCATTAACGTAGCTGGTACTCAACTCGTGCGCACTGGCTTGCTGAATGCATTGAAAACTAATAAAAAGTAAACTTAAAAGAGTAAGGTATTTCATTGTGATTCGTCCATGGCGAGTTGTTTCGCTTTACTTAATAAAGCGCTGTCTTCTTGCAGCTTGGCTTGCTGCCAGTTAATTTTAGCCCATTCGTAGGCTTTATCCATTTGCTTTTCAATATGCATATAATATAAAGCAATATCAAACGCGTGTTCTTCATCTTGTCGAAGAATTCTTAACTTAACCCTTTGGCGAATTTGCTCGTCCCATTTTGCTGGGTTTACATTGCGCATTTTTTCGGCCATAGCCAAGCGTAAAAGTAATGCATCATCTTTCGTTTCACTTAGGTCTACTATGGAAGAAAGCGTTGAAAGCACTTTATTCGGCTCACCTAAGGCAAGGTGCACATCACTGTAAAGCACCCAAAAACTAACGGTTTGCTTGGTGTGCGTGAAAGGCGTGAGTATATCATTCGCTTGGCTATATTGCTTTATATAAACGGCCATACTGGCTTGAATTTCTGCTATGTAGCTAGCTGTTTCTGGGCTTGAGCTTGGAAAACGTTCATTGAATTTTGTTAACTCAGCGAGTGCCTTTTCGATTTGTTCATCTGAGCCGGCTTGCGCATCAGTATTAAGCTTGCATGCTGCCACTACAATAGGTTCAGCAGCGCCCACTAAAGATGAACAGGCTTGTTTTGCTTTAGCAAAATCACCTTTAATGGCAAGTAAGTTAGCTTTCAGTAAGCGTGCGTTGTTATTACTTGGGTCAATTACTATGACCTTGTCTAATATAGCTAAACTGTCATCAAATTCATGAAAATGTTGTTTAATAATGGCTTGGTAATACATTACTTGCGCAGCCTTAGCACCGGTGGCTTCAACAGTATCTAGTAAGCTATTTGCTTTATCGTAAAACTGGCTATTGCCAACGTATTTTGCATTATTTAATAAAAAAGCAATGCGGCCTAAGGTGTCATCACTTTGTTGCTCGAGAATTTCGTCTATGTGTTGGGGTGCTTGTTTTGGGTCAAAAGAGGCAATCACGAAGTTATTATCAGCGGGCACAAATTCAGCTGGTTCTTGCGAATAAGCGTTATTAGCACTTAGTAAAATAGTGCATATTGCAGTTAGTATAAGGCGCATAAAAAGTACCTAGAATAATTAAAAAAGGGCCGTCCTTGGCCAGCTCAACTAATTGTTATCGAGCAAATCTTGAAAGTCAGCTTGATCCACACTGTCTTGAATAAACACTCTTCCGTTTACTCTAGCGGGTTCATCACTTTCATCTGCTGCGAAAACGTTTCGGGCAAATTGCCTTGCGGATACTTCCAAAGCGTTTATCTCAATGCTTACCGTTCCGCTTGCCGTGTTGCCTGCGTTATCACTTACCGTATACGTAAAACTATCGCTGCCAGTAATTTCATTAAAAGGCTGGTATGAAAACACCCCAGCGCTTGTAATGCTTACCTCACCAAACATGGCTGAGTCAGCAAGTGCAAACGTTAGCGGGTCATTTTCCGGATCACTCGCTTCCAATGAATCAACAATGGCTACCTCAGTTTGAGTCGTTACACTAATTGATTCAGCATTTGGCGCTTGGTTCACCTTTGGTTTGTCGTTGTCATCAAAGCAGGCACTTAAGCTTGTGCTTATTACCACCAACAATGCTACTTTCTTCATAGAATGAATAGTTTTCATAGTGTTACCCCCTATTCTGAGCCAGCAATAGGATTAGCTAAATATGGGAAGCTTTCCATCATCATGCTAGCGTTTACAGGCGCACCATCGGTAAATGGCACGTTGCCAACACTTGCATCTTCTGGCGCACAAAAACCTAAGTTGGTTGGTTCACCGGCAACGGGAATATCATGACAAAGCGCACCCATTACCACACGTAGGGCAATATCAACTACGTCATCACCAGGGCGGCGGCCATTTGGAAAACCTGCTAAATCATTTCCAGCTACACCAAAAGACGATTGCTCAGCCGCAACAGTTGCATCAATACCGGTATTTAAACGCAGCATTTCTGATGGTGTTACCGTTTGTAGTTGGTTAACGCCCTCTACACCTGTTAAAAACGCAGCAACTAAATCCGTGCGCGGGAAATTAGTTGGCGCTAGGGTTTCAATATCAGTGCCTAAAGTAGTATTCACCGCATCTTTAAATAAGATATTAAGTAGCTCAGGCAAAGAAGGGTGCGTTACATAGTCAGCAAACTGGCCGTCGTTACTTGGGTGTGAGCTCGAAAAGGTATCTTTGTCACTAATACCAATCACCAGTTCATTCACCAAAGGCGAACCTAGGCGTGACACTTGCGTTAGTGCACCTGCGTTCACATCGGGCTTAGAGAATGTTGCATTGGGATTTAATATACGCGCTTGTGGTAAACTTGCGCTAGTCCACGCACCTACTACGCCGTTACCTGAACCTGTAATACAGCTTTTGGGTACTTCAATGGCAATACTGGTCACGTTTTTATCAGCTAAATCATCGTTGCTATCACTTTGCGTAATACCGTTAGGAAAACCACCTGCATCGCCAGCACCCGGCGCGCTATCGCCCTCTACTGGCACATAGTTTACTAAGTCAAAGGTTTTACCCAAATTCACTACGAATGGGTCTTTGCGCTGGCCTACAAATACTTTACCAGCGGCATCGCAATTTGGGATGCTAATGGTATGAATAAAGGTATTTGCATAAGCCATATAGCCTTGCATGTCAGTGAAAGTTTTATTCCCCACGTAATCAAGTGGTTTTCCAAATGAGTTGGTGCCAGCGCCTGTATTCGCTATGGTTTCTTTACTGCCGGTGCGCATGTCACCTGAAATCATCGTTAATTCATAGCTCTCACTAAAGTTAGCATTTTGCGTGTTGCCAGCGCTTACGCCACCAATGTTGATCAAGGGAACGGCAACAGTGCGCTGGTTGTCAGCTGGGCCAACTGTTAAGGCTATTCCTTCGTTGTTATTAGGCAAGCTTTTGGTAAAGTTAAATGCAAAAGTAATGTCTTCTACGGCGTCACCATCGTTATCAATATGAATGCTGTAAGTGGCAGCTGGATCCATTGCAAAGTAATTAGGCCCGCCGTAAGCGTCTTGTAGTGGGATGTAATTTGCAATTAACGTAACGTAGTCTTCACGGCCATCTTCATAGCTATTGAAAACGTAAAAATCAGTTGAATCTAAAGTAGGGAAACGCGTAATGTTTGGCGCTTCTCGGTGGCTTGATGCGTTTACAGCTCCGGCAACAAATAGTGCGGCTAATGTAGCCGTGGTAGTCAATCTTTTAGTCTTTTGCATAACAGTTCCTTTTGGAATTAATTTAAGTTGCAAAAAGCCAAACGCGGCGGGTTTCATATTGGATGCAAAAAAAGTAAATTAAATTTAAACGCATAAAAAAAAGACCTTTAGAGATGCATCTAAAGGTCTTTTAAGTCATTGAAAATTTGCAGTTTGCTTTGCAGTAAGCTTAAAGTATGGCTAGTTTTGTAGCGTATAATACTTCGGTGGGCGAACCGTTAGGAGAACCGCCTAAAGGCTCTTTACTAACCGCAATAGCCGCTATTTCTATTTGATCAAAAACAGCCGGTTTATCAAGTTTGTAGCTACCATTTTGCTGCATAAGGCCTATTGAAATGGGTGCTTCCCCTGAAGCCGGCACAATCCACAATTGATAATCATTGTTTGCCATTTGTGGTACTTCGCTGGTGGTTTTAACCCCTATGTATTCAGGCGTAATATCAAATGACCAAAGTGGCACTTCGTCAGGATTACTAATTACCGCTACACTTTGCACGGGTTGCTCAACTTCACTGGTGTAATTAATGCTAAGTAAAATGGCAAGTACCAAACTCGCTGCAGTAGCAAAGCCCGATAACCACTTCCAGCCACTATTTTGCTGCACATCAATATGCTTAATAGCAGGTTTTTCAGCACTCACTTGGGGCTGCTCTGTGTAAGTTGTGACAGTGAAACCAATACGCTTGCTTATTTCATCCCAAACTTTCGCATGGGGTTGCATAGGTTTAACGTGCAACGACATTTGATTTAACTGCGCTTCCCAATAAGCCACTTCGCTTAAAATATTTGGATTAGAAAACTTTAAGCGTTCAAACCGGTCACGGGCTTTACCCCTTAATGTGCCTAATACGTACTCTGCTGATAAAGCCGAAATTAATGTTGGATTAGTATAATTCATAAGCTTAAACACCTTTGTAAACTGGTTAAGCCGCGGCGTATCCAGCTCTTAATGGTGCCTAAGGGTGAGGCTAAATGCTGAACCACTTCAGAATGTGAAAGGCCGTTAAAATAAGCTAAATGAATGGCCTGTTTTTGCTGGTTGTCTAATTCATCCATGCACATATCTAACTTAGGGTGTGCTATAAGGCCTTGTTCATGAAAGCCCTGATCTGAGGCACTATCTTCCATAGTGTCGCCTAGTTCGTTGTCACTCAACTCATCTTCTTTGCGTACTTTTTTGTGGCGAATAATATCGAGTGCTCGGTAACGCACTATACTAACAAGCCAAGTAAGTACGGTGCCTTGGCCCTCTTGATAGTATGATGCCTTATGCCAAACGCTAATAAATGCTTCTTGCGTAGCTTCTTCAGCGCTCTCTTGATTTTTAAGCATTTTGAGCGCTACAGCATATAGCTGGCCGCTTGTATTTGCATAAAGGGATTCAAAAGCGGCTTGGTTACCTGCGGCTGTTTTTTGTAAAAGCGGTAACAAATCTTCGTGTTCTATTGTCATGCTCAATGTCCTTTTCCATTTTTACACTAAACGGGATGAGTCAGAAATTGGATGCACCAATACAACATTTTATTTGTTACATTGCAAATTGCCCAAATACATTTGGATTAATCTGGCAGCCTTGCGCTGCATAGAAAACGCTGAAGGGTCTTCTAAGTACTCTACGGCTAGACCTCGTAAATAAGCACTTAAACCAATGGTTAAAATAGTTGAATCGGTGTCTTTTGAAAAAATGCCTTGTTCAATTGCCTTTGAAAAGTATTTAGACAATGACGCATGCTTTTGCGCTTTTTTAGCATTAAACCGCGCTTTGCTTTCTGCAAATTCACCCGAATAATCGCAGCGCAATAAAAACAGCGTTGCAATTTTACGCTTAGCTTCGTTAATTTCTAAATCAATGAGTATGTCGGTGCACACCTTTTGCAGTTGCTCTATGGGATTACTGGTAATGTTTTCTAAGCCATCTACAATGGTTTGAATAAAGGGGCTGTGTAATTGATCATGTAGCGCCTCAAAAATTTCTTGTTTACTGGCAAAATGCCAATATACCGCACCGCGGGTCACATTTGCTTGTTTGGCAATTTTCTCTAATGAGGTTTTTGCTACGCCGTGTTCGCTGAATAATAAGATAGCTGCATCAAGTATTGCTTGTTTGGTAGCATCTGCATCTTCTTTTGTTTTTCTCATTCCCAGTAATAACTCCAAGTTAGGTGTTCTATAAAACACGATTTCTTGCAGCGTTAAATTGACAACATACATTCGTGTATGTATATTACGATACCTTAATCAATTGGTGCTTGTCTAGCCCAATTTTTCTGACTTACATGTTCTTGCCTTAAAGGTTTTGCTTTATGAATTCAATTCGAATATCTGTACTTACGCTAGTATTGTCTGGTTCTATTTATGGATGTGGTGACACCAGCAACAATGCTCAATCCCAAGCGCAGCAGCCAGCTCCCACGGTATCTACTATTACCTTAGAAACGCAAAAAGTTGATCTTTCTATGGATTTGCCGGGGCGTGTAACTCCTTTCAAACAATCGCAGGTACGCCCGCAGGTTGATGGCGTTATTACTAAGCGTTTATTTGAAGAAGGCGCATTAGTTAAGCAGGGGCAGCAGTTGTATCAAATTGACGATGCACGCTACAAAGCACAGCTAAATAGTGCCATTGCCGATGTAAAAAGCGCTTTGGCTAATCAAAAAACATCGCAAGCAAAAACCGCACGTTATAAAGACTTGGTATCAAGAAACGCGGTTAGCCAGCAAGAATATGATGATGTAATTGCACAAAATGCCCAAGCCAACGCCAACATTAGTGTGGCAGAAGCGCAGGTAGATGTTGCGCAAGTTAATGTAGATTACACCAAAGTGTACGCACCTATTGATGGCCGAATTGGCCGCTCGTTTGTAACCGAAGGCGCCCTTGTAACCGGTAACCAAGCTCAGCAACTGGCCACCATTACCCAACTTGACCCTGTTTACATAGACATGCAAGAGTCTGGCAAAGCCATATTAGAGTTACGTCGTGAAATGCAGCAACAAGAAGCATTGCCTGTTTCAGTGTTAGTTAATGAGAACAGCAACGAAACATACAAACATAAAGGTAAGCTCAAATTCTCAGAAGTTACAATTGACCAAACAACTGGCGCCGTTACTTTGCGTGCCATTGTGCCTAACCCAGATGGAATGTTGTTGCCAGGCTTATTCGTAAAAGCGCGAGTGCATACTGGTGCTCGTGAGGCTGTGCTAGTGCCGCAGCGTGCCACTATGCGCCAAGCAAATGGCCAGCTAAGTGTTTATATTGTGAATGCCAACAAGCAAGTTGAAGCAATTAACATTACACCTATTAAAAGTATTGGCGCTAATTATGTAGTGAGTTCAGGCGTAAAGTCAGGCGATGAACTTATTGTGGCGGGGTATCAAAAAGTAAGACCAGACCAAACCGTTAACACGAAACCGTGGGAAGGGAGCTAGGCTCTTAGTTTCGTTTGATTCACTTTTTTACTATTTACGTGTATTAGGAAGGCTTATTTATGGCTCGCTTTTTTATTGACCGCCCCGTATTTGCTTGGGTGCTTGCGATTATCACAATGTTACTGGGAGTGTTGGCTATTAGCTCGTTGCCAATTGAGCAATATCCTAAAGTAGCGCCGCCAACTGTTTCGATTACAGCTACATACCCTGGTGCGTCAGCTGAAACCGTTGAAAACTCAGTCACCCAAGTGGTAGAGCAGAGTTTGTCAGGGATTGATAACTTAAGCTATTTTTCATCAAGTAGCGCAAACAACTCCATGTCTATTACCTTGAGTTTTGCACCCGGAACTGACCCAGACATTGCCCAGGTACAAACCCAAAACAAAGTACAGGGGATTATTTCTTTACTCCCAAACCCTGTTCAGCAGCAAGGCGTAACGGTAACCAAATCCAATGATTCGTTCGCGCTGGTAGTTGGTTTTTATTCTGACAACGAAGATATTAGCCAGTTTGATTTAAGTGACATGC
Source organism: Glaciecola sp. 2405UD65-10 (assembly GCF_048820975.1). NCBI lineage: Bacteria > Pseudomonadati > Pseudomonadota > Gammaproteobacteria > Alteromonadales > Alteromonadaceae > Glaciecola > Glaciecola sp. 2405UD65-10. Next base: position 2,563,700 of record NZ_JBMEUF010000001.1, on the reverse strand, counting down.
TGGTATCACAGTTTAGAGACCCTATTTCTAGAATTGATGGCGTTGGGAACGTGCGCGTATTTGGCTCGCAGCGTTCAATGAGAATTTGGTTAGACCCAGCCAAATTATATAGCTTTAACTTAACGCCGGTGGATGTAAGAAACGCAGTTACGGTTCAAAACACTGACGTATCAGCCGGCCAATTAGGTGGTATGCCTGCTATTGAAGGCCAGCAAATTAATGCCACTATTCAAGCACAGTCGCGTTTAAAAACTGCTGAAGATTTTGAGCGCATTGTACTACGGGTAAATACCGATGGTTCACAAGTTAGAGTGCGCGATGTAGCGCGTGTTGAACTAGGTGCTGAATCTTATAATGTAATTGTGCGTTATAAACGCCGCCCAGCTTCGGGTATGGCAGTAAGTCTATCAACAGGGGCGAATGCACTTGATACCATTGACCGCGTTAAAGCACGTGTTGAAGAGCTAAAAAGCACACTGCCTGATGGCGTAACAGTAGTTTATCCTTTGGATTCGTCACCCTTTATTGAATTGTCAATTAAATCAGTAGTACAAACCTTGATAGAAGCCGTTGTACTGGTGTTTCTAGTGATGCTGCTGTTTTTACAAAACTGGCGTGCAACGCTTATTCCTACTATTGCTGTGCCTGTGGTTTTACTAGGCACATTTGCCGTGTTATATGCCTTTGGCTTTAGCATCAACGTATTAACCATGTTCGCAATGGTACTTGCCATTGGATTGTTAGTGGATGACGCCATAGTAGTGGTAGAAAACGTTGAGCGAATAATGGAGGAAGAGGGTTTATCACCCAAAGAGGCCACTAAAAAATCAATGTCGCAAATTACTGGGGCCCTTGTAGGTATTGCGGCGGTGCTTTCAACCGTATTCGTTCCCATGGCATTCTTCACTGGTTCTGCGGGCGCTATTTATCGTCAATTCTCAATTACTATTGTGTCGGCAATGGCGTTTTCTGTACTGGTGGCAATAGTATTGTCACCCTCATTGTGTGCCACGCTATTAAAGCCGCATGATCCAAACAAAGACAAGAACAAAGGATTTGCGGGTTGGTTTAATCGGAATTTCAATAAAGGACGCGATCGCTATACACGTGCAACTACCCACATTGCTAGCAGAATAAAGCGATATTTAGTGGTTTATGGTGCGCTGGTAGGTGTAATGGCTATTGTATTCATGCGTTTACCTAGTTCATTTTTACCCAACGAAGACCAAGGCAGCATAATGATGCTGCTAAGTGCACCACCAGGTGCTACGGCACAGCGTACACTTGAATCAGTGAAACAAGCAGAAGACTTTTTCTTAGATACTCATGAAGACGTGACTTCTGACTTATTTACGGTTGTAGGTTTTAGCTTTGCAGGGCAAGCACAAAATGCGGCGATGGGTTTTGTACATTTGGTTGACTGGAGCGAGCGTGATGAATCTAGCTCGGCGTTTTCAATTGTAAATCAAGCGTATGGTGCGTTTTCTCAAATTCAAGATGCAACCGCCTTTCCTATACTTCCGCCGCCAATTCGTGAATTAGGCAATGCTACAGGCTTTGATATGCAACTGGTTGATAGAACCGGCGCAGGGCATGAGGCGTTAATGAAAGCAAAAGGACAACTGCTAGGTATGGCAGCGCAAAACCCTAAACTAACCGGTGTTAGGCCTAATGGATTGTCTGATGTGGCGCAGTTTAAAATAGACATTGATAGCGAAAAGGCGTCAGCCCTTGGTATTCCTTTGAATGATATAAACAGTACCTTGCAAATAGCTTGGGGTTCAAGTTACGTAAACGACTTTGTTGATAACGGCAGAATTAAACGCGTATATATGCAAGCTGATGCTCCGCATAGAATGGTGCCCGAAGATTTAGAAAAGTGGTACGTAAGAAATAATAAGGGTGAAATGGTAGCTTTTAGCGCATTTGCGAGCACTCAATGGACTTACGGCTCACCTAAGTTAGAGCGCTTTAACGGAATAGCGTCGGTCAATATACAAGGTAATCCAGCACAAGGTGTGTCATCGGGTGAAGCTATGGCTGAAATGGCAAGAATGGTGAGTGAACTACCGGGTGATTTTGGTGTAGATTGGTCAGGCTTGTCATATGAGGAAGAGGCTGCGGGTTCGCAATCAGGCCAACTGTATATGATTTCATTGTTAGTGGTATTCTTATGCTTAGCCGCCTTATACGAGAGTTGGTCTGTGCCAATATCGGTAATACTTGTGGTGCCACTTGGTATTTTGGGCGCGGTAGTGGCGGCTTATATATTCAATTTACCCAATGATGTTTACTTGCAAGTGGCGTTCTTAACCACGGTAGGCTTAGCCGCTAAAAATGCGATACTTATTGTTGAGTTTGCAAAAGAGCAGTGCGAGCAAGGTGTAGATAAAATGGAAGCAGTTGCCAATGCAGCTAAGCAGCGTTTCCGCCCTATTATAATGACATCAATGGCATTTATATTGGGGGTAACACCACTTGCTATATCTAGTGGCGCGGGTGCCGAGTCACAAAATGCAATTGGTATAGCGGTAATTGGTGGTATGTGTGCTGCTACTTTCTTGGCTATCTTCTTTGTACCTATGTTCTTTATATTGGTACAAAAAGGAAAGAAGAATACAGAGGCTGAATAAGGCTGAGCGTTAAAAAACGCGAATAAAAAAAGCCAGTAACAATCTAGTTGTTACTGGCTTTTGTGTGTAAGAAGATATATTTACGCGTTTACAGGTTTTGGCGTTTGCTTTTTAATGATGCCAGCGCGGGATTCTATGTCTGCTTTTAATTCGCTGAACATGCCTATAAAAAATAACAGTTCAGCGGTTACGAACAATGGCCCAATAAGCAAGCCAACTAAATCATCAACAAATGCAGGTTTTTTTCCTTCGTAATGATGGCCAACAAATTGAATAATCCACCCGCCAACAAACAAGGCTATACCGGTTGCTAACCAAGTTGTTAATGATAGCTGTGCAATGGTGGCCGCAAAATACAAACCCGCCCCCATTAACACTGCCATGATTAATCCAAACACTAGGTTTAAGCGCAAATAAAATGCCATTGATAATACAAAGCCTATAACGGCAGGCGTAATAGCAAAGCCTTCAACAACAAATAAAGTAGGGCGCGATAACAACACTATTACTGAAAACACAATAATAGGCACTCCAAATATGTGCGTTAAAATGTTGCGTGGGTCGCGATGATATTTGGCATACGTTGACATGTGTTCAATAAACGAAGTCATGGCTTTTCCTCTTTATGAATTATGGAATACGTGCATTTCCACAACTTTAGTTGTAAAAAGGCCGTATACTGTGTGTATGATTAATCTTTTTCCAGTACGTGGTTTACTATCAAACTTAGCTTAACTGGGTAGATTTTATCTTAACCAAAATCTACATGTCATATAGATTTTAGTCAACATAAAATTTACAAATATTGTACATGCTTGCTCATGTATTAAATTTGGACGACAAAACGTGAATACTAAACAACCCCAAAGGGGCGTTGAAAAACGTTCCGAAAACACACATTTGCGCCGCCAAAAAATGATTCGCGATGCTTGTGAGTTAATTGCTGAATTAGGCCCAATACAATTCACGCTTTCTAGCTTGGCCGCTAAATCAGAAGTAACCTTACCCACTATAAACAATCAATTGGGTAAGAAAGCAGATGTGTTTCAAGTGATTGTAGATTGCATGATACAAAAAACACAAAGCACCTTATTTGATTTTGACCTAAGCTCTCCTTTACTCGCGTTAGAACAACTTACTGAGTCTTTAATTTCCTTATATAGGGGTGATGAAGCCCTGTACAAAGCTGCTTTTTTTATAGGTGAAACGGAAGATTTATTTGAGCATGAAATTCCCGATGTACTTTATGAAAAATCAATTAACACCGCTATTGGCATAGTAAAATCTGCGCGAGAAAATGGTGAATTGCTCGGTAATATAGACCAAACCTTGCTTGCGCATATGCTGTTTGAAAACCAACGCTTTGTTCGCCGAGATTGGATGCGGGGTTACATCAGCTTAGAAGTATATAAGCATAAGTTACTAAGCGCGGCTTACGTTACCTTAGCGGCCGACGCCAGCAAAGAAATGCATACTATCTTGCTCAATAAAATTGACGAATTAGCATTGTAAGTTATTGGTAATGTTGCTTTAATGAGTTTCAGGCTTATAAGTATTAACAATTGGTACAATGGAAGCTAGCTTATTATGAATGTATTTAAAACTTTGCGCCGTAGATATGTAGTATGGCAATACAAAAAGCATAAGCGCAACATTATTGAAGGTATTTCAATTACTGAATTCACGGCTATCATTGACCAATACCATGATCAAGGCTGGGAAGTGTTTTCATACACGTCTCTTCAACTAGATGGGAATACCGCATGGAGCGGAAAACTGCGTAAAGGTAGTATTAGCTTACTATGTAATTGGTCACTTACTAACGAAGGCTCTATAATAGGGCCCGCACGTGTAATGAAAGGCGTAGGTGCTGAGCTTAACATGCCTATACAAACTCATCCTCATTTCAATTAATTGCGTTAATTTTTTCATGAAATATATACTTTTTATTGTTTTGTTTATGCTGTTGCAAGCATGTGCGAGCAATCAAACTGATTCACTAAACAGCAATAACGAACCCTCAAAAAACCAAGTGCTTAATTATGAAAAAAGTGATGCTGATTACTTAGCGCTTATTGCTAAAATTAAAAACAATTCAGCCAGCGCCCAAGACTACGACACTCTGCTAAAGCTGTATCCCTTAACGTCATTTTACGGAGCGTCAGCCAAAAATGAGCAAAAAGCAAAGTTACTTTCTCAGAGTTCCATGGAAGCACAAAATTGGCAGAAGTGTTTTGAGCTAAACCAAGCCTTACTTGCACTTAACTACACATCTTTAACGGGTCATTATGGCGCGGCTATTTGCGCCACTGAAATGAGTGATATTGATACAGGGCGTTACCACCACTTTGTGCTTGATAGCTTTATTGAGGCTATTTGGCGAACGGGTAATGGGCAAACCCCGCAAACGCCTTTTGTGATTAATAGCGCGCCTGACTTATATGCCTTTATTCAGCTTCATCAAATGGTGGCAACCGGCCAAGCGTTTACTTATGTAAATGACTTACCTATTCAAGCGATAAAAGTACAAAACCCAGAAACCATGCGAAGTTCAACTTGGTACTTTGATGTAACTGCGCAATTTAGACGTGGATTAATAGACCAACTTGAGCGTTGAGCTGGCTCTTTATGGTGCGAGAGTACTTTAGGAGGTCCCCACCTTCGTGGGAATGACGAAAGGAGGGTGGGAATGACGAAAGGAGGGGGGGATGACGGTAATTAATAACTGGCCAACAGCCGCAGCTAATACGCGTAGTTTATCCAGTCACTTTGTTTAATAATTAATTGCGCGTCATTGTATTCTTGCACTATCACAAATTCCCATGGACCAAGGCTTTGCCCGTTGTAGGTAAAGGCATGAAAGGTCCCTTGGGTAACCACTGTATTTCCCTTTACTATTTGTTTATCAACATTCATTAATTTGCCTTGCTCAGGCATAACGAAATCGCCTTTAGACCAATCTAAAAATGCTTTGATTTTGTCTTTACCCTCAAATTCTTCGCCTGAAACAATATCTTTTAGCACAGCATTGGGTGCATAAAATGCTATGAAGCGCTCAAATGACTGGCGTTCAGTGTATACATTAAAATATTCCTGTGCCTTGGCTTCTATTGTATTTTTAGGAGCCGGCTCACAAGCCATTAATGAAAAAACAGCAAATATAAATAATACGCTTTGCTTCATGGTTTAAGTGGTTCCTAGTGGAATCTAGCGCTGTTAGTTGAACCATTCTTGATGATATTGCCCTTAATCGCAAGCGCGTGTAGCGATAAAGGCAACACAAACAAGGGGTTTAGATAATTTAAATGCCCTTTTGATGTTCATTATTTATTATATTTTTGCATAAAAAACAAACGCTTACTAAGGTGCTCTACATAGGTGCTTAATATAAGCTGAAAAAAGCCGATAAAGAAAAAAATCAATCACTTAATTTATTTCTATCTTATGAAAATATATCCATGGTTCGAAAAGGGCAATCAAACATATAAAATTGTGTTAATTATCCAATTGGTATTGAGCGGCGTAATTGGCTTTTTTACCGATAGCCTTGGCCTTGGCATTATAGCCGGCCTTGTGATTATTGCTTTACCATTGGCTCTTTTTAAGATAAGCCCCAACGCGGTTTATACTCGCCACGCGGCTGTGATTGCCTCGCAGTTGTTTGTTGCCTTGCACATTGAGCAAAGCATGGGCGCTACATATATGCACTTCGAAATATTTGCGATAATGGCGGTCACTACCGTGTATCGTGATTGGAAAGTGGTTATATCCAGTGTAGTAGTGGTTGCAGTGCATCATTTCCTATTCTATTACCTGCAAACATCAAATGTGCCTGTATACATATTTGAAGAGCAATACTTAACGCTTTCAATATTAGCAATTCATGCACTATTTGCTATCGCCGAGGGCGCAATTTTATGCGTCATTAACCACCAAGCTTTTAAAGATGGTAAAGAAGCGGTAGAACTGCAAGACGCTATTCACAAAATTATGGAAACGGAAGGGCAGTTTAACTTGCATGTAGAAGTGCCAGAATACAGCACTACATCTAAGCAATTTAACACGCTTATTTCATCGTTCTTAACATTTATCAATCAAACTAAAGCAGTTGCAGAAAATATCTGGGACGTATCAGGTACTGTTAGCAGCCTAGCAAGTGACGTAAAACAAGCAAGTTTAGATACTAGTGGGCAAGTATCAACCATTGCCGCAGCAACCGAAGAAATGACCGCGAACAATGAATCGGTTTCTGATAGAGCCGCAAATGTTAATTCAATTTCAAAAACAGCGCGTGATGCCAGTGATAAAGCAAAGTCTATTATTGTTGATTCGCATCATGAGGTAAGCTCGCTTAAAACAGATTTAAGCACAACATCTACGTCTATTATGAGCTTGTCTGAAAAGTGCCAGCAAATTGAAAGCGTTATGGCTTCAATAACGGCAATATCTGATCAAACTAACTTACTGGCGTTAAATGCGGCCATTGAGTCAGCTCGAGCTGGTGAGCATGGTCGAGGCTTTGCTGTAGTAGCCGATGAAGTGAGACAGCTCGCTATGCGTACTAAAGATAATACCGCACAAATAAGTGAAATTACGCATTCTTTAATTCAAGATTCGAACCTATCGGTTGAGAAAATGAAAGTATGTTTAAGTACTTCTGACAAGGTGGGCGCTTCTTCTGATTCAACCTTGAGTATTATTGACGAAGTAGTAGCAAGCATTACTTCGGTAAGTGACAACATGGCGTCGGTTTCGTCAGCCATTAAAGAACAGTCTATTGCATCTACTGAGATTTCAAAGTCTACCAGTATGTTGGCAACAACCTCTGAAAGCTTATCGCATCATGCTGAGCAAACCGACGTTAGTTTTAAAGACTTAGAAACAAACGTCAATAAACTAAAAAGCAACTTAGCGCGCTTTATGTAAATAGCGTAGGCTGAAATAAAACGGATACATAAAAAAGGGCTTAATTTTTATTTAAGCCCTTTTTTTACGTTCTAATTTTACTTCATTACGTCAACAACGACCCTTCCTTTGACCGTGCCGTCCATAAACTTATTGGCATATTCAATAGCTTCGCTAAGCCCTATATACTGGCTCAAAGCTTCTAGCTTAGTTACGTCTAAGTCTTTTTCTAAACGCTCCCATGCTTCTAAGCGCTGTGCTTTAGGGCACATTACACTATCAACCCCTATTAGCTTAACACCGCGTAAAATAAATGGTGCAACTGTAGCCGGTAAGTCCATACCGCCTGCTAAACCACAAGCGGCTACCGAACCACCATATTTAAGTGATGCGCAAATATTTGCCAGCGTATGGCTGCCCACTACGTCAATTGCGCCTGCCCAGCGCTCTTTGATCATAGGTTTGCCAGGAGATGAATATTCGTCGCGGTGAATGATTTCACTGGCACCTAAATTACGTAAGTAGCTTTCGTCGCTAAGTTTTCCCGTGAGTGCTACTACGGTGTATCCCAGTTTTGCTAGTATGGCAATGGCTACGCTACCCACACCGCCGGTTGCGCCCGACACTAAAATTTCGCCGTCACTCGGGCGCACGCCTTGTTTTTCTAAGGCCATTACGCATAGCATAGCGGTATATCCAGCGGTACCAATTGCCATAGCTTGCTCGGTACTGAAGCTTTTGGGCAAAGGAACAAGCCAATCTGCATTTACGCAGGCTTGTTCTGACAGCCCGCCCCAGTGGCGTTCACCTACGCCCCAGCCATTTAGCACTACTTTGTCACCTACAGAAAAGTCAGCCGAGTCTGAATGCGTGACTTCACCAGCAAAATCTATTCCGGCTACCATTGGAAAACTTCGCACAACAGGGCTTTTGCCCGTAATTGCTAGGGCGTCTTTGTAGTTTAAGGTTGAATGCGCAACCTTAACGCTTACGTCAGCTGCTGGTAAGTCGCCTTCATTTACTGTTTGGTAATTAGCCGAGTAGCCGGTGTCGTCTTTGTTTATTACTACTGCATTGAACATAATTTGCCTCGCTTTTCTTTTCTGAATAATCTAAATCATTAGACGTGTAAACATGAGCGTTACTATTACATGCCATCTTTAATTTAGGCTATACGACTTAGGCACAATAGCCATTTAGAATTATGATTGTTGTACTTGTGTTTGACTAATTTGAACCAGCGCCTGTTCAAAAACATCAGCTGGTTGGCCGCCGCTAATTAAGTGCTTTTGGTTTACAATCACTGCGGGCACCGAGCTTATTCCCATAGACTGATAATACTGCTGCTCTTTGCGAACATCTTCTTCAAACTGAGTACTGTTTAATATGTTTTGCGCTTCGCTTAACGGCAAGCCTACATCTTCCACGCATTTTAATAGCTGCTTATGATCACTTGGGTCACCTGCTTGTTGAAAGTACAAGTCAAATAAGCGCAGTTTAAGCTCGGTTTGTTTGTTGAAGTTTTTAGCCCAGTGCAACAATCTATGAGCATTAAACGTATTGTAAATTCGACCACCACCGCGCACGCCAAAGTCGTAACCAACATCGGCGCCGCGCTGTTTTATCATTTCTCTGTTTTGATCAATTTGCGCTTGGTCAATGCCGTACTTTTCACCCAGATGTTCATTAATTTCTTGGCCTTCACTGGGCATTTGTGGATTTAGCTCAAACGGGTGCCAAGTAATATTGGCAGAAACATCATCTTTAATGCGCTCAAGTGCTATTTTAAGTGCACTGTAACCCACAATGCACCAAGGGCATGAAACGTCTGACACAATATCAATTTGTAGTTGTTGCATAATTTATAGCCTTAAATTTGATTCAACGCCTCTGCTTGCAGAAACGATTGAAGGTAACAAAAAGTTGCGCTTGTTTATCTTAAAACTCTCCCTTTTGGAGTATTTTAGCTTGCGCAAGTTCATTTAACACGCCAAGTGTTTTTTCTCGGAGTTGGTCTCTTATTAATCTTACCGCTGGGGTAATTGATTGGCGGCCAGCGCACACAATCCAAAGCTCTGATGGTTTGTGCTGGTAGCCTTGCATTACCCTTACTAGCTCTCCATTTAATAAAAATTCAGAAGTATCAAGGGCTGATTTAACCGCTAGCCCATGCCCTGCTAAACACCAGCGTTTGACCATGTCGCCGTCATTTGTTGCGCGGTTTCCTTTCATTTTCACTTTAAAGTTGTTTTCGCCTTTAGAAAATTCCCACTGGTTATTTACAATGTCGTAAAGCTGATAAAACAAACCGTTGTACTGGCTTAATTCATTAGGATGTTTTGGCGCGCCGTGCTTTTCTATAAAAGTAGGCGACGCACAAAGTAAGCGAGGAACATTGCAAATTTTAAAGCCATACAAACTTGAATCATTAGGTAGGCCGTAACGCAAGGCAATGTCGACTGGGTCACGGTAAAAATCTATATTGCTGTCACTTAAATGAAGTTTAAGCGATATGCCGGCATGCTGTTGCATGAATTGGTCAAGCCATGGCGCTACTATGTTGCGTCCCAAATCAGAAGACACCCCAATACGTAATTCGCCGTCTATTAGACCTTGTTCACTTTTCATGTTTTGTTTGGCGTTTAACAACAGGCCAAGTGCTTCTTCACACTGCGGAAGGTAGCGCTCGCCAGCACTAGATAGCTTTAAGCTGCGCGTGGTGCGGGTAAATAGTTCTGTGCCTAAATTAGCCTCAACCCTTTTCAGCGCGGCACTTGCCGTAGCAACACGCATGTCTAAGCTAGCCGCAGCAGCGGTAATACTTTTAAACTCGGCCACTTTTAGCACTACATGCAAATCTTCTAGTAGCATATTTTCAAATATCTATTGATAATCATTCTATTATTATGCGGTTAATAATTTTGTATTCAAGCGGTAGTATGTAGTCCTAGTAATAATTCGTAATGTAGCCACTGCCAAACATGGAGCGCAGCATGAGTAATATAAAAACCAAAGCCATTGGATTTCAAAAAAGCCTAGCGATTAGTGAGGCAGATTCATTAGTAGATATTCAAGTTACTAAACCTCAGGCTAGCGGCCGAGACCTACTGGTTAAGGTAAAAGCCATATCGGTAAACCCAGTTGACTACAAAATTAGACAAAACATGCCACCAGAAAATGGTGAGTTTAAGGTAATTGGTTGGGATGCCGTGGGCGTTGTTGAAGCGGTAGGCAATGATGTTTCATTGTTTTCTGTGGGTGATGAAGTGTATTACGCAGGTGATTTAACGCGTGACGGAAGCAATGCGGAGTATCAACTCGTAGATGAGCGCATAGTAGGGCGCAAACCCAAAAGCATAAACGATGCCCAAGCCGCGGCTTTGCCATTAACCGCCATTACTGCGTGGGAACTGCTTTTCAACGGGCTATCTATTCCACTATCCAATGAAGCAAACGGTGAGGACGGCAAGCCTATTATTTTAGTAATTGGTGCTGCCGGTGGAGTGGGTTCTATCTTTATTCAACTCGCTAAGGTTTTAACGAATGCCACCATTATTGCCAGTGCATCACGCGAGGCTTCCGCTAATTGGGTGAAAGATTTAGGTGCTGACTTTGTGGTTGATCACACTAAAGACTTAGTTAGCCAAGTTAAGGCGCTGAATATTGGCGACGTAAGTCACGTAGCCAGCCTCAACGGCACTGAAAAATACGTAGAAGCTTTTACCGAAGTACTCAAGCCTTTTGGCAAAATAGGGCTAATTGACGACCCTGCGTCTTTTAATATTGGCTTATTAAAGCGCAAATGTATTTCTTTGCATTGGGAGTTTATGTTTACGCGTTCTATGTTTACCACTAGCGATATGATTGAACAGCACAACTTGCTTAACCAAGTGGCCGAACTCATAGACCAAGGCAAAGTGAAAACCACTTTAGGTAAAAACTTGGGCAAAATTTGCGCCGAAAACTTAAAGCAAGCCCACAGTGAGCTTGAGTCAGGTACGGCTATTGGCAAACTGGTACTAGAGGGCTTCTAAACTAGCGTTTTCTAACTGGCTTGTATTGCGTGGCGCAATAGCCGCGCGATACATCGGGGCTGCGCAACTTGCTGTGCTTTGTTTTACGCCCTGTTACTCTGGCCCGCCAGTTATTAAATGTTTTGCGCTTAATGTTACTGCGCATCAAATTAATAACCTGCGATTCGCTAAAACCGTAAAGCCTTTCAATTGCTTCAAATGGCGTGCGATCTTCCCACGCCATTTCAATGATTCGTGATGTATCCTCAGGTGATAAATTGTGTTTATCCATTATGCCTATCGCTAACTAATAATATACTCACTGTTTTTACGCAATTAAATCAAAACTAGATTACCCACACGGCTTACATTTTTTAACTTATTGCTCAGCCATGCGAGCTTGGTTAACTAGCTTCAATAACTCTGCCGCTGCTATAGCGTCTGATAAAGCCCTGTGATGCTGCTGCATGTTAATATTAAAGTGTTTGCTTAAGTTAGCTAATGAATAGCTAGCAAGGCCTTTATAGTGCTGCCGCATAGTTTGTACGGTACATAGTTTAGGGCGTTTGTAATGGCGGTTTATTCGAGCAAATTCTTCACGTATAAAGCCATAATCAAAATTCACATTGTGTGCTACAAAAACGCAATCTTCTGTAAACTGCTCAAGCTCATCGGCTATATCAATAAACAAAGGCGCATCGGCAACCATGTCATCGCTTATGCCTGTTAAGCGAGTGATCATGCCAGGAATGCGTCGCTGGGGGTTAAGTAAGCTCTGCCATTGGTCTACAACTTCACCGTTAACCATTTTAACAATGCCTATTTCGGTTATTTTATGATTTCCCGCACGTCCACCGGTGGTTTCGATGTCAACTACTGCATAGGCTTGCATGGGATCTACTTGGTACTCCACCGTAGTAATACCCACATCAAAGCCATGTTGTTTAAGCGCCTGAATTTGGGCGAGTTGATTGCGCCTTAAACTGTCTCCGGTGCCCTTTATTTCTTCAAAGCGCAGTTTATTATTTTCAAGCACCATTATGTCAGGGTAGCCATCGTTATAAAGTTTGTAGTTACTGCACATAAGTAAAAGCTGCTTTTTTAAACCTTCAAGCGGTGCATGGGTCACTAAAATCTGCAGCTTTTCAAGCATAGATGGATGCCAGCGCACTATACCCTGGCTTTTCCCAAAATGTGCTGCTGCACTTTTGGTTAAATGTAAATACAAAGCGTTGCTTGTATCGAAAGCGGCCAGCCTTGTTTGAATTTCATTTTCAGCAAGGGACATAAAGTTTTGCTGCTTTATACATAAGGGAAGATGATCAAAAGGTGTGGCTAAACCCAAACCCTCTAAATTAAATAGTTCATGCCAAAACACTAAACCAAATAGGTTATTCCATAGTGTATTTTCGGTGCGCCATGCTTCAATGTTACGCGCTTTGTAGTAAGCTACAACACCGCTTTCAACCGCACCTTTGTAGGTTTCATCAATACTTAAATGGCGGTTATTTTCGCGCAGCATATCGGTCAATACACTGGTGCGCTTTTGTTTGTACTTGCGCGCTAGGAAATCTTCAGCAAACTGCAATATGTGTTCTGATAATGGGTCATTAATGATTGCTTCAAGCTTTTCCTGTACGTCACTTTTTAAGCCAAGCTTATAGGCTTGGCGGCACCAAAACTCCTGCGCTATCGCCGAATTAACTCCTGCGGCTATATTAAGCGCTTTATTGGCATCAAAGTTAAGCATAAGTTTAGCCAGTAAGAAGTTGATTTTATCTAAGTACGACTGCGCTTGCTCGCCGTGGGCTGTTGGTAAAGCGAGTGAAAATTGCTCTATATCCGCAATACTATTAAAGCATTGGTTTTTAAGCGCTTGCGCAATACTTTGTAAGCTAAAGCTGCTAAATGCGCTTTCGTAATCACTGAACCTTGATTGCATTTGCGCTTGTTCATCGCGGGTTCTCATAAGCCCTAAATCACGCATTGAAAATTGGTTTAACAAACCTTTGTTGTGGCCAAAGTAAAGAAACAAGAAATAAGCAATGTGATGCTCGCATTGTGTCACTACATACTGCTGTGCAAGCACACTAGCCACTACGTGTTCACGGTTAAGCTTAGCGCAGCTTTCAAGCAAGGCAGGTTTTGCAATGCTTTTCTTAATAGCAGGCATGTTTGCATCAGCGCATTCAGTGTATAAATCAAATAACTCCGCCTTTGTTAAGGCAGCAATAAAATCAGAGTGATGGTTTGTTTGTAAGGCGCTTACTAGCCCATGTTGCGCTAGCTTATTAAGCTCTTGTTCAATACTAGGAATTTCTGCAAATACTAAACTCGCAATTTTAACCACGCGGCCTTTGCGGTTAAGTAAGCGAACTAAGGTGCACTGGCACAAGGTATCTAAAGTATCAAATAAAGATAAAAACGCTTTTTGATCTTGGTTGAGCAAGTGGGCACTTGGGCCGCGCACAAACTCTAAAAACTCCAAAAAATGGCTGTGATAATAAAAAGTAGGCAACGTTTTGCGAGGCATATTAATATCTTAAATGAACGAACACTGTGTTAATATACAGTGCTTGCGATAAATTTGCACATGTTTGATGAGTATTTGCAGTAAATGAATCAATCCACTTTGATACTTAGCTCGTATACTTAGTTTTACATTATAAGAAGGACTTATATTGGATGAGCTTATCAAGAGCCGAAAGATTTGAGTGCCCCTACTGTATGACAATTAACGATATTGAGGTTGACGAAGTGAACGATTTTAATCAACAACAAATTGTGGATTGCCAAATATGTTGTTCACCTATTGAGGTCACTGTTTATGATTCTGAATTTGGCATTAAAATTGTGGCGAAAAGAGATGACGAGTAATGGCTAAAAAAGTCTTCAGTGAGCATGATATTAAGGCGCTGCCACAGCGTGTACGTGCTAATTTTGTCAATAGCTTGTCGGGCTTTAAGAGCGCAAATTTAGTGGGTACGCAAAGCACCCACGGCGTACATAATTTGGCAACTATAAGTTCTGCTTTTCACATTGGCGCCAGCCCACCTTTAATGGGCATGATAATGCGGCCGCACACGGTTGTACGCGATACCCTTGAGAACATTAAACAAACCGGCGTGTATACTATTAATCATGTGCACCATAGTTTTGTTAAACAGGCTCACCATTGTTCAGCGCGGTTTGGCAGTGATATAAGTGAATTTGATGCAGTTGGCCTAACTGCGCAGCCATCGAGCAAAATTGCAGCACCCTACGTGGCAGAATCATTTGTTAAAATAGGACTAGAATTAGAACAAATTTCGCTAATTGAACTCAATAAAACCGAAATGTTAATTGGCAAGATTGTTGAGGTGATATTCCATGATGAACATTTACTTGAAGATGGTTACCTTGATATTGAATCTTCTGGTTCAGTTGCGGTCTCAGGTTTAGATAGCTACCACAGTACAAAAAGACTGGCGCGATTTAGCTACGCAAAAAGCGATATTGAACCAAGTGTTGTGCCAGTATCCGCTTCTTCAGGCACAAAGAGTTAAAAAAGTGTTCAGTTTTATTAACATAGATCAATAACTTGAATTTTAAATCTTTACAATCCAAATAGCTTGATACACAGTATAAGCATTACAAAACATATTTTTGTTGCCCCACAGTGGTACCTGACTCCATAAGAGCTAGGTTGGCATAATAACAAAGGCTTGCATATCGTTCATGATGGCAAGCCTTTGTTGTTTTAAACAGGCAGTAAAAAAGAATTATTATCATTTGCATTATGTAAAAAAGGAAAGCGTTATGAAAACAGTTAACCGTCGTAATTTTTTAAAATTGTCAGGCACTAGTTTAATTGGTTTAACACTTGGCGGTGTTGCGCTAAAAGCGAGTGCACAAGAAAAAGTATCTCCTGAAGATGCTACTGCAGTTGCACTTAAATACACTCACTCTTCAACCGTAGAGGGTTCAAATTGTGCAAATTGTATGTACGTACAAGGTGAAGCCGGCGCAGAATGGCGTCCTTGCGCAATATTCCCAGGTAAAGTAGTAAACGCTAAGGGTTGGTGTTCAGCTTGGTTGAAAAAATCATAATTGAATTTACCTAGCTACAAAAATGAATAAACAGCAAGGTCGGCATTAAGCCGGCCTTTTTTTTTACAGAGAATTTTATAAATGCCGATACCTATAAGATGGGCATATTATTAAATAAAAAAATGGCTGTAACTGAACTTGAAACTGTACTGGTAGGTGACCTAAAACTTGGCATGGTAGTGCACGGTATTGCTAAGCAAGCAGGTAAACTCGTGGTAAAAAGTAAAGGCACAGTTAGCCACTTAACTCTTATTGATCAACTCAGTTCAAATGGGGTGATATCCGTATATGTTGAACGAGCTAAGCTAAAATCAAATGACACTTTACAAAAGTTAAATGATAAAAAGCAGCTTTTACAGCACAACAAGCAAGAAGCCTTCAACAAAATAAAACACAATGAGCTATCAATAGAGTTAGCACACGCCTCAAAACTTGTTAAACAAAGTAAAGTGTTGCACAAAGCATTCGTACGTGAGCTAAAGCAAGGCCTTGGAATTAACGTATTGCATGCGAGTGAATTGGTAAGCGATATTTATATCTCTTTAACTCGCAACCCAAACGCCTTATTAATTGTTTCCATGCTTATGGAAAGTGATGAGTACATTTCTAAGCATTCAATGCGTGTGTCGGTATTAGCATGTTATTTTGCGAAGCAATTAGGCATGTCAGAGCATGACTGCAAGCGCATGAGTTTGCTTGGATATGTGTATGATATAGGCATGCTAAAGTTACCCGCTACGCTACTTAAAAAGCCCGGTGCCTTAAATATTGACGAGCGTAGTATTATGCAATCGCATGTGCGTCATTCCCTTGATATTTTAAAACCACTTCGACTAGATAGCGAAATGATGTTAGCGGTAGAACAGCATCATGAACGGCTAGATGGCTCAGGATATCCAAGTGCATATTCAGGCTCCAAAATAAGTAAGTGGAGCCGCATATTAGCTATGATTGACTGCTATGATGCCTTAACCACCCAACGTGTTTATAAAGATGCCATAACACCCACATCGGCACTAAAGCATTTAAGCACGCCCGCTAATGGTTATGATCAAAAGTTAGTACTACAGTTTATTCGTGCTTTAGGTGTATATCCGGTTGGCAGCTTGGTGATGCTATCAAATAAACGCATTGCAGTGGTTTTAAAAAATAACGTAAACAAACCCACTCAGCCCCAGGTGAAAGTTTTTTATTCGGCTATTGGAAAACACTACATTAAGCCTAATAACGTAGATTTAGTGCTATATCCTGATTCTCTCACTATTCTAAAGCCTGTGTTGGCAAGTCAATACAAACTAGATTTAAGCAATGTACTTTAGAGCCTATGCTTGAGTTACCTATTTACCACTATTGTGATAAGTAAATCCTCAGGCCAATTAGCTACAGTGTTCTCGTTATTACAAAGCGTTGCTTAATTTTATTGTTTTTTGTACTTTGCCGTTATCATTACCTGAACGTATAACAAGGCTTAGGCTCTCTATATCAAGCTTATCTGTAGGTAATCTAAGGCGGTATGCCCCCGATTGTAGCTGAGCGGCTGTGTGTCCTTGGCCCTCACTTAAGGGCGCATATACCGTAAGTATATTTGGCACTGCAAGCTCAAATGCTTGTGAATCGGCAAACCCGATGATTGAGGCGGTTGCAGTGCTACTTAATGTACTTCGTTGCTGCAAGCTTGTTTTTAATTGTTGTTTGTTTTTACTCAATGCACTAAGTACTTCTACTTTTTTAGTGATTACATGGTGGTTGCCTTCAAACTCTACTACCAACAAAGTATCGGCTTTACTAGTGAAAGCACAAAGCAAAAGAAGTGTACTTAACGCCTTAAGAGGAAAAGCCTGTAATTTCATAAAGTACTCTAATTTAATCAACGGTTATTGTCCACTCAAATGATTCCTCGTGTATGTAGGAATAATCAGAAGTTCGGATTTTGCCTGTGGCATCATTTAGGCTTACCACTACAGAATGTGTTCCTTGCGCGAGTGTAAGCGATATAGATTCATTGCCTGCCTCATTATTTAAGGCATCTCCATTTAAAAACCATGAGATGTTTTGAACATGGACATTAAAAGTGGGTACAGCGCTTAAGCTTATAGATTCACCGCTGGTTAAATTAATAGTGGCAGACTCAGGCGATACTTCATTAATTGCGCCGCCGGCACCGGCATAAGTATTAAGCAGCCATTGTTCTGCGTTAACCGGGCCAAAATTAGCGTTATTACTACGCATTCTTGAATCATATTGCGGGCGATAAAAGCCTGTTGCGTTGTAATACGAGCCTTCAAATACCCCTACTCCTGTTTCGCCTGCAGCACTAGGATAATTTTCAAGATCATCTATCCAATGCGCCCATGGCGCGTCGAGGGGATCGTTCGAATTCGACACATTCGCATATCTGCCTTGTACATACGATTGAGCCCTATCATCGGCTAACTGGCTATCAACGTATTCATCTGCAAGGCTTGCGAATGAGTGGCCCATTTCGTGTAATGCTATTTCTGGAGAGGTTCTATTGTAAATCGATATAGCACCACCGCTGCCACCATATTGCTCACTGTTTACAATTAATACCACTTCGCCTGCCCAAGGATATTCATCAGCTAAAGTTGCAAAGACAGTACTGGTATTAGCGCAAATTAAACGCTGAATATTTTGGCAGTTATAGCCACTATTAAATACAGTGTCTGCGGTGTCTGTATTATAAGTATCATCTATGCCCGAATCATTCGATGGCATGTTTACCACATGTACATTCCATACAGACAAGTGCTCGCTTATATCAGGGTCTGAATATAAAATATCAATAAATTTAAATGCGTCAGCTTCGTAGGTACTTAGCTCAGTTTCTTGATATCCATCTCCTAAAATTAGCAAGTGAACACCGCTACCCTCACGCTTGCCTTTTATCGTTCGCCCTAAACCAGAGGCATTCATTGGATATAGCTGTAATTCTATACTTGCTCTTGAGGCATCAGCGCCATTACCCGCAACCATGGTTATTGTGTCGCTAATGACTTCATTGATATCGGCTACGGTAATTTCTATTTCGGTTTGTAAAACAGTGTAACTAATAAAGTTTTCCAAGCCTTCTAAGCTTATAGACGCGCTATTTTCTTCATCTTCTATTGTATAAGGTATAGTAAAAGTGCTTCTTCCATCAGCTGAAAAAGAGCTGTTTTCGAGCGTGATGATCGCAGTGTCATTAACCGCATAAACACTGAGAGTGAAAGCGGGCAGCGATACGGTATTTTGCTTGTTATCGGTGGCTGAAATCACAATGTCAGCAAATATGCCTGTATCGGCATCGGTGTTTGCCATCCCACTTACCAAACCCGTATTTGAAATACTAAGCCAAGATGGCGCGTTATCTAAACTAAAGGTAAGAGGGTCGTTGTCACTGTTGTTGACGGTAACTTGGAAAGCATATTCTTCATCTTCGTTTACTGACGTAGCAGGTGTGCCACTTAGGGTATGCAATACATCAGGATCAGGTGATTGAGGAAGCTCAACTGTATTTGTGTCGCCGCTTCCCCCGCCGCCACAGGCAAATATTAAGAAGCAGAATCCTAGAATGATGACTCTTTGTATTTTAAGCAAATAGTTGACTCCAAAATGGCTTACATAAACTATCAGTTTTAAACTTAGTTCAGTTCATTTGCAAGATAAAGTTATGGCGTTCTGTTCGTGTGTTTACAATTAACTAGCGCGACGTTTGCCTAATAATCATTTTCAGCGTATTACTTTACAGGCAAATAGATACCACTATTTGCTTAGTTGTTTGTTTGAATAAGTGGTGAATATGAACAAAAAATAGACTAAGCTGTGGAGCAAGGTGTTTTTGACTAATTACACCCTCAACAACACGGTACTCTATTGAGGAGAAACAATGGAATCATTGAAAGTTCAAGACTATATGAATCGTCGCGCTGTAAAATTGTTACCGAGTATGCCGGTGGCAGAAGCCGTAGAGCGTTTATTACTTAGTAAGCAAACGGGAGGGCCTGTAGTAAATTCGCAAAATGAACTCATTGGATTTTTGTCAGAACAAGATTGCTTAAGCCAAATGATTACCTCAAGTTATTACCGAGAACAAGTAGCTCGTGTTGAAGATATTATGAAAACGCCAGTGTTATCAGTTCAAGGTAACGATTCTATTATTGAACTTGCACAAATGATGATTAAAGAGAAGCCAAAAGTATATCCAGTGCTTGATGAATCAGGTGTGTTAATAGGTTCTATTAGTCGTTCGGAGGTGTTAAACGCAATTGATGTTCAGCTCCATTCGGGTTATGAAAACAAAAAGAGATAAGCCAAGCATTTCATGTATGCTTAGTGTTCAAACAGGGTAGCTTGGGCTGCTCTGTTTACATATGTTTTAGCGTGGCGTGAACTTCATCTTCTAAAAACTCCGTACCTACCAAAATTTCCTTTTAAAAAAATGCACTCAGACCCTTCTAATAAATCGAAAGGTATTGCCTATTTTTAGTGATTTTCTTTCCCAAAATTAGTCTTATAATAATGTTCACTATTTGGGGAGTGAACAGATGTTAGCAAACAAGCCTGAGGGTTATGGCCTCATCAGTATAATATTTCATTGGGTGTCAGGTTTTACAATACTGGGCTTATTCGCATTGGGTTATTGGATGGTTGAATTAACCTATTACAGCGCGTGGTATCAAGATGCACCGCACATACACAAAAGTGTTGGCTTGCTGTTACTAGCATTGAGTTTTGGACGCTTATTGTGGCGATGGTTTTCGAAAAATCCTGACGCACTTTCTCATGCTAAATGGGAGCAAAAAGTTGCCTCGTTCACGCACCTGTTACTTTATTTGCTTATGCTAAGCATTATGTTTTCAGGCATTTTGATTTCAACCGCAGATGGCCGCAATATTTGGGTATTCGACTGGTTTGAAGTGCCGTTTCCTGGTGAGCTTTTTAATAATCAAGCCGATGTTGCTGGCGCTATTCACAAATATGCAGCTTACAGTTTAATTGTGTTGGTTGTATTACATGCAGCTGGGGCAATTAAACACCATGTAGTAGATAAAGATGCGACTTTACGCAGAATGCTAAAGCCTGTGTCAAATGACCAACGTTAATTTTTACTAAAATTTAAGGAACCAAAAATGAAAAAACATATTATTGCTTCACTATTTGCTTCATCATTATTATTGCCATTTGCTGCTAATGCGGCTGACTACGTGATTGATACCAAAGGTGCTCATGCATCCATTCAATTTAGTGTAAGCCATTTAGGCTATAGTTTTGTTGTGGGCCGCTTTAACGATTTCTCAGGTGATTTCTCTTATGATGCAAACAAGCTATCAGAGGGGAAAGTGAATGTGACCATAGATACTACAAGCGTAGACTCAAACCACGCCGAGCGTGATAAGCACTTGCGCGGTGCTGATTTCTTAAATACCAACAAATACCCTGAAGCTAGCTTTACTTCAACCTCAATTGAAAGCAAAGGCGATGACAAGTTTGTGATTAACGGTGATTTCACTTTTAACGGTGTAACTAAACCGCTAAGTATTGATGCGGTTGCCATTGGTGAAGGCGATGATCCATGGGGTGGTTATCGCGCAGGTTTTACGGGCACTACTAGCTTTAAGATGAAAGATTTTGATGTGAAAATGGACTTAGGTCCTGCTTCTGCAAACGTAGAGCTAAGCCTTGTTGTTGAAGGCGTTAAGAAGTAAATACTGATATTGGTGTAACCCTCCCCTAAAAAAAGGGGGTCAGTGTTGTTTACACCTTTTTAGTTATCGTTTCTGAGCGCCAAAACGCGCGTTTAGGCATGCACATCATTCACAAAAGCAGTGAAAGGCTCTCAACATCTTAAAAGTAAGAAATTTGATTTGAATGAATCGCAATACGAAAAGATAACTATCGATTTTGAAAAGGTTAAGGAATACGTATCTAGCGTAGAAAATGGAGGTAATATCTTCAGAGAATGTGCAAAGCCTGTTTCATTGAATACAGAATGCTACCGCAATTAGGGTGTTGAAACTGGGCGCCCTTGTTCTACCCACTTAAGGTAGTCACCCTCTAAATGCACAATATTCTTATACCCTTGTTCATGCATGTAATTTATAGCTTTAGCCGCTCTGCGCCCTGA
Source organism: Glaciecola sp. 2405UD65-10 (assembly GCF_048820975.1). Classification (NCBI taxonomy): domain Bacteria; kingdom Pseudomonadati; phylum Pseudomonadota; class Gammaproteobacteria; order Alteromonadales; family Alteromonadaceae; genus Glaciecola; species Glaciecola sp. 2405UD65-10. Next base: position 2,541,936 of record NZ_JBMEUF010000001.1, on the reverse strand, counting down.
ACGGCAATACACTACTAATTTTTGTTCTTTGTCTTTTAGTTGAGGTAAACGCTCAGGCAGTGCTTGTAAGGGGATGTTAACTGCACCAGGAATGTATCCCTGTTGATATTCTTTAGCGGTTCTTACATCTACCAACACGTAATTGCCGTCTTCAAGTTTGTTTAAGTCTTCTGCAGAAATATTGGTGCTGTATGCGCTTGAAACCGGCGTTAACAACGCCGAAATCATAATTGATATGCTGGTGATCAAACGTTTGAATGTATTCATAAATTTGTGCCTAAGTGGATGCACTAGGTTTTAGTGCAATAGGTTTGAGTATATTAGGCTTTAATATCTATTGGGGGGTTGTCTTGATCGTAGCGGCGATCACGGCCAGAACGCGTATCAAGCAATGGCTTAACCGAACGCTTACGGCGGTCTTCACCTTGGCGGTTGTCGTACATTGGCACGCCCGCTTGTAGCATTTGCTTTGAAGTATCAGGATTGCTTTCAGCTTTATCAAATTGTACTTCACTACGTTTGGTAGGTTTTGGTTTGTTCGTTTTTATGGGAAGAAAGTGTGTAGGTATATACATTTTTTTCTCCTGTTAGTTATTGTTTCAATAAGATAAAAGGCAATACGTTACTATCCGGTAACTGTATCGGCAGAACATTGCATAACTGTAGTAAACCACAAAAAAAGGTGAAAAATAAACCTTTCATGCCAATTTAATTAAAAGCATAGGGTTTTACCTATGCTTTTATACGTAAAAACTCGACTTTAGTTTTGTTTTTCAAACCATGCTAATAAAACTAACCTTTCTTCTTCGGTCATATTTGTCTTATTCATTAAAGGCATATCTTTAGTTACTACCGTTCGATTGATTATTTTGCTCGCTAGGCCATCAATTTGCTCCCAACTATCTAACATAACCCCTAAAGGTGCTATGCGAAATATATCGTCTGTAGGCTGAGCCGAATGACAGCCAACACAGTGAGTTTGAATGATTTCAAATGCTTGTTGCTCAAGCGGGCTAAGATTACTCGCGGTTTCAACTATGCTAGTACTGCTGGTTTGCTCTACATTTACTTGTGGTGTTTCTAGCGTGTTGCGTGGAAACGACACCCAAAGCGCCAATAAAGCCATACCAATGGCACCCGAAACTAAAATAGAAGGCCTAACTACCCCTAAATGTTTTAGGTTAAAGAAATGCCGTATCCACGCCGACAACGCAATTATAACTACCAGTACCAACCAGTTTAGTTCATGCTGATAGGTCATAGGGTAGTGGTTGCTTATCATTATGAATAACAAGGGAAGCGTGAAATAGTTATTGTGCACTGAACGAAGCTTAGCGCCTGCGCCCCAGCTTGGGTCTATGTCTTGTTGTTCGCTTACCGCTTTTACCATTTTACGTTGGGCAGGCATAATATTGAAAAACACGTTACCCACCATAATGGTGCCTATTAGCGCGCCTACATGAATGTATGCACCGCGCCCGCTAAACCATGATGTTGCTAGCCAGCAAATTAGCACTACGAAAGTTACTAAAAACAGTGCGAACAATTTAGGGTAATTTCCTAAAGGGCTTCTACAAGCGGCTTCGTAAATAGCTAAGCCACCAAAAATAAAGCCTAGGCCATAAGTTACCGCTTGAGCAGGGCTTAATTCCATTACTCTTGGGTCAATCAAGTAGGCCGATGCCCCGAAGTAATAAACCAGCACTAGCAATGCCATGCCACTTAACCACGTGGTATAAGCTTCCCACTTAAACCAATGTAGTGTAGAAGGCATTTTTTCAGGGCCGTAGGCGTACTTTGCTACTTCGTAAAAGCCGCCACCGTGTACCGCCCACAAATCACCTTTAATGCCTTTATCTTGCTTCCATTGCGGCGGTGTTCGTAAGTTGTTGTCAAGCCAAATAAAATAGAAAGAAGCACCAATCCAGGCAACGCCTGCAATAACGTGAAACCATCTAACAAAAAGTGATAACCATTCAAGCCAAGGCATACTAGCCCTCCAATAAAGTGTGTTTGCGTTGAGTCCCTGCAATGTAGGTTGCTTCTACTGCTCGGTCGTCACCAATAAAGCTAAGGGCGAAAAGAATGTCTTCGCCGTCGCCACTAGAGCCATTCGCTTGGCTTTCAAATGAACTTGCACAGCGTAATTCGCCTAAACGATTAAAGCTGGGATTTAGCACTACAAAATCAGCGTATGTGCCGGGGTTTAAATTACCAATTTGGTCATTTAAGCTATATGCGCATGCAGGGCCTTGGGTCATAAGATACAAACCCTCTAAAGCGTTTAAGGCTTGGCCTTGAAGTTGCCCTACTTTGTATGCCTCACCGTAAGTATTTAGCATGTTGAAGCTAGTACCCGCGCCCACATCGGTAGCCAGCGCAATAGATACATTTTCTTGTTTCGCTTTTTCAATATTAAATAAACCGCTACCTAAAAATAGATTAGAGGTAGGGCAAAATACTGCGGTGGCCTTTGCTTCACTCAAGCGTTGCCATTCTTCATCATACAAATGCAGGCAATGGCCAAATAAAGCCCTAGGGCGCACCATGTTGTAATGGTCATACACATCCAAATAATTGCAATGTTGGGGGTATAAGCTTTTCACCCACTCAATTTCATTTTGATTTTCTGACAAATGCGTTTGAATAAATACATCAGGGTATTGCTGGGCAAGTTCGCCCAATAAACTTAGCTGCTTAGCGCTACTAGTAGGGGCAAAACGCGGCGTTAAGGCATACAAATTACGCCCCTTCCCATGCCAAGTTTCAATTAACTTGTGGCTGTCGAGCTGGGCTTGTTCAGGTGTGTCTTGAATGGCACTAGGACAATGCCTATCCATACATACTTTGCCCGCAATAAAGGCCATATTGTGCAAAGATGCTTCTTTAAACAATGCATCGGCAGCGTGTTTGTGAACCGTTGAGTAGGCGCAGGCCGTGGTAGTGCCATTAGCAATTAACTGCTGTATAAAATGCTTTGCAATAAGCTCGCAGTATTGCACCGAAGCAAACTTGTTTTCTGTGGGAAAAGTGTAGTTTTCTAACCATGACAACAACTGCTCACCGTATTTCGCAATCATTTCTGTTTGCGGATAATGCAAGTGGCTGTCAATTAGGCCGGGAATAATTAAGCGCTTTTGGTAATCTACGTAGTGCGCGTTGGCATATTGCTTGGCAAGCTCAGCGTAATCCCCTATGGCAACAATGCGCTCGTTTTCTACTACCAATGCACCGTCGGCAAAATACTGAGCATCGTTTTGTGGTGCGTCAGTTGCTTGCGCAAAATGCAATATACTTGCCCGGTAAAGGCTAAGGGAATTTACCACTAGCTACCCCTGTAACTGCTAAAGCCGAACGGCGATATAAGTAAAGGTACATGGTAGTGGCCGCCGTTTTCTTTAATTTCAAAATGAATATCAACAAACGGATAAAAGCTTTCGCCGTGTAGGGCTTCTAAGTAGGCTTTGCATTTAAAACGCATGCAGTAAATACCGGCATCAAATACTGTATCGCCCCAATCTTTGCAGCGGCCATCTTCATTGGTTTTACCTGCAATTTTAATCCCATTTGGTAAGGTGAGCTCAAGTGCCATGTTGGCAGCAGGACGCCCTGTAGTGGTATCTAATACGTGGCTAGATAAGCTATTCATTCTTAATTTTCCTGGGGTGTTAAGGCTTTATTAATGCGCAACTGAGTAATTTTAAGTTGCTCATTAGCCGCGGTTTGCATTTCAATATTGGTTTCATTTGGCAAGCGCGCTTGCAGTTTTTCTAGCATTGCTTCAGCAGACAAACCCGTAGCACAAATAATGAATATAAAACCATGCTTGTTTAGGTAATCTAAATTACCAGTGTGCAGGGCTTCTAATGTGGCTTCAGTGGTATTAGCTGTGCCTGATTGTTCGTTACTGGCAAGTGCTTTGGTGTTGGCATATTTTGCACGTAAAGTGCTAACATCGCCAATCATGGGGTGGCCTTCAAAGGCTTCCATAAAATCAGCTTTTTGCATGGTTTGCCATATTTTAGCGGCGCATGATTGCAGTGAATCAACAGAGCTAAAAGGGCGCGCCTCACTCATTAATTCACACCAACTAGATGCCGTACATGTTTGCATAAACCAAGCAATGGCGTCTTCTTTGCTCGCGCTATTTAGCGCAGCGAGTGTTTTCATAATTTGTCCTCAAGCGAGCTTGCTTGTAATGTTTTGGCGCTATGGGGTTTGGCATCTTGTGGCACCGCTTTGCTGTTGTTGGTATCAAACTTGTGTAAACGCTTAATAAGCTGCGCACACACCGACACCGACACCTCAACAGGGCGCTTACCTGGAATGCTGGTATCGCCAATGGGGCTAATTAACTGAGCAATTTGCTCAGGCGTGAACCCGCGATGAGCTAATTTTGTGCGAAAACGCTTTGCTTTAGTTTGCGAACCAATCATCCCCACAAAATCAATGCTGGGGTGCTTAAGCGCGGCTTCCACTAAGTCATAATCGAGTTGATGATTATGCGTTAAAATAATTACCCAAGTGTTGTCAGGCAATGCTTCAAGTACTTGGCAAGGGTCGTCATTATCAATGGCTTTTACGTTACTTAAATTTACCATATGCAACGGGAGGTCTTCAAAGAAGCGCTCACGGCCATCTACCCAGCTTATTTGCACAGGTAATTGCGCTAACATTGGTACCAACGACTGCGCTACATGGCCTGCACCAAATACCGCAATATGCTGATGATGATTCACATGCACTTCATATAATATTTTAACGGCTCCGCCGCAGCATTGGCCTAAACTGCTAGAAAGTGGGTAAGACACTAAGGTTTGGCTTTGTTCGTTTTTAGCCAATAACTCACGAGCATGGCGAGTAGCTTCAAATTCTAAATGCCCGCCGCCAATAGTATCGAATTGTTGATCATCAGTAATAAGCATTTTACAGCCAGCTTCACGAGGGGCCGAGCCAGCGCTCATAACTACTGTAATAAGCACGTAGCCTTGGCCTTGTTGCTGGCACTTATAAAGGGCTTCATACCATGTTGAAACGCGCATTAGTGCTTATCTCTCATACTGGCTATGGCTTGCATTATACGCTCAGGGGTTGCTGGGGTATGCAAGGTTGGGTCACTTGCGTAGTCGTGTAAACTCGCAATAGCATCTTTAAGCGCACACCACACCGATATAGCTAACATAAATGGTGGTTCGCCCACGGCTTTGGAATGGTAAATGCTGTCTTCGTTATTGGGTCGGTCAAACAAGTCAACGTTAAAGATTTTAGGGGTATCACCAATAGCCGGAATTTTGTAAGTAGCCAAGTTGTTACTGCTTAGTTTGCCGCCATCATCCCATTTTAGCTCTTCGGTAGTTAACCAGCCCATACCCTGAATAAAACCACCTTCAATTTGGCCTATATCAATGGCCTTGTTCAAGCTAGTGCCCACATCATGAAGAATATCTACGCGCTCTACTTTGTATTCACCTGTTAGGGTATCTATGCTTACTTCTGTTGCACTTGCGCCATACGCAAAATAAAAGAATGGGCGGCCTTTGCCTGTTTCACGATCATAAGCGAGCTTAGGGGTTTTATAAAAACCACTAGAGGATAATGACACGCGAGCAAAATAAGCCTGCTGAATTAAATCAAACCAAGGCAAACTGTGTTCATTGCAATAAACGGTTTGGTTTTCAAAGCGTACGTCGTTTACATCACCGTTTACTGACTGCGCGTAAAATTCAGCGAGCCTTTGCTTAATGGTAATACAGGCATTTTGCACCGCTTTACCGTTTAAGTCAGTGCCGCTTGAAGCCGCCGTGGGTGAGGTGTTAGGCACCTTATCGGTTCGTGTTGAGGTAACTTCAACTTCGTCTAAATTAAGCGCGAACTCGTTGGCCACAATTTGGCTAATTTTAGTGTGTAAACCTTGGCCCATTTCAGTGCCGCCGTGGTTTGCTTGCACACTGCCATCAGTATATATGTGTACTAATGCACCCGCCTGATTCAAATGCTTGGCAGTAAATGAAATACCAAATTTAACCGGGGTTAACGCTAAGCCTTTTTTAATAATTGGGCTTGTTTTATTGTAGGCAGTAATTGCTTCGCGGCGCGCCCAGTAGTCACTTGATGCTTCAAGGCTTTCTATAATTTCGGGCAGTAAATTTTGTTCAATTTGCATGCCGTAAGGCGTAGTCATGCCGGTGCTTGGCCCGTACAAATTACGTTTACGTACGGTAAGTGGGTCTTGCTTGACTGCGCGGGCTATTTTATCAAGCATGGCTTCTGCCATGATCATCCCCTGAGGGCCGCCAAAACCACGGTATGCGGTATGTGATACCTGATGCGTTTTAAGCCTGTGCCCCGCAATATTGCAATGGGGTAGGTAATATCCGTTATCAGCATGAAACATGGCTCTATCTACAATTGCGTCTGATAAATCAGGTGAATGGCCACAGTTGCCGTTTAGCTCAATATTTGCCGCTTGAATTAAGCCTGTACTATCAAAGCCAATTTCATAACTGTTTTCAAAAGGGTGACGTTTGCCGGTAATCATCATATCTTGCTGGCGTGGTAAGCGAAGTTTGACCGCACAATTTTGGCGAGCAGCAAATAAAGCGGCAATACAAGCCCATTGCGCAGCTTGGGTTTCTTTACCGCCAAAACCACCGCCCATGCGGCGCATATCTACCACTACTTTGTTAAGCTTAATATCTAGTACTTCGGCTACTAACTTTTGCACTTCACTAGGGTGTTGGCTTGAGGTGTAAATGAACATGCGCTCTTCTTCTTGAGGCAAGGCCATTGAAACTTGCCCTTCTAAGTACAAATGCTCTTGTCCGCCTATTTCTAGGCTGCCGCTGGCGGTATGTTCTGCTTGTTTAATTGCTTCGCTGTAATTACCCGCTTGCATAAAATGAGGGGGGCGAACGGTGGTATCAGCACTTTTCGCTTGCGCGACACTTAATATGGCTGTTTGCTCGTTTACCTCAATTTTGCCTAGGCTTGCAGCAATTTGCGCTTGCTCTTGGGTTTTCGCTAAAACGGCAAATACGGGCTGTGCATGAAATTTAATTTCTTTATGCGCAAGTACAGGATCGCCCTTAAATACGGGGCCTATATCAATGTGCCCCGGCACGTCATCAGCGGTAATTACATCTAGCACACCGGGGCTTTGCCATACCGCGTCAACATCTATTTTGGTAATAGTGCCGCTGGTAAATGGGCTTAAGCCTACCGCTGCGTATTGTAAATTAGCGGGTGCGGGAATATCGTCAACGTAACGGGCTTCGCCGCTTACTTGTCGCACTGCGCTTTCATGTGGGCAAGCTTTTGTGTACTGCGAACCTACTTGGCTTGTTGCGCCCTTGGATGTTGTTGTGTTCTCAACCAGTTTACGCATGGGCTTGTACTCTTATATCAATGCTATTTTGCGATTGCTTTGCATTAGATTCTAACCAAAAACGATGCCATAAATTTTCTAGCATTTGGATACGATAATTCGCGCTTGCTCGTACGTCATCAAGGGGGGTAAAGGCTTTACCTAAAACGGCTTGCCCTAGTGCTACGCATTCTTGATTTTGCCAAGCTTTGCCAACAAGGGCATTATGTAATTCGTCACAATATGCCGGTGTAGCTGCTACGCCGCCATAGCCCGTACTCACTTGCACTACCGAGCCATTCTCAAGGCTTAATTTTATTGCCATGCACACGGCTGATATATCATCTTCACAACGCTTTGATATTTTATAGGCAGCTAATATTTCATTTGGCTTTAACAAGGGTATTTCAATTCGGCTTAACCATTCGTTAGTATTTAAGCGAGTAAGCTTGTAGCCAGTGAAAAATTCTTTAAGTGGCATTTCACGATATTCTGCACCGTTGTCGAGCACTATGTTCGCATTTAGTGCAATTAAAACGGGAGCCATATCACCAATGGGAGAGGCATTAGCAATGTTTCCACCTAAGGTTGCTTGATTTCGAATGGGCAAACTTGCAAAGCGCTCCATTATTTCTTCTAAGCTTGGGAAGTGTTCTAGTAGTGTTGCTTCAAAGTCACTTAAGGTACAGGCGGCCCCTATGCTCAAAGTGTTTTCATTCACGGCAATTGATTTAAGTTCAGGAAGGTATGACAAACTAATTAAACTAGGGAGCGCTTTTAATTGCTGAGTATGAAGCAGGGCTAGGTCAGTACTGCCGGCCACTAGCATTGCTTCAGGGTGTTGTTGCATACACTGCGCTAAGGCTTGACGCGAACTGGGTAAATGCAGCACTTCGGTGCCCGCTTCACTGGTACCTTGAAGGCTTTGTAATTGCGTAGCAACAGCCTGTTCAGCCAATGTATTTATTGCTTCGCTCTTTTCGTTGCAAGCGCGTAATGCAGCCGAAATAATAGATTGATAACCCGTGCAGCGGCACAAATTGCCTGATAAGGCGTTAATGACTTCGCTTCGCTTAACAGGGCTTGATGCACTTTGTTCGTTTGCTTGTTGGTAAAGTGCAAACAAAGACATTACAAATCCAGGTGTACAGAAGCCGCATTGGGTGGCATTCTCACTTACCATGGCTTGTTGCACGGGGTGCAAGTCTTTGCCTTGTTTAATGCCTTCAACCGTAAGAATTTGCTTGCCATGCAGGGCTGATAAAAACGTTACGCAGCTATTAATTGCTTTGTATTGCAATGGCTTAGGCGCAGCGTTATTTTGGCTGCCTGAGCAAGGTTCGGCCACTACCACCGTGCATGCACCGCAGTCACCTGACGCACAACCTTCTTTTGTTCCATTTAAGGAGCAATCGTTGCGTAAATAATTAAGCAAAGTTAAGTCGGCGGCTTCGTTTTCTACGCTAACTAACTTGCTGTTGATTAAAAATTGGATCATTATGCTTTTCCACACCCTAGCGAATAAACAAAGTATATAGGGTTTCTAATGCAAAAAGTAGACCGATCGGTCAGAAAATTTTTATCTGGTTTGAGGTCTATAAATTAGAAATTTTGGTATGATGCATGCTTAGGTAGATTCGACTTTAGTTTTTGAGCAGTAATTGAGATGTATAGCAACATTATGGAAAATGAAATAAAAATGAGCACACGGTGTGAACACCAATGACAGTGAAAAGTAAAAGCGTGTCAAATATTGGTGCCAAGCGGCGCTCACTTATTATGTCTGCCGCCTTAAAAGCGTTCGCGCAAGACGGCTACAAAGGGGCTTCAATACAAAAAATTGCCGATGCTGCGCAGTTACCCAAAGCCAATGTACTTTATTACTTTAGCTCAAAGCAGAGCCTATATTCTGAAGTAATGGCCTCTATTTTAGACATGTGGAATTCTAGTTTTGATGACGTGAACGAACACGACTGCCCTGCGGAATCCTTAGCGAAGTATATTGCGGAAAAAATGGAAGTGTCGCGCACAAATCCTTTTTCTTCGAAAGTATTTGCCATAGAAATTATAAATGGTGGTAGCAACCTTGACCGCTCGTTTAAACAGCAGCATAAGCTTTGGGTGCAAGGGCGCGTAGAAGTTATTGAGAAATGGATTGCAAACGGTAAGTTAAATGCGGTTGACCCGCAATTTTTGCTATATCACATTTGGTCTACCACCCAGCACTATGCCGATTTTTCCACGCAAATAAAGCAACTGCGCGGAAAAGCTATGACCAAGCAAGAGTTTGCTGAGGCCACTAAAACGGTGATTAAATTGATTTTACATGGATGCGGTTTAGAAGTGCCGGTTCAGTATCAATTAGCCGATTCATAAACATTTGAACAATTGAGTTAAGCCCATGAGCCAAACAAAAAACAACACCATTAATGCTGATTATCCGCGTGATTTATTAGGCTATGGTGAAAATCCGCCACATCCAAAGTGGCCGAATAAGGCTAAAATAGCCCTGCAATTTGTGATTAATTATGAAGAGGGCGCTGAAAATTGTGTGCTTCATGGGGATGAACAGTCAGAAACGTTTTTATCAGAAATTATTGGTGCCCAAGCATTTAACGACCGCCATTTGAGCATGGAGTCGATGTATGAATACGGTTCTCGCGCAGGATTTTGGCGCTTACACCGCTTGTTTACGAAATACCAATTACCAGTAACCGTGTTTGGCGTAACTATGGCCCTTGAACGCAGCCCTGAAGCGCTAAATGCTATGCAAACAGCGGGTTGGGAAATTGCCAGCCATGCTATGCGCTGGATTCATTACCAAGACATGCCCATTGAGCAAGAGCGCAAACTCATGGACGATGCTATTGTTTTGCAAGAAAAACTCACTGGCGAAAAACCACGAGGTTGGTATACCGGCCGCACAAGCCCTAATACCCTTGCTTTAGTTGCTGAACGGGATGATATTTTATATTGCGCTGACTCCTACGCTGACGACCTACCCTATTACGATTACCATTACGGCAAGCCTTTGCTAATGGTGCCCTACACACTAGATACAAACGATATGCGCTTTGCGGCGCCGCAAGGGTTCAATACCGGTGATGATTTTTATCAATACCTAAAAGATGCTTTTGATGTGCTATACGAAGAAGGTGATTACGCACCTAAAATGCTGTCAATTGGCTTGCATTGCAGAATTGTTGGGCGCCCTGCTCGGCTTAAAGCCCTAGCACGCTTTATTGAATATGTGGTTGCGCAAGATGATGTATGGATTTGTACAAGGCAAGCCATTGCTGAACACTGGCTTGCCCACTTTCCGCCAAAAGGCGAGTAGCCTTTTACTTCAAACCACCCTTACTTTAAGTCAAGAATGTAGCGCAGCAGAAATACTGCTGCCATAGCATAGGTGATCATACTGACTTTTTTGTATTCACCTGTGCCTAGCCTTATTCCCACGTAAGTAATAAAGCCTAAAGCAATACCTTCACTAATGCTGAAGGTTAAGGGCATTGCCATAAGTGCTATGGTGGCGGTTGATACGCTGGCCAAATCTTCAAACTCTAGGTCTTTAATTGACTCCATCATAAATATGCCTACCATCACCAAGGCAGGTGTAGTGGCCATAATGGGAATAACTACCATGAGTGGCGTTAAGAATAAGGCTAGAACAAAGCATATAGCGACTACCACCGCCGTTAAGCCTGTGCGACCGCCCGCAGAAACCCCAGCAGCTGATTCAACATAACTGGTTACCGGTGATGTACCTACGCCAGCGCCTACAATACTGGCTGCCGCATCGGCTGTCATGGCTTTACCCATTTTAGGAAGTTTACCGTTTTCGTCAGTTAAATTAGCGCGTTTTGATACGCCAATTAGGGTGCCAATGGTATCAAACATGTTTACAAACATTAGGGCGAATATAAGATCCCAAGTGTTGGCAAAATTCTCAATGGGATACCATAAATCCATTGCCAAAAATGTGCTGGAAATTGATTCTGGCATGCCAACTATGGCATCGGGTGTGGCCGTTAAATAGCCGCTTTCGGTAGGAATAAATACGCCTATTACCGTGAGCGTAATAATAGATATTAATATGGCGCCAGTTACCTGTTTGATGACCAGTATTACGGTAAAAATAATCCCCAATAAGGCAAGCAGTACAGCGGGTTCTGATAAGTCACCCAAAGTGACGAATGTGGCTGGGTTGTCAACTATTAGACCTGCGTTTTTAAGGCCAATGAAGGCAATAAACAGGCCTATACCGCATTGCACCCCAATCTTCAATGAGGCGGGTATGGCTTCCGCTATTTTAGTGCGCACGCCAGTTACGGTGAGCAGCAAAAACAAAAGGCCGTTGTAAAATACAATACCAAGTGCCGCTTCCCATGGCACTTCGCGCGTTAAGCATATAGTGAATGCGAAAAAAGCATTCAGGCCCATGCCGGGAGCCAATGCAACAGGGTAGTTTGTAAGCCAAGCCATTAGTAGCGTACCCAAACAGGCCGCCAGTGCAGTAACCGTAATTAAGCCCTCTACAGGCATACCGCTTAAGCCTAGAATACTAGGGTTCACAATAAGAATATAAGACATTGCTGCAAACGTAGTTAGCCCAGCAATGACTTCGGTTTTTATGGTGGTGCTATGTTCAGTCAATTGAAATAGGCGGTCTAGAAAACGAGCAGACATGAAAATTCCTTTATATTAATGCTATTACAGCAGGTGTTCTTGTAGATAGTTAAGGCAAAGCTAAAGCAAAAACTTGACCAAGTAGTCAAAAAAATGCATAACTAATTAAACTAAATTAAAGCCGCTTAATTCGCGCTTTACACCATGTAAGGCTAAGCGTTTGTATACATAAGGCTTTTTTAAATTTAATGCCACTATAACGCTTAACAAGGGCCACGCAAAGTAGATTATTTTACTCGCTAGCGGGTACAAATTAGGCACGTAACTCGCATATATTTCGCGATAGTTTGATAAAATAAGCATAGTGGCGCAAAAAAACAATTCATAGCGCACCAAATGAGTGCAGTGCAAGGCAATTAATATTTAATAGGATCGCACGCAAATGAGCGAAAGCAAGGCAATACAATCAAGGCTTGAATCTTTAATACAAGCCCTTCCCAAAACCGAATTACACTTGCATATTGAAGGCTCGCTAGAGCCCCAGCTAATGTGGGACTTGGCACAAAAGCACGGTGTTTCGTTGGCGTATTCAAGCGTTGACGATATTAAAGATGCCTACCAGTTTGAAGATCTACAAAGCTTTCTTGATTTGTACTATCAAGGTGCAAGTGTATTGCTTGATGAAGATGATTTTTATCAACTCATGTGGGCGTATTTGTGTAAATGTAATGAACAACACGTGGTGCACACAGAAATTATGTTTGACCCACAAACACACACAGAGCGCGGAATAGAATTTTCAGTATTTATGAAGGGCTTTGAGCGAGCAATTAAACAAGCTGAAAATGAATTTGGTATGTCAGTTTATTTGATTATGTCATTTTTACGCCACCTAAGTGAAGACAGCGCTTTTGCTTGTTTAGCGCAAGCTAAGCCCTACTACAATATGATAAAAGCTCTTGGCTTAGACAGTTCAGAATTAGGCAACCCGCCTAGCAAGTTCGAAAGAGTGTTTAAGCAAGGTAAAGAGCTAGGGTTTTTGATTGTGGCTCATGCCGGTGAAGAAGGGCCAGCTGACTATGTATGGGAAGCAATTCGCTTACTTGATGTAGACCGCATTGACCACGGCGTACGAAGCAGTGAAGATCCCAGCCTTATGGAGTACTTAAAAACGCATCAAATTCCGCTAACGGTATGTCCATTGAGTAATTTAAAGTTGTGCGTAGTAAATGACATGGCGCAGCACAATATATTGGATTTACTTGATATGGATTTAATGGTGATGGTCAATTCAGATGACCCATCTTACTTCGGCGGATACCTTAACGAAAACTACTTAGCGCTTTTACATAATTTGCCTTTAACAGAAAAGGCCTTAGTGAAGTTAGTCAAAAATAGCTTTAGCGCTAGCTTTTTACCCAAGGAAACAAAGCGCGAGTGGATAGCTAAAATTGACTCACTGCTATAGTGAGTCAATAAGTGAGAACAGCTGTAACTATATTAGAAATTACGAATGAAGTGATACAGCACCGCTAATGTGGCTGCTACGTCGGGGGTTTCAATCGCTTCTTTGGGGTGGTGGCTTATGCCTTTTTCGCAGCGCGTGAACAACATGGCTACAGGGCAAATATCAGCCATGGCCATTGCATCGTGCCCAGCACCTGAAACTAAATTAAAAGGTTTTATTTGTGCCAATTTCGTTGCGGCTTCTAGTTGCAACATAAGGGCGCTATCACACTTAACTGCAGGCGCAGCATGCGTTTCATTAATAGTAAGTACTAAGTTACGTTTTTCAGCTATTTCTTGGCACATTGCAAAAAGCGAAGCTACGCATACATCACGCTGCTTATCATCAATGCTTCGAATATCTACGCTAAATTGGGTGTTACCTGAAATCACATTCACAGCGTTTGGATGGTTGGCAATATTGCCTACCGTTGCCACAATATTATTGCTTTGAGCAACTTTTTCTACCGCAAGTATCATTTCACTGGCACCGGCTAAAGCATCTTGCCTGCTGTTCATAGGAACCGTGCCAGCATGGCCCGCCATTCCCTGAACATTGAACAACATGCGCTTAGCACCGGCTATACCGGTAACGATGCCGGTGGGTAAGTTTTGTGCTTCAAGCACAGGGCCTTGTTCAATATGCATTTCTAAATAGGCAAGAATGTCTTCACCCTTTATGGCGCAAGCGTTAACCGCATCAAAGTTCAAACCGAAGCTTTGCATTGCATCACGTAAACTAACGCCGTCAGCATCTATAAGGTTGGCCCATTCGTTTTGCCATTTGCCAGTAAGTGCGCGGCTTCCTAATAAAGTTGAGCCAAAGCGAGTGCCTTCTTCATCGCAAAAACCAACAATGTCTATATGAAAAGGAAGCTTTATACCTTGTTCATGAAAATATTTAACCACGGCAATAGGGGCAACAACGCCTAACATACCATCATATTTACCGCCATTTACCACGGTATCTAAGTGGCTTCCCATGAGTAAGCTTTTAGCGTTGGCCGAGTCGCTTTCAAAGCGCCCCCACAAATTGCCTACGCCATCTTCCCATGTACGCATGTTGGCATCTTGCATCCATGTTGCGACTAAGGCATTGGCCTGTTTATGCTCTTGGCTTAGGTAGCGCCGGTCAACGTATGCGGGTGACTGGCTCACTTTACCAAGGGCTTCACAGCAATCCATTACCCACTGAGCTTTATGATTAAATGTGGTGGCGGTAGTCATTAGCGTGTGGCCGCTTGATAAACATCAATGGCCGCATCTACCCCTTCACCCATTGATAATTTGTGCCCTGAGCGGCGAAGTACGGTTTCTAATGCCTGTAGCGTTTGGTAAACACAGTCGGGGCGTGCGTTATAACCCATTGTGCCAATGCGCCAAATTTTTCCTTTGAGTGGCCCAAAGCTGGTACCAATTTCAATGTTGAAGTCATGTAGCATTTGGTGGCGTATGGCCTCGCCGTCAACCACTTCTGGAATATATACCCCAACCACGTTGTTCATCTTGTGCTTTAGGTCACCAAAGGGTTGTAAGTTCAGTCCTTTTACGCCTGCTAGCATGGCATCACCTGCGGTTTTGTGCCTAGCAATAGAAGCGTCAATTCCTTCTTCAAGCAAGTTCAACGCGCATTCACGGGCGCAATACAACATTGATGACGCCTCGGTGTGGTGGTTTAAGCGTTCTTCGCCCCAATAATCCATGATCATAGGTAAATCAAAGTAGTTTGAACGAATACGGCTTGCTTGCCCTGCTATGTGTTTGTCGTCACGTATGCCGGCTTCTACGTGGCGGCGTTTATTTACAATATCAACGTATCTTTCGCCTAAGGTAATAGGAGCACTGCCTGAGGGGCCGCCCAAACATTTTTGCAAACCAACGCTTACTGCATCTAGCTTCCATTCGTCAGTTTCGAAAGGGTTTCCACCTATTGATGCGGTAGCGTCCGAATAAAAAATTACATCGTGGGCACGGCATATGGCGCCAATTTCAGCAAGGGGTTGAAGCATGGTAGTTGAGGTATCACCTTGTACTAAGGCGACTACTTTAGGTCCAACCGCTTTAATTGCTTGTTCAACTTGCTCAGGTTCAAATACTTCACCCCAAGGTGCTTCAATAGTGTGTACGTCGGCACCGGCACGCTCAGCTATTTCAGCCAATAGATGTCCAAAGCGGCCAAAAATAGGCACAAGAATTTTATCGCCGGGTTCAAGTACCGACACAAGTACCGCCTCAATACCGGCTCTAGAAGTACCGTCTATCAACATGGTTTGCTGGTTTTGGGTTTTAAACACATTGCGATACAAGGCCATGGTTTCATTCATGTAGCCGGTCATTACAGGGTCATACTGCCCCACTAACTGCGTTGACATCGCATTTAAAACGCGCGGATAGCAATTGATTGGGCCGGGGCCCATAAGTAAACGAGGTGGCGGTGTTAAAATAGACATGACAAATTCCTAAATGAATAATTGAGATAGCATGCGAATGCCTGTGATCATAAGTACTACGGCAAAAACCTTTTTCAGTTTTGCGGCATCAAGCTTGCTGCCTAAGTTCGCGCCAATTGGTGCAAATAAAACCGTGAGTGGCACAATGCACACAAAGCCAACTAAGTTAACTAAGCCAATGGTGCCAACCGGCGCATCGGCAGGTGTTTGGCCCACAATTAACATGGTAATGGCAGCGGGCAGAGAAATAATTAAGCCAACGGCGGCGGCCGTACCAACTGCACGATGTGCTGGATAGTTGCAAAAGGTCAACATAGGAACGGTTAACGTACCGCCACCAATGCCAACTAATGAGCTAAACAAGCCTACACTTGTGCCCATGCCTGCTTGCCCCGCGGTACCCGGAAGGCTTTTGAACATGGGAGATTTGCTGCCAAATAACATGTTCAAAGCAGATAAGGTCGCAATAATTCCAAATAGCGTGGTAAGTAATTCACCATCAACTCGGGTCACTAAGTAGCTACCTACTAATACGCCAATTAAAATGAACGGGCCCCAAATTTTCAACAAGCTAAAATCAACATTGCCTTTTTTGCGATGGGCTCGAATAGAGCTTACCGATGTGGGGACAATAGTTGCTAAAGATGTTGCAGTTGCGATTACCATGGCTGAATCAGCTGATACACCAAATGCTTGGAACAAAAAGTATAGAATGGGCACAATCACTATGCCGCCGCCTACGCCTAATAGGCCTGCGAGCAAGCCCGCTACAACGCCTGTTCCAATAAGTGCTGCCAAGGTAGGCAAATTGTTTAGTAGTAAATCCATTATTCAGCCTTACTTGGGGTTTTAAATGTTTGTGTAATGGCTTTGCCATCACTGCGAGGATCGGTAGCCGCTGCTACTTCTCCGTTAGTTTCAAGCACAATTGCGCCAGCATGGCCCATAAGTTCATTGCATGGGTCTACCACGGCAATGTCATGGCCCAAATGCGACAAGTTTGCGCCTATTTTGTCGTTTAGGTCACTTTCAATTTTAAGATTATGAGATTCATCACCCCAAGTGCGCCCCAGCAACCAGCGCCCTCTAGAAATGGCTTCTTTAATATCAAAGCCTTGATAAACAAAGCGGCTAAACAAAGCAGCTTGGGTTTGAGGCTGTCCTTCACCGCCCATGGTGCCATAGGCAATTCTGCGGCCATCATCAAGTGCAGCATAAGCTGGGTTGAGTGTATGAAAAGGCTGTAAGCCGGGGCTTAGTTGCTGTAAGTGGCCTTCGTCTAATGAGAAAGATGTACCACGGTTATTCCATACAATGCCGGTACTTGGGCTAACAATACCGCTACCAAATTCCCAATATAAGCTTTGAATGTAACTTACCATGCGCCCTTCACTGTCACATGCGCCCATCCAAATGGTATCACCTTGTTTGGCTTCATGGGGCCATGTTAAGGCTGAATCCATTGATATATTACTTGCCATTTCATCAAGCGCGCTAGGGCTTAGAAGTGTTTGCAAGTCAATGCTCACTTTAGATGCATCGCTTACATATTGATTTCGCTTAATGAATGCTTGCTTAGTACATTCAATTAAAAGATGTACGTGCTCAGCTTCACTCATACTGCTAGTTTGCAGTTTGTCGTATAAAGCTAAAATAATTAGCGAAGCAATGCCCTGAGTAGGTGCTGATAAATTATAAAGCTTGCCTTGGCCCGTAGTTACGCTCAAAGGCTCAACTAATTGTGCTTCATATTGTGCGAAGTCAGATAGCTGAATAGGCGAGCCAGCTTGCTGTAAATCGTGTGCCAGTTGCTTAGCTATTTCACCTTGGTAAAAGTCATCCAAGCCATTTTTGGCAAGAGTTTTAAGTGTTTTAGCAATTAAAGGTAGCTTAATTACTTTACCTTTTTTGAGTGCTTTTTCTTTAATCAGAAATTGCTCAAAGCCAGGGTTATTTGCCATTTCATCAAAGGTTTTAAAGCTAGCATCTGACAAACTCTGGGTCACTTCAATGCCCCATTGTGCTTGGTTAATGGCTGTATCAAGCAGTTCTTCAAGAGGCAGATTGCTTTGCCACTGCGCACTTATTTCCAAGGCTTTTTTCCAGCCTGAAACTGCACCTGCCATAGTAAGCGCAGCTTTGGCGCCGCGGCTAGGAATGGCTGACTCACCTGCATAAAAATCAAGATTGGCATTTTGTGCAGCGGTGCCACTTGCATTTATTGCTATGGGGGCTTTGTTTGGCTCGCTAATAAGCCAAAATCCATCACCACCTAGGCCATTCATATGGGGGTAATTTACGGCAATAGAGGCCGCTGCAGCCACCATGGCTTCAATGGCGGTTCCGCCGTGTTCTAGTATTTCACGGCCAGCATTTGTAGCGGCGTGATGCGGCGCGGTAAACGCGATTTGTGCTTTTTGTGTTGTACTCATAATATTCTTATTCTTCGGTTATTTTACGGGTGGCAAAGCGTGTTCATTATCATGAATAAGGCGCTGAGCCATTGCAATTAGTTCGTGGTCAGTATTCTTTTTACCAATAAGTGATACGCCACAAGGCGCGCCTTGTATCTTAAATAAAGGCAAGTGCAACTGCGGTAAGCTGCCTAAACCAGCAATAGCGGTAAGGCTCATTAAGTCTTCACGATATGTTACTAATTCATTGGCGGGTGTATCTAGCATTGGCGCTCTACCGGGTGTGGTAGGTATAACAAGCAAGTCGCAATCTTCAAACAGGGCGTTGACCTGCTCATTAATAACAACTTGCTGTGTTTTGGCCATTGCAACTTGTTCATTAGTGAGGCTGGCACACCATTTAAATCGGTCGTGAATATCAGGCGCAAATTCTGGCGTTTGCTGGCTTATCCATTCGCCATGCTGTTGCCAAATTTGTTCGCCTTGCAGTACGCGAAAGGTTTCGCTGGTATTTAAAGCTTGTACATCAAATGCCTTGGCTTGAATTTGCACGCCATTTAACTTTTGCAACCAAGTATTTATTGCGCTGCTGTGCTCTGCTCCCTCTACCAATTTGTTGAGTACGCATAAGCGTAAAGTTGTTTGGTTTTTTACGCCTTGCGTGGGTAACAATACCTTGGCTATTCGCTGAAGATGATCCAAGCTTCGGGTCATCCAGCCTATGGTGTCAAAGGCGGGAGCAAGGGGAACCATGTTGTCACATTCAATGGCGCCATGGCTTGTACGAATTCCAAATAAACCGTTGTAACTGGCTGGTACACGAATAGAGCCGCCGGTATCGGTACCTAAGCCAATATCAGCCTGCCTGCTGGAAACCGCTACCGCCGAACCACTTGATGAACCACCAGCTATGCGATCAGGTGTTATGGGGTTTAACAAGCTTGGGTAATGCACATTTTGCCCATTTAAACTGTAGGCCAATTCATCTGTTAGCGTTTTGCCGGTGTATTTAATACCGCCTTGCAATAGCTTAAGCACACTACTGTTGGTGTGTTCGGGAATAGTGTGTGATGCAAGCCAGCTTGGATTGCCCGCACTAGTGGGTAGCCCTTGAATATGAAATAGGTCTTTTACAGCTAGGCTTAAATCGCGCAAAGCGTAATCTGTTATAGGTATATTAACGGCTGCTCGGTTAACAAAAGCTGCCCCAGTTTTTGTTTTGAGCATAATGGTCTTTCCACGTGTGTATATGCTATATGAAACAATTGTTACTTAAAAATGTCAAGTGAAACATTTGTTTTATTGTTCATATATTAGTCTATAGTGCCTCTAGTTTGTATATTGCCAGTATTCTTACGCTTTTCAAGGATGAAAATGCTTATCTCAGTTTGCCACATAAAGTAAAAATAAATAGTGAAATCATACTAAAAGCGGTAGATATTCGAGCCACATTTTGCGATCCTCGCCCTCGTTACACACAACAACAAAAAAATAACAAATAATACATATAATCAAAAAAAGGACATATTATGAGATTTTACAATCATCATATTTTTAAAAGAAGTTTAGTGAGTCTAGCTTTAGGTGCTGTTATTAGTGCACCGGCTATGGCGCAAACTGCGGCACAAAACAACGACGATGAAGAAATTGAAAAAATCATGGTTACGGCAACTAAACGTAGCCTAGCTATTGAAGATGTTCCGTTTTCAATTAACGCTCAAACGCAAAAAGACATAGAACGTTCTGGCGCAAATAGTTTAGAAGATGTTTCGCGCAATGTAGCAAGCGTTTCTATTCAAAATCTAGGCCCCGGACAAAGCCAAATATCAATGCGCGGCGTATCGGCTGGCCAAATAGTACGTGACCAACCGGGTGTTAAAGAGCAAGTAGGTGTGTATTTAGATGAAAGTGTTATTTCGCTTTCATTATTTACACCTGACTTAGACTTGTTTGACCTAAGCCGTGTTGAAACATTGCGCGGCCCTCAAGGCACCTTATTTGGCTCAGGCTCAATAGGCGGTACACTCCGCTACATTACTAATCAACCTGAGTTAGACGAATTTGATGCTAAAATAGAAGCTAACCTGAACACTAAAACCGATGGCGGCCACGGCAATCATTTAAAAGGCATGGTAAACGTTCCTCTAGTTGATGACACCCTAGCCATGCGTGCTGTGTTTTACCGCACTGATTACGCCGGCTTTATTGATGCACTTGGCGAAGGCGGTTCGTTAAAAGAAGATGTAAATGATGGCGACAGAATGGGCGGGCGTATTGCGCTTAAATATACACCTACTGAAAACATTACCATTACACCGCGTATTATTATGCAAGACATTAGCGTGAATGGCGCAAACCGCCAGGAAGCGTTTAGTATTTTTGCAAACCCATATACCACTACTCGCCCAGCTATTACGCTTGAAGAAAGACAACAATATTTGTTGCTTGATGAAGGTTTTGACGACGAAACCCTTATTGCTGATTTAACCGCAGAATACTCAGCAGATATAGCTGACTTTACATTTGTGTATAGCTATACCGACCGTGACATTTTAGTTAGCCGTGATGCCAGCGCATTAAGCGGTAGCGTTAGCATTGATTTAGGTTTCCCTGATGAGGCGGTGCTACTTCCGTCAAACTTGCTTGATAGAACACAAGTTACCCAAGATACTTTTGAGCTACGTGCTGCTTCAAACGGCGAAGGCGATTTACAGTGGGTTGTTGGTGCGTTTATGTCAGATACTGAGCGTACGTATGAGCAAACTTTGCCTACACCCGGATACGACGCGGCTACTGATGCTACCTTAGGTGCCGGCACTTCCGCAGCTGTTGCAAATGGCTTTGCTGCAGATTCACCTTACAATGCAACCTTGCCGTATGATTTACAACAAACCGCTATTTTTGGTGAAATCAATTACGCTGCAACTGAAAAGCTAATGGTGACTTTAGGCAGCCGTTGGTATGACTATGAAGAAACGCGCCGTTTTACGACCGGTGGTTTATTCGCTAACGGTGATGATCAAACCGATTCAACCACCTCTGATGGATTTACATCGCGTGCGATTGCCCAATACCAAGTAAACGACAACGTAAATGTGAACGCGCAAGTTTCACAAGGTTTTCGTTTAGGTGGTGTAAATGACCCACTAAACAGAAGCTTATGTAACGACCAAGACTTGGACGTGTTTGGTAACTTCCAAGACTATGATGATGAAACCCTTACCAACTATGAAATAGGCGTGAAATCATCGGGTAGAGGCTGGACAGCAAATGTATCTGCGTTTCATTCTGACATAGAAAACTTGCAAGTAACCTTAGACGCTGGTTCGTGTTCTTCACGTATCTCGTTTAACGTACCAGAGGCAACTACTCAAGGGCTTGAGTTTGAGTTAACGCGCCAAGTTACGCAAAACTTGTTCGTTTCATTTGCCGGTAGTTTCTTAAATGCTGAGTTTGGAAGTACGGTACTAGATAGTAGTGGTAATGTGCTAGGCGGCGTAAAAGATGGTAACCGTTTGGCATCAGTGCCTGAGTCATCTTATGCAATTTCATCTACCTATGAATTTGATAAGCCATTATTTGGTTCAAGTGCAACTTACCTACAAGGTTCGTATCAGTTTGTGGGAGATAGAATTACTCAACCAAGTGACCAAGTAGAAGGCGCCGGAAGCTTCCAGTCAAACCTTGCATTTGGCGGAGCCACAGGTGAAGAAGTGACAAACCTTGATTTAGAGCTAGATAAATACTCTACAATGAATGTAAGCGCAGGCTTTGTTTATGATGAGTATGAAGTACTGCTTTATATTAATAACTTGTTTGACGAAAACGCTTTATTGTCATTTGACCGAGAGCGCGGTGGAAGAGCTCGCCTAGGTTATAGAGTAGGTGAACCACGCACCGTGGGTGTAACCTTTAGAATGTTCTTTAACTAAAAAATAAAGCTTGTAAGGCGGCTTTTGGTTACTTACTTAAGCCGCTTTTTTTAACGTTGGCTAATTTGTTTTAAAATACTGCCAAAGGCTCTACTTCCATTTTTTTGAATAGCCTTATCAAAATACAGGCTGCCCAAAAGAAATATTGTTATATGCCCTTTAGAGCGCCAAGTCGCATGGGTTTTACCGTTTTCTTCCCGCAAAGTAACTTCGCCTAGTTCGTGATCATATGGGAGCGGTGTTGATTTAATTATTTTGTATCCCAAAGTGTAAGGTGGATCATATTTCACAATTTCTTCGTGCAAATTGGCGCCAGCGGCTATTATTTCGCGTACCGCGCCCACGCCGTTTTTATCAAACTTACCTTCTACTATTAAATTTGACTCATCTACGCCTTTGAATTGTGCGTAGTTTTCGTGATCACTTAGGGCAGCGAAAACCTCTTGGATGGGTTTGTCTATTACTCGTTCTACACATATTGAAAACATGTACGGCCTTTTTTAGTTGCAAGAAATTACATTCGTTTATGCCCTTAATATAGAGAAAAAACTTCGCACTTCAAATAACGCCTTTTTATTGAGCACTATAGCGGCACTGAAATATCACTATGAGGTAGTCTAAGAAGGTCGTGGCCTTCGCCGTGATGACGGTGATGGTAACTTCCACGATTACTCTAATTAGTTTCAGCATTGAGCAAAACGGGGCTATACAGTTTTGTGAATAGATTTTATTTTTCAAAACCGCGAGTTGGAAAAGCACTTAGTTCTTTTTGTAGGCTTTCATGAACTACTTTTAATTCTTTTTCATTTAGCTTGAAATTGATATGAAAATTCTTCATATCATTTGGGGTACAGTCCGAATGTAGCAGTATACGAAACTGCACTTGGCTATTAGTTTGTTGAAGGTATTCAAATGAAATTCCTTTTTCAATAAATTCCAAGTCTCGTATTACTATATTGTTTTGCTGTAGCCTATAAAACCAATCAATTATTTTTTCAACATCTGTGGTTGAAAGCGCACAATTATCGGTGTGCCAGTTTCTATGAACACTTTTTACATCTAACTCTATATACAAAAAGTTAGCTTCGTAAGAGGGGCCTTGGTTTTCGGGAATTTCATAACCAACTATTTTAAATTCCAGTGTTTCGTTTTCAATTCCAGTGAATATCATCTGCTATTACTTGATTTTATGGTGACGTCCAATTTAATACAATTATGGAGTAGTTTTAGTGGCTTACTATTGCTTATAAATACTCAGAGCTTCAGTAACGTTACTATAATAATAAGATCTTACACCAAATGACATTTTATCTGGGTCACCGTAATATTCTTTATCCTTTGTTCTTACAATGTATACAAATGACTTTGAAAGTGTTTCTTTTGTGTTACCAGATATTGTGGCTTTATGAAGATTTCTTTTTGTTTCGACAAAGTCTAAATACTTTTTACACTTTGAATGCACTTCTTTATTTATATAAACACCCATCATTTCAAGACTTTCGAACTCTACCATTTTAGAGTTTTTTAACTCTACTCCTCTTAAGGTTTTATCTGCGTTAAATATTGCAGGCCTATCAGTAATAACATTTTTATATAGTTCTATTTCTGAGCTGAAGTTTTCTGCTTTATCATTTTTAATAACTTGCCCGTATGCAATATGCCAATCAACCTTCATATTCCCATACTCATCTGGTGTAAGTGTAATCTTAACCTTATATCTATTTTCTGTGTCTTCTTCAAAGCTTTTTGCTACGTAACCAACTCTGTTTGAAAAATTATTTAGAACTTCTTGAGCCTTTTCATTCATTCCTCTTTTTTTATATTCCCTATATCTTAGTCCATAAGATACAAAATCACTTCTATATAAATCTTCAAGATCTTGTGCGTACTGTTTTGCCATAACAGCGATTTCATTCTCTTCATATTCAGGAGCAAGCTCCTCCATATATTCACCAAAGCCAACAGTAAGTTTACGACACATTTCAAGGTCTGCGTAAGCCGTAAATGATGACAGCAATAACAGGACAGCAAGTAACTTATTCTTCATAATTTCCTCATTAATTCTTACTTTTTGTATAGTTGGTTCAATACAAATTGGAAGTCAAGAGTCACCCCGCAGACATAACATAGGCCAAACTGGACTTCCTAAACATGGTTGAAATTACAACAAAACGGGTTTATTGCAAAATACTTTTCAAGTTAACATAAAGGCAATTTCGTTGAGAAAGTATTAAAATACAAAAATAAACAATGACTTTACCTAAACGGTCACGCTATTTAATTGAATAGTAAGCTCGGTGTCTCTATTTTTAAACAAGCGCTGTTTCGTCACTTCTCTTTTCTTACCATTTTTAATTAACCAAGTGACATAAACGATACTTAAGATAATGGCAGAGGCTTTAAAAATATTGGCATCTGCTTCTCCCATTGCACCGCCTGACATGCCAAATATGCCGTAGGCTGCATTCATAATAAAGTGCATCCACATTGGGTACCAAATTCGGTAGCCACATTCACAGTACAACCAAGCAAACCAAGATCCCGCAACTGCCATAAATCCGAAC
This sequence comes from Glaciecola sp. 2405UD65-10, assembly GCF_048820975.1. Classification (NCBI taxonomy): domain Bacteria; kingdom Pseudomonadati; phylum Pseudomonadota; class Gammaproteobacteria; order Alteromonadales; family Alteromonadaceae; genus Glaciecola; species Glaciecola sp. 2405UD65-10. The sequence continues at coordinate 2,517,078 of NZ_JBMEUF010000001.1, read as the reverse complement.
ATCATGAGTCCAGACATAACATCGTTAGTTTGGTATAGATGACCAAATCCGAAAATGAGTGAACTGACCAATGCTGCCGGCACAAATCCCCACTTACAAATTCTAAACAGCAGCCCGAATAGAACACCTCTGAAAATAATTTCTTCGAAAAAGGCAGGGTACACTGAGCCAGTTAAGATATTAGCAAGTGAGAGATCTAAGCTCGTTGATAAGTAAGCATAACCAATACACATTGGCATACAGGTTATGACAGCCGCTTTTAAATACCATTTACCATTGTCAGAGCGTAAGCCAAGGGTGGTTAACCAGTCTTCGTTTCTGAACAGGATTAACGTTAATACGACAAAAGGCCCAAAAATAAACAACCAACTGGCCAAAGACAGAACAACGCCCGAGCCAGAATCTAATTCACGTAAAGTGCTTACCCATTCTGAAGGGAAAAGACTGCGCATGAATAAGTGGCAACACACGAATACAATAAGAAGTAATATAGCTTTTATATTTTTGTTCATTTTCACTTTCCTCTATGAAATTTAATTAACGAGGTGAAGTGTGATACAGGCTTTGATTCTCAGCAATGAGGCAGGGATGAAAGCCTCTGTTTTGGGCTGTTTGCACTTATTTGGGGTGAATGACTAGGTGTTTGTGGTGGCTAACAAAGACTGTTTTATGGCGTCCACGAATGTACGAGATACCGGTATGTTCTCTTCAGTCACGTTTAAGGCGAGTTGTAAGCCATTGGCATTGCCTGAGCTACTTTTCACAAATAATAAATTAACGGCATAAGAGCGATGGCACTTAATGATTCTTTTATTTGGAGGAATCTGCTCTATTGCGCGAGATAAAGGAATTCTCAGTACCGTGGTGTGTAGCGTCTCATTTTTATAAGTGTAAATATCACAATAGTTATCGGCCGCTTTTAGGTAAACCAACTCTTCAATCGACAGAGTAAGTTGTTCTGTTTTGTTATCGCCATACAAGGTAAACCCAGTGGTACATTCGTTGACCTGTTCATTTGTAAGGTCTTGTGTTGTTGCGTGATCTTCAAGACTGATCGTTTTCGTGCCTTGAGTAGCTTCTTGCTTAATACCTTGGCGGCTTTGCTCTTGTATATACATTACAGACAATGGGAAAGTGGCAATGGCAGAGACATAAATAAAAAACATTAGTTGGTTGGCCCAATGCCACTGTTCTAAGATGGCGACGACAAAGTAACTGTGATTAAAAATGGCCGCGATGATTAAGTTCATGACTAAAATACCGACCGGATAAAACCTATATTGAGTCTTAAAGCGTGTTAACTGCAACTCAATGAGACCAGACACAATAATGGCAAAAAAAGTAGCAAGCCCATAACCGGTGAGTTTTAAATACTTAAAGGAATCTTGGGACTCGTAGGTCCCAAACGGTTGAAAAATGAATAGCACAGCAACGGTGAAAAAGGAGATGAAAAAAGCGCGCTTTTGCAAATAGAGGCGAGCCTGAACAGTGTCGTTTAAGAGTAACATGTCTGAGCGAGAGTAAGATATAGATACAACAAAGCTAACATATTTACATAATAAACAACACTTTAAGTTGAACTAAGGAAAGTCACTTTTAATCTTTAGGAAAATCGCATATTCATCTCGTTGGTACATAAAGCGAAATTATCAATGCTCGCAAGTCGATTACTAGCATAAAAAATTAAAAGAGCCAGGTCCATCAAGCACGTATACAACGGGATGACGTTTCTTTGTTGTAAACATACCTTAGGTTTACGGCAGTTCCAGAAACAAGACCGTTGATTAATCTTGCCTATCAGCGCCAAAGCGGACATTTGTAATTGCGTTATTGATACATCCCTCACGTCATCGTGGCGCATGCCACGACCCCCTTGGAACCACTCGTTCTTTCTATAAGCTCAGATACAAATCCTCCCAAAACGGATTTAGCTCGCAAATCAATCTATCCTTCCAAGCACGTTGCCAATTCTTCAACCGCTTTTCTCTTAAAATCGCTTCTTTCATCGTTTCAAACAATTCAAAATACACTAATTTTTCAAGATTATATTTACAGCTAAAGCCTTTCACCTTTTTGGTTCTGTGCTGGTATATACGCTGTTGTAGTTTGCTAGTGACACCAACATACAGCGTAGTATTGTGATAATTGGTAATAAAATAAATAGCGGGTTGTTTCATGTTGATTTCCTTTTTACAAAGGTTCAAACATATCACTTATTTAGGTGACTGATTACTGGCTTTTGGAACTGGATTTGATTGGGTTTTGTGTTAATCCTAGGAGGTCGTGACCTTCGTCACGATGACGGGAGGTAGTAGCAGGACTCAAGAAAACTAAGGGCAGGAATACGTCAGTTCACGCCCTTAAGCTTAGCTTATTCAGAAGTAAGAATGCGGGTGCAGATTGCAATTAAAAAAAGCCCCAAATCAAGTTTTCCTTCTTTTACGCATTTTAGTGCTTTTGGTTTAACTTGCTTTTTCCCACTACTTAAGCCCAAAGTTACTTTCGCTGTAGTCGCTTATAAATGCGGGGTTTATTTCTAGAGCCTTCTTAAATACTTGTTGTGCTTTGTTTTCATCACCAAGAAGTTGATAAGCGTAGGCTTCACTATCATAAGCCTGAGGAGCGTTTGGGTAAAAGTGCCCGAGCATTTGGATAATCTCAAGGCCTTCCTTATCAGGGCTTATCCGTAGAATACTAAGGCCAGCTTCATTAAGCGCTCGGCCTAAAAACATTTTGTACCCAGAAGTTTGATACGTGTCTTTAAATGTTGCTTGAAACGTTTTTGAATCTAATTTTTCAAAATGCTTATAAACAAAATGTTTGGCGGGTAATCTAACGGGCGAAATAGCTTTACCTTGTGCCGCCTCCAGCACTCTTGCTGATACGCGTTCAGCCACTAAATTATCTGTGTTAGCAAGTACCACCACAATAATTTGCTCGCTACGCAATACTTCAACGGCCGCACTCACTCCCGTTCCACCACCGTAAGAACCAATATGATTGCTATCTTGAAAGTAGCGTTTAAAAGTAGGCCCTTTGCGCTCAAGTAGTGAATCAGAAAAGAAAAGTGCGTCGTAAAACCTATGCACATCATCAATAGTCGCTTCAATGCCCCCATCAGGACCCGACACCTCACGAAACTGTGTTTCAACGTTTTGACCTGATATTGCATAAGTAAAACGATCAGACTGACACTTATCATTTTCACTGCGTTTCAAAGAGCTATTTACTGCTCCAATAGGTGTAAAAATACGTTCTTTTAGCAGGTTAGCAAAGCTTGTATTAGTAACTTTTTCTGCAATGGCGCCTAAAATAATGAAACCATAGTTTGAGTACTGTGTGTCGCTACCGGGTATATACTGCAGGGGGTCATTGATTAAAAGCGCAATCTTTTTTTCAAGGCTGGTAAAGGCGAGTGGCTTATTCATATATTCAGCAACAAATATGTCAGCAAACCCTGCTTGGTGTTTAAGTAAGTGCTCAATGGTAATTGAGGTAGTGTCTACTTGGGTGAAGCCAAAATCGAAACTCGACAGTGGTGTGTTAAAACTGAGTTTGCCTTGTTCAATCAATTGCAAAATCAATACAGCGGTATAGTGTTTGGTTAAAGAACCTGTGTTAAATCGAGTGCATTGTTGATTCTTTTCATCACGCTTAGTGCTGGCCATTCCGGTATGCAAACGCAGTAACGTTTTACCTTTTTCAACCACCAGAAGATTGCCACTAAACCAGCCTAGTTCGCTGTAATCTGAAATGATGCGACTAACATCCTCCTTGAACATGCTTGGCTTGCTCACCTCTTTGGACACAACAATTTTAATGTTCCCAATTAAGCTTAAAACGCACATCAATACCAATAGTGTTACTTTCATAGGTTCTTCCCTGCTTTACCTTTCTATTTCCTTTGTAATACGTTTATAGCCGAGAAAATAACGCGAATCAAGATTATGCACAGTTCTTCTGCAGGGCAATATAACTTGAGAAACTCATATATAAAGGGAGCCCAAAGAGGTCGTGGCCTTCGCCACGATGACGGTAATTTAAGCATCGTCATTGCAGCGAAGGCTGCAACCCGCCAAAATTACCGACGAATTTAAAGTTAAAGGGAGCCCAAAGAGGTCGTGGCCTTCGCCACGATGACGGCAACGTGAGTACGATGACGGCAAGGTGAGTAACGTCATTGCGGCGTAGGCTACTTATTCCTTGTTTAGTTAATATCTTGCACTTGCATAACCACATCATTCCAATTGCGCTGGGTTTCAATATCATCTTCTAAACGCTGTTCATCAGCTATGGTGAATCGTTTTATCGCCGGCGTTTTGCTTGTTGCCTGATACAACCAATACGCTTCAGCTTTTAGTGCGTCTTCAATCGGTCTATCAATAGATTCGTAAACCGCTTGTTTGCATGCATTAATTGATTCAGCAGGGAACTGCGCAATTCTATTAGCTAGTGTATCAACGTACTCGCCAATTTCATTCGGGTCTAAGGCTTTGTTAATAGTGCCTAACTGCTCTGCTTCATCAGCATCAAAGTCGCGTGCACTTAATATTATTTCCAAAGCTTTACCTAAACCCGTTTGGCGTGCCATACGCGAAGCTCCGCCGCCACAAGGTAAAATTCCCATGGCTACTTCCATTTGCATAAATTTATATTTGCCACGTGCAGCGAAGCGCATATCAAGAGCTAGCGCTAATTCATGGCCGCCCCCACGAGCAAAACCTTCTAACTTAGCAATGGTAGCTTGAGGTACTCGGCTAATTCTTTCACACACTTCTTGTAAATCAAGTAACTTAGCGTCATCACGTGAAACCGCCACGGTTGACATATCTTTAAGTAGCTCGGTGTCGTAATGGCACACCCAAATTTCAGGATTGGCCGATTGAAACACAACCACTTTGGTGTTTCTGTCGCGCTCTAAGCGCATGGCTAAGCTGTTTAAGTCAGCTAGCATTTCTTGGCCTTGCACATTCACAGGGCCAAAATCAAAAGTTACAGTAAGTACGCCGTTTTGCTGCTCGGTAGTAAAGGTCGTGAAGTTTTCATATTTCATAGTAGTTTCCTTTGAGTAGACCTAAAGGCCTGTAAATGTTTATTTTATTAATATTACTAATTGGGGTAGCGCACTAAAGTACGCGTTTCTAAGCTTTTTCTAGGCACAGAAGTAGGCGCTTGATTGATTAGGTCAAGGGCGCTATGAGCTAAGTGGGCACGGCCTTGATTGTCGTAAATATTAAAAATTACGACTTCATCAGGGTGCATGTTTGATTGGTAAAACCACTCATGCTTAGCATTTGCGGCTACACCAAGAATTTGCCCATGGCGAGTTGGGTATACAAGCTCAATATCCATCCAATCATCTTGTTGCATCGAGAGCGGGTGAATAAAGCCAAGGGGCGAGCTTGTAATGATATTTTCAATAGGGCGCCATACGTTTACAAAGGCAAATGAACCTTGTAAATATTCATTCGCCTTTTCGCTACCTAATAGATCAACAAGGCGTTGTTCAGCGCCATCGCTACTGTAATCATTATGTACATTTCGGGCAGGACGGCGAAGGGCGTCAGGGTCATCAATACGTAAGGTGTGGTCAAACACTATTACTTCACTTGCGCCAATTTCGCTTTTCAGTAATTGGCTAATTTCTTGGTTGTATTGTTTATGCCATGCATCGCTGTCATCAAAAGCTGAAATATTGCTTGGGAAGGTCTTAAAGGTGATGCCGTTGTCATTAAAATTGACCGCATCGGTTTGGCCGCGCAAATCCTTTACCTTCACTTCGGTAGTAACTAACTCTGGCGAAATAAGATTGCCGTCAATACCGTCCACATCAAAATGGAAGGCTTGGCTTGTATTGCTTTTAATATGATAATTTACCGTTGCACTAATGTTCATAAATAGCCTTTAAAATTATTCCTAACAGCGCCTGTTAAGCGCTTGTATTTCTCAATGACTTCATATTAATACTTTGGAATAACGAGATAAATGACGTATAAAGGGAATCACAATTCGGTTTTTGAGGATAATAAGTGGATACCAATGGCGTAAAGTTGTTTGTAATCGCGGCAGAGTTATTAAATATTAGCGCTGCAGGAAATAGGTTGGGTTTAACGCCGTCTGTTGCCAGTGCGCGTTTATCAAAGTTAGAGCTGCAAATTGGGGCTGATTTATTCCACCGCTCTACCCGAAAAGTAACTCTGTCGATAGAAGGCAGCGAGTTTTTGCCTTATGCGAAGGAAATTATAGCGCAGGAAGAAGCCGCGTTTGCCGCACTGGGGCGAGGTAACTCAGCGGTAAGCGGTACTTTACGATTTGCTGCCTCAAGTACTTTTGCTCAGCGCTACGTTGCACCAATACTGCCTGAGTTTTTAGAGAAGTACCCTGACATAAACATAGAATTGAAGCTATCAGACACTCAAGTGAACTTAATTGAAGGTGGCTTTGATTTAGCTTTACGTAACTATGCAGTAGAAGATAGCAGCCTAATTGGAAGGCGCCTTGCAAGTGATACACGTATATTGTGTGCCTCTCCCTCTTATTTATCAAAGTACGGCACGCCCAAAAGCCCTGAAGATTTAGATGCTCACCAATTGCTCATGTTTATTAATGCTAAACGGCGCAAATTGAAATCAGCCAGTAATCAACAAGATTATACTTTTCCGCCTGCAAAAGCTGTATCAAGAGTGGTGTGTGATGATGGCGCTTCAATGCGCATAGCGGCGAAAGCTGGAGTAGGCATATGTATGAGCTCCACTTGGAACGTGCAAGCTGAATTAAGCGAAGGCTCCTTAGTGCATGTACTGCCTGACTACCATGTAGATGATCAAGCCGCAGTGTGGTTGGTATATCCTAAATCAAATGTGCTCACGCCCAAGGTGAGAGTGTTTATTGATTACTTAGTCGAGAAAATTGGCTCGCCGCCAATTTGGGAAAGCTGAATGCTGGCTATTATCAATAAAATCTAAATACTGATTGTGCTTAACGCTTTATTATCATTTTAGACTTATTAAAATATTATGGCTGCATTATGCATCAATGCAAGCTAACACTAAGTCTACAATGAAAAAAATACTGGTTAATTTCGCTCATCCTGCCCAAGGAAAGTCAGCCGTCAATATAGCGCTAAAAGAAGCTATTGATAATCTTGATGGTGTATATGTAAATGATTTATACAACCGTTATCCTGATTTTATGATTAATGTAAAACGAGAGCAGGAGCTGTGTGAAAGCCACGACATCATCATTTTTCAGCATCCTTTTTATTGGTATTCAACGCCTTCAATTGTAAAAGAGTGGATGGACCTAGTGCTAGAGCATGACTGGGCCTACGGTGCAAAAGGCCATGCGCTTGAAGGCAAGTTAAGCTTTCAAGCAATATCAGCAGGTGGTGATGCCAGTACCTACCAAAAAGAGGGCGCAAATAAATTTACAGTTGCAGAGCTTACTTCGCCGTTTCACGCCACTATGGCTTTATGCAAAATGCAAACATTGCCCCCGTTTTTCGTTAGTGGTGTGCATCGCGGTTTGGCTAGTGAGGTATTAAGTAATCATGCAAAACAGTACAAAAAGCTTATAACAGCGCTGCGTGACGATACGCTGGATTTGAGTTTAGCGAAAGAATTTGAATATTTGAATTCTAGCGCTAGCACCATCACAAGGAGTAAATAAATGGAACATTTCTTATTGCAGTTGTTTATTTTTCTTGCTGCTGGTGCAGTTGCGGTGCCTATTGCCAAAAAGTTAGGTTTAGGCTCGGTGCTTGGCTATTTAATAGCAGGGATTATTGTGGGGCCTTTTGGGGCATCACTTATTAATAATATTGATGACATTATGCACTTCACTGAATTTGGCGTGGTAATGATGTTGTTTCTTGTTGGCTTAGAGCTTAAGCCGTCAATGTTGTGGAAAATGAAAGGGCCAATTTTAGGCACCGGCGGTGTACAAGTATTTGCATCCAGCTTCATCATTTTTGCTATAGCGGTATTCTTTTTACCTTGGCAACAGGCGCTGGCTATAGGTTTAATTCTTGCTTTGTCTTCTACGGCTATTGTGCTTCAAACCCTACAAGAGAAGGGGCTGATGGGAAGCGTTGCTGGGCGTTCAATCTTTTCAGTGCTGTTATTTCAAGACTTAGCCGTTATTCCAATGCTTGCAGGTATTCCGCTACTTGCTACTTTGAGCATTGATAGCGGCGCTAGCCATCATTCGGCATTGTTTGATATTCACTCCCTACCGGGCTACTTACAAGTAATTGCAACTGCGGCCTCTATTGGTTTAATTTTTGTATTGGGTAAGTATGTGTGTGGCCCTATGTTTCGCGCCATTGCCGCCACCGGCGTGCGTGAAATTTTTGTAGGAAGCGCTTTGGCTTTAGTGGTGGGTGCCTCTGTACTTATGTTACTTGTTGGCTTGTCACCTGCTTTGGGTGCATTTTTAGCAGGCGTAATGCTGGCCGACAGTGAATTTCGCCATGAACTAGAAAGTGATATAGAACCCTTTAAAGGGCTTTTATTAGGTATATTTTTTATCTCAATTGGGGCAAGTCTTAACTTCACCCTAATTGGGGATAAAGTTATATTGATTATAGGCTTAGCTTTAGCCTTAATAGCCGTGAAATGGTTAGTGTTATTTGCACTTGGTTTCAAAGTATTCACTGACAAGAAAAACCGTGCATTTTTTGCCGTGGCTTTAGCGCAAGGTGGTGAATTTGCTTTTGTTCTGTTTCAAGTGACTAAAACCAATGGCGTACTGCCTACAAGTGTAATTGAACCGCTTATTTCTGCAGTAGCAATATCTATGTTTATTGCGCCTATTCTTTTTGTATTGCACGATAAACTGAGTAAAAGCGAGGCACAAAACGAAGATGCACAAGCCGATGCTGACGATGTAAAAGATGAAGGCCGCGTTATATTAGCGGGCTTTGGCCGCATGGGTATTGATATTGGGCGCTTATTGATTAGCGGCGGCATTAAACCTGTTATTCTAGACCACGACGCCGCAAACGTTTCAACCCTGCGAAAACTGGGCTTTGAAGTGTATTTTGGTGACGTAACACGTATTGATTTACTTGAATCTGCAGGCGCCCACAAAGCTGAAGTGCTGGTAATTGCCATTGGCGATAAAGAGCGTTCTTTGCTGCTTATAGAAACAATTAAAAAGCATTTTCCGCACCTTAAAATTATTAGTAACGCCAAAGATAGAAAAGCCGCTTTTGAGTTAATGGATGCGGGCGTTGATAAAGTTCATCGCGAAACCTTTGGAACAGCATTAGAGCTAGGGCAAGACGCGCTTATTGAACTTGGCACAACCGCCTACGATGCGCATCGGCTAAGCCGCATGTTTCGACATAAAGAAGTAGATTTGATGCCAAAACTGCACGCCATTCGAAATGACGAACATGACTACATTGCTACGTATCAAAAACACAATGAGCAACTTGAAAACTTACTTACACTGGATAAAACAGAAGAGTCTTCAAGTATTGATAAGTCGTGGACAGCCATGAATCCAGAAAAGTAAGTAAGTGTTAGCTTACCTTAAAGCTTCGATATTTCGTTTAATTGGCTATACAAGTGCGATATATCTGAAACACGAGCCTGCCCATTGCTTGAGCTAGCTTTGTATAAATTATTACACAAAAGCGATATTAAGCTCATGGGGGCTGCGTAGCTGTCAAAAGCATCATTGTTACCTAAGTGGCAAACCAACAAGTGAGCAACTTGTTGGTTAAAAACTTGCCCAGTTGGATCGCAAATTAGCACTGTTTGCTTGCCTGCTAATTGAGATATTAACTCTTCAAAATTAACCGCCCTGCGTCTAAAGCCAAATACAATCACCAAATCATCATCTTGCACATCAACCAGATCTTCTCCCAAGGTTTGCCCTGGTTGTGGTAACACTAAAACTTGTGAGCGAACTTGTATGAGTTGCTGGCGCAAATGAAGGGCTAAAGGATAGTTGTTTCTAAAGCCAATTATGAAAATGCGCTTTGCTTGTTTTAACTTAAGCACAATAGCTTCAAGCTCAGCGGTGTTTATACTTTGTAAGGTCTTTTGAATATTGTGGATTTCGCTATCAAGATGAGTGGCGTCATCATCAGCTTGTTGCGTATTTCCTAGTGGGAAGCCACTACTGCGTAAATTAACAATGGCTTGCTTGGCCTCTTGATGCGAGGCATAGCCAAGTTGGCGGAAAAACCGGCTAACCGTAGCTTTTGAAGTGTTAGTGGCGTCAGCCAAGGCCTGTACCGACATACTCATTAAACGTAGTGGGTCTTGCTGAATATAGTTCGCTATGTCACGCGCATTGGGTGACAAGCTAGGAAACTCAGCAACCATGCGTTCGAGTATGTTTTTATTAGAGGCCATTCATTGTCTCTTGCTAGTTAAACTAATTGTAGTCTACCCAATTGCTTGGGCAGGGGCTATTTGATTATTATAATGCTTTTTAATCAAGGCTTTGTTGAGCCAAAAAGTGTAACTCTTTTAATGAAGGCAGTGGCATATCAGGGTGGTAAAACAAGCGGTTTAAACGCCCTAAGAAATTCACGCTTCTGCTTGCGTCATGATTTTTCTTGCGCTCTTCGCTCATAGTTTGTAAAAATTCCCAAGGCTTTAAGTTTTGCTCTGCAATTGCGGCATCGCTTACGCCGGCGCTTGCCACGGCACTTAAAATACGTTCAGTTTTACTTTGGTCAGTGGTAAGTATATCAGGTGCAAATGCTTCTTCTAAAGGCGCTGAAATAGCCTCTAAGGTATGGTTAATAGCTGACCAAATATGGTCATGCTCAACATGCATTTGTTTAGGAGCAAAATACCCCATTACTTCCCATTCTACCTCGGCGCCGCCAAGGCATATTGAGCTACCTACCTCAGATGACATTGATAAATCAGGTTTGGCGCCAATGTTATAGGCGTCTAATGACAAGGCCACACTTATGGCAATATCACCAAATAACGCTTTATTGTAATAAATACCTTCAAATGCGCAGCGTTTAACGCCCATCCAGCCATGTACAACGGGAGGCTCAGCTGCAAAGGTGCGCACGGCTTCGGGTAAATCTTCTGCGTATTTATTTACAAACAAAGGTGATGGGTCAAGCTTAACGTCTTGCTCGGGTATCCATACTTCGTATTCTTCCCTGTTATCACTTTTACCGCGGCTTTTAATCCCATAACTTAAGTTAGTTGGACGGCATATGTCACGGTTTTCGTCTACACGGTGAAAGTACTCTGAGCGAAAGCGCTTAATGTAAGGGGCATCTAAGCCCGCTAAAGCAGCCGTAGGGTAACGAAAGCCTATGTCACTGTTTGTTACTAAGTGAAAGCCTAGGATACGAGTACTTAGTATAGTTTTAAGCCCCCTCGCTGCACTAAAATTCTTTAATACAATGCTGCGTTCAGGCTCTATAGACAAGCGCTGCCCGCTTTTAGTGATCAACTTGGGAGTTTTGTGAAATTGGTCAAATTGCATGCCTAGGCTGTGTGCATAATTGTTTCGAAGCTGCGCTAATTCAGCAAAAAGCGCGGTATGGTTTCGGATATGCTTAAACAAAGGGCGATGCGGATTGGTCATATATGCTTCTTGTAATGTTAGGTTTTATAAAATATTAGCGCCTCGTAGGGGGTGAACTACACCATCATCCATGGGGATGATGGTGCTTAAAAGCTAGAAAGAATAACTGAACATAACCGATGCTGTGCGACCTTCTGAGGGTTTTACAACCACAGAGTCAAACAAGTCAGCCGATGTATAGTATTCTTCTTCAAACAAGTTGTTCACACTAAAGAGTACGCGGTAGTTATCAGCCACGTACCCAACTGAGCCTGTCCACACCATGTAATTAGGCAGTAAAACTGTTTCTAGTACATCAGTGTAAGTTTCGTCAGCCCAACCGAAGCCTAAGCTTCCTGTGAGTCTACCGTTTTCTAAAGGTTTATTGTAGTTTAAATACATACTTACTGTATTGTCAGGTAAGCCGCCACGATCAAGCTCAACGCCTTCACCTACAAAGGTAGAACGATTTCCGGCTATACGGCCGCCGTAAACTTGGTAAGGTTCTAAGCCATTTTGAATTGCAAAGTCAGCGCCGTTAATTACCGCTAGGGCACCATCACTTACTTCGGTAGTTTCAATGTGGGTAGCGGTAGCCGTTAATGAGTAGTTTTCGTTAAATATAGCGCGCGCTTCAAACTCAAGGCCTTTACTGTAAACAGCAACTAGGGCTGAGGTTTGGCCTATTCTGTCTGTTTTTTCTTGGTCAAAGTAAGCTACCGCGGCAAATATAGAGTCATCGTCACTACTGTATTTCAGGCCAACTTCACTTAAGGTTGAATCAGCTAAGTACTCTCCATTATCAACGCTGCTTGGAATAATACCGCCAAGCTGGTTGGTGCTTAAAGAATTAGATTCAGCGTAAGTCATGTAAGGTACAAAGCCTGAATCCATTTTATAAGATACACTTAAGTTATAGCTTGTGGCGGTTTGCGAATCTTTATGTACTAAGCCGTCGCCAAATGGGATGCCAAGTAAAGATACTGCTTTATCTTCAGACTCTATGTCGTAGTAGTCATAGCGCAAACCTAACAACACGCTTAGTTTATCAACGGTTATATCAGCAATGTAGAACAAGCCAGCGTTTAGCGCAGTTGATAGCTGTACTTCGTTATAGTTTCTGCGCACAGTGCCGTCTATGCCGGTGGGGTTGCCCTCATCATCATATAAAATGGTGGCGTCTTCGTATGGGTCATGAACTGCCCAATCTATTCTGTCATCAGGTGTTGGCCCTACGGTGATATCCCTAAAATCAAAGGTTTCATCATAGTAAGCATGGTTATAATCTAAGTCTTCGTTGCGCACACTTATGCCCGTAATATGCTGTACAACTGCGCTATTGTGGGTGGTTTCAAAGTTAAGGCTAGATCTAAATTCCATCGCCTTTGCCCCTGGGTAGTCAGCGGTGAATCCCCAGCTTTGATACTTAGTGTGGTCCATGTAGTCATAGTAAAATTGGTTTTTCCACGTTATGTCGTTATCTAAATATGTGGTGAAATCCAAATACGCGGTAAAGGCGGTTGAGTCAGCAAAATCAATGTCATCAATAAACGTGGTTTTATGATCTATTTGCGTGGTACCGGGGTTGCTGAGCGAATATAAATTTTCAATTTCAGTGCCTACCCCGGGGCACGAAAGTAACATGCCATTGTATTGATAGTTGGTGTTATCAGTAGTGCCTGGGCTGCAAAATGAGCCAACGCCCGAGAATGACGAGTTAATAAAGAAAGGCGCAAAGGGAGTTATAAAACCAGATTCCTGGGGAAGGAGGCGGTCAGCACCAATGGGGTTATCAGAATTTTTGGCTACAGGTGCACCGGTAATATAGGTGCCATTATCAATTAAATCTTGCGTAACGCGGTTCCAGCCCGGTACTTGAATTGCATCAGAGGTTTGATACTGAAAACCAAATTCCATAACGGTATTTTCGCTTAGGTCTAAATCTAAAGCTACCTGCAGAATTTCATTAGTTGGACTGTAGTTATCATAATATGAGCCTGAGTCTTCAGCTTCGGCAAATACATATATACCGGCTTGTTTGTCACCTAGCATGAACGGTGCTCCGCCCTCTACGGCTAATATTTTTTGATCATACGTGCCTAAGGTTAAATGCACTTCGCCACTGGCTTGTTCAACATATTTGGTGGCATCTGATTTTGCCGATTTAGGAGAGTAGTTTAGTTGCCCGCCTACACTACCATTCCCGTATAATGGGCTTACTGGGCCGCGCATTACTTCTAGGCTTTTTGCTCCGCGAATATTCGTTTTAAAAGCGCCAGGGTTGGCTATTCTTCTAAAGCCTCTAAAGTAGTTGTCAGCCGATTCGCCGCGAATATCCATAGCACCTTGAATCCCAAAAAATGAACTGGTAAATGCGCCCGGAGTAATTCTGACTAAATCATCTACACTTCGTAAACCGTAAGCTTCTATTAAGTCAGAGCTTATTTCTGTAATAGAACGAGGGGTTTCAATAAGTGATTTATCTAATCCAAAGGCACTGCTTGATTCAATGGGAATAAGTGAATTTACATCTTTGGTACCTGTAACAGAAATCGTTTCAAGGTCTTCTTCAGGTGCTGTTTGTGCTAATGCACTTGTACCGTAACTTAAGGCCATTATTGAAATAATGCTGGCGCATAAGGGTTTATATCTAAATTGTTTCATGATTATTATCTCGCGTGTTTTTCGCCGCAGCGATTCCTTGATGGTGATATATTCACGCTTTTATTGGTCTTTTTTATACGGTGTCGTGCATGAACTAATAAGGCTAAGGCAATACTTATGCCAAATGCCCAAATCCTGACCATGTGGTTCGTTTTTACGGGGTTTAGCCTACAAACGGTAATTCAGTGCAATACTTTGGTGAAAGTTTTGCACTGGCAAAGTGCGATATTTGAGCAGAGTGCTTATATAAAATGCGCAAGCCTTAAGGCGCGTTTAGTATGTTGAGTATCCTATAAACCTGTAATACCCGTTTTGAGCATTGCAAATAGTGTACAGCTTCTATAGTTTGTTGTGCTTATTCACTTCATAATTTAGAGTTAGAAATAATGTTCACGTTAAGCACTGCTATAAACCACAAAAGGCCAAAGCTACTTTGGAGTATTTTATTAGTGATGGTTGTATTGTTAAGTGGCTGCGAGACGCTTGTGAAAACCACGCTACTCAATGCAAAAAGTTATCCGAATAACTTAAGTAACACGCAAAACATGATGAAAGAGTTTGACGTGCAGGTGCGTGAACATTGTGACCCTAAGTTTGGCTGCTATGAGTATTTGTTCGCTCCAAGCAAAAGCGCTAGTAAAAAGTTTGATATGAATATTGAGGCGCAATTTACTCGCACGCCACATACTAGTTCATTACAACTCAAACGAGCCGACATTGTGCCCTTTACAGGCAGTGTTGTAATTGTGCATGGCTTTAGGGCCAGTAAAGAGTGGATGTTGGTATCAGCTGCGTATTTTCAATTCTTAGGCTTTGATGTATACCTACTTGATTTACTTGGCCACGGTAACTCAACAGCTGCTAAAGGCTTCGGGGTTAGCGATAGCCAATACGTGCAAAACTTTATTTCCCAAAAGCTCAACACCACCTTACCCATTATTGCTGTTGGCAATTCTATGGGAGGATTAGTTGCCGCAACACTTGGCAAAAACAAGGTAGTAGATGCCGTTGTACTGCAAGCCCCTATGACGCAATTTGATGACTCCTTACTGGGTTATTTTAAAGACACTAAACCTTGGTATGACTTTTTATTGTCAGACGCGCACAAAAGTAAGGGGGCAAATGCCGCACTGCGGGCAGCAGGCTTAAGCGTTGAGCAAACCAATACGCTACCGGTAATTAGCGCCAGCGAAATACCCTATTTAATTTTTGCGTCTAACACTGACAGCGTATCACCTTACCTTAAGTTTGCGCCCTTGAAATCTAGTCAAATAAACGTACTTGAAATAAATAATCGTGAACACGCTTATATGTCGATGATTGGCGAGCAAGAACATTCTCACATTGTGGATTGGTTAAACAAAACTGTTTTTTTAAAGCACGAGCAATAAGTTGTAACTGGCGAGATGCAAGCCTGTGGTGGTTTTCAGGCTTAACAATATTTACTATGAGCGTTATTTAATGGTAGTGTTAACAACCGCTTAAGCGGTACTAAATTGACACGGATAGCATCTAGTATGAATAGCCTCAAATACATTACACGCCTTATTGGCTCTTTAGCTCTACTCTTTTTATTTGCTTGCGGAGGAGGGGGAGGTTCAGATAACAGCCCTAGTTTGCCAACACCTACTTCTCCTGAACAGCCGGTGTTAAGTACAGATTCTGCAATCATTGCAGACGTTTCAACACAATCACTCGAGAGTATAAAAGCTGCAGCCCGCGCTTTAGCTGATGCTAAATACACCGGTGATACTTCACTTGCAACCATAGATGATGCTAAAGCTCTTCATGTGTCGAAGTTATTGTTTGCTAGCGACGAAAACATAGAGTTTCCTTACGTTGCCCGTGGCTTGGTTGAGGAAATGCTGCAAAACCCTGGAAGCATAGACACTGTAATCAACTGCTCTAGCACCGGTACTGCCTCAATAAAGGGTATTGCAGACACTAGTAACTCACTTAAAATATCAATTAATTACGACCGTTGCCAAGACTATCAATTAACGCCTTCTTTAAATGAGGTGAACGGCACAATGGCCTTTGTAGTAGAGGAAATTGATGATAATAATTTGCTTGGTTTCACGGCTTATGATGATGTAAGTTTCAAGGCGACGAGCTTTAGTTCTCAAGTGAAGCTATCTGGCTTATATAATTTTGCTTTTACAGAAGGTCGAGCAAGCGTTGAAACTGTTGAAGATGAGCGCGAAACACAAGAATATATTACGGTTGCAGCGTTTGCTAATAAAACAACTTTCATTGATCGTAAAATCAGCATCAATGCTGATAATGAGACTAGGCTTGATACTGGCTCAATATATATCGAACAAGGCGGGCATATTAAATTTTCCGCTGCTAACTTCAAAATAGATAGGTACCCTAGCCAAATCGGTTATATTGATCTAGAAGGCGTAAACACTTCACGTTTTGAAATATTGCCACCACATGAACGAGTGAAACTGCTGGTAGATACCAATTTAGATGGGTCTTATGACAAGGGCTTATATTTTGGAAGCGCACGAGCACTGTTGCAAGGCGAAAGCGCTTTTTCAACATTAACAGACCTAAATGTTCTTACGCTCCCTCCTGAATCTGTATGGATAGATTTCGATAATGGCCTTAATGGCATTTATACATCAAACAGCATTTTCACATCCAGCACTATTACCGCTAAACTGCATAACTTACAAGATGAAGATACAGCACTAGAGCAGTTAGTTGTTACATATAATTGGTTTGTAAATGATCAACCAAAGAATGATATCAGCACAAGCAACTACTTTCCTCCGTACCATGCAGTTCATGGTGACGAAGTA
This sequence comes from Glaciecola sp. 2405UD65-10, assembly GCF_048820975.1. Taxonomy (NCBI): domain Bacteria; kingdom Pseudomonadati; phylum Pseudomonadota; class Gammaproteobacteria; order Alteromonadales; family Alteromonadaceae; genus Glaciecola; species Glaciecola sp. 2405UD65-10. The sequence continues at coordinate 2,500,051 of NZ_JBMEUF010000001.1, read as the reverse complement.
TCACTTGTTGCGACCGTATTCGATGGTGTAAATAGTGTTCCTAGCGCTCGATACAGGGTCGAAATTGAAGATTCAGCTCCTGAATTAAACTTTACAAATGTGCCTGAGCTTGTTTCTCCTGGTGATCGAATAAGTTTTACATCGGTAGTGCGCGACCCTGATTTACCAGGCTCAGAACAATCAGCACAGTTTATAAGTTTGCCAAAGGGCGCAAGTGTAAATAATGATGGAGAGCTTACGTGGGAAGTGCCAGAAGACTCGCTTTTTGCACAACAAAGCTACGTGTTTCAAGCAAACATTCAATATGACGGATACCTCAGGCATCCTCTAAAAGATAGCATTGAAATTCAGGTTCAGTCTGAAAAAGAACTACCTGTTATTACCTCTCAAGTAGGCCCGCCTATATCAGATAAATCTTTATATGTAGGAAATTTTGACAACGAAACGGGACAAGAGTTATTAGCCACCGATAATAAAGGAACTATCTATTTGATGGGGCTACAAAATAATGGCTTACAACGTAAATGGGTTTACCCTTTTGCTATTGACGCAGATACTGGCGCTACCCAAGGGCTTTTTTTGGGAACACAAATAACCCCTATTGAAACAACGGCAACAGATAGCAAAAAAGAAATTTTAGTCAATCAATATGGTGTCTTATTTATTATTGATGATTTAGGTCAAAAACCGCGAGAGGTCTTAAGGTTTGATAGTGCAATAGAAACCATGAAAGCTGCCGACCTTAATGGTGACGGCATTGACGAACTTATTTTAGGTACTAGCACGAGTAATGGCACTAGGCTTTACATATATCGTTGGGACCGTTTTGATATTCCACTATATATAGGTGAGTTTAACTTAATCTCATCGATAGCCGTTGGGAATGTAGATCTTGATCCGGCCCTTGAAATAGTGCTCTCAGAAGGTTCTATTTTAGATACTCAAAATTGGCAAATTGAATGGCAAAATGCTGATAACTTTGCTGGCCGAAATCTTATTCTTGCAGATGTAAATGGTAATGGAATTAAAGAAATAGTAGGCAAACCTGCTGATGATTTACTGATCCATTCTGCGGTATCAAGAACTCAACTGGCTGCATTTGACCTGACTGACATTAACGGACTTTCAGCAGTAAACATAGATGATGATCTAGCTGAAGAACTAGTATTTGGTGATGTTGGCAAAAGACAACTGCAAGTATTAGATTTTGCAGATGGTGAGTTACATGAGCGATATACACTTGAGCAAGACAGCACGTGGAATTTTGAGCACTTTACACTAGGAGATATTGACAACGATGGTAAAGCCGAAGCGATTTTAGCGAGCATTAATATGCATTCAAATCCCTCCCGTTATTCAGTTGTAGAACTTGGGCAAAGTAGTCAAGATATTCGAGATTATAATGAAGTAATAGCCTATTCATATTCTTTTGCAGGCTGGGCCTCAGTAAATGGTATTGATAGTGAACTCGTTTATTTAATAGAAGCTGACAATGACAATGTTTATGGGGCAAGGTTCTTATCGTATAAAGATCATGATAATCAAACAGTAAGTGATGCCCTTGGTAATTGGCAAAGTGATAAGGGCGTTGTAAACGACTTTAATAAAGATGGCTTCGGTGACCTGTTTGTTAATCAAGTTTCAGGTGCTTTCAAAGGAGTATCAGCTCTTCAGCTTTCTGACTTAGGGCAATGGCATGAGGCCCAAGTTACTGACCTTAACAGCGAAGTAAAAATTATTGATGCGTTTGATATGAACGGTGATGGCAAAGAGGAGATGATTTACGCTATTGACGAAACGGTAGTTGTTTTTGACCTTTACAATAATGAAGAACTAGGACGGCTTACTCTTCAGGAAAGGTATGGAAGATTTAAAGCGCTGAAACACGGTGAAATGGCTTACATTGTTGCGGTATTTAACTCGGAGTTGATACTGTTGCAAATTAATGAAGCAGGTTTAAGTAGTATAGATGTTTTAGCACTACCAACTAGTTGTAATATTCTTAGCGTTGTAAAAGCAGATGTAGGCGCAAATCATGAATTGCTTTGTGCAAGTCCAAATAACCAGAACACTTCCAGTGATTTTTCTGCTCCATATGTGTTTAGATATTACGGCATTGATCAAGATAAACTTCAATTAAGTGCTGAATATTTCTTACAAAACGAAGTGAGCGCATTAGTGCCTAATCCGAACAATAGTGATATTCAAACTTACTTTGCCATTGCGGAAGTGACCGAATCAAATAAAAACAGAGCGTTACCGCGTATAGTAAATATGAATAAAGATGGCTCCATCAATTGGAAAGGGCCTCAGCTAATTGGGGATGTTTTTTCCAATGCTTTTTCGAATAGTCATATGCATTCAAGATTAAACGAAAATGGTAAAGTCGAACTTCACATTAGTACGGATCAACATGAATACTTGATATTGGAGTAGCGCTCTCTTTGAGTGCTTACGACCACTGCTAGTAAACTCAACATAATATCCCCTTAAGCTCAATCTTTTAATGATTCACTCGCTGTTGCTTCATCATGTGTTTCAGGTATTAGTAAGCTCATTACAATAGCTGCGGATCTAAACTAGGCGGCACAAAAAATATAAAATCACTCCGAAAAACCATTCAATTAAGTTAGGTAAACTTTATTTAATATTGCTGTCATAAACCTTCTCTACGATACTGATATTGAAATTAAGCAGTACAAAATCAACACCACGTCGTTTCACATTTACTTTATAACGGGATAATTATGAACATACCTAAAATGATATTAGCCTTTTCAGTAGGGCTAATTGCCTCGCAGTCACTACCGGCGATAGCCGACAGTGATTGTCAAACCATTAAAACGCCAAACAATTTTATTCGTGACGTTGATGGTGATCAAGTTGATCTAAGACAAATTTATAACGAAGAACATTTTTGCTACAAATATAGGGGTAATGATCGCCCTGAAATTTGTAAAGCACTCGACCACTTAAAAGTGCCACAAATGTACCAAAACAAAGCCGATTTTATCGGCATACCCCACCGAGGTATATGGGGCCCGAAGCGTATACAAACCAATACAGGAATGAAATTAGACCACTCCAAACAGCGAGCTGAAAATACCTTTGGTGCAATTGAAGCTGCCACAATTGACGCAAAATGCCGGTTTGTAGAAATTGACGTGGCGATGATGGGCGATATCAAAAAAGATAGCTATAGGGACGCTTTTGCAGAGGGTGCTGGTGACACCTGGCAGCTTTTTCTTGGGCACTATTTCAGGCTTCATGCTACTGACCTTGAAACTATTGATGGACAATACACTGACATTAAAGGAAGAAGAATCTACGAAAGTTTCAATCTTAGGCCTATGAACATGCCCGTCTTTTTTGATGACCTTGAGGAAGCTAACTCCGACATAAACCTTGCGCACATGCGCTTGCGCAACCAAACAATAAAGAAAAACAAAGAAACCTGGCGAAATTTTTATGGTGATTTCCTATACAAAGACAGTTACGTCCGTTTTGAGCATATTTTAGGCCACGCCAAACGAAACGATTACGTACTGATGGTTGACCCTAAAGTGCCGAACTTAGAAGAGTACTTCCCCGGCGCTTCTAAAAAAGTACTGGAAAAAGAGGCTTACAACCATGAGGCCAGGCTGCTGGCTCGCGCCATGGTGCTAGCTTATGAAAACGCGGCTGAGCACCATATAGTGCTAAAAACAGCCAGCCCACTTGAAGAAATATGGAAGCGAGTAGACACTATGCTTCGTTGGAGCTATGCAAGGGGACCATATGATGGTCGAAAACGTCTATGGCAAAACACTGCTAAAAGAGAAACTTTTATGAAAAAATTTCTCTGGAGCCCCATTCCCAACAAGTCTGCAAGTATATCTGAGAATGATACTGTCAAAGAAATAAAAGCCTGGCACAAAAAAACAAACAATAGCAGGGGCGTTGCCACCTATGAAGTCGCTGTGTACTCACCGTACCACTGGACATCGAGTATGGAGGGAAGCCAAAACCTAATGACCTATGTGTTAACCGAATTAAATGGAAGAAATAAAATACCCGTTCGTCCGGCAATGTGGAGCATTGACCCCATGGGTGACAAGGGCACATTCGGCCGCGAATACAACTGGAAATTCTTTGGCAATGAAACAGCAGCAGGTAAAGAGCCAGACATGAGAGGCAATCAACACTGGATGTCATCTATTCCCGGTGTGCAATACGCTGTAATGAACACAGATGTGCCTATCTTTTATAAAGGCACGATTGCCCATAAAGTCGAAAAATCTATCCCATTTGGATATAAGGATTAATAATGAAATATTTAAATAAACTACAGTCAATTGCCGTCGCAGTGGGACTTACGCTGGGGTTTGCGGCTAACGCCGACGTCCGCATTAATAACAAGGGGTTTTATGAGTTGGATGTGGAACCACTTGATGCGTTTGGTAATGGTGAATACTTCGATGGATATACTGCTAAGTCTGATTTTCCTTATGTTTCATCTGACAAAGTTTTCGTCAAGGATAGAAGATCTCCTCGGGACTATATTGATGTGTGCGCAATTACCAAGCCAATAAAACTGAAGCCCTTTTTAAAGAAAAAAAATAGAATCATTTTCACAGTCGGTTTAAATGAAACTATTCGGAATGGGTTTACGGAAATAAGAACTGCTGGGTTTAGGGTTGGCAATCGCGCCAATGACAAGAAATTCAACAGTTACGCATTGGATCTTGACCCTGACACGGGTGGTACTTTTAGCGTCTATAAATTCCATAACGAAAAAACGGCCACTCGGGTAGCATCTCTGGATAACCTTGCTGCTAATTACACAAAGAAAGAAATTAAAAGTGAAGATTTTTATTTTCGCATGGTGCTGGGCAGTGACATAACCTGGTTTGAAATATGGCCAGTGAGTGATCATAACAATTCCCCGCGTCAACGGGTTAACCGCACCGTGGTGTTCACAGGTTTTGATCTTGAAAGCATTTTTGAAACAAATGGGCCGACTCTTACGCCAGAGGCGTTTGCTTACTATATTGGAGGAGATGCAAGAACTTCCTTCTATAGGCCAGCAATAGGAAATGGCGAATTAATAGACAAACTGGTTTCATGTACAGCCTTCAAAGAAAAAGTAACAGAACATTACGTAAAGCCTGTCAACGAAAGTTACGATCCAAGCAACGGAAGGTCCCCTATTTTGCCAGAGTAACGGGCCACGCTTTTACTCTAACCTCCAAACAAAAAACCCGCCACTTGGCGGGTTTTTTAATCAACGTAAAACGCTTCGTGTATTGCAACAAAGGTTGTTGATATAAGCGACTTAAATCTTATTCTGCTAAACGTTAATACCTCGTAAGAAAAATATTGCGCCTGCAATGTATATGTTAGGAATAGTTTCGAATAACAGCTCGATGTTCTTATGGTGCGGTATCTTTTAATGATTCACTCGCTGTTGCTTCATCATGTGTTTCAGGTATTAGTAAGCTCATTACAATAGCGGTAAATCCGGCCGAGGTAACTGAAGATGACAATATGTTTTGTAACACGCTAGGTAAACCTTGAAGAACATCAGGCACCATTAATACGCCTAAGCCCATGCCAAGTGATGTTGCAATAATAAGTGACCTTCTTCTATCAATGGGCTCACTAGCCAAGATTTTGATCCCGCCCACTGCAATGGTCGCAAACATAACCAGTGTAGCACCGCCTAATACGGGTTTGGGAATAGCTTGCAGTGCGCCGCCAATAATTGGAAATAGGCCTAAAATTACAAGCATGCCCGCTACATAAAAACCTACATGCCTACTCGCCACGCCGGTAAGTTGAATTACGGCATTGTTTTGGCCAAACGTAGTGTTTGGAAAGGTATTAAATACAGCCGCTATAGCTGAATTAATGCCGTCGGCTAATATGCCGCCCTTAATGCGTTTAATATATTTTGGGCCTTTAATTGGAAGGCCGCAAAATAGGCTGTTGGCCGTTAAATCCCCCGATGTTTCAAGAGCCGTTAAAAAGTAAATCATTGCAATAGGGATAAATATATCCCATTCAAAACTTACGCCATATTTAAACGGCACAGGAACACTAACAAGGGGTTGTTCAGCTAGCCCATCAAATGACACCATTCCCATAAAGTAGGCTACAACAGTGCCCAATACCATGCCTATCATAATGCCTGATAAACGAACCCACGGATTTTTAGAGACATTTAACCCAATGATCAAACTTAGCACAAATACGCCAATGGCTAGGTTAGTCATGCTACCAAATGATTCGCTACCAAACCCGCCGCCTAAATCAGTAATCCCTACTTTAATTAAACTTACGCCAATAGTGGTAATTACTATGCCGGTGGTTAAGGGGGTAATAACACGCTTTATTTTATCAACAAACAAACTCACAATTATTTCGATAAATGCGCCCATAAAGCACACGCCAAATAAGCTGGCTAAAATTTCGTCTTTGCTGCCACCATTTGCTTTCACCGAGAAGCCGGCTATTAATAGTGCGCTAATAAACGCGAAACTTGTGCCTTGCACTGCTATAAGGCCGCAGCCCACAGGCCCAAAGGTTTTAGCTTGAATGAAGGTTGCTATGCCTGATACAAACAACGACATACTAATTAAATAAGGAACTTCAGATTCTAATCCAAGCGCAGAGCCTATAATTAACGAGGGAGTAATAATCCCCACGAAGCAAGCTAAAATATGCTGTAAGCCAGCGGTTATAGATTGCTTGGGAGTGGGTATGTCATCTAATGCAAACAATACATCTGAATTTGGTTTCATTAAATGGTCCTCGTACAGGGGATAACTGAGTGGATGTGTGTAACTTGCATGATTCGTTTGCAGTGCTTTAAAAAAGTGCTAATTTATTTCTTATGCAAGAACTTGACCCAAATTTTTACAAGCTTGTTAGGGTGAAACATTTGTTTCATTTAAAAGTGTCTATGTATCAACTGGATAGGTGTATTTGGTGTGCGGGAAAAGTAGAGTGAAACATAAGATAAAAGAGCGGCTTTGCTTCCTTGCCTGCTGGTAATGTTACATAGTGGTGCACTAAAAAGCGCAAATGCATTGATGCTGGCGCAGCAAGTTAATCGTGAAAACGCTCTTTTATTTGTAAAATTTCATCCAAAGATTGCTCAAACAGCACAACCATGGTTGGGTCAAAGTGCTTTCCGCTTTGGCTTCGAATAAATTCTAAAGACTTTTCAACACTCCAAGCCTCTTTGTAAGGGCGCTTACTGGTGAGTGCGTCAAATACATCGGCTATTGCCACTATGCGTCCTTCAATAGGTATTTCTTCGCCTTTTAAGCCCGCGGGATAGCCTGTACCGTCATATTTTTCATGATGCGTAAGTGATACTACTTTGGCTAGAGCAATTAGCTCTGAGTCGTCTTCACCTAAAATTTCAGCACCAATTTGAGGGTGTGTTTTCATAACCGCAAACTCTTCATCGGTAAGCTTGCCTGGTTTAAGCATAATGCTATCAGGAATGCCAATTTTACCAATATCGTGCATGGGCGCGGCGTGTAATAAGTTGTCAGCGGCGGTTTCAGATAAACCATGGGCAAGGGCAATCACTTTAGAATAATGGCTCATGCGCATAACGTGCATTCCGGTTTCATTATCTTTGTATTCTGATGCTCGCCCTAAGCGCTGAATAACTTGTAAACGGGTGCGACGTAAATCATCGGCTTGCACTAATGATAGGTGAGTTTTCACCCGCGCTTTTACCACCGAAGGTGACACTGGCTTGGTGATGTAATCTACCGCGCCTGCCTCAAAGCCTTTTGCTTCATCTACGTCATCACTAAGCGCGGTTACAAATATAACCGGAATAGGTTTAGTGATAAGCTCAGATTTTAAGTGTTTACACACTTCAAATCCGCTCATATTAGGCATCATAACATCAAGTAATATTAGGTCGGGTAAGTCTCGTTTTACAATGCGAAGCGCTTCTTCCCCGCTTTTAGCAAACGTTAACAAATAATGCTCTTCGAGCATTTTTTTCAATACTCGTAAATTGGTGGGTTCGTCATCAACCACCAGTATTGTATGTTTGCGTTCTATCTTTTTATCACTCATATAGTACTGTCTTTACGTCGCTTTAATTTGTGATTCTAAAATGTTTAATTGCTTTATGGCTTGATCGAATTCGAAGTCATCTAAAGCCTCATGAATTAACTCGCATTGTGCTCTTTGAGCACTTGGTACACTTGCTAATAAGGTGTCTAAATCAGCTTCGTTGTATTGGTTGTCAGCGGCGCTTTTTCGAATATTACTAATTAGGCGCAAGCAGTTCTCTACATCAATATTCTTATCGGCGTCGCGTTCAATTCCGCCAATATTTGCCTGGCCCTTTAAATAAGTGTGCAGCGCATCCATTTCATCTTTTATCAGCGGCAAACATACCTCAAGATTATGGCTTGATGACTTCAAGGCGTGCTTTTCAGCTTCACTTAATCTTTGGGTAAGTGCGCTTAAGGCTAAATTGCCAGCTAAGCCTTTCGCACCATGCAGCTGGGCGCAAATTTGCGGCCAATCTTCACTGGCGAGTAATTTTTCAATGTGCGTAATAAAATGCGCTTTGCTTTGCATAAAGCTGCGAATTTCTTTTAAATGGGTTTGGCTATCGCCCCACATTAGGGCGCCTTTTTTCTCATTCACACTTTGGGTATGGCTTTCACGCGTGGTAGTTCTACTTCCAACGGCAGCGCGCGTATCTAGTTGCAGTACCTTGGCTATTTCATGCTGAAGCAGTTCTACATCAACCGGCTTATTGGCAAAACCGTCCATGCCTGCGTCAAATGCGGCTTTTTTGTCTTCAGGAAGCACACTTGCGGTTAAGGCGATTAATGGAATATGTGCTAAGTTTTGCTCTAGTTCTTGTTCTCGGCGGGCTCGAGCTGCACTTAATCCATCCATAATGGGCATTTGAACATCCATCAATACAATATCTATGGCATCACTTTGCATGCGAAGCAAGGCTTGTTGGCCGTCACGAGCAGTGGTAATGGTATGTCCTTGCCTGCGCATGAGTATGGTGAGTAAATCTAAGTTTTGCTGAATATCATCTACCAGTAGCATATTCAAGGGCGGAATATCGACCTTCGCTATGACTGACTCGTTCTCAGCGTCGTTATGTGCGGGGTGAGCAGGAAAGGTAAAGGTAAAACTTGTACCTGAGCCAAATATACTTTGAACCGATATAACGCCGCCCATAAGTTCAACTAGTTGCTTGCTTATAGTGGTACCTAAACCTGTTCCACCGAAGCGGCGATTCACACTTGCGTCGGCTTGTGCGAAAGCGTCAAAAACCGTGTCTAGCTGCTCGGCGGTCATTCCTATGCCGGTATCACGAATACACACTTCTAATTCTTGCTTTGTGTTAACTGATACATCTACATTAACACCGCCTTGCGCCGTAAACTTAATAGCGTTACCGATTAAATTGGTCAGCACTTGGCGAATTCTGTCGGGGGCACCGTGGTATTGCTGTGCTATATTTGAATCCATATTTACATTCAAATACAAGCCTTTTCCATTAGCTTGCAGCCAGAGGGTAGATACTACCGAATCAACTTCTTCAACAAGTGAATAATCACGAAGCTCTAAATCAAATTTACCTTTTTCAAGCTTGGCGCTATCAAGTATGTCGTTGAGTAAGTGAAGTAATGATTTAGCCGCTTGGTTAATAGTTTGCAGGTGTTTTTGTTGCTCAGGTGCAAGCTTGTCATCTAGTAGTATGTCACTAAAACCAATAATGGCATTCATAGGTGTTCTAATTTCATGGCTCATATTAGCCAAAAACGCCGTGCGAGCAGCTACCGCTTGTTCCGCATTGTCTTTAGCAATACGTAAATCTTGCTCCATTTCTTTGCGGTAAGTAATGTCCATAATAAAGCCGTCTAGCCACACGTCTGCTTCGTCTATGCCATCAACTCTATTGCCATATCCTAATAACCAGCGAACGTTTTTGTCTTTATCAATAATTCGGTATTCTAGTTGATAGCTTCGCTCTTCTTTAACCTGTTGGCTTACTTTTTCAAGGTCATCAGGGTGTACATGTTCGTAAAAGTATCGCTTGGGTTGCTTGCCTAAATAGTCACTTGCTGGGTAGCCTGTAATTTGGGTTACCGCGTCACTAATAAAGAGCATGGGCCATTTTTCAGCGTTCATGCACCTATAAGCAATACCGGGGATATTGGCAATAAGTGAGCGAAACTGCGCTTCACTTTTAACTAGAGCGCGCTGCATTTCAATACGGTAGCGCAAATCACTAATGTACATTACAAAAAGGCTCTTACCTTGAACGCAGGTATGGCCAATTGATACTGATACTGGAATATGGCTGCCATCTTTATGAATAGCCTCTACATCTCGGCCTTCTTTTGATGCAAGCGCCTGATTATTATTTGAAAAATGCTGAATATATGCATTGAAGTCGTCAACAAATTTAGGGGGAATAAATTGACGAATATTAGGTTTATCGAGCTTGCGTAATTGCCAGCCCAATAAAGTTTCTACTGCTTTGTTGCCACTTTCAATTTGGCCTTTGTCATCGAACGTTATAATCGCATCTATGGCTGTGCTGGTGGTGGCTTTGTATCTAGCTTCACTTAATTTTACTTGCTGAAGGGAGTCTTGATATTTAATCAGCATGTTCACCAAAAGTACCAGCAATATAATCATAATGGTGATAATGGCTACCGCAGAGCCTAAATAAAATGACATTTGTCCGGTTTGCGAACCGGTTTCAAAACCCGGAGGCTTTACAAAGCGAGCCGCTGCCATGCCGGTGTAATGCATGCCAGATATAGCAAAGCCCATTACCGAGGCCGCAATAGCATTTTTGTGCATGTGACCTAATTTAATGCCAGCAAAACGATTTAAGCTGAAACGAATCCACAATGATAAAATAGCGAGGGCTACCGCCACCACAATCGATAGCAAAAAATAAAACAAGTCGTAGCGTAGTAAAGGGGCCATTTCCATAGCCGCCATTCCCACGTAATGCATGGTACCAATGCCGGCGCCAACCAGTACACCACCTGCAATAAATTCGCTCATCTTAGGTTGAGGTTTGGCCATTACACTTAATGCTACCCATGATGCGGCAACGCTTGGGATAAAAGATAGTGCGGTAATTTCTATGTTGTAGCTCACCGTTGTACAAAGGTCAAAAGCGAGCATGCCAATAAAGTGCATTGACCAAACGCCACCGCCTAGGGCAATACTGCCGCAAGCTGTTAATAAGCGTCTTTTGTGTTTACTACGTGTAGTATTTGCCTGCGTGGCAACTTGTAGCGCCATGAATGAGGCAATAATGGCAATACCAATAGAAATCATCACTACAGCAGGGTGAAAGCTTCCAACAACCAGGAGGCTTTCTTCGTCTAATACAAAAAGATCAAAGAAAGGTTCAAGCATAATTATAGTAAGTAATAACTTCCAATGTGAAAACGAGCATACGGATTAGTGAGGGTAACGGCAGGACTGAATAAAACTTCAACAAAAGTCGAAATATTAATGCTTAGCTAAGATGCACGCTGAATTTGTAGATTAAACTCGCTTATAGGGGCGGGGCGGTGAAAGAAATAACCTTGCATGTTTTTGCATCCTAAAGACAGAAGCATTGTTCGTTGTGCTTCGGTTTCAACACCCTCAATGGTGCTCGTAATATCAAAGTTACTGCACAATTCAAGCATTGTTTTTATGATCCCTTGGCTACGCGGATCATGCTCAAGATTGGCAACAAAACTGCGATCTATTTTAAGAGTATCGAAGTTTAACTTGTGCAGATACCCTAAACTAGAATAGCCTGAGCCGAAATCATCAAGCGCTATAATGAAGCCTTTTTCACGCAAGGTTTTTGTTACCTCACAGCAATGGTCAATATCACTCATCATAATGGTTTCAGTTATTTCAAATTGCACTCGCTGCGGCGCAATATTGTGTGTCATCAATATGTTTTCTAAGTCATGCAGTGTTTTACTGCTCATTACGTCATGTACCGACAAATTGAACGACAAAAATAGATGTTCTGGCCAGCGGGCGAGTTCTTTTACTGCCAGTTCAAACAAATACAAAGTTAATTCACTAATAATGCCGGTTTTCTCAGCAATGCTAATAAATTCATTTGGCGGTATATGGCCTAGTTCGTCATTATACCAACGAGCAAGCGCCTCAAACCCTCGTATGTCACCCGTTTTACCATTCACAATTGGTTGATAATGTAAGCTCAGTTCTTTGTTGAGCATACTTTGAGTTAAAGCGAGTTCAATTTTTGATTTGTTGCTAATAAGTTGTTCATGGTCAGTTGAAAAAACTACCGATGAGCCTCGTGCTTCGTTTTTGGCTTGGTAAAGAGCGAAGTCGGCACGCTCTAGTAGTTTATCAACAGTATTACCCGCTTCAGGGTACACAGCAAAGCCACAAGAGCCTGATATTTGGACCAAGCCTGAGCGCATAATAAAGGGTGAGCGAAGTGCCTGCGTAATCTGGTTTCCAAGGACTATTATGTTGTCAGGACTAGCGCTGTGGTCAATCACAAAACCAAACTCGTCACCGCCAATTCTCGCTAGCATGCAGTCATCTTTGACAATTTGCCGCAAGCGCAGGCTAACTTCTTTTAATACTCGGTCACCAGCGGCATGGCCGTGAATGTCATTGACTGGTTTAAAGCCGTCTAAATCGCATAGACCTACTATAAATTGATTGTTACTCGAAGCGCTTTCTAGTTTGTTTTCAAGATGTTTGGCGAAGCTTCTGCGATTTGCTAGTTGCGTTAAGCCGTCTTGATTGGCTAATAATTCATTTTGTAAGTTAAGTGCTTGGGTTTGTTTATGTTGTTGTTCAAGTGCATAGCGCGACGTAATTACGTTTGAAAAAGACTTGTAGTAACTAAGGGCAATAGAAACCAAAACTGCGGCAACAATGCTAAAATTAAACGCAATAGACATGAAGATGGGTGAGCCGGTTGCACAAAAGAAAATTACGAACGGGATGCCTACCGAAATAGAAATACTCCAAACCGCAGCGGGTAAGTGGATTAAACACACGATGATGCCAAACACAGTAATAGATATGTAGTAAGCAACATGCACTTGTTGGCCAATATCACCATACTGAAATAAGGCTATCCCCCATGCCATAAAACCCCATCCCATTATGATGGAAAATAGCACAGTCATTTTTATTTGATATTCAACTTGCTTGATCGTGAAGTGCTTTTTTCTATAGCCGTACCATTTGAATGAGCGAAAAACACAACCTACCGATAACGCAGCTGCCACAAAAACAGTAAGGTAGTTTGGTGCTACAGAATAAAATGTATAGGCTAAAACGAGTGAATTTACGAGCAATATGAAGTAAAGCAGAGGGACTTTCGTCACCAATTCTTTAAATTGAGCAAATTTGATTTGCTCAGTTTCATGTTTACCGCCAACCCAAGAAATGGCGTGTTTGAGTTTGTTGTTTGCTATCACGTAACTCGTACTTTCTCGTTAAATATTAAGGATATCGAAGCGAAGCTTAGAGTAAACATATAGGTGATATTTTAGCGATAAGACAAAATTCGCCGATATGTGCAGTCATCATAGGTTAACGGCAGGTCATTCTCAAACTTTAGTATAGAAAATGCACTAGCGCGGCTCGTCAAAGAATAGCGAGTGGCAAGGGGCTCCCCCTTCTTCAAGGGGATGACATATACGTGGGACACAATACCAGACATATACGTGGGGAATAATACCAATAGTGCGCCCGTTGCTCGTGCGGTTACGAGCGTGCGTATGCAATTTTCATTGCTTAACTAAGTGGCCTTTATTAACAATAAAAGCGAATTTGAGTGCGCAAAAAACATATGTTTACATCACATTTATTAGACTATAGTATAAAAAAGCGACTTAAAATTAGAATCTAGATTAATCTTCATCTACGCGCCGTATCTAAAATAACTATAATTCAGGGAAATCGACATGAAAAATATTAAACGCAGTTTAACAGCGTTCGCTGTTGCTGCAGCATTAGGTGTATCCGCTTCAGTCTATGCAGCAGATACCGGTGGTTTAAAAATAAAAATAACAGATGCTAGTGGTAATCCATTGGCCGGGGCTTCTATATTAGTAGAGGCACCTGATAGTTTAGTGAGTAAAAATGCCGTAACAGATGCAGACGGGTTTGTGACTTTAAGAGGGCTAGACGCTTCAAGTCAATATACGGTAAGCGTTAACGGTGCGAATATCCAGCCATTTGAAGCAACTGATGTAAGAGTAATTACAGGTAAAAGTTTAAACTTAAGTTATGTTGTGAGCACCGATACAAGCGATGTTGAAACCATTAGTATATCAGGGCGTGCCATTACGGCTATTGATACAACGTCTTCATCAACAGGACTCGATATTACGCTTGATCTAACAGAGTCATTGCCTACTGGGCGTTCTTACCAAAGCTATTTGCAATTAACACCGGGCGTGAAGCCAAGTGCCGGTGGGAATCCTTCTTCGAAATCAGGTGTTAACTATGCCGATAGCGGCGGTACTGTTGGGCAGTCTTCAGATAACGTTTATTATATTGATGGTGTAAACGTAACTGATAATGTTACCGGTACATTCGGCGGCAACATTAACTCTGAGATTATTCAAGAGCAACAAGTATTAACCGGCGGTGTACCTGCTAAATATGCTGGGGGTACTGGCTTAGTATCGCGAGTTATTACAAAATCAGGTAGTAATGAATTTCACGGTTCGGTTAACTATTATTTTCAAAATGACAGTCTAGTCGCAGATGCTGAGCAAGCTAGTGGCGGGTTTTCAACTTACGATACTGCCGTTACTTTAGGCGGCCCAATTATTAAAGACAAGCTGTGGTTTTTTGCTTCTTACCAAATTAAAAACAGAAAAGATGATGTTTTAAATGCTGATACAGGTGAGTTTTCTCGTTCTACTGAGAGGGAAGAGACACTTGGCTTTGGTAAACTAACTTGGCAAGCAACAGACAATGACCGTTTAGTATTAACCTACTTTAATGACCCGCTTGAAAGGTCAGGTACTAGTGACTTTACCGTTCTTTCAAATCGTGACAGCTCAAGAGATGCAGGTGGTGACAACTTCAAAATAGATTATTCACACCTATGGGATGATGTGGTGATTAACGCTGGATTTATGCGTCATGAATCTGAACTTTCTGATTTAGCAAAAGATGCTACAACGCGTAACGATGTTGCTTATTTAAGTAATGCTGGCAGTGCCTCTCAATCAGACACCGATTTAGGCGGCTTAGGCGCAAACACGCTGCGTGACCGTAATAAAGAAAGTGCTTACGTAAATGTTGAATACTATTTAGATACTGACTTTGGTTACCATACAATTGAAGCGGGTTATTCACGTGAAACTAACGAAAATATCACTAATTCAGTTTATACCGGTGATTCGGCTCAATATACGTCTATAGACGATGCAGATGCAGGCGTAACCTTTGCAGATTACACTGGAAATCAAGGCTGGGTTGGTTCTAGAGACCTATCTGAAGATGATGCAGAACGTATAGCTACTGCAGTGGGGATTGATGTTGAAGATGTTGCATCTATTGTATTTGATAGCACTGCCGGCAACCCAACCGGTGACGTAAACGCGTATCGAATTATTCAAACTCAACAAGCAGAGTCGAAGCTTGAAACTAAAGGTCAGACTTTTTACATTCAAGATAGTGTTAACTTTGACGATTTAACCGTGAATGTAGGGCTACGCGCTGAAAAATGGGATCATTACGCTTCTACAGGCGCTAAAATCTTTAGTTTTGATTGGGAAATAGCACCGCGACTAAGTGTTGTTTATGACATTAATGGCGACGGTGATTCAAAAGTATGGGCCTTTACTGGAAGATATTATGACCCAGTGCGTACTGATATGACATCATTCGCAGGTAATTTAACAGGTTCGGTACGTGAAGAGCAGGTTTACTACAACGGCGCATGGGAAACTTTCCGTACTCGCGGTGGTGTGGGTACGCAAGACGCTTTCTTTGCCCCTACTACTAAAACGCCTTATACCGACGAATTCCTAATAGGTTATTCGAAAAACTTAAGTGAAAGTACCAATATATCAGTAACATACACTAAACGTGCTACTAGAGATATTTTAGAAGATTACGATTTAGGTGTTTATACTGAGGGCGGGCAACTTGACGGTTCAAGCTTGGCCTTACCTTTGTCTTACTTTGGTTATACTGAAAATCCTGGATCAAACTACGTGCTAGCTACGCTTGAAGGTGGTAAACGAGATTATCAAGGTATTGAAGTGACTTTCAAAAAGCTACGTACTGACAATTGGAATTTGCTCGCTTCATACACTTACAATGACGCGGAAGGTAATTCAAATTCAGATGGTAATGCAGACTTACAAGGTGATTTCTATTACTTAGACCCTCGCGCACCTAACATGTATGGTAAGCAGCCAGGCAATATTGAACATCAATTTAAAGTGTTCGGTACTTACTACTTTGATAATGGTTTTGAAATTGGCGCAATTTATAACTGGAACTCGGGTACCTTTTATAACAGAGCTCAAAACGTTTATGGCCGCTTATTACCATTACGCGAAGAGGAGTCTTATGACTTTGGTGGTTATGATGGATTATGGATTGCTCCAGGAAATCTAGCCAGTGAAAAAACTGAGGCATACGGCACCCTAGATATTCGCTTTAAGTACAACCATACCTTTGGTGACTACAAAGCAGAATTCTTCTTAGACGTATTCAACGTGCTTGATGACCAAGCTGTTCTTGAAGAAGAGCAATTAGTTGCTGGGAGCGGTAGTTTTGCATTTGGTGAAGCAAAAGACTTTGTTGAACCTCGTCGCTTATACCTAGGCGCTAAGTTCTTATTTTAAGACTTAGATAAACTATCTCATAAAAAGGTCAGTGATTCGCAAGAGTCGCTGACCTTTTTTAATTTTTAACTATTAATTATTGTTCACTAGTAGGCCTTGGCCTTTGATTTTATGACTTACCTTAGGCGATTAAGGCAATTTTGCTGCCTGCTTGGCTTGCTTGCACATCTACGCGCAGGGCCATTTGGTTTTTCAGTTCACTTACGTGGGAAATAATACCAATGGTGCGCCCCGTTGCTTGTAAGTCTACCAGCGTGCGAATGGCGAGTTCTAATGATTCAGGATCTAAACTACCAAAGCCTTCGTCTATGAATAGGGTGTCAAGCTTAATGCCCCCAGCGTATGATTGCACCACGTCTGACAAACCCAGCGCAAGGGCAAGTGCCGCCATAAATGACTCACCGCCTGACAATGTTGCCACTGAGCGGGATTTACCTGTGTAAGTATCATCTACTTCAAGCTCAAGGCCTGAAGCTTTATTGCCTTTTGCACGCTCTTCTTTGCGAATGAGCTGATAACGCCCACTGCTCATAAGCAGTAAGCGCTCAGAAGCTTGTATTAATACGTCGTCTAACAGTACGCTTAGTACAAAGCGTT
Organism: Glaciecola sp. 2405UD65-10; assembly: GCF_048820975.1. Taxonomy (NCBI): domain Bacteria; kingdom Pseudomonadati; phylum Pseudomonadota; class Gammaproteobacteria; order Alteromonadales; family Alteromonadaceae; genus Glaciecola; species Glaciecola sp. 2405UD65-10. The sequence continues at coordinate 2,482,568 of NZ_JBMEUF010000001.1, read as the reverse complement.
GAAGGCTAACTTTATTGCCGCCTATGCCGTTTGACACTTCATACAGCGTGCCCACTGTATTGTATTGTTGGTCTAAAGCTTCATGCTTCTTAAGCGCACCAACGAGTTTGGCCTGCACTTGACTTAACTGATTGTTACGCTGCTCAATACCCCGCCATGCTTCATCTTTTTGTACATACCCTTGGTTGGCAAGGGTAAGTTGTTCTTCAAGCTGTACTAAGTTAGGTAGCGTCTTATCTTTAAGCTCACTTTCAAGCTGCGTTTTAGCCCCTTCAAGGGTGTTGAGAGTTTGCTTGTAGTTATCAATTTCTTTGTTGAGCCGAGCTTGTTCTTCGTCGCTTAGTAGGGCTTGCGTAAATTGCGCTTCATTGTCAAACTCACTTGCCTGTAACTTAAGCTCCCAGGCTTGTATGGCGGTAGCGAGTTCGTTTTGAAGCCCTTTTAACTGGTTGGCTAAAGAGGCCGTGTTCGCTTCGCTTTTATCAAGCTGTGACTGCGCGCTATCTTTGTTTTTACGCGCTTGCTCTAGGGCCGTGTTTAAATTCACTATTTTGCTGCGAGTATCAGCAATTTCAGTATTTAAACTCACCGAGTCTTGATACTTTTCAGGTAACTTTTTTTGTGTTTGCTCCACTTGGCTTTCAGCTATTCTTAAACGCTCTTTACTGGTATTGGCTAGCTTTTCAGTGGCTGAATATGTCTCTTCAAGTTGCAATAATTCACGTTTTTCCTTACTAAGCGAGCCTTGTATGATGGCAAGAGATTGCTTGGTGCTGTTTAAAGACTCTACCACGGCTTGCTGCGTTTCAAACTCACGGTTGAGCGCTTCGGGTGCTTGTAAGGCAAGCTCACCTAGTGCTGTTTCAATCTCAGCAATGGCGGCTGCTTTCGTATTTTCTTTAATTAGCGCGTTATCAACACTTTGTTTTGCCTTATCACGTAGGGCGCTTTGGGCACTTACTTTTTGTCTAGCTTGCTCAACATCTTCTTTACTCGCGGCATTGTCTAAGAGCGCTTGAGCTAAATTGGGATGCTCTAGGCTACCGCACACCGGGCAAGCTTCACCTGTTTGCAAATCTTGCGCTAATATGGCCGCTTGATTGCTGTGCCACGAATACTCACATTTTTTAGCTGCGGTTTCTAAATCGCTCAATAAAGTGGCAGCGCCATCTAATGTATTCTTGGCTGCACGGGTGTGAATTTTAAGGATGTGCAGTTCTTCATTGGCTTGGAAAAGTTTTTGCCGAGCGTCTTTGTTTTGGCGATATTTCTCAAGCAATATGCTTTGTTCTGGCAATGCTTCAAGTGCAATATTGAGCTGCGCTATTGAAGCCTCTTTTTCAGCTATTTGCGCCTTAAGATAGCTAAGTTTTTTTTGCTCGCCAAGCTGCTTTTCATGGTGAACGTTAAATTCTTTTTGGCAGTTTTCTTGTGTGTTTCTAGCCTCGCTTAGCTCGTTTGCAAGCCCTAAGTATTGCTCAAGTTTATTCAAATCAGTTTGTAATATTTGTACATTTTTGTGCGCTTCTTCAGCCTTCGAAAATGCCAATGTTACGTCTTTAAGATGCGCGTTTACTTGAGTTAAATTTGCTTCACTAAGCTTCAACGAGGCTTGAGTGGTGCCTACCTTTTCATGTAAGTCATTTTTAGCTAAAAACGGGGCTTCAAGCTTTTGTGCGTTTAGTGCCAACTTTAGCTGAAGCTGACTTTTCTCAATGTCGACTTTTTGCATACTGTGCTGTGCTAGCTCTTCATTTTTTCTAGCAAGATTGTCAAATTTGCTTGTGAGAATTTTAGCATCATCAAGGCGTTTTTCAGCGAATTTCAGTGCCTCGCTGGCGGCTGTTTTTTCTGTTAAAGCAAGCTCAAGTTCAGGCTGTATTTTAGCAATACTAAGCTTTAATTGTTCTGCGCTTTCTACATCAGCGCTTTGTAAAATCCCTTTAATTTGATTTTCGTGATCGCTCTTCGCTTTGGTAATAGCCAATGCTTTAGTTTTTAGCGCATCCTCAATTTTTTTATAAATCGAGGTTTGAAATAGCTGGCTGAATATTTTTTCTCTGTCTTTGGAGTCAGCTAAAAGTAAGTCTCTGAATTTGCCTTGGGGCAGCACCATTACTTGGCGAAACTGCTCTACGTCAAGGCCAATCAAAGTGCGAATTTGGGCGTCAGCCTCAGTGACTTTAGATTCAACTAATAAAGTGTTGTTTTCAGTGCCATCTAATTCCCATAGAGTGGCTTTTGATGCTTGGCTGGTTGTGCCTTCACCGTTTGCTTTGCTGCGCTCTTGCATAGGAATACGAGTAATGCGATAGGTTTTGTTGCCAAGTGAAAAGTCTAAACTTACTTCAGTAAGTAGTTTAGGGCTGGCAAAATCGCAGCGCATTTGAGTTGCAGTGCGTTCCGCTCCAGTGGTTTGGCCGTAAAGCGCGAAGCAAATAGCATCTAAAATTGAGCTTTTTCCAGCGCCGGTGGGGCCATTTATTAAAAATAGTGGGTTGTTGCCCAGGCGGCTAAAATCAAGCTCTTCTTTTGTTGCGAAGGGGCCAAAGGCTTGTACAACAAGTTTACGTGGTTTCATGGGTTTGCCCTACTTATTCAAATCGTTTATCAATCCAGAAATCACTTCTTGTTGCTCATTAGACATATCATTGCCCGTTACCTGAGAATAGAAATCTTTAAACATTTCTGCTTCGCCACGTTTTAATGAAGCTTGCGTCATTAACCTGTTGCTTGGGTCAAACATGCCGGGCTTTTCAAGGTGCAACACATTGGGGTATACCGCGCGCAACTTGCTCATAGGATCAAGTATGGCGTGTTTGTCAGTTAAACGAACCAGTAAGTAATCATCGCTATGTGGGTCAAGTTTACCTTGCTCAAGTATAGTGTTTAGCTCGCCTTCTATTACTCGCATGTTGCGCAGGGGTTTAAGGGGTAAGTGAGTCTGTTTGACTAAGCCTGTTTTGTCTACTTCAACTAAGCTTAGGCCTTTTTTTTGATGTTGCTCTGAAAAGCTATATTTCATAATAGAGCCAGAATAGCGAATATGTGGTTCGCCTTTGTATTGGGGGCTATGCAAATGGCCTAAGGCAACGTAGTCAAAACTTGTGCAGGGTGTATAGCTTACTCTGTCGGCGCCGCCAATTTGTAAAGGCCGCTCAGAATCTGATTCTTCAGCACCATCAATAAAACAATGGCTGATTAATACATTAATCTGATTGCTCAGTGTTGCATCTTTAATTTTGTTCACCAAAAACGTATGCGCATCGTCATAGTTTTTTAGTTCTTCATTGAACACTTGCCTTACGCTTAAGGGTTCGCAGTAAGGTATGCCGTAAAAAGCAACTTCAAGGTCCTCAGCCTTAATTACAACGGCTTGTGTAACATCTTCTATTTTACTTAAAATATGCAAGCCTGACTGCTTCATTTGCCCTGCACCAAAGCGCAACCTTTCTGCGCTGTCATGATTGCCTGATATTAAAATTACGGGGACGTTAAGCGTTAAACATATTGTGTTTAGGGTTTCATCGAGCAAGGCAACGGCATTTGCTGGGGGAATGGCACGGTCATAAATATCACCGGCAATTACAAGCGCATCTACTTGTTCGGTTTTGACGTACTCAATGATTTGAGCTAGCACATGTTTTTGGTCTTCTAATAACGAAACATTGTGAAACTGGCGGCCAATATGCCAATCAGATGTATGCAGAAACTTCATTGTATCCCTTATGTTATTCTTTTACGGCAAGTTAGCAGGTGGCTGCTGAAGCAGGCTAGCTAGGCAAGTATCGCGCTGATTACTGCGCTTAAGGCTAGCGTGTAACACTGAATGCACGGCGAGTATATCGGCTGACTTTTGCGCCCGTGTTATGCCAGTATATAGCAATTCTTGCGTGCAGCCCTGTGCACCGCCAAACGGAAGCACTAATAATACTTGCTCATATTCACTGCCTTGTGTTTTATGAATCGTGAGGGCAAATGCCGTTTCGTATTTAGGCAGCCTGTGTAAACTCACTTGCTTTACTTTTTTATCATCTTGTTCAATAAACGCGACCAACTCAGGCGGTTTATCTGTTCCTTTGTTGCTATCCCACACCACACCTACGTCACCATTACTTAAGCCCACGGAGTAGTCATTTTCATTAATAATAATGGCCTGCCCGTGAAACGCTTGAATGGGTGCGTTATACGCACTTACCTTATGCTGTGCGAGTTGCTGCGTAATGAAATAGTTAAGCCCCTGTACACCGTAAGGGCCTTTTCTGATGGGCGTAAGTACGCGATATTCATTTAATGCATAAAGTAAAGCTTGCGGCGTGGGCGCACTTTGTATTGCGTTTTGGTAGTGCTCAATAAGTGCTGCTAACTTATTCGCTAGGCCTAGTTTAAAGTGCGCTTCGTCACAATCGTCGGCGTACAAAGAGGTGTTTTTTTGCGAGCTACTTGCTGTATCGTTTTGCTCAGTGAGTAAGTTTGACAACAAGCTAATGTTACCTTGTTGTATGGCATCCGCTATATCAGATACATTTTGCTCTGAGCGATGGTTTTTATACAAGGTCACAATATGGTCAGCGCCGTTTGCTAGTTCTGCTTCAAGCTTATACCCCGTTACCTGAGTAATAAAGTTCAGCATGTTATCTGATTTTTGCATGCCAGCGGTATGGCTTAAGTCTTTTAATATATTTCCCGCTTCTACTGACGGTAATTGCTGAGTGTCACCCACCAATATAAGTTGCACATTGGGCTTGCAAGCACGTAAAGTTTTAGCGAATAGGGCAACGTCAACCATTGAGAATTCATCAATGACTAGAATGTCGCAGCCCAGCTTCTTATGCTCACTTTTAATACTGGTAGTTTTGCCCACATGAGTACCAATCAATTTATGCAATGTGGTGGTGTCTTTGGGGATTCGGCTAATAACTTTTGCCAAGCTTGAGTGTTCTGTACTTGTAAGTTTGGCAAAGGTTTTACTTAAGGATTCATGCAGGCGTTGTGCCGCTTTCCCAGTGGGGGCGGCTAGCTTTATTATTTTGTTGGGAAACTGCATTTGCAGCATAATTAACATGCGCGCCAGAGTGTGAGTTTTGCCGGTACCCGGGCCACCATTTAAAATCATTAGGCCTTGATTCAAGGCGCTAGCTACCGCAACAGCCTGCCAATCAACACGGCTTTTATTAGGAAACAAATTTTGGAAAACTTGCTGAAGTTCGCTGCTTAGTTGCACATTTAAGCTTCGATTAATTTGCTTGATGTGCTGCGCTATTTCGGCTTCGTAGTAAAAGTAGCGATGAAGCCTGAGCTCTGCCTGTTCGAACAAATAAGGAAAGGCTTCTGTTTGGTTTTGTATCCATTTTTCAATAATCCCACTGAGTTCAGATACCTCAGGGAGCATTATGCCCGTTTTGACATTCTCATTGGTAGGTGCATCATCTGCCTCTGTATCAATGTTGCCAGTTTCTGGTAAAGCGCTGGCAAAAAGTAGCTTGCCGGCTATTTTGTGCAAAGGCAGGCAGGTATTGCCTTGTTGCAGGTGAATGTGAAATTTAAGCAAGGTCGCAAATAAGATGCTTTGCTCAGAATCGCTGCCTATGAAAGGATAAAACCTTAAAATATTGCTAAGCATTACGCCATCGGCTGCGCTTACTTGATCAAACTGCGCTAAGAGTGATGTAAACTTCATTATGCATCTCCTTGGCTTGGTGCTGCATCTAGCAAGGTATCAAGGGCTTGCCATACTTCAGGGCTTAATTGCGCTGCATACACGCCAGTTCCTAAAGGATAATTAGGTGACATACCCCGCAAAAACAAATAGTAGACGCCGCCAAAATGCGAAGCGCGATCGTAGTTCTCACCCAGTTTGTGCTGCAAAAACCTATCTAGCGCCCAGCTATATATTACGTACTGTAAGTCATATTGATGTGACTGAATGGCCGCGGTCATATTCTCGGCGTTGTAGCTTGCTGGCTCATTGCCTAAATGATTTGATTTGTAATCGGCTACGTAATACTTGTTGTCGTGTTCAAACAATAAATCTATAAAGCCATGCATCATACCTTTTAAAGCACTGGCACTTAATTGGCTTTCTGCGGTTACGCTGGCACTTAGCGGGGTACTCAATTGCCTTTGCTCAGCCATTTGCTTTCTATGCAAATTAAGCACTTGCATCAATTGACCATGCGCTACGCTTTGCATAGGAAAGTAAAATTCAGGTTCTTTTAGTACATGCCCTTTTTTAAGTTGATGCAAACTTACCCAGGCTTGTTTCTGCGTACTGTGTATAAATTCATTTAAGGCAGGCAGTGGCGTTGAAAGCACTTCGTTTAGCCATGCGTTCATTTGCTCAACATTGCATACGCGGGCAGCGTTTTGATACACCATAATATGGGGGTTATTTTCATCTGCGCTTAAGGCTTCACCGTGTTCAACTCCATTGGGCGAAGTAAAATCATGATCTTCTAATAAATTGTGTAACAAAGTGCCGGTATCGGCACTTCGCTCCATGCTAAAGCGGTATTCAAGCGGCGTGTTTGCATCAGGCTTTTGCTCGGCTGGCGGCTGTTGCAAGCTTTCGCTATCGTCTTTGCCTTTGTCATGTAAGTCAACATGCTGGGTGTGCTTGCTTAGCCGCGAGAACGAATACAATTGCCACTGTGAGTCACTGTTGCCGCTAAAGCTAGATGCGCTTAAGGTGTTTTCAGTGGTTTGCGGTGAATAAGTAAATTGAGTGTCAATTTCATCAAAAAACTGCCAATTAAATAAACCAGGGTTGAGTTGATGAAGCTCGCTAAGTGTATCACATAGTTCATCAGAACCACTTGACTGAGCTTGTATTAGGGGATACAAAGCCGAGCGCTGGTAAAGTGCAGGTTTGCCCACACCTAAGTAACAACGATGAACGGCTCGGGTAATTCCCACATACAGCAAGCGAAGCTGCTCTTGTTCAAATTCTTCAATTTGCGCGGCCTTGGCATGTTCGTTTTCACCCACTTGTTTCACAATATATTTGCTATTGTTTTCACTGGTTTTTGAAAACTGAACCAAATGTTTTGCACGTAAATTTTTAGGTGCAAAGCCAGCGAAAGGAATAAATACAATAGGATATTCTAAGCCTTTACAGCCATGCAGAGTCACAATTTTGAGTAGTTCATCATCTGACTCTAAGCGCTGATGGGTGGTTTCATCATGGCTGTTGGCTATGTCATTATCATTTGGAATTTGCTTATTAAACCAATTGAGTAATTGATACGCATGTTCGGTAGTTTTACTTTGCGTATTAAGAATTTCGGCTAAATGCATATAATTAGTGAGGCTACGCTCGGCCGATTCTTCTTCACTCACATTCACATAATTAGCTTTTATGAGTTCACTTACCAGTACAAAAACGCCTTTTTTCTCCCACAGTTTTTTGTATTCGAAAAACTCATTTTTAGCCGCATCAAATGCCTTGTCATCATCTAGCAACGTATGCAAAAACGCAGGAGATTTACCGAACAAGTCAGTGCTTAGGGCGCGTAAAAACTTATCATTTTGCTTAACGTGTAATATGCCATCAAGCACCATAAACAATGACTTGGCTTGATCACTAGTAAATATGTTTGTGCGCGAGCTCAAAAATACCGAAGGTACGTTTACTTTCGCCAGCGCTGTTTGTACATGCTTAGCTTCACCTTTGGATGCTACTAGAACCGCTATATCTTTCAGCTGAACAGGGTTTTCGCCAATTTGGGCTTGCTTGCAAAGCCTTATCACTTCGCTACTTAGCGCTTCGGCTTGTTCTTTCTTGAACTCGGCTCTAAGGTTGGGAGTAGCTTGTTGTGGGTCGCTAGGTTTCCATACGTCACGATGTAACTGAAACTGTATTGCACCTTGCAGGGTATCAACAAGCGCTGGGGTGTCACCATCACCCTTTTTGCCTGGATAAATCCACGGGTAACTAATGTTTTCAGCAAATAAACTTTTGCCATGTAAGGCGCTTTTTTCCTTAGTTTCGCTACTCTCAGGCGTATTTAATACTTGCTCGGCACCTTGTTCTTGGTGCTGTGCAGGCAATCGAGCCTTCAAGCTCTTTATTGATAAACTATTGCTTAATAGGCTTTCACCATAAAATAGCGTGTTGTAGGCATCTATCATGTTTTCGCTAGAGCGAAAATTATGCTGCATTGACCACTTAGGGAATGCATTTTCATAGGCGCCCAAATAGGTATTGATATCGCCGCCTCTAAAGCCGTAAATAGCCTGTTTAGGGTCGCCAATCATAAGCAGCAAATGGTCAGGACTATTGGGCGGATAGCAGCGCGAAAATATAGAAAACTGGGCGCTGTCGGTATCTTGAAATTCATCTATTAAAGCGTAAGGATAATTGTGTTGAATATAGTTGATTACCGTTTCATTATTACTTTGGACTGCGCTTGCAAGCTGGGCAATGGTGTCATCATGGTCCATAAATCCAAGGCTTTGTTTTTTGTGCGCAACGGTTTGCCTAATGTCTTGTATGGCGCTTAGCATTAAGCTGTATCGCGCGCGCGTAGTAGGCTTATGAATATCCTTACGGATTTTATCTACGCCTTTTAGGGTTTTCGCAAATGCGTTTAGCGCGTCTTTGCTCGCTTCTAAGTAGCTTGTAAATGCGCTTAGTAAAGCGCTAAATAAAGCCTCGGTGTTCGCGGTGAGCGCACTGTCATTTAAAGCGGCTACGCACAGCGTGGCGTGTTTTTTGGCAAGTAAGACTTTTAAGTTGCTTATGGCAGGCAAACTAGGGTCTTTTTCTGTTAACCAGTGCCTTAATTCTTCAAACACCCCAAGGGCTTTTTTGTTCGCTTTAGCATCACTCAGCGCGGCTTGAATGGTTTCTGCATGCGCATTCACTAGTTGTTTAAAATCATTTAATAGCGCGGTACCGTGTGCTTCATCCCATTGCTCAAAAAAAGTATTTTTATACGCAACAATGCTGGATTTTTCCGCTTCTAGGCTTTGTTCTGCTTGTGCCACTTTCATTTGCAAGAGTGGGTCTGATTCGGGCATGAGTTCGGGCTCAATAAAGCCCGATAATGCCGATGAAAACTCTTGGATAAAGGCATGTGGACTTGATAATTTGAGGTGTTTTAGAGTGCTTAACACCTCCTCATTTTGTTGATTTCGTCTAAACCAGTCTTCTACCGCTTCGCTTATAAAACTTGCGCTCGATTGCACCAATTCAAGTGAAAATGGTTGTTGGCGCATAAAGGCGGTTTGCTTAATTATGCGCTGGCAAAAGCTGTGAATGGTAAAAATAGAGGCTTCATCTAAGCGCAATGACGCTTGCTTTAATAAGCGCTGCGCAAATGCTACTTTTTGTTCAAATAAAGGCCTTGCGTCACCTTCTTTCAGTTCGCTTTCTTCAGATGCTGGTGAATTCGGCACTGCGTTACTAGGAAGCGTTATGCTGTTGATCATTTGCGTGAAAAGCGGGTCAAGCTGTTCGGGCTCATTGCTTAAAATATGCAGCAATTTATTGGTTTCTGACGCAATGCGGCCCTTTAGCTCTTGGGTAGCCGCTTTGGTAAATGTCACTATGAGTATTTGTTCAACCGTGGCTTCTTTAACCAGTAAAAGCTTTAAAAATATGCGTGTAATGTTGTAGGTTTTTCCTGTGCCGGCACTGGCCTCTATTACTTGCTGGCCTTGCAAAGGCATGTCATTCACATTTAAGGGGTAACTAAGTGCAGCTTCAAACTCTGTTATGCTTTTCATTATTTAAGCTCCACAGATTCGGGTAAGTTGGCAAAGAAGATACTTTTTAAAACTGCAATATTTTGCTCACTTACGCTGAAGTTGTTGGGGAAAAAGTAATCACGATACGCATTGCCGCTGCGCTCATTGGCTGCGTCATCATTTAACACTTTTATAAGTTCGTTAGTACTCACTTCTTCAGGCTTTAGCAGCACATTTCTAAGCTTTTCGCCCATATTAATGGAGTAGGGAGAGGGGGTTTGCATTCCTTCGCTATACGCGCTTAGTATGGCTTGTAAAAATCCCTTAGCCATGGCTTGATCAAAACCGTTTTCATAATTAAGCGCTAAGCTTTGAATTTTTGCTTTGGGCTTATTAACGAGTTTTCCGCCTAAATACTCCAAGTATTTTTTACGGGTGGCGTTTATATCAAGGTATATCAAAGTGCTTGATACGCCTTTATTGCAGCCCGCTACTTTAATGGCATGCTGCAATATAAATTCAAACAGCTGAATTATTTTAACGGGCTTTGTTTCCCGCACAGTGGTTTGGTGTTGGGCGTTAGCTAGCATTGATGTGCTTAATGTTACTGTTTGGTTGTTGCTATTGGCGCTGGGCAGTTCAATGTCACAAGAAAAATCTTGGTATTGTTGCTCAGTTAAGGCAAGTTCGTGCTCAGGGTTTTCTTGTAAATAGCTTAAAAATCCTGCTTGCACTATTTCGAATACTTCACGCTCAATATTTTGTTCGCGGGTTATTTCGGGTAAATCACCGCTTTGATACAAGCGCTCGTAGTTGGCATCAAACTCCTCAGTGGGTTCAGTGGCGTATTTAAGCATGGCAGTATTTAGCTGATACTTGGTTAAATTAGACACTTCAAACGGCTCTACGTCATCTTGGGCATCACGAAATTGCTCAAAGCTCAGGTGCATATGATGCTTTGCGAAATAGGCAAAAGGGTCTTTAAAAAAGCGCACTAATTCATCGGTATTTATATGGCTAGGAAGCTCATATTCTACTTGTAAACTTAGCTTATCAGATGAAGCTCTTGTTGATACATCAAGCCATGGCTGAGCAAATGAGGGGCGGCTAGCAAAGCTGGTGTCTGCCAGTTTACCTAGCTGATACGACTTCTTGCTAAAAGCCTGCAAAGTGTGATGCGTGACTGGCGCGCAATCAAAAGCGAGTGTTAGGTAATCTATAAATTCACGCAGCACTAAGCTGGGTTCGCGCTCAGAGTTGTTTTTCAGACTATTACCCTGATAGCTCAAATACAAATACTGGCGAGCCGAAATGATGGCTTCCAAAAACATGTAACGGTCTTCGTTGCGCCTTGAACGGTCGGTTTCAAGAGGTTTTTCTTGGGTCATTAAATCAACACTGAGTGCTTGGGTGGTACGCGGAAAAACGCCGTCGTTTAAGCCTAATACGCATATTACTTTAAACGGAACGCTGCGCATGGGCACCATAGAACAAAAGGTGACTTGGCCCGTGTTAAATTGATTGAGTGGGTCGGGAATAGATAACACGGCACTTAGGGCTTCACGGGCAACACTTAAGGATACTTTGTCATCAAAGCGCGCATTTGCGGTATTCATACTTACCTGATTAAGCGCGCGTTTTATAGCGCTCACTGCATTGTTGTTGGCATTGCCGCTAAACAACACCTCTAAAATATGTAGTTGCATAAAGCTGAGCCAGTCACTCATGGTTTTTTCACCTATTAGGCCAGCGTGAATGCCTTGCAGTGAATCAATAAACAACATAAGTTTAGCCAGCACGTTAAGGCCTTGCCCTTCAACACAATGCAGCATGGCAAAAGGGACATCGTTTTCGGCTGAATCGGCAAATAGGGCTGATTTTAACAAGCGCGATAAACCCCATTCCCAGGTGTACAAGTTATTGCTTTTCTCCGCTTGAATTACTTTAGCTTTATGGTTGGCATCTTTACCCCAAAAGATATTGGCTTGCGCTATCCATGCTTCACACAGCTCAACATCTTCAAGGCTTAAGTCAAATTGTTGCTGTACGCTTTCAATATGCAAATAATCAATTAATGAACTCACCGAAAAGCGGCTGTCAGGTAAAGCCAGCATGTCCATAAACATACTAATTAAGGGGTTAGCGTCTAAGGGCGCGCGATCGGCAATAGAGCACACTAAGCGCGGGTTGCCCGGCTGCTCTTTATCAAACAAGTCACGGAACACACTTTTTACATAAGGGGCGTATTCTTCCACTGCGGGGCACAGCACAATTATGTCGTGTGGATGAATGGCGGCGCTATTACCGTGTTCGTCTGTTGCATCTTTATTAGCTTGAATAATATGCAAGAGTTGGTCATGTAGCACTTGGATTTCACGTAAATGGCTATGGCAGCTATGTATACTTACCGAGTTGTCTTCTTTTACATTTTGTATACTGCCCGTGCTCGCTTTTAGTAAATCTTGCTGAACGGCTTCAAGCAGAGTAGCCGGCGCTTTGCCAGATTGCTTGAGCAAGTCTTGAAATAGGGCTTTGTCAGTAAAATCAGGGTAGTCAATTTGTTGAAGCTGCTTAAAAAGCACGCGGCCTTGAGTGCCTAAATTGGCTAGTAAGCTATTGGGGGAATCTTCATTTAAAAAATTATCTATACCGGCTTTTAAGCATAAGTGCATGCGTTGTTTGTCAGTGACTAGGTCAGCCCAATATTCGCCGCAAGGATTTAAATGGTAAAAGAAAATGTCGATTTGCTGGCTAATTTTATACAGCAACTCTAATTGTTGCCGGCTAAGCGCATTTACCACAAAAATGTGTAGTACCTGAGGTAATTCCACCTTACCTACTTCAAACTTCTCTATTGCTGATTGCAGTATTTTTGCAGGGTAATTGCCGTTTCCTAGCGTAGCGGCTTTATCTTTTATAAGCATTTGCCATAGCAAACGCTGCCAAGGCTCTAAAATATCTGCAATAGAGGTGTTTTGCTCAATAACTGATTCGCCCTTTTCCCAGCTTTCAAACCAATTGGGACGATACTGCATATATTGCTCAAACACGTCAGCTGTGTTTTGCGCCAGCATAAAGCGCGCTCTGTTTGGATCGCTCGCGTTTTGCCAATAGGTGTTAGCGGCTTCAGCGTTTTCATTATTGATAAAGTCGCTTGCCCGTAAAATGCTTTCTATACGCCAAACCAGTATTTCGCGTTTGTACAAAGATTCTTTAGGGACTTCGTTTTCGCCTAAAATTAAGCGACAAATATTGTAAATACCGCGTGATACAAGGGGGAATTCAATGTTCATAGACACGCCCAAATGGCGCGCAATTCCCATATTCACAAAGTGCTTCATACCTAAGCTTTCAACCATTACATGCACCGGCGTAAATATGCTGCTAGCTGATTGCGTATGCTGCTGCTTAATAAGCTCTGATATTACAATGAGCAAGTGCTCTTGGCGATTTGAGGGAACAATGTTGAACATAGACATTCCTGTTGAAGAGGGATAAAACCGCCGCGCTGATCCAATTACGCAACTTTTAAAGCTAAGAAGAACATTGTTAAACTATTTCTTTATTTAGACAAGCTTAGCTAAACATTTATGCTAATTATTTGTAGGTATGTTTGTCATTCCGACAACCCTGAGCGTCATTCCCACAACCCTGAGCGTCATTCCCAAAACTCCGAGCGTCATTCCCACAACCCCAAGCGTCATTCCCACGTAGGTGGGGACCTCCCACAGTACGCTCGCAGTATAAAGTAGAAGTGGGGTTTAGGAGTTTACCGCCTGCGCGGTAATGACAAAAGTAGTGCGTCATTCCCACAACCCCAAGCGTCATTCCCACGTAGGTGGGAACCTCCCGCAGTACGCTCGCAGTATAAACTAGAAATGGGGTTTAGGAGTTTACCGCCTTCGCGGTAATGACAAAAGAAGCGCGGTAATGACAAAGAGCTGCGTCATTGCAACAGTTGCTTTTGCCAACTTACAGCGCGTACTTCTAATTCACTAAGTTGGCGCTTCCTAATTAGAGTTAGTGCCTTATTTATATGAATTTCGGCTTTCTGAGTGTTACCGCGTTCTTTCTCTAGCATAGATAAATTTAACAAACCGTTGCTTTCACCGAAGGGACAATGAAGTACTTTATGAAAGTTGATTGCTTCGGTATATAACGCTTCGGCGTTTTCAAACTCTTGATGAAACTGTGCAATTTGTCCTCTAAGCTCAGCCAAATACGCTAAATAAAGCCAGTCATTGAGCGTTGACGATAAAGCATCTACTTCTTCTAATAATGGCTCTGCGGCCTCAAATTTTTTCTGTATTATTAAATTCACTGCGCTCCAAAACAAAATTCTTATATGTTCGCGGTGAGGGGTTTCGTAGGTACTAATTTGTTGTAGCAGTGAGTTTGATAGCAAGGAACTGTTTTCAATATCACCTTGCTCAATTACTATTTGTAACAGTAAGCGTTGGGCCGTTAAGTTGTGCGGTTCACTAATAATTGCTGATTGTAGCAACTGACTAGCAAACTCATGCTTATTATCTCGCTTTGCCTCTAATGCATTGGCAATTAATTCATTAGCAAAGTCAGAATGGTAGTCAGTTCCCAGTTCATTTAACTTTAAGCCGCCAGTCTTGGAAATCCGTTTGGCGAGTTGATCAATCGCGTCAGCAATTCGCGAAGAGAATAATACGCCTTTGTTACTACCGTGAGGGCGGTGCAGAGTATACAGTAGTTGGTAATCTTGGGGAGTACCAGAAAACGCAAGCTCAACAATTAAGGAAGCGCCTGACACAACAAATAGCTTATCAATATCACTTTGCCTATAACCGTAAGCAGGAGCATTAGCCCTTTGCATAACTTCTAGTACATAATCAGTATGCAAAACGCCACTATTTTTGTTTGAGGCTAGCTGTTGAATGAGCTGATCCATTGCACCTAAAGACAGCCAGCCGTGATCACTGTCGTCAATTTGATTGTTAACCGGCAACACCACTATTGAGCCAGAAATATAAGCGTCGGGTTGCTTGTTCGCCCATATGAGAATAAAAAGCAATACAACGCAGAATGAGAAGAGCAACGTTTGTATAATGCGCTTAGGCCTATTACTTGTTTGTTCACTCCCCCTATTTTGCAGTATTGGTTTACTTACTGAGGTAACTGGCATGGTCCAAGCATAACCCTGCTTGGGTATTGTTTTAATAACATTGCTTGGTGAGAATACCTGCCGGATTTCATTGATTGACTGAAACACAACGTGCTCACCTACCACTACATCGCTCCATACTTTTTCAAGTATTTCACTTTTACTCACCACTTTATTTTCTGCAGACACTAAAAATAGTAAAAGCTCAAAAGTACGCGGGCGAATTTTGCAAATATTCCCTTGGGGGCCCGTCACGCTGCCGGCAATAGGGTCAACTGTAAAATTAGCAGTTTGAAAAGGTGGTTTCACTTAATACTTCTATATAAACACTTAAAATTCGCTCTAAATAATAACGCAAGGCTGTAGTTTGTCCTTATATAAATTTCTATAAATACTTAAATAAGATAAATAGCTCTTTAAATTCAGATGTTTACCAATATAGATTTTTATAGTGTGAATTTTATAATTAAGCAGGCAGGCTATATACAAATTTATTAAAAAGTTGCAAATGATTATGCTTAGTTTCAAACGCCTTACCCTTATTTTTCCGCTTAGTTTTACGGTTGTGTTGGTACTCCTTGGAGTGGTGATATCTCAGCTTGGAGCGGTATTATTAACGCAAGTTTTTCCTGACATCACGCGCGAAACATTTGCGGTATTTACACGATACGCAACGGCATTGCTTATGATTTTGTTGCTTTGGAAGCTTGATGCATTGCGAGCTTCCGGTATTTCTAAACCTAAGAGTGAATGGGGAAGCAAATGGGTGTTAGCTATTTTACCCATGGTCTTAATAGCCTGCCTGAACTTAAGTGGAGTGGAATGGGAAAGGTTGGTGTTCTCGGTAGCTAAAGTCCCTTTCTGGTTTTTTGAAAACTTGGCAACAGGGGTGTTTGAAGAGATTTTAATGCGAGCGATGGCCTTCTACATTTTGTATCGCGCTTGGCAAAAACAAAGTAATGGCTTACTTAAAGCGGCGATTGCCCAAGCTTTGATTTTTGGTCTTCTGCACCTTTTGAATTTATTGAACGGATTTACTGTTGACGTACTCGCTCAAGTTTTTTATGCCGCTCTGCTCGGTATTTCCTTTGCCGGAATAGTAGCTTACACCGGAAGTATATGGCCGGCTGCTTTTGTACACGGGCTTATAAATGCAATAGCCAATATTAATCGTACCTTTGTACCTGATTATATTGAGACGCCTACCTCAATTGAGTTTTATGCGTTATTTATAGTAACAGCCTTTTTTATAACCACTTTGCCGGGTATTTACATGCTCAAGCATAGCAAGCAAAGTCAAGCTTATGCTTAGCAAATATTAAGCGCGTCACTCCCACGTAGGTGGGAACCTCTTACAGTGCGCTCGCAGTATAAATTAGAAATGGGGTTTAGGAGTTTACCGCCTGCGCGGTAATGACTCAGAGGGGGTTTAAGAGTTTACCGCCTGCGCGGTAATGACAAAGAGGTGCGGTAATCACAAAAAGATGACGTAAAACAAAGCATTTACTTGCGGTCATCTAAGTTTGTCACAAATGTAGAAACGGCCTCAACAACCTTTTGAGCCCCTTCTCTAATATCTTCAATAACAACACTTGTTTCGCTCAACCGGCTTGATACGTTTGATGCTGTGTTTTGGCTGTCATGAATAGTGGAAACAGCGTGGCTGGTTAAATCTTGATTTTTTGCGACTACGTCTACAATTTCTTTTGTTGAACGACTAGTGCGCGATGCTAGTTCTCTAACTTCGTCAGCCACCACGGCAAATCCCCTGCCTTGTTCTCCCGCTCTTGCTGCTTCTATTGCTGCATTTAAGGCCAGTAAATTAGTTTGGTCAGCAATGCTACTGATAGATTGTATAATGGTAGCAATGGTTTTTGATTGAGTCTCTAATGCATTAATGTTTTCAGAAGCTGATGTCATATGCTCACCTAGCTGATTCATTACATCAGCGGTTTGTTGCATCAACTCAGCGCCATGATTGGCATGCTTATCGGTATCTTGTGAAATTTCAAACGCGATCATAGCCGCTTTGTTCGTTTTTTCTTCTAGTAATACTTGCTCTGTAATATTGGTCGCAAATTTAACTATTTTGTAGAGGTTCCCGTAGCTATCAAAAATAGGATTATACGATGCTTCTAACCACACAATATTGCCGTGCTTATCAACGCGCTGAAACCGTTGTGCTATGAATTCACCTCTGTTGAGCTTTTTCCAAAATTCTACATAATCAGAGGAGCTACTTTCCTCTTCTAAACAAAAAATTCGATGATGTTTACTTACAATTTCATCTAATTGGTAGCCCATAGATGTTAAAAACAGAGCGTTGGCGTCTTCAATGATGCCTTGCGGCGTAAACTCAATGACCGCCATAGAACGAAGTAATGCTGACATCATATTATCTTGGTGAACAGACTTCTCAATGGTGCGAGATAAGTTATTGGCGAAAATATCAAAATACAGGCAATTCTTATTTTTATCTAAAATAGGCTGAATTATCACCCTTAGCCAAATGACCTTATCATTTTTATGCAGTTCAACCGCGCCGCACCAATGTTGTTTGTTTTCCAGTGCATTTTTTAAGTTTTTATAGTGCTGACTAGTGCGCGATTTGTGGTGTACTAAATCTAAAAATTGACGCTCAGCAATTTCTTCTAATTGCATATTTGTTTCATTAACAAAAAGCTCGTTCACATTTTTTACTAGGCCTTTTTCACATAGTTCAATGTGCAACATTTCGTCGCTTAAGCTGTCAAATATTTGCTTTTTTAGATATAAATCATTTTGTGTAGCTAGAAGTTCTGCTTCTAATTTCTGATTAAAAAACATTAAAATTTACCTTGTTTGCTATACCCACCAGCTTAAAAAGTATAATGGGTGCTAGATAATCGAATAGATATGTTTATGGGTAGTTCTTTTAATACAAATTAAATTCAAAAGCTTACGCAGAAATACAAGGGCCTAGTTATTCGCCGCTATATTCACTTAAATAGTTTATCGACATGAAATAGTAATGTTTTAATTTTAACCAATTAAAATATAGTAGGGAGAGCCCGTGTTTTGCTTATGTATGAAATTACAGCGCAAAAAAAAGCCCCGTAAATTACTACGAGGCCTTTTGAAATAAGTACAATTAGAAAGTTATTTTTTAAGTAAATCAGACAGTTTGTCGTTTGCTTTATCTAATAATTTTTCTTTTTGTTTAGCAACTTCTTCTTTCAATTTCTCTTTAGCTTTGGCTTCAAGTTTTTTCTTCACTTCTGCTTTTGCCTGCTTAATCGCGTTATCAAGCATTGCTTCAACTATAGCCGCGCCTACTTGGTCAGCAGGCATGCCATTGGGTTGGCCAATTGAGCCAGCATTAAATGTGGGGAGGGTGACTTCATATGCTTTTTGCTCAAGCTCAAATTCACCGGTATCTAAATTTTCAAAATTTAACTTTAAGCGAGCGTTGCTTACCACAACTTCATTTACAATCACTAATGGATTTGCACCTGGTTCAGTAGTCGTTTCTTGTTCTTCTGTTTTAGGTAAATTGGCTTGCAAATTATCTTTTAATACAAGCAAGTTACCTTTTCCGCTCGCATCAAATTCGTACAAAATTTCAGGCGCATCAATGCGTACTGCATCAACGGTGTATGGTTCGCCTGTTATTTGGCCTAAGTCTAAAGTAATGCCATCAAGGCTAAACGCGTCTTCGTCACTGAAACCCTGAGGGTTTTCTACATCAATGTCGTTAATCGTTAAGCGGCCTTCTGATATAGCTAAATCTACGTTAAAAACGGTGACTTGGGTGCCCAAGAACTTACTACCTTGCTTTTCAATTTGCTCTTTTATTAGATCGCCCGCGCCTGACAACAAATATGCAGCCCCGCCTACGATAATCGCAATAATAATTGCTAAGATGATTAAACCTTTTTTCATTGAACTTTCCTTATAAATTAGCGTTTCATTTTTATATTCTACACACATCACTATAAACAAGATAACAGTGTTACTTTAGTGAAGAACTTGCAACAATAATATGTGCGACTTATTAAAAACATACTAACATTCAAATTCCCTTAAAAGAATTAAGAGAGCGATAAAACATCAAAAACAATACTATGGTTTATTTGAATAGCAAAAATACTGACCAACACCACGTTATGAACTAAGCAATAAAAGGCATATATTAATGACAATTGAGCGAATAGAAACTAAGCAGCGAATGAGTCGCATTGTTAAGCACAACGGTACTATTTACCTGTGTGGGCAAGTATGCTCTGATGCAACGCAAGGTATAAGCGAACAAACGCAAACGATGCTAGATAAGGTTGATTTGCTGCTTGAGCAAGCAGGTAGTAACAAAGAGCATATTTTATCAGCTACCATTTATATAAAAGATATGGAATATTTTGCACAAATGAACGCCGTTTGGGATAACTGGGTGCCAGAAGGGCATGCACCTGCTAGAGCGTGCGTTACCGCCAATATGGCACGCGAAGCTTTACTGGTTGAAATAACGGTGATTGCCGCCGAGATAAACCCTTAGCCTTAACTAAAGAGTAACGAATATGAACCTTAAAATAGTTGGATTGTTATTGTTTTCTTTTTCTTCCTTTGCTTGTGCGCAGCCACTGAAAGTGGCCACCTTTAATGTAAGCATGGAATCTACCAATTACAAAGCGTTAGGACTTGCGCCTAGTGCTGAGGTGCTAAAACGCGTGCTTTCAGATGGTGAGCACCAGCAAGTTAAAAATATTGCCGAAATAATTCAGCGTGTTAAGCCTGATATTTTGTTACTCAACGAGTTCGATTATATAGCTGACACATCACAAGGTATTGAAAGCTTTGTTAAGCATTACGTAAATGTGCCTCAAAATGGGCAACAAGCAATTGATTACAAGTTTTTTTATGTTAGTACGGTAAACACTGGTGAGCCAAGTGTTTTTGATTTAGACAATAACGGCAAGAAAGAAAAATACGGCGGCGATGCTTATGGCTATGGTTTATATCCGGGCCAATACGGCATGGCTGTGCTATCAAAATATCCTATTGAAACAAGTGATATTCGCACCTTTCAAACCTTTAAGTGGCAGCACATGCCAAATGCGCAAAAACCTATTACACCTGCAAGCGATGCCAATGAAAAGCCTAAGCCTTGGTATTCAGATAACGAATGGCAGGCCTTTCGATTAAGTTCTAAGTCACATTGGGATATACCTGTTAACGTAAATGGAAATATAATACATATACTTGCCATGCATCCCACTCCGCCTAATTTTGACGGTGAAGAGGATAGAAACGGCACGCGAAATCATGATGAGATTCGCCTTATGGCTGACTACCTCAATCCAGAGCGCGGCGCTTATATTTATGATGATACTGGCCAAAAGCAAAGCTTAAAAGAAAATGACCGTTTTGTACTGGTGGGTGACTTTAACGCGGCAGACATTGGTGACAAACATAGGCCTGACGTTATTGAGCAACTGACCGAAAGTCCTTTGGTGAATAATACTCTTATTCCAACAAGTGTTGGTGGCGCAGAGGCATCGAGCGAGGCATTCAGCAATCGCTATACCGCATATTGGGGAGCAAGGGCTGACTATGTTTTGCCTTCTAGTTATGGTTTTACTGTTAAAGATGCTGGCGTATTTTGGCCAAGTAAAAGTGACGAACTTCACAGGTTAGTAAAAGACAGACAAGCGAGTTCTGATCATCGCCTTGTATGGGTAGAGCTGCTTATTGAGTAACAGCTAAAAGCTTAGTAAGCGCCACGTATACCAAAACCTTGCATTTTTAATACACATACGTAAGAGTAGTGATTCGCTATTTAAACGGATTTTTTCATGTCTAATTTACGTATACTAAGTTTCTGCCAATGGCTATGTGCAATAGCGCCATCTTTTTTAATGCTGCAACATGCACAAGCCTTACCTGCAAATGCCGAGCAGATTCAAGCTCAAACCGCCGACCCCTATACACTTATTATGCCCATGCGAGAGCGCTCACGCACTATTGATGAGTTACTCAACGACAAACTCAACAATACACTTCCCGCTTTAATGCGCCGTGAAGGCATAGATATGTGGTTGCTTATATCACGTGAATACAATGAAGACCCGGTGTTAAAAACGATGCTTCCCTCTACGTGGCTATCAGCCCGCAGGCGCACGATATTACTTATTGTTGACCCCGGTGAAGGTAAAGATCTGCAGCGCTATGCGGTGGCACGCTATCAGGTAGATACGCTTTTTAAAAAAGCTTGGGACAAAGAAGAAGAGCCTAGTCAGTGGCAACGTTTAGTTGATTTGATCAAGCAAATTGACCCCAAAAAAATCGGCATAAATAAGTCAGAGCATTTTGCATTGGCTGATGGTATTACCGCCACAGAATACCTTGAGTTTATGGATAAATTAGGAAGCGAATACAGTGAACGTGTGGTATCGGCCGAAATGCTTTCACTTGCTTGGCTTGAAACACGCACCGAACTTGAAATGACGCTTTACCCCACTATAGTCAAAATTGGACACCAAATTATTCAGGAGGCCTACACAAGTGGCTTTATTAAGCCGGGCAAAACTACTACTGAAGATATTGTGTGGTGGTTGCGTGATAAAAGCCGCTCATTGAGCTTAGTAAATTGGTTTCACCCCAGTGTGAGTATTCAGCGTGCCAGCCCTGAGAAGTTTGATCATATACAAGCTTTTAGTAAGCGCTCGGCACCTCAAGTGGTGCAAAAGGGAGATTTACTACACATGGATTTTGGGATTACTTATTTACGATTAAATACTGATCAGCAGCAACATGCTTATGTGTTAAATAACAATGAAACTGACGCCCCCGCTTATTTAAAAGAAGCTTTGGCCAATGGTAATAAGTTGCAAGATATATTTACTGACCTATTTAAAGTGGGTAAAACAGGCAACGCAGTACTAAAAGAAGCGCGTGCGCAAGCCATTGCTGAAGGAATAAAACCGTCTATTTATACCCACCCTTTGGGATACCACGGGCATGCTGCAGGTACTACGCTAGGCATGTGGGACTCACAAGGTGGCGTTCCCATACAAGGTGACTACCCATTGCACGCAAACACCGCCTATTCAATAGAGCTAAACGCAGCTACCTTTATTGAACAATGGGGCAAGGAAATTCGTATTATGCTGGAAGAAAATGCGTTCTTTGATGGTGAAACGGTTGAGTATATGGACGGCCGCCAAACAGAATTTCACCTAGTAAAGTAGCTCAATTAGGCTGAGCTAATTAAGCCCTTACATCTAAAATACATATATGTGCCAAAAGTCATAATGCATATTTCAACCTTTGGCACATTCTCTGTAATGCAATGTTCGCTATTCTAAACCTGTCAAATCAACTAACAGGTAGAACATCATGAAAACAGTATCAACAATTTTAAGAAATACATTAGTAGCAAGTTCTTTAATAGCAGCCAGCGCTAGTATTTCAGCAAATGAGCTTGCGCTTACCTTAAACAACATTACTAAGCATGAAGGTAAGATAATGGTTGCTTTATTTGATTCAGAAGCTAATTACAACGGAGAAGGTAAAGCAGCAGCCTTAGCTATGATCCCCGTGACAAATGGCAAAGTAAGTTACACATTTAGCAATATTGAAAACGGTAGTTATGCCATCAAGCTTTACCATGATGAAAACAACAATCAGAAAATGGACTTTAACGATTACGGAATTCCTACGGAAGGCTATGGTTTTAGTAACAATGTAGGTGCGTTTGGTATCCCTTCTTTTGAAGAGGCTAAATTTGAAGTACTAGAACAAACCGATATTCAAATTACAGTCCGCAAAGTAGGTTAGTAGGCCCTTAACTACAGTTAAAAGCACCTTTCCCCGTTTACTTTTTATATTGGCGCTGTTGTCTTAATTAGGCAATGGCGCTTAGCGTTTTGTAATTTTGTACACTGGCTTAACATAATGTGGCACAATTGCTCTGTAAAGCATTAAAAATACCATCTTATCTTTTCCTTCTCTGGACACAATTCATGAATAAACGCGCGGTCTTAATTAGCTTATTGCTCATATCGGTAATGGTGCCGTCATGCGCGGTTGTATTCGATAAGTTATATGGAGAATCTAAACCACGAGAGCGTGTGGTAGCCAATTTGCCTGAAAATCACATTGATTATTGGCAAGAT
Organism: Glaciecola sp. 2405UD65-10; assembly: GCF_048820975.1. Lineage (NCBI taxonomy): Bacteria > Pseudomonadati > Pseudomonadota > Gammaproteobacteria > Alteromonadales > Alteromonadaceae > Glaciecola > Glaciecola sp. 2405UD65-10. The sequence continues at coordinate 2,459,594 of NZ_JBMEUF010000001.1, read as the reverse complement.
GTAAAACCCGTATTAGAGCAACGCTGCGTGGTGTGCCATAGTTGTTACGATGCGGCGTGCCAATTAAAAATGACCGCGATTGAAGGAATAGAGCGCGGTGCAACAAAAGCGCAAGTATACGATGCTACCCGTATAACGCATGCGCCACTTACGCGTTTGTTTGAAGATGGGATAAGCACCGCTCAGTGGCGTGAAAAAGGCTTTTTTCCCGTGCTAAATGAGCATGACCAAAATCGTACAGCCAATGAGCAAGCTAGCCTTATGTATCAGGTATTGGCACTTAAAGAAAAGCATCCTTTGCCACAAACCGAAATTTTAAGTGATGATTTTACCTTTGGCTATGAGCGAGAACAAATTTGCCCTACGCCAAATGAAATGGAGTTATATACTAAGCAAAACCCTTTATGGGGCATGCCCTATGCCTTGCCCAGTTTAGCCAGTAGCGAACAGGCCACGCTAAAAACTTGGCTTTCACAAGGGGCTTACTACACAGCAAGAGAGCCGTTGTCACAAGCTTACCTAACTGAAATTGAGAAATGGGAAGACTTTTTAAATGGGCCTTCACGTAAAAAACAGCTTACTAATCGTTATATATATGAGCACTTGTTTTTAGCAAACATTTATTTTGAAGAGCTCACTGAAAAAGGCCAAGCCCCTCAGTTTTTTAAACTTATTCGCTCATCTACTGCGCCGGGAACACCGCCAGAGCAAATAGCCACCCGCCGCCCATACGATGACCCCAAAGTCTCTCGTGTTTATTATCGCCTAGTTCCTATGCTTGAAGCGGTGGTAAGCAAATCGCATTTACCTTATGCACTAAATGCTTGGCGCATGAACAGATGGCACGAATTATTTGTAGCGCCTAAGTTTGAAGTCAATTCAATGCCTCATTATTCACCGGAAGTGGCGGCTAATCCTTTTGCGTCGTTTCATGCTATTCCTATGGAGTCACGCTACAAATTCATGCTAGATGAAGCACATTTCATTATAGATAACTTTATTAAGGGCCCGGTATGTAGGGGGCAGGTTGCCGTTAATGTAATTCGAGATCATTTCTGGGTGTTCTTCGTAAATCCCGACCTTCCCATAAATTACAAATTAGCTAAAGAAATTGACATTTACGCTGATGCTTTAGAGCTTCCCAGTGCGCAAGATGATATTTTTATGCCCTTAAGTAACTGGGTTAAATACTCTAAAAAAGCGAAAAAAACCTCAGAGCTTAAAAACCAATTCATTATTGAGAATTTTGTCTCAGAAAAAGAAGCGGGTGCCAAAATAGATTTAGATATTATATGGTCAGGGCAATCTGAGGGGCGCGAACATAATCAAAGTGCCGCCCTCACGGTATTTCGACACTATGATAATGCCTCGGTGTATAAGGGGTTATTTGGTGATGAACCACAAACAGCATGGGTAATTGATTACCCATTACTCGAAAAAATCTATTATTTATTAGTAGCGGGTTATGACGTATATGGCAATGTTGGGCATCAGCTGCTATCGCGTTTGTATATGGATTTTCTGCGCATGGATGGCGAAGACATGTTTCTAGATTTCTTGCCTGAAAACACACGCAAAGAGTTACTTGCCCAGTGGTATTCTGACTCTGACGAAAAGCTCATTGACTACTTATACGATCCAGAGTTTTATAAATATGTGGGTACATCTGTAAGTTATAGTACTGGTAAGCATCAAACTCAGCTGTATGAGAAGCTTAAAAAGCACCTTGGGCAATCAGTAAATACAAGCCGTTCTATTACGCAAATTAAGCCAGCAAACATACAAGCAGCACTATCAAAGCTAAGCCAATTTAAGGGTGAATCAGTTGCGTTGCTAAGTGAATTGTCATTGGTGGAAATTACGCAAAGTGGCGGGGACTCAATTTACGTATCACTGCTTAAAAACAATGCACACAAAAGTATTACCTCAATGTTTTCTGAAGATGCAGAGTTGTGGCCTGAGAAACATAACATTAGCGTATTAAACGGTATAGGAGGCTCATATCCAAATACGTTTATGCAAGTGAATGCTGACAATATTGACGCTTGGGTTAAGCGTTTATTAACTATGAAAACTGAAGAAGACTATGCCAGCATGATGAGCGATTACGGCATAAGACGAACCCACCCTAAATTTTGGGCGTTTAGTGACCGAATTCACGCGTATATCCAAACAAACAACGCTATTGAAGCCGGATTTTTAGATTACAACCGCCTAGAAAATCGATAGATGTCAATATTAGTAGGCCATATAGGGAGCTACTTTTGTGTAAACATCACGTGAATTTACGGGCAATGTAGTGTAATTTACCCCACTCACTAATTAAAAGAAAAGGTAACTAATCATGGTAAACCAACAGCAAAGACGCAAACTCATATCAAGTCTAGGGCTTGTAACTGCAGCGGTAGCCACTAGTCCAGCATTAGCGGCCATTGACGGGCACGGCAAGCATGAAGCAAAAATGCCTGGCAAGGCAGCGCATAAATACGACGCACTTATTGAGGCTACACAAGGGTGTATCGCTTCGGGGAATGTTTGTTTGGATCATTGCATTGCATTAGTCGCTGATGATGATACCAGTATTGCTGATTGCCTAAGAACCACTCGCGCAATGCTACCGGCTTTAGAAGCTATGGTCTCTTTAGCGTCTTCTTCTAATGCTAATTTACCTGCTATGGCAAAGGTTTGCTTAGCGCTTTGCGAAGATTGCCGCGTTGAATGTGAAAAGCATGCGCACCATCATGCCCAGTGCAAAGCATGCATGGAATCTTGTGAAATATGCATTGAAGCCTGCAAGAAAATTGCTGCTTAAATTTAGTCTTTAAATGATCAAGAGGAGCGCTTAGATGCTTAAAGGAATACACCATGTTGCACTCATTTGCAGTGACTATTCGGCTTCTAAGCACTTTTATACCAATATTCTGGGGCTAAGCGTTATTGCAGAAAATTATCGTGAAGCTAGGCGCTCTTATAAATGCGATTTAGCCTTGCCTGATGGCAGCCAGTTAGAGTTATTTTCTTTTCCAGACGCGCCTAAAAGGCCTTCGCGTCCTGAAGCTCAGGGCTTACGTCATTTAGCGTTTAGGGTTGATGACATAGATGCGGTTATAGCATATTTAACTCAACATAATGTTGAATGCGAGCCAATTCGAATTGACGAATACACCAACAAACGCTTCACGTTTTTCCCCGACCCTGACGGACTACCCTTAGAATTATACGAAGGGTAGACCACCATTTGAAGGAAGATTTGCTTAGGTGTTACTGGTATAACTGGCTAATTTTCCTCGTATACTCTTCACAATAACAGAAAGCTCGTCACACATTTGCTTCATTTGGGTTGTACTAAGTTGGTTTTCATCACTTATACGATTAACCATGTCGATACCGTCTTTAATTTCCACGGTAACTTGTTTTTGCTGGCTTGCCATTGATGCAGTTGCGCCATTCAAACACTTAATTTGGTCAACCGAGTGAAGGGCTTTCTGAAGAACTTCGCCTGTTTTCTTCGTTGATTCAACGGTTTCTAAGGCTGAGGTTTTATTTGCAGCCATTGCGTTTGAGGCCTCTTTACTGCCAGCTTGTAATTTTTCAATCATGCTTCGAATTTCTTCGGTTGAGGTTTGCGTTCTGCTCGCTAATGACCTTACTTCGTCAGCAACTACCGCAAAACCTCGGCCTTGCTCACCCGCGCGCGCAGCTTCTATGGCGGCATTTAGGGCAAGCAAATTGGTTTGATCGGCAATATTTCTAATAACTTCCATTACGCCGCTTATTTCTTCACTGGAACGAGCCAGATCTTCAATTACCGACACAGAGCTTTGCGTATTTGTTGCTTGCACCTGAATATCTTGAATTGTTTTATCAAGCGTGAGTACCGACATTTTGGTTTCTTCGTCAGCACTTTTGGCGGCTTCATCGGCCTTGTTTGTGTTTTCTTCAACAGCAGACGCTTTCGCTTCAAGTAAAGTGGCTGATTCAGCCATACTCGACACTTCGTTGCTCATATTCAGCACCGACTGCTGCGTACTAGTGGCAAGCTGAGTTAAAGAGTCGGTTTTTTCAATAAGGGTTTGAGAAGCGGTTTGTACATCTAAAATCGTATTTTGTACTTTTTCAAATAAACTGTTTAAACCTCTTGCCATTTCGCCAAACTCGTCACTGTGTGATTCACTGAATCTAAGCGACATATCACTAGAGCCTGAGGCTATTTGTTTGATTGAATTTATGTAGTCTGCAATACGTTTACCTACTATTTTTCTAAGTAAGTAATACACTGTCGCTAAAATTAACGCGCCAAAAATCACCTGTATGAGTACCGCTTTTACAACATTTGAAGTCACTATTGAGGTAAGCTCTTTATTACTGGCTACCAACACAACAGTGTAGCCCCATTTATCAAACTCAACGCGAGTAGCATCCCAGCTATCGTTATCTTTTAACGCGTTAGCTACTTCACTTGCGCTTACATGCTGCGAGTGCGTGCGTATATTTCCCTTATCATCTAACAGAGCAATAAACCCTTTATCTAAAATGCGACTTTGCTCTATAGTAGAAAACACTTCGGCTAAATCGGCCGAATAGCCAACATACCAAATACCAATAGTTTGGCCGGCATTATTGGTTAACGGTGCGTAGCCTGTTAGGTAAGGAGACCCTAAAATATCGACTTTCCCATAGTAAGCTTCCCCCTTGTTAATGAGTTTAATTGCTTTGCCGTTTGCTCCCAGTTTTGTACCAATGGCGCGTTTGTTCTGCTTAATAACATTGGTTGAAATACGAATGTAGTCGTTACCGGTTTTACTGAAAATGGTTGCTGTGCCATCCATTATTTCCGTTAAACTATCTACCAATTCAAAATTATTACCTTGGGGGGTGTTGCCCAATACAATGTTGGTTGCCGATACGCCATTTACCATAACGGTACCGTCTTGTTTCGCTGAGCCCAATTCAGCGCCCATTTTTTTTAATAAACGCATACTGTTTTGTACGCGTTGAGCCATAATATTGTCAGTAGTGTTTAGCACGTCAATAATATGTTCGGTTTGGGTTTCAACACTTACATTTACCTTTTCTTGTGCCTCATTGAATGATTCATAACCAGTAAAACTGGCTACAATTATTACAATGGGAACAATTACGGCTGCTACAGAGTAAAAAAACTTAAGTTGCAAAGTCATTTAATTGACACCTCTCAAAGATGGGCTAGCCCAAAAATATAATTCTAATATTCATTGAATGCCCTTAAAGTGCTGTCAGGACTTATTATATTGGCTTTGAAGCATATTCCATTAATGCGAACCAATAGTGAATATTTGTACATTAAATGAACTTTTAGCATAATTTAAGCCAAGTTTTACTAAAGTGAAGGTGGTGCATTTTTTCTGTTCACGCCGGCCTAAATGCTATTTAATATTAGGCAATACAAGGCAACTTACTGTTTCATACAAATAAACAGTGAATGCTAAACCTAATTGCTGTTTTGGACTTACATGAAATACGTTTATATTTTTTTATTTACCCTGTTTAGCGGTGCCTGCCAAGGTGAAACGTCAAGCGAAGCTGCATCAATTAACAAAGGGGTTTCACCCGCTTTTGAGTTGGTAACCTTAGGTGATACCGGCGGGATTAAAGACGGTAACTTAAGCGCTTTTTTGTTGCGCAGCGTAAACGATGAAAACTATGTAGCCCTGGACGCAGGCTCATTAGTAAACGGAATTGATGTAGCCTTAGCAAATAATGCCTTTAGTCACTTAATTACACCACCTGACCCAAAGCTAAAAGCTAACGGCAATATTCTTCATCACCATGTAAAAGCTTATCTTATTAGCCATGGACATCTTGACCATGTAGCGGGTTTACTAATTGCTTCCCCTAGTGATAATAATAAAACGATATACGCCTTGGAATCGGTCAATAAAACTATGAGTGATACCTATTTTAATTGGCAGGCTTGGGCTAATTTTACCAATCGCGGCATTAAGCCACAGCTAAATAAATATGATGTAGTAGATTTAGCGCCGCAGCAAACCAGTTTGATCAAAGATACTCAACTTAAGGTTACCGCATTTAGTTTGAGCCATCCTTTAGAATCTACCGCCTTTGTGATTGAAAACCAAAATGACATATTTGTATATTTTGGTGACACAGGGCCTGACGAAGTCGAAAAACAAGGTAAGTTAGCGGTGGTTTGGCAGTATTTGGCTAACAGTATGGAACATAAAAGGCTTCGCGGAATGGTCATTGAAGTATCATTTGATAATAAACGCCCTGATAACTTACTGTTTGGTCACTTAACCCCAAAGTATTTAATGCAAGAACTAACAAAGTTTCATTTGTTGGCTAAAAATAAAAGCCAATTTGAGGATATGAAAATTGTTATTAGCCATATTAAATACAGCTTAAAAAGTGGTGAAAACCCACGTAAGGTGGTAGCTAAGCAGTTGCAAGAAGCCAACACTTTAGGTTTTCACTTTATTCTTGCCCAACAAGGGCAAGTGTTGATGTTGTAGTAGCCTAGCTCACTAATTGCGCGGCAGCGGCTTTATGGCGAGCTATTAAACTTTGCGTATCTAGGCCAATAATTTGGCCTTCTTTTACGCGCCACTTTCCGCCAATCATTACTTGCTCGGCTTTATCGGCACCACATAACAACAGTGCTGAAATGGGGTCGTGGCTGCCGCTAAACCTAAGCTCATCAAGCTTGAAGAAGGCTAGGTCTGCTTGCTTACCAGGCGCAATTTCGCCAATATCGCTGCGGCCTATTAGTGCAGCCGAGCCTTTTGTTGCCCAGCCGAGTACTTTTTCAGGAGTTATGTCTTTAGCGCCGTACTTTAAGCGCTGTAAGTAGAGCGCTTGTCGTGCTTCATACATCATGTTTGAAGCGTCGTTAGAAGCCGAGCCATCAACTCCTAGGCCAATTGGGGAACCCGCTTCAATAAGTTCAAGTGTGGGGCACATGCCAGAAGCTAAGCGCATATTTGAAACCGGGCAATGCGTAATGCCTGTTCCAGCTGCACCTAAGCGGCGAATTTCATCATCATTAAAATGAATGCCATGGGCAAGCCAAGTTCTATTACTTAACCAGCCTACGCTTTCTAAATAATCTACGGTACGCATACCAAACATTTTTAAGCAAAAATCTTCTTCGTCTAATGTTTCTGCTAAATGCGTGTGTAAACGCACATCTTCTGCTTCAGCGAGCTTTGCGCTATCAGCCATAATTTCTTGTGTAACTGAAAATGGCGAACAAGGCGCTAATGCTATTTGCAGCCATGCGCCGTCTCCGCGTTCATGGTAGGTACTTATTAAGCGTTGGCTATCTTGTAAAATTTCATCGCCCGTTTGTACCGTGTGCCGAGGAGGCAAACCGCCTTCATCTTCCCCTAAGCTCATTGAGCCACGGGTTAGCAAGGCTCGCATACCCATACGTTTAACTGAGTCTACTTGTACATCTATGGCATCTTCCATGCCGGTGGGAAACAAATAATGATGATCAGTAGTGGTGGTGCAACCTGAAAGAAGCAACTCTGCTAAAGCAACGTCACAAGCTAATGACAGCGCATTAGGGGTAAGTTTGGCCCAAACAGGATAAAGTGTTTTTAACCACGGAAATAAGGGCTGATTGACTACTGGCGCCCATGCGCGGGTAAGCGTTTGATAAAAGTGATGATGGGTATTAATTAAACCCGGTAACATGACTAATTGTGAGGCGTCTTCGGTTTCATCAATTTGAGTAACAGGCTGTTGGCCGCTAGCCACAAGCTCAACAATTTTACCGTTTTTAATAACCACCCCGCCTGAGGCGTCAAGGTCATTGGCAGTAAATACGGCTTGGGGATTTTTAATCCAAAGGGTTTTCGTCATAACAGGGCTCCATAAAATATTATAAATTAAGTTGCCAGCTCAGTTATGCCCTGTCTGCTGATCCAGGGAGTTGCATGTTTTCAGTTATAGGAACTGCACAGCTAACAAGGCTAATGCTAATGCATTTTCTGTTTAATTTAAAGGATTGTTGAGTACATATGGGCTTGCGGCAAACCAATATTAGCAGGTTTATGGCTTCACAATAATTACCGGGGCCAGGAAACGCAAAACCTTAATACAACAGCGATTATGGCCAGATCACACCTTGATGTAAAAAATACTATACATAAAGATTTAAATTGTTTACTCTATGTACGTTAATTTAAACATTTAATTTAATTGGGATGAATACCATGAACATGACACTGAAAGAAAAAAGTACGTGGTTGTCGCTTATTGCAACCTTGTTCGTGTTTGGTTCGTACACCATAAAAGTATGTAGCATCAACATGCAAAGCATGTCAGAAGAAGAAGCTATTAACTTGGCAATGAGCAATTTAAGTAGCGCAATTTTATATATCATTGTTATTGAAATTATTTTTCAGTCTTTAATTGCTGCAGCCGGGAAAAAGATTGAAATAGAGGGTGATGAGCGCGATCGCTTAATCGCATATACGGCGAATAACAGCGGTTATTGGGTGCTGAGTGTGGGCGTAATTATTACCATAGGGCAATTACTTTTACCCCATGTAATTGGTGTGGAGGCTACAATAAAAAGCTACTTCCCTCTTCCTCTGTTTGAAATGCATGTATTGTTGTTTGCATTTATATTGTCGGAAATAGTGCGGTTTGGGCATCAAATTGTGCTTTATAGAAAAGACGCGGTGTAGTAAGTATGGCAATTACAAATAGGGTGAGAGAGTGCCGGTTTTTTGCAGACGAAATGACGCAGCAAGCATTGGCTGAAGCTGTTGGCGTAACGCGCCAAACTATTATGGCCATAGAAAAAAATAAGTATAATCCTTCATTAGAAGTCGCCTTTAAAATTGCACACTTGTTTAATAAACCCTTAGAAGAAGTGTTTATTTTTGAAGCGTCTGAGTAGCTAATAGTTGCAGACTTAACTAGTATGCAACTACATAAACAAATTAAGAGCCCAAATACCATGAAAGCTAGTTTCCTTCGTTTAATAACACTTTTTATCTTAAGCCTTTGCGCTTCATCAGCTATTAGTGCTGAGCAACAGGGGAATGTTATAAAACCCGCGCCCTTGGTTTCAATTGCTAGCCACGATGCATTTTTTAATAGCCTAAAAGCGCTTTGCGGAAAAGCATTTTTAGGCAAGGTCACTCTTGATAACCATGGGCCTAGTAGCATGAGTGAAAATCCCTTAATTATGCATGTTAGGCGCTGCACTGATCAGCAATTGCAAATCCCTTTTCACGTAGGAGACGACGCTTCGCGAACATGGATTATTACGAAAACAGGCGCAGGACTTTTATTGAAGCATGACCACCGCCATGATGACGGAAGTTATTCAGAATCTACTATGTATGGTGGACACACTGTTGATGCTGGATGGGCGCAAGTGCAATCATTCCCGGCGGATGCATATTCAAAAGAATTGTTTGCTAAACAAGGTATTCCGCAATCAAGCACCAATATTTGGCAAATGTACATTTACCCTAAAGAATTCACCTACCGCCTAATACGAGAGGGTAGGGAATTTAGAGTGGATTTTGATTTGAGCAAAGAAATAGCAGTGCCAACCGCGCCTTGGGGTTACGCAGATTAATCTGGCACTTAGCATTAATTAATGGCTACTTTTTTAAATGCGGGCTGCAAACCTTAGCGGTTTGTTTTGCATCAAATATTTCTATCCAGTAGCCGTCTGGATCTTTAATAAATGCTATTCCCTTCATTGCGCCGTCATTGGGGCGCTTTTGAAACGGCACACCTAATGATTCAAACCTTTCACAAGCAGCGTCTAAGTTTGGAACATGAAACCCAATGTGGCCAAAACCTTTTGGCTCGCTATTGCCGTTATGGTAGCTAACGGAGTCGGCTGTATCATCCCAATTGTGAGTAAGCTCTAACATAGCAGGGCGGCCAAATGTTTGCGCGGTTCTTTCATTGTCATCTTCGCTAATATCTGAAAAATCATCGCCTGCACTTAAGAAAAACAGGCTAAACTTCATGTCTTCAAAATCTAGGCGTTTAAGTAAGGTCATACCCATAACGCGCGTATAAAAATCGAGGGAACGTTCTACCTCGGCAATGCGTAACATGGTTTGGTTAAATACAAAACCCTCAGTGGCTTTATCGCTGTTTTCGCATAAACCATCGGCTTTATCAAAATGTCGACTCATAGCTTATCGTTCCTTAAGTAAGTTGTTTGTTTTTTGGTGATGGGGCTTGAAACGGGTAAAATCAATACACCTTAGTGAAACAAATGTTTTTTTTGATTGTTTACGAAAGTAAATCACTTTAAATTTGAACAACTTCTGTTCAAAAACAATACAAAGGTCTATAGTTAGTACACGCAATTAGATGTTTGGGGTTGTGATTATGCGGGCTGTTCTATTTATTCTGTTGTTTTGTATTGCGCCGCTATTAGAAGCTAGGTTAGGTGCAGTGGCGCCCGAAACGAATGAGCCTACAAGTGCGATGGATTTGCTTGGTAAAGCTCGTTTGGTACAAAATTCGATGCCGCAAACAAGTTTTGAGTTAGCCAACGAAGCGCTTAGATTATCGCAAGAAAATAACAACATCTCTGTAAGCGCGCATGCAAATTATTTGTTAGGAAAATTAGCCAGCGACAGAAAAAACCATACAACAGCTTTACGTTTTTTTCTTGACGCCTCACTGGCTTTTGAAGAGCTCGCCGATACAAAATACGCTTTGTTATCCGCTATTGGCTATGCCAATGCATTGATAAAAACCAAGCAGTTCTCTTTAGCTGATGAAATCATTGACGATACAGTTTTACAAGCGTTTGAAACATCTGATAGCTCAATTATTGGCGCTGCGCTAAAGGCTAAAGGAGATAGCCATTATGGGCAAAAGCAGTACAACAAAGCTACCGTGCAATACACAATGTCGGTTGAATATTTAACTGATAGCGACATGGCTGTTCAAAAGTTGCTTGGTAGAACACTAGTAAAAGCCGCACAGTCATTCAAGCGCCTAGAAAATAGAGAAAAAGCCGCTGAGTTTTACACAAAAGCCCTTAAGGTATATACGCAAATAGATGATCAAGGCTCTATGGCGAGAACGCTTAATACTTTGGCAGAAGCTGAGCGCTATTTAGGTCATTATGTACTGGCACTTAAGTATGCAAACAGAAGCTTAGAGATGCATAAAAATATTGATGACCCAGAGGGGCGCGCCAAAGCGCTGATGGGCGCTGGGATTATTTATAGGCATATAGGCCGTTACGAACAATCGTTAAAGTATGTTCACCAAGCACTTAGGTATTATCAAAAAATAGCTGACCCTGCAGGTATATCAAAAACATCCAATCAACTAGCCCATATATATTTTAGATTAAAGCAGTTTGGGCAAGCGCGCTCGTTTTATATGGCCAGTATTAATTTAGCTAAAGGCGAGGTAGACCCCAAAACCTTATCTACCGCGCTAAGAGAAGTGGCAATCATTGATTTGCAAAACGAAAATTATGCATCTGCATATGCGTTTGCAACACAAGCAGATGCAATATATGAAGCGCTGAATGACAAACAGAAGCGGTCTATAACCCAGCGCATTCTTGGAAACACAAAGCTTGCTAAGAATGATACAGCAAAGGCTATTGAGTTTTATCGGCGCTCAATTGCGCTAGCGCAAGAAGCTAAGAGTGAGTTTTATCAAATGAAAGCACTTATTCCTCTGGGCAGAGCCTTAACTGATGTAAATATAGATGAGGCAATCAGTGTGCTTAAGCGTGCTTTATCGTTGGCTGAAAAATTAAATAATAAGATGCATCAACAATTAGCCTTGCAGTACTTGCGTATCGCCGAGAAAAAACGTGGAAATGTAGACAGTTCGCTAGGCTACGCGGAACAAGAAATTAGTTTGCAAGAAGCAATGAAAACAGAAGTTAACAACAACGAGTTAGCACTAGAAAAAGCGAAGTTGCATTCAGTAAGGCTAGAATTAGAATTAGATACACTTAAAGAGAAAGGCCGGTTGGATTCACTCGAGTTAGCTAGAAAAAATCACGAAATTAGAATAGCCCAGCAAGGAAGTGTAATTACTGAACTTGAACTCACTAAGAATCGATATGCTAGTTTGATTTTAGGTTTGTCATTAGCGATATGCGTTGCTATTGCTTTTCTCATTCACCGGCGTTTTGTCGTGATTAAAAAGCTGAATGAAGAACTAGACTATCTTGCCGCACGTGATCCACTCACCGATTGCTTTAACCGCCGTATCTTGTTTGACATTATGGAACGCGATATGAGCGTTAAGTCCCTTCCAAGTGACTACAGTATTCTGATGATAGACATTGATCATTTCAAATTGATCAATGACAAATACGGGCACACCCAAGGGGATACCGTACTGCGTGCAGTAGCAAGTAAACTGAAAAGTCACTTTGATGGCAATAAGGCGGTGGTGGCACGATTTGGCGGCGAGGAATTTTGTGTAGTGCTACCAAACACAAGCTTCGAGCAAGCCTTGGAAAGTGCTGAAACTCTGCGCATTGATATACAAGCAAGCTTATTTGAAAATGTATCCGTTACATGTAGCTTTGGCGTGTCGTGTTTGCAATTTAATGCCCAAACGCCTTCCGAGCTTATCGATCAAGCTGATTTAGCCTTGTTTAAATCAAAGTCTTCAGGCCGCAACAAAGTAAGCCTGTGGGACCCATCGTTTGCAAGAACGAAGTAACATTTACTCCGCGCTTGCAAACAATGATGACTACCTCTTGTTAACCTACTCGTTATTAAATGGTCTTATTTTTCATTTAGCACTACATCGGGAAAGTGTTCTCGGAGTATTTTGTTTTGAAAAGCATCATTAAAGCGGCAGTTAATAATAATTATAAAGCGCTCAAATGGCTTGTTAGTGTCAAGCGCTTGTACCGACGAAACGCTATGAAATACCTCGTTATCACGTATGTGCATAATATCACCGGGTGCCATAGTTGAGTGCGTAATCTGTTGCTGCCCAGCTTTATCATGGTACAGAGTATTATGACCGCCAGTTACGTTTTCTCGGTTCAGTACCAATATACTCAAAAACTGGCTGCCATCTTGGTGAATACCTTGGCCTTGTAAAGGATCGAGTAATTTGTCACCTTTTACACCATTAATTTGCATTAAAATAGGCTCTTTAGGGTTAATGCCCCACAAATCGGCCCATGCTTTTACAAAAGCTTGCACGTCTTCGCGCTGTAAGAAGCTATCCTCAAGAGCGGGATAAAAGCGAAGTTTATCAGCCATGGTGTCAGCATCGTTAAATTGCCCGCCTTGCGCCATAGGGCAATTAGCTAAGGTATTCATTTCGCCATCATCATCAATATATAACCACGACATTCTTTTCCAACGAGCATCAACATAGGTGTCGCGTGGTAAGTCTTGTAGGTAAGTTTGCCATTCGGGTAAATTTATTTGATGGCTTATATTTGTTTGGCTCCAAGCCCCTTTGGTAATTTCGTGCTGGGTTCGAAAACCCCAATAAGGCGGTTTGATAATAGGTGCGGGCGTAAAGGAGGAGCGAGTATAGTCTAAGTGCGAATGTAACATGTTTTTTTCCCATTTGAGTGTAAGTAAGCACCATTGCTTACTTAAAGGTGTTTGGGGTTAAACTGCTTGAAAAATAACCGCCGCGTAGTTTATGACACAAACCCGCTATGCAAAAAATAATCCTACAAATAAATTATTTTGCGTAGTGCATTTATGCCATTTAATTTATACATAACGAATTGTTAAAAGCTCAACAATGTAAGCGCTTACAAAATAATTAAATTTTTTATTTTATGAGGTCTTGAGTAAATTATAGTACGATTAATCTATGCTTAACTACTGATTTTTAATGAATTTAATCGTAAATGCCAGCAAACTAACTTGTTTCAATAATGTTAAGTTTTGTTAATTTTCGGGGTGTGTTTGTAAAATAATATTTGACCTCTTAACAATAATAATCTAACTTAAATGTAAGCGCTTTCATTGATGGCACACTCGAATCGTTTATCAGGCGATTGCCAAAAATTGAGAGAAATTTATAGCATATTAAAATGTTTATATTTACCAATGGTTTGGGGAACACATTATGTATCAGAATGGATTTACTAAAACAAGAATTGCAACAAGTTTGTCACTTATATTAGGTGTAGCCAGCATACCTGCTATTTCAGCCGCACAAGAACAAAATCAGGTGGATGCTGATGTGGAGGTAGTTTCTGTTAGCGGCATTCGTTCAAGTATTCGCGAGTCAACCAGACTTAAACGAGACGGTGCAGGCGTTGTTGATGCCATTTCTGCTGAAGACATTGGTAAATTCCCCGACACCAACTTAGCGGAATCTTTACAGCGTATTACCGGTGTGTCTATTGACCGAGAAAACGGTGAAGGCAGTAAAGTTACCGTGCGAGGCTTTGGACCTGATTTTAATATGGTTACCTTAAACGGCAGAACCATGCCGGGTTCGAGTTTGCCAGCTGGCGGTGGTGTTGCCAACTCACGCGCTTTCGATTTTTCGAACTTAGCCTCTGATTCAGTTAAATCAATTTCAGTTTATAAAACAGGCCGAGCAAACATTGCTACAGGTGGCATTGGTGCCACAATTGATATTGTTACTGCCAAGCCTTTAGATAACCCTGGTTTTCAAGCCAGTGTGGGTGCGAAAGCCCTAATGGATACCACTAATCGTGTGGGCGATGACGTAACACCTGAGCTTTCGGGCTTAGTTAGTTGGACCGATGAAGAACAAGTTTTTGGCATTTCGTTGTCTGCTAATGTGCAGGAGCGACACAGTTCAGCGTCAGGCGCTTTTGTTAATCAATGGAGAACATCTGAATATGATGGCACTATCCCGCAGGCTGCAAGCGATATTCAACTAAGCAATGAGCCAGAGTTGGGGCAATTATATTCAATGCCTTCTGATTTGCGTTATTTCATTACTGACCAAGAGCGTGAGCGCACAAACGCACAGCTTACTGTGCAATTTAGACCCATTGACGCGCTTACTGCAACCTTAGACTATACCCATTCAAAACAAGATATTTTTCAAGCTCGCGCAGAGCAATCGATTTGGATGGATACATACAAATCTAATTTAGGTTTTGATGATGAAACGGTGGCAACACCAGTAGATTACAACGAAGACCGAGGTGATCAAGCCCCGCGTGACTTAGGTTTAGCGCTACAAGAGCTTAACCAAACCAATAAAAATGATTCTTTAGGCCTTAACTTACGCTATGAAGTAAATGACTATTTTACACTAACGTTTGATGGGCACAGCTCTACCGCAGAAAGCACTCCTGATGCAGAATACGGCAGTTGGGTAAATACTGGCTTAGGCTCAAATGTGGTAGCAGGGCAAAGTGTTGACTTTACTGACGGTTATCCAATTATGCGCATAGAGTTTGACGATTGTGATGCTCGACGGGGCCTAAACTGTAATGGCGTGCTTGACCAAGATGACGTAGGCACATCTATTCTTGATATGAATTACGCTACCCAAAAAACCGAAATCGACCAATTCAGAGTGATGGGCACCTATGAATTTGAAGAAGGTAGCATTGAATTTGGTGTTGAGTCACGTGCCATGGAAAGTCATTCTACACAAAGCTTAACCCGCCATACTATGGGGAACTGGGGGGTTGAAAACCCAGGTGAATTACCAGAGGGTTACTTAACCCCAGTTGATTTTACAAGTGAAATTAACGATTACTCAAGCAATGGCGCATTGAACACTGGGTTTACAGGCAGTGCATCACAAGTAGGCGCTTGGGCGGCGCAAAACTATGGTTTTGATTTCGTTGCTGATGGCGCATTTGCGACTAACCGAACAATTGAGGAAGATGTAGCGGCGGCTTACTTCCAGCTTGCTCTTAAGGGTGAACTAGGCGGTCGCCCATACAATGTTAATGCGGGCCTGCGTTTTGAAAGCACTGATATTACGTCAACTGCTAATGTTGCCTTGCCTAATGCAGTAGCATGGGAAGGGAACAATGACTTTAACGTAAGGTTTGGCGATGGCATGCAAGATTTTTCTGAAGATGCTAGCTACAGCCATTTGTTACCTAGCTTTGATTTTGACATTGAAGTAGTAGACGATGTAATAACACGTTTCTCGTATAGCAAAACTATTTCGCGCCCTACGTATGATCAGCTCAGTGCTGCGGCGTCATCTGTATCAGGACCTTCAGGCCCAACAACCTTAGCTGGAGTGCAATTAGGTACAGCGTCAAGCGGCAATCCAAGCTTGCTTCCCCTTGAATCTGACAACTTAGATTTATCAGTAGAATGGTATATTTCAGATACGAGTTACTTATCATTAGGTTACTACGAAAAACGCGTAAACAATTTTGCAGGCCGCCAGCCGGTTGTCGAAAATGTATATGGTTTACGTGATGCCACAGCGGGCCCAAGAGCGCAAGCGGCTATAACGGCACTAGAAGAATTAGGCGAAGAAATTACCGATACTAACTTGTTTGCCATGGTAGCGGCTATGGAAAATGGCGTTGACTTTTACTCAATGCCAGCAGAAGCCTTTGAGGTCGAATACGACGTGATAGCAAATAGTGACGATCCTTTGATGGACTTCACCGTGACTAAGTTTGTAAACAATAAACAAGCAAAAATTGATGGATTTGAAGTGGCTGCACAGCACTTCTTAGGTGATACCGGGTTTGGTATTCAGGCCAACTATACAACCGTAAATGGCGATGTAGGATTTGATAACAACGGTGACCCATCAATAACCCAGTTTGCTTTAGTGGGCTTAAGTGATACAGCCAATTTAATATTGATGTATGAAAAAGATGCTATTCAAGCCAGAATTGCTTACAACTGGCGTGATAAATTTTTGTACACGCAAGCGCAGTATATTAATGAGCCTGGATATACAGAAGCCTACTCGCAAATCGACTTTAACGTAGCGTATCAAGTGAATGAAAGTTTGTCGGTATTTGTTGAAGGTATCAATATTACTGGTGAAGATACAAGAACCCATGGCAGAACGTCTGTTCAGCTTTGGAGCTTGTCAGAACAAGAAGCGCGTTATGCATTAGGTGCGCGTTATACCTTCTAAGCCTGTTTGTGTAAATGAAGTAGTGTGTGTGTGAATAAATACCGTGCATAAGCACGGTATTTATTTTTTAATTACAACCATCGTTATTAAAGGAGCTAAATATGGATAAGCCTATAAAACGAATTGTAATTGTGGGCGCAGGTTCAGCGGGCTGGATTACCGCTGGCATACTAGCTGCCGAGCACTGCACTAGTGCACTTAGCGATATTAAGCTTGTGTTAATTGAATCTCCAAACGTGGCAACGATTGGTGTAGGTGAAGGTACATGGCCTTCTATGCGAAACACCTTAGAGCGAATGGGAATTAACGAGCTTGAGTTTTTAAGTAAGTGTGACGCTTCATTTAAGCAAGGCTCTAAATTTGTCAATTGGAATAATTTGAGTCAATCAGATTTTTACTATCACCCCTTCATGACCCCCGATGGCTATGGCCAAATAGATTTGCACGGTGCTTGGCAAAGTTACTATAAAAAACAATCTTTTGCAGATGCGATTAATATTCAAAGCCATGTATGTGAAGCAGGCCTAGCGCCTAAGCAACAAGGCACACCTGCTTATGCAGCGGTTACCAACTACGGCTATCATTTAGATGCGGGTAAATTTGCCCAATTGTTAAAAGAACACTGTACTTCAAAGCTTAGCGTAGAGCATATACTTGCTCATGTTGATGGCATTATTTCGAGTGAAAATGGTGACATACAAGCCATTCAAACGGCTAAGCATGGCAATATTGAGGGTGACCTATTTATAGATTGTACCGGCCAGCAATCATTATTGCTGGGCAAGCACTATAAAGTAAATATGATCAGCCAAAAGCACATCCTATTTAATGATTCTGCTCTTGCGCTACAAGTACCCTACTGCAGTGAAAATGATGCAATTGCATCGGCGACTATTTCAAGCGCACAAACCGCAGGCTGGATTTGGGATATAGGCTTACAGTCAAGAAGAGGCGTTGGCTATACTTATTCAAGCGAACATATTAGTGACGAACAAGCGAAACAAGACTTACTTGCTTATGTTGCAAGCTCTCAGGGTGGTCAGAGTGCTGATAACTTGGAACCTAAAAAGCTGAGTTTTACCCCGGGTTACAGAGAAGAGTTTTGGCATAAAAACTGTTTAGCTATTGGCATGTCAGCAGGCTTTATCGAACCTCTTGAAGCCTCGGCTTTAGCCATGGTTGAATTATCAGTGAGTATGTTGTCAGATGAACTGCCTAGAACGCGTAAGCATATGGATATAATCAGCAAACGTTTTAACGCAAGGTTCACATACAGATGGCAGCGCGTTATTGATTTTCTTAAGCTTCATTACGTGCTTAGTGAACGCAACGACTCGCAATATTGGCTTGACAATAAACAAGGTGATTCAATAAGTGAGTCATTACAAGAGATGTTAAGGCTTTGGCAATTTCAACCGCCAAGCCGCTATGATTTTGTGCAAAACGAAGAAATATTTCCATCAGCTAGTTATCAATACGTACTTTATGGCATGGGCTTTAATACTCAACAAAGTACACATAAGCAACCTTCAAAATCGAGTAAATTTGCGGTACAAGCCATTGAAACCGTACAAGGTAAAGTGCATCAATATTTAAGTGGACTCCCTACAAATAGGGTTTTACTGAATGCTTTAAAAGAACTGCAATAGTAATGCGGGTTAAATTAAAGGGAGCTAAAGCATGACAAAAACAATCAATAACGTCGTTATTGCTGGAGGCGGAACTGCTGGCTGGATGGCCGCCGCGGCTTTCACAAAATTACTAGGCAACAATGTAAGCGTTACGCTTGTTGAGTCTGACGACATTGGCACTGTAGGAGTGGGAGAAGCCACTATACCGCCTATTAAAACCTTTCATAAACTGCTGGGTATTAATGAACAAGAATTAATGCGCGCTACGCAGGCTACTTTTAAGTTAGGTATTCAGTTTGAAAACTGGGGGCAACAGGGTGATAGCTATATTCATTCTTTTGGCGTAACGGGCAAAGAGTGCTGGGCAGGTGAGTTTCATCATTTTTGGCTTCACGGTTTACGTAAAGGCATTTGTGCAGAATTTGGTGAGTATTGCTATGAACTACAAGCTGCCAAGGCGAATAAATTTGCACTATCAAACACTACGCCTATTAACTATGCGTATCATTTAGATGCCAGTTTATACGCTAAATTTTTGCGGAGTTTTAGCGAAAACCTAGGTGCCACGCGTATTGAAGGAAAAATTAACAGCGTAAACAAACATAATGATACAGGCGATATTGCATCACTTACATTAGATTCAGGGCAAACCATTGAAGGTGATTTTTTTATTGATTGCACTGGCTTTAAAGGGTTGCTAATAGAGCAAGCCTTACACACTGGCTTTGATGATTGGTCACATTATTTACCATGTGATAGCGCGGTCGCCGTACAAACAAAATCTGTATCAGCGCCTATTCCTTATACTCGCTCAATTGCTCGTAACAGCGGTTGGCAGTGGAAAATCCCTTTGCAAAGCCGAGTGGGCAATGGCCTTGTGTTTTGTAGTAAATACTGTAGCGATGAAGAAGCAATAAGCACCTTAATGGCTAATATTGATGGCGAAGCGCTGACTGAGCCAAGAGTCATTAAATTTAATACCGGCAAACGCCGCAAGGGCTGGAATAAAAACTGCGTTGCCCTGGGGTTATCGAGTGGGTTTATAGAGCCGCTAGAATCTACCAGCATTCATTTAATTATGTCAGGCATTATTAGGCTATTACGTTTGTTTCCCTTTGAGGGAATTGAACCTTCAGCGGTAGCAGAATATAACAGCAAGTCAGACTCAGAGCTAAATGCCGTAAGAGATTTTATTGTACTGCACTATAAGGCCACGCAGCGAAATGACTCCGAGTTTTGGCAGCATTGTAAAAATATGGAAGTACCGCCTTCTTTAAGTCACAAAATTAAATTGTTTAAAGAAACCGGGCGTGTCTTTTTAGATGATGGTGACATTTTCCGTGTGGATTCGTGGACGCAGGTTATGTTAGGGCAAGGCATTATGCCAAGTCAGTATCATAAAATTGCCAACATTATGAGTGATCAAGAACTGCATAATTTTATGCAAAGCATTAAATCATCTATTGCCAATGCGGTTGAAAAACTACCCTCTCATGCAGAGTTTATTCAGCATTATTGTAAATCGCAAGATGCTAGTCTGAGTGAAAATCAACTAGATGCCAAATATGAAGTCGAAAGCTAATTTTACGCTCTGTATTTGGCGGCTAACTGGCTGAATAATATAATTAAATAGGCAATAAAATAAAGTGGTTGATATTCGAATTAGAAACAATTAACCTTAAATGTAAGCGCTTTCATTTTTTGCTAAAGCAATTTTTACCGAGCGATATATTGCTCTAAATAATTTTAAACGTAGGTTCTAAATAACATGACAGCAAAACTCTCGTTACCCCAAAGCTCTAAAATGCTTTCAAAAGATTTCGTGTATGGTGTAGCCACCGCATCATTTCAAATAGAAGGTGGGGCAAGTAAAAGGCTGCCATGTATTTGGGATACTTTTTGCGATACGCCAAATAAGGTAGTGGATGGCTCAAATGGTCAAACGGCATGTGATCACTTTCATTTGTGGAAAGAAGATATTGCCTTAATTGACTCATTAGGCGTTGATGCTTACCGTTTGTCTATTTCGTGGCCCCGTGTTATTACCAAAGAAGGTAAGTTAAATCCAGAAGGTGTTCAGTTTTACACCAACATTCTTGAAAGCCTAAAAAGCCGAAATATTAAAGCCTTCGTTACGCTATATCACTGGGATTTACCACAGTATTTAGAAGACGAAGGTGGTTGGTTAAACCGCAACACCGCATACAAATTTAGAGATTACGTTGAGTTAATCAGTACCGCCTTTGGTGATTTGGTTCATTCTTACGCAACTTTAAACGAACCTTTTTGCAGTTCATTTTTAGGCTACGAAGTGGGTGTTCACGCGCCAGGTAAAGTAGGTAAAGAATATGGCCGTAAAGCTGCTCACCATTTGTTGTTGGCCCATGGTTTAGCAATGCAAGTATTGGCGAAAACTAGCCCGAATACAAAAAATGGAATAGTGCTTAACTTTACACCTTGTTACAGCGAAACAGATTCAGCAGCCGACAAACAAGCTGCCGCATTCGCTGACGACTATTTTAACCAGTGGTATATACAACCCATATACGAGGGTAAGTACCCTGATATTATTAATAAGCTACCTATTGCGCATCGCCCCGATATTGTAGAGGGTGATATGGAAATTATTTCGCAGCCTACCGATTATTTGGGTGTAAATTTCTACACAAGAGCTATATATCGCTATGATGATAAAGAATACTTTTTTCAAATTGAGCCGCCCGAGCCTAGAACGGATATTGGGTGGGAAATATATCCACAAGCATTCACTGATTTGTTAGTGTCTTTAAATGAAAAATATAGCCTCCCTCCCATATACATAACTGAAAATGGTGCATCTATTGATGATGTTATAGTGGCTGGGAAGGTAGAAGATGTGCGCCGCTTTAATTACTATCAGCAACATTTGAATGCAGTGAATGATGCAATCGAAAAAGGGGTGGTGGTGCATGGCTATTTTGCTTGGAGCTTAATGGATAATTTTGAATGGGCTGAGGGGTACTTAAAGCGTTTTGGCATAGTATACGTAGACTACGACACGCAAATTAGAACCATAAAACAAAGTGGTTATGCGTACAAAGCACTTATTAGCAATAGATGAAAACACATAAATTAAGCTCATTAGGTAAGAAGTACTATGCATAAACTGCCGGTAAAAGAAAAAATAGCCTATGCAATGGGTGATGCGGCCGCAAATTTGGTTTGGAGAGGGGCACTTGCTTACTTAGCGGTGTTCTATACCGATACCTTTGGAATTAGTGCGGCGGCAGCGGCTATGTTGTTTTTAGTGGTGCGTTTATCTGATGGCGTAACCGACATTATTATGGGCATGATTGCCGATAGAACTAATACACCACAAGGTAAGTTCCGCCCTTGGATTTTGTGGTCTACGCCATTATTAGCGCTTTTCATGGTGCTATGCTTTACCACGCCTGACATGAATTACACCAGTAAACTGGTTTACGCTTACCTTACTTATATAGGTTTAACACTTGCCTATACCATTAACAACGTTCCGTATTCAGCGCTTATGGGCGTAATGACACCAAGTGATACAGAGCGCACAAGCTTATCGGGCTTTCGTTTTGCTGGCGCGTTTGCCGGTGGCCTGTTGGTTATGGGCTTTTTACCCGAATTAGTGGCTTATTTTGGTGAGGGCGACAAAGCGCAAGGCTACCAATACACCATGTATTTGTTTGCGGCCTTACTCACGGTATTAATGCTAATTACTTACGCCTTTACTCATGAACGCGTTCAGCCCATTGTGGATCAAACTCGCTCTTTAAAAACTGAGCTATTTGATTTGAGTAAAAATTTACCCCTCATTATATTGCCTCTTTTATCAGCTACTTTGTTCTTTTATTATCGTGGCTGGTTAAGCGGCTTATTTTTTGCCGTGGTAGTGGTGGGTATGTGGGTATTAGCGAAGCGTTTTACTCGCCAAAATGCTGATACCTTAAGCGGTACTCAGCGTGACATGCTTGACTTACTCACTAACAAACCCTGGCTAATATTGTTGGGCATGGGCTTTTTAACCATGATGTTCAATGGCATTAAATACGGCGTAATAGCTTATTACTTCAAGTATGTTATTGGCGATGAATTATTAGCGGGCCAGTACTTCATTGCGCTATTGGTAGTGTCTATTTTAGGGGCGCTATGTACCAGTTATTTGTCTAGTAAAATTGGCAAGCCGCAGCTGTTTATATTGTCGCTTGTATGCAGTGGTTTATTAACGGCGGGTTTTTATTGGATACCTGAAGGGGATGTTCAGGCTGTGTTTATTCTAGGGTGTTCGGCTGAATTTTTTGCGGCAATGATGCCAACATTGTTTTTCACTATGCTAGGTGATGCTGCTGATTATTCTGAATGGAAAAATGGTAGGCGAGCGACTGGGCTTGTGTATTCAGCCGGTACCTTTGTGCAAAAAACCGGCGGCGGCTTTGCCGGCGCTTTGGTGTTAGTTGTATTGGCCGGTTATGGCTACGAAGGGTTAAATCCTGATAGCGTTGATGCCGCTTTGCCGGGTATGCATTTATTGATGAGCCTAATACCAGCAGCGTTTGCCGGAGCAAGTGCAATTTTAATGTTGTTTTATCCTTTATCAACTAAGAAGAACGCGCAAATTAGTAAAGATTTGATACAAAGGCGAGCCGCTTAAATGAGTCTATGTTTGTAACAATATGATTAAACTAAAGCTTCTTTTACCATTGTGTTAACATTAACTTCGGCTTTAAAAAACACATAGATTAACGCGTAGTTTAGGAATTTCATGGCGACAATTTACGAAGTATCAAATTTAGCGGGCGTTTCACTTGCCACTGTTTCACGCGTTATTAATAACAAAACGCCGGTGAGTGAAAAAACGCGTAAAAAAGTTGAGTCAGCCATGCAAGAATTAGGTTATAGGCCTAATGCCATTGCTCAGTCTTTGGCTTCTAACCGCACCAACAGTGTAGGTATTTTGGTTTCGGAATTACATGGCCCGTTCTTTGGCCAAATGATGGCGGGCATTGAAGCTGAATTACGATCTGCTGGTAAACATGTCATTATAACCACCGGACACAGCGAAGAAGAGCGAGAAAAAGACGGAATTGAATTTCTTATTTCGCGCAACTGTGATGCGCTTATTGTGCATGTTGAATCTGTAGATGATGATTATTTAAAACAGCTATCAAAAGGCGATACGCCCATTTATTTCATGAGCCGTATTGTGGAAGATTTAGAGTCAAAGTGTATATATTTAGACAACGAATTAGGCGGCTATTTAGCCGCTAAAGCCGTGATTGATTTAGGCCATGAGCATATAGCGTATATTTCGGGGCCACAATTTAAAGCTGACTCAAAAGATCGCTTGCGCGGGCATAAACGCGCGCTTGATGAACATGGTTTAACATTCAATGAAGCCTTATATTTTGAGGGTGAGTATAAAGAAAACTGCGGTATTGAAGGGGTTAAACAGCTACTAGGACTTGGCTTAGAGTTTACTGCAATTGTTTGCGGTAACGATGAAATAGCCTTAGGCGCACTTACTTATGCTCGCGAGTTTGGTATGGTTGTGCCGCGTGATATTTCAATTATTGGATTTGATAACACCATATTGTCATCCTATATTTACCCCAAACTTACCACTATTGATAACCCTGTAAATAAGATGGGGCACATGGCCGCAAAATTAGTACTCAAAGATGTGTATCAGCATAGCAATTTAGATATTGATCACTCGTTTGTGCCTTCTCTAATTTTGCGAGAGTCCATTTCCTAAGTTTCAGCTTATTATAAATTACCAATATAAGAGGGTGTGCTAAGTGCTAGCTGCATTTTAGTGGCTGACAACATACCGCTTTTTTCGTCTCTGGCTAGTACTGAAATATCGCCTGATTTCTGATTGGCAATAAGTAAGTACTTGCCATCAGCTGAAAGCTCAATATCACGTGGCCAATTACCCATAGTAGAATGCATTTGCACTAATGCTAGTTTACCTTCTGTATTCGCGCTTAATACCGCTATTTTATTCACGCCGCGCACTGCCGCGTAAACATAACGTCCATCAGCACTTACCTTGATGGCCGATGCCCAGTTGCCTTCTACTTCCGCATCTTCAAGCAAGTTCACTTTTTGCAGGCGCAATAACTTCCCAGTATCGGCTTGTTGCTCAAACACGGTAACGGTGTTTGATAATTCGTTCAACGAATAAACCACGTTTGTGTTTGGGTGTAAGGCTATATGACGCGGGCCATCACCAATATCAAGCTTAGCGGCAAGCTGGGCATCAAATGCATCGTTTTGGCTATCAAATACCTTAATTTCATCAGTGCCTAAATCTACCGCATATAAAAACCGCCCCGTTTTATCCCATTGCACATAGTGCATATGCGGCGCTTCTTGGCGGCTATGCTCACCTTTGCCTTGGTTCTTAAAATACGCACTTTGCGATAAGGCCATAAGTTGTTGATCAATTGAAAATACACGAATGTCGCCTGAGGAATAATTCGCAATAGCTACCTTTTCGTTATTTGGGCTAGTGGATATATGGCAGGTATGGCGGCCCAAATCTTCAATTTTTTGCACCATTGTATAGTCCTTTGACGCTTCGTTCCACATGAAGCTAGCAATGCCGCCGCTATCATTTTCAAGCGCAGCTAACATGTTTTTGGTTTCGCTATTAATGCTTAAATAGGCTGGATTGGTAGCCCGGGCAACTAAGCCTAAATTAGTCAATGTTTGCTTTTCATCATCGAGCGTAATTTTGTACACTCCCTCACTGTCGCTTTGGGTGTATGTCCCTATTAGAAATTGCTGCTGGGCAGCAATAGATGTATTCGCCACAAATAACATTATTACGGCCATGAACATACTGGGTTTAATTACTTTTTTTAGATGCGCGTGCATAACAATTTATCATCCTTTAAATTTTTTGTGGCGCCAAAGCTACTTAATCAAAAGTAGCCTTGCCATCAATTTTATAAACATGGCCGCCTTTCATAACCATATCAACATTCTGCAGTAAGTTAATGTAACGCAGTACATCGCCTTTAACCGCAATAATATCAGCGTATTTGCCAGCAGTTACCGTACCTGACTTATCACTTACTTTCATAAGTACCGACGGCCAATATGTGGCAGCTCTTATAGTATCCATGGCCGGAATATCCATTTCATCTACCCAAAACGCCATCTCGTTCCACGTACTTTGGCAATGAAACTTCGTTGGAATTCCGCTATCGGTGCCAATTAGCATTACCACGCCGGATTCTTTCAACTGCTTTATTTTGTTCTTAAGAGTAGGCTTTCGTAGAGGTGTAAGAGCCATATAATCAAGTTGCCCTACATTTTCTAATGAAGCCCTAATGTCTTCAATAGTGCTTGGCTCTAAACCACGATGCCAACATTGGTTGTCTAGGCGTTCCGGGTTGGCTACGGTTAAATCATAGTTCCATAATCCCTCAACAGTGGGCGTCCAATACAAAGGGCCGCCAGCAACGCGACCCTTAGCGGTGCGTTCAATTAACAATTCCATAATATCGTCAGGGTAAGCTGGGGCTGTAGTTAATCCAGTATGTTCAAAGTTATCTACACCAATGGCCAAACCACGCCTAATTTCATCGGGCTTATGTGAATGCGCCACCACTATTAAGTCACGCTCGTGGGCTTGATCCACTATAGCTTGAGACGTTTCTAAGCTCATCATGTCGTGGTCAATTAATTTAATAATATCTACGCCAGCATCAGCTAGTTTATTCACTTTGCGTTTAGCATCAGAAGGATTTTTAATGCCCCATCTAAACGCCTCTGTGCCAGGATACGCTTTGTGCTGTAAAAACGGGCCAGATACATAAAGACGTGGGCCCGGTAGTTCACCTGTATCAATTTTGGTTTTTACGTCTATAGATTCTTTCAAGGGCGCACCTAAATCACGCGCGCTGGTAATACCGGCAAGTAGCAGCTGTTCAGCGCTGGCTGGCATTATTTCACTGCCTAGTTTATTAATATAGGCTTTGTCCCAGTAGGTATAATCAGAATGTCCATTTAACATTAAGTGGGCGTGGTTTTCCCACAAACCAGGCAATACGTCCATGCCTTCTGTTGATATCACTTCATAACCTTCAGGTACAGGCAAGGTTTTTACAGTGCCCACTTGTTCTATAATACCGTCTTTGATCAAGATAACACTATCGGCAATAGGCTGATGCCCGTAACCATCTATTAAGCGCCCGCCCACTAGTGCTTTTGATTGTGCCCAAGCAGGTAGTGCGGCACTTAAACTACTAAGTAAAACCAATGTGGAAATTATTTTTCTTGTTATCATGAAACCTTCCTGTGGTAATAAATTGAACACCTAATATAGACCTATAAAATCAATAATAAAAGCACTGTAATAAAATAGCCAAGTGCTAATATAAATACTATCAAAACAGATAGTTTGTTATTTGGCGCTAAGGCGTTATTATCATGTATTCTCCCAAATATTCATTTACTTATGAGCCTCCCTTATGAAAAAGCTTATTACTGTATTCGCCACCTTATCGTTTTTCATTTCTGCGCATGCACTTGCACAAGAAAACGCAGGTTTAACAAAAACAGAAACGCAACTAACTCGCTTTATTGATTCGACTAACCAGCAGGCGCTAAAAGAGCTAGAAAAAATAGTCAATATTAATAGCGGCACCATGAATTTTGCCGGTGTTGAATCAGTGGCGAACGTGCTTATTCCCGAGTTTACTGAACTTGGCTTTAATGCCTATTTTGAATCTGGCGAAGCCTTTGGGCGTGCAGGGCATTTAATAGCCAAACTTGAAGGCGGCCAAGGCCCTAATCTACTTCTTATAGGGCATCTAGATACGGTATTTGAATTAGACAGCCCATTCCAAGGCTTTGAACTGCTTGATAACAACAAAGCTAAAGGCCCGGGTATTAGTGATATGAAAGGCGGTAATCTTATTATACTGCAAGCCCTTCGAGCCCTGCATTCGGTAGGCGAGCTGCAAAACATGAATGTTATGGTAATTATGACGGGTGATGAAGAACTTAGCGGAAAACCCTTAGCATTATCAAAAAAGAGCTTAATTGAAGGGGCTAAGTGGGCCAACATTGCGCTAGGCTTTGAAGACGGTGATGGCAAATACACAACCGCGAACATCAGCCGCCGTGGCTCTAGCGATTGGACCCTAAAGGTAAGTGGCATTCCTGCGCATTCTTCACAAATATTTCAAGACGCAGTGGGTGCGGGCGCAATTTTTGAAGGCGCGCGCATTCTACACACCTTTTATGAAGAGTTACGTAGTGAAGACTTACTTACCTTTAATCCAGGCCGTGTAATGGGCGGTACAAGCGTTTCAAATAACACAAAATCTAACAGTGGTAGTAGTTTCGGCAAGAACAACGTGGTGGCTGAGTCATTTATAGTCACCGGTGATATTCGTGGGCTTTCACTTGAGCAGGTGAAGCGGGTGCAAGGAAAAATGCGTAAAATTGTGGCGCAAAACTTACCTAATACGCAGGCAGAAATTAGCTTTGGTGAAGGCTATCCGCCATTGGCGCCAACTAGTGGCAACAAAAGCTTGTTAAATATGTATAGCCAAATAAGTGAAGAGCTTGGCCAAGGTAAGGTCATTGCTGTTAACCCATTAAATGCCGGAGCTGCTGATATTTCATTTACCGCGGAATATGTCAGTAAGGCTTTAGATGGCCTTGGCTTAAGTGGAACTGGCGGGCACACCGTTAACGAAACCGCTGACCTAAACGCATTTCCTGCACAAAGCAAACGCGCCGCAATTTTAATGTATCGGCTAAAACAGCAATAATCCTGTATAAACTAAACCAAAGTATACAATAATTGACAAAGCAGCACACAATTTCACTCAAGTGCTTTAAATTTAGTAAAAAGATCATTATAGTGCGCACACTAAATAAGAATGTTTATCATTACCAATAGCATTAGTGATTGTGGAGCAGTGAGTGAAATTAAGTAAAATTACCTTGGCATTAGCGGCTTGTGTTAGTTTATACAGCCACATTGGGTTT
Source organism: Glaciecola sp. 2405UD65-10 (assembly GCF_048820975.1). Classification (NCBI taxonomy): domain Bacteria; kingdom Pseudomonadati; phylum Pseudomonadota; class Gammaproteobacteria; order Alteromonadales; family Alteromonadaceae; genus Glaciecola; species Glaciecola sp. 2405UD65-10. Next base: position 2,430,876 of record NZ_JBMEUF010000001.1, on the reverse strand, counting down.
GCCCAAGAAGCTGAAAATAAAGAAGAGAGTGTAGAGCGAATTACAGTTCGTGGTGCCTTTTTCGGACAGCAAGTTGCATCGGGTGTGAAAACCCCTACGCTTTTAGTTAACGTGCCGCAGTCGGTATCGGTTGTAAGTGCTGAGCAAATTTCTGAGCAAGCATTGTTTAGTATTGCTGATGTAATGCAATATACGCCAGGTGTAAGCGTTGGCTTGGGTGAAGATCATCGAGATCAAATTACCATTCGCGGCCAAAACACCACTGCTGATTTCTTCGTAGATGGCCTTCGTGACGATGTTCAATATTTTCGCCCCCTTTATAATCTAGAACGTGTTGAAATTTTACGAGGCGCTAACGCCTTGTTATTTGGCCGTGGCGGCGGTGGTGGTGTAGTAAACCGTGTCACTAAAGTGGCTGAATTTGGTGATGACTTCACTCGCTTATCAGCCGGTATTGATACTTTTTCTGCCGCATCAATCGCCTTAGACACCAATAAAGTTATTGATGAAAACAACGCTTTTCGTATAAACGGCGTGTTTGATTCAATTGACAACCATCGTGATTTTAAAGATGGTGAACGTTACGCTATAAACCCAACTTACACTTGGTTGGTAAATGATGATACTAGCGTAGTGGCATCATACGAATATGTGAACGACGACAGGTTGGTTGACCGCGGTATTCCGTCTGAAAACAACAAGCCAATTGAAGGATACACTGACACTTATTTTGGTGATCCTGATTTCAACAACACCACACTTGAAGCCCATATTGCTCGCGTACGCGTTGACCACTCGCTAAATCAAGACTGGAGCATAAACGGTACCTTTCAACTAGCTGATTACGACAAAGTGTACCAAAACCTATATCCAATTGGTTTTGATAGCACCGCGCAAACAGTGCGCCTTGATGGCTACCGCGACACTACCTCGCGTGAGAACCTATTGTTTCAAGCAAACGTAATTGGCCAAATTGTTACCGGCAATATCGAGCACACTCTATTAACGGGTATTGAGTATGGTAATCAAGATACCAGCAACAATAGACGCGATGCATTTTTCGAGATTTCGCAAGACGATCAAGTAAGCTTTGCATTTACCAACCCGCTAAACATTCCTGCTATGACACTTACCTCGCCGGTTCGTGACAGAGCCTCAGATGTGAGCTTTACGTCAGTATTTGTACAAGATGAAGTTAAGCTAAATGATAACTGGATAGTGGTTGCCGGCTTTAGATATGACAACTTCGACATAGACGTAAATGATGCTATTGAAGCGGCAAATGGTGCAACTGATGGTAACAATGGCCGTTTATCAAGCTCAGATTCACAAATGTCACCGCGCGCAGGACTTATTTATAAGCCTAGCGAAGAGTTAAGCTTTTATGCCAGCTATAGCAAATCATTTTTACCACGCTCTGGTGACCAATTCTTAACGCTTTCACTTTCAAGCGCAGCACTTGATGCAGAAGAATTTGAGAACAAAGAAATTGGCGTAAAATGGAACGCAAGTGACAAACTAAGCTTAACAGCAGCAGTGTTTGAAGTTGAGCGTGAAAACGGCACCGCGCAAGATCCAAACAATCCTGAAGCGTCTATTCTTACTGGAACCGAAACCGTAGGTTTCGAAATTCAGTTAGTTGGTGCGGTAACTGATACTTGGACAATTAATGCCGGCTATAGCAATTTAGACGGTGAAGAAATGGGCCGCGTAGTAGATGGCGACCTTGCCAATCGCAGCCTTGCCCAATTACCTGAGCACATGATCACGCTTTGGAACCAGTTTGCTATAAATGACCAATGGCGCTTAGGTTTAGGCTTGGTACATCAGTCTGAACAGTATGCCACCCTAAGCAATACCACTGAACTCCCTGAGTTCACGCGTATTGACGCAGCTGCATACTATGATTATAGCGAAGACTTAAGTTTTCAATTAAATCTTGAAAATGTGTTAGATGAAGAATACTTCCCATCAGCACACAATGACAACAACATTGGTACAGGCGCACCGTTTAACGCAAGAGTGAGTGTTCAGTATCAATTTTAGGCCTTAATCTTGAATTAGGTCCCAAAATATAAATGCAGTACTAAAGGCTTTATTTAGCTATCACAGTACTGCATTTTTTATGCCTGCGTGTTTTCCATCACGCAAAGTTAGGTATGATCGATCATCCCTAATTAATGTGTGTATATTTCATATCATTAAAATAATCTGAAGCCCTCAATTTATAGTGAATGCTAAGCCAAATACATAAGTGACTGTTTTCGAAGGTTGCTCCATGTTTTTTAGCATAAAGTCTAAAATATTCTAAGCGAAGATCCCACTTAAGTATTTTTTAGCATACCTACTTTCTTAGCTAACTCATCTATGCTGAAAGCCAGATAGGGAAAAGCATCATTATTCATACAGTACGGACACTATCACTTTAAAATCATAGGTTACATCATGAAACGTTTAGGTCTAATTAACTTTGGTTTAGCGATAGTAGTATTTCTCAACATGTTTCTTTTCACTGAAATGTCTAGAGCGAGCGAAACTAGCGTAAAAACTATTGGATGGGGAGGCGGCGGCGCTTTCACCAGTACAGCAGTTCACAACGACAACATTTATTTATCTTCTGACGTGGCAGGGGTATGGAAGCAAGAACAAGGGCAATGGACACCGTTTGTAGAAGGTTTAGGTAACTATAATGTTACTTCCTTAGCTGCCTTTAATAATCAACTTTTTGCAATTACTACCACAGCACTTTACGTGAGTGATGGCACTGGAAGTTGGGAGCCCGCTAACATAGCGCTTAGCACCTATAGAAGCACAACTGACCAACCTTATGCGATATCTGCAAATGGCTCACTTATGTGTATAGCGAATAGAAACCAGAAGATTGATTGCATTGATACAAGCAATCAGCACACTACTTACATTACCCCCGAAACTAATATAAAAGGTGTTTATTTTAATAAGCAAAGTAACAACGAGCTGTATTTTTTCAGTGGTTCGCAGCTATATAAACTTGATTTAACAACCCACAACAGCGAGCTAGTGCAAAGCTTCAGTGACAGTGTAGTTAGCATTGCTGATTACGGTTCACAAAGCTTGGTGGCAACTAAAAAACAAGTATTTGATATGAGCGACTTGAGCCAATCATTACTTGAAACAGGAAGTAAAAACATAGTTAACTTCTTTGTAGCTGAAGACACCGGCAACGAAGTGGTATTTATAAGTACCGGAAGCACTTGGGGTAACTATCCCGCGCGTTATGCTTTTGTTGAAAATGAATTAGTGAAAGAGCAAAGTGCTAAACGCGAATTTGATACTACATTACCGCACCGCCCGTATCAGCGTTATTTAAATAAGTTTTTAGGAATAAGTAATTTAAATGGCACCACATGGATAACTGATTATTGGGGCGTGTATCAACTAAACGTATACAACGATGACGGCGTGTCTGAATTGCGCGAAGTAACCAATAATGCCGTTAACATAGTGGCCACTGACCTAGCCATTACGAATAACAACATTTATATAAGCGCAATGGACAATGGCGTTGTAAAGATGGCAAAAGAAGTGACTAATGATGAACCTCAATTTGAAGGGGTGTCATTTTCTAGTTTGCAAGGGCATGCTTGGACACTCTTACAAGATGGCGATACCGTGCACGGAATTATTTCGCCTTGGAGTAATGCCAACGATTTCCTATTCTCATACAACGAAGTTAGTGCCGAAACAACTACCAGTGTATTAACCAACTATGATAGCCGCCCTAGTTCAGGTGCCTTTTGGGGCAACGCTTATTCTCGCCAATTAGTTAATTTTAACGGCATCACTTCGTATCGAGATGGCGTAGATGGTGGGCTTGTTAGCACCAATAGTGCACTAATGAACCCCAGCGAACCAGTGATTATTGGTGAGCGCAACAAAGTGTTCCGTTCAGTGGTAGAGCACAACGGCCTATTGTATGTTGCAAACTGTGAGGGGAGTTCCGTTATGATGGCACTAGATGAAGCGGGTGAAGTCGTGCTCACTGAGTCATTACCTAATGGTTTTTGCCCCTTCACTGCATATTCGTATGAAGATGAGCTTTATTTTTTAGGTACAAAGGGCGGCAAATCGGAAATTTATGAATATACAAACAATGCATTTAGTTTACTTATTAGTGAAGCCGTAGGCAGTGTGTTTTATCAAATGGCCGTTAATCCGCAAAATGAAAACCAAATAGTAGCGGCTACTAACAGTTGGTCGTATCAGAATAACAGTGGTTTGTTCGTATCTATTGATAATGGCCAAACATTTTTTGATAAAAGCTGCGTGCTAAGCCATAAAAATGGTGTTGTAGGAATCAAGTTTGATAACGATACCGCCTACATTTTACAAAAAGTTGGAGGCTTAAGAGCCGTTCCATCAGCTTTGTTGTTTGCCGAAGGTGAGTGCACACTAACAGTAGAAGAGCCAGCAGTAGAGGCTATAGATTTCAATACAATTAGTATGCGCGGCTATGGTTACGGGCAAGATAAAACGGGCACCATTAGTATAGAAGATGACGGTGCAACGCTTAAAATGACCGGTAACCGCTGGCGCGCAGCTAGATTAGAATATACCGTTACACCTAATACGGTTATAGAGTTTGAATTTAAGTCATCAGCTATTGGTGAAATACACGGCATAGGATTTGATAAAGACCCATCTATTTCACGTTATTCTACATTTAGTGTATTCGGCACGCAGTTATGGGGCCGCCTAGATTATAGATACGATGGCAGTGGTGAGTACCAGCAGTTTAGTATCCCTGTAGGCCAATTTTATACTGGCGACAAGAAATACCTATTCTTTGTAATGGATCACGATGTATCGCGTCCAAGTGGGGAAAGCTATTTTAAAAACGTGCGAATATTTGAGCGTGATTAATATTCATGTTCCAGTAAACAAAAGAGCGCCTTGAGGCGCTCTTTTTGTATGTAGCTAAGTTCTCACAATTAAATACGTTTACTTGCGGCTATTTTTGGTTTGACGCGCTGCCTGCTGCAGTACTAAATAGTCGTAAGCTTGGCGAAATGATGTTAAAGAAATAGGCAAAATTAATTGCTGTTGATTTTGTCTGGCGTAAGCAAATTTAGCAACAGTACCCTCAGAAAATTCATCTAACAAGGTTTGATCAATGGCTACAACAGATTGACATGCCTTCGCATTGCACTGTGATATTGGCAGCTGAATGGGGCTATTGTCATCTACCTTAATACCTAAGCCGCCTTTCATATTTATGTTAGCAGGCAAGCGTACCATCATACTTCCCAGTTTGCTTTTAAACGCAAAGTTGACTGACACACCCAGCATCACTTGTTTCGCGGCCTCATCTGCAGTTACAAGCTGGGTCATAGCGCAATTTTGTTGTCCGCATGTAACGCTCCACGAGCCAAATGTTTTGTTACTTACTATTTTGGCTTGAGCAAGGGGGGTAATTGCTAACATACCTAATGCGATGATAATCAATCTAATAACGCTTAACGCGTGTTTGGCTGTTTTTATACGTATTATCATAATTGCGGTCCTTATCATTAAAAAAGGGGCTTTATGCCCCTTTTATTTTAATGTAACTAGTTGGTTTAGCGAAGCTTACGTCTTCTAACGAACAACATCAAGCCACCAGAAAGCACTAACAATATTGCGCTTGGGGCATTCACATTAGTTGTACCATCATCTACAAATTCAGTAATAGCAATTTGATCCATGTTGATGTTGCCAGCCGCATCAAAGGTAAGGCCGGTTACAAATACTTCGCCATCAGTTGGATCAAGCATGTTGTCAACATCAATACCTAATATACGGAAACGGTCAACTGGAGAATCGAATGTATAGCTTACGCCACCTTCAAGTACTATATTGGCATCAAACCAGTCACCAAGACCCATATCCCATAACCACAAATCAAATAAATTGTCGTCAAAACCGGTTGGTAATAATACTGAAGCGATATTTGGACCGTTGTTTACAATGAAGTCATAACCTACCGCTACATCAGGGTCTATAAATATAGGCGTATTAGGGTCAATTATCTCAAACTCAAAGTTGTAAGTGGTTGGATTGCTTGGATCAATAACCGGGTATATTGGGCTTTCAGGTGTTGCGCCTGGTAAGGCACCTTCTCTAATCGCAAAGCGCCATAAGCCGGCAGTATCAGTATTACTATTGGCCGTATCAATGTTAGCAATTTCTTCTGTTTGCGAGCCTGGTACGGTAAAGAAGTTTACGCCGTCACCAGCATCATAGCCAGCCTGAGCAGGAACACCGTTTGATGCTGTACCAGACGTCCAGTTAATATCGTCATAGCGAAATTCAACGTCAAAGTTGCCCGCGCCTGTGTCTGCACGGTCAATTAATACTAATTGAAAAGTATTGGTAGTGTCAGCATTGTTACTAAAAGAACCTACTGAATCCCAGGTTACTACCATGGTGTTTTCGTCAGGTGAGCCTAGGTAAACGTTGCCGCAATCGGCACAGCGCGTGTCAACATCGCCCCAAAAAGGCGCTATCATAGGCGTGTTCGCTGTAGGAAAAGATACCGGGGTAAACGTACTTAAACTGTTTCCAAACGTAACGTTGCCATTGTTGTTGACGAAAAATCCGTTAAAGGTATCGCCGAAATAGTTAACGCCATTATCAAAACCTAAGTCACTAAATTCGTCAAAGGTAAACTCTCGGCTAGAGCCATCATCATTCTTTGACATCGCAATTTGACCAAAACCGCTTTCAGTAGAACCGTTCCACCCCGATAATAATACTGATGCCTGAGCGGTTTGAATGCTGCCCGCACTTGCTAAAATTGCGGCACTTAATGCTGCGCCGGAAAAAAAGCTACTTAATTTATTTTTCATTTCACAATCCTAGTGTTTTTTAATTTATTGCTTAAGCGAAGAGTAGTAAGTTTTTCAACTAAAACGATACACACCTTTCGCAAGGCTGCTCATAGCACAAATTGAGCCACTTTTTAAGTTAATGATTTCACGCTAGTTTTATAGGTTTTTATTTCCCAACGTAAAAAACTCCGACAGTTTTTAATCTTATTTTAATGTTTAAGCAAAGTCTTTTTCAGCTTACGTATTTAGTATTAGGACTATCAAAAAAACGCAAAAATTAGCTAACATAAAAGTGAATAAGGATTTTGTATGACTCAGTTAGGCAGTAATAAAAAGCCACTTTACGCATCACTTGCGGCCGCAGTTTTAAGTATTTGCAGCCTACCTGCAACGGCTGACGATCATAGTTCGCATAGTAAAAGCCTGATTAAAGAGCAACGAGCCTTGCTAGCAAAAAACACCGATGGCAAGGGCTTTGGCCCACAATCGCCTCGTGATATTGATGCAAAAGCAGGCGCAAACAAGCGCTTATTTGGCTATGCGGTACCCTCAACCCAAATGAACTTATGCAATATTCATTTTCATAAGAATGCTGAACACAAAGGTGGAGAATTCACCACTTACGCCGGTGATGGTGATGGCAAAGGACATAAAACTGGATTTAAGTACAGTGGCAGTTTGTCTTCGTCAGAAAGCACACCCGCGAATAACAATATTTGCGCAGGTAAAGGCGACTCTTTAATGGTGGGAGACACCATCGAGCTTCACTACGTGTATTCCTCAGCAAGTGTTACCCCAGGTCCATCGCTTGGCGCTTGCTTGGCTGAGAGCACTGTAAATCCGGGTTTGCGCGTTGAAGGGCAGGTTTTTGTACTTGTGAACGATGATGACGCATTAGATTTTGCGGATGTTACAGCAGTTGCTTCGCAAAATGGATACCATCAAGCCGTAAATATTCCAAGTAACACTGGCACACCAGTAGAGTATTTAGGTTCTACCACAGGCCCTGCTTACAACGAAAAAGCGTCACCCTTACAGGTTAGTTGGAGCGTAAGACCCAAAGTAGCAAAAGTTGATATTAATAGCGTGGGTGAGTGGTGCGAAAGCAATATCTTCAATGAAGACCACGCCCATGGGGTGCGAAACTTGGTGGTAAACGAAAAGCTTCTTTCACCTATTAATTAGTCTACAATTCATGGGAAGCTTGGGTCTTTGTACCCAAGCGATATCCGTTGCCCCTTAAGGTTTGAATCACAATATTCTTATCAGCATCCAGCCGCTTTCTTAAGCGACTTATATATACATCAACAATATTGGTATTTGGGTCACTGTAGGTCTGCCATACGCGGCTTAATATACGCTCTCTAGATAGCACTTTATTTTTATTTTCGAGTAAATAATGCAGCAATTCAAATTCTATTTTTGTAAGGGCGAGTTCGTTACCGGCCAACTTCCCAATACGTTCATCAAGATATAATGTAAGTTGTGATATCCCAACAAGGTCTTCATTTTTAGGGGCACGTTGAACAGCGCATCGTTTTAAAGCAAGAATGCGAGCCAGTAATTCATCAAAATCGAAAGGCTTACATAGGTAGTCGTCAGCACCGGTTTGAAGGCCCTTTACGCGTTCACTGACTTCGTCTAAAGCGGTTAACATTAAAATCATCGGGGCATTTGGTAAGCTTTTAAGAGCAGATACAATGGATACACTGTCTTCGTCGCCAAATAGCCTATCAAGCACCAATATTTGAGGTGAGTGCTTTTTCACATAAGGAAGCACTTCATGAAGATAATTGACGGAACTACATTCATATCCTTCAGATTTTAGACCTTTTTCCAAAAATCGTAAAAGAGGTAGTTCATCGTCTGCAATTAGTATTTTCATATTTATTTTTCTAATGGTAGGGAAATAGTAAAAGTGGAGCCTTCACCTTGTTTAGAGCTTACGGTGATGTTTCCTTTGTGCGCCTCTACAATTGCTTTTGCAATGGGTAAGCCGAGTCCAACACCTTCATTGTGCTTACTAAATCGAACAAAACGCTCAAATATATTTTCAATTTCGGCGCCACTTATCCCTTGTCCTAAGTCTGACACTGAAATATACGCATGTTCGCTGTCATGCCAAGTACTAACATTTATTGAGGCACCACTTGCCGAATATTTATTTGAGTTGTCTAGCAAAATTGAAAGTACTTGTTCTATTCTTTGTGCATCAATACGTACTTTTACCTGTTTCGTATCACTAGGTATTTCAAGCAAAATATTACGCTTGGGACACAGTTTTCGCCATTTGTGCACTTCAGATACCACTATAGGTTCAATAGGGGTACTCGCCAACGATAAGTGCAACTGCGTCATTTCAGCCCGGGTTAAAAGCAATAAGCTATCTACTAAATGACTTAAGTTAATCGCTTGATTTAAAATCACATTTAAGGTGTCTTTATATTCATTTTCAGAAATCGACTTCACTCGCAGGGTAACTTGAGCTTCTCCTCTAATTATAGTTAGAGGAGTGCGCAGTTCATGTGAAACATCCGCAATAAATTGTCGACGCCGAGAATCAATTTTAGTGAGCTGAAAATTAGCTTGTGTGAGTTCACTTGTACGCTGCTCTACTTGAAATTCAAGCTCTTTGCGAGATTTCGCCTCGTACTGTTCATGCTCTTGTAAGCGCTTGGCTAGCTGGTTAATAGACATAGCTAATTGCTGAAACTCGCTATCTAAAGTAGCTGAAATAGGCTCACGATAATTGCCGTTAGCAATGGTATTCGTTGCCCCTTGGATGAGTGCTAATGGTTGGTATAGCTGATGAAACAACCAATAGCATGCATAGCCGATTAAAGGCACAACTAATACACCTAAAATGAGCGTAAACCAAACAATAGCCGTATTTAAGGCGTTAATTCGCGCATTAATACTAGCAACAACTTTACCTTGGCGGCTTTCCGCCGCATTAATAGCTTCTCTAAATTCATTGTCGATACTTTCTTCAAGTAGGCTGCGCAAGTCTTGTTTTTGCGCAATGGGTACACTGTTTTTATTATCAACAATCTTCTCAAATTTGTTAATAATATTGTTGATCAAGGCTTCAAGTTCATCAGTATCTTCAATGGTTCCTATGGTCGACTCTTCCCCCAATGCCTCACGCTGAAGCAACTCTAAACGGCGGATATTGGTAATTGCGGTTTTAATTTTTGTTCGCTTTTTTCTCACGTTTGCTTGGTTGGCGTTTTCTCCAAAAATAATTTCATCGGTGAGTTGTTTGAATAGGCGATAAGAGGTATTCGAAAGTTGTTGATGCTCACTTAACAAAGACTGAGCAATAGTGCTTTGTTCTAAGTTTTGCCGCGTTAAATGAGCTGAAATGGCAGTGGAAGCCAAGGCAATTAAAAGAATGAAAGACGTGCCAAGACCAAAAAAGAAAAGTTTTTTCTTATACATAGCGCAAAAGGTTCACCGTGTTATTTGCAGCAATACTGCGGGGAGTGTGTGAAATTGAGCATTCATCATTAAGCAAGGCTTACGCTGCTTAAAAGAGTGTAAACCGCCCTGATTACATTGTTTATATGACCACAGTGCGGTGCTATTTTCTAGCTTTTTTTACTAGTGCCTACCGTTATTAGGTAGCGCAAAACCCACTAAAACTTACTGCTTGCACCTATTAATATATAAAGCGCATACCAAGCAGACCTAGCATAACAATGTTTGCAATAAGCCCAATTAGAAAAAAGTACGTGCGTGGGCTAGGATTTTTTTCAGTAGCAATAACGTAATACAAGGCCATATGTACAAGCCTAGCGCTTACATATACCCAAATACATATAGCAAATAACGCGCTTTGGTAATTAATAGTAAAAGCAAATAGCACTGTCCCTACAAATAATGCACTGTTCTCTAGCGTGTTGTGAAAAGTACGATGAGCTCTAAAAATAAAACTGCTGTGTGATAACGATTCATCAATTTTACCTGGCACAGCGTTTGCCTGCTTAGCTTTGCTTATTGTAGCAATGCCCCACTGAAGTAGCAGCATAAGTAAGTATACGTAAAAGGCTAGGTAAGCTGAAAATGCGATGTCTGTCATGTGAAAATCCTAGTTTAACTATTTACAGGATACTAGCAAAATAGGTTCCATAGTTAATTTGTTGATTTATCTATGCTTTTTCATAATTAGGCCAGTGGTTAGTGTAATTTTTGCAAACAATTAAGTAATTTTACGCGCTTAGGTGCTGGCTGCTTAGCTGCGTTTAATTGCCTGTTGATATATGACTTATCATTACAATTGTGTCACGCCACTTTAGTTTAATGTTATCCTTTGTGGGCTTAAAGGTCACAAATTCTGACCGTGGCAAAGTAAGCTAAATTCCTCGGCAAACATAGATTGATTATGACATTAAGGGTATACCACAAATGATCAAAACAGTGATAAATGGCAATATATTCGATGGCGAAGCGCTACTTGATGGCTATGCTCTTATTATTGATGATGACACCATTACAGATCTTATTCCCCAAGCTTCGTTGCCTAAAGATTTACCCATTGGTTTAGACCTAAAAGGGCAAACCTTAGCGCCCGGGTTTATTGATTTACAAGTGAATGGTGGAGGCGGTGTTATGTTTAATTCAGCCCCTAGTGTTGAAAGCTTAAAAATAATCGCTGATGCTCACCGCCAGTATGGCAGCACGGGTATTTACCCTACTTTAATTACTGATAGCTTTGACGCAATGCGAAAAGCTATTGCTGCGGTAACTCAAGCAATAGATGAAGGCGTTGATGGCATATTAGGGATTCATCTTGAGGGGCCATTTCTTAATCCAGAACGCAAAGGCGCGCATGCGCAAGAAAAATTCTGCATCATAGATGACGAAGGTTTTGATATTGTGACGTCGTTGAGCAAGGGCAAAACGCTGATTACTATTGCGCCTGAACTCACTTCTCCCAGCATGATAAGTAAAATTGTTGAAGCAGGTGTAGTGGTTAGTGCCGGGCATAGCAGCGCTAACTTTGATGAATGCGAGCTTGCGCTTAATGCCGGTTTAAGTGGTTTCACTCATCTGTATAACGCAATGACGCCTTTACAAAGCAGAGCACCCGGCATGGTTGGGGCCGCATTGGCAAATGAGAACTCATGGTTTGGTATTATTGCTGATGGTTTCCACATGCACCCTGCTGCATTTAAAGTTGCGGTGTCGGCTAAGCAGAAGGGCGGTGCAATTTTAGTGACTGACGCTATGTCAACAGTTGGCTCTAAAAGCAAATCTTTTGTGCTTGATGGGCAAACCATACACGCTATAAATGGACGCTGTACAAATAGCGAAGGTTCGTTGGCTGGTTCTGACCTTAATATGAATGCAGCGGTGAAGAACGCAATAAAGTTTGCGCACTTAGACTGGACCGAAGCGGTTCGTATGGCTTCTGTTTATCCAGCTATAGCCATGGGTATTGACAATGAAATGGGATATTTGAAGGCTGGCTACAAAGCAAATGCGGTTTTACTTGATCAGCATTTGAATGTAGCGGGTACAATCGTAAACGGAAAATTTACATAGAAATAAAATCAGCATGTATAAATTCGCAAAAACAAAAAAGCCCCGCAAAGGGGTTTTTTGTTATATGATTTAGCGCTGTAGTAGAAAAAATAAAATGGAATTTATATATGCGTGCGCTCCTGTTAACTATTCTTTTGGTTTGCGTTTCACCTTTTTTGTATTCACAAGCTCAGCAACTCCCCTTCAGTACTTACGGCAATTTAGAAAGCAAAAGTATGTATGCCGTTTCTCCATCAGGCAAGTATGTAGCCTTTCGCCAAACCGACGCAAAGAGTAAACGCGACCTAGTATTGGTAGTTGACGCATTAACGGGCGAATTAATAAATGGAGTAGATGTAGCAGAGGTCAACCCAAACGAGCTTTATTTTGTTGCTGAAGACAAACTTATTATGGTGGTAACACAAAACAAAAAGATTGGCGGGTACGATGGGCGCCACGAAATAAGTTTTGCCTTTGCCTTTAATGTATCAACGTCATCACTTTTTCAAATGATGGCTGCTAAGGGCGAAAAACTCACTCCTGGACAAACTCGATTAGGTACAGTCTTGGGTATTTCGCACGACAAAAAGTATGCGTTTATGCCGGCATATGACACAGACGGTGACTACAATTTGTATCGGGTTCGTTTAGATAAACGATCGAGCCCTAGAATTCATAAACGAGGAACCCGCGATACTATTGATTTTTTCGTGGGGGCTAATGATGAACTAATTGCTCGAGAAAGCTATAACAATAAAAGCAATAAACACTCTATCCAATCGTATTTAAGCGGCAAGTGGGTAGATGTGTTTGAGCAAACAACTGACTATATAACTACAGGGTTTGTAGGCATTGCGGCTGATCAAAAAAGCCTAGTTATGTCTAAAACAGGTGAAAATGGCTTACGTGCTTATTATTCGCTTTCACTTATTGATGGCTCTATTAGTGAACCGCTTTTTAGTAATGAACAAAAGACGGTTGAAAGCCCAATCACTGACATAAACCGGGTGGTGCACGGCGCACAATATGCTGGGTTTAAGCCAACGTATGAATTTTTTGAACCGAAACTAAATGCTAGGTTACGCGGCCTTGCCAAAGCACTGCCAGAATTTACTTCGCGCATTGTTGATTACACTGATGACTGGGAAAATATAATTTTTTATGCTGATGGTGAAAACAATGCAGGAAGCTACTTAATGTATAAGGCTGGCGCATTGTCAATATTAGCTAAAACTCGCCCCAATATCCCAGTTGATGGCATTGCCAACGTAAAAATACACGAATACAAAGCAAGAGACGGTGTGCTGATTCCTACACTATTGACCTACCCGAAAAATATAGAAGCTAAAAACTTACCCGCAATTATGATGCCGCATGGAGGGCCAGAATCTTACGACAAAATGCATTTTGATTATTTGGCTCAATACTTTGCTAATAGGGGGTATTTGGTTATTCAACCCCAGTTTAGAGGGTCTACAGGGTTTGGTGCGCGTCATACTCTTATTGGACGTGGTGAATGGGGCCGAAAAATGCAGGACGATTTAAGTGACGGCGTAGAACATCTGGCGAGTATGGGTGTTATAGACCCCTCGAAGGTATGTATTGTTGGTGCCAGTTATGGTGGCTATGCAGCGCTTGCTGGTGCGGTATTTACCCCTGACCTATATAAATGCGTAATTGCTATTAATGGCGTGTTTGACCTGCCACAAATGCTACGTTCAGAACGCGCATCGTACGGAAGAAATCATTGGGTAATCGCATATTGGGATGACGTAATGGCCGGTGGCAAGTTTGATAAAGACCATCTAAATGCGATATCACCTATTAATCATGCAAGCAAAGTAAAAGCCCCCGTTTTGCTGGTGCATTCAAGCTACGACAAAGTAGTGCCATGGCAACAATCAGATGATATGTTTGATGAGCTAGAAGATGCTGAAAAAGATGTCACATTTGTAAAATTAGAAAAAGGCGATCATAGTTTGAGCAGCGCTGAAACCCGACTAAAAGCGATGCAAGCCATTGATACATTTATGCAGAAACATATGTAAGACAAGGCTATTGCTAAATACCATTACTGAATAAATTGAGCGAAAAAAAAGGAGATTTACGTATAAATCTCCTTTTTTATTATTGTTTAAGTTACATACTTACGTTATTAAAACTTATAGGTAGCTTGCGCATATAAGAAGCGCCCTTGACCACTATGAACCGACTGAACAAAGCCAACAAATTCATGATGGCTAAACGGTGGTTCTTCGTTGAACAAGTTTGTTGCACCTACAGTTAAGGTCGTATTTTCAATACCACGGTAGTTCACCACCACATCAACGGTAGTCATCGCATCAATGGTTTTGTCACCAAAGCCTGAATCAGCATCGCCATCAAACTCACCTATATAGTTAATAGCAAGCGTAGCGCTTATATCATCTTTCATCCAGTCAAGTGAGGTGGTATGACGAACTTCTGGCTGCTCAAACTCACCTTCTTGTAAGTTCAAACGTTTTCCGCCACTTGCGTCAGGGCGATATTCTTCAAACTTAAGAACGTAGTTCATCACAAAACCAAACTTGAAGTCACCCATGTCATTACTTAAGCGGTAACCTAAGTCTAAATCAAGTCCAGTGGTTTCTAAGTCGCCAATGTTTTGGAATGAATCAAAAATTTGAACAACTTCGCCTGGATCAGATGGGTTAGATGTTGGGATACGCTCTACTATGCTTGAGTCATTACCAAAGTTAGTGAGTACAAACTGCGTATCTGAATCAATAATGTTTTCAATATCATAGCTATAGTAATCAAGTGAGAAATCTAAATCTTCAGTTACTTCATAAATCACACCTAAGTTATAACTGCTAGACTCTTCTGGACCTAAGTCAGGGTTACCTGCAAACACCGCCGTATATTCTTGAGGTTGGCAAGCAATATCAACGGCATTACAACGTATTGTGTCGACGAGGTTAGGTGATTCGTCAGTTCTGCCTAAACCTAATTGATGCAATGAAGGCGCTCTAAATGCGGTACCGTATGAACCACGGAATGATACATTTTCTAAAGGTGCCCATAAGAAAGATACTTTTGGATCGGTAGTAGTACCAAAATCACTGTAATCTTCGTGGCGAACCGCAAACTGTACTTCAAGTTCGTCTAGCACTGGAATCGCAAATTCTGCCGCAATTGCGGTACTATCACGCTGTCCATTTGCTTGCGTGGCTTCTGTACCAAATACTTCGCCGCGTAAAAACTGATCATCAGGATTATCACTAATTGATTCCTCACGATACTCCGCTTTTAGAGCAAGCATAATATCGCCACCCGCTATTTCCATAATAGGGCCAGAAATCGTTGCATCTACAGTACGATTCGTTGATTTACCTATACGGGTAGTGGTGGTTTCAATAAAGTCTAAAGACTCTTGTGAATTTGATGAGGGTTCAAACGGGTTCCATAACTCGCTATCAATGGCTTCTTGAACACGGCGAGAGTTAGGAAAACCGTCTACACCACGCTCTACTGATTCACTTTTAATATAGCTGTATGCTGCTTCCCAGTTCCAAGTATCAAATTCGCCACTTAAACCTAAAATAGTGCGGTAGTAATCAGTATCAACACGTTTTTCACGATTACCAATATCCACCGTACGGCGTCGCATAGTTAAGTCTTGCTGGTAATAAATACTGCTTGGGTCATCTGCGAAAGGATGATTGGCGTTGTCACCATCCATAAATAGCTCGTCAAAACTTGGGCTACCTGCACCGCGCACAGTAGATTTTGCGTTTTGTCCGTTAAAATCAATAAATGCGCGTAGCGAGTCATTAATTTCGTAGCGCCCTAAATAGTTAAAACTAAAGCGTTCTGCATCAGGTACCATGGTCATTACTGGCGCATAATCATAGCGGCATATATTTGCTGCGCGGTCTATGTCTTCTGGTGCGCAGGTGTCATTGCCAAACTCGTCAACAATACGTGCCGTTGGATCAGAGCGAAGCGCAATTGTACCTGGGATACCCGCTGAACTTCTAAAATCTACCGCATCTGGATCGTTAGGGCGCAGGGCCGCTTGGTTGGCTGAACGTGAGTATGATCTATCTGCATACAGTACTTCTTCACGATCAAAGTAATCGAGTATAAATGTGTGCTTGAAGTCGTCGGTTCCGGCGCCCCAAATAATACTTACGTTTTGCTCTGTACCGCCACCATCAGCAGTAGAGCCATATTTAGCTGATATTTCAGCGCCTTCAAAGTCATCTTTTAATACAACGTTAATAACCCCGGCTATTGCGTCTGAACCATAGGTAGCTGATGCGCCGTCTTTTAATATATCAACACGGGCAATGGCTGAAAGCGGAATATTGTTAATATCAACAAAAGCAGTATCTATCCCTTTTGCAAAAGGTGAAACCGATACACGGCGTCCGTTAATTAATATTAAGGTTGAATCAGCCCCTAAGCCTCTTAAGGAAACACTAGAGCCACCATTTGCGGTGTCATCTGAACTGTTACCTTGTGTAGAAAAGGTACCTTGGCCTGAAATAGGCAATTTAGTGAATAAGCTGATTAAATCGGTAACACCGGTATTGGCTATTTGCTCTGCGTCAATTGACGTAAGAGGCGATGGACCCGCCATATCGGTTCGCTTAATTAATGAGCCGGTAACGCTAATTCGCTCAACGGTTTCTTCTTCTGTTTGTGCAAATACATTATTACAGCTTAACGCAGCAGATACCGCTGCTGCGGTGACTGCTATTTTCAACATGGTGTGTTTCATTGTAATTTCCCTTTTTATTATGTGTATTCACGATACTCTGTGAACTTTATTTTTAGCAAGCTACTGTTTTATAACAGTATATATCTTATACCATAGCAAAAAAATAAACGCTCGTTTAATTTTTGCACAGTGTAAAATGAAGTGTAAACAGTTATGTAAAGCTATTAAATACAGGTAATTATTTTGTAAATTTGGGCTCATTTGAGCGCGCGGCCTGCTCAACCTCTTGCAAAAAAGCGGGCTTTTCGCCGGTCATTTCCCAAGTGGCTAATGCCATAGGAATTCCACCTACTGCATTTAACTCATCAAAAAATGTTTTCAATGAAAATTTTTGTCCATTTTCTTCATCAAGCTTGGCTTTCTTTGCAATGCTTTTTTCCAGCAAAGCTTTACCCGTCACATAACTGGTGCCATATCCGGGTTGGCGTAAATAAAGGTGTTGTTCAAATATCAATAAATCAGGCTCGGTTTTCATCCAGCCGCGGGGGGTATAATCCATGTGTATTTGGCCAGCCTCTTCCATGGTCATTTCATTGGCATGAGCATATAAAGAGCCTAGTCCTCTGGCCGCTCTTTGCGCCAACATTATCCATACAATTTCGCGAGCGCGTGGGTTTTCATCATACAAACCCGCTTGCATAAATACCTCTTCAACTGCGGTAGCCGTACCTTCATTTTTGCTATCAAAAATATTGTATAGCAGGCTGCCTTTGCGCAAAGTACGCGGGTTAGGATCGTTCTCCATAATGGCAAGTTCAAACCAATGATAAAAGTGAGAATAAAGGGGAGTTGGGTCAAAATGTGTGCCTATGTAGAAAAAATTGCGGGTTTCTACGGGTATAAATTTCCCT
Organism: Glaciecola sp. 2405UD65-10; assembly: GCF_048820975.1. NCBI lineage: Bacteria > Pseudomonadati > Pseudomonadota > Gammaproteobacteria > Alteromonadales > Alteromonadaceae > Glaciecola > Glaciecola sp. 2405UD65-10. Next base: position 2,412,886 of record NZ_JBMEUF010000001.1, on the reverse strand, counting down.
AAACGTTCGTACAAAGCGGGTTTAAAATAATCAGCAACGGTGACTATATTTTTTTCATCTAAAAATTTAAGAAAATAATCAGCAGAACGCTCGGCTAGCGCTTCGTATTCTTCTTGGTTTTTAACCGCAACAAGTTGTGGCAAATCTTGGTTTCTTTGCTCTTCAAGCTTAAGTGAGTACCAAGCTCGGTCAAGTTCTCTTTCAAGTAGGCGAACTTCATCTTTCCATGACATTGGCACTAAGTGAACGTGTTGTTGATACCACTGGTAATTAGCCTTTCCTAAGCCAGATGGCGCGGTTTTTTTGGGGCTTTGTTCGTGCAACCATGCGGCAAATTCAAAACTTGATGTCATGGCTTGTTCATGCACCTCAATTAGTTGTTTATTGTTACTTGCTTTAATGTCAGCACTAATACTTTTTAGTACGTCATATTGCTCAACTATATCGCGTATTCCGGCTACCCAAAGCTCTCTGGCATTGCCTGTTAAGTTACCTTTTGCTTGCGCTTGTAAAGGTGCTATGCGCGATAAATCGCTTATTAAGCGCTCTTGCTCACTTGCGCTAAGAGGAAAGCTGTACGTCCATAATTCGGTTACGTAGTGTGGTGTTGGGCCTTCATGTGCTGGCACATCGCTCTTGTAGGTCCATACCTGTTTATAAAAGGCTGGGTCACGCCCCCATGGTTTTAATACTTGTTCAATAAATTCATAGCCGTTCAGTTCCGCTAGCATTACAAACCAATCTATTTGCTGGGGAAGCGTCCATTGTGAATAATCTAAACTAAGAAGCTGCTGTTTAAATTGCGCCCACTGGGCGTGGCGGGCTTCAAATGTAGTTTTACGGTAATCGGGTGCGTTTTTATAAAGCGGGGCTAACTCAAATGCTCGCCACTTTTCAAACAAATTTTCTAGTTGCTCAAAGCTATCTTTCGCTAGGGCACTGCAAGATACAAACAACAACATAATCAATACACATGTTTTTTTCACTGTGTTTTCCTTAAGAGTAGTTGGGTAGCTCAATGTAGCTAGAGCTGTTTGGAGGGTGTTCTTTTTTTATACCATAGCAGTTTTTTTGTTGTTACATCAATGTATTACAACAATTAATTTTAGCCATGCTTGTAAAGTATTTTGAAGTAAAGGGCTAGCGTTTATTGTTTCTCGCTTGCGGCTCTTCTAAGCAAGCCTTAGGTGTGGTGGGTAACTGCGTTTTTAGTTTCATGTGCGAAAGGGGGTATTCAATTAGCTGAACAACAAAAAAGGCGCGCATTCTTGCAAATTGAATGCGCGCCTTAATCAGTATTAAAGTAATAAGAGTTTAGCTTATAAAGCTAGGCTTTTAACTGATCCCCAATTGGCAAGTGCCTAATACGTTTTCCGCAAGCTGCAAAAATTGCATTGCATAAAGCCGGCGCGTAAACAGGCGTTGCAGGTTCTCCTACTCCAGCCGGTGGTGCGTCACTAGGAATAATTTCTACGTCTATTTCCAGTGGGCTGTCACTCATTCGAGGCACTCTGTAATTATGAAAGTTACTTTGCTCGGCTTTACCTTCTTTAAACGTAATGCCTTCACTAATAGCAGCGGTGATCCCATAAATAGAGCCGCCTTGCACTTGGTTAATAACGGTGTCGGTATTAACTACCGTGCCTGCATCAATACTTACCCATGATTTTATTATCTTTAATTCGCCGCTATCAGACACCTCTACCTCAACTACTGTAGCCACATAGGTTAAGAAGCTTCTGTGGGCGGCAATGCCTAAACCACGGCCTTTAGGCAGTTCTCGGCCCCATTTGCTCATGTCAGCTACCTTTTCAATTACGGCGCGCAGCTTTCCTATATCTAGAGGGTATTCTGCTTTATCAGCGCCGTAGTTGTCGTAATCAGCGTTTTGTTCTGAAACATCTAAAATACGCGGGGGCCCAATGGTTTCGAGTAAGTAGTCTTTTTGGTCACGCCCCCCTTTGTGGGCCGCTTCAGCAATAAATGACTGAATAGAAAACGCATGAAAAATATTGGATACTGAACGCATCCAACCAATACGCGTTTTTGCCGGCGCTTCACCATTTTCCAACTTCATATTGGGGGTGTTAATGGGGTTATCAGTAAAACCTAAGCGCAATTCAAAACCCATTGCAACTGTAGCGTTTTCTTGAAAGGTAGACGCTATTGGCGAGAATGCCGTGCGGTGAAGATAGGCTTCTATCGCCCCTTTCTCATTAAGAGATGCCTCAATATGTTGAGCGGATACAGCATGATAAAAGCTATGCTGAATATCGTCTTCGCGAGTCCATTGTACGCGAATAGCTTTGCCGGTTTTCATTGAGAGATAAGCCGCTTCTGCCGAAAAATCGGGCTTAGATTTACGTCCGAACCCGCCCCCTAGCATAGTAACGTGAACATTAATTTGTTCTTTAGGCATACCTACCATGGTACCCACCGTTTGCATATCGGCTTGCGGGTTTTGTGTGGCGGCCCATACGTCTACGCGGTCTTTGTAATACATTGCGGTTGCACAAGGTGGCTCCATAGGAGCCTGCGCTAAATGAGGCGCGTAATATTGCGCCACTAATTTGTTTTCGTCTTTAGCGTTGGCTAATACGCTTGACGCGTTGCCTAATTCACGCACCGAGGCTTGCGAGCTTGAAACCGTTGCAAGTAATTCGTCTTTGAAGGTGTTTGAGTTGTAATCACCATTCTTGCCGTTGTCCCACTCAACGGTTAATACACGGCGAGCTTTTATGGCCGCCCACGTGTTTTGTGCCACTATGGCAATGCCGCCTTTGGGTTGAAACAATGGCGCACCTTGCGCAGCAGGCATTTCAATAATATCAACAACACCTTCAATGGCTTTGGCTGCTTTTGCGTCAAAGCTTTTTACTTTGCCGCCTACCACGGGTGGGCGCACTATCATGGCAATTAGCGCTTTAGGTGCTAATACATCGGCAGCGAAAGTGGCTTTACCGGTAACAATGTCTTTTAAATCAATGTGCTCCATGGCGGTATTTATATAGCGCCATTCACTGCGTTTTTTCAGGGTAAGGCTTTCGTTGCCAGGTGGAGTAATGCTAAGTGCATCGTTAACTAATTCAGCATATTGCAGAGTTTTGCCTGAACTGTGGCTTACGGCATGTTGCTGCGCGGTGCATTGGTCTATAGGTACGTTCCAGCGCGCGGCGGCAGCTTGTTGCATAAGGTAGCGAACACTAGCGCCCATTTCACGCAAACGCTGCATATTATAGCGAATACTTCTAGAACCATCGGTGTTTTGATCACCGTATTTTAAATCACCCTTACCCTGAATCACCACTACTTTGTCCCAGGCAGCTTCCATTTCATCAGCCACAATTTGGGCTATAGCAGTTCTAATTTGCTGGCCCATTTCAGAACGATGACAGGTAATTTCAACTATGCCGTCAGGGCGCAGTGCAACAAATAAATTGGCTTGTTTAGCTGCTTGCGAAGGTTTTGCTAGCACGCCCGCCATTGCACGCGGAGCTGCTCCAACAAAGCAAGTGCCTAGCACAAGCGCACCAGCGGCTGCGCTTGATTTTAAAAATCCTCGGCGGTCTAAATCAAAATATTTACTCATGCGTTTTCTCCTGCTTTTTCAGGAACGTAATATTCAACACCCGCCATTGCTTTTGATGCCGATTTAATGGCCTTATGAATGCGCGGATATGTGCCGCATCGGCAAATGTTACCCGACATATTCTGCACAATTTCTTCATCGCTAGGATTTGGATTACTTGCTAATAAACTAGCGGCTTGCATCATTTGGCCGCATTGGCAAAAACCACACTGGGGAACTTTGTGTTCTATCCACGCTTCTTGAACCGGATGATCACCATTTTCACTTAAGCCTTCTATGGTGGTTATTTTACTACCGGCAACGGCAGAAAGGGGGAGTATGCAAGAGCGCTGAGCTATGCCGTTAATATGCACTGTACAAGCCCCGCATTGGGCCATACCGCATCCAAATTTAGGGCCGGTGAGTTGCAGTTCGTCGCGTAGGTACCAAAGTACAGGGGTAGAAGGGTCGCCCGCGAACTCACGAGTTTCACCGTTAACGGTAAACGTAATCATGATGTAATCTCCATTTTTATGGGTAAACGATTGTGGCCCACTTTGCATAAAAAGCCTTGCTCAAAGTGTACGTACTGCACAATTAACAATTTAGTTCAGTGATGGCTTATATTTTATAGTGGCTTAGTTACTGTTTTAATAACACGCACACAGACTAACATGAAACTTACTTACATTCTCATTCCGCTTACCCACTTTAAGTGGATCGAAAACCTGCGGGCTAGGGTATAAAAAAATACCAATAATTGAGGATGCCAAAATGACGCCATATTTAAGCTGTGTACGCGTATTCGCAAAAGCCATTACTTTTATGGCTTATTTCTTCGCTTTGCTAACTAACACGGCCCATGGCCATGGCATAAATGCCAACAACACTGAGCCTGCAAGTTATGATGAATGCACCGAGTTAGCCTGCCTGAAGTGGGAAAATCGAATTGTAATAACTAGCCAAAAGCCAAGCTTGGCAAGCACTGAAACAAGCTTGATGGCTCAGCAAGAAGCATTACTTGAGCGAAAGTTGCTGATATTTGCAGTAAACCGCGAAACAAACACGGTTTACTTATATAAAGCCAAGCGAAGCAGTGAAGCAAGTAAGGCGAAAATGGAAGCTTCATGGTATTTGGTGAATAGCAAATTAGCAAAAGAGCTGCGCGAAAGAATAGGTGATTTACACACCGTGCTAATTGGGCTTGATGGCCAAAGCAAGGTAAGCTACGAAGGCTTACGCTTTAATGAAATTTACCGAGATATTGACGGCATGCCAATGCGCATATTCGGCGGATGATGCAAAGGGCTTTGGGTGTCAGTGTTTAAATATGATTAAGTTAGGTGTATGGTCGGTACTTGATTAAAGAAGCAATAACCAAGCTTATAAACTAAGAAGTAATTCGCTGGTAAGAGTAAGCTCATGAACAACAACCTAGTGTTTTATGCAAATAATATCGATGCCTTGGTAGAACAATACGACAATGCTTTATTTGAATCTGTTCATAAAAGTTGGCTTAGTTATTTGCCGCAAGAAGGAACTGTATTAGATATAGGTGCTGGCTCAGGAAGAGACGCTCGCTTTTTTGCAAAGCAGGGCTTAACTGTATATGCCTGTGAGCCGGTTTTACCTTTGCTACTGAAAGCGAAAGAAAACGCAACCGAACATGATATAACTTGGTATCAAGATGACTTACCCCTTTTAACGCAAACCCAGGCTCTTAAAAAGAAGTTTGACTTAGTACTATTAAGTGCCGTTTGGATGCACTTATCGCCTAGTGAAAGGTTAGTATCAATGCGCAATATTGCATGTTTACTCAATGCCGGTGGAAGGCTAATAATTACATTACGGCATGGCAACTTTAACGATGGCAGAAGTGCATATTCGGTAAGCGCTACTGAGGTGAATGAACTGGCTAAAGCCAACGGTTTGTTGGTGTTACTCACAACTGAGCGGGTAAAAGACGAGTTGGGCCGAAATGATATTCATTGGCAAACATTAGTATTAGAGAAATAAATGGAAGCGCTTTATAAACATCAAATTGATTTTATTTCCTATATGCAGCGTTTGCTGCAAGAAGGGGATTTTTCATCGACTTACAAGTTTGCTTTTTTGCATGCCTTAGCGGATATATGCATTGAAAAGGATGTTCCGAATAATGGTCGGTTAATGATTTCATTAAATGAAATAGTGGAAAAACTGATTTTACTTTATTGGCAACACGCTAAACCATTTTTTTCAGAAACTGGCCCGCAACAACAAGGCGGCATTTTGTTACAAAACTCGGGTAAACAAGCCAAAATTATTGCCGACATATGTGAGCTTCAAAGAAGTGGTGCAAATAATCTGAATCAAGCGAAGTCATCCCCCCTGTGGCCTCAAATTTATCGAAACACTATGCGCACTTTAAAGGAAGGGCCGCTTTGGCGCTTACAAGTTTTGTCGAAGGTGGAAGAGTGTTATTTGTTTTTGCATATAAAAAACAGGCCTTATATTGAGTTAAACACCGGCATTGCAGACTGCTTTCGCATGTTTCATGACTTAGTCGTTCAGTTTTCACGCCAAGGCTGGATAGAAAAGGTCTCTAAAATTCAAGAAAATCAACAAGTAATAGGCCGCGCAGGTGAGCTTTCAGACTTCCTATTTGGTACGTCAAGGGTGTCGTTAAAGTCAGCATCAAACTTATTAAAAGACATCCAAAAGGGAAATTGTTTTTACTGTAAAAAGCCGCTTAAAGGCAATGCCGAAGTTGACCACTTCATTCCTTTTACAAAGTATAACAATGATTTAGGGCATAATTTTGTGCTCGCGCATAAAGCGTGTAACAACAATAAACGAGACTACTTAGCCGCGCCTGAGCACAAAACTAAATGGCAAGAACAAAACCTAGTGGTAAATGACAAGCTAATTACCAACGAACTTGGTACGTACTTCACGTGTGATGCACAAAGAGCCTCACACGTAGCTGATTGGGCTTACCATATAGCAGAAAAAAATGGCAGTAAGTACTGGTTAGCCAGTAAAGATGTTTTCGTTTAGTTGTGCAATAACCCCACACTAAAAAATGGCTTTTCTCAGTAAGAAAAAAGCCATGTTCACAACACAAGAAACAACAAGGGAAGAGTTTGCTAGCGCTTTTGCATTTTTTCCAAATATTCAATTAAGAATTTCGGCTCATCTGTTTGAATAACGCTTGCGCCGTGATCAATCCAAAAATCAAATACTTCAACAGGGTATTTCAGGCCTAATATATCGTGCCGGCCGCCATTCCATTGCAAGGCTTCTAAGCGCCCCCTTAGTGCGTCTATGTATAAGGTATTGATCCACAAATGGCTATTGTACGCCTTGTTAATCTTGCGTGTTTCTGGAGAAAAAAGCACGCCGCCATCTTTGGTTAAATAGCTGCCGTCTTCATAATCAGGAATACCAACTACCATTTCTACCGCTGAAGGCTTAAGAAGTTCGTAAGTGGCTGTAATATCAGCAAACGACGATATTTTCTTGTCTCTTAGCATAGGCATAAAATCAACTTCAAACGGTAATGACTGTATCAAGCGTTGTATTTTTTCACGCTGTTCAGGAGTATCTGATTTCCCTTTTAAAATAATATGCGATAACACTCCCATATCATTGGCAATGGTAAGGGTTTCCCCTAAAGCTTCTAGGTCAAGCTTAGGATCAAGATTCACCATAATTTTGCCATGTATGAGCGTATACACTTCTTCAAGGCTTGGAATAATATGCTCTGTTACATCGCCGGTAACTTCGTCTATTAACCTAAGCTGTTGTACCTCTTCATAGGTAAGGTCTGCAATTTTGCCCGTTCCATTTGTTGTGCGGTCAACAGTACTGTCATGCAAAATCACGAATCGGCCGTCTTTTGTGGCACGTACATCTAGCTCAACCATATCAACACCAAGGTCTATTGCATATTGAATGGCAGGAAGTGAATTTTCTGGCAAAATAATTCTGCCGTCTTCCATAAATGCGGCTCGATGGGCCACCACAAAAACATAGTTGTTTGAAGGCTTGTTCCAATGCTTAAGTACAGTGTCAATATGACTTGCATGCGCATAACTACTTAATACTAAAGTTACGGTTAGCCAAAATAGGCGTATTTTGAACATAAATGTAAATCCTTATAAAATTCTACTTCCAGCGAGGAGAAGTTGCGGCATGTTCTATGCCGCAAGCTCTATTAAAAACGGTAAGCAGCACCTACCCAAAATGATTTTCCGTAATCTCGTGTCCAATGTATTCGATTAGAATTTAGCATTTGGTGCTCAGCTTCGTTAGATAAATTTCGGCCTTCAATAGATACGTTGAGTCCGTTCTTAAATTTATATTTAACACGTAAATCAACAAAGGTTTGCGACGCTATAAATTCATCATAACTTTCAGAAGAGGCACTTGCAGATACTTGACGTTTTCCTTTGTAACGTAAAGCTAAGCGAATATCGAAACGTGAAGGTGACCAAAACAGTTTCATATTGGCAATTTCTTTGGGTTGATAAAACAAACCAAATAGTTCGCGTTCGTTGTCATCATTAGTCTCTATATTGAATTGGCTATCAATATATGAGTAGTTAGCAGAAAAACCCACATCTTCTAAATCATTTGAAATGAAATCAAAACTATTTAATAAAACCCCTGCTTCAAGCCCTTTTAGTTTCACAGTATTGGCGTTGGTTGGTTGGGTTGTGGTTTGTGTATATTCAAGCCCATTAATCGTTAAGGTTTCAATTTCTTTGCGGTTATAAATTTCGTTCGCTATTGATTTATGAAATAGCCCTGCCGATATTGCTACACCTGATTCAGGAACGGCGTAATCAAACGATAGATCAATATTTTGAGCTTCTCGCGGTTTCAGGTTAGTGTTACCAGAGCTTATGGAAATACTTTGATTGGTATCATCAATATTGCGGCTGCCGCGTACGGCTAAATCATCGTACTCAGCGCGGCCCAAAGTTTCGCTGTAAGCCGCACGAACCTTCATATTGTCACTTAATTGATAATTCGCAATAATGGATGGCAACAGTTTACTGTACCCACCTGATTGGGAGTTCAGCACATATTCTGGGGTAGAGGGGTCGTCATCACCTAATCGTTGCCCACCGGTTGATTTTACATCGGTGTCTTCATAGCGCAATCCACCTATTAAAGTAACGTTACTTAAGGAATAGCGGCCCATTACGTACGCTGCATTAATGGTTTCTTCCACCACAAATTGGCTACTCAAACCTTCGTTAATTTGATTCTTTGTATCATCCCATTCGTTTTTGGTATCGGCAAAGTATTGTAGAAATAAATCAGGATTAATAAATTGTTGTGGCTGGCCTGGTACTAAGTTAGGCGAGAAGTAATTAGTGTCGTCAGATAAGGTATTCGTTAAGGTATATTCGTTCACTGCATCACTGTTAGGGCGATAGTCGTAATCAAATAATTGGTCTTGAAAACGTTCATCGGTGCGCGTGCTTGCGCCTAATTTTATGCCGAGTTTGTTTGCGGCTTGCCAGTTGCTAGTAAAATCAACTTTAACTTGCGACGCGTCTTGTTCATTTATGTCAAAACGGTCACGATAAAATACTGGAGTGAAAAGTTCAGTATTGGTCCAATTACTTGGCGTACTTAGGTTTATAATAGGATAATCGCCACTGCTGTCATATTCATACGCAAAGGCCGAGCGATCATCGGCTTCAAATCTAATTTGGTAAAACGGGTTCTCTCTTTCCCCCGAAGCTTTAGATGCTAAAAAGGCAATGTCTTGCTCGTCATTAATTTGGTACTGGGCATTAAAGGTCATGCTTTTTAATGTGTTTTTATCGCCTTGTAAAAAATATTGGCGCTGTGTTCTAGCGCTGTCTACAAAACCGCTCGTTGCCGTTAAGTTCTCAGGTATTGCATTTTCATTCGAACGAAATATTAGGCTATCCCAACGCTTTTCAGTATCGTTTTCAGTGAAAATATACGATGATAAATTTAGATATAAACTATCGCTATTGTTACGATATTCCAGTTTTAGAAGCGCGCCATTACGCTCAATTTCATTGTTATATTGATAGGTTTGATTACCGTGGGGGATCTCAATACTATCAGCCATGCCGTCTTCATATAAACGTGTTGTGTATTGCTCGGTTTCATTGGCATCATTCACTCGCTCACCAATTACTCGGTATTCGTTATAAGCTACGCCGGGTAGCCATGTGTCTCCGCTGGAAAGCAAATGCCCTGCTGAGAAAACAACACCAAAGGCGCCATCTTTACCAAATGAATTTGCATAGGTTAAATTGGCTCTGGAACTAAGTCCTGCATCAGCTGGGCTCTCATCATGATCGTACTTACCTAACGCTCCTCGTGCAAAAAAGTAGGTGGTGTCGTAATCAAAAGCACTGCGAGTGCGTACGTTAATATTTCCGCCAATTGCATTTGCGTCCATATTGGCCGAAAAACTTTTTGCAACGCTGGTAGTGTCAATAACGCTTGAAGGAATAACACTAAGCTGGGTTGCGCGGCCGTTTCTGCGAGTAGAAGGCACAATAGCGCCATCAATAGATAGGTAATTAAAATCAGATCGCATGCCTCGAATAACCACAAACTCCGCATCGCCGTTTCTATCTTCAGTAGATACACCGGTAATTCTTGATATTGCTTCGGCTACTGAAAAGTCAGGCAATGCTCCAATTTCATCGGCTGAAATAGCATCAATAATATTTTCAGAGTTATATTTAAGCAGGGCTGCACGTTGATTTTGCAGCCGCGTACCGGTAACGGTAATCACTTCAGTTTCGTTTGTAGCCTGGGCACTCTCCTGAGCATTTACAAACGATGACTGGTGAGTTAAAGCTAGCGCGATTGACGCTGAAATTAAACTAAATCTTGATGCTCGTTGCATAATTTTTTCCATAAATAAAATGTTAACTGGCACGTGTTAAGCCATGAGTAAAAACAGCCTGCATATTAAATTGCATTTATTACAAATTTATTAAGTTTATAAAACTTAATTTAATTAATCGCTTTTATAAGTGAGTTATTTTGAGTTACACTATTTGACATTAGTGAATATAAACCTGAACAGAAGTGCGCAAAATCATCATGCAAAATATTGAATTGAGTAACAGTGAGCGGTTAATTTTAGAAATTGTGCGGCGTGATAAAAGCAGTACTCGGGTTGACGTAGCAAAGCGCTTAAACTTTTCAAAAGTACAAGCAACCAATTTAACCAAAGCTTTGGTTGATAAAAAATTGGTATTAGACAAGGCCGAACAAACAGGTGCTCGAGGGCAGCCTGTAAAAACAATACGATTGAATTCAGATGCACTTTATTCTGTAGGCGTAACGTTTACAGGTGCATATATGGAAATTGCCTTAGTTGACTGGACTGGCGGGGTTAAATTTAGCCAAACCGTAAAGTTAAGTAGCGAACATTCATTAGATGCGTTATGCCTTTCAATAAGCAAGTTTATAGATGAACAATTAAAGCCTAACGGTGTGGCGAAACGAAAGCTATGTGGGGTAGGTATATCTATACCTGGAGACTTTTTATATGAACGCCGGAAAATGAATGCGGTATATTTTCCAGAGTTAGAAGAGGTCGATTTAATTTCGGCGTTTAGCGAACGTCTTGACTACCCCGTTTATATTGAAAACGATGGTACTTGTGCCGCTTGGGGTGAATATGTAGCGGGTGCAGGAAGCTCACTCAATCACTTTGTATTTGTTCATATTGGCCATGGTATAGGCGGCGGTTTAATTATTGATAGGCGAGTGTATCGGGGTAAAAATGGAAATGCTGGTGCATTTGGTGCGCCGTTTCCTAATTTAAACGAACCTAGACCCTCAGGCGCTGATTTATTAAAAGAGCTTCAATCACACAATATTGAAGTGCAGGACTTTGCTGATTTGCGCGAACTTTCAGTACAAACATGCGAACCCTTGCAAGCTTGGTTACAACGGTCTGCTACACAATTAGTGCACGCGTTAACGGTGCTAGCCAGAGCCTTTGACCCTGAGGCCATCATTATTGGGGGGAGGTTACCTTTGCCTTTGCTTGATCATTGGCTTAAGTATATTGATACGGAAAAGTTTTGTGAATTTGATAGAAACAAATTGCCAATACCTAAAATTTTAGCGAGTCAATTAGGCGATCTTGGTGGTGTGGTAGGCGCTTCTCAACTTTGTTTTGAACAAAGCATTTTTGCAAAACAGTCTTTTTAATTGTCGCTTATGAGCTTATAAAAGCAAACATACATAGGTTCATAAAACTGTTACTTAAAGAATATAATGTTGCAAACAGGTTTCGTATTTAAATGTAATAATTGATGTACCTAGTTATGTGTGGCAATAAATAAATGTCGGCTAAGTTTGCGCCCCTTTCACGCTTGCAGTCTTTAGGTTATGCAAGTGGCAACTTTGGTAAAAATATTGTAGCTAATACGCTAGGTTATTTCCTGCTATTTTACATTACCGATGTGTTAGCTATTGACCCTAAACTAGCGGGTATAATTGTATTTGTAGCGCTAATTGTTGACGCTATACTTGACCCAGTAATTGGCTTCATTTCAGACCGCATGTACAGCCATAAATTTGGTAAATACGGCGGTTTTATTGTATTTGGTGCACCCATGTGTGCGCTAAGTTTCATTGCTATATTCTTTATACCTGTAGTGAGTGGTAGCCCTATAGTGACACTATTGGCCTGCTTGTTATTGTTTAGAGCCAGCTATACCCTCATTGATTTACCACACAACGCACTTTTATCTAGGATCAGCCATAACAGTCGAGAGCGTGCGCATTTAGCCACCTTACGTTTTTGTTGTAGTTCAATTGGATCACTGTGTGTTTCTTTGGCAGCGTTTTACGTTTTTGAGTCAGACGATAGTTATGAGCAAGCTAAATTATTCCAGCAATTTTCTATATTTGCTGCAATTTGCTCGTTAGTTGCTATGTGGGGATCATGGTATTCAATTAAGCAGCGCGATATTCAAGGCAGTCAATCGGTTTCAAATTGGTCTCAACAAATACGCGGAATTAAAAGCATATTTACTGACAAACAAGCTTTAATCATTTTATTCGCAAGTTTTTTTTCGGCTGTTAGTATTCCCGTTTTTACTAAATGCTTTAGTTTTTTCTGTAAGTATAACCTTAATGACCAAAGCTTAATTGCTGGAGGCTTAACGCTTATTGTTGTAGCGCAAACGTTGTCTACGCCAATTTGGTCACATCTTTCTAGGCGCTATGAAAAACATCACACTTTAATTTCCGCTCATTTATTAAGTATTATAGCGGTTTCATTTTTTACGCTTACGGTGTATGAATTTAACTTTCAGTTTATTGTTGGGTGTGCGCTCGTTGGCGTAGCAGCAGGGGGCTTATGGTCAGTTATTTGGGGCATGGCGCCAGATGTAGTAGACAAGCTTAATTACGAACGCAACATTCGTTCAGAAGCTATATTTATTGCCCTTGTGGTTGTTTTAATGAAAATAGGACACGGTTTAGGCGCTACTATGTTGGGGTACTTCCTTACTGCTTTTGGCTATGACGCCAACGTAGAGCAAAGTGCGGATGTGCTTTTAGTTATTCGCACTATGCTGTTTGCTTTTCCGGTAGTGGGTTCATTGATTTGTATTATTGGCTTGCAACAATATCAGTTACTTCATGCAAAGCATCAATTAATACAAGACAACTTAAAATAGTTAGGGCTGTGGAAGCCGCTTGCTGTTATCGCCCATCCACTTTGACCCACTAGCGCTCGAGAAAGCCATTATGTCTTAAAACTAGTCAGCCAATAACTTTTCGAGCTTTTCCCTAACGGTATCAGGCGTAAATTGGCCCTTAACCAAAAAATCGACCACGCTATCATATGAATATGCTTTGTCGTGATCGCTGGGGTTATCAGATGACGAATACATAACTAATATGCCTACATCTTTCATACATCAGCTTCCTTCCTGTGTTGGGGTAAACGCACAACAAATTCAGTGCCATTTGCAGTACTTGTAAAATCAATACTACCTTGTAAGGCTTCAACTTCCCGCTTCACTATTGACATACCTAAGCCTGTACCGGTGCTAATTTTTGGATGAAATCGCGTAAACATTTTATAAACATCGTCTTGCTTATCTTCAGGCATGCCCAGGCCATTGTCTATGACTTTCATCACAATCGTTTCATTCTCTTGCCTTACATCTACAGTAACTATGGCTGAGTTTTTAGTGGGGTCATAGTACTTTATGCTATTTGAGATTAGATTTTCGAGAATAAGAGTAACGCGAGCAAGACTTGACTGAAATGAAGAATTAAGCGCTATGTGTGTGCTTAACTTTATGTTGTTTTCATCAAGTGAAGCTTGCAAACGCACACGTATGTCTGCCAGTATTTCGTTGAAGTCAATAGTTTCTTGCTCATCTAATGTACTTTGCGCTTTTGTGAGCGTAAGTACATTTCTAATCAACTTTTCCTGCTTTTCTAATAGCACATAAATTCTGTCTAAGTTGAGTTGTGCCTCTTCTACATTTCCATTTACTATGTCTTCTTTAATAAAACCGACTAAACCTTTACTAGAGGTCAAGGGGGACGTTAAGTCATGAGAGGCTTTATAGGCAAACTGAGCGAGTTCTTCATTTGCTTTGCTTAATAGTGCGGTTCGTTTCTGAATTAAATTTTCTAGCTTTTCGTTATTCTCAGAGTTTAAGATGTCGTTTTCAATACGTTCTTTCGCTACATCTAAAAGTGTTTTTAATTCGCCGGTTACCCGCATGTTAATTTGCGAATCAAGGTCTTCTCGGGTTCTTTGCTCTGCTAACAGCCTAATTACACTTCTAATGGAACCGGTAATGTTTCTTGAAACCAGGGTAATAAACAAAATATTAAACAACGAGATAAATACGACTAGCGGTATCATGGTTCTAAATACAAAGCTCACTGTTTGTGCAATAGGCTCTTCAAATAAATTGGAGTGTAATTTAAAAGTGGCGCTAGCATTTTTTAAAGCAACAATTAATTCAGACTTGGAAAGATCGCCATTTTCAAAACGCTTCAAATCAGTTCGTAAGTTATTTCCGTAATTGATATCTTTTTCGCACAGCTCTAGGGCGTGATAAGTGCCAATTTGCTTCATAATAAATTCGTCAATAAAATTGACTAATTGCAGGCAATCTTCAGCCTGCTTATTTACATTTCGAATGGTAGTTTGAAGTTCTTGAATGTTAATAACGCCGCCGCGTTCAATATCAAACACTTGTTCTGAAAGTTCTGCGCTATATTTTAGGTGTAAACTATTGAGTTGATGGAAAGTGGCGCCCTTAGTAATATGCCATATCAGTTTTATATGTAAGGTAGGTTGTGCTTATTACTGAATACTATTGCGTTAGCTAGCTAGGCCTAAGGTTAAGCCAATGGCTAGGCGGGTATTATCAAAAGCCTACTGTTATTAAAAAATGTAATTTTTTCGACATATATTCAGTACATGCTTTATAGTGTTGGGCATTGAATTCATTCAAGAAAAAGAAGTTATGCCAATAAACGTATTAAGTTATTCGCCTATTTGTGTGCCAATGAATTGGCAAACAGAGCGCTTGGAAAACTCAGAAGAAAGATTGCATTTGATTAAAGAATTATTGAGTGCAGATACCACACTAAGTGTATTAGAAAACCCTTGGCCCACCGGTTATGGCAGTTTGGCCTTTGACAACTTGCCTGTACTTTATCAACCAGCAGCCGTTATTAAGGCCGCGAATTTACTGGCAGAGCCAGACGTTATTGATGCTGCAGTATATTGTTATGACAATTGCTTAGCCGTATTGTTTGTTGAGCTAAAGGTGCAAGAAAATCTTGATACTTTGAATGACATTCAAGTAACGCGGCGTATTGAAGAGTTATCACAAACCTTTGTTAGCCCCATACTTGAGCGCCTATATACTTACCAAGGCGGAGGTAAGTTAATTGCACCGCAAAAGTATCAATTCTTTGTAGATACAAAAGAAACGCTTTGTAACGCCAAGCCACTGTGGGTAGCGCGTACCTTGGTAAAACTGCCAGAGTTAGAAGAGGCTGCTTATTTTTCATGGCTGAAAAACATTGATGAACGCTCAAACACTCTGCTATTAGGCTCGGGAAATTCGCTGATTTTAGACAGCAACGCAATAGAAGATGTGCATAGAGTAATGGTGTTATCGCAGTTTCAATCAGCCTTAATGGCTCGCGTAGAAGACTTACTAAAGCGCACATTGAAAGACTTTAACGCTGCGTATTTTGACAACGCAATGGTTGAGCAGCTAAATAAAGGAATGGCGGTGCATCAGCAGCGCAATGATCATATAGAATTTATTAATATTCAGTTTTCAGCGTCAGCCGGTGGCATGCAGGGTATACGGCGTAGTTTGCTAAGCCAGTTTCAAGCTGCGTGGTTATTTGACGAGCAACAAGGGCGAATAGATAAATTATCATCATTAATTCAAGAGCGGCTTAACCGTTCTATTAGCCAACAACTTAGCCGGCAAAATCGGGGTATTCAAACTCTACTCACCTTTTTGGGCTCGTTAGGGCTGGTTGGTTTGGTGGTTGATTTAATTTCACTGAATGCGTCTACGAATCATATAAGTACGCGCGGTTTGCTTGATATAGTTTCATACTTTGCCACCGAGAACTTACTAAGTATTACGCTGCTATTAGTGGTAGTCTTCACTTGGTATTTTTATAAAAACCACAAGTAATTTACGAGGTTTATTATGTCTTTGCTTATGAACAACAGTAAGCTTGAAGCAGATAATTCGGCAAGTAGAGTACGTTATACCGTGCTTATATCGTCTGCACAATTTCAATACAAAGAAGTACTGGCATATATAGGGCCTAAATTAGGCGCGCATTTCGCTGGTGCATGTTGCGAACCGGTTGACGGTGTGTGGTCGGCTGACGGCGCTGAAATAAAAGATTGTTACGCCAATGGCAATGTTGAAAATGGGATGCGCATTACCGTATCAGTAATGCCCAGCGGCGCAAAAGAAAGCTACGCCAACTTACAATCACTTATTCAAAAAATGAACGTTGATTTGCACTTAGGATTAAACTGGGTGCATGTTGAGGAAGAAACCGTAATCGCGAAGCATTTTGAAGTGGGAAATTAGTTGGTTTGGATGTAATGGCCGGCCTGTGCTTCTAATAACTTTCAGTAGCTTAAGTATATTCGCTAATACAGGTGGTTGTTTGGTGGTTACTGGGCAACCACCAAAGCTGCAAGCTATTTAAGTTATAAAGAAGAGTTCACACTACTCAATATTCTGGATCTGCTTGTTGAATTATTTATAAAAAGGCATACTAAACAATATTTTATTATTATTTTTAATAGTGTATTCAGATATTAATCACCAATTAGTCACCATTTTGGACTTTCTCTAAAAACATCAAAATCTATTGTTAAATTCTGATTCGCAAAATAAAAATGTGCCAACCCTTTACAATCAGGAAAATACAGTTATCCTGGGTCAAAACATTTTTTGGTTAAATGGATTTGAAAGACACTATAAATGTAATCGACTTATTTGCTGGCCCAGGTGGTCTAGGCGAAGGTTTTTTTTCATATGAAGACTCTAACGGAAATTACCCATTCAAAGGATTAATTTCCGTTGAAAAAGATATTCATGCCCACTCGACTTTAACATTGAGGGCGTTCTTTCGATTACTCAGAAAAGCTGATATCGAGATACCAAATGAATATTACCAGTATGTAGCTGGAAAAAAATCTAGTCCAGCTTCGGATGTAACTGCTCATATTTGGGAGCAAGCAAAAAGAGAAACGCTTTTGCTAGAGTTAGGCAAAGATACTGCCTCGGACAAAAAGCTCTTTACGGGCATTAAAAACCAATTAGAAAAGACTACATCAAATGAGCCAACTGTTCTTATTGGAGGGCCACCATGTCAAGCTTATTCGCTAGTAGGAAGGGCCAGAAATAAAGGTAATAAGGACTACAAACCAGAAGAAGACAACCGACACTTCCTGTACAAAGAATATCTTTCAATAATGGAAGTCTTTTCTCCAGACATATTTATAATGGAAAATGTTAAAGGCATGCTATCGTCGCAAATCGATGGAGGTCCTGTTTTTGAACAAATCGTGAGGGACTTAGAGGGCTGTTCAACTGGATATACACTCTACAGTTTGAAGACAGGCAATAGGTTTATCGCTGGCGTTTCGAACCCCAGAGATTTCGTTCTCAATTCTGAGGATTATGGCATTCCTCAGAATCGTCACAGAGTCATAGTTTTAGGGATAAAGAATAATTCAAACAATATCCGCGATGAGGTCCCAGCGTTGAAGAAGGTTGATAAAATAGCGGTAAAAGAAGCTATTGAAGATTTGCCAGCAATTCGCAGCCCACTCTCCAACAGAGGCAGAAGATTCAATGAAGACTCTGCCGAGAATTGGTTGAGAAATTTGGAGGCCGGTATCAATTCATTAATTAAGGCCGCTAACTTCGAAATGAAAATGGTCAATACTCTAAAATTAAATTTGAAACTAATAAAATCCTCAAGGTTATTTACTGCTAGCACTGCAAAGTATAAAAAAGTAAAAAATGCTTCAATGTATACCGAATTTGTAAAAGATTCTCCAAATACGGATATCACCCACCATGAAGCCAGACCTCATATGGATACTGATTTATTAAGGTATTTCTTTTGCGCAACATATAGAGAAGTTTATGGCAAGAATGCTAGGGCTAATGACTTTCCTAAATATTTAGCGCCAAAACATAAAAACTGGAACAGCGGAAAGTTTGTCGACAGATTCAAAGTGCAGAGCTTAGGCTCGCAATCAAGTACGATTACTTCTCACATTAGTAAAGATGGTCACTATTTTATTCATGGTTCACCATATCAATGCCGCTCTTTAACAGTCAGAGAAGCTGCAAGAATTCAAACGTTTCCTGATTCATACCAGTTTGTGGGTAAGCGAACAAACCAGTTTCATCAAGTTGGCAACGCAGTACCACCATTGTTAGCAAACCAGATTGCTCGGGTCGTAAATGAGTTGTTTCTCTTACAAGCTAATTAATATGAATCTGTGTGATTAGCAAGGGAAGTTGTCGGTCTAAGTACCAAGCGACTTTATCGTAGCTCAGAGATCAGGTAGTGATTATTCTTGCAATTTGTATGATCTTTAGCGAATAGGAGCAATGCGTTTTGTTATTTTGGAATGACGGTTCTAGACAATCAATGGTCATTGAGGCTTCTTCAAAAGAAAGCTACTAAATGAGAAAGCTTACAAATTAATTCAAGTATAAGAAGAAAAAACAGCGCAGCTGAAATATACAACTTCATTGTTTGAGGGAACTAGAACAAATCAATATTTACAGTAGGAAATGCTGTACCACGGTATTTGGCACAGCTGATTGGAAAGTAGTAATTAGACTATGAATTATGTAAATCATATGTCTCAATAAATTCTCTATGGTACTCTTTTGATTGTTCTAGCAATTCTCGATAGGTTTTTACGAAAACCTGACCTGTTTCGAAATATGTTTTTTCTTTAGATTTAAAACGCCTGTCAGCGGATTTTTGTCCCCCAACCACGTAACATACCACTCTTGAAAAACCAGTAGCTGAAGCAAATTTTTCCTCTAAAAAGGATGCATAATCGTATGCTTGCTCTAATGCTTTATAATCAACCGTATAAGTGCTTCTTTTAATTTCTATTACATATAGAATTTCTCCTAATGCATTGCTACATAAAAAATCAATTCGTCTATCTTTTTCATTTAAATTTTCATCAGGATAACTTTCTTTTAGGAGGTTTGAATATGTGACCTCATCTCTAAATTCTAAAATTCTTGGGTCAAGTAACCAAGAAAATTTCTTTAAAAAATTATGAAGAGTTGGTACTTCTTTTGTGTTTGTTTCAATGTAGTGTTCAAATTGCTTTATGACCTCAACGCGAGAAGTTGCTAAATCTCGATATTGTTTAGATTCAATAGCTTTCCAATCATCCATCAGTTCTAGTAACTTTGGAATATCTTCATCACTTGTAGATATCTGCGCTATTTTATCTGCATACTCTTTGTAAGCTTTGTTATTAAACTTACCAATTACACTATCAATAATTCTAGCTGACTCATCTATATCAATATTAGAATTTTCTAAAATCGGGTTTATTATTTTATCGCTTAAGTCTCTTTCAAAGGTTGGTAATTTTGATTTCCATATGTCTATTCCAATCTTATGAGAGGTTTCAACTAACATTTTCTTTTCAAGACCTCTCTTCTTCTTCCATTCAACACCTACTTTTCTAATTATTTTTTGCATGTACTCCTGGAGAGAGCGAGTTTCTTCGTGCTCCCAGTTGAGTGAATGCCTATCTGTTGATATCACGTCATCATCAAAATCATCTATAAAATCTACTTGAAGGTATCCTGTAACATAGCTGTGAAACTGATCGTTATCGCGTGCACCATAGAAGCAGGCTACATTCACAATTTTACCTCTTGATGTGAGGTATATTCCTCTCATTTCAGTATCTTTAACTGGTGTTTTCAAGGTAATAATAGAACCAAGTACCTGTTCCCAATGACTATAGTTTTCATCATATTTTTTATCTGGGAAGTCCCATTCAAACTCTTTATTTAAAGTGCTGAATTTAAGTTCATTTGTAATTTCTACCTTAGAATTACTTTCACTGTTTCTCGTTAAGCTGGCCTTCATTTCACTAAATATAATAAATTTCTTAGATAGACTTAGAGCTATTTCATTTAAATCGAAATTACTTTTTCTTCTAATTTTTTTAAGTTTGATAATTGTACCTGAAGCAGCTGTAGTAACTTCATTGTGTGATATCAAATCAGGTGAGTATTTATTACCACGACTTTTTTTAATTTCTACTAAGTTCATTATGAAATGGTTCTTCAAACCTTTCTTTATAGATGTCACTTCTATCTCGTCGCATATACCAAATACAGATAACTTGCCGAGTCCCTTTTTACCAATTACTGGTCGACCCTTAGCACTTTTTTGTCTTTGTGTATCCTCTCTTCTATTGCGGCCAATAACTAAATATTTATCGTTTAACTCATCAAACGTCATTCCCTCACCATCATCTACATAAGCAATTTCTTTATTATCACCACTTTCCATAAAATCAATTGCAACATTATCTGCATCAGCATCCCAAGAGTTACTGATTAACTCTGATAGTACACTTGGAAGTTTTGAATACAATGAAACACCTAAGTGTTCTATTGTGTTAGGGTCAAACTTCAACACCAAAGATTCATTCATACTTAATCCCTTTTTAAAGTTTATAATCTTTATTTTTTATTTGACTACTCAGCTGTAATTCATTTACCACTATTATCCACCAGTTCTTCAATAAACATTTGATTAATGACTTCGTTCGAAAATCTATCCCAATTCAGAATTACACACCCTTTCGGTAGACAACGAAACCTCTTTCTTTTAGCAATGATTCATATCGAGCAAACAACTTAAAAAACCTAAAAGATATCTGCTCAAGTTCTTGATTCATATTTCGCTCGTTAGTAAAACTCAAGATAGCTCCTTGGTAGTCAGACTTCAGTTAACATTTTTGCGGAATAATCAGACGCGAAAAAATCATTAAGTTCAGTGGAGTTTTTGATTGCTAACCACAACTCTTCTTTTTTAGAATATTCACCAAAATCATCACTGAGGGAATACTGTTTGATCAAGTCATTCATCAAGACAAGGAGTTGTTTCAAATACTCCTTAAACTCTTCACTTAAAACCTCTTTTTTCCATAGATTTTCTAGTTTGAATTGGTTTTCATTCAAAATGGACCACATGTGTATAGATGCTATGGAATAAGGGACGACAGCAGACCTCAATTGACCGATTGCATTTTTGCCCTGACCATATATTTTTTCCATATTTCTAAAGAGTATGATTTTAGATATTAAGCTTTCATAAAAATTTCGGTCTATTTCGACGCCATCCGAATCCTCAGGTTCAATAGACTCGATGAACAAACGAAATATCTTTTCGCCACCTTTCTTTACCAAGTGCGGGTTGTCACCCCAAGCGCAATAGTATTTGGCAAGTAATTCCTTGGTGAATCGTCTTTCAGTCGGAAATGTCTCTTTTAACTTATTAGCGTTATTGCTCTTCCTAGCTTGGGTATTGAAATCACCTTTTGCTCTCTCGAAAAACCATTTTTTTCCAGAAGGGGTTAATACTGTCTCACTTAAAGATTTCAGTTGTATCAGCTTAGAGCTTCGGGATCTTAAATCGACTCTTGAAACCCTTGATTGACTGTTTGAAAATTCACTGATTTTTGAGATTAAATCATCAAGATCCTTTGCCTTACTGTTTTTGGCTATATTGATCTTCGCCATGACCTTCACATTACTTATATCAAGACCATCTTTACTTGAAAAATAGATTGAAGCCGTTGTTTGACCGCCATTTACAATTTGAAAGTCTTCTAAGCTTTCTATATATAGCGATTTTTTATGATATCCAGTCTTAGCACTAGTGGCCGTGATTGTAAGGCCATTATTATATGCAATAAATTTCTCTGGTTCTTCTTTAATCGTTTGTCGTAGGCCCCTATTAACACCTTTAAACTGAAGGAAAGAACGGACATTTTTCTCTAATAGTTGGCTAGAATATCTTTTGTATAAATCAGCCAAAATAGATGCTTCTAAGACGCATAAATAAGATTCAAAATCAATCTCATCGGCCGCTTTAATTACTTCGATGTTACGACCAATTACGTCTTT
Organism: Glaciecola sp. 2405UD65-10; assembly: GCF_048820975.1. Classification (NCBI taxonomy): domain Bacteria; kingdom Pseudomonadati; phylum Pseudomonadota; class Gammaproteobacteria; order Alteromonadales; family Alteromonadaceae; genus Glaciecola; species Glaciecola sp. 2405UD65-10. The sequence goes on along the minus strand of NZ_JBMEUF010000001.1, from coordinate 2,390,578 downwards.
AAAAATGACCTTAAGGGGTTCTGCTCTGCCTTGAGACGCAAATACATTTGCTAGATAATTTAAGTCTATAACTCTTCTTACATATAGGATTTCTTTGGTTTTGGTGGTTTTACCGTCTGTTTTATGGCTGTAGCTTTTTGGCTCTTCTTTAAAGTGAATACTCCGTAGCTGTGGTTCTTCCCCTCTAAATGATACTGTCGCAGACAAAGTAATTAAGAATATTTCAACTACGTCAAACTGAAGAAAGCCCTCTTCACTAGCAAGCTTCGATGTTAAGGGCCTAATAGGTTCTGATTCTTGAATATTTTCTAGTTTTTGCTGCAAAGCTGAAGATACAAATCGAACTGCACGTTTGAATTGTTCTTCATAAACATTTCGCTGAGATATTAAATATTCCTCAGAATTCAAATTGAGAAAGCTCTCGTCAACAATGAATAATTGGAGTCGCTCTCCAGTATTGTTTATCGAGTAGCCATTTACTTTTATCTTGTTGTCAGGAGAAACATAATAAGCGTGGCTAATATCTTCAGAATCTACCACCTTAGTTTCAAGTAAAAGTGGCATAATCTCATCTAAGATCACACTTTGTTCTACAAAACCATCATCATCTAAACTTGCGTTTAGTATGTCGTCCCTTGCTATTTTTGCATCATCTATTTGCATTTAATAAATCTCATGTCCAATTCGGTATTCGGTCAGCTCTTGGAGATTTAACCTATATTTTACCCCAGATATAGCGTCTGGTAGTCTTGAGTCAGTAATTTTTGGAAAGGCTTCGTCACTACAATTATATACTTCATGCTTTTTCTTAATAAATTTAAGATGTGAGTATTTAGATAGTCTATCTTCATCTAAATTCTCTTTCTCTAAAGCAGAAAGCAAAGCTGTATAGTCCGCATTATTGTCTAAAACTAGCTGTTTTAGTAAAGTAAATATGTCAAAAAGTGAAAGTCCAAACTCTGACTCTAGAACTGAAATTACTGAAAGCTCAAGTGGCTTACTTTCCGTTAATTCAAGTTGAAATTCACTGGATATTTTTACTGTTTGCGATGCTAGGAGCTTTGTTTTAACTTCAACAGATTTAGCGTTTAACTCAAAATCATGAGTCGCATCAAAAGGGCCCGTCCATGATTTTACTAATTTATCGATTTGTTGAGAGGTATTTTGCCCGTCGCATAACATTAACAAGTAATCAAACTCACCCCAAAGCCCCAAAATACGTTCTCGACTTAAACTTTTTTCACTAGTTTTGCTAAAAAACACATTCCATTTTATGTATGTTTTTATCAACACTTGGGATGCCTTGACTTCATCAGATAAGTGCTTTATCGATTGATATAGTGAAACCACAAGGTCATCAAACAGACCATAAAAATCAGGGTCAAGTAAGCGGATCATTAAACACTTAGAAGCATCTAAAAGTAATAGCTCTACATTATCGTTTTTTAGTGGCTCCGTCATCGATGAAAAAGACTCTGGAAGATGTAGCAAAACTGCACGGTGGTTACTTTCATCCAACGCTAAAAAAAGCTCCAATTCGCTATCTGAATCAAATCGTATTGCGTTTATTCCAGAGCTTATATCTTTAGATTTAAGTAAGCCCCACTTATCTGACAACTTCATAATTAACTCGCATCCAATGGCAGATTTTGTTCAATAGTTTCGTTATCCTCTTCGGATATAATGTCCAAATCATAATCGCCTTTAACATAATCACCGCCAGGGTCCAGTCCTCTTGCTATTGGAGGAAAACCTATTGCCAAGCCAACCAATGGCTCAGTCAATGTTTGACTTTTTTCTTTGAGGAGTTCTTTTATTTCTTTATGTTCTTCCCCTTTTACCTGATTAAATACATAGAAGGGGTCAAAGAGATAAACGATTAGTGTACCTTGGCTTTTGGACAACTTTTCTCTATATATATTTTCTGGTTTAGTTTTCTTTTGGGCTTGTGATAAAGCTTCTTTTTTATCGAGAGAAGGTTCTTTACTAAGAATTGATTTCACCTTATTATCCACAAACTCTCTTTCAGCTTCGGAGATGATCTCATCTTCTAAGCCAACTTTCATATCTGCACCGCCGCTCATTATGTTGGCAGACGCACCTGATGCTTTAAATCTTTGTTTGTTAGTGAAATCGTCGTAAAAGTGGTTACCCTTAATCTTGGTTGGTCCTTTTCTTACGGCCATTTGTACGTCATGTTCAAGACCTGTGTCGGTTCCCTTTAACAGCCCAAACCCTTTTTCCAAAGAAGCGTTCCCTGTTAGTTTTATCGCTAAGGTCCAAGATGTAAGTAAATTCTTCTTTTTGCAATTTTCAATATACTGTTTTAAAAGTTTAAGTCGAGATTCGTCGAAGTTATTGTCAGATTCTAATACCTCTATAATGTCGTCCGCAGTTACGGTTTTTGCGAGCAAAGTACCTTTTTTAGTCGCCCCTTTGAACAACGGCACTAAAATCTCTTTGAATGATGACCAAACTTTTTGAAGCTTATCTTTGCTTACATCAAATTCAGTAGTCATAACAAGTGAGTCTTGATAAGACCACCGTTCGCTAACGGTATTTTTTAAAATGGAAGGTCTAGTGATTTGGAAAAACCCAGGATGCTTTCGTACACGAAGTTCAAATTCTCGTGGCGTAGCACCTTTTTCATCCATTTTTTTAAATTCGTCTTTAAGTTCATCAATACATAATGTTGTCGAGTCGTATTTAGAGATAAGCTCGTCTGAAGTGAACAGCTTGCAACAATCCAGATACCCTGGGCGATATCCAAACCATCGGCCCATCTGTAGCAAGGAATCAGAATAGTTTGTTGTTCTAACAAAATAGCTAATTGTTAACCCTTCTAATGTGAAACCACGCGATAAGCGGTTACCTCCTATAGCTATCACCTTTCGACCTACTGTTGACGAGTATCCTAGTTCGGAGCCCGTCCCACTATTCAGGGCTAGCACATCAATACCATCTGAAGCTTCAATTAATCTAGGAACTACAGAATCAAAAGACACTGGGCGCATGAACTCATCAAAATAATCGTCAGGCAAGAATTGATGAATGGAGCCTACTATTTCGGCACAATAATCAGACCAAACCCTTTCGAACTTTTTATAAATTGACCCAGGAGAATCAGGTTTGTCAGATTTTAGTCTCGTTGCTAAGTCATCAAAATACTCAGCAATTAAACGTGCTGTTTTATCTTGCCAAGACATAAACCTTGAGACGTGAACTAGCATTGTGTTGTGTCGCTGGTAAAGTTTTGAATCAATCAAGGCTTTTCTTCTAGTTTCTCTAATGGCGATATTGATTATGAAACACATGACAGCGTCTTTGAGCTTTTCAGGCAACTTGTTCGGGAAATTATCACTCGACTTAGCAGCTCTTGTCTCTCGTTTGTATTCCTGAAATGTAGCGAAACTTAAATAACTTCCAAACTTACCAACACGTTCATCCCAACTTTGTTTGTTATCAAAACGCTCGACCCCTATTACTTCTCCGTCGTTATCAAGAACTCTACTGGGGAACTCTGAGATATAATCATCCATAGAAAATACAACGGGCAACTTCTTGCTTGGTTGTAGTGTTTCAAAAATTCTATGAGCCCCGATATAATTTGTCGGTGTTTCTAGCAGAAAGATAAAGTCTTCAGGGAACAAATTGTTTACTAACTCAAAGGACACTTCTTTGTTCTGGCCCTTCGATGTATCGATAATTTTCCACATCTCCTCAGATGTATCATTTCTATCTTGAATTACATTTGCAAAAGGAGTTGCGGTATAACCAAGGTAAGATTTCTTGTGAAAAAGCCCAAGTATTGCTCTTATGTGTCCATTTACTTTTGAAGCGTAGTTTTTTCCTTTGTGACCTTCGTTGTTTAGTGATGCGTTATCCGCCTCATCATCTATTATCAATAAAGGAATACTATGTTTCGATTCATCTGGGGGTAGGTTGTCATTTAGCCAAAGAAGTATATTTTTTAAAATACCTACATTTTTTTTACAGACAAGAATGTTCGTTTGGTTTAGTGAAAATTTAGCTGTAGCCAGTGGACGGTTAAAGTCCGTATCCTCTGATGTTATAGAGACTACTTGTATTACACCCTCATTACCTCTATGACCAAATCCTTGCTTCAAACCTACACCTTTACCATCACCAATTACGTCCGTATCTATTCGTGCTTGAGTTTGTGTTCTGAGGTCGTCCATGATTCCTGAAAATACTATAATTAATTTATACCCAGCATCAAGAGACCTGTTAATTACAGCGTTAAAGTTACCAGTCTTTCCTGATTGAACGTCTCCATCTACGAGTCCTTTGACGAATGTATGTGATGGACTCTTTGGGTCAGCTAATTTGCTTAGTATTTTTAAACTAGAGCTTTCTATCTCATCAACTATAGAGTCTGAGCGACCCAAGCCTCTTAAATATTCTAAATATCGAGAAGTATAATTCCACTGTATTTGTTTCTGCTTTGATTCGGTTAACCACGTTTTTTTGTTCTTAGAGAGAATTGTAGGCGGATTAATGGTTGTTATATGGTTTGCTTGGATTTCTTTTCGAACGACTTCAAAGTAACTTTCAAAGGTCTCTTTATCTATTTTGGTCCAGCCTAGAGCATCTGCAACAATGGTAACGCTTTCATAAATTTTAGCAAAAAGCTCGGCACGCATTTTGTCTAACGACTCATAGTTCTCAGTCTTAATATGCTCCATGAATTTATCTTTAATCGCACTTTGATATTTAAATCGGTAACTATCCATTGTTTACTCCATTAATTTCAATATTTCTTCAGGAAGGGTTTTAACATCAATGCCCATCTGTTTAATGACTTCGTCTGTTATAAACGACTTACTAAACCCTTGTTCGACTAATTTTTTGATGATATCAGCAAGATCGCCAGTTTGAGCTTCTTCGCATTTATAGTAATGAACGCTTTCATGTGTATTTCTAATCTTGTTTATTGTCGTATTAATCATTCTGTTTAATAAGCGCAACTGGGATTTCTCATTTTTGCCCAATGTCGAAAGCAACCCTTTATAAATTGGGAAACTCTCATTTATTTCTAATAGAGGCCCCTTGTTTGAATGAACTTTTGTTAGCAGGGTTGCCTCTTTTGCGCCACTCTTATCATCGAGCCTATTTATGCCACGGTTGTAAAACTCTTTTTCGGCTTCAGAGGTAAGTTCTTCAATATACTCTTTAAAGGCGTTCACTAGATCATGGGGGATTATGACTTTTGACTTTGCAACGTTTAGATGCAGTAAATTGTCAGCATTATTCCCAATGTCTACTCTTAGTCGAGCAAGTTGCCGGCGCGGCGCTTTTCTTATTAATCCGTTCCAACCACCATAAATTATTAACCTGTTAGACCGATAAATATAGACGCCTTCTAGATCCAATAAGCTTTTATTAGGCAACGTCCATACATTTCCACTCACTTTTGAGTCTTTTATACTTGACGAGGGCAGAATAAATCCCTCTAAACGAATATTGTCTTGACCAAAGTCTTTCTGTCGGAATTCTAGTTTCCTCAACGCTTGCTCGGTTTCTGGAAAAGGATTGAAAGGTTTTATTTGAGTATTATTCACACGAATGTTTACATTATTCTTCTCCTCCAAGTATCGATGAAATACGATGCCTAGATGATCAGCAGTATTATTAACAATTTCACGTGCCAACGCATTTTTTCTGTTTTGAGGCTTTAAGTAGTTTTCAAACTTATACAGGCCTGACCATACGACAAATGTGTTTGGAATGAACGATTCTGACTTGTTCAAAAACTCATTATCTAAGGCTTCAAATTCCTTAAGCATTGCTGCTATTTCGTCATCCGTTACCACTAACATTTGCCATGACTTAGAAGTCACTAAGTGCTCAACATCCCATCTGATTGCTGAGTATTTATCACTACCTTTTTTTCTAGAAACTACAGTGAATTGTCTTGTCTGTGAAAAAGACGCAGCTTTTAGGCCCAAACCGAATCTACCGAGATCAGCGGTTTCGCGTAATGTCTCAGGATTAGAGCTAGGGAACTGCATATTTTGAATTAGGTCTTGGCGGGACATGCCGTCGCCATCGTCGACAAGAAATAGCTTAAACGGTTCTTTGTCTGAATCAACCAAGACTTGGATATTTGTTGCGTTTGCTGTAATAGAATTGTCGATTAAATCGGCAATAGCTGACTTTAGGCTATAACCTTGTTCAGAAATAGACTTAATTAAAAAATCAGGTCGTGGTACTGCTTCTAAAATCTCCATATTTTGAAAGACAATCCTAGTGTATGGGGGCAGCCGAAACGTTGGTAATACTAAAACTGTCCTGAGTTAACAAACTACAACTTTAGTACAGTTATAAACATTATCATCACTCCTGTATTTTGTCATTATTTATCAACGAGGTAGTGAATTTTAAAAAGTAATGTATTTTTCTAAGGAATATAAAAATGAAAATATGTTTGTTTCGCTGTTTTTGAAAGCAACATAGTGTGAAAATTTGCATTCTTTAACACAAATAGGAAACAGTATATGTATGACTCAAACAAACTTAGAGAGGTGCTAACAAGCGCTGGCGGAATCAAGATTGATGGTGTGTTTCACTTCGTACACTACTTTGATAAATCTGCCGATTCGCTAAATACATTGCACGGGGAAACATTCACGTTTAAAGAGTTATTGTCTAAAAAGATAATAGTTTTTCGTTTAAGTGAAGTTGCTAGCGAGCTTTACACCGCTGGCGATGTTGGTTGAATTCCCCCGTTAGGATTCTTGTATTCAAGTCGGAAGTAAAGAGCTGCTAGGCAGCAGTGGCATGCTAGTTCCTTGTCTTTTAAAAAATGTTTGGCTGTTTATTCTCTGGTAAAAGGAGGTATGAAATAGTTACTTTAAAGAAGAGTTAATAACCGTATTTCCTTGTTTATGAACTAAGTAATGTTTTAACACAACTAAAACGGGAAAATATGAACAAATTAAACGAAAGCGATGCACAAACAACACTGGAAGAAGTTGTTCTAGCTTTATATGAAGTAATTATATTACACAGTGAAGATACGTCGTTTCAAGGCGATTTTTTTGAGACTGGTGATGAGAGAAAATCTCAAATTTTATATCATCTCTGGAAACAAATAGGCGACAAAGAACATGCTCAAATTGCGGAGGACTTCGTACTTAAATTCATTGGGGAGGTGAACATTCCTTTCTAGTAGTGGCTTTTAAAAGTTACGGAGTCTTTTGATTTTCGCTACAAAGCAAATCATTGCATATTTAAAAGAACCCTTCATCGGGTTGCTTCTCTATCAATTGTATCTTGTTAGTAAACTTGAGAGAAATAATAGACTTTTGCGAGTTATTTAGCGAAGAGTTTTGTGAACTTTACATGATGCCACCCAAAGCGTTTTTCAGAAAAGCGAAAAAGCATTGGTTACTTTTAATAAAAGATGAAAAATAACAAAAGATTTTAGCGAACCTACTAGGATCCCTATTTTTATAAATAAGTCTAGCTTGGAGAAGGTTGGGCCAAGAATAAGGAATTAAACAAGACGTATTTTCAAACCGCACTTCTGATGTTCGCATTGATGGTAGCTTTGTTCATAGCATTTATTCCTGTTTTAGAAAAATATGTTGATGGCAGCATGAACGCTGTTGATGAGGAAAGAAGAAACTAGTCGAATCGCCCTAGCGACCATGTAGGATAAGACACGAGTCATTACCCTATATTTCAGTGAACCATTTGGGTTTAATTGTCACGTCTTCTTTCATCTTTACATCCACTCCTAGTCTCAACTCTTTTAGCTGTTCTGCCAATGCATTACCATCAATTAGGTCTATGGGTGGTGCGCCATCTCTTTGAGCCTCTCGTTTGGCGTCACGAGTAAATGTGCCTGTTGTTATAAATAACCCTTTGTCAGCGCGGCCTATCATTGCTCCACGGAAATCTCTTATTGCTGGTGATGAGACTGATCCAGAATACCTTTTGCATTGAAATACAACATGGAAAGAGAGTACACCACCAATTTTCATAACACCTACACCATCGATACCGCCATCACCAGACTTACCGGTAACCTCAACGTTTATGAATCCAAGTTCTCGAAGAAAGCGCTGACTCAAACGTTCAAAAGCGTCTGGCTCCATGGCCTTAAATACATCAATAAGTTCTTCTTCCCAGGATAGTTCACTCAATTCGTAAGACTCTTCTACGACATGTTTGGTATCTGTTTTTCCGGGTTTTACAGATGCTTTTTTCGTTTTTACACCTGATAAGTTTTTAACTATCTTTTTGGCTTCATCTTTATCAATTTTATGGGTTTTTAAACCTTCATTAGTCAAAGTCCAAAGTGCTCGCCCCGAGTTCTCTAGCAACCCAAGCCTCTTAAGGTAATTTCTAGCCCAAGCTAATCTGTATGACAATTTTGACGTGTTGCCTCGGTGATTGTCTTCAACTTCTTTATCTGTCAAGCCAAGTATTTCAATCACAGCTTCTTCGATTTCATTATTTGAGCCTGACCCACCCAATTTGTGAAGGGCCTGCAATACTGGGTTGAAAAGCTCGTCGTATTTGTATTTAAAAAATTCCACAATAGTTCCAGATAATATTTAACAGTTATATTTAAAAGCTTCAACGTACCAAAATGCTAGTAGCCCCGTTACTAGAAACTATACCCATAAGTGTTAATTTGCAGGTAAAACTGAACCACGATTTTCATCTAAAACTGATCCAATCAATTGGCCTAATAAGACCACATTCATATTCTATTTTCTAGCCTTTTTCTCCTTCGATTTCTTGGTTGATTCTTTGAATCGGAAGCTGTCGTTGCCAGTTTTCATAATATGGCAATGATGAGTAAGCCTATCTAGTAATGCAGTTGTTAGCTTTGCATCACCAAACACTTTCGACCATTCAGTGAAGTTAAGATTAGTGGTGATAAGCACACTGGTGGTTTCGAAAAGCTTGCTAAGCAAGTGAAACAATAAGGTGCCACCCGCTTGACTACAGGGCACAAAGCCTAATTCATCCAGTATCACTAAATCGCATTTGGCTAATCGATTTGCCATTCTGACCACATGACCAGCTTATTCTTCAAGCTCTAGCGTATTGACTAACTCGATAGTGGATAAAAACCTGACACGATATTGATGGTGCTAAATGGCTTGCACGCCAAGCACCGTTGCTAGATGAGTTTTACCGGTGCCGGATCCACCGACGAATATTGCATTTTGGCTATTCTCAATAAATTCGCAGCGGTGAAGTCCTCCAATGAGGCATTCATCGACTTCACTCTCGCTGAAGTCAAAGCTGCGTAAATCTTTATAAACGCGAAACTTAGCCGTTTTCATTTGATAAGCAATACTGCGTACTTCTCTGTCGACCACTTCTGCTTTCGTGAGTGTGTCGAGTATCGGTAACGCTTGTTAAAAGACAGGTGAATCTTGAGATGACAACTCCGTAATTATCCTCGCCATTCCATGTAATTCCAATATTTTTACGGTGTGCAATAGTGCTTCATTGTGCATGTCGTTATCCTCGTAGTGTGTCGTATCTTGATGTGTCGCTAGTTGGTTCGGTAGTCAGTTGCAGACCACTGACTATGGGTATGGGCAGTGATGGTGTAATGATACGATGTAGACAGTTCATTACATGTTGTTTGGACGGGTAGTTAGCCTCTAAAGCTATTTCAACCGCACTGACTAGATCAGCTTCGTCATGATGTAGTATCAACGACAAGACCTCGACCATTACTTTATCGCCACAGACTCTTTGCAGTAAGATAGACTGCAGGTGTTTAAAGTACTCTGGTATGTTGTAAAAGGGAGCACCATTGCGAAGCGCACCCGGCTTGCGCTGGGCAACCAACAAGTAAAGCTGCCAATCATAAATGACTTTACCGGGCGTGTCGTGGCTGGTCATAAACACACGATTATGTTCAGCTATCTGCCGACCTTCTGCGATAAAGCACGGTTTACTTGGATAAACACGCAGACAAATTCGCCGGTTGGCAAAGCTGGCGGGCACCGAGTCTCGATTGCGGTCGAAGCTCACTAGGCACGTTGAAGAGACTTTTTGCTGTGCTGTATAAAGCCATCGAACGGTGCTGTCACCTTCATTAGTTGCCGTTGCTCCTGATATCAAACGTCTTCGATAGTTTTGTCGGTAAACTGAGGGTGTTTACGTGTTTGCCCGTCGTCAATACACTGCGTTTCTAGTCACTTGCACAAGTCACTTAAACCGCTAAAGCGCGGCAATCGTTGCAAGATAAAGGAGCGAGCATAGCGAACACTCTTTTCCACTTGACCTTTTTCCCAACCCGCAGCGGGATTACAGAAGTCAGCTTCAAACAAGTAATGGCTGACCATTGTTAGGAAACGGCGGTTCACCATACGCTCTTTATCTCGATAAACTTTATCCACAGCAGTTTTCAATGCAAATTAGGAGGTTAAGTGGTGCAGTTTGGGATGCAAATTAACAGTAAAGAGTTCCTCACATTTGAAGAGTGTGTCTAGTACACAGCACAGAGCCCGAATTTCTTGCGGCAACAAGTACGGGACGGGTTGCCCAGCTACAAGCTTGCAGGGCGGCGAACCTTTTTTAGAAGATCCAAAGTTGATACTTGGATACTAAAGAATCGCGTGGAATTGGGGGATGAACATGAATAACGAGTTATTTGAAAAACGAGCGGGCATTTTAAAGCTTTATGGCGAAGAAGAGCGGCTGATAAGCCAGACTGAACGCTGCCGCAGAACCGGCATAAGCCGCACTACCTGGTGGCGTATGCAAAAGGCGGGAGAAACCCCGCCAGCCTCCAGCGTTGGCAAGGGGAAAGCCCGCTGGTTGCTGTCTGATATTTTATTGTGGATAAATGGTAATAGTTAGAGCATGTTATGCTAACTTAGGCGAGATATGATGTTATTCGAGTGATAAGGGATATGACCGAATTAAGCTGTAGTGCAAAAAAATTACTAACTTTTTTAAAAAAGATATCTAGGGATAAAGGAGCTTCCTTTCAAAGCACGATTGAAGAGTTTGGTAAATGTAACCAAGAGCAAGCTAATTTGCTTCTGGAGGTCTTAGCTCGGATGGTCGAGAGATTTGGAAGCCCAACCTTCATCAAGTATAACGGAAATAAACGTGTGCATGTAACTGGAGTTGAGCCTTTCTCATTACATTGTGAAAGAATCCGCTTTGAGCTGGAGCCTTATATTTCGGGTGTTAAAGCTGATATTTGCCTTGCTAGAAGTACTACTCCAGGTTGTCGTTTGAGAGATCCGCTTCTCAAGTTAAAGTTTGACTCTGGAGAGAGGCGATTGTTGATTATCCGTAACCATAATCAGGTCTTCGATTTCATTAATGGTTCTACGGAATGGAACGGTCTTTTTGATGAAAATGAAGTGGCTCCCGCCACATCTCCCCGCCGTTCTGTCCCTAGTACGGAGATGTCATTTAATGAATATAATATCTTACTACCAGAAGTAAAATCATATCTAAAAAATCAAAGTTATAAATTTGTTGTTGAAGATGAACAAAAACATGGACGATATGATTTATATATAAGAAGCCCCGAAAAGATCCTTGTTGAGCTTAAATATATTAATCCAGATGAAAATGCTTTAGGGAAATTGCGTTATGCCATCGGACAGGTTCTACTTTATGCTTTTGACTACAGAGGCGCTAGGGATATTGAAAAGCTATGGATTATTATAAATGAATGTTGTGTCTGTGATGCAGTCAAACATGCGTTAAAGGAAGTACAAGACCAAACTTCTATAGAGTTTTTTCAGTTACGTGCTGGACATCTAATTAAAATAGATAAATGGTGACGTATAAATGTTTTTGATTTTAAAAAAGGACAATGTAACTATATGTTTTGTATAGCGTGTCAAAAAAAAAGAGAAAAATTAGCGAAGAGTCATGTAATACCTAACTTTATTAGAAAACGAATTGCTGGCGAATTAGATAAACAAGGTCATAAGAGATACAAATTCAATTGGATTGATCGTCAAGACTTACCAAAACAAGATTTGCCAAAGCCTAATTTAATGTGCCAAGAATGTGATAGCAAATTAGGTGATTTAATAGAAAACAAAATGGCTTCTCTAATAATGCCCCCAAATGTTGATGATCTTGAACAATGGAAAAGTATGCCCATTGAGCCGTTCTCTCTCGATGAAGTTTTTGATTCTCAATTTTTTGTTGGAAAATATAGATACCCTCTTGCGGAAAGTAAGCTTTTAAGGAAATTCGCGACTTCCGTTGCTTGGCGTGCTCTACATAGTATGAAATTGGACGATAGGAAGTTGTCTACTCAGTTCTTAAACTCTCAGAGAGGAAAAAACATTGACGGTTCAGTAAGACGGTACGTGTTTGAAAATGAGGATATGACTGAAATATTACCTGCTCAACTGTACTACTTAGGGCACAACTTTGCTAATTTCCTAACTGATAAAGATGATGAAATGCCTTTTGGTTGGGCTGAACTAGGAGAGAGTGAAGAAATTTTAGGTGTTGGTGTTATCCTAGGATATTGGATGATTCTTTGGCCTGTATTTGAATCAAAACCCATAGAGTACTTCGACAAATTAGTAAGGCTTGAGCAGATTTGTTTCATAAACTGGGTGGCTGAATTTCGTTCTCAACTCAACTAATCTTGTGAACCTAGGTTCAGTTTAACGCTATTAACTGAACCGACTAACTGAATTATAAATCGTCTTCTAAATTACAGTACGTAACTTTGAACAAACGGCCTCGTGAACTTCTAGTCTTTTATCAAAATAGTCACCTTGATCATAAACTTCTGGCATATTACCAACCTTGTGATTTAAACAGCGCTCACAAACGTCGGAGTGGAAACCTAGCTGGCCAGCGATGGTTCTAAATGTTCTCCTAAAATCATGAATAGTAAAGTGCTCTAATTGTCCCATACGATTCGGAGGCGGAACCTTTTTACTTTTATCTATTCCAAACAGGCTGTTCACTGCACTATTTACTGTGTCTTTTCCCATATAAGGCACCTTGCTTTTGCGTCTTGCTGGGAGTACATACCCAGAGCCATAAGAGCGGACTTTCAGCTCTTCTAGCCAACACACAATCTGTTGTGGAAGTGGTATGCTGATATCGCTCTCTGTTTTTGTTCTCGCTTTTGGTAAGTGCCACACTGCGTTATCTAGATCGAATTCCTTCCAGGGCGCTTGGATTAACTCTGATTTTCTAACGCCTAGTGTAATAAGCAGACAGCAAACTAAGTAATTATCGCGTGTGAATGAATCCGAATGTTTTCTGAATACCGAAAAGGCATATTCAATTTCTTCAATGCTCGGACCCTTTTTCTTGGCTTTTCAACTCCTCCGGCATCTTTACAGGAAAAAGCTGAAGCAGGGTTATTTGATGTAATACCAAGTTGAATAGCATGCTTAAAAAGTTGCTTTAGGAGACCCAATACATCATTTGACACTGTTGTACGCCCGCTGTTTGTAATGATATCCAAGATATTTCGAACATGGATTGCAATTACTTGTTCAATTTTTAAGTGGCCGATATGAGATGAAGCGTTATTTTCATACTTACTTTTTGGAATATCTGGATGCTTATCACGTTTTAACAGTTTGCTTTGATACATATCCTTGAATAATTGATCAAATGTCATACCTTCTAAACTTTCTACAGATCCAACAGAAAGCGGATCGATACCATCTCGAATTAATGTTCTAGTTTTCTCTGCTTCACCGCGCGCTTCCGCCAGTGTCAATTGCCCGAATTTACCCAGAGACTTCTCCCTCCTCTTTTCGTTAAAGGTATATCTTAGGGACCAATAAGGTTCGCCACGCTTCGGAACGACGAAGGACAATCCATTGCCATCGGATGTTTTACTATGCTGTCCTTTAGCAAGTATGTTGACTTGTTTAACTGTTAAATTTGGCATTTTTTCACCTCATGTACTCACCAGTAGTTTGAGACTAGCAGCGAAAAATACTCACCACAATACTCACCAATTGGATGAAACAGAATGAAAAAATACGGAACGATAAAAAACAAAACCCCGCTATAAAACGAGGTTTTTCAGTTTCTTATGGATTATTGTGAGCGCTAGTGAGCTTTATTCAATATTCTGAATCTGCTCACGCATTTGCTCAATCAACACCTTAAGCTCAACGGCCGCTTGCGTTACATCTGCGTTAATCGATTTTGAACCAAGGGTATTCGCTTCACGGTTAAATTCTTGCATCATAAAGTCAAGCCTGCGGCCAATAGCGCCGCCTTTTGCCATTATCTTTTGCGTTTCACTCACGTGCGAACGCAAGCGGTCAAGTTCTTCAGCCACGTCTGACTTCTGCGCAATCAAAATCATTTCTTGTTCAACGCGGTTATCATCTAGTTCTATTTTAGCTTCATTAAACTTGGCGCGAATGCGGTCTTTTTGCCACTCTAGTATCGCAGGCATATGCCCTTCAACTTTTGTCGCTTCATCGCTAATGGCACTTAAGCGTTGCTCAATTAATGCCTTCATGTTTTCGCCTTCGCTGGCGCGTGACTGCACAAATTCTTTTAAGGCTGAATCAAACAAACCCAGCAGTTCTTTTTGAATGCTGTCCATGTCGGCTTCAGCGCTGGCAATTACACCTGGCCATTTTAAAATGTCGCTTGGGTTAATATTGCCCTCTGCGCCATTCATTTGTGCCCATTGGGCCGCACTAATTAATTTTTTAGCTAGGTCTTCATTTACGGTAAGGCCGGTAGCGTTTGACTCATTAAACGTAATACGCAGCGAACATTCTACTTTTCCGCGTTGTAATTTTTTACGTAGGCGATCACGCAGGCTAGGCTCTAACGATCTAAAGTTTTCAGGTATGCGATAAAAGGTTTCTAGGTAACGTTGGTTTACAGAACGAATTTCCCAAACAGCGGTGCCCCAATCGGCTTTCAATTCGGTGCGGGCGAAGCCTGTCATGCTGCATATCATGGCGTGTATCCTTAGTTAAGTGTTTTGGATTGTCGCAGGGTTTGTGCGTTTTTTAGGCTATACCTGCGCTAATGGCGCATAGTGTACGCTATGTTTATGAGTTTTGCTCGTTTCAAAGCACTCTAGCATTCAAACTGCTTAACTATTACGTTATAATTGCCTCACAATCACCCTTGCCATCCCGTTCACGGTATTTTATTACCATTAGGAGCTCTAATACATGCGCCCAAGCAGCCGCACCGCTAGTCAAATTCGCCCAGTTACTATTACTCGTAACTTTACCTGTCATGCCGAAGGCTCTGTGTTAATTGAGTTTGGCAACACCAAGGTATTATGTAATGCTAGTGTTCAAGAAGGCGTTCCACGCTTTATGAAAGGCCAAGGTAAAGGCTGGATAACAGCTGAATACAGCATGTTACCGCGCGCTACTCATACTCGTTCTGACCGCGAAGCAGCTCGTGGTAAACAAGGTGGCAGAACGCTTGAAATTCAACGTTTAATTGCTCGCTCTTTGCGCGCCGCGGTTGACTTAAAACTACTTGGCGAAAACACCATTACGGTTGACTGCGACGTAATTCAGGCTGACGGCGGAACTCGTACTGCGTCTATTACTGGCGCTTGTGTTGCCTTAGTAGATGCCCTTACTTGGATGCGTAGCAAAGGCATTTTAAAAACGAACCCGCTTAAGCACATGATTGCGGCTATTTCGGTAGGTATTTACAAAGGTAATCCCATTGCTGACCTTGAATACCTAGAAGATTCTGACGCTGAAACCGACATGAACGTAGTCATGACTGACACCGGCAAAATGATTGAAGTACAAGGTACCGCTGAAGGCGAACCGTTTAGTATGGAAGAAATGCACGAAATGCTTGAGCTTGCTCGCATTGGCATAAAAGAGTTGTTTGAAGAGCAACGCACAGCTTTAAATTAATTTAACTTAACGCTAACTACAGGTACACCATGCAAGACTACAAACGTGAATTTGTGGCATTCGCCATACAGAGAAAAGTACTGCGTTTTGGCGAGTTTACGCTTAAATCAGGCAGAGTAAGTCCTTACTTTTTTAATGCGGGTTTGTTTAATACTGGGAAAGATTTAGCTACTTTAGGTCGCTTTTATGCAGCCGCGCTAATGGCTGAAGGTGTAGAGTTTGATGTGTTATTTGGCCCAGCATATAAAGGTATTCCTATTGCTACGGCCACGGCTATTGCACTAAGTACTTACCACGGTGAAGACGTACCTTATTGTTTTAACCGCAAAGAAGCCAAAACCCATGGCGAAGGCGGCAACTTAGTAGGCAGTGAGCTAAATGGCCGTATAATGTTAGTTGATGACGTAATTACCGCGGGTACGGCAATTCGTGAGTCTATGGAAATTATTCAAGCGAATAATGCGAGCCTAGGCGGTGTGCTTATAGCACTTGATCGCCAAGAGCGCGGCCAAGGCGAACTAAGTGCAGTGCAAGAAGTAGAGCGTGATTACAGCACCAAGGTGTTCTCTATTGTTACGCTGGCTGATGTGGTTGATTATTTATCGACCCATCAAGACAACAAGCATTCGGTAGACAACATTAACCGCTATCGCGAATCTTACGGTATTTAGTAAATGGCAGTAAACGAGCAAGGGCTAAAAGGCTCAGAGCCTAGCGGCCCTGATCATCACCTAGATGCCCTTGGCTTGCGTTGCCCTGAACCGGTTATGATGGTGCGCTTGCAAGTACGTAAAATGCAAGAGGGCGAAACATTGCTAATAACCGCTGATGATCCAGCCACCACGCGTGATGTGCCAAGCTTCTGCAGGTTTATGCAACATACCTTGCTAGCCAGCCAAACCAATGAATTGCCCTACACATACCTGATTAAAAAAGGCGTGTAATACAGATACAAAAAGGCCCTCAATTGAGGGCCTTTTTTATGACTACATAGTGCCTAAATAATTATTCAGGCTTCATGAACTTCAAAGTCCAGCGGTCGGTGTTACCGCTTACGCTTTTTGCGCCTACTTCATATTCTAGTTCATCATCTTCACGATAGTGAAGGTCAGTATAATCAACTAATACAAAGCCTGCGTCTTGAATCTCTTTTATCGCTTTTACTGGGTCAACGCGGCGGCGGTTGCTGTCAGTCATTGGCTCCATGTGGCGAGCGGTATGGTCTACCACACCATAAATACCACCTGGTTTTAATGCCTCAAACGCTATTTCGTTCATTTTTGCGCGGCCTTTTTCACTGAAGTTATGATAGTTACGAAAGGTAAGTACCATGTCTACGTTATTTAAACCTAAAGAGCCGGCTATTAAATCGTAAAAGCGTTGGCCTTCTGGGCGGTCAAACTTGGCATCTTTGGCAATAATATTCATGCGCTCAAAACCCGGTAATTCTGACAAATCACGTTCAATACGGCCAGTTCCAATAGCGCCGTAATAGTTACCTTTTTCGTTTAGTACAGGCACTAGTAATTTGGTGTACCAACCACCGCCAGGAATTAGCTCAACTACTGACATATCATCTTCTAAGCCAAAAAATTCAAGTGTTTGAGCTGGCTTGCGGTTGCGGTCACGCTCAATTTCGGCGGCGCTTCGCACGTCAGATTTTATTGCTTGTTCTAGCTTCTCTTTTACGTCAGCGTACGTGCTGCTTGCTACTACGCTAATACAGCACGCTACTGCTAAGTTAATTAATGTTTTCATGTTATAGCCTCTTTTTATCCGAGCGTTTATGTGTGATTTAATGTGTAAATTTACACCTAATGTTAGGCGAAAAACTGCCATACGCGGTAGGCTACAAATGCGCCCACCGTTAAGCTTACGCCTATAATAACTTGCCATTTATACCGCTTTATGACTTTTTCGGTTTTATCACCAAAATAATAAACTAATATTGCCAAACCAAAATAGCGAATGATTCGGCTTGAACTTACCGCCAGTAAATACAAGGCCAATGAATACTTTGAAAGCCCCGCGGCTATCATAGCCACTTGTAAGGGCACAGGAGTAACGCCCGTGCTAAATACAAACCAAAAGCCTTCGGTTTTCATGGCATCTTGAAACTGGTCTATTTGCTCAGTACTTGCCACATATTCCACTATATATTTTTCAAATACATCAAATAGAAAGTAACCCACGGCGTAGCCAAGCAAGGCACCTAATATGCAAGCCAGTGTGGTAACGGCGGCAATTAACCATAGCTTATCGCGCCTTGATTGCATAAGCGGAATTAGCACGGTTTCAAGCGGTATAGGCACTACTGTGGATTCTAAAAAAGACGCCACTCCTACACCGCTTAGCATATGCTTTGAGTTAACTAATCGTTTTATACGCTTGGTAAGTTTATCGCTTAATGACACTTAACTTTTATACCTATTGCTGCTTATAAACTGTTCCGTCTTTCATCACAAAATCAATGTTTTCAAGCAAACTTATGTTTTCAAGAGGGTTGCCCTTTACGGCTACAAAGTCAGCCAGTTTACCCGTTTCAATGGTGCCAAGCTGGTCATCAATTTTGAGTAACTTCGCGGCATTTAGGGTGGCCGATCTAATCGCATCCATTTCTGACATACCCGCTTCTACCATTAACGCGAATTCTTGCCCGTTATCCCCATGGGCTGATACGCCTGAATCAGTACCAAAAGCAATACTTACGCCATTTTCGTGGGCTTTCGCAAAGGTGTTCTTAATTAAGGGGCCAATAGATGCAGCTTTTGGACGCACTATGTCAGGAAAGTAACCGTCAATTTTTGCTTTTTCGGCCACAAAATTACCCGCTAATATTGTAGGTACATAAAACACATTATGTTTGCGCATAAGCTTGAATATTTCATCGTCCATATAGGTGCCATGCTCTATTGAATCAACGCCGGCTAAAATAGCGCGCTTCATCCCTTCTTTTCCATGGGCATGAACGGCAACTGTCATGCCGTAATCTTTGGCGGTGTTAACAATGGCTTCAAGTTCATCAGTCATAAATTGTGGGTTTAAGCCACTTTTGGCTACTGACAACACGCCGCCGGTAGCGGTAATTTTTACTAAATCTGCGCCGTCTTTATAACGCTGGCGCACCGCTTCGCGGGCTTGCGCTACCCCATTAATTACGCCATCGGCAGGCTTAGGCACGCCCATTAAACGCTTGCTAAAACCATTGGTTGGATCAGCATGACCGCCAGTGGTAGCAATAGATTTCGCGGCGGTATAAATACGTGGGCCTACCACTACGCCTTTTTTTATCGCATTACGCAAAGCTACGGTTTCGTTGAACATATCACCTAAGTTTCTAACGGTAGTGAAGCCTGACATAAGCGTTATTTCAGCATACTTTACTGACGCAATCGCGTTATCAGCTTCATTGTTAGTGAAGCGCTTCATGTACCCCGCCGGCCCCTCATTTTGTGAAGTTAAGTGGGTATGCATGTCCATAAATCCTGGCATAAGGGTGTAATCACTCAGGTCAATGAATGTGTCATCTTCGCCGCCGGCCACTTTACCGCTCTTAATACTCATGATCTTGTTATTCTTGACGATAACAGTCTTGTCACTGCGCACTTTTGAATCAGCGCTGGTGATAAGTTTGCTAACGTATATGTGGGTGTCACTTAGGGCAGGAAAGCTGATCAATACACAACTTGTTGCTGCAAGTAAGTATTTTGAAAATGCTAGGTTTTTTATCATAGTTGTAAGCCTCAAAGTTATTTGTACCACAATAAGACAAAAAGCTAAGCAAATCAAAGTTTTCAAGTCAAATCTTAGGCTTAGCCTCCAAGTATTTGAATAAGCTAGCCATTTGAAAAGTCACAGGTAACTATATGCGCCGTAACGAGAATGTTGTAGATGAAGAAGTCACGTTTGATGAATCCCAAGAGCTAGTTTCCACCACCGATACACGAGGCGTTATTACTTACGCTAATCCCATCTTTTGTGAAGTTGCCGGTTATGAGGAACAAGAGCTTGTGGGCAAAAATCACAACATGGTGCGCCACCCCGATATGCCCAAAGCAGCGTTTAAAGACATGTGGGAGCACCTGCAAGTAGGGCAATCTTGGCAAGGTATAGTAAAAAACCGCTGCAAAGACGGCCGATATTACTGGGTTGATGCTTTCGTTACGCCAATTTATAACGGCTCTGAGCTGATAGGCTATCAATCCGTTAGGGTAAAACCTAAACCGGAACAAGTAGAGCGAGCAAAAGAATTTTATACCGCGGTAAATAGCGGAACTGCAAAACGAAAATCAGAGTTTTCGTATAACACCAAAGTGTCTATTTATCTTACGGCTATGCTGTTAAGTGCAGGTGTAATTACCTTAGCCACTGATTGGCTGGCAGGAATGGCAATTGTGCTTGTGAGCTTGCTGGGCTTGGTTATCTTTAAAACCGAACTGGTGTCAGCGCCGCAATTAGCCAAAGAGCTCAAAAACGAATACGACAGTATAAGCCGATTTGTGCTGGGGGGTCATGGAACAAAAGGCATTGTTATGTTTCATTTGGGTATGCAAAAAGGCATGCAAAGAACCATACTGGGCCGCACTTCCGATGCGTCTAATGCACTTTCAATAGTGGCCGCACGTACTTTAGAGATTGCGCAAAAAACCATGCAAGGCATTGTTCAACAGCAACAAGAAATGCAACATATTTCGTCGTCAATTGCGTCTATGAGTGAGGGCTCAAAGGCTGTGGCAGAAAACACCGCGCAAACCAACACCACAGTAAGCTCTACTACTGAGCAGTGCGAACATGCCAAAACGCTCATTATAAGCGGCCGTGACAGCGTTACAGGTTTATCATCTATGGTTGACCAAGCCGCATCTATTGCTGATGAACTCATGACTGCTTCTGATACGGTGGCGCAGTCAATAGGTGAAATTGAATCTATTGCCGATCAAACTAACTTACTTGCCTTGAACGCGGCTATTGAGGCGGCGCGCGCGGGTGAAAGCGGCAGAGGATTTTCGGTAGTAGCCGATGAAGTAAGAGCGCTTTCAACCCGTACCCAAGAATCAGCGGTGAAAACCATTGCGAGTACTCAAGCCATGCGCAGCACCTTAGAGGAGTGGGTGGGTAAAATGCATGATTCGCGTGATTCAGCTAACAACACCGCGGCTCAGGCCAATGATTCTGCGCAATCTATAGAGAGCGTTTACACGCAAATTGCGGAAATTTCTAACTTACTTAAGGGTATTGTTCAGGCCAGTGAACAGCAAGAGCAAACTTGCGGAGCGGTTAACACGAATGTAGAGAGTATTTTTGAGGTGGCAAATAACAATGCTAGTTTAGCCACTCAAATGCAAGAAAACGCAGAGCAGCTTGATACTAACATTAGGCTACTTTCAGGTTTGCACAATACCTTTAAAGTGAATAAATAAACGTAAGCGTAACTAAAATTCGCCTATGCAAAATGTATAGCTACCACTTTGTAAATTAAGCTGAGTTTTCCCTTCAAGGGGAAGCTCATTGGCTTGCTCTACCCACCGGTATAACACATTTTGATGCACACGGGCCCAAAGGTTACGGCGTATATTGCAATAAGGAACAAGCTGCCCTTCAAATTCCCTAAGCTCTACTTTGTGCTTGTTGCCTAAGGTAACGGCGTCACCCGTTTGGGTTTTAACCTGTATACCTGCATCGTTTGTTTCGTCGTCAATTATTATGAAAGGTACGTCTTCTACTTTAATTCCAATTTTTTCAACGGGAGTCACTAAAAAGTAGTCATCGCCTTCTTTTTTTAGCACGCTTGCCAGTAGCTTAATAAGTTTAGCGCGGGTAAATGGTGTACCTTCATGCCACCATTGGCCGCTGCGTTTAATCACTAAATTCATATTACCGCAAAATTCAGGATCCCACTTATCTACCGGCGGCATACTGCTTTGTTCAGCCTCGCTACCCGCTTCACTTATTTGTTGTTGAATAGATGCAAAGTCCATAGCTGTCTATGATTCTCTTGCTTCTAGTGCATCCTTAAGTGTTCGCAGCACATCTTTAATGCGGCGCATGTTATCGGGGCCTGTACGCAATAATTGCTTTTGCGGGCCCGAGAGCGCTTCTATGCGTGGGTCTTTATATTTGTACACTACACTTTCACTAAACACTTCAATAGGCATGGGTACTTCTGGGGTGTCGAGCAACTCGTTAATGGCGTCAATTAGGGCATCATCAAAGCGAGCGCCAGGGCGGCTTATTTCAGCAAATCGCTCATCAATATCAGCTTTGTAAGTATCGTATATACTTAGCAACTCGCTCACTTCCATTGATTCAAGGGTATCAACGTATGGTGTGTAGCGGGTATAGCTGGCTCGGTCTATCCACTTTCCGCCTGCTTGGTTATAGGTTTTAAACTCGCCATCAGGAGTAACCACTAAGCTATCTTTTATGGTGAGCTCTTCATCAGCAAGGTTGCTTACATTAATAACGAATTTTTGGATAAGGCTGTCGTTTACCAGCAACTTGCCTAAAATTGGCGATTTAGCAATTGATATAAGTGCGCTTTTTACGGCTGCATCACTGGTATCTACCACAATCTCTTCAGGAACTTCTTCGGCTAAGTATTCTTCTACTACGCTTTCGCCATTTAACTCTACTTCTTCTATCGCTTGCGGGGGCTCAAATACATCGGGTGATACCATATCAGTAATGCCGGTTTCACTCTCAAACTGGTTAGGGCTTGCATTAGGCGCAGGTTCGCCAACTACCACTGGGCTAGTATCGTTTTCTTCTAGCTTATTGGCTGTATCGCTATCATTTGATGCTGGCCAAAATATCACGGCCAACAAAATAACAAACAACACCCCAGCAATAATTAAATAGGGCTTCATTTGTTCAATTTGACTTTGTTCATTCGACATATAACTCTCCTGTTAAGATATCTGCAAGCACATGGGTAGTTTAGTATACATGGTGTTGGCGCTGTAATTTTCAATATACGCGCTTTTTCTTCTATTCACTTTAATTTTCACTGAACCCACTGGGGTAAATTTCGTACAAACTTAGGTTACAAGCCAATTTGGAGTGCCCTAGCGGTGAAAAACAAATGAAAAAATTTTTGATGGCTGACATAAATCAGCAAGCTATTGATATAGACACTTTAGAAGTTCAGTCGTTCGAAATGAATGTATATTTAGTGAAATTACATATTGAGAATGAGTCAGGCTTTGTTTACGACAATGCTGACAAACCCATGCGATTTTTTAGTACGCAGCAAATTCGTGAAATGTTCGAAATGTGTGGCGTTAAAAAGGCGATCATGGTGCATGATTCGCCTTACGATGAAATGATTGGAAACCCTGAAAAAGCCCAAGAATCTATAGGCATTCCATTTTCCATGGCGCAGCCCTATTAATTTAAGGCTTGTTGCGTGCAGGGCGTCGATTGTTTGAACGGTTGCCCGATTTTGGATTGCCAGAACCTTGGTTTTCTTGCTTGCGAGCTCCTGATTTTGGTGCGCCTTGGCGTGCATTTTCAGGGCGCGGTTTTTTAGGGCGCTTTGCTTTTACAGGCTTCAATGACATAGCCGGCAAACTTTGTTTTGATGACAAGCCCGGCACATCTATTACCGGAATAACTTGCTGAATCAGGTTTTGAATATCAGCTAATTGCTTCACATCTTCAATAGTGACAAATGAAACCGCTTGCCCTGAGGCGCCAGCGCGGCCTGTTCGGCCAATTCTGTGCACGTAGTCTTCAGCCACGTTTGGCAAGTCGTAGTTTACTACATTAGGAAGTTGGTCAATATCTATGCCGCGTGCGGCAATATCAGTGGCAACTAAAATTCTAAGTTCACCGCTCTTAAACTCTTTTAATGCTTTTGTACGTGCGCCTTGGCTCTTGTTGCCATGAATAGCCGCTGACGTAATGCCTTTGCTAGTTAACTGTTTAGCTAGGCGGTTTGCACCGTGCTTAGTTCGGCTAAATACTAAAGCCTGTTGCCAATTGTTACTTTCAATTAAATGGCTAAGTAATTTACTTTTATTCGCTTTCTCTAAAAATACAACCGAGTGCTCAACGTTACTCGCCGTGGTGTTTTTAGGCGTAACCGACACTTCAATAGGATCATTCACAATACTGCCGGCAAGGTGACGAATATCATCGCTAAAGGTTGCTGAAAATAACAAGTTTTGGCGTTTTTGTGGCAGCAATTTTAAAATGCGTTTTATGTCATGAATAAAGCCCATGTCGAGCATTCTGTCGGCTTCATCAAGCACAAGTACTTCTAAATCTGCAAATTTTACGGCATTTTGGCTAAATAAATCTAACAAACGCCCTGGAGTAGCTACTAATATATCAACGCCACGGCGCAGGTTTTTCATTTGCGGGTTAATAGACACGCCGCCAAACACTACGTGTGAGCGGATATCAGTATTGGTTTTGTATTCATCCACATTGGCCGCTACTTGAGCCGCTAATTCGCGAGTAGGGGTAAGTACCAGTGCCTTAATATGGTTAGCGCGCGGCGCTTTGTAGTGAGTGGCAAACCGTTCAATAAGCGGAAGCGTGAAGGCAGCTGTTTTACCAGTACCGGTTTGGGCAGCGGCCATTACATCTTTACCAGACAACACGGCAGGAATGCCTTGTTCTTGTATTGGCGTTGGCGTTTTGTAGCCTTTTGCTTCAATAGCACTTACTAAGGGGCTTGATAAACCTAGGGAAGAGAAACTCATATATTTGGGGTACTTTTAATGTGGAGGAGGAAACAGGCGCGAGAGTATAGTAAAAACGCGCTCAGGGCAAGCAATACCTGCATTTGAGGGCGGCAATTAAAGTGCTTTTACCCGCGGTTTTAGGTATTATTCGCGCATATTTGTTTACCTTGGACATTATTATGGCTAGCGCTTGCGCCCTACATATTTTAGTTAAAACCGAAAAACAAGCTCAGGATATTCTTGAGCAGATCAAAAAAGGCAAAGATTTTAGCACCTTAGCTAAAAAGTATTCTACTTGCCCGTCGGGTAAAAAAGGCGGTGATTTAGGTGAATTTAAACGTGGGCAAATGGTAAAAGCCTTTGACGACGTAGTATTTAAAAAAGAAATTCTGAAAGTGCATGGGCCTGTAAAAACTCGCTTTGGTTATCATTTAATTAAAACGCTGTATCGAAACTAGTAAAACGAATTATTCATAGCAATGATGCTTGTGTATAAGGCGCTTAAGGGCTAAATTAAACTTGTTAACAATACGTTAATTTAACGTTTAATAAGGTTTTTTATGGCAGCGTCAAAACAAAAGCATTTTTCTACCTGTACTTTGTGTGAAGCAATGTGCGGTATTGAAGTTACCACTGAAGAAAGACAAATTGTGTCAATAGTGGGTGATAAACAAAACCCTTTCAGTGAAGGCCATGTATGCCCCAAGGCCATGGCGCTTAAAGACTTGTATGATGATCCTGACCGTATAAAAACACCTCTTAGAAAAACAGTGAATGGCTGGGAAGAAATTAGCTGGGAGGAAGCCTTAGATGAAGTCGCCAACAGTTTATTTAAGGTACAGCAAGAGCATGGGCAAGAATCGGTAGCCACTTATTTAGGGAATCCTAACGCTCACAACATGGGGGCTATATTGTTTGGCCCCTATTTTTACCGAGCATTAAAATCACATAATCGATATTCCGCGACGTCAGTTGACCAACTCCCTCACCATATTGTGAGCCGCCAGTTGTTTGGGCATCAGTCTCAAATCCCTATTCCTGACATTGATCACACCCAGCATTTCATGATTATTGGCGGCAACCCTTTGGCTTCAAACGGCAGCATTATGACCGTGCCTCATATCAAAAAGCGTTTGAAGGCCATTCAAGCGCGCGGTGGTAAGGTGGTAGTGATTGACCCTAAAAAATCAGAAACCGCCGATATAAGCACCCAACATCACTTTGTGAAACCGGGCAGCGATGTGTTGTTATTGCTAGCAATGGTAAACACCTTATTTACGCACAAGCTTACTAAGCCGGGGCACTTGCTTGAATACACCCCGCAGCTAATGGAAGTGGAACAATATGTGTCTCAATATACGCCCGAAAAAGTGGCTCAGTATGTGGGTATTTCAAGTGATGACATCATAAGCTTGGTAACTGATTTTTGCCAAGCAGAGTCAGCCGTTTGCTATGGGCGAATGGGAGTGAGCGTGCAAGCCTTTGGCACCTTAACGCAGTACATGATTACGCTGTTTAATATGCTAAGCGGAAACCTTGATAAACAAGGCGGCATGATGTTCACGCAACCTGCGGCTGATTACTTGCCACATTCGGGGCGGGGGTCTATTGCTAATTACCATACCCGAGTACGCAAGCTACCCGCTTTTGGCGGAGAGTTTCCTGTGGCGGCATTGGCCGAAGAAATGCTGACCCCAGGCGAAGGGCAAATTAAGGCTTTAGTGCTAGGAGCGGGTAACCCTGTGTTGACCACACCAAACGGTTTGCAGCTTGATGACGCCATTAGCAAATTAGATTTCATGGTAGCGATAGACTTCTACATAACTGAAACATCGCGCCATGCGAATATTATTCTGCCGCCGGTTACGGCTTTAGAGCGTGATCACTACGACATTGTGTTTCATAATTTCGCGGTACGAAACAGCGTAAAGTTTTCTCCTGCCCTATTTGAACCTGAAGAAAATAGCAAAACCGATTGGCAAATTTATTTGAGTTTAGCTGAGCGCTTAGATGCTTTAAACGGCAAACCAAGTGATAAATACAAAGCGCTTTGGCAGAAAGAGCCAACTGGTGTGGTGGATGATTTGCTTAAATCAGGTGCATATAAACACGAGGGCAAACCCTTAAGTATAGAGTTACTGCGTGAACTTCCCCACGGAATTGACTTAGGGGCACTTCGCCCAGATTTACCCAATGCTATTTTCCACGAAGATAAAAAGATAGATTTGCGCTTTGATTATTTTATGGCTGATTTAGCCCGTGTAGATGCACATTTCTTTGAGCAAAGCCTTAAAGATGATAACACCTTGCAGCTAATAGGCCGCAGGCATTTAAAAACCAATAATTCTTGGCTTCACAATAGCAAGCGAATGGTAAAGGGGACTAACAAAGGCCTATCACGATGCACTGCGCAATTGCACCCCGCCGATGCTGAAAAGTATAAGCTAAGCCATGAGCAAACTATTCGAGTGAGTTCTCGTGTGGGGAGTATTGATATTCCGCTAGAAATTACTGAGAACATTATGCCCGGCGTTATTTCTATTCCTCATGGATGGGGGCACAACAAAAAAGGCATGCGCTGGCAAGTAGCCAAAGAGTATGCGGGTGTGAGTGTGAATGATTTAAGTGATGAAATGCTGTTAGATGAGTTGTCGGGCAATGCGGTGTTAAACGGAGTGCCTGTTACTATAGAGGGTTTATAAACGCCTAATTTGTATTGGTTTATTTATTGCATTGCTAAGTGTATTGAAACTCAATGCACTTAGCATCTACTACTACGGCGTTTTTATGAAATTCTCTATAACTTGGGCCAATACCTTAGATTGGTTTATGGCCTTGCTCACTGCATTACTGTTAATAGCCGTATTGCAGACCTTTATAATTGGTAAGCACTACATTATTCCTACCGCTATACTGTGCCTTACCGTGCTAATAGGAAATTTGGCTTGGTACGGATTAAAAAATGCGGCATGGGCAAAACGTATTAATTTTTGGTGCGGGTTTTTGCTCACCAACCATGCATTTTTTGCACTGTTTTGGTCAAAAAAATATCGTGAACTCCTTGGTGGTGCATTTGAGCCAGTATGTGTGGTAGTAACCGTAGTGCTGGCCATAGTTACCCTTTTGTATTTTAAACATAATTTTTCTGCTAAAACGCAAGCTCAGTAGCGCAAAGTATTTGCGTGGTTGACTTTAAGCAAGCAATCGCTAAGCTTCACCTCTTTTATTCGTTTAGGTAAGTAAAGCCATGGCTCACATAACACTGCTTGATGGCGGCATGGGGCAAGAATTATTGCGCAGAAGTGCGCGTGAAGTTAGCCCTATGTGGTCGGCTGATATTATGCTGAATGAGCCGCAGCTAGTGTGTGATTTGCATAGTGACTTTATAGCGGCTGGCGCGCGTGTGATCACCCTTAATACCTATACGGCAACGCCTCCCAGGCTTAAACGTGAGCACCAACTCAATGAGCTTCAAAAGCTACACGACTTAGCCAACCAAGCGGCGCTCACCGCAGTAGCGCAAAGTGGACAAAGTAATGTACGTATAGCCGCTTGCTTACCGCCACTAGTGGCCAGTTATCATCCTGAAATGTCTTTATCGTACGCTGAGTCACTCAGCTATTACCGGCAATTGGCTGAGCTACAAAATCCAGCCAGCGACTTATTTATTTGCGAAACCATGTCATCTATTTTAGAGGCTAGTGCGGCTAGTGCTGCGGCTTTAGAAACCGGCAAACCTGTTTGGATTGCCTTAAGTGTGTGTGATGACAACCAGCAGTTATTGCGAAGTGGTGAAACCCTTAAAAGCGCCATAGAAGAACTCGATGCCCTAGGGGTAGAAGCTATAGTACTAAACTGTAGCCAACCTGAGGCTATTACCCACAGTTGGCCTGTATTGAAAAAATCTGCTAAGCAAATAGGGGCTTACGCTAACGGGTTTACTTCAATAGAAGAATTATATCCTGGCGATACCGTTGAAGTATTAAATGCAAGAAAAGATTTGGGCCCCCAAAAATACGCAAAACACGCCATGAAGTGGGTGCAAAACGGCGCTAGCATAATTGGCGGATGCTGCGAAATTGGCCCCTTGCATATTAAGGCGCTGCGCGATGCCCTTATACAATCAGGCTATTGCTGCGATTAATTGAAAAAGGGCGATGCTAATTCGCCCATTTTTTTCTATCAGCGCTTGAGGCGCTTTCTTGGCATTCTCCGCGTATTTCAGTAGTGCCTTGTACCGAGCTGAAATCTAATTCAATGTAACTGTTTCGGCAGTACTTTGTTTCAGCGAGTTTAGCTTTTAGCAATGGCGTTACACTGGCTCTAATATCTTCTTCTGACATTGTTGACTGACCGCCGCGACCGCCTCGCTCACCACCACCTTTGTTTCCTCGCTCGCCGCTACCTCCTTGCCCTCGGCTAGGTCGCTCGCCTCTATCAGAACGCTCACCCTTTCCGCCACGCTCGCCTTGCCCTTTACCGCCTTTTTCGGACTGCCCAGAGTTCACAATAAATAAGAAGCGTTTTGAGCCGTCTTTTTGAATGCTAGGTACAAAGCTTTGAGAGGCTTCTTTTGAACGCTCAGGCTTATGTGCGCAAGCACCTACAAGCACGCTACTGACTATGGCCGCAATGGCGAGGTTTTTAGATAACACTATGAACTCCAATTTTTCACAAAGCCGATAGACCATGCTTTAGCAAGATAAGTTGCATGAACTAAGCAATCTAGCTAAAAACTGCACATTTGCCGAAACCGCCCCGTAATTACCTCGCCACCTCGTAATTAACGCCCCCCGTCATTACCGAGAAGGCGGTAACCTCCAAATTACCCGCACCGTCATTACCGCCCGCACCGTCATTACCGCGAAGGCGGTAACCTCCAAATTCGTCGCTCGTTAGCGATCTTCGCCGGCTTCATCTATGGTCACAATGTCGGTTTCTTCTAGTGCAGAATCAATCCAGCGTTTAAGATCTTCACACGCCAATACATGCTTCATATAGCTTGTTGCGGCTTCGTTTAGCTTTACATCGTAGGTCACAAAACGCAGTACAACAGGCAAGAACATTGCGTCAGCAATACTCCATTGGCCGAATAACCAGCCGCCTTTTTGTGCAAATTCTTCGTATTGTTCAGACCAAATTTGCTCAATACGAGCTATATCAGCAAGGGCTTGCTCACTTAGCTCAACACGGCGCTTGGCGCGTATGTTCATAGGCATTTCATTTCGCACGCCTGAAAAACCACTGTGCATTTCACAGGCTATAGCGCGGGCCTTAGCGCGTTGCGACACAGCAGCGGGCCAAGCTTTACCTGCTAAATGGGCGTCATTGATATATTCGCATATAGCCAATGAGTCCCAAACAACGGTATCGCCGTCAACTAAAGTAGGCACTTTTAATGAGGGCGTAATACCTTTTAGTGCGGCGTAAAATTCAGGGGTATCAAGTACAAGTTTAGTTTCACTAAAATCAAGGCCTGATTTAGCCATCATAATCCATGCGCGAAGCGACCATGAAGAGTAGTTTTTATTGCCTATTATAAGTTGCATTGCTGGGTCCTTAAGCTTATTTGTGTGCATAAAATATACACACATCAAGCTTAAGTTCCACAATTATTTGCTGCTACTTATAGCTATTCAGCACCCGTATTTTTGCTATTTAGCGCTAATCTTAAGGCTATAGCTATATTGTTTTTGCTCAAGTAAAAATGCCTTATGCGTACTGGGGCTCCATGAGTCATCACCGCCTACACCCATGTGTTTATGATCAATATTTACATATAACACATCACTTGGCTTAAGCTCATTAGTATGTTTCGCGCTAGCTAAAGACGCTTGTGAATACTCACTAACTGAAAACAAGAACTCACCTTTAACATTAAGCTTTCCTAAAGAAAGAGACTTACACCCACTACGTAGCCCGTTGTCAGTAGGAAATATATACGGGGTGTGCAAGTTCGCTAAATCAGATGAGTAAGCACCAAATCGAGCCGCAGCAATACGGTCAGGATAATTTTCAAAAGGCCCTAAACCACAATAATTTACTGTAGAAACCTGCGATTTCGCTAAGGTAGTGCTAAGGCCAATGCGCGGCATAGGGGGCAGGGCATCACTTAAATTTACTGTTACGCTTAGGCTTAGTTCACCTTGTGCATTTAAGCAGTAAATCCATTGGCTTTGCGCTTGTACTTTGGTTTCAAAGGTATAGCTAAATAAGCAGGTAATACGTACATCGCTACCTGAATCCTGTAAATCAAGCTTGTTACAAACGCGCTCCCAGCGGCCAATACCTGCACGTAACCAGCGAGCTTCCCATGCGTTAGGGTCAATGTTGTCAACTTCGCTTACGCCAATGTCATTATCAAGGGCCGCGCGGTAAAAATTATCTTCTAAAGGCCCGCTTAAAACAGGCTCGTTGTTTTGAATCCATTGGCGAATTAAGCCGGTGGAAGCATCAATTACTAACTTGCTTTGTGCATTGCTAATAATTATTTCAGCGCTGGTGCTATCAATTGTAAACCCGTGTTCAGCGGTACTTTTTGAAGCTATAGGCTTTAAGCCCATTAAGTTAGCTACCGTAAATTGCTCGCTTGCCATTACGTGCCCAGCATCGGCAAAGTCGCAGTCATCAATAAGCACTACATCAACATTTAGATGATACTGTGCGCCTAATTCAAATTCGCTGGCAAGTGTTATGCCTACAATAGTGCTATTTTGCGGCGCAATATCTAATGTGTATTTGCCTTGCTCTACTTGCTTGCCGTTTTTGAGTAAGGTCCACACTAATTCTTCGTTGCTCGTATTCCTAAATACGTAGTCACTCGTAATTGATAGTGCTAATTCTTGTTGCTGCAGTTGTTGTAAATCAAATTGAAAATGCTGTTGGCAGTATTTTGCTTCATATAAGCTAGGATGTGCGCTGCGATCAGGAAACAACAAACCATTTATACAAAATTGGCGATCATTTATGGTGTCACCAAAGTCACCACCATAAGCCCAGTAGTGGGTGCCGCTGTCATCTACTT
The DNA here is from genome assembly GCF_048820975.1 of Glaciecola sp. 2405UD65-10. Lineage (NCBI taxonomy): Bacteria > Pseudomonadati > Pseudomonadota > Gammaproteobacteria > Alteromonadales > Alteromonadaceae > Glaciecola > Glaciecola sp. 2405UD65-10. The sequence continues at coordinate 2,358,989 of NZ_JBMEUF010000001.1, read as the reverse complement.
TTGACAAGCCTTGATCAACCCAGTCCCATATAAAGCCGCCTTGCAAGCGCGGATATTCGCGAAAAGCCTTCCAATAATCTTCAAAACTACCCAAGCTATTACCCATGGCGTGGGCGTATTCGCATAATATAAGTGGGCGGGTTTCATTTGGTAAACTAAGCCATTTCTTGATTGAAAATTTAGGGACGGCGTCATCTTCTATGTCGCTATCTACCCTTGCGTACATAGGGCAAATTATATCGGTAGCTGTGGTGTTTGAGCCGCCACCTTCATATTGCACGGGGCGCGAAGGATCTACACTTTTAGACCACCCATACATAGCATCATGGTTTGCACCATGGCCGCACTCATTACCCAATGACCAAATTATGATACAAGCATGATTGTTATCACGCGCTAGCATTTGTGTATAGCGCGACATAAACGCACCGGCCCATTGTGGGTCTGACGCTAAGCGCCCCATGGGGAACATGCCGTGGGTCTCAATATTGGCTTCATCTACCACATATAAACCCAGCTCATCACACAATGCATACCAGCGTGGATGATTGGGATAATGCGCAGTGCGCACTGCGTTGAAGTTGTTTTGTTTCATGAGCTTAATATCAGCAATCATGTCGGCTTCACTTACCGCATGGCCATTTTCAGGATGATGCTCATGGCGGTTAACACCACGTATAAGTATCGGCTTGCCGTTAACGCACAATTGCCCTGCAATCATATCAACTTGTCGAAAACCAATATCGTAGGCTTCAAGGTCTACTACCTCACCATCCTCGTTATTTAAGCTTATTACGCAGCGATACAAATAAGGCGTTTCTGCTGTCCACTTTTGAGGGTTTTGAATATTTAAGCTTTGAAAAACCACATCATCCCAACCGCCTTTTTCATCTACGCGCTTGGTATTTGTGCTTTGCATGTGTGCGTCACAAATGGGTGTTTCGCCATCAAATACTTGCACACTAATTGTGTAATTTTCAGGAGCCGTAATTGCAGTGCGCAAATGAAGCTGCGCATCGCGATAACATGCATCTAACTTAGGTGTAATAAACACATCTTGAATGTGCGCGCGGGGTTTGCTGAGCAGCGTAACATCGCGAAATATCCCGCTTAGCCACCACATGTCTTGGTCTTCTAGGTAGCTGCCATCACTCCAGCGCATCACCATAAGAGCAATACGGTTAGTGCCAACACTTAAATAATCGCTTAAGTCAAACTCACTCGGTAAGCGGCTATCTTGCGAATAACCTACCCATTCACCGTTACACCACAAATGAAACGCTGAATTTACGCCTTCAAAAATAATACGGGTACATTGCTTAAGTTTAGCTTCTGATACATCAAATTCAGTTCGGTAGCAGCCGGTAGGGTTGTCGTTAGGCACATATGGTGGGTTCACCGGAAAAGGATATTTCACGTTGCAGTAAATAGGTTTATCAAAACCTTGCATTTGCCAGTTTGAGGGAACGGTAATGCTGTCCCAGTTTGCGTCAGTATTTGGGGCAAGCAAGGTGCCATCAACATCTTCTGGTTTAGCAAATAACTTAAAATCCCATTTGCCATTTAGGCTGCGCTTTTGCGCATTCTTTTTACGCAGTGCATCACTAAGTGAGGTATATCCATTTAGTGGGCTATGGGCATGCAGCTGATTAATTTGATAGCTTAAATGGTTTTCCCAATCGCGGCGTTGAATAACTTGTTCAAGAGACGTCATTTTTAAATGTGATATTTGATGTGTTGTCATACTTAGCTTACCTATTGCAATGGCTATTTAGAATTAAGCGCATACCTATACTTGTATAAGCGCAATATAATAGCGAAAAAGCGCTTTTTGCTTTATGCTTAAAACTATCTAATTTTTGTCATAAACTATCATGCTTAATATATGAACAGCATTCAAGATGTACTCGAAATAGGGCCAAGTTGCTATGAGCGCTTCATAAGCACTGAGCGCCTTAAGGTAATAAAAGGCGTAGATATTACCCTTGCGGGCTGCTCAAACTTAGCGGGGCTTTATGAAGTAGGAAGGGTGTCGCCCCTAGAGCACACACTGTTTTATACAATTAGCGGGCAGGGTACGCTTATTACCTCAAAAACTGAGTACAGCTTACAGGTAAACAGCTTAGCCATTTTACCCGCCAAACAAGGCTTTACCGTACAAATTAATGCACCGGCTTGGGATGTAGTGTGGATTAACTTGGCCGATACGCCGCGCTGGAAACACTTACTAGATAAGCCTGCAAGTGTGCTTGAAAATCAAAATGTAGCACCTTTACACCACGCTATGGAACTCCTTTACAGTGAGCCTAAGCCAGGTTTGCGCGAAGGGGTGTATCCCGTTATTACGCACTATTTGCAACAAGGCTTGCACATTGATTCGCAAAACACGTCAAACAACAATGTAAACAGTATAGAAAACTCGCAAATTAGGCCTGATGGTAGCTCCTCATTTTTACGTATTCATAATTTATTTGAGGAAGTAGAGAAGCGCTTACAGCTTGATTGGAACGTAAATTTGATGAGCGAATATGCACACTATTCGCCACCACATTTGCATCGCTTGTGCCAAGCTTACTTTCAGCGAAGCCCAATACAGCAGTTAATTTACTTGCGAATAGAACGGGCAAAAAGTTTACTTATGCATACTCGTTGGCCCGTCCAATATATTGCCAGTTATGTTGGCTACCATAATGTATTTCATTTTTCTAAGCGATTTAAGCAATCAGTAGGTGTGTCACCAAGTGCTTTTAGAGCAGGCAACTCGCTTAGCGTGTTTTAGCAAACTGCTTGCGTAAGTCGTCATCAAACTCTTCAGGAAAAATGACTAAACCTTCTTCGCCTGGGTTAGGGAATACGGTAACGCATACGTCATCGCTCTCAAGGCCGTTTGTCCAGCGCTCAAGCCAATCTTGTAGGCTAATTGCCTGCGCATTGCAATGTGACCACTCATCACTTGCCCAATATTTCGCACTGGCTTCACTTGGCCATACCGGCACGCAATCTTCGTCATCCGTATTAAGCATTACGCAGCCGTGTTCATCGGTAAGTATCCAAATCTGCTTAGTGGAAGCTACTTCATCTAGCATATGCGCATATCTTTTTTCTGCCGACATTTGCATTAAGGCGTTAGTGTTATTGCTATCAAGTGACATATTGCACTCCTAATTAATTCTACAAGAATAGACCTATATTAATGAACTTACGAAACTTTTCCAACGCATGATCACCGGTTCGTGTAATTCGCTTGTGCGGTGCTTTTTTAGTGCCCGCACTGCCAGTAAATTTACGAATTGGCAATGTAGGGCGCTAATATTGAAGATAAGGGAATGCTAACATCTAACTTATTGGCTAACATAACCGTGCCTGTAACCTTTCGATTTATAAGCGCTACATCAAAATCGGGTGAGGCAATAGCATATTTTTGATCAATCAGTTCTTGGGTTTGCGCTTGAAGCCTTTTAATGATTTTTGCTTGCTTAAAATTGTATGCGCTAGTTTGCAATGATTCACTTGCGGTAATGCAAGCGTTTAGCACTATATTTTGCGCCTCTTGAGGCGTATTGGAGCTTAGCAAACCTAGGTCTAGTAAGGCTTGCGATATAAGTGGCGCATTTTGTTGTTGCATTGCTTTTGCCATTTGTACGTAGCCAGAACTAGCATGCTCGCTTAAATGCCGGCATGCTCCGCAGTCAAGTAATACAAGCTGTTTAGTGTCGTCTTTATATAAAAAGTTTGCGTAGTTTGGGTCACTTTGGGTAAAGCGAAAGGTGAATAGTTCGCTAAACACTAAGTCAAATAGGCTTTCTATAAGCGTGGTTTTGCACCGAGTGGTTTCGTAAGCTAACTCGGCCATAGGGCGAGCATCAATAAACTCCATACATAAAATATGTTGGTTACATAATTGCGGATAAGCCTTAGGCACTATAAAGCGTGAGTCACCTTTGAGTAAGGCGCCGTAATGCTGTAAATGGGCAAGTTCAAGGGTGTAATCAGCCTCTTGCTTTAGCTGCCCTTTGGCTTGCTCAAGTATACTTTGAATATCTAAGCCTTTAGGAATTAGGCGGCTTAGCTTAAGTAAACCTGCTACGTTGTCTATATCACTATCAATAGATTCAGCTACACCAGGATATTGCACTTTAACTGCCACAGTTTCCCCGTTTTTAAGTACCCCCTTGTGCACTTGCCCAATGGATGCTGCCGCTATGGGGTCAAACGAAAATTCAGAAAAGTGAGATTGCCAATCAGGGCCCCAATGTTTGTTTAATTCTTCGCGAAGTTGGGCTTGGGGCATGCTGTTGGCTTGTTCGCGCAACATAGCTAATATTGGCTCCCACTCTGCAGGTAGTAACTCGCCAGCATCCATTGACAACATTTGCCCTAATTTCATAGCGGCGCCGCGCATGTGAGCAAGGTGTTTGGTAATAGTTTTGGCGTTATCTAGGTGTAAAAGTGTATTTTGCTTAGAAGGCTTTTGAGCCTGTATTGCAGCGCCCAAAGAGTTTTTAACTACGTTGCCAGCTAATGAACTAGCCATAGCGCCTACTTTAAAAAAGCGAGCCACCCTAGAACTTGGTATCGATTTCTCGTGTAATGGTTTTTTATCAGAGCTAGGCTTTCGCATTTATGCCGCTTTATTTTAGGCTGTAAATTAGCTTAAGCTTACACCATAAGCGCGGCAAAAACAGGGGCAAAAATGTGCAGTAACATACCAATGGCGCTGCCACCAATAAAGCCAATGCTGCCCGCTTTATTTAAGTAACGAAACAAAAACATACCAAACACGCCCCACCACACCATAACGCTATAAACCGAGGTTATACCGCCGCCTAAATTTTGCGGGAAAAATACTAGAAAGGTGATGGTAATTGCCATAGCTCCGCTAAGAATGGGCCACATAATATTTTGTTTATCTTTAAAGCCTTCCATGGGTTTTTCAGTTTGTTTGGCTTGTTCAGCGGCTTGTGCGTTTAAGGCTTCTTTCTTAGCGGCACGTTTGGCAGTGCGTTCGGTTTGTTTACCCATGTTATACGTCTCGTAGTTATTGCTTTTGTTTATTATTATTTGAAACGTATTTTTAACATGTCTACTAAAAGAGTAACAGGGGCGCTGCTACGCTTTTAGTAGTAATTATGTTTTGAAGGGGAGTGCTATTACAACTAATGCTGAAAATCTACGCGTAATACTTCGGTGTTTTCAGTAAAAGTTAAGGTGTTTATATCATCGTTAATTTTTACGTTAACGGTATTGGTTTGCGCATGCCAAATATCGCGCAGGGCGTTATGTACTATTTGCAAACCAAACATAGATTCAGGTTGAGGCGTTTCCTGATACACCCAAAAGTGTTTGCCTTCTAACTCAAAGCCCACCATTTTCATTTCAAGGGCGGTGTCATCTTGCATGTAAATACCAAAACGCTCAGCCACGTAGTTAGCAAATTGGGTTTGAGTGTTGTTAGAACTCATTATATCAGCACCCTTGCCAAATATTTCACTCACGGCGTGTTCTGCATCGTGTAGGTTAAAACGGTGCATCACTTCAAGCATATTCGTACGTGGGTTTAGTTCAACACGCGTAATTGCCATTTTTTGCTGATGCGCCCAACTTACGTTGAGCACTAGCATAACAAAACAAAGCGTTAAGGTGGCCAGCAATGTGCTGGCCGTTTTATTCAAATGCATCTGCTTAGTTACTACCTTCTGAATCATCATCTGAATCATCTTCGTCAGTTTTAAGCTTGGTTTTTACTTCCTGCATTAAGTCACGACGCACTTTGCTCTTACTGCTTGAGCTCTTATACGCTTCTAAGCGCGACTCAATAATTTTGCGAGGGTAATGGTTGTTGTTTACATCAACATCAGCCGTTTCCCAACGTGGGTCAACTTCAACGCTAACAAGCACTTGGTCTTTGTCGGTCACAATTAGCTTTTGTACCTTTTTAGGTGTACGGCGCCAAATTTCAGCCGGGATACGTACCATTTCCTTGCTGCCATCTTCAAAGGTCATTTCAAAAATAACCGGCATAACCAAGCCACCTAAGTTAGAAAACTCAAACACATAGTAGTTTTTATCTTCTTCTACGGCGCGCTCAAATGCTGTTTTTTCCCAAGGCTTTAAGCCTTTAAGGAATGACTGATAGCTGTTGCGATCTTTATTGGTAACCGTAAACATATCGTTTTCGTCGTAAAAATCAGATACGTCTTTGTTTCGGTCAACCCATAAGGTTTTGCCTTCAGCCTTGTTGCGCTCATCTGTTAATGACAATGGTTTGTCATTGTAATCTTGGCGCTGGCGATCAAAATCAATATCAGGATCTTTCGTATCTAAGCGAAGTTTATAAACGCTGTCTAAAGAAATATCTACATGGTCAGTTGAGTAGAACCAACCACGCCAAAACCAATCTAAATCAATCCCAGAAGCTTCTTCCATTGTTCTGAAAAAGTCAGAAGGCGTTGGGCGCTTGTACATCCAGCGCTGGGCATACTCTTTAAATGCGAAGTCAAACAATTCACGTCCCATAATGGTTTCGCGAAGAATATTCAGTGCCGCTGCAGGTTTAGTATAAGCATTCGGACCTAAGCGCAATACTGAATCAGACTGAGTCATAATAGGTACTTGTGTGCTAGAGGCCATGTAGTCAGTAATGTCAGCAGGTTCTACGCCCCAAGGAATAGTTGGATCCCATTCGCGACCGGCTACGCCATCAAGGAAGCTATTTAAGCCTTCGTCCATCCATGTCCATTGGCGCTCATCAGAGTTAACGATCATTGGGAAATAAATATGACCCACTTCATGAATAACCACCCCAATTAAGAAGCGTTTTTCAGCTAAAGAATAGGTTCGTTCACCGTCGTCTTGAAGCTCAGTTCTTGGGCCGTTGAATGTAATCATTGGATACTCCATACCGCCAACTGGGCCATTTACTGACTGGGCTACCGGATACGGGTAATCAAATGAAAATCGCGAGTAAACATCCATGGTATGAACCACTGATTCGGTAGAATATTTCTTCCACAAATCACCGCCTTCTTTAGGATAAAAAGACATGGCCATAACTAAAGGCTGTACATCACCGCCTTGTTGATAACCTTTAGCATCCCACATAAATTTACGTGAAGAGGCCCATGCAAAATCACGCACGTTTTTAGCTTTAAACGTCCATGTTTTGGTTTTAGTAGTACCTTCTTTTTCGTTCTCTAAGGCTTCTTCTTCAGTTACAACAAACACGGGGCGCTTAGCATCTTCTGCTTCTTTTAAGCGCTTGCGCTGAGTAGACGTAAGCACATCACGCGGGTTAGTTAGTTCACCGGTGGCCGATACAATGTGGTCAGCCGGTACTGTAAGGTTAACTTCGTAGTCACCAAATTCTAATGTAAACTCACCACGGCCAATAAATTCTTTGTTGGTCCATGCTTCATAATCAGTATATGCCGCTAAACGTGGGAACCACTGTGCTAGCAAGAATATATCGTTACCGCCTTCGCGTTCATCATCAGGAAAATGTTCATAACCGGCACGGGCTGATACGGCATCTTCTTCTACAATGTTAAATGAAAAGTCGATATTAAATGTAACTGATTCACCTGACTTTAAGGCCTTGTTTAAGTCAACGCGCATTAAAGTACCCACAATTACGTGTGACAATTCTTGTCCGCGTTTAAGGGCAACTTTTTCAATGTTGTAACCTAGCTCAACATCTTCAACGAAGTGCTGGCGACGCAAAGCTGCAAGGCTCATTTTAGCTGGCGACGAACCGCTAGCTGCAGCAGTTGCAGGGCCGCGATTGCCAATACCACCAAAGGTAGTGGTTAAGGCCGACATTGAATCGTTTTTAAATTTGTTTTGGTCTAACTGAATCCACAAATACTTTAAGGTATCAGGGCTGTTGTTAGTATAAGTAATAGTTTGTGAAGCACTAATGTGGCGTTTTGCTTCGTCTAAGGTAGCATCAATTTTGTAATCTACCTTTTGCTGCCAATACTGATGGCCAGGCGCACCAGCTGCGTTTCTATACACATTGGGCGTAGGTAGAACTTCATCTAATTGGCGAAATTTATCTTCAAAACTACCTTTCGTTTGATTAATTTGCGCGTGGGAAACACCGCTTAAGGCTGCCAATAATATACTAGCAAGCCATGTTGATTTTTTACTAAACATGCAAGATCCTACTGTCGGGGGAGAGGTTAGATTATTTTTATTATTGTTATACTGTACTATATTGTGTGTATTATGTGCTTGTAAAGGGCTATTTTTTTTGAATAAAGAACACGCAGTGTAAATTTTAGGAAATATTAGGATAAATTTATAACTTATAGGGAAAAATAGTAAGAATATCCTAATAATTCTTTTGAGATATCATACACAAAGGGTATGCTTGCAAGCCACTAACAAACTTACATTTAGCACAAATTTCACATGAGCAATTTTTCATGGCAACGCGCCGTTATTAAGGTAGGAAGCGCATTGGTGTCACCTGATGGGCACAATTGTAGCCATCAATACTTAGATGCCATTGCCAAGTTTATTACGCAAAGTACCAAACAGGGTAAAGAAATTATTCTTGTGTCATCAGGCAGTGTTGCTGCCGCGCGAACCCGAATTAAAACAGGGCATAAACCTACTATTGCTGAAAAACAAGCCATGGCTGCCATAGGGCAAACTAAAATGATGGCAAACTGGGCAGCGCTGTTCGAACAAGATTGCGCGCAAGTATTGCTTACCGTTGATGATTTAGCCCATCGTAAGCGCTTCGTGAATATTAAAAATACACTTGAAACCCTATTAGCCAATGGTGCACTACCTATTGTGAATGAAAACGATACGGTAGTTGTAGATGAAATAAAAGTAGGTGACAACGACAACCTAGCGGCTCATACAGCCATAGCGGCTCAGGCTGATTGCTTAATTATTTGCACCGATGTAGATGGCCTATATACAAGCAACCCACGCAGCAATCCAAGTGCGACGTTAATTACCAAGGTTGAACAAATAGACGAGCATATTATGTCATTAGCCGGGGGAGCCGGTACTTCAGTAGGTACAGGCGGAATGGTAACTAAACTTCAGGCCGCTTTAAAATGTACGCAGTCAGGGATTAATACTATTTTGCTAAATGGGCAAAAATCATCCAGTTTTGACGCCCTTACTAAGGGAGAAATAACCGGCACCTTGTTTACCTCAGGCTCGGCTGCAAAATCAAGAGCTCGCCAAGATTGGCTTGCCCATACCAGCAAGATCAAAGGTTCCGTGCATGTAGATGCGGGTGCCCACCAGGCATTAACGCTAAATGGCGCGTCTTTACTCGCGGCAGGGATTGTTAATGTAATGGGGAAGTTCAATGCAGGTGACAACGTTGAAGTTATGCATCAAAATAAACTCTTAGCAAAAGGCCTAGTAGCCTATTCAAGTACCGAACTTCAGCGTATTGTAGGTTGTAAGAGCGAACAAATATCAGAAATTTTAGGTTACGATGCTGGTGAAGCCGTTATCCATCGTGACAACTTAGTACTACGCGATTAAGCGCGCTTATTCTTATACAGGTTTTTTATGACATTTAATATTACTTTGGCGGCACAACAAGCCCAGCAAAGCTGCGGCAGCATCGCTAATTTATCGGGCGCGGGGCGCAAAGCGCTTTTAACTAAAATAGCAGACTTACTTATTGCCAATACGCCTAGCATTATAGCGGCCAATAAAATTGATTTAAGTAAGGCACAAGAGCAAAACTTAAGTGCCTCTATGCTTGAGCGTTTGGCGCTAGATGCCAACACGATTGAGGGGATGGCGAAGGGCGTACTTGAAGTGTGCGCACAAGAGGAAGTGCTTGGTAGCATGAGCCACGTCAAACCATTACCTTCGGGTATTACGGTAGGCAAAATGCGTATTCCTTTAGGTGTGGTGGCCATGATTTATGAATCACGCCCTAATGTTACCGTAGATGCCGCAGTACTTTGCTTAAAAGCCGGTAATGCGGTTATTTTGCGCGGCGGCAAAGAAGCACAAGCATCTAATCAAGCCTTAGCAAAAATACTGCATGAAGCATTACGCGAGAGTGGTTTGCCCGAAAGCATTGTAACGGTTATTCCCGACCCTGATCGCGCCGTTATGCAAGAAATGCTGACGTTAAGTCAGTATATTGATTTAGTTATTCCCCGTGGAGGTGAAGGCTTAATCAATTATGTAACTCAAAATAGCCGCGTGCCCGTAATTCAGCATTTTAAAGGTGTGTGCCATTTATACGTTGATAAAGACGCTGACCTTACCAAAGCATTAAATATTTTAGAGAACGGTAAAACCCAGCGCACAGGTGTGTGTAATGCACTTGAAACTTTGCTGGTACACAAAGATATAGCCCCTGATTTCTTTGCCTTAGCAAAAGAATTGTTTGCTCAAAAACAGGTAAAGGTTCATGCGTGCGAGCAGTCACTCGCTTATTTTGATGACGCAGAAATAGCCACAGAGGATGATTGGCACGCTGAATACTTAGCCCTTGAAATAGCGGTTAAACAGCTTGATAGCTATGAAAGTGCAGTAGCACATATAATGGCCTATGGTAGCGGCCATACCGAAGTAATTGTGACTGAAAATTTAAGTAAATCGCAGCGTTTTATTAAGGAAGTGAATTCGTCGGTAGTTATGGTGAACGCATCATCACGCTTCTCTGATGGAAGCCAACTAGGCCTAGGCGCTGAAATAGGTATTTCAACCAGTAAACTACACGCATACGGCCCCATGGGCGCAGAATCATTAACTACAGAAAAATTCGTCGTAATGGGCGATGGACACGTTCGCTCATGAATACAGCACAAGAAGAAAATAAATCAGAAATTCAGCGCTTGCTTGACAACAACAAGAACTGGGCTGAAAAAACACAACAAGAAGATCCTGAATTCTTTTCCAAGTTAGAAAAACAACAAACCCCTTTATATTTATGGATTGGTTGTAGTGATTCGCGCGTACCGGCTAACCAAATTGTGGACTTAATGCCAGGAGACGTGTTTGTTCACAGAAACGTAGCAAACATGGTGGTGCATACTGATTTTAACTGTATGTCAGTACTGCAATACGCCCTTGACGTATTGAAAGTGAAACACATTATTGTGTGCGGACATTACGGTTGTGGAGGCGTGCAGGCCGCTCTTGATGGTGACAGCTTCGGCTTAATTGATAACTGGCTTATGCATATTAAAGATATTGCCAAAGCCAATGCTGATGAGCTAGAAAAGCTAGAGTATCATGACCGCATTAACCGCTTGTGCGAAATGAATGTGCTTGAGCAAGCCCGCCATGTACGCGAAACCAGTGTGTACAAAGATGCAATAGCCCGCGGGCAAACGGTAAAGCTACATAGCTTCATTTATAGTTTATCAAATGGCCGCATTACGGTACTTGAGCGAGACGAATAAACGTATGACTACCCGTGATGATACGCGCATTTTTGAAAAATTCTCCCAGTACATTGCATTGGTAGGGCGCGGTCAAAAATCGGGTAAAACCATGAATCAAGCCCAAGCCCAAGATGCAATGGCGCGCATACTAAACAACGAAGCTTTACCTGAACAAGTTGGCGCATTATTAATGCTTTTAAGAATGCGTGAGGAAACCACCGAAGAACTAAGTGGTTTACTTTTAGCGTGCAGGCAAACATTACCGCAAAGCATTTCTACTTTAAGCAGTATTGACCTTGATTTAGGCTGTTATGCAGGCAAGCGACGCCACTTACCATGGTTGCTTTTGTCAGTAATATTGCTGGCGCAGCAGGGTTATAAAGTGTTTATGCACGGGCTTGAGGAAAGTGATTCAAATCGCTTGTATCTTGATACGGTATTTACGTCGCTGAATATTCCCATTGCGAAAAGTGTAGAAGAGGCTAAATTGCATTTAGCGCAGCGCAACTTCTGCTATATGAGTATTAAAGACCTACACCCGCAAATGGCGAGCTTACTTGGTATGCGCCATACTTTAGGGCTTCGTTCATGTATGCATACCCTCGCTAAAATGCTTAACCCTGCAAATGCAAAAGCGAGTGTGCATGGTGTTTTTCATCGTGAGTTAGATAATCATCATATAGAAGTGGCCAAAATACTAGGTGAAAGCAAGGTTGCCTGCATTCGTGGTGACAGCGGCGAGGTTGAAGCTACGCCAGAAAAAGCGTTTTCTATGCAGTACTTACAAAGCAAGAACGCGCTTACACGTGAGTTTCCTGTATTGCTCAGCCAGTGGTCCCATCAAACACGCCAATTACAAGTGCACGCTTTGCCGCAAGTTTGGTGCGGTGAATTAGATTCACCCTATGGACATGCCGCGAGTATAGGCACTGCCGCAGTGGCACTATCATGCATGGAAAACTTATCTACTGAAGACGCGCTATCAAAAGCGCAAAAAATGTGGGATGAGCGAAATAAAGTATGGCCTATTGTGTAGGCCACACTTCATGTTGCTAGTAATTACCCCTGCTTAACTTCTTCCATCCATGCTTTTACACGCTCTTCCAAAATCGTAAGCGGTAAGGCACCGCCACCTAAAATGGTGTCGTGAAATGCACGAATATCAAACTTATCACCTAAATCAGCTTCTGCCATAGCGCGAAGTTCTTGGATTTTAAGCATACCAATTTTATAACCGGTAGCTTGGCCGGGTAATACTAAGTAGCGGCGAACTTCTGATTGTGCTTGGCCGCTGGTTACGGCTGAATTAGCTTTGAAGTAGTCTATTGCTTCTTGTTCAGTCCAACCTTTAGCATGTAGGCCCGTATCAACCACTAAACGAATAGCGCGCCAAATTTCAGAGCCTAAACGGCCAAACTCTGATAAAGCATCTTGGTAAGTACCAGGCATCTCTTTCGCTAGCCATTCTGAATATAAAGCCCATCCTTCACCGTAAGCATTTAAATATGATTGCTTGCGGAAAGTTGGTATATTTTCAAGTTCTAAAGAAATTGCAATTTGCATATGATGGCCAGGTAAGCCTTCATGATAAGCAATTACTTCCAGCTCGCGCTTAGGCATGGCGGTCATATCTGACAAATGCGCATAGTACACTCCAGGACGCGAGCCATCAGGCGTAGACGGTGAATAATGCTGAGCTGCACCATCTTGCTCTCTAAAGGCTTCAACACGTTTCACTTCCATATCGGCTTTTGGCAAAATCCCAAAGTAATCAGGTAATACCGCTTTAATCTTATTTATGGCAGCCGTGGCATCATCTATATAGCCTTGGCGGCCCTCGTCGGTATTAGGGTAGTAAAGGCGTTCATCGTCTTTTGTATCACGTAAAAATGTGAAAAACTCAGGTAAGCTACCATCAAAACCAAACTCTTTTTTGATGGCTTCCATTTCACCGCGTAAGCGTTTTACTTCCGCTAAGCCAATGTTATGAATTTCATCTGCCGTTAAGGTAGTCGTGGTTTGATTGGCTAAGCGCTGGTTATAATAGTCCATGCCATTTGGCAGGGCATTCGCGCCTTGCGCAATTTCGCTTGCATTGACTTGGTCTTCTTCCTGCCATGCAATTAAGTTTTCATAGGCCGGCTTAAAGCTATTTAATAAGGCCGCTTTTGCGCTATTGCTTAGTTCATCTGCTTTAGCTTGGTCAATTTTTTGTGCGTCAAGCAGGCCGGCAATTTTGCCTTTTGCATCAGCCCAAATAGCGCTGTCTTCGCCATCATCAAACGGTGCACCGCTAATAATCTTTTTAGATTCGCTAATAACGGATTCAAAAGCAAAATAAGGCGGGCGAACCCCGTTTTCAGCTACCAATTTTGATAAATCGACAAGTTGGTTTATGGCTCGAGCACTGCCGCTAATTCGCGAAATGTACTGCTCCATTTGCTCAAGCGTATCTACGCGATGCATGGCAATAAGCAATTGCGGGAATGAACTGTGTACAGACGTCATTTGATCAAACACATAAGAGTTTGTTCTAAATTTATCTTCCGCTATAGTTTGTTCGCTGTTATACACCCAATAATCATAAGACACCTTGGCATCCTCTGATAACTTATCGTAGTCAAAGCTAGATTTAAGTTCGTCTAAATTTGCTTTGGTGGTCGCAATTTGTTGATCAAAAGTTTCCATTGAGAAATCATCAATTTCACCCTGGCGCTCCGTTCTGCCCAGGTAAGTTAAATTAATGGGGCTTTGCATAACTTCTGCTTCGTACTTTTCTTCAAACCACGCATTCAAACGTGCACTTTCGGCTTGTATGTCAGCTTGGGTATAACTTGAGGCTACCACTGATGCTTCAGAGGTTTGTGGGGGTTGCGGGGCTTCTGAACAGCCTAATAAAGCCATTGAGGTGGCCAGTGCTAAAGCAGCTATACGCATAATCGTTTCTCCATTTCATTTTTTGTTATTTGCGCATTACTCTACAGTGCTTGCCAAGCTTTCACAAATTATGGTTTATTACTATTGCTTTACCAAAAACGGCGAGCAATAAAAAGTCGTTTTAATAAACCAATGCAGGTTACAATATAAACACTGGGTAGTTAATAAGGTAAGTTTAAGCGCAATGCACGCATCTACTACACTCCATGCCACCACTGGGAGCGCGCATGGCACTGACAATGTTACCAATGTGATATTTTTTATAGGCGGTGGCGCTGACAAAACCCGCGAACGATTTGGCGTGGTTTATTGGGGGCCTACGCGCCTAATGGAGTATGCACAAAGGTATTTTCAAAAGCACCAAGGCCCGCACTCTATTACCGAGTATTATGGCTACTTAGATAAAAAAGAAATTGTGAAGCACATTCGAAAGCTTCGCCGTAAAAACCCGGCTATACGCATAAATTTAGTCGGCCATAGCCGCGGGGGCAGCGTGGCGAAAGATATTGCGACCAAACACCTACGTAAAAAAGGAATAGAGGTAAATTTGCTTATTGCCTTAGATCCCGTAAAAGCCAAAATGCGCAACAAATACAAAATACCCAATAAAAAGGGTATGAAAAATGTGACCACTTTTATCAGTGTGTTTGCTAAACCTCAGCGCCGTGGCGGCGCCGATTATATTGCCTTAGTGGGCGGGCAATATGGGGAGCGTTTAAAGCGCCGAGCGCATTATTTTTTGCAAACAGCTGCAGGCCACGGGCAACCCATTCCTTTACTTAAAACCCATTTAGATGCTGATGGCAAAACGCCCTTTGATTTATTGTTAGAAGAGTCATATGGCTAGGTACAGTTAATGTACCTAGCATTTCAGTGCTAGTTAACTTTTGTTAACCAGCCATGGGTATCTTCACGTTTACCCCATTGAATATCATTTAATACAGCACGCAGCTTCATAGTAGTAGGGCCTGCTTCACCAGAGCCTACTGTGTATTCAGTGCCCTCATGAATGAAAGTACCTACCGGCGTTAGAACAGCCGCCGTGCCTGACAACGCTGCTTCAACATTCGGTTTTGCAGCAAGCTTTAATAATTCACTCACGCTAATGTTGCGCTCGCTCACCGTCATGCCTAAGTCAGAGGCAATGGCAAGAATAGACGCACGAGTTACACCGTGCAGAAAACTTGAATCCAAGCCCTTGGTAATAATTTCGTTGCCGTCAATTATTAAAAAGTTAGCGGCACCGGTTTCTTGTACATCGCCATTTGGACAAAACAAGATTTGATCCGCTTGTACTTCATCGCGAGCATTTAATATAGGGCCTAGCGCACTGGCGTAGTTACCGCCGCTTTTGATCATGCCCATGTGCGGCGCGCAGCGCATGCCGGTTTCATCTAGCAACAAACGCAAGGGCTTCGCGCCACCTGCAAAATAATCACCCACGGGTGATAACAAGACATACATCATTGATGTGGCTGATGGTGCCGCAGCTTTCCCTATTGAAGCTTCTGTTCCAATATGCGTAGGGCGAATATACATAGAGCCTGGAGGCGCTGGGACCTCACTGTCATACTGTGCAACCACATCAAGAATCATCTTTGAAAGCTGGTCAGCGTCTACTTTAGGTAAGTGTAATAATTCAGAGCTTTGCTGAAAGCGCTTAATGTTTTGGTCCATACGAAACACATATATGCCGCCGTCTTCGTGACGAAATGCTTTTAAACCTTCAAAACAGGTGCTTGAATAATGCAAAACATGGGCACCAGGATGCATTGCAATGCTACTAGCCGATACCATTGAAGCTTCGCTCCAAACGCCATTTTCAAAAGTAGCTAGCGCCATTTCTGGCATAAAAAGAGTTCCGAACGCGGCCATGTTTACTTCCTATTTATATTCAAAATTATTACGCACTTAGGCGGTATATTATGCTTGAAGGGTGTTTATTGTACGCTATATCTTTGCGTGAACAATACCTTTCATTTTAAGAATTTAAGCTTATTTAAACGAACTTTATCATAGCCCTAAGTATACATGTATGTTAAGTTTCGCGCCTGTATGAATATCAATCGAAGTGAGCCTAAAAATGGATGCACAGCAAGCAAACGTAAACACGCCTAACGACGCAAAACTGCCCCTGGTTGAGTTTATATTGCTTATGGCGTTTTTAACTTCGTTAGTGGCCCTAAGTATTGATGCCATGTTGCCTGCTATGCAAGTTATTGGTAGCGAGTTAAATAGCGAAAGTAGCCAACAAACTTATCTTATTGTTTCTATCTTTTTTGTGGGCATGGCATTTGGCCAAGTGTTTTTTGGCCCCTTCGCTGACGCCCGAGGGCGGCGATTAACCATTTTAGTGGGCTTAATTATTTTTCTTTTAGGCACTTTAGTGTGCTACTTGGCGCAGTCAATGGAAGTGTTGTTAGCGGGTAGATTAATTCAGGCCTTTGGGGTGTCAGGCCCGCGCATAGCATCAATGGCCTTGGTTCGTGACCTATATTCGGGCAATGCTATGGCACGTGTAATGTCATTCACTACGGTTATCTTTATTTTAGTGCCTATGATAGCGCCGCTTGTGGGGCAATTTGTGATGCATGCTTTTGGCTGGCGACATATTTTTTCAGTGTTCGCTATTGTGGCGATTATTTCCGCCATTTGGTTTTTTTCACGGCAAAAAGAAACCCTACCGCGCGCAAAAAGAGTGAAGTTTAACTGGCTTGCGTTTTTTCGCTCGGTAGCTTGGTTAATTAAACAGCCCGCCGTAATGGGCCCAGCAATGGGCATGGGCTTAATATTTGGTGCGTTTTTGGCTTACTTAAGTGGTTCGCAAACTATCTTTCAAGGCATTTACGATACGGGCGAATACTTTCCTTTGTTGTTTGCTACTTTGGCCTTTGCTATAGGTGCAGCTTCTTTATTTAACGGCATGATGGTAGTGAAGTTAGGCATGCTTAAGTTAGTGCGCGGCGCCTTGGTCATGACTGTTGTGTATGGTGTAGCCATGACCGTAATTACAGTGTTATTCAATGGAATACCACCGTTGTGGTTGTTTGTGTCGGTTATGTTTATGGGCTTTTTCTTTATTGGTGTTTTATTTGGTAATTTGAATTCATTGGCCATGGTGCCGGTTGGACATATTGCTGGTGTAGGAGCGGCTTTTATTGGTTCGTTCACAAGCTTGTTGGCCGTGCCAATTGCGGTGTTTATTAACAATTACCTCACTAGCAATATTTACCCTATTGCATACGGCTTTTTAGTATTTGGCATTTTTACTTATTTGGCTGTAAACCTTGGCATTAAGTACACTCCTTTAGAAGAGTAGGGAATATACTCCGCCGTGTTTAATAAAGTTTGCACAAGCCATAAAGGCTAGGCAGCAAGCGAATACGTTATTTTAAAGACTCAATCAACGCTTCGGGTGCTTCCGGAGCGTTTTCGTTTGGGGTATATAGCATCTTCATAATTTGCTCGTAAACCTTAATATCTTCATTGCTGTCGCTAGTTTGTATATGGTCATACAAAATACGCAGAATATTACTTGGAATAAGCTCGGTAGGAATGTTCAGCGCTTTTATTTTAGCTAGGTCTTTTTCACTAATAGCGGTTTTAAGCTTGGCAATGTCAGCGGTATAATCTACCCATGAAAACTCATGTATGTCATCAGTTAACTCATAATTTAAGACTACATTGTTTTCTTCTAAAATAAGGTGCTGCCCGTATTCCACTCGCTTAATAGGCTTTAAATCAAAGTTTGCAATTATGCTGGGGCGAGTATTGTTGTTAGATGAATCTAATTGGGCAAAGGTTTCATCATGATGCAGTGTTACGCCCTTTAATATATACACTTTTTCGGCGTTTACTTTGGTATCAATAAGTGCGTAAATTCCTTTGCTGCCCTCAAATAAACTTAAAGGCGCAACACTTTGAATTTGGCTGTTTCCGCTTAACTTATTCGGCGCAATTTGCACCTGATAAACGGGCTTTATTTCTTGAACAGCTTCAACTGGTGTGTTTTGTGGCGCTAAACTTTCGCAGCCACTCAAGGTAATCAACAGTAGTAAACTTAATATCTTTTGCCAAACACGCACGCATAAATCCTTAATTGAAATTGCCGTAGTCGCATTCACTCTACTGTATTAAATGGCTTTGCATTCGTATTACGAGTGAAGGTAATTTTGCAGTGTTATACACCTTTTATTGGCAATGTAAAACATCAATTATAGCACTTTCGTATAATTATTTTTTACAGCGAAAAACGCTCACGTAAAAAGTGGGCAATACCATCTTTATGGTGGTGGCCTATTACCGCATTTGCTGCGTGTTTTACTTCATCAGAGGCGTTTTCAGGTGCGTAACTTTCGTTAGCGAGTGCGAACATGCTTAGGTCGTTATCGCTGTCACCAAAACAAATAACATTGCTTGCGCCTAAACGGTTTTTTAAATTTTCAACCGCCCCGCCTTTGCTAGCCATACAATGGTGCACGTCTAGCCATCGGCAATTTTGGCCTTGTATAGCTGGCCCAGAATACGCAATTAAGTTGCTATAACTGTTTAAGGTTTTCCAAATATCAGTAATTGCAGATGAATCACCTATCATACTAATGTTGGTTACTTGGGCATTACTTGGCATAGCAGCTAAGGGCAACAAGGTAGCATCAGATCTTGAAAAGTGCTTATTGACTAATTCTTTTTCAACTTCTGTTTGCGGGTCAGGAAAATAAATATTGTGATGATGGTTTTCGAGCGTATTAACAAAAGGCGTAATGTTATGGCTTGTGGCAATACTTAATACAGTGCTAATTTCAGCGTTATCAAGCAAGTTTTCCAAAGTTAAAGATTCATGCTCAGGATCCCATATAGTTACGCCATTGTTGTAAATATGAGGAAGCGTAAAAGCATGGTCTTCAATTAAATGTTTGGCCGCTAACATAGTGCGCCCGGTTGCTACGGTGTAGGCAATATCTTTTTCTGATAACAAGCCTAGCGTGTCTTTTGTGAAGGTAGATATTTCAGAGGCATTGTTTAACAAGGTGCCGTCTAAATCAAAGAAAATAAGATCCATAAAAGTGACTAAGGCCTGTGGTGAAAATACAAAAATCAGCATGTATGATACGTGATATCGCGCTCGCTTTATATGAAATTTTAGTAATAAAAAAAGCCCCGTTTAGGGGCTTTTGTAAACTTACGTAAGGCAGGTAACGAACACGCTATAGTGTTTGTTCTACCCAAGCATTAACGTTTGCTTCCAGCACGTTCAAAGGCACTGGGCCATTTTGTAGCACCACTTCATGAAACTCACGAATGTCGAATTTATCTTGCAGTTTTTCTTTTGCATCAGCACGAAGCTCAAGAATTTTCAGCATACCAATTTTGTAAGCCGTGGCTTGCGAAGGCATTACAATATGGCGCTCAACCATTTTAACTGCGTCAGATTTTGCATTTGGCGTGTTATCAACGTAGTAATCAATACCTTCTTGGCGCGTCCACTTCATGGCGTGTATACCTGTATCAACCACTAAGCGGCATGCTCGCCAAAGCTCCATCGCCAAGCGGCCAAAATCAGAGTATGGGTCTGAATACATACCAATTTCTTTAGGCATGTACTCAGTGTATAAACCCCAACCTTCAGTGTAAGCGGTATAGCGGCCAAACTTTCTAAACATTGGCATGTTTTCAAGTTCTTGTTGAAGCGCTATTTGCATATGATGGCCAGGTGCGCCTTCATGATACGCTAGGGCTTCCATTTGGTAGGTTGGCATAGCTTCCATGTCATATAGGTTAGCGTAATAAATGCCAGGGCGTGAACCATCTTGTGACGGCTGATTATAAAACGCCTTGCCAGCTGATTGCTCGCGGAACGCTTCAACTGCGCGAACTTCAAGTGGCGCTTTGGGCTTGGTAATAAACAACTCATCTAAGCGCGTCATCATGGTATCAATGTAGGCGGTGGCTTCGGCTAAGTATTGCGCTTTACCTTCTTCAGTATTTGGATAGTAAAACTGCGAGTCAGTTTTCATAAAGTCCATAAAGGCTCTTAAATCACCTTCAAAATTAACCTTATTTTTAATCTCGCGCATTTCATCATGAATACGAGCCACTTCATCTAAGCCTATTTGATGAATTTCTTGGGCTGTTAAGTCTGTGGTAGTGGTGCGCTGAAGTTTTACTTTATAAAATTCATCACCATTGGGTAATTTCCAAGCGCCGTCTTTAGTGTCAGCTTGCTTTTCAAGTTCGCTTAAATAACTTTGCAAATTAGCATAAGCAGGCTTGAATGACTCAAGCATGGCTTGCTCAGCTTGGGCAATGAGCTCGGCTTTTTTCTGTTGTGCTTTTTCGCTGTCATCACCTTCAAATAAGGCGTCTACTTTACGTTTAAAGTCAGCAAATACTGTGTTGTCATCACCTTCTGTTAGTGGTGCCCCTTGTACAATGTTTTCGCCAGTACGCATAACATGAGCGAACACAAATTTGGGAGTAATTACGCCATTTTCAGCACGCAATTTTAAAGCATCAATAATTTGTGCGAAATACGCAGGTAGTGCATTCAAACGCGCAATATAGGCTTGTGCATCGGCTTCGCTATCAATACGGTGTTGGTTTAACAACAAGGTAGGTACGCCAGCATGCAAGGCATACATTTGGTTCACAGGGTAAGTGTGCAAGCGCCATTTGTAATCAGCAATTTGGTTTTCTAGCTTCTGCTTAAATAGCATTAAGCTTGTTTGGGTTTGATCATCAAGTTGTGGAGCATCAATAGCGTTTAGTTTAGCTAATTGTGCAATGGCAAGTTCTTGTGTTTCTTTGGCTGCTTGATCTGAAATATCGTTCCATTTGTCGTTATCGGCTTTACGGCCTAGGGCTGTTAACCACTGGGGAGAACGAGCAATAGATTCTTCGAATAGCTCGTCAAACAATTGGTTAGCTTTTTCTGACGCGTTTTTGCTTACTTCCATTGGCGCGGTTTCAGCGCTTGGTAGTGGAGTATTTTGCGTATTAGTAGTTTCTGATTCGTTAGAGCAGGCAGTTAACAACATAACCGCACCCGCAACTAAGGTAAGTTTAAATGACATATTCGATCCTATGTTTTCTTATTTTATTAACCAGCATTCTAAAATTTGACGCCGATTAGTGCAAAACCATTATGCGCTAAAATGCAACTAAGTTACATAGCGAAAAAAGGGGGTCAGTGTTACTTCCCCCCCCTAAGTCTAGTTTTGCTAGGTACAATATTGTAATAAATGTAGTATTACATGCTTGGGCGCTAGTCAAATGAAGTAATCACTAGGCGGAACATATGCAAGGTACTTTAACGACACGTATAAGCAAACAGGAGCGCTTAGGGAAGGTCGCTTATAATCGTAGTTGGTCTGCACTTTAAATTATTTACTTAATGTTTGCTGCTGCATCGAATTAGTATTAGGCACGGCGAACTCAATGGTAAAATTAAAGCGATGAGAAGGAATAAATTAAAATCAGGAAAAGTGGGCACGCCTGTTAAGAAATAAAGTGACACTGACCCCCATATTTCACGCCCAATGGTGGTATATTCAATGGGTTGTAAACACACATATAGATGTAGCGAGGACGCTACTTAATAACTTCAACAAGGAACCTTTATGAAAAATCTTATAATCCTCATAGTGCTAGTTGTATTGGGCTTCGGAGCCTATCAACTCTTAGGCGGCAAGAGTAGCGCAAATATAGAGCGACTCGACTATATTCCTGGTGATACGGTATTAATGTCTGCACAGCTCGAGCCTGTTGATATGAAAGCGTATTTGGCTTCTCTTGGTATGCAGCCTAGTCAATACGGTGAATTAGTGACTATGCTAGAAAAAAGCTTAGAGAGTGAAAGCGATGCAACTAGTAAGTTTGCATTAACTTTAGTTACTGGCCTTATGAGTGCATTGTCTACACCAGATGACATAGAGACGAAAATAGGCGTTAAGAATCAATTACGCTCATTATTCTTTATGAATGGTATTGCACCAGTGATGCATTGGGAATTAAAAGATGAAGCAAGGTTTTTAGCTTTTTTCTCTGAAGCACAACAAGCGTCAAACATTGCGTATAGTGATGAAGTTGTTGATGGCCAAAGCTACGTGCGCTATGTGTTAGATGAAACTGAACAACTTGACCTTTTGGTAAGAGCCGCAGATGGTTGGGGAGTGATTGCTATTCATAGTCCAAAGTTAGGCGATGCGCATCTTAGAACAACCATGGCTTTTGAAAAGCAAAGCAAGCCACTAGTAGGCAGCGATGTATATAACAAGCTAACGAATGAATATGAAATGAGTAAAGAAGCATTTGGCTTTATAAGTTCGAAGCAGCTTGGTTTGATGTTTACTTCTTTGGATGGCAACTCTTTGGCGATAGATTTAAACACACTCGCTGGTGAAGAGTTTCAGCAAGAATTTGAAATGTTTAGAGAGCCTGCGTGTAAAGCCGATATTAGTATGCTTTCTGCCTTATGGCCTGGTGTCTTTATGGATAGCAACATCGATTTGCTTGCTGAAGATGGGGTTAAAATAGATGGTAAAGTACTCATTCCAACAAATAGCAAAGTAACGATCGATGCATTAAAAGCATTGAGAGGGTTCATCCCTAACTTTGTGAAAGACAGCACTAGTATTATGTCTGTTGGCTTGGGTGTGGATGTTGCTGAGTTAAGCGGCAGTGTAAGCTCTATGTTTAATGCGGTTGCTAATCTGCCTTTGTCTTGCGAGCCAATACTTGCCCTGCAAAAGGAATTAAAGCAAAACAATCCTACTGGCGCTTTCGCGATGGCAGGTATTGCAAATGGTTTCTTTGGTGCAGCAGCAGCTGTGAATGAATTCGAGTTTGATATGTCAGGTGGTCAGGAAATGGCAGTTGATGCTATTGTTTCTTTTTCAGCTGAAAATATAGGCTCACTTTACGGTAGCCTACAAACATTTGTGCCTTTTTTAGCTTCTCAACCATTGCCCGCGAAAGGCGAAGAACTTTCGTTGAATGAAGTCGTTCCTATGCTTGATCAGTTTGGTCTAGAAGTAAAAGCTCAAGCTAACCAAGAGCATTTAGTGATTTACTCTGGTGCTAAAGGGAAAGTACAAGCTGAGTCAGTACTTGCTGAGAGTGTTGAAGCAAATGGACTGCAAGCGATTACGATTGATTATGGTCAATTCTTTACTCAATTACTTCCTATTATGCAAATGTCAGGACAAGCTATTCCACCTGAGCTTGAAACAATGATGGAAACGGATATGGTGCTGAGTGCGGAAACTAACATTACGGATAAAGGTATTACTATTGAGTCATCGGTAGTGGTGAAATAATAAAAAAGGGGGTCAGTGTTACTTACCCCCTAAGTCCAGTTTTGCTAGGTACAGGATTGTAATAAATTTGCTTCGTTTTATATTGATAACAGAATAGTTTATCGATGGAATGAATATGGCAAGGCGCAGAAGGATAGGCCCCAAAGATGTGACGCAACATGTTGTTCAGCGTGGTAACAACCGTAAAGTTTGCTTTAAACGTGAACAAGATTTTATTGTTTATGCCAGTTGGTTAAAACAATATAGCGAAAAATTTAATGTAGCATTACATGCTTGGGTGTTTATGACCAACCATGTGCATTTGTTGTGCACTCCGCGGTCAGACAACTTGGGCGTTAGTCAAATGATGCAATCACTAGGCAGAAAATATGTAAGGTACTTTAACGACACCTATAAGCAAACAGGAACCCTTTGGGAAGGTCGCTTCAAATCGTCGTTGGTCTGCACTTCAACTTATTTACTCAATGTTTACCGCTACATAGAATTGAATCCGGTCAGAGCCAAAATGGTCAATGAACCATGGCAATACAAATGGTCGAGCTATCACAATAATGCATTAGGTGTATTGTCAGAGTTATGCAAACCACATGACATCTATTTGCAATTAGGGACTACCTGTACGACGAGACTGAGCGCATATCGGTCATTGTTCAACGAGACACTCCCTCAATCTTTAATCAATGAAATAAGAGTAAGTTTGAACAAAGAAATAGTATTGGGCGACGATGAATTCAAAGGTAAAATTGAAACAATGATTGGGAGTAAATTGAAATCAGGAAAAATGGGTAGACCTGTTAAGCAAAAAGTTACACTGACCCCATTTTAAAAAAGCCCGACCAAAATGGCCGGGCAAAAGGAGCTTAGTTTAAGCACCTAACGACAGAACTGGTGTGGTTACACCCGATGATTAAGCAATAATTGCTTTCATATCGGTCATGTATCCACGTAATTCTTCACCAATGGCTTCAACGCCGTGGTTACGAATAGTTTTGTTAATAGCCACTAGTCTTGAGTTATCAACGCCGTTACCGGTGTTGCTCAGGCCGCCACCAATGTGCTCAAGGGTGATTTTAGGCATTAACTTTTCTTGAAGTAGTGGGATAGCTGCGTTGGCAAACAAGTAGTTGCCGTATTCTGCAGTATCTGAAATTACTACATTCATTTCGTACAATCTTTTACGAGAAATCGTGTTTGAGATTAACGGCGTTTCGTGAAGTGATTCATAATAAGCTGACTCTGGTAAAATACCGGCTTCAACCATTACATCAAATGCTACTTCAACACCTGTTTTGATCATGGCAACGAGTAATATGCCCTTATCAAAAAACTCTTGGTCAGTAATAGTACCTGTGTACTCTGGTGCATTTTCAAAACCAGTTTGACCGGTTTCTTCACGCCATTTCAGCAAGTTCGCATCGCCATTAGCCCAATCTTCCATCATGGTTTTTGAAAACTCACCTGAAATAATATCGTCTTGGTGTTTTTCAAATAATGGACGCATCATGTCAGTTAATTCTTCTGACAAATCAAACGCAAGTACTTTAGCTGGGTTTGACAAGCGGTCCATCATGTTGGTTACGCCGCCAATTTTCAGTGCTTCGGTAATTGCTTCAAGGCCGTATTGAATAAGTGCACCTGCGTATGCAGCGTCAACACCTTCAGCAACCATTTTGTCGTAAGCAAGTACCGCAGCGGCTTGTTGCATACCACAAAGAATAGTTTGCTCACCCATTAGGTCAGATTTAACTTCGGCAACGAAGCTACTTTCAAGTACACCTGCGCGGTCACCGCCAGTTGCACTTGCCAATGCTTTGGCAATTTCGAAGCCTTCGCCTTGTGGGTCATTTTCAGGGTGAACCGCAATAAGTGTTGGTACACCAAAGCCACGCTTATATTCTTCACGAACTTCAGTGCCTGGGCATTTAGGAGCACACATTACTACAGTAATGTCACTTCTAATTTGCTGGCCTTCTTCAACAATGTTGAAGCCATGAGAATAAGACAAGGTTGCGCCTTTCTTCATTAGTGGCATTACAGCTTCAACAACGCTCGCGTGCTGTTTGTCAGGCGTAAGGTTGTAAACTAAGTCAGCGTTAGGAATAAGATCTTGATAAGTCCCAACGGTGAAACCGTTTTCACTTGCACGTACAAATGAGTCACGTTTTTCATCAATAGCTGATTGGCGTAAGGCGTAGCTTACGTTTAAGCCTGAATCGCGCATGTTTAAACCTTGGTTTAAACCCTGTGCACCACAACCCACAATTACGATTGATTTTCCTTTAAGGAAATCACAACCAGTTGCGAATTCTTCGCGTTGCATGAATCTACATTGACCAATTTGGTCAATCTGTTGTCTGAAAGCTAAGCTGTTAAAATAATTTGCCATGTAATTTGTATTCCGAGCATCTAAAATGCAAAACTAAAATTTGTAGTCTGTGACGACCTTGGAATGCATAGTAGCAAAGCGTATTATTTTATAAATTGAATTATTTGCAATAGACTATTGTTTAAAGTGAAATAAACGTTATTATTCGATGCCTTGCTTGCTAAAAATAGTGCAAATTATGGACATTAAAAGTTTAAAACAGTTCCAACATTTGGCAACTAGCTTAAGTTTTACGAAAACGTCATCGGCTATGTTTGTGTCTCCGCCTACCTTAACGCGCATTATTATGCGCCTTGAGCAAGAGTGTGGCGTAACCCTGTTTATTCGTAACAATAGAAACGTACAGTTAACCAGTGCTGGGCGAAAATTATTAAGCTTTGCTGATGAAACCCTTGCCCAGTACCATCAGCTGCAAAGCGAATTTAAACAACAGGGGGAAGAGTTAAGCGGTGAGTTGTCTTTATATTGCTCGGTAACGGCAGCGCAAACTTATTTACCTACCTTGCTTGAAAAAATTCGTACCCTTTACCCCGCGGTTGAAATTAAACTTGATACTGGTGACCATGCCTTAGCATTAAGCAAGGTAAGCGAGCTTAAACAAGGCAATAACGCTGACGTAGCGATTGCTATTCATACACCTGATTTCCCCGCAAATATCCACTTTCAAGCCATAGATATAGTGCCGCTTACGCTTATTGTGCCTAGTAACATGAATGTAAGTACGGTAAATGACATAAAGTGGCAAAACACAAATGTGATTATGCCCGCTCAAGGGCCTTCGAAACGTATTGTTAACCATTGGTTTGCTGAACACAATATTCGCCCAAGAGTATATGCGAAGGTGTCAGGTAATGAGGCCATTGTGAGCATGGTGGCGCTAGGCTTAGGGATTGGTTTTGTGCCCCAAATAGTACTTGAAAACTCAGCCGCTAAAACCAAAGTGCAAACGGTATCGGTAAATGATATTGAGCACTATCGCTTAGGTTTGTGTTACTTGAACGAAAGAATGAATGAGCCCTTAATTAAGGCCGTAAGCCAAATGTTTGCAGTGTAAGTTACGATTCCCTTATAGTAAGCAGCCTATTGCTAATTTTATATATTTGCCTGAGATTTTTATGACCAACAAGCCCACCCTTGCTACCCAAGCTATTAATGCAGGGGATTTACCTGCTAAAAATGGTAATCCTTTTCGTGAAGGCCCGCAATTTGCCAGCACCTTTCATTTAGCCGGTGAGGTTGACCCAGCCGTGTATCAATACGGACGATTCAACCAACCTACTTGGCATAATCTTGAAACGGGCTTAGCGCAGTTAGAAGGGGGTGATACCATTATTTTTCCTTCGGGTTTGTCAGCCGCGGCAGCCGTACTCACCAGCTTGGTTGAACCGGGGCAAACAATATTATTGCCGAATGATGGATACACGCCCGTGCGCGTATATGCTGAAAAGTTTCTGCAAAAATTCGGTGTTCATATTCAAACTATTGCAACAAAAGACATTGATTTATTTTCTTTTGAGGGTATTGATTTAGCTTTGCTTGAAACGCCTAGTAATCCAATGCTTGATACCTTCGATATAGCCTTAGCCGCCAAAAAGATTCATGAGCATGGTGGCATTTTAGCGGTAGATAACACCACACTTACTTTTTTAGGTCAGCAAGTACTTACATTGGGTGCAGACATTACCATGAGTGCTGATACAAAGGCCGTTAATGGGCACAGTGACGTTCTATTTGGCCATGTGTCTTCACAAAATAATGAGCTTGTTGAGAAGATGCGAGAATGGCGCAAATTTTCAGGCAACATTCCGGGGCCCATGGAAACATGGTTAGTGCATCGCAGTTTGGCCACGCTTGATGTGCGCCTTGAACGGATGTGCAGCAATGCTATGACATTAGCTCAGCTACTGCTAACTCATCCGAAGGTGAGTTCGGTGCGTTACCCAGGCCTAGCAAGTGACCCCTCACACGAAGTGGCGAAACGCCAACAATCACTGTATGGCTTCATTATTAGTTTTGAATTAGCCAATGCCGAAGCTGCCACTACCTTTCTTGAAGCCTGCCAATTGGTGCATGTTGCTACCAGCTTTGGTGGCGTACATAGTATGGGTGAGCGCCGCGCACGGTGGGGGTCTGACGATATCCCTGAAGGCATAGTGCGCTTTAGCGTAGGGTGTGAGCGCGAAAGTGACATTGTTCATGATGTATTGACTGCCTTAGATACAATATAAGCAGGCTTACCTTAAACTGACGTGAGCTGCTTAAGCAGCTTGTCAAAACTACGGTATGACAGCGACTCAGCTAAATGATTTTTGGTAATAAGTGGGCTTTGTTCTAAATCGGCAATAGTGCGCGCCACTTTTACGCTGCGATGAAACGCCCGCATCGACAGCCCCAATGCATCTATTGCGCGGCTTATGAAATTTTGGTTTTCGTCACTTAGTCCTGCAAACTGCTCAATACTTTTATTGCTTAAATCAGCATTTAAGCAGCCTTGGCGTTTATATTGCGCCGCTTGTGCTTGGCTTACTTGCTCGCGCACATTTTGGCTAGTGACGCGGGGGCTTTTAGCGCTATTTTGTTTTTGTATCGCTTGGGTAATATCAATTCGCGGTACATGCACCTGTAGGTCTATTCGGTCAAGTAATGGCCCTGACACCTTGTTTAAGTAGCGTAGAATTTGGTCATCATTACAGCGTTTGTCATCTACATCGCCTGTGGGGCTTGGGTTCATTGCTGCTACTAGTTGAAAATTAGCTGGATAAGTTGTTTTGTGCTTGGCGCGTGATAAGTTAATTTCACCGGTTTCTAAAGGCTCGCGCAATACATCAAGCACGTGGCGGCCAAATTCTGGTAGCTCATCTAGAAATAGCACACCTTTGTGCGCTAAGGTAATTTCGCCAGGCATAGGATAGCTGCCACCGCCAACTAAAGCTGCTGCTGAACTAGAATGATGAGGTTGCCTAAACGGCCGTTGTCGCCAATTTTGCGGGGTAATTTGTTGCCCTACCACCGAACGAATAGACGCTACTTTTAACGCATCTTGTTCACCTAGCTCAGGCAAAATAGACAACAAACGGTTTGCCAACATACTTTTGCCCGTGCCAGCTGGGCCGAAAAGAAGTAAGTTGTGACCGCCTGCGGCGCATATAGTTAGCGCGCGTTTGGCGTGGTCTTGTTCTACAATGTCAGCTAAATCACCATATACTTCACTGTAATTGTTTTGGATGTTGTTGCTAGTTTGGGGCTTTGCTTGCGCTAAGTGTTTTTTATCCGTTAGGTGAAGGTAAACGTCCCATAAACTATTGGCACTTAATACTTGCGCTTGGCTAACTAAGGCAGCTTCTTGTGCATTAAATTGCGGCAAAATTAATTGGCGTTTTGAACTGGCGGCCGCAAATGCCATTGGCAGAGCGCCTTGCACGCTTCTTAATGCGCCCGAAAGGGCAAGCTCCCCTACAAATTCATACGTTTCTAAGCATCCCGCGCCTAATCCTTCGCTCGCGCAAATAATGCCAATAGCAATGGCTAAATCAAAGCGCCCGCCGCCCTTAGGCAAATCGGCAGGAGCCATGTTTACAGTGATGCGTTTGTTGGGAAATTCAAAACCGGCGTTTATCATTGCGCTTCGAACGCGGTCACGTGATTCTTTTACCGTGGTTTCAGGCAGGCCAACTAAGTTAAATGCCGGCAAACCGTTACTCAAATGTACCTCTATTGTTACTAAAGGTGCATCAATTCCTAAATTGGCACGTGTGTACACTACCGCAAGTTCCATATGCATTCCGTGTGTTTTTATTTATTGGGTATGCATTATGAAGTACTCAATAAAGGGCTAAAACCGAACCTTGGACCAGTTTTTCGCTGCATTCGCTCATAATATTGCGCTAAACTGGAAATATTCTTGCGTGTGCAGATAAATAAAGGCACACTCTACGCGTGACGACAATTTTGTATTTTGAGCATCATTTGTTTATTTAGCGCGTGCAACCTGCAGGCCTTAAATAAAAAGTGGAAATGGTGTTTATTAGTATTGAGTATTAATTTGCTCAGTAAACTATATCACCCCTTTCACGAGGGTGTTTTTAATAGCGCAAAATTACCAGTTTGTTGCTGTTTCCTTAATTCATTTAAGGCAAAATATCCTCCCTAATATATTCATATCGTGGCGCTCCCATAAATGTTTGCGCGGCGAATACTTATTTTTTCAAGTTGGCAAAAACAACTTGTTCGCAATACACAATAAAGGAAATTAGCATGCCTAAATTACGATCAGCTACCACAACTCATGGCCGCAACATGGCGGGTGCACGTGCCTTATGGCGCGCAACTGGCATGAAAGACGGTGATTTTGGCAAACCTATTATTGCTATTGCAAACTCTTTTACGCAGTTTGTGCCGGGGCATGTTCACCTTAAAGATTTAGGCCAACTGGTAGCGCGCAGTATTGAAGAAGCCGGAGCGGTGGCAAAAGAATTTAATACCATTGCTGTTGATGACGGCATAGCAATGGGGCACAGCGGCATGCTGTATTCATTGCCTTCACGTGAAATTATTGCTGATGCCGTAGAATACATGGTAAATGCTCACTGCGCAGATGCCATTGTGTGTATTTCTAACTGCGACAAAATTACACCGGGAATGTTAATGGCCTCTATGCGCTTAAATATACCGGTAATATTTGTATCTGGTGGGCCAATGGAAGCGGGTAAAACCAAGTTGTCGGATCAACTTATTAAACTTGATTTAGTTGATGCCATGGTAGCTGCCGCAGATGACACCGTGAGTGATGAAGACACTGACCAAATTGAGCGTTCAGCTTGCCCTACTTGTGGTTCATGTTCAGGCATGTTTACCGCCAATTCAATGAACTGCTTAACCGAAGCATTGGGTTTGTCATTGCCAGGTAATGGCTCTACCTTAGCCACGCATTCAGACCGTGAACGCTTGTTTGTTGAAGCCGGTCGTACCATTGTTGATTTATGTAAGCGTTACTACGGTGATGATGACGAAACTGCGCTGCCGCGTAATATTGCTAACTTTAATGCCTTTGAAAATGCGATGAGCCTTGATATTGCCATGGGCGGTTCTACCAATACTATTTTGCATTTACTTGCCGCAGCAATTGAGGGTGAAGTTGACTTCACCATGGATGATATTGACCGTTTATCACGCAAGGTTCCGCATTTATGTAAGGTAGCGCCTTCTACTCCGCAATATCATATGGAAGATGTGCACAGAGCCGGTGGTGTAATGGGTATTTTAAATGAAATTAATAAAGCTGGCTTGCTGCATGGTGATTCGCACCATGTACTTGGGAAAACCATGCAAGAGGTTATTGCTGATTGGGATGTAACGAATCCTGAAAACGAATTTGCTCGCGAATTCTTTAAAGCTGGCCCCGCCGGAATACGCACCACACAAGCCTTTAGCCAAAGTTGTCGATATCCAACGGTGGATGATGATCGCGAAGGCGGCTGTATTCGAAACCTTGATAATGCCTATAGCCTAGAGGGCGGTTTAGCCGTGCTTTCAGGTAACTTGGCGAAAGATGGCTGTATTGTTAAAACCGCAGGTGTTGATGAATCTATTTGGAAATTTACGGGTCCAGCACGGGTATATGAAAGCCAAGATGACGCAGTTGCGGGCATACTTAATGGCGAAGTACAAAAGGGTGAAGCGGTAATTATTCGCTATGAAGGCCCTAAAGGTGGCCCAGGTATGCAAGAAATGCTTTACCCCACCTCATACCTAAAATCAAAAGGCTTAGGCAAAGATTGCGCACTTATTACCGATGGCAGATTTTCAGGCGGAACCTCGGGTTTATCTATAGGACATTGCTCACCAGAAGCGGCTAGTGGCGGTGGTTTAGCCTTAGTGAATAATGGCGATATGATTGAAATTGATATTCCTAACAGAACCATTAACGTATTGTTGAGTGACGACGAGCTACAAGCTCGCAGAACGCAAGTAGAAGCAAGTGCGAAGCCGTATCAGCCGCTTGAACGTGTTCGAGAAGTATCTACGTCATTGAAAATATTCGCTATGATGGCAACCAGTGCTGATAAAGGCGCGGTGCGCGACCCAAGCAAAATCAAATATTAAAGGTAAGCAATTCATGAGCAACAATACGGCGGGTGCCGCCACGGTTCAATCTGACTTTGATTATTTGATAAAAATACTGCAAGCGCCAGTGTATGACGCCGCGGTTGTTACTGACGTAAACAAGTTAGAGAGCTTGTCGAAAACTACGCAAAATGAAGTGTTTTTAAAGCGCGAAGATCAACAACCGGTGAAGTCGTTTAAATTGCGCGGCGCCTATAATTGTATGGCGCAGTTAAGCCAAGCTCAGCGCGATGCTGGAGTAGTGACTGCCTCTGCCGGAAACCATGCGCAGGGCGTAGCTTATGCGGCTAAGGCCATGAATATACAGGCAACCATTGTGATGCCTGAAACCACCCCAGATATAAAAGTAAACGCTGTACGCCAATTTGGCGGTGACAACGTAACGGTGGTGCAATTTGGCACAAGCTTTGACCAAGCCAGTGGGCATGCTGCCCAATTACGTGAAGCTAATGGTTATTCAATGATCCCGCCTTTTGATCACCCTGATGTAATTGCAGGGCAGGGTACTATTGCAAAAGAGATGTTAGAGCAATTAAGCCACTTTGATTATATTTTTGTAGCGGTAGGTGGCGGTGGTTTAGCTGCTGGCATCGCATTGTATTTAAAGCAAGTTAAGCCTTCTATTAAGATTATTGGTGTGGAGTCTGAAGAGTCTGCAAGCTTAAAAGCGGCATTAGACGCAGGCGGCCCGGTTACCTTGCCGCAAGTGGGTATATTTGCTGATGGCGTAGCGGTAAAAACCATAGGCACTGAACCCTTTAGAATTTGCCAACGTTATTTAGACGATGTAATTACCGTTAGTAACGATGAAATTTGCACCGGCATTAAAGATATTTTTGATGATACACGCGTAATTGCAGAGCCTGCCGGCGCGCTATCTGTTGCAGCTATTCGCAAATATTGCCGCGAACATGATATTAAAGGCAAACGTTTAACGGGGATTTTGTGCGGCGCGAATATCAATTTTCACACGCTTCGTTATGTGTCAGAACGCTGCGAATTGGGTGAACAAAAAGAAGCGGTTTTTGCGGTTAATATTCCTGAGAATAAAGGCGCGTTTAAAGCCTTTTGCCGTTTGCTAGGCGGCATAGTGATTACCGAATTTAATTATCGTTATAGCAATAATAAGCAAGCGCATATATTTGTTGGCGTAAAACTAAAACACGGTAAAGCAGAGTTTGATGCGCTTATGGCTAAGT
This sequence comes from Glaciecola sp. 2405UD65-10, assembly GCF_048820975.1. NCBI lineage: Bacteria > Pseudomonadati > Pseudomonadota > Gammaproteobacteria > Alteromonadales > Alteromonadaceae > Glaciecola > Glaciecola sp. 2405UD65-10. The sequence goes on along the minus strand of NZ_JBMEUF010000001.1, from coordinate 2,325,646 downwards.
TAAGTGAGCATGGCTATGATTATTCTGACTTGTCTCAGAATGAACTAGCAAAACTACATGTTCGCCACATGGTAGGCGGCCGTCCGCAAACGCCAATTGAAGAAAGTATATTTAGCTTTTCGTTCCCAGAATATCCGGGTGCACTCATGCACTTTTTAGATACCTTGGGTGAAAGCTGGAATATCACTATGTTTCATTATAGAAACCATGGTGCAGCGCAGGGTTTAGTATTAGCCGGCTTTGAAATTCAAAGCGAACAGCGAGCCAGTTTTCAAGACTATCTTGATAAACTTGATTTTGAAGTGCAGGAACATCTTGATGATCCTGCTTACAACTTCTTCCTATCATCAGAGTAAGCAACTGCTTACTCTGTTTTTCTTTTTCTAAATTCGCTCTAAGTGCTGGGCTATTTCAGGCCATACTAACGGCATTATAGTATCTTTTAAATCCAAACTTTGCGTGGATACGCTTAAGCTTCCATCTTCATTGCTGGTTATTAAGTGGTTCTCTTTTAATGCGTTTACAAATGTAGCTAGCACGTTTTTATCGTAAAACTCGGGCGAATGCATACCAAACAATATAGACAAACGCTCTGCTACCGCTGTTGACTGCCTTTCAAGCTGAGCGCGGCCAATGGTTTGTTCTGTTTCAAGTACGCGAAGCACTACCGCGTATCGCTGCCACGTTTCTTGCATGCTTCGGCTTAACAACCAAGCGCTATGAAATTCATTAGAGCTTGGTGGTGCGCTACTGTATTGATCACCCTCTTGAATTAACATGCCGGAATTTACTAGGTAGTCTAGTAAATTACTTACATACGCTAATAAGGTTTCACTTGTAAAACTCATGAAAAATTCGCGTTTAAGCATGGGGTAAAGTTGTTCAATCGAGGCCAATATACTGGTTTTATTTAGCTTGCCGTGGGCGAATATGAGCGCCATTACTAAGCTTGGTACCGCAAACATATGCATTATGTTATTGCGATAAAAGGTCAGTAGAATGGCATTGTCTTTTTTAGGTGATACCATTTGGCCGTAAGCGTCTTGAGTTTGCTCAAAGCGATTTAAGGCTAAGGTTCTATCAACAATGTCTTGAGCACTGTTGCTTGGGAAAGTGGCGTCTGAACTATAGGGGTTCGCTTCAAACAAAGCCAAGTAGTCTTTTACGGCTTTGATTAATTCATCTTTACTCATAATGTGAGTTTTTGATGACAACAAAATAAAGGCGAGCAAGGCAGTGCCATTAAGCGCAGCATTGTTATTTATGCGCGTCATAATGTTGTTGGCAAGGCTATTCACCGTTGGAGTTAACCATTTAGGCTTTTTATCATCATCGGTAACGTGCTCACGCCAGTCAGGTACTTCTTGGTCTAGAAAGTTATTAAGTGAAAGTGGCTCACCAAAGTTTACATATCCATGGCCGTAGTTTTTGAGTTTTCGTATAGCTGAGAATACCTGTGTTGGTGATTCTTTTTTCTTTGATTTGCCTTTGAGCTCTTTCATGTAGCTTTTCACTTCCATTACATGCTCATACCCTATGTAAACGGGAACAATAGACACAGGGCGCTTAACCCCTTTAGTGAAGGCTTGAATGGTCATCGCTAGCATACCCGTTTTAGGCGGAAGCAGGCGGCCAGTGCGGCTGCGCCCACCTTCGGGGAAGTATTTAACCGAATAGCCTTTATTAAATAGTAGCTCTAAATATTCACGGAATACGCTTGAGTACAATTTGTTTCCGGCAAAGCTTCGGCGCAAAAAGAACGCTCCGCAGCGCCTAAAAATTGGCCCTGCAGGCCAGAAATTCAAATTAATACCAGCAGCAATATGGGGGGTTACTAAACCTTCATGATAAATTACATAAGTTAATAGTAAGTAATCCATATGGCTTCGGTGGCAAGGCACATAAATAATTTCATGGCCGTTTGCGGCAAGCTCTCGCACGCGGTCGGCATGCCCTACATCTATGCCATCGTAAATTTTGTTCCATACCCGGCTAAGTACGCGGTCACCAATTCTAATTAAGCCTTCACGGTAATCAGCGGCAATCTCTTTGGCATACCTTTGGGCTTTTGCGCGTGCCTTTGTGGGGTGAACCTTTTTGTGTTTTGCCTCGTCTTCTATGGCTTGTTTAACCGAGCTTGCACCTAAAATAGAATTATACAAGCTAGCCCTTTCTAACAACGTTGGGCCGCTTAAAGTTTGTTGCTTGCGCTGAAAATGGGTACGTGCCACACGTATTAACTTATGGGCTATTTGTTGATCGCTTCCTTTTAACGCCGCCATTTCTTTAGTGGAAACAGGCTTTGAGTAGGTTACAAAATTATCACGCCCAAAGAACAAAACAATCATGGCTTTACGTAGCCAGTTAGGCGAGGCTTTAATTGCAATTAACTGCGCAAACCCTGAACGCTCTTTTCCTGCTGAACGCCCCCATGATATGAAAACAGGAACAAGCTGGACGTCAACGTCTTGGTGCTCACGCTGAAAATGAAACATTTGCGTGAAGTTATCTTCAATTGTGGTTGGTTTTATTTGCCGAGTAATAATACTTTGCGGACGATTTAAATAATAGCTACGTTCGTATTGCTCACCTTCAAGCTTTAGCATGGTTTTAGGCGAAGGCAAGTTTAGGAATGTTGTTGATTTTTCTAGGGCAATAGAATCGGTGAACGATTTTGTTTGCAGCAAATATACAATAGGCTTTGATGGGTCAATGCCCAGCTCTTTTGTTAAATCGTTGGGAATACTTTTAACCGAAACTAGCCATCCAATAGGCTTAGCAAGCAATGATCGTAAAAAGTTTACAATCGCTTTCATAAAATCTCCAGTAGTATAAAAATGATAATGTTGGAAAATGGAATATTTATTGAGATTACAATGTTATCACGAACTAAGGCTGCAGATGCACTGTAAAGTTGTATCAAAACATAACATTCCCCGCTAGTAAGACCACTTCAAGCTATAAAAATGTTCATATCTAGCTGATAAACGTAAAATAAAGTTGCTAATAGCTTATTAAAAGTTATACTGGGTTTAACTGTATAGATGAACAGGCTGTGTATGCGTCCACTAACCCCTAGGCAACAAGAAGTACTTGATCTCATAAAAACTACTATGATTGATACGGGTATGCCCCCTACGCGAGCAGAAATTGCGCGCCAACTTGGTTTTAAATCTGCAAATGCTGCAGAAGAGCATTTAAAAGCCTTGGCTAAAAAAGGCGTTATTGAAATTTTGCCGGGCACAAGCCGCGGTATAAAACTTAACGTTGATTTAGAAGATGAGGTAGAAGATGGCTTGCCCTTAATAGGCCAAGTAGCCGCGGGTGAACCCATATTAGCTCAAGAGCACATTGAAAATAGATTTAAGTGTGACCCTACCATGTTCCACCCCCAGGCTGATTACTTGTTGCGCGTACGCGGAATGAGTATGAAAGACATTGGCATAATGGATGGTGATTTGCTGGCGGTTCATAAAACGGATCAAGTGAATAACGGTCAAGTAGTGGTAGCGCGAGTTGATGAAGATGTTACGGTTAAGCGTTTCGAGCGTAAAGGCAGTGAAATTTTATTGCATGCTGAGAATGAAGAATTCGAGCCAATTCGAGTTGATCTAGCCTCGCAATTCTTTACCGTTGAAGGTTTAGCTGTAGGCGTTATTCGCGATCACGGCGATTTATAATCTAAAAAACTGTTTGGTTAACAATTAGTTTGTGAAAAATCATCCCATAGGGCGCTTATTTCTAAGCGCCCTTTTTTAATTCCCCTACGCAATTCGCTTATTAATAAAGCAAATACTGAATAAAAATTATAAAAAACACTAGACTAGCGGCGAAAATTGTTTGATTATTGATCGTGTTTTTACAAAATATAAACATTTGCGTTACTTTAATTTAATCTTTTGTCTGCAATATGGATGTGTGGCTTTGCTATATGCATCTGTTTTTTGTACACATAGTGGGAGTATTAGTGTGAAGCTCAGACCTTTCCTTTCTTTTCTACTACCTAGCATTTTCTCGACGAGTGCTTTTGCAGAAAATGTTGCTAGCAGTGGCCGTTCAGATTTGAACTTGCGTCCGGGTGTAACTGACATCTCTCATCAAGTGTATGATTTACACATGCTAATGTTTTTCATTTGCGTGGTAATTGCCGTATTAGTTTTTGGTGTAATGTTTTATTCCATGATCGCCCATAGAAAATCTAAAGGGGCAAAGCCAGCGAATTTTCATGAAAACGTGAAAGTGGAAATTGCATGGACAGTGGTGCCTTTTCTAATTTTAGTTGGTATGGCAGTGCCTGCGGCTAAAACCTTGCTTGATATGGAAGACGTAAGTAAGCCAGATGTAACCATTTTGGTAACCGGTTCCCAGTGGAAATGGCATTACAAATACAGGGATAATGACCTTGAATTTTATTCAGTAATGGCCACCCAGCAAAAGCAAATACAAAACAAATTCGAAAAAACCGAAAATTACCTGCTAGAAGTAGACCGCCCCTTAGTGATTCCTACTGGAAAAAAAGTCAGATTCTTAATTACCTCAGATGACGTTATTCATTCGTGGTGGGTGCCTGACTTTGCCGTTAAAAAAGATGCTAACCCCGGTTTTATTAACGAAGCGTGGACGAATGTAAACGAGCCCGGTATATATCGCGGACAGTGCGCTGAACTTTGCGGCAAAGATCATGGTTTTATGCCCGTGGTAGTTATTGCAAAAGAGCCTGCTGAATATGAAGCGTGGATAGCAGAGCAAGAAGCCATTGCGCAAAAAGCGCGCGAAGAAGAGCAGCGCTTATTGGCTATGAACATGAGCATGGATGAGCTAATGACAAACGGTAAACGCATTTATGACGGCGTATGTGCGGCTTGTCATATGCCTAACGGTGAAGGTTTACCGGGTGTTTTCCCGGCATTGAAAGGTTCGCAAATGGCTACCGAAGATATTCCAGGGCACATTGATATAGTCGTAAACGGTAAGAGCGGTACTTCAATGGCGTCGTTTTCAAAACAGTTAACTATGTCTGAAATTGCGGCTGTAGTTACTTACGAGCGAAACGCTTGGGGTAATAATACCGGTGATATGGTGCAGGCTAAAGATGTAAACGCAATTATGAATGGGGATAAGTAAATTATGACAACCACTACCAATACCACGGATCCTATTTCTGAAGGCGACCATCATGAGCATGAGCACCATATTCCAAAAGGGATAACACGCTGGTTGTTCACTACCAACCACAAAGACATTGGTACTTTGTATTTGTGGTTCGCCTTTATCATGTTTTTAGTGGGCGGTGCTATGGCTATGGTAATTCGCGCCGAACTTTTTCAACCTGGACTACAAATTGTAGAGCCTAACTTCTTTAACCAAATGACGACCGTGCACGGCTTAATTATGGTTTTTGGTGCCGTAATGCCCGCCTTTACAGGCTTAGCTAACTGGTTGGTGCCTATGATGATAGGCGCGCCAGATATGGCCTTGCCGCGCATGAATAACTGGAGCTTTTGGATACTGCCATTTGCTTTCTTGATTTTATTAGCGTCATTATTTATGGAAGGCGGCGGCCCTGCCTTCGGTTGGACATTCTATGCCCCGCTTTCAACCACTTATAGTGGTGATAGCACTGCCTTGTTTGTGTTTTCAGTTCACATAATGGGTATAAGCTCAATTATGGGGGCTATTAACGTGATTGTGACCATTTTCAACATGCGTGCCCCCGGCATGACATTTATGAAAATGCCTTTGTTTGTATGGACATGGTTGATCACTGCATTTTTACTTATAGCTGTAATGCCAGTGCTTGCTGCGGCAGTTACCATGGTGCTTACTGATAAATTCTTTGGCACAAGCTTCTTTGACGCTGCCGGCGGCGGTGACCCAGTCATGTTCCAGCATATATTCTGGTTCTTTGGCCATCCTGAAGTTTACATCATGATATTGCCTGCCTTTGGAATTATATCGGCAATTGTGCCTACGTTCTCGCGCAAGAAGCTTTTTGGATATGCCTCAATGGTTTATGCCACCGCTTCAATTGCAGGTTTGTCATTTGTTGTGTGGGCGCATCATATGTTCACCACGGGAATGCCCGTGGCCGCAGAAATGTTCTTTATGTTTGCCACTATGATTATATCTGTTCCCACTGGGGTGAAAGTGTTCAACTGGGTGGCCACAATGTGGCGCGGTTCGCTAAGTTTTGAGGTACCCATGCTGTTTGCTATCGCATTTATTGTGCTATTTACCATTGGTGGGTTGTCAGGCTTAATGCTAGCCATTACGCCAGTAGATTTTCAATATCATGATACCTATTTTGTGGTAGCACATTTTCATTATGTACTCGTAACCGGCGCGGTATTCTCAATTATGGCGGCGGTGTATTACTGGTTACCTAAATGGACCGGTAAGATGTTTGATATCACCCTAGCTAAATGGCATTTTTGGTGCTCATTAGTGTCGGTAAATGTATTGTTCTTCCCTATGCATTTTGTAGGCTTAGCGGGTATGCCGCGAAGAATTCCCGATTACGCCCTGCAATTTGCTGACTTCAATAAGTGGATATCAGTGGGTGGCTTTGCCTTTGGACTGTCACAGCTTATATTCTTAGCGTTATTGATAAAAGCCTGCCGTAAGCAAGGTGAACCGGTAACAAGCCTAGTTTGGGAAGGGGCTGAGGGCTTGGAGTGGGAAATTCCATCGCCTGCGCCGTATCATACATTTGATACACCTCCAGTAATTAAATAGGGCGGAAGATGCTACATGAGTGCTGAGCAAACCCCTAAGCAAAATGATGAGCAAAGCCGTGCACCGCAATCGGGCGGGCATGGTAAGTCAGTCAGTAAAATATTACTGGTTGTAGTGGGAATGTTTGGTTTTGGTTATGCGCTGGTGCCACTATACGATGTGTTTTGCGACATAACCGGCATAAACGGAAAAACAAATACCGAAGCCGCAGTTTATAAACCGCAAGATATTGATGAAACCCGCACCATTACGGTAGATTTTATTACCCGCACTAATTCGGGTATGCCATGGGAGTTTACTGCACAAACGCGCAAAGTAGATGTGCATCCCGGGCAAATGAGCGAAGTGGCTTTTTACGTGAGAAACCCTACACAGCGCGACATTATTGCGCAAGCCGTACCCTCGGTATCGCCGGGTACGGCATCTTTATATTTAAATAAAACAGAGTGTTTTTGTTTTCAGCATCAGCCTTTGAAGGCCGGTGAAGAGGCTATTATGCCTATGGTATTTTATATTGACCCACAACTGCCTGAAGACATTACCTTCTTTACTTTGCAATACACACTTTACGACATCACCGAGCAAGCCGCTGATGTAGCAATGAATTAAGATATCTGGAGAATAAAATGGCTCAGCAAGAATATCAAAAGTATTACGTACCCGAGCAAAGCATTTGGCCCATTGTGGGCGCAGTGGCCTTGTTTTTAATTGCCGTGGGAGCGGGAAACTTAGTTATAGAGTCTAGTAAGGGCGAATCAGGCTTTGGCAAATATACGCTTATCGCAGGTTTAGCCGCGCTACTTATTATGATTGTTGGTTGGTTTAAAAATCAAATTGACGAGTCAATGTCAGGCTTATATAGCGACCAGCTTGGCCGTTCATATCGCCAAGGTATGTCGTGGTTTATTTTCTCAGAGGTAATGTTCTTTGCAGCATTTTTTGGCGCATTGTTTTATGCCCGAACAATTTCAGTGCCATGGCTGGCGGGTGCTTCAAACAACGCTATGACCAACGAAGTATTATGGCCTACTTTTGAAGCTGTGTGGCCATTGCTAACTACTCCTGGTGGGACCGAATCGGCCACTATGAGTTGGTTTGGTTTGCCCTTGGCTAACACCGTAATTTTATTAATTTCATCTGTTACTTTGCACTATGCTCATGTAGGGCTAGAGCAAAACAAACGTAAGCAATTAACGGGCTTACTATTTTTTACTATAGTGCTGGGACTTATATTTCTAGGCTTGCAATCATGGGAATATATTCACGCCTATGACATTGGCCTTACGCTAGATTCAGGGGTATACGGCAATACGTTTTTCCTATTGACCGGTTTTCATGGCATGCATGTAACCTTAGGTACGGTAATACTTATTGTGATGTTGTTTAGGGTAATGAAAGGGCACTTTACGCCAAAAGAGCATTTCGCTTTTCAGGCAGGTAGTTGGTATTGGCACTTTGTTGATGTGGTGTGGGTAATGCTGTTTTTCTTTGTTTATATACTTTAATAAGGGCGCGGGTTGGGTTGAATCAAACCAGTGGCTATAGCAACAAGCAGTAATAATATTATAAAAACAGAGGTGAGCACTCTGCGGCCTATGAATTTACTCATGGGTTCGCCGGTGTCGCCTTTTAACATGATCTGCATTGCGCGGAACAAGTTGTACACCATAAAAATGAGTAAGCCGCCTACAATTATTTTTATTGCCATCAGTAAATGCCTATTGTTTTTATTTGGATGCAAGTAAGTTATGGCTTTAATAAAAGCGAATACTCACTTTCCTTATATTACTACCATAATCGTTTTTACGGCGCTTGTCATTATGCTCTTTTTAGGCTTTTGGCAGCTTCAACGAATGGATGAAAAGCAGCAACGAATTGCGCATATAGAACAAGCTAAGCAGCAGGCCACGCTCTCGTTACCAAAGGTAATAAGCGAGGTGTCGCATTATCAAGATTATCAAGCTCATGCTACGGGCAGTTTTACAGAAACACTTTTTTATATTGATAACAAACTACATGGGGGCAAGCCTGGCTTTTACGTATTGGCCCCATTTAACACGTCGTACGGCGTATTAATGGTTAATATGGGGTGGATAGAAAACAAAGGCGCAAGAGGAGAAATGCCAAGCATTAAATTGCCAAGTAATAGGGGTGAGTTAACTAGGCTTGAGGGCATTGTGTATATTCCGACTAATAACGCTTTTGTAAAAGAAACGAATCAAGCCTTTGGGCAATTTCCAGCATTGCTGCAAGAGCTTGACCTAGCGCAAATTAGTCAACACTTAAATACCGAGGTATTGCCCTTCGTGCTTCGTTTGTTACCAAATGATTCCACTGATTTGGTACGTGAATGGAAAGTGATGAGTATGCAGCCTGAAAAGCACCTTGCTTATGCCATCCAGTGGTTTGGATTAGCTGTGGCAGGTTTAACTATATTTTTAATCAGTTTGCGCAAACGTTCGTCATAAACGTTTTTCATACATGTTATACATGCGCATTTACCCAATGAGTTTCCGCTGATTGGTATTATAAGAGGACGCCACCATGGCAAATGAAAGTAATAAAAACAACCTAATGTTAATGATAGCTGTATTCGTTTTACCGGTGCTACTTGCTTATTTCGCTTTAAAATTTGAGTGGTTCAACGAGGCTTCTACTAATAAAGGTGAGCTGCTTCAACCCGTTATTGAAGCTGGCGGATTGTTAAACACTAGCCAGCAAAAGTGGCACCTTTTATACGTTATTCCGGCAAGCTGCGCGCAATCATGCCAAAACGCCATATACAGTATTAAGCAAATATACCAAGCTACAGGTAAAGAATCTGACCGAGTAAGCACCTTGTTTATTCAAACGGAAGGTTCAAGTAATGATGTACTAAGTGAAGTACTAGCGTTACCTGGTGTTGAATTGATACAAAAAAGTGAAGAAAATGTAAACAAAGTGTTTAACAACACTAATATAAATGCTATTTTCATTACTGACACTATGCATAATGTTGTATTACGTTATCCCACCACAGCCAATGCTGAGGAAGCGATTATGGATAGCCGCAACATATTGGCAGATCTCAGAAAACTATTGAAACTCTCGCGTATTGGTTAAGGCTTAGGATCACGGTTATATGAAAAAATTGGTATTCGTTAGCATATTACTGGCCCTTGTCGTTATTGTGCTTGGCGTATACACCCGCTTGACCGATGCCGGATTGGGCTGCCCTGATTGGCCGGGTTGCTATGGACATTTAGTGGTTCCCCAAGACGAGGGTTTAATTGAGGCTGCTAATGCTGCCTATCCTGAACGACCAGTAGAAGCACAAAAAGCATGGAATGAAATGATCCATAGGTATTTTGCCGCCAGCCTTGGTTTGTTTATTTTAATTTTGTTCGTAGTATCTTTGGTCAAGAGAATGCGTGGGCGCAATTCACCTATTAAATTACCTTTCATTTTGCTGTTATTAGTGTGTTTTCAAGGCGCTTTAGGCATGTGGACAGTTACCTTGAATTTACTACCTGTTGTTGTTATGGGGCATTTATTAGGTGGCTTTACGGTGTTGTCATGCTTGTTCTTGCTCTATTTACGCATAACGCCTTATCGAATACCTGGCGGTGATGCCCAAATTCGAAACTTCGCAAAATTTGGCACAATTGGCATTATCTTGCTAGTAATTCAAATAGGTTTAGGCGGTTGGACATCCGCGAATTATGCATCTTTAGCATGCACTGAGTTACCTATTTGTGAAGGGACGTGGACGTCAAAAATTGATATTGCTGGGGCGTTTAGTGTTCCCGAGGCAGAAAATTACGAGTTTGGCGTGCATTCCTATGAAGAGCGCGTAACTATGCATGTGGCACATCGCTTTGGCGCAATTGCGGTGTTTTTATATATTTGCTGGTTGGCGGTTGCCTTGTATAAAAAATCAAGCTCAGGTTTAGTTAAGCGCATGAGCACCCTATTGGTGGTAGTACTTGGTGTGCAAATAGGCTTAGGCATTAGTAATGTGGTGTATACCTTACCACTTAGCGTAGCTGTGCTGCACAATGCAGTGGCCGCCTGTTTGCTGTTAGTGATGATACTACTCACTTACACAATGTATCGAAAATACTAGTTAATACATTTTTGTGCAGGTGAAATGCGCTATGTTTTGCCTGCTATGAGAAGGAGAATAACATGAGTAAAGCGCTTCCCCTTGCGGGTAACAAAGCCACTAAACCAAGTGCGAAAATCACTCAGGTGTGGCGTGATTATTACGAGCTTACCAAGCCAAAAGTAGTAATGTTGCTTTTGCTCACCGCTTTAGTGGGTATGTGTTTGGCCAGTGAAACTTGGGTTGACCCAATGGTACTTATTGCGGGCTTATTAGGTATTGGCTTTTTATCGTCGGCAGCGGCGGTTATTAACCACGCGGTTGATCATAAAATTGATGCCTTAATGGCGCGTACCTTTAACCGCCCCGTAGCAAAAGGCAAAGTATCGATTGAAAGAGCTCTATGGTTCGCATTTGCCCTTGGTGCAATTGGTTTTGCTTCCTTGGCCTTGTTTGTGAATATGCTTACCGCATGGCTAACCTTACTTAGCCTTGTGGGCTATGCGGTTATTTACACCATGTATTTAAAGCGCGCTACGCCGCAAAACATTGTGATTGGTGGCTTAGCAGGTGCAGCTCCTCCATTACTTGGCTGGACCGCAGTTACCGGCGAAATTCATGCCTATGGCTTGTTGCTGGTACTCATTGTGTTCACATGGACGCCGCCTCATTTCTGGGCCTTAGCGATTCATCGAGAGAAAGATTACGCAAAAGCCGAAATACCGATGCTCCCAAATACCCACGGCATCGACTTTACTAAAACTTGTATAGTGCTTTACACCGTTTTGCTATGCTTGATTTGCTTATTGCCATATTTGACCGGCATGAGTGGAAACTTATACCTTGTTGGCTCTAGTGCATTAAATGCTTATTTTTTATATATGGCTTTAAAACTCAAGTTTAAGCCACAATCCGATACGGCAATGGCCACCTTTAAGTTTTCTATTATTCATTTAATGGTACTATTTATTGTATTACTGCTTGATCACTATTTGTTGGTGTAACAGGCGCATTAAATTAATACTGCTTATGGCATATAGGAAAAAGGTGTATGAAGAATACTGGCTTAGGTTTGTTTCTGTTGGTTGTGTTTATAGGTGGGATTTATGCCGCCTTAGTTATTGCTCCGCCTAGTTCAAAAGATGAGCCCTTATCAGAGCAAACACAGTACTTAAGTTGGTACCCTCAAGCGCGAGCGCTTGCTGATTTTACCCTAACAAAGCATACCAATGTGCCTTTCACCAACGAAGACTTAATGGGCAAGTGGACCTTGGCCTTTGTGGGTTATACGTTTTGCCCTGATATTTGCCCGGTAACGCTTTCTGAAATTAGCGAAATATATCCAGAAATTACTGCCATTGAGGCAAAACATCCTTTGCAAGTATGGTTTTTGTCGGTGGATCCTAAGCGCGATACCGTTGAACGTTTAAACGAATATATTAATTACTTTAACGCCGACTTTGTTGGCTCTACGGGCCCGCATGAGCAAATATTTCCTTTAGTACGCAGTATGGGAATGATGTATAGCTTGAGTGAAAGTACTGATAATGAAAACTACTTAGTCGATCATAGCGCGTCTATTGTTGTGATTAATCCTAAAGGCAATGTGGTGGGGCGCTTTAAACCTAAGCAACAAGCCGGTAAATTGGCCATTAGCGATATGCAGCAAATAAAACAAGACCTGCCAATTATATTGGCGTCTGACTAGCGCACTTTTTATCATGATGAACATTCGACAAGGTGTAGTGACTGACTCAGCTAATCTTTGTGAGCTTATTTTGTCATCAGCGCCGGTATTATTGCCTTATTTATTTAAGGGCGAACAGGCAGTTAAAGCCTTTATAGAACAGGCTGCTCAACAAGACAACGGCCAATTTAGCGCCAACATGCACTATGTGATTGAGCCTTCCAAAAATGATAACTCGAATCTGCAAATATGCGCGTGCATGACCCTTTGGCATGCGCAACTAGGTGATGCTTTTCAACTCGCCACGCTTAAGTGCTTGCAGCAGTACTTGTTAGAAAGCCAAATTCAACACTTACTCATAACTAACCCATTGCTGAGCCGTGTTTTTCAAAGCCCATCGGAACATGAACTTTGCGTTGGTCATTTGGCGGTTCATGAAAACTTTAAAGGACAAGGGCTTGGCAGAAAGCTAATAGCGCATGCTATAAAGCAAGCAAAAATACTAAACAAAAGCTGCGTAATTTTAGATGTAGATAAAGACAACGATGAAGCTTTAAGTTTTTATTTAGCCTGCGGATTCATGCTGAGCAAAGACTCATTTTTTGAACCTACTCAGCAAACCTTTTCGCGCTTGCATTACACCCTTTAGTTGGGCGGTTTGAACAACTAGTCAAGAAACTCGCCACTTTCTGTGGCGGTAAACATAGCATGTGAAAACCAATAATAACGATTTGATAACTGCTTACTAGGCGCGGTGCAGTTAACGCGCATTCTGCCGGCTTTCATGGTGAAAGGCAGCTTTATATTTACCGAGCTTTCAGCAATATCAAGCTCAAGGGTTTTACCTTGAAAGTAACAGGCGAATTGGCCCATTTTAATATCCTTTGGTTTTACTGTAAGGGTAAAACCGGTGATTTCCTCGCCCGAGCTAAATTCAACTTTGGCGGGTGTTAACTGAGTAACTGGCATGGCTAAGCTATTTAGTTTTACCTTTAGGCTATTTATATTTGCGTACACACCAGCCGCTGGAAAGCGCGGCAATGCGCCAAAGTCACTCATGCGTGATACTGCACCAGACTGCTGTCCAAAGCCAATATAGCCAGCATCAAGCAGTGCGTTTTTAAGACGCAAGTTAAATTCGCCATAAGGGTAGGCAAGCCACTTTTTACTGTAGCCTATGTTGTCACTAATAATATTTTCAGCCATCTCAATATTGTTCATTGAGCGCTTTAACACTTGCTCACTACTTTCATTTGGATTTCTCGCAAGTAGATGGGCGTGGTCTAAAGTATGATTGGCAAACGTGGCTAAATCTTGCATTGATTTAACTTGTTCCCATGTGAGCTGGGCACTAGATTCACCAATAATTGATGGATTAATAAACACCGTATAGGGAAAATTGTACTTGCTTAAAATAGGATGGGCATTTTCAAGTATATTGGTATAACCGTCATCAAAGGTAATCGCAACAGACTTATCTTCTAGCGCTTGTCCGTTTTGAATCTTTTTAAGAGCACTGCTTAAATCTACTACCTTGTAGCCCTCTGATAAAAGCGCCATATGCGATTCAAATACGGCAGTGGAAACACTGGTACTTGCCGGAGTATCGCTAGATACATGATGATACTGTAATATAACCAAATTATGGTGGTTTGGGCTTTCAGCAATGGTTTGGTTTGCAAAAGCAGCCTGTGCTATTAAGCTTCCAATTAGAATAAGAAAAAAGTTAAAAACATTGCGATGCACAAACATAAACAAGCCGACTCAATAGCTAAAATAATAAGGGCATAGTATCACTAATTTTTCGCAAACTCATGGACGTTTATTAGCCTTGGCCCTGCCTTTGATATTGGCGAATGTAACCACCCCTATTCTTGGACTGGTAGACACCGCCATTTTGGGGCGCATGGAGGAAGTTCATTATTTTGCTGGTGCGGCTATTGGCAGCCTTATTGTGACGCAAATATATTGGCTGTGTGGTTTTTTAAAAATGTCGGTTACGGGCTTGAGTGCGCAAACAAAAAATGCCGAACCACACATGCAAATTAAGGTATTAATACAAGGGGCGGCGCTTAGTTTGTTACTCGCGTTTTGTATTTTGCTATTGCAACAAGCGATTGTTCAAGCGGGCCTGTTTTTCTCAGACGTTTCTGCTCAAATTGCTAGCAGCACACAAGACTATTTTTTTGTAAGAATTTGGGGCGCGCCAGCCGCCATGCTTAATTTGGTGATTGTGGGTTGGTTAGTTGGGCAGCATAAAACCAAATTAGTGTTGATTTTACAGGTGCTGATTAACGTAATTAATATTGCGGCAAGCTTACTGTTTGTATATGTGTTTGATTGGGGCGTTAAGGGCGTAGCTGGTGCAACCACCTGCGCTGAATATATGATGTTGATTTTAGGCGCTTATTTCATAGTTAAACACTATTCTGGACAGTCCAAATTAAAACTATTCCACAGTAAAGGCCATGAGATAAGAGCGCGTTTGCGCAGTTGGTTAAGTTTCACAAGCATGCAAAGTTTACTTTCGCTCAACTCCAATATTTTTGTTAGGAATTTAGCACTGCAATTTGTGATAGCGTTTATCATGCTTCGCGGTGCGCATTTCGGCGCAGAAGCGGTGGCAGTAAATGCCATAATTTTGCAATTTTTTACCTTAATTGCCTTAGGTTTAGATGGCGTAGCCAATGGTGTTGAAGCCCTTATTGGCGAAGCGAAGGGTGATAAAGACATTGATAAAATACATCAAAACTTCAAAATTGGGCTAGTGTGGTCAAGTATATTTGCTATTTTGTATGCCCTTGTATTTTACTTTCTGGACAGTCCAATTGTTAACTTGCTAAGTGATCATGACAATATTCGTAGGGCCATGAAAGACTACTCAAACATTATTGTATGCTTGCCTATTATTGCGCATTGGTGTTTTTTAATGGACGGAGTGTTCGTAGGATTAAGCAAGGGAGCGGCTATGCGTACAAGTATGTTAGTAAGTACCTGCTTAGTCTTTTTACCTTTCTACTTAGTGTTTAGCGAACAAGGTAACATGGCAATGTGGATAGCCATGTTAAGTTTTTTAGCCAGTAGAGGTATTACGCAAGGCATTTACTATTACTACTGGACTTATTACAAGCCACAAGCCTTTATATAGCCGTGTTATAAAAAAAGAGCTTAACCTTGCGGCTAAACTCTTCATTAGTGTTTGGCAATAGCGGAGTGTCTAGTAGTAAGAGTGTTCGCCAGCTTCGTGCT
This sequence comes from Glaciecola sp. 2405UD65-10, assembly GCF_048820975.1. NCBI lineage: Bacteria > Pseudomonadati > Pseudomonadota > Gammaproteobacteria > Alteromonadales > Alteromonadaceae > Glaciecola > Glaciecola sp. 2405UD65-10. Next base: position 2,309,891 of record NZ_JBMEUF010000001.1, on the reverse strand, counting down.
CGGTAGCATCTTTCACTGCAGTAATTTCTCCGGCAAATTGTTCAAGCATTTGCTTTTCAATGCCGTCTTTCAACGTTACATCAACCATTGAACAACCATTACAACCACCGCCAAACTGCAATATGGCTGCACCGTCCTCGGTTATTTCCATAAGTGACACTTGGCCACCGTGGCTTGCCAATTGTGGATTAATTTCAGATTCAATCATGTAATTGATGCGTTCAACCAAAGATGCGTCATCGCTAATTTTACGGGCTTTAGCATTAGGTGCTTTAAGTGTAAGCTGCGAACCCATTTGGTCAGTTACAAAATCAATTTCTGCGTCTTCTAAGAACGGCGCGCTTTCTTCGTCTACTACAGCATCAAAGCCATTAAAGTTAAGGCGCACATCTTGTGGCTCAACGGCGTCAGGCGGGCAGTAAGACACACCACATTCTGCTTTAGAAGTACCTGGGTTTATAACAAATACTCTTATATTTGTACCGGCTTCTTGTTGTGCAAGCAGTTTTGAAAAGTGAGATTGTGCTGATTCGGAAATATTTATCATAGGAGCCTCAACAATGCGTTAATCATTAATGGCTATAGTGTAGCAAAAATTACCCGAGTAAAACACTCAAGTACTCATCATTTTTTACTTTGGTCTAATATATTGCTACATAATTATACTTTTGATTCAAATTGAGCGACAATTGTTCGCTGAAAAGAAAATAAAACAAAGGAATTATATGCATCACTTGCTAGGATTTGTTAAGGCATCATTGGTTTTATTCATTATTGTAAGCACACTAGGCCTTGCAACAAACGCTTTTTCTCAAACAAGTGACCTTGATTTTCTCCCTAAAAATCAAGACTACAACCCTGATATTCCTACTCCTGAAGAGGTATTTGGCTACCCCATAGGTACATGGCATATGCGTCATGATCAATTGCTTACTTATATGCAAGTACTGAGCGAAAAATCTGAGCGTGTGAATGTAAGCGTAATTGGGAAAACGCACGAACACCGCTCATTGATTTCAGTGCGTATTACCTCACCAGAAAACCAAAGTAATATCGATGAAATTCAAGCTAAGCATCTAAAAAGCATTCAGTTAGGCGAATCAGCGAAAAGTGATGCCCCATTAGTTATTTACATGGGTTATAGCGTTCACGGTAACGAACCCTCGGGTAGCAATGGGTCTATGTTAATTGCCTACCATTTAGCGGCTTCAAACAGTGATGAAGTTAAAAACTTATTAGCGCAAAACATTATATTACTCGACCCATCACTTAATCCAGATGGCATGGCCAGATTCGCACAATGGGCGAATATGCATAAAAGCAAAAACTTAGTATCTGATCCCAGTAATAGAGAGCATAAAGAGTATTGGCCTAGCGGAAGAACAAACCATTATTGGTTTGACTTAAACCGCGATTGGTTGTTGCTAACACATCCTGAGTCAAAAGCACGTATTGCGCAATTTCACGCGTGGCGCCCGCATATAGTAACTGACTTTCATGAAATGGGCACCGACAGTACCTTTTTCTTTCAGCCCGGCATTGCTGCACGTAAAAACCCATGGACGCCTAATCAAAATGTAACACTCACCTCTGCAATCGCTAAGTTTCATGCAAAAGCCTTAGACGATGCGAAAAAGTTGTATTTTAGCGAAGAAAGTTTTGATGATTTTTACTATGGGAAGGGGTCTACTTACCCTGACGCGCACGGCAGCATAGGTATTTTGTTCGAGCAAGCGAGCAGCCGCGGACACGTGCAAGAATCAATTAATGGCTTGCTAACTTTCCAAGATTCTATTCAAAATCAAGTCACTACTTCTTTGTCTACTTTTGCTGGCGCGTTCGCTAATAAAGCCGCTATTTTAGCTTATCAGCGTGAATTCTTTGAAGACACTAAAAAGCTAGTGGCAGATGACAAATTTGCAGGCTATGTGGTCACAAGGGGCAAAGACGCTACCCGCTTTGAACGTATGGTCAATATTTTGCAATCACATAAAATTAAGCTAGAAATGTTAAGTGAAGATATTGATATTAATGGCACGCAATATAAGGCTAAGCAAAGTATTTATATTCCGTTTGACCAAGCCCAGTATCGTTTAATTCGCTCACTTTTCAGTGAACGTAAACGCTTTACTGACAACACTTTTTATGATGTTTCAAATTGGAATATTGGCTTGGCGTTTAATTTACCTTATGAACAAGTGAAATCTTCGCTTAGCCGAAAGCTAGCATTAAGTACATGGCAGGCAAGTACGCAACAAAATATTGCTATAGATAGTGATGCTTACGCTTATGCTTTTGAATGGTTTGACTCGTCAGCACCGGCATTACTTCAATCACTTCTTGATAAAGGTGTTCAAGCTCGAGTAGCGGGTTCAGATTTCACGGCATTGACATCTTCTGGCGAAGTGAAGTTTGCACGAGGTAGCGTAGTTATTCCCAATGCCCTTACGCAACCTAGTGAAGTGGCTAGCATAGTGTCAAGCAGCGCTCAAAAGTTCAATATTCGCGCTTATAATATTCAAAGCGGTCTGACTTCTTCAGGCAGTGATTTAGGCTCGCGTAGCTTAGCACCAGTAACATCTCCCAAGGTATTGTTGATTGGTGGAATAGGTACTTCAAGTTACGAAGTGGGTGAAATGTGGCATTACCTTGATACCCGCGTAGGTTTACCCGTAACCATTTGGGACATGCGTGATTTGAACAACCGCGATGTAGATAGGTACACCCACATATTTTTTGCATCAGGCTCATATATCAAAATTAACGATGGCACCATTAATAAGTTAGAAAAATGGATGAACAGAGGCGGTGTAGTGGTTGGTCAAAAATCAGCAGTGGCTTGGTTTGCTCGACTCGGTTGGATAAACAACCAGCCCTTATCTGGTGAAGCTATCAACTCCTCTTTTTCCACCGATGATATGCAATATTCTGATAAACAAGCCTTAGGTGCCAAGAAATTAATAGCGGGCGCTGTGTATAAAAGTAAAATTGATTTAAGCCATCCACTATTCTTTGGCTTTGAGCGTGATATTCTGCCCACATTCAAGACCAGTAACGGTGTACTGCGAGCCACTGACAATCCATTTGAAGACATAGCAACATATATTGAAAACCCGCTGGTAGCCGGGTATTCGGCTGATGAAATGCAGGCACTTATTAAGCGTTCTGCCTCGGTGGTGGTAAACAAGAAACAAAAAGGCGCGGTAATTGGCTTTGTTGATAACGTGCACTTCAGAGGTTATTGGGATGGGACTAATAAGTTAAGTGCAAATGCGCTGTATCAAACGCCGCTTTTATAACCAAAGGGAATTTATTCTTTCACCGAAACCGCCATGCACCACACATGTATTTCAAGGTCGGGAGAGTGGGCCTGAATAGCTTCGCATGCCGCGTTAATAGTTGCACCTGTGGTGATAACGTCATCTACTAGTGCAATGGAGTTATATGGCACGCTTGTAGTTATTTCGAAGGCATTTTGTATATTAAGCAAACGCTGCTCTTTATTTAAGCTTGATTGCTGCTTGGTATGCTTGCGCCTTTGTAAGGCTTGGCAGATTGGAATATCAAAACCCTCACTTAGGTGAATTGATAATTCGTGCGCTTGGTTAAATTCACGCTGAATATAGCGTAATTTACTCAGTGGAATAGGCACTAAGGCATCGGGCACACTTTGCTTATGAAGCAAGGAGTCTTTTAAATAGCAGATAAAAAAATCACTGAGTACTTTGGCTGCAAGTACTTGCCCTGAAAACTTAAGCTTACTCACCAGCCCTGCTATTATGCCCTTGTATTCTCCTAAAGCATGTAAACTCACATATGAGGGAGGTATAAGATGCTTGTGCACTCTTTCGTAATCTAATAGGTTGTGAGCGGGTGACGGAAATGTAGGTAAGAATATATCTTGCTGGCAAAATTCGCACACAAGCGAGGCACTGCTTTGATGGCATAAAAAACAATTTTTATGCCCAATTATTGATTGTATGTAAGCAAATATTTGTTGGCAGTAGTAGTACAGTGGGCGCATATTTTTTGGCTGAGCTCTTTGTAGCTTAGTTTCAAGATGAGAAAACAATATCACGGGGCAATGGCTTGGTCTGCTGATCAAAAGGACAGATATTTTGCAAAATCAAAACGAACAAATTGACATTGTTTTAATACATGGTTGGGGAATGAATCAGGGTATTTGGTCTCAATTTGCGGGTTTATTATCGCAGCGTGTAAATAGCATAGTGCATTGTATTGATTTGCCTGGCTACGGTACGCAATTTGATTCCGTGCCACCTAATTATGATTTGCAAAGCGTGGTTGACACAGTGCATGCGCAGTTGCCCAAACGTTGTATTGTGCTGGGGTGGTCGCTGGGCGGTTTGATTACGCAAGCCTTGGTAGCTAAAGCTGACTCAAAAGTTGTGGCACATATACAGCTTTGCAGTAGCCCCAAATTTGTAGAGGATTCAGCGTGGCCGGGCATAAAACCTGCCGTGTTAAAAATGTTTGCAAAGCAATTGACGCAGAATCATGAAAGCGTGCTGACACGCTTTTTAGCCATTCAATGTATGGGGCTGGACAGTCCAAATCAAACTGTTAAGACTATGCTAGGTATGTTGAAAGCGCACCCATTGAGCTCACCGAGCGTACTAAATAGTAGCTTAGAATTGTTATCGAGTGTTGATTTAAGAGAACAAGTTAAGCGATTTGATACTATTCCTTGCTTAAGAATTTTTGGCCGCCTTGATAGCTTGGTACCGGCTAAGGTTGTGACGCAAATTCAGGTGCTTAACCCTTCCTGCGAAGTACATATAATGCCTAAGGCCTCGCATGCACCTTTTATTAGCCATGAATCAGACACCCTAGCATTGTTGGCAGACTTTATTCACCGCGTGAATTTCACGTCCTGAAACTACCGTTCGGACAGTCCAAAAAGTAAAACGGGACAGTCCAAATTTCTTTTTCTAAAGAAATTCTCGCAGCGGCCGATACAACCTTGAGTAATAATGTATTGAGGTATCGCAGTGATTGAATCAAGCCAAAGCGCGCTATATAGTGGATTAGAAGGGTATCAAAATGGTAGCCGTCAAATGTCAGATGCCAGCCAAAATTTAGCCAGCGGACAGAACAGGCAAAATCTTGATATCAACAAAGCCGCAATCGATATAGTTTCTGGCTCTTTGCAAGCGCAAGCCTCAGCTGATGTGATTTCAAAATCAGACAGTATGCTAGGTACCATTATAGATACCTTCGCGTAAGCCTAAATGAATCTAGTTCTTCCCTTTGATTTTCAGTCTATTGATGCCCAGCAAAATGTGCCGGGTACTGCACAAGCCCGGCTCGATAATCAACAACGTTCAGCCATTGAAGCACCCACCCAAGCACAAGCTTATCCTTCTAGTGACAAAGTCAGTATTTCTGATGAAGCCAAGCAAGCGGCTAAAGCAGAGGACGAAGATGAAACGAGTTTAGAGCTCAGCGACGAAGAAGAGAAAGAAGTTCAAACCTTAAAAGACCGTGATCAAGAAGTACGTGTTCATGAACAAGCTCATGCAGCGGTTGGTGGGCAATATGCGGGCGCACCCACTTATGAATATGAAACAGGCCCTGATGGTAGGCGCTATGCTGTAGCAGGCGAAGTGCAAATTGATGTAGGCGAAGAAAGCACGCCAAAAGATACCATTGAAAAAATGCAAATAGTGAAAGCTGCGGCGTTAGCCCCAGCAGAGCCAAGCACACAAGATATTAAAGTGGCAGCAGAAGCTACGCAAAAAGAACAGCAAGCTCGCGCAGAATTAAGCGAGGAAGGGCTAGCAGGTGGCTCACAAAGCAATGATAAAACTAAAGCCTTTGAAGATATTCAAGCATACAGTGAAAGCTCCGCTTTCACTGCATTTGCTTAAAAATTCCAACTTAATTTGCTATTGAATTTTCGTAACTCACTTACTTCTTTGCTTTCGCAAAGGCATCAGCAAAAGCGTTACCCATCATGGCATTGGCCGGCGCTTTTTGCGCTTGATTATTACGGTTCTTATTTGCGTTAGCGTGTGGTTTATCGGTGCCGCCTTTGCGCTTATCGCCTCGGCCGTTGTTTCTATCACCGCTAGGCGCTCTTGCGCTAGATGTGCCCACTTCATCGTTTAGTCGCATAGTAAGGGAAATACGTTTGCGGTTAACATCCACTTCAGTCACTTTAACTTTTACGATATCGCCAGTTTTCACTACTTCACGAGGGTCTTTAATAAATTTGTCGGTAATGGCTGATATGTGCACAAGGCCGTCTTGATGCACGCCAATATCAACAAATGCGCCGAAGTTTGCAACGTTGCTTACCACGCCCTCAAGCACCATGCCTATTTCTAAGTCTTTCATGGTTTCCACAGCGTCATTGAATTTAGCGGTTTTAAACTCTGGGCGTGGGTCACGTCCTGGTTTATCAAGCTCAGAAAGTATGTCTTTAATGGTCGGTAAACCAAAATCTTCGGTAACAAATTCTTGCGCGTTCATATTTGAAAGCACATCTTTATTACCTAGAATGTCATTCATAGCTACACCCACTTTTGCCACAATGGTTTCTACCACTTGATAAGCTTCAGGGTGCACCGCTGATTTATCAAGCGGATTAGAGCCGTTCATAACTCGCAAGAAACCTGCGGCTTGTTCAAATGCTTTTGGTCCTAAACGCTCTACTTTCTTCAAGCTTTTACGGTCACTGAATGCGCCATTGTTGTCACGGTAATGCACAATATTGTTAGCCAAGGTTTTATTTAAACCTGATACATGTGCCAATAAAGCCGGTGACGCGGTGTTCAAATCAACCCCAACGGCGTTTACACAATCTTCAATAACCTTATCAAGTGATAGCGCAAGTTGGCTTTGGTTTACATCGTGTTGATACTGGCCTACACCAATGGCTTTCGGTTCAATTTTTACCAGCTCTGCTAGTGGGTCTTGCAGGCGGCGAGCTATAGAAACAGCACCGCGTAATGAAACATCCATTCCTGGTAATTCGTTTGAAGCAAGTTCTGAGGCTGAATAAACCGATGCGCCGGCCTCACTTACAATTAATTTTTGCAAACCTAAATCTGCGTTTGCTTTCATCATTTCAGACACAAGTTTGTCAGTTTCTCTTGAACCTGTGCCATTGCCAATACTAATAAGTTCAACTTTGTGCTGTTTACATAAGTTGGCAAGTGTACGCGCTGACTTATCCCATTGGTTTTGCGGTTGATGCGGGAAAATAGTGGTGGTGGCTAATACCTTGCCGGTGGCATCAAGCACAGCGGTTTTAACGCCAGTACGCAAACCAGGATCAAGCCCCATAGTGACTTTAGGGCCAGCGGGCGCTGCCATTAGTAAGTCATTTAAGTTTTTGGCAAACACATTAATAGCTTCGGTTTCAGCACTTTCACGCAGCTTGGCAAATAACTCTGTTTCCATATACTGGTTTATTTTGACGCGCCATGTCCACTGAATTACCGTGTGTAGCCATTTATCACGCGCGCTACTTTGGGCATTAATGCTAGCGCTTTGTAAGCCTAGCACTTGCTTAATAATATCCTCACACACTTGGCCTTTACTGTCAGGGTTGGCGGGCTCAGCATCTAAACCTACCAGTAATACGCCTTCGTTGCGGCCGCGAAAAATAGCTAAAGCACGGTGCGAGGGTACTGCAGTAAGTTTTTCAGAGTAATCAAAGTAGTCAGAGAATTTTTCGCCTTGCTTCTCCATACCCGCAATTACTTTACTGCCCACATGAGCGTGTTGCTGCAAATATTGCCTAACTTGTTGAAGCACGCTGGCATTTTCAGCAAATTGCTCCATAAGAATAAACTTTGCACCATCTAAGGCCGCTTTGGTGTCGGCAATGCCTTTCTCGGCGTCAATATAGTTTTGGGCTAATGTATCTGGATCAGCGCTAGCGTCATTAAGTAGGGTATTTGCTAATGGGGCTAAACCCGCTTCAATAGCAATTTGGCCTTTAGTGCGTCTGCGTGGTTTGTAGGGTAAGTACAAGTCTTCTAAATCTGTTTTATTTTCAGCTGATTTAATTTTATCAGCCAGCTCAGGGGGTAATTTACCCTGTTCGTTTATTGATTTTAGTATTACCGCTCGGCGGTCTTCTAACTCACGTAAATAAGACAAACGCTGCTCAAGTTTGCGCAGCTGAGTATCATCTAATCCCTGAGTCAGTTCTTTACGATAACGAGCAATAAAGGGAACGGTTGCGCCTTCATCTAACAAGTTTACGGCGGCTTGAATTTGGCTACTTTGAGCACCAAGTTCAACAGCAATTTTGTCAATAATCATTCAGTTTTGGGTTCCGTTAGAAAATGTGCCTTTTGGCATTGTGGTAAGAATTTGAATAAGAGCATTGATATGTCTTGTTTACTTGTACTTAGTATAACCTTTGTATTGTTTGATGGCATCCCAAATTTAGTCTTAAATAAGCTCGTATTTTTAAACCTAAACGTGCACGCAGAAATAATGAGCGTTTTATGCAGCATCACAGCGTGACCATAAGAAAAAACTAGACCTTAAGGCTAAAACTGACAACAATACCCGTTGAAACTTTTCACTAACTATATATGGCGTAAATTGAAAACCAAACTTATTACCAGCCAAGGGTATGCCAAACTGCGAGAAGAGCATGACTACCTTTGGTATGAAAAACGTCCGAAAATTACCAAAATAGTCACGTGGGCGGCAAGTTTAGGTGATCGCTCAGAAAATGCTGACTATACCTTTAACAAAAGGGTGTTACGGCAAATTGACAGGCGCGTACGTTACTTAAGAAAGTTACTACCCGAGCTGCAAATAATTGAATATTCGCCGCAACAAGAGGGTAAGGTTTTCTTTGGTGCGCGAGTTGAAATAGAGAACGACGCCGGTGAAATTATGCGCTTTAAAATAGTTGGCCCTGAAGAAATATATGGGGATACGTCAGAGTATATTTCCATAGACTCACCTATGGCTAGAGCCTTACTTAAAAAGCAAGTGGATGATGAATTTAGTGTGAAAACCCCAACTGGGCTTAAGGAATGGTGGGTGCTAAGTATTGAATATGATAAATAAAAATAGTAGGTAGAAAGGCATGAGCCTTTCTACCTAAAACCTTTCTACCTAAAACGCAAAGTGCAATTACTCTGCTGGAGTTACGTCAAGTAATTCCACATCAAAAATCAAGGTAGAGTGAGGAGGAATACTGCCAGCGGTACGGCCGCCATAAGCAAGTTCACTTGGGATATGGAAACGGTATTTTGCACCCACTTCCATTAATTGAACACCTTCAGTCCAACCAGGAATTACGCCATTTAGCGGGAAGCTAGTAGGTTGTCCACGGTCATATGAAGAATCAAACTGTTCGCCGTTCAGTAAGGTACCTTTGTAGTGCACCGTTACTGTATCTACTGCTTTAGGGCTTGCGCCGTCGCCTTTCGTTAATACTTCATATTGCAGGCCTGAATCGGTAGTGATTACGCCTTCACGTTGAGCGTTTTCAGCTAAATATGCTTCACCTTCAGCAATTATTTTAGCTGAGTTCTTTTCTGCTTCAGCCGCTTGTTTTTCACGAAGTTTAGTGTCAGATGCTTGCGCAAAGGTTTGAATTTCAGCATCAGAAAATTGTGTGTTACCCGCTAGGGCATCATTAAATCCAGCTTCTAGGGCTTTTTGGTCAACTTCAATTTCTAGCGCTTGTTGTTGTTCAAGCCTAGTTTTTGCAAATATACCCATGCTTGCACCTAGCGCATAAGAGTGTTGCTCGGCGGTCGTAGTATAAGCGGTAACGGTTGCCTCAGCAGCGTCTACTGTAACTTGGTCTTCAGTGTTTGTTTCTTTTTTGTCATTACCACATGCACTCAAAACAAGTGATGTACCGATAATTAGGGCTAGAGAAGCCTTTTTCATTTTTATCTCCGTAAACATGATTGAATTATCTTTATTTGGCGTTTTCACACCTTGATAGTTTATACTAAGCCACATGTTAATGCGGTTAAGGCCAAAGTGAAACCTTTGTTAAACATTCGACCCACATTTTTTTTCATATGCTGCCTGCTAGCGTCTTTATTGAGTGCTTGCAGTATTCCTGATTCTACGCCATTAAGCCGTTTCAACTTGGCTGAAGATGGCGTTTATGACGCAGACATACACGCAGAAAAACAATTGGCTGTGGTATCAGAGGTCAGCGGAGCAATAAAAGTTCATAATTTAGCAAATAATCAGGTTTTGTATTCCTGGCGTCATCAAGGTGACGGCTTAAATTTGGTCGATAACGTTAAATTTTCAAAAGATGGCAATTTTGTTATCACCTCTGACAGCGAGGCCTTTGCTGTTTGGGAAATTGCTACGGGCGAACCCATTGGATTTTGGCGTATTGATGAATCAAGCATTCGCGATATTGCTATCGCTAATGGTGGCAAAGCGGTATTGGTTGGACGCGCAAACGGTACCGTCATGTTTTTCGAACCTGGTACTGAGCGTCGTTTAGAATTTATAGGTCATGAAGAGAAAATTAATTCAGTAGATTTATCAGCCAATGGCAGGTATGCCTTAACCGGCGGGAATGATTACAAAGCCTATTTATGGGATACAAAGAATGGACAAATAATCCATGTGTTTGACCACCCCCATAGAGTTAGCCAAGTGCTGATTGATCAAAACGCGAAGTATTTATTCACCGCTGATGGCCTAGACAAAGCGCAAATATGGGATGCACAAACTGGTCAGGAAGTATCACGTTTGCATTTTATTGAGCGCCAATTGATTTTTACAAGCGCTAGGTTTTCAGCAGACAGCAAGCGTTTACTAACCGGCTCCCCAGCTAAAAGATTAGCTTTATGGGATGTACAAACAGGTAAAATACTCAAAGAATGGCGGGTTGCACCTAATGATGGTCCAGCTCCGCAATCGGCTGTAGTGTATGCCGTTGATTATATGACAGGAGGCGCAGCCTCCATTTCAAGCAGTGGAAATTACGAAATATGGCAAACACCATGACACAACAACACAGTGACTTAGCAAGCGAATTAGAATCTTTGGAAGTCAAGCTAGCGTATCAGGAAGATACAATTGAAAGCCTGAATCAAACAGTGATTGCTCAGCAGGATCAAATTGACCGCCTTGAGCAAAAAGTGCGTGCCATGTTAGACAAACTAAAATCAATAGAAGAGCCTGAAATGCCAAGCGCAGGTCAAATTGAGTTGCCCCCTCATTATTAATTAAAAATAAAGGCCATAATAATTAACCGTTGACCTATAGACGAAGGTATAGCAGCCGATAAGCCTGTTGACACCTTTCTAATTGGACAACATGCACTATTATGAAATTTTCTTTTAATACAGTAAAAACTAGGATACTCGCCACCGTAGTACTGGGTATGAGCGTATTAAGTATTGCGGCAGTTGTAGATGGCGTAATGCTGGCGTCCAAAATGAATCGTTTTGAGGCGCTAGTAACGGTTGATTCAGCCAATACAATCGCACTGGGGAATATTAATCAAGAGTTTAAAACTCAGGTTCAAGAATGGAAAAATGTGCTCTTAAGGGGCCATAATCAAGCAGACTTAAACAAATATTGGGAACGTTTTTTAGACCGGCAGGCCTCCATCCAAAGCCATGTGAAGATGCTTGAACAAGCTAAGATTCCAAGCGCCGTGAAGCAGTCATTAGTTAAATTTGGTGCAGAACACAATAAAATTTTGCAGCAGTATCAAAAAGCCTATGACATGTTTAGTCAAAACTTTGATCATAAAGCCGCTGATACCGCTGTGCGTGGAATAGACCGCGAGCCCAGCAATCTTCTAAAAGCAGCTGTATCAAACATGCAAGAAATTAATACCGAGAAGAGTAATAGTATTGTGAAGGAATCATCACAATATCAAGGTGTTGCGCTTGCGGTAGTCGTTATTGCCTTTTTATGTTCAATTTTATTATGCGGCAAGATTATTACTCAACTCGTATCCAACCCTCTTTCTATTCTTATTGACCAACTTAAAGCGGTAAGTGCAGGGGATTTCACTGAAGTTAAAAAAATTGGTGGCAATAGCGAAATAGGCCAAATGGCACGTGCGATTGAAACCTTACGCACAAAGATGCTTGAGTTAGTCACTGGACTGTCAGCGAACCAGCAGCAATTAAATACTACCAGCGCGAGTCTAGCGAGTAGCGCAATGGATTTGTCAGCAAAGGCTGATGAGCAGCATCAGCAATCTATTGATATTGACGATGCCACTACGCAAATGGGCAGTGCGGCGAAAGAGATGTCTACTAACATTCTTGAAGCCAATAATATTGCGTCTCATGCCGCTTCTTCCGCACAAAAAAGCCGACAGGCTATGGAATCAACCCTTAAAAGTATTGCCACTTCAAGTGAGCAAATTAAGTTAACTTCTGAGGTTATTGCGCAGCTTGATACCGACGCACAAACTGTGGGCACGGTAGTTGAGGTAATAAATAGTATTGCTGAACAAACTAATTTACTTGCTTTAAATGCCGCGATAGAAGCGGCTAGAGCAGGTGAACAGGGCCGAGGTTTTGCGGTAGTCGCCGATGAGGTGCGCACCCTTGCTTCAAGAACCCAGCAATCAACAGAAGAAATAAAAACCATTATTGCTAAACTACAAGAGCGCGCGGTAGGGGCGGTGTCACAAATTAAGCAAGGCGAAGTATCGGTTAAACAGTCTCAAGATTCTGTTACTGAGGCATCGCAAGTATTAGGTGATGTGGATACAGCGGTAGCAGATATTACCGCTAGAAACACGTTAATTACCGACGTATTAGATGAGCAAACCAGCATCAACAGCAGTATTGTTCAAAAGGTAGGTAGTTTAAAAATGTCGGCTGAGCAAAACAAACATTTGGCAACGACATTGGTAGAACAAAATCAACAACTTGAACAGGTTCGCTCAGTACTTGAACAACAAGTGAGCAATATTAAAAGTTAATTAAGGTTTAAATACACCTATCACATCGCTGCTAGATTTACTGGCAGCCGCGACTTCTTGCGTGGTTTGCGATTCTTTGTAGTCGCACTTCACGCAAGCTAATTTCTCTATGTTATTCTCGAAATACAGCATTAGGGTGTCTAATTGCCCGCACGATGGACATTTTGCCCCTGCAATAAATCGTTTTTTCGTTCTACTCATGTTATAACTTGCCGAAATTATATTTAATAAAGTGTATTATACTGTAATGCGGTAAGTAATGATCACCCCTTTGAATTTTGATATTCTGCACACCTTAATTTTCTAGAAGCCCCTTATGATAAAACTACAAGGTTTAAGCCTACAACGTGGTATAAAAACTCTGATTGATAATGCGAATGTTGAAATTTACGCAAAGCAAAAAGCGGCTATTATTGGCCCAAATGGTTGCGGTAAATCGAGCTTATTTTCACTGCTTTTAAACCAAATTTCAGCTGACGCTGGCGAATGCTCCATTACAAAACAATGGCGCGTGGTCGCCATTTCGCAATATATTGATGATACCCAGCGCACAACGCTTGATTACGTAATTGACGGCGATGCTCATTTACGTCAAGTGCAAAAAGCCTTACTTGACGCTGAGCAGGCCAATGACGGCGCAGCCATAGCAAGCTTACATGAAAAGCTTGAGCACGCTGGCGCTTATGATGTAAACGCCCGCGCCGCAACAATTTTAGCGGGCTTAGGATTTACTGAACAAAACTTAAGCGAAACCGTGGCAAGTTTCTCAGGTGGTTGGCAAATGAGACTTAACTTAGCTCGTGCGCTGTTATGCCCATCTGATTTACTATTGTTAGATGAACCAACCAACCATTTGGATTTAGATGCGGTAATTTGGCTGCAAGACTATTTACAAAACTATAGCGGCACCTTGTTATTAATTTCGCATGACCAAGCCTTTATTGACGCTTGCGCTAATTTAATAGTGAGCTTTGAAGATACCAAACTGTTTACCTACACCGGTAACTATTCAAGCTTTCAAAAGCAACGTGCCGAGCGACTTGCGCTGGCGCAAAAACATTACGAAAAGCAAGAACAAAAGAAACAGCATTTAAATTCATTTATTTTGCGATTCAAAGCCAAAGCCAGTAAAGCAAAACAGGCGCAAAGCCGTGTAAAGCAGCTTGAAAAAATGGAAGCTTTATTGCCTATTCAGCAAGACAATGAATTTTCCTTTGCGTTTAAAGAGCCCGAAAAACTGCCGAACCCTTTGATCAACATGGAAGCGGTACAACTTGGCTACGGCGAAACGGTTATATTGTCTGATATTCATCTTAATTTAGTACCGGGTAGCCGCATTGGTTTGTTAGGACGAAACGGAGCGGGTAAATCTACTTTTATTAAGTTGCTGGCGAGTGAATTACACCCCTTGCAAGGAGAGTATACGGTATCGGCGGGTTTGAAAATTGGCTATTTTGCGCAGCATCAGGTGCAAGCCTTGAACATGGATAATTCAGCTTTTGACCATTTACTGGCGCTAGATCGTAGTTTAACGGATCAACAAATACGAGATTATTTAGGCGGATTTGGGTTTAAAGGTGATGAGGCGCTTAAAAAGGTAGCGCCAATGTCAGGTGGCGAAAAAGCGCGCTTAGTATTGGCCTTAATAGTGTATACCAAACCAAACTTGTTGCTGCTAGATGAACCAACAAACCACCTTGATATGAATATGCGAGAAGCCCTTGCTTACGCTTTGCAGGCGTTTGAAGGCGCCATGGTAATTGTATCGCATGACCGCTTCTTATTAGAAAGTGTGTGTGATGACTTTTACTTAGTAGATAGTGGGGCGGTTAGCGCGTTTTCTGGAGATTTAACTGATTATCAAAGTTGGTTGTTTAATAATAAGAATGAAAAGGCACAAGAAGATAAACCCAAAGCTCCTGTTATTGACCGAAAAATGCAAAAGCGTTTGGAAGCAGAGTTTAGAGCATCAACCAAACATCTTCGCAGCGCTTTGGTAAGTAGCGAGAAAAAGATGAATGAGCTTAATGCACAGCTTAGCCAAATTGAGGAGGCGATGTCTGATACTTCTCTTTATGAGGCTGATAAAAAGACTCAGCTAACACAAATAATAGATGAACAAGCAAAAGCAAAATCAGAGCTAGAAATAGTGGAGCTTGAGTGGCTAGATGCCCAAGAAAGCCTAGAAGCTGCGCAGGCTGAGTTTGATGCTAAAGCTGCGGTAGCCTTGTGAGTGTAAATAGTGCTTTTGTTACGAGCGATGCATTCTGGCAGTACTCTTTGCGTGTTTATGGTGCCGGTCAAACGAAAGACTGCCTACTATACTTACAAGATGAAGCTAATTTGAATGTGAACATACTTTTGTTTTCAGGATTTTTAGCCAGCAAAGGTTACATGCTATATGCCACTGATATTTCGCATATTTTTAAAGCAATTAAGCCGCTAGATGAGCGTACAAAACGCTTAAGAGCAAAGCGGATACGCTTCGCTTTAGCTTGTTCGGGACAGTCCAAATGTAAACTTAGCGCATATTATAAGGCGCTAATGGCTACTGAAATTATGAGTGAAAAAGAGCAACAAGAGGCAATAGTGAAAGCCGCTAGCGATATACTTAAGCGCCCAGTATTAACCAATATTTCCTATGCGTTTGAAAACCTAAAAAGCGAGCTGGTTAAGAGCGCGTATTTTTTTGCGAATAATAATTTGGACTGTCCCGGTTTGGATTTGAGTTCAGATAAGAAGCTTGAAAAAAGCACGTTAATTAGGCAAAAAATATCAGTGCTTGTTCAGCAATTTTCTACGGTAGGCCGCTAGCCTTATGCACACACCACACAAATCTCAGTTTGGGCAAATTCAAGCCGCTAGTTTTAGGCCTAGCTTTGCTTGGCGCAATCCCCATTTACAAACCATTGTGCCCAAGTTTTTTATAAAATCGCCCAATTGCATAATGCGTACAGAGCGTATTACCACTCCTGACAACGATTTTTTAGATTTAGCGTGGTCAGTGCCTGATTCGCCCAAAGCGATGGTTGTGCTATTTCATGGTTTAGAGGGCTCAAGTGAATCGCATTATATAAAGCATTTGATTATTAGTTTGAATAATGCTGGTTTTGGGGCCGTGCTGATGCATTTTCGAGGTTGTAGCGGTGAGCCAAACTTACGGCCTAAAGCCTACCATTCGGGAGCCACATTTGACCCTGAATTCATTATCCCTATTATTAAGCAGCGCTATGCAGCATTGCCCTTATTGGCAGTGGGTTTTTCGCTAGGCGGTAACATGCTAATGAAGCTAATGGCGAACTATTCGCACTTACCCATAGATGGCAGTGTTTCGGTAAGTGCTCCGCTCAATTTAGCGGCTTCCTCTGAAGCAATAAATAAAGGCTTTGCAAGAGTGTATCAGCGCCATCTTATGCGCAGTATGAAAGCCAATATAATTAAAAAAATGCACCTAGTAGATATGTCTAATGACTTACTTGTATCAAACCACGACATTCATAAAATGACCCGTTTTCGCCAATTTGATGATCATATAACCTCAGTACTGCATGGTTATAAAGATGCTGATGATTATTATACAAAGTGCAGTGCCTTACCTGACCTTCATAAAATACAAAAGCCAACACTCATTATACACGCCGCCGACGATCCATTTATGAATGACAAAGTTATTCCTACGCAAACACAAATTAATAGTAATATTGCCTACGAGCTTAGCCAATATGGCGGCCATGTGGGGTTTTTAACAGGTTTATCGGCTCGTGATAAACTATGGTTGCCCCCTCGAATAACAGACTTTGTGAGTGAATTAACATGTTGATCCCGTTTGACCAACTAGAAGACGATACGCTAAACAGCATTGTTGAAAGCGTAGTTTTACGAGAGGGGACCGATTATGGCGAACAAGAACTCAGCTTGGATGAAAAAGTAGCTTTAGTGAAACAACAATTGCGTGAAGGCTTGGCCGTAATTGAATATTCTGAAGAGCATGAATCGGTCAATATAATTGCCAAGCCTTAACGAGCTGTAGGTTAAGCTACACTCCCTTTATGCCTCAAAAACAACATTAAAGGTTAAGGGAACGCTATAAGCAATATTTTGCAGCTTTGCGATTTCTCTTAGGGCTTCAAGGCCCTTGCCTAAATCAAAATCATCAACATTAAGTAAACTAGGCACCAGCGTATTCACTTGAATTTTACCAGGCGCTAGCGCATTTACGCGCAATGTAAATTCCATTGGTACGCTTTGCCCATGCAAGCTTAATTGCACGGCTACCGTTGTAGTAGTTGATTCACCCGCTGAGAGTTCAAGCAAACTAGGCTCTATTTGCGCGGAAAAAGTGGCGTTAGGAAAAACGTCGGTATTAAACAAAAGGTTTTGCATTCGCTGATTTCGAATATCAATAGCGGTATTGACCGAGCTAAGCGCTACTTCTACGTTCAACTTACCTTCATTGCTTAATGTACCGCTGAATTTATCAAAGGAATGTATCTCACCTACGCGATCATTTTTAACTGAAATGAAGTTAATTTGGCTATCACTTTGGCTCAGGGTATATTTAGCTTGCACAACAAAAGATGCTGAAAAAAGCGTTGCGATAACTAACGACGCTGAAAATGCTTTGTGTAAATTCATATTTGGCCTCTAAAATTACTTGTAGTGTATAATACTTTCCCAGTCCACACGTTGATCACCTAATACTACAAAATCAGGGTTTATTACGCTTTCTCTTTGATTATAAGTAATTGGGTCAAAAGTTGCTGCTTTAATAGAGCCGCCGGCTTCGTTGATAATGCACTCAGAAGCCCCTGTATCCCATTCTCCGGTTACGCCAAGGCGCATGAATACATCGGCTTGGCCTTCCGCAATAAAACAAGCCTTCAAGGAGCAGCTACCGGTAGGCAGAGTTTGATAACTGCGTTTGTCAGTTAAACGGTCAAATATACGCTCTCTAGATTGCCTGCGACTAATAGCAATCATGATCACATCTTCGCTAGGTACTTCAAATTTACGCACGGAAATGGGTTTCGTTTCACGTGAGCAACGCTTATAAGCGCCTTGCTCTTTACTAGCAAAATACAATGATTCGCCGCACGGCCAATAAATAACGCCTATTACGGGCTGATTGTTTTCAATCAGCGCAATATTTATCGCAAAATCACCCGACCGAGCAATGAATTCTTGCGTGCCATCAATTGGGTCTATTAACCAATAACGCGTCCACTTACTTCGCTCATCAAGGGCGGCTAAGGGCGTTTCCTCTGACATAATGGGAATATTGGGCGTACGCGTTTGGAGTATTTCCATTATAATTTCGTTGGCGCGATAATCAGCACTCGTTACAGGGCTTTCATCTTCTTTTTCGTATGCTTCGAAGTCGCCTTTGTCGTATATATCTAATACTTCAACACCCGCCTTAACGGCAGCTTCTTTAGCAATTTCAAGCAGTTCACTAATTGCGTTTGACATCATATTAAGCGTTTCTCCAGCGCTGTAATAAAAGTAAGGCGGCCACACTTCGGGCTTCACAAAAATCATCACGGGCTAACAATGATGCAATATCATCAAAGGGCCATTTAATCACATCAAGCGGCTCCGGCTCATCACCCTCAAGGTGTGATTCGGTCAAGCCTTCTGCAATGAGTAAATGCATGTGCGCGTCAAAAAATGTGGGAGCCATGGCAAGTTGTTTAAGCGGCGTGTAATTTTCGGCTTTAAACCCTGCTTCTTCTTGAAGTTCACGATTAGCCGCTTCTTCAGGGTTTTCACCCGGGTCTATTAAGCCCTTCGGGAAACCAATTTGATAGGAATGTGTACCTGCTGAGTACTCACGAATAAGTAAAAAATGATCGTCATCGGTAAGGGCTATGATCATAACCGCGCCGCGGCCACTACCTGCCATGCGCTCGAACTCTCGTTTAACGCCATTGCTGAATTCTAAATCTACTTGTTCAACTTTAAAAAAACGGCTTTGTGCCACTGTGCGTCGTGCCTGTATTTCAGGCAACTTTTTTTCTTGGTTTATTTTACTCATTACAACTTTACACGATACACTATTATTATATAACTGCACCTTAGCATAAGCATAAACGCTTGGCACTCTTCGCATGGCATAAGATAGATACTGTTTTATGCACGCGCTACATTGAGATTATGCTAGTCTAAGCATATTTGGCACATCGCGGCCACTTTTCGCATACTGAATGGAAATTTATGTCATCTACCCAGCAAAACCTAAAGGTGGTTGTTGCATCACAAAACCCTATAAAAGTAGCCGCGGCTACTCAAGCCTTTAGCCGTGTATTTTCATCCAAGGTGGTTGAGGTGGAAAGTATTAGCGTGCCCTCAGGCGTGCCTGACCAACCCATGAACCTTGAGGAAACCCGCTTAGGCGCGTATAACCGTGTGCTTGCCGCGCAGGAAGCCATTGAAGCCGATTATTATATTGCTTATGAAGGCGGTGTCGATGTATTTGAAGATGGGCCTAAAACCTTCGCCATACTTTGTATTACTAACAAGGTCGATATGAGTTTTGGACAGTCGGCCACCTTACCTTTACCGATTAAAGTTTACAGCAAATTGCTTGAGGGTGAGGAGTTAGGTACGGCGATGGATAATTTGTTTGGCACGATTAATATTAAACAAAAGGGCGGGGCTATTGGACAATTAACCCAAGGCTTAGAAACTCGCGCTAGCGCTTATGAATCAGCCACTATATTGGCACTTTGCCGGTATACTTTTGCTGAGCTTTATGAGGCCTAGGGCTAAAGCCGTGGCCTCATCAAATTATACTTAAAACGAAATGGTGTAGCGGCCATTTCCTTGAGGTTTACCGAAAAACCGTGCCGCTTCTTGTATTTCCTTAGGTAAGCTGTTGTCGATTGCATATTCGCCAGTCACTTTATACTTCCCATTTAGCGCAATACTCAGGTTCGCGTCTAAAGATAAACGGTTTCCAGGCAGTATTTGCACTGCAAACCCTGGGGTATCACACGATAAAGCAGCTTCAAACGTGCCAAAGTCTATTTCTTTCTTATTTACATTTACGGCGGCTTCTAACCAATTACCTTTTCCTTGAAGCGCTTGGCAGCCCTCGTCAAATTTAAGTTCATTTACGTCTACTCGAAAGCGGCCAGAAGCGGTTACAAACACAGGTAGTTTAATTTGTGAAAGTAAGGTTTTAGTAGGAACGAATAATGATGCATTTTGCAGGCTAAACTTTTCAGGCGAAAGCAAAGATGCGCTTAGTTTACCTTTTACATAAATATCATCTTTGTTGCGTATATTGCCGCCCTTTACATCAAGCTTGGCTTTCAGCATGAGTAACGACAACGGCGATAATTCCCACTGTACGTTATTTACATGTATGCCTTGTGCCGACACTTGTTCAGCACTGCCACTAAATAAGGTGCCATTTACACCATACAAGGTGACTTGCTTGTTCGTTTGCTTGTGTATTAATTCACTGACTAAGGAAGCCGGGGTATAAGCAATTAAAAATAGCAAATAAGTGAATACCGCTAACAAAATCCAATGCCATTTTTTCACGTTATGCTTTTCCTAATTGAAGGCGCTGTACTTTTACGAAACCTGCTAGGTCAACTTCGCTCACATCTGATTGAATAATCATAACACCTTGTTGCTCAAGCTGTTCTAGCCACGCCATTAGGTCGTTAAATGCCACTTGGTCAATCCACACCTGCAGCTCATCTCCTTGGGGCTGCATTCGTGCAACAGGAATGCCTGCGCTACGCGTGGTTTTATTCACTAGTTGTGTAAGCGAGCCATTAAATGATGTTTTGCTGACTGAACGGCGCAATACTTGAGCACGGTTGGCTTGCTCGTTCACCCATGCCAGGGTTTGCTTTTCCGTCGCTAGGGCACTGCGCTGGGTTTCAATAGCGCTATGAATAGGTGACCAAACTAAAAAATAAAATATGCCTAATGTGCCTATAACGGCGCCAGCAATGACTAGTTTTTGTTCGCGTTCAGATATACTTGCGAACCATGTTTTTAAAGCGTTCATTGTTATCCTTTTACCACAATTACACCAACAACCTCGTCACCGCGATTATTAATAGCACCTTGTTCTACTTCAAAACCAAGGCCTTGAGCGTCGCGCTTAAATTTGTCTAGGGCTTCAAAGCTTTTCGCCACTGATTGCATGCGAAGTTCAGAGCGCTTGGCATCAAATCTTATATTCTGAGGTTTTACCCCTGAGGCCTCAAAAGGTTTCACTAGGCGAGTAAGCATTGCTAGCATGCTTAAATCGCCGCCCCCTTGTTCGAGTTTGAGCATTTCTTTTTCCACCGCGGTGCGCCAAAATCGGTAGTTACCCATTTGCGGAAAACCTTGCTTTACAGCTTGTGCAGTCTGCTCGCGCACGTCGGCGCGTTCGCTTTTAATTGCGCTAAGTTCAGTGGCAGTAAATATTAAATTTAGACTGATTGCTACGGCAGCTAAAGATGCCGCAATTTTCCACTTATCCCATGTAGGATTGGCTTTGCGCCTAACGGCATATTCGCCTTGAAATAAATTGAGCTTTGATTGCTTTGCGCCATCAAGCAGAAGTTGCATGGGCAGTTGGTCAAAAACAAATTGAGCGTTTTGATCAGCCGGCCAATTGTCAATTTCACTGTAGCAATAAAGGCTTAATGCTTGTTTTTGTGCTTGCTCAAGTGCCAAGGGCAGTAACCAGCTTACCTCACCTTGTAAATATTTATCATCAGGCATTTTCACTAGCAGCTGTTGGCCAATTTGCACTAAGCTAATACCGTCATTTGAGGGTAAACACTGTGCATCTGGCACAAGCACGGGGCAAAACAAACCTGCGTTACTTAAGGTATCTTGCCACTCAGCCATAGTGGTTTTAGCTATTACGGCAATATCTTGTTTATCATCTTGGTTGTCACCTAAGGCAAAAAATAAACTATCTATGTTGCTGGCCAGTTCTTCCTCAATCATAAAAGGAATAGCGCCAATTACTTTACGTGCACCTTTCTTTGGCAGGTCTACTTTGGCAAAATAGATATCGCTGGCAGGGGCTAAAGCTATCATTTCAGCGTTACTTGCGCGCTCTTTCAGGCTGGGGAGTTCTGCGGCTGATTGCAACTGCCCTGAAGCAATGATCTCATTTTCTTGATCACTGAATACTAGCCAGTGGATAGGGTCTTCTATGTTTGTCCCTAATCTTATTATTAAACGCTGCATTTAAAATGCGCCTCCAAATTCTCTACTGATGACACTTACCGTTTCGTCTTCTAATTTGAATATAGTCGACATTCTAAATTGAGTACCGTTAAACTTTGCTCGCGTGTTTAATTTAAAATACTCAGTTGTAACCTCAAACCAAACTAATTGGTCTGCGGTTAATTGGCTTGCTTCCACTTCAGGCACTTTCAAAAAATCTTCAATTTCTGCAAATCCATCTTCAGGGCGGCTACTAATGATGTCTTGGCCTACATCTAAAGTTTGTCCTAAAAGTGCTGACAACACAACCGCATTGTCTTGGGTAATAGTGTTTACATTCACTTTTATATTTAGTTCGGGTAATACGCACAAGGCTTCGAGTATTTTATTCGATTCTTGAGATTGAAAAATAGCTTCTATACCATTAACTAAACGTACTTCTGACAAACTGCTCATTGTTGTGTTTGCGGCTAAGTACGGCATGGGGAGAGATTCGTAATCACTATCTTCTGCACCTAGTGATGAGGGTATGTCGTCTTCATCTACCCAATCTATCAGTGAATCTCGAATGGTTTCGGCCTCATAGCTGTCTTCAATATAGTTTTCAATAAAACGTAAGAAGGCTTGTTGCGATAAAGACGATGCACTGCTGGCACTGGAATTTACTATTGGCTCGGAGTTAATTGCGTTTACATTTAGGCAAGCTTGTAAATCGGTGAGTTTAGCTTCTATTGAACCGCCCTCCACAGGAAATGCAAAATCTTGCGTCCAGGGCTGGCTTAAATTGATGTTGTCGTCTGATGTGCTTTGTAAGGTTTGCAGCGCGCTCATTGCATATTGCTCGGCGCCCATGGCATACCAGAAAGCTTGATTGTTTGCCTTAACGTTAGAGGTGCGTGCAATATTGACTTGTAAACGCCCGCTCATTTCTACTGCCAAAACGCTAATGAGCGCAACTATTAGCATTACCACAATGAGCGCTACGCCTTTTTGGCGCGCCTTGGTGTGTTGAAATAGCGTACTTGGGACAGTCCAATTCATGTTTTGACCTTAAACACGCGGCGTATTTCACCAAAGCTATCGGTTTCAATTGTAATGGCAATTGCGGCGGGTAACTCAGTGCTAACAATGGTGTCTGACCAACTAAATTCGCGAGTAACTTCTTTTAATACTTCTACTTTGAAGCCGGTGACACCCTCAAGTAGCACGCGTACTTTAGGTTCTGTGCCTATTACAACATCTACGTAATTGGTGTGTAAACGTTCTAAGCGATTTTCTTGTAGGCGGTAAGCAATATTCTGTAAATGACTGCGTTTTAAGCGAAGCTGTGGGTTTTGCCAGCCGCTGCGAACAAAGCCCACACCGAAGTCATCACTTTCAAATTCAAACTCGCCGCCGCTAAGCACTAAATTGTTGCTGTCGTCATAGCTGCGCGGTGTGCGAGGCTGCATTTGTAAAAAGTCACGCTCCATAACGATCATGGCGCGCTGTAGGTTTTCAAGTTGCTTTGCACGCTCGTTTGAAAGTTCGTTTGAACTTGTTACGTTGACCAACATAGCGTTGGCGCCAAGGGCCAATATGGAGAATATGGCGATGGCGATTATTACTTCAAGTAGGGTAAAACCGCGTGCGCTACTTACTGCTTTTTGCGCTTGAAAATCGTGTTCAGGACAGTCCAATTTATAAGTGGTAAAAAAAAGCGAGGTTGTGTTCATCATGACTCAAGCTTCGCTATAAAGCTTGTTACGCCCGTTAATTCATTTTTGCCATCTACATCATCTGACACAATAATGGTAATTTGGAATAAGGACTCATCTTGCGTTTTTTTAACTTCTTGCTTCCAATACCAACGCTGCCCCGCCAATTCAACTTCGCCTTTGTCGTTGTTTTTTAAAGGCCACTGAATTTTTGCACGCAAGGTGCTTTCGGTCATTTGATTGTTAGCCACCCAGGTCGCAAAAGTAAGTTGCTCTAAGCTTGAAACAGCCCGTAAATGTTCATAGGTCGCTTTCATGACGGCGGCGCCAGCAACAGCAAAAATACCCACAGCCACCATCACCTCTATTAAGGTAAAGCCTCTACTTTGTGCTTTGTTCATAGCGGGCCTTCTCGCTCCAGTGGAATGGTATCCTTAGCGCTTAGTAGGTAATAGAATTCATCATCGTCATCGCTGTATTTAAGTTTAAGTTCAAAGGGAGTGATTTCACCGCTGGATAAGATCATGATTTGAGGAGGGGGCGGCGGCAAATCTTCTTCATTGCCAATTTCAACACCTTCTTCACTTACGCTTAATTGCTCGTCGAAAATACGTGAATCAAACAAGCTTTCATCTTCTTGCCAGGCTAAGCCGTCTAAGTTTAATTCTAGAAAGAGTGATTCTGGAAGTTCACGTAACTCAAAGTACTTATGAGCAAGTAAAGGCTCCCATTCATTTTCTTCGTTCAGGGTAAGGTATTCATAGCTACGTTTTTCTTCGTCAATCAGTAAGCCTAATTCTTGCTGATTAATTACGGCGTAGTCACTGGCTAAGCTAGTGACCACTTGTAAACGCTGAACTTCTTTTTCAATGTCTTCTTCAATGTTGCTAGAGAATACGGTATAGCTCACCGTTGACATAATTAAGCCAATTAAGGCCATTACTAAAATGACCTCCATTAAAGTGAAGCCTGTTTGCTGTTTGGTATGAGCGGGGCTTATTTGGCTTAACATGGGGTATAACTATTGAAGATAGTCGTTGATGTTCCAATTACCGATATCGTCTTCAGTACCTTGCAAGCCGTCAGGCCCTGCAGAATATAAATCGTAGGTACCTAACTCACCTGGATTAAGCAGTACGTATTCATTACCCCATGGGTCTAAAGGTAATCTTTTGATAATACCTTCGGCGGGATATCTGCGCGGAATAGGATCAATGGTAGGAGCACTTACCAAGGCTTCTAAGCCCTGTTCGGTTGTTGGATAAGTATTCGTATGAAGATTATATCTTTCCATCGCACCTTCTAACTGTTGAATATCAACGGCGGCTTTCTTAACCTGTGCAACATCTCTATTGCCAAGAATTTGCGGCGCAACTACCGCGGCCATAATACCTATAATAAACAAAACTACCATTATTTCGATTAAGGTGAAGCCTTGCTCTTGTGCTTTGCTTATAGCATTTTTATTTCGATTCATTACTTTACTCATTACCTTTACATTCCTACTAAATTGTTTAGCGCTAATATGGGTAGCAAAATAGCCATTACTATAAATAATACCACCGCAGCCATTGTGACAATAAGTACCGGCTCAAAAATCTTAAGCGACATATTAATGGTGCTTTCAAATTCACGCTCTTGGTTGTCAGCAGCTCTTGCCAACATCTGTTGAAGTTCACCCGAACGTTCGCCCGATGCAATCATATGCATCATCATAGGGGGAAATACTTTGGTTACATCAAGTGCGGTACGTAAACTACTGCCTTCTTTTACACGCTCTGCAGCTTGTGCCACCAAATTTTGCAAATGCTTGTTCTCTAATACTTTTCCGCCTATGGTCATAGCTTCAAGCAAAGGAACGCTGCTGGCGGTTAATATACTTAAGGTTCGAGCAAATCTTGCGGTATTAGTTCCGCGCGAAAGCTTCCCTACAAATGGCAAGGTCAGTAAAGTCTTATGCCACTTAAGCTCTAAGCGTGGGTTTTTCAGCATTCTGTTAATAGCAAATATTAGTAACACAATGACAACAGCACCGTACACACCATAATTTTGCAAGCCATCACTTATGGCTATCATTATTTTGGTTATGGTGGGAAGGTCTTGGCCCATGGTGTCAAATTGTTCAACAATTTTAGGCACGACTACCGTTAGCAACATAATCACTACGCTTAATGCCACTACCATCATTAACAGTGGATAAACTAATGCTTGGGTTATTTGGCTTTTGGTTTGATGGCGCCGTTCGGCGTAGTCGGCCAAGCGAGTCAGTACGGCATCTAAATGGCCTGACTTTTCACCCGCAGCCACCATAGCGCGAAATAAGTTATCAAAGGCATTGGGGAATTCACCTAAGGCCTTGGCTAAACTGTGCCCCTCAACTACCTTACTGCGAACAGCCATCATCATATTTTTAGTGCGCGGCTTTTCAGATTGTTCTGCCACTGCGAGTAAGGCTTCTTCAATAGGTAATGAAGCCTCAATTAGTGTTGATAATTGGCGGGTCAATAAAGCTAATTCAGTGGTCGAAATGCTTGGGCTAAACAGGAATGAAAAGCTCTTTTGCGCGGTTTTTTGCTCAGCTACTTGTTCAACTTCAAGTGGAATAAGAGATTTTTCACGCAATTGTTGGCGCAATTGGCGTGCGTTATCGGCCTCGAGCACGCCGCTTTTATTTTTACCGTTTCCGTCTAGGGCTTTATATGCAAATGCTGGCATTACTCTTCTCTTGTAACTCTGAGCACTTCTTCCAGAGAGGTAACACCGGCTATCACTTTATCGCAGCCATCTTGCCTAATAGAAGGGGTAGTGGTGCGAATGTATTTCTCAATGGCTTGTTCGCCGCGCCCATCGTGCATCATCTCGCGTACTTTTTCATCAACAATGAGTTGTTCATGAATGCCGGTTCTGCCTTTATAACCGGTATGGTTGCAAGAAACGCATCCCACGGGATTAAATATAACCGTATCAGCTTTGGCATTTGGGCCCAATATTTCAAGCTCACGTGCACTTGGATTATGCGGCGTTTTACACTCATTACACAGGGTTCGCACCAAGCGTTGAGATAGCACTGATAGCAAACTTGATGATAGTAAGAAGGGCTCTATTCCCATATCTTCTAAACGAGTTATTGCACCTGCTGCTGTGTTCGTGTGCAAGGTGGAAAGCACTAAGTGACCAGTTAAACTTGCTTGAACTGCAATTTGTGCAGTTTCTATATCACGTATTTCACCCACCATTACTACATCTGGATCTTGACGTAGTATTGCGCGAAGGCCGCGTGCAAAGGTCATATCTACCTTTGAGTTAACCTGTGTTTGGCCAATGCCTTCTAAATCAAATTCTATTGGGTCTTCAACGGTTAAAATATTGCGGTCTTTAGAGTTTATTTCACTTAAACCTGCGTACAAGGTGGTACTCTTACCTGAGCCGGTGGGCCCCGTTACTAGCATAATGCCGTGGGGCTTTCTGATAAGTTCTGAAAATTCTGTACGATTGTCTAGCGTCATGCCTAAATCTTGTAGGTTCAAGCGCGCGTTGTTTTTATCGAGCAAACGCAGTACCACGCGCTCCCCATGGCTTGAGGGCATAGTAGAAACGCGAACGTCTACTGCTCTACCGCCTATGCGCAGGCTAATTCGCCCGTCTTGCGGAACCCGTTTTTCAGCAATATCCATTTTAGACATTACCTTAATACGTGACACCAGCATTGATGACATTTTGCGGTTCGGGCGCAGTATTTCGCGCAATACACCATCCACTCGAAAACGCACAATAAGCTGGTTTTCAAAGGTTTCTATGTGTATGTCAGACGCACCTTCTTTAATGGCTTCGCCTAGCATGGCGTTAATCAATTTAATAATGGGCGCATCGTCATCGTTGTCGAGTAAGTCTTCGGTATCAGGTAAGTCTTCAGCTAAAGCGAACAAATCACTTTCGTTACCTAAATCTTCCATCAACTGTTTCGCTTCAGATGAATCACGCTGGAAATAATCGGTTAGCAAAGTCTCAAACGATGAATGTTCGGTTTTCTTTAAGACAAATTCTTGGCCGCAAAAGCGCCTAACTTCCATAAATGCACTAATTGGGGTTTCGTCGGTATAGTACAAATCATAAGGCGTTGTTTTAGTATCAAGAAGCACATTAAAGCGTTTAGCAAAACTAAAGGGTAACTGAGAAATACCGGCAATTTCTTCAATTTCGTCTAACTGCGCTTCAAACTGCTCACTTGCCACGCTGTCAGCCACGGCTTCAAGCTGGCTTTCGGCCGCACCTTGATTGTTGTCTACTTGAACTGGCATTAGTCTTCTTTCTTCTTGTCTTGCTCACTTAAATATTCTTCAAATGAAGGGGGAAGAGTAAGCGCGTCGTCCCATGCCGGTAAACTTGGACCTTCTTCAAAAGGCATAAGCGGTATGCCTTGGGATTTGCGGTCAAGCTGTTGAGCGCGTATATAGTTGTATTTTCTGTGACTTATTTCGTTCATGGTAATACCATCACGCACAATGGTAGGTTTTATAAACACCATTAAGTTACGCTTTCTTTTGCTTGTGGTGGTAGTTTTGAATAAGTGCCCTAAAACAGGAATATCGCCCAACAAAGGTACTTTTGAAATGCTCTCTTGAACGTCTTCGTCAATAAGCCCGCCCAGTACAATTGTGCCGCCATCATCTACTATTACGGTAGTTTTAATTTCACGTTTATTAATTGATATATCCACTGAGGTAGCGCCACTCACGCTTGACACTTCTTGTTCAATCGTCATTTGAACGGCATCACCTTCGTTAATTTGCGGGGTAACTTTTAACTTAATACCCACTTCTTGACGCTCAACCGTTTGGAAGGGATTTGAGTTGTTTGAGCCGGTACTTGCCCCGGTAATAATTGGCACTTCTTGGCCCACAATAAAAAACGCTTCTTCGTTGTCCATAGTGGTTAAGTGCGGGGTGGCCAATATGTTTGAATTGGTGTCTGTGCTTACGGCTTGAACCACTGCGCCCCAACCATTTTGTATTACGCCGGCAATAAGGCCGTTAGCACCACCGAGTAAAGAAGCTAGAGATGTTAAGTCCCCTTCACTGGTGTCAGTGGTTTCAACCGGTGTGCCGTCATTTGAAACCGTGGTTACGGTGGTTATGGTATCTTCGGCTTCACGTAATGCTACGCCCAAAGATCCTACACCAATAACGCCGTTTGTGAATTGCGTGCCGCCACCTTCTTCTGAAACAAGCTGCACACCAAGAGTCACACCGTCACCTTCAAATACTTCTACAATAATGGCTTCTACCTGCACCTGAGCACGGCGCAAATCTAATTGGCGAACCACTTCTTCAAGAGAGCGCATCATGTCAGGCTCAGCGGTTATTACCAATGAGTTGCTATCTTCATGGGCATCAATGTTTACGTCACGTGAGCTTGTGCTTGAACGACGCGTTTGAGTGCTGCCTTGGCTTTCTGATTGAATGCTCGCGCTTACGCCTTGCAGTACTTTAACTAGGTCTTCAGCCTTTGCATATTTCAAATGGATAACGCGGGTGTTTCCGCTTGATTCCAACTCTTGATCCATACGTGATATTAGGCTGACTATGCGCTGGCGCGATTTAATATCGCCGCTCACAATTACACTGTTTGTTCTGTCGTCTGCTACTAGGCGTGGACCTGATTTGGCGTTTGCAGTTTGCTTTGCTTGAGAGTTATTAATACTGTCAATAATGCGTACCATTTCAGAGGCAGACGCATATTTTAGCTTAACTACTTCAACTTCTTCGTCGCCGGCTTGGTCAACGCGTTCTATTATTTCAGCTAGTCGATTAACTACGGCGGCGCGGCCGGTAATCATCATTACGTTTGAAGGGTCATGGGCAACTACGTTTCCGCCGCCGGCTTGATCATTTAATTGGCGTAAAATGGGGGCTAGGTCACGAACGGGAACGTTGTAAACGGGAATAACGCGGGTGATCATTTCATCACCGTTAAAATCCGCTTCTTCCACTACTGGAATATTAGATGACTTGGCGTCTTTAGAGCGAATGACTTTAAGTATGCCATTTGGCATTTCGACTACTGCAAAATCATGTACTTGAAGAACGTTTAAGAAAAACTGATAGTACTGCTCTTCGGTCATTAGGTCGTAACTGGTAATGCTAATTTTACCGCGTACGTTTGGGTCAACAATAATAGTGCGTTTGAGGTTGTCACCCACAATGTCGATAAATTTAGTAATTTCAACATTTTTAAAGCTAGGTTGGAATTCTGCTTCTTGCGCCAAAACAGATGCACTCAAAAGTACGCCTGCGGCAATAAAAGAGCGAACAAGTCCTTTTACTAATTTTCCATGCTTGATAAGCATCATATAACGGCTACCTTATTCATCTTCGGTACTATTTGTAATATCTAAATCTAGGGAAACAAATTCGCTTCCACGCATGATTTCAAGTTGTAAGTTATCGGCTTCTTGCAGCTCACTAAGTGCTTCAAGAGATTGTTGTAAGTCTGATAAATTTAAACCATTTAATTCAACCACAATATCACCGTTTTTCAAGCCAACTGAATTAAATAATGTTGCATTGTTGCCAGGCGACACTCTGTATCCTATTAATTCATTTTCAACCCTGTGGGGCGATAAGGATATAAAGTCTGCGAAGCTATCGGGAGATGAGGCTAGCTTTGCTCGTGCGTCTCTGATTTCTTGAGGGTTTGGCCTAACGGTGCGCGAATTAGCGGTTAAGCTTTGTTGTTCGTTGCTCGCTTGGGCTTTTTGCTTATTAGCTTCTTCGTAATCTAAGCCCTCAAGCATCAAGGTTTCACGAGTGAGTCGATTCTTTATAATAACGCGGTCGGCAAAGATTTCATCTAAGGTAACGTTCGTGCCTTGGATTTTTTCGCCAATAGCATATGACTCCTGCTGATTTTTTGATTCAATAACGGCCAAGCCAAGTTCAGGATCATTGCTGGCAACTACGCCAAGCAATAAAAGGTTGAGAGAGGTTTCTGGTACGTCTTCTGCAGCTTGCTGAACTTCTGGTGCATCTTGCGCTTGGGCATCGCCAAATAAATTTAGGCTGAGTAAATCGTCCACTTCTATTTGGCTACTTTGTTTATTCGTATTGTTGCTTGCTTGAGTGGAGCGTGATGAATTTACTTGCGTTTGCTGTTCGCTGGGAACAAGTTTCCACGTGATTTTAGCGGCAAAAGCTAAAAGATATATACTTAGGAGCACCACAATAATGGTTATCAACTTACTTTCGTATCGTTGATAGAACTCTGTTGCACTTGATAAAGACAATGAACTCATGTGGTTTAAATGCTACTGCTTTATAGTTAGAAGATTGATAATCATAGCTAGTCCGGATGCATGCTACAATAGCTATGTAGTATTGTACGTAAATAAATCACAAATAGGACTCGCGAATACGTATTTAGTGCGACTTGAATGTTAATTAAATTTTTATGAACATTTTAATGTGAAGTTGATTTGATTAAAAATTGTAATTTTTTTGGCTTGGCTACTTTAAACTGGGCTGAAAGTCACAATATTGCTGGTACTTTTATGTGGACTTTGCGTTTGGACTGTCCCGGTTTGTGGTTTTGACTACCGAGATTTATAAATTGGACTGTCCAGTTTCTTATTTTTGCGTCAATTGATTGGTATTTGAGGTGTGATTTACATGACTAAAAACAAAGGGCAAACGCAAGGTCGGGGACAGTCCAATATTGAATCCCTTAGGCTCGACAAGTGGTTATGGGCGGCACGTTTTTGTAAAACCCGTTCAATCGCCCGAGATTTAATTTCATCAGGAAAAGTTCAATATAATCAACAACGCGCGAAACCTAGCAGAGTAGTGGAACTCGGCGCAATTATTAAGGTTCCAGCAGGATACGACGAAAAAATAGTAAAGGTGCTCAAACTTCATGATAAAAGATTAGGCGCTGAATTAGCGCAATTATTGTTTGAAGAAACGCCAGAGAGTATTGCGCAACGAGAGAAAAACAATCAGGCCCGAAAATTGAGTCTTTTTCATAGCCCAAGGCCAGACTCCAGACCTGACAAAAAGCAACGTAGACAAATTATTAAATTTAAACATCAGTAAATAGGCTTCACATGACAGATACATTAGACAGATTTTTATTCGAAAACCGCCCCTTACGCGGTGAAATAGTAAGCTTAGACAATAGTTACCAACAAATCCTTGCCTCTGCTGATTACCCTCTTGCTGTACAAAAGCTTTTAGGTGAGTTGATGGCGGCAGCAAGTTTATTAACCGCAACATTAAAATTTGAGGGTGAAATAGCCCTGCAAATTCAAAGTGAAGGCCTTATTCGCTATGCGATTGTAAATGGTACTCATGAGCAGAAATTAAAAGGTGTTGCGCGCTGGAATGATGATATTGAAACTTGGCCGGAAGATTTTACCAGCTGGTTTAAAAAGGGGGTGCTAGCCATAACGCTTACCCCTAAAGATGGTCAAAGGTATCAAGGTATGGTTGCGCTAGATAAGCCAAGTTTGTCAGCTTGTTTAGAAGATTACTTCTTACAATCTGAGCAATTGCTAACTAAAGTGTATCTGACTACCCAGAGCGCTCCTGTAGCAAAAGCCGCAGGATTGTTGATTCAAATCGTTCCTACATCAAGCGAAACTTCAAATGTTGAATCAAACGAAGATTTTGAACATGCTGCTCACTTAGCCGAAACGGTATCGCAAGAAGAAATTTTAACCTTACCGCACAGTGAAATGATTCGCCGTTTGTATCACGCTGATGATTTGCGTATTTTCGAACCTCAAGACGTTATGTTTTTCTGTGATTGCTCTAAAGAACGAAGTGCTCAGGCCCTTAAAAATGTAGCGAAGCAAGAGTTATTAGAAATTGTTGAGGAAGATGGCAGTATTAAAATGGATTGCCAATTTTGCCACAGTGTTTATGAATTTGATAAAATTGACGTTGAAAACATTCACTCGCATAACTTGCAGTCGGGGAATGCTTAAGCTGATTTAGATGGGGCTGGCGTTTGATAGTGAATAGGCACAACGAATGCGGCATTTAAGCCTCCATCAGGGTGATTTGTGAAAGCCATGCGCCCGCCATGGCTTTCAACTATTCGTTTTACTATTGCCAAACCAAGTCCAGAACCCGAGCTGCCTCGTGCGTGATCTCCTTGAACAAAAGGATTAAACAAGTTGTTAATTTTAGCTTCATCTACACCTTTGCCGAAATCCCTTATTGAGCAATAAATACTTTTATTTTTATCAGTAAGCTGTGTGGTAACAACGATTTTATCGCTACCATAGCGAAAAGCATTTGAGATTAAATTCTCGATTACACGTTTAATCCCTACTTTGCGTAGCCTGGTTCGAGGGAGCTTATGTAAGTTTAGGTCTATTGTATGGCTAGTATCTACGCTATGTGCTTCTACCAACTCTTCAATAAGAGAATTGATATCAAAAAATGACATTTCTTCTTGCTGATCCTGTCGGGCATAATCAATAAATTGATCAATAATGGCATTTAAATCTTCGATATCGTGAGCAATGCCATCTTTTACCCAATCTTGTTCTTCAGGTAGCATTTCGCTTGCTAGCCTTATACGGGTAAGTGGTGTTCGCAAATCATGGGATATTCCAGCGGTCATAATGATACGGTCATTTTGAAGCTGTTTGATGTCTTGTGACATCTTGTTGAAAGCTTCAGTTACGGCTATGATTTCGCTACTGCCATCTAGAGGAAGTGCTTCTGGAAAATTGCCTTTTCCCACTTG
The DNA here is from genome assembly GCF_048820975.1 of Glaciecola sp. 2405UD65-10. Lineage (NCBI taxonomy): Bacteria > Pseudomonadati > Pseudomonadota > Gammaproteobacteria > Alteromonadales > Alteromonadaceae > Glaciecola > Glaciecola sp. 2405UD65-10. Next base: position 2,276,324 of record NZ_JBMEUF010000001.1, on the reverse strand, counting down.
GCGAGCGGCTTTTTGAAGCGCTTGAAGAGGCCGGTTGAGTCGCCTTACGAATAGCCAACCGCCAGTAACGCTTAAAACACCAATTACCACAAAATACATCGTAAGGGGAGATAAGGATTGCTCATTGATACCCTCAAGAGGAATAGACACCCACATGTCAGGGCTTTGAGGCGGTCGTATCCAAATTACGTAGTCTTCACCGGTTTTTACTCGTATTTCGGTGTACTTGCCTAGTTGCAGACTTATTTGCTCTGACATGAAATCAAAATATGCGGCGTTGTTGAGGCCTGCGTGCATGGCTGATACTTCATCATGAAATCTTATGCCTGTTGTTTTTTGGAGTGTCTGGCGCTGTTCTGGGGATAAAGATTTTATGTCATGCAAAAAGAAGGTATTTAATTGATTTGAAATAAGTTTATTGATTTGTTGATAGCTTGGTCCAATAAAATAATGGGTAACTGACAAGTATGATACGAGTTGGTTGATAAACAGCAAAGCACCAATAAGCAGCGCGGTTTGGCCAAACGTGCTGCTGGGTGATATTTTTACAAAAAAAGACTTAAGCCCGAGTTTCGCCATCAGGCACGAACACGTAGCCCAGACCCCATACGGTCTGGATATATCTTGGATTGGCAGGGTCTTGTTCAAGCATGCGACGTAAACGAGATACTTGAACATCTATGCTTCGCTCTAGGGCGCTGTAATCACGGCCACGAGCTAGATTCATAAGTTTATCTCGTGATAAAGGCTCCCGTGGATGTGTGACTAGTGACTTTAATACGGCAAATTCGCCGCTTGTTAGTGTCATGGGGCTGCCTTCTTCCGACATTTCACGGGTCGCTAAATTAAGAGTGAAGGGGCCGAAATCAACAACTTGCTCCGATTGAGAAGGAGCGCCAGGAGCTTCATTTACTTTTCGGCGTAAAACGGCCTTTGCTCGCGCTAACAATTCTCGAGGGTTAAATGGTTTAGGCAAATAGTCATCAGCACCCATTTCAAGCCCAATAATACGGTCAACTTCATCGCCTTTGGCGGTCAGCATGATGATGGGAATTTCGTTCTTTTGTTGGCGAAGCCTTCGGCATATGGACAGTCCATCTTCATCAGGTAACATTAAATCTAATACCATTAGATGAAAGTTTTCGCGCTCAAGTAAGCGATCCATTTGTTCGCCATTTCCGGCGCTTCTTACTTGATATCCTTGCTCAACTAAATAGCGTTCTAACAAAGCTCGCAAGCGTATGTCGTCGTCTACTACTATAATTTTGGTTGTTTCTTGACCCATGAGACCCACCTATACTCCATTTATTAAGCAATATATCTAATCGTACTTTTTATGCCAAGCTTGCTTTTGTTTCTAAGTGTGTCAAAGCTGTGTTAATTATCAGCGACCCAGTCAATTTGATGATCTGCACGACGTTTTTTCTCCATAAGTTCGGCAATTAATGGAGTAAGTATTAATTCCATCGCCAAGCCCATTTTACCCCCGGGAACAACCAGTGTATTTACTCGAGACATAAAGGCACCGTCTATCATCTGAAGTAGGTAAGGGAAGTCTAGTTTCTTCATGTCACGTCTGAAACGTACAACTACAAAGCTTTCATCTTGTGTAGGTATTTCCCGTGCACTAAAAGGGTTTGAGGTATCAACGGTGGGGACCCGCTGGAAGTTGATGTGCGTTCTAGAAAATTGTGGTGTGATAAAATGGAAGTAGTCGTCAAGACTCCGTACTATGCTGCTCATCACTGCGTCACGGGAGTGTCCGCGATCGGTTGTGTCGCGTACAATTTTTTGAATCCATTCTAAATTTACGATAGGTACCATGCCTACAAGTAAGTCAACATAGGATGCGACGTCGCAATCATCTGTTTTCACCCCGCCGTGCAATCCTTCATAAAAAAGTAAATCGGTTTTATCAGGCAAGTCTTGCCATGGCGTAAATGTACCAGGCATTTGATTGAAAGGTACGGCTTCATCAAATGAATGAAGGTATTGTCGGTACTGGCCTTGGCCTTTACTTCCATACTCCTTGAATAAGGTCTCAAGCAGCTCGAAATCGTTGGCTTTGGGGCCAAAGTAGCTGATGTGCTTGCCTTGTTCTTGAGCTTTTCGAATTTCTACTTCCATTTCTGGGCGAGTAAAGCGGTGAAAGCTATCTCCACCAACCGAGGCTGCATCTATTTCGAGGTTGCGAAAAATGTGCCTGATAGCGTTGGTGGTGGTTGTAGTACCTGCGCCAGACGAGCCGGTGATGGCGATAATTGGATGTTTAACTGACATGGTATTTTTCTTTTATTGTTTATTATAGTTATATGCAAGCTTAAGGCATGGGTCAAGATGTTTTTCAGCTTGCTAGATCTCGATTGGGACAGTCCAATTTTAATCTCAGCTTATACTTTACTGTACCACGATTCAGTTTTTCATGTAGGGCGGGTTTGATATTGTTTTAATATGACTATTGCCAGAAAATACTTAATCGATTACTCACAAACGTGCTACTACCACTGCATGTCGCGCTGTGTTGACCAACGCTTCCTTCTATCTAAATATACTGAAAACGAGCGTGGTAAATCCTATAGACAGGATTGGATTGAAAGGCGCTTGCTTTTGTTAGGGGATGTATTTGCCATTGACCTTTTATCCTTCGCTGTGATGGACAACCATATTCACTCAGTTTTACACATAAACTTTGCCCAAGCCGAGGCATTGAGTAGTATTGAGGTGCTAAAACGTTGGTCAAGAGTGGGTAAAGTTTCACTGTTGTGTCAGGTTTATATGGAAAGCAATTGGCGTGAGGGTTTGACAGAAGGTCAACTTTCGCAGGTTCTTGAAGAGGTTGCGGTTTATAGAAACAAACTTTGCGACATAAGTACCTTCATGAGTAAACTTAATTCATATATTGCACACCGAGCAAATAAAGAGGACGGAAGGAAAGGGCATTTTTGGGACAGCCGCTTCAAAAGTCAAGCCTTGTTAGATGCTCAGGCTGTGCTAGCTTGTATGGCCTATGTTGACTTAAATCCTATAAGAGCAGGTAAAGCTAGAAGCCTTAAAACTTCCCCGCATACCAGTATAAAACGCCGTCTCTTAAATTCATCGAAGGCTGAAAATTCACATTTACTACCATTTAGTTTCTCTTTTGTGAAAACAAGTAGGACTATAGTTGAACATATATCGTTAGGTGAGTATGTATCTTTTATCAAAACGGTATTGAGTGCTAAAGCACAAAAATCGTGTGAGCATTTAGCGTTCGCAGAGCGAAATGATAACTGGATAACGGTTGTGCTAGAATTTGAGACAGTAACTAATTACGCGGCGGGAGAAGCCGAATTTGTATATCATTTTGAAAAACAAATTCGGCGTAATAATCAAAAGAAAACTACAGCTATTCAGACTCTCGTGCGATAGCCCTGTATCCTATATCCGTGCGGTACATAGCATTATCCCAAGAGACAGTTTCAAGTAACTTGTAAGCCTTTTGCTGAGCTTCGGTTACTGTGTTTCCTAAGGATGTAATGCACAGTACTCTACCACCTGATGTAACTATATTACCGTTGTTGATCATAGTGCCTGCATGAAATATCTTGCCGTTTTCGCTGGCACTATCAAGACCTGAAATGATATCACCCTTGTCATATGAGCCAGGATATCCGCCCGCAGCCATTACTACACCTATTGCTGCTTTAGGATTGAAAGTTATACTGGCGGTATCTAATTTACCTGCGCAAGCAAGTTGGCACAATTCAACTAAATCAGACTCTAATCGAAGCATAATAGGTTGTGTTTCTGGATCACCGAATCTACAGTTAAACTCAATTACTTTGGGTTCACCGCTATTGTTAATCATCAAGCCTGCATAAAGAAAGCCCTTGTAGGGGGTGCCGTCATCAATCATCCCTTGAACAGTCGGATAAATAACTTCTTGCATAATCCTGTTGTGAATTTTATCGCTTACTACAGGCGCTGGTGAGTATGCGCCCATGCCACCTGTATTCGGACCTTGGTCGCCATTATAAGCTCTTTTATGGTCTTGACTTGTTGCGAAAGGTAGAACATTTTTGCCGTCAACCATCACAATAAAGCTAGCTTCTTCGCCTTCTAAAAATTCTTCAATAACGACTCGACTACCAGCATCACCAAATTTATTGTCGGCTAACATATCTTGCACTGCGTCATATGCTTCTTGTTTAGTCAATGCGACGATCACGCCTTTGCCTGCCGCTAAACCGTCTGCTTTGACAACGATTGGCGCGCCTTTGTCATCAATATAAGCTACTGCTGAATCAATATCTTCAAATGTTTTATACTCAGCCGTAGGTATGTCGTACTTAGCTAAAAAGTCTTTGCTGAATGACTTCGAACCTTCTAATTGGGCCGCGGCTTTAGATGGTCCAAAAATAGTTAAACCTGCATCTTCAAAAGAGTCAACAACTCCCAAAACTAAAGGTTGCTCAGGGCCAACAATAGTTAGACCTATTTGCTCAGAAAGTGCAAACTCAAGCAGCGCACTAATATTGTCGGCATTAATATTTACATTTTGAACATTAAGCTCTGTTGCTGTTCCTGCATTTCCAGGAGCTACAAATACTTGTTCTACATTCTTAGATTGAGCCGCCTTGTAAGCTAGGGCATGCTCGCGGCCGCCGCTACCAATGATTAATACTTTCATCACTCTCTCTTTATATCGTCTTACATTCCAATTGTTGACTTTGGACAGTCCAGAATTTTATGCAAGATAGAAAACTTACTATCTAGACTGTCCAAACTAATTTAACTGTTCAGCTTAGTGCTTGAAATGACGCATTCCCGTGAACACCATAGCAATGCCATGTTCATCTGCAGCATCAATTACTTCTTGGTCGCGCATTGAACCGCCAGGTTGAATTACCGCAGCAATACCCGCTTCCGCAGCAGCATCAATTCCATCTCTAAAAGGAAAGAATGCATCAGAAGCCATTACGCAGCCTTGTACTTCTAATCCTTCATCTTTTGCTTTTATACCCGCAATTTTTGCAGAATATACGCGGCTCATTTGTCCAGCGCCAACACCAACCGTTGCGCCATCTCTGCAATACACAATTGCGTTTGATTTAACGTACTTGGCTACTTTCCAAGTAAATAACAAATCGTCAAGCTGCGCTTGTGTCGGTGCTTTTTTAGAAACTACTTTTAAATCGTCTTGTTCAACCATACCAAAATCTCTGTCTTGAACAAGCATGCCGCCGTTAACACGTTTAAAGTCGTACTCTTCAGTCAATTGCCCTTGCCAATCACCACATGCTAGTACTCTAACATTGGTTTTAGCTGACAACACCGAAGCAGCAGCTTCGCTTACGCTCGGCGCTATAATAACTTCTACGAACTGCTGAGCAATAATATCGCTGGCGGTTTTTTCGTCTAGCTCTCTATTGAAAGCAATTATTCCGCCAAATGCAGAGGTAGGGTCGGTTTTAAATGCCTTTTGATATGCACTTTGTATCGAACTACATATTGCTACGCCACATGGATTTGCATGTTTTACTATAACGCAAGCAGGCTCACTAAATTCTTTAACACATTCTAATGCGGCATCAGTGTCTGCAATATTATTAAATGATAAAGCTTTACCTTGAATTTGCTCAGCGGTGGCAACTGACGCCTCCTGAATATCATGTTCAACGTAAAATGCAGCTGTTTGATGACTATTTTCACCATAACGCAAATCTTGTTTCTTTTGCATTTGTACATTCAAGGTACGTGGAAATTGAGAATGCTCAGCATCGCAATCATCGTCATTGCAGCAATCTTTATCTTCGCTAAGCATAGCACCGAAATAGCTAGCCACCATACCATCGTATCTTGCCGTGTGTTCGAATGCTTTAACTGCTAATGAAAAACGTAAATCGTAAGGGACGCCTGGCTCATCATCCACTAATGAAGCTAGCACATCAGCATAATCTTTTGGGTCGACCACTATGGTTACATCATTGAAGTTTTTAGCGGAAGCTCTCACCATTGCAGGGCCACCAATATCAATGTTTTCAATAGCATCGTCAAAGGTACAATCTTCTTTTGCCACTGTGTTCGCGAAGGGATATAGATTTACGATCACTAAATCAATAGGCACTATTTCATGCTTTTGCATTACGTTTCCGTCAATATCTCTGCGTCCCAAAATACCGCCATGTATTTTCGGATGAAGGGTTTTAACGCGGCCATCCATAATTTCAGGATGTCCCGTATGTTCGCTTACATCTTTAACGGTTAAGCCTTCTTGTCGTAATAAAGTGGCTGTTCCGCCGGTGGATAATATTTCTATATCCAAGCTAGCTAAGGCTTTGGCTAATTCTACAATGCCAGTTTTATCAGATACGCTAATTAATGCTCTAGAGATGGTTTTGGTGCTTTGCATGATGAACTCAACGGTTAAAAATTGAAAATTGGACTGTCCGGGGCTGGGAGTTTAACAAAAAAAAGAGCGTAAATAGACGCTCTTTTTAATGTTATTTCAGATTTAGCCTAAGCCGTACTGTTTTAACTTTTTACGCAATGTTCCGCGGTTAATACCCATAAGGTTTGCGGCTCTAGTTTGGTTGCCGCGAGTGTAGGTCATAACCTCTTCTAGTAATGGCGCTTCGATTTCCGCCAAAACTAGTTCATATAAGTTATCTATATCTTGGTTATTAAGCTCTTTAAGATATTTATTTACAGCTTGCTTCACAGATGAACGTAAAGGCTTTTGAGCCTGAGTTTGTGAAGGCGTGGTTACCGTTGTGGTGAACGGAGAGGTTAAATTTTGATCAAACATTAATGACTACTCTATTTTGTAATTTCATAAAGCTACGCTGCATCGCAAGTGTTATTACGCACTTGCAGTGGCAACAATGAAAAGTATTTTTCTAGTGCTAGGATCTGAAGGTCGTTGTCTTCGATCACATTAAAATCTCGGCGAAACTCTCTAGTAGTATCGTACGAGGCTAAATACCAACCTACATGTTTTCGCGCAATGCGAATCCCCATATGAGTACCGTACAAATCGTATATTTCTCTAACATGCGCAATGCAAACCTTTGACAACTCTTCAATAGAAGGCCCATTTAGTTTGCCGCCGGTAGATAAAAAGTGCTCTATTTGCTTGAAAATCCAAGGATTTCCCTGTGCTGCACGGCCAATCATTATGCCGTCGGCTCCAGTATAATCAAGTACACTTTTAGCCTGTTCAGGTGTTGTAATATCACCGTTTGCAACAACTGGAATACTCACGCTTTCTTTTATTGCTTTTATAGTGTCGTATTCTGCTACACCTTTAAACATGCATGTTCGAGTTCTTCCATGTACCGCGAGAGATTGAATACCAGCTTGCTCAGCAATTTTGGCAATCTCTACGCCATTACGGTTTTCCTCATTCCAGCCAGTTCTGATTTTTAAAGTTACCGGTACAGATACAGCGTTTACGACTGCTTTTAAAATGTCTTTTACTAATTCTGGTTGCTGCAATAAGGCAGAACCAGCAAGCTTTTTATTTACTTTCTTAGCAGGGCAACCCATATTGATATCAATAATTTGAGCACCCTGTTCAACATTAAATTGTGCAGCTTGAGCTAATAACTCAGGTTCACTTCCCGCTATTTGAACTGAACGAATGCCAGATTCGCCTTCGTGGTTCATGCGATTTAGTGACTTCGCTGTTTTCCATACACGAGGGTTTGAAGATAACATTTCTGAAACTACCAAACCCGCACCCATCTCGGCGCAAATGCGTCTTAGAGGGCGGTCTGTAACGCCTGCCATAGGGGCCAATATCAAATTGTTTTGCAACTTGTAAGGACCTATTTGCATGCACCACCTAATAAAAAAAGAAAGCCGTCTCCCAAATGGGTCGCGTATAGTACTGATTTTTTATTCGTTTGGAAAGGTTAATTTTTAATCGAATAATGATTAATACTTGTTTTTAATGTCAAGTATTTTTACAAGCGCTTAGCCTAATCCACTCACCTTGTTGTTTTACAGGCGAAAATTTGAATTTTTGGTCGTAAACATTCATAACCGAGATCGCTTGTTCAGCAAGAATCCCTGACATCACAAGATAGCCGTCTTTCGCGCAAAACTCGCTAATAGTGTCTGACAGCTCTTTCAGCGGTGCTGCTAATACATTTGCCATAACGATATCAGCTTGAATACATGGCTGATTTTCGGGCAAGTATAAACTTAATCTGTCAGACACGCTGTTTCTTTCAGCGTTGTCTCTACTGGCTTGTATGGCTTGAGGATCAATATCTATACCTATGACTTCTTTAGCTCCCAGCAGCAGTGCCGCAATTGCCAAGATACCCGAACCACAACCAAAATCTACAACGGTTTTTCCTTGTAAATCAGCTTGATCTAACCACTCTAAACATAAAGCAGTGGTAGGGTGAGTGCCTGTGCCAAAGGCAAGGCCAGGGTCAAGCATGATGTTAACTGCGCTTGGGTCAGGCACATCTCGCCAACTCGGACAAATCCATAAACGGCGACCAAATTGCATAGGATGAAAGTTTTCCATCCACTCGCGTTCCCAATCTTTATCTTCTAACTGGTCAATAACACATTCAATTTGGGTGTCTTTAGAAAATGTTTCTTTAAGATGGCTAATTACGTGGCTAATATCATCTTGAGCATCATACAAGCCAATAACTTGCGTATCGGGCCAAAGCATAACTTCGCCTGGCTTTGGCTCGTACATTGGAGTATCTTTTGCATCAAGAAAGGTAACCGCTTGCGCCTCAAAGTCAGATAGCACGTCGCCTACTTCTTCAGCATACGCTGCTTTTACATTTATTTTTACTTGCTGCCAAGCCATGTTGAAAACCTTGTTTTATTTTGCACACTGCCATACCGAAAAAACATTCCATCGATACGCACCCTAAATTGCGTGCATGATACTGCATTGAAAGCCTTGGTGCATTAAGAGCCTCAAGTAAAAGTTCGTAGTGTAGGCAGAAGATGAAAGCGACTTATTCCTTGCCACTTTCTAATGCTTGAATTTGCTCCCACATTTTTTCGGCTTCTGCGGTTAACAGCGAGTAACTTTTAATGTCACCTTTGCGCTGAGCTAGCATGGCTTGCTCAAGCTTCATATCGTATTGCTTTCTTAACTTCTTACTAGGATTACTTTTGAAAAAACTAAACATTTAAGGGCGCCTCAAAATTGGTTTGTTATCTATACGGCTTTGGTGGATTTTTGATTACATTGGAAGCAAAACAAGAAACGGGACAGTCCAAATCACAAAATAAGTCTAAACGGGACAGTCCAAAATGAAACTAGCGGGACAGTCCAAATTACAATAAGCATAAAAAAACCAGCTCTCGCTGGTTTTCATAACTAAGCTTCTTTTTCGAGTTTTTTCTCTAAATAGTGGATATTCGTCCCACCATTGAAAAAGTTCTCATCAGCCAATATTCGCTGCTGCAACTCAACATTCGTTTTTATGCCATCTATCACCAGCTCATTCAGCGCATGGCGCATTCTAGCAATAGCTTCATCGCGGCTTTCACCGAAGGTGATAAGCTTGCCAATCATTGAGTCATAATAAGGAGGCACCGTATACCCTGAATATATATGTGATTCCCAACGAACACCTAAACCACCTGGTGCATGAAACATTGTTATCTTGCCTGGGCTAGGAGTGAATGTTTTAGGATCTTCAGCATTAATTCTACATTCAATGGCATGACCATGTACTTTAACCTGCGATTGTTCAATCGATAAGGGCTGGCCGGCAGCAATACGTAGTTGCTCTTTTATCAAATCAACGCCCGTCACCATTTCAGTGACTGGATGCTCAACCTGAATACGGGTATTCATTTCAATGAAATAGAATTCACCATTTTCATACAAAAATTCAAATGTACCAGCGCCGCGATAATTAATTTCAATACATGCTCTGCGGCAACGCTCACCAATTTTTTCTCGCATAGAATCTGAAATACCAGGTGCAGGCGCTTCTTCAACTACTTTTTGGTGTCTGCGCTGCATTGAGCAATCACGTTCACCTAAATGCACGGCATTACCTTGCCCGTCAGCCAATACTTGAATTTCAATGTGGCGAGGGTTTTCCAGGAATTTTTCCATGTAAACTATGTCATTGTTAAACGCAGCGCCAGCTTCTTGTTTCGTCATGCTAATAGCTGATTCAAGCTCTTCTTCGCTTCTTACTACGCGCATTCCGCGACCACCACCGCCACCGGCAGCTTTTACAATCATTGGGTAACCAATTCGTTTAGCAATAGCTTTGTTGCGTTCAATGTCATCACCTAACGGCCCGTCAGAACCCGGTACGCAAGGGACACCCGCTTTGCGCATAGCTGCTATTGCCGAAACTTTATCACCCATCAAATTAATGGTGTCAGCGCGAGGACCTATAAATACAAAGCCACTTTTTTCAACCGCTTCTGCAAAATCGGCGTTTTCAGACAAAAAGCCATAGCCAGGATGAATTGCAATTGCGTTAGTTACTTCAGCAGCCGCAATAATACGCGGAATATTTAGGTAGCTTTCGTTAGCCGGTGCATTACCAATACAAATTGATTCGTCGGCCAGCAGTACATGTTTTAAGTTTCTATCGGCCACCGAATGAGCGGCTACCGTTTTTATGCCAAGCTCTTTACAAGCCCGCAATATTCTAAGCGCGATTTCACCGCGATTAGCTATTAGCACTTTATCAAGCATGATGAGGCCCTTTTATTCGATCACAAACAATGGTTGGTCAAATTCTACAGCGTCTTGATTAGCGACTATAATCTCACGTACCACACCACTTGCATCTGATTCAATTTGGTTCATCATCTTCATGGCTTCTATAATGCACAGTGTGTCACCCACACGAACTTTTTGGCCCACTTCAACAAATGGTTTTGCCTCAGGTGACGATGAGCGATAAAAAGTACCCACCATTGGCGATTTTACCACGTGGCCAGTAGGCAATGCTGGCGCTTCTTCGGCGGCAGGTGCCGAGGCTACGGGCGCAGAAGCTACTGGAGCTTGTTGTATCATTTGTGGCGCATACGCAAGTTGCGCGCCTTGTGAAGAGCTGCCGCGGTGAATTCGTACTGATTCTTCACCTTCAGTTATCTCTAACTCAGAAATACCTGATTCTTCAACCAATTCTATCAATTTTTTAATTTTTCTAATGTCCATGGTGCTGCCTTTAAATTTATGTTGTGTTAAGCCAATTTGCTTTTTATATGTGTAACAAGAGCGTCAAATGCATAGCCGTATCCGTGTGTTCCTAAACCAACAATAGTGCCTATTGCGATATCAGAAAAATAGGAGTGATGGCGAAACGCTTCACGCTTATGAATATTGGAAATATGAATTTCTATGAATGGGATATCAACCCCTACCAAAGCATCACGTATAGCAATGCTGGTGTGAGTAAAAGCGCCAGGATTTATGATGATTCCATCTATATTGCCTTTGGCCTGATGAATAGCGTCAATCAGTAAATGTTCGGCGTTTGATTGAAAGCACTGCATTCCAATGTTTTGGGTTTGTGCAGACTCTTTTAACTGTGTCTCGATATCGGTAAGGCTTGTTGAACCGTATATATGAGGCTCTCGCGTACCTAACAGATTGAGATTTGGACCATTCAACAACAGAATTTGCATTAAAATCACGCTTTTGTTTAATAAAGTAGGGGTTTAGTGGCTAATTTGCCGCTAACGTTCAAATTAAGACAAAAATACACTTAATAATCCCTTAATTTTTTCACTGGGCGTAAAATAACACACTTATATGCATGTTTTCAGCAATTTACTGGTCTAATCAGCGAAGATGCTTACACTTAAGACTCGTTTTTAGTCGCAAATCCAACAATGTATCGCGTTTCGTTTTTGTTATTAGCTTTTGACAAGGTGTCAGAGAGGGTGATTTTCTTCACTATTGCTTGTTCATTCCATTGAATTGTAGCGTTGAAAGAGCGTTGCTCATTTCTTTGCTGCTTAATAATTTCGTTCGTAGGAAACATTTTTCGCAGGGCATCTTGATTCAGATATGTGTTTTCGAGGCCTAACATACGGTAAAAAACGTAGTTGATTTCAACGTGTTTGGTTTCAGAATCAATAATAAACGCGGGATATTTGTAGTTTAAAAATGCATCTAGGACAGTCTGAAAACTTTGGTTCTTTAAATAAGCGGTATTAACGTCTTTGTACACCCCAATTACTTTTTCGAGCACATCATTTTCATTGCAGACTTTCTTACCGCGAATACTAATCCATCTATATGACTTTTTTCGGCTAGAAAAGCGCCGTACCGTTACATTGATACCGTCGGTTTTACCCGAAATATGCGCTTGCCACGCCTGAGCAAATTCACGGCGTTCATCCTCGTGCACACTGTTGATCATATCGTCAAAAGAGCCCACATTAGCAACGCTTGCTGAGCTTTTATTTATGCTGTTGTAAACACAATAGGCGTTGTCAGCAATGTTAAATTCCCATACTACTTCGTTACCGGCCCAAAGCGCAGATTGAAGGCGCTGCGTCATGGTGTCCAAGTATTGATTACTGTTGTACAACTGCGTCATTTTTGACCGCAGTACTTCTTCTATTTCTTTTCGGCCTCGCCGTTCTTTTTCTAGCTGGCGCTCGAGTAGCTTAATTTTAGTTTGTAACTCCTCGGTACTCACTATACTTCCTCAAGTTATGCGCAAAGAAAATTTTTAGGCCAGCTTAATAAACGCTATGTATGCTTATGTTTAGCCCAGTGATATATCTTTCTTATTATGAATGTAAAAAGACCATTAATTAGTTTATCGTTAAATAAGCTAAAAACTTTATAAGTAGCGGCTAATTATTTATGTAATTAAGCCAACACTTTTGCTGTAAGGGAAAGTAGGTGTTGTGGATTCAGCGGCTTCACTAAGCATTCTGTCGCGCCAGCTTGCTTGCCTTGTGCTTTTGCCTGGGCACTTGTTTCATTGGTGATTAGCATTATGGGAACATCACGATAACAATGTAATTTTCGTATATAGCCAATGAGTGTTAAGCCATCCATTTTTGCCATGCTTGTGTCAGTTATTATAAGGTCAAACAGCATGCGTTCACACAATGCTAAAGCAGCTTGCCCATTTTCAACCGTAGTCACTATGTATTTAGCTGACTTAAGTGTAATACTTATCATTTGACGAATGCTGGGGGAGTTATCAACTACTAATATACGTATGTTCATCAATTAAATTTCTCGTTTAAGACTGACAGATGCATAATTACCAGGTGCTTGCACTTCAACACGTTCGCAAAGCTTATTGATGAGCGCCATGCCTCGCCCTGACAACGCACCATCATCCATGCCTGAGGCGGCTGAAATATCATAGCCCTTACCAGAGTCTTTTATAGAAAACCCAATTTCATTAGTTCGGGGCTCGTAAGAAAATACCATGTCTAATTTATCATTTTCTTTTAAATTAAATAGTCGTTCTTCCTTCATTTCTATATACGCAGCGAAACCTGCAAAATCATCTTTTAAACTGGAATCTAAATTCAGTACGCCATGATCTAATGCATTACTAATAAGCTCTGCAAACACTGTAAATGCTTTTTGACGCAAATCCCCTACTACGTCAATACTTTGCATGAGTCCGTCAAATGCACCTACTAAATCAGAGTCAGCAATAATGCCACCTTCAATTGTTAGTGCTGCTGTTACTTTTCCACTCTTTTTGTTTTTCACGTAGCGATCAGCAAACATATGCTTTTCCATTAGCGCGGAAACTTGTAAATCACATATTGATAGATCGTCTTGTAATTCGCCAATTTCGTTAAAAATTGTAAAGTAGTTAACTACAAGGTTTAAAAGGGGTGATGACGTATCCCAATCCTTAATTATATCGAGCACTCGCTGCATACCAAAAGCTTCACCAAATAAATTTTGCTGCTCAATTAAGCCATCGCTAAAAAAGAATAGATTTTGCAGTTCATGAGTATCCAAGCTCAAGATACCAGGGTCAAAGTCCTCTGGCTCCATTATGCCCAAGGCCAGTGAAGTGCTTGCATGTCGCGTAATTTGATGTTGCTTATTTAAAGCAATAACGTCAGGCATTCCGCCATTGAATAATTGCAAAGTCTTACTATGAAAATTCACTTCCACACCAATAAGCGTAACGAATTTATCATCGGGTAATTCAATACATAATTTTTTATTCGCTTCGTGCACCATATGAGCTAAAGACAAGCCTTTTCGTATCATTGCCTTTAACGTAGTAACCAATGGTAAAATGCTGATGGCTGCTGACAAACCATGGCCAGTGGCATCAGCTAAAATCACAAAGCGATTACCGTTTGGGGCGGTATCACAAATAAACACATCACCATTAAATGAGCTTGATGATTGCAAGTAGGTGTCTACACATTCTGTTTCAGTTATTAAGTTTGAAGATACATGCTCGTATACATAGCGAGCCAGTTGTTCCTCTTGCTCTTGTTTGTCAAGCAGGCGTTCTAAGCTTTTTGCTTGCTCTTCTAGCTTGGCTTCCTTGGCGTAAAGCTCATGGACGCGTTGAATTTTCTGCCAAAGTAAATCTAATGATACCGGCTTAATAATGTACTCATCGGCACCTTTGCTAAAAGCCCTCGCCATAACGTTTTGATTGTCATCAGCGGTTACCATCATCACTGGTACAGGAACTAACGAGATTTCCTTTATCACTTGTATGAAGTGAAGACCGTTTCCGTCAGGCAAGTGATTATCAAGTAGCACAAATTGAAAAGCTGCATTTTTTAATTGTAGCCTTGCTTTTTCTAAACTATTTACCACCACGCATGCGCAATTTTTTTCCTCTACAAAGCTTTGTAGAATTTCTGCAAACAAATTGTCGTCTTCAACTATGAGGATTCGCATGAAATGAGCTCAGCTAACTTATGTCGAATAAGCGGTCAAAGTTAGCTATTTGAAGGATTTCCTTCGCGCTGTCTTTCGCGCCTCTAATTCTCACATTAATATTTGCTGACTTAGCCTTTTTTTGAAATAGAACCATCATACCTAGGGCTGAGCTGTCTAAATAACTTACCTTGCTAAAGTCTAAGGCAATATCACTTTGATCTTCACTATTTAATAGTGCTTGGTACTGATCCGTAAATTCTTTGTGGTAACTAAAGTCAAAACGTTCTGGGATATGTAATGCTCTTTCACTCATGTAAATATAACTCCTGATTATCTTGATTGGATTAGGCTATAACTGGCCGTAGTATCGTCACTTGCTAGCATAGGATGAGGTAATTCAAATTTTATTTGTTTTAGAACAACAAGAAGCCGACGAGCGTGTTGTGAAACTTCCCTTAAGCTAAGTAAAAAAAGTTTTTTTAATTCGGTATCAATGAATAAGGCTGGGTCAAGAATTGTGGGTGGCACTATGGTCATACAATAGTTCTCGAAAAATAGGGAAAACCCATAGCTCTCATATTGAAAGAAAATAAACTAACGAGCGCGCCTCGTCGTCAGCACGCTGTGATTAGTGCAATATGCGGACTACAAACATTTTTATGTCTCTTAAGAATGTTATCGTACGAATGAGTGAAAAGTTTAGTTTTTGTTCAATGTTAAACTTACATGTTCGGCGAATGATTCGGCATTCATAAAGCCGGTCACTCTTGAACGGCGAAGTTCCTCGCCTTGTTCATTAAAAAATAAAATAGTGGGAAGCCCGGTAATATTAAAGGCTTCTTGAAATGCGATGTTATCCGGGGTGTTGTCAGTTAAGTCTATTTGCATCCACACTGCACTTGATAAGGCTTTAACAACGGCAGGATCAGGGAAAGTGTATTTCTCAAATTCTTTACACGCAACGCACCAATCAGCGTATAAATCTAGCATTACGGTTTGGCCATTGCTATTTGCGCTGGCAAGCTTCGCTTCAAAGTCAGCCAAGTTTCTTACCACTTCAAATTCAGGGTGCTCAGATTTGGCTTCATGCGGCGTGCTTGAACCAATTAAAGCAGGAGCAAGGTTCAGTTTTTGCAAAGAAACTAAGGTGAAAATAACGGCTATAATTAAGCCTGCAGCAGATATTAACGTTCTAACACCTTTGGCAAAGCTCATTTGCGTGTTCAAGTTTACCGTAAACCAATATGAGAAAAGGCTTAAGCCTAATACAGCCCAAAGCAAGTTAGTCCAGTCAGATACGAAAATACGTTCCACGAATATAATCGCAACGGTTAACATCATAAAGCCGAAGGTGGCCTTAATTACGTTCATCCAATTACCAGCTTTTGGTAGTAATTTTCCACCTGTTACACCAAAAAGAATCAAGGGAATACCCATACCCATGCTTAGTGCATATAGTGCGGCAAAACCAAATAATAGGCTGTCGCTTTGTGCAACCACCATTAGTACTGCAGTTAATGGAGCGGTAGTGCAGGGCGACGCCACTAAGCCGGATACCACACCCATCACAAATACACCCACGTAGTTGCCTTGTTTTTGCCCATTGCTTAAATTATTTAGTTTTTCTTGCCACTTTTGGGGCAACTGAATTTCATATAAGCCGAACATGGCTAGCGCCAGTAAAACAAAAAGTACAATGAAAACCCCGAGCAATATCGGATTTTGTAGTGCTGCCTGAAATTGCACACCCGCAGATGCCACAATAAGCCCAATAATTGAATAGGTAATGGCCATGCCTTGTACATAAACGAATGACAGCGCAAACGCTTGTGAGCTAGACACTTGTTGCTTGCCTTTACCTATCACGATGCTCGATAAAATAGGGTACATGGGGTACACACATGGCGTAAAGGCAAGACCTAATCCTAGAAGAGCCAGCACACCAAGGCTAATAAAAATGCTTTGGTCAGATAATAGTTCGTCGGCCAAATTAAATTGTGCCGATACTGGTGCGGAGCTGTTTTGCGAAGCGCTATTATCTTTTAAAGCCCTTGTATTGCTTGAACTGCCACTTTCATTAACAGCGTCTAAAAACACCACTTGTGTGGTAGGCGGATAACACAAGCCCGCTGAGGCACAGCCTTGAAAACGAATTTTAACCGAGGCATCTTTTTGGGCAGCATCAATGGTATAAACCATTTCCATATCATCGAAAAAAACATCTGATAAGCCAAAAAACTCATCTTCAATTTGCTGGGATTCAGGGAAGCTTGGCTCACTTAGCGTAACGCCCTTTGTGACGGTTTTAAATTGCTTTTTGTAAAGATAATAACCCTCAGCAATGGTCCAGCGAATAATCAGTTTATTTTCAGTTTGCTCATAGTCAAAACCAAAGGCTTCGTCTACTTTAAGGAATGTAGGTGCATCATTAAATAGTGGCTCAGGGGTGCTTTGTGCTAGTGCTTGGTTAGCAAAAACAAGCATGCTGCTGATTAAAAATAGCAAAGTAAAATATGCGTGAAAGCCCTTGTTAATATTGCCGTGTGTTGGCTTAGCCTGAGATGAAAAAAGGGCGTTACTACTATTTTTGAGCATGTATAAAAACCTATTTGTAAAACTAGATTGTGCCAATGAGACCTGCAGAATAAAAAATTAATTTCATGCAGAGTCATAATTCATATTTACGATAGTAGTATGAAATCATGTAAGCGCCTACTATTTGTATTTACAATATTACTGTTGGTGCTCAAAATAAGATTGAAAATTGGCCATAACACCCCATATTTATTCTTTGAATATTCGTAAAGGACGGTGTCATGCCTTTTTTGTTTCTGTTATTTGTTGTGCTTCCTATTGCTGAAATTATGTTAATTATTAACGTGTCAGACAGCATTGGTGGTTGGAATACTTTTCTCGTTGTTATTGTAACGGCATTCTTTGGTGCTTATTTTGTTCGCCAGCAAGGTTTTGCTTTATTTCAGTCTTTGCAGTTAAAACTAGCTCGCGGAGAAGCCCCCAGTACAGAAATGGCGCAAGGTTTATTGCTGCTTGTAGCTGGTGTGTTATTGATTACCCCAGGTTTTATTACTGATATTCTTGGCCTGCTATTTACCTTACCCTTTAGCCGAGGGCCCATAGCATCATTTTTAATGAGCAAGGTGAAGTTTAAACAAGCGGGTAACGTCCATTTTTCGCAGTCAGGATTTAGCGCGAATGACGATTTTCAAAACCAGCCGTTTAATCAGACAAACAAGCCGGGATACCAAAAAGGCGACATCATTGATGGTGAGTACACTGACACCTCTGAAACAAAGCCATCTGATGATGAAAAAAATAGGCTAAATTAGACTTTTTTTACCATTTTCCCCTTGAGTTTATATTTCTCACCCCCAATTACTTTGCGACAACATGAAAGCTTAAGCTAAGCGCTTAGGCCTTCATGCTAACTAAACTTTTTATTGCGCTTTGAGTTAAAAGCGGAATAAGTATCTTAAGTCCGTAATAGCGCGGGCTAAGGTTAAATTTAAACACTAATGTTTATTTGAATTTTCAGGAGATTTGAAAATGGCAATTCGTCCTTTACACGACCGCGTAATCATCAAACGCGAAGAAGTAGAAAGCAAGTCAGCCGGTGGTATTGTACTTACTGGTTCGGCAGCTGAGAAATCGACTCGCGGTAAAGTTATCGCAGTAGGCAACGGTCGCGTTTTAGAAAACGGTGACGTAAAAGCGCTTGACGTTAAAGTTGGCGATAGCGTTATCTTTAGCGAAGGTTACGGCGTGAAGACTGAAAAGTTAGACGGCGAAGAAGTGCTAATTTTAAGCGAAAACGACATCTTAGCAATCGTAGAATAATGTATGTTTTAGCCTAAGCGCTAAAACCTAACTAGATACTCAAAAAGAATATAGAGGAAATTAATCATGGCAGCTAAAGACGTATTTTTTGGCGATGACGCGCGTAACAAAATGCTAAAAGGCGTAAACGTACTAGCAAACGCGGTAAAAGTAACATTAGGTCCTAAAGGCCGTAACGTAGTTTTAGAAAAATCATTTGGCGCACCTACCATTACTAAAGATGGTGTTTCAGTAGCGAAAGAAATCGAACTAGAAGATAGATTCGAAAACATGGGCGCTCAAATGGTGAAAGAAGTGGCGTCAAAAGCGAATGACGAAGCCGGTGACGGAACCACTACTGCAACTGTATTGGCACAAGCCATTGTAACTGAAGGTTTGAAATCAGTTGCTGCGGGTATGAACCCAATGGATCTTAAACGCGGCATCGATAAAGCCGTGATTGCTGCAGTAGAAGAGCTTAAAGCGCTTTCAACTGAATGTGCTGATAGCAAATCAATTGCTCAAGTAGGTACTATTTCTGCTAACTCTGACACCATTGTTGGTGAAATCATTGCTGAAGCAATGGAAAAAGTAGGCAAAGAAGGCGTTATTACGGTTGAAGAAGGCCAAGCACTTCAAAACGAACTAGACGTAGTTGAAGGTATGCAGTTTGATCGCGGTTACCTTTCACCTTACTTCATTAACAGCCAAGAAAACGGTACTGTTGAACTTGATAGCCCATACATTTTATTAGTTGATAAAAAAGTATCTAACATTCGTGAATTACTGCCTACTTTAGAAGCAGTTGCTAAATCATCTAAGCCATTATTAATTATTGCTGAAGATGTTGAAGGCGAAGCGCTTGCTACACTAGTGGTAAACAACATGCGCGGTATTGTGAAAGTAGCGGCTGTTAAAGCGCCTGGTTTCGGTGACCGTCGTAAAGCAATGCTTCAAGATATTGCGACCCTAACTGGCGGTACAGTAATTTCAGAAGAAATTGGCCTAGAGTTAGAAAAAGTAACGCTTGAAGACTTAGGTACGGCTAAGCGCGTAGTTATTAATAAAGATAACACAACCGTAGTAGATGGCGCGGGTGACCAAGACGCTATTGAAGGGCGTTGTAATCAAATTCGTGCACAAGTTGAAGAGTCATCTTCTGACTACGACAAAGAAAAGCTTCAAGAGCGTTTAGCTAAATTAGCTGGCGGTGTTGCGGTAATTAAAGTAGGTGCAGCAACAGAAGTTGAAATGAAAGAGAAGAAAGCACGTGTTGAAGATGCACTTCACGCAACGCGCGCAGCCGTAGAAGAAGGTGTGGTACCTGGTGGTGGTGTGGCATTGGTTCGCGCTGCAGCTAAATTAGTTGATCTTACCGGTGATAACGAAGAGCAAACTCACGGTATTAAATTAGCGCTTCGCGCGATGGAAGCCCCGCTTCGCCAAATTTCTTCTAACGCAGGTGCAGAAGCCTCTGTAGTGACTAACGCAGTTAAAAACGGCGAAGGAAACTTTGGTTACAATGCAGGTAACGATACTTACGGCGATATGCTAGAGATGGGTATTCTTGACCCAACTAAAGTAACGCGTTCAGCACTTCAGTTTGCAGCATCAATTGCTAGCTTAATGATTACTACCGAAGCAATGGTAGCTGACGCACCAAAAGAAGAAGCAGCTCCTGCAATGCCTGATATGGGCGGCATGGGTGGAATGGGCGGCATGATGTAGTAGTTGAGTAAAAACTCTATTTCGAAACGTTAATTAAAAGAAAAGCCCGAGCAGTAATGCTCGGGCTTTTTTATGGGGAGTTTATCGATATTAGCAGTCTAAATTCTTAGCTAATGGAAACAATAAACTAAAGCAGGTATAACCTTGTCTGCTTTCAACAGATACTTTGCCTTGATGCAATTCAATTAAGTTTTTAACAATAGATAGCCCTAATCCGAGACCTGATGTGTTTTCTGAAAATTGAACCGTTCGATTAAATACTTTAGCTACTTGTTCATTCGTTATCCCAACCCCATTATCAATCACTAAAACTTTAATGTAGCTATTATCTAACTGGGCTTTCAGCGTTATGTCTATCTGCTCATGATTATGCTTAATGGCATTAATACACAGATTATTAATGATTTGTGTAAAGCGTACTTTATCGGCATACAAAGATAATTGTGAATCAACAATTATTTTAAACGATACCTTTTTATCATCGAAAGCATATTGACTAGCTTGTGTTATTTCATTCAGTGTATTTAATAAATTGAATTGTTTTTTATGAATTCTTAACTCTCCAACTTGTGCTAGAGCTAAGTCTTGTAAGTCGTTAACTAACAGTGATAACTGATTAGCTTCTTGCATAATTGAAGCTTGCACTTGGTGCTCATCTTTTAATAAACCATCACGCCATGCATCCAACTTCCCAATGATAATCGTTAATGGCGTTCTTAATTCATGAGAAACATCGGTTAGGTTTTGCTTTCTCAATGCTTCTTGCTTTTTCAATGAGGCAATTGCTTCATTAAAATTTTGGGTTAGTTGCGCAATTTCATTAGTTCCCGAGACAGCTATTGGTTCTGGATGAATACCTTGAATGATACTTGAAGTAGCAATATTTAATTGCTTTATTGGGGCTAACGAACGTTGAATAATTAACCAAATCAGCACTAAACCAATAATCAAAAAACCACAGAAAAAAAGCACTACTATACTTCTAATTGAAAAATGATAAGTATCGATACTATCCGTACCTGAAAAGGGGGTCACCACCACCGAATAACCACCTTGTATTGTTATCGGTGCCAAGTTATCCAGTGGTAATACAAATTCATTTTTGGTTGATGAAAGCTTTATTACTCCATCTCGAGTTTGATAAACCATTCCTATCAAATCATCGGGGTTTGCAGCTAATACAACCTTATTTTTATCCGCGAATAATAAAACAAATGGCCAGTCACTTTCTTGCTTTTGAAGATAATTGAATACATCTTGCTTAAGTTTATTTACTGTTTCTTTATCTAACACCGACACCAACTCTGATTTAGAAGTTTTCTGTTGTATGCCAGATATTCGTTGAGACAGCTTTTCGGCAAGCTCTATTTGAATGGTTATCGCTCGTGAATTGAGCGTTTGATTTAGGCTTTCAATTTGACGTGAAACATCGAAATATGAAAAAAATTGCTTTGAGCTGAACGTAAAGAAAAGCCCAGCAAGGACGCTAAGTAATATAGTAAAAACAATAGCAACGTTAAAAGCTGCTTTATTCGCAAGAGAGTTCATTATGCTTTAACGCCACGGTCACACATTTTGTAACCAATACCATGCACTGTTTGTATATATTGCCGATCATAATTAATTTTTTTTCTTAAATTATATAAATGAGAATCTATCGCCCTATCACTGGCACTATAGGTGTGGTCAAAAACATTTTCGATAATTTGCTCTCGGGTTACAACACAACCTCTCTTTTTTAAAAGGAATTCTAAAATTAAAAATTCTGATTTTGTTAAGTTAACAGGTGTTTGCTTAATCGTTAGTGTACGTGATTCAACACCAAGTATAAGTTCATCAAAAATGAGTTGATTAAGAGAATGAAAATTCATGGTTCGACGTAACATACTCTGCACTCTAGCGATAACTTCATTTGACCTAAAAGGCTTGCAAATGTAATCATCTGCACCAGAATTCAACCCATTAATAACATCTTGCTCTTGAGTTTTTGCTGTCAGCATAATTAATGGCACTTTGCTCATCATTCGAATTTTTTTACATAGAGAAACACCGTCACAATCAGGTAGCATAAGATCAAGTAAAACAAGGTTTACATCTTTATTTTCGATTGTCGACAATACATTCTTACCTTGCGATAAGTGCGTACTCTTAAATTTCGCTTGCGTCAGATATAACTGAAGCGTTTCGGCAATATCAAGGTTATCTTCAACAATAAGTACGTGTGCTTTAGTCATTATTTTTAAATGCTTTTGGGGCTGCTAAACCGATAATCATCAAATCAATGGCAGTAACAATATATAGTTTTCATTACTTTTTCTACGCTTAAATTTTGTTTTATTTTCTCGATAATTTCTCGATATTTACTCCTTAAACTTAGCAAAGCAAGGAAAGTAATTTTTAACTTAAAACGTTTGGACAAAAGCAATGAGAACAATTTTAAAATCAACAAATAAGTATACATTCATATTTTGGGGGATCCTTTCAATACTGTTTAGTCTATCGGCTTCATCGAAGACCCAAGAACCTCAGAGCTTAAAAAGCTGGCAGGATAAAATGAATAAATCTGATTTCTCAGGTAGTGTGCTAGTGGCTCACAAAGGTGAAATTATTTTTCAAGACTTCTTTGGACTGGCTAATCGAGAAACTAATACCCCATTCAATATCAAAACAGTATTTGATGTTGGCTCAATCACCAAGCAGTTTACTGCGACAGCAATAATGAAACTCGTTCAAGAAGATAAGTTATCTTTACAGTCAACATTAAGTGAATTTTTTGAGAATGTACCTGAAGATAAAAAGGGGATCACACTTCATCACATGTTAACTCATTCAGCAGGTTTTCCGTTACTAGCTCATCCAGACGGTGCTACGCATGACTTGATATATACAGAAACGAAGCGTGAAAAATTCATCGAACATGCGCTAGATAAAGAATTATTGTTTTTACCGGGAAGTAGGTATCATTATTCAAATATTGGCTATGGTTTATCGGCTTCCATTATTGAAAAAATCACTGGTATGCCTTGGGAGTTATATATTCAACAACATATTCTATCGCCTGTTGGTGTAAAGCAAACAGGATACCGTTTATTGATAAGAGAAAGTGAAAACTTAGCGGTTAATTATGGTCGTGATCCGAATGTTTTTCAAAAAGCGCTGTCGATGCAAGCAGCAAGTAAATCGGTAGGACATTCATTGCAACACCAATACGATAACCCTGGACCGCGTTGGCATATGGAAGGCGCTGGTGGTTTTTTATCTACTCTTACTGATATGTACCATTGGTATTTAGCATTATCATCAAGGAAAATATTGAATGAAGCGTCTTGGCAAACAATGTTTACTCCTTACATTGCCGAGAATAAAAAGGCGACATCTCATTATGGTTATGGCTGGGCTTTAAGTAAGAGTAAAAGTGGGCATAGAAAAATTGAGCATACCGGTTCAAATGGTTATACCTACGCTGTATTTCAGTATTACCCTGATGATGAAATGTTCATCTTTATTGCGACAAATAATTGGGACGACTATCCAACTAAATTAGTAAAAAAGATTGAGTCGCTCGCTTTTGCTCTAGTTCAGGAAAGTAAGATACATTTATAAAGAACTTAAATTAGATTTTAAAAATCGTAATATCATGGAAAATAAAATATTTTTGTAGTAACTTAATCTTAGGGGTATAAAGTGGGGTATCATAACCGATACCCATGTGACTAATTCAATTAAAACAATTAGTTAAGATCTATATGGGCGGCATGATGTAAGCCAGACATTCCCACTTGAGGCGCTATTAGTTATTGATAG
The DNA here is from genome assembly GCF_048820975.1 of Glaciecola sp. 2405UD65-10. Classification (NCBI taxonomy): domain Bacteria; kingdom Pseudomonadati; phylum Pseudomonadota; class Gammaproteobacteria; order Alteromonadales; family Alteromonadaceae; genus Glaciecola; species Glaciecola sp. 2405UD65-10. The sequence goes on along the minus strand of NZ_JBMEUF010000001.1, from coordinate 2,252,119 downwards.
CGCCAAAATGTGAATATAAAAAAGCCCGTAAAGTTAAGCTTTGCGGGCTTTTTTGTACTTAGGCTATATTAAACGGGCTCTTGCTCTTTAATTTGTTTTTCAACCAATACGGCAGTGTTGCGGGGTATAATTTTTTTACCCTGCGCTTGCATGTGGACACGGGTAAATGCTGCACCAAATAACAAAATAAGTGATGAGTAATAAACCCAAAGCAATATTAAAACTACCGAACCGGCAGCGCCATAGGTTGACGCCGTAGCGGTATAAGCCAAGTAGGCGGCAATACCATAGCGGCCTAATGAAAACAGAATGGCAGTAATAAGCGCGCCTAATAGCACGTCTTTCCAGCTAAGCACTACATCGGGTAGCACTTTAAAAATAGTAGAGAATAGAAGCGTAATCATAGCCAATGATACTAAAAACTCTGCGCTGCCTAGAAGCAATTCAACAAAGGGAAGGAACTCTGCTGTAAAATTCAGTACAGCACGAAGGGCCACCCCAAACATCAGTGATACTAAGAGCACGAAGCCTATGGATAACACTACAGTGAGTGAAAAAAGGCGTTTTCTTGCTAGCATGTACAAGCTATTTTTATTGGGATTGGCGGTAACGCCCCAAATAGAATTAAGTGAATATTGCATTTGCCCAAACACCGTTGTTGCACCCAACATAAGTGCACCCACACCCAACAAAGTGGGCCAAATGCCTGATTCTTCAATGCGTGATTGGCTTACCGCGCGCTCAACCACTGAGGCTGCTTCAGCGCCCATTACGTCAGTGAATTGAGCTACTATCTCACCTTGCGCCGCCTCTTCGCCTAATACTAATCCAATTACGGTAACCGCAATAATCACAATAGGGGCGAGCGAAAATAAAGTATAAAAGGCCAAGGCACCAGCAAAGCTAAAGGCGTTCTCGTCAAGCCAGACTTTACCTGAATCTTGTAGTACTTTTTGCCAATACCGCAAAAACTCCATTATAAAAGCGCTCCGTTGAATAAAGCTAAAGTGCTTGAAAATTACGCTTTAGCTCTAGTTGTTTATATGGGGAAAGGATAAACAGTTAATATAATTGGTACAAGTCACAAATACATTTAGTTGCTATGCCTATGGCTGTTTCAATTAAGCATTTAAAGGAGCAAGCCCCCCAATAGGTGAATCAAGAGATTCTGGCGGCGTAGTAAACCATTGCACACCCTCGTTGTTCATGTATACGCAATCTTCTAAACGTACGCCAAATTCTCCTGGAATGTATATGCCGGGTTCATTTGAAAAGCACATGCCCGCTTTTAGCACTTGCTGTTCACCACGCACAAAATTCACTGGTTCATGGCCTTGCATGCCAATTCCGTGGCCGGTACGATGTGATAAACCTGGCAGTTTGTAATCAGGGCCGAAGCCTTGTTTAATATAATAAGCCCTTACGGCATCATCTACTTTTCCTGCTGCAACACCTAAGTTTGCGGCCGCAAATGCTACATTTTGACCTTCACGCACTGTGTCCCAAACGCGGCGCTGCTTTTTATTTGCTTCACCAAATACGAATGTACGGCTTATATCTGACTGATACCCTTCAACGCTGCAGCCGCAATCCATCAGCACAATTGAGCCTTCGCGTATTGTTTGCGCTTGTTTTGTGCCATGCGGATAGGCACTGGCTTCATTGAATAAAGCCATGTTCCAAATGCCCTTGCCACCCAGTGCGGCCTGCGTGTTGCTCATAAGCTGTTTTAGCTCAGATTGGCTCATGCCAAGTTCAAGCTTTGACCATACGTGAGCATAGGCGCTTAAGGTAATTTCATTGGCCTTGTGCATAAGGGCTAATTCATGAGTGCTTTTATACATGCGACAGCCTAGAGTGATAGGATCAGCACTTATATCCGCCATATTTGGCAATAATGACATTACGCCTTGTTGCACGAAATACCTAACTGAGCTTTCAAAGGCAAGGCTTCCGCTACTTATTTTCCTATCGTTTAGTATTTCTTTTACGCGCTGAAATGGGCTTTCATGCTCTTGCCAAACGCGCACGTCTTCCCCTACCTGTAAGCTTTCTCGAATACTAGGCTCTTCAAAAAACGGACACACAACCGCTATATCGCCTTCTTGCGGAATAACAACCGCAGTTAAGCGCTCACTGCGCCACCACTGAATTCCTGTAAAATAATCCATAGCCGGGCCAGGCTCTAACAACATCGCGTGTATGTTGTTTTGTTGCATTAACGATTGCGCTTTGATAATTCGTTCGCGCCTTTCACTTGCGCTTATAGGCTGAATCCCAGCTGTTAAATCTTTCAGCACGTGTGTTTTTGCTTTGGTCTTTGTTGCACTTTCGCTTGCGAATGCTTGGCCAACTAAGGGTAGCGTGGCTATAGCGGCACTTGCCGTTTTTAAAAATTGTCTTTTACTAGTGGTCATTTGATTCTCCATGAGGGCCACCCATGCCGCCACCTGGAGGTGGTCCGCCCTTGTGGCCGTTAATAGGGCGCACGGTTTCACCATGCAGGCAGCCTATAAATATGTTTTCACTGGGGCTAGCCGCATGGTAATGGTAACCACGACTAGCGTCGCTTGAACCGCGGCAATTATCCAAATCTTCACTCTCATTGCCACTGGCATCTTTCATGGCGTAAATAGCATAACCATCAATCGCATAACCAATAAGCGGCGCATGGCCATCATCAAATTTGTCAGCTTTGTTGGTACAGCCCGTAGATGAATGATAATGATAGGCTTGATGAACATTAATATGTCCGCCGCAATCATCGAATGCGGCAATGGTATAAGCACCTAATATAGCATCAATGGGGGCTGGGCCCGACAATTCACTGCCATCTAGTGAAATGCCCGCTGTGCGTACCCTTCCTGTTTCAACTGCTGGAATAGGTGTAACGGGTATTAAATAAGTCACTGAAAAGTCATCATCTAAGTAATCTAGTTCGCACTCAATACAATTTTGCATGTATTGTTCTTCAACATCAGGTTTGGCGGCTCCTAGGCAGGCTTCTTTGGTAGCGGTGTAGCGCACTTTATTTGTTTGCACATCATATACCATCCACTTTTCATCATCATAATATTCATCAAGTTTCATGATGAACTCACCCGTAATATCAACTAAATCACCGCTACCTTCTTTACTAAACCATGCACCACCTTTGTCGGCGCCATCACTTGTTGTACGCGGACAAAACGGACCGGGTTGGCGCTGTGCGGGTGCGCCGGTTGTGGTTAGTTTGTAGCACTTTGTTTTAGTACCGGCATCGGTTGTACAGTTTACTATTTCGGGTGTTTTAGAAAATGCACCTTCAACAAACATGGAAAGATCAAGCCCTGTCGGTAGACTTGGTTTAATTTCAGATTCAGTCTTCTCAGCTTGTTGGCAAGCACTTAGGCCAAGTGATATCAAAAGAGCTAACGCTATATTACAACTTGCGGTTTTCATAATTAACCTTTTCGCTTTATCAAAATAAGGTAGAAATATCATGCTACAAGTTTAGCTTATGTAGTTGACATTAAATGTGCAAATAAGATGAATTTTGAAGTATGCATTAACAAGTCTGCTAAAACTTATCAAATGCAAGTAAGTCACACTCACTTAAGGGTTCGCTAAAATAAAACCCTTGGGCAAAGTCACATGAAAACTTTTCTAGTGCGGTTAGCTGCTGAAGCGTTTCAATCCCCTCGGCTACAACGCTTAGGCCTAAACTATTTGCCATTGCAATAGTGGCCTTAACTAGGTCGCAATCGGCTTTATTATGCGGTAAGCCTTTAACAAAAGTTTGGTCTATTTTAATGACATCAAACGCATAGTGGCGTAAGTAACTTAAAGATGAATAGCCTGTTCCAAAATCATCCATAGACAATTTTACGCCAATTTCACGAAGCTCATTTAAGGCTTCATCAATATACGACTTGCCCATCATGAGTACGCCTTCAGTTATTTCAAACTCTATTAATTTAGGGTCTAGCTCAAGCGTTGAAATGTTATGTTTTAATGTATCTAAGAAGCTTTTATGCCTAAATTGCCGAGGTGATAAATTAATTGCCATTGTAAAAGTAGTAGCATAACGCAGTTGCCATTTATTAAGTACTTCAAGGGCCTTGTTAATTGCAAACTCACCAATAGGTACAATCAATCCAGTTTGTTCTGCAATAGGAATAAACTCATCGGGCTCAAGTACTCCTAGTTTTGGGTTTACCCACCTTAATAATGCCTCTGCCCCCATAACTTTTCGATTTTTTAAGTCAATTTTGGGCTGAAAATACAAAGTGAATTCATTGCGCTCAAGAGCCAAATGCATTTGCTCTTCAATTTCAAAGCGTCGAAGCATTATGACGTTCATTTCATCAGTAAAGAATGAATAGGTGTTGCGACCATTTGCTTTCGCTTGGTACATGGCGGTATCAGCATTTCTAAGCAAATCTGATGCGTTCTTCCCATTTTCAGGGCATATAGCAATCCCTATGCTGAGAGTAAGTATTAACTCACGATTATCTATATGAAATGGTTCAGTAAAAATATGTAATAGGTGCGTCACAATATCCATGGCATTCGCTTCATCAATAATATGGTGCAGTAATACAATAAATTCATCGCCGCCCAGGCGTCCTACAGTATCTTCTTTACGAATGGCACAGCTTAGCCGTTTGCTCGCCTCAATAAGTAGTTTGTCACCCACCTCGTGTCCTAAAGAATCATTTACCTTTTTAAAATCATCTAAATCTAGAAAGAGGACTGCCGTTTTACTTCGCGTCCGTTTTGATTCTTCTATCATGTGTTCCAAGCGGTCTAATGACAAAAAGCGATTAGGCAAAGAGGTAAGGGCATCATAGTATGCGTGTTTGCGAATGATTTGAGCGCTTTCATGCTGCTCAGTTATATCTCTAATAATCACAACCACTTGTTGATTATCTTTTAGGTAGCTCAATCGTGCTTCAAAATGCGATACACCTTCTAATAAATTTACCGCATAATTAAATTGTGATACTCCACCACGTGTTATTACCTGCTCAATACATTCGTTGAATGGAGCAATTGCTTCACTAGGAAGGACGCTGGTCATAAGCCTCCCTACAAATTGCTGTGGCGCAAAATTGAGCTTTTTATCATTACTGGCACGATAATCAATAATGGTTGCGTCTTCTTTTAATAAGAAGAATAAGTCAGGAATGGCTTCAAACACCGTCTCAATAATATTATCTTTTAAGGTAACTTGTGCTTGAGCTTGTTTTATTTCTGCTAGGTTTATATCAATACAGTACATTTGTTTCGTTCTGTATTGGTTTGCAAACATAACGTGGTTTGAAAATACGTTAACGTCTTTTTGACGATTATCATGCAAGGTAATTTCAGCGGCAGGAATTTCAATATTATGGCGTAGCCAATTTGAGTGCGCGTTTATAACACTCTCGCGCATATACCTAGGGATTATAAGGTCTTCAAGCTTTCTGCCCATAGCTTCAAGCTTACTAAAGCCATAAAGTACTTCGCTGCCCTTATTCCAATAAATTACTTGTCTATCTTCGTTATAGCCTTGTACCGACAAAGCTTCCACAGAATCGAACAAACTATGAATAGCTTCGTCTACAAGGTTACCAATAGCAAGTGGGTTTTTACTAAGCTTTCTCATATAGTCAGGCTTATATATCCGTATACTGCAAGTATGGCGTGTTTAAATACTATACAATTGCGGCGTAAGTTTATACTGCTAAAAGCATGCTTTTTGCATATTTTTTCTGCAAAGCGCTCATTTTTATATCAATGAAGGACCAAAATGTTAAAATTTATACATTATTACGTTTTGACTTGGTTAAAGCTAAGTAAGTCTGTAATCGCTTCGCGCTCCTAAGCGATACACGTTTTCCGATTAACAAATTAATCGAATAAGAGTACTTCTTTGTTCTCCTTAAATTGCTACAATTACCAATATTATTAGAAAAGATTAGAAGGACTGTAGATGCGAGTAGTATCTTGGAACGTGAACGGCATTCGTGCCGTATTAAAGAAAGAATTTGCGCACTCATTTGAAACCATGGCTGCAGATATAATGTGTTTTCAAGAAACCAAAGCACAATGCGATCAAGTGGCAGAGGCCATAGGCAATATTGAAGGCTTTCATTTGGTGTCTCATTCTGCGGTTAAAAAGGGCTATTCAGGCACTGCCATTTTAAGTAAGCAACAACCTATATCGGTGCAATATGGATTAGGCATTGAAGAGCATGATCAAGAAGGACGTGTTATTGCGGCTGAGTTTGAGCAATTTATTTTAGTCACCGTGTATACGCCCAACTCAGGCAGTGAATTAAAGAGACTTTCCTACAGGCAAGAGTGGGATGCGGCATTTTTAGCTCATGTTCAAAAACTTGAAGAAAAAAAGCCAGTACTGGTATGTGGAGACTTAAACGTAGCACATAAAGATATTGACTTAGCGCGCCCAAAACCAAATTACAACAAAAGTGCTGGCTACATGCAGCAAGAAATTGATGGTATTGATAACTTAAGCAAGGCAGGTTTTATTGATACTTTTAGAATGCACTATCCTGATCAAGCAACATATAGCTGGTGGAGTTACCGTGCAGGCGCTCGTCAAAGAAACGTAGGCTGGCGGATTGACTACTTCTTGGCATCTAAGGAAATGGCGCCTATGGTAAGTGACGCGCATATTTACACTGATATTTTGGGATCTGATCATTGCCCAGTATCGGTTGAATTAACGTTATCTTAAACGTGTTGTAAATTGAAAGTAGAGTTTTAAGACTTATGGCAGATAACATAGTTAGTCCTTCTTTTTATGTTATTTAGCCTAATTACACCATGCATTTAATTCAACAAACATCTGAGCTTGAAAGTAAACCTGTTTTAGTGGCAAATAGAGAGCGCTGGACCGAGTTGTTTTTGTTGTTTTTTTTACTACCTTGCGGGTTTTACTTTGTGCGTGAATACATGCACTTTGTGTTACTGCCCCTTATGGTGTTTGGCAGCGCGGCTTGCATGTGGGTATTGTTAAAAGACCATAAATTTAAACGATTTCGTTTATGGAATAAAAAAGGGTTTAAGAAGTTAATTAAGCCGGTAGTATTTCAATTTTTTGCGCTAATGGTGTTTACTACGGGTGTCTTTTATTGGCTTGATCCAGAGCAACTTTTCTACTTGCCCAAGTTTGAACTGGAAACATGGCTATTATTGTTAATTGTGTACCCGCTTTTTTCAGCATTGCCGCAAGAGCTCATCTTTCGTACTTTTTTGTTTCATCGCTACAAGCACATTATTCCACGCAAAAAGCATAGAGTATTGCTAAGTAGTGTTGCCTTTGGTTTCGCTCATCTATTTTACGCAAATTGGGTGGCGGTCATTTTATCTATGGCAGCTGGATATGTATTTAGCAAAACATACGCACAGTCACGCTCCACTATTTTGGTTGCGCTAGAGCACAGCTTTTGGGGTGCGTGGGTATTCACCTTGGGCTTAGGTAGTTATTTTACCTCTTCAATGATTTAGAGTCATTGCCGTTCGCTGCTAAAACTTGTACATAAAATCGTCATATCATTGTCATTGTAGATTCACTAAATCGTAAAGTGATTGTCATGTAATCACTCCATTGTGTGAGCCCAAGTAAAGCTGTTATCTAACACCACAGAACTTGGGCAGATTATGATTTCAAAACCGCATTTTCGCAGCGTATTTATTTCAGACACTCATTTAGGAAACAAAGACTGCAAAGCCGATTTCCTCCTCCATTTTCTAAACAATATGACCTGCGACAAACTCTACTTGGTGGGCGATATAGTAGATATGTGGTCAATGAGCCGCCAGTTTATGTGGCCTGAAAGCCATAATGAAGTGATGCACAAGCTGATGAAAATTAGCCACACAAACACTCAAGTCATATTTTTACCTGGGAACCATGATGCGCCTTTGCAAAAATATTCGGGTATGCAGTTTGGTAATATTGAAATTACGCGCCAGTGTGTGCATGTAACTGCGCAGCATAAACAGTACTTGGTGATGCATGGTGACCAATGTGATGGTGACGTAACCTTAGGTAAATTTCATGCCTGGATTGGGGATAAAGGCTACGACTTACTTTTATTTGCAAACCGTTGGTACAACTACTTTAAGCAACTGCGTAATGGCCAATATTGGTCATTGGCTGGTTATATTAAAAAGCGTATAAATGGCGCCAATGCCGCTATAGCTCGCTACAAAAAAGCGACATGCAAACGCGCAAAAGTACTACAGCTAGACGGCGTTATTTGTGGGCACATTCACCATCCAGAATCTGACTATGTAGACGGCATGCATTACATTAATGATGGTGACTGGATTGAAAACTGCTCAGTACTTGTTGAAGATGCTAGCGGTGAAATGATTTTACTTGATTGGATAGATTATTCAAAAGAGTCAACTGTATCGGCCATTAAACCCAAACAGGGTACAGCGTCTGCACCAAAGGTAGCTTAATTGTCAGGCGATAATATCATACACGTCATCACCGCGAAGGCGGTGACCTCCCAATATGTGCCTTAATTTCAAATAAGAATTTGGCGTTGAGCATATATTGGTATCACTTAATGTAGTTTGATAATTTTGTGCAGACATGGGTAGGTTAGCGGACATAGAAGTTTTTATTAACTTTCAAAAGTTATAGCTTAAGGACGTTATACGTTTGAATTAATCGCGGCGGGTCGGTATTTTAACGAGCTAAATACAACTGCAAGTGGAACCCGCTAGGCTCACTATTTCGGCATAAAAAGCCGGTGATATAAACTCTGTTACAATTTCAGCAAATCAGTAAGTACATTTCTATATTTTTTAATGCAATACTTGTTTTAATTTCATGACCTCGCTCTAAGTAGCTCATTTAAAAATTAAACAACCGAGATTTCAAATATTGCATTATAAAAACATAGTCATAATTCCTGCCGGGGTACTCTGCCTTTTTTTACTTCAAATTAACCAAGCTTTGGCTGAGACGATTCAACTAGACAAAGACGTTAACCTAATATTCCATTGGGGTGCTGCTTTGCTGTTGTATGCGCATATTAGCGGGGGTTTTATAGGTATGCTCGCAGGCACTGCAGCGAGTCTGGCACCAAAAGGAAAAGCCCTTCATCGTAAGGCAGGTAAAATATTTTATATAGCAATGTTTATTTGCTACTCAATTGGAGCTTGTGTTGCACCTTTTTTAGAGATGGGGCAAAGAACCAACTTTGTAGCGGGAGTTTTGGCATTATATCTTTTAACCAGCGGTGTTTCGGCAGCTCAACGTCGTAACTTTCGTGCTGGCATTGGTGAAAAATTAGGAATAGTTGTTGCACTTACGATTACTTTGCTTGGCGTATTTTTCATCTATCTAGCGAGTAATAGCCCTACTGGCACTATTGATGATTCACCACCCCAAGCGTTTATGTTATTTGTGGTTGCGGGTTCTCTAGCCTTTATTGGTGATTTGCGAGTGCTTATCGGTAAAACGCTCACTAACACTCAACGGACGATTCGGCATTTATGGCGTATGTGTTTTTCATTTTTCATAGCAAGTGGTTCATTCTTCTTCGGGCAGGCAGGTTTATTCCCTGATTGGTTTAATGCGTCACTTTTGCCTCTGGCACTAGGTTTTTTTCCGTTTATTATTTTGTTGATTTATTTAGTCAAAGAAATACGACAAAGCCACAGATATCGCCATATTTAAAAGCTCATAACTGAGCTTAAGTCAGCCATGTCAGAATGTTCACCTACATTTAAAAGGCAAAAAATGCCTGTTATTGGCCTTCTTAAAATAGACCGTCTACTATCTACCTCGTTCTTTCCGCAAACACTTATTTTAAGGTGTTTGTAAACAACGATAGGGTTTACGAACGCCTTTAGCTTCTTTTATACATATTCAAGTACATAAACCGTATTGGTGTGTAATTTGCTTAGTCTTAAAAAGATTAGCAATGTTAAATTACCAAGAGTGCTTACATGTCCTCAGAAATGATCAATAAATCTTTGCAAATTATCAATGGTTTGTTCAGTAATACTGTAATCCAAGAAGCAGACAAACAATACATTGGCCTGTTCAAAGAGATAACACATAAGGCTTCTAGCGCTGAAAAGAAAGCTTTGTCGGAGGCTCTGCTAAACACAACTTTACCCCACGACAATCCAGTACCCTTATATTTTTTGTTATTTGATTTATTAAATGAATCTAAGTTTTTAGAGTTGTTATTTGAATTTGTCGGCAATACTTTACCGCCCAATATACATAACGAGCTGTTTTGGAGCATTATAAACCGCTCTTTTACCGGCCATAAGCTTTCTAATAAAGTCACCGAGCAACTTAGAAAACACCATGCAAGAACCAGTAGTCGTTGTAATGCAAGCCTAGATGCATTGGGTGTAAGGCGTAAAAAGCAGGTAAGTAGCGTGAAAAATATTGCTATTATCGCACCGCAAATACTGAGCATGGGGCATGCACCCACTCGAGAAGCATTTAATATTTCACTTAACCTAGACCACAGTTTTGGTTGTACAACTTATGTTTTTAACACCAATAGTTTAACTTACACCAACGAGCTAGGTTTATTAGAACCGCTCACGTCTCACGCTAATAAAGAGCTAAAAGGTGGTCAGATAAAAAAAGTGGACTATATGCAGTTTAAGCAAAAAGATGTGCGCATTATTAGCTTTGATCCTGGTCCTCTTACTACAGGCAAAATAGCAACGATTCTTAACACCCTAGAGCAATTTGGCATAGACGCCGTTATTTCCCATGGTGAAAACTCGCTAATACAAGAAGCTATATACGGACTGTTCCCCTCATTGTTTGCAACTACCGGTGGTGTTGTACCTTTTGCGCACTCAGACGCCTATTTTGTACCTAAGCACTTGTTCACAACCGAACATCAAAAAATTACAGAAAACTTTGGGCATAAACAAAATTTTTTATTGGAATCGATGCTAGTCACACCTGCAGGTAAAGAAGAAGGAGTTGTTAATAAACAAGAGTATTCAATTGCAGAAGACAAATTTGTGTACTTAGTTGTAGGTACACGTTTGAAAAAGGAGTTGTGCTCTGAGTTTATTATCATTTGTGAGAGAATTTTAGACCATGCACCAGATAGTGTCATTGCCTTTGCCGGCACACAAGATCTAGTATTAAAAGATTATTTTTCAGAAAAACTAATAGAATCGGGCCGACTAATTCAATTGGGGTTTCAAGGAGACTTGCCAAGAGTTAGTAAAATGGCCGACGTTTATCTCAACCCTCTTCGTCAAGGTGGAGGTACAAGTTCGCAAACGGCCATCATAAACGATTTGCCCATAGTAACTCGAGATCACGGTCACATTAGTGCAGTGGTTCCAGATGAACTTAGACAAAGTACATGGCAGTCGTATTTTGATTTTGCAATCGCACTTAAAGAAGACCCCGAGCTTCTGAAGCAATGGCAAAACACCCTGTCGGTGCACTTTATCGAAAACTTAGACACTCATGAACAGATTTCTAAAATGTATACAAAACTTGTAGAAGTAGCTTCATGCGAATATGGAGTATAAGGAAAATTAAAGCTATTTATTACCCCGTGTGACAGCTGCACTTTTGCGCTAACTGGGGGCTTTTTATGTGTTAATTACACTGGAAATGTCATCAAAAAATATGCTGATTTTTTCTATTACACAAAAACTCAGGCAAAATTTCACACAGCTAATATCACCTTTACGCCTTATTTCACAAATATCATTCGCAGAACCCGTTTTACTTTTACGCTTCTTTTATTTTTAAAACAAGCGCTAATAGTATGAAATATATATAGATTTCATTTGGTTTTAATCTCAATGTTTGTTGTCGCCAAGGTGTAATTCAAAACATTTACACCTATCACAAATTTTTCACAATTTGTAAAATTTACTATGTGTAATTTTCTTTGTGAAATTCTATAATTTTTTGCGTTATGCTTTAACCATCGAAGTAGCAAACCTAATTGCGAAAAGAAAATTATGAAAGCTTTAATAAAAGTTTTTAAGAGTAGCAAGTAACTAAATACAAGATACATTGGAGAATACATTATGAACATGCCAATCGCAGAAATTAATCGCCGCAATATTCAAACTCAATCGTTTGCAGCTGAGCAGGTCATGTTTGCTGTAAATATGGACCAGCAGAATGCATCTGATGTACTTGATAAGCACTTTCCATTACAAAATGGTTCGCATAAAGACGTTAAACAATATGTTGTTTATTTTCGTCACATCATGGCCTTTTTTGCTGACGGAAGCCATTGTGGCTTAGAGAAAAGCCAACAGTTCGTAGGGTTTTTAGGTCACAGCGATGCGCCTGCTGCTATTTTGTTAAAGCAAGATAATGTGCACGTAGAAATGATAATTAGCAAAGATGCGCAAGCTCCTACAGGACAAGATGTTCGTTTAAGCTTTCCTGAAGAGAAAACATTTGCAACCCCCGCGGGTGATGACTACGAAGTATAACTAGTAAGAACACACTGAAAGGCGAGAACGCTTTCGGTGTGATTCAATTTGTTATGTGGGTGCTTACTTTTATAATCCTGAGTGTTTAACTAAAAATCCTTATTAGTACAAAAAAAGTACTATTGCAGTGAGCCCTCATACTATGCGAAAGTATGGTTTATAGTAGTAAGCTCGGCTCTTGAATGATAAAAAATAAAATAGCAATATTACTGATATTGTTTGTCTTAGTAGTAACAAGGGCAGCCTTTTCAGAGCAACCCTCTCAGGCTGATGAACTGTCATATAGTATCCACAATATATACTTAGAGTCTGAGAGTATTGGCGATGAAGTTTATGTTTCCGTTCAAGATAAACGAGGCTTCATATGGATAGGTACTGACAACGGCATTCGAAAATACGATGGTTATAAGTTTCAACATTTTAACCATGACCCAGCTAATCCACGCAGCTTAGGCAGTAATTTTGTCTTCGATATTATTGAAGATAACAATGGTAATTTGTGGTTTGCGGGCAACAAAAACATCAGCTTGTATCACGAAGAAACTGAAACATTTACGGTGTATGACGTTACCAAAGGGAGCATTATTCGAACTTTGGCAGAGGGCCCGAAGGGCCTAATATGGTTCGGGGGAGACAAAGTCGGAATTCAAGCAATTGACCCAGTCAAAGGTGATATTGTCCATGAAATACATTTAGAAGAAACCGCGCGATTTGATGTTCGCAGTATTATTGCCGACAAAAACAACCCGTGTTTATGGATAGCTTCAGGTAATGGCTTATTTAAGCTTAATACGCAAAATTTACACCTTGAACAACTATCGCTTCCTCCCAATTTTGAGCTAGGCAATGAAACGATTCGCCAAGCGCTAATTGATAATCAAGGTAATTTATGGGCAGCTACTAACCAAGGTATACTGCTTTATGATCCAAACTCAGATTCAATTAAGCAATTTAGCGCCAATTATTCATACCCGTCCCCTTACGAAAATATACGTTTAGTAAATGACGATATTTGGAGTGTTTTCCAAGATAGCGATGGTGCCATCTGGTTTGGCACGGGAAAAAGTGGGCTCTATAGATATAATTTGTTCACCCACCAATTTAGCCACTTTGCCTCTTCACGAAACCAGAATGATAAGTTCCCTCCCGCTACAATTTATAATATTTTTGAAGATAATCAGCAGTCATTGTGGATCCCACTGAATACTTTTGGCGTTAGGCGTATGTCAAAAACGTTAGACAGATTCAATAAAATTGTACAATCGGATGGTGATGAAAATGGCTTGTCCCTAAACAATGTCTTAGACATACATGAACATTCCTCGGGTGATATTTTTATTGCCACAGACGGCGGTGGTCTCGACAGATATAACCCTCAAACGGGGGTATTTAAACACTACAGGCATGATCCAGATAATCCTCACAGTATCAGCAGTGACTCGGTTATATCAATGGCCGAAGATAAATTAGGTCAAATATGGGTAGGCACCTGGGCTGGCGGGCTTAATCTCCTCAACACTCGAACAGATAAATTCACACGTATTACCAAAAATAAAGACAATAGCGGGAAGACTGGTCTAGCCAACAACAATATTTTTCGAATAGAAGTGCTACCAGATGGCAGGTTATTACTAAGTGTGTGGACGCTAGGCTTGCAAATTTATGATCCTCTCACAGGTATTTTTGAGTCTTACTTTAGTTCAGATATAGACAGCTCAACCGGCATTCAAAATTCAGCAATAAATGATTTTGAAGCTTCTTCAGATGGTACATATTGGCTTGCGGGAGTTAATGGCTTAGAAAAGCTAGATGTGGCTAAAAGAGAATTTACGTATTATTTAAGTGATGATACGTATGGCACCATCTATGATGTGTTAACCGACACAAACGGACATTTGTGGTTAGCGACCTCGCAAGGCTTAACGTATTTTGAGCCAGAAACAAAATTTACCAAGCAATACACGAAAAAAGACGGTTTAAGTGACAATTTTGTAGTGTCGCTTGAGCAAGACTCTAACGGCGATATTTGGATTGGTACACGAGCCGGATTAAATCGATTTACCCCCCACACTGAGTCGTTCAAAGTGTTTGATCTTGGTGACGGGATTGCTGGCATGCAATTTAATCGTTTTTCGCATTTGAGCGCCAAAAACGGCGATTTGTATTTTGGTAGCGCTGGTGGAATTTCAGTATTTAACCCAAGTAACACAAGGCGAAATGAACAAGTGCCTGATGTAGTTATCACATCAGTTGAGCTGTTTCAGCAACCAGTATCCATTGGTGAGGATTCTATTTTAGAAAAGTCGATTGGTGTGTCTAAAGAAATTCGATTAGATTATGGCCAACGGGATATTACATTTGAATTTGCAGCGCTTAATTTCATTTCTCCTGAAAACAACTCGTATCAATACCGCTTAGATGGCTTAGAAGACACTTACACAACAGTAGACAGCAGCAGACGCCGCGCCCGCTATACCAACTTAGATTCAGGTGAATATACATTCTTAGTAAAAGGTTCGAACAATGATGGTGTTTGGAATAATCAAGATAGAAGTATCTCACTCATAATCAACAAACCTTGGTGGGAAACGTGGTGGGCACGTTTTCTTTTTATTCTGTTTGTTTTGAGTTGCATTAAATGGCAATCAGATAAGTCAAAAAGACGACGTGATATTTTGACTCAAATGGTTAATGAAAAAACAGAAGTCTTGAATAAGGTAAACAGTGAATTAGCCAAAGCCAGTAAAGTAGCTCAACAATTGAATGTTGAATTAGAACAGCGCGTTGAAAAACGTACCGCTGAATTATCGATAGAAGTGGAGGAGCGAAGAATCGCAGAGGCTAAAATGTTTCATATGGCTTTTCACGATCCCCTAACCAATTTACCTAATCGTCAATGGTTAATTAAACATCTTCAAGACTTACTACAAAAATGCCAAAACAATTCAGCATTCACATTTGCACTAATGTTTTTAGATGGAGATAAATTTAAGTATATAAACGATTCCAGAGGTCATTCTTTCGGCGACAAGGTGCTTATAGAGGCTGCACAACGTTTACAAATACTGTTGCATGAGTGCTGCCAAGCTGTTCGTTTAGGCGGCGATGAGTTTATCGTAGTGGTAGAGGGGGATATTACCGAGGCAAAAATGTTGCTGTTTGGTAATAAAGTCATTAGTGCTTTTGAGTCACCTCTTAGCGTAGAAAACGCTACTGTGCCTTTTATGATGAGTATTGGCATAGTTATTTGCGACTATCGATATACGCTTACCGAAGAAGTATTACGTGATGCTGATATTGCGATGTACAAAGCTAAAGAAACAGGCCGTGGATTATGTCAATTATTTGATGAAAACATGCGAGAAGATATGCTTGAAACCATTGAGCTAGAAACAGACATGCTCAAAGGCCTAGAAAATGAAGAGTTTTTTGTTGTGTATCAACCCATTGTCAATCTAAAAACAAGAAGAGTTGAAGGCTTTGAGGCCTTAGCGCGCTGGCAGCATCCTAGCAAAGGTCTTATTTCACCCGAACGATTTATTTCATTAGCGGAAGAGTCGGGGTTTATTTTGCAAATTGGTGAATGGGTGTTAAACAAAGCATTAAAGCAATTAAAAATATGGCAAAACGACGCAAACATAACACATAAAATTAGTATGGCTGTAAATTTATCAGCTAAGCAACTTAGTGATGTTGGTCTCGTAGATATTGTTAAGGAAGCCTTGGCCTCACATCATATTGATGGAAAATATTTAAAATTAGAAATAACTGAATCGGCGCTAATGGAAAACACTACCGAGGTTAAAAGAGTACTCAATGAATTACATACCTGCAGTATTGATTTTGCTATAGATGATTTTGGGACTGGCTATTCATCATTAGCGTACCTTGGTCAACTACCGGTACAGTTCTTAAAAATAGATCGTATGTTCGTAAGCGCTCTTACTGACAACACATTAGATAACCAAAATGCCATTGAAATTGTCAGCGCCATTATCTCTTTAGCGCATAGTTTAAATGTTCATATAGTAGCAGAAGGAATTGAAACTAATCAGCAGCAAAAGATATTAAATGATTTTGATTGCTTACTGGGACAAGGTTCTTTTTTTTCAGAACCCCTTGATTCGAACGCTGCAACAAAGTTTTTATTAAATTACCGTTGACCTTAGAGTTGACTCTAAGGTGTATACTGTTGGTATACACTTTAATGTTCCAACATGAGGGCTTTAACATATGAAAATTAGTCAACTAGCGAAAGCGACGAATTTATCTGCACATACGCTCAGATACTACGAAAAGCTTGGTTTATTGGTGCCGCAAAAAAGTATTGAAAACAACTATCGAATATACAATAGTGATGATTTAGCTACCGCGCATTTCATCAAGCGCTGCAAAGAAAGCGGCTTCAGCTTAGAGGATACTGCGGCGCTTATAAATATTAAAGATGCAAAAGACCAACACACTTGCGCAGAAGCAAAAGCAATTACCCAAAAGAAAGTGGATGAAGTACATCAGCAAATAAAACGCCTAAGTGAATTAAAACAGGTGCTCAAACAGCTTAACGATAAATGCTGCGGGGGGACTGAAAGCGCTCAATTTTGTTCCATTATCAGCCAACTAGAAAACACTCAAAACACAAAGGAGCCTGAGCATGCAACTGGCTAATAATTTTGTTTTGCTGTTCATTGAATCAGCGCCATATTTATTGTTAGGGATGTTTATTGCAGGCCTAATTCATCAATGGTTGCCCAACAAATGGATCGAAAATACCTTGGGGTCAAATAATTCAGTGTTTACCGCTGCAATTATAGGCGCCCCTTTACCCTTATGTTCGTGCTCAGTTATACCCGTAGCCATGGGAATACGAAGAAACGGCGCCAGCAAGGCAAGTACAGCAAGCTTTTTGGTGTCTACGCCTGAAACGGGGCTGGATTCTATTGGGATTACATATGCTTTAATGGGGCTCCCTATGACTATAGCCCGTCCAATTGCTGCAATTTTCTCGGCCGTGGTAACTGGTTTGAGTATTGCTTTGTGGGGGCAGCCAGAAGCAAATGACATCCATAAGCACGAAAGTAACCAGGCCAGCAAGAGCAGTTGTTGCCATGCATCGAGTAGCTGTAGCGCTGGAAATCCAGAGGCAAACAAACCAAGCTTTATAAGTGGCTTAAAAAACGTCTTTGCATACGGCTTTGGTCAGTTATTAGTAGATTTTATGAAATGGCTACTTATTGGGCTATTTTTTGCGGCATTAGTCCTTACCTATGTACCCGCCGACTGGATGGCAAGCTATGGAACAGGGCCCGTTGCCATGCTGTTAATGGTGGTAATTTCTATTCCTATGTACATTTGTGCAACCGCATCAACACCAATTGCCGTGGGGCTAATAATGGCAGGCGTATCACCCGGTGCAGCGCTCGTATTTATGTTAACGGGCCCTGCAACCAACATTGCTACCCTAATGATCATTAAAAATGAACTAGGTGCTCGTGAATTAGGTATCTACTTGGTGGCGCTAATTGGCTCAGCACTCTTATCAGGGTTTGTGGTAGATGCTTTATTTGATCAATTCTCCTTTAGTTTAGATTTAGTTCATGGCGAGCACTCAGATATGCTAAGCATTGTGCATCAGTTAGGCGCTGTTATTCTAGCTGCTTTACTTGTTTGGCAAATGCTAAAGCAGTTAAAAAGTCTCCTAAAGGCAGAAACTAAAAACGGATAGATGTTAGAAAGTTGTAATTGGGTGACGCAAGCTGTATTATTTTTGTACAGGCTTTTGTGCTTTTGAATGTAATTACTCGTATGGTCAGCTGTTGATATTGTAATGGGCTGGTAGTTAGGGAGAATGAGCCCTATGTTCATACCCACTATGTAAAATGTTCATAACTGCTTAAGATTTATGTTGAGGGCTGCATTAAAGCCTTTGATTTATAGGTGTTTTTATTTTTTATCAGAAAGGTTTGATACTTGCAAAGTATAAGTATCAAACACTTAATTAGTAGGTAATATAATGAATCAATTTAACCTAACACAAACAAACAACATGGCTACTTCTTCAAAGGCTGCAATACTCACTCGTAATGCGGCTCATGATGAATACATCGATGATTTAATAGAGCTCACAACGGGTCTAAGCCCTGAAGAGTTTGATGAGCTATATCCTGAGCTTGCAAGGTAATCCCCCTTTACTTAGAGCGACTTGCGTAGAGTAAACGCACCACGTATATCTTCAAGTGTATATCCAATCGCTTTATCATTCGGGTAGTTTTTATCTGTCGTAGCTTTAAGTGATGGCTCTACATTGCTTCCATGGCACGCCAAGCAAACTTGGCCGGTGGGAATAGCTTTCATATAGCGAAAGCGATTTTCATTTACATCAATGGCTGACAATTGATTAGGTGATACACCTTCTTTAAATTTTTTATCAAAATCTTGTAATTTTTCCTGTTCCCATGCATCGGGTTTGTTTGCAGCGTTTCGCGTTTTTAAACTGGTTCTAGCGAGCGTCCACCCATCTTTTGATACGCTCTTGGCTATTTCAGGCGCTTGTTCTTTACACACCTTAACCGCACTAGCAAATCCTTCTGCTTGAATAGCGCCTACAAGTACTGTTTTCAATTGCCCAGAGAATTGCTTAATTTTTTCGTTAGCTTGCATTTCCAGCGAATTAATACTCTGACTGTTTAACTCACCTTCGGATCTACTGTTTGCATCAAGGGTGTTGCTTTGAACTTGAGTTTGGGCGGTACTGCCGCTTGTGAAACTGAGACTAAAACTAGTGATGATAATTACAGTAATTAGTGCTTTCATGGTTTATTCCTAGCGTTGAATTTTTGCATATACATATGTGGAGTAATCAAGAGTTGTGCCATCCTGCTGAAGGATTAAATATCTGATTTGGTTAGAAAATTTTTTAAATAAATGAATGATAGTAAAGTTTGCCTTGTAAATGCTGCCAAATTTGTCAATCATTAGGTCATAATTGTCAGCGCGGCTTAGGTAGTAAAATGAACATTTCCATTGTGCAATCAATGATTAATTCTATTGATAAACCTGCAATATTTATCAATACACAGTACGTAATACTAGCAGTGAACGACGCATACCGAGATACTTACGAAAATGAGGTGAGGGTAGGTAACAGCCGCTGCTATGAAATTTCACATGGGCATTCTAAACCTTGTGATCAGCATGGTGAGCAGTGCCCTATTCAAGCGTGTCAAAGTACCCAGCGAGCGAGCAGTGTTATGCATGTTCACAATACAGATTTTGGTAAAACGTATTGTGATATTTTAATGAAACCAGTGAAAGACGAAAATGGTATTACCACCGGTTTTTTAGAGATACTCGATAAAATAAATTTTGCTTCTGTTGAATCAGAAAAAAACAAAATGCTTGGCACTTCTGTGCCTTTCAAAAACATGTTAACTAAAATTAATCGAGCCGCCAAAGCCGAAATCTCAGTTTTATTACATGGTGAAACTGGAACAGGTAAGGAATTAGTTGCTAAGGCTTTGCATGATGCAAGTAGACGAAGCAAAAAGCCCTTTGTTGTAATTGAATGCACGGGGCTTAATGAAAACTTATTTGAGTCAGAATTGTTTGGTCACGAGAAAGGCTCGTTCACAGGGGCGGTGCAAAATAAAAAAGGTTTGATAGAAGAGGCTCAAGGTGGCACCGTTTTCTTTGATGAAATTGCTGACGTTACCTTAAGTATGCAGGTAAAACTGCTGCGCCTAATTGAAACCCAGTGTTATCGAACGGTAGGCGGGACAAAACTAAAAAAAGCAGATTTTCGCTTAATTTGTGCCAGTCATAAAAACTTACTGAACTTAGTAGAGCAGGGTTTGTTTAGAAAAGACTTATATTATCGCATTGCCGGTTTCCCTATTTCATTGCCATCTTTAAGTGAGCGCCAAGATGATATTCCAGCTTTAGCCAATCACTTTTTGCAAGGGAGCGAAATGAAGTATAAAAAGTTCTCGAAGGCAGCTATGAAGCACCTTTGCGAATACTCATTTCCAGGCAATATTCGAGAATTGAAAAGTATTGTGGAGCAATCGGTGTTACTGGCTGACGAAGACATAATTGAACTGAATGACTTGCCTGAACAAACAAAAGTGAAAGGTGCTGTAAATAATGTTTCGAATTTACCAGAAACCTTAGTTTCCTTAGATGAGTTAGAAAAGCGCTACTTAACGAATCTGTGCATTGACCCTAAACACACCATTGATGAATTAGCTGAGAAACTTGATGTAAGTACTCGCACACTTTATAGGAAGCTACAAAAATACGGTTTGAAATATGAATAACATGGCGTTATTGATATGTTGTGGACTGAGCTCGTAAACTGAGTGTATATGATTGCTCATCACCCTCGATTTTTCGAGGATGATGAGGTTTTATTTATTCACGCAGCATTGCGTGAATGTGAGAGGCTGTTACCGTATTCTTAATATTTTGACCTAGCTAGGAAAGGCGAAGCTTACTCCTTCGCGTATACCACTTGATGGCCATCTTTGGGTAATAGTTTTACGTTTAGTGTAAAACTTAACGCCATCAGGGCCATAGGCATGTAAATCACCAAACAGTGAACGCTTCCAACCGCCAAAGCTATGATACGCCACAGGCACAGGCAGAGGCACGTTAATTCCCACCATACCCACTTGAATATTATCTGAAAAGTAGCGAGCGGCCTCACCATCACGAGTAAAGATACAGGTACCGTTTCCATACTCATGATCGTCAATAAGTTGCATGGCTTGCTGCATGGTATCTACGCGAATAACTTGTAAGACCGGGCCAAATATTTCGGCCTTGTAGCTATCCATATCGGGAGTAACACCATCTATTAAGGTGGCGCCTATAAAAAAGCCATTATCAAAGCCCTTCACTTTAGCTTCACGGCCATCAACTACTATTTTGGCACCTTGTTGCTCAGCGCTTGCTAAATACGCGCTAACCTTATCTCTGTGCTGGCAACTAATTAGCGGGCCAAAATCATTACTTGCGTCGGTATAAGCGCCTACTTTCAAATACGTCATGGCTTGTTGCATTTTGCTTACTAGGGTATCACCTGCTTTTTCACCCACGGCCACCACTACCGATAGCGCCATACAACGCTCCCCTGATGATCCAAATGCTGCACCTAATAATTGGTTAACCGCGTTATCCATGTCGGCATCAGGCATAACAATAGCGTGATTTTTAGCGCCGCCAAGCGCTTGGCATCGTTTACCGGCTGCATTAGCCGTAGTGTAAATATATTCAGCTATGGGCGTAGAGCCAACGAAGCTAACGGCCTTTACGGTGGGGTTTGTTAATAATTCGTCTACGGCCTCTTTGTCACCATTTACCACGTTCATTACGCCGTCTGGCAAGCCGGCTTCTTTTAATAATTGTGCTATAAACAAGGTTGAGCTAGGTGCCCGTTCAGAAGGTTTAAGAACAAAAGTGTTGCCGCATGCAATGGCTAGCGGAAACATCCATAGCGGCACCATAGCAGGAAAGTTAAAAGGGGTAATCCCTGTAACTACGCCTAAGGGCTGAAACTCACTCCATGAATCAATATTAGGGCCAACGTTTTTACTATGCTCGCCTTTTAACAGTTGCGGAGCACCGCAGGCAAACTCAACATTCTCAATGCCTCTTTGAATCTCGCCAGCCGCATCATGGCTAATTTTGCCATGTTCTTGGCCAATTAATTCTGCAATATGCTCGGCATTATCCTCTAGCAACTGTTTAAATTTAAACATTACTCTAGCGCGTTTTAAAACAGGCGTATTTCGCCATGCAGGAAAAGCCGCTTGTGCAGTTTCGATTGCTTCTTGAACAGTTTGGCTTGAGGCCAGCAGTACTTGCTTTTCCACCTTGCCCGTTGCGGGGTTCGTTACATCTTGGGTTCGCCCTTCGGGCTCTACAATGTGGCCGTTAATATAATGTCCAATTGTTCTCATATCTTTTCCTCAAACACAGCAATGCCAGCTACAACAATATAGCTTGCGGCACGCTGAATAGTTTTATTTATAAAACGAATAGTTATCGGCAGTGCTAGTTTTATATATCAACTGCCGTTAATTTCTTGAATAAAAGTAACTCTGTTACTTTTTTAACTGGGTTTAGCCTAAATGGTGATACGCTCTTTGATAATAAACTAACGCGCCAGCCTGCTCTTTTTGCTTAATGCCTACCACTTCGCAAATAATCACATCGTGGGTGGCAACGCTTTTCATTTCTACAATATTGCAATCAAACGATACTGCTGACTCCTCTAGCACTGGCGCACCGGTAACTAATGTTCCCCAAGTGCCCTGTGTAAAACGCTCAGGCATCACGGCTTTTCCGCCAAATATGTTTGATAAATTGTCTTGCCCGGCATCTAAGGTGTTTATCACTAAACTTTTAGCGTTTTCAAAGGCTTTATACACCGATGCTCCGCGGTTTAAGCACACCAATAGCGTGGGTGGGTTGTCACTTACACTGCACACGGCTGTAGCGGTAAAGCCCGCTTTGTTTTGTTCTGAACCGGTAGTCACAATATTCACTGTGCCAGGCAAGGCCGACATACCCTGTTTAAAATCTTCTGATGAAACACACTGCTTTGTGTTATCTAATGTCACTTCTTTTAATGCACTCATGGTTGCTGAATCTCCTAGCCTAAATATGTTTGTATTAAACGATTTTACAAGCTTGCTCAAAGGCTAAGCGAGGTAAGCGTTTGTGGACTTTTTCTTTGTCGCCATAGCCAAGGTTAATTAAAAAGTTAACCTTCCATGTACTGTTTGGGAAAAAAGTGTCATTTAATAATTGGGGGTTAAATCCACTCATGGCACCGCAATCTAGGCCTAAAGCGCGCGCAGCACTTATTAAATAAGCGCCCTGCAATGAACTGTTTCGCATGGCGGTTTCATATGCCGCTTCTGGACTACCTGTAAACCAACTTTTAGCGTCAGCGTAAGGAAACAAAGTAGGGAGCTCCTCATAAAACTCTTCATCATAGGCCACAATGACGGTACACGGCGCTGTCATGGTTTTATCTAAATTACCGCTAGATATAGATGGCTTTAGCTTTTCTTTACCTTCTTCAGACATCACAAATACAAAGCGAGCAGGGCTACAATTTGCTGACGTAGAGCCTAATTTAACCATGTCGTATAGTTGCTCTATTAAGGCTTCAGGAATAGGCTTATCTTGCCAATTTGAGTGCGTGTGGGCATCGTAAAAAAGCTGTGAAAGTGCAGCGTCGCTTAAAGGTGTTGTCATGAATAATGTCCAAAAATTGTGTAAAAAATTAAAAGTTAAGTGCTTAAAAATGCGAGCAGTTTTTCGTTAAATACAGTTGGCGTAGTCACGGTGCTAGCATGCCCACCATATTCGTAAATTGCCAGCTCGGCATTGGGTAACAAGCCCGCAAGCACTTCAGATCTTTGCCAAGGCACTAACATATCGTCTTTATTGGCAAACACTAAGGTTGGCGTAGTAACGGTTGCTAAACTTGCTTCTATATCAAATTCGCTTAAAGCATGAATCCTTGCTAGTAAATTCTGTTTGTTAGGGAAAGACGCTAACATGTGTTGCTCTTCTTCTTCGAGCATATCGATGTTATTCATAATCCAATCAGGTGGATACAAAAACAAAGCTTGCGCCTGTAAATACATTTGCGGCGGGCTGTTATCTAATAAGGACTTTCTTACTCTAAAACAACGCAAGCTATGCTCATTTGGGCTACTCCATGCGTTTATTAGCACTAAACTCGTGAGCAATGCAGGCCTTTGCACAGCAATTTGTAAGCCTACTAGCCCGCCCAGTGCATGACCAACAAAATGGCAGTGCTTTACCTCTATACTATCTAATAACGCAAGCAATTCTGTTGCCATAGATTGAATAGAGTACCCGCTAGGTAAATCTGCAGGGCTTCGGCCTGTCCCATTTTGGTCATATACTATTACTCTATAACTGCTTGTTAAGGCAGGCAGTTGAGCTTTCCAAAAATGAGCAGAGCCCCCTAATCCAGAGCTTAAAACAATAGTTGTTGCATCTGGAAGCTCAGACCCCAGTATTTCAAAATACATCTTAATACCTTATTTTACCTGCAGTGTTAGTAACGCTTTGCTTGCACAGCACACTTAGTCAAATGCATTAGCCTATATGAGCAATACTTGCTATTTCTACGAGCGCTTCAGGTTTAACTAAGCCACACTGAATGCAATAGCGAGCGGGTTTTTCACCAGGAAAATACTCGGCATACACTTTGTTCAATGCTGGGTAGTCGTCCCAATTGGTGATCATGATCGTGTTAAACGTTATGTCATCCATAGTGCCACCAGCAGCTTCAACTACACTTTTAATGGTTTCTAAAATGTAACGAGTTTGCGCCTCGGCATCTCCAACGTGAACAATATTGTTGTCTTTATCAAAGGCTAAAGTGCCTGATACATACAAAATATTATCTGCCATAGAGCCAGGTACAAAAGGAGCAATAGGAGTACTAGTGCCTGGTGGTATAATTGCTTTTTTACTCATGCTTAATTTCCTTACATTTAGTTTTTATGGTAATTATTTGCTAGTGTTATTTACGCCAGCACTTCACAAAATTCATCAACACTAGACACCCAGCCAAAAAAGGTGGCAATATTAAACAGCGCTGATTCTTGAATTACATTTGAGCCAGCTTGATAGGTGGCATCAGCTAATACAACGCCAAAATACTCTAAGAAAAACCCATCTCGTAAGGTTGATTCCACACACACGTTAGTCGCAATACCTGTAAATACTAAGTTTCGAATGCCACGGCTGCGCATCATGCTATCTAAGTTAGTATTAAAAAATCCGCTATATCGCGTTTTAGGAATAACAATATCCCCTTCTTGAGGGCTTAACTCATCAACCAGCTCATAGTCCCACGTGCCTTTAGCTAATAGCGTACCCATTAGTTCTGGGTTTTTACGCATAGTTTTTAAGGCGTTCGATTTATACCAATTTGGAGAGCCAGGGCCGCCGGCTTCCGCGTATTTGTTATCCCAACCATTTTGAAAAAATACAATTGGCATATTCGCTTTTCTGGCAGCGGCTATCGCCTTAGCGGTTTGGGTAATAACAGGGCCCGTACTTGAGATATCAAATCCAGCTTTATCCAAATACCCATTTTTACTGGCATATGCATTTTGCATATCAACTACAATTAAGGCGGTTTCTGTTGTGTTCAGTGCCAAAGGTTCTGGCTTTGCAGGTAATACAACTTCATTGGCATTGTTGCCGGTACAGTAACCGGCAACGGAGAATTCTGTAATATCAGACATTATGCAACTACCGCTGTTTTAATATGTTGGCGAGATTTCATAAGTGGTTGGATCTTTTGGCCATAATCATCCATACCTTGAATGAAATCATCAAAGGTTAACAACACACCCTCGCATCCTGGCACCGTATCTATTTCATCTAACATGGCGGCAACCGAGGCATAAGAACCCACTAATGTACCCATATTTAAATTAACCGCAGATGTTGGGTCAGTCATGTCTCGAATATTAGTATCTTTGCCTGACTTTTTATCCATCGCGCCTTGCTGCGTCATCCAATCTAAGGCTGATTGGTCTTTACCGTCCTTATACATTTGCCATTTCTCCATAGCCTTTTCGTCAGTGTCGTCAGCAATAACCATAATCAATACCACCGAACCCACTTTTCTACCTTTTTCGTCAGCGACTACTTTTAAACGCTCTGCCGTAGGTGCAAATGCAGTTGGCGTATTTACACCTTTACCAAAACAGAAATTGTAGTCAGCATGTTCAGCTGAGAAAGCCATGCCAGCGTCACTCTGCCCTGCACAAATAATAGGAATTTTGGATTCTGGCATCGGCTTCATACGGCAATCATCCATTTGGAAATGCTCGCCTTTGAAATCACTGCTTCCGGTTTCCCAAAGTTCTTTACATACTTTTATGTACTCACCCAAATAACCATAGCGACTAGAGAAAAATTCATCGCCAGGCCACATTCCCATTTGGGAATACTCCGGACGTTGCCAACCGGTAATGAGATTTACACCAAAACGGCCATGAGAAATAGAATCTATAGTAGCTGCCATGCGTGCAACAATCGCAGGTGGCATCACTAACGTGGCTGCTGTTGCATATAGCTTAATTTTTGAAGTAACTGCCGCCAGCCCTGCCATAAGGGTAAAAGACTCTAGGTTATAATCCCAAAATTCAGTATCGCCCCCAAACCCTCTTAACTTGATCATAGATAAAGCAAAGTCCATATCGTACTGCTCTGCTTTTTGCACTACCTCTTTATTCATATCAAAACTAGGTTTGTATTGAGGAGAAGTCTTTGAAATTAACCAGCCATTGTTACCAATTGGAATAAATACGCCTACGTCCATGATTGCCTCACTTATTTTTAATTATTTTTATTACGTGCAACTAACATATTTTGTAAGTAGTAAGCCGACGCGTATAAAATTGCTTAGTTGTTAAACAATAAGCATGGCTTAGCATAAATTAGACCAGATGGTAAAAAGCCATATTAAACAGTGAGATACATTAAAGGCGTTGTGTTAAGTGGACCAAATGGTCCAAGTTATTGCGTAATATTCGTGCAGCTACGCACAAAAAAGATGCGCTGGAGAAAACCTAGATTATTTTAGGCAGGGGTATTAGAATTCTAAGCTAGTCATTTAAGGATTCATTTACCTTGTCATCAAAAATAACATCAGGCAACACAAGGCCATCACAAACACTAAACAGCGGCACTAAACGTAGCCAAGCAAAGTTAGATAAAAAGAGTGCAATAATGAAAGCGGCGCTAGAATTATTTTCTCGCCATGGTGTAAAAGGTACCAGAGTTGAGAAAATAGCTGCCTTGGCCAAGGTGTCTAAAACTAACTTACTTTATTATTTTAAGAGTAAAGAACAACTCTACATAGAAGTCATGCAGCAATTGTTGCAGGTTTGGTTAGCCCCATTGGCAAGCTTTAATGAAGAGCAAGACGCTGTAGAAACGATTAAAGACTACATTAGAGTTAAGTTAGAATTATCAAGGGATCACCCTGCTGAATCTAGATTGTTTTGCATGGAAATGCTTCACGGTGCGCCTTTACTAGAAGAACAGCTAAAATTACCACTAAAAGAGTTGGTTGATTCAAAAGCGATGGTTATTAATGCATGGATTAAGGCCGGTAAAATAGCACCCGTAGACCCATACCATTTAATTTTCACTATTTGGTCTACTACCCAACATTATGCGGACTTTCGTATTCAAATTGAATCTATCACAAACAACAGTCTAGATGACCCAGCTTTTTTTAAGAGTACGCTTAACAACTTACAAAACATCATACTGCAAGGTGTGCAGCCTTCGCAGTAATGATGGTGACCGTAGGTTTTACGCAGCCAATTCTTTCTCAGTTTTAAAACCAAATACTTTGCGCAGAACAATAGTCGCCGGGCAAAATCCAGTAAAGCTTTGTTGAAACAAATTCGCGCCAACAAATACGGTTAACCAAACAAAGTTTGGATGAACCCATACTGTTAAGGCAACTGACAATAACACCATAAAACCGGCAAAAGCCGTTAACGCTCTTTCTGCTGACATAACTCACTTCCTTTCATTTATAACTAACTAATAAAAATACCTAAAGCGAACAAATACATTGCTCGCGTCTTGAAATTGATTGTAAAAAGTATGTGCATCTTCACCGTAGAATATATTCATGCCGCCAGTTAAGCGCCAAGTATCTTGAGGGCTGTAATCAGCGCTAAATTTTAAATAGCCATCATGGTCACTGGTGGAATAGAAATTAAACAAATTTATATTTAAAGTTTGTTGCAAGGCTCGGTAATGCAATCGCTGGGTAAGTACCACTCGATTGTGGGCAGGCTCAAATTGCCTTGCAGGGCTTGCTTGAGTTAACGCGCTATAGTCTAAAGTACGCTCTAGGTAAAACTGAGCACTACCGGTAAGGTTTTTGATAAGCTCTTGTTCGTAGCCCACTAACCAGCGGCTTTGGCTATTCGGAATAAGGGGCTTGTTTCCATCGCTATCGTCTTTAGAATCATAGAAAGCAAATTCAGCGTTCAATAAACCTTTAGCAAAAGGCGTTCTGAGGCTCGCGCCGTAAACATTTAAGGCCGAAAAATAAGGCAATCCTATTGCAGTGGTTGCGTTTGGTGACTTCTGAAAACCTTTGTAGGCATAAAACGCATACTCGGTAGAGCGAATGGTTTTGTAAACGCGTAAAGCATATTCAGCTGAACTAGGCTTTTCAGGGGAGTTTACCTCAAAGCCTGGGGCTATATTTTGTTCTGCAATAGGGGAAAAAAACGAGAAATAATCCCCATTTATGTAGATGTCAGGGGTAAATTTAGGGGTAATAACAAGGTCAATATTGGCCCAGTCGTAAAAGCCTGAAAATTTAGCCGACATCGAGGGAGCCTTTAAATATTCATCATCTCTGCCGGCGAAGAACGATTGATAATCTTTGGCAAACATATCATTTAAAAACAGATAGTCACCCGTGCCCCATGTTAATACCTGTTGGCCTAGTTTTGCATCAATGTTATTGCCCCAATCACCTAGCCACGATAAATTACCTTGCCATGCAAGCTCGCGCAATTGTGCTTTGCTCTGATCTAATACGCCATCGTAATAAAAATCAGCTGATAAACTCACCCGCGATTGTGCAAAGCTTTTATCAAATTGAATTTGGCCGCGCAAATCACCCAAACTGGTACGCGAGCCTATAGCAATATCAGCATTAATACGTTGGCCTAAAGACGCTTCTAAGAAACCGCTAATGGTGTAACTTTTGGACTCTTCCTCTTCCCACTCGCCCATATCCCACTCATCTTCTTGAGCAAGTGCAGCGGGTGCGACTACAAACGCAGCCAACATTGCCAATAACAAACACCCAAAACGCTTCATTAGTTCAACCATTGCTGAGGAGGATTGCGCAGACTGCGCTCGGTGAACACTCCGTCATCTAGGCCAAGATCATATTTAACATTGCGAAACTCCATAAGGGTGTATGCACCTGAGGTCAAATCACTTACTTTAGAGCGCACTACCGTAGGGTAGCCTTGTATATTATTAACTTGCACGGCTTCTACTCTTCGATAGTTGTTGCCGCCTTTATTAAAAAAATCAATGAGCATTGGTAATTTGGTTTCTTTATTAATACTCACAATATAATGCTCAAATTCTACTGAACTTGGATCTTTAGGTGTGGCTTTGAGCATATACACATCGCTAGTTTCATCATGCAAAACAAAGTTATCTTCTAAAATAGCGCGGCCAGACACATCTTCGTAAAAAAAGTGAGAACCCACAAACGAAGTGCGTTTATCACCTGCAGAAATGCGTTTAACTAAATCAAGTGCAGGCAAGTACAACCAGCGGTCATCATCTACTGATGTATCAACATGCTTTTCGACTCTAAAAACGGTGTCTTTTACGTCTGAGGGGCGCGAAAAGAACACCATCATTTGTTGATCGCCGTTGTCACTTATATCGCGGCGCAGTATTGTGAACTGGCGCTGCTGCTTGCGTCCTTGGCTATCTACTATCATCATTCTAGCGCTTGAACTGCCATCTTTACCGGCATAGTAAGCGGCCTTTTCAGAACTTTTGATAAGTGCATTTATATCAATTGCTTCATTGTTATCGTTAACTGCGGCGCTAATTAGAAAGCTTGTTGCCAACAGGCTGCATACCACCAAATGTTTAATTGTAGCTTTCATCATTATTCCTTCACTTTTTTAAATATAATGCCTTCGCCCATTGTGATAACCGATGGGAGAATGAGCAAGGTGACCAAGGCAGAAATAGCCATAATACTGGCTAAAAATATGCCCACTGTGATGTAGGGGACTAAAGGTGCGAATAGTAAGGGTGTAAAGCCTAAAGCAATTACCAACGCATTTCGAGTAATTGCGGTGGCAGGCTCATCAAACATTATGGCAAAGGTTTGCTTTAAGTTTTTGGTTTGTTTATGCACTTCTCGTGTGCGTTCTAAAAAGTGAATGGCAAAGTCAACCGACAACCCCAATGTAAGGGCTGAAAGTACGGCTATGGGCATGTCATAGTCTTTGCCAATTATGCCTATTAAGCCATATATAAAGGTAATAGTAATGGTGAGCGGAAGCATGGCTAACAAGCCAAAAATAAGTGAGCGAAATAACACCACCATCATAATAAATACAATAACAAAGGCACTTACTAAGCTATCAAGCATGCCAGCAACCATGTTGTCTTGCCACACTACGTTTAAGTAGGCTTTTCCGGCCCAGCCCAGTTTTATATCATTGGGCAGTGGGTTTGTTTCAGTAAAGTCATTAACCAAAGCAATGACTTGGCTCATATCTTGGTTGTCGCCCGAGGTTAGCTGCAGCCACACCAAGGTTTGTTGAAAGTTAGGTGTAACAAAATGCCATAGGTCATTAGGGCGATGAGATGACTGATACTGCAACAAAGTTTGGGCAACTGCGGCATTTGAATGTGGAATAGTGTAATCGCCTTGCATGCCCGAGCGCAATTCGCGGTTGACCACTTTCGTGACGTCGCTTAGGGAGTTGGATTTTCCAACTAAACCCGAAGCTTGTAAGTGATTTTGCAGTTGTTCAATATAAGCAAGTAATTCAGGTGATTGAAACACCTTTGACTGGCTCAGCGCAGTTTCGGCTTGGCCAAGTAAGCCTTCTAAATAACTCAGTTCTTCATCACTTACATCTGAAAATAGTTTATCATCAATATCCAACAGCAATTGTTGATACTGCTCGTTTACCGGTTGCCCCGTTAATGCTTGTTGGGTGTTACTTACCCATGTTGTTAGAGAGCTTGGTTGGCCCTGAGCGAGTAAATCAGCAATTGGCACAAGCGCCTTATTTGAACTTAGCACAATGTAGGCATCATAAGTGCCGGCAAAATTCTCGTTTAAGACTTTGTCAGCCACGCGAATTTCATGGTTTTGTTTAAACCACCTAACAGGGTTATCGTTTATTTGAATTTGCGTAATACCCCAAACCGATACAGCGAAAACAGCAGCGAAACTAAGCACCAGTAACACTCTGAATTTTAAAGCGAAGGCCCCTAAGCTTTTAGCAATGGCAGCAATTTTACTGCCACCGTGCTGAGAATGCATCACACTTTGCAGCTTTTGAAGTGACGATTCATTCATACGAGATAAATAAGCCGGCATAAATATAATGGTGGTTAAAAATGCGAGTAATATTCCAGTGCCTACAAACGCACCGAATATTTGTACCGGCGGAATCGGTGTTAGCATTAAGGAATAAAACCCAATAGATGAGGTAATTGAGGTATACAACATTGGGGTGAATAAATGTCCTACCACTTCTTCAATGGTGTCTTTTAAATCTCTACCTGGTTTATGACGGTCACTAAACTCTGACAATATATGCACTGAATCAACCACTGCAATTGGCATTAAAAATATTGCAATCATTGATGACATTATATGCACAGTAAACCCTAATCCTATTAAGGCCCCCATAGTGATGAGTACGGTTGCCATAGCAACTACCATGGGGGCAATAATAAGTGGGATGTTTCTAAAAAATAGAAATAGAAGCATAAAGATGGTTAAGCCTGCAAGTGGCGCTGAAATTCCCATTTGAATAAACATTTCCACGCCAAACTGGTCTTCTGCAACAGGTAAACCGGTAATATACCAATTCGATGCGCCTTCTAGCTGGTCTATTTTACTGCGAATTTGTTCTGCAATATTGTAGCTTTCATTCTTATCTTTTATGGGAACGTATATGGCCGCCGCTTTGCCATTACTCGATGCAAGAGTATCTTGCAGTAGCGGTAAACGAGCAAGGTTTTCCTTAATTGTTTCACTTTGAGCCTCACTACTTGGAGGCGCAGACATCATCCATTCGAAACGAATGGTGCCGGGCTCACTTTGGGTAATATTATCAACCGTTGATATAGACATTAAATCGGCTGAAATTACACCGTCAATTGCCATTATTGACTCAGTAATGACATAAATGTCAGTTAGAGTGCTGGGAGTGAACACACCGCTTGCATCGCTTTCATTGACTACGCCAACCACTATTGCATCATGCATGGCAAAGCGGGTTTTTACCTCGTTATGAAACACGCGTGCAGGATGCTCTGCATCAAGCATGTTCTCTGGGTCGGTATCTATCTGAATGCGCGGGATTTGAGCGCAAAACAGCAGAGTAATAACAAGCAAAAATCCATACACCAACTTAGGCTTTTGGGTGCAAAAATGGACTAGTTTCTGAGCGGTATTGTTCATTAAAATAAATATCTATTTATAGGTTTTAACTGAGTAAGCAAAAAACGAACCATGCAATGAACAATTGAATATATAGATAAATTAACTATACTAAAGTTTAATTTTTTGTGATTACCTAAACTTAATTACGACAATCATGACAAATTTGCTGTCAAATATGGCGAAGCAGTAGTGAAGAGAGCTATAAAATCTTGGTGTTTCGCTAACATTAAGCGCTTATTTC
The DNA here is from genome assembly GCF_048820975.1 of Glaciecola sp. 2405UD65-10. Taxonomy (NCBI): domain Bacteria; kingdom Pseudomonadati; phylum Pseudomonadota; class Gammaproteobacteria; order Alteromonadales; family Alteromonadaceae; genus Glaciecola; species Glaciecola sp. 2405UD65-10. The sequence goes on along the minus strand of NZ_JBMEUF010000001.1, from coordinate 2,219,147 downwards.
AAGCAACTTTTTGCGTTAATGTGAAATAAGGCAAGCATGAATTTTAAGTTAAAGCATTGTTTTAACATGGTTTTTATTGGGCGCTAAAACTTTAACGCTTTTTCGCAAACAGCGAACGCAAAGAATGGATCGATTTGTGCAAATGTATACAAAAAGGCGTATTTAGTAGCTGCGTTTTTATGCATTAACTGAGCAAAGTGCTCACAAATGTTTGGCCTTCTCTTAGCAGAAATAAGTCAATTTAATATAGGTAATAAGATGGAATTAGATCCCCTAGTACTCTCGCGCATTCAATTCGCATTTGTTGTTTGCTTCCATGCTATTTTCCCGGTTTTCACAATTGGGCTTGCTAGCACAATAGCTGGGTTTGAAGCCTTGCATTTCAAAACGCAAAACCCAATTTGGCAAAAACTATCTAAATTTTGGATACAAGTTTTTGCGGTTGTTTTTGGTATAGGCGTTGTGTCGGGCATTGTTATGTCATTTCAGTTTGGCACAAACTGGAGTAACTTCTCATACGCAACCGCCAATTTTTTAGGCCCCGTTTTAAGTTATGAGGTAGTTACTGCGTTCTTTTTAGAAGCCGCCTTTTTAGGCGTGTTGTTGTTTGGTCGTGAAAAGGTTCCCCAAGGCGTGCATTTATTCGCAGCAATAATGGTAGCAACGGGTACCTTTATATCCTCATTTTGGATATTAGCGGCTAACTCCCTTATGCAAACACCGCAGGGCTTAGAGCTAGTAAACGGTATGTACTACGTTACCTCTTGGACTGAATCTTTATTTACGCCGTCATTTGGTTATAGATTCGCGCATATGGCTTTGGCATCATTTTTAACAGCCTCGTGCGTAGTAGCGGGTGTAAGTGCCTGGTTTGTTCTACAAAAAAGAGAATTTGAAGCCAACCGCAAAGCATTATCAGTGGCTTTATGGTTTTTACTAATTCTTGCTCCCATACAAGCTTTAGTGGGTGATTTTCATGGCTTAAATACGCTAAAACACCAACCTATTAAAGTGGCTGCTATGGAAGGTAACTGGGACACGGGTAATGGCGTACCTCTACTATTGTTCGCAATCCCTGACAAAGAAGCCCAAAAAAATCATTTTGAACTTAAGATCCCAGGCTTAGCTAGCTATGTGCTAACCCATGACTGGGAAGGGGAAGTGCCCGGTTTAAAAGATGTACCAATTGAAGAGCAGCCTCCGGTGTTTACTGTGTTTTGGTCATTTAGAGTTATGGTGTTAATGGGCTTGTTAATGATAGCGTTTGGACTTTGGGGATTAGTGCTGCGCAAAGGGGGTCGGTATTATCAATCAAACGCTTTTTTACAAGGTTTGCGCTTTATGAGTATTAGCCCATTTTTGGCGGTGCTATCAGGTTGGATTGTAACCGAAGCAGGGCGTGCACCGTGGTTAATTTACGGGCAAATGACTCATGCGCAAGGCTTAACGCCCTCTATAACTGGCGGCATGGCATTATTTACTTTAATAGGCTACATCATTGTATACGCACTGGTATTTAGCGCCGGCGTGTATTACTTACTCAAAGTGTTTAAGGGCGGGATTGAAAAAGCCAATAAACCACATGAAATGTCAGAAGTTGAACGTCCAGCAAGACCGTTCTCTGCAGCACACGTTGCCATTGATGGGGAGGAATAATCATGGAACATACGCTTGATTTAACGTTAATTTGGGCTGTTATTATTGGCTTTGGCATAATGATGTACGTGCTAATGGATGGGTTTGACTTAGGCCAAGGAATATTGTTTCCATTTGCGCCAAATGAAAAAGCCCGAGATACCATGATGAATTCAGTTGCCCCAGTATGGGATGGAAACGAAACATGGTTAGTATTGGGGGGTGCAGGCTTGCTAGCTGCATTTCCTTTAGTGTACGCGGTATTTTTACCAGCTCTGTATATTGGTGTATTTTTACTGCTTGCTGGACTTATTTTTAGAGGGGTTGCTTTTGAATTTAGATTTAAAGCGAAAACTTCTAAGTATTTATGGAATTGGGCCTTTGCCGGTGGTTCAACGGTGGCCGCATTTGCACAAGGTGCAGTAGTAGGTGCGTATATCCAAGGCTTTGAAACAACAGGTTTTGTCTATTCAGGCGGCCCATTAGATTGGCTAACGCCCTTTACTGTTATTACTGGTTTAGGACTAGTGGCGGGATATGCGCTGCTGGGCAGCACGTGGTTAATAATGAAAACAGAAGGGGAGTTGCAAGAGTGGGCATATAAATTAACGCCTAAGTTGCTTGCTGCTTTATTGGTAGTGTTTACCATTGTGTGCATCTACACTCCGTTTATTGACCAAAGCGTAATGGACAGATGGTTTGATAACCTTAGTCTGATATGGATACTTCCAGCCTTATCATTAGCGTGCGCGGTGATAGTAATGCGATCTGTCAAAAAGAAGCAAGATGGCATGCCGTTCGTGGCAACCATGGGTATATTCTTGTTTAGTTATTTAGGTTTACTTGTAAGCAAATGGCCATACATTGTTCCGCCTAATTTTACTATTTGGGATGCGGCTTCCTCGCACAATTCACAATTGTTTCTTCTGATTGGTTTTCTGTTTGTTATTCCCATTGTACTGGCGTACACAAGCTGGACTTATTGGGTATTTAGAGGAAAAGTGAAAGAAGGTGGATATCACTAAATAATGGTAGCGAGTAATGCTAAACGGCCAGATGCTATTAATACAGCCTCTGGCCGTGACTTTTTAAAAAGCTTCGCAAAACAAGAAGCTAGCAGGCTTAGGCTAGCGATAGCCGCGGGTACTATTTCAACCATATTAATGCTTATCCAATGGCTTTTGTTTTCACACATTGCACATAATATTTTAGTTGAAGGGCTTGCCATAAGTTCGCAAAACTTGAGTATAGTGTACTTGCTAGTATGCGTAATCCTTCGCCCCATTTTTAATAGAGCACAAAGTTTAAGTGCTCAAAAAGCAAGTCAAAATATTCGAAACAACATTCGCCAAGGTTTACAACAATTTTGGCGAAATACCAGTCCGCTTACCCTCAAAAACACCTCAAATGGCGTTTTCGCTACGCAATATGTAGATGAAGTAGAAGCAATGGACGCCTACTTTTCACGATATTGGCCACAGCAAGCTTTGGCTATTATTTCTCCATTAATTATTCTGAGTGTGGTGGCATATTTAAACTGGCTATGTGCTTTACTATTACTTATTTCAGCTCCTTTAATTCCGCTATTTATGATTTTAGTGGGGATGGGAGCTGAGGCGCTAAATCAACGATATTCGCTTGCTCGCCAGCGTCTTGCCGGACACTTTCTAGATAGAGTGGCTAACCTACCTACTATTAAGCTTTTGGGGGCCGAGCAAAGTGTGCATGACGAAGTGGCGCAAAATAGTAATTTGTACAGAAAGCTTGTGATGAAAACCTTAAAGCTCGCGTTTCTTTCTTCCACAGTTTTAGAGTTTTTCACTAGCGTTGCTATAGCTGCTTTAGCTATTTATATAGGATTTTCGTTATACGGGGCAATAACATGGGGCCCTGCCAATAGTTTAACTTTGTTTTCAGGCTTAGCTATTTTGATACTAGCGCCTGAGTTTTTTATGCCTATGCGCATGCTTTCACAATTTTATCATGACAGAGCATCGGCTTTAGGTGCCGCTAATAATTTAGTTATTACTTTGGGTCAAGAAGATGTTTTAAAACAAACCAAGCCCAAGCAAAATAAAGCGTATAGAAGTTCAGAACCAAGCAATAATCAATTGGCGCTTACTAATTTAGTGCTGGGTTTTACGCCTGAAGCTCCCTTGTGCGAGCCAATTAGTTTATCAGCTATGAGCGGAACATTGCTTGTGGTATCGGGCCCTTCAGGCGCAGGCAAAAGCACTTTGTTAAATACCATTGCCGGGTTTTTACCGCCTCTTAGCGGCAATATTAATATCCCCTCAAAAACGGGGGCGAGCATTGCATTTTTGCCCCAACAAGCCTGGATCAAAAACGCTTCTATTTATGAGAACTTAAGCGCATTAGCACCTAAAGCTAGTGAAAGCCAAATGTATGCAGTGTTAAGCCAGTTAGGCCTAGCCAAAGAGCTAGACTTACAGCGTTTGAGTGTTAACACGCTCATTGGTGAGCATGGGAAGGGATTGTCAGGCGGGCAAATGCAGCGCATTGCCATAGCAAGGGTTATGCTAAATCCTGCGCCAATAATATTGCTAGATGAGCCTACTGCAAAACTAGATGACACTAGCAAACAATACATAATTAATGCCATAGGCCTGTTACGTAATAAGGCGCTAGTAATAATAGCCAGCCATGACCCGCTGCTTATAAGTATGGCTGACAAAAATATTGTCATCAGCCCTCCCTCAGGAGAAACGCTGTGAAAAATTGGTTTTTGCTTGTTAGACGCAAATTAGGTTCTCGACTAGTTTTTGGGGTGTTGTGGTCATTTGCTACCCTATTTTCTGGTGCCGCATTACTGATGTTGTCAGGCTGGTTTATTAGTGCCACGGCGTTAGCTGGAATAAGTATTGCCGCCGGTATTAGTATAATGTTTGATATGTACATGCCGGGCTCGGGCATTCGTTTTTTTGCTTTAAGCAGAACCGTTTCAAGGTATGCTGAGCGCTTATATAATCATGATTCTATATTGCGTTTAATCTCAGTATTTCGTTTAACCTTGTTCAGTTCAATGACGGGCATGTCAAATGCAAGCTTACGCAGCACAAATGACAGCGAATGGTTAGCAAAACTTACAGCCGATTTAGATGCTTTAGATGCCATTTTACTGCGCTACACAATTGTCCCTATCGCCATATTCTTACTTATATTAAGTGTCACGTTTTTTGTCGGTTTTTTCTATTTAGAGCTGGCCATTGTACTTGGTATAGTTATGCTCGTTTTTCTGTGCGCGAGTATTTTTGCTACGGTTAAACTTACTAAGGTACACGCCTACAAAACAAGCGCCTTGTTAAGTGATTGCCGTGAAAACTTAATAGAGCACTTAAGTGGAGCTCTTGAGTTGCAGGCGTTTAATATGATGCTACACCATGAGCAAAAATTAACGCAAAGCATGGCAAGCTTTTACGCGGTACAAAAATCACTAAATAAGAAAGTGGCGAATATCCAATTAATAGTAGATTCGGCCTTAGGCCTTGTAACCGTTAGCCTAATAGTGCTTGGTATGTACAGCGCTAATATGGGATTAATAACGGGGCCCTTTGCATTGCTACTTGTTATGATGTTCATGGCAATGACCGAATTGCTCCAAGGTATCCCGTCACAATTTAGTTCGTGGGGGCAAACCGAATTTGCAGTGGCTAGGCTTAATAGCTTGCTGCATGAAACGCCAATGCCCAACCATAAAATTGAGCATGATACGCAATCTTTAGATGTGCACATTAAAGGGCACCCACAAATTTTGAGTAGTCAGCATAATGGTCTGCAGTTTACGCTTCTGCCCCAGCAAATTGTTAATGTAACTGGGCATTCTGGTAGCGGAAAATCGAGTATAGCTAAGTTCATAATAGACATGGGCAAGTATGAAAGCCCGTTAAACGAAAGTGACAATTACGTTTTACTGAACCAATCTATTGAGCTGAGTCACCTAAGTTCCATAGATTGGTATTCGCGCATTTCATATTTAGAGCAAGCAAATACTTTGCTAGCAGGCTCCCTAGGCTACAATCTTGCCCTTGGAATTAGCGATGTGTCAGAAAAAGATCTGTGGCGAGTGTTAAAAATAGTTGAGCTTGAGCAATGGGCTAATAAGCTGCCAGAGGGCCTAAATACTTGGTTAGGTGAAATGGGCGCGAACGTTTCGGGCGGGCAAGCTCGGCGTATTTGCTTGGCGCGCCTGCTCCTTCGAGACTCCCCCATTATTATTTTAGACGAACCCTTTAATGGCCTAGATGAAGAAATGTCAAAACGAATATGGCTTAGTATGCAAACTTGGCTGTCAAATAAAATGGTGTTGTTATTAAGCCACCATACCCCTGAATACTTGCTTAATGTGCCTGCAAGTAATACAGCAACAAATATGAGCAGTAAACTCACGAGCATATCTTTAAATTGAAGAGTTTAAAAAACGACTAGTTTCCCTTTTTATATACAAAAGTCTTTAGTTACCTTGGCGTATCATACATAATTGCGCCACTATTATTTAAGGATTCATTAATTTTTCATGGTGAAACAAAGCATTATCGGCTTAACAGTAGCCGTTTTCCTCGTTCTAGCTATTCTTATTGGCGTATCAATTCATACGCTATACAGCAAAAAAGACATAAGTTTTGACCCTAAATTACATGAAATATCAGGCATAGAGTTTGATAAGCGCCAACGCTTATGGGCAATTAATGACAGCGGTGACGATCCAAAGCTTTACCAAATTAATAAAGATGGCTCAATTGCCAAAGAGATTTTAGTCACTAATGCAAAGAACATTGACTGGGAAGATATGACGCAAAATACGTTTGGTCATTTCTTTTTGGGCGACTTTGGCAATAATGATAACAAAAGACGCTGGCTCACCATTTATAAAATTGAAAACCCAATTGATATTAAAGGTGAGACAACAGAAGCAGAAATTATAAAATTTAACTATCCAGAACTTACCGACCGCCCAGTTAAACCCGGTGATCGTAATTATGACTTAGAAGCTTTTGTGTCGTATAAGCGCCATTTGTACTTGTTTACCAAAAATAGAACTGAGCCTTTTGATGGTATCACCAATTTATACAAGGTAGGCGATCACGCGGCCAATTTTGATGCACAGCTAATAGGTTCATTCAAAACCTGTACTACGATGGAAAAGTTGTGCTGGATAACGTCTGCAGCGCTTAGCCCGAACCGTGAAAAATTAGCCTTACTTGATTCAACCAGTATCTGGCTATTCGAAAATTTTGAGGGTGATAACTTTTTCTCAGGCGATGTATCACGTATTGACTTAGGCATTGTGACGCAAAAGGAAGCGATTACCTTTTTTGATGACAACACCATTGTGTTCACCGATGAGGCGTTTAAGGGAATAGGTGGCAATGCATACTCTATCAAGCTTGATGAAGTAGAAAAGCGACCTATGCCCAAACAGGTGGGTCGAACGCAAAAAGAGCGCTAGGGATTAAAGATCTTGATCCCCGTAGCCACTAATAATTTGCGCTTGAATAATATCAATATCACCGTGAATGACCTTCAAAATTGCATCTTGCGCTAAGGTGCGCATACCGTCATGCATACTCTGCTGTTTAATTTGTTCCGCAGACGCTTTCTTATATACTAAGCTACGTAATTGTGGGGTCATAGTGAGTAGCTCATGCACGCCAGTTCGGCCCTTGTAGCCGGTATCATCACACTCTTTACAGCCTACTGCTTTATATAAATGTAGGTTGTCAGATATTTTAACCTCGTCAAAATACTCTTCCCCATATTGGCGTCTAATAAAATCCATTTCGACTTCGTTGGGCGCATGCTTTTCTTTGCAGTTCATACACAAGACCCGAACTAAGCGCTGGGCTAAAATACCAATACAAGCGTCTGAGAAATTAACGGGGTCCATACCCAAGTCAAGTAAACGTGTAATGGTTTCAGGCGCTGAATTGGTATGTAAGGTGGATAATACCAAGTGCCCTGTTAATGAGGCCTCAATAGCCGCTCCTGCGGTTTCTTGATCACGCATTTCGCCTACTAAGATTACGTCAGGATCGGCTCGTAAAAATGCGCGCAAAGCATTGGCAAAAGTGAAGCCAATTTTTGGATTTACTTGTACTTGCTGCAATCGATACTGCTTAATTTCAACAGGGTCCTCAATGGTCCAAATCTTCTTATCAGGCGTGTTTAAGCGCCCCAATGCGGCATGTAAGGTAGTGGTTTTGCCCGAACCTGTAGGGCCAACCACCAACAAAATGCCGTGGGGAACAGAAAGCATACTTTCTAAGCGGTTGAGGTTTTGTGGGGCTAAATTTATTTTGTGTAGCGACATAGCATCGCCGCTTACCAAAATACGCATAACTAAGCCTTCGCCAACTACCGTGGGTATGGTGGCAACACGCACATCAATAGCTTGGCCTTTGTGCGAAAATATTAATTTACCATCTTGTGGAAGGCGTTTTTCAGCAATATTTAAACCTGCCAAAATTTTAATTCTTGAGACCACAGCACCGTGATGCGATTCAGGTACTTGGTTAATATCCCGTACTAGGCCATCCACTCGCATCCTAACAAGAGTAGGGCTATCGGGCTCAGGATCTATATGTATATCTGAGGCATTAATGCGCACAGCTTCTTCTAAAATGCTGGTAACCAAGCGCACAATAGCCGGTTCATTTTCTGCAATACTTTCGGTTTTCTTTTCTTCTTTTACAACAACCGAAGTGCTAATCTCGCCAATGATGTCGTCAAACTTACGAGCGCCACTTGGACTGTCTTTTATATCCCCTAAGTATTGCAATATATGCGAGGGTAAAGCGAAAGCTAATTGGTAGTTGTCACTACCAAGTGCGTTTTCAATTTCCATTAATAGGGTTGAATTATTTGGCTCAAACATAAGCACAATGGCTTGCTCGTTAGCATCGCGAACAATTACCACTAAGTTTCGCTTTAAGTATGAGGGATTCAATTTTGAATCATGGGGAGATACATGAAATTCAGCCGGTAAAAATTCAATTGCCGGTACTTGATAGTAAATTGATAGAGCTTCACTAATTGATTTTTCAGCTATTTGATGCTCACTATTCAGTATGAAAGCCAAGTGCTTAATACTTGCGTTTTTAGACACATTGCTAAGTACTTTTTTGTCAACAAGGCCTTTATGAACTAAGTAGTCAAAGGGACGGGCGGTGCCGCCAAGTTCATACTTGTAAGCATGGGCTAGAATGCTAGCCACTTGTTCAGCAAGAGCCATATCGTCATCATTAAAGGCGCCATGCTCTTTATTAATGACCTCAAAAACGCCCAGTAGAACATCATTATACTTAATGGGTACAGCAAGAATGTTATCTGTTTTAACACGGGTTAGGCGATCGTATCGCTTTTCAAATTTTAATTTATAATGGATGGCTCTAAGGGCATCTTCGTCATAGGGATTGTTCACCAATATTGAGTGTTGCGCCATAGCCACATAGCCAGCAATAGATTGCGTATTCACCGGTACCCGAAATTCGCGTAATTCACTGCCCGTTTTATAGCGAGCTACCAAATCGCGATGATGCGAACGGCGCTGGAAAAGTGACACACGCTGCACATTAAATGAATCTAGAATGAAGGGCTCTATGTGTTCGTAAGCTTGTGCAAGGTTTGCGTACTGCTGCACTATTTTCTGTAAGGTGCTGATCAAATTTTCGCGCAGTTGTTGGTTAAACATGGCGTTTATACCTTCCTTTTGTAATATGAAATCTGAGCAAGGCAATAAGCAGTGATAAAATCATAGCTATATGAATTTTTGACACTTTTTACCGCCCAAAACCGTTGGCTCAGTTTGGTAAGCAAATTTAGTACCAAGGTATTTTAGTAGAAGAGGCAAACTAAATAAGTACTAGGCTACGTCAGTTTTACTACTCACTAAAACCGGCTTTGAATGGGAATTAGTTATGGCAGTACCCGCTTTTGAAGCATCGAACACAGCAATGGGGCTAGCCTTATTTTCTTTTGCTTGCAAAAGCGCGCTTGACGCTTGTTCAATAATTTCATCTACGTCAATAATATTGCCCGGCTTAAATTCTGTGATCCCAAAGCTAATGGGTAAATCACTTTTATCTTTATTAATACCAAATATGTGTTCTATGTTACTGGCACTAATTAAATCAAGCAGCTTAGAGCTAAAGGCATAAGCGTGCTCACTGGTTACGTTGGGCAGCGTAAATGCAAATTTGTTATCTTCAAATCGCGTTACATATTCACCACCACGCAAGGTTGCATTTGCTAATGTTTTCGCAATACTTTGCACACACCTGCTAAGTTTTTCAGCGCCGTGCTCAGCTAAGCATTCTTCGTAAAAATCAAGCTTAAGAATAATAATACTAAAACTAGTGCCGGCGCGTTTTGCACGGCGCACTTCCTGATTTATGGTTAAGTCAAAGAAGCGACGATTGAACACGTCGGTTTCATGATCTTCTATAGTGGTTTGCTTTATCTTTTCTAGGTATTTAGCGCTGAGTTCTTCCTGCTCATTATGTTGAACAATTAGCTGCACGTGGGCACGGATGGATGCGTAAAGCTTAAAACCAATAGTAATTAATACTGCGGTGTACAAAGTTAAAGCAATTGCGCTAGATAAAGCCGCTGCAGTGCCTTGTGTAAGGTACAAATACAGGAATGCGGCAATGTTTGGCACGGTAAGGGGCAAAGTAACACCTAATAATGCTTTTTTAGAACACACCGATATCATAGCTAAACATGCGCAGTGCATGCCAAGCACAAAAGAAACTGCGTAAATAGAAATGCTACTGCTTAAAATTAAATATGCATATGAGCCTGCAAATATTGCGCTAATTAGTATTGCATTTAAGGTATAAATTGACTCCCACTTAACATGGTCAAATTTCGCTTCGTTTTGCTTACGCAAAAATTTAGTTTGATACAACATACTCACTAGCAAAGAACAAGTAATGAGTAGGCCTGCATTTATGAGCGCATCAGAGCTCACATTTTGCCACGACATAAACAACAAAAGCGCACCACTGAATAGTTGTACGGCAATATTTGCAAACGAATATTTAAATAAGCTATTTATAATCAGTTTGTCACATTGTCTTTTTACGTCGTTAATCACGAGTTCTTTCTCTTTTGGTTATGTCGTTTTAAATCCACTGTGTAAAATGTTGATGTTGAATGAAATTTGACCACAGCTTGGCTAATGTGAAATATAGAGCATTACTATGGGTCTAAAGTTTTGAAATTTCATACCAAATTATGCGCTTTAATAACAAACACCAAAGCTGTACTTTTTTTAATCAACTGAGGTGCTGTATTAAATGTGTATAAAACACACACATTACTAAAAGAATTATCTATAGATTATATTTATATCATTGATTAATATTAGATTTTAATGTTGCTGATACTCATATTTCGAAAGGCAGCATAAAACTAAGGCACTGGGGTTGTTGTAATAAAGTGGTTTTTTCTGCGGCTTAGTTGTAGCGTTAAGGTTTATGATATTTTTTACTTTTTTCCATTTCTTAATCCTGTTGTGAAGGTTTGCCAGATTTTATGACATCAAAGTTCGATGATATTAAGCCGTATGACGACGCCGAATTACCCCATGTTTTAAACAAACTCGTTAAAAATAGTTCTTTTATCAATACCCTAGTTGAGTTTCGTTTTGCTGCCTGGCCTTCGTTTAGCAAAGCTTTTATTGGCCGCTTATTACAAATGGCCATTTTATTTAAGATAAGACGCGTAAAAACCTTACAAGATTTTCAAATGTTACTGCAGCCCTATTTGGCGCATATAATTGAAACTACCAATACATCTTTTACCATTAGTGGATTAAATGACTTAGATTTGTCAAAGCCGTGTTTGTTTATTTCAAATCATCGCGACATAGTGCTTGATTCAGCCTACGTAAATTGGGCGCTTCATTTACAAGGCCAAAATACTGTTAGAGCTGCCGTGGGTGACAACCTTCTGCATAAAGAATGGGTAGCTGACCTAATGCGCTTGAATAAGTGTTTTGTGGTGCAGCGCTCAGTTGAAGGCCGCCGCGCTAAGTTACACGCCGCAAAATTGCTAAGTGAGTATATGCATCATTCATTAAGGCATGATCACCAACATGTGTGGATAGCGCAAAAAGAAGGGCGAGCGAAAGACGGTATGGATTGCACTAACCCTGCCATTATCTCAATGCTCTTGTTGAATAAGCCTAAAGATAAAAGCGTTCAACAATACATTAATGAGCTGCGCGTAGTGCCTGTTGCCATATCATACGAGTTTGACCCATGCGATATAAGCAAAGCCAAAGAATTGGTGCTGGCTGAGCAAAATGGCGAATACAACAAACCTGATAACGAAGATATGCGGAGTATTGTAAATGGGATTGTAGGTAACAAAGGGCAAGTGCATATCCACTTTGGTAAGGAAATTACCGAAAACAATAAGGCTGTAGAAGACGTAGTCTCTAAAATAGATGAAGAGATATTATTAGGCTATAAAATTTACCCTACGGCTGAAGTGGCCTGTAAGCTACTTGAAGAGCCAAACGGTAACTACTCTAGTACGCTTGACGAGCAGGGTCAAAAACGTGCAAAAGATTATTTATTAGCACGTTTACGCAACTTAACTGGCGCTGAAAAGACGAAGCTTTTACAAATGTATGCTAACCCGCTTAAGCGCTTACGCATGAATGAGCGTAAGGCGAATCAGTAAAGTTCCCCTTAAGATTTTGGAAGGGTCGCAGTTTCGTATAAGCGAAATGTGGTTTTAATGACTTCTCGAGTGTCAATTTCTTCGTTAGACAGCATCAAGCTTTCACCAATTTGTTGAATATTTTTGGCAAATTCACCAGGGCCTAAATTCACAGCATCTAAACTAATTTGCTTAGCCTCAATGGCTTGTGACAACCTAGTTTGTATAGCCAAACGTGTTTTACTTCGCTCTTCATTTATAAGGTCTTCGCACAAAGTGTGACCTGCATGAATCAAATCTGATTTAATGAGCGTACTTGGGATTTCATCAAACATTTCAGTGCATCTATGCGACAAAAAGTGATAAGTATCTTGCCAAAAAGGCCCTTGCTCGTTAACGTAATCAATAATTTCAGAATCTTTCTCAAACAAGAAATTTTGTATAAAGGCTCTAAATAAAATTTCCTTAGAAGAAAATTGTTTGTGGATTGTTACCCTTGAAATATTTGCATAGCGACTAATCATGGCAATACTCGAAGCAGTATAGCCATGTTGGAAAAAGCATGCCCTTGCCGTTTCAAATATTTTCTGAGTACTTTTTAACATCAAATTCTTCATAAGTTTTTAACATGCGCAGTAGTGTAGCCCACTGTAAATCAGCTTACAATAAAGATTTACACATTTAGTTAATGTGTTAACATTGCGAATTAGCTTTACTCTACACAAACACCTCTCGGAGAAATAAATGAAACAGTGGTTCCTGCTTGGCCTGCTTGTAATACTTCAAAGTTGTTCAGACACTAAAGAGTCTGCTACAGAGCAACAGCCATTAGTTATTCAAACGTTTGCAGCCACGAAAAAGCAAATCAATGAAGTGTATGAGTTTCCCGCGGTTGTATCGGCAGTGAAGAACGTTGAGCTGCGCTTTGAAGTGTCGGGAAGGTTAATTGATATTAATTTGGTTAAAGGGAAAAAGGTAAGTAAAGGGCAGAAATTAGCGCAAATTGACCCAGCCCCCTACGAGCGCCGCGTAAAAGATCGCCAAGTGCGCCATGAATTAGCAACTAATGATTTAAACCGAATTGAAGCCCTATATAAAACGGGCGGTGTATCGCATAGCCAATTTGATAATGCTAAAACCCAGTATGAAACCACATTACTTGACCTAAACAATGCAAAACAAGACTTAAGCTACACCACCATTACCGCTCCTTTTGATGGTGTTGTGTCAGACCGCTACGTTGAAAACAACAGTTTTGTGCAAGTGGGTAGCTCTATTGCAACGCTGCAAGACCGCTCTAGCCTTTACTTTTCCTTTGATGTACCAGAACGCGTTATGACTATTAATAATGGTAATAGAGATATACAAGCAGTTGCTCGAATTATTGGCTTAGAAGATGAGTCGTATAATATTCACTACGTTGAACACGAAACCACGCCAGACCCTATCACGCAAACATATAATGTCACTTTCGCAATTGATAATGCGCATGAAACTCAGTTGATCCCAGGCTCAAGAGCAATGGTTACCGTGCGAGCAGGCAACGGCCGCGGGCAAGTAGCAGCTGTGCCTATGGCTGCGGTATTCGGTGATGATAAAAGTGGCTTTGCTGTTTGGGTATTTGACGAACAAGCTCAAGTAGTTAATAAACGAGAAGTCAAAGTAAGCGGAATTCATGCTGATTACGCCATTATTTCACAAGGCTTACAAGAAGGTGAAAAGGTGGTTGCCGCGGGTGTAAGTTACATGCGTGAGGGTATTAAAGTAAGAGAATATAAGGCAGAACAGTAATGGATATAGCACGTTATTCATTAAGCAAGCCGGTAAATATTTGGTTACTAGCCCTAGTGTGCATTGTAGGTGGTTTGGTTGCTCTTGAAAGTATTGGCCGATTAGAAGACCCAGCGTTCACTATTAAAGAATCAATGATTTTGACTTATTACCCAGGTGCAAGCGCTGAAAAAGTCGAAAAAGAACTCACCGAACAAATTGAAATAGCACTGCAAAAAATGCCCCAGCTGAAAATGCTTAAATCAACAAATAAGCCAGGCGTTTCACAAATTCGAGTCGAAGTATTACCTAATTTCGATACTGACGAACTTCCGCAAATATGGGATGAGCTACGAAAGCGTTTGAGCGACCTAGCGCCCTCATTACCTTTAGGTACCACAGCACCCAATGTGATAGATGATTTTGGTGATGTATATGGTTTGTACTATGCCTTAACAGCCCCAGACTTTTCCCCTCATCAAATTCGCGAATTTGCACGCATAATACGCCGCGAGCTCTTAACTATTGATGGCGTAGCTAAAGTTGATGTAAACGGCATTTTAGAAGAAGAAATTGTTGCCACTTTTGATACATACCAAATAGCAGGCCTAGGTTTATCGTTTCCAGATATTGCTCAGTTGCTTGATAACAATTTACGCCCTTTTACAGGCGGTCGCTTACTTGTTGATGGCAAGCAAGCGCGCATCTCTTTAGCAGATTCAACGAATAGAATTCAAGAGATTGGCAATTTATCTATTGTACTACCGGGAAACAACGCATCTATTAAACTTAAAGATATAGCTGAGTTGTCTATTCAACCAGTGGAAATTCCCTCAAGTGTGATGCGTTACAATGGAAAAGATGCCATCACTTTTGCGGTGTCGGCCAAATTTGATGTAAACATTGTAGATGTGGGTAATAAAGTTAATGCCAAAATAGATGAGATCATGAGTACCTTGCCGGTGGGTATTAAGGTTGACCGCCTATACGATCAAGCCAAAATTGTAAAAGAAGCCGTAGACGGGTTTATTGTTAATTTAGAAGTATCGGTGCTTGTAGTAACCCTAGCCTTATGTGTATTTATGGGGTGGCGTTCAGGCGTGGTAGTAGGAGTAACCTTACTTATTACTGTATTAGGTACCGTGTTATTTATGTGGCTGTATGACTTGCGTTTGCAACGTATTTCCCTAGGCGCAATGGTAATTGCCATGGGAATGTTGGTAGATAACGCAATTGTAGTGGCTGAGGGCATGATGCTGCGCATGGCGAAGGGGAAGTCAGCGCTTGAAGCAGCCAGCTTTATTGTAAAACGAACTCAATGGCCTTTGTTAGGTGCTACCGTGATTGGAATTATGGCCTTCTCAGGCATTGGCCTTTCTGATGACGCAACAGGCGAATTCTTATTTTCCTTGTTTGCCGTAGTCTTAATTTCTTTATTACTGAGTTGGGTTTTTGCGGTCACCTTAACGCCGTTAATGGGCAAGTATTTATACAAAGTGGGTGATGGCAATACAGAGAACGAAAAGCCCTCAATACTTGCTAGAGGATACTTAGTCTTATTGTCGCAAGCCTTACGTTTTAGGTGGGTAAGCTTAGCGTTTCTTATTTTAATTACCATTACTGCCTATGCTAGCTTCGGTTTAATTAAACAAGGTTTCTTCCCGCCATCCAATGCGCCGGTTTTCTTCATTAACTATTGGAGCCCACAAGACCGCGATATTCGAACTACCGAAGCGAAAATGATAGAGGGTGAACAGCTTATTTTAGCAAACGAAAATGTTAGTTCAGTCGCAAGCTTTGTGGGGCGTGGTGCTGAACGGTTCACTCTGTTATATGGCCCTGAAATGCCCAATGAAAGTTATGGTTTGTTCTTTGTGCGCGTGAATGATGCTAAAGACATTGCGCAAGTCACGGAAGCTTTATCAGAAAAGCTCGCTGCGGTAGACCCTGAAGGGCGCTTTTATGCAAAAGTAATGGAGTTTGGGCCTTCGGCAGCAGCTAAGTTACAGGTACGTTTTTCGGGCCCTGACCCACTTATCCTTCGAGATTTAGCTCGCCAAGCAAAAAATATATATATTGATGACGGGCAAATAGGCAACGTACGTGATGATTGGCGTGACAAAGGCTTTATTTTAACGCCGCAGTACGATGAAATAACCGCTGGCTTGGCGGGGGTGTCACGTTTAGATTTCTCGCAAGCTATTCAGTTTGCTACAAGTGGCTTACGTATTGGCCAGTTGCAATCAGGTGATTATTTGTACCCTATTATTGCAAAAAGCCGCCAGCCTGATTCGCCAGATATTGAAGACATGAAAAATAGCGTGGTTTGGAGTAGTAGCCAACGCCGATATATTCCTTTTCAGCAGGTATCAAGTAACATTGCTTACAATAGCGAAGAATTACTGATTCAGCGACGAGACCGAGTAAGAACTATTACGGTGTCGGCAGAGCCTGGCTTTGACGAAACCGCAGGGGCTGCATTTGCTCGAGTAAAAGCAGCTATGGAGAGTATTGAATTACCGCAGGGGTATTCCTTAGAATATGGTGGTGAGTACGAATCTGCTAATGACGCACAAGAAGCGCTTGGAAAAGGCTTACCTTTAGGTTTCTTAGTTATGTTTCTTATATCGGTGGTTCTTTTTGGCCGTGTACGCCAACCTTTAATTGTGTGGTTAGTTGTGCCAATGGCGGTAGTAGGTGTGGTTGCTGGTTTGCTAGGCGCTGACATGCCCTTTGGGTTTATGTCTTTACTTGGCTTCTTAAGTTTGTTCGGCATGTTAATTAAAAACGCGATTGTATTATTGGAAGAAATAGACTTACAGATTGAAGAAGGCAAACCCCCATTACAAGGTTTGATTGAAGCCAGTGTGAGCCGTTTAAGGCCCGTTTCACTTGCCGCCGTGACTACTATTTTAGGGGTAATGCCTTTACTGTTTGACCCATTCTTTGCTGATATGTCGGTCACTATTATGGGCGGCTTAGCCTTTGCTACTTTGCTAACGCTTATTGCGGTCCCTGTGTTCTATAGCTTGTTTTTTGGAATTCGATACAACAAAGAAGACGCAGTTAAACAGCCTACTTAATACTTGAGGTAACTAAACGAAGCTAAGTGTTGTATCAAGCCTTAGCTTTTCACACCCTGCATTAAGGATTTTTATGACGCTTATACAAGCTTTAACTGCTTCAATGCCGGTGCTTGCGGTATTGCTGTTTTTGGTCATAATGCGCTTACCCGCCAATCGCGCAATGTTGTTGGCGCTTATTATTACTTCGCTTATGGCTTGGTGGATATGGGAAGTGCCTAGTCATTATATTGGGGCGTCGGTTATTGAAGGGTGGATAATCGCGCTTGGTATAGCCATTATTGTATTCGGAGCAATTGTATTACTGCGCACCTTAGAGGCCAGTGGTGCCATTGACGTTATTCGCGCTGCATTTACAAAAGTATCACCTGACCGGCGCGTTCAAGCCATAATTATTGCTTGGTTGTTTGGCTCTTTTCTAGAGGGGGCTTCTGGTTTTGGTACGCCTGCCGCAATAGCGGCTCCCCTTCTTTTAGCCTTAGGATTTCCGCCTTTAGCGGCCGTAGTAATTGCCCTTATAGCCGATAGCTCAGCGGTATCATTTGGCGCGGTGGGCACCCCCGTTTTGGTAGGTATTGCCCAAGGCTTGCCTGATGCCTCAAGTGCCTTTGTAATTGACGTTGCCATACGAACGGTAAGCATTGATATATTTGTTGGTAGCTTCCTTCCTTTGCTCATGATTTGCATTCTCACGCGGTATTTTGGCCACACTCGCTCATTCAAAGATGGCCTGCGCTTATGGCCTTTTGCTCTATTTGGGGGGGTTGCATTTACCTTGCCTGCATATGGCGTCGCTGTTTTATTCGGGCCCGAATTTCCCTCCATTTTTGGTGGTGTAATAGGCTTAGCTATAGTCATAACAGCGGTGAAAGTGGGGTTCTTGCAAGCTAAAACGCCTTGGGACTTTGCGCCTCAGCAAAGCGCTGATGCTTCTAATGTGGAAATAAACTACGACCACATTGAAAGTGGTGAGCACACCTTGCCAGTACAGAAAGCTTCGAATATCAGTTTATTTATAGCATGGTTACCATATTTGTTTGTTGCCGCGTTACTTATATTAACACGTTTAACTACCTTACCTTTTAAGGCTTGGCTTACCAGTATTAGCATCAATGTTAATGACATCCTTGATACGGGTATAAGCGCTAGCCTGCAACCCTTATATTTACCCGGTACTTTATTTGCGACAGTGGCAATATTGAGTGTATTTTTACACAAACTGCCTGTTAAGAAGGCGCTAGGTGTTTGGAAAAGTTCAGCGGCCTCGTTGTTACCTACCATTGTGGCACTTGGCGCATCAGTGCCTATGGTGCGTATTTTCATTAACTCGGGCGTAAATCAAGCTGGCTTAAGCTCTATGCCTTTAGAGCTCGCAAATCTTGCTGTTGCAACTTTTGACAACGCCTGGCCTTTTGTAGCTCCCTTTGTTGGTGCTTTAGGCAGTTTTATAGCGGGTTCAGCTACGTTTTCTAATATGATGTTTGCAAGCTTGCAACAAAGTGCAGCCCTGCAAACGTCAAGTGATCCAGTAACTATACTTGCCTTACAAATGCTAGGTGCAAACGCCGGCAATATGATTTGTGTAGTAAATGTTGTTGCTGCGGCGTCAGTGGTTAATTTGGTTGGAAAAGAAGGGCAAATCATTCGAATGACAATAGGGCCTATGCTAGCCTATGTATTACTAAGTGGCGCAGTAGCAAGCCTGTTTTTTCTATAAGGCAAATGTAGCCTTACAGGCTTGGGTTGCTGCCGGTGCTATCAACGCCTAAAATTTCTTGGTTACTATAAATTTGCCCAATGCCATGCTGGTGTGATTCAAACAGCAGGTCATCAGCAAGCTGAAACAACTCTTCGGCTCTGCCACCGCCAGCAGGCGCTGCAACTGCAAGGCCTATGGTGCAACCAACTTGCCGTGCGCTAATATTCTTATTTACCACAAAGTTGGGGTGTTTAAAATGATCCATTACCTGTTTAGCTTTAATCATTGCGCCCTCAGTGCTGCAGTCTGACAGTAACAAGCCGAATACATCATTGCCTAATGATGCGAATATATCGCCAGGGCGCCCGCCAAAGTTACTAAGGTCATCAGCAATACTGGCCACTAAGCTAAAATATTCTTCGTCACCGTGGTCAGCTTTAAATTGTTCTATTTTGTCAATACGAATAAGCAGTAATGATAAATGGTGCCAATAACGCGCACACCTTGACCACTCTTGGCTCAGTACTTCTCGAAACTTACTGGCATTAGGAAGATGAGTAAGCGGGTCAATGTAAATAAGCGACTCTAGGCGCTTGGTTTTATGATATATCGCCACGTGGCGCTTAATTCGAGCTATGAGTTCGGTCACCATAGGGGGTTTGGTAATAAAGTCGGCGCCGCCAATTTCAAACGCCTGTGCTTTTATTGATGGGCCGGTTAGCGCCGAAATAAAGATTACAGGAATATCGCGAGTTAATTGGTTTTCTTTCAAACGTTCACATATTGCGAGGCCATCTTCGTTGGGCATCATAATATCTAGAATAATAGCATCGGGTAGTGGGTGGCGATTAAGTAAGTCCCAAGCTTGAGTGGCGGAGTTTGCAAATACCATGGTGAAGTACTTTGCAAGGCCATTTGCATAGAGCTTTAATTCCATTTCGTTGTCGTCAACTACCATGACTCGGTAGGGACTTTGTTGCTGTGTATCTAAATTAGATAATCCCATTGCTTCCATGTTCCCTCGCTAAGCGCTTCTGTAGTGGTTATTTATAACACGCTTTACAACTAATACAATGGCTTGGTGCAGTAAATTCACCTTAAATTATCAAGCTTTATGACGAAAAGAATATTTCAATAGCGGGTAATATCAATTCACACAGTGGTTTATCGCAGATATAATAAGTTTTTATATTATTCTAAATTTACGCTTAGTAAAGGTTCACACAACATATGCCAAACAGCAAGAGTAAAGCACAAGCTTCAAGCTGGACTATTGAAGATGCAGAGCGCACCTATGGGGTTTCAAGTTGGGGCGGTGGTTATTTTACCATTGGTGACAACGGGAATGTAAAAGTATTGCCTGATCATAACAAACCCAATGTGAAAATTGACTTTGAGGCCATTATTGCCGAAATCCGTCAGGAAAAAATCCAATTTCCAGTAGTGATTCGTTTTCACGACGTATTGCGTTCGCAAGTCATTACACTTAATGAAACCTTTAACGAGGTAATAGCTGAGGCTAAATATAAAGGCCAATATAATGGCGTTTATCCTATTAAAGTGAACCAAATGCGTGAAGTGGTTGAAGAAATTGTTGATGCAGGCGCACCTTACGATTTTGGCCTTGAAGCAGGTTCAAAGCCTGAGCTTTTGGCTGTATTGGCATATAACACTAACGAAAATTCCCTTACCATACTAAACGGCTATAAAGACGAAGAGTTTATTCGCCTAGCGCTAATGGGGCGCAAGCTAGGCCGCAAAGTAGTGGTGGTAATTGAGAAGTTTAGCGAACTGGTTATGCTAATACGCGTGAGTAAAGAGCTAGGTATAGAGCCCATTGTAGGATTGCGCAGTAAGATGCAGTCTAAAGGGCAAGGGCGCTGGCAGGGTTCTAGTGGTGAGCGCGCTAAGTTTGGACTCACCATAGCTGAAGTTATTAAAGCAGCGCAATTGTTAGAAGCAGAAGGCTTAAAGCATACCTTAAAGCTGCTGCACTTCCATATTGGTAGCCAGCTACCTGATATTCGCGCCATTAAAGATGCTGTGAACGAAAGTGCGCGTATTTATGCTGAACTGCATAAGCTTGGATTTAACATGGAATATGTTGATGTAGGCGGTGGTTTGGGCATTGACTACGATGGTAGCCAGTCAACAAATGATTCTTCGCGTAACTACAGCTTACGTGAATATGTGGCCGATGTAGTATACGGCCTGCGTGAAATGTGTGATTTAGAAAATGTACCGCATCCTAATATAGTGACTGAAAGCGGCAGGGCAATCACCGCGCATCACAGTTGTGTGGTTACAGAAGTGGTAGGTGAAATAAAGCCAGAAGGCGCTGACATTGACACCTCAGCCACCGAAAATGAACATATATTGCTTAAAAACATGCGTGAAATTCACAATCATTTAAGTGACTCTACTAATTTACAAGAGGCATTTAATGACGCATCACAGTGGAAAGAGCAAGCTTCACAAGCCTTTAAGCTACGCGTGATTAGCTTGGTTGAAATGGGGAAAATTGAAACCTTATATTGGCAAATTATGCGTTTTGTACAGGCTGCTTATAAAGATGCTGATTTCATTCCTGAAGACTTACAAGGCTTAGACTATTCTTTGTCGTCGCAGTATTTATGTAACTTCTCTATTTTCCAATCAGCCGTTGATAGCTGGGCAATAGGGCAGTTGCTACCCGTTACTCCTTTAGTTGGTTTAAATAAAAAACCAGTGAAAAATTGCTCATTGGTAGATATAACCTGTGACAGTGACGGCAAAATTGACCAATTTGTAGTTGACCACGCGGTTTCAGATATCATCCCTTTACCGGCCTTTAGTGAAAACGAAAAATGCTACTTGGGTATGTTCTTAACTGGGGCGTACCAAGATGTAATGGGGGACATGCACAATTTGTTTGGCCGATTGAATGAGGTCCACATTTTTAGTCATGATGATGACCCAGAAGATTTCTACATTGAAGAAGTGATAAAAGGTACTACTGTTGAGCAGGTACTCAGCATTATGCAATATCACCCCTCGGCAATGGCCATAGATGTAAAACGGAGCATTGATAAAGAAGTCGCTGCTGGCAAAATCCCGCCACGGGAAGGCGTAAAATGGACTGACTTTTACGAAGATTGCCTAGCCGGTTACACCTATTTACGCACTGCTGATTAAGCGTAATTTGCACGCAAGGCCAAACCCCTTGCCTTAGCTTTGGGTTTGGCTCATACCACAGTTTTCTATGTAATGAACGCAATTCCTGCCGGCCTGTTTGGCCTTGTAAAGGGCTTTGTCAGCGGTTTCAATTAGTTGGCTAGCAGGGACTTTAGTAAACGGCATAAGGTTGGTTACGCCAATACTAACGGTGATGTATTTAAAGGCATCTAATTTACTGGCTTTATGCGGTAGTTGGCTGTCTTGAATATGTAATTGTAGTTTGTCGGCAAAGGCCACTGCGCCATGTAGGTCAATGTTCGGTAAAATAATAGCAAATTCCTCGCCGCCGTATCGCGCAACTAAATCACCTTGCCTTGATGTTAACTCTTCTACTAAATTAGCCACAGTAATAAGGCTGTTATCACCTGCTACGTGGCCGTATTCATCGTTATATTCTTTAAAAAAATCTATATCAAACATCAACAAGCATAAAGGCGTATGATTTCGGTGCGCTCGGCCAATTTCAGCTTCTAAGCGTTCATCAAAATAACGGCGATTAAACAAACCTGTTAAGCCATCACGCCTTGATATTTCTTTTAATTGACGCTCAATGAGTTTTCTTTTTTCTATTTCAATTTCGCGTTGGTAATTCAATACAATAGATTTTTTAAACGCAGCATTCATTGGTTTGAGCATGGCCAACACTACCATTGAATAAAAGGCTAAATACATGGCCATCATGAAGCCTGTTTTGCCACCGTAAATACCAAAATATATGATGATAGGCACTACGCATGGCACAAAAAAGCCCAGCGTAGCAACTCGGCTTGCACCATATCCTATGGCTGACGCAGCGGTGAGCGCGGTAACAGCCATTCCCGCGGCCACTATATATTCTGATTGTTCTAATGGCGTAACACAAATAAAGCCAAGGGAATAAACACAGGCCAGTGAGGATGATAATAGAACCCAAGCTCTTATCCACAAATGCGTATTGTTAGGGTTGTGATAACGAATGAATAGTGACTTTAAAAATAATCTCGCACATGAATACGCGACGATTGATAACACCCAAATAGTTAACGTAGTACCAGAGGCAACCGCGTAGAACCAAGCCGCAATGAAAGCAGCACAAATTACGTGGCCAATTGCTACACGTGTTGACTGGGCATATAACAAATTAACAATATCTAGCTTACTTTTTTCAGCTATGCTTTTGTGTTTTTCGCCCTTATGTGCCAAGTGTTGTGTCGCATTAATTTGCGGCATACTTGTATATTTCCTTTGAAGCAGGCTTTGAATAACTCATGTATTGTTATCGGCTGGCTTACGCAGAAATTAACGTTTATTGATTAGCTAAAGCGGCTTCCCAAAATTGTGCACTAATGGTGTTAATTAGGTTACTTTCTGCATTCATTAAAATAGCCACCCCCGTGTTTAAGGTAGGTGAAAATGCCACATCGGCGCGGTAGCCCTGTACCCAACCACCGTGGTAGTTGAGCTCAATGCCACCATAGTTATATATTCGCCAACCTAAGCCATAATGCGCCGAGCGAAGGTTTTTACGCCACTCTTTGCGGCGCAACTCGTTGCGAGTTTCAACGCGTGCTTGGGTCATTTGACCAACCATTTGTGCGTTTACTACGTCAGGGTATTCTAACAACATGGCGCGAAGCCATATTTCCATATCTTTTATGCTGGCATTGATACCTGCGGCCGGTGCAAATTGATAGTAGCTATCTTTAACGCGCACTTTGCGCCATTTTTTACGCGCTATGGCTGCGTGAGGTTTCGCCCAATTACTTGAAGCCTCGAGCGCTTCTTTACCCACACTCGATTTCATCTTTAAAGGGGAAAATAAATGTGATTGCAGCTCTTGTGCATAAGAGCTATTTTTTGACTGAAAATATTCTTCCAGTATGCCAAATAGTGCGTTTTGATAAGTGTAGCAATAGCCCGGTTTGCAAATGCTATCAAGTTTGCCAAGCTCATTTAACACGCGAGGGCGGGCATAGTCTGCTTCAATTAAATTGTCGTAAGCGTTTGGCATGAAGCCGGCTGATTGACCAATTAAATGGCGCAGTAATATAGGGCTATCTTGGTAGTTGTCTAGGGTGTAACTTGGCATTAATTTAGATAAGGGAGTTTGCCAATTGAGGGTTTGCATAAAATTGTGCTTTGCCACAAGTGTTGCGGTAAACGTTTTTGATACCGAGGCCAGCCTAAACAAGGTGTCTTGATTGACTTTTTGCCCGCGGCGTTCGGTTACTCCGTAATAGCTAAAAAAAGCGGGTTTTCCTTTTTGTACTACAACAATGGCAACGCCAGGAATATTATTTTTTTTGGCTTCACTGGCTACTTTTTTTGCATAGTCTTGAACCCAAGCTTGTGAGCTAGGACTAGCGCTGCTTTGTGCAAAGGCGCTGAAGCCAGCACTGCATAACAGGCAAATAAAAGTGCAATAAGTTTTTATTATTATATTTTTCATATTACTGCTCAGCATGATGGGCAACGCATCATGCATATTGTGCGACAACCTATATTTTGGAACTGGCAGTAGTGTAGCTTTTTTAAAATTAATTTTCAGTATTGCATTGTAAATATGAGTTCCGAAAACAACGTGTTATTTTTATTGGCTGGGTTAGTATGCTGTTAAATGTATAAATAGAATCGCCCATGTTAACAGCACACGAATGCCAACAAGCAAGATTAAGCCGTGACCCAAGGTTTGACGGTTTGTTTTTTATTTTAGTACATACCACTAAAATATTTTGCCGTAATACGTGCAAAGTACGCATGCCGCTTGAGAAAAACGTGAGCTATGCTGCAAGCGCACAGGAAGCTCTAGATATATGAATAAAAACGTGAAAGTATTTTTGAGTTATCGCCCTCCTTATAACTGGCAACAAGTGCGGATGTTTTTTGCAAAACGCTGCATAATGGGCAATGAGTACGTAGGTGAAAACGAAATACATAAAACGCTATTAATAAACGAAGTTGAAGTGCGCATAACTATGCTGCACATAGCTGAGAAGTTTGGGTTTAAGCTTATTTTCAATGCTATACACAGTGAGCATACCCTTGAAGTGATTAGTACAATAAAGCGCATGTTTGACTTAGATGCCAGCCCTGAGCTTATTTCCCAAGCGCTTATAGCTACAGGCTTAAAAGACGAAGAATGTGTAGAAGGCTTACGTGTGCCAGGGGTGGCAAGCCCCTTTGAGGCAATATGCCGAGCCATTTTAGGGCAGCAAGTATCAGTAGGGGCTGCGGTCACCAAAGTGAACCAGCTATTTACACATTTTGCGCAACATGAGCAAAGCGCGTTTCCTAGCCCCAAATTGCTGGCAAATAGTGACTTAATGTTTTTAAAAATGCCGGCAAAGCGCAGGCAAACCTTAATAGATGTAGCATGTTATTTTACTGACTTAGAAGGCAGTACCTTCAGTGCAGATGATTTGCTTGCCATAAAAGGCATTGGCCCTTGGTCTGTTAATTATGTTGATTTACGTGCAACAGGTAATAGTAATATTTGGCTAGATTCTGATTTGATCATAAAGCAGCAAGTGGCTAAGTTTAATGCGCTAGGTAGGCCTTTGCAGCCTGAGTTAGCTGCACCTTGGCGCAGTTATTTAACCCTTAACTTATGGAGTATGGCTTAATGGGTTCGCAACTCAATGAAACGCAGTTATATGCCTCTGCTATTAACACGCCGGTGGGTAACCTAAATATATATGCAAACCAACGCGCTATAGTAAAAGTGGTGTTTGAGGAGCATGACAAGCAAAAGCCTAATATAAACGAAAACGCCATTACCCAAGAGGCAAGTAAGCAGCTACTTGAGTATATTGCGCAAACGCGGCAACAATTTGATTTACCCTTGGACCCTGAGGGAACTCAATTTCAGCAGAGTGTGTGGCAACAATTGTTAAACGTTGGCTACGGGAAAACCGCCAGTTACTTAGATGTGGCTAGCGCATTAAATAAACCCAAAGCCTGCCGAGCCGTAGGCGCAGCAAACGGCAAAAATCCTATTGCCATAATTATTCCATGCCATCGTATAATTGGTGCTAACGGCAGCCTTACAGGGTATGCTGGTGGCTTGTCTAGAAAAACCTTCTTATTGTCATTAGAGCAAGCCATTTGAAAGCAATCGACTTTTTTGAACTTCTGTTTTTAGGCGCTATTTGGGGCGCTTCGTTTATACTTATAAAATATGCCGCGCCTGAATTCGGTATCTTTACCTTGGTGGAAATTAGGGCGCTTGGTGCCAGTTTACTTCTGCTTCCTTTAGTCTTTTTAAAGCGCTCGCATGCAGTTTTGTTCACTCATTGGCATCATTTGCTCATAGTGGGTTTGCTAAATACCGTGATCCCTTTTTGTTTGTTTAATTATGGCTTATTGCACATACAGGCTGGCTTAGCGGCTATTTTGAATGCTACGGCGCCCATGTTTGGGGTGCTAATTGCGTATTTGTATTTAAAAGAGTCGATTGGCAAGTTAGGGCTGTTTGGCGTATTGCTCGGTTTTTTCGGGGTGGTACTAATTAGTTATGAACAAAATACTGAAGGCGATACTTCTTTAATTCCCATATTAGCCATTCTGCTAGCTACCTTTTGCTATGGAATTGCGGCCGCATATTTACGCAGTAAGTTGTCAAACGTAAACGCATTTGCTTTGGCGGGTGGTAGCCAGTTATTTAGCGCACTTGCTTTGCTGCCCTTGGCCTTAATAGATATGCCAACTAGCCTGCCTAGCCCTCAAGCAATTACCAGCGCGCTTATTTTGGCTTTTGTATGCACAGGCTTAGCTTATGTACTGTACTTTGACTTAATTGCCAAAGTAGGTGCACCAAGAGCTATGACGGTAGGCTACTTAGTCCCTCTTTTTGGTATAGTTTGGGGCTATATTATAATGAACGAAACCTTATCAGAGCTCACCTTACTAGGCGGAGGCTTAATTTTACTGGGCGTAATGCTAGCCACCAATGTGGTAGAGCGCTTTATTCGGTATAAAAAGCGCGTATAGTTTTAGTACTTATGCTGCTTTAGTGCGGTGTAAAAAATACTGACATTTACGGCTGTGTTTTGTACACTAGCGCTGTTTTTATTTTCGAGGATGAAAAATGGCGTTATCAGTAATCATTCTAGCCGCAGGGAAAGGCACTAGAATGAAATCAAAGCTTCCTAAAGTTCTTCACAAAATTGCACATAAACCTATGGTTGAACATATTATTGATAATGTTCGCAGCCTAGGTTGTGACACGGTAAATTTAGTATACGGCCATGGCGGCGATATGCTTCAAGACGCATTGAGCAAGCACACATTAAACTGGTGTTTGCAAGCTGAGCAGTTAGGCACTGGCCACGCGGTAATGCAAGCCGTAGATAATATTTCCGATACTGACGACGTGCTTATTCTAGTGGGAGACGCCCCCCTAATTTCTTCATCTACTTTACAAGCCTTAGTGGCCGCAAAAGCCGATGCTGACCTTGCCTTGCTAACGGTTGATTTAGAAGACCCTACAGGCATGGGGCGCATAGTGCGCGATAACACGAACAATATAACGGCTATTGTTGAGCATAAAGATGCCACTGATGAGCAGCGCCTAATTCAAGAAATAAACACCGGCATGATGGTAATGCAAGGTGCTGATTTGAAGCGTTGGTTGGGTAATTTATCAAGCGATAACGCGCAAAACGAATATTATTTAACCGATGTAATTGAAATGGCGGCTAAGGAAGGTAAACGTATTTCTTCGGCTCAGCCACAATGGCATAGGGAAGTAGAGGGCGTAAATAATCGCGCTCAGTTAGCTTCTTTAGAGCGTGCATTTCAAGTACGCCAAGCAAATGAATTTTTAATGGCCGGTGTATCACTAGCTGATCCGCAGCGCTTTGATGTACGCGGCAAGTTACGCCACGGCGAAGACGTATTTATTGATGTAAATGTAATTATTGAAGGTGATGTAGACCTTGGTAATAACGTACACATTGGCGCTAATTGTATTTTAAGAAACTGTAAAATTGCCGATAACACTCGCATAGAAGCATATTCGCAAATTGAAGATGCTGTAGTAGAAGCTGATTGTACCGTAGGGCCTTATGCGCGTTTACGCCCGGGCGCAAATTTACAGCAAGGTGCCAAAGTAGGTAACTTTGTTGAAATTAAAAAAGCGGTAATTGGCAAAGGCTCAAAAGTAAATCATTTAAGCTACATAGGTGATGCGAGCATAGGCGAGGGCGCCAACATTGGTGCAGGTACTATTACCTGTAATTACGATGGCGTAAACAAATTTAAAACGGAAATTGGTGACGGTGTGTTTGTAGGTTCAAATTCATCATTGGTGGCACCTGTATCAATAGCAGCGGGCGCTACTATAGGCGCTGGCAGTACTATTACTAAATCAGTTGCGGCCGAAGATTTAGCCATAGCCCGTGCTAAACAACGAAATATTACTGGTTGGCAAAAGCCAAGCAAAAAGAACTAAGGATTTAAAACGCTTATGTGCGGAATTGTAGGAGCAGTTGCTGAGCGCAACGTGGTACAAATATTGTTAGAGGGCCTAAAGCGCTTGGAGTATCGTGGTTACGATTCTGCCGGTGTAGCCTTAATAAATAACGATGCATTATCAGTAGTGCGACGCATTGGTAAAGTTCAAGCGCTAGCAGATGCCATTGACGACAATAACGGCAAAGGTACTACCGGCATTGCGCACACCCGCTGGGCAACTCATGGCGGAGTAACCGAAGCAAATGCTCATCCGCATGCCAGTGAGGGCCGTTTTGCCGTGGTGCATAACGGGATTATTGAAAACCATAAGCCTTTACGCGAAATGCTAAAAGCCAAAGGCTATACCTTTAATTCAGATACCGACACCGAAACCATTGCCCACAGCATAGCCTTAATTATGCAAACTACTGATGATTTGCTAAGTGCCGTTCAACAAGCGGTGAAAACCTTTGAAGGCGCTTACGGTACAGTAGTGATGGATAAAACTACGCCGAACAAATTAGTAGTGGCTCGCTCAGGAAGCCCTTTGGTGATTGGCTTAGGCATAGGCGAAAACTTTTTAGCGTCTGATCAAATGGCATTGCTACCCGTTACTCGCCGCTTCATATTTTTAGAAGAAGGTGACGTAGCTGAAATTACACGCACCAGCGTAACTATTATTGATAGTACAGGCGAAAAAGTAGAGCGTGAAATTGTTGAATCAAACGTAGAGCACGATGCCGGTGATAAAGCCGGATACCGCCACTACATGCTTAAAGAAATATACGAGCAACCGCATGTATTACGCAATGCGCTTAAAGGCCGCATTACGGCCGATGGCTTAGAAGATGGTATTTTTGGCCAAAGCAGCAACGAAAACGCCGATGACATTTTCGCTAAAACCAAATACGTAAAAATTATTGCATGCGGGACTAGCTATCACGCCGGTGTTACTGCTAAATACTGGCTAGAACAGTACGCAAATGTACAATGTGATGTAGAAATTGCATCTGAGTTTAGATACCGCAAATCATTTGTGCCGGCAAATAGCTTGCTAGTTACTATTTCGCAGTCAGGCGAAACCGCTGATACCCTAGCGGCATTAAAACTGGCGAAAGAAAGCGGGTATATGTCAAGCTTGAGCATATGCAACGTAGATGGTTCGTCATTAGTGCGTGAGTCAGCTATTAGCTTTTTAACGCGCGCAGGCGCTGAAATAGGCGTAGCCTCAACCAAAGCCTTTACTACCCAATTAGCGGCCTTACTTATGTTGACTCTTGCCATAGGTAAGCACAATAACATGAGTGAAGAAACTAACTTAAGCATTTGCAATGCGCTAGTGACCTTGCCTGCCAAGCTTGAAGAAACCTTAAGCTTAGCGTCAGAAATTGAAGACTTGGCTGAAGAGTTTTCAGACAAGCATCACAGCTTGTTCTTAGGCCGTGGTGACCAATATCCTATTGCTATGGAAGGTGCGCTTAAGCTTAAAGAAATTTCATACATACATGCCGAGGCCTATGCATCGGGTGAGCTTAAACATGGTCCATTGGCCTTAATTGATGCCGATATGCCGGTAATAGTAGTGGCTCCTAACAATGAGCTACTTGAAAAGCTTAAATCTAACGTAGAAGAAGTTCGCGCTCGCGGCGGCATTATGTACGTATTTGCTGATCAAGAAGCGGAATTTGAAAGCGACGAAACCATGCGTGTTGTGCAAGTGCCACATACTTACGAGTCGGTAGCTCCTATTGTTTACACCATTCCGCTTCAGCTTTTGTCTTACTATGTTGCGCTGATTAAAGGAACGGATGTAGACCAGCCAAGAAACTTGGCTAAATCGGTGACGGTGGAGTAGGTTTTAGGTGGCGTTTAGACAGTTTGTGTGAGTGTATTAAAGTTTGAAACTAGACATTAAAGTTTGAAACTAAGCAAATAACATTAACCCGCAGTTCTGCGGGTTTTGTCTTTTAATCGGTATGGTTGCTCAAATCACTAAAATAGTGGAATAATGCTTAAAAGGATTATTAGTTAAAATAATAAGAAATTGAGTAACTTGATTTGCTCATGGAGTATGGAAGTATATGGCTAAAAACACGAATGCATCATCAACTACCAGTTTTGAACAACATTTATGGGATACCGCCAACAAACTGCGCGGTAGCGTTGAATCTTCTGAGTACAAACACGTAGTACTCAGTCTCATCTTCTTAAAATTCATCAGCGACAAATTTGAAGCACAACGCAAAAGCTTGATTGATCAAGGTATGGGTGACTATGTAGAGCAAACCGAGTTTTACACTAAAGACAATGTGTTTTTTTTACCTGAACAAGCCCGTTGGTCTTATATTCAAAAGCACATGAAGCAAGATGATATTGCGCTAAAAGTTGATTCTGCTTTGCATACGGTAGAAAAGAACAACCCCTCACTCAAAGGCGCATTGCCCGACAATTACTTTACCCGTTTGGGTTTAGTTACCAACAAGTTGGCCTCGTTGATTGATACTATTAATAACATCGACACCGCCGCTAACGAATGCCACATGAGTGAAGAAGACTTAGTTGGCCGAGTGTATGAATACTTTTTAGGTAAGTTTGCTGCAAATGAAGGTAAAGGCGGGGGCGAATTCTATACCCCTAAATCTGTTGTTAGCTTAATAGCTGAAATGATTGAGCCTTATAAAGGCAAAATCTACGATCCCTGTTGTGGAAGTGGCGGGATGTTTGTGCAGTCGCTCAAATTTATCGACAGTCACAAAGGCAATAAAAAAGACATTTCCATTTACGGGCAAGAATACACCAACACCACTTATAAGCTGGCTAAGATGAACCTAGCGGTGCGCGGTATTTCAGCTAATTTGGGCGAAGTAGCAGGAGATAGTTTTTTCAAAGACCAACACCCCGATCTTAAAGCCGATTTCATTATGGCGAATCCACCCTTTAATCAAAAGCAGTGGCGCGGTGAAAATGAGTTGGTTGACGACCCGCGCTGGGCAGGGTTTGATGTGCCGCCTACAGGCAATGCTAACTATGCGTGGATCATGCATATGATCTCAAAACTTAGCGAGCACGGCACGGCTGGTTTTGTATTGGCAAATGGCTCAATGAGTTCGAATACCAGCGGTGAAGGCGAAATTCGTAAAAAAATCATCGATAAAGACTTAGTCGATTGCATGATTGCCTTGCCCGGCCAGTTGTTCTACACCACCCAAATCCCAGTCTGTTTATGGTTTATTAGCAAAAACAAGAAGGCAGTGGATGCCAGCGAAGATTTTGCTAAAAGACGCAACCGCCAAGGAGAAACCTTGTTTATCGATGCCCGCGAAATGGGCAGCATGATAAGCCGCACGAATAAAGAACTAACCACCGACGACATTGCTCATATCGCCCAAACTTACCATGCATGGCGTTCTCCCAATCAAGAGAAAGACGGCGCATACAAAGATATGGCTGGCTACTGTAAATCAGCATCTCTCGACGATATTAAAGCCAACGACTATGTTCTTACCCCGGGACGCTATGTTGGTGCCGCCGATATTGCAGATGATGGTGTTCCTTTTGAAAATAAGATGGCTGAACTCAGCCAAATTTTGTTTAAGCAAATGGCTGAAGGGCAGGAGTTAGATAAAATCATAACCCAGAACCTAGAGGTGATGGGTTATGGGAAGTAAATACAAAAAAGCTTCACTCAAAGAACTAGGAGTCGAGTTAATCGATTGCGACCATAAAACCCCAAAGGCTGTTGAAATGGGCATTCCTTATATTGGCATCCCTCAGATGGATAGTGGACGTATTAATTTTGATGCAAAACCTAGGTTAATCTCTGAAGAAGATTTTGTTAAATGGACTCGTAAAGCCAATCCAACTTATGGGGATGTTATCCTTTCAAGGCGATGTAACTCAGGTGAAACTGTTTATGTTCCAAAGAACCGGAGGTTTGCTCTAGGTCAGAATTTAGTCCTGTTGAGGCCGAAGGGAGATAGATTATTTCCCGAATACTTGCGTTATGTTGTGAAAAGCAAAGAGTGGTGGGGTGAAGTTGCAAAATACTTAAATCCGGGTGCAATATTTGAAAGTCTGAAATGCGCTGACATTCCAAAATTTATGGTTCCTGAGCCTCCAGTTGAAGCGCAGAAGAAAATCGTAGAAATTCTATCAGCGATTGAAGATCGTATTGAGTTAAACCAACAAACCAACCAAACCCTCGAACAAATGGCGCAGGCGCTTTTTAAAAGCTGGTTTGTGGATTTTGACCCAGTTATCGACAACGCCCTTGCAGCAGGCAGTAAAATACCCGCCGCACTGCAACATCGCGTCGAGATACGCAAAAAAGCCCACGCCCTGCAACAACAAAACCCCAACATCCAACCCCTCCCCGCAGCCACCCAACGCCTATTCCCCAGCGAATTCGAACACTGCGGCGACAACACCCTCGGCATCCAAGGCTGGATTCCGAAAGGTTGGATTAGTGATGTGCTGGCTTCAATAGCGGAATACTCAACCAGCAGAATTGATGGAGCAGAACTAACTCTAGAAAATTACATCTCAACAGAAAATATGCTCCCTTATAAGCAAGGTGTAACTGAGGCTTCATCTATTCCGCAATTGAAAACTGCGCCTTCTTTTAAAACTGGCGATGTTTTAATATCAAATATCAGACCCTACTTTAAGAAAATATGGTTAGCTAATAGAAACGGTGGGCGCTCTAATGACGTGCTTGGATTTCAGTCAATCGAACCAAGAACTGAATCCTATTTAATGAATCTTCTTTCTCAGGACAGTTTTTTTGACTTCATGATGACAACTGCTAAAGGCTCAAAAATGCCTAGAGGAGATAAAAAGGCAATTATGAATTGGGGGGTTGTCGTTCCACCAGTCCAAATCAGAGAATTTTATTCAAGATTAGTCAGGGATTTTTACATTGCTAATTCAAATCGCGTTAAAGAAAGTAATTCACTAGTTCAGCTTCGAGATATATTGTTGCCAAAATTAATTTCAGGTGAACTACTAGTAAATAAGGATATTGAAAATGGCTAGATGGCATCAAGAATTCAAACAACACGGATTTCAAAAGTATTGGCAGAATATTAAGGAAACGTTAAGCGAATTAAAGGTCGATGATGAAAGTATAACGACTGACCTAGAAGAGATGGCAAGGTTTAAAAAAGTTATCAGATTCATAAGCAATCTGATAGACGCTTGTGACCCTGAGCTAGTCCCAACATCTATATGGCAGAACTTCCAAAATCAGTGTCAGCAATGTATTAATGAGCTACACAACTATAAAAGCAATAGAAACATAGGCCATATAACAAATGCAAACGCAAATGCTGACAACCTTTTAACTTACATCAGACCTTATGTGGTAAGCGAAAGTGATGCTGCAAAGGCAGCTACATTGGCCTATAAAGAGTACCAAAAATCAATCAGAGACGGCTTACAAGGTTTTAAAGATGATGCTTTAGAATATGAGCGCGAATTTAAGGCGATAGCAGTCGATTTAAGAGATCAAAAGATAGAATTCAATGAACTGTTTGAAAAATTAAAAAATACCGATGATGTTATTGATGAACTACGAAAAAAATATTTTGAAGGTACAGATGAAAATGAGGCCATCGCTGAGAAAATAAATGAGATGGTTGAAACGCTTGAACGCCATCATTTGCAGATTTCTGACTATTATGGAGAGTTAATCGAAAGTGGAAGCACCTCTATTGCTAGTAAAATAGAAGTAGCTAAATCCTCTTCTCAGAAAAATGCCTCAAAAATTGAAGAATTACTACACGAAGTACAAGAGGACTTGGGAGAGCTAAAACTCTTTTATAACGATGTTATGGGGCTTGAAGATAAAGAAGGAAATTTAAACGGAGGATTGAAAGCAGAATTAAAACAACGGCAAGATGCTTTAGATAATTTCAAGAACCAACAAGAAACCAGATATAAAGCACTTAATGAACAGATTGAACAATTACTGCCAGGTGCAACTAGCGCTGGATTAGCCTCAGCTTTTAAAGAAATGAAAGACTCTTTTATGAAGCCTATAAAATTCAATTCAATTTTGTTCTACGTATCAATAGGCCTTCTTGTGGTCACAGCATTTGTGTCTACAGTGGATAGTTTCTGGACTGAGAATGAAGTGATCAAATTTATCGATATCACTGATCTCAAGAACTTATTGAGCAATTTGAGTCATAAACTTCCCGTTATATTACCTGTTTTATGGTTAGCAATTTTTGCATCAAAAAGACGCAGTGAAGCACAAAGGTTGCAGCAAGAGTATGCTCATAAAGAGGCCATCTCGAAATCATATCAGAACTTCAAGCGACAAATAGATGAGCTCCAAGATGGAAGAAAAGAAGAGTTGTTGGAACAGCTCTTGGGCGCTGCAATAGAGGCAGTGTCATCGAATTCTTCAGCCACTCTTGATAAAAGACATGGTGACAATACACCTGCTCATGAGGCGCTAGAAAAATCAGCCACTCAGCTGGAAAAAATCAAAAGTGTTTTTAACAAATAGGATTTGTAAGTGAAATTCACGGAAGAAAAACTCGAACTCGCCATTATCCAACTCTTAACTGATCTGGGCTATCCTCATGTTACTGGTGGTCAGTTGGTTCGTATTTGTGGTGACGAGGTTTTACTTACAGATGATCTTCGTCAGTATTTACGTACCAAATACGCTAAAGATGACATTACGACTTGCGAAGTTGAAAGCATAGTTAAACAGCTCGAAACCCTACCTGCTAGTGATTTATACGAGAGCAATAAAACCTTTTGTAAGTGGTTAAGTGATGGCTTTGTATTAAAGCGCGAAGCTGTGGCTGGCCAACCTTCCAAGAAAGACTTGTACATTCAACTAATTGATTACGATGGTGTTCGCAGTGCCTTACAGTCGGCTGAGGTTGTTGTGGGTGGCCAAGTACAAGAGGTTAGCCCCGGTTATAGTGATAACAATATCTATAAAATAGTGAATCAGCTCGAAATCGATAGTTTGAACCCCGATTACCCTAAGCGTATTCCTGATGGCATTATCTATATTAATGGTTTGCCAGTGGTGGTATTTGAATTTAAAAGCGCCATACGCGAAGAGCAGGCCAGTATCCATGATGCCTATGTACAGCTAACTACTCGGTATCGCCGTGATATTCCTCAGTTGTTTGTGTTTAATGCGCTGTGCGTTATCAGTGATGGTGTGAATAACAAAATGGGTACTGTGTTTGCGGGTTATGATTTTTATTATGCGTGGCGCAAAGTTACTGGCAACGAGCCTATGGCTGAAGAGGGCATTAACTCGCTGCATACTATGTTGCAGGGGCTATTTGATAAAAGCCGTTTGTGTGATGTTTTACGTAACTTTATTTACTTTCCGGACAAAACCAAAGGTGAGGTTAAGATCACCTGCCGTTATCCTCAGTATTACGCGGCCAGAAAGTTATTTGAGAACATTAAAAAACAGCGTAAATTACCAGCAGGTGTGGCGGGTGCTGATGATGAAAAACGTGACGGTAAAGGTGGTACTTATTTTGGTGCTACTGGCTGTGGTAAAAGTTTTACCATGCAGTTTTTATCACGCTTGTTGATGAAAAGCGTGGA
This sequence comes from Glaciecola sp. 2405UD65-10, assembly GCF_048820975.1. Taxonomy (NCBI): domain Bacteria; kingdom Pseudomonadati; phylum Pseudomonadota; class Gammaproteobacteria; order Alteromonadales; family Alteromonadaceae; genus Glaciecola; species Glaciecola sp. 2405UD65-10. Next base: position 2,183,033 of record NZ_JBMEUF010000001.1, on the reverse strand, counting down.
GTTTGAAAGCCCGACCATTGTGTTAGTGACGGACCGTACCGACTTAGACGACCAGCTAGCCAATCAATTTGCCAATGCAAAAACCTATATTGGTGATGATCATATTGTGAGCGTGGAAAGCCGCGCTGAGTTGCGCCAGTTACTGAAAGGCCGCAACAGCGGTGGGGTGTTTTTAACTACCATTCATAAATTTACCGAAGATACCCAATTATTAACCAAACGTAGCAATGTTATTTGTATCTCGGACGAAGCCCATCGCAGCCAAATCAACTTAGATCAAAAACTACGTATCACTGAACAAGGCGTAAAACGTACCTATGGCTTTGCCAAGTATTTGCATGACTCACTACCCAATGCCACTTATGTGGGCTTTACGGGAACACCCATAGACGCGACTTTGGACGTGTTTGGCCAAGTAGTTGATAGCTACACTATGACTGAATCGGTGAAAGACGAAATTACTGTGCGCATAGTATATGAAGGCCGCGCCGCCAAAGTAGTGCTTAATAGTAGCAAGCTGGATGAAATCGAAGCCTATTACAAAAAATGTGAGCAAGACGGCAGTAACGAACACCAAATAGAAGAAAGCAAAAAAGCTACCACCAAAATGAATTCCATATTGGGCGACCCGGATCGTTTACGGGCGCTAGCGGCAGATTTTGTGAAGCATTATGAAACTCGTATTGACGAAAGCACCACCATTTGTGGTAAAGCCATGTTTGTGTGTAGCTCTCGCGACATTGCCTATGCCTTGTATTTAGAGATAAAAGCGCTGCGCCCAGAGTGGTTTGAAGTAAAAGAGTCAGAGCACGCCAACAAACTATCTGCTGATGAAAAAGCCCTTGCTATCAAAGCAGGCAAGTTGGGTATGCCAATAGAGCAAGTAAAGCTGGTGATCACCCGGGGTAAAGACGATCCACAGGAAATGTTTGACCTACTTGGCAGCAAAGACTATCGCAAAGAGTTAGACAGGCAATTTAAGATTGAGCACTCTAACTTTAAGATTGCCATAGTAGTGGATATGTGGCTTACAGGCTTTGATGTGCCGTTTTTAGATACCATCTACATCGACAAGCCCCTTCAAAAGCACAACCTTATTCAAACTATCTCGCGGGTAAATCGCAAGTTTGCAGGTAAACACAAAGGCTTAGTGGTGGATTATATCGGCATTAAATCAGCCATGAACAAAGCGTTGGCGCAGTTTAGTAAAACCGACGAAACCAACTTTGAAGACATCAATCAATCGGTGATAACAGTTAAAGACCATTTGGCTTTAATTGCAGATGTGTTTCATACCTTTGACTCCACAAGCTACTTTACGGGCGAGCCACTTGCTCAGCTTAATTGCTTGAATCATGCCTCTGAATTTATTTTACAACTAGGTAAGCGCGAAAAGCGCTTTATGGCGCTAGTCAAACGTTTAAAGGCCGCCTATGACATCTGCTGTGGTAGCGAAAAGCTAAGCCAATTAGAGCGGGACACAATTCATTTTTACCTGGCTGTTCGCTCGATCATATACAAGCTAACCAAAGGTGAAGCCCCAGACACCGCCCAGATGAACGCACAGGTTCGTGAAATGATTGCCGAAGCGCTAAAAAGTGATGGTGTAGAAGAAATCTTGAAAATGGATGACTCCCAAGGCGAGATAGACATTTTTGATGAAGACTACATCAACAAAATCAGCAAAATGAAGCAACCCAATACCAAGATCATGATGTTGCAAAAACTGCTGGTAAAAGCCATAGGCGATATGAAAAAGGTCAACTTAGCGCAAGGCACCGACTTTAGTCAGCGCTTTAAAGCATTAGTGGATAAATACAACGAACGCAAAGAAGACGATGTGCTGGTAAGTGGCGTACTAGAAGACTTTTCAGATGAGCTGATAAAAATGATGGACGACTTGCGCGAGGAGTACGGCGCACACGACGACCTAGACATCAGCTTTGAAGAAAAAGCCTTTTACGACATCCTAAAACGCTTGGCAGCAAAATACGACTTCAACTACCCCGAAGATCAGTTATTAGAGCTCGCTAGAGCAGTAAAAGAAGTAGTAGACGACAAAGCAAAATACACCGACTGGAGTCAGCGCGACGATATCAAAGCAGAGCTAAAAGTTGACCTTATAATGTTACTAGCCAAGTTTAAATACCCGCCAGTAAGCCGAGACGAGGTGTATCAAGAGATATTTGCGCAGGCTGAGAATTTTAAGAAGAATAGGTTGGCTGATTCATAAGCGAATACCTATTGTAAGTTTGGTGTAGGCAAGTATTCTAAAAAGGAATTGTGAAATATGAAGTTATCTTTCGAAACACTAAAGCAACAACAGCGTTTAGACCGAGAGAATTACTCTTCAAATTTAGGTTTAAGAGTTCACCGAGCGTTAAGCTGGTTAGAAAAATCCGAACAGGCGGAAAACGATTTAGATTCGCAATTTATTTACTTATGGATCGCGTTTAACGCAGCATATGCTAACGAAATAAATATTAACCGCCGGATTACTGAGCAAGAAACTTTCCGAAATTTTATTGAGCGATTGTGTGAGCTCGACACAGACAAAAATCTTTCAAATTTTCTTTGGCTGCAGTTCGCAAACAGTATCCGAGTGTTGCTTAAAAATAAATATATTTTTCAGCCATTTTGGGATTATCAGAACCACAAGATAGGTGATGATGAGTGGCGAGCCGAATTCAAAGCGGCAAACGCCTTCGCATCTAAAGCATTAGGACACAAGCAAACTTCGGTTGTTTTATCCATCATCTTCTCTCGTTTATATACTCTTAGAAATCAAATTTTACACGGTGGTGCAACTTGGAACAGTGGCGTTAATCGAGATCAGGTAAGGGATGCGACAACGATTATGAAAAATGTGATGCCGATGATAATAAAAATCATGATGGATAATTACCGTGAGCTTTGGGGAGAGCCCTGCTACCCAGTAGTTGATCATTCGTGAATTGATGGGACAATCATTGTGAATATTAAGAATAACCTTTATTTTCGAAATGTTTCTCGGCGTTGGAAAAAAGAGACTGAAGTATCGAATAAGGTCATTTTTCTTTCGCCTTATATAACCTCCAGTACAGCAGAGACTGTACTCTTAAGTAATATTGGGACGAACTGCACTGTCTACACCTGTTTTGACGCAGAAAGTTTTGTTTGTAAAGCCAGTTCTTTAGCAACATTAAAAAAGCTACTGAGAAAAGGGTGCTCTCTATTTAGCGTCGAAAGTCTGCATGCCAAAGTTATGTTGACAGAGGACTTTATTAGTGTAGGAAGCCAGAATTTAACCAACAAAGGAGCTTCTAGCAGAGAAGCAACGTTTTGCTCCGATGAGGAGCGCTTTATTAGTTATGGGTATGAAGCTGTTTCCGCGTGGACAGAAGACGCAGAAGAAATTACCTTGGAAATGATTGAAGATATGGAAGAACTAATCGCCCCATATGTTACAGAATTTGAGAAACTCAAGCGCTCTGTAGAAAATATCGAGACGCTACTTGCTGCGAATTCTAAACAGCGAAAAAATATAGTATTAAAAGAACGGCTTTCTGCAATGCGCCGAAACGCGCGAGCCTTAGAATCATCAAGCTTCATCTATGCGAGTGTCGAGCACCTTACAAATTACGGTGAGTGGAATGACACATATACATACTCTCTTGTTCCAAGCGATTCTTTACATAGCTTTTGTCATTGGACAATCGGTATAGCTGAAGTAATGCTTTCAACTCAAAATCGATACCTCCTAATAGACATGGAAACAGCCAAAATTGGATGGGCACGAATAGGTAAAACAAGAATAACTTACATTTGTGACAGTGTTTTTCGAAAAGAGGCTGTATGGCTGGGCAAAAGGGCTGTCCAAGTCGGTTTTTGTGCCAATTGGTCGCCTACTATAACCGAATACAACCTTACGGTAACGCTCACTTATGAGCAATCGGCTATCACGCTAGTGTATCGATGCTCGTTTGATCTTGAGTTTATTTCTAAAATTACCCTTGATGAGAATACTAGTTCAGAAGGCGCCTCAAACTCTGAAGAACATAGGTGGAACATTAGTTATACGGACGAGTTCGAGAATTGCATCGTTAAGCAATTATTATCGCCTTTTTTATATGAGCAGAAGTTAGTTGGTGAGCAAGCGAACGAGTTTTTCAAGAATACAAAGTCGTACTGGAAGAAAGTCTCTCTAGCAAAATTTCGAGGACATAATCTTCTTGTTAGTGAACCTGATACTTGAATCTTTTCTGTAGTATTAAGAATATTTTAGCAAAAGTCTGGTTCTTCTTATTTTTTATCACTGCATAACAAAAATTAATCGTATGATAGTTGGCACGCTATTTTGAAACCTTCAATTCTTCACACGTTTTTCCAGAAAAACTTCCTACTTTTTCTTCCTCTATTAAAGGTTTAACCCAATTTTGCAACTGTTTAAGAGACAGGTCATCTGGGAACTTATTAGTTTTCCATGGTTGTTGTTGCAAAGTGGCCATCGCAAAGGCATCGCAACTACGGCGAGGACTTGAAGATAGCTCTGACTTAAAAAAGGTGTCAAATAGGCAATAGTGATTGCGAACAAAAAACTCTTTCCAGTTTGACTCTAATGCTGAACGGTTACTAGTAGCCATAATATCCAAAACTTCAATCTCAGCGAGATCACGAACAGGGTTATTCACCCATTCATCCAATAGTAACTGTCTGGCTTCTGCATCCGTTTTAGGTGCAGAATAACCAAACACGGTCACCATATATGCTTTCTGCATATGTAATCTTAAATGCTCCCATTCACTCTTGATAAATGAATCATCGGTGTAGTTTTTTTTAGCTACTGGATAAAGTAATTTTGAAGAACTGAAATCTTTATTACACCTTGTACAACCATTAAAACGCCACCCCATAGTGTTGCAATTATAACAGACCCCAACCGCCACATTTCCATGAAGATATGCCATTTTCGGCATGCGTTCATATCCAACAACATCTTGATTTCGAGCAAACGCTTGGGCTAAAAATGGATCCCAATTAAAAGTAGCAATGATGTCTTTTTTTCGCAAACTTAAAACAAGGTAATCGTAGATCGTTGCTTCATCCGGCAATTTTAGACCTGCAAAGTAGCCGCTAATTTCTGATTCAATCTCATCTAACAGTTCAGGATGCTGTCCGCTTTGTGATAATTGATCATAAAACGCCTCGAAATTCTGGCTTTGATAGTTCAAACCATGTCGCTTTATTATTGGCTCTAAATCTAATGTCTCAACCAAATTTTGCATACTAGGTAGAAGTCGACCATATTTTTCGGGATTCCGAATTGTCGAGGCAATACTTGCACCAGCACCTAATATAATAACGTGAGGGGAGTGATTTATGTTGGTTTTAATATCAAGTGCAGGCAATGATGGCAAAAGTAGCTCAAAGCTTATATAAATGTGTAATAAACAATAATAGCTATTGCTACACTAATCAATAAGCTTTGTTAAAGTAAATTGTTAATTTGCATCCGACACTGTACCACTGAGAGTGCGGCAAAAAAGTTGGACTGATTTACGCTGCATAACGTTTTTAACTTCTCTAGCTTATCGGCATTAGCGGAGGCCCCTGCATGTAACGAGTAACCGTTTTTCATCAGCTTGAGCGAAGTGACAAAAAGTGCGTTTATGGCCATTGGGATTCTACTAGTAAGCGTAATTAACATTTCGTTAAGCGTAGCCGTGCTAGGGCCTTGTACTTCGTACTGTTATACAAACCACTTTTCCGATTGCAAGGTAACAAAAAGCCGAAACCAGTGAATAATGATTTAGTAGGACACAGGTTCATCTTGCCTGACGATCTTAATGTTTATTTACAGGGCGCAAATTTTGATTTTTCAGGTGTTTCTCTGCAGATGCAGTCAGAAAAAATCTTGCCAAAAGGTACCTTGGTAGAAATCAGCCAAAGTGATGTTGGCGCTCTGTACGTAAAAGCTAAAACATAAACTAAATGAATCCATGTGCTAGATCTAAAATTATATATCCTAAACCTAGTGCATGACATACTAAACTGTCTAATTCCCCCGGTAGTGACCTCTAACATAGGTTCCATCAGACCGATAGTAACCCTCAACATGAATTGTTTTATGGTTGCCGGTTAACTTACTGATATCGTTAAAGCAAGAGCCGTTTTCTGCACATTGGTATTTTAAATTTTCATTTTGTTTGTAGAGATTATCACTTACAGAAGGAATTGTAGAAACGAATGCAAATCCATGCCTCTCTTTCCTTAAAGTTTTTCTAGGCGAGATGTTTCTGAGTGCGTCAGTTATTTGTTTTTCAGTCGCAAAAAAGCCTGGGTGAAAGGTGTGGGATTTATCAAGAAAAGGGCTAAAAAAATATCCCCCTTCCATTTTTATTAAAACAATTGGTTTGCTGTTTTTCTCCAGACGCCTAATTCTTTCATGTACTTCGGTCTCGATAAAGACTTCTGAGTACACTTGATTCCGGGTGCTTGGTGTTCCATCTATACTTGGAGTTGCTAAGACTGAATTTGAATTGTTCGACGTATTCGACTGCTCTTTATCGATAAATAAGGCAGGGTTGAATTGAAAAACGATAAATAATATGAGTGCAGCAGCAATTGTAACGATTTTTTCTTTAGTTGATAAAGCCCTTGGTAAGTGTTGAATGTTGCTTGACTCTTCTACTTGTTGTGCAATGGTTAAGTTTGTTTTTTCTAATTCTTTTGTTAAATGCGCAAGCCGCGCTTTTTCGTATTTTTCCACAGCAATGCGGTTCGCGAATCTCCGTGTCGGTATGACGCTTTCTGATGCAAGCGTTTTACGTAAGACGTTACAAAACACACCCGATTCAACATAAAAAATCCTGCACTCAGTTTTCGTGATCTCGTCAATAACGACTATCGGCAGTCCAGTTTCTTTTATAAATTGCCTGACTTGACCTACTACCATTGTCGTTCCATTTACAATAAATTGAACTTTAGTATAGTGTTATCGTATGCATTATTTCAACTAAAATTCTTTATAAAATGGGTTCAAACGTGACCCGAAAATATCGGGGCGATCACCATAGGCGTTTTGTCTTTTCTATAAGCTTTACTGGGCCAATGGTCGAAGTGATCATAAACAACTACAAAAACGGTAGGAGTAATTACTAGCCTAACTCCGCGTTATTAAATGAGATATCACGCTTTTGCCTAATTCAAAATCAGTTTCGTTTCTTCAGAGAATAGGTAGTTGGAATGCAAAAGCTCGCACCATTTAATGGCGTCGAATCTATGATGCAAGCGATGATACTCACACTGTACTTTTGGTATATCTCGCATTCACTAATGTCGATATTGAATACTCGTTCTCACTCGCTAGTAACCTGGCGTAGAGCCCATGTCATGCAACCCGCATGATAAGGCTTGCCAGATTGCACATCTTCTTTGTTAGCAAGTTTAGGGTTGTTTTTTTTGTTGTGATGCTGTGACTTACGTACGAAGGCTGCTGTAAGCTACAATACTAGAGATTATCATCATGATACCCAAGGAGGTCACAAACGTGTTTAAATTATTTGCTGGCTCTTTACTTGAAGCGGTGAATGTTACACATAAAATTATAAAAAAAAGAGTTATTCGAGACATGAGGGATTCCTATTGAGTCATATCCCTTCATTATATAAAACGCTATTGATATACAATCACCCTGTCTTTGGGTAACCACTTTTCACTAGCAAATGCATGGCAACCGAACATTTGATACATCAGTTCTAGCTTGCCACCTTGAATGATAAAATTACCTCTGCATCCTTTGGGTCTAGTCAATCCATCACTATTGTTTCTAAAACTTTTTTTATCGTGATATGTAAACATATAAGGAAAATCTTCACTGGCCTCAATCAATGCCGCAAAACCTATGTCCGTTATATCTGCGTATTCACTAAATTCCCATCCTGCGGTATTTTTTCCGGAATATTTTTCAAGTGTGGGATTGCTACCATAATAAGTTTTTCCTTTGTGATTAAATTTTTCAGGTAGCCCAATTATAAGCGTTCTTATCATTTTCCCTGATTCGGTTTCAACGAAATAACCTCTGGATGCACTTAAATATTTTTTTTCAACCACTCTTATGATTTTATCATCAGGTAGGCCGGCTTTTTCCGCAAACCTCGCATAAACCTCTTTTACAAATTCTTTAATCTGATCTACTGCACATTGCTCGTCGCAAGACAGTTCAATTTCTGCAAAAAAGGTTCGAATGTCGTAAGAAGGCGTTTTACGTTTGGAGCCAGAAAAACCTGACAGCAAAATATTACTTGGCGATAAGAAATCACTTAAGCTCAAACCCGCACCCAGCACACTGGAAAGCATGTAACCTGTTACTAGATTACCTTCATCAGTCAAGGCGCTTAATGCACTGTCTTTGACCACATTGTTTTGATTAACTTTTGCTTTATCAGCTTTGAGCGCCATCATATCAGCTAGTTCCGCATCTAAAATGCCAAAATGCACCATTTTAGCAATCCCGTTATTTACCGTCTGAGTGGGGGCTTTTATTTCTTTCTTTGTGCTGCCACAAGCGCTAATTAAAAGTGTAGCCAAGATAATGAAAAATACGCGTTGCATATCTATTTCCTTAATGCGTTATTTAAGCATCATTGTATAAACAACGAGCTAAAGTGCCACTTTATGAATAATTCCAAAATATTTCAAATTTATTGTGCAATTTAATACAAATAGAGGATCAGTATTAGCAAAAGATTAAAATGCATGACATATAAGACGTTTTGACAATCATTAGGTTACACCCTTATTTTTGTTATTTTAAGCAACTTTATAATGACTCCCTTTTTGTCATCTACAGCCTTTGCTCAACAACAAGCACTCCCCGAAACGGCAACATTCACCGAAGCTGAGCAACAAGCGCGTATTGAGGCTATCAATAAAGCTCAATGGGATGGCGCATTGGCCATCAAGAGTTTTACATTGCCAGGTTTGGATAACACCGCTTCTACAGGTGTCGGTGATGACGGAGTGGTATCAGATTTAACAGATTATCAAGATGCAGATGGTAACCATCGATTTGATTCGATAAAGATGGATCAAATGTTTCAAGGTTTCTCTGTTAACACTTATGAAAAATATCTTTCTCAACTGTCGGACATGTCTGACGAAGCTCATAAAATAAAAGATGCCTCTGCTGATTTCCAAGTCACTATTAACGGCTATGACGATATCGTTTGTGATGATTTGCAAGGTTCCCAATGCAATATGAGTTAAGAAATGTAAAAAGTGCCTAACAAAGTGTCAGAGCGAATTAGGCCGTTACACTATCCTTTAAGCAACCATTTCACTAACGGTTTTAGAGCACTTAAGCTCACTTTCGCTATAAACAGAAATGCCATGCTGACGTAAAAATTCAGCCCCTATAAACAGTCCATGTTTGTAATCAGCTATCATTTCAGCTTGCGTACTACCAAGGGTTTTAGTGAGTAGTTTACGTTGTGGACGTAGTTCCATTACTCTAACGCCGCTTGGGGGGCGGCTAATAAATAAATTAGCCTCCTCATAAGCTAAATCATGGCGGCTAGCAATATTAACTATGCGAGGGCATCGGCCTTGAAAGCATACAAAAGGTTTAATTCTCTGCATATATTTGTTTCCCTCTTCTTGCTTAAGCGCTCTAGTTCTAATTGTAAGAATAGTTTTAGCTCCCAAGTCATGTGCCTGTTGCACCGGCAATGGTGCAGTAACGCCGCCATCAACCAATGAGCTTGACTGATACAAATACGGAATTGCACTGGAGTATTTGAGTGATTCAAGCCAGCCCTCAACATTAGGATCCATCATAGTTGTTTCAAACAATGTAGGATTGGACGCTGAAAACCGCACTATTCGATTTTGAGAATTCGCCATTGCTTTGTGTTCATCAAAGTAGAATAGCTTTTCTTGCGTTTGCTTAAAGTACCAATCCAAATCCATTACGTTCTTTCTTCTCAACATGCGCCAAGGTGAGAAGAAGGTATTGAGTTTAGTTAACATGCTTATTAATGAGTATGCATACCCTTGCTGACCACTAATATAACTTGCTAAATTTTGAGCCCCTGCAGATGTACCTAGCAAAATTCCGAAGGGGTTAAACCCCGCCATAAGCCACATATCAAATATGCCAGCGGTAAAAACACCTTTTTGCCCGCCACCTTCAACAACAAGGGCGAGTTCAGGGTTTATTTTTGCTGTATTGGGAACATTTTTCATCTACAAGGGCTCTTTGACTTTTAACACTGCTCAATAATTACAGGCTATTAATACTGTGTCCAATAAGCAAAACCGATGCTGTTGATTGAAAAAATTCGTTAGCGCTTAGTACTTATGCATTGTTTGTTACATATACTGATAGCTTATTTATTATCTGAAAAGGAAGGTGAATGTTGTGTTCAAAAAAAAAGGCTCCGCTTCATTCAAAGCCGAGCCTTTTAAATGTTAACTGCTAACGCTTTAAAAGAATTTTAACGATACAGTTGCTTGAATACGGCGAGGGTTTTCATAACTTCTGTACTCGCCTAAGTCCTCGTTGCTGTAACGCGGCTCAGGGTTATAGCCAGTTTGCTTATCAAATACATTAAACACATCTAAACGTAGCTGTAAGCTGTAATCGTTTAAGAATTCAAAGTCTTGCGTATAGTTTACATCTAACTGCCAATGGCTAGGGGTTCTTCTACTACCGCGAGGCTCTAAATAGTAAGTACTTGCCCACTGATGCGCCCATGTATGGCCTGACTGCCAGTAAGCTAAATAACCCAATGATGCATCCCAAGGAAGCTGGTAAGCACCGTAGCTCTTAACTTGCCATGTGCGGTCGGCGCGCATTTTGCCATCGGTAAAGCTACCCCACAGTTGTCCGTACCAACTATCTGCAATATTAGACGAGCCAATAAACGTACCTTGGTCATTATCAAAGCGGGTGGTACCGTCTTGGTCAAAATTACCGTAATAGTGACTCCAAACAACAGATGTTGTACTAAAGAAATTCTCAGACTTGAAGTCAATTTCGGTGCTAGCCTCATAATATTTAGTATAGGCGCCAGCTAGCTGGGCTATTACATAAGTACCTTCACCAATAAGGTTATTCACTGGAATATAAAGCTCACTTGGGCCTGGTGAGCCAAATTGACCCGCATTGGCGCGAGCTACAAGGTTAGGATATAACTCAGCAAGGCCAGCCACGCGGCCTTGGTAGTCCTCTGCGTCATAAACAATACGTGAATTGTTATTGGTATCTTCCCAGTAATTCCAACTACGGCGATAACGAACATGATTGCGAATAGTCCAGTTATTGTTCCACTGCATTTGGTGGCCAATAATAAACTCTTGCATGGTTCGTGGGCTTAGGTCATCAGCAAATAACTTACCGGTAGACGAAACATTGGTTTGTGAATCAAGGTAGTTGCCTGCGCCATCAAAATAGGCATAAGTAGTACTACCTCCAGTGTTACGATCCCACGATGCAGCGCGTGCTAATGAGCTTACCGCAGGGTTGTATCGTGCAAAACTCACATACCCTGAAGCCGTATCGCTATATTCCCATGTTGCTGTTAAGCGTGGCTGAAAAGTCTCACTAAAACCCACTTTTTTCATCACATAAGTGTTGCCGCGAGCTTCTTCATAACCAGAGCTTGTATCAGCAGAACGAAGGCCTTGGCCAATTAGCTCATCTTGGCTTAATAAAAATCCAACATCAAAAATGAAGTCGTCCCAGTAAATAGTGTCGTTTACGGCTATGGTTTTAGATTTGCTTGATGAAACCAAGGGGCCAGTTAAACCTCCTGCATCAAAACCGCGGGTTTGCACGGTAGCGCGATACACAGTATCAACAGGAACTGGGTCGCCATTAGGCGCGGCAATTACACCTTCTTCGTTGTCCAAACCACCCCAGTAAGCTATGGTTCCCCATCCATTTGATACTCTAAATAACTCTTCTGAACCTTCTTCTTCTTGGTACCCAATATGAATTTCGTGGGTCATGGTGTCGGTATCAATAACGTGGTCTAGCGATATTTCAAAGGTATTGCCTAAATATCGGTTGTCGTTCACGGTGCCAGCTGCACCAACCGACCCTAAGGCCTGACCATTTACCCCGTAGGCTGCAATAAGTGCGGCTGCGCCGGCATTATATGTATCTAACAGAGCTTGCTCTTCTGGCGTAGTGGCTACTTGGGTTTCAAGTGATGGCACTGTAAAGTAACCTTGTGATGCTAGGTCGCTCACGTTTAGCGACTCGCCAGCTTGGCCTCTAAATCCAAGGTTAGTTACGGGAAATGAGCCTGTAGACTGCGTGGTGTCGGCGTAAGAAATGTTTAAGGATGTATCATCATTTATAAGCCAAGAGCCATCAAACACAATCACTTCAAATTCTTCTATACCATCAACGGCTGTAGAAGCCGGGTTGTCATCTTCAATGTCTTGATTTGCACTAGTTACCTCAGAATTACGATAACTTGCATTAATCAGAATGTCTTCGGTTGGTGTCCATGTAAACTTACCGAAATACTCTTCACGCTCGTTCGTAATATCAGGTAATTGGCCGCGTGAATTACTACCGCTTTCTTTTGAATCATCACGCGTGTAGTACGAACCATAGAAATAGAGCTGCTCGGGAATAATAGGGCCACCTACGCCTGCGGTAACAAAGCCAATATCATCTTCTGTCTTTAAACCGTCTTGGTCTTCAGCTTGCCATGAACCTTTTTGTACGCGGTAGGTTACGTCACCTTTCCACTCATCGGTACCCGATTTACTTTCAGTATTAAGCGTAACACCGGCATTTCGATTAAAGCCTACGGCTCTTGCACCGCCGCGCTCAACTGACACATGGGCAATATCGTGGGTAGAGGGCGATGACGCTAAAATGCCAAATAAAGGCACTGATAAATTGGCTCCGTCAAATTTGTAGCCGTTGTCTTGGCCACTCGCACCTGCGCTGGGGCCACGCACACTGTCGGAAGTAACTTGTACACCGGGCATTAAACGAATGAGCGAGCTATATTCTACTGCCATGGGTAGCTGTGCTAGGGTATCGGCACTTAGTGCATTACCCAGTGCCGCATTGGTTGAAGTGGTTAATTTACTTCCGTATACCACTATGCGTTCAGGGTCATCTGCTCCTAATTGCATGTTTAACGGTGTTTTTTGCTCAAGCAATACTGCAACACTTACGGTTTGTGTTTCGCCGCTTGCTGCGGTGAACGTAACGTCATAATTACCAGGAGGAAGCAGTTGCAAGCGATAACTACCGTTTGCCTTTGATGTGGCGGTACGAGGTTTAGGTAATACATCACCTTTTGCTTGAATACTCACATTGTCAAGTGGTGCGCCATCAGGCCCAGTGACCTTACCTATAATTTCACCCACTTGTTGTGCTGATACATTCATTGCACATAAAAGCAGTGTGAGCAGTAACACGCTGAATGAGCACAACTTTAAAGTGCGCCCAGCTTTTGTTTTTTGTAAATACATAACGGCAGTCATAAGTGTGTTCTCCCTATTGATTATTATTGGCACGCGTTGCCTACCATGGTGATTGATAGAGCGCAGAAGCAAACATGTGTGGCTTACTTTTAACGAGCCAGGAAAGTATCATTCACTCTTTTTTATGCAAAAACACAATGCAATCTTGTATCAAATGATGACACTTTCGATGTGTTTATGCTTGGTGCTATTGTTGATAACCATTCCTTAAACACCAACTTAGCACACCCGTCAATAATGTAAATAATAAATTATTCCAAAAATTAGCGGTAAATGTTAAATAATTTATTTTTAAATGGAAAACAATATCTTGCATGTATCACCAAGGCTTAATTCGTTTAAATAATATACGTAACGCTTAGTAGTGAGGGCTTATTCGTTAAATTCTATGAGTAGACCATTAAGCACAGCCGCAACCACCTTGTTGCCTTTACGCATTAAAAAATACGCAGCTTGTTGCAGTGTTAGGGCATGTGGATTAGTGGGTAAAGGCTGATTGACTAACACAGGGTAGTCTGACTGATTATCTAGATTTTCAAGCTCTCCTTCAAACGCAATCACGCCTTGCTTTAAATAATGAAAATAGCTTTCGTTTGTGATCACGGTGGGGGCATTAATGGCGCACACCGCGCCGCAGTCATATTGAAGCTTACTTGCATCAAACTCACATAAACCTGCTTGAACGCCAAGGTCACCAACGGCATCAATAAAAAACGCATTGGAGTAACGCGCGGTTTGTTTAATACTAATACTTGCCTGATACGAGTGCTCACCAGCAAATGTCAAATTGCGCACAACTAAAGAAGAAAGCGTTTCAGAGCAGTTCTGTGGAATATCCCAATATGATTGCGTTAAGCTATTAAGCGTGCTTATATCCAGTTGATGTTTATGTTGCTCTTTTAAAATAAACATAGCTTCCAACATCGCTACAACATTCATTTTGCGTGCAATTTGCCTGTTTGGGTCGTTTCGGGCTGCGCCTGATTCAATTAATATAGTGGCCGCGCCTTTTTCAGAAATACGGTCACCAAATGAGCGAGGTGAGAAGGTATCATCATAGCGGGCAATGCAGTCAGGAATATGTTTGTTTACAGCCTTTTGCATGGCGCCAATCAAGGCCATGGCTAAATGGCGGCTCTCATTCACGCTTTTTTCTACATCAAAGGCTGGAGCCAAAAACGCGATTGTTGAAGGGGTGCCGTTAGTCCCGCATTGGTAATAAGATGATTGGTCGTGCAGGTTAAAAGCAACATGGGGTTTTAGTTCATCTACTAAACGCATTAGTATATTGCCCTCAGGCGTTTGCTTTGCCATCGCGTCGCGGTTCATATCAATGCCTTGAGCATTATGGCGAGTACAGTATTCTGCGCCGTCTGGATTAAGCATGGGGACAATATTTAGAGTAAATAAACTTTGTGCATCGCTTAAACGTGAGTCACGATTGCTTAATAGTGCGTCAAGCAAATCAAATACCGCAGCCGTTGCAGTTGCTTCGTCACCATGCATTTGTGTCCAAGCCAGAATCTTAATTGGACCAAAGCCGTAAGTGATGCGTTTAATACTGCGCCCTTCAAATGAATTTCCTTCATGGATGACTTCAACACCCGTGCTTTGGGATAAACCCTCAAACAGTGCTTGAATATCTTTATGCCTAATGTGGGAAGTATTTAAATTGGGTAACAAAGCAGTAATAGATGATGTCATTTGAACGATGCTAGTATGCGAGTGATGCTGCTAACCATATCGAATAAAACTACCTTCTTGCAAATTATTCTATTATTAATAGTCAAATAAGAATAAAATATTCAGCTTCAAGATACACAAACGCATATGTGCAAAAGAGTGCACAGCAATCTACAAGGTGACTATGGCGGTATTTTCAAAAATTAAAGCACTTTTACCTTCTCTTTCTAGTAGCGAAGAAAAGCTTGCCAACTATATATTATCGTCGCCTACGGCCTTAAGAGACCTTTCCTCTCAGAAACTTGCAAGTACGGTTGGGGTAAGCCAAAGCAGTGTGGTTAAGTTTGCGCAAAAATTAGAGTACAAAGGCTATCCGGCACTCAAACTAGCCATCTTAGACGATATGAGCAATGTACAAACTGATCATCAAACACTGCATGGCAGTATTGCGATTGATGATGATTACGACACTATGTCAAGCAAATTGCTGCAAAGCAAAATAGCCGTACTCAGTCAAACCAAGAACCTTAATGATCGCCATGCTATTTCGGCTGCGGTATCGTTGTTGAGCCAAGCTAATCGTGTGTTAATAACTGGCTTAGGTGGGTCTGCACTGGTAGGCAAAGACTTCGCTTTTAAACTACAAAAGCTTGGCATTGTTGCCATATCAGAAGTGGACGGGCACGCTCAGTTAGCGATTGCATCTACCCTTAATGAACGCGATGTAGTATTTGCCTTAAGTGAGTCAGGTTTAACTCGCGAAACCGTAAACGTAGTGAACGAAGCAAATGCCAACAAAGTTCCGGTGATCACAGTAACAAAATTTGGTGATACGCCGGTATCAATCAACGCGAAGGTACGGCTTTACTCTGTTGCTGAAGAAGCGGCCACGCGCATATCATCAATCCTTGCCCGCACGGCCCAAGAATTAGTGATTGATATTCTTTTTATAGCATTGATGCAATCTTCAAGTAGTTCTCGCGCTTTGCTAGAAAAATCACGCGATGTAGTCTCGCAATTTAGGAACAATTAGCCCATTTAGGCAAAACGAGTGTAGCTTGTATACCTAAACCATCACTTTTGTTGAGTGTAATTGCAGCGTTATCAAAGATGCTTGCGCCTTCAATAGGGTCATATTGGCCTAAAGTAGGTCCATCAAGGTCAATAGGCTGAATAACGTCGCTATGCGCACTGGCTAAATGCGCAGCGGCAGCAACGCCAATACTGCCCTCAAGCATGCAACCTATCATGCAAACTATTTTATGTGTACGGCAATAGTCAATAATTTGAAGTGCCTTAAACAATCCTCCGGTTTTCACTAATTTTATATTAATAATATTAGCCGCGTGTTGTTCGTGAAGGCGTTTTACCTGCGCTAAGCTAAACGCACTTTCGTCAGCCATAATGGGGGTATTTATAGCTTTAACAATGTTTGATGCGCCTTGTGTATCACTGGCAATAAGGGGCTGTTCTATTAGCTCAAACTCAATGCCTTCTGCTTCAAGTGTTTGCAATATATGTATGCTAGTTTGCTCATCCCATCCTTGATTTACGTCTAGCCTGAGTACAATTGCCTGAGCAAGCCGCTCTTGGCAGTGTTGCACATGGGCCCAAATTGCGCGAATGCGTACTAGGTCTTCCTGTGGTTGCTTGCCTATTTTAATTTTTAAACAGCGGTATCCACGAGCAAGCGCTACGTCTATATCTGCGAGCATTTGCGGGGTGTTATTTACGCTAATGGTGTAGTCAGTCTCAAGCTTGGTGGGTAATGTCGCATTGCTTTGCACTTGAGGTAAACACTGCTGTAAAAACGTGTTTAAGGGGAGTTTTTCGCTACGCGCTTTTGCGTCGAATAAAGCAATATCAATAGCGGCCTTAGCATTGCTACCAGCGTTTTCATTATTGGCAACCTGCTCAATAATTGCGTCAAAATCTGCTAAAGAAGCCCCTATTAATATGGGAGCAAGTTCAGATTCAATTGCGCTTACCATAGCAGCATGATCATCCCCGGTAATTTGCGGGGTAGACGGCGCTGAGCCAAAACCAACAATGCCATTGTCAGCGTATAATTTTACCACTAAGTCATGAATATGTGTGACTTCACGCAAGGCTGTTTTAAATGGCGTATGCAAAGGCACATGCAGGGATAAAAGCTCAACACGGTGAATAATAATATTTAGTTTGCTGTGCATTTTTCACCTTTACGCATTTTATATTGCTCGTCTATTGCTTACACATAACTGTGATTACAGCTTCTTAGCATGAGTATAAGACGAAACGTTTACTGTGTCATTTCAACAACCCACGTCATTTCAACAACCCCACGTTATTCCCACGAGCTCACGTCATTCCCACGAGCCTACGTCATTCCCACGAGCCCACGTCATTTCCACGAGCCCACGTCATTCCCACGAGCTCACGTCATTCCCACGAAGTCCACGTCATTCCCACGAAGGTGGGAACCTCCAACATTACACTTGTAGTACAAACAGCGAATAAAGCATATGAGTTTACCGCCTTCGCGGTAATGACAAAGGGGGAGGTAATGACAGTAGGAAAGGTAGCTTGTGCTTTATTTATAGCTTATTAACAAGCATTATCAACAACTGTTATGGTGGGTACGTCACCGGCATTTTCAGCATTGTAGTATTCAACAAAACAGCCAGTTGTAACATTGTTAGCTGATAACCCATTTACACTATTAGTGAATTTTATTTGAAAGCCATCAGCATCAAATGAAGGGTTATATTCCAATTCAAAGGTTTCACCTGTTACGGGGCCAAGATCAATATCAATAAACTTTTTAATTTCAAGCGCTGATAATTCGTTAGATAAAGCGTCTACATCCCGAGCATCTGGGTAGCCGTATCGTATATTAACTGTGTCAGTTCCTACTGTAACAGTATCATTTTCCGCATTTACAGCGCCTGCAATTACTGCTTTTGCATAAATTAATTTTGCTGAACTTTGCACTGCGGCTTTTACGCCTTGTAAAACTTCTTTTCTTGCGTCGGTTTGTATATCAATAAACCGTGGTGCTGCTGTTACTGCTAAAATACCCAGAATAACAATCACTATTATAAGCTCTATAAGTGTAAAGCCCGCTTGCTTTGGTGATTTGGCGATAGGAAATGTCATCGAATAAGCCGTATAATATTTATTGAGTGTAACAATACCTAAAAATAGGCGGCGTAGATTATTAATACTTAAGTATAGTTATTTATAATTATACCTAAAGTATAGCGGATACGCAGTGCCACTAGTTCACGTCATACTCACGAAGTCCACGTCATTCCACGAAGTGCACGTCATTCCCACGAGCTCACGTCATTCCCACGAAGTCCACGTCATTCCCACGAAGGTGGGAACCTCCAACATTACACTTGTAGTATAAACAGCGAATAAAGCGAATGAGTTTACCGCCTTCGCGGTAATGACAAAGGGGGGCGGCAATGACAGTAGAGAAAAGGCAATGACAAGGGGAAAGGTAGCTTGCGCTCATAATTTATAGCATAGAGGTATGTCTATATATCATCTATTTAAATTTAACCCATGACCAATAACGTGTTATTGCTACGTACAGAACTTTGAAAATTGAATTTTATGTAAGGTGGTAGCGTGCGAATTATAATAATTGCTTTGTTGTTTGTGACCGGCTATTTGCTGCTTTGGCCTGTGCCTGTTGAGCCTAAAGCATGGGATGCACCTAAAAATTTGGGGTATAGCGGCGTTCATCAAACCAATAGTCGATTATCATTGGCCAGTGCTATTGTACTTGGTGATGAACATAACGCTGAAAGTAAAAGCGAAAAAGGTAGCCCTAACTTTGGCCCTGAAGATTTTGCATTGCGAAGTGATGGCACTATTGCTACCGCTACACACTCTGGTCATATTATGTTGTTAGCGCCAAATGATACTCGGTTTGTGCCGTGGGTGAATACAGGCGGGCGCCCATTAGGCATTGAGTTTGACGCAAACGACAACCTCATTGTGGCTGATGCGTACTTAGGGCTGCTTTGTATTTCGCCTTTAGGAGATATCAAACTATTAACTAACAGCGTTGATGGAACGCCCATTGTGTACGCCGATGATGTGGATATAGCAGAGAATGGGCTGATTTATTTTTCTGATGCCACAACTAAATTTGGCGCTAAAGAATACGGCGGCACGCTAAGTGGTAGCCTATTAGAAATTTTGGAACATGCAGGCAATGGCCGCCTTCTTAAATACGACCCAGCTACAAAAGTTACCTCGTTAGTTATGGATGGGTTAACCTTCGCAAATGGTGTGGCCATAAGTGAAAATCAGCAGTATGTTTTAGTAAATGAAACAGGCAGTTATAGGGTATTACAATACTTTATAGCAGGCCCCAAGTTTGGTACAACGAAGGTGTTCATTGATAACTTGCCTGGATTCCCTGACAATACCCTTGATTATTTTTAATGACAACAAGCCTTGATGGTTTTTTATGACAGAGTAACTATACTATGTGGGAAATAAACATAGGAATGTTTTGTGATAAAAGCCCACCATGAAAATGATATATATGATGACTATAGGTTGCTTTCGATTGATATTGATACGTTGGCGAGGGTAAAGATATCAGAAGACATCAATGCCGAATCTGGCGAAATCTCCTACACGCCCCATCTTTCCCCTTCAAACTATTTATCTCGCGTAAAAACAACGAATATTATAATTGCACCAGATGGATATGTTGTTTATCCGCAATCCCTTTACCTAGTGTCAAAATTGCGCGGAGAAGCAGCCGTCAAGGACACACGTTCAATAGCCAAAGGTCTACTAGCTTTCACTCGTTACTTAGATTCTACTCATTATTCTCAGTTTGATCAGGATGGAAATGAAATACCTCCTGAACACTTAACTTATAAAACATTGACGAAGTATGAAGAAGAAGGTGCGCCTTGGCGATTTGCTGAGTTTCTATTGGCTAATTGCAGAGCTAAACAAGGAGCTACTGGGGACGAGGCTTACTCGCTTAGTACAGCGAAAAGTTACATTGGGACTGTTATCGGCTTTTATAAGTGGATGCAAAGGCATGGTTACCTAACAAATGATAATAATCATGTTTTAACTCATTTCAACAGGATTGAAAGGTATCAAGGTAATAGTCAGCATGACATGCTCGCTCATACGAGGTCAGGCGCGAAGCGCGTTTATGAAATATCGAACATAATGAAAATGTTTCCCAAGAGTGACCAAACGCCGGCACACCAAAAATTAAAACCAATGTCACTTACTCATAAGGATCTGTTTTATCAACATATTGATACGTTACCGAAGGCTATTTGTCTTATGCTGAGGCTTTGTATCGAAGTTGGATTAAGAATTGATGAGGCTACTCACTTTCCTTCGCAAATTATTGGTAATAAAGATTGCAGTCAACTAGATGTTGTTCCTATACACATCACGCACACAAAGAATCGAAAACCCCGAACTGTTGAAGTACCACTCGCTCTATATGAAGAGCTAGAACAATTCAAAGAAAGTAAACAGCGGCAACAGAATTTAATACGCAGAAAGGACATTGTTAGCTCTCAACCTGAGAAGGACAACATTGATTACCTATTTGTTTCTAATAAAGGCTCGCCATACACTGCAAATACACTGGAAGTACATTTTGGCTCACTGAGAAAAAGTCTCCAATTAATAGATCCTACTTGGTACTACCGTATTCACGACTTGCGCTCAACTTATGCTACTCATTGGCTTTGGCATGCCTCGAGAGAACGAAGTGTTGCCTATAATTATCTGCTTGACGAATTAGCGACGCTGATGGGTCATTCGAATACGGCAACAACCGAAAAATACATTAGGTTTATGAGTAAATTTGATGAGCAACTACGTGTCGCTGAAAGCAAAAACAACAAAATAAACAAGTGGTGAATGCATGTCTAAAAGTCCACTAGCTAGATACTCTAAAACCGTTAAGCACGTTAGAAATGGAAAAGACATTTTTCCACTGAATCTTTCAATTCCATTTCATGATGGCCGGAAAAGAAAAGTAGAAAAACTTGATTTATCACATCTATTGTATTTTGGTGCAGACATCAATAATCGAAAAATAAGCAGTCGAGCCCCCTATATAAGAAAGTATTGTAAAAAGGCAAACGAATATTTCGAAAATGGTAATTCAGTGCGGAGTATCGCTTCATCTTACGACAATTTAAGAGCATTTATTGTCTTTTGTGACACTATGTCTATTTCTCCTTTGTCGGAAGCAGGTTATTTAAAATATGTAGGGAATGATGGCGAATTACGACATCGAATTAGAATGTATAGACCATCAAAGAAGCTTTGGGAAATGGAACACGGTGACGAAATTGGAATAAAAGAGAGTACCGCAGGAACTATCGCTTCACAACTTCGTACGGCTCTATCGTGGTGCGGATTACCTGCTGAGTCGTGGAAGAATCAGCACAGAGGATTTGCCTGTGAAAAACAGCCACTTAAAGGATACTCTGAGGCTGAAGAAGAAATTCTAGTCACTCGGTTAAGTGAACTATTTTTCACCCTAGCTCCACAGTTAATTGCTGCAAAAAAAGACAATATTGATCTCCCGATTGAACTACCTGTTGTGATTGATTTGGCTGGCTATAAACAAGTAATTTCAATACACACATCCAACAAAATTCAGTTATATACTCCAAGTAAGAATGGAAAAATAGTAAGAGCAAACTCTGCGTTCAATATGGTAATGGGAGCGGCATATCACCTCGTTTGCTTTTATACCTCACTTAACGATAGCGATATACGAAGTATTGGTCATCCAATCAAGGTCCATACTGAAGATCGAGATAAAAAACTAAAAGTCATTAAAGTATCTAGTTTTAAAAGGCGTGCAAATAAAAAGGTGGATGCTTTGTTCACCAATCAAAGCTTCGATGTTGATAAGAAAGATGGTGTAAGGTTCATTAGAACTCTTGAGAAGCTATCAAGTCTCTATGGAGGGGGTGAAAAAGGATCTACGTTGCTGTTCACCATTAATGACCATGGTGAAGAAAATAGCTCTTTTAATTTGGTAGAACTGAATAAACACCTGTGTGTCGATCTGAACTTACTATCCCCTAACCGGTTATCCTGCGTGCCGTGGTTGCAAGAGTTATTTTACAGCTATCGGAACCAATGCACTATAGAGCTTGGAAAAGTGATTAACGAACTAGGGAGAATGGTCGTAAGTAAAGTGACGCGGCCATGTTCAAAATTCGGTGCAAACAGAGGAGCTAGAGAAAGTGCATACTGTATTTTATCGTGCTACACAGACCTTCCCCTCAAAGGTATCTTGCTACCGCTAAAATATTCACCCATAGATAAAGACGGCAACATTAAAGTGTCATTCGAATACAGGAATGGCGATCATAATCATTTTTTAATACCTGCTTCGGACAAAAGACTAATCAAAGATATTGAACAATTCTCTACTGAGTTAGCCGACAAACAATCTAAAAAATACGAACGGTTATTGCTGAAACGAGGTGGAAGTAAGCAGCCGGTTAAAGATTGGGAGGGTATTAGCCCCATTCGTGCCCAAAGGCCTAAAGGGTGGTCACTTGGACCAAACGAGTATTACATATCACTCCATTCAAGCCGCTGGCGAGAGATGACTAGCAATCAAGTTTTTTCTCATGGTGGCACAATCGCAGTGCAAAGTACCTTACAAAACCTTCTACGTACAATTGATAAGCATTATGCAAATGGTGACCCGCGACTAAACAAAATTATTCTCTCTCAAGCTGTACAAGTTATAGGAAAATTGGACGCAAGTGCAAATTTAGAGCTCGCGAAAAAATCAGTCGCTGCCAAACTTGGCATAGCAATGCTGACACATGACGAATGGAAAAAAAAGCAAGAGCAAGAAAAAGCAAAAACTAACCCCAATGGCGTTCATTGTAATGGGCAACAGAGCTTTCTAAATGGAAAAAGTACTCAACGCGAGACTAATAATGCTATGAGGCTGCAACTCCCCTGCTCTGAATATGACATGTGTTATAAATGCGAATCAGCCAAAGCTGTCGATGACACACAATCCATATATAAACTTATTTCTTTCGTTGATGTGTTAAAAGAAACAGTGAATCTATTTCCTGAAGCGCGGGACGATGTTCATGAGAAAATAGCAGCCTTCGAGTCAACTCTCGATGCTGCTAGCCCAGATGTATACGAAGCGGCAATATCATTATTCAATAAAAATGGGCGCCATCAGAGAGTAACGT
Organism: Glaciecola sp. 2405UD65-10; assembly: GCF_048820975.1. Taxonomy (NCBI): domain Bacteria; kingdom Pseudomonadati; phylum Pseudomonadota; class Gammaproteobacteria; order Alteromonadales; family Alteromonadaceae; genus Glaciecola; species Glaciecola sp. 2405UD65-10. Next base: position 2,159,622 of record NZ_JBMEUF010000001.1, on the reverse strand, counting down.
CACAACATGCCATCCTATCCTTAAATCATAGCCAAGCACTGTCAATTAGGAGTGACTCATGATTAAGCTGCCCAAGTACAAGATCAACCAACAAAATGCTTTAATCAATGCGCAAAGTAATGTCGGAAGCTATACAAACTATCTGAAAGACGTGTTGGAGCCCGCGATTAAATCAAAAGATTGGGGGCACTTAGAAACGCTCGAGATTGGTTTTGGAGTAACAGGTGAGTCATTAGGTAAAGTTGGCGACAACGATTCTTGGCGTAAACTTAACACTTTTTTTGATCCATGCGATTACAAGACCGAAACCCTCGATTTCTTTCTTGATGGCAAGATTATGGAGCGTAATGTAACAAACCAGTTAAAAGCACTGGCATTAATTATGATGTGGCTTTCTCCTAGAGATTACTCTTTTTCGGCTATTGTAAAGACAGTCCGAGGATTAAAAAAGTTCGCTAAAGCCCTAATTGATGATGGTCACAACAGTTTCGAAGTGCTTAGTTTTGAACAATTAGAGACTTGGTGTTTATCCGGAATGACTACTTTGGACTTCGAGCGCGAACACACTTATGCACCGCTAAATAAATTGTTTATAGAAAAGGCACGACTGCCGTTTAGCGTCAATCTTAGTCAATCAATATCTGCCTCGAGTCTAGGCTTATCACCAAATGAGCCGAAGCAATTTACTGTTATCCCGCAGCGCCTCTACTACATTGGGCTTCAACAATCTGAAAAGCTGGTGAATGAGCTATACCCTATTCGTAACGAACTTGGTAGGCTTTCAGATTACATCGCAAACTATAATGGAGTGGTTTATCTAGGATATGCTAAATTCCTTGCAAGCGATAGAGCAAGGATCAAAAATGGACAAATACAATGGTACCTATCAACGGCAAATGAATTAGATACTGGTAGGAAAGAAGCCTTTCAAAAAGCCTTTCTTTCGCAAACTACTCAATCACAAAATTCGACACTTGAACTGCTTAAAAAGTATAAACCTGCAATTAAGGCCAAATACATAAATAGATTTCACACTAAGCGTTCATTGCAGATTGGCAATAAAGTTATAAAAGGGCTTACACAAGCACAGTCATTGTTTAAAAGTATGTGTGGCGGTTGTCTCTGGGCTTTAATGTCTCGCACCGGTATGCGCGCTGATGAAATCCATCACATGCACACGGTAAATGGGTGCACAACAGAAATTATATCTAGGCAAAAGATTCATATCATTCATGCTGACCTTTCAAAGACTGTGAGAGGATCTCAGTCTAAACAAGATGAGTTCGTCACAACAGAAGTCGGAAAAAAAGCATACGAGATATTACAAGCGCTGCATTCGCCACTCAGAAAGCGCCACCCCAAGAGTCATTCCTTTTTCCATTCAGTAAAGCAGGATTGTGGAACTCTTAAGAAAAAAGAATTAGGGAGACATCTATCAGGTTGGTTTAAAAGTATTACAAAAGAGAACCTTAAGCTTACTAATGATGACATCATAGACTTAAAAGTTTCTGACCCTAATCTTTCATTCAACATTGGTGACGAGTATGTATTTTCAGGACACCAGCTTCGCCGTTCTTTTGCTTACTACCTCATTGGTTTCGAGCTTTGTGACTTCCCTCAACTCAAGCAACAATTTAGTCATATCTCGATGGCTATGACTCGTCACTATGCTAAAAATGCTAGTAAATTCCAAAAACTCAGAAGGCACAAACAAAACTTAGCTCACACTATAGATGAAGAAAGGGTAGATCAAAAAGCTCAAGTTTACTTAAACATCTTCAAAAAACTTGCAAACAAAGAACGTGTTGCAGGCGGCAAAGGCAAAGAGTTTGCAAAAAACATGATGAAGACTGGAAATAACATGTTTAAAGATAGGGTTAATGCAGACATGCTTTCACTGAACTATTGGAAAAAGCAGATCCTTGAGCAAAAGCGACATATTCATGCCGTTGCTCCGGGAATTTATTGTACCTCAACAGGTTGTAGTTTGCGTACACAGGTCAATCTATTAGAATGTGTAGATTGTAAGAACGACTACATAGTTGATGCTGTTTTTGCCGAGGCTAAACGAAAAGAAGCTGAAATTCATATGCTATGGGACATTGAGCAAAACGAATTAACGCCTCAAACGGCGTCGGAAGCTTATATTAAAATTACGGCAGCTGAGCGCATCATGAATGATCTAGATGTGAGCTATGAACCTGTTGTGCTACCGCAAGAAGTAAAAGAATTGTTGATACCTTTTGGAGTGCACGCTTAATGTCTCAATTAACAAAAAACAGGCTTATTGATGCTCTAGAGCGACTTTTAGCTGGTCAACCGGAAAATCGAGAATTAATGAGAAAAGCTCGAGAAGGAAAGCTAAAAATCAATCCCAGTAGCGTAGAGAAAGAAGCTGGCTTGTCGGTTGGTTCGCTGCGTAGGCATTTAGATATTAGAAAGATGGTGGAAAATAAATCACTCGTGTCCCGCGTTGCGAATGATGAATCAAGTCAAACACCTATTGAAGTTTTACAAGCTGAAGTGAAAGCGCTAAAAAACAATAAGACGCAAGCGAACAAGAAAAAAAAGGAATATCTCGAGCTTGCTAGAAGTCATGAAAAAGCGTTAGCTATACAGGCAGCAAGTCATATTAAAATGGTACAGGAAATCATGGGTATGCTGCATGAAAGTCAGCGTGAAGTAGCGATGGATAAGGTTGTTAACGCCAGAGCAGATAACATCGTAAAAGGTGATTTCACAAAAAAAATCTAATTTAATATGATAATTTTCTAGGACAAAAAACTAACGATACAAAATCTAGAATCAAACGTAACTACATACTCCATTAATTAAATGCATATAATTCTATGTTAAATAAATAAGGATTACACAGATGACAATAGAAGTTGGACAAGCTGCACCTGATTTCACACTAAATGATCAAGACAATAACGCTGTGACCCTGTCAGGGCTCAAAGGAAAGAAGGTGCTGCTATATTTCTATCCACGCGCTTCAACACCGGGCTGCACCGTTCAGGCGCAGGGGTTACGTGATACTAAAGCTGAGTTAGATGCGCACAACGTTGTTGTGCTTGGATTAAGCCCTGATACCCCAAAAAAGCTAACTAACTTTATCAACAAGCAAGATCTAAATTTCTCCCTGCTGGCGGATGAAGAGCATGAAGTTTGTGAAAAGTACGGTGTTTGGCAACTCAAAAAGTTTATGGGCAAAGAGAACATGGGCGTTGTGAGAACAAGCTTTTTGATTAATGAATCAGGCAACATAGAGCACGTCTTTAACAAGTTCAAAACCAGTAATCACCATGAAATTGTATTGAGTTACCTAAACGGCAAATAGTCGCCCAATACCCCTGAGCAATTACCATTCAATTTGAAAAACATGAGCACGAGTACACTAAAAATTCACTCGTGCTCATACGTGTATTGATGTGATTACCAGTAGTAGGCTGATTACCCAATTAACTACATAACGTTCCGTTTTTCTTGAGCCTGTGACAGATTCTGTGGCTAACGTGTCTGTTTAGTTGGTCTACAAACTCAATTCGTGCCTTGCCTCAACACATCCTTAGAGGATATTTCATCAGCATCAAACAGATACTTGTTCCCGTCAAACATTACAAAAGTGTATGGAAATTTAAATGTGAATTTTTCATAGGTAGATGCGTTGAAATGGTTAAAATATTCTGGAAATATAAAAGCTAATTTAGAGCTTTCAGAAACTTGCAGCATAGTATACCAAGCAAGGTTACTAGCAGCTACGTTGTGCACCACGATGTATAAATCATCTATGCTCCCGACTATGCCTGATGTAAAATTAATACTGCATCGTAGTTCGTAGTTTAAATGCTTCCCATTAATCCCAAGCAAACTGCTCATATCTCTATCATTCAGCTTTACACCCACATTACTGCTAGGGGCTAAAAAGTCTGTACCTTTTCTACAGATGTCTCCATGCATCACCAGTCGAGATGTAAGCAAGTTTAGTGGGTTACTATCGCTGTAGATACCAACTACTCCCCCATCAACCTCTCTCTGTTTACTCAATCCAACGCTAAACTCTTGTTCTATTAAAGACATTACTTTTTTAGCCGTATCAATTTTGTCATCTAAATTTATCGATTGTTTTGGAATAAAACTAACTATATACGGGTTATATCTAATTTTATCGTCACGCTGCGACTCATTAAATGCAGTCGCGATACCAGTACCAATATCCATGGCTAAGAAGCCGGAGACAAAGGACCCTAACTTACTTGAAGATTCACTTTGGACTCCTTCCAAGGGATTCTTTCTATCATTAAGTCCAAACCCCAGCTCGGCAGGTTTTCCCATATTAGCAATATTCAATGCTGTAGATTTGCTCTGGTCCCATTTAAAAACACTCGTAGAATAGTTGAATATCGGTTTCACCTCGTCAAGAGGCTGTGTAATGCTAGGAGTTGAGCCGCAGCCTGTCACTCCAAATGAGACAAAAACTACTATAAATATGATTCTTAAGTTTAACATGTACTTGCATCCATTTTGGCTTGTAGTCGGCAAACCTTATGCCGCCCTAAAATATTAATCTATTTTTCCAACTAAAAAGCTGGCTCAGTTGATACTTCTCGATTATCAAAAAGAAGTTGTTCACCCTTATAAGTGACAAAGGTGTAATCATATTTAAAGGTATATTTTTCCTGCATATCTGATGCATGATGAAATGAAAGATATTCTGGAAAGATTATTGCCATATCTGTATGCATTGCAATTTGTTGCGCAATATATACATTTAAATTACTTGCGACTATTTCATGAACAACGATGAATTTACCATCTACCTTACCTGTAATAGATGAGCCAACCTCAAAGCCACAGGACTTATCAACATCGATGGCTGACTTGTTCAAACCGATAATCATGTCAGCATTTCGAACACCTATTTTCCTTGTTTTTCTGGAATCCGGCATCAAGTAATTTGTCCCTTCGATACAAATATCGCCTTGCAATAGGACCCTTGATGTAACCATGCCCAAAGGGTTGTTATCAGAGTACGCTCTAATTATGCTCTTGGCATATTCAGTTTTATTCAACGCTCGTTCCATTTTTACTTTTAAACTAGCAATCACAAGCTCAGCTAATTCAGCTTCGCTGAGGTTTTCTTGTTTAGCATCAACAAAGTCCACCATATATGGTGCAAACCTAGTTTTATTATCTCGCTGGTTTTCATTAAATGCAGTTGCTAAACCGGTGCCTAGGTCCATCGCTAAGAACCCTGTCGCGACATCTAGGAATTTATTCGACGTATCGCCTTGGATATTACCTTTTGGATTGCTTTTATCCCTCAAGCCGAATCCCAATCCAGCTTTGTGTCCCATTTTCGCAAAGTTTGCTGCGCGTGATGCATCATTGTTCCATTCAAAGACTTCCGTTGAGTGCACTTTTATTGGCTCAATTACTTCGTATTTGGCTACTTTGTTCGGAGTTGAGCCGCAACCGGCCATTCCAACCAACGCCAGTAAGACTAAAGCTATATTGAATAATTGTAATCTAAACATAAGTTTCAATTCCTTTTTACTTTGTTGTTTGTCGATAGTTTCCGACGATTTTTTCTCTAAACTTTCATAATATTTTCTGCAGTTTTAGCCCAAGAGCTACTACCTAATATCCACTTGGTATACTTGTAGAGTTATCTCTGACGTTAAAATAAACCAACCATTGAGCATGCAGCTTAAAATGCACTTTTAACAACAGAAGACGTAAACTTGCCACTGAAAGATATACCATCGATGAAGCTATCTAAGAGTGTGGTAACCTGATTTAAGCCTAATGTATTTGCATCGGTTTGCCGTTTTGAATCATCTACTACCCTTAAAATCTCGTCGTCGTTAATACCAAATTCAGGATTAAGCTTGTCAAAGCTTATAAACTTATCAGACAAAACACTACTGACAATCACTCGTTCGTTAGGCAAATCCTCATTGAGCCTTTTTGCATACGCTATAATCTGAGGTTGGGCAGGAACAAACAAATGGGCTTTTTCATATTTTTGTCCGTCAACGCGCCTTACTATTCTGCCTAAGATCTGCCTGAAGTGAAGTTCTGTTTTTATTCGCGTAAGGTGGCAGCAAACTTGCAATCGCGGTAAGTTAGTTCCTTCACTCACCATCCCGACTGACACAAGCCATTGCGCGTTACTTGTTTGGAACTCGTCGATCACTCGCTCGCTATCAGGATTTTTGTAAGACACTACTTGGACCGAATCACCATTGATGCACTGTAATTTATTAGCGATTATTTTCGCATGCTCGACCGTGGAGGCAACGATTAGGCCAGCTGCCGTAGGATTTTTGATCCTGATACTAGTTAATTTTTCGATGGCTTTTTCAAGGCAGAAATCAATTATTTCGGCAGTTTCGATAATGCTTTGATAAGAAATACTCTCACTCTGTAATATGTCTTCAATGCTCTTGTAATTAGTGATTGTGCCTGAACTATCTTTAACACCAATATTGTTATTATCGATGATAGAAACGCTTGGTGTCCTACAAACATTGTCTTCTATCGCCTCAGCTAAACCATATTCAAAGTCGCATTGCAGCGCGCCATCTACATTAGAGTAATGCGACAATGTGACAGGACGGTTATCAGAGCGCCAAGGTGTGCCAGAAAGCGCAAGTGTAAAAGTCGCATGGGACTTTACATTCATCAGGATATGCATTGCCCAAACATTTGCATTTTCAACAAGATTGCCACCGCAATGGTGAATTTCGTCAAAAATGGCAAAAACCCTATGGCTACGAAATACATCCCAGAACTTGGCATTTTTGTACATCAATGACTGGTAGGTAACGCAGCTTCCCTTGCATCCCAATAAGCCCATCATGGAGACATTGAGCTCATTTTCTAGTGTGAATCGCATATCCTTTGAAGTGGTTATCGACGGTGAAAAACAAAACACATAGTCAATCTCTTTGCTATTCAACAATCGCTTTGCTATCTCAGCGGCCATCCTAGTTTTCCCCGCGCCAGGAGTAGCTAGGCATAGAAAGTGTTTTTGCCCTTTATTATAAGCACTAATAGCTTTATCTGAGCAGTCAACTTGCCACTTTCTTAGCGCCATTCGGGTCGGTCCGAAAGTAGTGATTCAAGCGCTCGAATACGTCCTGTAGTTTCTATCCTTTTTTCTTGAGCAATATTAAATTTATTCTGAAGCTGGCCCCGCAGTTTGGGGTATTGCTGGCTCAGTTCCTCATACTCTCTTGTTTCACCAGCATAGGATAAAAGGTCGAGCTTACAAGCTTTTAGTCTTTCATTAAGGGCATTAAGAGTACTGCTATCCTCGTCATTATCAACTGCGGTCTCAGTTGCTGTTTCGTTAGAAAGTTTAAAAGTAGCTGTTTTTTCAGTAGCTAAATAATATTTCTTACCATCATCTGTAACCGTTTCTTCAATGTATTTATGTTTTTTTAGCGTCTGAAACTGTCCATTTACCCATCTTCTTAATGCTGCCGGACATTCGCTCAAGTTTGATACTCGTTGTAATTGGTCACGAATCTCGACAACAGTAAAGGGTTTAGTATATCTGCCTTTAATGGCTGACATCATAACTGTATTCGGTAAATAGTTTCGCTTGGGCATTCAAAAACCTATCGTTGTTTGTTCTTCGGGATATTTAAAGGAAAATTACAAAATGCGGATTATAGTCCGTGGATAGTGAGGCCGCAACTAAGGATATTAAGGGTTTTAAAAATAAGACTCTAAATGGACAACCTTGCACAAAAAGTAGGCAAAAATATCCGAGCAGCGCGAAAAGCAAAAGGTTTTTCGCAAGAAGGCTTAGCATTGCTCGCTAAATTAGACCGCAGCTATGTTGGAAGAGTTGAGCGCGGAGAAGCAAATATAACGTTAGAACTATTGTATAAGCTTGCCGACGTTATTGGATGCGACGTAGCTTCTCTTTTGCCATAGGTTAGGCGCAATTAAAGCAAAAATCTTAAATCAATGTAGTCCAATAAGTCATATCTACTTCCTGATCAAAGTAAGATACTAATCAGGCTTCAATCTAATTCCTTCTTCATACATTTTTTAATTTATTTGATTCAGCTCGGTAACCTCTTTTACTTCTCCAATACAATAAAATCAAATATATAATCATATATGATTGACAATATGATTAGTTGTGATATCGTGATGCCAAATCAAAACCTAATCATATATGGTTAACTCTATAGTTAAGGTCGGAGTATGAAGAAAAATATTGAAGTTTCGGAAAGCGTTTACAATCAATTGGCTGATTTAGCAATTGGGTTTGATGATACACCTAATTCCGTAATAGAGAGGCTAATAGCTGCTTCTGAACAAAAAAATAAGAAGCCAGATCTGCTGTTTTTACCAGAAGATGAAAAAAGATTTAAAAAACTGTTGCTCCGTGACAAGAAAGCTGAGGTTGCCCTATTTAAAGAAGATGGCTCAATTGAAATATTGGTTTGGCAGGCAACAAAAATCCATGAAAACTCTAATCTCAGAGCTAATATTTGGTCAGGTCACCTTCGAAATTGGAAAGAGAAAAAAGTTATCAAGGCTGAGTTTTCGATATACGCAAAACCGGTCGATCACTTTAAAGATAAAGACTTTTTCGAAAAATGTGAGGTTCTATCACCCATTATCAATGTGCCATACCGAATATTGACCGAATACGAGTTCGAATATCGAATTGCAGGTGGAATTGGCGTGAAAGACTTAATTGTTGAGTTTAGTGATGGGCAAGACTTAGCGCTCTTAGAAAATAGCCAATATTTTGATGCGCAAACAAAAACTATAGTTGTGCCACAAAGTGCCACAAGCTATCCATTTGACTAAAAACATAAAATTTTCATAAAGTTAATTGCTCTTAGTCATTAACTACAGATGAATTTCTTGCTAAGGTGGAATTAGCATGGAATTAAAGCACAAAACAACAAGGACTTTCCTTAATGGACCACGCTGCACACAACAAACTCATTTCTTTTATTTGGTCAATTGCGGACGATTGTCTGCGCGATGTATACGTTCGCGGCAAATACCGCGATGTGATACTACCCATGGTAGTTCTTCGCCGATTAGATACATTGTTAGAGCCAACTAAACAGGCCGTTCTTGATGAGGTTAAGTTTCAGCTTGAAGAAATGCAAGCAACCGAACTAGACGACGCACCATTGATTGAGGAATCAGGTTACGTATTTTACAACACCTCAAAGTGGACCCTTAAAAGCCTCCACAGCACTGCAACAAATAACCAACAAATACTGTTAGCAAACGTTGAAGAATACTTAAGTGGTTTCAGTGCTAATGTGAAAGAAATTATTGACTGCTTCAATTTGAAAGCTCAAATACGGCACATGGCAGGCAAAGATGTTTTACTAGATGTACTAGAAAAGTTTGTTTCACGCTACATCAACTTAACCCCAGACGACAAAGTAGATCCTGATGGAAACAAATTACACGGTTTAAGCAACCTTGGCATGGGCTATGTATTTGAAGAGCTCATCCGAAAATTTAATGAAGAAAATAACGAAGAAGCTGGAGAGCATTTTACACCGCGCGAAGTAATCGAATTAATGACGCATCTTATTTTTGATGCCATACAACAAGACTTACCGCTTACCCTTACATGCTACGACCCGGCTTGCGGGAGCGGTGGTATGCTCACCGAAGCGCAAAACTTTATCGAAGAAAAGTATCCAACAGAAGGGTCAAAACGCGATATTTATTTATACGGTAAAGAAATCAACGACGAAACCTACGCTATCTGTAAGTCAGATATGATGATAAAGGGCAATAATCCAGAAAATATCAAAGTAGGCTCAACCCTATCTACTGATGAATTTGCTGGCAAACGCTTTGATTTCTCTATTTCTAACCCGCCCTACGGAAAAAGCTGGGGCAGTGAGCTAAAATTTATCAAGGAAGGCGGTGACGTAATAGATTCACGCTTCATTGTTGAGTTAAACGATTATTGGGGCAACGGTTCAAAAGTGGATGCAACACCACGCTCGAGCGACGGGCAACTACTATTCTTGATGGAAATGGTCAGTAAGATGAAGGTGCCTCAGTCCAGAGGTGGTGAGAGCCCATTAGGTTCTCGCATTGCATCAGTTCACAATGGTTCTAGCTTGTTTACAGGCGATGCCGGTTCCGGTGAAAGTAACATCCGCCGCTATATTATCGAAAATGATATGTTGGAAGCCATTGTACAACTGCCCAATAACCTGTTCTATAACACCGGTATCACGACCTACATTTGGCTATTAAACAATAATAAACCGAGCAATCGGCAAGGTAAGGTACAGCTCATAGATGCTAGTTTACTGTTTCGCAAGCTTCGCAAGAACTTGGGTAACAAAAACTGCGAGTTTGCGCCAGAGCATATCACCGAAATTACCCAAGCTTATTTAGACGGAGCATCGCTAGAGCGAGTACTTGATGGCAACAACGACCCAACAGGTATTGCCGCCAAAGTATTTAGTAATGATGATTTTGGCTATTACAAAGTCAACATCGAACGGCCCGATCGTCGTAAAGCTCAGTTTAGGCCTGAGTTAATTGCACCACTGCGCTTCGACAAAACCTTGCGCGAACCCATGGAATACATTTACGACGAGCATGGCGAGTCTGTATATGAGGCCGGTTACTTAAAAGGCATCGATAGCGAAATTTATAGCTGGTGTGAAGAAAATGACATTAGTCTAAATACCAAAGCAAAAGCGAAATTGCTCGACACAAAAGTATGGTTAAAACTACGACTGCTATTGAACACCGCAAACTTGTTAATGAACGCAATTGATAGCGAAGAGTACGATGATTTCAATCACTTTAAAGCGCGAGTCGACGCTGAACTGAAAATGCTCGCGAAGACGGATGGTGTTAAATTATCCTCAGGTGAGAAAACCACAATCTTAACTGCGGTGAGTTGGTATGACGAAACCGCTGTTAAAGTCGTCAAAAAAGTCATAAAGTTCAAGCCAGAAAAACTAGATGAGTTGCTTCACCATTTAGGTTGCGAGCTTGCAGAGCTCCCTGATTTTGGTTACTACGCCATTGAAGGTAAAACCAACGAGTTTATAACTTACGAATCAAACTCTGACCTGCGCGATGCCGAGTCAGTGCCGTTGATTTACAACAAAGATTCTGACACACGAATTAGTGAAATTCACCAGTACTTCATCGACGAGGTGAAACCCCATGTGGCAGAAGCTTGGGTCAATCTTGATAGCACGAAAATAGGTTACGAGATCAGCTTTAATAAGTATTTTTACCAACATAAACCATTACGTTCAATGGATGAGGTAGCTCAGGATATTATTGATTTAGAGCAAAAAGCTGAGGGGCTTATTGCAGATATCTTGGGTGTTGGGTTGTCAGAGGTTCAGAGAGAAGAATAATGGCTGAATTATCAACGATGATCAAATATACGGCTTACAAAGATTCTGGCCTTCATTGGCTTAAATCCATCCCAAAGGAGTGGGATTTAAAAAAATTTAAATTCATTTTGAGGGAGATCAACCAACGAAGCGTTTCAGGGCAAGAGGAACTCTTGTCTGTGTCTCAATATACAGGTGTCACAAAAAAAGCAGACAAGGTAGCTGTTGGAGATCTTTTAACAAATGCCGAATCCTTAGAGGGCTATAAAAAGGTCACAAAAGGTGACTTAGTGAGCAATATTATGCTTGCATGGAATGGTAGTTTAGGTGTTTCCCCTTTTGACGGTATCACTAGTCCCGCATATTCAGTCTATCGATTTGTTGATAATTGCTCGGAACAATTTTTTCACTATCTTCTACGAACTGAAGTCTACAAGGCCGAATTTAAACGCAGATCTACAGGAGTTATCGATAGTCGTTTACGACTATATTCTGACGATTTTTTTGACGTGCTTGCAGTTTTGCCTCCTCTTAAGACTCAAACCACCATCGTCAACTTCCTCGACAAGAAAACCGCGCAAATCGATGAAGCTATAGCTATCAAACAAAGACAGATTGAACTGCTCAAAGAGCGCAAGCAAATCATAATACAGCAAGCCGTCACCCGAGGACTCGATCCCAATGTGCCAATGAAAAAATCGGGATTAGATTGGATAGGTGAGGTCCCTCTCAATTGGCAACTGAAAAAAGTAAAACATTTATTCAAACTGCAGATGGACGCATCAGAAAAAAATAATAATCATGAGTTACTTTCCGTTTACTCGGCAATAGGAGTGAGACCCAGAAAAGATTTAGAGGAAAAGGGTAACAAAGCTTCGACTACAGACGGCTATTGGTTAGTAGAGAAAGGTGACATTATTGTCAATAAACTACTAGCTTGGATGGGCGCTATAGGGCTCTCTGAATTTGAAGGTGTAACTAGCCCAGCTTATGACATCCTCCGACCTTGCGTAGATATGGATGCGTTCTTCTACCATTATTTATTTAGAACAAAACAATGTTCAGGGGAATTGAAAAAACATTCAAGAGGAATAATGGATGTTAGATTAAGGCTTTATTTTGACAAATTTGGATCGATTTATGTGCCATACCCTCCAGTAAAGGAACAGATTAAAATCGTGGAGCACATTACGGAAAACATAAAACAACTAGAACAGTCAGATGATATTTTTACTAAACAAATCAGCAAATTAAAAGAATACAAAACGACACTCATCAACAGCGCGGTAACAGGCAAAATCAAAGTGCCTGGCGTTGAAGAGCCCATTAAGGCTTAGGCAGGGAGGCCATATGTTTACAGTTAATAATCAAACCAACCGGATCAGCCCAGTAAAAACCAAAACCTTCGGTGAATTGGGCTTTACAGAGCGCAAGCATTTACAAGAGTGGCTAGCCTATCAACCCGACGCGTTAGGTGAAGAACTGTTGGTCATTCAAAAAGAGTTCGATGGCTTCGACGACACCCGCGAACGCCTCGATCTGTTAGCCTTGGATAAAGACGGGAACCTTGTAATCATCGAAAATAAACTCGATGACAGTGGCCGCGATGTAGTGTGGCAAGCCCTAAAATATGCCTCGTATTGCGCCAGTTTAACCAAGCTTCAAATAGTTGAGATATATCAGCAATACTTAAATCGTTATGAGCAAAACACTGAAAACAGCTTAGACGCGGCATCACGAATATGTGAGTTCCTGGAAGCCCCTGATTTAGATGAAACCAAGATGAACCTTGGCAATAGTCAACGCTTAATGTTGGTTGCAGCCAATTTCCGAAAAGAAGTTACCAGCACCGCTCTATGGTTAATTGGCCAAGGGATAAGCATTCAGTGTTTTAAAGTTATCCCTTATGCCTTAGGTGAACAACTATTTCTTAACATCGACCAAATCATCCCCACGCCAGAAGCAAAAGAGCTAATGATTGGAATAAACGCGAAGGAAGCGGAAGAAAAAAATACTGAAGTAGTCGTTAAAAATAGACATAAGATCCGTCGTGACTACTGGCAACAGTTACTGGATATTTTTCAAGAGAGTGATTGCTCTCTATATAACAATGTAAGTGCAGGAAGAGATCATTGGCTTTCGGCCGGCTCTGGCTTTAGTGGCTGTCCATATACATTGATATTTTTACAAAAAGAAATTCGTGTAGAGCTAAGCATAGGGCGAAGAGTCACCGAAGAAAACAAATTTATTTTCGACTTTCTGTTTGATCAAAAAGAACAGATTGAATCTAATTTTGGTGATAGCCTCAAGTGGATGAGGCTAGACGATAAAAAGATGTCTCGAATTCAATACTCTCAATTTACTGACGGTTTTAATCGTGAAACCTGGGATAAATCTATTGAATGGCACTTAGAAAAGGTAAAACGGTTAGAAAATACATTTTCGACTCTGCTACAACAAGCGGCTGAAAAATTAAAACTAGAGACTTTTGAGTGAGGATAGCTAATGGTTAGTCAAACCAACGAACAAGCATTAGAAGCCGCAATTGAGAAACATCTTACTGGAACATGTTTAGAAGATTTAGCAGCAGGGGTAAAGGAAGTCACCATTGATGCGAACAATATCCTGTATACGCTAGGCAAAGCAGCTGACTTTGATATGCACTATGCCTTAGATACTGTGTGTTTTTGGACCTTCCTTGAAAACACTCAGGAAGAGGAACTTGAAAAACTAAAACGTAACAGCCCTTCTGACTGGCAACGAAAAGTGCTTGAGAGGTTTGACCGTTTGATCAAGAAGCATGGAGTATTACACTTGCTTAAAAAGGGCTTGAGTGTAGACGATGCTCACTTAAACCTGATGTATCCTGCTCCATTGGCAAGCAGCAGTGACAAAGTTAAACAGAACTTCGAATCCAATATTTTTAGTTCTTCTCGTCAAATTCGTTATTCACAAACCAATCCGCTGCAAGAAATTGATATGGTTTTGTTTCTAAATGGTATCCCTCTTATAACGCTAGAACTAAAAAATCCATGGACAGGCCAGACGGCGCGATATCATGGACAAAAACAGTATAGAAACGACAGAGATAGCACTCAGCCGTTATTGCAATTTGGGCGTTGTTTGGTGCATATGGCCGTCGATACAGATGAAGTTTACATGACGACAAAGTTAGCTGGTAAAAGTACCTATTTTTTACCATTTAACCGAGGGAATAATCATGGTCAGGGGAACCCTCCTAATTTGCTGGGGCACAAAACCAGTTACTTATGGGAAGAGGTATTTTCAAAAAGAAGCTTAGCCAATATTATTCAGCATTTTGTGCGCCTTGATGGTAGCAACAAAGTAGAGTTAAAGAAGCGCACACTATTTTTTCCTCGATACCATCAATTAGACGTTGTACGAAAGCTAATCAACCATGCTTCGAATAATGGCGTGGGTCATACTTACCTGATTCAGCACTCCGCAGGGTCTGGCAAGTCTAATTCTATTACGTGGGCTGCTTATCAATTAATTGAAACCTATCCACTTAATAGCACTGTTCCCGGAAGCAAGGGCATTGACATACCATTGTTTGATTCAGTAATCGTCGTAACGGATAGACGTTTACTTGACAAACAATTACGAGACAATATTAAAGAGTTTTCTGAAGTAAAGAATATCGTTGCGCCTGCATTTAAGTCGTCTGAACTCAAAGCAGCTTTGGAAAACGGCAAGAAAATTATAATTACCACTATCCAAAAATTTCCGTTTATTATCGATGGTATAGGCGATTTAAGTGATAAGCGATTCGCTGTCATCATTGATGAAGCTCATAGTTCTCAATCGGGCTCCGCACATGACAATATGAATAGAGCGATGGGCAAAGCAGAGGTAGAAGAATATGAGGATGCTCAAGACAAAATATTACAAGCCATGCGTTCTCGTAAAATGCGAGGGAATGCCTCCTACCTAGCTTTCACCGCAACACCTAAAAATAGTACCTTGGAAAAGTTTGGCAGCAAACAAGAGGATGGTACTTATGTACCCTTCCACCTTTACTCAATGAAACAGGCTATTGAAGAAGGTTTCATTCTTGACGTAATAGCCAACTACACGACGTATAGAAGCTATTACGAAATTGAAAAGTCTATTCAAGAAAACCCAGCATTTGATGCTAGTAAAGCGCAAAAGAGATTACGTGCATATGTCGAAACTAGCCAGCAAACGATAAACACTAAAGCTGAAATCATGCTAGAGCACTTTATTCCCAGCGTGGTGAACGCTAAGAAGCTTAGAGGCAAAGGGAAAGGAATGGTAGTCACTCAAAACATTGTGACGGCCATACGCTACTACAAAGCCATTAAACGTATACTAGAAGACCAAGGTAACCCTTTTAAAGTAGCTATCGCTTTTTCAGGTTCAAAAGAAGTAGATGGTATCGAGTATACGGAGGCCGAAATGAACGATTTTTCTGAGGCCGATACAAAAGACCAATTCGATACAGACGAATATCGCTTGTTAATTGTCGCCAACAAATATCTTACTGGCTTCGACCAACCCAAATTATGTGCAATGTATGTAGATAAAAAATTAACGAGTGTTTTATGCGTACAAGCCTTGTCGCGCTTAAATCGCTCTGCGCCCAAATTAGGAAAAAAGACTGAAGATTTATTTGTTCTCGATTTTTTTAACAGCGTAGCAGATATACAGACTGCTTTTGACCCATTCTATACATCCACAACTCTGTCAGAAGCAACAGATGTGAATGTATTGCATGAGTTAAAAGATCATTTGGACGATGTAGGAGTTTATGAATGGTATGAAGTTGAAGACTTTGTAAAACGATACTTTGACAATGAAGATGCACAAGCCTTAAGCCCAATCATAGATGTTGCAGCAAATCGATTTAACGTGGAATTAGAATTAACTGACGAAGAGAAAATAAGCTTTAAAGTTCAGGCTAAACAGTTTGTAAAGATATACGGTCAGATGGCTTCTATCATGCCGTATGAAATAGTGGTTTGGGAAAAGTTGTTTTGGTTCCTAAAATTCTTGGTTCCGAAATTAATTGTTAGAGATCCTAATGCTGATGCAGTTGATGAATTGCTTGAGTCTATTGACCTTAGCTCTTATGGACTGCAGCGTGTTCGACTTAACCATTCAATCGAATTGGACGACACTGAAACTGAGCTCGACCCACAAAATCCAAATCCGCGCGGTGGCAATAATGAGGGGCCTCAACTAGATCCATTAGACGAAATTATACGAAGCTTTAATGAACGCTGGTTCCAAGGGTGGAGTGCAACACCTGAAGAACAAAAAATAAAGTTTATTAATATTGCAGAGAGCATCAAGAATCATCCAGATTTTGAGGCTAAATACGAGAACAACCCCGATCCTCATAATAGAGAATTAGCGTTCGAGAAGATGTTGAAAGAGGTGATGTTATCTCGACGTAAAGATGAGTTGGAACTTTATAAATTGTTTGCTGGGGATTCGGCGTTTAAATCGGCTTGGACGCAGAGCATGCAGAGAAGCGTTGGTCTTTGATAAACAAGTCAACCAAGTTTCAGGAATACCGTAGTCTTTAGGAAGGGAGAGAAATTTGAAAGTAAGAAAAATCGATAGGCTCTTTTTGATATTTATAGTTTACGTCGCAGTAATCGTTTTCGCTGCAATGTTCTATCATAGCCACGGAACTCAGTTTAGCAAGCCGATAACCAAGTTTAGCGATGCACTTTACTTCTCTGTAGTAACAATAACGACACTGGGGTATGGGGATATATCCCCAACTTCAAACTTTACCAAGCTCATGGTTAGTGTACAGACCATATATGGAATTTTTACTTTTGGTTTGTTAATGAATTCTGCAGCTTCCAAAGCTGCTCAGTTTCAGATGAAGCGGCAAATTGAAGCGGCGAAGAACCATGCACAACTTGAATATGAACATTTCCGCAGTCAACTCTTAAATATAATATTAGGCGTTGCTGATAGGTCCTCGGATCCAGTTGTTGTAGAGGCGCTTTTCAGTCTGAGGGATAATAGTTCATTGATTGACTTTAAGAAGTTTAGGTCAGCATTTTCGAGCGGCGGCATAGGAAAACCCATTTTTTACGAATTACAAAATAGATTAGACGATAAAGGTTCTGATGTACTTGCTGAAGTTTACTTGGAGTTAGATATTTTATCAGAAACTATAAATTATCTGTTGAACAAAGTTGAGACAGAAAATCGCGTAGCACACGATGCATTAGTAAGGGTTTCGCAAGCTTCAAAAAGATACAAGCATTCGTACATGTACAGTGGCGAACAAGGCAAGTATGTCGGAAGACTGATCTTTGAGATTATGGCCAGTTGCTCGGTTATAGAGGGAGGTCTAGAAAAGGACTTTATAAAGGAGTCAATAGATGAATTATGAGTTATTTAATGTTTTTTCAGAAGACCCATTGCATTGGCCTAATCGTTTACAGGTTATTTAACAAAAGCGTATTCAAATAGGATTTACAGGGATGTCCTCAAAAAAGAGAAAGAGAGGCAAAAAGCCTTTTAATGGTCGCCTCGCTGCACATAAAAAAATAGGTACAAACTTAATTTCACCTATTAATCAAATCCAAAAGCTTAGCTATAGTTCTTGGATGAATAATCGCTTGCCTTGTATGATTTGGGCTAGCCTTCTTATAAATAAGCTAGGTAGATTGGAAGCACTTGATATTTTGAGAGGTATTGGCCTGCATGTTGGTGAATTATTTAGAAAATCTGAGATTAAGACCTCTAATATACCAAGAATAGGTCTTTATGGCCTTTCGAATCTGGATGACTTTCTTCAAGAAAGATTTTTTGAGTCACTTTTCATTGATGATCAAGTAGCTGACGCTTTGAGGCCCTTATTGCTCATTGAAACCCTCCCTGGACGAGACTTGTGGGCGGAGCATATTGGTGATGGTGGGAATGATGAATATTCTTGGACGAACTTGGCAGATGCTGTAGCGAATCTTCTGGATCATCAATCGCTACATTCCACCGATTGTCGCTGGGCTTACATTTTGCCAATTGTATATTCTGGTAAAATGCATTTACAGAATGAAGACCAATATAAAGAATACTTCGAGTATCCAAACTTTGGTGACATATCCCGAGTTATGCCTCAAATTCGTGCTGGTGAAATCAATACGGGCGATGGGATGATGGATGATGACTATGCTTCTGGAAAAAGAAGATGGGCAAACCATTTCTGGACTGAATGCAAACAAAAAACCGAATGTTGTTATCCTCAAAAGCTAGAAAATGAAATAACGTATGACGTAGTAACAACAATTTCTGAGACACATTCTCTGTGGAGGCAATTGTCAGTTCATTTTGCGGCTACTGACAAATTAACTCATGTACAGGCAAAGCGTGATGCTTCTTTTGGGTTTTGCTTTTATGCTATAACTCTAGCGCAAGAAGGTTTAGCGTCATCTGGTAAGCTCATTACAGCAAAACTTACGTTACGCATGCTTTCAGAGGTGTTTATTACATTCAAATATTTAATAGTTGCGGGTGATGAAAAACTATGGGATGTATATAGAACGCATGGTTCAGGACAGGCAAAGCTTCAACTTTTGAAAATGACAGAAGTATTAGAGAACGCTCCTGGATATATAAAGAAGGAACATATTGAAGGTTTAGCAAATGAAGATATGTATATGGACTTTCAAAACATTAACCTTGGAAACTGGGCAAAGATCGACTTGCGCAAAATGTCTCAGATAGCCAATTGTAAAAATGAATACGATAAATATTACACGTGGCCATCGTCGTTCGTGCACGGGCAATGGTGTGCTGTTAGAGATACCGTATTCGATACTTGCTACAACCCTCTTCATAGGCTTCACCGTATTCCGAGACCTGGGCCTCGATATCAAGAAGGTGCGGAGGAAGATATCGTATCTTTATTAAACAAAATTTTAGAGCTACTCGACGGTATTTATCCTAAATTCAATCCAAGGTTGAAATTACAAAAAGTCAAAAGTTGAAAGTGTCTAACTGTACGAAGTTAATAGAGTATAATTAGAACTCTAAAAATCCTGCGCTAATATTTGATAACAAATAGAAAACGGCGATAGCCGGCTCGATACTAAAGTTTATTATTTTTTGCCGCTTGCATTTAGTCCGTTATAGAAGTTTTTATGCCGTTGACACGACAGAAATATAGCTGTTTTAGTCAGAAAATAAGGCCATAACGGGCGAAAATTAATGCCTTGTTCACCGTTAAAATAGGAGCGTAGCAAGTAATATATCCGCGTGCAGCAACTTGTTAGGCATTGTACGTTTTTATAACAAAATAACACATCGAAGTGCACATATTCCTACCTAGGCGAACATACTCCGCTTGACTAAAACCGAGAGGAATATGAGAGCCATTACTAATAAAAGTAAACACAGATGATAAAGCACTTTCATCTTTTTGATCTATGAAACCATTAGTTTTTAGATAACCTAATGATGGCCCCCAAGTGTTACCTGTTCTTGCAGTAGTAAAACCTCTTTCTAATGCAATTTCTCTTACAAGTGTTTCAAGTGCAATACGAATATTAGTTAAACTACCATTATAATCTGGCTGTGCTTTGATAAAATCATCAGATGATGATTTCACTGATTGTATTACACTGGCTTTATTTTGTAAGGTTGAACTATCAATCTCTTTTATCAGTGCATCTTCAATAGGTTTAAACCCAACGAAATTAGGATCTAGAGCTTTAATTGACTTTTCTTCGATTAAATACCCGTCAAGTAATAAAGATTTTTCAAATATTAAAAATTGCTCATCAAATTTATATTTAGGAGATACTCCACTCCTAAGAGTTTTATTAGTCTGAATTACTTCAATAATCAAATCTGAAAGAGCTTGCTCATCTGCATCAGTTATTTCATCACTGATATTTTCTGGCGAATAAACAGCTTGTGGGTCTAAATCAAACTTATCAAAAATCACACCTACAATCGGTCGCTCTACAACAGTTAATAATTGAGCTAAAGAAAATTTTGTTCGTCGAGATACTTGCATACTGCTCCTACAGCCTGGTCATGCCCAACGCCGCGCCAATTTTGGACCGCAGCGGAAAAATTGTCCGACAGCAGCGCTTTGTCAGGTATTATTTTATTCACGCTGGCTCTTAGCTTCCTCTAGCGACTTTATTCTGCCCTGCAACTCGATTATCTGCACTTTCTGCTCAGAGTTAGCGCTCTCTAGAGATTCTATTAATGATTTATGTTGAGCAAGTAATTGTTCATACAATTTCTTTTGGCTATCAATTTCAATTAACTTCCTTGATATCAAATCTAATGTGTTTTGACTTTTAGAACCCTCGTTCGCAAGATTTGCGTTAATGTCCGACAACGAGCTTACTATTTCTTTAGCGCTACTCTCTAGATTTTCCTGCTGATATTCATTAAATTTATTGCCAGAAATAAAAACGAAAGCGGTTAGTGACAAGCCAATTACTGTCAACACGATGACGATCCCACTCAGCAATATGTTTTTTCTTGAGTGTTTATCAGTTTGATCTCCCGATTCTTTAATCTCAGAAGCTATTCTGGTTTGTATTTTGTTGGCTTCAATCATAAATTCAGAAGTCTGGATAGAGGATTCAATAAGCTGATCCAGCCTATTTGACAGCTCATTGAATGGTTGTAACCTGCGTTCTTCTTTACCCCGTTCTATTTTAGCGTAATCTATATTGGATGGCTCACGTTCTATTGGGCGTAATTCGGGCATGCTAATCGGTCTAATTGACTCCATCGCTTTGCTTAGAGAGTCGCCCATTGTAAAAGTATTTTTTATGCTGTCGGTTAAGTTAGAAGAAAAACCGCCTATACCCGAAACTGACTTTAACATATCCTCCATTTGCTTCTTGTGTTTTTCTTTTTCAAGAATAGAAAGCCTGTAAAGATAGGATATATTTGTCTCTTGTTCATTTCTTGGGTGCTCTATTTCGTTGTACTCTCCATGGTTAACAATTTCACCCTTCTCGTTTTTCTTTTTCGTGAACTCTAGCTTCTTAAATAAATACTCATTATTATGTATATAAATGCCAGCAATCTTCTCAAGCTCGTCTTCCGTTAGTTTACTCACGTCTTCGTTCGTGAGAATAGGCTTGTCAGGTTTGTATTTTTTGTCTTTTAAACTGGCTTTCGGAAAGCATATATAAACACATAGATTTCGGATAAAGTCGGCTGATATGCAATCTTCTAGTGTACTATCTAGATTCTTGCGTAATTCAGTTTGGCCTTTCACATTGATACCGAAGACACAGAGCTCTCCTATGCTAGTTTCAATACAAGCATATGCTTTTTGTTTGAGTAACTTCCCTAAATCTAGTGCCATCTTCTCTTTATATGCCTAACAGATTATTATGAATACTTCATTGTAACCGCGAAATATACAGTTTTTTTTAATAGCTTACCTTGTTTTCGTCACTTTGTTCTAAAATTTTTTGTATTGAAACGATGTGTGCACAATAACAACTAAAACTACAACTATTAGAACAATCGATAAATCTAAAATAAGAAGGTTGACGATATAAAAATGGTCGATGCCGATTCATAATTAGCGTCAAGCACTAGTTCGTCTTATTATCGAGTTCGGAGAGCGTCTCGAGAAACATATTAAGTCATAGTAGTTACACGAATTCTTTTACGGGCTTCTAGAAACCATTGTTAAGCGTTTTCTATACTGGTTTTGTAATTACTTATATTGCTTGCTGATAGCTCTATCAGTATCGCGAGATTGTTCAAAGTTCTTCTTTCTTTCAGCCATAATCAGCTTTCGCGCGACAGATCTAGCAGCGGTAGCCCTTGCATTTTTTAATATAGCTCTTTCTTGTTCAGACATATAACTTCTCTTATCAATTTGTGATTAACATAAACTCGACACATTTTTCCATTATTCATAATAGATGGGCTACTAAGCACAAAGATTCCTAATATATGAAGATACAGTGTCATAAAGTAAGTGTTTAGCCAACACCGTAACGTCTGTTAATTAGCTGATTTTTTGAAAGTAAAGTGGATTGCAATCGCTGTAGAAATAATGTCAGTTGCAATATAAAATGTTTGATAGAAAAATGTGACCAAGCTTTTTTCATCGAAACGAAAACGTTATTTTGAAGTTTTGATAATGACAAGGTGGTATCAATATCAGTGTTTTTATGACAGTTTCTTGTGCAGCAAATTAGTATATTCACACAATTTGACAAAAATTTATGACAACTGTTATATTTGTACTTGATCTTATAAACTTATTAACTTAACCCATTGATATACAGTTACTTTTAAAAATTAATAACTAACTTAGTCATAAATTTATACCAAGGGTAGCGGCACATAGCCAAAGCGCTAGATGGAGGTTACTGGCTTGGTTTTGCTTCACCTCGCTCTAACTCGTTAGA
The DNA here is from genome assembly GCF_048820975.1 of Glaciecola sp. 2405UD65-10. Classification (NCBI taxonomy): domain Bacteria; kingdom Pseudomonadati; phylum Pseudomonadota; class Gammaproteobacteria; order Alteromonadales; family Alteromonadaceae; genus Glaciecola; species Glaciecola sp. 2405UD65-10. The sequence goes on along the minus strand of NZ_JBMEUF010000001.1, from coordinate 2,136,830 downwards.
CAATTTATCAAACTCTCCTTTTTTACGAAAAGTAGTGCAACGCTTGCCGGCATTTATGCGTCCTAAAGCCTCTAACTATGGGCACGTTATAAAGATAAGTGAAAAAGGAAAGGTGATTGTTGATTTACAAGACCCAAGTGGTGCTTACCCCCTCACTACTGGCGTACTAGAGACCGCTGATAAGCTATACATTAGCAGTCTAAGCGCCCCGCACGTGGCTGTGCTTAATAAAGCCAATTTACAATGAGCATAAGCAATTTGATGCCTCAATAACAAAGAGACGGGTCTGGTTCATGGTTTTTAAACTGTTTAAATACATCAAACTCATCGGCTGGAACTGGTTTTTGAAATAAATAGCCTTGGCCATAGTGACAATCTAAGTTTTTTAAATATCGGTAACACTCTGGTCTTTCAATACCTTCGGCTATTATTTCCATGTTCAGTTCGTGCCCCATGGCAATAATGGTTGAAGCTATAGTATTGTTTGCAGGCATAAAGCTTTTATCAATTTTTAAAACATCAAAAGGTAAGTCTTTTAAATAACTCAAACATGAATATCCGGTGCCAAAGTCATCTAACAATAACTTTGTACCCAGTTTCGCGAGTTCGTGTAACGTAGCTATACAGGTTTGGTCTTCGGTTATGGCAATGTTTTCGGTAATTTCAATGTGTACGCATTTAGCTGGCAAATTGTAAGAGCGTAATGTGTCAGCTAAACGCTTAGCAAAGCTAGTATCTTTCAACTGTTGCGACGACACATTAATTGCCATAATGTGATCAACGGCACCTTCTTTATGCCAAGCTTTACATTGCAAACACGCTTGCTCTATTACCCAATCACCTATTTCAATTATTTGTCCTGAATGTTCCGCAATTGGTATAAATTCATCGGGGCCAATTTTTTCACCACTAGCTGTTGTCCAGCGCAAAAGTGCTTCACTCCCCACTGTGCAGCCATCAGATAACCTAACTACGGGTTGATACACTAAGCTAAGTTCATTATTAGCAATGGCACTATGAAGTAGATTCGCCAAATTTAATTTACGATTCTGCTTGCTTGCTGATTGTTGATCATAGGGCTGGAACTGATTCTTGCCCGCATTTTTAGCTTGGTACATGGCAGCGTCAGCGTGCTTTAAGAGTGACGTTGTATCGCTACCGTTATGGGGATAGCAAGCAATGCCAATACTTGCTGTAATCAGCACTTCCCGTTCGCCTAATTGTATTGGAACGTTTACCGCATCTATAATTCTATGCGCAATAGGGTCAATGGTTTCAATTGAATCAAAGTTGTCTGTAACGGCTACAAATTCGTCGCCACCAAAGCGCACTATAGTATCGTTGTCTCGAAGTGTGTGAGAAATACGGTTAGCCATTTCAATTAAGAGTTGATCCCCCACTGTATGGCCAAGCGTGTCATTAATGTCTTTAAATTGGTCAAGGTCTATAAACATAACTGCAAACTGCGAACGTCCTCGAACTGCTTTAGCTATGGATTTGTCAATTGTGCCTTGAAGTAGATTCCTGTTGGGTAAGCCAGTTAAGCTATCGGTGTATGCCATTTCTTTGTTTAGCGTTTCACTTTTAGCAAGCGCGATCATTGCCTCTTCGCGCTTAGTAAGCACAATTGAAACAGCACGTGATAAATAAATAGCAAAGCATATGACGCAAAACGAAGATAAAATTATTAAGCCTATTGTCATGCTTGCAATAGAGCGAAGTGTTTTTTCAACAGGGGCTTCGAAGTCAATTGAATTTTTTCTAAATGCCTCGAGCGCCTCCACTAATTGGCCTTGCAACACTTCCTTTGTAATATTACCAGCCTCATAAACTTCAATAAAATTGAGTGTTTTGTTGGCCATCACTATATCGTTTTTGCAAATATCAACAATTGATTCAGTCCCAACCCAGCGCATTATGATCCGTTCTGATTGATTAATGTTTGCTAAGCATTCAATTGGCTGCTGGCGAATATTAATGATTGCTGAGCGAACATCTGCAATATTTACATTCTGATTTGTTTGCAGAAGCTTGTTAGGAACCGATATCAGGCTATTTAGTTCGTCGGTATATTTAAAATGGCGAATGTTTAGTTGGTGAAAATAACTGCTTTGATTCAGGGTGAAAAAACTATAAACCATTAGCATAGAAAATAGGAAGAATACGATTGTTAGATAAGGAAGAGCTTTTTTGACGCTGCGGTTTTTTAAAATCATTATTTAGGTAGCTCGTTTTAATTGCCTGTGATTGGGTGTTTTAACGCTTCAGCTCCTTCATTTAACTTATCGACCACCATTGATAAGACCTTAGCCTCTTTGCGATATTGCTACCGAAGCCTGTCACATCAATATTCTTAATAATGGAGGGAGTTTACCGCCTTCGCGGTAATGACAAAGGGGGGCGGCAATAACTAGGGGACGGCAATAACTAGGGGACGGCAATAGCTAGGGGCGGTAATGACAAAGGGGGAGGGATGACAAAGGGGGCGCTATGATCAACTAGGTAAAAAGGCCGCTTCACTTATTCCTAATGCCGAGCTTTATGAACTTAATAATTTGGGCCATTTTCCCCACATCGAAGACTTTGAGCGTTTTAAAGCTGTTTTTAAACAAGCGCTGGCAACGGAGTAATTAAGCGCAGCATATTAGCTACGCTCAATAGTTATATTTGTAAAGCAAATACCATTGCAATAAACGGCCAGTGAGCCATCACAAGTTAAAAGCTGGCTAGTGTTAAAATTAGCGGAAAAATAATGATAAAAGCAATGGTATACCCAAAGGTTCTAACTAACTGGGGGTAGCTTTTTGCCTGCTTCATGCCGAATAACGGGCGTAGCAAACTACTGCGGCGAATTGTTTCGTAACATAACATGCAGCCGGAAATGGTACCTGCAGTTACTAGTACGGGTTCAATTATGAATCCAAAGCGACCTAAATCGATTTGAGAAAGTACAAACCCTATCACTATTATTATGCTTTGATGCAATATGTAAAATGCATATACACCTTGTGACCAATACGAAAGCTTAGGAGAGTTTTTATTTAAGTATGTGTAGGCCAGTGCTAGCAAGGTAAATACGCCTAATACTCTTGATACGCTATAAGTTAGTAAGCCAGCAAGTTGCAACATTGGGTGTGCTGTTTCGCCATAAGGTAGCCACATAAATTGATAAAAGCACACAAACAAAGCGAGTACTAAGGGTGTTATTTTAAGCAAATTGGGTAAGTGTTTACGTAATTGTTGCCAAAATGAAGGTGAACAAGCATTCAAGTAACCGTATATCATGAATAAGAACCCTAGTGGGTATCTACGCGTTTCGGCGTCCCAAAAAATGTGTAAAAGGAATACAGGTAAACAATAAATGATGAGCGCTAGGGGGGCTGGACTACGGTTGACCCAGTCTATAAATTGTTCTGTTTTGTTTGCATTTAACAAGGGTAATAGGCAAATGAGTATGAGTGAAAACTGCCATAACGAGCGCAAGTACCATAAATGATTAACATCAATGTGTGGCCAAATTCCAGCTTGGTAGCTAGTAAATATTGAACTGTTTGCAGAGAAAAATTCTAGTAAAAACTCCCAATACGATAGATCTAAACCTGATTTTTGTGTCATCTCTACATATAATTGCGGCGGAACTATCACTAAAATTCCAAATAGGAGCGGCAGTAGTAAGCGTATTGAGCGTAAAAATATGAATTTTTCAATGCTTACTTTTACCAACAAAAACCTTATAGCGACACCTGAAATAAACCACAAAATAGCCATACGCCAAGGTGATACTAGCAGCATTAGCATCTCTAAGCCCTGCCATTGATACTGGCTTTTAAAGTGAAATTCCCAATTAAGCACATACAACATGCCAATGTGATAAAAAATTAGAAGTCCAAAAACGCCCACCCGTAGCCAGTCTAGATCGAAGCGCCGGCTAAACATGTTTTCATTACTAGGTATAAAGTAATGCTTGATAATTGCCCGTATATTGTTGATGCTACTATGCATATAAAAACTCTTAAATTTGAACTGGTTAGCACCTAAAGTGTGACACAATTAAATGCCCTTCAATTTGCAAAAGAGTTAATTGACGGCTATTGGGGACAAGCGGTTGCCTGCTGTGATGAAAATTTAACGGAAAACTATGAACTACCTTTCTCACTTTCAGCGATATAAATTGCGCTATGAAATTTTAATTGTTACTGCCTACTTTTTAATTAACGCAACAATTATAGCTACCTCGGTTTTAATGGAACAAAGGCGCGAATCTAGCGGTTTATTATTCAGCGCATGGGAGCCTTTCGTTTGGGAGTATTCAAGTGCATTAAGTACCTTGCTCTTATTTCCGCTTATTGTTTATTTACTCAAAAAAGAGCCAATTCAGTGGCAAGCTCTAAGACGCTCAACATTTATTTATTTCATAGCTTCGCTTGTTTTTTCTTTAAGCCATGTGGGTTTAATGGTGGGTATGCGAGAAATTGTATATTTAGCCATAAATAGAAATTATGACTTTGGCAACGTAGGGTTTGAACTGCTATATGAATACAGGAAAGATTTATGGAGCTTTATCTTTTTTGTGTTAATAATTAAAGGCTATCAATTTATTGTTATGCATTTGCAAGGTGAGGCTAACCCAGTGATGCATGGTGAAAATACTAAACCTGCCAACAATTTAGACCGCCTGTTAGTTAAAAAATTGGGCAAAGAATTTATTATAAAAATTGATGATGTAGAGTGGTTGGAAGCGTCAGGTAATTATGTAAATTTACACATTAATGAAAGAATTTATCCAATTAGAGCAACCTTAACCGCCTTAACAGAGCAGATTAAAGATAAAGGCTTTTGCCGAATACATAGGTCTTACGCGGTGCGATATGACATGGTGGAATCAATCACGCCCTTAGCTAGCGGTGACAGTGAAATGAAATTAAAAAATGGCAAAATGCTTATGTTGTCGCGCCGTTACAAAGATGCCTTTAAGCGCGAGCTCACATAAATTCAAGCTATCGTGGCTTATTGAATATTACTTTTTTAAGGTATTGAGCGCGAAATTATTCGCTTGTTATTAAAGCGCCGCTAATGGAGCGGCGCTTACCTTCACAATATATTAGACTGTAAGATGGCTATAACTTTTTCACGTTATCTCCGCTGTCGCGGTCAATCAACTTAACGAAAGGGTCAACGCCTACATATGTTGGCATGTCTGATACCGTTACTTTTATAGTATTTGAGCCTGTTTTAATTTGATGTTTCGCTTTATATAGCACTTGAGCATCATCGCTTAGCTTAGCAGGATCTTCACTAAACACAGCAATATCAACCCATTCATCAAGAGCTTGCTCAGTTTCCATTCCTTGCCCATCGGCGGAATATTTAGCGCCAGTTACTACCATAGTAATTTCATATTCCTCTTCTAGCGGCTCTGCTGCTACATCAGCTATCTTAAGATCGTACAAGGTTATTTGCTCAAATAAATCTGCAATAAATAGCTTTTCCTCTGGCGTGGCTACGGCATAAAGAGCCTCTTGTAAATCAAGGGTAGTAGGGTAAGGATTTGACTGATATCTAAATTCATCAACCATTTCCTTAAGGGCTGTGTTAAGACGTTTTTCGCCCAAGCGGTCTAGCACAGACATCATTACCACCGAGCCTTTACGGTAGTGAATATATGGCTGATTTTCAGCGCGCATGAAAGGCATTTCCTCGAGAAATTCGCTGCTTCTACCGCGTAAATATGAATCAAGTTCATACTTAAGGAAACGTCGAATTTGATTTTCGCTATAGCGATTTTTTAACACCATAATTGCGCTGTATTGTGACAAACTCTCCGAAATTACTTGGCTTCCCTGCACATTAGCTGCCCCTACCTGGTGCCCCCACCATTGGTGAGCTACTTCGTGAGCGGTAACATAATACACATAGTCAATATCTTCAGGATCTCGCAAGTCAGCAATGAAGCCAATGTTCTCAGAATAGGGTACGGTATTGGCAAAACTTTGCGCAAATGAGCGATAACCTGGAAACTCAATAATACGCATTTGCTTATGTTGGTACGGGCCAAAATTGGCTTCAAAATAATCCAAAGAATCTTTCACACTTTGAATCATAATATCCACATTCCAAGCATGCTTAGCATCATAATACACTTCAATATTTACGCCCTTATGCACATCACGCTTTACTTCATGCTTAGCAGACAAAAAGGAAAAGAACGCCACCATAGGAGCATCCATTTTGTAATGAAAATATCTACGACCATTTTCAGTCCATTCTTTTTGTAGGTAGCCAGGCGCAATCGCAATTTGTTCTTCAGAAGTGGATACTGTTGTTTCAAAGTCAATGAAATCAACACCGCTACCGAAGAAATTTTGAGTGTACTTACTTGTATCTTCAAGCTTATTCGTTCGCGGACGTTCGGGTAAATCGCGTTTACGACGTTCGTGCCTATCGCTAATCAACCAATCAGTGTTGAAACCAAATGAAGGAAATAAGGAATAGTTGTTTATGAACGTGCCATTTTCGGCAAGTTCTAAATCAAAACCGCGGTCTTTAAAGCCTTTGTGCTCTCGCACCACACTAATACTGCCCTCTAGTTCTTCTCCTGGCGCAAGTGCTGGGGAAAACTCAAGCCAAGCTGTGCGATAGCCCTTTAGTACTTCAACTACTTCTGCTCGTGCTAAATTTATTTCCCATGTTGGTGTGTGCTGTGGAAGCGAAACTAATACTCGTTCAATGGGCGTTTCGCCTTTGTTTTTAAATGCAATATCTGCGCGGGCTTCAATTTTTCGTTCATGAGGAAAAATATCAACCAAGGCATTCACCGCAGTCACAACGGGAATGTTGCTATGCTCATATTCTACAAATTGGCGTTCATATTCGGCCTGTTGGTCAAGGCCTTCATCTCGGCCAACAAACTCATTTAACACTTTGGTGTTGTAATGAATAAAACCACCCGTAGAAAAGAATACTATTAAGCTAACTGTTAACAAGGCTTTGCCGCTTTTACCCAACTGGTATGCTAGTAACTTAATGCGATCTTTGAGTTTAGTTTCAGGTCCTCTTTGCCATAAACCGTAGCCAATTACTGATAATGCTAAGCTTAAAGCCCCCCAATAAAGCATGTACCAATTGAAACCAGTTAAGAACCATCCGTATCCATTAAGATCAGAATAAAGCACGCTAGGACCATAACCAATATCCCACATATTGTGCTCTACACCCAACTGCTCAAATACCATGTTGGCAATAAGATATGCAGAAGCTAATAACATGCCTAAATATTTATTTGGGCTTAATACCTGAATAAAAAATACCAACACAGTGAGCCACATCCAAGGGAGCAGTTCTATGTAGAATAGCCGGCTGATATATAGTCCTAGTTCTAAATTTGTATAGCCGCTAGTTAATTGGTAAAAAATGGTAAACAACATGCCTACCAAAAACAAAACGGCTAATACAGCCCACATTGACAGTAACTTTGATACCCAAAATACAGCATTAAATACAGGCGTTGAATCAATAATATCGCCCATGCCGCTGCTGCGTTCACGCCATACTATTTCACCGCTGTAGTAAATGAGTACTATAATCATAGTTAGGCCAAAGTTATCTACAATGGCACCCACCATGGTTTGGGTCAGGGGCATGTTGTTGGTGCCGTATGCTCCTCCGTATGGTACTGCGTATAATGACGTTAAATTAAATATGCTAAATAGCACTAGTACCAGCATTGCGGGGCTAAATAGCACTTGTTTCATTTCGAAAGCTAGGGTGGTCGTAAATTTTTGCCATTGGTGTTTAACTGAAGCTTTATACGCAATACTGTTTCCAATTGGAGCAGCCTGCTTTGACGCTTTGCTCGCTTTAACTTTTTTGGTGTTTTGCTGCCATTTGAACGAAAACAAGTTACCAAAAATAAGAAGGGTGGCGCTGCCTATACCCAACCAAAGCAAACGGTTTTGAAGTAGCACACCATCAAGCGCAATCACGCTCACGTTTTTATCAAATACGGTCCAATAGCGAGAAATTTCTCCAAAAGTACGTAAAGCAAATGGATCAAGGAGAGCGGCTATTTCTCTAAACTCAGGTTCACTGGTTAGCGTGCCACCTACAACATACACAATAAACACCCCTAAAGCCGTTAAATAAGCGGCCATCATTGAGCGTACACGCTGCGCAAGTGCGTAAAAAATCATGCCCAAGGATAAAAAGCCAGGCACGGTTATATAGAAGTAAATAGTAAAATAAAACGCCAGATTGGTTGGGCCTACGCGCTCAGGGTCAACCCATGGCATGATGGAGCCCAAAAAGATACCAACAGGAACGGCTGCGAATACCGTTAATGTAATAAGTAAAGAGCCCAAAAAGCGTCCTAACTGATAATGCAGGGGATTTATTGGCTTGGTATAAATTAATTCACCCATTTTAGATGTGTGATTGCGAGTAGCCGTACCAGCAATAAAATTTACCAACAGAAACAGCGCAAATACGCCCATAATTAACATGGTTTGTGCAATGGCAAAACTTCCGTTGTACAAAACATTACCGCCACCGCCAATGCGCACGCTATCAGTTGCGGTGGCTAAAAAGGGCAGTAAGAAAAACACTAATGTGGTAACAATGAACGAAGGTTGGCGTAAGTAATAACGCCATTCAAAACCTAGAGTGGGTAATAACATAACAGCGCTCCTTATGCCGCTTTCGCGCTGTTTTTACGAGAATTGTATAATGTTGAAAAGTACACATCTTCTAAGTTTGCGGGAGCGGGGTCAAAGCCCTCAGGCGCGTTGTCAGACATAACATGCACTACATGTTTGCCGGCAATCAAGCGTGACGAAATCAAACTATATTGCTGCTCAATTTCTTTAAGCTCTTCCATGCTTACTTGCTTGCACCAAATACGCTGTGCCAGTTGGTGCGTTAGCTCAATGGGATTACCTTCAAGTAATATTTGCCCTTGCCCTAGTACCGCCATATTAGGGCAAAGTTCTGAAACATCCTCCACAATATGGGTAGATAAAATAATCACTTTCTCTTCACCCAAACTTACAAGTAGATTATGAAAGCGATTACGCTCTTCAGGATCAAGCCCCGCAGTGGGTTCGTCAACAATAAGTAAATCGGGATCTCCAAGCAAAGCTTGGGCTATACCAAAACGTTGGCGCATACCACCAGAATAACCACTTACGGCTTTGTCTCTGTGCTGCCAAAGGTTAGTGTGTACCAACAAACCTTGTACAGTCTCTTTGCGCTCAGCTTTATTACTCAAACCTTTAAGTATGGCTAGATGATCTAACAGCTTCTCTGCACTTACTCGCGGATATACACCAAAATCCTGTGGTAAATAACCTAAACGCTCACGCAATTCATTAGGTGAAGCGAGTACGTCAATGTCATTAAATTGGATACTGCCTGAATCAGGAGATTGTAAGGTTGCAATGGTGCGCATAAGAGATGATTTACCCGCACCATTAGGGCCTAATAGGCCAAACATCCCTTTAGGTATTTTTAAATTAATACCATCAAGAGCACGTACGCCATTGGAATAAGTTTTAGTAAGTTGGTTAATGCTAAGCATGCGAAGTAGTCCCTTATTGTTCTTGTTTGAATTTTATACTGTATAGTTTTAGCACGAATACTGAACAATGATGCTTTTTAAATGCAACAAAATATGTCTAGCTGAAGAATTATTATATGAGGGGAAAGGTTTTGTATTACCTTTTGAAAAAGCACTAGCACACTCAGTAAACATAAATAGCCAATTTATTTGATAAATACGCTGGCTAAATTACAATTTAAATTACACTGACATAAACGTCCAAGCAACGAACCTGCTGAGCTTTTGTCCTTGTGCCATGTTTACTATTTTATACTCGTTAACATTGTAGTATTTAAGGCTAGTTTCTATCGCTTTTAAATGCTCACCTTTTGACACCAAGCAAGTAAACCAAACTACCTGCTGCTTAAATTGCACGCTCTCAATTATCATGCGCTGAATAAAGGCGAGTTCGCCGCCCTCGCACCATAACTCATTATGAGTGCCTGCAAAGTTAAGTGCGCTGTTAGTGCCCTTATTCTGAGTTTGTTTTTTACCATTGCGTTTGTGCTTATTATCTTTCAAGCCTTTCGCTTTGCGTTCACTGCCTAGTGCGGCATCTTCGGCCGACTTATGAAACGGAGGGTTACACATAGTAAATGTAAAATGTTCATCTGGCTGAATAATATTACCAAAAATTTTTGATTTATCAGTTTGCTTACGTACTGAGAAAAGGGGAGTAAGGGAAGGATTTTTGGCAGCTAATAATTCGGCTGATTTAACTGACACCGCATCAATATCTGAGCCTACAAATTCCCACCCATAAGTGTAACTGCCAATTATTGGATAAATAGCGTTTGCACCCGTGCCAATATCTAGCCCGCGTATTTTACTTTCTTTGGGTAAAGCTTTGGCGTTTGATTGAGCTAATATATCGGCTATGCCATGAATGTAGTCAGCGCGGCCAGGTACAGGAGGGCACAAGTATCCAGGGGGGATATCCCAAGTTTTTAAACCGTAATAGTGCATAAGTAATGCAGCGTTTAGTGCTTTCACCGCTTGGGGCTTGGCAAAATCGATGCTTTGCTTACCACTCTTAGCATTCACAACATATTCGCTGAGTGCAGGGTGCGCTTTGCATAAAGCTTCCATGGGGTAGCCATTTTTATGCACATTTCTGCTGTGCATTGAAGGGGCTTGCTTCGCGCTTTTACTGCTCGGCTTTTTATTTGTTGTCAAAAAAGTGCCCTCAATGATGTTTAGAATTTCATAGTAATAACAAGCTATTCAATGTGCGGTAGTGCTTAAACGAACTTTCTGAATCTTTACTTAAAAGAACGCATGGGTGCATCAATTACTGATGCGCCTACTCTAAAGTGATATCTCTTAATTTTTTCTAGCACTTCGAGGATTCATTGTTTAAAAACTCAAGGAAAAAGTAAAGCTGCAAGGCCCATTATTAGTATCCAAGTGGCAAAGAATATTTTCAGCCTTATGGGCGAGAAAAACAAAACCACATGCTTGGCTATTATGCCTCCGGCAATAGCGCCACCACCTGCAAATATAACTATTTGCCAATACACCGCTTCAGAAACGGTTATGTGGTAATACATAGCGGTCCAAACACTGAAGGCTGACAATATTACCGCTAGGGCGATGGCAAAATTAATACTAAAACCGCGCAAAATAAGATACACAGCAATAATTTCTCCTACACCCACTGACAACCACGCGGTAATTATTCCCCCTAAATAAGCAATAAAACAGAGTGCAAGTGCATCTACTAAAGCAAATTCAAATTTTTGAGCTTGGCGCTTAAGAAGAGGAATAGAACCATAAATTGCAAGGGCTAAAAAAACTGAGAATAAGCCAAAATAGAAGTGCAAACGTGTTTGCACTGTATCTGTATATTCACCCAATAGAAATTGAGCGCTTAGTATTCCCATTGCTGCAGGCACAACGGTATATTGCAGCCCTTTATTTAATCCCTTCCACTGGGTATCGTTATGGCTTTCTTTAATAGATTGATAGTGCCTATACCAAGTAATAGCACCTGCGGTCATACCGCAACATTGAATGGCAAAGCTTGTAGCAACAATAGTTTGGCTTGATAACGCAAGCTGATTAAAAAATGGTACAAATACCACACCACCGCCTGCACCAGTAGCATTAGCAAAGATTGCCCCAATAAGGCCTAGGAATGTAAAGCCGCCATATTCGAGCAACAGCGTAAAACTGCCACTGAAAATGAGTAAGCTTAACCACGTTACTAAAAGCGCAGTTTTTATAGGGTATGCTTTAATTGTTGTTTTTATTTCGGCTAACAATAAAAATCTGCCATAAACGTAAGTAATAAATTTAACTTATAAAACGATTATATTACGGCTTGATAATAGGTTTATAAGTTAACGCGAGCCTTTTTGACAGTTGAAATAATATAGAATTGTTAATAAAAAGAAAAACGGAACAGTAAACTCCATAGATTCTTCCGCCATGGAAGCGATTAAATCAGCTTGGTCACTAATTTGGCTTATTCCCCAATCTGACAATTTTCGGCCTAATCCATCAATTGATTTTGACAAGACTAAAAAGCCGCCAGCAAATCCAATACTCCAGGTTTTAACTGACCAGTCAAAAGCAAAAACTTCCGCGAGAAACGTTCGCCCATGACGGCGAACTATCGTTATTAAGGCGAGTAAAATAAAAAGTACAATAGCCATGGCAATCACTTTTCCCCACCAACTTACGTCAGGGTGTACAAGGAATTTACTTTTCAACACGCCAAAATTTGTGAAGCGTTTGTCAAAATCAAGCTCCCTTGCGGCAAAGGCCAGTAGTACTGTTGCAAAGTACCAGTATTTTTTTAGGTAAGCGGCTCCACCTTTGAGTAACATAGTAAATACACAAAGTAAGTAGCCCACTACTGTTAAATTTTCAATCACGCCATTCTCTTTCATTAGTAATGCGCGTGTTTGTGGCTCAAGATAAAAAGACAGGCCAAATAAAAAACAGGTCAAAAGAACAAGAGCGACAACAGAAAAGCCGTATAAACGACTTAATTTCAACTCAGAGCTTAAAGGCAAAACAGATTTCATAACACAGAATAATTACACTAAAATGACAGTTGCGAGAGGATATATATCTTAAGAAGCAATGTCTAATTATAGAGGGATCTATTTAGTTAAAAATTGCATATTGCATAATATTTACGCTAATTGAGATGTGAGCTTCAATCCTGCTTAGTTTTATTTATTTTGCAAAACGTAATACAAAACATCCACGCTGCAATAGCGTGGGTGCTTTGTTGAACTCAAAGGTGAGTAAATTTACAGCTAGCGATTGAACGCCTGCCCTTAGTGCTTAGTTGTTTACTACAGGCAGAACTAAGTAAGATGGGTATTCACTTGAGTGGTGAACACTATTTGTTGCCACTACGCCTTCACTTTCATCATAATTATTGCCGCCTGTATTCAAATTACGAGCAAATTTTGGAAAGTTCGACGAGGTAACTTCAACACGAATGCGATGCCCCTTTTGAAATTCAATACTGGTGGTCATTGGTGTCATGTCGAGTTTGTACACTTCGCCGGGGGTCATCATCACCTGTGTGTTATAACCCTCTCGATAACGTGCACGCATAATTGTGTCATCAATAATATAAGCGGTGCCGTCAGGAGCCACATCTACCAATTTAACCGCGAAGTCGGTATCTTTTGCGCTTGATGATACATGCAACACCGCATCAACGAAGCCGGTAACCTCTAGTGCTTCATTCAGCGGTTCGCTGGTAAATACTAATACATCGTTTCTTACTGCAATGCTGCGTTGGTCAAAGGCGCCTGCTTCAACTAAGCCGCCATTGCAGCAATCACCGCCACCAATAGTAGGTACCGGATTCATGGGATCGTAATAAAAGGTATCTGAGCCACTATTTGGCTTATCAAAGCTGAGTTTGCCATCGCCGTATAGGCTATTAGCCTGACCACCAGAGTTTAAGTATATTTTGACGTCTTTAGCCGCTTTTGGTGGCCATTGAGTATCAGCCTGCCATTTGTTTGCGCCCATTGTGTAATACTGCACTTTAGGCGTGTTTTCATCAAATGCTTTGCTATTACCCATTAGCCATTTGTCCCACCATGACCAAATAAGAGCGGTATCGTCAAACGAAGTATCGCCTAAGTTACGGTCGCCACTTACAAAATCAGGCCCCAATCCAGCAAAGCGGCAATGGTTATTGGGGGCAACAACCACATATTGATTTTCTCGTACTTGCGCTGTATTGCCGTTCTTAGTGGCATGATTAAATAATGCCATATTGGGTCCAATAGACACGTCATACCATGAATTAAACCATAAGCTTGGCACGCCCCAAGGTTCGTTATCATGATACAAGCCGCCCTCAAACCAAGCTTTTGAAGCCGGTGTGCGTTTAACTAATTCTTCGAATGTACCTTTGGGTTCGCCCAAACTACTCAATAGTTCTTGTATGGGCAAATGTTGAATTTGTTTCGTCCAATCCACAGAAGGTTTATTCGTTTTTAAATCATTGTATTGTGCAATATGCGTTCTAATTTCTGGTGACAAACCTTCAGGAATTTGGGCGCGTAATGGATTATCTACACCGTACAACCATATGAAGAACAGCATGCGCTGTACACCACCGGTATACCAATTACCCTGTTCATGAAAATCACCCACACGGCCAATGCCGGCACCTGAAGCTTGGGGGATCATGGCTACGTGCGCTGGATGATCCATGGCCGCTAGCCCGTGTTGCCACTCGGCGCTTGATGAGCAACCAATGGTACCTATTTTTTCGTTTGACCATTCTTGATTGGCTAACCAGTCAATTGCATCAACGCCGTCTGTTCGGGGGTATCCAAGTATTTCAAATTTTCCCTCAGAAAAGTAACGTCCTCGCTCATTTTGCATAACATAAGCATAGCCCCGGCTTACCGCTTCTACAGCACTTCGCAAGCTACGCGCATTTAAGCTATTCATATTATATGGCGTTTTAACAAAAATCGCGGGCACTGGGCCTTTCGCATTCTTTGGACGGTAAATGTCAGTTGAAAGTCCAACACCATCACGCATAGGCATAAGAATTTTGGTTTCAACCACAGCAATTTCATTGAGTAACTTTTTTAGAGCGGCTTCGCTGTAGTTTGAATAATCGGTGGCGTGTGCAAAAGATGCGAAGAATACTGATATTGTCCAAAGTAAAAAAATACGAGAACGTTTCATTTGACTTTCCCTAAGTAGTAATGAAATTTTACTATAGCACATGAATTTGCCAAATCATTGACAATGTAGGCTAATATTTATACTGCTGGTAAGTCGTATGTAACGTTAATATTTGTATTAAAATGGCCGTTTAAGCGCTCCCCACCATAAGCCCTTTTTCTTCGTCCCATACCTTCAACGCGAAGCACGCTTTTATATCTTTAAATGACCACGATGTAACATGAGCAGGTGCCAGTTCGGGTATTTCGCGCATCACCTCTGGCAGGCGATAAAACGGTATACGATGGTTAAGATGGTGTATATGGTGGTATCCAATATTCGCTGAAAACCAATGCATAATGGGTGACATTTCCATATAACTAGAGCAGTGCAGGGCGGCATGAACTGGCGTCCATTCAGCATTTGATTTTAACTCAACGCCAGGGAAATTATGTTGCGCATAGAATAGGTAAGCGCCTAAGCAGCCGCCTATTGCTTGAGGTATAAGTAAGGCATATACGTAAGTTAAAAAACCGAAGTAATAAACTACAACACTGCTAATGGCAATATACGCTACCAGCAATATTATGCCGTCATAATTTTTTTTGATGTTTCTTGCAACTGACGACACAATCATGCCCAATATAAACACGGTGAACACGCCAATCAACATATTGAGTGGGTGCCGTAAAAATAAGTAAAAGCTTTGTTCTGCCTTACTCATTTTTTGCCATTGCTTTTTGGTAACCACGCGATATGAGCCAATATGTGATGAGGTAATTTTCGCGTTGTGCGCATGATGATAGTTGTGTGTTTCCCGCCATACATTTTTGGGCGTTAATATAAATACACTTACCACCGAGAAGAACGGCTTCGCCCATTTCTGTTTATGTAAAATAGCGCCGTGCATGTAGTCATGGTAAAGCACGAATAATCGAAGCAATAACAGGCCAGCTAAAACGGCCAATGCTATATTCAAAACAATAAAAGGCGCTGCAGCGGCCGCTATTGCTGTTACAGCAAATAGCCCTGAAGTACTCAAAACTGCCCATGTGCTTTTACTAATATCTTCTTTCGTATATTGATTTACCTTGCGAATCAATAGCTTTTGTTCAGAACTGAGTGATTTCATTTAAAGATGTGCCTTGTTACGCGCTAGGTAAGATTATAAACGAATTGATGGTACCACATCGTTTTAAAACGATACATTGATGCAGCGCCACATTTTCGGCGAATGTGAATAAACGCTGTAACAAAACTATTTATCAATATAGTATTTGTTCGAATATTTTAAGCATTGGCATTAAACATTAGCCACAACAATAGAAGGAGTCTTGGGTAAATGAAGTCTAGCCGTCGTGTAGTGATCACCGGCATGGGTGCCTTGTGTAATATTGGCACCACCGTTGATGAAATGTGGGCAAGTGCACTCAAGCGGCAATCACAGGTAAGTAACATTCCAAAGCAGTGGCAGCTCTTTAACGACTTTAAATGTGAAGTGTGGGCACCGTTGCCACCTTTAGATTACGCTGCAAGAGGCGTAACTAAAGCGCAGCTACTTAAAACAGATCTTGTTACTGTGCATCAATATATTACAGCGACTGAGGCGCTTAAGCAGGCTGGGTTTACTTTTTCAGAGGGTGACACAAAGCGCACCTTAAAAATTAATGAGCTTGATAATACACAGCGAATGGGCGTTATTACGGGTACGGCTGTGGGTGGCATCACAACTGCGTTTAACAATCATTCTTTATTAGTGCTAGGTAAAAACAAGAAAGCGCTTGAGGGGATGCTTAGCGATGAGCAAAAGCAAAGCTTGCACTTTCAAGATTGGCTTGCACCTAGAAAGTTGAACCCATTTGCCATTCCTATGCTGATGTCAAACGCGGTATCGGCATTTTTGGGAATACAATTTTCCATAAATGGGCCGAATCAAACCATTGATTTAGCTTGCGCAGCAGGTTCAAGTGCAATCTTAACAAGTTTTAATGCCATTAAAAATGGGCTTCTTGATATTGCGCTAACCGGCGGCTCAGAATATTTAAATGATGATTATGGTGCTTCGTTTAGAGGCTTTGATGTATCAGGAACCTTGACCCAAAACAAAGGGGATATAACCTTAGCCAATCGCCCATTTGATAAACAAAGAGCCGGGTTTTTATTAGCCGAGGGAGGCTCTGGTGCATTGGTGTTAGAATCGTATGAGCATGCGACCAAACGCGGTGCAAATATTTTGTGCGAAATAGTGGGGGGTGGTAACACCTTTGATGCATTTAGCATGATGCAACCTGACCCATGCGCCAAACAAGCACAAATTGCCATAGAGCAGGCGATATCAACTGCAAACATCAGCCAGCAAGATATCAATTATATTAACACTCACGGCACCGGTACCATTAGCGGTGATGAATCTGAATCAGCACTCATAAAAAGGTTATTTGGCAGCAGGCCGCTAGTGGCGTCAACAAAAGCATTAACTGGGCATTCTATTGGTGCCGCGGGGGCTTTAGAGGCTATTATTACGGCTAAAACGCTAATGCATCAACAGGCTCATGGCATGCCGAATTTGGAAGAGCCTATCAATGACTTAAATTTTGCAGTGGAATCACAGCCTGTAGAGGCTGAATATGGCTTAAGCCAATCTTTTGCTTTTGGTGGCCATAATATTGCGTTAATACTTAAACGCATCAATAACGAAAACTAAAAGAAAAACAAGCAAGGCAGTAGTTAAGGCTCCTGCCATGTTTGTTTCACTATACGGAAAATAATCAATGTTCAGTTTGTTCTCACTTCCCGAAGCGTATCGATTTGTGAAGCGCCATCAAAAGGGAAAAGAAAGTCTAAAAACACGCTGGATAAGACGTGTGTTTAATATTATACCTAATCACTTTTTCTCAGGAGGCCGGGTTATATATTTGTCGCCATGTATGACTAAGGGCATAGTCACCCTGCCATATTGTTATAGAACAATAAATGCATTCGGTAATTTTTTTGGCGGTAGCATGTTCTCGGGTACCGACCCTATGGGGATGGCCTTAGTATTTTTAAATATTAATTGGAAGCGCTACTTACCTATAGATAAATCGAGCACTATAAAGTACATCAGGCCAGGGAAGCGTCGTTTGTATGCCATTTTAGAATTATCAAATGAAGAGAAAGCCCTCATCAACAAAACACTTGAAGAAGAGGGGCAATACTTATACGTATGTAAGATAGACGTGGTAGATGCCAACCTTAAAGTGTATGCAAAAATTGAGAAGGTAGTGCACATTGAGTGTAAAAAGCGCTTGAAATCTCGTATTCGGAAAAAAACGCTTGTATAACTAGCCTCGCAAACTCATCTTGGTGAGTGTTTAAGTATGAATGAAGCTACTCAATGTTTGCTAATTGCTCACTATTTGCCAATTTCTTAATAATAACTTCGTGCTGCGGAAATTTCTCGAGGAGCTCATGCTGATAAATTTCAATCATATCTTCAGGCTCCCAGCCGGGTGCTACCGCTTCGCTCACTAAACCATATTCTCCAGCAGTTAGCTCTGCGGCTTTATATGTCCCTCCGGGAACCGCTAACTGTAGCTGTTGCCCATTCGCTATATCTGGGCCTACCACTACTTTTTCATAGCGTCCATCAGGATAAATCATATGATACGTAATAGGCGCTCCCAAATGATAAAACTCAATCCCATCAGAGTGCTTCGTATGGAAGTGATCAATGCTGTTGTCATTACTTAGCATGTAATAAATAACGGACATGGTGGTGCGCTCACCACGGGCGGTGTTTACCATGTCACGGTGCTCGGCTTTAAAGCTTTGGCGAAAGTAGCCGCCTTCAAAATGATGGCTTAGTTGAAGTTGCTCAATTACTTGTTGTTTAGTTAAATTTTTCATTCTGTTTACGCTAATTTCATCCTGGTAGAAAACGAGTTTACCTTCATTGGAGTAGCTTAAACGATAATAGAAAAAAATATAAGTTTATTATGGGCTTGCTTATCAATATAAGGGCTGTGATACAACAATAGGGAGCGTTAAATAAACGACAGCGTTGGCTCTTAACAGCCTGTTGTAATTGCGCCAATCAGAGGCTCATTTCCTGCTGAAGTTTGATCATAAATATAATAGGCATAACAACTATCGTTTCCGGTCGTGCTTCTAGGATACATAACTAAAGCTAAGTTAGCGCCTGTAGCGGTAATAGTGCCTGAAATATCATGCGACTCATCTACACAAAAATCATTTGTGCAAGACGCGCTGGCAGAAGTCATGGTTACATTTGCTTTTATCATAAATTCGAACGCACTGTTCCAGTCGTGATGTGGGTAGCCATAAGCAACTGATATCGAATTGCCTTGTTCGTCAGTTATTGTGGTGGAATTCGTGGCAGCTCTTCCCTCTAGTGTGACCTTACCATTGACCATGTCACTGGCTTTTTGTAAGTGGTTTGCCATACTTTTTACAATCGATGCATTAGCACTACCTTGTACATTTAAGAATCTTGGCAATGCCACGGCTGAAAGAATACCCAATATTACAATTACGATAATAAGTTCTATTAGTGTAAAACCGGATTGTCTTACAGAATTGTTGTTCATAGTTAAATGCCCTACTTTGTTTATATAGCCTCTTAATAGAGACGGTGTAAAAAACCTTTCAATTATGTATCTTCCATATGACTAAAAACTATAGCGTTTTTTTCTTATTTGAAGGTTATTTTTATTTATCTTTAGGTATGCAATTGTTTACACGTAATGAGGTGATTGACCCAAATAAACATTAGTACCACCACAGAACCGTTATAATTTTTAAAGCACTCAAATGACGGCTAGGCTTTATCAATGAACTATTGGTTAAGTACGATGTAATATCCTACTCAGCTAGGCTGAAACAAGGATGTAATTTTTACATCCTTGTTTCACAATTTCATACCAACATAATTTATTTATCTATCTTAAATAGTTCATCCCTTTGCGAGTGCCCACTACTAATGGCCTTGCTTAATAATTAACACTTGGTATAGGTGTTGCTATTTACTCGCTGTAAAGGCTCGCACACACGGTGTGTTGGCCACAAATTTCTACAGTAAGTAAATGGGAGAAGAAATGTCTAACAATTCAATGCTAAACAACAAAACTCTGGCAATAATTGCAACAAACGGTTTTGAGCAAAGTGAGTTATTTGAACCCAAAAGTAAACTCGAAGCCATGGGGGCTCAAATTCATCTTATTTCGATAGATGACAACCAAGAGATTCGCGGCTGGGATGAAAAAGACTGGGGTGAATCAATCTCAGTTGATAAACAAATTGAACAGGCTAAACCCAGTGATTACGATGCCGTTATTTTGCCGGGCGGCCAAATTAACCCCGATGTTTTGCGCACTAACGATAAAGTTATTAGCTTTATTCGAGCAAGCTCGCAAGAAAATAGAGTGAAAGCGATAGCTGCTATTTGCCATGCACCATGGTTATTAGCAGAGGCTGATATTGTAAGAGATAAAAAAATAACTTCGTTTCCAAGTATTCGTACTGACATGCTAAATGCTGGTGGCCTTTGGGAAGACGAAGAGGTAGTGGTGGATGGTAAGCTAGTCACTAGCCGTAACCCAAATGATATCCCCGCCTTTGTAGAGGCTATCAAAAGCCAGCTAAGCGAATAAAACTCATCTAACTAAAGGAGTAATTTAATGGATAACGAAAAAGTAGTACTAATTACGGGCGCATCAAGTGGTATTGGTGCGGCTACCGTTGATAAAGTGGTAGAAGCAGGCCACAAAGCAGTAATTACAGCGCGAAGCACTGACAAACTTAAAGATATAGTTGAGCGTTGGGGTGAAGATAAAGTATTAGCAGTAACAGCAGATGTTACGCAACTAAGTGAACTTGAAAATGTTGTTGAAAAAGCAATAGATAAATTTGAGCGCTTAGACGTAGTATTTGCCAATGCTGGCATGGGGGCCAATTCATCGGGCATTGAACAAGGTGATCCAGATGAATGGAAAACCATGCTATACGTCAACATTAATGCCTTGCTATATACCGCAAAAGCCACGCTCCCCTCACTCAAGCTTAATAAAGGGCACTTTATTATTACTAGTTCCATAGCGGGTAAAATAGCGTTGAAAGGCTCTGTATATGGCGCTTCTAAATGGTTTGCATATGGCTTTGGTCAAAACCTTGCTGCTGAAATGTCAGAATGGGAAGGCCGCTGCACTACAATATGCCCAGGTATGGTGAATACTCCATTTTTTGATGAAGCAAAGCCTGACAAACTCGACCCAGAAGATGTAGCCGATGCTGTTCTGTTTGCCATTTCAGCAGACCAACGCTGCGACGTAAGAGAAATCACCTTAATGCCTACCAAGTAGGCTTATTTAACAAGGCGGCATGTTAGCCGCCTTTTTTATTCTTATTTGTTCTGCCTTTGTGAAGCATTTACACGTTCACAGGGTAAACCTTTCTGTTAGTCATCTTATTTCAAAATAAAACATCCTCTTTCAAGATACGGCGATTCACTAAATATTTCATACAAATCAAAACCTTAATCCATTCAAAATATTGTATTTTTGATTAGGCTTAAAACTTGCTGAGAACTTACCTTAATAACGATTGAGTTAAAAATGTTGTAAATATTGAAGGTTGTAGAAAATGAACGCAAATAAAAAAGCACGAATTGCAGTAACAGGGCCTGATAAGTCAGGCACAACTGCTTGGTTGTTCACGGCTTTAAACGTAAAACTGGCCGGTGGTGAGCCCATAAGAGTTCGGCCTAGTTCATTTGATGGTAACTTTGATTTTGATGGCATAATTATTGGTGGAGGATCAGACGTCCACCCAGACAATTTTGAAGAAGAAAAGCTTACCAAAGCTAAACGTTCGAATTCACTCAAAATAAAAGAGCGTATTCTATACCCAATGGAATTGCTTAATCGTATTGTAGCGGGAGAGTCTAAGTACGATAAGCCCAGAGATGAGTTAGAGAAGCGCTTTATAAAATATGCGCTTGATAACAATAAGCCAATTCTTGGTATCTGCCGAGGTCATCAGCTTATTAATGCCAGTTTAGGCGGCACAATGTACACATCTACCTTGCCATTATTAAAAAACGATGCGCGTATAAGAACCCCCTTTCCGCAAAAAGAAGTGCTGTATACCCAAGAGGATTCATTAATTGCGGATATAGCAGGCGATGACCCACTAAAAGTAAACGCAATCCACTCACAAGCCATTGCTAGGCCGGCTGATGAACTAGAGGTTACGGCTAAAGAGAAGGCCGGCTTGAATCAAGTTATTGAAAGTAAAGAAAACAAACAGGTGCTTGGCGTGCAATGGCATCCTGAATACCTATTTTATATGAAAGCACATAGAAGTATTTTTGAGTGGTTAGTGGAAAAGGCGAAATAATGAAAAACATAAACATAATAAAGATATTTGCAGTAATAGCCGTAATTGGAGCGTTGGTGGCAGTGTATTTTTTCACGCCTTTGAGTGAATACCTCAAAATAGACAAAATAACCGAACTCACCAATGACGTGCCAGAAAATGCCTTAACCGCAATCATTTTTTTAGCTATTTTCTTTGTTGGCGGCGCAATACTCATACCTGTCCCGCTAATGGCATTTACCGTTAGCCTCGTATTTAATATTTGGATTAGCTTGCTTATTTGTGTAGCGGGTTTTTTATTGGCCAGTCTAAGTGGTTATGGTATTGGCAGGGCGCTAGGGACTAGCTTTTTTGGTGAAACCGTTGAAAAGCACTTAAACAAAATAAAAGACAAAATTGATGATAAAGGCCCTTGGGCTGTACTTGCATTAAGGCTTGCTCCAACACCGCCATTTACTATTACCAGTATTATTGGAGGGTCACTTAAGCTTAACTTTTGGAAGTACTGCATAGGATCAACGCTTGGCATAGCACCATTGGCATTAAGCGCAGTATTTTTTGGAAAAGGTGCTTTGCGAATGATGAAAGAGCCGTCAGGACTCGCAGCCACATCTATTGTTGCAGCGGTTATTTTGTATGTGGTTTACCGTGTTATTAAGAAAAAACAAACCGGCGATGATGCTGAAGAGGGCGATAGTGCGGAGAACTTACAAACCTAAAGCATTGAACTAATTGGGCACGCAGTACACATAAAAAAGGGCATCAAATATTGATGCCCTTTTGGCTCACTAAAAGTGAGTTATTTAGAAGCTAGTATTAATTTGCAAACTAAATACATTTGCTTTGGCATGCTCGGTAGCTGAAACGTCACTCACTATTGTGCCTAAAGCGCGTTGCTGGCTCACCTCAGCTGTACTGCCTGTAATATAAGCATAGGCCATATCAATGGTAGTGGTTTCGCTAAGCGCGTAAGTGGCACCTACGGTGTACCAATGGCGGTCAGTATCAGGAATACTCAATGAACGATGCTCTGTTGTTACCGCTCCGTTGTCAAAAGCATAACCTGCACGTAATGTTACTTGGTCATTGTATAAGTAAGTTGCGCCAAGGCTAAAGCGGTAAGAGTCATCAAAATCTTCTTCTTTTAACAGTAATTCATCACCACTGTCTAATTCAGCATTTAGTTTATCAAATACGCTCCACTGAGTGAAAACAACACTGGCTTGAACCGATAGTTGCTCGTCAAGCTTTTGATCAACGGCAAGCTCAGTAATAGAAGCTAGGTCTAAAGACAGCGAACCATCTTGGTTATATAATTCAGCTACTGCTGGGATAATAGCCCCTAAATCAGACTCAATTTCACCTTCAAGATCTAATTTGGTTTCGCTGCGGTAACTAAGCGCTAATGTTGTGGTGTCAGTTGCCTGCCAAAAAGCGCCAACGTTCCAGCCAAAACCAATATCATCACCCGACATTTTTATTACTGTTAAATTGCCTAAAGCTTCACTGCCTAGCAAGGGGCCAAATATTTGCGGAATTGACGTACCTATTTCAGCTTCAGCGTAAGTTACGCTTACACCCAAACCTAGGCTTAATGTATCAGATACTTTATAAGCGATAGCTGGATTAATGGTAAATGACATGACTTCAGCTTCATCTGCAAAGTGAAGTGCGTTAAAGCTATCACTGTAGTCAGTTGCAAGGCCGTAGTTAGTAAACGCACCTATACCCCATGACATTGTATCGTTTACAGGAGCGGTATAAAAAATAGATGGCACAAAAGCGGCGGTGGCAATATCTTCTTCGCCTATGTCATAGGTGTTTGCAAATACCGATTCACCGCTTTGGTTAAATACCGTAACGTCCATATCGCCGCGAATATCAATGCTAGGGTTGATATAGCTTATTTGAGCACTGAATTGAGGGGTATCAAAAGCGATAATTGCCGCTGGGTTAGTCGCAAGAATTGTTGCGTTTTCTGGCATAGCTGCTTGACCCGCCATTGCGCGCCCAAAACCATTGGCGCTATGCTCATTTACTTGAAAACCCGCAGCGAAAACTGAAGAAGATGCCGTAGAGGCTAGCGCAACGCAAACAGCGGCGCGTAAAGAAAAATGTTGCTTCATAAATTACTCTTTATTGGATGGAAAAAATGCAGGCGGGCATTTTACGGCTCCTGCATCTTATGTTCAACGCAAGTTAACGATATTTACGCTCTTTTATCGCATTTTTTACAAAGTTAGCGACATTTTAAGCGAAGTTGTGAATTATTTATTGTTAATTTGGGGTGTTTTTGTTAACACTCGTCAAGTTGTGACTCAATTAACGGAGTATCTCCACTAAATAAGGCTTGGGAATATCTAATCTCGCATTGATTTTCTATATAGTCTTCATTGGGGCGAAAGCGTAGTCCATTTCTCCCATCACTCACGTATGTTGTTATATGAAATTCGCCTCCCTCACTAATATCGGTAGCGTTCACCATTCGTGCAATTCCACCTGGTGTGTGGCGCGGGTACCCATAGGCTAGGGTAATAAATTCGCCTTGCACTAGTATGCTGTTATTCAAACCGTTACCTGGTGCTGCTTCTTCATCTACATCACAAGTGCTATCAGAAAGGCACTTCGAAAAAGCTAAGCGACTACCTGATTGAATGGCACCGTAAAGCCCTTCTAACGCACTTATACGTGCATCACGGCCAATATCTAAAAAACGAGGCGCAGCCACCACAGCAAGAATTCCAAGAAGCACAATTACTATCACTAACTCTACTAAGGTGAAAGCTACTTGCTGTTTTCGATACATTCATTCACCTCAAACTACGTAACTGAATACTTTGATAGTGTTCGCCATGGCTACCACTACATGCTATTGTTTTTATTATTGTGCTTATATATTGAGCAATCAAGTATTTGCCTAAATCTTTTTTACCGAGCGTAAATGCTAAGAGGAGCGCGCATTGAACGTAGCAATATACATTTACGAAAACGCTGAAGTACTCGATTTTTCTGGACCTTTTGAAGTGTTCTCCACAGCAAACAGATTTATACCACCTAAAAGTGCATTTAATGTATTTCTCATTGCACAAAACCTCGAGCCAGTGCTTGCCCGAGGCGCTTATAGCGTTAACCCTCATTTCGATTTTGATGAACACCCAGATATAGACGTTCTTATTGTGGTGGGCGGAATACACACCGGCGAATTAGAAAAGACCGAAGTACTAGAGTGGATCGCGGCAACTTCACAAAAGGCTAGCTTAGTTGCATCAGTTTGCACCGGTGCGTTTATTCTAGCTGAAGCAGGTGTGCTTAAAGAGCTAAAGGTAACAACGCATTGGGAAGACATTCAAGCGCTTCGTGAAGACTACCCCCTACTTACTGTTATTGAAAACACGCGCTGGGTGGATGAAGGTAAATTTGTAACATCAGGCGGGATTTCAGCGGGCATTGATATGAGCTTGCATTTGGTTGCTAGGCTTTTAAGCGCGAGCACTGCTGAACAAACTGCGAAACAAATGGAATTTGACTGGCGCAAAAATGGGTAATATGTCAGTCGGTAACTGCATCAGTAGTCACTAGCCCTTTAAAACGCTACCTCAAAATTACCTTATAAGTGGCGTAAATTGTGCACGAAGTTTAATAAAGACTGTAAATTCGCATATTTGTGAAACTAGGGTGCATTTTAAAGGGCAGTCAACAAGCCTTTACCTGAGTTATGCACTGCCATGTTGCAAGCTGAATATCTATTTCTAAATAGGAGCATATGGAAACTTTGCTAGAGCCGCTGTTAAATCTTGCTCATAATTCGCCTGTTTGGCTAGTTTATATTGTCTTATTTGTGGGCGTTTACTTTTTACTTTGGTCGTTAAAGCGCATGGTATTTTATGGGCTAAACCGCTTAGTGATAAAAACTCGCTTCACCTTTGGGGAACTCTTACTAGCATCAAGCAGGCGCGCACTAAGCGTGTTGCTTCTAGCTTTAACGATTTCTGTGACCGCCATTGTTATAAACGACATTAGTGATATCTCAAAACAAGTTTTTGATGCAATTATGTTGCTTAGCCACATACTACTAGTTGTGGCAACTATTATATTTATCGACAAATTTAGCATGCTAAGCATTGCGCAATATAAGCCTAACTCCCCTTTATTAAAGACCAGCGGTAGTTTGTTGCAAGGTTCTTTGCGGGTACTTATTTTTTGTATCGGAATTCTAGTGGTATTAAGCACCGCGGGCGTATCAATTACACCGGTGTTGGCTTCACTAGGTATTGGCTCGTTGGCGGTTGCCTTAGCGCTTCAACCTACTCTGGAAAACTTTTTCTCAGGCATACAAATCGTGGCCGACAAACCTTTTAGAGTGGGTGATTACATAGAATTGGATTCAGGTGAGCAAGGCTTTGTAGAGAAAATTGGCTGGCGTTCTACTTGGATAAAGATGTTGCCCAATAACATAGTTATTATGCCAAATAGCTTACTTGCGAAATCAAAGGTGATTAACTACTACTACCCAGAAAAACAGTTATCGGTGCCGGTAGAAGTGGGAGTTCACTACGACTCTGATTTAGAACGAGTTGAAGAAGTCACCTTAGAAGTGGCGCGCGAAGTACTAAGTGCGCACAAGTGGGGCATTAGCGATTATGAAACCTTTGTTGTGTTTCATACCTTTGACAGTTTTAGTATTAACTTTACCGTAATGCTTCGCGCCGAAGAGTATTTTAATCGTTTTTTTATAAAATCGGTTTTTATGAAAAAATTGCATGAACGATTTAAGCAAGAGGGCATCATAATACCATACCCAATAACGGCCCTGAACATGACGCAGGAAAAAGCTGAGCAAACAGAAATGTAAATATTGGGAAGTAAATTAATCGTTATTCGGTCTTATTACGTTAAGGTATTACTACGAGTAAAAACAACCGCGAGTTAAGGAGAAACATGAATATCCCGCAGTCAGATCACATCCCGCAAGAAGCTTTTGATTGGTACGACGAATATGCCCATGGATTAATAGACCGCCGAACGTTTATGAAAAAGCTAGGTGGCCTAGCCGCATTGGGTTTTACTATGAGTATGCTCACTAGCACGTTAATGCCGAACTACGCATTTGCTGAACAAGTGTCGTTTAACGATGATGACTTAACAGCCACTTATGAAGAATTTGATTCACCAAAAGGGCATGGAAAAGGTAAAGGCTATTTAGTTGTGCCTACAAACAAAAGTGGCAAACTCCCTGTAGTGTTGGTTATTCATGAAAACCGAGGGCTTAACCCTTACGTAAAAGATGTGGCAAGGCGTTTAGCTAAAGCCGGTTTTGTTGCTTTTGCTCCTGATGCGCTTGAGCCCTTAGGTGGTTACCCGGGGAATGATGACGAAGGGCGCGCAATGCAGAAATCTTTAGATAGAGAAAAAATCCAAAATGATTTTGTAGCCGCAGCCCATTTTTTAAAATCCCATGCCTTGAGCAACGGCAAATTAGGCGCGGTTGGATTTTGCTTTGGTGGTTATATTGTGAATTACTTGGCCGCGGTTGAGCCTAATTTACTAAGTGCAGGCGTTCCATTTTATGGCACACCCGCCAGTGAATCTTTACAGAAAAATATAAAAGCACCGCTTCTAATTCAATTAGGTGAGCTTGATAAACGCGTAAATGCTACTTGGCCAGGCTACGAAGAAAATTTAAAGTCGGCAGGTGTAGCATTTACGATGCATATGTATGAAGGCGCAAATCATGGTTTTCATAATGATTCTACAGGCCGTTATGACAAAGAAAATGCTGAATTGGCGTGGCAACGCACCTTGCAATTTTTCGAAAAGCATTTAGCGTAATTTAATTAAAACGAGCATCTCGTCCCTCATTTATTTTTATACTGAAACCAATCAATCGGTTTATTAGATTGGATTGATTGGTTTTAATCATTTTCCTTAAAGTTCAGTTCTTAGCATACTCCTTATCAACCAAAGAGCAGTCGGTTACTAACATTTATCTGTCTGATTTCTGAAGTAAGCGCTTAGGTTGTGAAATAAAACAATACGCTAAGAACAACAACTCTAAATGGAGAATGACCATGAAATTAAAACTTACTATTATTGCGATAACCGCATTATTTAGTGTCGCCAATGCAGGCGCCGCTGATAACACACTTACTCGCCAAAATGGCGCCCCCGTTGGTGACAATCAAAATTCACAAACTGCAGGCCCTTGGGGACCTGTACTATTGCAAGATAGCCACTTAATTGAAAAGCTAGCAGCGTTTGACAGAGAGCGAGTGCCTGAGCGTGTGGTGCATGCTAGAGGAACCGGTGTTCATGGTTATTACGAAAATTATGAAGACTTGTCAGACATAACCGTAGCGGCGCCGTTTCAGGGTGAAAACAAAAAAACAGATGTATTTGTTCGATTTTCATCAGTAATTCATGGTCATTTATCGCCAGAAACCTTGCGTGATCCTAGAGGATTTGCCGTTAAATTTTATACAGAGCAAGGGAACTGGGATTTAGTTGGTAACAACTTTCCGGTGTTCTTTATTCGCGACGCAATAAAATTTCCAGATATGGTACATAGCCTTAAGCCATCGCCAGTTACTAACGCGCAAAGTGCCGCTCGATTGTTTGACTTTTTCTCACATGTGCCAGAGTCAACCCATATGCTTACGCACCTTTTCTCTGATTTAGGTACGCCGCAAAGTTACCTAAACATGGATGGCTCAAGTGTGCATGCTTATAAATTTGTGAACGCAAAAGGTGAAGTGAAATACTTCAAATTAACGTGGAAAACAAACCAAGGTGTAAAAAACTTTACTGCTGAAGAAGCGCAAATGATGCAAGGCAAAGATTTTCAACCTATGACTACTGATATTTACACTCGCATTGGTGATAAAGGTGAAACCGCGTCGTGGGATTTGTACTTGCAAGTTATTGAGCCGCAACAACTTGATGACTTTGAGTTCAACCCATTAGATACCACCAAAATTTGGCCTGAAACACTTATTCCAGCGAAGAAAATTGGTAAGTTAACGCTTAATCGAGTACCTAACAACTTCTTTGAAGAAACTGAGCAAGCAGCATTTGCACCAAGTAACTTAATTCCCGGTATTGAGCCCTCGGAAGACAGAATGCTACAAGGCCGTTTATTTTCATATGCTGATACTCAGCGCTATAGAATAGGTGTAAATGCTTACCGCATTCCAATTAATGCGCCGCGCAACGCTGCAATCAACAACCATGAGCAGCACGGTAAATTACGCACTAGTAGCACATCTCGTGATGTTAACTACCAGCCAAGCCGCCGCTTAAATGTGAATGACGACAACCAGTACAAATATGCTCAAACGCCATTAGCAGGTACGACACAACAAGCGCCATTTTATAAACAGCGCAACTTTGCTCAAGCCGGTGAGAGATTCCGTTCATTCACGAAAGCCGAGCAAAAGAACTTGATTCAAAACTTAGGTAATACCTTAGCCGGTGTGCCAGAAGAAGAGATAAGAGTGATTATTAGTGCCTATATGTACAACGCTGATGTTAATTATGGAACCGGCGTAGCTAAGCTTGCTAAAGCACCGCTTGCCAAAGTTAAATCAGTAGCGAAGGAACTTATGGAAGCACAGCAAGCGCGCGAAAGCAAAGCGAAAAAAGTAGCTGATGACTACGCTCGTATTGCTTATAACATGGACTTATAAGCCACTTTATAAACCTTGAATTTACATGGCTTGAAACAGTAACTACAAGCCATGTTTTTCATTTTCCCAATGTTTCAGGAATACGGCTATGAAAAACTTTAAGCTTTTTACATTTAACAACACGGCATTTAAATTACTGTCGTTGTTTATTTTAATGCAGGTAAGCCTGCTGGCGTTGGCAAATGATAGTGCTAAGTTACAGGCTATGTACTTTGATGCAGCGCGCCAAGGTGATATTGCTACTCTACAAACCTATTACGAAGCTGGGCTAAATCCTAATGTAGCCGATGAAAAAGGGTACACTGCAATTATACTATCGGCATACCATGGCCACACTGAGGCTGTTAAGTTTTTGCTTAGCAATAAACACGTTAACCCATGCCAGGAAGACAATACAGGTAATACTGCGCTAATGGGCGCTATATTTAAAGGGAACTTTGGTGCAATTAAAGCCTTAATAAAGGCTGACTGCGATATAGATCAAGTGAACGCAAGTGGGCAAACGGCATTGATGTTCGCTACCTTATTTAACCGCACCAACACTATTAACGAACTCAGCGCCGCAGGCGCTAATATTAAGGCTAAAGACAAAGCGGGAAATGGCTTAACTGATATTGCTTTAAGCCAAGGTAACTATGAATTAGCAGAGGCATTAAGTAAAAAGTAGTGCTAAATGCAATATGTTAATACACCTTGAGTATTAAACTGAATATAAAGGTATTGTAGTGCCCCATGACAAGGCCTTGTTAAGCGCATAAACTTCTAGTCATTACCATGTTAATAGCGTTTTACACGCTTAATAAAAGAAGATGTTTAGTTGATTAAGAGAAACATACAAGGCGGTTTTACCCTTATTGAACTTATTATAGTGATTGTGATTTTAGGTATTTTGTCGGTCACTGCGGCGCCTCGTTTCATTGATATTCAAGATGATGCACGCGAAGCGCAAATGAATGCTTTAATGGCGGCCCTAAAATCAGCGAATACACTTGTATACAGCAAAGCAGTGTTGGCAGGGCAAGAAAAATCATCAGCAGGCTCCATTACTTTAGGAAATGAAACGGTTAATACGACTTTAGGTAACCTTACTCCTGCAGGGGCCAACGTAATTAAAGCGCTACAAGGCTCTTATGAAGTAATGATAAACGCGAATGACTCGATTACGGCTGATTGGGGTATTTATAATTTACCTAACACACCTGCTATATATATAGTACCGCAAGGCTATACAACATTTGACTCGTGCAACGTTTACTACAATGTAGACACTAGCTTTCCTGATGAACCTGTATTTTACAGCCTAACTATTACGGGCTGCTAATTCTTTACTCCCCCTGTTATATTTACAAACCTGCATGATAACTTTACATGCAGGTAGCTAGCTATTACGTCTAAAAAAACCACAAGCCCTATAAACAGTGAGTTACAGAGTATACGCCCCATAGGAACAGTATTTGCTTCAAGGTAACTGGCAAAGTAACAGTACTTTGAAATAAATTTGTTTAAGGAGATACAATGAGTCGCACATTAATTATTGGCGCAAGTGGACAAATAGGTAAAAAGTTAACGCGTAATATGCTTAACGACGGCCAAAAAGTTGCAGCCCTTGTTCGTGATAAGAACAAATTATCAGAATTTGATGATGCCAACTTATCAATAATTGAAGCAGATCTTACAAAAGATTTTGAACACGCATTCGAAGATTGCACACAGGTAGTATTTGTAGCGGGCTCAGGTGGAAATACTGGTGCCGATAAAACAATCTTGATTGACCTGTGGGCTGCTTGTCGCGCCGCGGATTATGCAAAAAATAATGATATTAAGCACTTCATAATGGTGAGTTCAATTGGTGCTGATGCGCCATCTTCTGGCCCAGAAGAAATGCAGCCGTATTTAGTTGCCAAGCACATGGCTGACGAACATTTAGTACAAAGAGGCTTGAAATATACCATTGTGCGCCCTGGCACCTTGACTGATGATGAGCCAAGCGAGCAAATCACCACTGAACGCCCGAGTAACAAAGACGATGCTAAAATTACTCGCGCAGATGTAGCCAAAGCGCTGTTGTATATTGTTAAAAATCCAGCTGATTCCAACTTGGTAACAGAGCTGTTTAACGGCAATAAGAGTATTGCGCAAGCTCTGAAGTAAGTTCCCCATACTTGCATTGCAGGGGGGCGAGGTTAATGTGCCTAGCCCCTGTACTTGCAGGTTAACGCGTTTTAATCTACTTGATATATTACCGTTAATTCCGATGGGATCTCAGTTCCGCTAGGAATGTAAGCCACCGAGCCCGGTGTGCTCTTAAGGTATTCAAGCACTTTTTCAATTGAATCAAATTCTTTAGGCGGGCGTCTTCTTCCGCTAAAGCGCATTTGCGTCCAGTAAGATTGAATTCTAGATTCAGTTAAGCCCACAATTTTAGTGTTGAACACAAAGCGCGTTTCGCTTGAAGGCGACAGGGCGATGGGTTGTAAACTTATTTGGGAGTTATTCCCCATAAACAAGTCTCTTACCTGTCGCTTTTCTATCTTAAGGTTATCGTTAGTATTCGCAACAATAATGAGGCCTTGAGCGCTGCTAGTAAATGCAAAACAAACTAGTACGGCGAACATGAAGTGTTTTAATAAATTCATCAGAAGTACCACTCCACTCCAAGCTGATACAGTCTTGATTTTCTATCAAAACCCTCATCAGTAATATTAGAATAGAATGAGCCTTCGCCGTCTTCACCATAAAGAAGAGTAAGCTCTGCCTTTAACGCAATATTGTGGCGCACATCCCAGCGCGCGCCAAATGTAACCGAATCTAAATTATACAAAGGCAGACTCGACGTGATTAGGTCATAGGCATACGACAACTGATCAATTTGTGGCGCAATACCTACGGGAATCTGATTTTCAGGTACGTTGTACGAACTCTTCGAAGTGGAATACGTAATATGCACTTGGAAGGGGTGGAAGTTATACCCTGCTGTGGCGTAATACGCGGTTAGTTCGGGAACCGCCAGCACATCAGAAGTGATCTTTATTGCCTCAGCTGCGGCAAAGTAATCTAAAGTGTCATAATTGATGTTGGCTTGATAAGCAGTAGCTTTGCCATCGAAACGAAAGGCATTGGCATTATCGATAAAACCACTTATCTCCAAAATATCAGCAAACCCGTCGAAATCAGGTATTTCAGCATCAAAATCAGAAGACTCTATGGTCGAGATTCTCATATTTAAGTTGCCATGATTAACACTAAATATTAAACCTTTAATTTCATCCACATCAAATGGCGTGTCTTCACCCGCCCGGCTAAACGAACCACTGTACACACCGTAGTAAGCTTCAATTTCGAAGTTGTAATCTTTATAACTACGTAAATAGGTTGCAGAGGCGCCTTCATAGTTTGAAAATAAAAATCCACTATAAACTTGCTGCGGAGCGCTTATCCATGGGTAGGCAAAACCTACATCAATTACGTCACTATAACGAAAGAAGGGGGTGCGCAGCTTTCCTAATTTAAATCGCCAATTCGCGCTAGGCTCATAATTTAGGTACAACCATTCCACACCGGAATCTCTATCACTAGCTGAATGCGCTAATAGTTGCCCGGAAACACTAAGTGAAGAATTGAAGGTAAAATCAGCTTGGACCGCAAAAAGCGACTGTTCACCCAAGTACACGCTATTGGAATAACCTTGGTAGTCAGCATCTGATTCATCTAAATAGCCAGCAACAACTTGTCCAAAACCACTAAAAGTGAAGCGGTCAGCAAAGTTGTTTTCTGCATTCGCAGAAAATGAGGCCAATAGAATAGCTACTGCTATAAAATATTGTTTATTAATAAATGTCATGTATCTCAAAAAAGATCACAAAAGTAAAGTGAGTATTCCATACCGCCATTTCTTATGCGTATAAATATTTATACTTAAGTATTCTTTCGTAAAAGTGATTCGTTCGTAAGGCCTTGATTTTGTGCGACAATGAAACATAGTATTTCACCAACATTACGTGGCTTGAATAGCGACAAGCTTCTTTCTATAGCTTTGTGTTGCAGTGCATGGCGTAATTTTTGCTTGGCTTGCCATAATATGGTCAATTTGGCGGCTGAACATTGAGCTAATGACAAGATTCTGTCGCAGTAAGGTAATATAGTTAATGATAAATTGCTTATCGTCTGTTTCCTCTTTCGAGTTTTACAAAAAAATTTGCTGTTGCAAACGCATACTTTTTTTAACTTGCATCTTAAGTGTTCAGTTGTTATTCGCTGGCTATTCAAATGCGCAGTCTAGCCCCGAACCCCTTGCGAAATTTACATTTGAGGAAGTGAGCTCAAATCAAGTGAGTGACAGCTCCGGCAATGGCTATGTTGGCAATATATTAAGCAATACCAGTTCTCAGTTTTCATCACCAGCCATTAACGGCAGCCCCGGTACTTGTGACTACATAAGCCAAATTGGCGGCGCAATTCAAGTGCGAAATTTACCTGTAGACACTTCAAGTAACGGCACTAAAACTACGGTTGCTTTTTGGATGTACTGGGATGGTACTGAATACGTAATGCCCATTGGCTGGAACAGATATAACCTTTTTATTTATCGCGGCGGATTTGGCTTCAACACAAGCAATAATGACGTATATGGTATTTCTGTAAATGGTTTGGCCAACTCTTGGCAC
This sequence comes from Glaciecola sp. 2405UD65-10, assembly GCF_048820975.1. NCBI lineage: Bacteria > Pseudomonadati > Pseudomonadota > Gammaproteobacteria > Alteromonadales > Alteromonadaceae > Glaciecola > Glaciecola sp. 2405UD65-10. The sequence goes on along the minus strand of NZ_JBMEUF010000001.1, from coordinate 2,102,358 downwards.
CACGTTGTAGCTGTTTTTAACAACGGAAATGTGGCCAATAGTAAGATATACATTGACGGTGTCCTAAAAAACCTTAGCCAACGCACGGGGACTCCGTCAAACGGACGAAGCTATGTTAAAAGCGAAATGCGTATAGGGGGGTGGTCAGCAAACAGTAGCTATCGGTTTCACGGACTAATTGACGAAGTGCAAGTATTTGACGGTGAGCTAAGCAGTGCTCAGGTGACAACGCTTGTGAATGAAACCTACTCATGTAAATCTCGCCCCGTCGCTAATTATCAGTTTGATGAAAATGTTTGGATAGGAGCTACGAACGAAGTGTCAGATAGCTCTGGATATGAACATCATGGCGTATCAATTAATATGACCACCACTGAAAATGGCAAAATATGTGCAGCTGGCGACTTTACTGCAACGGGCACAAGTGATTACTTGAGTTTAGCCAAAGAGGCTGCTGACGGACTTAGCGATTTTTCTGTATCGGTGTGGAGTAAAATTGATAACTTAAACAGCGGCGCTGTTTTGTCAGGTGCAAATGCCAATGAAAATAATGAAATGTTAATGTTTTTTAACGGTACGAGTACATTTGAACCGTATATTAAATCATCTCGTTCAGCAACAAGTAATGGTGGTATAGGTGACGGTGAGTGGCATCATTTAGTGTGGACACGAAGCGGAAGGAATTTATGTTATTACGTAGATGGAACATTGGTTGAATGCGAGATGAATTCTCAAAGCGGCGCGGTGTCAATTGACGAGGGCGGTCTAATTATAGGCCAAGAGCAAGATTCAGTGGGAGGCAGTTTTCAAGCATCGCAAGCTTGGGATGGCCTGCTTGATGAACTATTAATATTTGATACTGCTTTGAATGAATCTGAAATTACGGAAGTATATACTAATCAAAATGTAGGTAATAACTATGATGGAAGCACGCGTTTTTGCCAAGGTGAGGTAACTCCCGTCTTAGAATATAGGTTTGAAGAAGAAGTGTGGGATGGCACTCCTGGTGAAATTATTGACTACACTGGCAATGAAAATCACGCGAATATAATTAGTAACTCCAGCCCTGAAATTGCCTCACCAGCGGTGGATGGTAATCCAGGAACTTGCGGGTATGCGAGCCAAAGTAATGGTGCTATTGCACTTAGCAATGTACCGCTTGATACAACAGCGGGCGCTAAAACGTCGATCGCATTTTGGATGAAATGGGACGGCACAAATGGAATAATGCCTATTGGTTTTGAGCTGTACGATATATTTATAGCTGGCGGAGGGATTGGCTTTAATACTAGTAATAGTGATTTGTATGGTATGTACAGTTCAGGCTTAGCCAATACCTGGTATCACTTCGTATTTGAATTTACCAATGGGCAAGTAAGTAGCAACAAAATCTATATAAATGGTGAAGAGCAAGCGTTAAGTCAGTTAGCCGGCTCACCTCTTAACAACTTAGCTTACGTTTCAAGTGATGCGCGTATTGGTGGTTGGAACTCCGACAGCGAATATAGATTTCATGGCTTAATTGACGAGTTTCGTATTTACGATGGCGCCTTAAGTGTTTCGCAAATTAACACTATTATGAATGAAACTCACTCATGTGTGGGGCAGGCTCCGCATCACTATGAGATAGTGCATGATGGAGGTGGCTTAACCTGTGAGGCTGAAAACATAACTGTAAGAGCATGTGTCGACGAAAGCTGCTCTTCCTTAAGCCCTGATGAAATTAGCTTGGACTTTTTGGGTAACAACACGCTTATAAGCACTGAGACTTTTACGGGAAGCACGGTAGTCAGTGTGAGCCGCACCAATGAAGAGGTTCTTACCTTATCAATAGCCAATGCGTCCATTGAGGCAACCGACGGCTTTATTTGCAATAATGGCAGCACCAACTCTTGTGATTTAAACTACACAAATGCCGCATTTAAGTTTTTATACGCAGGTGATGCAAACACCATAATTCCGAATCAAGTTGCGGGTCAAAGTTTTCCTGACACGCTACAAATTCAGGCTGTTGGATCAAACAACGGCGTTTGTGAGTCTTTATTTAGCGGAGCAACAAGTGTTAATTTATCACAGGAAAATATTGAACCTAGCGGCAATGGTGGCCTTAGTTTTACCACTAATGGAAACGCAATAGCTAAGCACCCTACCACAAGCAGTGTGAGTGTTAATTTTGACGCAAACAGCATTGCTACTATCGCTAACCCCATGTATTTAGATGCAGGAAACATTCAACTGCATGCAAGTTACAGTAACAATGGTGTTGAGGTTTCAGGCAGTAGTAATGCTTTTTGGGTAAGCCCTGCTCAGTTAGTCGCTAGCGTCAACAATGGGAGTGTGGAATTAAATGGTAATGCTGCTGATTCAGCTGTTACTCATAAGGCTGGTGAAAGCTTTAATTTTAGTGTTAGCGCTGTTAATGCATTAGGAGCCCTCACTGGCAATTATACTCCCGGCCAAATGCAAGTGGCGCTGACTCGCAGCGCGCCTAATATTCAAGGAAACGTTGATGGAAGTTTCGTTTATGCTAATGGCTCAAGCCTCTCATCAAGCCTTACTCCAGCGTTTACCAATGTAAATCTGTCTGATTTTTCAGGCGGGGTTTCTAGTTATAGCGATGCGAGTTATTCAGAGGTTGGTTTACTCAGTTTAGACATTCAAGATGCCAACTACGGTGGCCAAGGTATTGTTCTTAATGCCGACAACGTAAATATAGGGCGCTTTATTCCCCATCATTTTGAACAAACTATAGCCGATGACGGCTTATTCCAAGCAACCTGCTCCACTGCAATGTCGTTTATTGCTTACAGCGGGCAAAAAGATCAAGAAACGGCTTCTAAAGGGGCTATATCCTATTTAACTAACCCCGTGTTGGAAATAACGGCTTATAATAAACAAGGGGCGGTTACACAAAATTATTACCAAGATGCTGAAGGTAGTGAAAATGATTTTATGAAGCTGAGTTCGTCATCTATTTTTATTGCTAACCCTACTCAAGATGAACAAGCCACCGGTGTTGACGGAAGCTACTTAAGTGTTGAAGCCAATTTAAGCGAAGGCATATTAAGCCAATTCGATTTAACCAATACAACAAGCACAAATTCACTGCCAAGAGGCGTATTACATTATCAGCTTTCGAGTGACGATCACTTTTTCTATCCACGCTCAGCAAATACGAAAGTAGCGCCATTTACCGCTAATATTAATTTTGACGTGTTGTCAGTAATTGATACAGACGCCATTGAAGCATCTAGTTTAGCAGCGGCGTCACCTACAGGACTGGATGTCTATTTTGGCCGTTTGGTACTGAATAACAGTTTTGGCCCAGAAACAGAAGACTTAGCTCAGGTACTCCAAGTGGAATATTTCGATGGCGATAATTTTCTCGTGTCTAGCGCTGATAACTGCCTAGAATATGATGCCTCAAATCTAATTCTAAGCAATATAAGCCTAGCACCGTCTCTTACAGAGGTAAGTGGAGGCACTGGGCAGTTTGTGTCTGGAAAGTCAGAGGCAATTATTTTACAAGCACCAGGCGCAGGTAATCAGGGCAAGCTAGGGGTGTCGTATGATGCTTTTGAGTGGCTTTTATATGACTGGGACAATGACGGTGTATTTGATGAACTACCTACCGCTACAGCGAGCTTTGGTGTGTACAAAGGAGAAGATAAACTTATTCATTGGCGCGAAAACTTTTAAGTCACTTTATGAGTGTTACGTTAATGAAAAAAGGCGCCAACTAGGCGCCTTATATTTTTGTTTACATGTAATTAGAATCTAGCACGTAATTGCACACCAAAGTAACGGTCTGCGTCACGCGGGATTTGATAACGGAAGTTGTCACCACTGTATGTGGTTACATAGCTTTCGTCAGTTAAGTTTTTACCAATTAAACTAATGCGATAATCATCATCGCTGAATGAGAACGCTAAACTCGCATTAAGAATTGCGTAGTCAGGCAGCACGGCAGGGTCGCTATCGGTGGCAAATGCACCCGGTGCACCAACAAACATTTCATCGGTATAAACGTATGAACCGTTTAAGATAATATCCATGTTCTCCATTTCCCAAATATACTCACCCGTAACGGAGTATTTAAGATCTGGTGAAAACGGTAAATCAGCACCTGAACTACCCGTACAAGTAGGGTCGGTTACAGGGCAGCGGAATTCATCTACTTCCGCATCTACTTTTGATAAACCGCCACTTAAAGCAAAGTCATCATTTACTTGCCACATGAAATCAAACTCAATGCCTTGGGTAGTTACCGAGCCCGCATTGGTTAAGCGAGTAATAGTAACTTCATCAAGTAGTTCAGAGTTGTTCGCTTGGAAGCCATCAATGTCGGTTCTAAATACCGCTGCGTTAAAAATAATATCGCGGCTTGCATATTTATAACCTAGCTCAAATGCATCAGACGTTTCTTCGCCAATGGGTAACGTATCGGTTGCTGACATATTATAAAATACGTTAAATGCAGGGCCTTTATAACCTTGTGAGAAGGTTAGGTAAGTCATGCTGCTGTCAGATAAATCATATTGCACACCTAATTTCCCTGACACATTACTTTCATCAGTAGAGCCGCTATAGTCGGTATCAAAACTACGCACGCCAACACCCGTTCTGCTGTATTGGTCATTGCTGCTTCTATTGTGTGAGTAACTTACTTCATCATCAGTGTAGCGAATGCCAAACAATAGGCGTAAATCGTCATTAATATGGTATTTACCATCAGCAAATAGCGCCCAGTTATCAAACTGTGTTTCCATGTAAGCAGTGGCACTTACAATATCATTTGAATTACAGCTTAGGCCTTCATCTTCAATAAATTGATTTACTTGATCATCACTTGGTTCAGCAATGCCAAAGGTCTCTGTTAAATAGGTGCTAATTGCTGCAGGGAACTGCCCACCATTGTTTTGGCAACTTGCATCACGAGTAAAGTTTCTGGTTGATTTTTGGCTCCACCAAAATGCACCTACCTGATAATCAAAATCATTTCCTACTGGCGAAGCAATGCGGAATTCTTGTGATGTTTGCTTCCAATTTTGCGCACCTATGTCATGAAGTTGGAACGGTTCTGCAAAAACAGGGAAAGGGCGAGTACCCGCGGTAGAAGTGAAGTCACCTTCACGAAATTCAGTGTTGTCCCAATCTCGGTATGCGGTAATAGAGGTAAATTGATGATCCCCAAACATAGTATCTATTTGCATAGAAAAGCCGGTGGTTTCATCTAAGGTACGTGTTTCAAAATCATGATCAACTAGGCGTTGCTCTAAATCTAAATCCCCAGTTCCCGTGCTGTTAGGTAAGGCTTCAGAACCCGGGTGGCGACCACTTGGCGAAAGCTCTAAATCAGCGCAGCATCCATCATTCGATTCTACATTTTCAAAAATGAATAGTACGTCAGTTTCGTCACCCGCTTCAATATCAAGCATGGCACGAATACCTTCTTTGTCATAACCGTTGGTCATTTCGTTGTTGTAAACATTTTTAATGTAGCCGTCAAACTGTGATTTCAGTACCGTTAAACTACCGTTTACATTGTCATTTAATGCGCCTGATACACTGCTCTTTAAACGATATTCATTGTCTTGGAATAAGGTGACCTCCGCTGAACCTTCAAATTCATCACTTGGGCGCTTAGTGGTAATATTCACAACACCGGCAGACGCATTTTTACCAAATAAGGTACCTTGCGGGCCACGTAACACTTCAATGCGTTCTAAGTCATATAAATCAACGAATGCTTGGCCAGAACGCCCTAGCACTACACCATCAACTACCGTTGATACGCTTGGCTCAGCTGCAACACTAAATGAAATTGTACCAATACCACGAACAGTAATAGCTGAGTTTCTGGTTGTGTTTCCTTTACGGAAACTAACGGATGGCACCAAGGCTTGTAAACCTTCAATATTGGCAGAAAACGCAGAGTTGATTTGGTCTTCACGTAAAACTGATACGGCAACAGGGACTTCATTTAGATTTTCTACACGTTTTTGTGAAGTAACTGTAATGGTCTCCATGAGCCCTTTATCTTCCTCAGTTTCAACTTCTTGTGCATTGGCTGCAAAGCCGATTGTCATACAAGTACTAATAGCTAATGCCCGAGTAATACCTGTATGTAGTGTGCTAGGTTTTAGTAACATGGTGCTCTCCACGATTTCATTTTTATAGGTTTATTGCACTTACAATGTGCCGTGTGTCCAACGGTCTTTTTTGTTTTACGTAAATGTGTTTAAGTTTCTTTTGTCTTGTATAAGACAAAAGACAGGTAAAACTTAACTAAAAAGTAAATCAATTGCAATCTTTTTGTTAACAGGTTGGTTTTGGTTTGAATTAAGATTGTAAAAGGGCGCAGTTCTTTATCTATATGATTTTATTTGTTTTTGAGTTTTTTATTGCGATGTTTTAGTTGCTGTGAATAGTCACAATTCGCAGTGCTTATACAATAATATAACAATAAGTGTCGTGTTTTATCTTGTATTTGTCAGTTAAATACAAAGTGAGCTGCCACAATAAATGTGGTTTCATATTTTTTGTTATCAAATGGTCATAATTGTATGGGCATAATTCGTCTTTTATTTAGGAGAAATCAAGTGGATTCATCTGTTGTACTGAAAAACGTGAGAGTAAAAACTTTCACCAAAGGATGCATGTTATTAATAAGCCTAGGCCTTTTAAATTTTGCTTTGGCTGAAAATAGAATCGATGCTCAGCGCCCTGATGCACCACAATTAGCCGCTTATGGCGAATATAAAATTGGCGTGAGAACCCTTGAGTTAGTTAACCCTGATCAAATCAATATTTTAGCGCTTGATCCAAAACAATCTAAGCCCAATGAAATGCCCATGTATGACAGGCCCTTAACCGCTGAAGTATGGTATCCGGCACAAGCTTCGAGTACTGCCACTGCGAGCAACACCATAATTAATGCGTATATTCGTGATGGTAAAAAGCAAGTAGAATTGCACGGAAGAGCGATTCGTGATGCAAAAGCCATTGCCAGCGAAAAGGCATTTCCTTTAGTAATTGTGTCGCACGGTTATCCAGGAAACCGATTCTTATTGGCACATTTAGCAGAAAATATTGCATCAAAAGGTTACGTGGTAGTATCAATTGACCACACCGATTCAACCTACAGATCAAAAGATGCATTCGCTTCAACCTTAGTTAATCGTCCAGTCGATCAGCTTTTTGTTTTAGACCACTTAGCTAACATGGCCGCAGATAAAAGCTCATTTTTATATGAGCTGGTTGATGCAAATAATACTGCATTAATTGGCTACTCTATGGGGGGCTATGGAGCACTTATTAATGCCGGAGCAGGTATAACAAAAGAAGCTGTGAGCAGTCCATTATCAGCGCCATTTGGCACATTAAAGCGCCATCAATCAGGGCTCAAGCCTAAGGTTGATGAACGCTTAAAAACCATTATTGCATTTGCCCCTTGGGGAATGAACTACAATATGTTTGACCTTAATACCATATCTATTCCAATAATGCTTGTGTCGGGTTCACAGGATGATGTTTCAGGTTATGAAAACGGTGTGCGCGCCATTTGGCAAGGTGCAAAAAACGTTGACCGAAGCTTATTAACTTACATGAACGCAAACCATAATGCCGGCGCAGTTATGCCTGCTCCTGAGGAGTCATATGTATACAACGCTGAACTTGGCGGTAGTGTGAGTGCTCACTACTCTGATGCGGTTTGGGATAACGTACGTATGAATAATATTGCACAGCACTTTGTAAGCGCTTGGCTAAATAAATATTTGAAAAATGATGATGATATGAAACCCTACCTAGACTTAGTGCCTAATTCTAACGATGGTGTATGGGCTAAAGATGAAAGCGGCCAAGAGAAAGATGAGCATACTTACTGGCAAGGTTTTGATAACCGAACCGCGAAAGGCCTGAAATTTGAGCGTTTGTATAAAGCACAAGAGTAAATTCGCTCTTTAATAAATAGCTAGTCATCGTGGCGAAGGCCACGACCTCCCACCTCAGCTTTAGCAAAGGTCCCCTTCTTCAAGGGGATGACGAAAAGTGGCTAATTCTTGTCATCGTGGCGAAGGCCACGACCTCCAAGCCTTAGCTAGGCTCGCTTGCTAGGTGCTTTAAGCTCAATTCATACCTTGCACGCCACCATTTCAAGCTAAACATTATTGCAATAACGCAGGTTGACCATACCCCTAATAACGATGGGATAAACGCAGCGCTTATGCCGCCCACAAACCCTATGGGTGAAAACATAAGGTACAAGGTTGCAATTAAAGCAACGAGTATTATTGCGCAAGGAATAGCATAGCGCCAAGGTGTCATATCCACTTCGGCCTTAGGTATAAACTTCCAAGGTTTTGCCATTGGGTAGAAGTGGCCTATCGCTAGCATTATGGCTAATTCTATTGCGAATAAAATGGCATAAATATGAATGAAGTTTATTTCTACCTGCCATACAAACTTAAGCAATCCATACGCAATTACGTGAAATATAATCGCCACTTTTGCCGCTAAAGCGGGCACGTTTTTAGTAAACAAACCCACTAACACAATCGTAATAACAGGAATGTTATAAAAACCTGTGAATATTCGTATAATTTGCCACAAGCCTTCGGGGGCAAACATCAATAAAGGCGCCGTTATAAAAGACACTACCGCAATCACTATACTTGTAATTTTAGCCACACGAATAAGCTCTGAGTCGCTCACTTTCTCTTTTTTAAAGGGTTTATATACGTCTAGGCAAAATAGGGTGGCCGCACTATTTAATAGAGAGTTGAACGAGCTAAACACCGCGCCCAATAGCACGGCTAGAAAAAAGCCTGATAAATACTGTGGAAGCACGTCTTTAACCAAATGCGGGTAGGCTAGGTCAATGGTTTGCATGCTGTCGTTTTGATATAAATGATACGCAATTACACCAGGCAACATCATCATAAATGGAACCAATACTTTGAAGTAGCCCGAAAACAACACGCCTTTTTGACCTTCAACGAGGTTCTTAGCGCCTAAAGTACGCTGAATAACATATTGATTAGTACCCCAATAAAATAAATTGGCTAATAACATCCCAGTAAAAATGGTACCAAAGGGCACGGGATCATCGGCCCCCCCAATCGCATTCAGTTTTTCAGTTTCTGTGGTGGCTATGGTTGTTAGGCCGGCTGAAAAACTGCCGTCACCTAATGCAATCAAACCTAATATAGGTACAAGCAAACCTACAATTAATAAGCCAATACCATTAATGGTATCTGATACCGCAACGGCCTTTAACCCGCCAAATATGGCGTACAGGGCACCTATACTGCCCACCATTACAATCGTAACGACTAAGCTGGTTTCGTAATTCAAATTGAGTAGTCCTGGCACATCAAACAAGCGCAGTACCGCAATAGAACCTGAATAAAGCACCGACGGAATAGTAATTAAGGTATAGCCCACCATAAATAAGACTACCGTCATTCTTCTTACTTTGTCATCAAAGCGGTCACGTAAAAATTCAGGTAGGGTTGAGAATGCACCAGCTAAGTAGCGAGGTAAAAATATCAAAGCCATAATAATGGTAGAAATACCGGCGGTAACTTCCCAGGCCATGGCGCTTAAATTGTAACCAAATGCTGAGCCGTTAAGGCCTATAAGCTGCTCTGCAGACAAGTTTGTTAAGATCATAGAACCGGCTATGAAAGTACCGGTTAAGCCTCTGCCTGCAAGGAAATAACCATCTTGTGTGTTTACTTCGCCCTTTGTTTTTTGATATGAAATAAAAGCGACCACAGCCATAAAAGCCATGCAGGTCAGTAAGGTAAGCGTCACGTTCATGCTAATACTCCAAGCGCTAGCGCGGCCACATAGTGGTTGCCGACATATCCATTTCGGTATGCTCTACCTCGGGGCCTAAAATAACGTGCTCGGCCCTGCGAACAAATACGGCAAGTTCATTTAAGCTTAAAATTTGCTCGTAGTATTTACCGCCTTGGTAGGTATTTGCATTTGCTGCCCCGGTGTTATTTACGTTGAAACGAAGCCACTCACCTTCAGGCAAATAAAACTTCACCTTACCCCCTGGCACAATGCAAGGCACCACTAATAAGCTTTCACCGCACATGAATTGCTGTTCAAATTGGCGAGCAAGGGGGTCATTAGGGAAAGCGAGTGCCATAGAGCGTTGCACGGGCAAACCGGTTTCACTGGCTTGAAGTGTGGTTTTTTCTAAATAAGGCAATAAACGATAACGCAGTTTAAGTGCTTCAAATACCGCTTCAGAGGCCTCTTCAGAGTATGACCAAGGTTCGCGAGGGCCAATGCCATGTAAACGCATATGAGCTGAAAATACTGATGCTTGCGTCCAACGAACGTATAACTCTGAATCGCGTGTATCTTTATAAAAACCGCCGATGTCGGTGGCGAAGAATGGCCCACCCGACATACCCCAAGAAAGGCTGCCGCGAATACTAGCAGCTAAACCGTGCCAGTCGGCTTGAGGGTCACCGCCCCACTGTGAAGGAAAACGCTGGCTGCCGGTCCATGCAGAACGGCTGAATAAAAACGGACCGGTTTTGCAGTATTTCTCAGCCGCTTCGTATACGCAGCGGTTATATAGCATGCTGTATACGTTATGTAGTCGGTCACCTGAATCACCGCTGTAAGAGAGCATGTTGTCATCTTCTAACTGCTCGCCAAAATCAGCCTTAATCATATCAACACCCAATTCAAATAAAGGCTTGTGTGATTCTTTCCAAAATTCGTAAGCGTCGGGGTGGGTGAAATCTAAAATACCTGAATCAGGCAGTGGAGTAAGTACTTCACCGAAAGGGCTTAAATCCCATTCGTAGCGATAAGCTTCACCTGTGCGTTTGTCTTTAATTAACCAGCCTTTTTCAGCCGCTTTTGCGTACAGTGGGTTTTTCACTGAAATCATGGGGTATTCCCATACGCAAATTTTAAAGTCCATTGCTTTTAGTTCATCAAGCACAGGCTTAGGATCGGCATAGCGAGTTGGATCCCATTCAAATGCAAAACGGGTATCGGTGTCTTGCCACGCCCGGCCATCAAGCGTTATCACATCGCAAGGCATGTTTTTTTCGCGCACTTCGCGGGCAACTGCTAATAGCTCTTGTGAGTCTTTATAATAGGCCTTGGAAAGAATAACGCCTAGGCTCCACTTCGGTGGAACCGGCGCAAACCCAGTTAAGCTGCTATAAGTGTGGATGCTTTGTGCTGGGCTATCACAGTGATACAAAAACATGTCTAGCTGAGTGTCTTCTACTACGCAAATATACGCGCGCTGCGACCAAGGCGCATAGCCTACGCCGTGAGTCACTGGCGTGGGTGTGTGAACAAATAAGTTCCAGCCTTCAGGGCTCCAAGCATAAGGAGTATTTTTATAAGACTTTTCTGTATTTACGCCAAGTGCATCATGGTTATACGAACGAACCAGTTGGCCGCGTTTATCAAGTTTCCCCCATTTTTCACCCAAACCATAAACCGACTCATCATCACCAAGTTCAAGGCTAATGATCCAACCTGCGTCTGTTTTAGCAAAAGGCGGTAGGCGATGTTGGCGTACAAAGTGACCGTCGGTAGCCGATTCTTGCACCAAATCATTATTGCGGTACAGCTTAAAGTGTAGCGGGGCTGAGAATAAGTCTAAGCGATACTCGCCTGCAGTAATGCTGTATTGCTGTTCGCTACCAGCATATGTAAGCGCTAAGGCATTTGGCGTAGTAGTAAGCATGCCGTAGTCAAAACTATCTGCAACAGTAGCAGTTTCGCCGCCAGATTGAATACGCAGCCCAAATTTGCTAATTGAAAATAACAAACTGCCATATTGTGTAGGCACGGCAAGATGTTTATCATTTATTAAATAAGGGCTGGCGGTAATTTCTGCAGCTTTAATGCTGTTCCAATCAGGCTCTGTTACCGAAAATTCATTACTCATACTAGCTTACTCTATGTGTCTTATATAAGACATAAGTTAATGAAATGTAACTTACCTGTCAATGAGCAATTACATATAAGTAACGTGAAAGGCTGGTTTACTGTGTAGTTGCTTAAGGTATTACCCGTAAAAACAAAAAGAAGCTTCGCCCCGCATCTACAAAATAAGTAAAGGTAAGTTCTGCGCAATGAGTGTGATGCCGCTGAGTGCGAGCATACTAATTGCTAAGGCTCTTACAAATTTAGCCTCTATATTGAGTGCTAAAACGCGGCCTAATTTTGTAAATATTAATATAAGCGGAATTGCCAACAATGTTGAAATAATAGTCATTTGATTCGGCAGGGTACCAAAAGGAACCATGGCCAAACGAATGAAAGCCGTTACACTAAACACAGCCAATAGCGTAAAACGAATTTCATGCACTGACCAACTTTGGCGATAACATTGAAACACCACCGGGGGGCCAAATGTAGAAAATAAGCCACCCAATACACCACCTAGGGCACCCGATACTAAAAAACCCCAAGCCTTCCCTGATGCCTTAGCTTTACTACTGCGAATTAGTAACAGTATGCAACATATAAGTATGGCTAGGCCCAATAGAACGTTTAACCAAAGCGCAAGCCCAACTGAAAGAAACTCCAGTAAAAAATAGCCCGCGGCTATGAACGGAATTCCGCCAATTAATATTAAGGTAAACGCGCGCTTTTGTATTAAATGTATGTTTTTTATAACAATGGTAGTAGAGTTAACTATGCCCAGTACACTTATCATAAATGTGGTGGCGGTAAGGGGGAGCAAGTGAAATAGTGTAAAACTTGATGCGACCATTAAGCCAAAACCAAATCCACTTATGGTTTGCAATATAGTTGCAAAGCCTAATAGAATGAACATGGGCAATAAGATTTCAAGTTGCATTGCGTTGATACACCTCTGGTTGTATGTAATTTAATATAAAAATGCGCTATAACACTTAAACAAAACATAATAATACACTTCAAGCATTAGGTTAGGGTTACATGTCATCATCACAGTTTGATCATAAGTTAGGTGGTCCCAGTCTGGCGTTTCAACCGCTATACCAGCAAGTTGCGGAATATATCAAGCAACTAGTGGTAGAGCGAAGATGGCAACCCGGCGAAATGTTACCCAGTGAATTTCGCCTTGCTGATGAATTTAAAGTGAGCCAAGGGACTGTCCGCAAAGCCCTAAATTTGCTTACTGACACTAAAATTGTGACTCGCCGCCAAGGTGTGGGTACGTTCGTATCAGAGCACACCGCTCAAGACGCGCTATTTCGCTTTTTCCCTTTACAGGCTGATGGTAAAGGGGCTGAATTACCCAAAGCAGAATTGCTACATATTGAGCAAGTAAGCCCTCATAAAAGTGTGCAAAGTGCCTTAACCATTACGAGTAAAGAAAAAGTCACCAAAATTGAGCGGCGACGAATACTTGATAACGAGTTTTGCATGCTCGAAACCATTTACTTACCAGCGAAATACTTCTCAGGTATTCATGAACGAAAAGACATTCCACATACCTTGTATCACTTCTATCAAACTGACTTTAACCAAACTGTATTTAAAACGCGCGATAGCATCAAAGCTGTATTAGCCACAGAAGATGATGCAAAACTTCTACAAATAGAAGCGGGTACTGCGCTGCTTTTAGTAACTCGTGTTACTGAATCTATTGACGGCAAATTAATTGAATATCGCGAAAGCAAATGCAGAAGCGACCATTACCATTACCAAGTTGAACTAGACTAAATTTACTGCGGTAACAAAAACTCAATTTAACTTTTCACTCTGCGAACCCTTGCAGGGTAAAGGCCCTTATAACTTTTCGTTTAATCAAACAAACCTCAAAATATTAAATTTGTTAACACTTTGTTGACATGCCACCCTTGCTATAATAACTTATGTCTTATACAAGACTAAAGTCTTTTTTTAATTAATAGGATTAAAGCTATGAATGCGTTAAATACAATTCCAGAAGTGGGATTTGGATTTTGGAAGGTCGATACCGACATTTGTGCCGACACTGCTTATGAAGCCATAAAAGCGGGTTACCGTCATTTAGATTGTGCCTCTGATTATGGCAATGAAAAAGAAGTAGGCGAGGGTATTCAACGCGCTATAAATGACGGCCTATGCACGCGCGAAGAGCTTTGGATTACCTCTAAGTTATGGAATACCTTTCACGCCCCTGAGCATGTGCCTTTGGCGCTTGAAAAAACCTTGAGTGACTTAAAGTTAGATTATCTTGATTTATATCTTATACATTTTCCTATTGCGCAAAAGTTCGTGCCTATTGAAACGCGTTACCCGCCTGAGTGGTTTTACGATACAAGCGCGAAAAATCCTACTATGGAGCTTGCTCCTGTGCCCCTTTATAAAACATGGGAAGCAATGGAAGCTTTGGTTGATAGCAAAAAAGTAACGCGTATTGGGGTGTGTAACTACAATACGGGTTTATTGCATGATCTTATGACTTACGCACGTATTAAACCTGCCATGTTGCAAATTGAATCGCATCCATACCTTACCCAAGAGCGTTTAATTCGACTAGCCAAAGACTATGAGCTAAATGTAACCGCGTTTTCTCCTTTAGGTGCGTTGTCATACCTTGAGTTAGAAATGGCTGATAAAACAGAATCAGTGCTTGAGCAAGACGTGGTGAAAAAAGCGGCTTCTGCCCATGGCAGAACACCCGCACAAGTTGTACTTCGATGGGGTATCCAACGGGGTAATGCCATTATTCCAAAAACCTCAAAGCCTGAAAGAATGCGTGAAAACTTAGCCTTGTTTGATTTCAAGTTAAGTAATGAAGAAATGCAGGCTATATCAGATTTAAACATGAATCGCCGCTTTAATGATCCGGGTCATTTCTGTGAAGCCGCGTTTAATCGTTTTCACCCAATTTACGACTAGGAGCGCGTTATGAGCAATGCTATTGAATACGCTAAGGTGCCTACCCAGCACAATTACAACGAGCAAGTTTTTCCGCAAATTGTGGTAAACAACGGGGCTTGTAAAACCATTGAAGATACGGTGAGTTACATTCAAGCTAACCAAGCCGAGCTTGAAGCCCAGCTAGCCATTTCAGGCGCATTGTTGTTTCGCGGTTTTCCATTAAATTCAGCTGAAACCTTCGATATATTTTCTGCTGGCTTTGGTTATGCCAACTTTACTTATAAAGAGTCGTTATCAAATGCGGTACGCATTAATTTTACCGAAAGAGTATTTACCGCTAACGAGGCACCCAAAGATGTCGAAATTTTTCTACATCATGAAATGGCACAAACCCCTATTTCGCCAAGTAAATTATTCTTTTATTGCCAGTCTGCAGCAGAAAAAGGCGGGGCAACACCACTGTGCCGCTCTGACAAATTATTTGAAGCATTAAAAGCCGAAAATCCAGCCCTTGCGCAAGATTTTGCAGAAAAAGGCCTTAAGTATACAACGACTATGCCCGCCGCCGATGATGCTAATTCAGGTCAAGGTAGAAGCTGGAAAAGTACCTTAAGTGTGAATAACACTGGCGAGGGTGAAG
This sequence comes from Glaciecola sp. 2405UD65-10, assembly GCF_048820975.1. Taxonomy (NCBI): domain Bacteria; kingdom Pseudomonadati; phylum Pseudomonadota; class Gammaproteobacteria; order Alteromonadales; family Alteromonadaceae; genus Glaciecola; species Glaciecola sp. 2405UD65-10. The sequence goes on along the minus strand of NZ_JBMEUF010000001.1, from coordinate 2,086,859 downwards.
CGAAATTAAAAGAGCTTGGATATAGCTGGGAATGGCTGGAAGATGGTAGCCTGCGCGCCATTACCCCCGTGTTGCCAGCAGTAATTGAACTAAGTGACGGTTCGCAATCATTCTACAATCAATTAATAGCGGCATACATGGGTTGGAAGGGTGTGCGTGAAAACCCATCATCAGCCATTACCTTTGGCGATGGCAGTGCCATTCCAAAAGAAGGTTTGGAGCGTATTGCTGAGCTTTCACAAAAATTTACCTTTGACCTTGAGTGGCAAGATGGTGATGTTGCACTTGTTGATAACTATAGAGCTATGCATGGCCGCCGCCCATTTTCAGGTGATAGAAAACGTCAAGTGCTTGTGGCGCTTGTAGCTGCCGAGCGTTAATTGTTGTGACAAAGCTAGCGGCAAAGTGTAAATCTATTTGGCCTGGCTTTGGCATAGCCGCCATTACCGGTATGGCAGCAATGTTTTTAAGTGAGCACTACGGTGCACCGGCTATGCTGTTTGCTTTACTGCTGGGTATGGCGATATCGTTTTTGTATCAAGATGATGGCGTATGTAAATCAGGTATTGATTTTACCGCCAGTACTTTACTGCGTGCAGGTGTGGTGTTGCTTGGTTTGCGTATTGCATTGGGTGACCTAGCCGTGCTGGGGTGGCAAACGGCAGCTATGCTGGCTTTTGCTATTTTCTCGACCATTATTTTAGGCGTGGTACTGGCAAAAAGTGTGGGTTTGCAAAAACGCTTAGGCGCACTTACTGGCGGATCAGTTGCTATATGTGGGGCATCGGCTGCTTTAGCTATTTGTACTATACTGCCAGCCGGTAAAAATCATGAACGCGATACCCTTCTTACTGTAATAGGCGTAACGGCAATGTCTACTATTGCTATGGTGCTTTATCCTATTATAGCTGGGCAATTAAGCATGAATGACACCCAGGCCGGTATATTTTTAGGCGGTACTATTCATGATGTAGCGCAGGTTGTAGGCGCTGGTTATTCTGTATCACAAGATGCGGGTGACCTAGCCACCTTAACCAAATTAGTACGCGTAGCCATGTTGCTTCCCGTAGTGATGATTATGATGGCTATCGTAAAGCGTGTGCATAGCACTGCAAGCGATGTAGAAGGTGAAGTACCCAAGCTACCGCTTTTCTTAGTGGGTTTTGTTGCTTTAATGCTACTTAACAGTTTTGTAAGTTTGCCCGAATTAGTCATTACCGCAGGCACAGAAATTTCTCGCTTTTTCCTTGTGGTATCAATTACCGCCATTGGAATGAAATCTAATTTGGGAAAATTAGCTGAGGTAGGCATGTTGCCAATAGTGCTTATAGTGTCTGAAACTATTTGGATAGCACTACTCATTCTGTCGTACTTATATTTGATGTAAGCTTATAATTACGTACAAAAAAGGGCACTTAAAAAGTGCCCTTTGCGTTTAAGTTACTTAAATCAACTTATTCTTTATCTTCGTTTACCAAAATCACTTTACGATGTGGGAACGGTATTTCAATTCCATTTTCATCTAAGGCTTTTTTGATTAATTCCGGCACGGTATACAAAATTTCAAAATAATGTTCACCTAGGCAGAATGGCCTAACCAAGAAATCAACAGAGCTATTGTTTAAGGTTTCTACTTCAACAAATGGTGCAGGGTCTTTTAAAATATGAGGGTGGGCAGCAAGCACGCCATCAATAACCTTGCGAACTTCATCTGTGTTTTCATCATATGCAACGCCAAAATGCATATCTACACCACGAATTGGGTGATGAGAATGATTGATAATTTGAGCACCCCAAATTTGGCTGTTAGGGATAACAATTTGCTGATTATCGAAAGTTTGCAAGATAGTGGTGAACATATCTATTTCAGTCACCTTACCGAAACGCCCAGCCGCTTCAATAAAATCATTAACTTTGTATGGTCTGAATATAAGCAACATAACACCTGCCGCTAAATTCGACATTGCTCCTTGTAATGCTAAACCAACCGCTAAACCGGCTGCACCTAAAAGCGCTATAATAGAAGCCGTTTGTACCCCAAAACGATTGAGTACAGCAATAATCACAAAGGCTAAAATAATATAGCGAGCCATACTGCCTAAAAAGCGGAATAAGGTGTCATCAAAGTGGGTGTATTTTTTACTTAAACTCACTATTATGTTTCTAACTTTGCCAGCTAGCCATAAACCTATTAGCAGAATCACAATTGCCAGAAGAATATTTGTGGCCCATTCAATCGCTGCCGGTAAATATTCGTTAATATCTATGTCGTTGATCATTTCGTTCATTTCGTTCATTTTATCTCCTTGAACCGTGTTACCTTAATTGCCTAACAATTTGCATAAAGTGTCTTTTTTACATTTATTTAACATTCAGCTTATTATTATTCTTATTCGTTAGACTTTAGTTGAGTGCTTGAATAGCAGTAGCTTGTACTTTATTCTAAAAGCGAATCTAACTTACACCGGCAGGCTTAATATGCCCATAAAAACATTCAAAATTTTAGTATTTTCACTTATCTTGTTCAGCATTCAATTAGTGAAAGCCGATGAATTAAGTACGCGAAATATAAGTGCAGATAGCACGGTTGTGACCCAGCACAAAACGCAAATTAATGGAAATAGAGTGAGTTATTCCGCCACTACAGGTACGCAACCTGTTTGGGATGAACAAGGCGATGCCGTAGCTACTTTGTTTTTTACTTACTACAAACGCACCGACATAAAAAACAGCAGTAAACGCCCGCTTGTTATTTCGTTTAATGGTGGCCCAGGTTCAGCATCGGTATGGATGCACGTTGCCTATACTGGCCCGCGAATTTTAAACATTGATGACGAAGGCTATCCCGTTCAGCCTTATGGCGTGCAAACCAATCCTTTCTCTATTTTGGATGTGGCTGACATCGTTTTTGTTAATCCTGTAAATACGGCCTATAGCCGAGTGCTTAAAAATAAAGATGGCGCCATACTTTCACAAGAGCAACAAAAATCGATGTTCTTTGGTGTAAATGCTGACATCAAATATTTGGCTGAATGGTTAAACACCTTTGTAACTAGGCATGAACGCTGGACATCGCCTAAATACCTTATTGGCGAAAGCTATGGCACAACACGGGTATCGGGTTTGGCTCTTGAACTACAAAATACACAGTGGATGTATTTAAATGGGGTCGTGCTTGTATCACCCACTGAAATTGGTATTGAGCGCGAAGGCCCGGTAGAAGCGGCAAATAGATTACCGTACTTCGCGGCTACAGCTTGGCATCATAAAAAGCTTCCTGCTGACTTACAGCAAAAAGATTTATATGACGTGCTAGCGGAAGTAGAAGACTACACCGTTAATGCTTACATTCCGGCTATTGCAAAAGGCGGCTTTATATCTAGCCAAGAAAAACAAAGCACAATTAAAAAGGTAGCTCGCTACAGTGGTTTGAGCGAAAAAGCGGTAGAACAAAGTAATTTAGATATTAGTACGCAGTTTTTCTGGAAAGAGTTACTCCGTGACGAAGGTAAAACACTAGGTCGTTTAGATAGCCGCTATTTAGGCATTGATAAAAAAGAAACCGGCGACAGACCTGACTATTGGGCTGAGTTAAGTTCTTGGCTTCATTCATTTACTCCTGCCATAAACCACTACATACGCACTGAGCTAAACTACAAAACAGATATGAAATATAATATGTTTGGCCCTGTTCGCCCATGGGATAATAGCAACGATAACACGGGTGAAAACTTGCGTTTAGCAATGGCACAAAACCCTTATTTAAACGTGCTAGTTCAAGCCGGCTATTATGATGGTGCAACCAATTACTTTGATGCTAAATACACAATGTGGCAATTAGATCCAAGCGGTAAAATGAAAGACCGCTTAAGTTTCAAAGGGTATAGAAGTGGCCATATGATGTATTTAAGACGCGATGACTTAAAGCAGTCAAACAATGATCTGCGTGAATTTATTCTCAATACTCTTGCGGGTGAAAATGAAGCTGCGCGCTATCCTAGATAGCGCGGCCTTCATACGTACTTTAATGTTGCTGTACATAATGATTTAATTGAGTCAGGTAGTCTGCTTTTTGAGCGTCATCAATCCATGCTACTTTAAATGCATTACCCACTAAGGTCACAATTTCAGCTTTGTTAAAGTTACCCACTTCTTGAAGGGCATACAGGTTTTCATTTAAATATGCGCGAAAATAGGCGGGGTCATCAGAGTTGATGGTTACTAGCATGTCTTGTTCTAACATGCTTTTTATTTCATTTACCGTGAGTGACTGAACCACAAATTGATTTGATACGGGGCATACGGTGAGCCCAAGCTGTTTCTGGGCAATCAATTCACACAGCATTTTGCTTTCTAGCGAATTCACGCCGTGGTCAATTCGGTCAACTTCAATAAGGTTTACGCATTGCTCAATGTGGTCAAGGGTATTAAGCTGATTCACGTCACAATGCATGGTTAATTTTAAGCCCATGCGCTTGGCTTTGGCAAACACCTCAGCAAACTTTATGGGCGGATTATTGCGTTCATCTGAATCAAGCCCCACTCCTACCAGCCAGTCTAAATAGGGAGCCGCTAGCGTTAGGTGCTCCATAGCAGATTCAGCGCTCATGTCGCGTAAAAAGCACAGTATGAGTTGGCTTTTAATACCTAAATCTTTTTCTGCATCAAGCTGCGCCTTATGAATACCACTTATAACAGTATCAAAACTTACGCCGCGGCTTGTGTGTGCTTGTGGGTCAAAAAATAGTTCTGCGTATACGGTGTTTTGGCTGCTAGCCTTTTTTAAATAGGCATAGCAGAGTTGATAAAAGTCATCTTCATCAACCAATACATGCATGGCTTGATAGTAAATAGCTAAAAACGAAGAGAGATCAACAAAGTCATAGGCTGCAATAAGTGACTCGGGTGTATCGTGTTTTAAGCTCACGCCATTTTTGGCCGCTAGAGCAAAGCTCATTTCAGGCTCAAGTGTGCCCTCTAAGTGAACGTGGAGTTCTGCTTTTGGCATTTTTTCAATAAATGTTTGCATAGTCTTACTTCTTATTGCGAAAGATGATAAAACAGTAATGCAATTTCAGTTCCCATTGCTCACGTATTAAAAAGCCCCGTTTTTATAGCGATTCTAGCTTCAATACTTGCTTAGCCGCACACTTTCGTTGGTTGCTAGCGTGCAAATGCACTGATTAAGTGCGCAAAATAGACAATTAAAACAAGCACAAATTATCAGTATCTTAAGGACAAATTCATGAAACGATTCATTCTTCTTTTTACCAGCTTATTCTCGTTAAGCACCTTTGCAAGCCCGGTTATTTTTGATAACGATATGGCCATAGACGATTGGGCCGCATTGCTATTTTTATTGCAACACCCCGATACCGATGTGCGCGCTATTACCGTAGCCGCGAGTGGCGAAAGCCACTGTGAGCCTGGACTTGTAAATGCCAATGCCTTACTTGATTTATCACCATATAGTGCAGATTCTGTAGTGGTTGCATGCGGTGACAGCGTGCCACTTGATGGTTATGCTGTGTTTCCTGATGCATGGCGCAAAGATTCAGATACCTTGTCAGGTGTTGAGTTACCTAAGAGCAAGCGAAAAGCCTCGTCTAAGCACGCTGCGCAAGTTATCCATGAGGTCATTGGTGAGTCTTTAGAACCGGTTGTTATTGTAGCTACGGGTACCTTAACGAATATTGCACAATGGTTAGAAAAATATCCGGAAGATGTGAAACATGTGTCTCGATTAATTATTATGGGGGGGAACGTTAACGCGCCGGGTAATATTATTGTGCCAAACTTTACTGATGGTCATCCCAATGTAAGTGCTGAGTGGAACATTTTTGTTGACCCTCTAGCGGCAGATATTGTATTTGCTTCAAAATTGCCTATAGAGTTAGTTGGTTTAGATGTAACCAATAGTGTTAGAGTAACCGCCGGATTCGCCAAGCATTTTAAGCAAAAAGTAGCCACGCCTGCGGGCGAATTTTGGGATAAAGTGCTTGATAAAAATGACTGGTTTATTGAATCAGGTGAATATTATTTTTGGGATACTCTGGCTGCCGTTATCGCCATAGATGAAAGCCTTTGCGAAGGATATATGAAAGCGTTTTCCGTTGAACATGCACCTACCAGTAAACCTTGGTTACCTACTTCAGATTTAACGATGCCAAGCACTCGCTGGGACGGCAAACCACGCCAGCATTTAGATGCCGAAAAAGCGGGCATGTTAGTTGAGTCTTCTCACTATCCTCTTATCAAGGTGTGCGAAACAACTGAGCCTAAAAAAGTGTTTAAAATATTTACTGACACACTTAACCGTAAATAAACTAGCTTAGCCCATTAGTAAGACTATTAATGGGCAGTTAATTCTGTTTTGATTAAAGCCTGTATATTTTCATACCTAGCGGGCAAAGTTCTATGCGGTGTTTTAACAAAGTATATGGGCTCTGCCACTCTAATTTTTGTTGGGAAAATATGTAAAGTACTTGCTTGGCTAAAGCTCTCTACCACCTTTGTTGGTAGCACAGTAAAACCCAGCCCTTTACTTACCGGTAATAAAATTTGTGATAATTGATTAATATACCCTTTTCGATAAATGCGGTTTGGATCTAGTTTTTCCAAGCTAGGAATTTTACTGTGGCTAAAATACAATTTTAAATAATGCATGGCATCAGGGTGATTAATTAAACCAAGTTGGACTAGTTTGTCTGCAATATTACTTTCATTTACCGCGCTATTTTTTGGCAAAATGATAGAAAGTTCTTCAGCGCCAATGCTTTGTGATGAAAATAATTCTGCATCAGGTGCTTGAGTAACCATTCCTAAATCACAGGTGGCATTTTGGATGCTGCTTAAAATTCCGCGGTTAGGCGAAACCTCTAAATGTATGCTTAGTTTAGGATGTTTTACTTGGTAGTCAGTAAGAAGCGGATATATGCGCTGGGCCAATGCACCAGAGCAGGCTAATAAACACTTCCCCTCAAAAGGTTTATCAAAACTTAAACTTTCTAATAGGGCCTGTTCGTGCTTGTTTAGCTGAATAGCATGTTCATAAACGCGGTTTCCTTGTTCGGTTAACTCAATCCCTTTACCTAACCTAATTATTAACTGGCAAGCGCAAGCTTCTTCAAGCTTTTTTAAGTGCTGACTAACGCCAGGCTGCGTCATAAATAACTGTTCTGCAGTACGGGTGAAATTACCGGTTTTAACCAATGTTACAAAAGTTTCAAGCCACTGTGGATTTATCATGCTATAAATTTATATTATCAATTTTAGAATTAATCATAATTTCAAGTTTGGAGTATGTCTAGCTAATATAAACATCAATTAGCAAATAGGAGCTTACAATGAACTTACAAACCAACAAGCCATATCCACGTACTTTTTCTCACATTGGTATATCAGTGCCTGACCTTGAAGCTGCGGTAAAATTTTATACTGAAGTATTGGGCTGGTACTTAATTATGGAGCCAACAACAATTACTGAAGACGATTCGCCTATTGGTGAAATGTGTACTGATGTATTTGGCGCCGGCTGGGAAAGGTTTCGCATTGCGCACTTATCAACAGGTGATCGCGTGGGGGTAGAAATTTTTGAGTTTAAAAATCAAGAAAACCCAGAAGATAACTTTGAATATTGGAAAACAGGGGTGTTTCATTTTTGCGTTCAAGACCCTGACGTAGAAGGTTTGGCTGAGCGTATAGTCGAAGCCGGTGGCAGAAAACGTATGAAAGCCCCACGCTACTACTACCCTGGTGAGAAACCTTACCGCATGATTTACATGGAAGACCCGTTCGGCAATATCCTTGAAATTTACAGCCACAGCTATGAATTACACTACGCTAGCGGCGCATATCAATAAGCCAGATTGTCATTACCAAAGGCCGTCATTGCGGCTACTCTGTCATTACGGCCACTCTGTCATTGCGGCCACTCTGTCATTGCGGCCACTCTGTCATTGCGGCCACTCTGTCATTGCGGCCACTCTGTCATTGCGGCCACTCTGTCATTGCGGCGAAGGCCGCAAACTCCAAAGCTAACAGCAGGTCGTGGCCTACGCCACGATGACGCCCCCTGTCATTGCGGCCACTCTGTCATTGCGGCTACTCTGTCATTGCGGCCACTTTGAACTAAAAGTTAATCTAAGCTTAACAAACTTTCTGCGGTGTATTCGTTGGTAATAAGCCCATTTATCATCTTTGACCGCAGCGCTCCTAAAATAGCATCAATCTTTTCTTGGCCAGCGGCAATACCAATTACCGGTTTTTGTGAACCAACGGTAAGTGGCGTACTGGCCACTCTATCATTAACTTTGCAGTCGAGAAGTTTACCGTTGCGGTCAAAGGCCCAGCTAATAATTTCACCCACGGCCCCTTTTTTCTGAAGCTCGTCTTGCTCTTCTTGGGTAATAAAACCATCTAAAAGTAATGGCGAATTAAGGCCTAAATTACCAATGCCCACAAAGGTCACATCTGCGTTAGCTGCTAAGGCTAAGTTACTTGCAATATTGTGCTGAGATTGCAGTTGTTCTTTTTCTTTTTTACTGCGCGGAAGCACCGGTAAAGGCATGGGGTAGTGTTTAGCGTTAGTGTGTTCAGCCATGCGAACCACTACGTCATAAGCTGAGGCCGAGCCATCTAAAGCCATGTTACCCAATAAGGCCACTATTTTATGTTGCTTACAATCAATTATCGCTAACTCGTCTACGCATGCTCTAAGCACCCGGCCAGTTCCCATAGCTACTACTTTGGGTTGGTCTGACTTTAAGTGACGCTCTATTTCGCTAGCGCCTGCTTGTGCTAAGCCTAAGTTTGATGTGGTGTCAGTATTTTCACTAGGAACCACTTCACACGAGAGTAAATCAAAACGATTTTTTAACTTAACGCTTAAATCCATGCACTTTGCTATAGGGTGTTCAAGCCTCACTTTTATTAAGCCCTTACTCACTGACAAAGCCACCATGCGTTGAGCCGATTGGCGTGAAATATTTAAATCTTTGGCAATTTCGTCTTGGGTTTTACCAGCTACATAATACAACCAGCCCGCTCGAGCTGCATCGTCTAACTTACGCATTTCAGTGTTTGATAGCTTTACCACATTAACCTCGTTTACTTATATTTAGCGCGCAGATGGAATATAAGAAAATAATTCCGGCCACTCACGTATAATTGTTATTTTATCTTGTTTGTCATTTGTTGAAGCTGCTTTGTTAACCAAATGACTTGCACCTGCGTATTTTATTACATGCATATTTGCTGCCAGCCCTGCTTCAATGCCTGCTTGAGAGTCTTCAATAACCAAACAATTTTGTGGCGCCATACCCATTTGCTTGGCAGCATGCAAAAATAAATCAGGGGCGGGCTTACCATGTTTTACTTCAGAAGCAGTAAACACTTGCCCCGCAAAGTAATCGATTAAATTTGTGCTCTTTAAGGCAAAATCAACACGATTGGGACTAGAGCTTGTTGCAACGCAATAGGGTAAGGTAAGTTGCGCAAGCATTTGCGTAAGAGCAATAGTGGGTCTCAATTCTTGCGCAAAAACCTGAAGTAACTGTGTTTGATACTCATGTTGAAAAGTTGCAGGTAAAGTTACTGAGTAATCGTTGAATATACTTGCGGTAACAGCCTCGTAGCTTCTGCCTAAAAAATGCTGGTCAAAATAAGCATCTGAGGCTACCACACCTATGTCTGCTAGCATTTGTAAAAGTACTCGTTTACTTAAACCTTCGCTATCAACAAGTACGCCGTCACAATCAAAAATTACTAGCTGTATGTTTGCACTTTTTAATGGCGTACTTAACGTAGACATGGATTACCTTTTATACTGCTGAGCTTATTCTTGCAGATATGTTTCTAGGGCTAATACTGTACCTTGTTCCCAAAGCAAGTTTAGCCAAAATGCGAAATGTTCTTGAAGAACACCATTATTACCTAAGTCACCAAATATGTCATTCATTTGCAAAAAGATAGTCGGTACTTGCTTCGCTTTCACGGCATTGTTAATTAGGCGTTCAGCTTGAGGATCGTTAATACTAATGCTTCCCTTTGCGTTTGCGCCCTCAGCGCACATTCTGCACCACAAGGCCACTACCAAAGCTAAACCTTTGCAATCACGCCCTTCATCTAAATTAGCTTGAATAATAGGCAAAATAAATTTAGGAAGGCGATTAGACGCGTCCATGCATAGCCTTGGAACGGTATCTTTTACCTCAGGATTTGCGAAGCGCGACTGAATTAGCGCAAAATAATCATTAAAATCTACACCCGGAACACTAGGAAGACTTGGGATAATATCGTTGTTTATTAACTTTGCTAAATATTGATTAATGGTCTCATTTGCCATTACATCATGTACATATTGTATGCCCATTAACGCTGCAGGGTATGCAATAGATGCGTGCCCACCATTTAAAATACGAAGTTTCATAAGTTCGTAAGGGGCAACATCATCAACAAACTCTACGCCCACTTTTTCAAGCGCAGGACGGCCATTTACAAAGTTGTCTTCAAGAACCCATTGGCGAAAGGGTTCGCAAAATACTGGGGCCTTATCTTCAATTCCAAACAATGACTGCAATTTTTGTTTTTCATAGTCGGAAGTAGCTGGCGTAATACAATCAACCATGGAGTTTGGAAAAGAAACAGATTGCTCTATCCATTGGGCTAGTGAGCCATTGATTTGTGCAGCCATTTCAATAACAGCACGTTTAGCAACCTTGCCGTTGTGGGGAATGTTGTCACAAGACATTACCGTAAATGCACCTACATTGTTAGCACGCCTGCCTTCCAAGGCCTTAATTAATATCCCAAACACGCTTTTAGGGGCATCAAAATTGGCAATGTCATGCTGAATGTCAGGATGATTAATATCAAAACTACCGGTTTTGTCATCCATGTAATAGCCGCCCTCGGTAATAGTCAGCGACACTATTCTAATTTCTTTTTGACAAAGAGCTTCAATAAGAAGTGCTTCATCATCTTCAATGAAGTTAATCATTGAGGCACAAATTTGCGCTGTGAGGCCCTTTGCATCCAGTTCTACAACTGTTGTTAAGTAATCTTGAGAAATAAGTTTATCGCGCATAACTTTGTCATACGATTTTGTGCCCGCGCCAACAATCGCCCAGTCTAAAGATTCTTCCATGGTAAACAATTTATGCATATACATTGCTTGGTGTGCGCGATGAAAATTGCCCACACCAATATGCACTATGCCTGGCGATAGACTATCGCGATTGTAACAGGGGCGCTGAACCTCAGCAGCTAAGCTCGATAGTGAATTATAATGTAAACGAGTAGCCATAAATTATGCTCTTTGCGTTGTTGTGGAAGCGGTAGTAGCGTCATTGCCCCACGACATTTCTGCGATTGTATTGCCAGCGCTATCAAAATGCATAATTCTGTTTTGCGGGGCAGTTAGGTTAACTATATCGCCGTATTCTACTTTGCAGTCGCCATCGTCGCGCACGGTCAACGTCCCAATACCGTCTATGTGCACGTGTAAGAACGTTTCAGATCCTAGATGTTCTACCACGCCCACTTTGCCCGTCCACAAACCACGCTCGTTGGTAATAGTTAAATGCTCAGGACGAACGCCTAAACAACTCGTTGGGTCATCATCTGAAGCGGCTACTTCAATAAAATTCATTTTTGGAGAGCCGATAAACCCCGCTACAAAACGATTTACAGGATGCTGATACAATTCTAAAGGCGTGCCAACTTGCTCAATAACGCCTGCGTTAAATACCGCAATTCGGTCAGCCATTGTCATAGCTTCAACTTGATCATGGGTAACATAAATCATAGTTGTATCAAGGCTTTTATGTAGCTCTGAAATCTCTAAGCGCATATTCACACGCAACGATGCATCAAGGTTTGATAGTGGCTCATCAAACAAGAAGGCCGAAGGTTGACGCACAATAGCGCGGCCAATGGCAACGCGTTGTCGCTGGCCACCAGAAAGTTGCCCCGGCTTTCGATCTAAGTAGTCACCTAAATTTAGTATTTTCGCGGCTGACTCAATTTTTGCGTCAATTTCATTTTGTGGCACTTTGGCACGCTTCAAGGGAAATGCGATGTTGTTTCTAACCGACATATGCGGATATAAAGCATATGACTGAAATACCATAGCCAGTCCACGTTTAGCTGGCGGTGTATCAGTAGCATTGCTACCGTCAATTTCAATTACGCCGCTAGAGGTGTCTTCAAGGCCCGCAATCATGCGAAGCAGAGTAGATTTTCCGCAGCCAGATGGACCTACAAATACGATGAACTCACCGTCTCTAATTTCCAAATCAAGCGGTTTAATAACATTTACGTCACCGAAGCTTTTTGTTACTTGTTTTAAAGTGATGCTACCCATAATAATTCTCCTATTTAACTGCGCCGAAGCTTAATCCGCGCACTAATTGTTTTTGACTAAACCAACCTAGTATTAAAATTGGCACAATGGCCATGGCTGAAGCAGCCGATAACTTGGCGTAAAATAAGCCTTCGGGGCTTGAATAACTGGCAATAAAAGCAGTAAGTGGTGCTGCGTTGGCTGCGGTTAAAATAAGTGTCCAAAATGCTTCGTTCCATGCAAGAATGACATTTAATAAAAGCGTTGAGGCTATTCCTGGTAAGGCAATTGGTAATAAAACATGAAATATTTCTTCACCAATAGTCGCGCCATCCATTCTTGATGCTTCAAGAATTTCATTCGGAATTTCTTTAAAGTAGGTATATAGCATCCAAACCATTATTGGCAAGTTGATAAGAGTCATAACTATGACCAAACCTAACTTGGTATCAAGCAAACCAAAGTCCCTAAACAAAAGGTAAATGGGAATTAGCACTCCAACAGGAGGCAGCATTTTGGTTGATAGCATCCACATTAATAAGTTTTTGGTGCGCTTGGTTGACACAAAAGCCATAGACCATGCTGCAGGTATTGCGATTAATAAGCCCAGTAAACTTGAGCCAATTGAAATAACGACTGAGTTCCAGAAATGGTCAAAATAAGGTGAGCGTGCAAGCACGTCAGCATAATTTTCTAAGGTCCATTCGAACATAAACAAACTAGGCGTAGCGGAAATGGCTTCAGCTTCTGTTTTAAAGCTTGTGATTAATGTCCATAAGATTGGAAAGAAGATTAGGCCACTTATACTCCAAGCTAAAATGGTGTAAATCACTTGTGATTTTTTACTAGAGTTCATCGACATGACTTACCCCTCCAAGTTCTTGCCAATAAGGCGCATTAAGAAAATAGCTACAATGTTCGCAATAATGACTGCCACAATGCCGCCAGCTGAACCACCGCCTACATCAAACTGCAATAGAGACTGCGTATAAATAAGGTAAGTTATATTAGTTGAGGCATAACCTGGGCCGCCGCTTGTGGTAACTAAAATTTCGGCAAAAATTGACAGCAAGAATATTGTTTCAATTAAGATAACCGCAGTTACTGCGCGCATTAAATGTGGCAACACAATGTAAATAAACTTACTGAAAGGGCCTGCGCCATCAAGGTCGGCGGCTTCTAATTGATCACGATCTAGCGATTGTATTGCGGTCAGTAAAATTAACGCAGCAAATGGTAGCCACTGCCACGACACAATTATGATGATTGACAACAGCGGCATCTGCGCAAAGAAATCAATAGGCGTGAAGCCTAAAAACTCTGCCAAATGAGCGAATAAACCGTTTACAGGATTCATAAACATGTTCTTCCACACTAAGGCCGATACGGTAGGCATAACGAAGAAAGGTGCTAGTACCATAATTCGTACGTAGTTTCTGCCCCATATGGCTTGGTCTAATAATATTGCTAAACCAATCCCGCCACATATGGTTATTAGCAATACACCGCCAACTAGAAATAAAGTGTTAAAAAATGATTCTACAAATGCTGGGTCGGTTAAAAAGAATTCATAGTTTAAAAACCCTATAAACTCATTGTCACCGGGAATAAGCAAGTTGTAGTCAAGAAATGAGAAGTACAAGGTCATGCAAAGAGGAACTATCATCCACGCCAGAAGAAGTATGACTGACGGAAGTAGCATCATCTTTGCCAATGTACGAGATTGCATTGTGGCCATAAGCTAAACCTTTTAAAAATTAAATGAACAAGTAAAAGACACTTGCATACCAATTAAACCTAATCCTATAGCTATATAATTTTGCCGAAAATACTCACTTCGACTTGCATTAACTTGCCTGTTATAGCTAATTCAGACTTTGCACTTATCTTGGGTTTATGGTTTTAATTGGTCATATGCTCAAGATGTGAGCATAATCCCTTAATTATGTTAATTCGTCAATCGTTTTATTTACATTTAATTATCAATAAAGTTGGCTTTTATAATAAATGCAATAAAATTAGAGGGTTAAAATGTTATTTTGTAAGAAAAGAATTAACGTCTTTCCCATGCGCTGTCTTGTATATAGTAGGCTCTGCTCAAAGTGAGGTGTGACTATTGCGTTTTTGCTTTTACTTTGGCCTTGGTGCAGCACCTTGTTCGCAATTGGGGAGGGCGAATAATTGAGGCAAAAACGCTTGTTTTACGAATACGATATGTGCTTATTGCTGTATTTTACTCTATGCTAAGCTGTTTTTTAAAATAATGACGTGTGTCATATCAATAGTATCAAACAACAGCGCTAACATTCACATACAAGGCTTGAACGTATACACTGCTTACAACATGATTCACAAAAGCGCTATTAAGCGTAGGAAAACAAATGAAAATAATAACAAATATAGTTTTTGGTTTAATTCTCTTTTTAGTCAGCACTATTCCCGTATTCGCAAAACAAATATTAATAAATGCTGATGCCATGCTTGATGTGGCGGCAGGTAAAACGATAAAGAATGTATCGGTTTTGATAGACGATAAACGCATTGTTAAAATTTCCAAACAGGGTGAAATTGACAGCGCCAACACTCAAGTAATAGATTTAAAGGGTATGACATTAGTACCTGGTTTAATGGATATGCACGTGCATTTAACCGGCGATGCGGGCGACAACTTTTTAGCTGCAAAAGGTAACTCAGTCCCCAGAGTGACAGTGAAAGCGGTTAAGAATGCTAAAACTACACTCATGGCAGGTTTTACAAGCGTAAGAAACTTAGGCGCCAAAGGTTACTCTGTTATTGGTGTGCGCGATGGCATAAATGCCGGCGAAATTCCCGGCCCTAGAATTTGGGCTGCAGGATATTCTGTGGGCGTAACTGGCGGGCATTGTGATGATAATTTCTCGCCACCCGAGGCTAAGAGTTTGTCAGGTGGCGTGGCTGATGGCCCATGGTTAGTCAGAGCAAAAGTCCGTGAAAACATTAAATATGGCGCTAACACTATAAAGGTTTGTGCAACAGGTGGCGTATTTTCAAAAGGCACTAAAGTAGGGATTCAGCAATTAACCGAAAATGAAATTCGCGCTGCAGTGGATGAAGCTCACATGCGCGGACTGATTGCTGCGGCACATGCGCACGGTACTAGTGGCATTAAAGCGGCAATTCGAGCAGGTATCGATTCAATTGAACATTGCAGCTTTATGGATGAAGAGGCGATTCAACTAGCGCTTGATAACAATACGTATTTATCATGTGATATTTATAATACTGAGTACACTCTTGCTTTCGGCGAAGCGAATGGCGTGCCCGAGGAAAATATTAACAAGGAAAAATTAGTATCAAAAGCGCAGCGCGATAGCTTTAGAAGAGCCGTTAAAGCCGGCGCTAAAATGGTATTTGGATCAGATGCCGCCATTTACCCCCACGGTGATAACGGTAAACAATTTTCACGTATGGTGAAATTTGGTATGACGCCACTACAAGCTATACAGGCTGCAACAATAAACAGCGCTACTTTATTACAGCAAGAAGAGCAGCTTGGCCAAATTAAAGAGGGCTTTTTAGCCGATATTATTGCGGTGAAGGGCAACCCTTTAGAAGACACCACCTTGTTGGAGTCAGTGAGCTTTGTAATGAAAGATGGTGTTGTATACAAAATAAAGTAGTAGCTCAAGCGTAATTGCTTCGCAAAAAAAGGAAAGGAACAATAATGAAGAATTTACTACTGCTTAGCTTATTTGCAGCAAGCGGCCAAACAATAGCCATGCAAGCTTCACCTAGTGTTAACGAATTACTTGAATGTAAAGTGATTAGCGATAACCAAAAGCGTTTAACATGTTTTGATAAGCTTGCTTCGCAGATTGTGCTCAAAAGTGACGCAAAGCCTAAGCTTACGGTAGCTCCGCCTACCAATACGCCAAGTATTGTTAGCTTACCTCCTGCTCCCGTAGCGGCAAGCAAGCCTTTGGTAACAGTGCCGCAAACCAATGAAGATCAGAATAAAGTAAAAGTGGATGTATTTGGCCTTGAACATAAACAAGTGATTATAAGTGATTCAGATTCAATCACGGCCTTAGTCGCAAACGTTAAAAAAGCACCGCATGGAGAGCTTGTAATCACACTTGATAACGAACAGGTGTGGCGGCAAACTAGTTCGGAGCGTTTGCGCATCAAAAGCGATGACACAGTGGTAGTAACACGTGGCGCACTAAATTCATTTTTACTTAAAAAAGAAGGAAGTAGCCGCGCTATTCGAGTCAAGCGAGTTAAATAAGGTTAAAGCGCAGCTTTACGTGAAGTGAGCTGCGTTATCTATTTATTTGTGCACCACTAGCTTCCTCGCTTGGCTGCATGTTACCCCCTCGTTATGTTTTCGCGTGTTGTTCGTCAAATTGATAACCGAGTATTTCTATATCTTTGGCAAAATGCTTGTCAACCAGCGCTTTTATTTCATCAGTATAGTAAGTGTGATAACTGGCACGGTCTGCGGCTTTTCGCTTGTGCGGCATTTTCTTTGAAGGAATGCCAAGCGTTTTGCACACATGATCAAAATCACTTTGTAAATTTTCATAGTGGCCTATAAAATTGGTCAGCAAGTTACCATGTAAATCAACAAGGTAATCAGTTTGTAGCTGCAACGAGGTATCAATATGATATTGATACTCACGGCTAGGGTCGAACTTCCAGCGCATGAAGCTTTCAAAAGTGTCATGGCCTTGCATTACTTGAGGGCGCTCACGTTTAATATGATGAAACGAACTAACTTGTAAATCCCATGGGTTTCTTACTACCGCAAACTTAAATAGCCCTTCAAAATATTCTTCAGGTAGCATTTCTTTGGCCGCGATTATGCGAGAATGACGTGGAAAGCGGCTGCCTATTTTGTGCCCACACAGTTGACTCATTTTATTACAAATAAATTGGGCTAAGGCATATCTATGTCCCCATCTATATTGCGATAATGCATCGCGCATACTCGTGCCGCCCGTTTTAGCAATATGCACGAAAAGAAATTGTTTACTGTGAGAAAGCAACACGTGTAGTCTCCTTGGGATAAGTCCAAAGTACAAAAAATACCTGATATTTTAAGAGTATACATACAGACATTGCATTTGCTAGTGTCGTTCACTTATTTCGTTACACTAATGAAATATTTATGTATTTTCTTATACGCTTAAATTTGTTGGTTACGGTTAAGTAAACCAAGCATGCTAAACTACACTACTGTATGTTGAAAATATACCTAGCAAAAAGGATAGAAAATGGAATTAAGTAGTTACCTCAACTTGCATCGTTTGTGGCATATAAGCACATTTGAGTTGAAACGTTTGTTTGCCAGCAAGCGCGGCCTAGTTGCACTTTGCGCATTTTCACTCGTTTGGTTACTAATATTGCGCTTTCTTATTAGTGAGTCAGTGGCTGTTATTGCATCACCTGATTTCGCTGCATTTGCGAGTGGTTTATTAAATACTATCGGCATAGAGGCCGTGCTGAATTGGCAGGTCGCTGAGTTATCCGTTTATTGGCTAATTGCACTACTTTGCTTTCCCACTCTTTGCATTTTGATGTGCAATGACCAAACGGTGGGGGATAGAGAGCGAGGTACAATAAGGTTTTTGGTTTTGCGGAGTTCGCGCTTAGAATTATTACTTGGCCGCTTTTTAGGGCAAATGCTAGTGCTCACTATCTTAATAGCGCTCACGCTTTCTTCTACTTTAATCTTGGTTGCGCTTCGAGATGGAAGCCTTGTTAGCCAAGGGCTTCATATGAGTGATTTCATTTCACTTAATATTATTCTTGCCTTGTGTCCTTATGTTGCGCTAATGAGTTTATTTAATACTTTTGCTCGCTCACCGCGTTTAACGGTGGTTAGCGTAATCATCTTCTTTATTGCCGGTGGCTTTATTGTAAAAATGCTTGTTTGGCAATTTCCGGCTCTTAATTTCTTGGATTATATTTTTCCAGGCGTGCAAATTAACCAAATGAAATCTTTAAGCATATCTACCGCAGTGGTAGCGGCTATCACCTTAGGGCAAACGGTGATATATCTTTTCTTAGCCGAACGTATTTTAGCAAGGAGTTCAATATGAGCACCTTAATTTCAGCGCAAAATTTAAGTAAAACATACGGCGCAAAACGCGCTTTAGACTCTGTTAATTTTACCATTGAACGCGGTAAACCGGTTGCATTGGTTGGTCCGAATGGTGCAGGCAAAACCACTCTATTTAGTATTCTGTGTGGATATATAAAATCCTATGAGGGCAAGGTTGAAATTTTAAACCACGTGCCGGGGCATCCTGCTTTAATCAACCGAGTGAGTGCGTTGCCACAAGATGCACAGCTTGATCCACGTTTTAATATTATTACTCAATTAGCATTTTATGCAAAACTGCAAGGTTTTAGCCGCAAAGAGAGTATTCAAGAGGCCACTCGAGTGCTTGAATTAGTGAGTTTGTCAGATGTGGCTAAGCATGCATCAGAAGACCTCTCCCACGGCATGCGCAAACGCGTAACAATAGCTCAAGCCTTGATTGGTTCGCCTGAAATAGTATTGCTTGATGAAGCCAATGCAGGCTTAGATCCA
This sequence comes from Glaciecola sp. 2405UD65-10, assembly GCF_048820975.1. Lineage (NCBI taxonomy): Bacteria > Pseudomonadati > Pseudomonadota > Gammaproteobacteria > Alteromonadales > Alteromonadaceae > Glaciecola > Glaciecola sp. 2405UD65-10. Next base: position 2,067,939 of record NZ_JBMEUF010000001.1, on the reverse strand, counting down.
ATCCATGCTAGGCAAATTAGAGAGTTGGTTAGCGATTTGTCAGAGCAGGCTACCTTCATTTTAAGCTCGCATGATTTGAGTGAGTTAGAACGCTTGTGTTCGCAAGTTTTGCACTTGAATAACGGCGTACTTCAACAGCACAATACCTCAGCAACAAACAAACCCAAGAAGCATCACTTTACTTTGATGTTAAGCGAAGAGCATGAGCAGGCTATTTCACAGCTTCAAAGTCTTATAGGGGTGGATGAGGTTTATAAAAGCCAAAGTAAAGAATATGTAATTGCATATAATACCGATACTTCTGAACGCGAAAAGCTTGATTTACAAATTTTAAAAATGTGCCACGAGCAAGGCTGGCATTATCGACAACTCGTAAACGGCCACACCTTAGAAAATCAAATATTTGCTAAGGAATAAGCGTGAGCTTTACACGTTTATGAAACGAGCTGATAAATCCCAACCGGCCTAGAATTTAATTCTAGGTGCTTGTGGTTTTGCGAGAATTTGTGAACGCGATTCAATTGCTCAATAGTTTTTTCCGACACGGTGATTTCGTTGACCTTACCAGCTTCTTGGACATAGTGAGCGAAGTCAACGTTTTCTCCCCATATGGAATATACCGATTTGAGCTTAGTTACCACGCCCATAGTGGCTGAGCCAGAATGTATACCCATTCGAACGTCAATACTGCCTAAACTACTGGCTATTTTTTTACATTCAATGGCAAAGCGAATTAGTTTTTCTGCCCCTTGTGCAGGGTCACCGTTGGCAATAACCGATACCATATAGGTGCTTTGCACAGTATCAATTTTTTCAAGTTCATATTCGTAAACAAGGTTATCAAATTCACCAATAAGTGCGTTTAGTTGCTCACACACAAATTTGTCACCGTGTTGCGCTATTGCTTGGGCTAAATTTGGCAGGCCAATAAATAGAATTGAGCAATTAGGTAATGCCTGAGCTACCATTCTTTCTTTTTGCTGATCTTGAATGTAACTGGCATGCTTATTTTGATTGGTTGCCAAAAAAGCCTTGTTTAGACCATCATGGCTGTATGTGATGCGCCTATCATAAGCCGAGTGTTTACTTGAGAATATGGCAAAAAGCAGGGTAGAAACAAGTACTGATATCCAAGTAATTTGGCCTGCTAACAAGTGTTCGTTAGGGGGCATAACTATTAGTGGTGTAAAATCATAAAACGGAATATGGAATGCTAAAAACAACAGCAACATAGTGCTGCACGCAGAAAAACGGACTGCGTTAGAGTACTTTTCTAACACGAAATATAAACAAACCGCCATAGTTAAAAAGAAACCATGTACCGCTCCCCCATAACCTAATCCTGGCCCCGAGGCGACCACTGCCACTAAGATAAGCCAAAACGTTACGCCTATAAGCATGAAAGAAAAAGCGCGGTTGTACATTCCTTTTCTGGATATTTGAAAGGTAGCCAAGGCATAAAATAAGAAACAGATACTAACAGCCGACATAGGAATAGAGTCTAATTTTACCCAAATGGCTGACCAAATAATGCCATTAAGGGCAATGATAAAACAACCGAGGTCGATTAAACGAGCCAGTACACGAATATGCGAATGGCTTAAGTCAGGCATTTGGCCCAAAATATTTTGGGTCTCAATAGTACGTGAACGATTTTCCGCATTATTATTCTTTTGCGGTTTTTTCGACACTGACATTTCTACACGTTCCTCTTACACACTAATTGGCATTTATAACCATCATTAAAAAACTCAGCGCCTGAGTATACAGGGGCTAAACGCAATCTAGCAATAAAATATCAACTCGCTTGAGTACAAGGCTAAAAAATTGTTACACGGTGTAAAAAGTAAATTTTAAATTTAACTAAAATTAGCTCAGCTTGTTTATTTAGCCTTGTGCAAAAGCGAGGTATACTTAGGCAATTGCCAGAAAAAATTAACGCTCAAACAGAGTATTAGGCGAGTTGTACTCAATTTTGTTTGTGCTACAAATTATTTCTATTGTCTTATCGGCCAAATTAACAATTAATGGAAAAAAAGTATGAAAGTAGTTTGCATTGGTGAAATGCTCATAGATATGGTTTGTACAGATACTAACCAAGGTTTAGTTAATGGCGTTAACTATTTGAAAAAGTCCGGTGGAGCACCAGCGAATGTGGCCGCTGCGATTGGTAAATTAGGAGGTACCGCGCATTTGGTAGCCGCCGTTGGAAACGACCCATTTGGCACCTTCTTGGTAAACGAAATTGCGCAATATAATGTAAATACAAACTACGTTTCTGTTCTGCCAATGTCTACTACATTGGCATTTGTTTCATTAGCGGATGATGGCCAACGTGAATTTGCATTTAATAGAGGGGCTGATGAACAGCTTTCTTTAGATGCAGAAGCCCTTAGCTTTTTGAGCTCTGACAGTATTTTGCACATAGGCTCAGCAACAGCACTTTTAGGTGGGCCACTCAATGATACTTATTTAGCGATTACGAAAGCCGCGCACAAAAATGGAAATACGATTTGCTTTGACCCTAATTTTAGAATTGGATTATGGGAAGGCAAAGAGGCAGAGTTCATTGAAGCTTGTACGCCCTATTTTAAAATGGCTGATATTGTAAAAGTAAGTGACGAAGAGCTTGAGTTGTTTACCAAAACAAATGATATGGAAGCGGGCTGCCAATATTTCCATGATTTAGGCGTAAAAATTGTATTAGTGACCTTAGGCGGTGACGGCTGTCTTATTTCTCAAAATGGTAAAAGTACGCGAGTACCGGCATATAAAATAAAAGCGGTAGACACAACAGGTGCCGGTGACTCTTTCATTGGTGCGGTGTTGTACCAACTATCGCAGCATCCTGCTGACAACACATTCTACGCCAACGATATGGCTAGTTTTGTTGCGTTTGCCGGTAAGGTAAGTGCGCTTGTATGCTCAAGCTTAGGTGCTATGTCGGCTCTACCTACTTTAGCTGAGGTTGAAGCTATCACATTTGAAATTAATCAGTAATTGAAGTCGTAAGAATTTACGCGTGTAAAAGAGGAAAATTATGAGCGACTTACCCACTATTAGTGAAATGAACGATATTAGCCCCTGCGATTACGCCGACGCTCTACCGCGTAGCCAATTTATGCACTACAGCATTGGTCCTTTGCATCAAAACATGGGCCGTATATCAGGCCCAGCATTCACGGTAAAATGCGAAGCGGGTGATCACCTTATGTTGCACGCCGCTATTTATGCAGCCAAGCCCGGCGATATAATTGTTGCTCAGGCCGACGATGGCTTTGCCCTAGCGGGCGGGAATGTATGTGCTATTGCACAAAATAGAGGCATTGCTGGATTTGTAATAGATGGTGTTATTCGCGATTTAGCCGAAGTACGTGAACTAGGATTTCCTGTTTTTGCTAAAGGTGTAATGCCAAAACCAGGTAAGAAAGAATCTGTGGAATCTATGCAGATTAATATTCATTGCGGCGGCGTAAGTATACAGCCTGGTGATATTATAGTAGCTGATGAAGAGGGCACTGCTGTGATCCCGCAAGCGGACATTGCACAGGTTTATGCCATAGCTAAACACCGCGCAGATACTGATGCAAACATGACTTTGCAACAATGGCAAAGCAAGCACCATGCTCTTATCCAAAAGAAGCTTGGCGAGCTTAAATAAAGTCTTTCCACGACGCAAGCACTTGGGCAAAGTCTTCTAAACCGCAGCCCGAAGCTGATTCCTGATCGTACACTTGTGTACCTTCAGGTAAATCTTCGGCTTGGCTTTCAAAATCATCATTATCTAAGTATTTTGATACAGCTTCCACTTCATCATCATTCATACGTAAATGGATTTCTTTACCGGGTAATTCAAAGGTGTTTATTTGCTTGTTATTGAGCTGTTCAATGGCATGTAAAAGAGCGTCGATTTTTGCTTTATCGTTACCGAGTTCTTCTGAAAACCATTGTGCAAAGGTTTCACCGCCCATATCAAATTTAGCTAGGGCTTGCCCGCTAATGTCGCGAATAAATTGATAGTTCATATATGGCTCCTAATGCACGTAATTACTATGCGTACAAACATGTAAGTAGGAGCTTGATAGAAACGCTCACGCAATTTGTTTATAAGCTAGCCGGTGCTGTTGTTGGCAGTATAAAACAAATACCGATGGGGAACATTAAAAACCATGATAACGAACAAATTCAGAGTTATCTGCGCGTACCGAACGTACATCATTAGCGGGAAAGTCTTTGTCAGGGTAGCCTAAGGCAATACAAATCATGATTGCTTCGTTGTCGGGTATTTGCGCGTGCTCGTGTACCACCGCTGATTGCATAATACCTTGTCCATTAATTACGCAGCCCAAGCCTAAATCCCATGCGGCTAGCACAATGCCATAAGCCAACGATCCTAATCCAAACTGAGTAACGCCAGCAGGCTCTAATGATTTATCATACGTTAACACTAAAGAAACCGGCGCATCAAACTGGCGAAAACCACGCATCATCCAATCCATGCGTTTTTCTTTATCATCGCGCTCAATTCCCATTGCTTCAAATAGTTGAATAGCTACATCAATTTGGCGCTGTTTATGAACGCCCTCATACGCTTCTTTGTATGGAAAATCTCTTACATGGGGCTTGCCTGCCAAGGTGTTTTGGGTATTTCCTTCGCGAATCTTGTTCAGTACGTCACCGGCAACGGCATGAATTTTCCAAGTTTGTGTATTATAAGATGAAGGAGCCCATTTCGCCGCGTTTATGATTGCGTCTATGGTTTCTTTAGTAACGGCTTGTTTGGTAAACCCTCTTACGCTTTTTCTTGAAGCCGCAAACTCTGCAAAATTCATAATGCTCTCTTTGTTAATCTAATGTTAAGTTAGATTTAGACTAAACAGAAATAGGTGCTAGTGCAATACAAGCCATTAGCTTGGGGGATTTATTCTTTTTATGATGATCTATAGCCCTTAGGTTTGATTTGCATCAGCCTGCCAGTAAAACGAGTAATTAAGCAGCAATTTTCCATTCACTTTGCCACACATCTGCACTAGACTCATTAACGATTTAAGACAGAATTCACCCTCATCTATTCTTTGTTAACTAAAGGCACCATTATGAAAATAGCGGTATTTTCAAGCAAATCATACGATAAACAAACCCTAAACAATGAAAACACAGCGTTAGGCTTAGCGTCTGAATTAAGCCTAGAGTTTTTCGAATCACGCTTAAGTGAAGAAACGGCGGTTTTAACTAATGGCTTCGATGCGGTTTCATGTTTTGTAAATGATAAACTCGATGAATCTGTATTACAGGTACTAAAAGAAAACGGCATCAAAGCCATTGCGCTTCGCTGCGCAGGTTATAATAATGTTGACCTTGATTGCGCTCATGCCATGGGCATTCACGTTTATAACGTACCCGATTATAGCCCTGATTCTGTAGCCGAGCATGCTTTAGCCCTAATTATGGCCTTGAATAGAAAAACCCACCGTGCCCATTACCGAGTTAAAGAGGGTAATTTTTCATTAGAAGGCTTAATGGGGTTTAATGTATCAAGTAAAACTGTAGGCTGTATTGGTACCGGAAGAATAGGCAAGGCCTTTGTTAAAATTATGAGGGGATTTGGATGCAGGGTTATATGCTATGACGCTTACCCATCAGAGGAAGTAAGTGCTTGGGGATGTGAATACCTTGAACTAGATGCGCTGTACGCGCAGTCAGATATTATTAGTTTGCATTGCCCCTTAACGCCCGAAACAAAACATTTAATCAATGCTTCAAGCCTAAATAAAATGAAAGATGGCGTTATGATTATTAATACAAGTCGAGGCGCATTAGTAAATGCTCAAGAGGCCATAGACGCGCTTTATTCAGGAAAAATAGGCTATTTAGGCCTTGATGTATATGAGCAAGAAGGGGAGTTGTTTTTTGAAGATATGTCAGGGACTATTATTCAAGATAGCGTGTTTCAATTAATGTTAACTTTCCCCAATGTGTTGGTTACAGGGCATCAGGGTTATTTCACTGACGTAGCTCTTTCGCACATAGCGCAAACAACCCTGCAAAACTTACATGCGCATTTTGCAGACATTGATTGTAAAACAGAGCTGTAAACAAAAAAGCAATCTGTAGGGCCAGATTGCTTTTTAATGTTTTGCAGTAAAGCGGGTAAGTGCTATTTGTAGGTGCTATTTGCAAGTGCTTATAAGTTCGCGCATTTGCGTCACAATATTATTGCTCGCATATAAAGCGCTTACTTGCTTTTCGTACTCGGCAACAAATCTTTCGTCTTGTTTTAGTTCACCAAATACAGCTTCCATGTCTAAAAATGCAAGCTTATTGCTTTGGGTGTGTTTAGCACATGCGTGTAATTCATCAGCGAGTGGGTCATTTATATCTAATGCCTCGCCCTTATCATTTACACGTTTGTCACTGTAGTAGCACCAAGCAGCTAACACCAAACACGCAAGTTTAATACTACCCTTAGTTTGTAAATTATGAAGCACTGTAGGCACTAGGAAAGTATTGATTTTAGATGAGCTATCTAAACAAATTCTTTCTAGCTTATCTTTAATATTTGGGTTAGCAAAACGTTCGAATAAAATATCTTTGTATTCATTAATATCAATACCCTCAACAGGGTCAAGCGCTGGCGTGGCTTCAGTATCCATAAATAAACGTAAATATTGGCCAAATATAGGCGTACTTACGGCTTTATCAATGGTTGTTTGATGCTCAATAGAACCCAGAATACCTAACACCGAGTGGCCTGCGTTAAGCAAACGAATCTTCATTTTTTCGTAAGGCGTTACGTCACTCACAAACTGTGCACCTACTTTTTCCCATAATGGGCGTGCATCACTAAATTTATCTTCAATTATCCACTGGGCAAACGGCTCGCAAACTACCGGCCAAGCATCTACAAGCTGCATATTGTTTTTAAGAAACAGTGTATCTTCAGGGGAGGTTGCGGGTGTGATGCGATCAACCATTGCGTTTGGAAAACACACTTCTTCACTAATCCATTTGGCAAGCTCTGGGTCAAAGTGCTCAACATAGGCAAGTAGCATGTTGCGCGTCATATTTCCATTATGTTGGATGTTGTCACAAGATTGCACGGTGAAAGCTTTTTCGCCTGCTTCTTTTCTCACTTTAAGTGCAGCTGCTAAATAGGTGAAAACTAAGCGAGGAGGCTTATTTACATCTAAACAAGCATTATTTACGGCAAGGTTTTGTAGATCAAAAATTGCATCAGGGTGGCTAAAATCAAATGCATCTGTAACCGGGTCATAATTGTAACCGCCCTCGGTAATGGTGAGCGATACTATTTTTGTATCAGCATGCGCCATTTTATCTACAACCGCTTGAGGATTATCTCCAGCTAGCAAAAAGTCGGTCAAGCAAGCTATTACTTGGGCGTGTGCCGAGCCATTAGGATGCTTTACCAATAGGGTATACAAATTATCTTGCTGCTTTAGCAAGCCTTGCATTTTTCGGTCACCCTCTCTTAGCCCTATTCCGCAAATACCCCACGACAAATCTCCACTGGTTTGTATATATTCATCAGTGTAGAACGCTTCATGAGAACGATGAAATCCACCTACGCCAACGTGCACAATACCTGTACGTAATTCATTTCTGTTATACGAGGGAACTTTGACCGAACTTGGCAGCTGCGTTAAGTTCTTTTGATTTAACGCAATTGCTGCAGTTTGGTTTAATGACGAAACATTACTCATGATAAATTCTCCGGCGCTTCGGCGGTGTTAACCTTTTTTCTTTGCATAGCCCAGTATGCCGTCACGAAATAAATCAATGTGCAGCTTATGCCAACATTAAAAAACATATCGCGATTGCTTTCGTATGCGGGAATGTTGTCACTAAAAAACATGGTATTAATTGCAAAAGCAACTGTAACAAGCAAACTGGTAAGGGCCGTGAAGCTAAGCAGTTTAGTTAACCTAGATACATGAACTACTTCTTCTGGCTCTTGAGCCGCTTGGTTTGCTTGGTGAACAACCACGCGTTCATCAAACAGTTTCATTTTTGCTTCTTCTTCCGGATATTGTTTATTTGCACCGTGTTGTTTGGCTAATACAACATACACAATAATGGTAAAGAACCACGTAGGAATGAATAAGTAGTAAAACGATAAAATATCAAGGGCATTTAAACCAAAGCCAAACACCAGCCCTAAACCCCAAGCTAATACAGCAGGCTTACTATGCGTAAGCTGTTTATAGGCCACCCAATATCGGGTAAAACCAATACGAGGAAAAATAAAATGTTCCGCAAATACAATGGCGCCTACGGGTACAACTAATAGCCCTGCATAGGTCAAAAGCGGTAGCAACTTTGTAAATACAAAGGGGAAGCAAGCTATGACTACAGTCACTAGCCCTACCATTAATGTTGTTTTGTTTCGTGAATGGTTTTTAAATATAGCCTGGGCAGCTAAGCCAGCGCGGTACAAATTAGCGTTAGCGGTTGTCCAGCCGGCCACAATTACTATTACCAAGCCAGACAAACCCAAGGCCTGAAAGGCAACGTCACCTGGGTCAAGTTCAACAATCGACTTTTGCACAATTACCGCGGTTCCTGCGCCCATAATACCGGCGGAAATCCATGCGATGTAGTGGCCAAATAACATACCCGCAGAAGTACACAGTCCATAAGAGCGTTTTTTCGCGTATCGTAGCAAGGCCATGTCAATTAAGCCCACATGGGTAATGGTATTTGCCGCCCATGAAAAGCCAATTACTTCTAATAAACCAATGCCAGGTTCACCGCTTGCGTCTAAGCCTGTCCATACGCTTACGCTACCTATGTGCATAAAGTCAGACCAACTACTCAAACCAGTTTGTCCAATGACTGAATCTGCTAAAGCGGGCATTAAAATTAAAGGGCCGCTTACGAACATAACTAGTAACCAAGGAGCGCAAATTCTTGAAAAATTAGACACCGCGTTAAAGCCATACATGGCAACGAATACCACAATTATGCCCACAGCAAGCACAACGCCAACAAACCAAGGGTTAGTAGGGTACCAATTGAGTTGAGCTGGTATATTGAGCGCAAATCGCACGGCCGTAGCTGAAACCGTGATCATGGCCGCAGATATTACGGTAAATATAATAACATTTGCCCAATTGTATAGCTTGGTCATGGAGTTGCCGGCTATTTTTTGCAAGTAGGTATATAAGCTAAGGCGGGTCTCTACTGCAATTGGGGTGGTAATAAAGGTCCAGCTCAATACAGCCAGAATATTACCTATTAACAGACCAAGCAAAATATCGGTCATTGTTGCACCTAAAGCAACAAATGTAGCGCCGAAAACAAACTCGGTTGCGGCTACATGTTCGCCTGCGTAAATACCAAGGAAATGCTTCCAGCCCTTTAGCTTATGTTGTGCAATGGGTAATTGCTCTTCGCTAATATTAGCGATTTCTTGGTTGTGAACTTGTAAAGTCATATAAAATTCCAAAGTACTTACTATTACTATTACTATTGAGTACCTACTCAACTAGACATTAACGAAAGTACGAGATAAAGGTTTTAAGGTCTTTCTTCGACCACGAAATAATTTAACAATTAATGGGCATTTGCCCCAATGGTGGGCATACTCCCAAATTGTAAGTGTGTTTGTCAACTCTTTGTTAAAAAGAAGTGCAAAAAATTACACTAATGTAGACTTACGAATGGATGAATACGTTAATTATACTAAAGGATAGAGAAGTGTTTATTACAAGGTTTTAGTTGGGTGAGTTTTTTTTCAATATGTGCTTAGCAATTTAGCCATATAAAATATTGACCAATACGTATATTATTAAACTATATTGAGTATTTAAATGAGTCGGCAATTTTATATGATTACAGTACGTTTCTTTGCAAGTTTGCGTGAAGCTGTTGGGATGTCTGATTTAGAGTTTCAGTTGCAAAATGAAAGCTGTGTCGAAGATCTCCTTGTTACCTTATCGCAACAAGGAGAAAATTGGACTGCACTGCTTGAATCTGATGTGCTAGTGGCCGTTAATCAAACCTTAAGTAGCAAAAGTGCAAGCATTAAAGATTCTGATGAGGTCGCGTTTTTTCCGCCTGTAACCGGTGGTTAGATTTAATTAGCCAGTGCCGATTGCAATATCTTGGCGTGTTCGCAAAGGTCATAACCTAAGTTTGTTAAATAACCGCCGTCAGGCTGGCTCACTATGCCTTTGTCGAAAAGGCGTTGTGCTGCGGCTACTGTAGCCGGTTCAGCATCATGATGAATCTTCAAGCCTTGCATCAAACTGTTATTTGGATATTTTAAAATTAGATTTAACTCGTCAGTAAGTTCTTGATTAAAAGCCATACGTTTCTCTTCTAGTGGTTGGAAAAGTGTTAAATAATTGTTACCAGATTAGCGCTTTGTTTGTATAAACACAAAAAATTTATATATAATTTTAATAATAATATATAGATAACTTTTTAAGCGGATCAATACATGGATTCAAAAGCGTCCTTAGGCTTAGTGTTAGCCGGCGGTAAGTCATCACGAATGGGGACTGACAAAGCGCTTTTAGAATTTGATGGCGCAACACTTTTAGCTCGCGCTCAAGGTATCTTGATGCAAAGCAAAGTCGCCAACGTTGCAGTGAGTCGCGCACTTGAATGCAAGCACCAAGTAAAAGACATTATCCCTAACAAAGGGCCGTTATCAGGTATTCACGCCGCTATGCATGAATTTACCGATTTAAACATAGTGGTTTTGCCTGTAGATCAAATTTTAATATTCCCCACGACCATAAATACCATGATTGATTTAGCTCAGGCTGAACAAATAAACTACTGCGCGCAAGCGGCTAAGCGGCACAATTTATTAGATGGTAGCGCAGCGCACAAATTTAGCTTCCCTCTTTATATTCACAACACAAGGCAAGCTAGACACTATTTAGACTCGGTACTGCACGCGCACGAAACGAAGCGCTCGCTGTCGGTATTCGGCTTTTTGAAGCAATTTCCGCTGGCTTACTTGCCAGTTGACGATGCAAGCGAGCTAAGCAATATTAATACGCCTGAACAGTTTGCGCTTATGGCCAAAAATAAACGATAGGTGAGTACATCTATTTTGCTTTTTGCACCTTACTTTACATTGTAATTACTTTAATCCATAAATAACCTTGCATCGTATCCTACCTCTAAATTCGCTTATATTTTTAATCAAAGGACGCTACGTGAAATCACTACTCGCATTACTGTTAATTAGCCTTTTTGCCTTAGGAGGCTGTGCAAGTTACGAATACCCAGGTGAGCTTAAGCTCGGTGACAAAATGATTGACGTAAAAGGGAGTAGTTTGGCTGGGCAAAATTTTTCTATTCCCGAAGATTTTTCAGGCCAAAACACACTGCTGATATTCGGCTATAAGCAAGATGCACAGTTTGATATTGACCGCTGGTTAATTGGGTTAGATATGACCTCGACTCAATTACCGGTATATGAAATTCCTACTATTCAGGGCATGGCGCCACGCATGTTTAGTTCAATGATCGACAACGGGATGCGCAAAGGTATTCCAAAATCTTTATGGAAAGGCGTAATTACGGTTTATGAAGATGGTGATGCCATACAGCGCTTTACTGGCAATATTAACCCTAACAACGCGCGGGTAATGTTATTAGATAGTACCGGAGTTATTACATATTTTTATGACCAAGGCTTTTCAGTTGAAGCGCTAAACGAGCTTCGTGCCATTCACGGTACTGAGTAACTAGCTAGTTACGGGCTTGCGTTACTATTGCCACTGAGCCTTAGTTCTGTTTTGTCTAGGTACCTTTCAGTCTGAATTGCGGAAGCGGGGTGATGAAAGCTAGCGATGCCAAATCGGTTTATTGCAGAGAGCGCTTGGTACGACATGTCGTAGTTAGACATGAAAATTAGTTTCCGCTCATAAATACCATGCTTTAACAATATGTTGGCGTAATGTTTATTGAAAATACTAAAGTACGAGTCATTTTCTATGGCGCGTCCAATGCCTATGCTTAAGCCCCCATGTAGCATTTTATTACTACTGTTTGTAAATATAAAATTTGCGCTAGGATAAATAAAAATCATCTTGTTATCGATTTCGATTAGTTTGCGGTCTTCTTTTTGCACTTGCAGCGACAACGCTTCTAAATTGATTTCATTAATGGAACGAGAGAAGCAGTCAAAAACTTGGTTTTTAAGCATATTGGCTAAGCTAGAGTATGATTTACCACTAGACACCTTAAAGCCATTTTCTTGGTACACCTTTGTATCAATCAAGTTCTCAAGAATACCCACGCTTATAGATTCTTGAATAACATGCATAGGTGTTTGAAACGAAACATTAAGCGGTTTATTTTTGTTGGTTAAGCAAATTCGGTACCCGAGCAAACCTCTATCAAGTGGCACATAAACAGGGGTGGCATTTACTTCTCTGTTGCTGTTAATTCCGCCCACAAACAAATCAATATTTCCGGCTTCTAAGGCTTTAAATGCCTCGCTAGCATTCATTTTTTTTGACGCTACAAACTCATAGTCACCCAGTTCTGAAGAGGCTAATGACGCTATGTTTTGCAGACTTTGCAAAATAAATGGGTCATTATAGTTTTCCTGCCATACCACTATTTTTTGGCTAGCTAAGGAGGAAAGTGAGGCCATTAAAAGCAGACATGATACAAAACATTTATTCATTTGATACTTTGCTCAACGACGAAGCTTGAGTGGGATGAGATTTAATGGCTTCATGTAAAAAACTCGCAATGCCATATTTATTAATCCCCTGAGCTGCCGCGTTACTTAAATTGTTGTTACGTAGAAACAAAATTTTTCTTTCAAACACTGTAAATTTGCGAAGTTCGTCAGCATAATATTTGTTAAAAATAGATAAAAAGTCACCACTTTCTATTGTCTCTTGTAAACCCTGTTCAAGGCGTTCAACTAGCACTCTATTATGTTGATTAACAAATATAAAGTCGCCAAGGGGGTAAATCAATACATTATCTTGGTCAATCTCAATATTTAGATCTTTGTACTGAGTAAATTCGTTCGATATTTCGTTTACGCTTCTACTAAAACAATCAAAGCGCTTATTGTGTAGCATGGTGAAAAGTGATTCACGTACCGGACTGGCCACAATTTTTAAGCCGTTTTCTTCGTATATTTGCCTGTCAGGCCAATGACTACCAACGCCAATCTTTAAAGGCTTAAGCTTAAAATCCGCAATGGAAGTAATGTTTTGAAACCGCTTATCTCCTTTTTGAATTAAACAAATCCGAAAGCCAAGTAAGCCTCTATCAAGGGGAACTGGAATTAACCTAGCTTGTGCTTCCCGTAAACGAGTGGGGGCACCAATAAATATATCTATGTTACCCTTTTGTAACTCAGCAAAAGCACGACCTTGCTCCATGTCGGCAGAGGGCACAAATTCAAACGTTTGATCAGTGCTTGTTAGTTTACTTGCTATTGCACTTAACTGCTCTTGAAGATAGGGATTATAATAGTTGCGCGAATACACAACCCACGATTCTTGGGACTGACTAATGGTGATATTGCCTAGTAGTAGAATTACCAACAAGCATACTTTCATCATGTATTCTCCAAAGCTAGGAAATTGATGAATTAATCATCAGTGCTTTACAATATCATGCTTTATCGCAATTTCAAATTGAGAAGCTTATTTCCTTGACCCAGTAGCCAAGGTCGCATACGCTTGCCATATGAACAGTTCATTTTTTAGCCTCTTAATTTACATCATGATGCTAACGTTCTCAACGTTTGCGTCACCCTATTTGTTCGCTCAACAGAAGCTTGATTCAAAAGAGCCAGTGCCTAAAACATTGGTAACATTTATAGTGGATGCAAATTTTAAACCTTATAGCTTTGAGCAAGACGAAGCGCCAGCGGGTATTATTGTAGATATAATTAGTTTGGTGAACCAACAGCTTGAAGACTATAGGGTTGTGATTGAAGCTAAACCTTGGTCTACGGGGAAAAAATTGCTAAAGCAAGGGAAGTACTTTGCCTTAGCTGGCGCTTACTTTCATGGCCATGACTGGCCATATTTGTATCCATACTCCCACCCATTATATAAAGAAAGCCTGGTAACAATTTGCAACAATGAGTCGTCTATAAAAAAAGGGGACGTGTGGCCTGAAGACTATGTGACACAAACTATAGGTATTATTGGGGGGTACGATGGTTGGGTCGGAGCAAGTATTCGCAATAACTATGCTGATGAAATCCAATTTTTTGAGTTTCCCAATATTGAATTAATGGTGCGCGGCGTAAATAAAACCGTTGTAGATTGCGCGGTAACGGAATTAGCATCATACCAACAGGTATTAGCCGACACTGAGGCGCACAAAAATTCAGCGCCTATTCATAACATTCAAGTTTTTGAAGAACTAGATAGGCAACTTGCATATGTAGGGTATTCCGAGCCTGGCATTCGCTCAGGCAACTTTCCATACGCTGATGATTTTCAAAAAGCTTTCGATGTAGCCTTGTTTTCTGTTATAAGAGACGGGAAAGTAAAGCAAATATTCGAAAAGTATAACGTTCCTTACTCGCTTTAAGGCGAGGCCTATTTAGTACCTATTGAGATTTATATTGGACAAAACAGATTTTATCCACACCCGTCGATTTATCGTTAAGCTTGGCAAAATGCTGCACAAATACGGAACGCCGGCCTTTCGCCTAGAAGCTCACCTAAATGAAGTTGCAGCTTACCTAAATGTTAACGCTAGTTTTATCTCCACCCCTACCTCGCTTACATTCGTGATTTGGAGTGACAAACATGAAGAGGAGTATAATCATGCAGCCAGAGTACAACCTGGCGAGCTTGATTTAGGCTCTTTAGCGCGAACCGATGAGCTGGTTAGTGCGCTAATAGACGGTAAATTATCACTCATTGAAGCTGATGAGCGCTTAACCTACATAGACCAAGAAATAAAATTTATGCACCCCTTGGGCATGGGAACCGCATTTTGCTTTGCAACCGGTGCATTTTCTGTATTGATGGGGGCATCGTTGTTAGATGCTGTAGCTACCGGAGCCATTGGTATTGTAATGTACCTATTTGTGTTTTGGTCACAGCATTCTAGAAGAGTGGCTTACATGCTTGAGCCCGCGGTAGCCTTAGTAGCTGGTGTATTAGCATGTGCAATTGCTCATTACTTAGAACCGGGTATTAACATTCGTTTAGTAGTACTTTCTTCCATTATTATATTCATTCCAGGTTTAGCCCTAGCAATAGGCCTTGCTGAATTGTCATCACGAAACGTGGTAAGCGGTACAGCCCGTGTTATGGATGCTTTAATGCAGTTATTTAAACTGTATTTTGGCGCGTTTTTAGGTATATCACTTGGCTTCGCTTTATTTAGTGAAATAGAGCATAACCCACTGATTCGCTTGCCTGAATGGTCATTATTCGTGGCTGTTTTGGTGCTGTGTACTGCGCTGGTTCCTATATTTAATATTCGTTTAAAGCATGCTCATTGGGCTATCACTTGTGGGTTCGTGGGCTACTTTTCCACCTACTGGGCAGCAAAATATTTAGAGTTTGGCTTAGGGACTTTTGCCGGCGCATTTGCAGTAGGTGTATTTGCCAATGTGTTTTCGCGTATTACCAACGCCCCAACTAGTATTGTTTTAATGCAGGGTTTAATCGTGCTTGTGCCGGGTTCTAAAACCTATATTGGCCTGAATTCATTTGTGTCGGGTAAAGATTTTGTTCAAGCAGAACATATAGGTCAAGAAACGTTTGTTATCTTCATGTCTTTAGTGGCTGGTTTAATATTTGCCAATGTTGTTATGCCTACCCGAAAAGCATTGTAAAAAGCATGGCAGAGTTATTTAAAGATAAATTTAATACCAAAACTGTTACCCACTTGGCAAAAGTTTTAGTCAGTTACGATCCTAGTTTTAATCTAAAAGAATTTATAAAAATGGCTAGCGCAGGCTTAGCCAAATTAGAAATGAAGGCGCGCTCAAAGCAAATAACTAAGGCCCTTCTAGTGCACATGCCGCAAGACTTCACCAAGGCCACGCAAATTATTGAAAGCGCTTTAGATAAGCCTTCACAAGGCGAAACACTTAATTTTGAGCATGCTGAAGGCTACATTGCAGGCTGGACAATTATGCCGGTGGTGCAATACATTTCAGATGCGATTTTACTGCTACCTGATGAGCGTTTTGAACTTGGCATGCAAAGCTTAAAAGAATGCACTAAGCGCTTTAGTGCTGAGTTTGCCATTAGACCGTTGCTAGAACAATTGCAATGCAAAACCCTTGCTGTGTTGGAGACTTGGGCGCATGACAGTAACCTACATGTTAGGCGTTTAGTATCAGAAGGCAGCAGACCTTTGCTACCTTGGGGACTTCGCCTACACGCTTTTGTGCAGTCCCCTCAGCTAATATTACCACTGCTTGAGCAGTTAAAAGATGATGAGTCTGAATATGTAAGGCGCTCGGTGGCGAATAGTTTAAATGATATAGCAAAGCATCATCCTGACTTAGTGGCCAATATAGCCCTAAAGTGGTGGCAAGATGATAAGCCTATTCGGCAAAAACTGCTAAAGCATGCTTGTAGAACACTTATTAAAAAAGGCAATGTAACTGTATTAAATATGTTGGGATATGCACCGGCTAGCATTCAAGAGCTGGAACTAACATTGGCGCATACTTTAGTAGTTAAGGGTAATGAACAAGTCATTACATTACACATTAAAAATGCAATTAGTACCCCACAAAAACTATTAATTGATTACGTGGTGCATCATCAAAAAGCGAATGGTACCTTGAGTCCAAAGGTGTTTAAATGGAAAAGTGTAGTTTTGCCGGTAAATAATGGCGGACTTACGTTAACTAAAAAGCATAGTTTTAAAACGGTAACTACGCGAAAATATTATTCAGGTAAGCATAAAATAAGCATACTTATTAATGGCGAAACTTTTGCCGAACAAGCATTTAGCTTAACCTAAAAGCAGCATGTTATTGTACATATTTGGCAAGCTAAAACGTATAATACCGATATAATTACACTCGTTGATTTAAATAATCAATCACTGGCAGTGGCTACATCATCTATGCATAAAGCGCATTTAACTCACAGGAATTATTTTGTCTTCTTCTAATACTTTACAAAAAGCTGTTTTTATTGACCGCGATGGCGTTATTAATAAAGAAGTAAACTACCTTTATAAAATTGAAGATTTTAAATTCATAGATGGTGTAATTGATGCCTGCAAGCAATACCAAGATGCAGGGTTTGCACTCATCATTATTACGAACCAAGCGGGGATTGGCCGTGGTTATTACACCGAAGCGCAATTTCAAGAATTAACTGACTGGATGCTAAAAGCATTTGCCGGAAAAGGCGTAAATATTACTCATGTATATTTTTGCCCGCATCATAAAAAAGAAGGCTTACCGCCGTATAACATTGACTGTGAATGCAGAAAACCAAAGCCTGGCATGATTCTTCAAGCCCAAAAAGACCATGGAATTAACTTGAGTCAATCCATATTGTTTGGCGACAAAGTGTCAGATGTTCAAGCGGGTATTAATGCGGGAATAGGGGTGAATGTTTTAGTTGAAAGTGGGCACGAATATACGCAAGATGATGCCAAATTGGCGCATAAGGTTATGCCCACATTACAATTTATGTTACCTGAAACACTTAAGAAAAGTGATTAAGCGCGGCTAGTAAATTTTTGCTCAGCGGTATTAATTTTAACTTTTTCGCCTGCGGCAATGTACTCAGGTACTTGCACCACTAAGCCTGTACTCAAGGTGGCTGGCTTGGTGCGAGCACTTGCTGATGCGCCTTTAATTGACGGGTCAGTTTCGGTGATCACTAAATCAACTGAGGCAGGTAATTCTATGCCAACTGGGCGGCCGTCTACCATTAGGGCGTTTAAGCCTTCCGTTTCTTCGGTAATGAATAAAAGCTCATCTTCTATAACGTCTTTGTCTAATGAATATGGCGTGTAATCTTCATTGTCCATAAATACATATTCGGTGCCATCAACGTACGAGAACATCACTTTCTTTTTATGAAATTCTGCGGTGTTAATCATTTCGTCAGCTTTAAAACTTTCGTCAGCTTTAGCGCCAGTAGATACTTCATACAAACGCATGCGATATAAGCTTGCACCTGCTCGGCCACTTGGGGTTAATTTCTTAATATCTTTAACTAAAAATACTTTCCCATTGTGCTCAATGGCGGCATTCTTTTTTATTTCACTGGCTTTAGGCATTACTAGCTCTTTACTATAATTGAAAGGTATAAAATAACACGAACTTAACAGGCATAAAATAAAAATGCGCACAAAGAGTTTCATGCAGCGTAAATACTTTTATAATGGCGGATCAATCTTGTCAGCGGTGCTTGTGTTCACCCTAAACCAGCCGGCTATTGAGTATCGGTCTTGCAAAGCTTGTTTTACTTCATGCTCAAACTCTTCACTTAAAAATACTACAATAGTGCCGTATTCAGGTAAAACCTTCGTACCTATTTGATCACTAGCGCTTTTATAGATAACCAGTTCCCCCCCGTTGCTCGATTTCCAATCAGGATTGAGGTAACTCACCAAAGATAATACTCGGTTGGCTTGTCCTTTAAATGCATCTAAATGGCGCTTGTAAAAATGTCCTTTTGCGTAATGAGCGAAATGACTTTCAAACGAAAATAAACCAAGAAACAGTCTACGATTTAAGTAACTTTGTAAGGCTTGTGTCCAGCTTAGCCACTGAGCACCAGCCGGGCTGTTTCCGTGTATCCACGATATTGTATCGTTGCGCACAGTTTCATCTAACTGCTGGCTAAACTGCCGGCCAATACTGGCATCACTAAACTTATATTCGGCCATATTACTTAGATGAAAGTAAAGAATATCACTTAACTCTTTTGGAATGGCTTTACGTTGAATGCTATATCCCTGTTCAATAATATCTTGGGCAATATTTTCAAATAACGAATCTAGTGGGGTTTGACTGTTGTGAGTAAGTTGCTTTTTGGCTTGCACTTAAGTGGCCTAGTAGAAATTTGGTGCTTTTTACCTGATAAACTCAAGGCAAGCAAGAGAATAATGCGGTGCAGCCCAATTTACTTTTAAACGGCTTTTTAATTGCGTTAAACCAAAGTCGTGATAAGGCTAACGCTTGTAATTAGTAATACGAACAAGCGTTTGCTTTATCAAAGGTAGACTTTAATATTGTTTTACTGTTTGTGATATTTGGCCAAAGATAGATTGATGATTGTTATCAAACATTTCAATACTCACATAATCGCCAAACTTCATAAACGGTGTTTTTGCTTGGCCCGTTCTAATGGTTTCAATCATGCGTACCTCGGCAATGCAGCTGTAGCCTGCACCACCCTCGTCAATAGATTTGCCTGCTTCGCCATTTAACTTATTTGATACGGTGCCTGAGCCAATTATTGTTCCGGTGCTCAAAGGGCGCGTTTTAGCAGCGTGAGCAATCAATTGTCCAAAATGAAAGGTCATATCAATCCCCGCGTTCGGTTCACCAAACTTGTTGCCATTAAAATGCGTGACTAAGGGTAAGTGAAGTTTTCCGCCTTGCCATGCGTCCCCGAGCTCATCAGGTGTTACGCATACAGGGCTAAAAGCACTGGAAGGTTTAGATTGAAAAAAGCCAAAACCTTTGGCTAATTCGCCAGGAATAAGACCTCGAAGCGATACGTCGTTCATAATCATTACCAAGCGAACATAATTTAAGGCGTCATCAGCACTAACGCCCATAGGAACGTCATTGGTAATAACAGCTACTTCGGCCTCAAAGTCAATACCAAAGCCTTCATCTTGTGGCATTAATATATCGTCTGTTGGGCCTAAGAAGGTATCAGACCCGCCTTGATACATTAGCGGATCAGTCCAAAAACTTTCAGGCATTTCAGCACCACGGGCTTTTCTCACCAATTCAACATGATTTACATAAGCACTGCCATCAGCCCATTGAAATGCGCGCGGTAATGGTGACGCAAAGCGCGTAGGATCATAGCGCTCACCTTCAATTTCTCCACTCTCTAGCTGCTGGTATAAATCTTGAAGCTTGCCTATCACTTGGTCCCAATTATCGAGCGCATACTGAAGAGTAGGAGCTGCTACTTGCGCGCTACACATCTTAGTTAAATTCTTATTCACAATGACTAATTGGCCATCACGGCCGTGTTTTAAACTAGCTAATTTCATTTATTCAATCCTGTTAGTAAGGCTTTACTTCGCCTTGAAACCTTGGCCATTGTGTAGCCATTCTGCGTGTTTCGGCGCTTGTTTAGTTATTGACCATTCTTCTAACATCGCAGGGGCCACACGCTTAAGTTCTTTCATCATAGCGGGTGTACCTGTATTTGCGGCTAGCTCAATTCTATGGCCATTAGGGTCAAAGAAGTATAGTGATTTAAAGATCCCATGATCAACAGGCCCAAGCACACTTACATTTTCGCTTTCTAAGTGTAATTTTGCCGCTTGCAAAGCTTCTTCATTTGCTACTTCAAATGCTATGTGCTGAACCCATTCTGGTGTGTTGCCATCACGCCCCATGGCGGGTGAATTAGGTAACTCAAAAAAAGCGAGAACGTTTCCATTTCCAGCATCTAAAAACACATGCATGTAAGGGTCGGGCGCTTGAGTAGAAGGCACTTTGTCTTCAGCAATCGCAAGCTGAAACTCCATGTTTAATACTTTTTGATAAAACGCCACGGTTTCTTTTGCATCATTACATCTGTAGGCAACATGATGAATTCGGCTTAAGGCTATCATTACGCAGTTTCCTTTGTAGCACCCACAACACCTCGCGCTACTTGGTCGCGCTCTATTGATTCAAATAATGCCTTGAAGTTACCTTCACCAAAACCATCATCTTGTTTACGCTGAATAAACTCAAAAAACACAGGGCCTAGCATTGCCGCTGAGAATATTTGTAGTAGTAAGCGAGGCTCTCCAGATTCGGTTGTGCCATCTAAAAGTATCCCGCGCGCTTTTAATTCATCAATTGGTTCGCCATGGCCGGGTAAACGCTCTTCTAGCATTTCGTAGTAGGTATTAGGTGGAGGCGTCATAAATTCCATGCCCATGGCTTTTAATCTGTCCCAGCAAGCGGGTAAGTCATCACATGCAAATGCAATGTGCTGAATACCTTCACCATTATATTCCATCAAAAATTCTTCTATTTGCCCACCACCACTAGCACCGGCCTCTTCATTTAAAGGAATCTTTATTTTGCCATCGGGCGCAGTCATGGCTTTTGACAACAAACCCGTGTATTCGCCCTTAATATCGAAATAGCGAATTTCACGGAAGTTAAATAAACTTTCGTAGAAATTAGCCCAATAGGCCATCCGTCCGCGATATACATTGTGGGTAAGGTGGTCAAGCGTATGGAACCCGCAACCTTGGGGATGGATATCAAGCCCTTCAATCCACTCAAAATCTATGTCGTAAATTGTTTCGCCTTCTTTGTAGCGGTCTATTAAATATAATGCTGCACCGCCAATCCCCTTTATTGCGGGTAATTTAAGTTCCATAGCGCCGGTTTGCATATCAATAGGCTGAGCACCTTTCTCAAGTGCTAATTTGTAGGCATGCTGGGCGTTTTTTACTCTAAAAGCCATGCCGCAAGCGGATGGTCCATGCTCTTGTGCATAGTAAAATGCAGGGCTATTTTTAGTATAATTAGTAATAAAATTGATATCGCCTTGGCGCCATAGGGCCACATCTTTTGATTTATGATTGGCAACGTGAGTAAACCCCATGGCAATAAATACCGGTTCTAACATGCCTTTTTCCGGTGAGCTAAACTCCACAAATTCAAAACCATCTAAGCCCATCGGATTTTCAAATAAATCAGCCATATCTCTTACCTTCAATTTAGTTGCAATAACAACTAAATTAGTTGCTATTGCAACTAATGTCAAGCTAAGACCAATTATAGGCTGTAAATGATGGTTAATATTTGCGTATGAATATATGATAAATTACTGCGCTACCCAGCTTAATAAATAATAATTGAGGCCTTTATGAGCAAACAAGCAACTCCATTACTTACCTTAGAGCGGTATCTTCCATACAGGTTGTCTATATTGTCGAATAAGGTGAGCACTCTGGTTGCACAGGCGTACCAAAATAAATTTGCGCTTTCAATTACCGAATGGCGAATTATGGCGGTATTAGGCGAGTATCCTGGGGCATCGGCTGATGAAATATCTGCAAAAACGCAAATAGAAAAGTCATTAATAAGCAGAGCAATTAGCAAGTTGTTAAAGCGAGCTTTAATTGAGCGCCAAATAGCTAAAGAAGATAAACGGCGCTCACAAATTCAATTATCTAAAACCGGTTATGCGGTTTACGAAGAAATAGTGCCGTTGTCGTACGAATATGAAGATACTTTACTTGCATGCCTTGAAAGCGACGAACAAGAAATGCTGAGTAAACTAATTGACCGCCTATATGCTCACGCCGAAGACTTAGAGCTTTGATTCAATTAGCCCTAAAGCTTCCTCTAAAACTTCAGATACGCAGGTTTTAGCGCCTTCTGAATCACCACTTTTGATGTGTTGAAATATTAAAGCGTGCGCATTTACATCGGCATTTTTAACGCCTTTTATATGATTGGTATAGCGAATGGAAACACGTAATGCGGTACTAATAAATTGTGTCAACTGAAGAAAAAATCGGTTGCCGCTAGCCTCAAGAATAGCATTGTGAAAACTAATATCGGCATCTAGAGGGTCGTCTAGTCCATCTTCGGCATCGGCCATCCTATTGAGTGCTTTTTCTATATTTTGTAGTTGCTTTGGAGTGGCATTTTTTGCTGCAAGTTCGGCCGCTAAAGGCTCTATTGCAAAGCGCACCTGCGTAAATTCTTTTAACAACTTTAATGAAGGTTTACTTTGTAAAATCCAAGAAAGGACGTCAGTGTCAAACATGTTCCAGTTACTTTCGGGCAATACTTTAATGCCTTGCTTGGGGCGCGAGGATACTAAGCCTTTAGCTGACAGCATCTTAACCGCTTCGCGCGTGGAGCTTCTGCTTACTTCAAACTCCGCACATAAATTTGCCTCTGAGGGCATGCCCTCACCAACAGGGTAATGTCCGTTTACAATTGCCAGTCCAAGTTTGTGCGTTAACTGTTGTGTCAAGTTTTGTGCTTGTTTCATAATGATGCAATACTTCTAAGGTAGCTAAGTGTTATTTAACTTGTTAAAAAAATAATAAGTTCTTTAATACTAATTATCATATTAATCACTAAATAGATAGCAATGATAGTGAAAATATACGTGAAAGCATAATCCCGAGCGCTTTTTGCTATGCATGAGGTATTCATTAAACCTAAACTGGGTCAATTAATTTTGGTACTGAAATTGGTATATGGTGAAGTTGTAAACTTGGTGTTAATCTAGCCTCAGAAACGGCAAAATTTGGAAGTATTTGGTGACAACTCTTTATAAAAGTCTACAAGACAAAGTTGTATTCATAACCGGCGGTGCTTCAGGCATTGGAGCGGCAATGGTGCGTGCGTTTGTTGAACAGCAAGCGAAGGTCGCATTCATTGATATTAACGAAAACAACGCACAAGCTTTAATTCAATCCTTAGGTTCCCACGCTGAGAAACTGTGGTATCGAAATACCGATGTAACCAAACCTGAATTGCTTCAAGACGCTATTTGTGACGCTTATCATCACTTCAATCGTTTAGATGTGATGGTGAATAACGTTGCGAATGACAATAGGCATCAGGTGGAAAATATATCTGCCTACGATTGGCATAAATGCATGAATGTAAACTTAGATCCTGCATTTTTTGCCTCGCAAGCCGCGTTCTCTAAAATGAAGAAACGCAATGCCGGCAGTATTATTAATTTCAGCTCTATTAATGCGCTCATTGGGCAGAAGCAAATGACCGGCTACGTGACAGCAAAAGCTGGTTTAATGGGCATGACCAAAGCCCTCGCCAAAGATTTTGGTGATCACAACATTCGCGTGAACGCTATTTTACCGGGTTGGGTGGCCACCGAAAAACAACTTGAAACATGGTTAACCGAAGATGAAGAGCGAAAGTGGCTTGACTCCATGGCCTTAAAACAGCGTTTACTGCCTGAGCAAGTTGCGTCTTTAGCTCTATTCTTAGCATCTGATGATTCGGCTATGATCACCGGCCAAGGTATTAATATTGACGGAGGACGCACTTAGTTATGTTTCAAGCAAAACGCGACCAATGTTATATAGCAATAGATTGGGGAACCTCACGATTAAAAGCTGCTTTGTGCTGTACATTAGCGAATAAAAGCGTAGAAGTGCTAGATGAAGCAGAGTGCGCTGGCGTACAAAAAAATAAACTTGATTTCGCCAGTACCTTTTTACAAATCACGCAAAAATGGCGTGATGACTACGGCACATTAGACGTAATAATGGGTGGGCAAATAGGCTCATCTATTGGCTGGCATCAATCACCCTATGTACCTTGTCCAGTTGAGCCGGCCGACATAGTAACTGGCTTGGTAAATTTTGAGTGCGAAGGGCATAATATTAATATTGTACCGGGACTAAGTTGCACCCTTGCAAATGGGCATTTTGACGTAATGCGCAGCGAAGAGTTACAAGTATTAGGATGGTTAGAAGCAAGCGCATCCCACCGAAATGGTACTTATCTTATTTGTTTACCGGGTACTCATACAAAGTGGATTTTAGTGAAAGACGGCGTTATTCAAATGTTTAAAACCGCGATGACCGGTGAATTATTTGATTTACTTACGCACTCTAGTATTCTTATTCAAGCACCTAGCGATGTGTTTGATGCAAACTCGTTTGATTTAGGTGCAGATTTCACTTTAGGTAGTTCATCAGGTAATCTCATACACGGTTTATTTAGTGTACGTACAAAGCAGCTTTTCGAACAATTAACACCTACCGCTGCCAATTCTTATTTGTCAGGCCTATTAATAGGTAGTGATGTACGCGCAGCCATGTACGCACAAGAGTGGGATATTAAAGAAGTAGAGCGCGTTATTATTATTGGTGAAAGCCATATAAGTGATTTGTTTAAACGCGTAATTAAAAAACAGAGCAGTGCGGTAGATTGCTTTCATGGTAAACAAGCCACGGTGTTAGGTTTTGCGGCTGTACGCCAGCGCTTTTTAGCGCAAGAATGGTCGTAAATTAATAATAAAGATAATAGGGCAGTACTTTGTTAGTTAAACAATTCCTTTACCAAATTCCTTGTCAAAATATACTGGGTGAAAATGTGTTGTGGTGTACACAAGAGCAAGCGCTTTTTTGGACCGACATTCACAATAAATTGCTACATATATGGCATTTTGACACGCAAATTCACCAAACCATTAGTTTACCTTACAAGCTTGCCACATTTGCATTCACTGAGCGTAAAGAATGGCTAATGGCAGGCTTTGAGCAAGGCCTTGCATTATTCAATTATAAAACCCGCGAAATGCAATGGGTGGCTGATATTGAAAAAGAAAATCCGCATACCCGAATGAACGATGGTAAATGCGACCCTAAAGGGCGGTATTGGTTTGGTACCATGGTAAGTAATGGTGACTACGCCAAACTAGATGTAAAGCAACAAGGTGCGCTTTATAGTGCCCATTTTGATTCCTTGCCTGAGGGTTCTCCTATACAACAGGTACACATTGAGCACACTCTTTCGGGGATTCATATATCTAATGGGCTTTGTTTTAATAACGATGCCAGTGTTATGTACCACAGCGATTCAAGCACCCATAAAGTGTATCAGTATGAGCTAGATGAAGACGGCTATATTATTGACCAGCGTTTATTTGCCAAATTCGAAAAACACTGTTTTCCAGATGGCGCTTGCGTAGATACTCAAGGCAATGTTTGGATTGCGCTTTGGGGCGGCGCATGCGTAGTATGCTTGAATTCTGAAGGGCAAGAATTGTTTAGATATCCTATTCCAGTGACGCAGGGGGCTTGTGTGGCAATTGGAGGGCCCAATATGGACCATTTGTTTATAACCAGTGCGCAGGAAAACCTGCCAAAGGCACAACTTGCTAAACAGCCGCGTGCTGGAAATGTATTCGTGTATCAACTAAGTGATAAGCTTGGAAGAGAAGAACCGCGTGTTACGGTTCCCGACTCATCATTTGTATAGCGGCCAAAACAAGATATTTTAGGCCGCTCAACTTAAGTAATCTATTGCTTAGTTAATTTAAATATTAAGCTAGTTTGTGGGAATACTACAGGCAACTGCATTCCGTAGTTCATTAACACTTCGCCGCTAAACGTTTGCCCTTCAATTACTGACAATATTGACTTCGAATATTCGAATAATTTTTTAGGCCAAACTAGGTCTAGGGTGTAAAGCCCATCTGGGTCTAATCCTGCAAAGCGATATTTACGCGGCATAGTTCTGCGGGTTTCTACCACACTGTTATACGCAAACAAGGCCAAGCTCTTGTCGTCAGCTACTACGCCAAAGTCAACCGAATTACCGTTTAAGTCAGCACGATATAAACGCCCTGAATGAATTAGGCTACGGTAATCTTTGTAAATGCCAAGGCCAGCTTGTAAGCAGGCTATATCTTCTTCATCAAGTTCGCGTGGGTCCATTTCCATGCCCATAGAACCAAACATTGCAACTGCGATTCGCATTTCCATAGAAATACGACGGCCAGTAATATGGCAATCACGCGGGCCTACATGAGAACCCATAATTTCAGCGGGGAAGAAGAACGAACAGCCGCGCTGAATCATTAGGCGGTCAAGGGCGTCATTTGAATCAGAGGTCCAAACACGATCAGTATGCGCCAACACGCCATAATCAATACGTGCACCGCCTGATGAACAACTTTCAATTTCTACGTGCGGATGCGCAGCTTTAACGCGGTCAATTAGAGCATAAACCGCAAGTGTTTGTGCGTGAATTGCACTCTTACCTTGGCCGTCACCAGTATGGTTAATATCTCGGTTCATATCCCACTTAATATAAGATATTTGCGGATAGTCGTTAAGCACATCATTCATTTGTTTAAATAAGTAATCGCACACTTCTGTACGCGTTAAATCAAGCACTAACTGATGTCTAAATTTTATTTGTGGATTGCCTTCGGTAGAAAGTACCCACTCAGGATGATCACGGAATAGGTCGCTGTCAGGGTTAACCATTTCAGGCTCAAACCAAATACCAAAGGCCATACCTAAGTCGTTAACGTGGTCAATAATAGGTGATAAACCATTAGGGTAAATTGCCTCATCTACTATCCAGTCACCCAAGCCGGCGTTGTCACCGCGGCGGCCCTTAAACCATCCGTCATCTAATACAAATCGTTCTGCGCCTACATTGGCCATAATATTGGCTAAGTTTTTCAAGGTATCTATATTGTGGTCAAAGTAAATACCTTCCCACGTGTTGTAGTGCACAGGGCGCGGCACTTTGGTGATGTTGCTGCTTAAAATTTGTTGGCGAACAAAGCGGTGGTAATTGTGTGATAACTCACCAAAACCTGCGGCTGAATAGCTCAAATATAGGCTAGGGCTGGTATAGCTTTCGCCTTGTTTTAGTTGTACTTCACCGGCACCTAATAACTCGCCCATTTGTACATAGGTTCTTTGTTCAGGAAGAAGCTCAACGCGCGTTCTATGATTACCAGACCATCCCAAATGAAAGCCATAACATTCTCCGCTAGCTTCATTGGCATGCTCACTATGCAAAATAACACCTGGGAAGTTATCGTGAGAGGTTTTACCTTTGCGATTTTCGCGTACAAACGCACCTAAGAATAAATCTATACTGTTTTGCTGAAACTCCATTGACCAACGCCCTTCAAACGAGAGCACTTTACTGATGTGATCAGGCATGCTGAAAGTGGGGGCGGCGCAATAATTTACGTTAAGCAATGAATCAGCCAAATTCTTTATGCGTGTACTTGCACATATTACGTTAGTATCAAAATCTAAGTCTATTGTGTGAGTAAGTTCAATTTGCCTTGTTTCATCAAATGACACAAAAACAACTGACTGGTCATTATCTTGTTTTATTGCTTGCAAGCTTGCGCCAACAGACCACGCAATACCGTTGTCAAATAAATCAAGTGCGGGTTGGCCAGTAAAACCATTGCCTAAACAAGGTGATAAACTAATAGGGACTTCTTCAACCAAAGCGCATTTTGCTTCTTGGCGTGTTTGTAAAATACCTAACATTTCTGGACAGGTATTTTTTGACAGAACCTTGCCCCAATACAAAACCTCAGGGGTATTGCGACGGCAATCAATAATAAGGCTAGCTTGTTGGCTGCGTAAATGAACATATTGGGCTAGGTTAGACATAAACATACTCTTGTTAGGCACTAATAAATAAGCGTACATAGCTAAAATTGAGTAAATATAATTTCAAAAATAGTACGCATCCAGAATGCGAGTAATTTACACAAATTTAACGCTTGTGTAAATAAATCATATAAATATGCTAATTAGGTTGTTTGCAAGTAAGTACGGGAATCGACTATTTATAATAGTTCGCTTACTGAAGGTACAATAATAGAAGGTAAAAGAGCTGGCGCTTAGGGGGGGAGAGGCGAAGCGCCTTTAAAAGGCGCTTGCGATGGCTGTTTGTTTTAGTTGCGTGATAACAGCTTGCGTTTTCTAATATAAAAAATACTCGCTAAGCCAGCAACTACCAGTAGCCCCGTTTCTTTTATTGGCACTTGATTCGCAAAATTAAGCGGGCCAGCTGCCAAGCTAGTTTGGGTTAATCCTAATGTAATGTCATCAATGCCCCAACCATCGCTGCCAGATAAAGAAGCACAAGCAACATTTTTACAATTTTCAAAAATTAGGCTGGCACTGTTTACCGCTGCAAAATCAGTAATTGTTACGAAAATTACTTTGGCGTCAGCGTACCGTGTGCCAGTGTTAAGTTGAGTATCTTGACCAAACATAAAGTTCAAACGAGCGTTAATGTCGTTTACGTCTGACAAAAAGAAACCTATAGAATTGAACAAGCCGTTTCCAACAATATCCCATTGCACTTGGCTAGCGTCGTTGTTGTCGAGCCAATAATCACTTGCGCTTGACGCGAGTGATTCTCGTCCATGTTCACCCGTAATTTCACTTTCAATCATCAAATTATCTGAATTTGTATTTTTACCGGCTTGGCCAGCAATTGTGTTGGTAAATACGCCAACGGAAGTATTGATTGAATTGCTCGAAACCAGCCAGCTATTTTGAGCGTTATAACGCTGGTACTGAGCATCAACGGGTGTGAAAGAGTCAAAATCTTCGGTTAAAGAAGAGCCTAGCGTTAAAGAACTATAAAAGGCCGCTTCGTGAAAGGCTAAGTTCGTATCAAACACGCTAATAGTTGCGGCCTGTGAACTAGCTCCTAACACACACATCACGCTAAAAAATGCGCTACTTATCTTTTTATTCATATCAATTCTCTTTTTAATTATTACTACTACAATGAACAACTAGACGAGGTCTACATGCCTTAGCAGGTTATGTCACGCTACACCGCATAGTACGTGCAACATGTATCTATTTAGCGACAGTTTATCAGTTGTCGATTAAAAAGCGAACAAATATTCAGCCAAAAGTGTAATTTTTAAGCTAAATAAAGAAGCACTGCCGCTATTCGATTTACCTAACTTTATATAGTAGCCAATTTTTGTCATGTAATTGAATGGCTTAGTGAGCATCAAAAATATTATTTGTAGCGCAATATAAATACGGAATTTATAATATTTTTTTTTAGTGTTCGCTGTATATTCCAAAATTAGGTTTTATGGCTACATTAGGAACACGTTTACAAAGGATAGATATTATTAACTTTATTTGCTGACAAGCTAACGATAAACTAGCGCGCATAGATTTGCGTTACCGCATGAGGAAAGCATGGCCAAATTATCTCTACAAGATCAACTTTTAAAAGCTGGCTTGGTAAATGAAAAAAAATTGACGAAAGCACAAAAGAGTAAAAAGAAATCTCGCACTTTAGCGCGCGAAGTAAAAGCCGGAGTAGAGGCGAGTAAAGCTGAGCAGCAAGAGCGGGCTAAAGCACTCAATGAGCAACAAAAAGAACAAAATCAAAACAAAGAAATTCAAGCGCAAATAAAACAGCTTATTCAAATGAACAAGCTTGACCTAAGTAAAGCCACCGATATTAAATATAATTTTACCCAAGGCAGTAAAATTCACTTTTTGTATGTACCGGCCGATATTAGAGATCAATTACTTAAGGGGATTTTGGCGGTAGTAAAATTTGAAGATGGCTTTGTGGTGATTCCTAATTCAGTCGCTAAAAAAATAGCCCTTCGTGATAGCAGCATTATTATTGAAAATAAGACAGCTGAAGAAGACGTGCTTGAAGAAGATGACCCTTATGCTGACTTCGTAGTACCTGACGATTTGATGTGGTAGTCACTAAAAAAATGATAATTTTTACAATAAAGAGCCAAATACGTGTATAAACCTTACGCCAATACAGAAGAATTAATATTATCTCTTGAACAAGAAATAGCCGAGTTATCTTACACTGTTGAGGTGTTAAAGCGCCCTGCAAAAAGTGTCAACGAAGAAATCATTTTGTTCTACATTGATTGCTTAAGTACTGGAAAAACAAAAGATTACGTTCGCTCGTTAGATATAAAATCTGAGCGCGGATCGCTTTTTTCATCAGGTGATGTGAGCAAATTAATTAAAGATGGTGCTGATGATATTTCCCCTGATTTGCTAAAAATTGCAAGAAAGGCAGTAAATATTAAAAAGAAAAACGGAAAATAATTGAAATAAGTATTATACTACCCGAACAGCAGTATGCAGAATGCTCGTATTTAGTGGTAACAAGCATTTAAAAATTCAAATTCTGATTATGTGATGGTGATAACTTATCAGAATTATATTTTTCACCAAGGATAAAGATAGTTATGAGTAAAGGTACAGTTAAGTGGTTTAATGCAGACAAAGGTTTCGGTTTTATTACTCCAGAAGACGGAAGCAAAGATTTGTTTGTACACCATTCAGAAATTCAATCTGGTGGCGGTTATGCAACATTAAACGACGGTCAACAAGTAGAGTTTGAAGTTGGTCAAGGCCAAAAAGGTCCATGTGCAAATAAAGTAGTACCACTTTAAGCTTTAGGTTTAGCACAATATTTGTATAGCCAATGGTTTCTGTACCATTGGCTATTTTACTTTCCCAATTCCTAGTTTTTACAAATCTTCCTACTTTAAAATAACTCCATAATATTTTAATTACGTTTTTTCATCTCTTGCGACATCTTGATACAATAACATTTTAGATATCTTGCTAGACGCGCCATTATAAAACCCAACATCACCCTCAAAATTTTTGGGATTTCTAAACGTTCCAAAAACAATATCAAATATAGGTAAGTCTGAATAGTTGAAGCGATGCACGCCCTTGCGATGATGCACGGTGTGGCTTTCAGGTCGCTGAATAAAATACCCAAGCCATTGAGGAGTGCTTATATTGGTATGCTGGAAAATAGCCAAAAACATTGTAATGAATAAAAAGTAAGTAGCCGCCTGTGCACTAACACCTACTATTAATACCAAGCTTAAACTTCCCAACAAAGTAAACCCAATCATGTCCAATGGGCTAAAATAAAATGCGCCAAAGGTGTCTACTCGCTCAATGCTGTGATGCATTTGATGAAACGTACGCCATAAAATACGACTTTGATGCATACTCCGGTGCCAAACGTAAAGTAGAAATTCAAATACGAGTAAAGCAAGCAGTGCGCTTAGATATACGTTCATGGATTCTAAATTAAATAACTGGTAATGCGCTAAGTGTTTGTCCCAAAATAAAGGTAGGTACACAGACAAGAAAAAATAGAACACAAAGGTGAGCATTGATCTTGGTATCCAGTTTTTAACCTTGGGAAGTTTTCTTGCAGGCGCAATTGCCTCAATAACCATAAGTAGCGCGTATAAAAAAAGTAATCCAAGCGAAATGGGGTCTAGCAATATCTCTAATATAGAAGGCATCATAATTTCCTTTTTTATATATTTAGCCAACAAGGAATTAGGAGTATGACGCTTGTGAAATTGCTTACCTGAGGGTAGGCTAAGTTTTAAGCAATAAATAGGCATCATTAGATAACTATTCGCTAATCTTTTGATAACAAGCTAATTATGGTTATGACTTGAGCTAGTATTTATGGGTAAAGTATCTATACACAAAAAATATTGTTTACAATTGAGCAACTTGAATTAAGCGTATGAAATACCAACTCGATAATTATGAAATTGATACTCAGCAGTATTCTATTACAAGCGCGGGTTTACCCATAAGTGTGGAACCAAAAGTATTTGATCTCATTGTGTACTTGATTGAACATCGTGAAAACTTAATATCGCGCGATGAACTATTCACCGAAATTTGGGACGGGCGCGAAGTTTCTGATACTACGCTTAGTAATCATATTAAAAGTGCAAGAAAAGTGTTGGGTGATAATGGCGAACGTCAAGATATTATAAAAACTATCAGGGGGAGAGGGTATCAGTTTATTGCGCAAATAGATGAAATGAATGAGGATGAAATCGGTAAGTTACAGGTTCCCAATGCCAATAAATTTCTAGTCCGAATAGCCGTACCCGTAGTTGTTATTATTGGCCTTGTAGGAATATGGGTATTTGGTCCAATAAGCTTCCAAAATAAGGGAGTGTTGACACCAGCGCAGGGAGGGGGAAATAAAACTTCGCCTGCAAAGTTAGGTAGCTTACCTACTAACAATATTCAAGCATATGAATATTATATTGCGGGGCAGCAACAAGTAAGCTTACTTGAGCATCAGTCTTTGCGCCGTGCAATAGAGTTATTTTCTCAGGCAGTAAAACTTGATCCTAATTTTGAAGAGGCGTATATAGCTAAGGCAAATGCCTATCGCTTAATCATGTCTTATTTCGAAACTCCGGCAAATGTTTTACCCAATGTTATAGATTCGGTACTTGAAACTTTGGCGGTTAACTCAGAATCAGCAAAAGCATACTCAGCATTGGGTTTAGCCTATGTACTTGCCTGGCGTTGGCAAGATGCTTGGGATATGTTGAATACTGCTAAATCAATAGATCCATCATTAGCACAAACCGAACTAGGTTTTGCCATGTATTACGCAGCAATAGGTGAAAAAGAAAAAGTAATTAATGCGCTGAATGTAGCCAAGCGATTAGACCCGCTAAACGTGGAAATAGCTGATTGGGGAAATTGGGCGCTTATGATGTCAGGATCGGTTGAGGCGGCATTGACTTGGAGCTCTGATCAAATGCGCCTTCACCCTAAAACAGGCATGATATACAGCGGCGCCAGTGTTACCGCTTCCATAGCAAAACAATACCCACGCGCTATTACCTTAGCCAAAGAAGGCGTTAAATTAGACCCCCAATCTGCCTTTGCTTATCTTGCTTTAGCACAGGCATTTGGCTGGGCAGGACAAACTGAGAAAATTCAACCGCTATTAGACAAAGCTAATAATCTAAATAGCTACATATGCCCTTACGAATCAGCGGTGAATTACATTCTATTAAATAATAAAGAAAAGGCATTTGAGCATTTGAACGATGCAGTAGAAGCGCGCTCAAATTGCTTAGTGTTTACACGAAACGACCCAAGGCTACAGCCCTTGCGCGACGATCCAAGATTTAATGCCTTACTAACTCGTATAGGCTTAGACAGTCACGCTATACGCAACTATTCTCGATAATAGTTTTTGTTCCTTTTTCATCAGTTATCCGTCTAACGTAAATGTCTCAACAAAAATTTAAATATATTGGTGTTTTCCATTGTATTTCACACTCGGTTGATTATTATTTGTACTAATTGCAAGGTTAATCGAAAAGGATTGTTCGGCTATGCAGATTCGTTATTACTTCAGTATATTGCTCTTCGGTTTATTAATCGCAGCTCCAAAACTAGGTGCCACGGTAGTTTCTGGGCAAATCACCGGCGGTAACTCCTTAAAAATGGGCGCTAAATTCATTAAGTTACAAGTGCCGTTTAGTCAGTCACGCCCGGCCAATACAGTGGGGCAAGATACATTTACACAAGCTCACTTATATGCCTTTGATGAAGACCAAAATATTACCTTAGCGAAAGAACTAAAAGTAAATATTGCGCCAAATTCTAAGTCACGTACAAAAAATAGAATTGCAGCAGGCACCGTGGTGGCAAGTCATTATGTGTTTTTTGACCCGGCAAAGAGTCTTTCCCAAAAAGCAAAGGTAACATTTGATGCAAAAGTGCTTGGCGTAATGACGCAAATGAAAACCTTGAGAGAAAGTGACATTTTAGCAAACACCAGCGTGAAATATTTAAATCCAGAGGCCAGGGGCTTAGAGGTTACTGATAGAGTCAAAATACTTGACGAGTTCACAGTACAAGTAGATTGGAAAGCTAACAGCCCTGGTGATTTTATTCGCGTAATAACAGAATATTCCCCTGGGGCTACATTTTTAGTGCCTGATTAACAACAAATTTTTAAAATTTAAAACTTATATCGCCTAGGAGGCATCATGAGTGAAAATGAATTCGTTAATACGGTCTACCATTTTATGGACGCCAATATTTACAACATAATGTACGCCTTTGCTCTGGCCGAGTTGTACTTAGTTGGCGCTATTTACATTAAGTTGAAGAACCAAGCCAATAGGTTGTCGGATGCGACCGATAATTTGTTGAAAGGTTTTAATGATAGCCCTGATAAAGACTCAGGTCTGCACCTTCATGAGAAAATTGAGTCTACGCTTCGCTTTATAACTAACAAGATTCAGCATGACGAAAGTGCCAGACTGATTATACGACAAAATGCAGGAAAACTAGCAGAACGCTCTGCCGAAAATCGTTACTTTGGTTTGGAAATGTATGCCAGCGTAATGTCTACCTTAGTGCAGGTGTTTCCACTCTTAGGAATTTTAGGCACAGTTATCGCTATAGCTAAAACCGATATGAAATCAGGCGTAGCGGCTGCCGAACAAATTAGTGAAGCATTTGTAATGGCCATGGAAACCACTATTTTAGGTATAGCCTTGTCGGTGGTATTTATGGTTATAGAAAGCGCTTTACATCCTAAAATTGAACGCTCAATTGGAGATAGCAAAGAATATAAAGATGTTATCAACTCAGTGTATTTGTCGTAAAACACGCCTATAGAATGGACTGATATTATGAGCACAAAAAAACGACCGATAGTTCAATTAACGCCGCTTTTAGATTTGCTATTCATTATGATTTTTGTGTCATTAATGACGCCCGTAAAGCCCGACATGGCAAGCGCTCCAATAAATGATGGGCAAAATGTGGCTGAGCCTCAAGTAGTAGAAAGTATACCAGAAATAGATATGCCTGACCTGCCACCACCGGTACCTAGAGAAAATATAGAAGTGGCAAGTTTACAGCAGCAAGTAGAAGAGCTTGAGGCAGAGCTTGAAGACATGCAGGCTCGGCTGGAAGTGGCGGCAATAGGTGCTGATGAAAGCGAACCAAACTCTGGGGCGTTTAACAATTTGTTTGTTGCCAATGTTTTCTATTTAGATAAGGAGTACACCTATAAAGAAACCAAATTGTTTTTGCTTAACCCTGACACTGGCTTACATTCTATTCGTCTTAATATAACTGGTGCGAGTGTCGTAAATGGTAAACCTGAGCCCATGGATAAAACGCAAATAGAAAACTATAAACGCTGCTCTGATTCAAATATTAGCCGAGAAAGTATTAGCGAAACCTGTGAATATGGTGACAAACGAGTACGAGAAATTGATTGTAAACGCACTAATGACACTCAGTATATGTGTACTCAAATGCAACGCCTTGTTCAGCAAGGCTCAAAGCCTACAGAGTTGAAATGGCAGTATAGACTTGATTTGATAAGCATATACGACCCTAATCTAGAGTAAAACAGATGAATTGTTTGAGGCGCATTTTAATGATTATAAGTTTGTTCCTTGTACACGCTGGTGTGCCAGTGCAAGCGTATGGTCAGTATACTGAAGAAATGGTATTGAGTTTTTCAGTAGACGGCATCACTTTCAAAGAAGATTTTAATTTGCTACACAAAGACTTAGTCAAAGCAGGGTTTGAGGGTGGGCGGCCTTCTAACAAGTTAATGCATAATTACAAACGCAAAACACTAAACACAGCAGGCAAGCAAAGTAATTACTCTGTGGAAGTGGTTTTACATAAAGATGGCACTGTGAAGCGTATAGTTTTCAACATACCTAACAATAACGCGCTCAAAACGAACCTTGAGACGCTTAACATAAATACGCATTTTCAAAATAATGATTTGTGCAAAGAAGGCAGTAACCCACGCGTACTATGTGAATTAGAATTTATAGAAAATGGCCATATACTCAAATTTATTGCTCAACTTTTTGGTAAAAAACGGCGTTATAGATTGGTGAGAGCTGACGAAGCTTTAACCGGAGGCGGAGGTAGCGATCAAGGTCAAACTTCGAATGACGATACGCCTCCTGAAACGCCTCCTCAAGGCACCGGGGCTGTAAGTACGTCGCAATCACAAACGCCTGAGGAAGAAGAACTTTTAGAAACAGAGCCTTCAGGTAATAGTGAGCCTCAAACCGATGAATCGTCATCAAATGAGCCGTCAAGCTCAGCACCTAGCCCAGATCAACTTTCAGATGCTATTGCTGATTTATTTACACAAGCGCAGCTAGAGCAACTTGATGGAAATATGGAAGGTGATGCGCAAGATAGCGTTGAAGGCAGTGGGCAAGAGAATTCTCAAGAGATGCCGAATGAGGGAGAGCAAGGTGAAGGCTCACAGGGTGAATCTTTACTTGAAATGGCACAAAATGGCGATGCTCAGGCGCAATTCGAGTTAGCAATGCAGCATGAATCATTGTCGACGAATTCTGCTAGTCATGCGCAAGCCGCCATGGACTATTATGAAATGGCAGCCGAACAAGGGCATGCAGGAGCGCAATTTCAATTAGCCAATATGTTAGCTGCTAACGAGGGAATGACTGATCAAGTTTTTGACTTACTTGAGGAAGCCGCTGCGAATAATCATGCAGGTGCGGCGTTTATGTTAGGAATGCAACATTTGCTCGGAAATGCGACTGAACAAAATGATGGTGAGGCTTTACAATATTTTCAACAGGCCGCCACGCAAAATTACGTGCCTGCCATGGAAGCTTTAGCCCTTATGTATGAACATGGCCTAGGCGTTGAGCCTAATATACAAATGGCAAACAAGCTTCGCGCTGATGCTGCTAAAATAGAAGCACAAGAGGGAGACCAAGAAGGGATGTACGGGAACAGCAATTTTGATATTGATTTACCCATTACTTCAAACGTGCTGCCATTTTAATGAAGGGTGTTTCATACCCTATACAAACCTAAACGTGTTTTTCATGATCATTTAGCCGGTTATTAAATGAAAAGTATGAAAACATTAGACTTTTGACTAAATTAGTTATCAATAAATAGATACAGGTATAACTGCTCATAACACAATTGGCCGCACTCATATTTAAATATCTTGTATATTGCGATGCTGATTACCTTAATGAATGCCTAGGCTTTGAATCTAGCGCCTAAATGGGAAACACAGTTGAATAATACGCATTACGTCAAACATCTCGCTAAGATTAACGAAACCAATGCGGTATCTGTCTCTGAAAATATCCAAAACAAAAACGGCGCGCTAGTGGCGGCAGCCGGAACTAGGCTGTGCCATGAAACGGCGCGTAAAATTGCAAAGCACAAATTGTTAAAGCCTATTGATGAAAGTCTTGGACTGTCATACTCGCTCACTAAATCCAGCGTATATAAAATGTATGAAGACCGTTTGATAAAAAAAGGGTTGCTTGAAGAGAGTAAAAAAAATGGCTTGTTTCAGTTAGCATCCGAAATAATGTCACAGCTCAGTAAATATAAACTTATACAAGATAAGCTCACCGTGTTTTCATCTATTTACCCTGACCGATTTGAGCGCTTACTTACAACAGGAGTGCTGGCGGCTAACCTTGCGTTAGAACTGGGCTTGACCTTGCAACAAGCCAAAGATGTGTTTTTAGCTAATATGATATCAGATATAGGTTTGCTTCATTTGTCGCCAGATATTGTGAACAACGAAGACAAACTGAGTCATGACGATCTTAAGTTATTTCACGGGCACGTGGTGGTTTCTGCTCATTTTGCCAGCTTAATTCCCGGCTTGCCTACAATCGTAAAGCGCGCCGTCCTTGAGCACCATGAGCGAGCCGATGGATTTGGTTATCCATTTGGAAAGTCATCTGATAAGTTATGCGTAGAAGGGCAGATAATATCGATAGCTGAAAGGCTAACTAAATTTCATACAAAACTTTTAGCCGAACGTAAATTTTCAATACAGATTATTTTTGCCATATTACGCGTGCCCACTAGCGCGCATTTACCTCAGGTGCATAATGCCCTCTTAAGAATTATGAAAAAAGGAGAGCTCCCTTACGAACCTGCTTTTTCGACTAACGAATTAAGAGGCTTGGTGAATAAATGTTGTGAAAAATTAGCGCGCCTTAATTTGTGGTTTGACATGTTCTCTGATATTTACAAGCAACATCACGATAAGCTTACCGACTCAGTTCGCTTTAAGCCGTGGGCTTTGTTGAAACAAGTGAAATATAATATTGATGAAACGGGTGTGCTAAATAGTACGCAAAAAGAGTGGTTGGATAATATTAAAGAGTCTTTGTGCGAAGAGCATTGTGCTGAATTAGAAGAGTTTTATTTATTGCTAGGTGAAGTAGAAGCACAGTGCTTTTTTGTTTTACGAAAGTTGTATGAAGAAAAAGACGAAATTACTAAATTGTTTGATGGCATTGATTTACCTGAAATTTACTATACCGGCCTGCACAGTATATTGTATACACCTCAAAATAAGGATGCGTCTTCACTAGCGGCCCAAAGTTCGTATTAGTAAGTATGTGTTACCTTTATTAGAAAAGGGCACGTTTTAAGTAATACCAGAGCATAACTTACTGCTCTTCTTCAAGGGGAAGGTTGTTTAAGTGCTTGTTAATGTACTCCTGAAAATTATTATTATTTCGACAGTCTACGGTGCCGCCACCTAAATAAGAAAGTATGCTCAGTCCTTTTTTAAGCACGTTCGCACAATCCACTTCAATTTTACGCAAAGCAGCAGAGCGCTCTTCGTAACTAACTGTCGTGGCAGTGTTAATTTCAGGTGAGGTTTTCGCCTTTCGATAAGCTTTAGCTGCTTGCTCTGCCATACTCTGTACTTTTGCCCTGTGTATTTGTTTTTGGTATTTGCCAATTGCTTCGCTTAAATCAATTGGTGTGTTAACCATTGCAGAGTTCGTAGTTTGTGGGCTTTGTGTCTGAGCGCTATGTACTTGTGAACTTTTAGCTGGCGGTTCGCTTTTTTCTCTCTGTGTCATATCTAGCTTCTGCTTTTCTTCTAACGATGCGCTTACTTCAGCATTTTCAATTTGAGGCACTTCTAGCACTTGTTGCTTAAGAACAGGCGCATTTATTTGTGGCTCTATTGTTTGAAGCTGGCTTGTTTCAGAGACTTTTATTTCAGGCTTTGCAATTTCTAATTTAGCTTTCTGAATAGGTAAGGGCTTCATAACTACATAGCTCTTTAAAGAAGTAGACGCATCTTGAATAGGCTCTAGCGCTGTTGGCCCGTAAACGATGAACATCGTAATAACGCTTAAATGTAACACTATTGATAAAGCAACAAATACGACTTTTTTTAATCGCACAGGTTTTCTAGTTTTCCCATTTAAAGAAAACAAATTTTCTTCGCTTGTATCAAACCGGTTTAGATCAATCGTATGCAAATTCGCATCTTACACATTATAAGGGGTTGAAATATTGACCGCTAAAACACGGGTTGGTTTCGTATTTATTCACAAAAACTCTCGTAAACGCTTTTTCAAGCATTGCAAACAGCGCTTTATTGGAAAACGAGTCGTTAACTTTGTTACAAAATGGTGCGCTATCAAACCATTGATTATTATAAATAAAATTATATTTTGCACTTTTATGATAATTAAATGTAAAAAAAATGGTTGACGAAATAACACTATTGAGGGAATATGCTCAGCACCTAAGCAAATGACCAGATGGTGTCAGCGGCTCAGCTCGTGATGTTTGTGCTCCGGCGGTTGGCTAGGAAGCGTTTTAGATATTCATTGGTTTTATCTAAAAACAAAATAGTTTGAAAATAAAATTAGAGAGTTCAATATGTTAAACAACACACAACAAAAACCGCTTTTGTCTTCTATAAAACAGGCAATCAGCAGCTCAAAATCAAATGCTACTATTGGAACCCTTGGCGCCATTGCAACAATCGCGGCAGCTTCGTTCCCATTACACGCCAATGCCAACGAATTTCTTGATGGCCGCGCACAAGTAAACTTCTTAGCACTTCAAAACTATCAAAGTATTCAAGCCAAAGATGGCGCATTTCGTCCTGAAGACGAAGAGCAGTCGTCGGGATTTGGGCGTTTGCGCGTTAACTTACAATTGAAGTTTAAAATCACTGACTATATTACTGCCGATGTTGATATTGCAGAAGAGCCCAATGATTTTGGCAACAATGGCGATCGCGATTTTTCTTTTCACCAAGATTTCGCGGGTATTGAATTTGAATTATTAGGTTTGTCGGGCGCACCTCGTGAAAACGCAGACTTAACCCTACGCTTAGGTAATATTGGCGCATCACCTTTCCAGTTTAAAGGTTTCCAAGACGGCGCAGACAACCAAGCAAATGCACTTATTGGTAATGGTATTACTGATTACGCTACGGCTGAAAACGGTATTCAATTAAGCTATACCGAATCTTTAGACAGCGGAATTCTTAAAAAATATAATGTAGCGGGCCATATGACTACATCAAGTTTTGGCGAAGCCTTTCAAGAAGACCGCGGTTTTAACTTCCGTATTCAAGGTACCTTAGAATTTGAAGGTGGATTTAAAGCCGGTTTAAACTTTTTCCAAGCCAACCAAGGCGATCAACTTATATTTGAAGACGGCGTTGCTAGCTTAGCGGGTTTAACTACTACTAACTATCGCTTTGGTGATGGCGAAAACTATAACTTTTCAGCCTCAGCTTCTAGTGAGCGTGATACCCATGTAGGGGCTCTACCGGGCTTAGATCAATCTATTATTCAACTTAACTTGGCTTATCAACCTTCACCAGAAACCAGCGTAATATTCATGATTGGTGAAACGTCTGATGACTATACCTTCGCTGATGCTGATGGCAAT
Organism: Glaciecola sp. 2405UD65-10; assembly: GCF_048820975.1. NCBI lineage: Bacteria > Pseudomonadati > Pseudomonadota > Gammaproteobacteria > Alteromonadales > Alteromonadaceae > Glaciecola > Glaciecola sp. 2405UD65-10. The sequence continues at coordinate 2,026,695 of NZ_JBMEUF010000001.1, read as the reverse complement.
GCCGTTGCTGGTATTACATATTTTGGCACAAACGGAGTGGCAGATGCATCGGGTACTACGTTTGATTCTGTTAGTGTAATTGAAGGTGAGTCTTCGGTTGCCTACTACACATTAGAAGCACAGCAGTACATTATACCTAACAAATTCTTTGTTGCGGCGCGTTATTCGCATGCTGAAAATACATCTGACCTTATAGAACAAACCGATAATGAAGTGGAACGTATACAAGTATCAGCCGGTTACTGGATTAATGAAAAAACCTTATGGAAATTTGAATACGTTGATCAAGATGAAGGCTTAAACTCAGGTGGTCAAATTGGCCGTGGGTTTGATGGATTTACGTCAGAAATATCTGTTAAATTTTAATAGAACAGGCCGGTAAGTGCCGGCCCGTTTTACTTGATTCAATGCTAAATATACATAAAAAGGGGAATACCCGATGTTAAAAAAATTATCTTTACTAGCGTGTGCAGCGTTAACATTTAGTACAGCTTCGTTAGCCGCTGAAACCATCACTATTGCCACCGTAAATAACGGCGATATGATTACCATGAAAGAATTAAGCAGTGATTTTGAAAGCAAAAATCCTGGTATAGAGCTCAAGTGGGTGACGCTTGAAGAAAACATTCTTCGCCAACGTGTGACCACTGATGTAGCTACCAGTGGTGGCCAATACGATGTTATGACCATTGGTACTTATGAAGTGCCAATTTGGGGTAAACAAGGTTGGTTAAAAGAGCTTGATCAATTAGGCGAAAATTATGACGTAGATGATTTATTACCAGCCATTAGAAGTGGATTGTCGGTAGATGACAAACTATTTGCTGCTCCTTTTTATGGCGAAAGCTCAATGGTTATGTACCGTACTGATTTAATGGAAAAAGCGGGCTTAGAAATGCCTAAAGCGCCTACTTGGGACTTTATTCGCAAAGCCGCAAAAGCCATGACTGATCGTGATTCTGGCGTTTATGGTATTTGTTTACGCGGTAAAGCAGGTTGGGGCGAAAACGTCGCTTTAATTACCTCTATGGCTAATTCATTTGGAGCTCGCTGGTTTGATGAAAACTGGAAGCCCCAATTTAATACGCAGCCATGGAAAGACACACTTCAATATTACGTAGATGTAATGGAAGAGTCAGGCCCTCCTGGCGCTTCTGCAAATGGTTTTAACGAAAACCTTGCTTTATTCCAAACGGGTAAGTGCGGAATATGGATAGATGCTACCGTTGCAGGTGCCTTCGTAACAAATGAAAAAGACTCTGAAGTAGCCGATAAAGTAGGCTTTGCTTTAGCGCCTGACGCAGGTTTAGGTAAACGTGGTAACTGGTTATGGGCGTGGACGCTTGCAGTTCCTTCAAGCAGTAAAAAGTCTGATGCGGCGATGAAGTTCATTTCGTGGGCAACGTCTAAAGAATATTCTTCGTTAGTTGCGAGTAAAAAAGGCTGGGCGAAAGTACCACCAGGTACACGTGCATCTTTGTATAACAACTCTGAGTATATGGATGCAGCTCCGTTTGCTCAAATTACACTAGATTCAATTCAAACTGCCGACCCAGTTAATCCTAGTGTACAGCCAGTGCCGTATGTAGGTGTGCAATTTGTTGCTATTCCTGAGTTTCAAGGAATTGGTACAGCGGTAGGCCAGCAGTTCTCTGCAGCCTTAACTGGCCGAATGACGGTAGAACAATCGTTAAGTAGCTCACAGCGTTTAACTGAGCGTGCAATGCGCAAAGCTCGCTACCCTAAATAAGTGTTTCCAACAGCAAGTGAAGGAGCGTGTGTGGCTTCTTTGCTTGCTTCCCCTGTGTATTTATAAACACTTCGCTATTACCTTATTCTTACCAAATTTACACATCGCTTTTATACATTAGGGTGGTGATTCCAAGCGCTTCGTATTACTATATTTGCCAGTAAATTAGCGATAAAAGCTAGTCTTATTTTTTTCATAACACTACTCAAAGGAAGCACCATGCTAAGCAGCACACAACTGGCAATTATGCTCGATCTTCAAGATGCCATGAATAAAAAAGTTAATCCTGATTGGTTAAACGCAGGTTATGGCTACTTACGCGCGGCATTAATTGAGTCGGTTGAAGCTATGGACCATCACGGTTGGAAATGGTGGAAAGCACAAAAGCTTGACCTTCCTCAAGTGCAAATGGAATTAGTGGATATATGGCACTTTGCCTTGTCGCATTTAATTATTACGCACAATGGTGAAATAGCTACCGCGGCAAGTGTGATAGAGCAAGCACTAGAAGCAGGTGGTTCAAGTGTTACTTTTGACGGCACTGACTATAATTTTAACGAACAGGATTTACTGGCTAATTTAGAACTAATGGCGGGTCTGTGCGCAGCAAAGCGCTTTGATGTCCCTTTATTTGTAAAAATTGTAGAGCAGGCACAAATGAGTGCCAATGACTTGTTCGAGCAATATGTGGGTAAGAATATTCTGAATTTCTTCCGTCAAGATCACGGTTATAAGGAAGGAACATACATTAAAATTTGGCAAGGCCGCGAAGATAACGAGCATCTTGTTGAAGCCATGACTGAGTGCGATAGCACCGCTAGCAACTATGCTGACGTATTATATAATAAGCTTTCGAGCCGATATCAGAAAAACTAAGAAGCAGTGAGCTTAGCCACCTAGCATAGCAAAATGCGTGGTGGCACCTGTTTTGCCTTCGTGCAAATAGTGGCTAACGCTTTTTGCGCTCATCATGTTTTGCAGCGCTTCAATGGTGCCATTCACATCACCCTTTTCTAAATAAGGCATTATGTCGTAACCTTGTTCAGCAAATAAGCATAAATGCACTTTGCCTACTGATGATACGCGCAAGCGATTGCAGCTATCACAAAAATCTTTGCTATATGGCATGATCAAGCCAATCTTACCGGCATAATCTGGATGTTTAAATTCTCGTGCTGGGCCCGCATCTACAGGCTTTATAATTTTCTGCCAGCCAGATGCTAACAAGTGAGCTTGAATGTCTTCACCCGCTACGTGGTTAGCGTCAAAGTATTCTTTATTAGTGCCGGTTTGCATGAGTTCTATAAAGCGCCATGTTACTTTACGATGTTTAACAAAATCTAAAAACCGCGGTAGCTCACTTACGTTAAACTTTTTAAGTAACACCGAATTTAGTTTTACCGTAGGAAGGCCTAAATCAAGGGCTTTTTCAACGCCATCTAATATGTCATTTAGCTTATCTTTACCCGTAATAGCGGCAAACATTCTTGGGTCTAGGCTATCAGCACTTACACTTAAGGTATCAAGTCCAGCCTCATAGTATTTTGCAACATCACGCTTTAGCTTGTAGGCGTTGGTAGTTAGCGCAACGTGCTCAATACCCGGGGTTTGTTTGCATAGCGAAATAATATCGACCAAGTCTTTTCGCAAAGCTGGCTCGCCACCAGTAATGCGTATTTTGCGGGTACCTAGTTTAGCGAACGCGCTAATTAAGGTTTCAATTTGTTTAAGGGTTAACTCTGGCTTCGGGCTAAGACAGATGTTTCCATCGGGCAAGCAGTAGTTGCACTTAAAGTTACATATATCGGTTATTGATAAGCGCAAATAAGTAAATTGTCGTCCAAAGGAATCTTGCAAAATCATGATGCATTGCCTGCTTCTGCATGGGCCAACTTAGTTTTAATAAAGTCACTATGGCGAACATATAGCAAGTCAGCTACCTTTCTTATTACGCCATCTTCGTACTTATCTAAATTTCCGTCAGCGTATGCAATTTCCCACATTAGTGAAATTAACTCTACTCGTTCTTCGTACTCGTAATTGTCATTAATAAGAGAAGTAAGAGGATGCAGGGCAATGTTTTCCTTAGCGCTGCTTTTTGAGTCATCAACGAGTTCTTGTAAGTCTTCATTGGCAAGGGAAAACTGCTGATGAAGAATTTCTTTAACTTTGTTAATTTCCTCAGGGCTTTGTTCGAAGTCAGCGCGAATTACTTCAAAAAACAAACCGGCACAGGCTTGCTGTAACTGTTTTTGTTTTTCCTCGGGAGAGGCGGTTTTGGCTTCTGCGCTGAACAAAGCTTTAAGCTTAGCTATCATAATTACCTTTTGTGAATACTTTTCATGTAGTAGTTAAGACGTAAAAGGTAACAAATTAGTTCACTTATGCCTATGTAAAATCGTACTTAGGCTTTAAATTTATGCTTAGTCAGCCACTATTAGTTGTGCATCAAGACTATCGCCGCCTAATGTGTCTTTATATTGAGCCAACTTGGCTAACAATTTTACGCGAGATTCAACTAGCGTATTTTCAATAGCATGGTATTTAACCGTTACTTCAAATATTTCAGCGGTACTCAGCTCACCGTTTTCATATGCTTGTTGAGCTTTCGCTAAAATAACTTTTGCTTGAACTACGTCTTGTTCTAGCTCGGTCACTAAGCTGACTGCTTCAACAAGGCGTGTAGCATCTTTGGGCTGCTCAAAAGTGTTTGCATCAGCGGTTTGTGTTGCTACCACGGCAAAAATTAGTAGCGCGGCTATGCTCGTAAGCAGTATTTCTTTTGCAGCTGAGCTAAAGTTTGAAAGTTGCATGTGTATTTCCTCTTCCTTTATTTCTTAGGGTGAACTATACGGAGGAATAATAAATAATAAAAATTATATAAAAGTATGAATTACATTTTCAAATGTGATGTATTGCGTTTGATTTTATATGAGTTGCTAATTTGGTGATAAAAAAAAGCGCACTACAAAGAGTGCGCTTTTTATACGGTTAAAACTAAAGGATATTTACGCTTCGTTTCCAACCCACGATATTTGCGGGCGTTGTCCATACATTACCCAGTTAAGCAATAAAGCCAGAGTAATACACGACACTAAGGTAATAAACATTAAGTGAATGTAGTGCAGGCCAAAAGGTGCGTAAAAAGGCGTTACATCAAATGATAATAAGAAGTATAGAATTACGCCAAATATAACTGAGAACAAACCTGCGGTTGCATGCACATTTTTAAAGGCAAGCCCTAATATAAATACTGACAATATAGGCATGCTCAATAATCCATAAAGTTGCTGAATTAAGTTAATGATACTTTCTGCTTGTGCGTAAACCACCACCAGTGCCAGCGCTAGAATTGTCATAACCGCCGTTACTAGGCCGCTCAACTTAGGCACATTAGGTGTCTTATTAAAGTAGGCTTGGTGAACATCACACACATACAAAGCGGTGGCTGAGTTTAGGTTACTGTTAAAAGTAGTTAATACAGCGGCTGCCATTGCAGCTGCAAATACGCCGCTCAAATAATGTGGCAGTAAGTCACCCACAATAGTGCCGTAGGTAGCATCACCAATATCGCCATAAAGTTTAAATGCAACAATGCCCGGCACTACTATAATGGCCGGTACAATGGCTAAACGAATACCAGCCGCGGCAAACACACCTTTTTGGGCTTCTTTAATGTTGGGTGCAGCCATGGCGCGCTGAGTAATAACCTGGTTAGTTCCCCAATAAAACATTTGAATAAATATCATGCCGGTTAATAATGTATGCCAAGGAATAGGGGATTCGTCATCACCAATAAGCGTTAAGCGCTCGGCAGGAATACCTTCAAAGCTAAAGTCGATTGCGTTTAAGGCTAAAAACGTGACGACTAAGGCCATAACTAGTAATATAACGCCTGAGTATGTGTCAGATACAGCTACTGCGCGTAAACCTCCAAAAATAGCGTACATTGCGCCAACAACGGCAAATACGGTTGAAATATAAATAATCATTAAATCTACCGCGAATTCACTTGCGCCTACTGTAACGCTTACCATTTGCGAATCAATGTTAAACATTTTCTGCATAAACAAAGAGCCGCTATAAATTACCGCTGGGCAAAAGATTAACGCGCTACCTAAAAAGAACAACATGCTAATAACCGCACGAATATGCTTATTGTTATAGCGTAATTCTAATAATTCTGTGGTGGTAGTACAGTTGAATCTATAATAAATAGGTAAAAATAACTTAGCGAGTAAAACTAAACCTATAACCGCAGATAGCTCCCACAAGGCAAGCAAAGCCATTTGATTACCGTTCATGCCTACGAGCTGGTCAGTACTTAAGTTGGTTAAGGTAATAGAACCCGCCACAAAGTACCAAGCCAAGCCTCCGCCTGCTAAGAAGTACTCTTTGGTTTGATTCGCTTCACTGTGGCCTTTGCCTTTGCAATGAAGGTAGGTTAAAAAGGCAATGAGTACTGTTACGAATAAAAATACGCCAATTTGGATCATGTTGTCTGACATCGTTGTTCTTCTTTTTAGTTAATTAAGCGAGCATGCGCTATTACGTTACTTAAGCGGGAGTAAATTCTTTGCTTACTTCCATTTTCACTGCGCTCACTTGGGCTTTGCCCTCGATAGCGTTATTTTTATTGACCAGCACATTTAAGTTAAATAAAGACATAAGCAAAGCATGTATTGGCATTAAATAGCCGGCTTTGGCTAAAGTGGCTAGCTTTTCAGGACTTAAACTTTGTAGCGCTTCCTCGTTAATTGTCATAAGGCCTTTAATGGTATTGGCCGTGCCAGCTGCATATTGCACCTGAATATCAATTTCTTTTAGTAGGCCAAACTCTTCTAAGGTTTTGGCGAATTCATAAGATTGTCTAATCGCACTTATGTCACTTTCAAGCATACGCGTGACTTCACTTAAATACTGGCTTGCTGTGCCGTCTTGTTCAAATAACACGGTACCTTCGGTTTCAGAAAAGTTGTTACTTTCGGCGTCAAAGCCTACGGTAAAGCCTTTATTTTCGCCTTTGCTTTGCATTAAAAACAAAGGAAAAGTGCGCAAGCTTTTAGGTTGGAATACGCCCTGCCATTTACCCTCTTGAATAAACAAGTTTTGATTAATTTCGAAACTGGTCATGGCCGAGAAGGCATAAGCGCCGGTATTGGCGTTACGAGATATAAACACCGGGCAAGACGTTGCTGCATTAGCAAGCTCTGCGGCTTGTAGATGCATAACGTGTTGCTTTTCAGCGTGTTTAATTTGTACGCCCGGTGCCACTTTTAAAGAGGCGTGGGATTTACTGCTTAATTCGGTAAGTGTTGCCATAATAGTTGTGTGTGTATCCTGTAGTGTGTTTAATGTTGCTGCGCGTTCATCAACCACTTGGTGATAAAGTCACGATGCTTTGGTAGTCGCTCAAGCATCTGCTGGGTGAGTTGTTGATTACGCTGTTTTATAATGTCGGCTTGTTGCTGTTGGTTGTATAAGTGGTCTTGCTGGCTAAAATCAGGTTTAAAGCCCATGCCATACATCACATACTGATAACTAGCTGCGGGAAACAATTCTATGGCTGATTCAAAATCAGCATGAGTAGGCCCGCGGTAACCCCAAATAGCTAAATCTTCTTTTAAGCTTTCAGGTATAGAATCAGGATTAGTATGCGCTTGCCAGTAGGGTTCAGGGCGCTTCGTTAACATGTAATGAAGTTTTAAGAAGTCAATTATACGGCTCCACTTATATTCCATTTGCTGATTAAAACGCTTCGCTATAGTGGGCATAATGCTATTGTTAGGGGGCAAGTTTTCGGCTACAAAGCGCGATGAAATCTCAATTAGCATAATGGCGGTAGCCTCAAGAGGCTCTACAAATCCGGCTGCCATACCAATGGCTAGACAGTTTTTGTGCCACCATTTTTCGCGGTGCCCTGACTTAAAGCTAATTTTTCTTGGTTCAATATTTTCACCTTGTGGGCCAAGGTATTTACGTAAATTTTCTACCGCTTCGTTATCACTTAAAAATTCACTGGCATAAACATGGCCTACACCGCGGCGCGAGGTAAGCCCAATATCCCAAATCCAACCTGCATTTTGGCCAGTAGCAATAGTGTGTGAAGTAATTTCAGAATCATTATTTTCGTAAGGCACATGCAAAGCCATAGCGCTGTCATTAAACAAAAATTTGCTCATGTCTTTGAACTTAACGCCAAGGGCTTCACCGAGTAGTAAAGATTTAAACCCTGTGCAATCAATAAATAAATCACCGCCAACGGCTTCTCCATTGCTAAGTTCAACCTGCTTAATATCGCCGTTTGGGTGCAAACTTACGCCTTCCACTGTGCCAATTTGGTGTTTAACATTTAATTTATTGCGGCAGTGATTTTTGAGCAAATCAGCAAATGCGCCAGCATCTAAATGATAAGCATAGTTGCATTGGCCTGAATATTCGCCCTCAGAAATGGTGCGCGGGGCTAAGTTTGCCTCACATACATGATGTTGGTAATTAGATTCAATTGCGTAATCTTCGATGTTATTTACGTAAGGTGCTAAATCTATACGGCCATAACCTAATGGCACGGTGAATGGATGATAGTAGAAATCCCCCGAGCCTTTCACCCAATTAACAAACTTTCCACCTTGCTTAAATGCGGCAGAGCAATGGGCAAACATATCAGATTCTTTTATGCCTATGTCACGCAGTGTGTTTTTCATGGTGGGCCAAGTACCTTCACCCACGCCTACGGTTGGAATATCAGATGACTCAACTAGGGTAACCTGAATATTAGGTGCATTGGGATTACTCACTGCCGCGTTTTTATGGTGGGCGGCAATTATTGCAGCCGCTAACCAACCGGCTGTTCCTCCCCCCACTATAGTAATTTGTTTTATATTTGTGGTCATGAAATATCCTTTAAGCTAGTACATTACGACTAAAAAAGACTACCTAAAGTAAGTCGCTAAAACATTGAGGTAAACGCAGATAATAACGCGTGTCTTTGCATAAAAGAACTGTTGATTTAGTGCGTTTAGCTAAATGTTTGTGTTGTTTGAATATCTTAGTTATTGAATGAAAAAAAGGTGATAGCACACTACTACTATCACCTTTAAACACACACTCGTTTTTAGAACGTAGCGCGAACACCAATTGCGTAACGTGAGCCGTTATCTTCAACTGAATAAGTTTGGTTCGCAAAACGACCTGTTTGTACTAGTTCTTCTTCAGTAATGTTAATACCTTCGAAGAATACGGTTACCGTTTCGTTGATGTCATAGCTTGCGCTAATATCAACTTGGCCGAAACCTTGTGTATTGATTGGTTCACCGTTAAATCCGTTGTCAATTTGACGCAAGAAACCTTCACGGTTGTTATAAGCAATACGTGCCTGCCATGTATCTGCTTCGTAGAACACGATCAAGTTTTGTGAATCACCTAAACCTTCAAGTGCAAAACTTTCGCTAGCATCAGCCCCTAAAGACGCGGTGCTATCAACTACGGTCGCGTTTGCAGAAATACCAAAGCCGTTTTCAAATACATGAGTTACCGCTACTTCATAACCGGTTACGGTTGCAGATTCACCATTTGCAGGGCGCGTTACGTTGAATACTTCGCTTGCACCAAATAGCTCTTCTGAAGTTGTGTACGTTTCGTCATCACATAAATCATCAGAGGTACATACAAAGTCAGGACCTACGCGATTAGCAAGCGTATATGTTTCCGCGCCTGTTAATGTAGTAATGAAGTCTTCAATTTCTTTGTTAAATACAGCAAATGTGAACAAGCTCGCATCACCGTAGTACCATTCGTATGAAATATCCCAGTTTTCAGATTTAAACGGAACAAGAGCTGGGTTACCGCCGCTTGCTGTTAAGTTCTGACGACGAGGTTCATTAAATACGGTCGCAGGCGACATTTCTGTCATGGTAGGGCGAGTCAATGTATCGTACATTGCAAAACGTAATACCATGTCATCTGTTAATTCAAACTTCACGTTTACGTTAGGTAATAAAGATGAGTAGCTGCTGCTACCAACAATGTCGATTGGATCATCATAAACGCGTGCGAACAATGTTCTATCAGTAGTAGGAACAATGTCAGCTAAGAATGCTTGTCGCGCTGCAACATCTACACTGGTGGTTGAGTAACGTGCACCAATGTTAATTGAAACAGGCATATCACCTAGTTCAGCTTCAAAGGTAAAGTCAGAGTAAAGTGAGAATACTTCCTCGTTAACTTCATAACCGTTGTTTTGGCGTGTAGGCGTAATTGGTGCATCTTGACTGGCCAAGTAATCAATCATTGCGTCACCGTCATAGGTGTAGAATGTATCAATTAAGCCTGGGAAGAAGTTATTTGCTGTAAATGGACGGAAGTTGATTACGTCATTTGGCGCAGCTGTTCCATATCCACAGAATGCACACTGGCTACCAAAAATCTGGAAAGCTTCTTTTGTGCGGTCTTGATAGAACACACCGAATTTAGCACCGGTAAATACGTCAGCATCACTTCTATAAGTGAAGTCAATTTTACCTTCTGTGATTTCATCTTCAAAGCTAGGTTGATTACCTTTCTCGTTATAGTGAAGGCGCGATAAGCTTGCATCAGGTAAGTTACCGTTTTCAAAACCATCGTGCTGAACGGTTGGTACAGAACCTGTTCCATCAAATGAATAGTTATTTATAATACCTACAACGTTGAAACGGTCTTTGCCAGCACGGTCGTTTTCAGCGCTTGAGTTAGATAAATCAAGTTCAACGCTTAGCTCGTCATTAATTTCCCAATCAACATTAATACCAAACGCTTTGTTTGTAACATCACGAGAGTTACGAGTGTGTGATACGAAATCTGATGCAGGATTACCTGAACCAATCATATCGCCCGTACCCGCGTTACCTGATACACCCATTTGCTGGTCAAAGGTAAGTAATGTACCAGTGGCTGCATCAATAGTACCTGCTGTTACGCGGTCAGGTTCAAACCAGCTAGCTAGGTCAGTAACAACAGAATCTACTTCAAATTTAGACAAGGTACCATCAACAGTAATAGTGATGTCATCAGAAGGTGCAAATTGCACTACCAAATTAGCGTTTGTACGCGTACGTTCTTGCTGATCAACGCTTTGGTCCCAGTTACGCGGAATATAAGCATTGTTAAATAATGTTTCGTTGCGGTTACCTACAGTGTCTACTAAGCGCCAGCCTGCAGTAGAAATTTGGTTAATTTGCACTTCACGTTCTTGACGTGACAAAGAGAATAAAACACCAATGGTGTCATCAGCGAATGTATTGCTTACTAGGCCAGAGAATGCTGGAGAAGTTTCTTCAGAAAGGCTCTCGTACATACCTTTAACAGACGCTACAGCAGTAAACCCTTGGTAATCAAATGGGCGCGCAGTAAGTAGGCTAACTGTTCCGCCAATACCGCCTTCTTGCATACTAGCAGTTGTTGTCTTATAAATGTCTGCGCCAACAATCATGTCAGCAGCAATTGAATCAAATGCAAACTCACGACCGCCAGTTTCAGACGCCATTTGGCGACCGTTTACTAATACAGTGTTAAATTGAGGACCGAAACCACGAATAGTTACCGCCTGACCTTCACCACCGCTTCTATCAATAGATACACCAGTGATACGCTGAAGTGACTCAGCTACGTTAAGATCAGGGAATTTACCTAAATCTTCTGCTCTGATTCCGTCAGATACTACACTTGCGTTTTTCTTATCGTCCATTGAAGCTTTAAGGCTTGAACGGATTCCGCTAACCTGAATGATTTCAACGTCTGCAGCGCCAGCTTCTTGAGCTAATGCAGCGCTAGAAGCAAATAAGGCACCTGTTACAGCTGCTGCAACCGAGGTGTATTGACCTATTCGCTTAATCGTTTTTGTACTCATATTTATCCCCTGTTTCAACTTAAAATACTTTCCTTTATAGAGGCGTATTTTAAGCCGATGTTTGTGTTTGTGTTGTGTGTGCTCGACTTAACAAGCAATAGGTATTAGCCTATTTATATTATAAATACTTCAAATTTACTTTTTTTTCAATAAAAATTCACAAAATAAGTGTATTTTTTGTAAATTTTGTTATTTAAATAAAACTGAATTTACATATGTTGCAGTGGTGTTTATGCATATAATCCACATAAATTAGCGCTTGAAGTGTTTTTCATTCAATCAATATGTTAAAAAGTAGTTTAACAAACCTAGTTTATTTATTATCATATAAATAGTATTTAATTTGAGCTCATTCTTTAGCGGGTATTCATCATATGCAAAAACCAGCATCTCACCGTCGTAAAAATCAGTTAACAGGGGAGTGGGTGTTAGTATCACCCCATAGAAACAATCGCCCGTGGCATGGAGCTACAGAAGCATCTGATGAATCGGAATTACCAGAGCATGTTGATTCGTGCCCCTTGTGTCCAAGAAATGAGCGAGTTAACGGTGCAAGTAATCCTGATTACGCACAAACCCATGTGTTTACAAATGATTTTGGTGCGCTAACTGAAAATGAAGTGAATGATGACCATAGCCATCCTTTGTTTGAAAGCCAAGAGGCTACAGGCATGGCTAAGGTTATTTGCTTTTCTCCCAAGCATAATAAAACGCTAGCGCAATTAACGGTGAATGAAATAGTGCCGGTGGTAAAAACGTGGAAGCACGAATACGAAACCTTAAGCAAAGAATTTAATTGTGTGCATATTTTTGAGAACAAAGGCGAAATTATGGGATGTTCTCAACCTCATCCACACGGACAAATATGGGCGCATCAACATTACTCGAGCGAAATAGAGCGTGAAAATACCAAGCAGCTTGATTATTTTAATGCGCATAATAAAGCGTTGCTAAATGTTTATTTACAACAAGAATTACAAGACCAAGAGCGTGTTGTTTGCCAAAACGATAATTGGGTAGTGCTTGTGCCTTACTGGGCAAAGTGGCCTTTTGAAACGTTAGTTCTGCCAATTTCACCTATTGCAGATATGACTCAAATGAATGAAGCCCAACAACGCGACTTAGCTGATGTAATAAGCCAGCTCACCATTCGCTACGATAATATTTTTAAATGTAGTTTTCCATACTCTATGGGATGGCACAATGCGCCCACAGATTTACGTGATAAATCCCATTGGGTTTTACATGCGCATTTTTACCCGCCTTTGCTGCGCTCGGCAACGGTTAAGAAACACATGGTTGGCTACGAAATGATGGCAGAAAGCCAGCGTGATTTAACCCCCGAGTTGGCCGCAAAAATGCTGCGTGACGTAAGTTCGGTACATTATAAAGAGGAAGTGAAAAATGCTTGATAACACAAGCCAAACAAACCAAGTAGATGAAGCTTTTTTACAGGCATTTACCCATATTTTTGCACAAGAAGCTAAAACACTTTCTGTTTCGCCAGGACGCGTGAACGTTATTGGCGAGCATACTGACTACAACGACGGATTTGTGCTACCTGCCGCCTTACAATTCACCACGCAAATACTATGTAGCCCAAGAGCCGACAACATAATTAATGCATGCTCGGTGCAATATCCTGGTGACAACGAATCATTTAGCATTGATGGCGACATAAAGCCCGGTGAATTTGCATGGGGTAATTACTTACGCGGCGTAGTGGTTGAATTAAAAAAAGCAGGGCATACACTTTGCGGTATGGATGTATTAATTACATCCAATGTGCCGCAGGGAAGTGGTTTGTCATCTTCAGCGGCGCTAGAAGTTGCTTTTGGTGGCTTGCTAAATCATTGTTGCAATCTAGGCTTGAACGAACAACAAATTGCATTAATTGGCCAAGCCGCTGAGAACAACTTTATTGATTGCCAATGCGGCATTATGGACCAGTTGATTTCAGCAAAAGCGCAAAATAATCATGCAATATTAATAGACTGCAAAGACTTAAGTACCCGCGCGGTTCACATTCCAGAAAATCTAGCACTAATGGTAATTAACTCAAATTACCCTCGCAAACTTGCTGATAGTGAATACAATCAGCGCCGTGAAGCATGTGAATTAGCCGCTAGCACTATGGGTGTAAATAAGCTAAGAGAAGCGAACATGGATATGCTGTTAGATGTAAAGTCTAAATTGGATGACACCACTTTTCGCCGTGCAAAACATATTATTTCTGAAAACGAACGCGTATTAGCGGCAGCCGATGCTTTGGCTAATAACAAGTTAAATGAGTTGTACTCTATTATGGCTGAAGCGCATTTATCGTTAAAAGATGATTTTGAAATTACCGTTCCAGCGACTAACGGTTTGGTAGATATTTGCAATACCGCCCTTGATGGGCGTGGAGTGGCAAGGCAAACCGGTGGTGGATTTGGTGGTGCTATAGTTTGTTTATGTGACCTGAATGATGTTGACACAGTGGTTAAAGCAGTAAATGATCAGTATGAAGCTAAGTTTTCTCTCAAAGCTGATATTTATGTTTGTGAGGCAAGCCAAGGCTTACGAGTTTTAGATTTGTAAACTAACATTAAGGGCTTGTTACTATAGTAAACACTACACAAGCCCTACCACAGGAAGGTAAACTGCCGATGCAACACATAAATTGGGGCGTGCTTGGATGCGGCCATATTGCACAAACGTTTGTGCAATCTATGCAAGATGTAACTGATGCCAGCATTATTGCATGTGCGGCAAGCCACATAGACCGAGCAAACAGTTTTGCACAAAGCCATAATATTGAAAATTCTTATGGTTCATATGAAGCTATGCTCTGTGATCGTAATATTCATGCAATATATATCGCCACCACACATAATTTCCATTTTGAACAAATTAAATTGTGTTTATCGCATGGTAAGCATGTACTTTGCGAAAAACCCATTACTCTAAATGCACGCCAAGCTAAAGAAGTTTACACCCTTGCAGCGAATCATAATTTGCTTTTAATCGAGGCTGTTTGGACTCGCTTTTTACCCGCCACACTTGCATTGCAATCGCTATTAGAAAACGGGACTATTGGTAAAATAAAATCAGTGCATGCTAATTTTAGTTTAAATAAAAAGCTTCCTGACACTCATCGTTTACGCAATAAAAAACTTGCTGGTGGAGCTCTACTCGACTTAGGCATTTATCCCATCACAATGGCTGACATTGTGTTTGCAAAAACACCCAGTAAAATTTCGAGTTCGGCGGTAATGACAAACACCGGCGTAGACGAAAACTCCTTTTATACCCTTGAATATGACTGCGGTGGCGTAGCGCAGTTGTCGGCCGGTTTTACTATGAGTGGGCCTACCTATGCGTTAATTTCAGGAGACAAAGGCAGTATCAATGTGCCATTTTTCTTAGGGGCTAAAGGTTTTGAACTAACACTTGAGGGTGAACAAACCGTGTTCCATGAATATGATTTTGCTGAGCATCAAAACTTTACCTTTGAAATTCAGCATATGACCAACTGCCTTAAAACCGATACCTGCCATAGTAACATTATGCCATCGGCCACATCTATGAGGGTTATGAACATAATGGATACAATTAGAGGCCAATGGAGCCTAGTATACGATAGCGAAAAATAGCCCGAGCTTAATGATATTTTGGATGTTCAATTTTAAGTGCAAACTTTGAAAGTTGAAGAGCCAGAAGTAAATATTTATACAACAATAAGAGCATACAATATGACCCTACAAACATCGCAGAAGACGCAAAGCCCTGTTAAAAATTGGCTTGGTAAAATAAGCTTATTAATTGTTGCGGCAAGCATGCAAATGGCAAACGCCGAGCAAGGGCAAAGCCTTTATTCGCAAAATGTTCACAGTGACATGATGCCCGAATTAAGCACCCCAGGTAAACACAATGTAGGGGTTCGTACTACCTCAATTGAAAATGCCAACTACGTGAATGTATTTACCCAGCAAGTAGAGCCAAGAAGCTTAACGCTTGAGGTTTGGTACCCTAGTACAGATGACGCTACTAAAGCAAAAACAACGTATGAAAACGAATTGCGTAGTGGCCAAAAGTTCAGCATCGCTGCTGACGCAGGGCGTGATATAGCTTTTGACGATAGCCAAGATTGGCCTTTAGTAGTTATATCGCATGGCTATACGGGTTATCGCACAATTATGTTCTACCTAGGCGAACACCTAGCTTCACACGGTTACGTGGTGGTGGGTATTGACCATACAGATTCAACCAATGAAGATATTGATTTTGCTACAGCTCCATTTGCAGGATTTATGTCGACGCTGATTAACCGTTCGCGTGACCAACAATTTGTATTAGATTACTTTGGTGAGTCACAAGCAACACAAACAGCGTTTAATCAAGACGTGGAGTGGACAGCAAATAGTGCTGGCGTAATAGGGTATAGCATGGGCGGTTATGGTGCTATTAACACCGTAGGTGCATGCTACGATTTTCCTTCAGAACTATTAGCCAGTTTTATACAAAGCCAAGATGAAGAGAAAATTAAAGGTATGAAAGCGGCTCTTAATACATGTAGCGCAGGCCAATATCCAGCCACGCTTACTGGGAGTGAACCTGCTACAGATGCTAAGTGGAAAGCTATGATTGCTTTTGCTCCATGGGGCGGACAACATAAAATATTCAGCTACAATAGTTTAGCGAATATTACGGTACCGAGCATGCTTGTGTCAGGCGATTTAGATGACGTATCAATTTATGCGGGCATACAAGATATTTATGCGCAATACCAAAACAATGATCACTACATGCTTACTTATTACAATGCGCGTCATAACATTGCGCCGCATCCAGCACCTAAAGAAGCTTGGAGTGTTGAAATTGACTATGGTCATCACTATGAGCCAGCGTGGGATCAACAGCGCTTAAATGCTATAAATGAACACTTTTCATTAGCCATGATGAACTGCTATCTTAAATCTGACGAACAAGCCTGTACCTATTTAGATTTAGAAGGCGATAGTAATCAAGTTAATCCCGAGGGAGGGCTAAGTGCTCCTTGGAAAGGCTTTGATAACCGCTACTCAACGGGTATGGCATTTGAGGCAAATAAAGCGAAAAAGGAATAGCATGAAAACAATGACGAGTATTGTAAAACCCTTATTTTTAATCGGCAGCCTTTTAACTATTAGCGCATGTAGCGATAAAGAAGTAGGCGATGTTTCGCTAGGTTTATTTACTACAAAAGATATAAAAATAGATGCCCTACAAGACCCAATAGTGACTGGAGTAACATGTCACATTTCAAGTATTGAAGCCAATTTAGACTTATCAGACCCTTCTGATAGCTCTATAGCGTGCCGCCAAACAGGGGTAATAACAGCGGCGATGCTAGCTGATATTGATATGGGCGATTCAGGCGAAGTCGTATTTAAAAAATCAAAAAGCATCTTTTTTAAAAACATGAAGGTTAGGCGCATCTTCGATGCTAAATCGCAGTCGTTGATGTACGTTTCTTATTCTACGAAAGAAACTTCTGGCAGTTTTAAACATAGTCTATCTACGGTTCCCTTGTGGGGAACTGATGCCTACGGTGTAGTAAAACCTGAATAGTAGGTATTAATTGTTAGAGTATGAATAACAATGATAGTCAACTAGCAATGCAGATAAGTGTTAACTTGGAGTTCTGCATGCTAGCGTGTATTAACTTAAAATAAAGTGGACGCGCAACATGAATAAATCAAAACAACTTTTTACCCAAATTAGCTCGCAAGGCCAGTTAAGCATTTCTTTGCAAGAAGTAGACGTACCTCAACCTAAGCCCCATGAAGTTATTGTTAAACTTGAAGCTGCGCCAATTAACCCCTCTGATATGTGGCCAATGTTTGGCCCAGCGGATTTGCGTGAAGCGCAATATGATGACGCAACTAAAACGCTTACTGCGCCAGTGGGCAGTGGGATGCTACCGCGCATTAAACCTCGTCTTGACCAAACCCTACCAATTGGAAATGAAGGCGCCGGTGTGGTGGTAGCCGCAGGTGATAGCCCGCAAGCACAAGCCTTATTAGGCAAAACCGTGGGCGTACTAACAGGCGCTTGTTATACCGAGTACGCATGTGTACCTATGCAAGCGTGTATAGTTCACAATGCGGGGACTTCACCCAAACAAGCGGCCTCTTCGTTTGTAAACCCTTTAACGGCCTTAAGCATGGTCGAAACTATGCGTTTAGAAGGCCATACCGCCCTCGTTCATACAGCCGCGGCTTCAAGCCTTGGTATTATGCTGAATAAAATATGCATAGCCGAAGGCGTTGATTTAGTTAATATCGTTAGAAAAGACGAACAAGTTAAATTATTAAAAGATTTAGGCGCTAAATATGTGCTTAATTCATCAAGTGAAAGCTTTGCAAAAGAGCTATACCTAGCCATTAAAGAAACAGGTGCAACACTTGCGTTTGATGCAATAGGCGGTGGCAACTTAGTAAGCGATATACTTACCGCTATGGAAGCTGTGGGTAGTAAAGATGCAACGGGCTTTAACACCTACGGTAGTGCAGAAAACAAGCAAGTTTACATATATGGCGGTTTAGACTTTTCACCAACTGTACTTAACCGAGCATACGGCATGACGTGGAACATTGGTGGATGGTTGCTCATGCGTTTCCTTGGCAAGCTAGATGTAAAACAAGTCTTGGCTTTACACAAGCGCGTTGCTGATGAAATTGATACTACATTTGCGATTGAATTTAGTGAAGAGTTGTCACTTGAAGAAGCTTTGCAGCCGGCAAACATTGCAAAATATAATGCTAAGAAAACCGGTGAGAAATTCCTGATCAACCCAAGTAAATAAGGGTTTAAGAGTTAAAAGGCTTGCAAGTAAAATAACACTTGCAAGCCTATTCATATATTAACTAAATGCAGTAACTACCTTATTTTTGCCTTGGTTTTTGGCTTTGCTTAAGGCTTTGTCAGCTTGGTCCATCATTTTATTTAAATTGTGAGCGTGCTGGCGCGAAGCAAAAATACCAAAACTGCCTGTTACGCTAATGTCACTGCCTTCAAAAGGCACTCTTAAGGCTTGCAAAGATTTTCTGCATAGCTTCGCAACTTGCTCTGCTTCCTGTGCATCCATTTCTGGCAAAATTATTGCGAACTCTTCGCCATCCCAGCGCGCCACTAAACCGGTATCATCAATAAGCTTATCAAAACAAGATGCGACCTCAGCTAGCACTTTGTCACCCGCATTGCGGCCATAGTTTTCATTTATTGTTTTGAAGTAATCTAGATCGCATGAAATTACTGCCATCTGACGGCTGCGTTTTCTTTGGCGATTAAAGTAAAAATTAGCGTAATCACTATTTGCTAAGTTAGTTAACGAATCTCTATTTATTCGGCGGCTTATCTTATTAGTGTACTCATCTATAAATTTATACAAAATTTGGTACAAGATAATAAGAATCACCAATCCAATACCAATATACAAAGCGAAGGATTCGTTAACAGCTTGCTGTCTTGATTCTAGTGGAGTAAGAATATAAAGATTCCAGTTCAAACTTTCTAGGGTGAGCTTTGATACTAGAAGGTCTGAGTTGTTATCACTAACCACTGCGCTTTGTTCAGTAGAACTGGTTATTTTATCAGTGAATTCATTGAACCAACTTATTTCAGCGGTGCTTTTTATACCAATGCGTTCGTCTTCACTTAAGGCTTGTTTAGGTGATAGGTCAGGCAGGGATGATAGTACAATTTCGTCATTATTATTTACGAATACAAACTCATGGCCGTATTCTTCTCTGAAACTTGCGAAAGAATTGATGAAATCACTTAAAGATTTGCCTACACCAACGAAACCTAAGAAGTTTCCGAATGCATCATATTGGCGAACGTCAATGTATAGGTGTACATCATCGCGCTGCCCTAACACGGCTTGAACTTTATAATCAGTTTGTTCTTTTAAAGCAAAATACCAAATCACTTTGCCTTCAACTAGATCAAATACTCGTCCGTCAGAATTAAATTGCTGGCGTGATCTTTCGTGGGCTAAATAGAATTGAAGATTGAATTTCTTTGAGTATTTATCAAGCTCTTTTACCACTTCGTCTTTATTCGGTTGTTTGCTCAATAAGTATTTATCATAAATGCCTACTTCGGCTAGTGTAGCGGCAATTTGCAAGGGCTTTATGAGTTCTTTTTCTATAAGTGAAAACACAGGTGACATCGATTGCTGATGTTTTTGACTTTGCTTGCCGGCCAAATCACTGATAGTGAAATACCCCGCCAGAATAACCATAATGATTATCATAGTGCCAAGCACAAGTGAAATAGTGCGGTGATGTCGATTACTACCCAAAACTTACTCCTTGTAGGGTTATGCTGCATTCGTCAAAATAAACAATAAGTTATAATGATAACCAAGTTAAAATTATATAATGATGTTTGTAAGGATAAAGCGTATTGTTCCGTCTAAAAATACCAAATACCAAATACCAAATACCAAATACCAAATACCAGCACGCATCAATGGCTAGGCATAGGTATTTCTTCTCGTAAATATTGGAATAATTCACGAGCCGCTACCGGCGGTTTATTTTCTTTTTCTTGTTTTTGAGCATTTCGTACCAACTGTCTTAAGCGTTGGCGCTCAAGCTGCGGGAATTCTTCAAGCGCTTTGTTTACGCCTTCTTCGCCTTTATTCAATATAGTATCACGCAAGCGCTCTAATATATGAAAATGTTTATTAGATGCGGTATGCGATGACTTTAACTGCGCCAAAGCTCGTTCAATAGGGTCGGTATCGCGTGAACGTAACTTTTTACCAATTAATTGTAGCTGGCGTCTAAACCCATCTTTCTTGCGATTTATGCGCGTACACAATTCTATCGTATCAAGTAATTCGTCGTCTAATGGAATTTTTTCACGCTCACCTGGCGTTAAGTCCACTAATTCAAGCCCCAGCTTTTTAAGCTGATCAGCAGCTTGTTTCAGTTGCGTTTTGCTTGTAAATTCAAGCTCGTCATTTTCGCTTGGCGAATTATTTTGTTCAGGTGAGTTATTAGACATCTGCTGTTTTTCGGCTAATTAATGGTAGACTAGTTGAATTGTAACGATAGCCAGCCCAATTTAATAGTGAAAATTATCATATGCAAGTAGAGCAGCACCTCAGTGAAATTCAAAATATAGTAGACGAAACCTTAAGCTTTGCCAAAAAACAAGGGGCCACTGCCGCAGAAGCGAGCATGTCAAAAGTACAAGGAATAGCGGTAGGAACACGTTTAAAAGAAATTGAAACTCTAGAATTCACCAATGACGGTGGCCTTGGCATTGTGGTGTTTGTTGGTAATAAAAAGGGCAGTGCCTCTACAGCTGATTTGTCACCCGAAGCCTTAAAGCTAACGGTTAGCAAAGCCATTGAAATAGCCAAATACACCAACGAAGATGAATTTACCGGCGTAGCTGATGCTGACTTAATTGCGACCGAATTTCCTGATTTAGATTTGTACCATCCTCAACCTTTAGATGCGGAATATGCGCTAGAACAAGCGTTAAAGTGCGAAGAAGCCGGGTTAGATTCATCGTCGCTTATTGTGAATTCTGATGGCGCATCTTACAACGCAAATGTAGGGGTGAAGGTTTATGGTAATACCCACGGTATAAATGCCGGATATCCAAGCACTCGATATAGTTTAAGTTGTGTATTAATTGCACAAAAAGATGAAGACATGCAGCGTGATTATGCTTACACCGTTTCGCGCGTAGCTGAAAACTTGGATTCTCCAGAGTTTGTAGGTAAAGAGGCCGCAAAAGAAACGCTCTCTCGTTTAGGCGCTCAAAAACTCGGTACGCTAAAAGCGCCGGTATTGTTTCACCGTGACATAGCATCAAGTTTATTCGGCCACTTAGTGGGCGCAATTAGCGGTGGCAGTTTGTACCGTAAATCTAGCTTTTTGCTAGATAGCTTAGGCAAGGAGTTATTCCCTTCGTGGTTAAATATTCGTGAATTGCCGCACTTAAAACAAGGTTTAGCCAGCTCATCATTTGATAGCGAAGGCGTGCAAACCTATGATATGGATATTATTAAAGATGGTGCACTGTGTAATTACTTACTTACAAGCTATTCAGCAAGAAAACTAGGTATGCGCTCAAATGGGCATGCTGGTGGTATTCACAATTGTATGGTGAGTGATACAGGCGAAAGCGATGAAGCCTTACTTAAAAAACTAGGTACAGGCTTAATTGTTACCGAGCTAATGGGCCAAGGCGTCAACATCGTTAACGGTGACTATTCTCGCGGCGCCGCAGGGTTTTGGGTAGAAAACGGTGTTATTCAATATCCTGTTCATGAAATTACCATTGCCGGTAACTTAACAGATATGTATAAAAATATTGTGGCGGTAGGCAAGCAGAAAGAAGTGCGCGGCGCGCTGCAAACAGGTTCTGTGCTGATAGATAACATGCAAATAGCAGGTGCGTAGTTTGTCATCGTTGCAAGATACTCCCTTCTTAACTAACTCCTCCAGGTTTTCTAGGCCGAACAATCAGTTTTGGACCTTACAGATATGCGGTTGGGTAGGGTATTGTGTTGTGGTTTTTTTAGCAATTATTCGCCCGCAGTTTGAGCAGTCAGGCTTTGATTTTAGCGGGCAAATGCTTAACTTAGCCATTGAGACTTTAAGCGGATTTGTTTTATCAAGTATGCTTTGGTTTATGATAAGGCGCATAGTGCATCTTTCATTAAGACTTACCCTAACTATAAGCTTTGTAAGTGCCGCGCTACTAGGTTGCGTGTTCAATGTTATAAAGCTCGCGTCATATAAAGCAATTATTCACCAACAAGTATGGTACGAGAAATTTAATATGCTTGAATTTGGTGGCTGGCTTTTGTTTTCAGTTGCCACCATGTATGTGTTTACGGCCATTTTCTTTGTAATGCTTTATAACAGCCGCCTGCAAAAAGAGCACGAAATGTTGTTGCGTGCACAAAACTCAGCAAAAGAAGCGCAGTTAGAAATGCTGCGTTATCAATTAAATCCTCATTTTATGTTTAACACTTTAAACGCTATATCTACCTTAATTTACAAAAATGAGAACGACAAAGCCAATGAAATGTTAGATAAGCTATGTTTGTTTTTTCGTCATTCCCTTGAGCAAAAGAAAGATCAGCAAAGTACATTAAAAGAAGAGCTAGAGGTAATGGAGCTTTACCTTTCTATAGAAAAAGTGAGGTTTGCCGAGCGTTTAAACGTTTCAATAGATGTAGAACCCTCTACTTATATGGCAAAAGTTCCCAGCTTGTTACTTCAGCCTATTGTTGAAAACGCGGTTAAGTTTGGTATTGAGGCGAATAAAAGCCAAGGTAATATTATTGTGAGTGCCAAACGAGTAAAAGATAATTTAGTCGTGAACGTATTTAATGATGGGCCAAGTCCGGGCGCTAACACACGCAAAGGCTTTGGTATTGGTCTAAATAATACTAAAGAACGTTTAAATACCATGTTTAACGATGTAGCCCAAGTTGAACTTAGAGAATGTGAAAGTGGGGGAACAATGGTTAGCTTGGAAATGCCGTTTATGAATGAAGTGAAACATGCCTAGTAGTCTTATATCAGCAATGGTTGTAGATGATGAGCCTTTAGCAATTGAAGGCTTAAAGCTGCGCTTGCAAAAAATCCCAGATATACACGTTATTGGCCAAGCAGAAGACGGTGATAGTGCAATTGCCCTGTGTCAAGAGTTACAACCCGATGTTTTGTTTATTGACCTAAATTTACCCGGTATAAACGGGCTTGAAGTTGTGCAGTCTTTACAATCTGACAATATGCCCTTAGTGGTATTTGTAAGTGCACACAGCGAATATGCGCTTGATGCCTTTGAACTAAGTGCCATTGATTACCTGCTAAAGCCGGTTAATTTAGGTCGCTTACAGCAAACAATGGAACGTATTCGAGAGCGCCTAACACCCCTTGAGCGTGACCAAGAGAAATTTAAATTACTTCAGGCACTCGGTGAAGTGTCGGGAATGGATATATCAGAACTGCAAGACTGGCTAAGTAGCGATAAGCCTCTACCAAATGCCAATCAACAAGAACTAATTATAAAGAACCAAGATAACGAAAAAGTGTTTGTGTCAGTTGCTGATATAGCTTGGATTGATGCAGCCGGTGATTATATGTGCATACACACCGACGCGGAAAATTACATTTTGCGAATCACTATGAAGAAACTAATTAGCCAATTAGATGAGCGTATCTTCCAACGCATTCATAAATCCACCATGGTAAATGTTAACAAAATCGTGAGTATTCAGTCATTAGGTAACAACGAAAGCATGCTTGATATGGGCGAGGGCGTTAAGCTGAAAGTCAGCCGAAATTACAATGCAGCCATTAAAACTATTATAGAAAGTCGTTCAGCTTAGTTTTCACCAAATTCATCATTTGTTAACATGCTGAACCTTTCATCGCAAAAAACTACCGCTTTGTCGCGATATTTATTACCTTTATGATCTAATCGCAAAAAAAAATCACTATGTCGCATTTGAATTGTATCTCATATCAACATATCGCATTATCCTCCCCCAAATGTTACTAGCGTGTTAATTCACTGTTTCTAAAAACAGTACAAAACAAGCATAAAATAGCAGCATTATACGAAAGCAACTTGTCGTTTCGGGGACACAAAACGACAAGCTGTTTAGAATTAAAATAAACGTTCTGAAGTTCTCCAACTGGGGTTTAACACAATGAGTATTAAAATTAATAAAATCACCACAATAGCAGGCGCTGCTTCGGTTATGGTTTTATCAGCATGTGGCGGTGATGTAGAAACAAATACCGACATTAATGCGGTAGATGTAAGCCAGCCAAGCGTTCAACCTGTAGGTCAAGAATATGCTGATAGCGACTGGCGCTTAGTATGGAATGACGAGTTTGACGGCAGCACAATTGATACTAGCAATTGGAATTATGAAATTAATTGTGATGGTGGTGGTAACGAAGAGCTACAATGTTATACCGATTCAGCTGAAAACGCCTATGTATCTGATGGTACTTTAAAAATAGTTGCCAAACTAAATGAAGGCGCAACAGGCGAAGATGATGACTTTACATCAGCGCGTTTAACTACTCAGAATAAAAATGACTTCCAGTATGGGCGCATTGAAATGCGTGCAAAACTTCCTCAAGGACAAGGTTCATGGCCTGCATTTTGGATGATGCCAACCGATTCAGTGTATGGCGGATGGCCAAAATCGGGCGAAATCGACATTATGGAAGCGGTAAACCTTGGCGCTATGCGTGAAGATGGTACACCGGAAACCAGCGTATATGGAACCTTGCACTATGGTGCAGGTCCGGGCAGTGACTTCTCAGGCGCATCTTACTCTTTTGATACTAGCCCAGCTGATGACTTCAATACCTATGCAATTGAATGGCAAGAAGGTGAAATTCGTTGGTATGTAAACAATGAGCTTTTTGCGACTCAGCGACAATCAGCCTTGAACGTGAGTTCAACAGGCGAGGTAGTTGGGTTAACTCATCGTGGTTGGTATGCTGAGCTTTATGATATTGCCACCGGTGAATTGGAAACCAATTATACCGCTGCGCCGTTTGACCAAGACTTTTTCCTTATATTAAATGTTGCAGTAGGCGGTACTTGGCCTGCTTCGGTAAATGAAACGGGCGTTAACACTAGCTTTTTTGAAGGCGCAGGCCAAGCTTTAGAAGTTGACTATGTAAGAGTGTATGAATGCGCGATTGACTCAACTACTGGAAAAGGCTGCGAAACAATTGCACCTGGTTATGAAACTGACGTAGCAGATGGTGGTTTCTTAGTTGAAGGCCAAGCTCCGTCACCAAGTTTAAGTGGTGGTGGCGCAAATCCAATTACCATTTTTGACGATGAACTTAACGTCAACTGGGCTGCTTGGGACTGTTGTGGTGGTTCTACCCCTGCACTAGTGGCTGATGATGAAGACCGCGGCAACGTTTACCAGTTTGCAGTAGAAAATGGCAATAGTGGAACAGTATTTGGTTTCATTACGCGTTCAGAATTTCTTTCACCCGACCCTACCGTAGGTGCTAGTGCCTCACCGCATAATGCACTAGGTATGATTGAAAATGGTTATGTTACTTTTGACCTAAAAGTAACTTCTGCTCCACTTGATGCAGACGCCGAATGGAATTTTAAAATAGAAGCGGATGGTAATTCTGGTTCCAGTAATGAATGGGCTGCTTTACTCACAGAGTTTGGCGATGCGCCGATTGTTGATGAGTGGATGACCTACCAAATTCCTTTGCAAGCTGTTGCCGATGCGGGCGTTGATTTAACCTTACTTGACGTCATCATGGTTTTCCCTACTTGGGGAATGGGCGATGGTGCGGTTTTCAGAATGGACAATGTAGCTATTGAAAGCGGCGAAGAGGCAAGCGGGCCAGTTTATGCCGAATTCACTGAAGGCTTCGGTGGCGCAACTGTTGATGGCAACGCTTATACTTACCCTCTTGGCGCTGAAGTATGGGGTGGTTTTGCAAACACCAATACTGATATGTACCCACTTAATTTTGAACATGGTGGTTTGCTTACGTTCACTGCTTCTGTCCCAGAAGGCGCAGCTGACACTGACATTCGATTTGTACTTGAAAACGCACCCTTCCCAGATGTAGACCCGTTCTTCACTACCGAAACGGTGACTATATCAGGTACGCAGTTACAAACGTATACGGTTAATATTGCGCCGCAAGAAGCAGCTAATACCTACACTTCATTCTTGTTATACATTAACGAAGCGGGCAATACAGTTAACATTCAAGATGTAAAAGCTGAGACTAATAATCATGCCACAATGGAAGGCTTTGGTAATGCATCTGTAGATGCGGCTACAAGCACCTATATATTCCCATCAAACGCAGAAGTATGGGGCGGTTTTGCCAATGTAAATGCTGATTTGTATCCGTTTAATTTTGCAACAGGTGGCAAAGTAACGTTTACCGCATCTATCCCTTCAGGCGAATCTGATGTGGCACTTAACTTCCGCTTTGAAAAAAATGCATTCCCTGATGTAGATCCTGCATTTAGTACTGAAACCGTAACAGTTTCTGGTTTAACCGAGCGTACTTACACTGTGTACATTGAGCCCCAAGATGCTGAGAATACTTACAGCTCGTTCTTATTGTACTTAGTTGATCAAGATTCACCTGTAGTGATTAAAAATATCATTGTGTCTCAAAATGAAGACGTAGCTAGCTTCGAAGGCTTTGGTGGGGCTGAATTTGATGTAGCAAGCAGTGAATACAACTTCCCGAGCGGCTCAGAAGTATGGGGCGGCTTTGCCAATACTAACGAAAGTGCTTATCCGCTTAACTTTGCAGCTGGTGGCCGCATAGAATTTAGCGCGGCACTTCCTGTAGGCGCAGCGGCTACAAGCGTAAGGTTCTTGTTTGAGAAAAACCCGTTCCCTGATGTTGATCCAAGTTTTGGTACTGATTCAGTCACCATAAGTGGCACAACATTAACGCGTTATGTGGTTGATATCCCAGCCCAAGATGCGGCTAACACCTATAGTTCATTCCTAATGTATTTAAATGAGAATGACGCTCCGGTGATTATCAAAGATCTTGTAGTAACTGCTGATCGCGCACAATAAGAGAATACAGAATATGAAAAACACAACGTTTAGAAAAACAAAATTAGCATCTGCTGTTTCATTGCTTGTAGGGCTTTCTAGTGCCATACCAGCGTTTGCTCAAGAAGCTAGCGAAGCGCAAGCGGATGAAGTTGAAGTTATTGCGGTACAAGGTATTCGTGGCTCACTAATACAAGCGCAAGACATAAAGCGCAGCAGTGAAGGTGTTGTTGATGCCATTGTGGCAGAAGACATGGGTAAATTCCCAGACACCAACCTAGCTGAATCGTTACAACGCATTACAGGTGTATCAATAAGCCGCGCAAACGGTGAGGGTAGCCAAATCACAGTGCGCGGTTTTGGCCCTGATTTTAACATGGTGACCTTAAACGGCCGCCAAATGCCATCAACCGGCTTTTCACGTTCGTTCAACTTTGAAAACTTCGCATCAGAAGGTGTAAGTGCCCTAGAAGTGTACAAAACATCACGTGCCGATATCCCTACAGGCGGTTTAGGTGCAACGGTTAATATTGTGACTGCTCGCCCCTTGTCAAACCCGGGTACGCAGTTTTCATTAACAGCTAAGGCAAGTCATGATACGTCAAACGAAGTAGGCGAAGATATTACGCCTGAAGTTGCGGCGCTAGTAAGCAAAACGTTTTTTGATGACCGCCTAGGTGTGTCATTAACTGGCTCATTCCAGCGCCGTGACTACCAAAAACAGTCAGCCAATATTCAAGGTTGGCAAGCTAATGTTGCTTTACCAGAGCTTGATGCATCGCAATTTACTGATGCGCGTGCAGTTGACGCAAACGGTGATGCAGTGCAAAACTTCTTAACACCAAACGCTGACGGCGTACTTGAATCTACGGCGGCGTATTTCTTTCCCAAAGATATGAACTATGCCATTGAAGATGTGCAACGTGAAAGACAAAACGCACAAGCCACCATTCAATTTGCAGCTACTGAAAATCTAACGTTTACTGCTGATTACACCATGAGTAACGTAGTGGCCGGCAGCAACACAGTGGGCTGGGGTATTTGGAATAACTTTGGTGACAACATCAATAGTTATCAACTTGATGAAAACGGCACCGCCTTATATGCCAATATATCGGGTGACGATGGCTCATTTAGCGCATCAAGAAGTACCACAGAGTTTGATATGGAGTCATTTGGCTTAAATGTAGAATTCCAGGCGACTGACGAGCTAAAATTCACGTTTGATTACCACGATTCTAAATCTACCATTGATAATGGACAAGATGCTGGTTTACAAAGTGCCGGCCAAGTGATTTTGGGCTCAGCCGCGCTTGATTACAAAGAATATTCGTATTTAAATGGTGACATTCCAGCGTATTTAATTGCCTGGACTAACGGTACTAATCAGCTAACTGCGAGTGAAATTGACTCTAACTTTAGCCAGTTTATTCATTCACCGGGTGAGTCTGATATTGAGCAGATACAAGCGGATGTTGAATATTTACCTGATTTTGACTTTGCGCCTTCGTTAATAAAGGTTACAGCTGGAATTGGGCAAACTAAACAAGTGTTAACCGGCACAAGTGGTTGGTCAGGCTTGCGTGGTGGACCCGGTTTTAACCCAAGCTTTACCGCTATATTCCCTGATAGCATGTTTACCTTAAATGATACGGGTAGTTTCCTTGACCAGTTCTCAGGCGGTGGTTCGTCACTCAGCCCCAACTATTATTGGACATATGATTTTGACGAAGCAATTGCGCGTCAAGCAGCTTACTTAACCTCCGATGTAGTGGGAAGCAACGAATACGTAGTTGACCCATATTATTCAACCAACACTACCTCAAGCGTTGAAGAAGAAACTAAGTCTTTTTACATTAATACGCTTTGGGAATTTGACGTAAAAGACTACTACGTACAAATAAACGCAGGTGTTCGTTACGAAGAAACTGACGTAATAAGCCCTTCGCAAAGCAACATTGCTGAGCAAGTTAACTGGGTTGCAGCCTCTGAGTGGATAACTTCGTTCTCAGGTGTTCAGGAATTATCTAATGCAGGTGGCTACGACCTCCTATTACCTATGATTGATATTCGTGTGGATTTAACTGATGACTTAGTTTCACGTGTGTCTTTAGGTAAGAGTATTACTCGTGCGCCACTAGGCAACTTATTAGGCGGTTTAGCGCTATCGGGTAGCCCTAAAATTGGGTCTAGAACGGGCTCACGTGGAAACACCAATCTTAAGCCTTACCAGTCAACTAACTTAGATATTTCTTTAGAGTATTACTACGCAGAGGGAAGCTATGCTTCTGTAGGTTTGTTCTGGAAACAAGTTGATGATTGGATTGAGACTTCTACCGTGGATGTAGAGTTTGATGGGCTTCACGATATTTACCTAGGTGCACGCTGGAATGAAGCGGTAGGCAATATTAATGACCGCGGTGAGCAAGCAACTGACACTGCAATTTTTGACGAAATGATTGCGCTAGGTTATGCCAATGCTGATGGCCAAATTGAGCCAGATTCAGCTAGTGACCCGTTAATTACGTGGCGCTTAAGCTCACCTGAAAACGTTGAAGAACGTAAAACAAACGGATTGGAAGTGGCTGTTCAACATTTGATTGCTGACACCGGTTTCGGTGTATCAATTAACGCCACATTAGTTGATGGTGATGTTGACTACAACCCGTATATTTTAGCAACGCAAGATGCACTTCCTGGTTTGTCTGACTCGGCTAACTTCACCGGCTTCTATGAAGACGATGACTTGTCGGTTCGTTTAACTTACGCATGGCGTGATAGCTACCTTATTGGCCAAGGCCAAGGGCAGGGGACTTCAGATAATCCACCGCAGTTTGCTAAAGAATTTGGCCAGTGGGATTTGAGTGTTAACTATGACATAAACGAAAGCTTAACGGTTTTCTTTGAAGGTATTAACCTGAACAACGAAACCGAACAGCACTATGGCCGTTTTGAAGAGCAATTCTTATTTGCAGGACAGTACGGGCCACGCTACTCGGTGGGTGTACGATTTAGCTTGTAAGTATAAAGCACAAACAGCCGCCTTAACTGGCGGCTTAACTATTTCAGTAAACGCGCTAGGTATTGGCGCATAACATAAATCTTTGGAGTGATGCAAAAATGGCGTCAAACATTCCTTTATCTGAGCCGAACCTAGCACCAGATAACAACACAAATGCACAGCAGAATAATCTGTTCTCTTTAGTTTCTCTGACGTCACTGTTCTTTATGTGGGGTTTCATTACCTGCTTAAATGATATTTTAATCCCTTACCTTAAAGGCGCTTTTGACCTAACGTACACTCAAGCAATGTTGGTACAGTTTTGCTTCTTCGGTGCTTATTTTGTGGTGTCAGTTCCTGCAGGTTGGTTAGTGGGAAAAATTGGCTATAAACAGGGCATAGTAAGTGGACTACTTATTGCCGCGGTTGGTTGCGCATTGTTCTATCCGGCTTCGGCTTTGCATACCTACGGGCTCTTCTTGTTTGCTTTATTTGTATTGGCATCGGGCATCACTATTTTACAAGTGTCGGCAAACCCTTTTGTAACCGTACTGGGCAGCCCGCAAACTGCATCATCGCGCCTAACTATGACGCAAGCATTTAATGCTTTAGGAACCACGGTTGCGCCATTCTTTGGTGCCTACTTAATATTTGGCGGCGGCAATGGAGGGGAAACTGAACTTGCAGGTGATTCTTCATCGTTGGTACAACTTCCTTATTTAATTTTGGCTTCTGCGTTACTAGCCTTAGCTGCTATTTTTAGTTACTTAAAGTTACCTGATTTAGGACGTAAACAAACAGATACTGTTAGCGAAGGTTCTGCTTGGGAACATAAACATTTACGTTTAGGCGTGGTGGGTATCTTTTTGTACGTAGGGGCCGAAGTAGCCATAGGTAGCTTTTTAGTGAGCTTTTTAAGCCAACCTGAAATTGCAGGACTCAACGAAGAACAAGCGTCTAAGTTTATTGCCTATTACTGGGGCGGTGCAATGGTAGGGCGCTTTATAGGTGCTGTGGTTATGCAAAAAATAGCGGCAGGAAAAGTACTTGCCTTTAATTCGGCCATGGTTGTATTACTGGTGAGCATTGCGGTTACTTTTGACGGCTCGGTATCAATGTGGTCTTTACTCGCGGTAGGTTTATTCAATTCTATTATGTTCCCGACTATTTTTAGCTTAGCGCTAAATGGTTTAGGTACAAGTACTGCGCAGGGTTCCGGACTACTTTGCTTAGCTATAGTGGGCGGCGCCTTATTACCCTTACTTCAAGGCTTTATTGCCGATAGCATCGGTTTACAAATTTCGTTTGTATTGCCAATGCTGTGTTATTTATTTATTGCCTATTACGGGCTTGTTGGCTCAAAGCCAGCTAACCATTAAAGTTTGAGAATTTATCATGAAATTTGCTAAATCATTATTAGTATTAAGTGTTGCAGGCTTCTTAGGTGCAGCTTGTTCGCAGCAAAACAACGAAGCTGTTGATGTTTCTAACAACATGCCAAAAACAGGTCTTGAAATTTGGCCCGAGCTAGATGTTGAAGTGAAGCAAAGCCAAGAAGTAGAAGCACGAGTGGCTGATATTTTAAAAGGGATGACCCTAGAGCAAAAAATTGCTCAAATGATTCAGCCGGAAATTCGCGATATTACGGTTGAAGACATGCGTAAGTATGGTTTCGGCTCTTACCTAAATGGCGGAGGGGCTTTTCCAAATGACAACAAACACGCTACGCCGCAAGATTGGATAAACTTGGCTGAGAGCTTGTATCAGGCGTCAATTGACGACAGCCTTGATGGCTCTAATATTCCTACCATGTGGGGCACTGATGCAGTACACGGTCACAATAATGTAATTGGTGCGACCTTGTTCCCGCATAATATTGGGCTAGGGGCTGCGAATAATCCAGAGCTTATAGAAGAAATCGCTAAGGCAACCGCTACCGAAGTAATGGTTACGGGCATAGATTGGGTGTTTGCACCTACTGTAGCTACCGTGCGTGATGATCGTTGGGGACGCACTTACGAGAGCTATTCTGAAGACCCTGACATTGTTTATGAATACTCAAAAGCTATTGTTCGCGGCCTACAAGGGCGACCTAGTGAAGACTTTTTAGGTGATAGCCGCGTAATTAGCACTATTAAACATTTTATTGGTGACGGCGGCACGGTTAAAGGTGATGACCAAGGTGATAACATTGCCAATGAAAGCGATTTGTTTAAGCTACATGCGCAAGGTTACGTGGGCGGCCTAACGGCGGGTGCGCAATCGGTTATGGCCTCATTCAATAGCTGGCATGGCAAAAAAATACATGGTGACAAATACCTACTTACAGACGTACTTAAAGATCGCATGGGTTTTGATGGCTTTGTAGTAGGTGATTGGAATGGCCATGGTCAAGTGGCGGGTTGTAGCAATAGTGATTGCGCTCAAGCTGTAAATGCGGGCCTTGATATTTATATGGTGCCTACTGATGCGTGGAAGCCTTTGTATGAAAACTTGCTCGCTCAGGTGAATTCCGGTGAAATTGCCATGAGCCGAATTGATGATGCAGTAACGCGCATATTACGCGTAAAAATACGCGCTGGCTTATTTGAGAAACCGAGCCCAGCAAAGCGTATATTGTCAGGTAAAACCGAGTTAATTGGCCAGCAAAGCCATCGTGATATCGCCAAGCAGGCGGTTCGCGAGTCATTAGTATTGCTTAAAAACAAACAGAACATTTTACCTCTTAGTAGTGGTATGAATGTATTGGTAGCAGGCGATGCTGCGAATAATATTGGAAAGCAGTCAGGCGGTTGGACCATTACTTGGCAGGGTACCAATAACACTAATGAAGATTTCCCTGGTGGCAGTTCTATTTATGATGGCATAAAACAGCATGTAGAAGCTGGCAAGGGCAGCGTGACCTTAAGCGAAGACGCAAGCTTTACGACTAAGCCTGACGTAGCCATTGTAGTATTTGGTGAAGAACCTTACGCAGAAGGGCATGGTGACCGAGAGCACGTTGATTACCAACGTGGTGTTAAATCTGACTTAGCGCTACTTAAAAAGCTTAAAAGCCAAGGTATACCTGTTGTATCTGTGTTCATTAGTGGTAGGCCTTTATGGGTAAATGCTGAGTTAAATGCCAGTGATGCTTTCGTAGCCGCTTGGTTGCCGGGCTCAGAGGGTAGTGCTGTAGCTGATGTATTATTCAAAGATGCTTCTGGCAATGTTCAGTATGATTTCACGGGGCGTTTGTCATTCTCATGGCCTGCTAGCCCTTCGCAAGCAACCGTTAATGTGCATGACGAAGATTATGAACCACTACTACCTTACGGTTTTGGCTTGTCATACGGTGATGAAAATACGCTAGCAGACGACTTAAGCGAAACCTATGAAGCTAGCGAAGAAGAAGTAAAAGATAGAAAACTCTTTACTGGCACTATGCAAAAACCTTGGGAATTAATGCTGACATCGGGTTATGAACTAGAAGCGGTAAAAGCTAGCACTGCCTCGTTCAATCAGGTGCAGTACCGAACGGTTGATAGATTAGTACAAGAAGATGCCTTTAGATTAACTATTGCCCCTAGCGAAGCGGGTAGTGGTGTTCAAATAGCAAGTAAGAGCTACTTCAGAGAAGACATGCTAGCACAAACCCAAAATGACGCCGTGTTGTCATTTATGGTTAAACTGGAGTCTGCAGTACCAAGTTCCGTTATGTTAGGTATGAGCTGTGAAAGCGAGGGCGATCCAGCGGGAAGTTGTAGTACGCAACTCAACATTGCTGACAAACTTGCTGAATTGCCGTTAAACGAGTGGGCTACCTTTACAGTGGATACTCGCTGTTTTGTAAATAAGGGCATTAAGTTTGAAAACATGGTTGTACCATTTCAACTAAGTACTTCGCAGGCACTCACTTTAAGTGTTAGCGAAATATCGTTTAAGTTTGACCAAGCAAAGAGCGCAAATATAATTTGCGCTCAATAAGGTGTGTGTAGGACTTAGCATGCATTTGCTGCTAAGGAGCCTAGTTATTTAGTGTGTGAATAACTAGGCGAAAAAAAAGACTCGTAAGAGTCTTTTTTTTTAACTTGTTTTTTAGCGCGCTTGTTTAGTCTACAGCGCCGCAAAAACGATAACCTTCACCGTGAATAGTCACAATCAACTCTTCTTCGTTAGGCTCTGATTCAAAGTGCTTACGAATACGACGTATAGTTACATCAACAGTACGGTCATTAGGACGCAATTCACGGCCCGTCATTTCCATAATAAGTTGCTCACGCGTTAAGATTTTGCCAGGGTTACTTAAGAATAAGTGTAAGGCTCTAAACTCACTACGTGGAAGTCTGAATTCTTTGTTCAAAGGTGAAATTAAGCTGCGGCTATCACCATCAAGCGTCCAACCGTTAAATTTCACTTTACTTGGTAAATCATCATCTTCAGCAGCGTTGCTGGTTCTTGACAACAAGTTACGTGCGCGAATAGTTAATTCGCGAGGGTTAAATGGCTTGGTTAAGTAATCATCAGCGCCAATTTCTAGGCCTAAAATACGATCTACATCGTTATCGCGGCCTGTTAGGAAAATAAGCCCTACATTTTTGCGGTCACGTACTTCGCGTGCCAATATCAAACCATTCTTACCTGGAAGATTGATATCCATTATAACTAGGTTGATATTGTTGTTTTGGAAAAAACCATGCATTTCTTCGCCATTTTCGGCTTCAAATACATTGTACCCTTCTGCTTCAAACAAGCTTTTAAGGGTGGTGCGTGTAACTATTTCATCTTCTACTATTAATATATTTGGCGTTTGCATTTGGACTCTACACTTGTTCTGCTAATTGAAGGCGTACATTGATTTCGTAAAAATCAGCAAGCACTTGAATATTACAAGTAGGACTGACTCAAACGAGTTATTCTTTTCGTTCTTAATTGGTTTTATGAGCGTTTTACTATCTAAAGGTTCAGCTTAAATTTTAACAAGATAAAGCTAATTCTTAGCCAATAAAACTCTTTCAAAAACACTACTTTAGTATCAATAACACATATCTACTATACGCATTACCAGTATTTCAAAAAAAACAACATTTTGAAAGTCCATTTTCGGTTTATTGACATTTTATCGGCAATAAAGTCAAAATTCTTTCAAAAAAGTAACATTTCCTTATGGCTAGCAACATTATTGGCTGGCGAAAGCCCTTTTATTTCAAATATACCGCTTCGTATTGCAAGGCAGCACTTTCCCATGTAAATCGTGTGCGCATGCCCAAATTAATCATTTGTTTAATACGCCCAGGGGATTCTTGATAAGTTAACAATGCATTTCGAATGGTACTTAATAGCGAAGCACTTGAAGCGTCTTCAAATACAAATCCAGTGCCGTTGTCGTGGCTAGCATCAATAATGGTGTCGGCAAGCCCGCCTACTTTTCTCACAATGGGCAAAGTTCCGTAGGCTAAGCTGTACATTTGATTTAAGCCGCAGGGTTCAAATTCAGACGGCATTAAAAAGAAATCACTTCCTGCTTCTATTGAATGCGCCCATTGCGGCTTAAAAGCTTCTACAAAGGCGAATTTGTCGGGAAATGCGTGCCTCATACCATGTAATTGGCTAGTAATGGTTTCATCACCGGTGCCCATAATAACTATTTGTACTTTATGACGCAGCACTTGTTCAAGAATAGGCATTATAAAGTCAAAACCCTTTTGGCGCGTAACACGGCATATCATGCCAATTACAGGTACCGATTTAACCACCGGTAGGCCAGCTTCTTGTTGTAATTTAAGTTTGCAAGAAAGCTTTCCGCTTGTGTCACTGGCGGAATAATTTTCGCAAATGAGTGGATCAGTGGCGGGATCCCATTGGCTGTAATCACAGCCGTTCAAAACACCAGTGACTTTTTCAGGTGCTTGGTTAATTACATCTGATATACCATGGCTGCCTAATACTGAGGTAATTTCTTTGGCATAAGTAGGGCTTACTGGACATACTTTGTTTGCGTACATTATGCCGGTTTTCAGCATATTTACATGGCCGTTATCGGTATACACTTTTTGTGCGTCAATTGGGTCAAGTAAAGCAACTTTGTTTAGCATTTCAACGCCCTGAAAAGCGGCGTTATGCAAGGTAATTACGCATTGGCTTTGCGCAAAAAACTCAGGGTCACCAATGATCTCATGGCGCGCCATGTAATTACTGTGCATAAAGTAAGGCGTCATGGCTGTATGCCAATCATTGCAATGGACTACATCAGGCTGAAAACTAATGTTTTCACTTACGCTTAACGC
Source organism: Glaciecola sp. 2405UD65-10 (assembly GCF_048820975.1). Classification (NCBI taxonomy): domain Bacteria; kingdom Pseudomonadati; phylum Pseudomonadota; class Gammaproteobacteria; order Alteromonadales; family Alteromonadaceae; genus Glaciecola; species Glaciecola sp. 2405UD65-10. The sequence goes on along the minus strand of NZ_JBMEUF010000001.1, from coordinate 1,990,197 downwards.
ACTTAACGATAAAAAGGTAAAGCGCTCAGCATTGCTGCCTAGGGTGGTGTCCCCGTATGGGCTTTGTGCTTCTGAAAAATAAGGGTGATCAATTAGGTAAGTTCGAATGCCATGAAAGTCTAATTCTTTCACATGGTAAGAGTAATGATGTTCATTTACTCGTAGTCGCTGTTCAGGTACTACATCTATCAAATCAAAGGCTTCGGCTACTTGCTTGTAGTAGGGCATTATTATTACCACTTCATGGCCTAAATCTTTAAGCGCAAGCGGTAAAGCTTTGCCAACATCGGCTAAGCCACCGGTTTTAATAATGTCTTCAACTTCAGATATGACAAATAATATTTGCATTAATGTACCGTCTATTTTTTAGGTTTCGTCACTGAATATACACGATATTTAGTTGTGGCGGCTACTTCTTTAAAGCCTTTAAATACCTTGTCTAGAATATCGGGGTAAGGCAAAAACCTATTCGCCACTAAGGTCATGTTAGCATAGGGGTTACTACTACTAAATGCCTGTTTTATGAAGTTTTCAGTAATGGTGTACTCGTTTTTAATACCATCGTGAAACGGCGGGTTTGACACAATATGGTCAAAGCGCTTGTACTGATCAACAAAACCGTCACAAGCATGTACAGTGGCCTCTACTTCATTTAAGGCTACGTTCTTTTCACTGCAGTAAACCGCCAAGGCCGATACGTCACTCATGCTCACTTTTAAGCGCTTATGGTAGGTATGCGCTACCTTTGCAAAGTAACATGCAATTACACCTGTGCCGCAGGCAAAGTCGTAAAACTCGCCTTTCATTGCCATAACTGGGTCTACCGGAAATTGCTTGAGTAATAAATCGGTACCAGGGTCAAGCTGCTTGTGGCCAAATACGCCAGGCAAGGTATAAAGGCTTATGGTAATGCCATTAATGGTGTAATCACGGGTAGTGGCGTAGTCGTCAAGCTCAAAGCTTGCTTTGGGCTGCTTAACACTTACCGCGTATATTGCGCAGTGTTTGGCGCTGTCTATTTTGTTAACGGTTTCGCCTACTTTTTCAAGTAGTTTGGCCACACTTTTTATGCCGGCTTTATTTTCACCTACTACCAGCAGCATGCCCTTTGGTTTTAATAAAGCTGCGGCGTTTTGAATAAGCATATCAAGTTGTTGTTTTGCTTTTGGCATGTAAATAAGCACGCCATCAAAAGCGGGTAGTTTCAGTGCTTTAGAATCAAACGCAGCGGCGAAATGCTGTGCTTGGCTTGCTTGTTTAACACAGGCACTATAATGATGATGAAACTGATGCAGGCCCACTATGTTCGGATTGTTTATTTGCGTAAAAACATCAGCGTCGCTGGGGTTTATAAATGCCCAGTTGCCTTGTTCAAAAATTTCACTGTTGCGCAGAACTATTTGGCTAGGAGGCGATATCATTAGGCAACTCGCTTAAAGATAATATCCCACACACCGTGGCCTAACTTTTGGCCGCGTACTTCAAATTTAGTAATAGGGCGATAATTAGGGCGGGGTACAAAATCCCCAGTGCCTGATGTATTTTCAAAACCTGGTGCATTTTGCATCACTTCAAGCATATGTTCAGCGTAGGGTTCCCAGTCAGTTGCCATGTGGAATTCACCGCCTATTTTTAGCTTTGTACGAATATGGGCAACAAACTCAGTTTGTACTATTCGGCGTTTATGATGACGGGTTTTATGCCAAGGGTCGGGGAAAAACAACTGAAGGCGGTCAAGGCTTTCATCGGCTATGTTTTTATCAAGCACTTCAATTGCATCGTGTTCAAACACGCGAAGGTTAGTAACACCTGCTTCTTGGGCTGATGCTAAACATGCGCCCACTCCAGGGCGATGAACTTCAATACCAATAAAATCAGAATCAGGCGCATTTGCAGCCATTTCAACTAATGACTTACCCATACCAAAACCAATTTCGAGTATGCGTTGAACTTTGTCATCTTTACGAGCGAATACTTCATCTAAGTTTAGTAAGCCTTGCTCAATGCTTAGGCCCATGCTTGGCCAGTTTTCTTCAATAGCTTTTGCTTGGGCTTTGGTTAAGCGCCCTTCGCGTTTTACAAAGCTTTTAACTTTAGATATGTAAACGCCTGCGGCACGGGCTTCTTCTTCAGAATTAAAGCGACTCATTATGGTGTAATACTCGTAGGTGATAAGGCTAAATAATAGCCGCGTATTATCCCAGTACTACTTGTAAATGCAATTGATTATGTCAATTAAGCGCTAGCTGTGGGCTAAAATGTGCTGGGTAAGTAATTGCGCAAGCTCATTTGGGCGAGTTAAAGGCATCATGTGGGCGGTATCAGTAAAATCATGGTGTTTGGCTTGCTTGGCTGTATTGCAAAATTGCTCAATTTTAGTAGCCGGTGCAATTACATCATGCCGGGCGCTAAACCAACACTGCGCAATGCTTAACTTGGCTAGCTTATTTGCTAAATCTTTACGCGGTGTGGTGCTGCTAATGTGCCCGTGTAGCGCGCTAGCGCCTAAATCAGATTCCATGTCTAAAACTGTTTGAACCAAGGGGGAGTTGTTATTGCTTTGATCAATTTCACTTTGAGTAAAATACTGTTGCAACTTGGCGCTATTAAGCCCTGTAAACTTTTTTTGTTTAATTGCTTTTAACATTTGCATACGGCTACGAGTTTCTTGTTCGCTTAAGCCATAGGGGTTGTAGCCAATAAAACTTAGGCTAGCTATGTTATGGGTAAACTTACCATCAAGTGCTGCTAAGGCCGCTACGTAGGCCCCCATTGAATATGCCACCAAATGTACTTTTTCACTAAAGCTATTTAGCCTATCGGCAGTAAGCGCCAACATGTTTTCTAGCGTGTCAGCCCATTGCAAAGGAACATACGAGCGGTGGTCTAAATTCATTTGCTGCCAAAGCGGTATAAAAATACGTTCATCGCAAAGCGTACCCGGAAGAAAAATAACAGGCGCTTTAATAGCAGGCAAGGTTGAGGTGTTTACGAGCATAAAATTGGTCTATTGCTGTGGAATACGAGTATCATTACACCAATTAACGATTTTTAACATGCTTATGCGGTAAATAAGGTGAAATTGATACAATGACAAGCCAGCAGGTCCCATTTCAGTTTAGCAAGCAAGTGCTTGCATGGTTTGATGAACATGGCCGAAAACATTTGCCGTGGCAACAAAATAAAAGCCGATATTCAGTATGGGTATCAGAAATAATGCTTCAGCAAACACAAGTGAAAACGGTGATTCCTTACTTCACTAAGTTTATGGAAAAATTTCCAAGCATTACTGATTTAGCAAACGCCGAGCAAGACCAAGTACTTCATTTATGGACTGGCCTTGGGTACTACGCGCGAGCAAGAAATTTACATAAAGCCGCCCAAATAGTTCGTGACAACTACAATGGAGAGTTCCCAGCTACCTTTGATGAAGTGCTAGGTTTGCCGGGTATAGGCAAATCTACGGCGGCTGCGGTGCTTTCACTGGCTAACAACCAAGCTTATGTAATTATGGATGGTAACGTAAAACGTGTTTTAGCGCGCTTTTATACCATTGAAGGTTGGCCAGGTAATAAAAAGGTAGAAGACAGCTTGTGGGAATTGGCTGAGTCACTTAAACCTAGTGAGCGCTACGGTGATTACACTCAAGCTATGATGGATTTAGGAGCCACCTTATGCACGCGCTCAAAACCCAATTGCGACGAATGCCCCGTGCAAAGCCACTGCATGGCTTTTGCTCAGGGTGTGCAGGCCGAGTACCCGCATAAAAAACCTAAAAAGCAGATTCCCGTAAAAACAACCAAAATGGTCATACCTTTTTATCAAGGCAGGGTGCTAATGACCAAACGCCCGCAAAGTGGAATATGGGGCGGGCTTTGGGGGTTTTATGAAAGTTCCGATACTTCGCAGTTACCGGCCCACATTCAGCAACTTATTAACAATAGTGCTACTAAACTTGAAGCACTAAGCCCTTTTAGACATACATTTAGCCATTTTCACTTAGATATTCAGCCTGAGTTAATGATATTAGGCGCAGCTCCTTCAAATAATGTGAATGAGCCTACAATAGTAGATGACGAGAACCAGCAACTGTGGTTTGATGTGCACCAAGCAAGCGAAGTGGGTTTAGCCGCCCCCACAGTGAAAATTTTTAAACAATTGCAAACTATGTTTTAATTAAGCATAAGCGCTAATAAATAATGGAAACACAAATGAGTAGAGAAGTGTACTGTGAACACTTAAAGAAGAATGCCCCTGGTTTAGATTTTCAACTGTACCCTGGCGACTTAGGCAAGCGTATTTTTGATAATATTTCAAAAGAAGCGTTTGGCCTATGGCAAAAAAAACAAACCATGCTAATAAACGAAAATAAGCTAAATATGATGGAAGCGAACGATCGTAAATTTTTAGAAGAAAAAATGAGCGCATTTTTGTTTGAGGGTGTTGAACCCACTATTGAAGGTTACGTTCCGCCTACAAAATAGCCAGTTGAAACAAATTTGCCACTTAAACGCATAAAAAGCGCAAAAAGCTATTGACTTAAGCACTCAAAATCCGTTTAATACGCACCCACAGCGAAATACAGCATTTTGAAAACAAATTGCACCATTTCCTGCCTCGATAGCTCAGTTGGTAGAGCAGCGGATTGAAAATCCGCGTGTCCCTGGTTCGATCCCGGGTCGAGGCACCATTATTCTAAGAGCCCTTGAGTTTTCTCAGGGGCTTTTTTTATATGCACTAAGACAAATTACTAGTGGTACTTAATGCAATATGAAATACCTATTCCAAAGATAAACCGTAATGGCACATATTACCTTAGGTATAATATACCGGCCTCGATGAGACACCTCACGAAGCACTCTACTGGATACCCATTCTCTGCTACCATTTTGGGGCACAGTAAAAGAGGCAGCGTCCGCTAGAGACTTACCTATACCAGTAAGCCTTATCAACCTAGGCTCCGTAAAGTTTGCACGCTCTAAACCTAAGAATACCCCTTTGTTCGTTAACCCTAAGACACAAGAGCAAACGTCTGCTGGTGGGTTCCGTAAAGCTTTCACAACTTACCTTGATAGAATTGAAGGCTTTGGGCGCGAAGGAAGGCCACCCACACACGCCTTTATACACGGTATTGAGACAATGTTTAGAGATCTTGAGGAACATGATGACATTAGAACTTACATTACAGGTAGAGCTACAAAGGGCTCTAGTGAGGTTTACGGGAGCTTCCTTGAGCAGGCAAAGAACGTGCTCGATAGGATACCCAAACTAGACCTATAACAACCAACTATGGACAGTAAAAGTCGTGTACACACATTCATAATTGAGGTCTCAAAAAAATCCCCCCGTAGGACTATATGACGTTTTAAGAATTGTCTAAAGTAAAGCCAGTATATGAACGACTAATTGACTTCACCTTTGTAGAGTCTATGTTACGACTACTTATAATGCCTTCTACTCTTATTCCTATACCTCTGCCGTCTGGTGATGTTAATGTGCTATAATCACTATTAGCAAAGTCTACAATGTGAGTCGCCACAGTAAACCCATCTTTATCCGTAAGTATCAGATTGAAATCTTCTAGTCTCGCCAAGAGCTCTTCGGCTTTCATATTTGCATTGCTATCTAAATCAGGTGAGCTTGCGCCAGATAGCTTGTCGTCATTTTCCTTAGTGCCCTGCTGCAGTTTTATGTGGTCAGCATCATAAAGCTCGAGTATATAATCTACGGCAGAGTATCTGACTCTGAAAAGCCCCTTTACATACAAGTGATTTGGTAAAGAAAAGTCTTGTTCGAATATTGATTGGCTTTCAACTGGATACTCAAAGCTTGATTGGTCTGTTACAAGACGCTTCTTGCCATCAATCACCCAATAAATATTGCCTGTATCATTTTCTATTAGAAATACTCTATTGCCAAGCTCCACAAGCTTTAGTTCTTCTGACTTATCGATACAGCCAGTTAAAGTGACAAAGAAAGTTAAAAGAACAGCGAGTTTTAGTAATGACATAATATCCCTTTTTATATTCAATTTGCTTTCGCAAAATCACCGCTTCTTCAATGAGCGGCTCTTTCTGACAATTGTCTGCCGAGATGTATAAAATTCACTGACAAGCAACGATGTCCTAAAACCGTATCAGTCTAAACACTTGCATGTCAAACTAAAATACTTACTAGATGTGAGTAAAATAGGTAGCTACGCCCAATGCTTTAAAGGTCATTAAGCGAAAGCCATTAAGAGAGCACAATGATGTAACTATATAGGTACTAAAATCTGTATACGCATATCTGTAATGGTCTAATTACCTTAGACACTTCGTCAGACACTTTTTACATTTCTTAACCAACTCGGCTAAACATTGCTGCGTTAGAATTTTTGCTTTAGTAGGAGACAAGGCTGGGAACTGACCGAGTGTTACTCGAACCGGTTTGCCGCCATGCACACGTTTAAAAATGGAGAACGTTTTTATTCCCGTCGGTGTGATTCGTAAGCGTAACTCTGGTAGTTTTTTATCTCGATACTCTGCTCTATTTATTGCTGGTATCGGTAAACTCTCAATTGTTGAAACATTCAAATTTACTAAAGAATCCATTTTAGTAATCGTTAGAAGAGATGATATTTATCTATATGTTTTTGATCAATTTAATTAAATGGCGTGAGAGTGCGTTAGACTGAATTATACCGATTTTTAGAATTGAAAATCCACGTGCTCCTGCCCATTCGGTAAGTCGCGATCCCGGGTCGAGGCACCATTATTCCAAGAGCCCTGAACAGAAATGTTCGGGGCTTTTTTGTTTCTACACCGCGAGTTACGTAGGTTTCTCATTTCAATAGGCATATCTTATCAGGAGTAACTGAGGAGCAGCTACTTTATAAGTGAGTGGATCACCATTGCACATTTATCTTCGATAAAGTAATCCAAAACACCAAAATGCCTGTTAAAGTAGTCCAAAATATAAAACAAAAATAATGGAGTTCCCTTGAAAATATTAGTCGCACTAACCAGTATCCTTGGTTTTTTGATGGTTGTACTACCTGGCCCGCTGTATCAGTTCACAGGTGTGGGTTTAGGTACAGCATTTGCCTCATTACGCTACGGGGTTTATGTTGGCGGTGCCGCTATTATCCTTATCGTACTTCACGTAATTATAAATCGTAAGAATATTAGCTGGGGCAGTACAGCTGTATATGCTGTTTTAGCGATAATTGCGGTTGCCATGCCGGTAAGTATGATGAGCAAGGCAAGCACTGTACCTCCTATTCACGACATTACCACTGATGTTACAAACCCTCCTGAGTTTGTTGCTATTGCACCGCTTCGCGAAGGTGCGCCAAACGATGTTAATTACGAAGGTGGTGATATTACTAAGCAACAGCTAGAAGCGTATCCAGAAATTAAAACGCAGCTACTTTCTCAACCTATAAGTGAAGTGTACATTGCTGCAGAAAAAGCCATAGCGACACTTGGTTGGGATAACGTTACCGCTGGTGCTCTACCTAATACGCTAGAAGCCACAGATACCACAACATGGTTTGGCTTTAAAGACGATGTGGTAATCAGGCTGACTGAAAAGGGCGACAATACGCTTGTGGATGTTCGTAGTAAGTCTCGAGTGGGTAAAAGTGATTTAGGCAAAAACGCAGAACGTATTAATACCTTTATGGCAGAGCTTAGAAAGCAGCTTGGCTAAGCCATTGCCAGCATGCACTGCCTTAAAATAAACAATTGAACTAAAAACACTAAAGCGAAAATAGCGATATAATCGCTAGCACATAATAGCCCGTCTTGTTCAGCAAGTCGGGCTTTTAATTTCAGTTATACAGAGCAGTCCTTTTCGTGCTGAGTAAAATTAAACACATGTTATTTGGATTTAAAGCACTTCTGCAATGGTCTAATTTTCCTAGATATCTCGATAGAGGTTTTATAAGCTCTAACAAGTTTTAAATTTTTTGTAAAACAAAGTTTTATAGCATGCGCCGCGTTAATAAACCTTGACACATAGCGCATGCATAGTATTTTAAATATACATCAGACCACTATACACAATTCCAAACTTTGACAAATAACACGCTTAAGACCCTTTCAATAGTTATTGTTCTTCAGTCCTTATTTTGCCTTCCATCTCTTGCTGAAGAAGATAATAAACTACACTTTTCGGGTTTCGGAAGGTTTATTCTAGGGCATTTAGATGACCAAAATGCCGAGTATGCAGGCTACACAAACAAGTTATCAGTAAATAAGCAATCGTTGCTTGGTTTACAAGCAGACTACACCTTTAACAATAAGTTTTCTGTGACCACTCAATTTGTTGCCTACACCGAGGACCAACGAAACTCAGGTTTGGAGTGGCTATATGCTACATATCAACCCAACAATGCGTTACGCATAAAGTTTGGGCGCCAGCGAATTCCTTTTTTTAATTACAGTGATAGCTTAGATGTAGGCTTCGCATACCCCTGGCTAACCTTGCCTCAGCAATTTTATGATACGGCTTTTTTTTCTACCTTTGACGGTATTTTAGCTAACTATGAATTTCCTATAAGTGGTGGATATATAAATTACGAAGCTTATTGGGGCCGCTTTGACGATAAAATTTATTTAGCCAGTACTGAAATTGACACTAAGGTAATAGGCTTAGTGGGGTTTAACGCAACCTTAGGATATAACAACTTTACTTTGCGAGCGTCATACAACGAGGGCGATGTAAACATAAAGCAAGACGAAGCCGCGCAATTTGGTGAGATATTACGGCAATTAGGATTTGATAAAAACGCTGACTGGCTTAATGCCAATGGCTTAATTCAGTTTTATCAATTTAGCGCAAACTATGAAAACCTTGACTACTTTGTGCGAAGTGAAATTGCAAAAATGGTTGGCAAGGGTGGCTTAGTGGCTGATATCGACAGTTTCTATGTTTCTGTTGGTTATAACTTCTACCCCTATACTGTTTATCTTTCTTACAGTGAAAAAGACTTACATTTTGACCACATTCCCAATGAAATTCCTTTTGGATTATCACCCGAGATTGATACCCTAGCTTATACATACCAAGGGGTACTTGCTGCATTTCCTGATGATAAAGCAAATGGCACCAAAATTGGTATTAGGTGGGATTGGCGAACGAATATTGCTATTAAAGGCGAAATGACATTCGTAAAAGGAAAAGATGCCATTAGTAATGACTACGCTCTTAAAGACCTAGGCGGCTTTGACGGACAAGCCATTTTGTACCAATTTGGCATAGAGTGGGTGTTTTAATGAAGATTTGGCATGGTTTTGTGTTTTTAAGTCTTGCTGCGGCTAGTGTGTTTTGCAAAGCTGAGGCTGTGATAGTGGTTGCTAATACCCCTGACAAATCGATTCATTTGAATCGTCAACAGGTACGTAATATGTTTATGGGAATTGTATCCCCTTACGATTTTAAAGTGATTGCCTTAAGCCCAAATAACCAAGCGCGAGTGGTGTTTAATACGAAGGTTATTGGCTTAACAGAGTCACGTATTCAGTCGTATTGGGCGCAAATGCGTTTCACCGGACGCAAAACTTCGCCAGTGGAACTTCAAAATGAAAAGCTTATGCTCGACTTTCTTAAAGAAAATGAATTTTCGGTTGGTTATGTGTCGTCTACAACTAATATTCCCGAAGGCCTAACCGTCATATTTGAAACTGAATAATCAATATTATTGATGCCAGGGTTTGACCTACACGCTTACTGTTACTGTATTTTTCAGCTACCTTAGAAAGGACTACTGAGGTTTTCGATCAAATGGCATTTTTAACAGCGCCACTATACCTGCATTTTCTTTTGTGGGGGGGTAGTCAAATTGGCCTATTGCGATTTGCTCATCACTTTTCTCTGCCCGGCATTTAAAGCTACCAAAAAGCTTGTCCCACCACGACACACTAAATCCAAAGTTAGTATTTGACTCTTCCTTTTTTTGGCTGTGATGAATACGGTGCAAACGCTGGGTAATGATAAACAAGCCTAATTTGTCATCCCATTTTTGAGGAAGCCGAATGTTTGCATGATTAAATAAAGCAAACCCGTTAAGGCCTACCTCAAAAATAACAATTGCCATAACGGGTACGCCAAAAGCAATCACAACAAGCGCTTTAATAAACAAACTCAATACAATTTCAATGGGATGAAACCGAAGGCCTGTTGTGGTATCTACGTGGCTATCGGCATGATGCATTTTGTGAAAACGCCATAACAAGGGGATGGTATGAAACAAGCGATGTTGCCAATAAATGGTGATGTCTAACAAAACTATGCATAGCAAAATTGCGAGCCAACTGCTTATGTCCACATTGTTGAACACGCCAATGCCTGCGCTGTTCGCCCACAGCGCTACGCCAACCAGGCTTGCGGGTAATACCAGTTTTGAGCACACCGCGCCTAATACCACCATGCCTAAATTGCCTTTCCAACGCTGCAACCGGCTAAGCGTAGACTGCCTAGCCGGTTGCCATATCTCTAATACAGCCATAATGGCAAATATGCTTAAAAAAACACTTATTCGAATGAATGCAGAATTATCCACAGTTAACTCTTTTTGCGACTACAATCATTATTTATTCCTTCTACAGCGTTTAGGGTTTTAAAGCCACCGTATACTCGCGTTACGATTGTTACAGCGCAAGCTGCAGCAAACAAGTAGGCCAGAATAGGGAAATATGCCGGCCAAATACAAAAGGCCAAAAATAAGAGTATGGTTTCAGTGCCCTCAGTTAAGCCCTGCATGTAATAAAAACTCTTATTTTCAAACTGCGGCTTTTCAATATTGAATTTTTCTGCCGCAACAGCAAACGCCAAAAAACTACTGCCTGTTCCCACGAACGCGGTTAATAAAATAAGGGCCGGCACACCCCACTGAGTAGGGTTCGCAATACCAAAAGCCAAGGGCACTGCAGCGTAAAATAAAAAGTCTAAGCAAATGTCTAAAAACCCACCCGCGCTGCTACTACTGTTCTGATAACGGGCTAGCTCGCCATCAATACCATCAAATACTCGGTTAGCGACTATGCACAAAAATGCCAACACCCACCACCCCATAATAATTGCGGGTACCGATGCTAAACCAATAACAAAACCGGCTACTGTAACTTGATTTGGCGTTATGCATGCTTTATTGAGCGCAGCAACAATTGGCCTTAATAGAGGCTTTATATAAGGGGTAATGTTCGCATCTAACATGTTTGTATCTCTATTAAGTGGCCTTGTGCAGCTTGGGTGTCGTTAATATCATGCGTAACCAACACCGTTGGAATACCGCTGGCTTTAAGTTGCTCAAATACCCACTTTCGCATGTGTGTTTTAGTTGCTGTATCAAGTTTACTAAAAGGCTCATCAAGTAATACCACCTTTGGCGATGCGGCCAATGTGCGAAGAAGGGCAATGCGCGCCTGTTGACCACCCGATAAGGTTTGTACAGGGCGGTCATGTAAATCCTCAAGGCCAACTTGTTCAAGCATTTCACGTACCTTCTGATTGCGCAGGCGCTTTGAAAAACCGGGCGTAGTGGGTATAGCAAAAGCTATATTTTGCCCTACGCTCATGTGCTCAAAAAGCAGAGGGTCTTGATACAGCACTCCCACTCCGCGCGAAAATGCGGGTAAATGGTCAATGCATTCATTATTGATATATATACTGCCTGTTTGGGAAAAAGGCGCACTTAATTGCCCTGCAATTGCATTTAATAAGGTAGATTTCCCGGAACCACTTGGCCCCATAATAGAAAGTACTTCGCCGGCGTTTATCACTGTATCAATGTTAAGTAAGGGCTGCTTAAATCGAAGCACGCTCACCTTGTTCAAAGTTAATGTCATGATGCCGCTTTCCTTATTTTCAGAAGATTAAAACGCCCCATGGGGTTAAAACAAACCGTTGGCAACCACCAGGCTAGTAAAAACCCTAATATTGGCATTATCGTTTGTACCACAACATACACAGCGGTAAGCCTTGTACTGCTGCCTGAAGCTGCCGCGACTGCTTCGGTGGTAACTGTTGCTATGCGCCCGCCGGTACTCAACAAGGTGGGTAAATATTGGCTGAAACTAATGGCAAGCCCTAGTGCAAAGGCTATCATTAGAGGCCCAAACAACAGAGGTAGCTTTATATGTATAAACACCTGCCATGGTGATTTGCCCATACCATTGGCTACTTGAATATATTTAGGCTCAAATTTTCGATATGCCACGGCTAATGAAATAAACACATATGGCAATACATAAACCATATGACTAACAAATAAATGAAGCCACACCGCATCATTAAAGTAGGCTAATTGAAACCATACCAGGCCATATAAAAAAGCTACACCCGGCACAAGTAGTGGAAGAAACAAGGTGATAGAAAGAAGCGCGCTTGACCCGCCATTTAGCTTATTCAAGTGCTTATTAGGCAGTGCTTTTACGGTTTCAGCTTCTAGTGCCAAGGTAGCTATAAGTACAGAAAATGCGCTAACGATAACAGCAAGTATCATTGTGTTTTTAAATGGTTCAGCTAGCGCACTTAAAGTGGTTTGCCAATGAAGTAAGGTAAATCCTTGTGGTAACAAGCTAGGAAAAGACCAATACCCTGCAACTGACCAAAGCAGAGTGCTTACAACTATTAGCATTACCAAAAGCGCATAAATAGTCACCATTGTGTAGGCAAATATTTGCGCGAACCATTGGCCGGTTTGTCTGTTTCCATTGGTAAAAAACCAATCTTTTAACCATGTAAATAATTGCTCTGCTATTCGCCAAGTAGCAATGGCTAGCAGGGTGACTGCCACTTGAAGCATGGCTGCAGCAGATGCTTGAAAGCGCATAGACACATCTACATGATTAAACCACTGCACCACCGCTACCGCTAAGGTAGGAGGATTGTTTGGCCCCAACAATAACGGTATTTCGACATTAGCGGTTGCGTAGGCTAACACGGCTAAAATAGGTAAACGAACTTGGGGATACACCACTGGGAAAATGGTTTTGAAGAACGCAACAACCGGCGAGTAGCCCAGCGCACAAGCACTATTATAGTAGCCATCAAACTTTGTTTTCAGCTGGGGTTGCGATAACACACTTACCGCCATTAAAAATATAAAAGGGAGCTCTTTTATCGCCAAGGCGAGTATTATTGAGATGCCTTGCTTGTCGTAAGGAAAGTACCAAACTGGCGGCAATATGCCACCTGAGTTACTCATGGTATTAGTAAATATTTCACTAATATTTACTACCGCACTGGCAACAATGCCTGAGGGCGAAAGCACAAATAACAAAGCAATTGCGGCCGCAGCATGAGGCAAAACTAATAAAGGACTTAACCAGCTTTGTAGCTTATTTAAAAACGCAGAACGATAGAACACCGCTAACAATAAAAATGCACTGGCAACGGCAATAATGGTGGCTAAAAAGCCACTTGTAAATGAAAGCACTAGCATACTGACTAAGCCTTTTACCGCAAGCAATTGATTAAAAACATTCAAGGTAAATGAATGAGCATCAAGGGCAGGGAAGTACCCAAAAGCGGGTAGCAGAACACCTATTAGCCCGGCTAAAACCGGTAAACTTAATAGCGCTATAAGCAATAGCCGCACGCTTAGTGTTAGGCGCTCAAATACTGTCATTAGAAACGCTCACCGTAACGTTCAAACCAAGCTTGACGCAGTGCGTCGGTCCAGCTGCTGTGTGGCTCAGCAAATAGCGGTACAGACTTTTCCTTGTTTAAGGCCGATGGGTGCTGTGTAGGCTCTTCAAATAGGGCTTTGCTTGATGCTGACAGCAGCGAGCGGTCAAGCACTGAATCATCTCCCCACACCGCCAGTTGCTGTTTTTTGGCTTGCGCCTTGGGTGACAGCAAAAAGTTTACAACTTGCTTTGCGGCTGTCACATTGCTGGTATTGTAAGTAATACCAATAAAATGTACGTTTGCCAAACTACCGTTTTGCATTGCGTAGGTGCGAATACTTTGTGGTAGATCGTAGCGATTCACTGCACTGGGAATCTCTGAGGCGGTGAAAGAAAATGCCAATAGGAGTTCGCCTGTTCCCATTAATTGTTGAAGTTGTGAAGCCTGACGCACCATATAATCACCCTGTTTATACATAAGGGGATGCAGTGCATCTAAATATTGCCAAAGTGCCGGTGTAATTGTTGCAAGTGCTTGTGCATTTACGGGTTGATAAAGCACATCACGGTGGGCTTCATTTAGAGTAATAGCCGCGTATTTTAAAAAGCTGATGCCGAGGTAGTCATTAGGCAATGGATACGTAAAGCGGCCCGGGAATTGTTCAGCAAAAGATAGTAGTTCATTGATGTTAAGCGGTGGGCTACTTACCAATTTACTATTATAATAAAACACCATGGATGCCTTTCCCCACGGAGCCTCCTGCCCATTCGTAGGTATGCCAAAATCGTTTGTCATAGCAGGGTTTCTAGACGGGTTCGTTAGTGCAAAGTTGGGCACACTTGCTACCCAATTATCAAGTAGTAGGCCGTGGCGTTTCATGGCTGCAAAATTTTCACCGTTAATCCAGATCAAATTAACACTACCTTGGCTGTGGTTTCCCGCAGATTTTTCTGCCAACACACGCGACACCGCATCACTAGTATCGGCTAATTTCACATGGTTTACAGTAATGCCGTATTGAGCAGAAACCTGCTCATTGACCCACGCAATATAACTATTGACCTGCGCACTGCCGCCCCATGCATGAAACTGCACTGTGGTTGGCTGCTTTGTGCGTTGATGTACATCTGGCTGCTCAAGCTTTGCATATACATGTTTTGCAGGAAAGGTTAATAAAAATGAAAGCAGTAAAGGGAAGAGGGTTAGTCGCAGAAAAACAACTAACACCGCTAGGTTTACATTACTGTTTATCATTCAATGCCCAGTTGTAGTCTAAAAACTTGATGTTACTGCTTTCTTCTTTAAGCAATTTTACGTGTGATTCGCTAAGCGACAAGGCATCTTCGTATTGCGCTAAAAAACCACTCAAGCTTGATGAACCGCGCCATTGCATAGCAAAGTCTTCTGTATACCAATCAAAAATTTTAGACACATACAAAGTGTTTTCTTTAGCATAATTACGGCTTTTATCTGATAAAAACCGCAGGGTTTGCTGCTCAAGCTGCTCATCTAATTGGCTGCCAAGGTAAGCTTCTTCACGCAATGCCGGGCAACCAATGCTGGCGCAATTTACGGCAAAATGAATGCGCGGTTCACTATAAACACCTTCTTCACGAATAAGCCCATGCTCTATGTTATCAAGGCTACGTTTCTCACCTAGTAACATGGCAAATTCTTTTTTCCAAGGCGATGAAAAAAAGCTACCAATATCGCGAATGGAAGATATTTCAGGGTAGCGAGTTAAAATCAAATCAATGGTATAAGCGTTATAGGCGTTAATTAAAAAAGCCAATTGACTGGCTTTATCCCACTGGTCAAAAGTTTGTTGTGACACACCGGCTAAGCTTTTAAGATACACCTTAAGTGCCTCTTGTGATGATTTAAAGCCCGCGTAATCTACTTCAGTGCTAGTTCCCTTAAAATCAAACGTTTTGCCGTTTGGGGCATCTATTGGGTTGATGGGTGATACATACTTCTCTAGCAAGCTTGTAAATGGCGCATGTAATTCATCCTCAGCGTGTGTCAAAGATGGTATTAGAACTGCGGTTAATACAAACATTTGTAGCATTTTATTAAAAGCGTTAATTAATTTCATTGTATTGTTACCCCTTATCCACGACGCCAAGTGTGAAATTTCTCCACAAAACTTAATAATTTTTCTGGTTGATTTGCGCGTTTCCATGCACCCGCTGTTGCCTTTGCGCCCTCAGCCCATGTGGGATATGCATGAATAGTCCCCAGTATCTTGTTAAGGCCCAAGTCGTGTTTCATGGCTAAAACAAACTCAGCTAGCAAATCACCGGCGTGCTCAGACACTATGGTCACGCCTAAAATTTTATCTTTTCCTGGCGGTGTTAGCACTTTAATAAAGCCTTTTCTGGCACTTTCTGCAATAGCCCTATCAAGCTCTTCAAATTCATAACGGGTTACCTCAACATCTATGCCTTTTTCAGATGCGTCGGTCTCATTTAGACCCACTCGCGCTACTTCTGGATCAATAAAGGTAGTCCATGGAATAACACGGTAATCTACCTTAAACTTTTTGAATACGCCAAATAAGGCGTTAACTGCAGCGTACCATGCATGATGAGAGGCAACGTGCGTAAACTGATACGGCCCCACTACATCACCTGCTGCAAAAATATTTGGCATTAAGGTTTGTAGATACTCGTCGGTTTCTATGGTGCGATCAAATCGAACGCCTAATTCTTCTAATCCAAAACCGTTAAGACGTGCCTTACGGCCTACCGCAACAATGACTTCATCGTACTCTATTGCCTGTTCGTTACCATTGTGCTCAACAATTAACGTTTTAACGCCGTTGTTATTTTCAAAACGAAGTGCATCATGGCTTGTTAACACATTTACGCCGCTGTCATGAAGCACCGATTCTGCAAACTCAGCCACTTCTTTATCTTCTCGGCCCATTAGGTGGCTTGAGCGTTCAACTTGCGTCACCTTACTGCCTAAACGCGCAAATGCTTGTGCTAATTCACAGCCAATGGGACCACCACCTAATACAATCATGCGTTTGGGGGTTTCATCAAGTTCCGCAAATCGGCTCCATAAAGTATCTGATGTTACATAACCGCTTTGTTCAATTCCCGGTAATGAGGGCACAAAAGGGCTTGCGCCAGTGGCCACTACAATGCTTTTGGTAGTAAGTATTTGCGTGCCGCCATCATTTTGCTTAATTTCAACGGTCCATGGGTCAATAATTTTAGCGTAACCTTTTACCACATCTACGCCCAAACTAGTGTAACGCTCTACGCTGTCTACGGGTGCAATTGTGGCAATTACATTGTGTACTCTTTGCATCACAGTTTTAAAAGACATGCTAGGTTCAACGTTGTCCAAACCGTAATTTTCTGCATTGCGCATTTGGTTTGCCACTTTAGCTGACTTAATAATAGCTTTACTTGGTACACAACCATAATTTAAACAGTCACCGCCCATTTCTCCGGCTTCAACTAAAGTAACTTTCGCTTTCACCGCCGCAGCAATATAGCTAGTAACTAAGCCACCTGCGCCAGCGCCAATTACAATAAGGTTCCTATCAAATTTGGCCGGCTTTTTATATCCTTTATACACTCGGCGGCGTTCAAAAAATGCAACTATGGCTTTAGCAATCCATGGGAATATACCCAGTAAAATAAACGAAAAAATAAGCCCCGGTGACACAATCCCTGACAAACTTTCTATTTGCGCAAGTTGTGTACCCGCGTTTACATATACCACGGTACCGGCTAACATTCCTAGCTGGCTTACCCAGTAAAAAGTCCACGTTTTAATTGATGTTAAGCCCATCAGCATGTTAATTAGGAAAAACGGAAACACTGGCACCAAACGCAAGGTAAATAAGTAAAATGCACCTTGCTTTTCAACGCCTTCATCAATCTTTTTGAGTTTCTCACTAAAGCGCTTTCTTACCGTGTCACGCAATATAAAACGTGCCACTAAAAAGGCCAGCGTAGCACCTACGCTAGAAGCAAAAGATACAATAATAAAGCCCTGCGTTAGGCCGAATAAGGCGCCAGCTGCCAGCGTCAGAATTGCTGCACCAGGCAACGACAAAGCCGTAACCGCCACATATACAGCGAAGAAAACGCCAATACTCACTATTGGGTTTTGTTCAATTTGTTGGGTAAAGGTATCAAGCGAACCTTTCATACCTTCAAGTGTTAGGTATGTGTTTAAATTAAAATAAAAAAAGCTAAAAATGGCAGCAACCAATACGGCTACAAGTGCAATTTTCTTAAACATAAATATTTCCTTAATTGCGCTTAAAACGCGTATTGCATGGTTAACTGAATATGACGTGGAACATTAGGCATAGCCAAGGTTGCGCCAAAATATCCGCCTTCAAATACAGGCTGCCAATTTTGTTCGTCAGTAATATTAAGCACATCAACGCGTAAGCGCATGTCATCGGAAACTTGATAACTGGCATTAACATCAATGTTGATTTGATCACGAATTAATACGGTTTGTAAAAAATCCAGTGGGAATGACTTTGTATAGAGTGCAGATGCACCTACTTGCATGTAGTGGGTAAGTTGCCAATTGGCATTTAACGACACAATTTGCGAGGGAATACCTTGTACTTTAGAATTTGAAGGCGCAAATGCAGCAAAAGAGGGCGAGCCCACACCATTACCGTTTATAATATCTAAGCGGCTATTATCAAAAGCATCAGCTACAACTGCGGTATCTTGAAATGCGGCCGAATCATCAAAGCGCGCGTCAAGGTAGCTGTAAGCAGCATTAAGCCATACGTCATCACCTTGATAAAACAATTGTAGCTCAGCCCCTTTTGTTTTCACGCCGCTGTTGCTTCCATCGCGGTTTCGTAAACTCCGAGTTTGGTGAAAAACCGAGGCTTCACCGTACCAATTGTTATCAGGCGCGTATTTAAGGCCTACTTCGTATAGCGTATTTTCAGTCGCAAAGTTAGCCGCGCTAATTTCGTTCGTGCCGCTAAGAGTAGTGCCCCCGGCCATACTGTTTGACGTGGCATCATTTTTTGACCATGCAGCATAAACGTTAATGGATTCCGTAAGGCTGTAAATCGCGCTAAGCTGCGCACTTTGAAGCGTGTCATTATAAGTATCCGAGGCTCTGACTTGGCCTTCAGGAGCAAGTGGATCACGTGCTTCAACATCGTAATAGTCAAGCCTTACGCCCGCTATGGTTGAAAACGATTCTGTCCACTGCGAGCGTTGCTGAATGGCTAATCCTGTTTGAAATGTGCTTGAGTCGGTGGTGTCAGATAAATTGTAGTCACCTAAACCGTCATTATTTAAATCGTACTGGCCGCCCGGCGACACAAATACACCCGGGCGAAGCTCAATTAAACGTACTTGCTGGGCTTCAGTTAAAGGAATTTCACGATTACTCAAAGGGCCAGTCAAATCAACGGGGCTATCGGCCTCGGTGGTAAACTGGCTGTAACCTAACACATCGTTGTAACGCAATGCCAAGCCGAAGGTGGTGGTTTGATTATTATTCCATTGCAGGTCTAACTCGGTGCGATTCTCAAAAGTATTTGCACCATCAATTATTTCAACAAAGCTGTTTTGAGCAATTTCTTCGCGAGTAAGATGCTGATAATACGTGATGTTTCGAAGCACTACTGCATTTGAATATTGATGGGTGACGTTACTGCGTAATACGGTTGTTTCTGCGCCGTTTATATCATCTGGATGTGTATACACTGAGCTTCGCGGAATAACGACTTCTCCCGTGGGTGAAATAAGTGCTCCCGCTCCTGGAACAGTGCTCCCGCTGGGCTGAACGCCTTGCCCTGTTATATAAATGTTGTTGTCGATCAGGTTTTGCGTAGGGCGGTTAATACCCGCTATGTCAGGATATTGCGCATCGTAATATTCTGCGCTAATGTCCCAAGTGGTTTCAGTGCTTGGGGTGTATCTGTAAGTAATAAACAAGTTTTTACTTTCACGTTCAGCGTAGTCGTAAAAGCTTCCGTGGTTTAACCATTTGGCACTTATTCGTAAACCGCTTTCACCTTCTTCTATAGCTGAGCCATAATCTAACTGGGCTGAGTATTGGTCCCAACGACCTGCTCGAAGGGTAAGTTTTCCCTTGCTACCTATGGTAGGCGCGGTTTTGGTTTGCAGATTCACAAAGCCACCGTTTCGCTGCGTACTTCCAAAAAGTACTGGTGATGGGCCCTTTACTACATCTATTTGTTCAACACTGTTGAAGGAAACCGGTAAACCAAAACCGTTATTACCTGATTGGCGACGAATGCCATCTTGAAATAATTCGCCTAGTTGCCCGCGTATACTGGGTAAACTAGGTGTACCGAAGCCGCTAGATGCATATGCATTGGGCGCCGCTTTAACAATATCGTGTAAGGTGTTTATATTTAAAGCTTCTATTACATCAGCAGGTAATGACGTTGCCGAACGGGGTGTATTGGTTAGTGATAAACCCGAACCAAAAATACCATTGAGCGTATTGTTTTGCGGATTTCGTGGGTCAAGTGCTTGCGTGTTCCCTGTTACTTTGACTACTTCTATACTTGGGGTTTCAGGCTTATCAGTGCCGCCAAGTGAATCCACTTGTTGAGCCAAAAGCCCATCGCTAACAGAAAGCGCAAGTGCACTAATAGCCAGCCCAAAATTATTTCTCATTTTTTTCACCTTACAAATTTGCGTACTCGACAAGACCGACACCCAATCGAAAATATTTCATGAGCAGCCTCTTTAATCTTTATGAAAACTTTTGAAAGTTAATAAGGTAAAGCTCGTTCTATTGGGTTACATAAATAAATAGGAGTTATAATGCAACCTCAACAACCCAACGACATATCTAACCGCCTGAGCTGGGCTTTACTTGCCCTTCGTGTTTCTGTTTTCATTGTTATGTTTGTATGGACATTAGATAAATTTGTTAACCCAGGCCACAGTGCCAAAATATTTGAACATTTCTACTCAATTGGCGGTGTGCCAGAAGTAGCGGTATATATTTTAGGTGCGCTACAACTGGCATTAGTTCTGGCTTTCGTTGCCGGTATTGCCAAGCGATTTACCTATGGGTTAATCTTTTTACTTCATGGTGGGTCAACACTATCGTCATTTTCTCAATACATCGACGCATTCAACCACTTGCTATTTTTTGCGGCTTGGCCAATGTGGGCGGCATGTTTTGCTCTTTATTTACTAAGAGACGCTGATAAACGCTTCACACTTGGAAAGTAGCATCAAACAATAGTAATTTACTTAATGTATACAGGTGTTTACCACAATTTGACTAATTTGGTTCACTATAACAAGGTGTTATAGCTATCGGCCGGTTATTTTGTGTTAAACGCTTGTTTTTAAAGAACGACGCGTTTATTGAGTGCTCAAATCAAACTACTAAGCTTACATTTGACTACGAATTTCTTCTATTCGGTCTCTATTTACACCTAAGTCAGAATGTCCAACTCTAGAGGCTGAGCGTACATGAATGATGACTTCTTGTGAGTCTGTTTTTGGAAAATAAAACTCAACATCGTCTACAAAACGAAATACTTTGGATACAAATTCTGCTCTAATATAATCATCTTTTACTTCTTTAATTTCAGCATTACTTGTATTGTTGAGTATATCTATAAGCTGCTGCTTAGTATCTGCTTGAGTGTTATATCCAACGATTGGCGCAATAGAGTGCTCTTCGTTAGTCTCTTGGCTATTAACGCAGTTTGGTTTGTCAGGGCATTGCATTAATTTACCTGTTGCCACTCCTAATGTAGGAATTTCTCCCGCGCAGCCTGCTAGCAGTAAAATTGAAATAAAAGCGCCAAATTTTTTAAAATGCATTTATGTAACCTCTTGATATTATATTAATAAAATAATTTTTATTGTGCTTTTTACTAAGTGCAATTACACAATACAGCAAACCAAATTAACATATCGCGTCAAGCCTTACCTATCATTGGTAATGTTAAAACAATTTACTTAAAACACTATTTTTTAACACAAGTGTAGCATCACAATTTTTTTAACGATATATTATATGATAAATAATATATAAAAAGGTGTGCTATGCCGTCGCTGCAATACTCTTTAAATCGAATTTTTTTGCTTTACATACTTTTGGCAGGTATTAGCTTTGTTAATGCGCAAACTATTAAACATAATGCTGATCGTGAATTGTGGGAAGACCCAACCATAGTTAGTCAAAATAGGCTACCTGCTCGTTCGCATTTTTATCCGCATATCGCAGATCAAAGCGGGTTTGCACACACACCTTGGGAAAGCGATGACTATTTACAGTTAAATGGTGAATGGTCATTTAGTTTGTCTGACTCACCTTTTTCTGGTCCCAGAAATTTTCATACTGAGAATTACGACAGCAAAGATTGGGGGACTATTGCCGTGCCTGGTAATTGGTCATTAAATGGATATGGCTATCCCAATTATGTCAATATGAGGGCCGATTTTATACCAGAAAATAGCACAGTAGAAATAGGTGATATTCCTCATGCTACTAATACAACAGGTCGGTATATAAAGCATTTTGAGCTTCCGGACGATTGGTCGCAAAATACCGTTATTGCACACTTTGGTGGGGTAAAATCGGCTTTTAAATTATGGGTTAATGGCCATTATGTTGGCTACTCACAAGACAGTAAAACAGCGGCTGAATTTGATGTTAGCGAGGTGGTAAGGGCTGGCCAAAATGTAATGGCACTAGAAGTATATCGTTGGTCAGATGGCAGCTATTTAGAACTGCAAGATATGTGGCGTTTAAGTGGTATAGAAAGAGATGTGTATTTATATCGTACACCTACTACGCGTATTCAAGATATTGATACCCGCGCAACGCTAACTGCAGATTACAAGCGAGGTCAATTTGAAGCCTCTGTAGCAGTAACGGGCAAAGCGCCTCAAAAAGCTCGCGTAGCAATTACTCTGTTTGACCAAAATGGCGTGGTAGTTGTGAAGCAAACCGCTGCAGTTACTCAGGGTGGTAATCAGTGGGGCGCTAACTTTGATTTAACTGAGCTCAATAACATAAAGTTTTGGACACACGAAACACCTCATTTATATCCCACTCTTATTCAGTTACTAAATTCATTTGGAAAAGTTGAGCAATCAGTGTGGCTGCGGTCTGGTTTTAGAACGAGTGAATTAAAAAATAAAAATATTCTCATAAACGGCAAAGCCGTGTTATTTAAAGGTGTGAATCGACATGAACATGACCCCATTAGCGGGCACGTAATTTCAGAAGCGTCAATGCGCAAAGATATCATGCTAATGAAGTCTTTGAACATCAATTCAGTAAGAAATGCGCATTATCCGAACCATCCTATGTGGTATGCGCTTGCTGATGAGCTAGGTTTATATGTGGTTGATGAAGCAAACATTGAGTCCCATGGAATAGGCGCTGCAAATCAAGGGCACAGCTACGACCCCAAAAAACACATGGTTAATATGTCATCATGGACAGCGGCATATGAAGACCGCATTCGTAATATGTATGAAGGTAGTAAAAACAGCGCTTCTGTAGTCATGCTATCGTTAGGCAATGAAAGTGGTGATGGTCCCAATATTGAACATTTGTATACCTGGCTAAAAAAACGTACATCACTCCCTGTTATGTCAGAACAAGCTCAACTTCGAGCGCACACGGACATGTATGCACAAATGTATGCGTCGATAGATTTAATGAAAAGTTTTGTTGAAATTGGTAGCGACCGCCCAATGATATTGTGTGAGTACGAGCATGCAATGGGTAACTCTGTTGGTAACCTCAATGAATATTGGGAATTGATCAGGCAGCATCAAGCATTGCAAGGAGGTTTTATCTGGGATTGGGTAGATCAAACTATTACTACGCACACAGAATCCGGACTAGAATTTCAAGGCTACGGCGGAGATTTTGAACCTGAAGGTCAATACCATGACGGTAACTTTTCTGCAAATGGCTTACTTGATGCAAACCGAAAACCACACCCACATGCATATGAAGTAAAACATGTTTATCAAGATATTACAGCAACCTTTGTTTCACCTAATGAGCATATAATATTGCTTGAAAATAGGCGGTTTTTTACAAATTTAGGCGACGTTGCACTTCGCTGGGAACTGCTAGCTGACGGCGTGATGGTTGAAAGTGGCGTCAATTCTCAGCTTTCCACTGAAGCTCGTAATTCAGAACAGCTAATTGTGCCGGTCAAAAGTACATTAATAGCGGGTGTACGCTACCATTTAAATCTAAAATTTAAGCTTAAAGAAGCCTCATTAGCACTTAGTAAAGGTCATGAAGTTGCGGCGGTTCAGTTGTCGTATCCTTACCAAGAGCTCGCTCAAGTAACACGCTCAGAAACGCAAAACCCATCGCTAATTAAGAATGAGGACGAATGGCTTTTAAGCGTCAATAATACCCGTTTTTCTTTTGATACAAGCACAGGCTGGCTAAGTCAAATAAAGAAAGATGAATTTGCAGTTTTAGCGTCGCCAATTGTTCCATGGTTTTGGAGAGCGCCTACCGATAACGACTTTGGTGAGGGTTTTCCTAAAAAAAGTGCTGTTTGGTTAGATGCAAGCGCACATGCAAAGCTGCTGTCAATTAAATCACATGCGGATAACACGGCTTACACAGTTACTACCGAACATTATTTAGAGAGTGTTGAAAGCCGCTATCGCACAAGATATACGCTCGATAATAGCGGCGCACTAGACGTAACGGTGTGGTTTTTAGCGGCGCCTCATCGTTTTCAAGCCGCTTTGCCGCGGATAGGCCACCGCTTTCAACTACATGCCAATTATAATGCGGCAGAATGGTTTGGCAGGGGGCCGTTTGAAAACTATTGGGATCGTAAATTATCGGCATTTTTCGGCCAGTATAAAATGCCGATTAAGGAACTGGGGCATGACTACGTGAGGCCACAAGAAAACGGTCACCGCTCAGATGTTTTTTCGGTAAGCTTCTCCACCAATAAAGTCAAAAGCCCAGCAATTACTTTTACAGGTGCACCGACTATTGGTTTTAATGCTGAATACCGGGATATTCTTGATTACGATACCTTACAAAAAACAGGTTCTCATACGCACGATATTGCATTAAAAGACAATGCCTACGTGAACATAGATTTCAAGCAGCGTGGCGTTGCTGGAACAGATTCTTGGATGACACCACCATTATTTAAGTACACATTACCATGGCGAGACTATCAATACTCATTCACTATTAAAGTAGATTAATTAGACACATATACTATGCGCGCTAGCGGTGCAAAACTAGTACCGTTAGCCAATACCGTATTTGTAGCATGCGGCAATAAATTAAATGGCGCTCATCACAAATACGACTTAACACTAGAGTTGAATGCTATTGCTGAGGGGATATTGCTTGTTCGTCCTTACCGTACAAGATATAGCTATATCAACCATCAAGGAAGCCGCGAAAATAAGAGCGCTTATACGCATTAATATCGCAAGAACTTATAGATCCTTTTAAGCATAAAACGCATGTTTTTTGAGCTCGCTTATGTTGTGATTATGCTAAAGTATATAAACATTTTGCGCCTAAAATTCACGATTTGCATTTATACGTCAAATATGTACACTAAGGAACGCCAAGAATTTGGCGTATTGTAAATATAATTAACATTTACTTAATAATAAAATAAATAATAAAAGGTTTGTTTAATGGAATATTTTTTTCCCTTAGTTGTACTAATCGTGGGGTACATTGTACTCATAAGAATGTTAATCATTTCTAATTCTGATTAATTCATTAGATTGCATATGAGTAAGTTGTTTACTCATATGCACCATTTTCCTAAATAGCTAGCATTTGCCAAACACCTTTAATCCCCGTAATTGAAGTAAACACTGAAAATATAAAAATAAAGGCCAATATTATATTTGCCAATATTGTATTTTTATGTGACTTCATAAGGTCTTTTCTATTCGCCAAATAAAAGATGCAGGCTACCGTCACCGGCAGAATTACCGCGTTAAACGCTTGAGATACAATCATGACTATCACCGGGCGCGCTTCAAAAATAGGCACTACTAATCCTAGCAACGATATTAATAAGACTATTACTCGATATTTAGTCAGGGTCATATCACGCTTCTGGCCCGTATAGTCACATATTAACCATGGCAACATGAGTATATTGGGAAATTGGGAAGATACCCCTGCAGCAATAAGGCCAAATGCAAATATTGATGTAGCTAAGCTTCCGGCTAAAGGCTCTAATATACCTATCATTTGCGACGCTTTTGTCAATCCAATTCCTTCAGCATGCAAGGTTCCAGCTGCAGCTGCCATAATTGAAGCGCTTATAACAAACATTAACGCAACCGAAAATATCGCGTCATTTCGTTGTTTGGTATAGTCGGCTAAAGTCCATCCGGCTTCTTTAACCAGAGTTGTTCTAATAATAAATAAGCCTGAGAAAACCGTTGTTCCGATCATCGATGCAATAACTAAAAATGGGCCTTTATTTGCTTGAGTGTCTACTGGCGGAATGCTAGGAATTAGCCCTTGTAAAATGCTCATGGGCGGTGGCATCATTATAAAGAAGTTAATTAAAAAGCAGGCTGACATAACCGCCACTATTACAGCAAGGCTGCGTTCAAAAAATTCAGTTTTGCCATTAAAGAAAATGTAATAAACCAATGATACAAAAAACACGGCAAAGTAAATGGGAGCAATTCCATCTTCAACCACCGTTTTAGACCATTCGTAGCATATATCAGCCACAATCCCCATTACGCCCATTACACTTCCGCATACTCCTGTAGTTAGCGCAACAAGAAAAAATATGCCCACAGCCGGATGAATATGTTTTCTAAATGCTTGCAGAGCAGTTTCACCTGTTACTAAAGTGTAGCGGCCATAAAGGTTAACCATGAAGAAGGTACATAAACACGAGGCAACAATAGTCCACAGTAAGGTCATGCCATAATCAGCGCCAGCCTTGGCCATTGCAGTTACGCTACCCGTTCCAATATTAAAGCCTAACAAAAATATACCCGGCAGAAATAGTGCCAAGCATTGCGCTATTTTTTGTTTAAGCCCTTTTTTGGGTGTATCAGTTCCTTCTACTTGCATCATAAGTACAGCCTTGTCGATAAATTGTTATTACCATCTAAAGTGCAAATTAATATTTGCTCAAATCAGCGCTTAGCGCTCTGATCACTCCTCGAATTTCTGCTAAGCCTTTCATTCTTCCTATACCTGAATAGCCTGGGTTTACCGTTTTACCTATGTCATCCATCATCTGATGGCCATGATCGGGTCGTATAAAAATCTCACCTTCAGTATTATTATTTTGCTTGCGTACGCTCTCTTCATCTAACAGCGCTTTAATAACCGCAATCATGTCAATATCACTATCTAAATGGCTGGCTTCATAAAATGAACGCTGTTCAGAAGGGTCTCTAGATACACCTCTTAAATGCGAGAAGTGAATACGCGAGCCAAATTGTTTTGCCATTGCGGGAAGGTCGTTGTCAGGTCTACTGCTGTATGTCCCTACGCAAAGCGTTATTCCATTTGATGGGCTAGGTAGTGCTTCAAACAAAATATCTAAATCGGCCGCTGTGCAAATAATACGGGGAAGCCCAAGCATGTCGCGAGGAGGATCATCAGGATGAATGGCTAGCTTTACGCCTAATGCCTCAGCCTTAGGAAGTACTTGCGATAAAAATGAAAATAAGTTTTGACGTAAATCATTACTTGATACGCCTTTATAGTTTGCAAGCATGGTACGAAAATCGCCAATGCTGTAGGCGTCGGTCATTTTGCCGGGTAACCCAGCTATGATGTTCTGGGTGAGTTGGGTTTTCTCATTGTTTGACATTGCTTCAAATGTGACTCTGGCCTCCACTATTTCAGCCGAGGTATACTCCAGTTCGGCATTTTCTCGCTCAAGAATAAATAAATCAAAGGCAGCAAATTTTTGTTGGTCAAAGCGAAGTGCGTAAGCGCCATTCGGCAACTTGTATTGCAAATCAGTGCGGGTCCAATCAATGACCGGCATAAAGTTATAGCAAATAGTTTTAATGCCGCACTTTGCTAAGTTCTCCATTGAACTTATCCAGCTATCTACATATTGTTGATGGCCAGAGCGGGCTAGTTTTATATCTTCATGAACGGGAATACTTTCTACCACGCTCCATATTAAACCGCTGTTGCCATTTCTGTCTTTTTCTATTAAGGCTTGGTGAGCGCGAATATCTTCAATGGGCCAAGTTTGGCCGGTGGGTATACTGTGCAGCGCACTTACAATATCAGTAGCGCCTGTTTGCTTAATGTCTTTTATTGAAACAGGGTCATTTGGTCCAAACCATCGCCAAGATTCACGCATATTTAGCCTCCTAAATTTACCGTCAAAATACGTCTTTTACATTCATATGTTACCAATTCAATTCACGTGGAAAGGTGAGGGCTTTAAATTGATCATCCAAATTGTAGTAAATGTTAATTTAATTTGTAAATCTAAAGTATATGTTCAAGTGCAATTGGTCAACCAATTGCCTTACCTAAATTCAAATAGTTCAAAAATAGAAACAAAATATTTACAAAATAAAAATTTGGAATAACGGTTTAGTTTGCCGTTTTATATTGCGGCATTCTCATTGAAATGCTTTATAAACATAGTGTTGCGGTGTTTTCTAAATGATTGTAAAAATTATTCGCTATTTGGTAAGACCAATGTCGAACAAATAATAAGCGCAAATGTAAGTAAAAAGGTTGACCTTTCCAATTTTAATTGTAAACATAATGTATGTTCTTTGTAATGCGAGCCAAGCTTGATGTGAAGAATATGTTGTATTTAACAAAAATATTAAATATGAACTTTTCAAAATGGTCAGCTTATACATGCGAACAAGTTCATAGAAACACACACTGGAGTTATCTATGGGACACAGACTTTCAAAAATCACCTTGGCTTTGCTATCGGCAAGTGCATTAAATGTAGCAACAATGGCAAGCGCGCAAGAAGCGCAACAAGGTGCAGATCAAGAAACTGAAATTATCGAAGTATCAGGTATCCGCGGCGCACTCACTAGCGCACTTACAGAAAAGCGTTCGTCTGACAATATTGTTGAAATTATCCAAGCAGAAGATATTGGTAAACTACCTGACCAAAACCTTGCAGAAGTATTAGAAAACGTTACAGGTATTCAAATTACTCGTACCGCTGGTGTGGGTACAGGTGTTCAAATCCGTGGTACTAACTCAAACCGTGTAGAATTAAACGGCGCAGGCACTGTAGGCTCAGGCGCAGGCCGAAGCGGAATGAACTTTGAAGACCTTTCTGCTGCAATTATAGCAGGTGTTGAAATCACTAAATCACCACAAGCTAAAACCACTGAAGGTTCTGTAGGTGGTACGGTAAACCTTCGTACTATTCGCCCATTAGAATTAACTGAAACACTTGGCTCACTGCGAGTTCAAGGTGAAGACAGTAGCCTAACTACTGATGGTGTTCAGCCACGCGTATCAGGCGCTTATGGTGACAACTGGGAACTTGACGCTGGTCGATTTGGTTTTGTTGTGAGCGGAAGCTACACAAAACAAGAAGCAACTTCTTTCCGCCCTCGTGTTGACCGTGACGGCAGCTTAGTTGAAAATGTAAACGCTGATGTAGTGCGCAGTGGCTCGCTAGAAGACCAAGCAACTCGACGCCCAGTCGCACAAGATTTTGACTTTTTAGGTATTCAGTTCCTTAACCAAGAAATTGAAAATTTTGAATATGAAACGAAAAACTTAGCAACTACCTTTGAGTTTGCGCCAAATGACAACATGAAGTTTTTCTTTGATGTAGTACTTACTGAGCAAGAGCGTCGCCAAGAAAGTACGCGTGTTCAAGCTTCAGGTGTAAGTAGTGTGCTTAATTATAACCTACCTACTTCTTTTGAAACCGTAAATTTTGGCTCATTAGACGGCGTTAATTTGGGTAGCATTCAAGCGGCAACTACAGGGACTATTCAACCTGATCTTTCAGTAGATGATGATGATCCAAACTTACGTTTTAACAGTGATACCGGCGCTCGGGTTACCGATACTCAGTTGTTCCGTTTAGGCGGTGAATGGCAGGGTGATAACTTATTCGTTAGTGCTGAAATTTCAACTACAAGCTCTGATACTAAAACGCCATCACTTAATACGCAGTTAAATTTTATTAACCCAAATGTACCTTTAGATGGCCTTGATGATGAAGGTAACACAACTGCCGATACAAGTAATGACAACGCGGTTCCGTTTATTTACGATCTAACGGGTAACAAGCTTAGTTTTGGAATTGATTTTGCGTCACCATTTGCACCTACAGTGGCTGATTTGCTAAACCCTAACAATGTGGTTCTTGACCAAGTTGATTTGGGCCGCAGCTCAGTTGAAAACTCAGAAGACGCATTTAGAACTGATTTTACTTATTACTTAGATACTGAAATTGTTAATTCAGTTGATTTTGGTTACCGCTATAATAAAACCAAACATGATTCAGTAACCATTTCAGATCGTATTGGTGGTTTTAGCAAACTAGTAGATAGCCCGAACGGTTCATTGTTCTCTAGTCTTTTAGTACCTGGCCAAGATAACTTTGGTGAGTCTGACGGACGAGAGCTAGCCCTACGTAACTTCTTAATTGTTGATCCAGAGCTTGCTTATAGCGATGCCAATGGCGTAATAAGCACACTAGAAGCGGCGATTATTGCGCACGGTGGTAATCAAGATTTAGCTAACCTAGAGCCCGCGGCTAACGAAATCTTTGGTATTGAAGAAGAAACTCATGCGCTTTACGCACAAGCTAACTTCGAATATGAAATGATACGCGGTAACATAGGTGCTCGTTATATAAGTACAGAAATTTCTTCATTCGGAAACACCGTAATTGATGGCGTGGCGTCACCAGAAACTAACAAAGGTGACTATGACTTTATATTGCCCCGTTTAAACATAATTGCCGATGTGCATGATGATGTTGTGGTTCGTTTAGGTTGGGGTAAAGATATACTTCGTCCTAACTTTGGTGACCTAAATACGTCGGTATCTTATGGTACTAATGAAAACCAATCGGTTGAAATTGGTAACCCAGCACTAGAGCCAGAAGAAGTAACGTCATTTGACCTTTCTGCTGAATGGTATTTTGCTGAAGCTGCAGTGGCCAGTATTGGTTACTTCAGAAAAGAGCGTACTAACTTATTCGTAACTAGTGTTGATTTTGCGACTCTTGATGCGAACGGTTTACGCGACGCGAACCCGGCTTGTTCTGGTGGCGGAATATACAATCCAGCAGCTCAACCTAATGTGTTAGGTGACCCTGACACCACCGGTTTATGTGTTGACCGTGAAACTGTATTTAACGACTCAGCTACTACTACGCAGTCAGGAATTGAAATGGCTGTTCAATATGACCTTTCAAGCTTTGAAGATGACTTAGGTTGGGCTTCAGGTTTTGGTGTTATTGCCAACTATACTATCCAAGAGTTTGATGGTGGTTCAGCTGTTTACACTTCAGCCACACGTGGTACTGATATTTTCAATGCTAATAATGGTGTTTACGATGATGCTGCTTTTGTAAAAGTTACGTCGAACCAAGGTTTATTAGATTTTTCTGAAAATGCGTATAACTTCGCACTATACTATGAGAAATACGGTATTTCTGCTCGCGTACGTTACACATGGCGTGAAGCCTTCCGCACAGAAGACACCGCAGCGGGTGCAAGCCTTAACTCTACACTAGGTTTCCCTGTTGTAACGCATGACCGTGGCCAGCTTAATGCAAGTATTAGCTATGACGTAAACGAGCAACTAAACTTAGGTGTTGAAGCCGTTAACTTAACAGAGTCTGATATTACGCAATCATGTGTTAACGAAGGCGCATTACTATGTGCTCAAGGTATCACAGACCGTCGTATCACATTCGGTGCAAGCTACCGCTTCTAAGTATTCTTAAAAGCTACTATTTAGCACAGTCAAAAAGCAAGCCTAATCGGCTTGCTTTTTTTGTTTTTAAGCCAGCTTAAATTGTGTGTAACATGAATATTCAAAATTAAATGCATAAACATATTTAGTTTAAGCCCCGCAAGGTCTATTATAACTCTCTTGTATTTCATGTAGAGGTTTACCATTCACTTATGTCCAACTTAGTCAGAGAGCTTATAGCTTTTGATATCTTAAAGCAGGAGCTTGAAGATATTGAAGTCGACACCGAATCTGACGATAGTTTGCTTAAAGCGCATCTTCAACTTATCAAGCAATGTTCAGGTGCTAGCCAACGTATTATTACGGCAACTCAAGGCTTATCTGAATACGATTTTCAGAAATCAATTTCGAATGTAGAATTTGTGTATAAAGTGCATACTAAGCAACTACTCACCGTCCATAACCGGCTTATCGCTTGGGTGATTGATTTTTTTATCGCAAAAGAAAAAGCCAGTAAAATTACTGATTTGGATTTTAGCGATCAAGCCGAGGTGCGCCTCGATTTATGGCAAACTAAGTCTGCAAAAGCGAAAAACCAAATTAAGATACTTGCCAATGCACTGGGTAAAGAAGAATATAACGAGTTTATTGCTCAGTATCGCTTAGCCCATACAGAACTCGCCCTTTAGTTTCCTTATCAATTTATCAGTAACAAGCGTTTACATTTATTTGCTGGTTGAATTTTTAGAATATGCTAATCTGAATGTTAGGAATTTTTCTGTTAAAGCAGTGTCCTATTGATGCTATTTGCAATTATTGCTTAGCGAAATAGAACGTAATCACTATAGAAGGAAGTACAAAATGGATGTGTTATTTGATTATATATTAACGGTAGAAGTTGCTTTTATCGTTTTGGTGTTAGTTATTCTAAAAAGTGGTATTAAATTCGTACCACAAAACCGCGCTTATATTGTTGAGCGTTTCGGTAAATTTCAATCTACAAAAGAAGCGGGTTTAAACTTTATATTCCCATTTATTGATCAAATATCAGCTGACCGCTCGTTAAAAGAACAAGCTGTTGACGTACCCGAGCAAAGTGCAATCACTCGCGACAACATTTCTTTAATGGTTGATGGCGTACTTTATTTTCGAGTAATGGACCCATACAAGGCCACTTATGGCGTTGAAGATTACGTATTCGCGGTTACTCAGTTAGCGCAAACAACCATGCGTTCAGAACTGGGGAAAATGGAACTTGATAAAACCTTTGAAGAGCGTGATGTGCTCAACACCAACATTGTTAGCGCGATTAATAGTGCCGCAAATCCTTGGGGTATTCAGGTAATGCGCTATGAAATTAAAGACATTATTCCACCTTCATCAGTAATGGAAGCGATGGAAGCGCAGATGAAAGCTGAGCGTGTTAAGCGTGCACAAATTTTAGAGTCAGAAGGTGACCGACAAGCCGCTATAAACCGCGCTGAAGGTGAAAAAGCGTCAGTGGTACTTGCTGCCGAAGGTGATAAGTCGGAACAAATATTACGAGCTGAAGGTGAAGCCGCTGCTATTATTGCGGTTGCTGAAGCGCAAGCCGAAGCACTTGAAAAAGTAGGTAAATCAGCAAACACTGATGAAGGCCAAAAAGCTATCCAGCTAGACTTAGCAAGCAAGGCAATTGAAGCCAAACAAGCCATTGCAAAAGAGTCATCGGTAGTTTTGCTTCCTGATTCAAGCACCGAAGCCGCTTCGGTTGTAGCTCAAGCAACTAGTATTATAAGTGCGCTAACTGGAAAACAAGGAGTCTAATATGAATTGGTTTGCCAACAATATTATAGAAACCGTACTTATTATTGGTATTGTTTTGTTGATTATTGAAGTGGTAATACTAGGTTTTAGCACTTTTTTCTTGTTCTTTGCTGGTTTAGCAGCAGTCGCAACGGCCGTAAGTATGTGGCTTGGCTTGCTGCCTGAAACCTATTTATATGCGGTGTTCTCAGTGGCTGGGTTTACAGCCTTGTTTGCCATTTTACTTTGGAAAATCTTAGCTAGAATGCAAGAAGACGTAGACACAAAACACGTAAGCAATGACATTGTAGGGCACAGTTTTGTGTTGCCTGACAACATTCAAGCTAGTTCACCGCTAGAACAAAAACCGAGTTATCAATATTCGGGCATTGCTTGGCGCTTAAACGCCTATCAAGACATTAGCAAAGGCACTTTAGTTGAAGTCACTCAAAGTGACGTTGGCGTTTTGCTAGTACAGCCTAAATAAATAGGAAATAACTTGCTCTGGGGGCGAATATTCTGTAGTATTCGCGCCCTTGCAACCAACATCCAAACTCCTTGTCTCTATGTAGACGGTTGCACTACCCGAGACTACAACCGTAGGGAGCAGTAATGCGTCATTACGAAATCGTATTTATGGTTCACCCTGATCAGAGTGAACAAGTACCTAGTATGATTGAAAAATACAAAGGTATTCTAGAAACTGACGGCGGAAAAATCCACCGTTTAGAAGACTGGGGCCGTCGTCAATTGGCTTACCCAATCGAAAAACTTCATAAAGCACACTATGTTCTTATCAATGCTGAAGCAACTGCTGAAGCCGTTGAAGAATTAGAAAATGCTTTCCGCTTTAACGACATCATTCTACGTAACTTAGTTATGCGCACCAAAAACGCAGAAATTGAGCAATCGCCTATGGCGAAAGAAGAGCGTCGCGAAGAGCGTAAAGAGAGACCAGCTCGCACTGAAGCTCCGGCAGCAGAAGCAGCGGTTGAAGCACCTGCAACTGAAGAGAAAGGAGACGAATAATGGCTAGATTTTTTAGACGTCGTAAATTTTGTCGTTTTTCAGCTGAAGGCATAGCTCAAATTGACTATAAAGACATCTCTTTATTGAAAAACTACATCACTGAAAGTGGCAAGATTGTACCTAGCCGCATCACCGGTACTAGTGCGAAATACCAGCGTCAGTTGTCAACAGCCATTAAGCGTGCTCGCTTCTTAGCTTTGCTTCCGTACACTGATTCACACAAGTAATTATTGGCAATTTAAAGAGGTAGCGAATGAACATCATTCTACTAGACAAAATCGCCAACTTAGGTGGTTTAGGTGACCAAGTCACAGTTAAATCTGGTTACGCACGTAACTTCCTTTTCCCACAAGGAAAAGCAGTTCCTGCAACCAAATCTAACGTAGAGAAGTTTGAACAGCGTCGTGCTGAGCTTGAAGCTAAGATTGCAGAGCAATTATCAGCTGCACAAGCCCGTGCTGACAAACTAAATGCATTAGAAAACGTAACTATCGCGGCACCAGCTGGTGACGAAGGTAAGCTTTTCGGTTCTGTTGGTACTCGTGATATTGCTGATGCAATCACAGCTGCTGGCGTAGAAGTAACCAAAGCAGAAGTTAAATTACCTGAAGGTACTTTACGTGAGACTGGCGAATTCAACATCGATATTCAAGTACACGCTGACGTTATGGCTAACGTTACCGTAACTATTATCGCTGAAGCTTAATCGCTGATCGCAAGTTATGCTAAGAAAACACCGCTATACGCGGTGTTTTTTTTGTCTTGAATTTACTGAGCAAGCATATTAGCGCTTTGCACCAAGCGAAAACCTACATTCGCTTTGCCTACAGAATTTCTCAAATGAAGACGTTGCATAGGATTCGCTTGTCTGCCTTTATCTTTAAACGAAGCGCCTCTATAAATTCTGCTGTTACAGTCACCACCAGTTTGCGCTGTACCATCTAGCGGTATTGATGAAATATCTCGGGTATAACAATCTTGCGTCATTTCAGCTACATTGCCGAACATGTCATATAAGCCGTAGCCGTTAGCTTTATAACTTTTTACATTAGTAGGCGCAGTATTAGACTGGCAGCCATTATCAGAAGATTCTGAAATGTGTGCAAATTTACAGGCTTTACTACTGGCGAAATTTACTGGGCCTCTTGTTTTAAACGCATACTCCCACTGTGCATCTGATGGCAGGCTAAAGCGTGCATTAGTTTTATATTCTAACCAAGGAATGAAGGCTTCACTGATATCATTGAAGCTAACTTGAGACACAGGCTTATTGCTGCTGTATTTTAGATCTTCAAAGGCTTCTTCGCTGCAAACACCATCATCGATACATTTTTTATATAAGGCCATGGTAACTTCTGTTTCCATTATTCGAAAACCATCTACATACACTTTTTGTGGATTTTCAGATGAGCGGGGGCAATTTCTGTTTGCCCGCTTACAGCCCATCATAAATTCGCCCCCTGGCACTGCAATCATTGAAAATGATTCCCCGTTAATTTTGTACTCTTGGTCACTCAAACTTGGGCTTAACACAAATTCGTAGGCACCTGAATTGCTCAGGTCTATTTCACGCGTCATGGTTTCGTAACCGTCTAAGCTAGCTTGTACTTTGTATTTTGCTATTGGCAAGCGTATGCCATCTTGGTAAGTATAGGCGCTATCTAATAAGGTAAGCTTTGCTTTGCTA
Source organism: Glaciecola sp. 2405UD65-10 (assembly GCF_048820975.1). Lineage (NCBI taxonomy): Bacteria > Pseudomonadati > Pseudomonadota > Gammaproteobacteria > Alteromonadales > Alteromonadaceae > Glaciecola > Glaciecola sp. 2405UD65-10. The sequence continues at coordinate 1,954,175 of NZ_JBMEUF010000001.1, read as the reverse complement.
GGCTTAGTTAATACAGTTAAAGGGCGTGCGCTTGGCGCTGCGTCCGATGCACTTGTACTTTGTGAATTTAGCGAAGCCAATTGCGCTTGAGTGTCGCTAGGCTGAAAATAAAATTGCTCAACTAAACTGCTTAATTCCCAAGGGACTTGTTTTCCTTTCGAAGCCGCCATTACCGCCCGGCGGGTCGCAATTGAGATATCGTAAATAGACGCGCCAGGCGTATGTAAATTATTTAAAAAGTGACCTGTGAATAAACCATTTTTTCCTTTACCGTCAGATGCGGTTCTCCCCGGAGCGGTGGCATATATTACAATGGAACCGGTGGGAGCATCCATTCTAGCTAAACCTGTAGATGAACTACCAAATGAGCGTGAAGCGGTTTCAAAAGGATTGTTTCTACATGCATCTAAAATAATAATACTGGTTTTTACTTTTGTTCTTTCCATGTCGCGCATCAAATCATTGGCCGAAAAGCTTTCTTTAGGCACTGATTTTTCAGAAGAAATACCATGGTTTACCGGAATCAGATAATTTTTCCCCTTTACTTGCATGCCATGTCCGGCAAAAAAGAACAGGCCAACTTCAGCATTTTCAATTTTTTTTATGAAGGTGCTTGCTGCTCGCTGCATATGCGCTTTATCTAAATCTAGTACTTCTATTACTTCAAAGCCTAAATTCGCTAAACTACTAGACATAGCTTTTGCGTCATTAACCGGGTTCGCTAGAGGTGAATTAATATATTGGCTGTTGCCAATAATGAGTGCAACACGCTTACCCTTTGCGCTATCAACAGGGCTGGTAACCGGATTGGCTATGCCTGCGGCTATAGCGCGTTCTTGCTGTTTTAAGGCATGGCTAGTTTGTGCATTAGCCAAGCCGCATACTAACAATATAAAAAGAGTGAAACAAAACCCTAATTTACTTATGAGCAGTTTATGTAGGTCTAGCACTTTTGCTTTTTTCATTTTCGTTATTCCAAATCTGCCTTGGTTCTAAACATATGTACGAGCGCTTTATAAACGCTTAGCACCTAAAATTGATATTTCTACTATTTAAACTACTTAGACGGCGAAGTCGCTAAAAACGAACAAGTATGTCGTTCATCTTGTTTCCTAATTTTCAATATTTTGCTTTATTAATGGCATTAACCTTTTTGCACACTGCAGTGCTTGCTGAGTCAATGCTGCTAACATCTATTTTGCTAAGTGGTAGTTGCTTCGACACTTTAGGCTGAAGTAGCTCAGCCAGCTGATTGTAAATCAAGCCCTGTTGCTGCCAATAATTTGTATCTACTCGTTCAGCAGATGAGCATTGAATAGCGTTAAGGCCAAGCCATTTACCCAATACAAAAGCAAGTTGTTGTATTTCGCAATCCTCACTGGCAGTGCATTCGCGCGGCAAGTATTCGCTTGTTTCAACTCCTAAACTTACGCGCGCTGAATTGCTTCCCCACTCAATATCTTCTTTAAGAGCACTTATATTCAGAGCAAAATGCTTTGCCATGCTTAAATTGTCAATTACCTGCTGTTTATTGAAATTAGCTTTACTGTAGCTTGATGTAAGCTGCTGATTAATTTGCTCAATATTCATCACAGGAATAAACATAAAGTAGGCAACCGCTGCCAAGCCAAGTAAGCCACTGCTGCCAAAGCTCAGCCAAGCCCAAGGGCGCTTAGATTTCTCTTTTGGCGTAACAAGGCGCCTCTCCTCTTCTAGCTGAGAGAAAGCTTTTACCGCTTCGCTTAATTGCTTTGGATCATTGGCTAAATCTTCTAGAATCTCAGCACGCGCGGCTTCTGACAAATCCCCGTGCAGAAAATCAGTAATAGCCTGCTCACTGGCTTTGCTCTTAGATTGTTGTAACGCTGCTAAAGCTGCCATTATTTGCGCATGCTCTTTATATATTTGCATCTATCCTCACAGGTAATGTTGCCTTATTTTAATATTTGTCATAGTAATAGACGGATTAAATAGCGTTAATTGACATATTAGTAGTCCAAAGGAGAATCTTTAAAACAGGTTTTAATGGCCGCTAATGCATCTTTAATGCGTCTTCTAGCGGTGTATGCTTCTATTTGAATAAACGCTGCTGCGGCAGGAATTTTTAAACCTTCTTGATATACCAAACGCAGCAGAAGTTTGCTCTCTATATCCAGTTCAAGTTCGTTTAACTTGTTTAATAGCTGTGTGGCGTCGTGCGATTCAGGTAAGTTTTCGCCCAACCATAAATGAATTGCATTTAAGCTTTGCTCAAATATTGTAGCGTGAAGAGTGTCAGCATCATTGGTACTTGAAACCTCTATATTGCTTGAATCAATAGTGCTATCGCTTTGTTCATTTACTTCGATACTTTTAGCAACTATTTGTTTGCCGCGGGTGTGGCATTTAGGATCTTTTTGCCGAATGGTTGAAATGCTTTTTTGCACGTAGTCAGAACTGAAGCACTCTTTGTACGCATTAATTAAGGTAGTAACACTCGCGCCTTGGCAACACAGTTGTTTGTATAATCTTACCCAAAACTCACCTAGCTGCTTCGTCCAAGCGGGAGGTTCACAGCGGCCAAACACCTTGCGATAGTAATCTTCTAGGCATCGCCGGTAAACAATAAAAAAAAAGGTTTTAGCGCTAGCCGAATTACGCCCCTCGTACGCATTAAGCTTCGCCCAATTATCCTGTCTCATAAGATCTAGGCACTCATCTACCGCTGTGCGCGCTAGCTCAGCATCAAAAAATCGCTTGGCAGCAATGTTGTCCATACTTTGTAAAAAATTAGTTTTAGGATCAAAAATTAAGCTTTGCCAATCCATTCGCAATTATCCTGCCCCGTTATGTGTTGAAGTGATCTAGTGTTCATATGCTAATGCCAAAAAGGATCATTAACCTCATATACCAAAGTTTAAAATATAAACATATTTAGTTCAAAAATAACACAGTTTAGTTTACTCTAAAAAAATAAGGATTTTTAAAAACACTGTGTTTATTTTTTGCTTGTGTGCCGTCTAGCAATTATATCAACCATCTAACAAAGGATTATTTATGAAAACTTTCATCAATACGGCGCGGCACAACGAAGCATCACTACAAACACCTCAGGCTCTAGATTTTGCTCACCGTTCTTGGCTTAGCGGTTTATTAAAAAGGGCAACTTTTATGAACAAAAAACTAGTGTTCCCTAAATATGTCCTAATGATTCTAGCTGTTGTATTTAGTGTTTCATCTATTGCCGCTGACAAAGCGCTGATTATAGGTATTGAAGAATACAAAAATCCGAGACTAAACTTAAAAGGCATTGGTTTGGATGTTGGGTATGTCCAACAGGCACTTGCTCGCTTGGGTGTTGAGCAAAAAAACGTTATCACCTTATTTAACGAAAACGCCACTGAAGCCAACATTACACGTATGTTTAATACGTTTTTACGTGACGGTGTTGGCCCTAACGACAAAGTGTATGTTTATTTCTCAGGTCATGGCAGCCAAATGACCGATACCAGCGGAGATGAAAGTGACAGGCTTGATGAATTTTTAGTGACATATGAATTTGACCACAGAGGCAATAAACCCGGTGCATTAACTGATGACGAGTTCAATAAATTGCTCACATCCATTCCTTCAAACAATGTATTTGCTTTTGTAGACGCATGCCACAGCGGAACTATTTCGCGTAGTTTTGTTAATAATAATTTGAGCATGGGTGAAAATATTGCTTACCCTAAGTTTGCTACCTATCCGGGTATGCCTCAGGTCAGTGACAGTGCAAAAAGTCGCAGTTCCCGTAGAAGCGTGTCTATGGATGATAGTCAAGAAAAAACAGGTACATCAAATCGCCTTAACTACATTGTAATTTCTGCGGCGCAAGATGACGAATCGGCGCTTGCTTCGCCTAAAGGAAGCTATTTTACCTTAGGCTTTACTTATGGCATTGAAAAAATGCTAAATGAGCAAAAGCCGGTTACGCCAGAGGTTTTATATACTATTTCTAAAGCGGTTATTGATAAATTCACGAATCAAGAAAATCACTACACCCCCAATATTATGGGTAACAAAGCATTATTAAAAGAAACCTTAAAAACACAGGCTCCAGGCAAACGTGGAAAAGTTTGGCAAGAAATGGCTGCTTTAGTTCCTGCTAATCCAGGTTTAACGATTCAAACGCCTAAACTCAATTACAAAGTTGATGAAGCGGTACCCTTGAGTGTAAATGTACCAGCCAATGGATATTTATACTTATTCACAGTAGATCAATACGACAACTCAAGTATCTTATTTCCTAATGAATTTAATGCAAACAACAAAGTATCAGCAGGGCAAAACTTTGATGTTAATTATGCAAGCGTAGGCTTTGACTTACTAGGTGCTGAACCATTGGGCGAAGCTATTGTAGTGGCGGTTGTATCCTCAAGGCCCCTTAACACCAAAAACAAATCACCGTTCAACCATGACGAACAAGGTAATAGATTAAGCCCATTTGAACCTGTAAGCCCAGGTATGGCACGAGCTATAAAAATAGGTAAAGCTAATATCACCGAAAACCAAGCATCTAGCAATTATTCTTACTATGCAGGTAAGGTGGTTTTCAATGTACTTAAATAATAAAAAACGCTTGGCAAGTATAAGCTACCTTAAAAAGTTTATTGCCTTACCCCTAATTTGCATGCTCCTGCCATCGTGCGCGTTATGGAACAGTGAGCTTGATGATACTGAGCGAGCAAAAGTAAGCAATGCAGAACCTGTATTGGCTGCTTCTAAAAATGAGCAAGTGGCGAAACAAGTAAGCTGCGCCATAGAAGCGAATGCAACACAAATCAATAGTATGACGGCAAGTTTACAAGATCTGCTAGAACAAGCTCACAATGATCAAGCTGAAAGAATTACATTACCTGTAGAAATGATGTTCTCACTCTATTATGGACTAATGGTGCCAGGCCACAGTGCTGAGGTGGGTAAAGAGTTTTCACTTATTTACAGTGCCAAAGCAAACACCCAATCGCCTACTTTAAATAAGCAAATTGATTATTCAGTATTTAGCACAAGCAATTTAAATGAAGGAAATCGCTGTTTTGTGCCTCAGGCAAATATGGCGCTATATAGAGTGTTGATGTACGCAGATCAAATGTCAGTAGCACAGTGGCATGAGTTGCGTAAGCAGTCACCAAAGCTGTATTCAGAACTATTACATTTGAAGTTTAGCTTGCGCGCTGAAGATGAGAGTGGGGTATAAGCATGCTATTTTTACACTTAAGTTTATACCGTGTGTCTCATCAAACAATAGCAAGATTCCTTCTAATAATAGTGTTAGTTGCCTCAAGCTTTTCTTGCACTTCAAGCGTTAAAATTGACGACAATAGTACCAAAACCACGGTGTACTATGCGGGCTTTGGTTTTATGGGGCGCTTTGACAACATTGCTGAAAAGTTCCCACATGCTGCGCGCCTGAATCAGCAAAAGGGCAGACAAATTGGCAGGTTAACCGCGTATTTTACCGAGCAACTCAAACAGCAGAACTTTAATAATATAGTGGTTAATTTTAACTCTGTTGATCAAAACCGAAACAGGCCGCTAATGCTGGCAATGTCGGTTGAGCGAGAAACCTTATCATTAGATCGCGGTAACAACCCAATAGTCGAAATTTCCGCGCAGCTTTTGTTCTTTGATTATGAGAGCCGAGTTTTGCTTGGGAACCTTCATATTCCCGTTGCCTTTAAAGGGATTAAAGGAGCTGATAACAAAAGCGATATTGAAAAACTATTTGAACAAGCTTATTTCTCCAAAACAGGGCTGTTTAATATTGCTAATAATAAGCTTAAAACATTGGCCTTGAGTGACTTTGAAGGCATTCGCCTACAAGTGGCAAGTGTGAGCTTAGAAGACGGCGCTAAAAAATTCTTACCTCAAGCTAATAGCCAATTAATTATGGAAGAATATATTGGGCAATATGCATCAGCTATGCTGGGAAAGCATAAGGTAAATATTATTCCGTTCTCAAAAGGCGCCACAATTGGGCGGCAAATGGCAATTCGATTAAACGACACCAGTGCATTTAATTTAGTGCTGCCTAAAGCAGATTACGAACTAGATATTACTCTACAACGAACCGACTTAATGGCTAAAAAACACTGGAATATTTACGGCGTGAAGTTTGATATAGCGGCAAAGCAAAGTTTCAACAATAAGTCGGTATTGAATATGCCTTTGTTTTATACCAGCAAGGTAAAAGCGAATACAAAAGAAAAAGCACTCGATCAATGGGCACCCTTTGAAGATGCCATTGAGAGCAGCTTAGCTGATTGGGCAAAACAATTTTCAAACCCAAGTAGTAAGTGGTGTAAGCGTTATTCAAGTGGTAGTGCGGCTTGTGCTCAACTTAAACAATTTAAACAGACACTAAGCATTTAATTTTATAAATTTAGGGAATAATACAATGAACATCAAATCACAAATTTTACGTGCTAGTTTACTGGCTTGCTTTATTAGTTTAACGGTGGCTTGTGGTTCTACCTCAACACCTGCTCCTGAAACCGCGGAAATTACCGATATTGGCGAAGAGCAAGCAAGCGTTATTTTAGATAATAATAATACTATTGAAGGCGTTGCTCAAGGCAAGGTGAGCTATTCGCGTTCGTTAGATGCAGAAGAGCGAGGCGAAGCATTGCGCATTGCAAAAGAAGGGTTAGTCAGAAAGTTTGTAGCACAAAAAATGCCTAATTTAGTCAGGAACTACAATGCCACTAAAGAAGAGATTAATGACAATTTAGACGAACTTCTGTTAAGTGAAAAAATTGTTTCAGAAGACATTGATAGTGACAACAAATCATATGCTGTAACTGTGCGAGCTCAAATTAACGAACCTGCCTTATTACTCATATTAAATGGTAGTGATTCTAAAATGGACTCTGCCGAAATGACCTTTATTTTTGTAGCCAGAGAAGACACAGCACAGAATCTTGACGATTATTCAGAGAATGAAAAGACACAAGTTGAATGGCGAGCTATGAATACAAAAGAAATTGATGTGGCCATGGGGGCTGTATTTACCGACCATAATTTTAATGTGGTCAGCCCTGCCGTATTAGAGCTTGAAACCGACGGTGATTTACAAGTGAGCGCCTTTGTAAAAGACTTTGAAGTAGGCGATGACGTAAGCAGTGAAACCTTAGGGCGAGCTATTGTGGGGCTTAAAGAGTTAGACCCTCCCGTTAATTTTTTTGCTTTAGGCACGCTTGATGTTGACCGTTCATTCGTTGACCCAGTATCAGGTAACATTAAGGTGGCTGTGTCGGTTACAGGGCAAATTTTAAATGTATTAAAACGTGGTTCACGGGTCGCTGCAGTTGGCCCTGTGCAGTATTTTGGTGAGGGAACCACCTATGCAGTTGCGCGAAACAACGCATTAAAATCAGCGGCCACCGCGGCCGCTAAAGTGCTTGCAGGTCAAGCTCGCGCAAACAGTTTGTAAGTTTAAATAAGGAATAAAAACATGACCCTTCGTACCAACAAAACTACTCGTTTTACATGTGCTATGTTTGTAGCTATCGCCTTGAGCGGCTGTGATAGCACACCATCTATGCCTGATTTAAGCCAAGTAAATATCTTCAATCAAACTATTGAGGTATCGAAGCCTTGGCAGAATGAGCCATTAGTGAAAGGCAATGAGTGTAATACATTTAGCTACGACAATATTGCCAGCTTTATTAATACTTATTACATAAGCTCAGCAAATAATACCTCCACTGATGACGCTAGCATGAAAACCCTAGAGAATTATTTATTGTCAGCGGTGTTGGTGAATAGAGCAAACCTTTGCTTAGCTGAAGCATTGGAGCTTAAAGAGTTAATTAGTGACCTAGAAGAAGAGCGCGAGATTTTAATAGGCGGAACCAGTATTAGTTCTAGTGAAATGGAAAAGCATCGCGAATATTCTACGGAAGCGTCAGCTGCGATTAAAGAAACCGTGGAAGGCATTGATGCACTCACTCCTCAACAACGTGAAAATTTAACTATAGGTATTTCAACTTATATTGGCGGCTCTTATACATTCGCTCAAACCTATGAACACGCATTAAAAATAGTAGAGGAAGTCAAAGAAAATAGCTCTAATTCAGCTATGGATTGGTTAAATAAAATACCAGAATTAGCCTCTAAGGGCAGCACGTTGGCGTTCGTATATGACGGCATGTACTCTGTAGGTGAATCATGGATGGATACCACAACGAGTTTGTATGAATTCTCAAAAACAAACGACGTGGATTTGCCTGACGATGCAACCTCTATGTACCGTGACATGTTAAGCACTCAAGAAGAGATAGAAGAATAAATGGTAGGTGGTAAGCACCATGCTTATCGCCATATTCATTATCACCATAATTACTTATAAGTATTCAAAATACCTAAAAGCATAAACCTCGGTTATGATGCGTTAACGATTTTTTTACATAAACAAATGCGACAAGGCACCGCGCTAAGCCGTATTTAAGTGAACCGAGGACTTATTTATGAAAGAAGCTGTAATAGTATCAACCGCACGTACGCCTATTGGTAGAGCATTCAAAGGCGGCTTAAACAACACAAAATCTCCAACTATGACAGCGCATGCTATTAAGCATGCAGTGGAACGCTCTGGCGTAGATGGTGCCGAAATTGATGACGTGATTATTGGTTCTGTGTTAAATGCAGGGAGTGCCGGTTCAAACGTTGCTCGTTTAGCTGCGCTTGCTGCAGGCTTACCTTATACTGCTTCAGGCCAAACTATTGACCGCCAATGTTCATCTGGCGTAATGGCTATTGCAACTGCTGCGAAGCAAATTATGGTAGATGGCATGAAAGTAGTAGTAGCCGGTGGCCAAGAAAACATTTCTGAAGTGCAACAAAAGTATTTTGATTGGGTGAGCAAATGCGTTGATAAAAACGTGACTGAACATGCTCCGCACGCTTATATGCCAATGCTTTACACCGCTGAACACGTTGCTAAAAAGTATAATATTTCGCGTGAATCACAAGATGAATATGGGTTTCAATCGCAAATGCGTACCGCTGCTGCTCAAGACGCTGGGCGTTTTGACCAAGAGATTGTGCCTATTAGCACAACAAAAGGTATTTTTAACAAAGAAACGAAAGAAATTACCTTCGAAGATGTGACTATTACTAAAGATGAAGGTAACCGTCCGTCAACCACGCTTGAAAGCTTACAAGCTTTAAATCCAGTTATTGATGGTGGTTGCATTACCGCCGGAAATGCAAGCCAATTATCAGATGGCGCTTCAGCTTGCGTAGTAATGGATAGACAATTGGCGGAACAACGTGGTTTAGATATTCTAGGTACCTATCGCGGCATGATGGTAGCGGGTAACGAACCTGAAGAAATGGGAATTGGCCCTATATACGCTGTACCAAAGCTATTGAAAGTGCATGGTTTAAGTATAAACGATGTAGGTTTGTGGGAATTAAACGAAGCATTCGCATGCCAAGCGCTATATTGTAGAGACGAGCTAGGTATTGATCCAGAAATTTACAATGTAAATGGTGGTGCAATTTCAGTTGGTCATCCTTACGGAATGACTGGCGCAAGAACCGTTGGCCATGCTTTGATTGAAGGTAAGCGCCGTGGTGTGAGATACGTGGTTGTCACAATGTGTGTAGGCGGCGGCATGGGTGCTGCAAGCTTGTTTGAAATTAACAATTAAGCAACTTGCGTACAAATTAAGCAAAATAGGGGAGTAATCCCCTATTTGTTGACTTACTAAGCATCCCTGCTACATTAAGTATATAAATAATAACAAAAAAGCATGGATGCAATAGATAGATAGTTACATACAAAGCTATCTGTTTTATGATATTAATCTAGATTGAATTTTGAACAATATTTTCAACGCTAGATATCGCAATTACATGGATGTGGACGATTATCATGCTAAGGTAATGCCATGCCAGCTGAGTTTCTTACAACAGGTCTAAAACGCTCTGCATTAGTGTCTGCAGAAATTTTATCGACCGATCCGTTAGACGCTCAATTGTTTACTAACAAACTTTCTTTAGCTGCCAGTGTGGCACAAAATCAAAACGCCTTTATTTACCTTATCCCCCAGCGCCAATATATTCAACATGGTAAATGTTCCTTAGGCGAAAGCTTAAATTTCACTTCTTTATTTGTCTACTTAAACAATAGCCAAGAACAATTTGAAATAATTGACGCACCTGTCGATGATGTGTATACCCCAAGCACCCATTCTTTGGCGGTATTTTTACTACAAGATGAAGCGAAAAATCCCCGTGCTATTTTCGGTACTTTCTTTCCTATTAATAGGCCGCTAGATACAAATACCAAAGACTTACTACTGCTGATTAAAGACGACTTAAACCAGCTACTTGGCCTTCAAGAGCAAGTACTTGAGCTAAAAGAGCTGCAATCTCGCTACGTACAAATTTCAGAACTTAATCAGGATTACATTTGCGTAAAAGACAATCGCCACAAAATTGTTTATGCCAACCATGCCATGCTAGAAACATTCCCGACTAATTTGAAGCAAACGGTTATAGGCAACATTGATTTGCTTTTTTATGAGCCAGAAACCAGTGCGACGATTGTTGATTCTGATTTGCATGCCCTAGAGCATGGCTTTTATTCGGGTAATCAATTAATTACCTTAGCCAATGGGCAAGATAAGATATTAGAAACAACCAAAAAGACTTTCGTTGGTAGTGATAAGAACACTTATATTATGTCGGTCTCAAGGGATGTGACTGAAAAAGAAATATTGATAAACGACTTGAAACGCTCAAATGACGATCTAGACAACTTTGCCTACGTTGCGTCACATGATTTAAAATCGCCACTAAATGTTATTAAACGCTTAGTTTCGTGGGTGTTAGAAGATTGCCAAGAGATACTCCCGCAAGATAGTAAGGAAAACCTTGCCTTAGTGCTAAATAGAGCCACGCGCATGGAGAAACTTCTAGTAGACCTTCTTAGTTATTCAAGATTAGGCAAAGATTACCAAGCCAATGGCGAAGTAAACTTAAAGTCATTAGTAATAGAGCTTTTATCGCTGATTGATTTACCAATGGGGTTTGTTGTGAATTGTGATGACCTTTATATATCAGTTCCAGCAGTACCTTTTAATGTTGTGATGTTGAATTTAATCAATAACGCTATAAAGCATCATGATTCAGGCAATGCCAAAATTGAAATAAAAGCGAAGCGCGGAGCAAAAGGTGCCACTATTACAGTACAAGATAATGGCCCAGGAATTGCAGAGCATAATCGCGAGCGCATATTTAAGCTTTTTGAAACCTTAAAACCTCGCGATGAGGTTGAAGGAAGTGGTATGGGTTTGTCAGTAGTGAAAAAAATTGTTGAGCATTACGGTGGTTGTATTACAGTAGAAACTAATCAACCACGCGGCACAAAGTTTATTGTTACTTGGCCTACAACAAATATTGCACAATCGGTATTGAGCAATTTAAATGATTAACATTCAATATAGACTCAAAGTGAAGTGATCACATTATGGAAATGAGAAGAAGGCTTAATGTTTTGCTGGTTGATGATGATATGGCAGATCGTAAAATCATCAAACGTACACTAGCAGAGAATGCAACGGAAGTGATTGTAACTGAAGCCGTTTCTGTCGCTGAAGGCTTAGGATTTTTACAGGAACACAAGTTTGATGTGATTTTGCTCGACTACCGAATGCCTGGTGCAACTGGCATTGAAATGGTTCAGGAATTACGTTCTCGCCCTGATCTTGGCAGTATTGCGATTGTAATGATGAGCGCTTCTGAAAACGAATCTTTAGCGGTTAAGTGCATTGAATCTGGAGCGCAAGACTTCATTCAGAAAACCGATCTGCAACGCTTAAACCTTCATCGAGCTATTATTCATGCACAAAAACGATTTGAGCTTGAGCACAAACTTCACCAAAATTACTTAAATGTAAAACACCTTGCAGAAAAAGATCCACTTACCGGCCTTTCCAATAGACACCATTTTAATCAAATAATTGACATGTTAATTGAAAATGGCAAGCACTCGAAAGTAGAAATGGCGCTATTGCTAATAGATTTAGATGATTTTAAATACGTCAACGATACCTTAGGCCACGACGCTGGTGACAGGCTACTTATAGAATTTTCTACCCGTGTTAAGAAATTATTGCGTCGCCACGAAAGTTTTGCTCGCTTAGGTGGGGATGAATTCGCCATTGTGCTTAATGGAATTAAGTCAACGCAGCAAGTGCGCCTAGTGACTCAGCGCATTCAAAATGCTTTGTCAGTTCCAGTAACGCTAGGACAAACCGAAGTAGTGATTAAAGCCAGTATTGGCGCATCGGTGTATCCTGCACAAGCAGCTGATAAAGATACCCTAGTAAAATATGCCGACATTGCTATGTATCAAGCTAAAGCTAATGGCAAAGGTAAAATGGAGTTGTACGATCCGGTAATGAGCGAGCAATACAGCCGCATGTACGATATCCAAAATGGTATGAAGCAATTGATTCAAGAAGCTGCTTTTAACATCCATTTTCAGCCCGTGGTTGATTTACAAACGAATCAGAAAATTGGCTTTGAAGCACTGATTCGTTGGCCAAATATGAAAAATCAGTTTGTGCCCGATGAATTTATCCCTATTGCAGAAAAAAATAGTGATATTCATGCCATTGGTGAGTGGGTGATAGATCGCGCCATTAGACAAATTTCAAATTGGCAAAAACGTCACGCAAAAGACCGTTTTGTAGCTATCAACATTTCGCCGGTACAACTACAAAATCACACCATCACAGAATATTTGATAAACAGAGCCGAAGCGTATTCGGTAAATCCTCAAAACATTGTATTAGAAATAACAGAAACTGCATTGTTTGAAAAAGAAGTTGAGATAAAACGCTCAATTGAAACCCTTTCAGATTACGGATTTTTAATTTCTTTAGATGATTTTGGTGTTGGCTATTCTTCAATTTCTCATTTAATTGAATACCCTATAAGCATTGTTAAGCTAGATAAATCATTATTCCAAACAGAAGAAGGTGAACAAAAGCGCAAAGCCGTATTTGAAGCCCTAGCGGAAATGTTAAAGCGTTTACGAATGACGGTAGTGGCCGAAGGTATTGAGACTCAAGAGCACTTAGATATGTGCAAAAAGCTGAATATTGACCACGGCCAAGGCTTCTTTTTAGGTCGCCCAGCAGAAGCGGTTGAGTTTGATGCTGAAATGACGCTAATTGCTTAGTGGAGATATTGGGCAAAGTTTAAAAGACTTCGCATTGGTATAATAGCGGCTATTTATATAGCCGCCTACTCAGTAACAAACAAATTACTTTACTTTTTCACTTGTGGCCGGTTGCCCATACTTAGTTGAACGAGGGCCATGCAAAAGACCATTGTGCGCTTTTGATGAAACTAAGCGTGATGATGCGATAGCAGAAACGTCATAGCCAGTATCAACTACAGTTTCTATAATTTGATGGACTGCCGCTTCAACAAGCATACCTATTAACCCACCGCCACTACTGCTTCTGTTTTCTGCACTTGAAGCTGAAGCAGCGCCTTCCCATAAAAGATCTCCAGTTTTTAAATCTACTAATTTAGCACCTACCGTAACAACCGTATTACTCGATATTACAACATAGCTTGTTCCATATTCTACTATATCAATATACAAAGCAGCATCAGCACCAAAGATTTCATAAAGTTTAGCTGTTGGAACCGCATGGATATCTTCAGCAACCGTTAAACCATTGTTTTGAAATGTTTGGTCAACTAAGGCTACGGGGTATACGTAATAGCCGGACTCAGCAATTGGTGCAGTAAGTTGAGTCATTAGGCTATATGGTGCAATAACTTCAGTAGATTGATTAGTTGGAGGCAATATTATGATTGATTTTGGATCTGAGTTTCTAAACTGAGAATAATCATAAGCCGGTGGTAGACTTGTACAAGCACTCATAATGAGCGTGCTTAATATCAGAATTAACGTTGATGTCCTTTTCATTGTTACTCTCCTTGAGTTTTAGCAATAAGAAAATTGATAAAGGAAGCTGATTCAGGAAATAAAAACTTTTCCTGTTCAAAGTGGCTCAAACCTACGGCACTGTTTCCTGCTTCAAAATAAAGCATACCTAAGTGAGCGTGAACGCCAGGAGCTATGGCTTTATCATTAATACTCGCAGTTTCTATAGCTTGTTCTAAAACAGCTATTTGTTCAGATTGAGTTGATTCATTACCTTTAAAATAACTATAAACGCTAGTTTGATAACCGCCGTAATAGTAAAGAGGGGGTTCTGTTGTTTTACAGCCGGTTAAGGCAATAGCAGCAAGAGTTGCTAATATAAACATTTTTACTACATTAAATTTCATCTTGATATTCCTTTTAACTTAAACTACTTCCTAAAATAAGCATGAACGCTTATATATCCCAAGACCCGCTCTCAATACCGTTAACTAAATTATTTACAGCTTCTCTTACAGCTAAATCTAGCACTTTGCCATTCAGGGTTGAATCGTATCCAGCTGAACTTCCGAATCCAATCACTTCACGTTCAGATAAGCTATATTCGCCCGCTCCTGCTGATGAAAAAACTAGTTCAGATGTTGTTACATCTACGATATTTAAAGTCACTTTTGCATAAGCAATTTGTGATTTACCTTTACCCAATAGACCGAACAACTGTTTATCCCCTACGTTTTTGCGGCCAAATTCAGTCACATCGCCAGTTACTATGTATTTAGCACCCGATAGTGTTTGCTTGTTTCCTGTAATTTGAGCTTCACTTGCTAGCATTTCCATATTGTCACGGTCTAATACAGTAAATCGATTAGTTTGCTGGAGATGCCCCATCAACGTTGTTTTCGCTTGACTACCAAGTCGGTCGGTGCCATTTGAAAATATACCGTTTTGAAAGCTAGAACGATTCACAAAAGATCCAACTGCTATTTTGTTTTTAACACCAGAGTAGGAGGTGTTATAGCTATTCACTTTGGGCGTTTCCACGACGCTAGAAGAGGTGGTGGCGCAACCGCTGGTAATTAGTACAAGGGCTGAAACGAGGACACATCCGGTTTGTTTTATTTTCATACTGCTATTCCTTTATATTCATCGAAGTATTTTTATTTTATGTGCAATTAAATTAGTTGTTTATAATCGAAGCCAATTAATTGCAACATAAACTATAACACCAGATTTACAAAAAGGCTTAGTATTTTTATTGGCTCAATTTAACAGCGGCTCTGTTAGCAAAAGCTTGCCATTCGGGTGCTAAGCTTGGCGTGTTAATAGCGGTATCGGCTATATTTAACCAGTATTCACGCATCGCTTCAGCCGGCAGCTGTTTAATACATTTACGCAGCTGCCAAATTTGGCTAACTGAAAGTGCATCTTCTGGCCTATCAACTAGCTTAAGAGAATCACCGCAGGCTATTTCACCTTCTTTAAGTACACTGTAATACCAGCCAGTAATGTTTTTTTCGTATATAAATGCATCGACTCTAGATATACCAAATCGTGTGTTTATTTTAGAGCAGGGCGCTCTGGGGGAAACAAGCTGTAAAATAGCGCTACCTACCTCATATGTATCGCCAATAAATACCGTTTCGTCATCCATACTCGGTGCAGATAAATTTTCGCCAATTGAGCCAATATCGAAAGCAAGCTGAGTGTTTGTAAATTGGGCCGCTAAAACATCAAATGAACTTTGCGCATACTGATGCAATGCCATAAAAGGGCCGCCATGCAGTTTTTTATTTCCTTGTTCGTCTTCAACTGCACCATCAAACTTAATATTTAGACTTTTGTACGGCTTTTTTATAATGCTACTTGGCGCCCCTCGGCTACCAAAAGCTTGGGGCTTACCCGCAAATAAATGGCTGATCTGCATATACTAATCTCTTAATTAGACATTTTTTTATGGTAGTGTTTATAACACTGTACGGCAAATATTATTCATTGATTTATATTTAATTTAAACCTTTTTAAATTACGCTGCGACAAACACTATGACTAACAAAAACGAGCAAACACATTTTTCAAATGGAAGCGAATACACTGGCAATTGAGCCTATTCAAGCTGCAAAAACTATTCAGGATTACTCTGAAGCTGAATTAGTTGCAGCAGCGCAAGCAAAAGATAAAGGCGCGTTTAAGTTGTTGTATAAGGCGCATTTAAATCGCGTTTATGCTTTGTGCTTTCGTTTATGTGCTGATAAATCGCTAGCCGAGGATGCGACTCAAGAAGTGTTTATTCAAGTTTGGCGGAAAATAGAAAATTTTAACGGCGATAGCTTGTTCACAACGTGGCTGCACAGTTTAGCAAGCAATGTAACTATTTCACATATTCGAAAGCAGCGTGGATGGTGGCAAAAGATGATGAATATTGAAGATGCAGGCATAGAGCCCTTCAGTGATGAAAACACGCATTGTAGCAATCAACTTGAGGGCTTGATCATGCGCCTCCCCGAAAGAGCTCGTATGGTATTTGTGTTACATGCCATAGAAGGGTATCGCCATAATCAAGTCGCAAGCATGCTAAATATGGCAGAAGGTACCAGCAAAGCGCAGTATCATCGAGCAAGAACATTATTACAGGAGTGGATGGATGAGTAGCAAATCAGCGCCATCACAAAAAGCAAAATTAGACGAACTCATCGCTAAAGCGCCTAAAGAGCTAGAGCCAACACGTGACTTATGGCCAGGCATTGAATTTGCCTTGGATAATAGTAAACAAGCCTCACAGCAATTTAGTAAGCAACATGTTGTTTGGGGCATAGCTGCTTCTATCTTGTTGGTAGGGTTTATTGCGCTGCTGAGCTTTGAAAGTGGTAAGCAAGTGTCGGGCAATAACTTGGTGCAACAACTGAGCGAACAGCATGTGAAGCAAAAAGATGCTTTGTTGGTGAGCTTAAAAGACCAAGTTGCGGTTACCCAAAACTGGCAACAGCAATTACAAGAATTAGATGAAGCCGCCATTGCAATTAAAAAAGCTTTGGCGAATGAACCAAACAATGTTGCTTTACTGAAAATGCTAAAACAAGTGCATCAGCAGCAAATTGCATTAATTGAGCGGGTACATACACCCGCATGGCAAAAGATATAACGAGGTATCACAATGTTCACTCAAACCCGTGCTGAAAAATACGAATTAAACCCATCGTTCAGAAACATAAGCTTGCTACTTGGCTTAGCGTTATTAAGCCTTAACTCATTCGCTGGCCAAAAAGTTGATGAGAGTTTACAAGTTGACGCCAACAGTTTAATAGAAATTGAACATGTTCGAGGTAACGCAAAAGTGATTGGCTGGGACAAAAATGAAGTAAAAATTGAAGGCGAACTAGGCGAAGATTCTGAAGGAATCAAATTAGAACGCGACGGAAAATCGGTTATTATTGAAGTGGATTCAGTGCGTCAATCTTGGTCTTGGTCTGAAAGCTCGGGCCCAGGCGACAAGCTAACTATATATGTGCCATATAAGAGTAGAGTCGACTATGATTCTCCTAATGCCGATTTGAACATTGAGAACATTCATGGCGGTGTAAATATTGAGATGATAAATGGCGATTTAAGCGCTAATAAGTTGCAAGGTAGGTTAAGTTTACGAACCGTCAATGGTGACATTCGCGCTGAAGAACTATCAGGTGAGTTGTCTTTAGATGCGGTCAATGGCGATATAAGTGCTAGCCAAATAAACGGTGAGCGCATTACAGTAACTACTGTAAATGGCGATATTGACATTGATTCAAGTGCCAGTGAAATTATTACCGAAACGGTTAATGGTGATATAGATATGCGCTTTGACAAAGTAATAGATGTACAAACTAACACGGTAAATGGTGATATCAATATGCGCTTATCATTAATGGAAGGAGCTAGTGTGAGGGCAAGTTCGGTAGGTGGCACAATAGAATTTGCTTTCCAAAGAGATGTACAAGCAAGGTTTAATATAGAAGCTCACGCGGGGGGCTCTATTAAAAACAGAATTACCGACCAACAAGCAAAAAGCGCCAAGTACGGCCCTAGCAAGTGGTTAAGATTTTCTAACGGCAAACCTACCGCCACGGTAGATATATCAACCGTGCATGGAAGAATTGAGTTGAATAAACAATAATTCGAAAAGAGAAAAGACTTTAGCCTGAAGCTTGTTATAATTATGTTACAGTTTCAAAAAATGAAAAGTGGTTAGGCGTAAAGATGATATATCAGTTAGGTAAAGACAAAGTAAGCGTTGGCGAAAACGTTTATATAGCTCCAGGTGCACAAGTTATTGGGAAAGTAAGCTTACAGGATAATGCTAGCGTGTGGTTCAATGCGGTTTTGCGCGGTGATACCGACACCATTGAAATAGGTGAAGGCAGCAATATACAAGATGGCAGCATAGTGCATACTGACTATGGCTTTCCACTAAAAGTAGGTAAAGGCGTTACCGTAGGCCACAAAGTAATGCTACACGGCTGCACCATAGGTGATTATAGTTTAGTGGGCATTAATGCGGTTATATTGAATGGGGCGAAAATAGGTAAACACTGCGTTATTGGCGCAAACGCATTGGTCACTGAAAAGATGGAGATTCCCGATAATTCAGTGGTGATGGGCTCGCCGGCTAAAATAGTCAAGCAAGTAAGCCCTGAACAAGCGCTAATGCTTGAAAAATCAGCTGAGCATTATCAGCAAAACGCAAAGCGTTATGCACAAGATTTACAAGAACAGGGTGACTAACAGCGCTTCTAAATTTACAGTGCTAAAGTGCTAATTCAGACAAGACAAATTAATTTGCTTAGCGCATAATAAGAGACTGTTTTTCGTTTTTTAGAGGCTCGTGTGGCGCAACCACCTAATGACTTTCAATCAAGAGGGTCAAATAAAAAAGAATCTAGTAATGATGAGATTGCTCAGCTAAATACACCCCCGCATTCCATTGAGGCTGAACAGGCCGTATTAGGCAGTATTATGCAGTCTGTGGATGCGTGGGATAAGATTGCTGAAATCCTAATCCAAGAAGATTTTTACAATCGTTCTCATCGCGTTATTTTTGCTGCTATTACGCGCTTAATTGCCAAAAACAGTGCTGCCGACCCAATCACCTTGCAAGATGAACTCGAAATGCACAATGAGCTAGAGGGCGTAGGTGGCCTCAACTACATTGTAATGCTTGCACGTAACACTCCTAGTTCTTCCAACATTAGTGCTTATGCGAACATCGTAAGAGAGCGAGCTGTAGTCCGTGAGCTGATAGGGGCGGCTAACGACATTGCAGACATCAGCTTTAACCCTGAAGGCCGTGACAGTAAAGAATTGCTTGATCTGGCTGAAACCAAAGTATTTGAAATTGCTGAAAAGCGTACCACAGCAAACGAAGGCCCTATAAGTGTTTCAGGAGCTTTGCGTAAAACTATTTCGCGCATTGAAGAACTCGCCGGCCAAGACAAAGAAGTAACCGGTGTATCAACGGGCTTTACTGATTTAGATAAAAAAACCAGTGGCTTACAGCCTTCTGATCTTATTATTGTGGCCGCTCGTCCTTCAATGGGTAAGTGTATTGTGAGTGGTTCAACATTAGTTGAACCCGGTAGCGGTAAATTACTGACCATTGACCAAATGGTGAAAGATAAACGTGCTCGTGTTACTAGTTTAAACAATGACTTTAAACTTGAAACACGAGAGGTTTCAGATTTTGTTGATGATGGTTTCAAGCCTGTGTTTAAAGTGAAAACAGCTTTAGGTAAAGAAATTGAAACGACCATTACGCATCCGTTTTTGTCGGGCGATGGATGGCAACCATTAGGTAAGCTACAGGCAGGGGATTTGATAGGTGTGCCTAGAACCTTACCTATATTTGGTAAACAAACCTTAACAAAGCAAGCGCTTGCGTCATTAGCTTACTCGGTGAGTATTGAAGCCAAGCCAATCGAAGAAAGCAAACTGTATAATGATTACGGCGTTGGATCTGATACTCAGGCTGATACTAAAAGCCCTACGTTTGCCCTTTCTCCTATTTGTGATATTTACCAGCATGTAAATGCCTCGGTTGCTCATGAGTTAGCGAACTTATTTAATCGCGAAAGTGAATATGAAATCGCTAACGAAGAGCAAGTAAGCCGTGCATTTTCAATATCACTTAAGAGTAAAGTACTGCCTGACTCGGTGTTTTCGCTATGTGAATCCAATTTAGCATTACTGCTAAATCGTTTATTTGCCTGTAACGGCCATCTTTTTACACTTGCTGATAGCAAAAAAAGCAAGGATGTTCGACTTACTTTCATAAGCCAAAGCGCAAAGCTCGTGCAGCAAGTACAGCACTTATTGCTAAGGCTAGGTGTAGTTGCTAAGCGTCAGGTAGTTGAAAGAGCTAAGGCTCAGCAACATTGCTTAAGCGTGGTTTCACCTTCACATCTTGCTCGCTTTTTAGAGAAAGTAGGCATTTTTGGTAAAACTTTCCAAGTTTCTGAAGCAAAGAGTATTTTACTTGATTCTAATCTTGATGATTCAGAGCCCTTACCGCAAAGTGTTTATCAGTATGCGATGAGTGTTTGTGAGCAAAACCAAACACTACCAGAACTCAATAATGGCGCACTTACAAGAGCTTCAGCGAAAGCGATAGGTGACTTGTTAAATGATGCCTATCTTAAAAATATTGCGCAATCAGACGTGTACTGGGATGAAATAGTAAGCATAGAAGGCATGGGCGTAAAGCAGGTTTATGACTTAAGTGTTCCGCAAGTGCACAATTTTATTGCCCAAGATATATGTGTTCACAATACCACCTTCGCTATGAACTTAGTTGAAAATGCCTTGCTCCTTGAAGAAAAGCCGGTATTGGTCTTTAGTTTGGAGATGCCTGCTGAACAAATTATGATGAGGATGTTGGCCTCGCTAAGCCGCGTAAACCAAACTTCGGTTAGAACCGCCAGGCTGGAAGACGCAGATTGGGCGCGTATTCAGTCAAGCGTTAAAATGCTTAACGACAAAGACAACTTATTTATTGATGATTCGTCAGGCTTAACACCTATGGAAGTAAGAACCCGTGCGCGTAAATTAGCGCGAGACCGCGGTGGAATTTCTATGATAATGATAGATTACTTGCAGCTTATGCGGGTGCCGTCATTGTCGGATAACCGAACCTTAGAAATTTCTGAAATATCACGCTCTTTAAAAGCTTTGGCAAAAGAACTCCAATGCCCGGTTATTGCCCTATCACAGCTAAACCGTGGACTAGAGCAGCGAGCCGATAAGCGCCCCATTAACTCAGATTTGCGTGAATCAGGCGCAATTGAGCAGGATGCCGACCTTATTATGTTTATATATCGTGATGAGGTTTATCATGAAAACAGTGAATTACAGGGAATTGCCGAAATTATTATTGGTAAGCAACGTAACGGCCCTATTGGTACAACTCGTTTAACTTTCCAAGGCCAATTCTCGCGTTTTGATAATTATGCAGGACCTGCTTACGATGATGAGTAACTCCGTAGCAAGGTATTTATAAATAGCAGGCACAAAAAAAGCGAACATAGTTCGCTTTTTTTACATCTAATGAAAATTAACGTGTTGCTTTTGTTTCAACAAGAGCAGTAACTTTAACTTCAATACGACGGTTTATGCGATGTGCTTCAGCAGTGTTTGAAGTATCTTTTAACTGAGATTCTCCGAAACCTTGTGCTTCTAAGCGATCAGCGTCAATTCCGTAATCATCAATTAATAGCTGACGAACAGTTTT
The DNA here is from genome assembly GCF_048820975.1 of Glaciecola sp. 2405UD65-10. Lineage (NCBI taxonomy): Bacteria > Pseudomonadati > Pseudomonadota > Gammaproteobacteria > Alteromonadales > Alteromonadaceae > Glaciecola > Glaciecola sp. 2405UD65-10. The sequence continues at coordinate 1,932,483 of NZ_JBMEUF010000001.1, read as the reverse complement.
AGCACGTTTTTCAGATAAGAACTGGTTGTACTCTGCACTACCTACAGAAGAAGAATGACCTTCAACTACCGCTTGAGTGTTAGGGTAACGGTTCATGAAATCAACAAAGTTTTGAATGCGAGCAGAATCAGCATTTGAGATTACGCTGCTGTTATTTGCAAACAAGATATCTAATTCAACAGACACTTCTTCTTTTTCAAATACGCTACAACCAAGTGCATCTACTTTATCGCTAGAAGGTGTGTTTGCACACTCATCTTTGCTATCTACAACACCATCGTTGTCAGTATCTTTGATTGCACAACCACGTGCATCAACCGAAGTTCCAGCAGCTGTTGATGGGCACTGATCTTGAGCGTTGTTTACGCCGTCACCGTCCATATCGATGTTACAACCGGTAGCGTCAACGCTTGTACCAGCTGGAGATGAAGGACAACGATCAACTGCGTCATAAACGCCATCGCCGTCTGAATCAGGTTGAGAAGTAGGTGTGCTACTTACGTTACCAAATACATATGCAAGACCTAACTTAGCACTGTAATCTTTATAACGCTGACCAAAGTCATAATAAGTCGCTATTTCAGTAATTAAACGTAGATTGTCACTTAGTTCCCAGTGCTTACCTAAACCAGCACTAAGCATTCTGTAACTTTCTGAGTCTAAAGACTGTTCGCGTAAACCAGAAAACAAGTAAGCTGCATCTTCTTCGAAGAAATACATTACGTCAGCACCAACTTGTGTGCCATCGTCATTGTAGCCATTACTGTTATCAAGTAACACACGGCCTAGCTCGAAGCGAACTGCCCATGAAGGGTCAAAACGAAAACCAAGTTCACCACCAAAGCCTCTTCCGTCATCAAGGCCGCCTGATGGTTCGCCTTTAGCGCCATCAGCGTTGTAATATTGTGCGAAACCGCCTACCCAATTTTCATAGGCTGGCGCTTCTTGTGCTTGTGCAGTCATGGCAATAGAGCCAAGAGTAGCAGCGATCAACATGGATAATTTTTTCATTAAGCAATGTCCTTTTTAATGATTGTTATGTAATTATTAGTGCGTTTCTTGTAAATTCCAGCGCGTAGTATACTACTTATCGAAGCAAATTTCTAAATATGCATTACCCGAAGGGCTGGCGAAGGTTAAAATTATCTTTGGCCCATCTACTTTATGCTGAATAGTATGGTCAGTGCCTGATACTATTACAGGGGTGGCTAGTTCAAAGTCATAGTTTTGTTCGGCTAACGAACTCTTGGCGCCGCCGCATATCATGTTGGTCATTTCACCCACCATATCGCGCACTTCATCGTCAATAGAGTTAGTTACTTCCCCTAGCATATTTTTCATAATACTAGTGGCAAGTGCTTTATCAAAGGTAATGGCCATAGAGCCCTTCACTTGCGGACCTATCATGCCAATGATACCTGATACCTCACCTCGGGCTAACTCATCCCCTTTTTTTTGGGGCTTTTGCACAACTAAATCTATTTGCGCCATTGTGCCAATAACGTTTTTTAGTGATGCAATAAACGGGTTTATAAACTCAACCTTCATAATACTTATACGGCCTTATGTTTTTGTTGTAGTCACCTACGTGTTAATTGGCTCTTTTTGGCATTTTACGCAAACGCCATGTGCCTCAATGGTTTGGCTAACTATTTGAAAATCATTTTCCATGGCTTGAGCCGCTAAGGTTGATTCTACTCCATTTGAGCTTATTTCTTGAACGTCACCGCAATGGTCACAAATCAAAAATTGAACTGGATGAGAGCAACCAAAATGATGGCAAGCCTTAAACGTATTGGTAGATTCTACTTTGTGTACCAAGCCTAAATCTAAGAAAAAATCGAGGGCTCTATATACCGTAGGCGGTTTGGCTGAGTCTTCGATCTTTTTAAGTTTATCCAATAAATCGTACGCACCTATTGAAGCGTCTTCTTGTAATAGTATTTCATAAACTTTAGCGCGTAAGGGAGTAAATCGGGCTCCTTGGTCTTCGCAAAATGCACGGGCCTTACGAAACAAAATTTGCTTACTTTTAGATAACTCTGTATTCACTCTAAATATTTACCTTACTTGCTGACTAAGCAGATTTATTCTACTTTAGCCTATAACCAACACCTAGTTGCTGGTAATTTATTGTTAAAGTATATCATTGCTTGCATTGTGAACAAGTCACAATGCAAGTAAAGTTAGTGCAATTATGCTAATTTTTTAAAAGCAGTTAAATTTATGCCTCCACAAGAACAAAAAAATCCGATTACCTTTATTTTTATCAATGAAAAACTTTTGATTTCGAAATCAGAGCGTTTATTAAGCGGCTTAAACTCCTTACCACTCATTCCCTCTGAATTGGCGCATTTTGAAGATGAAAAAAAGCATTTGGGCGTAGAAAGTACTTACGGACACCACTCGTTACTCGATATTCACCATACCGACTTTGAGCACGCAGACTACGAATTAGTTACCTTGCGTGAATTACTTACGCAAGTTCCATCTGATGATTTTCAGTTTATTGCGCAAGCGTGGCAATACGCTTTATTTTTACGAACCCATCGATACTGCGGACGTTGTGGCCACGAACTTCGACAAGTATCATGGGAAATGGCCATGCACTGTGATAAGTGCGCTCATCGTGTTTATCCCCGAGTATCACCGTGCATTATTGTTGCTATTCACAACAATGATAAAATACTTTTGGCCCAGGGAGTGCGTCAACAAACGCTTAAATTTTATTCAACGTTAGCTGGGTTTGTAGAAAGTGCAGAATCTTTAGAGCAAGCCGTTCATAGGGAAGTCTTCGAAGAAGTAGGAGTAAAGCTTGGCAAAATTGAATATATTGACAGCCAACCTTGGCCATTTCCTCATTCATTAATGTGCGGATACATTGCAGAGTATGCATCTGGTGATATTAAGATTGAAGAAAAAGAGATAGTGGATGCGCAGTGGTTTGATATTGATGATTTGCCATTAATTCCACCTAAATTCTCAATTGCGGGGCGATTAATTGAAGAAACCATTCGCAGAATCAAGCAAGACAAAGCAAAATAGCGTATTCTTACGTATTAAATATTTTCGTTATTTATTGAAACAAGAAGAGATGATTAGCCGCACATGACAGCACTCAAGAACGACCGATACATTCGCGCACTCCTAAAGCAACCTGTTGATTACACCCCAGTATGGATGATGCGACAAGCAGGGCGTTATTTGCCTGAATATAAAGCAATCCGAGCAGAAGCCGGTGATTTTATGGCGCTTTGTACTAATCCAGAACTAGCGTGTGAAGTGACCTTACAGCCATTGCGCCGGTTTAATTTAGATGCCGCTATTTTGTTTTCAGATATATTGACTATCCCAGATGCTATGGGTTTAGGCTTGTACTTTGAAACAGGCGAAGGCCCCAAATTTGAACGTCCAATTTCAAGTGCCAGCGATGTAGATAAGCTACCTATTCCCGATCCTGAATTGAGCCTTGGATACGTAATGGATGCAGTACGTACTATTCGTAAAAACTTAAAAGGTGAAGTCCCCCTAATTGGTTTCTCGGGTAGCCCGTGGACACTAGCCACTTACATGGTGGAAGGTGGGTCAAGTAAAGCCTTTACTAAAATTAAAAAAATGGCCTTTAGTGAGCCAGCTATACTGCATAAGTTACTTGATAAACTAGCTGATTCAGTTATTACCTATTTGAACGCGCAAATTGCTGCCGGCGCGCAATCAGTTATGATTTTTGACACTTGGGGCGGCGTACTAAGCCCGCGTGACTACAAATTATTTTCTTTGCAGTATATGGAAAAAATAGTAGATGGATTAACGCGAGAATACGAAGGACAAAAAATACCGGTTACTTTGTTTACCAAAAATGGCGGTATGTGGCTAGAATCTATTGCGGCTACTGGTTGTGATGCTTTGGGCTTAGATTGGACCATTGATATTGCCGATGCAAAAGCTCGCGTTGGTGATAAAGTTGCACTTCAAGGTAATATGGATCCAAGTGTATTGTATGCGCCTAAAGAGCGTATAGAGCAAGAAGTGAAAGATATTCTTGCAGGGTTTGGTGAGGGCGAAGGGCACGTGTTTAACCTAGGACACGGTATTCACCTTGATGTTCCGCCAGAAAATGCAGGTCACTTTGTTGAAGCGGTACATAAATTTTCAAAACCGTACCACAGCAAATAAAGTAGTTTACAATTAGCCAAAGCTAGTGCTTAGCTTTGGCTAATATCTCATGCGTCTCGCGGAAGGCCTTTTTCCACAATTCGAATCAAACGCTGATGCTGCCTTTTGCTTTGCGCTAAAGCTGGCGTTTCTTTTTTAGCAAATTGTTGTTCAATTGCCCACTCAAAATGCTCTATAAGTACGGCATCATCTGTATTTTGCAAGGCATTCTGAAGGCTCGATAAAATCTCAATCTTATAGGCTGCGTTACCCATTGCGATAGATAAATTGCGTTGCCAATTTTGAAATCCGATGCGGCGAATTGGGGAGCCTTGAGTTTTCTGTAAGAACTCATCTTCCGTTAGTTCAAACAAATTCACCAAGCTAGCACCTTGTAAAAACTCACGAGCATAGAAGTCTTTTTCTTGCGTAACTTCGGCGTATCTGTTCCACGGGCATGCTAATTGGCAGTCGTCACATCCATATACTCTGTTGCCCATAGCTTCCCGAAATTCATGGGGAATTACGCCTTTATATTCAATCGTTAAATACGAAATGCATCGCTTAGCATCAAGTGTATAAGGGGCAACAATGGCGTTGGTTGGGCAAATGCTAATGCATGCTGTGCAAGATCCGCAAGCCTCTTGTGCTGGTGTATCAACAGGCAGTGGTAAATTAATAAACAACTCACCTAAGAAAAACCAAGAGCCAGCTTCTTTATTGAGTGTTAAGGTGTGCTTGCCCGTCCAGCCAATGCCTGCTTTTTCTGCAATAGCATGTTCTAGTACAGGGGCCGAATCTACAAAGGGCCGATAGTCTAGGTCTTCACAAAACGTCTTTATTTGTTCACCTAACTGTTTTAAGCGATTTCGCATTAATTTATGATAGTCACGCCCTAGCGCATAACGGCTTACATAAGCAAGCGAGTCATTGGCTAAATTATTAGCGAATTGTGCATTTGGCGGTAAGTAATCCATTCTTACACTTATGATTCGGCAGGTATTTGGGTGTAATTGATTGGGTTGTAAGCGTTTATCAACATTGCGCTCTAGAAATGACATATTACCGTGATAACCCTTCGCAAGGTAGGTTTCAAGGGCCTCTTTGTGTTGACTTACGTCAATATCACATATGCCAACTTGTTGAAATCCTAGCGCCTTTGCACAAGCCTTGATATGGTTAGCAATAGACAATGCATCAGTACTGTTTGCACTGGTTAAATTTGATTCAGAGAAGGACATGCACTTATGTTGCAAAAAAAACGTGGCAATAGCTTAACACAAAAATTGTATCGCGCAGACCAAGTTAGATTGCATGAGCAGGACGCAGCCAAAGCATTAGGCGTTGATATGTTCAGTTTAATGCAGCGCGCGGGAGCGAGTGTTTATCAACATTGCGTGTCTTTGTTCCCCAATGTAGACAACTATTTAGTGTTAGTAGGCATTGGCCATAATGCAGGTGATGGCTACGTTGCCGCGTTGGCAGCTGCCAATTCAGGCAAAAATGTCACCCTTTGTGCCGTTGAGCCAGAACGTGAGGTGTCAGGTGATGTGGCGAAGGCAAAGGCTGCTTGGCTAGCATCGGGCGCTAAGGTCAATGCGTACTCCAAAGATGCCCTTGATAAAGCCGATGTGGTAATTGATGCCTTGCTAGGTACTGGCATTAATGGTGTGATTCGACAAGAGTTTGCTACTATTATTGAAGAGATTAATCACCATAGTTGCCCCGTGGTAAGTATTGATGTACCAAGCGGCTTAGATGCCAACACGGGAAATACTTTAGGTGAGTGTGTTCAAGCAACCGCTACCGTAACTTTTGTAGGTATAAAATTAGGCTTAACCACAGGGGCTGGTAAGCAAGCCACGGGCAAACTTATATTCGAAGACCTTGGCATTGGTAAGGTGTTTGCCGAGTACGCCCGAAGCGATGCAAGCGCTCTTGATTTTAAACATTTTAAAGGTTTGGCTCCTCGCCCCGTGCATAGCCATAAAGGTACGTATGGTCGTTTACTTTGCATTGGTGGAAATGAAGGGATGTCGGGCGCAATTCGCTTAAGCTCTGAAGCAGCGCTGCGAACTGGTACAGGCCTTGTTAAAGTATTTGCTCACCCAGAATCTGTTCGCCAAATTAGCGCTGGCCGCCCGGAACTTATGGTCAGTAGCGAAGGTCTTAAAGAAGCTTTGCAATGGGCCACTTGTATTGTTATTGGCCCAGGCTTAGGGCAAAACCAGTGGAGTAAAGACACCTTTGATACCACCATGGATTATTGCCAGCAACATAATAAACCCATTGTGATTGACGCTGATGCTTTGAACCTGAAGGCGGTTAACACCAGTTTTGTTGCCCTGACTGACTGCGTGGTAACGCCTCATGTGGGTGAAGCGGCGCGTTTGTTAAATGTTTCGATAGAAGAAATTGAAGCCAATCGGTTTAATTTTGCGCGCCAATGCGCCCAGCGCTATGATGCTGTTTGTGTATTAAAAGGTGCAGGAAGTATTGTAGATAACCAGTCACATTCTTGGGTTTGCAGGCATGGAAACCCAGGTATGGCAACCGCTGGGATGGGAGATGTATTAGCAGGAATATTAGGCTCGCTGATGTCACAAGGTTTAAGTAGTGAAATGGCTTGCCAATATGGTGTCTCGATTCATGCCAAAGCGGGTGATATAGTAGCGCAAAAATATGGGCAACGCGGATTGCTAGCGAGCGATTTGTTCAACACTGTAAGAAAGCTAATAAACGAATAATAATGAAAATACAACGTTACTGCGCAAATGAAACAGCTTCACGTGAATTGGCCTTTAGTCTAGGCCGTGCCTTTATTCAACTAGGCTATGGCGGCACATGTTGCTATTTACGCGGAGAATTAGGTGCAGGAAAAACAACCTTTAGTCGCTCATTACTTCATGCCTTAGGGCATGAAGGTAAAGTTAAAAGCCCCACCTACACATTAGTTGAGCCCTACGATTTAGGTGATATTACTATGTATCACTTTGACTTATATCGTTTAGCTGATCCCGAAGAACTCGAATTCATGGGGATTCGTGACTACTTCAACGATTTGAGTGCAAGTTTGGTAGAGTGGCCTGACAGAGGAGAGGGTTTGTTGCCTAAGCCTGATATAATTATTGATATTCGTTACGAAAATGAAGGTCGCTCATTTGAACTTGAAGCATGCTCGGCCTTTGCTGAGCAATGTTTTTCGCTTATACAGGAAAACAAAGCGTGATTAGATTTTTTATTACTTGCTTTGTTTTTTTCTGTGCATTTACTGTCTTAGCGGCGAATAAAATAGAACAAGCACGCTTTTCAGACTCTAGTGATACAGCGCGCATTGTGTTTGAGCTTAAGCAAGCGCCTACCTTCTCATACTTTTCCTTAAAAAATCCTGATCGCCTTGTTGTTGATATAAAAGGCGTGCCAAAAGCTTATAACTTTAATGATTTGAACCTAACGGGTAATAAGGTAAATCGAATTCGCCATAGTACGCCTAAATCGAAAGGTGATACGCGAATAGTGATTGAAACCAGCAAAAAACTTAATCCTAGAATCTATTTATTAGAACCCGGCGATGGGAATTCTCATCGAATGGTTGTTGAGCTTGTAGACCCTAATCCGCCGCCGGCTTTTACTATTAATAACTCAGGGCCTAACCGCGACAAGAATATCATTGTGGTGATTGATGCAGGTCATGGTGGTGCCGACCCTGGCTCTATTGGTCCTACAGGCACTTATGAGAAGAATATTACTCTTAGTATAGCCAAAATGCTCGCCAAGTTAGTAGACGAAGAGCCAGGCATGCGCGCTGTATTAACACGAAAAGGGGATTACTACATATCTCCCAATGATCGCCCTAAAGTTGCGGCTAAAGAAAAGGCGGATTTATTAGTTTCTATTCATGCCGATGCTTTTACCACACCGCAGCCTAAAGGGGGCTCAGTTTGGGTATTGTCTAAAGGGCGAGCCGACAGTGAACTGGGGCGTTTATTAGAACAAACAGAAAGAAGCTCGCAGTTACTAGGTGCAGCTGCTGACGTAATAGATGACCGAGACACCGAACGCTATTTTGCTGAAACCATATTTAATATGTCGATGGATTTATCAAGAGCCTTAAGTTACGAATTAAGTAACGAAGTGATCAAAGAAATGAAAAGCATTACTAAAATGCACAAAAGAACCCCACAAAGTGCTAGTTTAGCGGTGCTAACTGCGCCAGAAACGCCTTCTATTTTAGTTGAAGTGGGGTTTATCTCTAATCCTCAAGAAGAGAAAAACCTAAACTGGGCATTGCATCGTCAACGTTTGGCTGCGGCAATGTTTACGTCTATTAAACGTTATTTTCAAAAAACGCCGCCTGATGGCACCTTATGGGCCCAATGGAAAAGTAAAGCTCCTATTAGTCACACGGTAGCAAACGGAGAGTCGCTGTCGCTATTGGCGCAACGATACGGTGTGTCGGTACGCGAAATCAAAGTACAAAATAACCTAAACTCAGATCTTGTCCGCATTGGTCAGGTTTTAAATATACCAAGGTAATTGTAATTGAGTAATTCCAGTTCAAATATGCATGCTTCTATTAAAGTACTCTCGGCTCAGCTTGCAAACCAAATTGCTGCGGGTGAAGTAGTTGAACGCCCTGCGTCAGTGGTTAAAGAACTTGTTGAGAATAGCTTAGACGCTAAAGCGACAAGAATTCATATTGAAATTGATCAAGGTGGTCAAAAACGTATATTAATTCGCGATGACGGAAAAGGTATAGTTAAAGATGAGTTACGCTTAGCTTTAAGCCGCCATGCAACCAGCAAAATATCAGATATAAATGACCTTGAAAATATAGTGAGCATGGGATTTAGGGGGGAAGCACTTGCCAGTATTAGTTCGGTAAGTCGTTTGCAATTAACGTCCAAACCTAGCGAGCAAAGTGAGGCATGGCAAGCTTGTGCCGAAGGACCGAATATGGAAGTACAAGTACTTCCCGCGGCTCACCCTGATGGCACCTCTATTGAAGTATTGGACTTATTTTTCAACACCCCCGCAAGGCGCAAATTTTTACGCTCGGGAAAAACTGAATTACAACACATTGAAAATATTGTTAAGCGCCTAGCCCTAACGCGAAAAGATGTGCAATTTACATTGATTCATAATCAAAAACAGATTTTTAAATATGCGGCTTGCAGCAGTTTAGCTAAAAGGGTTGAACAAGTGTGCGGGAAAAGCATACTTGAGGGCGCTGTACCCGTTGATTATAGCTTTGAGAATATGAGCATTAAAGGATGGTGCAGTGGCTTAGGCGTGGGCGCAGCCACGCGTGACAATCAATACACGTTTGTAAATGGGCGTATGATGCGTGACAAGTTGTTGTCGCATGCAATTCGCCAGGCTTTTGAAGATACCCTCGCACCGCAAACCTTTCCTAGCTACGTGCTGTTTGTGAGTGTGCCGGCAGATCAAATAGATGTTAATGTTCACCCAGCAAAACATGAAGTACGCTTTCATCAATCACGCAAGGTTCATGACATCGTCTTTAAAGCTATTACCGATGCTCAATCTACGTCTTTTCATACCGAGCAAGGGGGGGATGAAAACGATATTGCCAATATGGCCAAACCTCATACACTTGAGCCCACTGAAGCGGCACATAATTACGGTAATCATGATTACATACAGCCTCTTGAGCATACTGCAAGCCATACCTACTCTAATGAAGCTCGTGAGGCATCGCCTTTTCCTAGTGTTCGCGCACAAAGTACTGGCCAAGCAAGGTTATCCCCTTATCGTGGCGAAAATGTAAGTGCTGTAGAAAAACAAGCAAATCACAGCTTTTATCAAAGTATGCAAAATCGGAGTGAGGCGGGGAATTCTTCGCCTACAAGCAGCGACGAAAATATAGATAAGCAATTAAACGCAAATATTTTAAACGCTTCAACTTATGCGCTTTTGCAAAATCAGCTTATTTTTATTCAGCAAGCTGACGTGAAATCGCTGCACCTACAATGTATTTTAAGTGCATATTTACAGGAAAAAATTAAGCAATCAAGTGCTTCTCAACCCTTATTGATGCCTGTGTCTGTTGGGCAAAATGAAACGCTGGAAGCAAATGCCATGGAAAGTATTTGTGAGCACTTACTTACCCTTGGTGTTATGGTTGACAGGAAGTCACAAAAAGTAATTTTAAAACAGGTTCCTTCTACTTTGCGCCAGCTTCCGTGGTCAGGTGTATTTTCGGCGGTCCTTGAAGGATTAATTGCGAATAGCGATTTTTCTAGCAGTGAGGGTTTCTCACGCCTATTTTGCGATGAATTAGCAAGCGTATGGTTGAAGCTGCTGTCGCCTGCGCAAAAAAATGAATCGGCTAATAGCCAATTTTCAATGCTTGCTACTGTCAATACTTGGCTAAGTGAATTAAGTACACAAAGTGTAGACACGTTATTAAAAGAGCATGTTATGTCTGTATCCATAGGTGATAAAATATTGCCATTGCTAAGAGCACAGTAAATTCTATGCTAACACCTGAATCAGTAAATAAAGCCAAAGTTATTTGTATTATGGGGCCAACGGCCTCTGGTAAAACAGCCTTAGCGATTGAAGCATCAAAAGCCTTAAATGCCGAAGTAGTCAGCGTAGATTCAGCGCTTATTTATAAAGACATGGACATAGGCACGGCAAAACCTGATGCAAAAGAACAAGACGGTGTACCGCATCATCTTATTGATATTGTCAGCCCTGAAATAAGTTACAGCGTTGCTGATTTTATAAAAGATGCGCAGTTAGCGATAGATGACATACTCAAACGTAACAAATTACCTATTTTAACCGGTGGTACTATGATGTACTTCAATGCCTTAATAAAAGGCTTAAATGAGTTACCACCAAGTGCTCCAGAAGTGCGAGCACAAATACAATCTGACATTGAAGAGTTTGGTTTACCCGCAATGCATGAGCGATTAGCTCAAGTAGACCCGCAAAGCGCTGCACGCATTCACGCGAATGATTTACAACGCACAACGCGCGCCCTTGAAGTGTATCGTGCTAGTGGTAAAACCCTCACGCAGTGGCAACAAGCAGAAAAATCGCAACTACCTTACGATTTCGTGCAATGTACCATTATGCCCAAGGAACGAGCCGATTTGCACACCAATATAGCCCTTCGATTTGATCAAATGCTAGAAAATGGTTTGGTAGAAGAGGTGCGATATTTATGCGAAAAATATAACCTGCATCCTGACATGCCATCCCTTCGTAGCGTAGGCTATAGGCAAGTTTGGCAGTATTTGCAAGGGGAACTCGACTATAATAATATGCGTGAACGAGGTATTATTGCTACTCGGCAACTGGCTAAACGTCAACTCACGTGGTTGCGCGGTTGGCCTGATGTTTTGGCCTTAGAAAGCGGTGATAATTCGAATATTAACAAGCTAGTACAAAAATTAGGTGCAACCTAAGGTATATTTGGTGTACACTGAATTCAGTCAGGTTGAACCACCTCATAATAATAAATAAGGACGACTAATGGCGAAAGGTCAGTCTCTGCAAGACCCATTTTTAAATGCACTTAGAAAAGAACGAATCCCAGTTGCTATATACCTAGTAAATGGTATTAAACTACAAGGCCAAGTTGAATCTTTTGATCAGTTTGTTGTGTTGCTAAAAAACACAGTAAGCCAAATGGTTTATAAACATGCTATTTCAACGGTTGTGCCATCTCGCGCAATAAGCATGCCTACAAACCATCCAGAAGACGGCGCCGCCGAATAATTATATTGGAGTTATTTTTTGTTTGATCGTTACGAAGCCGGCGAACAGGCCGTGCTGGTACATGTTGATTTCTCTGACGAACAAAACAAAGAAGATATAGATGAATTACAAATGCTCGTATCTTCTGCGGGTGTTAACAATGTTGCTATAATTACAGCTTCGCGCGCAGCCCCCTCTGTTAAATACTTTGTGGGCAGTGGTAAAGCCGAAGAAATAGCTGATACAGTTAAAGCCCTAGAGGCTGACGTTGTTATCTTTAATCATGCTCTATCTCCTTCGCAAGAAAGAAACCTAGAAAGTTTATGTAAATGTCGAGTCCTCGACAGAACCAGCCTAATTTTAGATATATTTGCGCAACGAGCTCGAACTCATGAGGGTAAATTGCAAGTTGAATTAGCGCAACTACGTCATTTATCTACACGTTTAATCAGAGGGTGGACTCACTTGGAACGCCAAAAAGGCGGAATAGGCTTACGTGGGCCAGGTGAAACTCAGCTTGAAACCGACCGTCGATTATTACGCGGGCGTATTAAAGCCATTTTAAGGCGCTTAGAGCGTGTTCAAAAACAGCGTGAGCAAGGTCGTCGTTCCAGAAAGCGAGCAGAAATTCCTACGCTTTCTTTAGTGGGTTACACTAATGCTGGAAAATCAACGCTATTTAATACTATCACTGAAGCGGGTGTATACGCCGCAGATCAGTTATTTGCGACTCTTGACCCAACCCTACGCAAAATTGAATTAAACGAAGTAGGCCAAGCTATATTGGCTGATACAGTAGGTTTTATTCGCCATTTACCACATGATCTTGTAGCTGCATTTAAAGCAACGCTGCAAGAAACTCAAGAGGCAACCTTGCTATTACACGTGGTTGATTACGCCGATGACCAATATTTAGAAAATATGGATCAGGTGAATGAGGTTCTTGAGGAAATTGACGCTGATGAAGTACCTCAATTAGTAATTTGTAACAAAATTGACCGTTTAGAAGGCGTAGAGCCTAAGATTGACCGTGATGATGAAGGCCGTCCAGTAAGAGTATGGCTTTCGGCGCAACAGGGAATAGGGATTGATTTATTAAAAGATGCCCTCACTGAATGTTTACGCCAAGAAATGGTTAATTACGAATTACACGTTCCTCAATCAGACGGAAAGGTACGTGGTATGTTGTATGAGCTAAATTGTATTAGCTCTCAGAGTTATGCTGAAAACGGTGATTGGATTGTAAATATTACTATGCTAGCCGCTGATTGGCATAGAATTGACAAAAAATTAGAGCATCGATTGAGCGATTACATACAAGAATAATGTGTAGTGAGAATTTATTTTTACTAAAAAGACAATCTATTCGCAGAATGAACTAGTATATACTTTATGTAACTTTTATTTAGAACTGTTAACTTTCGGAGTAAACGTATGGCTTGGAATGAGCCGGGTGGTGATAAAAACGACCCTTGGAAAAATCGCGGTGGAAAAGAGCAAGGTCCACCTGATATAGATGATGTGTTAAAAAATCTTTTTGGAAAATTTTCAAAAGGTGGCAATAACAATGGTGGCGGCAAATCTGGAGGTCCAAGTTTATCGGGCAAAGGATTTGGTTTAGTTGCCGTTCTCGCAATTATCATTTATTTGTTAAGTGGTATTTATACGGTAAAGGAAGCTGAGCGCGGCGTAGTGTTGCGGTTCGGTGAATTCCACTCTTTAGCTCAACCGGGTTTACAGTGGCGTTTAACTTTTATTGACCGTGTAATTCCAGTTAATATTCAAAGCATCCGTGACCAGGCTTCATCGGGCTCTATGTTAACCGAAGATGAAAACGTGGTTAGTGTTGAAATGGAAGTGCAGTATCGTGTTGTTGATCCAAAACAATGGGTATTCGCAGTGGTTTCTCCTGAGCAAAGCTTAAGCCAAGCATTTGATAGTGCGATACGTTATGTAGTGGGCCATTCAAAAATGGATGACGTACTTACTAATGGTAAAGAAGCAGCTCGTCAACGCGTACTTGAGGAACTTCAAAGCATTATTGAACCTTACAACATGGGTGTAGATTTAATTGAGCTTAACTTTACAAACGCTCGCCCGCCTGAAGAAGTGCGAGCCGCTTATGATGATGCAATTGCAGCACAAGAAGATGAAGAGCGTTTTATTCGTGAAGCGGAAGCTTATTCAAGAGAAATTGAGCCACGTGCACGTGCACAAGTGAATAGAATGAACGAAGAGGCGCAAGCTTACAAAGAACGTTCTATTCTAGAAGCGCAAGGTGAGGTTGCTCGTTTCGAAGAATTATTACCGCAATTTGAGGCGGCGCCAGTGGTAACTCGCCAGCGTATCTACTTAGAAACGATGGAACAAGTGTTCTCTAGCACAACCAAAGTGATGATAGACACTGAGGGGAGCGGTAACATGATGTACCTACCTTTGGATAAAATCATGGAAAGACAAGGTAGTTCTGGGGGTGCGAATGTAAGTAGAACCTTAGAAGGTTTACGCAATCAAGGAGCTGACTTACAAAGCCAGTTACCAGACTTACCAGTAACTCGCAGCACTTCTAATCGCTCAGGGAGAAACTAAATCATGAAAAATTTATTAGCAGTTGTTATCGTGATTATAGGAATACTTTTATACAGCTCATTATTTGTTGTGTATGAAGGTACCCGCGCGATTAAAATTACCTTTGGTAAAGTTGAAGGGCAAAGTGATGGAACGGCCGTAATTTACGAACCAGGCCTTCATTGGAAAATTCCAGTATTTGACCGCGTTCAACCATTAGATGCCCGCATCCAAACATTGGATGAGCGTGCTGACCGCTTTGTTACCAGCGAAAAAGAAGATTTGATTGTTGACTCATATGTGAAGTGGAAAATTGAAGATTTTGGTCGTTATTACTTATCTACCGGTGGCAACAAAGCGCAAGCTGAAAGCTTACTGAAGCAAAAAGTAAATAACGGCTTACGTTCTGAGTTTGGTACTCGCACAATTCAGCAGATAGTGTCTGGTGAGCGTAGTGAACTAATGGATTCTGCTATGAGCCAAGCGTCGGGTAGTTCTGATGAACTAGGCATACGTATAATTGATGTGCGAGTTAAGCAAATCAACTTACCTATTGAGATTAGTAACTCCATATTTGACCGTATGCGCGCTGAACGTGCTGCTGCTGCCCGTGAATATCGTTCAGAAGGTAAAGAGCAAGGTGAAATTATTAAAGCGAACATTGATGCTCGCGTTGAAATAATGCTTGCTGATGCCGAACGTAATGCACGCCAGTTAAAAGGTGAAGGGGATGCACAAGCTGCACAAATTTATGCGCAAACCTATAATAAAAACCCTGAGTTTTATAGCTTTTTAAGAAGTATGGATGCGTATCGTAACAGCTTCAATAGTAAACAAGACGTACTTGTGGTTGAGCCTGACAGCGACTTTTTCCGTTATTTAAATTCAAGTAGCGGTAAAAAGTAATAAGTAAGTAAACAAAAAAAACCGAGCGTTAAGCTCGGTTTTTTTATGTTTACATAATAAAGTACATGCAAGTTAATGCTTAATAAAGTGCATAAAATCTTTAATAGGAAGTGCCTTGGAATATAGGAAGCCTTGCGCATTTTGGCACTGATCACTCAATAGCATGTTTTGCTGCTCAGATGTTTCAATACCCTCTGCAATAACATTCAATTTTAACTTTTGTGCTAACGCAATAATCGCTTCTACAATTGCGTGGTCACCTTCATCAGTTGCTATATCTATTATAAAAGAGCGGTCAATTTTTAGTGTATCAATAGGCAAGTTTTTCAAATATGCCAATGAACAATAACCGGTGCCAAAATCATCAACAGAAATAGACAAACCAATTTGCTTTAACTCACGCAGAAAAGCACTTACTTTGTCATGGTTTTTAATCAGAACGCCTTCAGTTATCTCTAAGTCTAATAGCTGAGGGTCTATGCCCATTGTTTCAAGGTTAGTTTTAATAAAGCCTACTAGGTTTACATCGTAAATTTGCTTGGGCGAAAAATTAACACTAATGGGTATATGAATATCTTGTTCGGCTAATTGTTTTAATAACTCACAAGTTCTTGCAATTACCCAGCGCCCCAATACGTTTATCATATCTGAATTTTCAGCAACGGGTATAAACTCATCAGGCATCACTAAATCGTTGCCTAGCTTCCACCTCAATAAAGCCTCTGCTTTCACAACCTTACCAGATTTCATATCAAAAATAGGCTGTAAGTAAATTTCTAACTCGTTGTTATCAATAGCTAAGCGAATTGCCTCACCTAATAATACGCGTCGTTTAGAGGCTTTCTTAATTTCATCATTAAATAGCTCAATGCCCGAACTTGATTTTAGTTTTGCTTGGCTAAGCGCTAAATCTGCAAAATTTAATAATTCCTCAGCACGGCTTGAATCTTGTGGATATTGGGCAAGCCCAATTTTTACTGATAACTCACATCGCCTAAAATCAGACGTATACAAAGTTTGTTCACACGCAGTTCGCAGTGACTCTGCTATTGCTAAAGTATCTTCTTCGAAACTTCTTCCCTTTGACACTAAGTCGCTTGGGTTTTCATATCTAACTATCATGAATTCATCAGCGCCAAAGCGGGTAATAAAGTCACTCTCATGTAGTTCGCTAGAAATACGCTTCGAAACTTGTTTAAGAAGTTCGTCACCGGCTAAATAGCCATACACCTCATTAATATTTTTGAAGTTTACTATGTCAATATTAATAAGAAAAAACGGGCTTTCATCATTGATGCTTGTTTGCAAGCTCTGCCAAAAGTACTGCCTATTGGGCAAGCCTGTTAAGGGGTCGTGTAAGGCTAGCGTTTCATTGGTTTGCAATAAATGTTTTAAGCGGGTTTGATCGCTCAAGCTTATTATCCAATTACTTATTTTCCCATTAGGTGCCACAACAGGATTCACATTTACTTTGATCCACTTACTTGAGTTATGAGGCGTGTGAAAAAACAGTTCTCCCTGCCAAGGAATGTTAGCTGTAAAAATATCCTTTTCAGGATATTGGCGCTCAATATTATCTTTTAAGTCTGATAAAATTTGATGATGACTTTGATGTTCCGGCTGATTAAAAATTTTGTAAGTAACGGGATTAATATCCTGAACATGTAAATGATGGTCGGTGATAATCACGCCTATACTAGCAGACCTAATAGCTTCGTGAAGTGGCAGGCGGCTTTCATTATTTGCGTTGTCTACTAGCAAAGAGTGCAAACGCTCATTTAAATAATCATGGCGTTCAACCATATTGTCATTTGATATAGAAAGCTCTCGTGCTATTTGCAAGGTTTCTCGACGTTCAAAATAAAACTGCTCAGCATTTTTTATGATAAGAAAATGTTCGCCATCTATTTTGCAGGCAAAAGCTTCAAGATATAGGGTGAGTTGCGGAAGTTCTTCGGTCCAAATACCACTGCCTAAATTGTCATTTTGGTCGCTTGATTGCCACAATTGGTTTGCGTCAATTAAAAAATCAGCCAAAAATAAAGAGGTGTCTCCTAATTCAAAATTATGTTGGTTTTTTGCGTTAGGAATTAAAGCGCTTAGCCAATCACTTCCGCCTTCTTTTAGCTCAAATGAGCCGGTTTCATCACGTAATAACACGGCACAGTCCACTATGCCTAATGTTGATAATATTGAAGCATTCATTTTAATAGGTCACTATATTGGCTAGCGCATCAAACATTTTACCAACGTTACTTCCTGTTTTAGCACTGGTTAAAAATACGTCTTTAAATTTCGAAGCTTGTTTTTGAAGCTCAGCATCATCCCAATTGGTAGCGGGCACTAAGTCATTTTTGTTTAAAACCAATATGGCTGGAATATCAGAGTGGTTTCGGCAAATAGATAAAATATCCATTACTTGTGCCAAAGAAGAAAAACGTGTTTGATCGCACACAAATACCAGTGCTGACGCACCTCTTAAATAGCGTGGATTAAACCCGCAGTATTCATCTATACCCTCTAAATCCCAAATCATTAGTTGCACCGGGGTGTATCCAGAAGAAACGAGCTTTTTGTCAATCTTCACGCCTATTGAGGTTTGATATTTCTCAGAGAATATACCCTCAACATATTGCTTGATAAGACTGGTTTTACCCACACCAGTGGGTCCCAAAATACAAACCTTCTTTTGCAACATAAGCGCTGTTTTTTCCTATTTATTATATGAGCATGTTCATAAGTTATTATAAATTACAGTAATTAAAGCTTTTCTGACATTAACATTTTGTTGTTCAACGTTAATATTACCATGGCCAGATGCTAGTACATCGTTTTCGCCTAAGCCGGCACTAATGAGGACCTGCTTCGTATTTTCTGCCCTTTGAAAACTCAGTGTGTCGTTTACTTGCGCGTTACCTACTTGATCACTTGTACCTATTACTAGCAATACGGCTTTCTGATTACGCTGATTTGCGTATTGCTGCAATAGTTTCGCTTTTTCAGCCACTTGGCTTAATTGCTTTAAATGCGATGGCTCGATTTGCGCACTCGCAACAGAGAACGTAAGTTGTAACTGCCCTATTTCTGCAGCCAGAACATTAATAGCTTGGTTTAAAGCTTCGCTACTTGCCTCATTCAGAGAACCTAAAACATTAAATTCTAGCGAATAGTTGTTAATCCCCGGTATTTTATTTAATTGTTCAAGCAGTGAATAATACTCAGAAGTATTGATACTACCTGAAATAGTATTATTTGCTTGATTTAAATTAATATCAGAGAAGGGGGCTATTGCTCGAATAATTCTTTCGTTAATAACATTAGGTGCCAAAGAAACATAAGGTATTTCAGTTATATTTAGCCATTCATGATTAACCTTTGCTAAGGCTAACCAATCATTTGTTGGCATGGCGTGTGGGTCACGCAGTACGGATACATCAATATTATGTACCGCACTGTGCTTTGCATTTAGCAGTACAATTCCTTGTTGGGTACCCAGTGTTTCAATCCGCTTAATAGCGCTATTGGTTTGCCAATTTAAAAATACCCAGTACGCAGCGGCACTTAATAATAGCAACATAAATAAAGTCGCTAGAATAGGTTTTTTCTGTTTAGTGGGCTGCTTTTCTTCCGCAATCAAACATTCACTAAGTTCGCTATGAGCAGGGTCAAATATACTGTTATCACCTTGGTAAGCTTTTAGTTCTTTCGAATACAACGAGTGAATGTTTTCTAAAGTGGCCTGCAATTTGTGCTTAGCTTTGGGCGATATATTGCCTGTAACCGCAGCAACTAAATAAGCACTGGGGCCCTTGCGCAAATAGAGCGTAAAATTATCGGTTTTAATTTCATCTAAATATTCGCCGCTGGTTTGAGATGAGAAAGAATCACTCACAAAATCATTGATAGCAGTAAGCATTGACGATACTAAGTCAGAGTTTTCATCATTGAGCGTGCTGATGCTAGCTGAATTAAGCAACATCCCGGTTTCGCGGTGAATTAATAGAACTTGCTGAATTTGAAAAAGATAGGTTTGTGAAGCTAGGTATCGTGAGTAGCTAACCCCCGCACGCCATGCTTTAAAGCGCCAAGCCATACTTTTAAAGGTAACGCTTTTCTCAATTAACTCATTGGTTTTTTCTATGAAATCACGAAGCAAGGCAGTTGTATATTTGCGTACCAAATCACCCACTAATGGATAAAGTGAATCAATAAACTGAGCGCGATTTTGACTTATGGATTTTTGAACAGATTTTTCAACGATAGGTACTAAAACTTTACTAAGGCTTTGGTCTTTTTGCTGCCTATCGTGAAGCGCTTCTGTAAACACTTTGCTAACATAATCACGCGCATTTTCGTCGTGTCTTTTCGCTTCTTTTTGAAAAGCCTGGGCATTTATAATTGAGCGAATACGCTCTAGCTCGCTTTGAGCAAGTTTGCTATCGGGTTGATTCGGTTGGCTCGCTTTAGATTCTTTCATGTGAAAGTCCGTTTTTATTAAGCCAAATATGTGCTTGGCTTAATAAAAACTAGTCGTCTGCGTCAAGGTTGCTAGCCATTGTTGAAAGCAACAGTGCAAGTTTTTTACGGTCAGTTTTAGAGCCTGACAACTCTTTTGTTACTTGCTCTAGTTTTTCCAATATTTCTAGCGTAGCTTTATCCACATCGGCTTCTAACTTAGTAACCTCGTCATCAATACGCTTGTGTATAAGTGTAGAGTCATCTTTTGATGCGTTTTCAGCCATTTCTAATTGGCTTAACATGTTATTTTGAGATTGCATCAGCTCGGCTTTGTCGCTTTCTTGTACGTTAGCTAAATCGTTAATTTGCGTGAGCATACTTTCATGCTGTTTATTTAATGAGCGCTCTAAAGCCGAGAAACGCTCGTCAAAATTGCTTTGCAAGGTTTGGGTTTCTTGAGCTAATAGTTGGCTAAGCTTGTCAATTCGCGAGTCTAAAGCTTGTTTTGCTTGGCCAAAAACAAGTAAGCGAAGTTGCTCAAGTTCATTAAGTGCCTCGTTTGAGGCGTCTTGTGAAGTGACTGTGTCAACATTACTCGACATAATTTCTTCCTTGGTATACAAAGCTGGAAAGTTATAAAAATACAGTAATTTCACCACACTTTGTATCGTTTTTTTTTCGCTATACGTTTATGTATCAATACCTTGATGTTTAAAACATGAAAAATAGCGAAAATTTAGGTATGATTTTGCTTATGCAAAGTATATTCAAGCTATTAATAGCGAAGAACATTGCGCAACATAATAATAATCAAAAAAGTAGTGTGCATTTAATTGCATACTCTCAATATATAACGAGGCCGTTTTGTCGACCAATAATAAAAATAATAACAATGCAATTGAACCAGCAGCACAACCAAGCGGTTGGTTTTCACGTTTTTTGGCCACTGTAGAGTGGTTTGGAAATTTACTTCCTCATCCAATTACTTTATTCGCCATACTCTCTATTTTCATTGTATTGCTAAGCGGAGTGCTAGCATACTTTGATATAAGCGTGCTTGATCCTCGTCCTGAGGGAGCATCGGGGCGCGCGGCAGATGGCGTAATTCAAGTGGTGTCATTACTGGATGCTGATGGTTTGCGCAGAATCGTCACCGGCTTAGTGACAAACTTTACCGGATTTGCTCCCCTTGGCACGGTATTAGTTGCCCTGCTAGGGGTATCACTGGCGGAACATTCGGGCCTGTTAAGCACCATAATGCGCTCAATGGTAATGAACGCATCTAAACGCAGTGTAACCATTGTAATAGTGTTCGCTGGTGTGTTGTCTAACACAGCCTCTGAGCTAGGCTATGTGGTAATGGTGCCGCTTGCTGCTATGATCTTTCATTCATTAGGCAGGCATCCATTGGCGGGCTTAGCAGCGGCCTTTGCTGGTGTGTCAGCAGGGTATAGCGCCAACTTGCTAATAGGTACGGTTGACCCTTTACTCGCGGGATTTACTGAAAGTTCGGCGCAAATCATAGACCCAAGCTATACGTTAAGTGCTGAAATTAACTGGTACTTTATGATTGCTAGCACATTTTTAGTGGCTGCGATGGGCGCATACGTGACCGAAAAAATAGTTGAACCGCGCTTAGGTGTTTACAACCCGAATGAAGCATCAATTGACTTAGGCCAGCAAAAACTTGAAAAACCCAGTGCACTTGAAATAAAAGCGATGAAATGGGCGGGATTAAGTTTTGTTCTGCTTCTTGCATTACTTGCCCTTACCGTTGTTCCTGAGAACGGGATTTTGCGCAATCAGGAAACCGGTTTAGTCAAAGGCTCGCCATTCTTAAAAGGTATTGTGGTATACATTTTCGTTACCTTTGCAATTCCTGGCTTTGTGTACGGGAAAATTGTTGGCACGATGAAAAATGACCGTGATGTTATTGATGCCATGGCAAAAAGCATGAGCTCTATGGGCTTATATATAGTATTAGTATTTTTTGCAGCGCAATTTGTTGCGTTTTTTAAATGGACAAACCTAGGCACCGTGTTAGCGATTAAAGGGGCTGCCGCGCTTCAAGCAACCGGATTAGACGGTCCTGAAGTGTTTGTACTGTTTATATTAATGTGCGGCATTGTTAACTTATCCTTAGGCAGTGCATCAGCGCAGTGGGCTATTACAGCCCCTATCTTTGTACCCATGCTGATGTTAATTGGCTATTCACCGGAAGTGATTCAAGCGGCTTATAGAATTGGTGATTCAGTCACAAATGTTATTACCCCAATGATGAGTTACTTCGGCTTAATATTAGCCATAGGTGTACGTTATAAAAAAGACTTAGGCATAGGTACGCTAATAGCCACCATGCTGCCATACACCTTAGTATTCATAGTGGGTTGGACCTTATTGTTTTATGTGTGGGTGTTCATGTTTGGCTTACCAGTAGGGCCAGGTGCGCCAACTTACTACCCAGTTGCAGGCTAAATAATTAAAGGCCTGATTTTGGGTAGTCCAAAATATGACATTAAGCGTATTTATTTTATAGCGTTATAAAAGGTAATATTTAGACATGAAATATCAGTCGCAGACTGCGTTTACACATACTCAGGCCGATAAAATAGGCATTTTAGTAAGCAACTTAGGCACGCCTGAGGCGCCTACAAAGCAAGCTTTAAAGCCATACCTAAAGCAGTTTTTATCTGATCCTAGAGTGGTAGAAGTTCCCAAGCTAATTTGGTGGTTTGTGCTTAATGGCATAATTTTGAATTTTCGCCCTAAGCGATCGGCGCAGGCGTATGCAACGGTATGGACTGAAGAAGGCTCACCCTTATTAGTACACACTAAAAATCAAGCCAAAGGTTTACAACAGCGTTTTAGTGAAAAGTACGGTGACGACGTAGTGGTTGAGTATGCCATGCGTTATGGCCAGCCAAGTGTTGAAAACGCGTTAAATCGATTACTGGAGCAGGGCGCTAGAAAAATTGTAGTGCTCCCTTTGTACCCGCAGTATTGTGCGTCTACTACGGGCTCTACCTTCGATGCCTTAGCTAATGATTTTACTAAACGCCGTTGGTTGCCAGAATTACGCTTTATTAACCAATTCCATGATCATGACCCTTACATACAATGTGTAGCCAACTCTATAAAAGCACATTGGCTTACTCACGAAAAAGCCGACAAGCTAATATTTACCTACCACGGTATTCCTAAGCGCTACCTATTAAATGGTGACCCATATCATTGCCAATGCCACAAAACCACCAGGTTAGTTGCGCAAGCACTGGGCTTAAAAGAAGGCGAATACCTAACTACCTTTCAATCACGCTTTGGCCGAGAAGAGTGGCTCAAACCGTATACCGATGAAACATTAAAGGGTATGCCAAGCAAAGGTGTTAAATCAGTACAAATGATTTGTCCTGGCTTTTCATCTGACTGCTTAGAAACCATTGAAGAAATTGGCGAAGAGAACCGTGAGTATTTTATGGAAAATGGCGGTGAACGATACGAATATATCCCGGCTTTAAATGATTCAAGTGAGCACTTAAATATGTTGTTTGAATTGTTAGAGCAGAATTTACACGGTTGGCAAGTAGGGGATGACTATCTAAAACGCGGTGAAATGGCAAAACAAATGGGCGCTGAGAAGTAACAGCAATTGAGTGAATAACAAGGATTGATGATGACTACAGAGCACAATAATGGCGTAAAAACCTATTCTCCCGATGGCCAAATAGTTAACAAGCCTGATCCAATTGAGGTTGATGAGGATTTCGCGGCTCCCAAAGCGTTGCTTAAAGCACAATCATTAGCCAATACCTTGGATACGGCGGTAAAAATACCGTTTATTGGTTTACGAGTGGGCCTAGATTCCTTAGTTGGATTGATTCCAGGCATTGGCGATACCATTATGCTACTTGCTTCAATACGCATTATTTACTTAGGCCATAAGCTGGGTGTTCCCAGCGATTTACGAACAATAATGATACGAAATTCATTAATAGATTATGGCTTAGGTTTTGTGCCTCTTTTAGGGGATATTGTTGATATATTCTTTAAAGCAAACCTGCGCAATGTACGCATTATGGAAAAATGGTGGGTATCGCAAAATAAAGACAAGATTGATGCGCTTACTCAGCAACGCATCAAGGCTTGGGAAGGTGAGCAAAAACAAGCATAAGTGCGGGCTTTAAAGGCTCGTTTTGCGATTTAGTGCTGCCTTTTAATTATGCTTGGTATTCGTGTGCTTTTAAAACATCAATTGGAATAATTTCTAAAGACTTCTTATTGGTTGCCGCGAGTACAACAGGCGGGGCTACATTTGCTGCAACTGCATGATACCAGCGTATTGCGCACAAGCACCATTTGTCACCGGCTTTTAAGCCATCAAATTCGAACATGGGATTGGGTGTGCTTAAATCATTGCCTTGGGATTTTGAAAATTCGAGGAATTCGTCAGTCATAATTGCGCATACACTGTGATTACCGCGATCGGATTCGGGAACATAACAAAACCCTTCGCGGGTATATCCCGTATTACCACAACATAATTGTAAACGCGTTCCAAGCACGTTAAATTGATTAGCCATTAGCGTTTGCCTTCATTTATAAAAGATAATATTTAGGTCAGTATACGATGTTAGATAAAAGTAAGCTCAGCTCTTTACAAAAAAATGTAGAAGATGAGAGCAACAACATTAGCCCAGAAGAAATAGCTCGATTTGATGCCTTAGCTGAAAGTTGGTGGGACCCAAATGGCCAGTACAAAACGGCATTGGAATTTAACCGTGCGCGGGTTGAATATTTTATTGAACAAATTTGTGCGCACTACAAGCGCCATACAAACCAGGCGCAACCTTTAGCAGGCTTGCGGATTTTAGATGTGGGCTGTGGCGGCGGTTTAGTTTGTGAGGCAATGGCCAAGGCCGGAGCTGAAGTAACGGGAATAGACGTAAGTGAAATGAGTATTCAAGTCGCCAAAAGGCATGCTATTAAATCAGGCCTGAATATTAGGTATATACACCAACACGCAAAGCAAACAGTAGAAGAAAACGATGAGCCTTTTGATGTAGTAATTAATGCCGAAGTAATAGAGCATGTGCCCAATCAAAAAGAGTTAGTTAAACAATGCAGTGATTTAACCAAAATTGGTGGATGTTTGATAATGGCAACCTTAAATCGCACGCTTAAATCGTTTTTAGTGGGAATTATAGGTGCCGAATACATAATGCGATATTTGCCAATAGGCACGCACAGTTGGTACTTATTTGTAACGCCCTTTGAGCTTAACAGTATGGCGTCAATAGCGCGCACAAAGTTGATAACTGAAATGGGAATGAAATATAATTTATTCACAAAACAGTGGCGCACTAGTTCAAGCTTAGCGGTTAATTACGTACAAGTATACGAACGACTAGGCAGTATAAGAGACTAAGCCCACTATCATAAACAATCGTTATTTGTATCTTAACTACCAACAAGAGTATGGTAGAAACACCGGCATTTAATGCGCAACGATACTGATAATAAAAATATGAAAATTTACGACACTAAAACTGCACCCACTCCCCGACGCGTTCGCATATTCCTAGCTGAAAAAGGGATTGATATGGACTACATTCAAGTTGATTTAGCCAAGGGAGAGAATTTAAGTAAAGAAATGCGAGCTAAAAATCCAATTGGTAAAGTACCCGTGCTTGAGCTTGATGATGGCTCGTGTATCGGTGAAAGCGACGCTATTTGTACTTATTTTGAAGCGCTACAACCTGAGCCTCCACTTTTTGGCAGTACACCTCTTGAAAAAGGCACAATAGCAATGTGGCAGCGCCAAATTGAGATGTGCTTGTTTAATCAAATTGGTATGTGTTTTCAGCATACCACCGGCTACTTTAAAGACCGCATGACGCCAGTGCCAGAGTTTGGCAAAGTATCGGGTATTAACGCGCAAAAATACTTAAACGTTCTTGAGCGGCAAATTACCAAACATCCATTTATGGCAGGTAATAGCTTTAGTATTGCCGATATAACGGCTATGTGCGCAATTGATTTCGGACGAGTGGTTGACGTGCGAATGGATGAAAGCCATTTAAACTTAGCCAAATGGTACGATAAAGTGAGTAGCCGACCATCGGCAAAGGCCTAATGTTCGTTTAAGGCCTTGTCATTAAATTTTAATATCCCCACCAGAGGAAGCAAATGAAAATAATAAAAACAAATTTGTTAGCAGCGGCCGTTGCTATTGCGTGCCTAGGCCTTAGCGCTTGCACAGATCAAACAGAGCAAGCCCAACTAGCCCATGAATCGCCAGAGCTTAGCGCGCAAGACGCAAAAGACTTTTTAAACAAAGTAGAGCGTGATATTGAAAAGTTAAGCAAGCCAGCGGCCCATGCAGCGTGGGCTTATGCGACTAATATCAATTATGACAATGCTCAGGTAGATGCTTATTTTAATGAGCAATATTCGGTGTTGGTGGCAAAGTACGCGATTGAGGCCGCTAAATTTAATGATCTTGAACTAGATTCAGATACCCGCCGCCAGCTAGAACTACTTAAAGCGAGCTTAGAAATAGCTCCGCCAGCTGATCCAAAAAAGGCGGAACGACTCGCCGAAATTGGTGCTGAAATGTCAGGTATGTATGGCGCGGGCAAGTACTGCCGTAATGAAAATGAATGTTTTTCATTGGTAGATATGAGTAACGAAATGGCTACCGGCAGTGACCCACAAGTAATGCTTGAGTTTTGGAATGCATGGCGTGAAGTGTCAGTCCCTATGAAAGGCATGTTTGCTGAGCAAGTAAGCATTGCCAACGAAGGTGCACAAGAACTTGGATATGCAAATACCTCTGAACTTTGGCGCGCCAAATACGACATGCCAGCTGACGACTTTCCCAAAGAAGTTGACCGCCTATGGGGGCAAGTAGAACCGTTTTACGAAGCATTGCATTGCCATGTTAGAGCTGAGTTGTCAGATCATTATGGAGAAGATGTTGTTCCTCTTGATAAACCCATTCCCGCGCATTTATTAGGCAATATGTGGGCCCAAAGTTGGGGGAATATTTACGACATAGTTAAACCAAAACAAAAAATGAATGTACCTGATGTAACCGCCGCATTAAACGCCCAAGGTTATGACGAAATAGCCATGGTAAAGCAAGCTGAAAACTTCTTTTCATCTTTAGGTTTTGCGCCCCTGCCAGATACTTTTTATGAACGTTCAATGTTTCAAAAGCCAGAAGGCCGCGAGGCTCAGTGCCACGCTTCTGCATGGAACTTAGATGATAAAGATGATTTACGCATTAAAATGTGCATTCAAAAAACTGGCGAAGAATTCAATGTTATTCACCATGAGTTAGGCCATAATTATTACCAGCGCGCTTATAAAGACCAGCCTATGTTATATAGAGGCTCTGCTAATTCAGGCTTTCACGAAGCAATTGGCGATACAATAGCCTTGTCTATTACGCCTACTTACCTTAAACAAGTAGGGCTGATAGATGAAATTCCAGATGAGTCTAATGATATTGGTATGTTGCTTAAAGTGGCGCTAGATAAAATTGCTTTCGTCCCCTTTGGATTAATGGTTGATCAATGGCGCTGGAAAGTACTTGCTGGTGAGGCTAGCCCCGAAGAATATAATCGGTTGTGGTGGGAGCTACGTGAGCAATATCAAGGCGTTGGCGCACCTATTGAGCGAAATGCAAATGCCTTTGACCCAGGTGCTAAGTACCATGTACCGGCTAATGTTTCATACACGCGCTATTTTTTAGCCCATATTTTGCAGTTTCAGTTTCACAAAGCCTTATGTGATATAGCCGGAAGTGAAGAGGCGCTTCATCGTTGTTCTATTGTGGGCAGTAAAGAAGCGGGAACTGCGCTGAATAATATGCTTGAAATGGGTAAAAGCCGCCCATGGCAAGAAGCGATGGAAGTATTAACAGGCGCTCCTAATATGGATGCCTCAGCTATTGCCGATTACTTTGCTCCTTTAAAAGTTTGGCTTGATGAGCAAAATGCAGACCGCCAGTGCGGTTGGTAGTATAAGTTAACGAACTAGCCCTTTAAGCGTTTCTACATGATCCGCTTCAAGGGCAGGTTTGTCCCAGCGAATACGATGTATGCGTGGGAATCTTAAGGCAAGTTTTGATTTGTGCCTGTTAGAGTGATGCACCGAGTCAAACGCCACCTCAAATACTAGCTCTTTTTTCACCTCTTTTACGGGGCCAAATCTACCTAGGGTGTTACGTCTAACCCAAGTGTCTAGCTTTTTAAGTTCTTCATCGGTGAAGCCTGAATAAGCTTTACCAATTGGGAGCAGCTGCTCACCTTCCCAGCAACCAAAGGTAAAGTCAGAATAAAAACTAGAGCGTTTTCCATGCCCACGCTGGGCATACATAATAACTGCATCAATTAGCAATGGGTCGCGCTTGAGTTTATACCATTGATTCTTTGGCCGCCCCGATATGTAGGCACCTTGCTTGTGTTTAAGCATTAGGCCTTCTACAAAAGCAAACTCACCGCTACTGGCCTGATGCTTTAAATTTTGCAGTGACGCCGCATCGGTAAATGGCACCAAGGGGGAGACTCCAATGCTGTTGTTGATATCGCTATGGTGTTGCTTAAAATAAGCATGTAAGGCATCTATTCTTTGATGTAATGGACGCTCTCGCATATCAAGGCTCTCAATATGCAAAACGTCATAAACAATGATGCCCACAGGAATGCTTTGCATTAATTTTTTGCTGGGTTTCTTCTTGTTTAAACGTTGCTGCAGTTGATTAAAACTCGCTACACGGTTCATAAAAGAATCAGCCTGCCCATTTTCAACTGAATCTATAGGATTTAGCGCAAGCAGCTCGCCATCAAATCTCCCTTCAATCTTCATGTCATTTAAAGCCGCTAACAAATCAGGAAAGCTCCCTGAAATATCGTCACCGGTTCGGCTATACAAGGCTATGCCGGTTTGATTTTTAAGGAGTTGCACTCTTATTCCATCAAACTTCCATTCAGCCTGCCAGTTATTGGTATTTAGCGTGTTTAAGGTAGCTTCATCTATAGGGTGTGCCAGCATAAGAGGTTGAAACGTAAGTTTGTTACTCACATCCGGTGCCGGCGCAAGGCCTTCTAAGTAATCGAATAAATCTAAATATGGCGGGGTAACGCCATGCCAAATTCGTTCAATCTCTTCTATACTTATATCTTGATTATTCGCTTGTGCATAAAGGGCTAGTACTTTTTTAATAAAGCGAGCCGACACGCCTATTCTAAGCCCTTTAGTACCTAGTTTTAAAAGTGCCCAGCGCTGTGTAGGCGTCATTATATTAAGTAGCTGAACCAAATAAGCGCTAGCATCATCTTTACCCAGCTCAGTAAATTGAGTCACCACTTCGTTCAAGCTTGGCAGTGAAAGGTGAGGGTTATTACTAGTGGGCGTATCACAACATGTTGACCACAAGTGCGCTACGGTTTCGCTCATTTCGCCAACATAGTCGTAACTTAAGTCAAAGAGCAGAGGGTCAACGCGCTCGGTAATTAAGTCTTTAATCAGTTTTCGTTTAAAGAACTTAAATGAAAGCTCGCCAGCAATTGCGGCTAAGGCCCAGCCTCTATTTAGTGCAGAAGCGCTTGCGAAGTAATCTAGCAGTAAGGCTTCTTTGGCCTTGTTGCTGTTTAGAAAATAAAGTTTGTCAACAAGTTCAGCAAACTGCTGCATGGCTAATCTTCTCCATCAGTGTAGCCAACAAGGCGCAAGGCTTTGGCTTTAAAGCCCATAAGTTTGGCTTGATGAATAAGTGCATCTTCCCGCCCGTGGGTCACCCATACCTCTTTAGGCTTCACTTCTTCAAGCGTGGTCAGTAAATCTTGCCAATCAGCGTGATCTGAAATAATCAGGGGGAGTTCAGCGCGGCGCTGTTTCGAACGGGCACGAATTTGCATCCAGCCCGATGCTACTGAGGTGATCACATTAGGTAGTTTGCGTGACCATCTATCTTGAAGCGCCGAGGGCGGTGCCAACACAATTTCACCTTTTAAAACGCTAAGGTCATCTAAGGTCGACACTTCAATTAATTCACCTAAGGCTACGCCATAACTTTTATACAGCTCGCACAAGCGCACCAAAGCCCCGTGAATATAAACGGGCTTGTTATAACCTAATGCACGCAGCGCCAATAAAACGCGCTGGCATTTACCCAAGGCATATACGCCTACTAAATGGCACGAATCGGGAAGCAAACTTAAGGAATGAATAAGTTTTTTTACTTCGTCATTTATATTGGGATGCTGAAACACGGGCAATCCGAAAGTGGCCTCGGTCACGAACACGTCGCAGGGAATGGCTTTAAAAGGCTCGCAACTTGGGTCAGCCTGGCGCTTAAAGTCGCCTGTGTGTACTAAACGCGCGCCCTCATATTCAATTAAGACTTGCGCCGAACCCAGTATATGGCCTGCAGGGTGCAGGCTAAGTTGGCCCTTATGTAAGTTGAGCGTTTCGCCGTAGGCAAGGGGATGAAAGTGCTGGGCATGATCAACCCCATAGCGAACGGCCATAATATCAAGCGTGGCCTGCGTGGCATATACGTGTGTGTGTCCAGCCCGTGCGTGGTCAGCATGGGCGTGGGTAATAATAGCGTGTTCCACGCCTTCCACAGGATCTATATAGGCGTTTAGCGCTTGGCAATACAATCCGTTTTTATCAGTCTTAATCCAGTTTTCGGGGTGCACGTTATGGTCAGTTAATGAATTATGGTTATATATACGGCAATACCTAAAAAATTGATTAAGATAAAACTAAAACCTATAAATTGCGTATAAATATTCTAATAAAAAGAGCTTTTGAAATTACATAATCGCAAAAAAAGGGCTTACCTAGCTTGGAGCAAAACAATACCGCATTAAAACGTGCGCATCTTCCGCAAATATTTAAAGACTGGTTTGCAAATAAAGGCTGGCGAGTTCGCCCATACCAGCAACAAATGCAGCGCGCTTTTGTAAATCAATCGTCTAGTTTATTGATAGCACCAACAGGGGCGGGTAAAACCTTGTCAGGATTTTTACCATGTTTGGTTGATCTACATAAGCAATTACACAGCCCTAAAAGTAAAAAGAAAATTGGCCTTCATACGCTTTATATTTCGCCTTTAAAAGCCCTTACTTATGATATTAACCGGAATTTAGAAGCTCCCATTACCGAAATGGACTTAGGAATAACACTAGGGGTACGAACAGGCGATACCACATCGTATCAGCGCCAAAAGCAGCGAAAATCACCGCCTCATATATTATTAACCACGCCTGAATCTTTAATGTTGATGCTTTCGTATGCCGATGCACCGGCAATTTTTGCTAATTTGCGCTGCGTGATTGTGGATGAAGCCCATGCTTTAGCAAACACTAAGCGCGGTGACTTTTTATCTTTAGCGCTAGCTCGTTTACATTGGCTTAATCCCAACTTTATACGGGTGGGTTTATCAGCAACCGTAGCCCATCCTGAGTCATTGGCTATGTGGCTCGGCGTGAGCGGTGAGCCAGTTGAGGTGATTAAAGCTAAGTCGCGCATTAAACCGCGGGTTAAAATACTTACCAATAAAAAATACATTCCTTTTGGCGGGTATATGGGAAAATACGCCAAACAAGAAATATTCGATGCCATAAATAAAGCCAATACCAGCTTAATATTTGTGAATACGCGTGCGCAGGCTGAGCTTATTTTTCAAAGCTTATGGGAAGTAAACACTCAAACGCTTCCTATAGCAATTTATCATGGCTCATTGAGTAAAGAGCAGCGCAGCAAAACCGAAGCGATGATGGCACAAGGAAAACTACGTGCAGTGGTTACCACCTCAGCTTTAGAATTGGGTATAGATTGGGGTGACGTGGATTTAGTGATACAAGTGGGCGCACCCAAAGGCGTAAGCCGGTTATTGCAACGTATTGGGCGCTCCAACCATACCCTTGATACGCCATCGCAAGCATGGTTAGTGCCAGCCAATCGCTTTGAAGCACTGGAGTGTTTATCAGCCATTCAAGCTATTAAAAAAGGCGAGCTAGAAGGTGACGCACCTATGCCTGGTGCATTGGATATATTGCCGCAGTTTATTATGAATTGCGTATGTAGCCAAAGCACTACCCCCAAGCAGATTTACCAACAGGTACTAAACGCCAGCCCTTATTCTGGGGTAGATGAAACCACTTTTAAACAGCTGTGGGCGTTTACGCAAGATGGCGGCTATGCACTTCAAGCTTACGAACGCTACCAACGCTTGCAACTTGAAGACGGCGTATATAAGCCGGCAAACAAACGCGTAATAATGCGCCACAGGCAAAACATAGGCACTATAGTTGAAGCGGGGCGTTTAAAAGTGAAGCGTTTACGCCGGGCGCACCAAGGTAAAGTGGTGGGTGAGGTAGAAGAGTATTTTGCCCAACAACTGGTAAAAGGAGACAGTTTTTATTTCGCGGGTGAAGTGCTTGTGTTTGAGGGCATTCGTGACATGATGCTTGAAGCACGCCCCGGTAAAGCCAAAAATCCTAAAGTGCCCAGCTATGTGGGCGGGCAAATGCCCTTATCAACCTACTTAGCCGATGCAGTACGAGCGTTAATTAACCAGCCCGATAATTGGAAAGCGTTACCAAAGTTGGTGCGTGAATGGCTAAATTTGCAAAGTGAGTTTAGCGAGTTGCCTGCTGAGCAAAGCATTTTAATAGAGCACTTTCCGTTTAGAGGCACGCAAACTACTTTGCTTTATACCTTTGAGGGTAGAAAAGCGAATCAAACATTAGGCATGTTGATTACTCGGCGCATGGAAAAATTGGGTTTAAAGCCCTTGAGCTTTTCTATTACTGACTATGGCTTGTCTATTAACTCGGTGCAGGCAATTGAAAAGAGTAATATTCCAGCCTTATTTAACCCTGATATACTAGGTGATGAACTTGAAGACTGGATGCTAGAAGCGAGTATGCTAAAACGCAGTTTTAGGCAAGTGGCGGTAGTGAGTGGCTTAATTGAGCAGCAGTATCACAGCAGCAAGAAAAACTTACGCCAAGTGACTTTTTCAACTGATTTAATTTACGATACATTAAAGCAGTACGATAGTGAGCATATTCTATTAAAGGTAACGCGGGAAAACGCGCAGCGCGAATTACTTGATTTAAGCCGTACTCGCGATATGTTGTTTCGATTCCACGATAGTTTTGTATTTAAGGCGCTACCTAAACCCTCTCCTATGGCAATACCAATTGTACTGGATGTTAGAAGTGAACAGGTAACTGGCGCGGGTACACAAGCTTTGTTAGAGCAAGCTAACTTGTATCAAGAAGCAGAAGACATGCTTGATGATATTCGCGAGCTGTTATCAAGCAGCAATACTTAAGGCATTATAAAAATTGACCATACTTATGCCATTAAAAACGAATATAGATAAGGAAATGCTTGATTGATTTCGTTTGAAAATTTACAGGCTCGCCTATTGGCAAACCAAGTTATACCCATAAACTATGCCGGTAATAAATTACTGTTAGATGCCAGCGGCGCCCTTGTTTGGCCGCAGCATAACATGATTATATTTAGTGATTTACATCTAGAAAAAGGCAGTTTTTTAAGCCAGTTTGCGCATCCATTACCGCGCTTTGATAGCGCTGATACTATTAGCCGTATGGCCACTACCATGGCCAACTATGAATGTGAGCACGTAGTGTGCTTAGGCGATAGCCTACACGACGCAAATGCCGCTAGCAGAATGCAAAGCCAAGATTTAGACTCGCTTAATGAGCTCGTAAATTCATGCACAAAATTTACTTGGGTGCTTGGCAACCATGACCCTGACATCCCCTTAAGTATTGCTGGCGAGCGTGCTGAGCATATAATGCTAAATGATGTTTTACTGGCTCACGAGCCCGATTATGCGCGTTTAGAAAATAACCAAGCACAAATCATTGGGCATTATCATCCTAAAACAAGCCATAGCGCTGCACGCAGAAAAATGCGGGGTAAGTGTTTCTTAAACAGTGAAAGCATGCTGATAATGCCTGCTTTTGGCAAGTACACCGGTGGTTTAAGTGACACTAGTGAAGCATTTACGCCTTTATTTAAAGGAAAAAGCGTAAACGCTTATTTGATATACGAGCAAAAAATATTTCAGCTCTAGCCTAGTGGGCTTCTTTTAATCGCGCCAGCGTTTGGTTAAATCACCGTAGTCATCTATGCGGCGGTCTCTAAAGTAGGGCCATATGCGCTTAATATGCTCAGATCTTGTCATATCAAGTTCAGCACTTAAGGTTTGTTCTTGGTTGTCACTCGCCATGCTCAGTATTTCACCCTGCGGGCCTACAATGAAACTATGCCCCCAAAATTGGATACCGGCATCATCTTCATTCGGGGATGCTTCAAAGCCGGTTCTATTGGCAACAATTACGGGTACTGAGTTAGCTACCGCATGAGAGCGCTGAATTGTTTCCCAAGCACCTTGCTGGCGCTGTTGTTCTTCAATATCATCGTTTGGATCCCAGCCAATGGCGGTAGGATAAAACAATATTTCAGCGCCTTTCATAGCCATCAAGCGAGCGGCTTCGGGATACCATTGATCCCAGCATACTAAAACGCCGAGTTTACCCACGCTGGTTTGAATAGGCTCAAAACCTAAATCCCCAGGGGTAAAATAGAATTTTTCATAAAAGCCTGGGTCATCAGGTATGTGCATTTTTCTGTAAATACCGGCTATGTCATCACTGCGATCAAACACCACTGCAGTGTTGTGATACAAGCCCGTTGCGCGTTTTTCAAATAAGGAGGTTACTAATACTATATTGAGCTCTTTTGCCAATGCACCAAAAAATGCGGTGGCATCCCCCGGTATTGGCTCAGCTAAATCAAATTGCGTAACGTCTTCGGTTTGGCAAAAATATAAGGTGGAATGTAACTCTTGCAGCAAAATACATTCACAGCCATCTTTGGCCAGTTCGCGTGCGCGCTGAGCTGACTTTTCCCAGTTCTGCATTTTATTATTATTTGCCACACTTTGCTGAACAAGGCCAACTTTCAAAGTTTTATTGGCGGGGGTGTTTTGGCTCATAAAATACTGACTCCTTCTTGGGCTCTTTCAACTATTTCGGGCTTTATAGTGTTTGTGGGTACTTGCATACTTACGCAATGTAAGCTGCCGTTTTGTTGCACTAGACTCAAACAATCAACAGGAATAATAGTGTAGTTAGGGTAGGCTGATTGTACTTTTGCCATGGCTTCGGCATCTTCTTCATGCCCATATATAGGCATTAATACATGGCGGTTAAGAATTAAAAAGTTGGCATACGATGCCGGTAATCTTTCACCGTCTTCATTCACTACATGAGGTAAGGGAAGGGAATAAATTTTATGCTTCGGCAAGGCTTGGCTTACTTCGTATTGCAGTTTAAAAAGTTCTGCAAAGTGTGGGTCAAGGGGGCGGTTATCGGCTCCTTGCAATACTATTCCCATAAGCGGTGTATAACGCGCTAAGGTATCAATATGCCCGTCAGTATCATCGCCTTCCAAATGCCCATGGTTAAATATACTGATTGTTTTTGCGCCCAACACATCACTAAATAACTCGTTATATGCTTCACCGCTCATGCGACCATTGCGTTTGTAGTTATACAAGCACGAGCCGGTGGTGAGTAAATGCTGGTTTTCATCTATTTCCAAGGCACCGCCTTCAAGCACAATATCACTTTCAATTAAAGGCTGTTGGCATAGCTTGGCCAATGTTGACTTATTCACCTTATTATCTAGCTCAGCGTTAAACTTTTGCCCCCAGCCATTAAACACAAAACTCACAGGATGGTTTACCTTGCCATCGTTTACGGTTAAAAAACCGTAGTCACGCACCCACGTGTCATTGTAATCACAGCTTACAATTAACACTTTCGCGCCACTAGGTAAGCTATTTTGAAGCGAAGTTTGTTCGCTTTCAGGGCACAACAAAATCACCACACTGTGGGCTTGGTTAATAGCCTCAATTAGGGCAATGTAAGTAGCGCGTGCTTGGCTTAAGTTATGTTGCCAATCTGTATTGTTATGCGGCCATGCTAATATAACCGCTTCTTGCTCGGCCCACTCGGGTAGCAATGTGTATTGATGCATCTTAAAAAATCCACTGTAAATTAATAAATGCGCGGCGAGTTTGCCCTACAAAATATCGGTAGCTACCAAAGGCGTAATCAGCTCGTTCAGCGTATGCTTTGTTGCTTAAGTTTAGCACATGTAGACCTAAGTTCACCTGTGACGAAAGTTTATAGTCTATATGTAAATCTACTAATTGGTGGCCGTCGTACATGGCGGTATTTTGTGGGTCTAAGTAGTATTCGCCTAAGTATTTGTAGCTAAGTTGCGCTTGTAAATTAGTAGCCACTTTATAACGTAAATTAAGTTGTGACATCCACTTAGGTGCGGTGTCAATTTCATTTCCTAAAATATCACTATTTACTAACTGCGGGTTATTATTGTAAGTATGGCGAGCATAGCTAATATGGCCAGAAACATCCCAGTGCTGATTAAACTGATGCTTAATTTCTAGCTCAACACCTTGGTGCTTGGTTTTAGCTCCACTCACATTTTGCCGTTGGGTATCTTGATAAATCCCATCTTTTTTTAACATAGTATAAACCGCGCCATGCACTTGGGTATTTAACTTACTCCAACGAAACCCACTTTCTAAAGCGTCCATGTTTTCATTATTAATGCTGCTAATAGTTTGGTTGTTTTGCAATTTGAACAACTCACTGGCTTGCGGAGCCCTAAAGCCTTGGCTGTATTTGGCGTAAACTTGTAAGTATTCATTGAAATTGTAGCTAACATTTACGTTGGGTGAAATGGCATTAAATGTTTTGCGCTGATCGTTAGGGCGAGTAAAGCGACAAAGGGCAACGCCAACATCACACGCGCTAGTACTATTGGTGTGGTTGTTGTAGTCATACACATTTTGCTCAGCGCGCGCACCAAAGCGTATTTGCCAATTGTTATGCGTCCAAGTGCCTTGCGCGTACAGGGCCAATTGCGTGGCGTCTACTTCGTAGTCATAATGAACGCCTTGGGGAATAGATGGAGAAAAGCCTTGTTCTTGTGTTTCTTTTAACTCTCCTTGGGTGTAATCAGCATCTGCGCCAACTAACCACTGTATGTTTGATGTTTCAAAACGCAAACTACTTTGCAAACCAAGGCTGTTGTGGCTATTTTCCTCTAAGGCTTGCCAAGGCAAATAGTGCTGTAAAAAGGCCATACTGTTGCTGCGAATATAAGGCGTAAGCGCTAATTTCCCGTACGAGGTATTACGGCTAAATGCACTGTAAGCCCGCAGAGCCTTTACGTCTCTGTAGGCTTCGGGGTTAGGGTTTATTTTTCTTTGCGCTTCGTCTTTATATGAATTAAAACCTGATATATAGCCCGCGGTTTCTTGATTTAAATTACTGACTTCAAGTAATGTTTTGCTGTCCCAAACTAAGCCCCTAGTTTGATACACGGCGCTTAATTTCTGTTGGTCGTAACCGCTATTATCTTGATAACCGTTTTCTTGGCTTATATTTGACTGCACTAAAAATGCCTTGCTGTTAGTTTGCTGCGAATATACGCCACTTAGGCGAGTAAAATCTTCACCGCCAAATTGAAGTGCCACACTATTGTTTTGAGCATCAAATGCATCCGGGCTAATAATATTTATTACACCGTGCATCGCGTTTGCACCGTACAAGGTACTTGATGGTGAACGCAGAACTTCAATGCGAGCCGCTTGCTCATAATTTACGTCAAAGAGTTGATTTGCATTACAAAAACCCGGCGCGCGAATCGATATTCCATCAACGCCCATAAAAAATGCGCCGCATCCTCCGGCGCCTGTTAGCACAGGTGAACGAATTGCCGTTAAGTGCTCTTGACCATTTCCGCGGCTAATCCACGTACCCGGAATTTGCGCTAACACTTGTTCAATATGTACAGGCGCAATGGCTTTTATGCTTTGTTCGTTTAATACGCTTACACTGTCGGGGGTTTGGTCAAGGGCCAAATCTTGTTTGTTTGCGGTAATACTAATTACCTCAAGCTCATCACTTTGTATTGTTTGTGGTTCATTGCTTTGTGCCAATGCAAGTGCGTTAAAAGGCGCACTTAAGGCAAGCAAACTTAAACATAGGCCTTTACGGTTCATTCTGGCTGTCATTTTAAATGACGTCCTCCATTTAAATGTATGGTTTGGCCGGTAATATATTCACTCGATAAAATATAATTAACGGCTTTGACGGCTTCTTGCGCCCCTGGGCAAATTTCTAGTAATGACTTACTTAGGGCTTTTTGCTTATATTGCTCGGTGTCATCGTCATTAAACATTAACAATGAAGGCGCAATAGAATTGACTTTTACTTGGGGTGCTAACATATTCGCAAATGACAAGGTTAAATTATGAAGCGCCGCTTTGCTTGCTGCATAAGCTAAATGCTTTTTGCTTCCAGTTTCTTGTACATAGTCAGTCATGTGAATAATATCGGCCCCAGGCACAAGCATTTTTTCACAAGCCAAATTAATAAGATACGGGGCATTAGCATGTACTTGCATCATTTTATTAAACAGTTGTGCATGTTCAGCGGTAGTTGCCTCTGCACTTTCGCTTTCCCAATCACTGGCATTGTGAATAATGCCGCGAAGCGATGAGGTTTGAGCCTGCAAAGCTTGAATAAAGGCCACCACGCCCTCATTTGTTGCAAAGTCAGCATGAATAGCGGTAGCGCCTAGTTTTACTAAGTCATCAATAGACGGTTTTTGGCTACGGTATGTTATAATCACTGAATGATGTTGGGAAAGCAGGTTTTCAGCTATGGCTAAACCAAGGCGCTGAGCGCCGCCGGTTATCAATATGGGAGCTGTCATAAAAGGTCGTTTTTCCTGTTGAAACAAATATATAGTTACGCAAAATGAACATACTAAGATCCCATTCA
The DNA here is from genome assembly GCF_048820975.1 of Glaciecola sp. 2405UD65-10. Classification (NCBI taxonomy): domain Bacteria; kingdom Pseudomonadati; phylum Pseudomonadota; class Gammaproteobacteria; order Alteromonadales; family Alteromonadaceae; genus Glaciecola; species Glaciecola sp. 2405UD65-10. The sequence continues at coordinate 1,893,724 of NZ_JBMEUF010000001.1, read as the reverse complement.
TTTACGTTTTGTACTGCAATTGTAAACCAGCAAACGATTTATGCGTATACATGATTAAATAATTAATTGGATAAGTAATGTTAGCAAACGAAAATGTGGTGATACACGAGGTTAATCAAGCATCTGCGTTAACACCTCAAGCTATTTTAGTGCGTGATGCATTGGTTACCGCAGGCCTTGAAACGCCTATGGTTGAAAACGGTTTAAGTGCAGAAGAAAAACGCGCGAAAATTGAAAGTAGCATGACCGACGTAATGCAAGCTTTAGGTTTAGATCTTAACGACGATAGCTTGCAAGATACGCCTAAACGTATTGCAAAAATGTACGTGAATGAAATATTTTCTGGGCTAGATTACCAATCGTTCCCGAAAATCACGCAAATTGAAAACAAAATGAGTATTGACCAGCCAGTACAAGTCACTGACATAAGCTTAACCAGTACGTGTGAGCATCATTTTGTGACGATTGATGGTACTGCAACGGTGTCCTACATTCCCAATCAAACCGTAATTGGTTTAAGTAAGATAAATCGCTTAGTCGCATTTTTTGCGCAGCGCCCTCAGGTACAAGAACGACTTACTCAGCAAATTATGGTGGCATTGCAGGCGCTTACCGGAACTAAAGATGTTGCTGTTAGCATTAATGCCACGCATTATTGCGTTAAAGCGCGCGGTATACGTGACACCAACTCTTTTACAAAAACCTCATCCTTAGGTGGCGCGTTTAATACTGACCGTGATTTACGCAGAGAGTTTTTTCAAGCGTAAATATTGCATTTCGCAGCTTATAAGGACATACATATGCTAAGTAAACTTAAACAAATGCTACCCAATATTGGGCTGTCGTTGTTGTTCATATTCATTGCTTTTGGTGTGTTGGACGCATTTTGGCTAGGGTACCTAGCAGAGCCTTGGTATAAAAGCGAAATGCAAGGGATGTTGCGCGAGCAATTTATTACATGGCCGTGGTTAGTGTTTTATGTAATGTATGGATTCGTTACCTTTGTGCTGGCAGTTATTCCTAATAGAAGCAAACCTTGGTATTACGCGGCTATTGACGGCGCCTTACTAGGATTAGCCAGCTATGGCGCATATAATTTAACGGCTTACAGTATTTTAGAAGGTTTCACCTTAACCATACTGTTTATAGATTGGGCTTGGGGTATTTGCCTAACCAGTGCAAGCGCGGTTGCAGGCTGGCTGGGTTTTCAGTGTTTATCAACTGCACAAAGCCGAGCTTAACACCGCTTTTAATGTTCCCTCAATACTCACTGGTGTTTGTGTTTGCTTATTCACAAACACGTGGGTCATAGTGCCGTGAGTACAGGCTTCATCTTTTCCTTGTTTAAACAAAGCAAGCTCATATTCAACTGACGAATTGCCAATTCGCTTAACTCGAAAACCACCTTGTAAGATATCTGGAAATGCGGCAGGCTCATGGTAAAAACATTGTGAATGCACCATTAAGCCAACTTGTTCACCATTGTGTATATCTAAAGCTTCGTGTTCTATTAAAAATCGATTGGTGATGGAATCAAAATAGCTGTAATAGACTACGTTATTAATATGCCCATATACGTCATTATCCATCCAGCGCGTTTCTACTTGGTAAAAAATAGAATAGTCTTGCCTTTTTGGTACGCTTGGTTTTGCCATTTTTGTCCTTAATAAGCTTGTTCATATATGTTTAGGGCATCATCAAAATGCATGTGTTTGGGATTATTCACCAATAGCCTTTCTTGTAACATAGCATCTTGGGCTAATACAGTAAGGTCTTTCTTGGGTATTTGAAGCGCTTTTAGGCTAGTAGGTAAACCGCATATTTTTAATAGCTCTTCAAAATACTGAGCAAGATCTTCACTTGTAGATAAAGGGTTACTTACACTTGCACTTGGCTTTATTTGCGCAGCGAGTTCGCCATACATTGAAGCGGCATGGCTGGCATTAAAACGCAGTACGTGAGGAAGCACTAAGGCATTACTTAAACCATGGGGGATATGAAAATGCCCACCAAGGGGATATGCCAAGGCATGAACGCCGCCCACCGGCGCATTTGCAAAAGCTTGCCCGGCAAGGCACGCGCCAAACATCATTTGTTGTCTAGCGGGCAGATCTTTTCCAGTGGTAACCGCTTTTTCAATATTCGATGACAACAAGAGCAAAGCTTGCTTTGCGAGCATGTCAGAATAAGGGTTTTTCTTTATTTTACTGGTATAGGCCTCAATGGCGTGAACCATTGCATCAATACCGGTAGCGGCAGTGATGTGGGCCGGTAAATCTAGCGTTAAACTTGCATCTAGTAAGGCAACATCAGGTAACAAATGATGACTCACTATCCCTGCTTTCGTTGTTTCGCCGGTGGTAACAATTGAAATGGGTGTTACTTCTGAGCCCGTTCCCGCCGTGGTAGGAATAAGTATTAGAGGAGCACGGGTGCCCGTTATTTGGTTTAGGCCAAACATTTGAGAAAGGCTTTGTTGTTGCTTTACTAGTACTGATACTAACTTAGCGCAATCCATTGAACTGCCACCGCCAATGCCAATTACACCGTCTGCACCACTTTCAATTGCAGCGGCACTAGCCTCTAGTACAATTGAATCAGGAGGGTCAGCTACGGTTTTATCAAACACGGTGGCACTTACACCTGCATTTTGTAAGCAGTGCGCAAGCTCATCTACCATGCCTAATTGGCGTAAGCCTTTATCGCTAACAATAATGACGTGTTTAACGCCAAGCTCTTTGCATAAATTAGGACAATGGCGCAATCCGCCTACTTCATTAACAATACGTTTGCTTGTGTCAAATTGAAATGTATTCACTTGTTTTCTTATAGTTGTAGTAAAGAATCAAACTTACCTTACTACAACTACTACAAGCTTTGCGATAGCATGCCTTATTCTTTAAGTGTGAAATGCTTAACTAGGGTTTGACCATTTAAATTGCTAGCAACGACTTTAAGTTTACTTATACTGCTGGCTTGCTGCTGATTTAACACCGCTCTGTAAGGAAAGGTCGTATCAAAACTAAGGTGCTTAGACTCTTCATTTGCGGCTAAATTAGATTCATCATAAATATCAATGCGGGCAATATTGAGTTGCTTATTATTAGCAAAACTTAGCTCAAAAGGCAGCATAACTCGGTTATTATCAGTATAGGAGCGGCTCATTTTTATATCGAGTATTTCACTGGGCGTTACTCTATTACTAGATTCAAGCATGGTGTAGCTTAACGGAGGCAGTGTAATAACAAGTTGATTTGGTCTTACCATTGCTTTGTGTTGGTAAATATTATGCGCAATAGAGGCCAATGACCTAGCCCCTGAGTCAACATTTTTATACTGCAAACCTTGGCTATTAAGCACCACACTTTGCTCTTCATTGCTAAAGTTAAATACCGTTAAGAAATCTTTTTTGTTGGTATCGTTTTGTATAATACGGCTGAATCCGTAAATCCGTTTTTCGTTATCAATAATTCTATTAATGTGCTCGCCGCGGCGAAGCGCTACATTCGAATTTCTTATTTTAGTGAGGTCTTGTAATGTTTGATATAAAGGGTGGTTAATATCAAAGTTGTTCGCTGCGGTGGTGCTTTGCGTACCTATTAAGTTGTTGTCGTTATATACATCAACCAGCGAAGGGTCCATATCTTCACGCGCATCTACGTCACCACCGTCACCCGTAAATCCTTGTTCGTCACCGTAGTAAACAACAGGAATGCCGCGTGAGAAAAACATAAAGGCGTGAGCAAGTTGTGATAATCGTAGCTTGTTAGCTTCTGAGGCATTAGGTAGGTCTTGTTCAATAAAATGACCAATTCTCCCCATATCATGATTGCCTAAAAAGTTAAGTAGCTCGTTTGGCGTTGAGTCATGGTCACGATAGTAATCATCATTATCAAATAACTGTGCTAGTTGCGAAATAGGTTTGTTCTTTAACAGTACTTCACGAGTGTTAAAGGCGAAACCAAAATCAAGTACTGAAGGTAATTTCCCCTCGGTAGTAAACTTACTTAAACCCGCTGGGTTGCCATCATATACCTCACCGAATATAAAGAAATCAGGGATACCAATTGACTGCGCGTGCTCAATAACTGCAGGCCCGAAGCTTTGCCAAAACGCTATATCAACGTGTTTAACGGTGTCTATACGAAAGCCATCAGGTTTAAAGTCGCTAATTAAATTTTCGAATACTTCGGTAAGGCCCGCTATTACTTCTGGATTACTGGTGTCTATATCATCAAGGCCACTAAAATCGCCCTTAATAGCACTTTCGCCTTGCCAGAAAGAATCGCCTTGGTTGTTGTAATATTTGGTGTCATTTAACCATTCGGGGAATTTTACAGATTTTTCGTTTTCTAACAAAAATGGCGTATAAGATTTGCCCGCGGCAAGTTCATTTGAACTAATAAACTTACACCCTTTTTGATCGGCCGCTAAATAGTCACCGTTTTCGCCATGGCATTCTTTATATTTAATAACATCAGCGGTGTGGTTAGTAATAATATCAAAGAACACTTTAATGCCACGTTTATGTGCAGCATCAATTAAATCTTTTAAATCTTGATTGCTGCCAAAATGTGGGTCAATTTCAGTAAAATCAACTACCCAGTATCCGTGGTGAGCAAAACCGTCATTTTGAATGGCTTTATTACGTAATATTGGCGTCATCCAAATAGAGCTAATGCCCAAGCCTTGAATGTAATCAAGCTTGGCTTCTACACCGGCAATATCGCCTCCATGAAACGCCCATTTAGATTGTGTGTTTAAGCCCCCAAATGAAATAGGCCGACGTGGATCACCGTTATCGTTTTCTGTTATTGCGTTGTGAAAACGGTCAGGCATTACAAAGTAAAACACTTCATCTTGTATATTCCTTCTAAAAGAAGGAGCACCAAGCGCGTCCATTTGTGCTGGAGAAACGCTTGTTGCAGCCACTGCAGAGGCTTCCTGAGAAGGTAAGTCGGCACTACAAGCGCTTAATAACAAGCCTAAGCCTGTGGCGACTACTAAGGGTGAAGAGATTTTTCTTATATTCATTTGGGGCTTTCCAATGCTGTTAAGAAGTGCCTATGGCACTTCGATTCCACGGCGAGTTTCAAATAGTAAATACCATTGTTCGCGCGTTAATTTTACATCAAGTGCTTTCGTGGCAAGGGCTAAACGCTCAGGGTTTGTTGTTCCTAGTACCGGCTGTATATTGCTAGGGTGCTGCATAAGCCAAGCAAGCACTATGGCATTTGCATCTACGCCAAACTCCTCTGCATATTTTGCTACTAAGGCACGTGTGGCCATTACATTTTTATCGTCATGCTCGCCTTCACTTGAATACAATCCTTGCGCCATTGCACCCCAAGCTTGTAATTGAACGCCTGCTTGGTGGCAATATTCTAGGGTTCCTCTAGGGAAACCGTTTTGTGCATTTTGCGCCATATTAGTGGTAATACCATCTTCCACAAAGTCACTTGAGGCTAAGCTCATCTCAAGCTGATTCGCAATAATAGGAATGTTTAAGGCGCTTTGTAGCCAAGCAATTTGGCCTGCATGCATATTTGAAACAGCTAAGTATTCAAACTTACCTTGCTCATGCAGTTTAAGAAGGGCATTAGCGGTATCGTCAAGTTGCATTAAAGGGTCGGGGCGATGCAAAAATAAGATATCTAGATTGTTATCGTGCAAACGTTTTATGCTGGCATTGACCGATGAGCTTATCCAGTCACCTGATAAGTCGTATTGCTTAACGTCAAATGTAGGGGTAAGTTTAATACCCACTTTAGATTGTAATATGAGGTGATGACGCAAAGAGCGTTCACGCTTAAACAATTCGCCAATGGTTTGTTCTGATTTTCCAAAGGTGTAAATATCAGCCATATCAATTACATTGATACCACTTTCTATTGCACGACTCACTAAATCGAAGGCTTGGTCGATATCCTGACCAGACACCGGATTACTATTCCAGCCTCCACCAAGGTGCATAGTGCCCAATATTAATTGGCCGGCATCGGGGAAATATTGATGTATAGGTAATGTCATAAATATGCGTCTTTTTTAAGTTAACTGAATGTTAGCAAAGTATATCAGTTTTGCCCGAGTGAATACGTATGCGTTAAATTTTATTGTACAAATTCAAGCTTGTTTGTTGATTAAGTATGACGTTTATTTTCATCTTTAATGCGCAACAGGGCAAAAACATGGTTTTTTTAGAATTTTGAAATAAAATTGTGATACTTGTGGTCTATCTTTATACTCAATATAGAAGTTGTTGTTGCGGTAAGAGTTATTGATAGGCTTATCACTCTTGTTTTAAAACAATGGGCTTGTTTCAAAATAAAAAGGAAAGATATGTCTAACAGTTATTCAGCCATAGTAGATCAAGCAATCGAATTGCTTGAAGATATAAGTGCTAGCGCGTATCAGAAGAAATTGCCACCGCACTTTCCTAGCAGTATTGGCGCGCATATCCGCCATGTTATAGACCATTTTTCTGCACTCATTAACGGTTGCACAAATGCCCACATTGATTACAACATAAGGCAGCGTTACGCCGATATAGAGCAACTTCCTGATTTAGCTCTTAGTCGCCTGAGTGATATTAAACGGTGGCTAGAAAATATTCCCGCTGTTGACTTAGCAAAGCCCTTGGCGGTTACTAGCGAAATTGATGTAAGCTGCGAACACTCAACTACCTGTAAGTCTACCCTTGAAAGAGAACTGGTGTTTGTAAGCAGTCATGCCATTCATCATTACGCACTTATAAAGATAATGTGTGCAATGCAAAATAAATCCATACCCGAATATTTTGGCTATGCACCGGCCACCATTACGCATATCAAAAGCGCCTAAAGCTACTGGTAGCGTCTAAATAAGGCCCGCGGAATATAAAAGGTTTGTATGAGCAGGCAACAAGATTTGCTTTGCAACTATCGCGCGCAACCACAAGCATGATAATATACCCACAATTTTTTTCTGGTTACTATTTATTATGCAATCTACTCTTGAACAGCGAAGCAACAATCAATGTGAAATTTGTCAGGCGAGTGCGCCCTTAAAAGCCTACTTGTTACCTGAATCTCCCGACACCAGCCCAAACTGCCATGTTTTTATTTGTGATACTTGTCAAAGCAATATAGATGCTGGCGCAACATGCGATGTTCAGCATTTTCGCTGCTTAAGCACAAGTATGTGGTCAACCACACCGGCCGTGCAGGTACTAAGTTATAGATTACTAAATAAGTGTAATAGTGAGCCTTGGGCACAAGATGCCTTAGATATGTTGTACTTAGATGATGAACTATTGCAATGGGCGCAAGCCGGCATAGCGGCTGAGCGTGAACCTACGCTTGACGTAAACGGTGTTGCGCTACAAGCAGGTGATGCAGTCACGATTATTAAAGACTTAGATGTTAAGGGAGCGGGTTTTACTGCAAAACGCGGCACGCCTGTTCGCAACATTGGATTGTCGGAAAATCCTTTGCATATAGAAGGGCGAGTAAACGGCCAACGTATCGTTATTATAGCGGCTTACACTAAAAAGAATTAGAGCTTGCTTTGCAATGAAGCCCTATTGATAAAAGTAGGGCTAAAGGGCACTGCAGCTGTTGCGGCCTCAATTACATAAACATGTTTTAGTACCAACAAGCCTGCAGCTTTACCTATTTGAGCAATGGGGTAGTCAACGCTTGATAGTTTAGGATAGGTGTATGAGGCAACATTTGAATTGTCAAAGCCTACAATCGAAAGCGCATTTGGTAAGTGCATTTTGGCATCTCGCGCCGCTGACATAACCCCGCACGCAATTTCATCGTTTCCGCATACCACACAGCTAAAGGGTTTGTTTTGAGCAAGCAACTCAAGTAGCGCTTTAGCGCCACTTTCTTGCGAAAATTCAGCCTCTATAAATAGCGCAGGATCATATGCAATGCTGGCTTGCGCTAGGGCGCGCAGGTGGCCATCCCAGCGAGCGTGTGCATCATGCTTTTTTAAGGGGCCGCTTATATAAGCAATATCACAATGACCAAACTCAATTGCTTTGCTTGTGGCTTTAAAGCCACCTAATTCGTTATCAATACCAATACAATTGTTAGGAAAATCAGATAGCTCTCTATTTACAATAACAATGGGAATATCGCCTTGGCATAATTCATTTAAGTACTCATCGCTAAGCGCTTCTACGTGAAGTATTAAGGCGTCGCAATTGCGGTCTATAAGAAAATTAATTCCCTCTTTTTCTGAAGCTGCATCACCATGGCCGGCCGTTACAATGATATGCTTATTGTGCTCTCTTAACACCGATTCTACCGCACCTGTAAATGTCCCAAAAAACTCACTGGCCAACTCGCTTACCAATACACCTACGCAGTTTGAACGCTGAGATGCTAAGGAACTCGCCACCGTGTTAGGACGGTAATTGAGCTGTGCCATGGCCGAATGTACTTTTTCTTTAGTTTTAGAAGACACGTTTTGGTGCTTGTTCACTACTCGTGAAACTGTTGACACTGCGCACCCAGCTAGCTTTGCAACCTGATAAATAGTCGCCGCTTTGGAATCGCTTCCATGGTTTAATTTTTTATTCATAGTATGAGCAGTTTATAAGTTCAAAGTCGAAAAATGATAGCCATATTGCGGCTAGCTTACATCTAATCTGCTAAAATGTGAACAAGTTGTTGATTAATCCTTAACCTTTGTGTAACTTAAATGGAAGCGCTTCCAATTAGGGTTTTTAATGACGGCTTCATCTAACAATTTTAAACACAAGTTACCTTTTGCTGAAAAAGTGGCTTACGCATTAGGCGATACCGCGAGTAACTTGTACTGGCGCTTATTCGATGTTTTTCTTTTTATTTTTTATACCGACGTATTTGGTATTCCAGCCGCTACCGTTGGTACCATGATGCTAAGCGCGCGCTTAATAGATGCATTTTCAGACCCAATAATGGGAGCGCTTGCTGATAGAACAAATACTCGCTGGGGTAAATTCAGGCCTTATTTGCTGTGGGGAGGAATACCTCTTTTAGCCGCTGGTATTTTAACTTTTACGGTGCCTGATTTATCTGAGCCAGGTAAGGTCATTTGGGCCTATTTAACATATATTGCGATGATGCTTGCGTATACCTTCATTAATGTCCCTTACGGAGCAATGATGGGAATAATGACTGGTGATAGCCAACAAAGAACGGCGCTAAGTAGCTTTCGCTTTATTGGCGCATTCACTGGCGGAACTATTGTTGCTTATTTTACGCCGTCATTAGTGGCTTACTTGGGGCAAGGTGATGAAGCTTTAGGTTGGCAGCTAACGCTAGCGGTATACGGCACAATTGCCATGGTGCTATATAGTATTTGCTTTTTTATGTGCAAAGAACGTGTGCAAGCAGCGAGCCCGCAACACCATACACCTATGGTTGATGTAAAAGACTTATTGGCGAATAAACCTTGGTTGGTGCTGTTTTCATTAGCGCTAATTATTATGTTAACCATTTCTATACGCGCAAGCTCGGGCACCTTTTACTTAAAGTATTTTTTAGAGCGTGAAGATTTAATTAGTAGTTACATGACCTTATACATGGTGGCACTCACCATTGGTGCAGCTAGCACGCCTTTACTAACAAAATGGCTTGATAAACGTAAGCTCTTAATTGTATTAATGCTCGCGGTTGCTGTACTTGCCGGTATGCAGTATTTCGTAACTAAAGATATGCTTACTATGCATTTTGTTATTCAAGGTTTAATTGGCTTTTGCTTGGGGCCTAAATCCCCTTTAGTGTTTTCAATGTACGCTGACACCGCTGACTATTCTGAATGGCGTACTCACCGCCGATCAACTGCAATGATATTTTCTGCCGCTGCATTTTCTCAGAAACTTGGCGGCGCGCTTGCTGGCGCAATTATAGGCTACATGTTAAGTGGTATGGGTTATGTACCAAACATGCAGCAATCACCTGATTCACAGCAAGGTATTGTATGGTTAATGACCTTAATTCCTGCTGTATTTGCGCTTATTGCCGCGCTTTGTATTCGCTTTTATTCTTTATCAGAGTCACAACTTGCCCTTATTCAATCAGATTTAAGTGCGCGCCAGTCGGATGCTAACCATGACCTCTAACAACCCCATTTACAGTATTAACAGTGCAAATCATGAAGTGGCTTTGCATAGCCCAACGGCGCTTCCCAATGCCTGCGGTTTTTTGTGGAACAAAGACATGATGATTCAAATGAATTGCCGTGGATACGCCAGTGCCCAACATATGCAACCTGAGCCAGCTAAATACAGTAAAGGCCCCGCGCTTGAATCAACCACGTTTATGCAACCTGAGCATCATTATTACACTGATCATCCGGGGCGCTTTTTTTATGTAAAACTAGATGATAAACCCTTGTTTTCAATGCCATATGAGCCAGTTAAAGCGCCACTTGAAAACTTTGTTTTTGTGCATGCTAAAGATGAACTGAGATGGCATATTGAGCAGCATGGTTTGCAGTTTGTTATTACGCTTAGTTTGGCAGAAGGGGTGGTTGAACACTGGTCGCTTAGTGTGACTAATACGAGTAACAAGCCCCTAAACCCTGTGATTTATCCTATGTTTTCAATTGGCTATTTGTCGTGGATGAATCAGTCTGCAAGTTATGATGCATCTTTACAATGCATTGTGGCTAAATCAGTTACGCCGTATCAAAAAACACAAGACTACCCATATATTAGTAGCCTGAAAGACATTACCTTTTTTGCTAGTAAAACAGCGCCTGATGGCTTTACCTGTAACTACAAAAAGTTTCTTGGAGAAGGGCATTTGTGTGCGCCGCAAGGATTACTAAACGGCAAACTTGGCGAAGAAGACGCAAATTACGAAGTGCCTGTGGGTGTATTTCAGTATTCTTTGCATTGCCCACCGGGTGAAACACGAACATTGAACTGGCGGTTTGGCGCAGTAAATAAAGTTGAAGATATTGGCCCTTTAATTGATTTTGAAGCAAGTGCTAAAACACCTGCCAGTAATACCTTGCGGGCGGTGACTTTGCAAAGCCCAAATTCCGAATTTAATGATATGGTGAACAATTGGCTTCCCAGGCAACTTGCTTATCATGGGCAAATGAACCGCCTAACTACTGATCCCCAAACCCGTAACTTTTTGCAAGACAGCATGGGCTTAATTTACTTAGATGCTGGCGCGGCAAAGCAGAACTTTTTAAAGGCTATTTCCCAGCAACACCTTAGCGGCGCTATGCCTGACGGCGTATTGCTTCACGAAAAGGCCACTTTAAAGTACATAAATCAAGTTCCGCATTCTGATCATAACGTGTGGCTACTATGGTTTTTAGAAGTATATATAAACGAAACACATGACACTGCACTTTTTGATACCACCGCCGGTTTTTGTGATGCAAAGGAAACAGCCAGTGTATACGAACATATTAATAGAGCCATGCACAACCTAGTTGAAAACCTTGACGAACGAGGCTTAAGCTTAATTAAAGAGGGTGATTGGTGTGACCCTATGAATATGGTAGGCAAAGATGGTAAAGGCGTATCTGCATGGTTGAGTATGGCTACTAGCCGAGCTTTTACAAGCTGGGCGAATTTGTGTCATAAGCTAGGGGAGTACAATGATGAAGCGAAATGGAATGCACAGGCGAAGGCATTAAATCTTGCAATAGAAAAGTACTTTTGGGCCGACAATTGGTATGCGCGAGGGATTACTGATAATGGAAGGCGCTTTGGCACCCGTGACGATAACGAAGGCAGTATTTATTTAAATCCACAAGCTTGGGCAATGCTGGCCTTATCACCTTCTGTTGAGCGAGTTCACGAACTCAATAAAGCCGTTGATACACAATTAAATACTCCCTTCGGACCAATGATGCTTGCGCCAGCATATACGCATATGCATACCGATATAGGCCGCATTACGCAGAAGTCCCCGGGTGTGGCTGAAAACGGCTCGGTATATAATCATGCGGCGGCGTTTTATGCGGCCGGTTTGCTTGAGCAGGGTGAAGCTGATTTAGCATTTGATGTGCTTTATAAGATGCTGCCACGGGATTCTGATATAACGCTTCGTGGCCAATTACCGGTTTATTTACCTAACTATTATCGCGGCGCGTATTATCAATATCCAAGCATGGCCGGGCGTTCAAGCCATTTATTTAACACCGGAACCGTCGCTTGGTTTTATCATTGCGTGGTAGATGGTTTGCTTGGTTTACGCGGCGCAGAAGAGGGCCTTTATGTTAATCCGCAACTGCCAAGTACTTGGCATGAACTTCACGTTACGCGCAATTTCAGAGGGCATGAATACACACTTCATTATATTCGAAAGGCGGGCGAAACCTTGCACTGGCGCCTTGATGGCAAAAGAGGGGATAACACAATGCCATTGCCTGAAGTCACGCAAACTATTGAGGTTCTATTTTCATGAACACAAAAGCGCAACAAATTCTCATTATGGGGGTGAGCGGCAGTGGAAAAACTAGCGTGGGTAAAGCGCTTGCACAAGCCCTTGCGTGCGACTTCATAGACGCAGATGACTTCCATTCGCCCGAGTCCAAAGCCATGATGGCAGCAGGAACACCCTTAACAGATAAAGAGCGTGAACCTTGGGTACTGTCGCTATGCGAAATGCTTTCGCAATATAGCGCAAAACGAAAGTCGGTTGTATTGGCTGTTTCTGGTTTAAAGTCCGCGCATAGAATACAGCTAACTGCGGCTTGTAAAAACTGCGAATCATTTCTACTAGACCTTCCTTGTGATGTCTTGGAAGCGCGTTTAACCCAACGCGCTTCCCACTTTTTCCCTGCTACTTTGTTAAAGAGCCAGTTATCAAGCTTAGAGCAGCCAAAAGCTAGCGAAAGCTTAACAGTCCTTGATGGCAATCAAACAATTACTGCCCTAGTAGATTTGTGTAAATTACAGCTCACTCAGTCAATATAAAACTGCCAATTGTGCTACAAACGGAACTGTCCAACCGCTTTCTTCAACGACTTAACTATTTGCGTAAGCTCGCTGCTTTCAGTTTCCATTTGATGGGCACCTTGGGTGGTTGATATTGATATTTCTTTAATTGCATCAATACTGCTAGTTACATTATTGCTCATTGCTCGTTGCTGTTCTGATGATTCCGCAATGTGCTGGTTCATTTGTGTTATGTGCGTTATTGCCGCTGATATTTTTTGCAAGGCATCAGCAGCTTCACGCGCTTTATTTACGCTCGTTTCAGTTTGTTTCTCGCCACTGTTCATTACGCTTACGGCGTTTGCAGCCCCCGTTTGCAAGGTTTGAATCATAGCTTGTATTTCTTCTGTTGATTCTTGGGTTCGGCTTGCTAGTGTTCTTACTTCGTCGGCAACTACCGCGAATCCACGGCCTTGCTCGCCTGCTCGAGCAGCCTCAATAGCTGCATTTAAGGCAAGTAGGTTGGTTTGTTCAGCAATACCTCTAATTACATCTAATACGCTGCCTATGCTTTCACTATCACTGGCCAGTTTATTAATAACCAAAGCGGCTTCTTTTACCGCTTGTGCTAAATCATTAATAGACTCGCTGGCATCAATTACGGTTTGGTTACCCTGCTGAGCTTGCTGATTCGCATCATTTGCTGCGGTATTGGCGTCACTTGAATTATTGGCTATTTCATCTACCGTTGTTGTCATCTCATCCATAGCCTTTGCCACTCTATCGGTTTCAGCATTTTGTTGCGCCATGGCCGTACTTGCCGATGCGCTTACTTGGCGAACGTTGTCTGCGGCGTGCAGCATTTGATCACTATTGGTAGCAACGGTATTCACTATGCCATGGATTTTTTCAAAGGTTTTATTTAACGAGCCAACAATGCCGGCGGTTACATCGCTAGGTTTTGCTCGCAGGCGAGTGGCCAAATCTGAGTTGCGTTCTATCTCTTCAATATCGTCTTGCAGTTTTTCAATAGGCCGAGTGAGTTTGTTACTAAACCACAAGCCACAGGCTATCGCAAAAATAGAAAGTATGGACGCTACAATGGCTGAGGATAGTAATAAGGTATTAGATAGGTCTTTAGCCGGTTCAACCGCTTCTGCTACGTCCATTTCACTTAAAATGGCCCATTCAAGCCCAGGTATATCAAGCTTGGCGTAAGCGGTTAGCACTGGTATCCCTCTGTAATCTACCGATGCCCCAAAACCCGATTCACCAGCAATGGCTTGTTTAAACACATCTGACTTTATTGTTTGCAAATTAGCAGTAGTGCCTTGTGCTCCAATAATCTTGGCTGTTGTATCATCAAGGCCATGGGCTTTCGCAGATGCCATGTATTTTTCAGGTGACTCAATAAAAAATCGGCTCACAGAACGCATTTTACTATCTGCACCTACTAAATACGTTTCACCACTCACACCTAGTCCAATATCCTTCCAAGATTCATGGCTGGTGGTTATCTCATCAATTTTCTCTACTGGCAGCTGTAAAATAAGCACCGCAATTTTTTGTCCATTACTAAAAATGGGAGTTGCCATAAAAGAAGCCGGTGCATCGTAAGAGGGTAAATACGATGCAAAGTCAGCCATGGCAATGGCGCCGGCTTCGTTGGCTGCATTGGCTTCTTTGAATACCTTTCCTATGCCGCTTTGAGCATATGGCCCGTTAATTAACGATGTAGCAAAGTCGAGCTCTTTAAACACTGAATAAATAATATTCCCGGTGTCAGAATCAACTATGAAAAGGTCGTAATAGCCGAAAGTTTCCACAAAATTGCGGTAGCTAGAATGATACCTCGCATGTTCATCATTATAGACAGACTGCCCAAGCGCTTTATCTAAGTTGTGCTTTTCACCTAATGGATGGGTATTTGCAGCAATATAGCTGTATTGAAGTGCAATGGCGTTGTCACTCAAACTGCCTAGCATTTGCGCAATGGAAGCGGTTTTTCCTGAATTCCTGCGAGCATACTCAGCACCAAATTTATTTTGATAGTAGTCTTCTACGGCTGCTTTCATTTGCGCCATACTTACATCAGTAATAACACTATCAGCATAGTAATCGGCAGGTGCTATCATGCTATTTGCAGCTTCAATAGTCATTGTACTGCTGGCTTTTGTTACAATCTGATTTCTATATAACTCAAAAGCCGTTTCTAATTCACGCTTTTTACTTTCGCGTTCTGAAATAAGCCTAAGCTCTGTTTGACGCAATAATGCATCGCTTCCACTATCTTTAGCAACTAGGGTGCTAGCTACAATAGATACAGCCATAGGCAAAATTGCCAATAGAATTAAAGTCATTACTAGTTTGTGCTTCATTGTCATAGAAAGCTCGTTATCACTGAAGTGAGTTAAGGATTTGTGGAAATTTTCAACTTAACAAGTTAACGGCAGAATAGTGCTAAAGTATAGGTTTTAGTTCAATTTTTGTTCGAAAGTGTGTTTTTTGAACGGTTTAGGGGCTGTACATGATTGAAATAAAAGTAATTTACTCTACTTTATATGCCTTGTATTGTTCGGCTGCATCACCTAAATATAACTTTAACAAACGTGCAGGTGCACTAGGTAAATGAACACTCAATAGAAGCCCTGGTGTGTGATTAAAGCTTTTATCAATACCTAGCGCATGAAATTTAGCCCCCATTTTTTGGTATTGCTTAGCCAATACAGGAATATCTTTGCCGTCATGTTCAATGCTTGCTAGTAATGCACTTAGGTTAGTATCAAGGCTTTGAGAATGGTGTAAGTCGGCAATCTCGTGATGCAAGTTGAAATCAAACTCGTTTCGAGGTCTTACATGTTCACGATTTTCAGGTGCAATCAAAACTTGTTCAATTAATTTTACGCTTTTAGGATCATAAAGCTTACTAATAGAAACGGTACCATATAGCGTACGGTATTGTGGATACAGGCAAGCAAATGCGCCAATCCCTCGCCAAAGTAATAATAAACCTTGGTAAGAGCCCTGAAACTCTGGAATTAAAAATGAGCGACCCATTTCCATACAGGGTTCGGTGCGGTTCACAAATTGCGGTTTAAAATCAAACATTTTATGCAGATATAAGCCATCAAGGCCGTCTTTTTCAATAAGCCTGTCACTTAGGCCCATTCTATAGGCGCCCATTATTTGCTGTGTTTCATTTTTAACAATAAATAAGTGTGTATATGTTGCATCAAAGTGGTCAGTATCAAGAGGCTCTCCGCTACCTTCGTTGTGTTCTCTAAACACAATTTCTCGTAGGCGAGCTATTTCACTCACAATGTGAGGCGCTTGTGCTTGGTAGGCAAAATAAACGCTGTACTCATCGGTTTGTACGAGCAATTGATTGCTAGGTAAGGCGGCCAATTCAAGTGCAATAATAGATGGCGCAATTTCAGCCTGAATAGCTTGCATTTGTACACTGTTATCTTCGGGCCATTTATACTGCCAGTTGTTATCTTGCGCGTAGCTTAAAGCTCGGCATATATCGGCTTTCTCTTGATAATTATTGCCCTTAATGAGCGACGCTTTTATGGCTTGTCCTGCGCACAATTGCACTGTACTGCCATTTTTATTTAGTAGTTCGCGGGCCAACATTAGCATACGAATACGGTAATACACGCGGCCTAATCTATAAAACCATTTACTGTTAGTACCGCCTACGAAAATAGGCACATAACGCACATTATTAATTCCTACTAAACGGCCAACAATCTTGTTCCATTGATGCTCACTTACGCCTTGTTTTTCATCTTGGTAATATGAAACACGGCCGGCAGGAAAGAGTAAAAGCGCTCCCTCATTTTGAACGTGCCTAATACATTGTCGAAGCGAAGGGCCGTTTTGGGGATCTTTTTCTGATAATGGATTGGTAAAAATAAAATAGTCTTTTAGTTCTTTAAATATGCCCAAGCCTTTGTTGGCAAGTACTTTTAAATCAGGGCGAACTTGGCCAATCACTCTTGCTAAAATTACCCCCTCAATGCCACCAAAAGGATGGTTGCTGGCTAACACTACCGGGCCGGTTTTGGGAATTTTGGCTTGCAGTTCAGCAATGCCCCTTACATCTAATTGTAACAAGGATATAAGCTTGTCTGCGAAAGCTTCTTTGTTTAAACCTTGCATATTATGTAGTTGATACAGGCTATTCATTTTGGCTATACCTAAAATACGGTCAAGCACACGAACAAAGGTTCGCGTAGGCCAAGATGCTTTTGGAATAAGGTTGTTAATGCTAATGGTATATGTGGCAGGTGCTGGCAAGCGAACTGACTCCTGTACTGCCATGCTAAGACTAATTCTGTACAGGGCGTTAATTAAAATATTGCAAATACGGTTAAACAAACCACCTGAAACAGAGCTTGTTTTTATATCCTAGGAAATAGACCGCTTATTAGGCAAAAACTTTCAAATTTGAGTATAAACTAATGTTCGTTGAACAAACAAGCTGAGTGCTATTAATTGTGCATCAAGTGCGCTTTTAAGGCATAATTACGCGCATAAATTGTTTTCCAAATTGAGGTATTAATATATGCGCAAAATTACGATCCAAACACCCGATGACTGGCATCTACATTTTCGAGATGGGGATATGCTCGCTGAAACTGTGCCCGCAACGTCACGTTGTTTTAATCGCGCTATTGTTATGCCTAATTTGGTTCCGCCGGTAACAACAACCGAGCTTGCGCTTGCTTATAAAGAAAGAATTCTGGCTGCGGTACCTAGTACCGATACTTTCGAACCATTAATGACCTTATTTTTAACAAACGATACAAGCCCTGACGAAATAGTAAATGCCAAAGCCGCTGGTATTGTGGCAAGTAAACTATATCCCGCTGGCGCAACCACTAATTCAGATGCGGCGGTTAAAGGCATCAAAAGCTTATATCCGGTGTTCGAAAAGATGCAAGAAGTGGGCATGCTTCTGTTAATTCATGGTGAAGTGACGCAAGCGCATATTGATATTTTTGACCGCGAAAAAGCGTTTATTGATACTTTCTTAAAAGATATTGTAAATGACTTTCCAAACTTAAAAATTGTGTTTGAACACATTACCACTAAAGATGCCGCTGACTTTGTAATGGCCAGCTCAAACAACGTGGCGGCTACTATAACGCCGCAACATTTGCTGTTAAATCGTAATGACTTATTAGTGGGCGGTGTTCGCCCGCATAATTATTGTTTGCCTGTATTAAAACGAAACATTCACCAACAAGCATTGCAAGCGGTTGTGGCATCGGGCTCTAAAAAGTTCTTCTTAGGTACCGATTCAGCGCCCCATGAAAAGCATAAGAAAGAAAACGCATGCGGCTGCGCAGGTTGTTATAGTGCGTGGAGTGCAATAGAACTTTATGCTCAAATTTTTGATCAACTAGATGCCCTTGATAAGCTCGAAGGCTTTGCTAGCCACTATGGGCCTGATTTTTACGGATTAGCGCGTAACGAAGGAACAATTACCCTTGAACAACAAGATTGGCAGGTGCCTGAACTTGTTACATTGCCTTCAAATGATGAAATAGTCCCATTTTTTGCTGGGCAAACACTAAATTGGAAACTTGCTTAGTTTATGAATACTACTAACACCCACACACCACAAGCCTTTAGTGAATACCCCTTAGAAGGGGCTTTGCAGTCATCACTGGCTGACTTAGGCTATACGCATTTAACTAAGGCGCAAGAGGCCTGTTTATCGGTAGTACTAGAAGGGCAAGATGCAGCGGTAAAAGCGAAAACTGGCTCAGGTAAAACCCTCGCGTTTGGCCTTGGTGCATTACAAAGTTTAATTAAGGCGCAAGAAGCGGGGCATAGCGGAGTACACACCCTTGTGCTTTGCCCTACCCGAGAACTTGCGCAGCAGGTAGCTGAGCAATTACGTTTGTTAGCAAAGCATCATGCTAATACCAAAATACTGACCTTAGTTGGCGGCATATCTATAGGCCCTCAAATTGCATCTTTAGTGCACGCACCTAGTGTTGTGGTGGGCACGCCAGGGCGCGTAATGGATCTTATAAGCAAGCAAAAATTAGACGTAAGCGCAGTTAAAACCTTGGTACTAGATGAGGCCGATAGAATTTTAGACATGGGCTTTGCTGATCAAATGGGCTGGATTTTAAATGCCTTGCCTAAAGCCCGACATAGCATGTTGTTTTCCGCTACTTTTGGTTCTGCTATTCAAAGCTTAACTAAGCAGTACTTGCAAAAAGCTGCAGTAATTGAGGTAGAAGATAATGAACAGCATTCTCAAATTACGCAGCTTGGGTATCAAATTCAGGATGATCGTTCGGTGTATGCTGTTGCTGCCTTGCTAACGCATTATCAACCGCAATCTTGTATGGTGTTTTGCCAAACCAAACATGAAACACAAGCCTTGTGCGATGAACTGTTAGGCATGGGGTTTAGTGTTCACACCATTCACGGTGATTTAACCCAAGCTCAACGCCAGCAAGTGCTCACACAATTTTCTATTAAAACGTGTAATGTATTAGTCGCTACTGACGTAGCCGCGCGTGGATTAGATTTAGACCAAGTTGATTTGGTTATTAACGCTCAATTGGCTGACTCAGCAGAAACTCATACCCACAGAGTAGGGCGAACTGGGCGAGCTGAGCAAACCGGCACAGCCATTACCTTAATTCAAGACAACCAGCAAAAAGCCTTAGCCCAAATAGCTGAGCTTACTAATAGCCATATTCCGGTTAAACACATTCAAGCCTTACGTTTTCACGCCAATAGAATTGCGTTGCCTGAACATGAGTGCGTAATGATTGATGGCGGTAAAAAGCAAAAGATTAGTAAAGGTGATTTGCTTGGTGCACTTATTAAACAAGCAGAAATTGTGAAAGATGATATAGGTAAAATGCAAATTACCCATGACAAGTCGTACGTTGCAATTAAACAGCGAAGCGTAAAACGTGCTTTAGCTCACTTTCGCGAACATAAAGTGAAGGGAAAAAGTTTACGCGCACGAAAACTCAAATAAGCGTAAACCCAACTATTAGTCAGTAATGTATTTTTCAGAAACAATGAACTTGAGTACTGTAAATTAACTTTTCACGAAAGGACTTATAAACGATGGCTGTGCACTTAATTGAACATCCACTGATACAACACAAAATAGGGCTTATGCGTGCTATTGATATCAGTAGTAAAGAATTTAGAGAATTAACTAACGAGCTAGGTAGTTTGCTTACCTATGAAGCCACTCGCAATATTGAAACGGAAAATGTTGATATTAACGGCTGGGCAGGCGAGCCCATTACGGTTAAGCAAATTAAAGGGAAAAAAATGACGGTGGTTCCCATACTCAGGGCCGGCCTTGGCATGTTGGATGGCGTGTTAACCTTAATTCCTAATGCCAAAATAAGCGTGGTGGGTTTATATCGAGACGAAGAAACGCTTCAACCCGTTGCCTATTTTGACAAGGTGGTTGCAGATGTTGCTAACCGCACGGCGCTTATTATTGACCCAATGCTTGCCACTGGAGGCACTTTGGTAGCCACCATAGATTTACTAAAGCAGAAGGGCTGTGACAATATCATGGGCTTATTTTTGGTTGCCGCACCAGAGGGTATTAAAGAGGTAACTTCAGCGCATCCTGACGTTGATATATATCTTGCGTCAATTGACGACCGCCTGAATAAACAAGGTTATATATTGCCTGGTTTAGGGGATGCGGGTGACAAAATTTTCGGTACCCGATAATACAAGATTGTGCTAGCGAAAAATAAAGCAATAAATGCAGAGATTCGTTAGCACTAATCGCTCAAAAAATGTTAGGGTGATCTAGGCCTGCAAAACTAACAACAAGAGAGCAAAGGTAATCTTGATTAGCATATTGTCTTTACCTTTATTTATTACGGCAAGCATAAGCTTTATATTAGGCTTGTTCTTTATGCTCCTCTTTTATCGTTTAAAATATCGATACGAAGAGTCTGTCGCATACTATTTAATATTTTCTTTATCCGCTGTTGTTAGCGGTATTTTTTTCAGTGCTTTTGGCGTTTTGCTCAACTCGGGCGATAATCTTAATATACTCAATGTTGCTAACCGAATAACCGTTATTGGCGCTATGTTTACCATAGTGTTGAGTCTTCATTTTTATATCGCTTTTTTTAGATACAAGGCCCCCGCGTTTCTTAAATGGAGCTATTACATTTGCGCAGTATTTGCGTTAATTGCGCTAGTACCCAACCAATATTTTCTTATAAAAGCCTTCTACTCCACATCAAAATTCTACGTAGGCTTAGAGTATGGCCTTATATTTCAAGTGTGGGGTTTATGGATTTTAATGTTAGCAATGTACTGCATTTACATTCTTGTAAAGGTGTATATTAGGCAGCGCAGGCGGCATACCAATAATAATATTAGTGCGGTTCAATTGCTGTTGTTTGCAAATATAGTTTGGATGATTACCGGAGTATGTGACACCTTTACAGGTATTCAACTAATTGATTTTCCACCGCTTACTTGGATTGGTTCATTTATGGTGACCTGCAGTATTGCTTGGATTTTAGTACTTCATATTGACAAACTCTACGAAGAAAAAATGCAACTGAGTAATCGCTTGATGTTTGACCATCTTACTCAGGCGTTTTCGCGTCAATATTTGGAAATTAAGTTAGCAGAAGAAATAGATTTACTCACAAGTAATGAATCATCAGCTTTGGTGGTTTGCGTATTTGATATTGACGATTTTAAGTCTATAAATGACCGCTACGGACACGTAAGCGGTGATGAATTATTAAAACAACTTACCGTATTAATTAAAGAGAGTATTAAACCGTCTGATTGTATTGCTCGTTTAGGTGGTGATGAATTTGTTATTTTACTTACCGAACAACAAGGCGAAAACAATGCGCAACTCGTGCTTGAGAGAATTAGAAAACGCATTGAGGAAACACAATTTGGGCAAAACGCTAGTTCGTTTTCTGCCACCTGTTCGTTTGGAATCGTTAGTGTAAAACCGGGTATTGAATACTCGGGTAATTTGTCAGAAGAGCTTTTATCACGTGCTGATGAAGCGCTATATGCGGCAAAACGACAAGGCAAAAACAACATTAGTGTGTATCAGTATAGCGCCAGCGATTAATTTCGCGGCCCGAGCAAAGTGCGCGTAGCGCAGCCATTGCTCTTATTCTGCCGCTATATTAACAATTGTATTTATTGATTCTCTTTTGTTGCGCTCAGTACAGTGGCGGCCTTCGGTAGTGTGAGTTTGTTTCTATTAACGATTATATATACAAAACAACACAGACTTACCGCTATAACAAGCGCGCCTACCCATTGAATGCGGATAAACTGTAAACTGAAAAGTACCGTAAGGGTGATCATCAAGCACGCGTGCAGCATCATGTATTTTTGCTTACCAAAACGGGCAACCGTTAGCTGTAAGTTGTCAGAGTACAAGCGAATAAGTGAATCTAATGAGTTAATAACAAACACGATTCCTACAAGCACCATGGCAATATTGATTAGCCCGGTAGTTTCCAAACCCTTTAAATGAAACAAATACAATACGCTAAACCATAGCCCAATTGATAACGAAGGCCATACTAGCATCGCAATAAAGAGCTTTGTGGTGTTCATACTGCCTACAAACCTTGCGGTAAACTGGCCTATCATAATGCTCCAAGCAAACCACCAAAATAAGTAAAATGCATGGTAATCGTTAATGGGCAGTACAAACTTCTCTAAGTGTAAGAAGTACTCAGAAATAAGCGGAAGCGTGCTGACTAAATCTGAACCTGAAATACGAGAAGACATAAGCGCTGTAACGCCAAGTAACACTATTAACGCTAAAAATAAGCCCCCAGATGACAGGCTTAATACTTTAACGAATTTGATGTCTGTACTTGAATAAACCGCAAATAAAATAGTGGCGCCTACAATAAGCGTGTAATACCAAGGAAAACCATTTTCAATAGCAATGGAAGGTAAATACCAACTTAAATTGGCGAACAAAAGGTGTGCAGTAAATGCGCATGTGCCAATAATAACGAAATTATTAATCCATTTTACCCACGGTATTTCGAAAAACTTCACACGAGGTTCAATGGCACAAAAGTAAAAGCAGGTGACAAAGTATATTGCCCATACAAGAAAACCCCAAAAACCAAACTCAATTGCCAGTGGGTTTGCAAAGGCATATTCAGCGTTTTCTAAAGTATTGGCATACACCGGAAACTCAGTTAACGGAAACATAATTAAACCCACATCAAGGCCTGATGTGAATAGTATGGCAACAAATGTTAGGGTTGAAACAGGGTAGCGCCCGTTTAACTCAAGTTTTCCCCAGCGGGTCAATATGAACACCACCATCGCCATAAAAAATAGCATGCCCACACTCACCAAAATCAACATGGTATAGTCCGCTTTGGCGCATTGTTTCGTTGTTGGGTTTGCCAGTGCTCATCTTGATAAACAGTAGCCTGAACAGGTGGAAGCACTTGTTGTTTAATGATGTCAGCGGCGCGTTCAGCTACCATAATGGTAGGCGCGTTTAAGTTGCCATTTGGCACCGTTGGAAACACTGACGAATCTACTACGCGAAGGCCTTCAATCCCTCGTACCCGCATTGTTGAGTCAATAACGGCCATGTCATCACTGTTATCACCCATTCGGCAAGTACCGCAAGGATGATAAGCGCTCTCTACAAACTCGCGCACAAATGCATCAATGTCTTCATCACTTACAATATGCTCTCCGGGTTGAATTTCTTTGCCTCTGTACGCATCCATAGCAGGCTGTGCAATAATCTCTCTAGACAGCCTCACGCAGGCTCTAAATGCCTCAATATCATCTGGATGCTGCAAGTAATTAAATTGAATTTCCGGAGGTGTGGTAGGGTTGGCATTTTTTACCTTCACCCAGCCACGGCTTTTAGGCTTATTATGGCCAATATGTAATTGGAAACCGTGGTCGTCAAACGCCGATTTGCCGTCGTAGCGCATCGCTGCAGGCAAAAAGTGATACTGTAAATCAGGCCATTCAACGCCAGGTTTTGAGCGAATAAAACCGCATGATTCAAAGTGATTGGTTGCACCTAATCCTGTTTTAAATAATATCCAACGCACGCCAATGGCAAGTTTACTCAATGGGCCTAATTGGCTATTTAGGGTAATAGGCTGTTTGCAGCGGTATTGAAAATAAAACTCTAAGTGATCTTGTAGGTTTTGACCCACGCCCGGCAGATGATGTTGTGTTTCAATACCTGCCTGCATGAGGGTTGTTTCGTCGCCAATACCCGATAACTGCAAAATATGAGGAGAGCCTATTGAGCCTGCACTTAAAATAACTTCTTTATTTGCAAATGCTTTGCTTTTCTTATTGCCTGAAAAAAATTCAACCCCTACGGCTTTTTTATTCTCAAGCAGAATTTTTTCAACCTGTACGCCTGTTTTTATTGTTAGGTTGGCGCGTTTCATCGCCGGCTTTAAGTATGCATTCGCGGTTGACCAGCGCACACCGTTTTTTACCGTCATATGCATAGGGCCAAAGCCCTCTTGCTGATGGGCGTTATAGTCGTTTGTTTGCATGTATCCTGTGTCAACGCCGGCATCAATAAAGGCTTGATACAGAGGGTTTTGCATATTGTTGCCGTTATTTACGGCAAGCGGCCCGCCTGTTGCGCGGTAGTCATTTTCTTCAAAAGCCCAGTCTTCCGCTTTTTTAAAATAAGGGAGGCAATGTTGGTGATCCCAGCCTTGCGCACCGTGTTCTTGCCATTCATCAAAATCACGGGCATGCCCGCGTACATAAACCATTCCGTTTATTGATGAAGAGCCACCAAGGACTTTACCTCTAGGGCAATGCATTTCACGGTTATTTAAAAAAGGTTCGGGTTGGGTATGAAACTGCCATGCATACTTTTTTGTATTCATGGGTATTGATAAAGCAGTGGGCATCTGAATAAAAATACTGCGGTCTGAACCACCTGTTTCTACTAGTAACACCGACACTTGCGCGTTTTCGCTTAACCTGTTCGCTAACACGCACCCGGCAGAGCCTGCCCCAACAATTATATAATCAAAACTTTCGGTATTGCTAAGGCCCATTAAAATGGCCCTTCAAGCTTGTCCATACCCACGTAAATAGATTTTGTTTGTGTGTAAGCTCGTAGCGCTTCAACGCCGTTCTCACGGCCTATGCCCGACAATTTATAACCACCAACAGGCATTTCAACAGGCGAATTGCCATACGCATTTATCCAGCATATACCCGCTTGTAATTTTGCAATCACTCGGTGTGCTTGTCGAATATCCTTGCAAAAAATACCCGCAGCTAGGCCGTAATCGGTATTGTTAGCACGCGTAATAACTTCGTCTTCTGTTTCAAATGTTAAAACAGACATAACCGGCCCAAATATCTCTTCTTGGGTAATACGCATGTTGTCGGTACAGTCGGTAAATATAGTTGGGCCAACAAAATAGCCATCTTCGCAACCTTGCGGTCTTATTCGTTCGCCGCCAAATGCAAGTGTTGCTCCCTCTTGTTTACCTAACTCTATGTAAGACATTACTTTTTGCATATGAGGTTCACTAATAAGCGCACCTAAGTTGGTAGCAGGGTCTGATGGGTCGCCAACAATTACATTATTTCGTGTGCGCTCAACTAAGCGAGTAACAAAATCGTTGTAGCAACTTTTATGCACAAATACTCGCGTACCATTGGTACAAACTTCGCCTTGCGTGTAGAAGTTACCCAGCATGGCACCGGTTACCGCTTCATCAATATCGGCATCTTCAAATACAATCAAGGGTGATTTACCACCAAGCTCCATGGTCACATTTTTCAATGAGCCTGCTGCCGCAGCCATGACCTTTTTACCTGTGCCAACTTCACCGGTTAACGATACTTTTGCAATAGCAGGGTGCCTAACTAAATAGTCTCCCACTGCGCCGTCGCCTTGAACTACGTTAAATACGCCTGGTGGTACGCCTGCTTCAATAAATATTTCAGCTAACATACTTGCGCCACGTGGCGTTTCTTCAGAGGGTTTGAAAATCATGCTGTTACCAGCCGCTAGCGCAACGGCAGCTTTCCAACAGGCTATTTGTATAGGGTAGTTCCATGCGCCTATACCTAAACATACACCAAGAGGTTCGTGGCGTGTGTAGAAAAAATCGTTACCCACACTTTGCTGTTCGCCCATGGTGGAGGTGCATAGGTTGCCAAAGTATTCAATGGCATCTGCGCCTGTTTGCACATCTACCACCGATGCTTCTTGCCACGGTTTACCGGTATCTTTCACTTCAATTTTAGCAAGTTCATCATTGCGCGCTCGAAGAATATTCGCTGCTCGCTGCAAAATGCGCGCGCGCTCAACAGCAGGGGTGGCTGACCAAATTTGAAAGCCCTTCTGAGCAGAGCTAATAGCGTCGTCTAAACGAGCTTTACATGCTGTTTGCACGGCGTAAATAACCTGAGCTGTTGCTGGGTTAATGACGTCAAAAGTGGCATGGTTGCTATTATTAATGTAGCAACCATCAATGAAGTTTTTAAGTAGTGTAAAAGACAACGATAACTCCGGAGTTTATGAATAATGTTTAAGTAATACTGTGCTGTTTAAGCACATCATTTATATAGTGTTTGCAATGCGCTTTCGCTTCGCTAAATTTTTCATGATTCGCGCGGCTTAGTGCGCAGCGAAGCCAAAAGCCATCTATTAAGGCGGCTGTCACTTCTGCTGCTTGGCTCGCTTTTTCAGTAGGCAGTAACTGCTTAAAGCTGTAGCGTAAATTGCTCACCAAACGGCGTTTATTAAGTTCTTGTAAACGGTAAAGGTTAGGGTCATGCATTGATTGGCCCCAAAAGCTTAGCCATGTTTTAGTGCTGGCATCGGCTTGTTGAAGGTCAGAAAAGTTAAGATCAACAATTTTCATTAACCTTTCATGCGGTGTTTGCGAAAGCTCCACCATTTTTAACTGAGTAAGCAAATACCTTACTGACGCTTCAATTAAGGCCTGCTTGCCCCCAAAATAATGGCTAATAATGCCCGACGACATTCCGGCACGACGCGAAATGAGGTTTATAGTGGCACTTTTTAAACCAACTTCTGCAACCACGTCTATGGTTGCATCAATTAGCTGCTGGCGGCGCATTGGCTCCATTCCTACTTTTGGCATGGCAATCTCTTTTAACTATATTTACTGATAGGGTTCAAGAGTTGATAATCTGAACGTATGTTCATTTACAACACTACCCGACTCATCATACAGCCCTAGCGAAATAGTAGGATCTTTTTTTTCCCAATCTACGTTTAATGCACCGTAATTTACCTTGCTCGTATATTGCCCTATGCGGTGTTTATTAGGGCTTACTTCTTTCCATTCTTGAGTAAGGCCTGAAGCGGTAACTTCCCATAATGGATAATCAATGTTTTCATCATAATAGCTCACTTCGCCCCAGTGAGTATCACCGCTAATGAGTATTACGCCATTCACTTTGTGCTTTTTAATTAACGAGAACAAACGCTGCCTGTCAGCAGGGAAATTTGCCCATGATTCCCAACCAGTAAAGTCAGCTAGCAATTGAAGGCTAGACCCAATGATTTTAATACGTGATGGCTTTTGTAATTCTTCTTCAAGCCATAACCATTGCTTTTCGCCAAGCATACTGGCTGTTGGGTTGCTGTGCACACTGTATGGGCCCATATTCTTAGGCTTACGATCACTGGCGTATTGCGCAGGTGTAACATGTGCGATGTCATCTCGGTTCCAACGAAGATCGGGCAAAATAACATGAATACTTTGTTCGCCTTCCCCGTATTCGTAAGCCGTATAAATACCGTCATCTCGGGTACGGCGTATTGATTGCTCGGGCTCGCCCCAAAAATCTAGCATGATATTTCGCGAGGCTTCTTTTTGTGGGAAGTGCTTACCTGCGTCATTAGCGCCGTAATCGTGATCATCCCAAATAGCAATAAGTTCTGTTTGCTCTTTTAACTTTTGAAAACCAGGTTTTGCACCTAGTTTTTGATATTTTTCTTGTAGCAAGGCCATATCTTCAGTATCGCCATAAACGTTGTCGCCAAGAAATATGAATAGGTCTGGGTTTTCGTCAATAATACTTTCGAAAATAGGGATGTCTTTGTCTTGATGTGAACACGAACCAAATAGGATGCGCGATGGTGCATCAGCATATGCTGCTGAGGAGAATAATATTAAACAAAGTGTAAATAATCTAAACATGCGAGGTGTAACCTTGTGTAAATAAAATTGCCACATGCGCAATAACGCGCATGTGGCTTAGCTATATATTACATAACCACTTTTATGTTAAACGCGGCTGTTCTTGGTGCACCAATCCAACCCGCATTTTGCGCGATTGAACCAAGATACTCTTCGTCAAATACGTTATTGATGGTTAGGCTCATTTCAATACTCTCGATTGAACCGCCAATATCGTATGCAGTTTTACCCAAATACAAATCGCTCACAGTATAAGAATCAACGCGTTGAGTATTAGCCTGATCTAAGAAACGCTCGCCTACATATTTGGTGCTAAAGCCAGCATAAAAATCGCCTTTAGTGTAATCAATGCTTAATACGGCCATGTCTTGTGCGCTACCTAGAACCGTTTTTCCGCGAAATTCGTCGTCAGTGTAGGTTGAGTCATTTTTCGTATATGACACATATGCAGAAAACGTATCGCTTAATCGGTAATCAATTGAAGCTTCAATACCGTCAGACTCCACGCCACCATCATTTACAAAACCACCCGCTGCGGCTTCTAAAAAGTCGATACCGTTAACATCTTCATTGCTGATGAACGTGATACGGTTGTCAAACTTGATGTTATAGTGGGTGATGCTAGCGTTAAATCCTGGGCTTGAATAACGTAAGCCTACGTCAATGTTGTCTGCTGTTTCTGGTTCAACCAAACTTACGTCGGCATCATCGCGTTCTAAAACAGCGTCTTTAATGGCTGCAAAGTTTTCAGCGTAGCCACCGAAGAACTCTAAGCCCTCATTGATTGGCGCAACAAAACCTGCTGAAATTAATACATCTGAATCTGAAGACACGTCAAGATTGTTTGCAGCAGTAAAGCGATCGTCTTTTGCTACGTCAACATTAAATTGTTTTGCGCCTAAACGAAGTTTCGCGAAACCAGCGTCTATTTCATCTTCAACATAATACATTAATGTTTCAACTGGGAATTCACGGCTGTATTGAATCCAATAAGGGTTATTTTCAGCACGCGGCCCAGAAGCTGCATCAATGGTTTTATGCCAGTCACGGTATTCTTCGCGTTGGTAATCTTCATACCAAAAACCGCCTCGTAATGTGTTTGCCATACCTGCAATCGTAGTATTCCACACAAAGTCAGCGTTAATACCGTAACGTTCTTTGTTGTAATGGCTATGACGACGAGAACTTACTGGAATAGCACCTTGCTCGTAGCAGCCAGGATCAATTGCTGCACCGCCGCCACCGTAAGGGAAGGCAACCGCACTTTCACACTCGGCAATGGGGGATACCGATTCACCGGCACGGTTAACAAAATAAATAAGGCCTTGTGACGCGCCGCCTAAAACGGTTGTTGATGCGTCAAGCTCTGAATGAGGATTGCCTGCGCCGTCGTCAGTTACGTCTACCATGTAGTAAGGTATCCAGCCGCCAGTTCCTTCATTTTTATGATAATAAACGTTAGTGCTTACATCAACTTCGCCCACCATGAAATCAGCTTTAAGGTAGGTGAATATGTTTTCACGTTCTGTTGTCCAGCCACCACGATATACTTGGTCTTGATAAGGAATACCGCTCCAGTCTTCGGTTAAACCGTCCCAAGTTGGGTTTTGTTCATACTGACCCAAACCATAAATACGTTGGTAGGTGTATTCTTGTGCATCGTCATAACTGAAATAACCGGTTAAATCTATTTCGTTAACACGGCTGATTATTTTCGCTTCTGCGTGATCACGCGTATTGGTTATTGAGCCGTCGATGTAGTCATCATTTTGCTGAGTTGACAGTGATACCCAAGCAAAGGTGTCTTGTGCTATTTCACCTGTATCGTAGCGAACATAGAATTTTTGGGCATTGAATTCACCCAAGGTTGCACTTGCCGTTACTTTTTCGTCAAAGCTTGGAAGAATTGTTCTGAAATCAAGCGTACCGCCTAATGCTTCATTTGAACGAGAGCTAACGTCTGCAGTACCTTGTGATACGTCAATGTTAAGTAAGTTTTCAGTATCAATATAGCGGCTAGCTTTTGTGCCACCACCGTAGTTAGAGTTACCGTTAGAAATGCCATCTACCGTCATTCCTATTTGCTGCGCTTCTAGGTCAAGAGTAAAACCTCGAATAGAGATACTTGTTGACCATTCGTCTGAACCAAACGGGTCACCTTCGTTGATTAATACACCCGGCAGGTTATCAATAATTGACAAGGCGCTCGTCATAGGGGTTTGCTGCTTAACCATATTTGACGACGTAGTGCTGTTAGCGTACGACACACTACGCCCCGTTACTTGAATAGATTCTACTTCTTTTTCTTCGGCGTCCTTGTCAGGGGCCTCTTGTGCAGTTGCTGAGATTGACGTTAGCGTTACCGCTGTTAGTACAGATAGTGCAACTAAACTTCTTTTCATGGGCACGTAAGGTTTCATAAAAGTTCCTGTTGAATGTATTTTATTTTGAGTTTTTAGAATACTGAGGCAATGTGACAATATCATTAATGTTAATTGAACAATCAATTAATAACAAATTAATTAAACCGACTAGTTTACATACAAGGAGCCTTTTAAGTTAATAAAATCATTAATAAACAATGATTTATGTGTTTTTCGCTAGGGTGGGTGAAGCAGGGAGATTTATTTTCAATACAAATAATTAAGTATTATTTGCTTAGTTTTAAATCTTTGCGCATTGTTTTAGTACATAAAATGAGCGCGAAAATGAAATTTTAATAGTGGTTTTTAGGTGGAATTAGCGATTTTTTATTAGGGTTCTAATGATTGGGTTTGCATTTTGTGAGTACATTAGAGGCACACTATGTGATTTACTTTATAAAATTCGCAATTAGTTTTTTTCGCATGTTCGATGATTTTTATTGTAGCGTACTTAAAAATTTATTTTTCATATGTTCCAGTTGATTGGCCCTTATTAATTAGCTTGAACACGATAACTATTTGTCATTTTTTTTAGAGTCTTCTTTTTTTTGCATATTAACCCCAAAAGCGATACCTAACGCTATTCCAACTGCCAACCCTGCACCAACATTACCCATTGAAGCTCCAATAGCCAAGCCTATACCAACACCAAGAGCTATGCCAGCACCAACTTTTTGTGATTTAGCTTTGTCTTTTTTATCTGATGACATTTTATAACTCCAGAGTTTGAATTAAGCTCAGCATTTTTAAGCTGAGTAAGGCCCGCAGTTGCGGACGACTTTTAGCAACTGCGGAAGCAAAAACGCTTTCCGACAAGCTGTGTTTGTTATAACTTTGCTTTAAGCTCATTTATGGCCTTCAGTAGTGCAATTCTGTTTTTTGATGATTTTATCCATTTGGGTAACCTGCTCGCTAAGGAAGCATTACGCCAACCCAATTCTTCATCTTCTTTTCTCTCTCTCAGATTGGCTGAAACGTAAGATTCCAAGAACTTTAAGTGCTCCTTATTGAAAGCCCATAAAGAATTTCCAACACAATTAGTTCTTAACCATAAGTCAAAACCAAAGTGACCATCAGTTGGGTTATCGCTATTCCAATAAAATGTACGCCCATTTGATGATTTATCCATGGTAAATCCGCATTCAACACAAGATGCTCGGACTTTATCTTCCCCGAGGGGAATAACTACAGCTTTACTTGAGCATTTAGGACAAACAATCAAAACTGGGTCAGCTTCTGTAGGTTTGCTAATGGTAAGCCTATGTTCTCGCCCATCTTTAAATCGAATATTACTCATTGTACCCCCGAGGCATAATGCATTGCTAAGCTGCGTAATTGACGGATTTGTTAGCTGCTTTTTATTACGTTGAAAAAAGAGCATGGCATGTCAGGCCCGAGAAAAGTTAAAGGGTTCTTGGGGCCAAGTACATATTCAGGCCATTCTTCAGACAATTTTTGTACTGAATTATCATCACTATTAGTAGGCCGATGTATTGTTATTGAATGCTCTGTGATATTGATCAGGCCATCAATAATCTTACAAACTTTCTCACTACCAAGTATTGCTGGAATAGTTACTCGAACTGTACTTGAAAACGTGTCTAAACAGATATGAATTATTTCTGCCTTATACCTAGTTGTTTCCGCTAAAAACTTGGAGTATTCAAACTGTCTGTTATCTCGTAGATGAATGCTCAGGTCGTATATATAACCAGGCGTTCCATCAATAACTACAGATTTTTCTGCCCATCTCCGTCTCTGTGAAGAGATAGATACAATGTATCTCAAATCCGGGGGCGCCGATCCGATTTGTGCCCATTCGTTGGGAGCAACTTCTTTAAACGAAAATGGATTCAGATCAACATATGCCTTCGCAACTATATCCTTGTCAGGAGGCACTACTGGCTGCAAATTATTATAATCAGTACAAAACTTCCAGAATCCATTATCAATATCCCTCATGAGTTGTAATAATCTTTCGATGTCATCCGTGTGGCCACTTCTGAAATGAGCAACCCTGTTCCTTATGTGTACAATCTCTTCTAGCTTCACTTCCCATATGCACTTCGGAGGTAAGTACTCCGAGAATAGATCCCAATTATTTTGAATGAGTTTAATCAGTTCAGTAAATGTAGTGAAACTTAGTGGGTTGTCATTGGATGTGGGTATATGAGTAACGGATTTATCTGACTCATAGGTCTTTTTAGTTTTGTTAAAATTGAACCAGCTTCTACCTTTTTTCGCTTTTAACTCAACATATACCATTTCCCTGAGCCACTTTTCAAGTTGCCAAAGACGTGCGTATAAAATTAGGGAGCTTTCATCAACCTCTGCAATTTTTTCCAATTCTGAAAACATAGTTTCTCACCTTGATTGGCAACTAACATCCGCCCGAAGCGTTTGTTAGAATACTGTACTGCCATCTACTACCTTTGATTGCGTTGCAATTTCAGGATTAGTTTTGAGCATATCAAACGCGAGATCAAAGTCCGCGTTGTTTGAATAGACAAACCGCGTGGACTGAATAACTTGTTGGGAGTTATTGAATTCTATATTCTCTTTAGAAGTATGTAGAACAGCCTTGTTTGTTAGGCTTTCATAAACGAACTCCAAATTACTTAAGTCTACATCAGGGTTTGTTGTTCCAAGTACACTTTGGGCTCTATAATTTGTATATTTTTTACGGATAGTTGTTGAAGTTTTCTCACACAAAAACAAAAGGCAATAGTGCGGTGATAATGGGAAATAAACTTCAATTCCTTCTTGAGATAAACCAAGACTCCCTCTATGAGGAATTTTTATATTATTGTGTTTCACAATTGGATTATCAGAAATATAGAAACTAGAATCACTATGCGCCTTAAGCAAAATCAAGTCTTTATCTATAAATAGCTCTAACAAATCACCAGGTAAGGTATTAAGTATATTGATTGAGCTACTTTTGATCTCTTTATCTGATAGCTTAAAACTATTCTTTTCATCTTTATCGATATCAAACCCCATACTTCCAAACTTATTATCTAGTATTTCTTGAAAATCGGTAATAAATTCCCGAGTTGAGTTTGTTCTCAGCATTTGAACGGCCGTAAATAAACACAAAACATGATGTTCTTCCTGTGTGATGCTTATTAAACTCCCAGCAGAAATAATTTTTTTTATTATTGGAGCTACATCAGCTTCCAAAGAGGACAACTTTGTTTCAGTTTTGTTCCCGTAACCAAGAATATCATCGTTATAAAAATTATTCTCGTGAGCAGAGTTCCTGACACTTGAACAGAATGATTTTGATTCTTTTTTATCAAATATGTGTAGCCGCTTTTTTTTACCACACGACCAATTGTTAAGTAAAAATTGAGGAACATAATGCTGCTTTTTGGTTTCAACATTCAATCGCACTCTCCCTAAGAATTCTAACACCTTACATAACCGGTTTTGGCCGCTCTTGCCAAAATCCGGTTAATGTATTTGTTAGGTACTTTAAACCTCCAGGCCGCTTTTTTCACTTAGCATCCCCACTAGAATATTGTATCCAGTCAACTGCTCTGTTACCGACAAGAAACGTTTACCATTTTCATCATACAGATGAAGTACTTGCGTACTAGCTACGTGTCTGATTTTAGAAATAGACTCCCAAGGCATTTCTAGAACATTACGTTTACTCGAAACCTGTATTGATATTTCTGACAAGGTTAATTCAACATTCATGAAAGGCAATGTCATCAAGGCATTTATCGTCATATAAAGACAGCCGCCACCCAGAAACAACCCAGAAGCAAGTAACGCTAAACTATAATCGTCTTCCCAAACAGGGAGGAAAAGACAATATAAGCTTACTATCAACATCAAGGGTAAAAAACACCACCCAATAATTCTAATCCAATAAGGGTGAACAAGCTTAATCTTTTCCATGTCGTGGTACCTAACAGCTTATTACGCAGACTTCAGTGTAACAACCGATGAAAGTCATTGCCCAAAATCTCCATATCTTATTAGTTTCAATAGCTTACTACTTTTTTGATTATAATTTCCACAACTTTGTTTGTCATTACTATGAATGCATAGTAATAGCTGCATGCACAATGACGGTTAAACCAAGAGGTATCTGAGATGTCTTGCTTTTGAGTTGTGTGAATGTAGTTTTAATGAGGAGCGCTTGTTTTTATAGAGTGAGTGTGTGGAATCACAAAGAGACAAAAAGCGCCTATATCTAAATAAAAAGTAGCTAGGCGCGTTTGCTTTAATTGTCTAATTGATTTCGTTTGCACATAAACTGTTTGCGGGTAGCGAATATACTCACAAGCGCCAAGGGTAATATTATAAGCATAGTTACTGTGTGGGCTTGCTCAGTTCCTTGTAATACCAGTGCGCTAGCAAGCATAGCTGTGGCCCATAATATGGCTTGTGTTATTTGCGTATTTTTGTGTAGCTTCATAATAGTTTCTCCTTGATGAGCGGTGTCGGCAATTGAGCCGTATTCAAATGTACAAAGCTTGTTTAATAAGCTTAAGTTTTGGTCGAATTGTGCTTTTAATTCGTCTTGGCTTCCAATCTCTTCAATGGCGCGTTCGAAGGCTTCTTGTTCATTAAGCCCATTAGCTTCATGCTTTTCAATTAAGCAGTATAAATGGTCTTTTAATTCATCTATTTTCCTATTTTTAATAGAATATGAACGCAGTACCTGAGCGCACCATTGATGCACAGCTAAGTCTAGGTTAAACATGTTATGCCTCCAGTTTACTAATCATTTGCGACAACTGATGCCACTGTTGCCGCTGCTGTTTAAGCTCGCTTTCCCCCAATACACACAAGCGATAATATTTGCGTTTACGGCCTGTACCAGCTTGGCCCCAGAAAGATTCTATCCAGCCCTTTTTTTCCATTCTGTGCAGGATTGGGTAAAGCATGCCGTCGGCCCAAGTTATGGTGCCATTTGAAAGTTCATGTACTTGTTGAATAATGGCGTAGCCGTAACTTTCCCCTTGGCTAAGTATTGATAATATTAATGGCGTTGACGATGCAGCTACTAAATCTTTTGACAGTGTCATAATTAATACCTTGTAGTTCTATGTATAACTATACATAGAACTACAAGGTATGCAAGGACGAATTATAATTAATTACAAAGTAGGTACTTATTGGTAGGCCTAGCTAAAGGTTGTTGTAGATTGAAGGTGGAGTATCGTTCTTGATAAATATGCATCATAGTTCAGGAGCGATTCTTAGAAGGTTGGTAGGCTGCTGTGAGGCTAAACCAGACATAGCAAATTTAAAATTTCGGTAAATTTAATATTCATTTTAACGATAATTATTGAAGTTATGACTGGCTCCTATGAGGCAGTAAGCGGACCGATTGGACACATTTAATGTTCAAACATCCTAGACCATTACCAAGAACACCTTACTTCATTTACGCGAACATCTTACGTCATTGCCAAGAACACCCTCGGTCATTACCTCCAACATCTTACGTCATTGCCAAAAACACCCTCGGTCATTACCAAAAACACCCTCGGTCATTACCGCGAAGGCGGTAACCTCCTAACCCCACCTGAAAACCCAACAAATCATACTAATTCAGTCATACCAATATATGCTCAACGCCAAATTCTTATTTGAAATTTAGGCACATATTGGTAGATCACCGCCTTTGCGGTGATGACGTGTATGAAATTTCTAGCGATGTGCGGGAGTAACTTCGAATGACCGTTATTAAATACAAGCAGGCCCTAATTTCCTCTTCAATATTTGCTTTATACCTGTTATCACCCAGAAAGTATCGCTTGCGCTTCCTATTTATCGTTTTTCGATCAAACAAATCTGGACTAAAGTTCAAGTGGAAAGACTAAATTGGTTGGTGTAATATTGCACCACTTAAATAGGAGCAATAATATATGCCTAGGCAAAGCGTAACTCTAACTGAAAAGAATGACGAGTGGCTCAAACTGCAAGTCGATAGTGCTGGCGATTACGCTAACAAAAGTGAACTAATCAATGATTTAGTTAGACGAGCTAGACGAGCCGAATATATTAATCAAAAGTTTGACCGAGCAGAAAAAAGCGATTTTGTGTATCAATCCCCTCAAGAAATGCTTTCGGAGTTCAAACATAGCGTCAATGATGGTGACTAAGTACCGTTTAACTTCTGAAGCGAAAGAAGATTTACGGCGAATATATGTCTATGGCTATAAAGAATTTGGTGAAAAGCAAGCTGATGAGTATTTCCAAAGTTTCTTTGACGCCTTTGAAAAGATAGCAGCAACACCTCTAGCTTATCAATCAATCGACCATTTTAGGCAAGGCTATAGACGATTTCCTCATCGCGCTGATGTTATTTACTATCGTATTAATCAGGACTGGGTAGATGTTATGGCCATCCTTGGTAGTCAAGATATGGATGTCTGGCTATAGGTTGCAAACACTCATACTATGTCCGCTTTTGGATGCTTTGCGACCAACTTCTATCGAAACCAATTGCCATCTGAGCTTCATATTAATGCAAGGACCTAGGCAGAATCTGTATCAAGTAGCCGACGCCGCACTAATAAATAGCATATAATCTTATTATACTTTTGTTTCATGCAAATCTCTTTATACTGACTTTAGGATGTAGCAAATAATTAAAAATCGAGGCTAAAAATTTGAAATATCTCAACCCTTTGGTTCTTGTAATCGTTATCTATTTCGTTGCAGTAAACGCTCGGCTTAGCTCCATCTGTTGCGAGTGCTCGCTTATCAAAGCTAGAGTTTCATATGGGAGCTGACCTGTTCCACCGCTCAACGCGCAAAATGTCGCTGTCTTTAGAAGGCATGGAGTTTTTGCCTTACGCACGCGAAATCATAGCACAAGAAGATGCTGCTTTAGCTGCATTGGCTCGCGGAAGTAAGAAGGTTAGCGGCACATTGCGCTTCGCATCTTCAAGCACGTTTGCGCAGTTGTTTATTGTACCAATTTTACCAAAGTTCACCGACAAGTATCCCCAAATCAATCTTGAGTTAAAGCTATCCGACACCCAAATGAACCTTATTGATGGTGGTTATGACCTTGCTTTGCGCAACTACCCAGCTGAAGATGGTAGTCTTATAAGGCGAAAACTAGCTGACGATACACGTATTTTATGTGTGTCGCCAGACTATCTCAAAAAGCACGGTATACCTAAAGAACCAAGCGATTTAGAGCAACACCAGTTAATTTTGTTTGACAGCAATAAAACAAGAAAGCTCGTTTCTACCGCAGCAGGAGATAGTTATGCCTTTCCACTTCATCCAGTAAAATCGAGAGTAATATGTGACGATGGCTCAAGTATTCGCATAGCAGCTAAAGCTGGTCTTGGCATTTGCATGAGCTCTATTTGGAACGTACACACTGAATTAAAAGAAGGAAGTTTGATCCGAGTCCTGCTCGACTACAAATATGATGATAACGCAGCTGTTTGGTTAGTATATCCAAAATCGAATGTGTTAACGGCGAAAGTACGAGTATTTATCGATTTCTTAATTGAAAACATTCAAGTTCCAACTACTTGGCATACATAGAAAAGCCACACTTCCACAGTTCGAGAGATAAAGATGTTAAATGATGAACTCAAACGCCTAGTTTTTGGTGCTAATAGCTCAGAAGAATATGACTTAATGCATGTTAGCGTTAAGTGTAATGGTAATGCAGAGCTGGTTTTTGAGCGAATAAAAGAATGCTTAATGCTGATTTTGTCGGTAGAAGAAATTTGTGAATATCATGAAGAGTGGCGCACAGAAAACAGCTATGAATTATTGGAAACTTGGTTTAAAACAAACTTACTCTGTGATGTGAAAAGTGATGAACTCTGTTGTCAGGTTGGCAAAGTAAGATATTTTAGCGAAGAACGTGACTGGTTTTGGTGGGCAGGCCACGTTAAGGAAAATGATTACATCGATGTTTATTTGAAAATCGAAGGTTTTCCAGTTTCGGGCTTTGACAACCTTCGTTGGTTGTTTCTATGCTGCGGCGCAACTGAAGTTGCACAACAAGGGAGCGTTTCGTCAAAAAAGCTAGCGTTTTGAAAACGAAACATAACCTAGATAAGTATTACGCTCAGCTTGCTATTGAGTTCGAGGAACGCCTCTAAAAACACATTAACTAATGGCAGTTGCACAGAATCTGTTAAAGGCTTGGATTTTCCAACCATTGGTTTGCCAGGAGAAACATCGGTCACTGTATTTCTGGCCCCATCCAATAGCCGCCGTTGAGCCCCTATCATTGACTACAGCAGCGGCGTCATCGCTGACGTTAGCAGACAAAGCTTAACTTTTAATCATCTTTCGCGTCCTGCTTAATTAGCGCTTTTAAATTGGCAAGACGAGTCTTATAAGCATTGTTTTCAACATTTTCGACTAGGCTTTTCTGGAGCGCCATTTCCCTCATATTCAGGGCTTTACTGAATTGTCTATTCGCTTCGTATGCATCAGCTAAACTGTCATACGGAGTATAAGAAGAATTAAAGCTATTCGCTACCCCCTGTGACAGCTGCCTTTTTGACTAGATTGGTTTGTGTAAAATCGTTTGCGTATTGTTCTTTAGGTGGTGCTTTGATGCGCGTAAAAGTCGTGCCACCCCATGGATTTTCACTGATTGCGCCTTCTAAGAACAACATGTGGAAATGGATATTTAGATTAAGGGCGCTACCAAATCGCTGAATAAGGGTCACAGCTCCAGTTTTCGCTTGTTTGTTGGTAAAGCCTGTTTTGTTCACAATATGCGTGGAAATGGCGCGATGAATGATTTGCATCACTTTGCTCAATTCACTCGGGTTTCTTGCTAGCAACAGCCGAAGTGGAATGGGTAAGCTTAAAACCCACTGGCGAATTGGATAACCTAGTAATACATCATCTACAAGAAGCGCGGCAGTTTTGCCATTTTTCTTGCACCGCAGCTAGGGCAGAAGCCTCTGCGTTTGCAGCTAAACGCGACTAACTTTTCATGCTTGCAGTCATTACACACCACGCGTAGGAAACCGTGCTCTAGTCGACCGCAACGCAAGAAGTCATCAAACTCACGTTCAACATATGTGGGTAAATACTTGCCTTGCTCGGCTAAGTTTGCGATAAAATCTGGATAGTAAAGTTCAACTAATTGATAGAGAAGCGTTGTTTCAGGTCTATGCCGTTTATATATTTCACTTTGTTGCTTTGCCAGCACATTCGTTCATCCCTGAATTATGTAACGACGAGTGTGGCAAAAAAAGGGCTAATTTACGACTGGCTGAATGACCGGTTTTGGATGTGAGTTGCCAGTGTATCGACTTGTCAGTTATCTTAGCAACTCGACTTATAGGAGCGAAGTCGAAAGTATACTTCGACAAACGTCAGCAGATTTATCGTTTAATTATAAAGGGAAAAACCTTTCTTATTACGCCGCTGCGTTTGGAATGCTCGAGCTTTTGAAATATTTTGAAAATGATTTAGATATACCCCGTAGAGTTGAGGGGATGGATGCCTTGGAGTAAATTTTGCGGTCTCCTTATGTTACCGATTACGAAGAGATGATAAGGTATCTTGTAGATACAGGCTCAAGTGTCGAAGATTCTCATATTGAGATTGTTCACCTATATCAAGAGTTTGAGCCTGAAAAGTTCAAATTTTTAGAGAGCGTATTGGATAATCAACTGCTTAATATGGAGTAACGATGTTTATTTTTAATTATGCCCCTTTTCTTGCATTGCCAATGATGATATTTTTTGCTTGGGCCATCTCGAATAGACAAACTTCTGTCGAGCAAGGGGATAGCTTCGATGCTCAAAAAGAAACCTTGGTACATTTATCTTGGTTTTGCTCAGTTTTACTTGCTTCTACACTTACATTTTTGGTTGTTTGTTATTTCTTCGATATTGTCGATTGGCTCTATTTACTTGTATTGATTCTGCCAGCCGATATCTTTATGGTGCTGTACGTAGGGGCTAAGATCCTATCCTACGAAATTGATAGTAAGAGCCTAGATTGAAAGCCGACATTCCCACAACCCCGTGAATAAGGTGGATTAACACTATATGCTACCCTTGGTTACAGCTGTCCTTTTGATTCGGTCGGTTTGTTGAAATGTCGAATTGTGTAAGTTTTGTATAAGGTGTTAGTTTGCAATGTCTTGCGAAGACGAGCTATTGGTACAGGAATAGGGAAATTAGAGCGCGAATGTCCCCGCCATCTAATAGTGTGTTTCTTTCACTCTTGCAGTAAAGGTAATCTATGCCCCAAAGTTGAAGTCACGTTGAATAGTAAAATCGTTTGCGTATTGTTCTTTAGGTGGTGCACGCAAAGGTGGCAACAGTGTTGTTTGTGCAGAGTTTGGGTGCTTTTTATCTAAATACTTCAGTATTTTATGAATCACGTGGATATCTATAATGCAAGCGATGATGCTTACATTGTGTTTTTCGCATTTTTCGCATTCGGCAATGTCGATGTTAAATACTCGCCTTAAGCGCTGCATCCAACTCATGCCCCTAGCGTGATAAGGCTTGCCAGATTGCACACCTTCTTTATCAGCAAGTCGAGGACTGTTCTTTCCTCGTTGTGATACAGTGACTTGTGCACGAAGATTGCTGTTAGGGGCGAAAACACCGAAAAATCGTGTGAGGTTGAGTCTTGGTGGTGGAATGAGAGCCGCTAGTTTGCCAATAAAGTCGATAGGGTCAAAGAACACGTGTGTACTAGCCGGTAATCGGTGCCGTCACGAGAAGGCGCTTTGAGTTCTCAGTAGACCCTCGCCTATGCGAGGGTGACGGACGAGTAATGACACAATAAAATGCCTTCAATTGGATGTTTTTGCCAGTCATCTATTTACAAAGCCTACAGACGTTAGTCTATCTATTAATAACTTCTTAAAAGATAAAGGCGAATTAGAACTGCTACGTCAGTTTAACATTCGTCACCTTTTCATACATAAAAGCGCGAGTGACGATTTACTAAAAAATCAGTATGACAGCTACTGGTGTACACTTCTCGTGAATATCGCCAAGCATGTATTATTAGAGTTATAAGTAAGGGGACTCGATCGCAAAGATGCAACACTATTTATCAATCTATGATTCTAGTATATGTCGTTAGTCTCTTTTATTTTTTAAATGGTTTATTGATGACGGATAAATTGCGTCATGCTATTGTCTCTTTAACGAACGCTCTTTAAACAACTTCTAAACGGAAAGCACTAAACGTTGAGCCCCCCTTCGATACAAATAAATAAGCGCAAGCAAAAATCAATTTATCATTTGGTTTGGCGCTGGCATTTTTATGCTGGACTTTATGTAGTCCCATTTTTGTTGATGCTATCTGTCACCGGTTTGGTGATGTTGTTTGATGATGAAATTGAAACGGCACGTTATTCTTCTATTTTAGAAATACAAAACCAAAGCACACAAACCGATATTCGAACACAAGTTCTGGCTGTACAAAACGCCTTCCCAACTGCAGTTGTAACGCAGTTTATTGCGACTAAAGACCAAAGTATTGCAAATCGTTTTTCTATACAGACTCAAGAGAACAAGCAGCTGTTTGTAACTGTAGACCCATATACCGCCGAAGTGCTAGGCACCATCGACAGAAGCAATAGCATTTATAATACTGCCAATAAAATACACAGCAGCCTTTTAATTGGGGATTTAGGGGATTATTTGATAGAAATATCGGCTAGCTTGGGCATATTGATGCTTATCAGTGGTATTTACTTGTGGCTACCACGCGACGCAGTTTCTAAAATGGGCTTTTTGAAAGTTCGCACTAAGTTTGGCCGCCGAGTTATGCTTCGAGACCTACATAGCAATACAGCGGGGGTATTTTCGGTAATATTACTTTTGTTCTTTATCTCGGGCTTATCTTGGACGGGTCTTTGGGGAGCAAAAATAGTGCAAGCTTGGAATAGTTTCCCAAGCCACTACGTGTGGGGCGAAAAGCCTGCTTCTAGCACAAGGCAATCGCTCACTCATGCTGATTTAAACCATGCTTCAGAAGAAGAAATGCCTTGGAATTTAGAGCTTACACCTGTTCCAGAATCCTCACAAAAACCGCATGATCATTCTAAAATGCTGCACAACGAGATGCTTCAAAAAAGCTCACAAGCTGAGCCCTTTTTAGCTAGTGCAGACATCAACATGAACAACATAGGCATAAACAAAGTTATTGAGTTAGCATCTAGTTTAGGTTTCAAACAATATCGCATATTTTTCCCAAAAACTGAAACGGGTGTGTTTACAATTACTGCAAACTCAATGGCAGGCGATATAATCGATCCGTCGAATGAT
This sequence comes from Glaciecola sp. 2405UD65-10, assembly GCF_048820975.1. NCBI lineage: Bacteria > Pseudomonadati > Pseudomonadota > Gammaproteobacteria > Alteromonadales > Alteromonadaceae > Glaciecola > Glaciecola sp. 2405UD65-10. Next base: position 1,850,931 of record NZ_JBMEUF010000001.1, on the reverse strand, counting down.
CGCACTGTTCATGTTGACCAATACTCTGGTGAAGTGCTTATGGATGTTACTTGGGATCAATACTCGAGCTTGGCAAAATTAGTTGCTTTGGGGGTGACCTTGCATCAAGGCGACATGGGCGTTATTAATAAAACAGTAAACGCAATGTTTTGTATTAGTTTTATACTAATATCGGTGTTAGGAACTATTATGTGGTGGATTCGTCGTCCGCGTGATCAAAATTCACTTAGCCCTCCTCCTCGGTTTCAAAGCGATGGCGTCTGGATAACTGGTTTAACAGCACTTGTTGCGCTTAGTATTCTTTTTCCGCTTGGTGGTATCGCGATTATAGTTATCTTTACGCTAGACTATTTAGCTTTGTCTAAACTAGCAAAACCACTAAATAGCGCTTAAAGACTTTTAGTGCTAATTTACGACTGGCTAAGTGTCCGGTTTGGGCGCTAACTTGATTGCTGATTTTATTTATATTATTCAGTTATTTATGCGAAATTTGTACAAGTTGAACTGCGAAGATTGAGCCTTTAATACAAATCCATTTGATACCCATACAGAAATCTAACGTACCATATTATCATGTTGATAAATTCATCAGCTCTATGATGAAAACGATAATGATAAAGGCGACGATGATAAAGGCGATAATGGCACAAGGTCACGTAGCTCGGCGGAGCTTATCGAAAGGCCCCGTGTCAGCGGCTTATGAATTTAAGGTAAACGCGAAAGAGGTGCGACGAGATAACGCGCAAGTGGCTCTGGCGGCAAAGTTTGATGCCCTGCACGATTCTCTTGCCTTGCTTCCACCAGTACCCGTGCGTACCGACGGTCAGGCGCAGAGCAGCTGTACAAGCAGCAGTTCACTATTACTATAGTGAGGCGCGAAGTTTGCTATTAGGGGCGAATTAGGCCGAACTGCGCCGGTCACCGGAATCGGGTGGGGTTAAGTCTCGGAGGTGGAATAAGCTGTCTTCGTCATCTAGTGGCAAATTGAGAAAACTGCTTTCCATATCACGCTCAACCAAGCCTACTTTGCAACACTAAAATCTTTACCACCATTTTCTCTCTTCCAACGTTCAAAGGTTTCTAACCCCTTTTTGTTTTGTGGGCTGAACATTTTCAGTAATTCTCCTACGCTGTCATCATCGTTAATGGGGTTTGTACGACTTTCTCTTGCTCTGTAATTACATGTTAATTAATATCTGTTGGCGTTAATGAGTTACACTCGACGATATCGTAACACTTTTCCAATTTATTATCTGTTTCATCCGTCAATACAAGAGAAGGTCGGGTAACCGACAAAATGCCAACTAAAAAAACCAATACTAAACAATATAGTACACCCGCTTTTACGATATGATGACGAGCTACTGAAGGACTTCCAAGTAAGAAACTGCCGATCACGCTTGTTTTAATAAAGGCTAAGGCTTCGCCGACGGTCAAAGCTGTAAAAAAAAACACAGACAACCCTAGCGAGTAATAAAAATGTTGAATCAGCGGAACTGTGTCTTTTAAAAGGAGGCTGCCACAAAGTGTGAGAACTAACAATAACACACTTGCCTTAAACACCCCATACAAAGACATAATAGCAGACTTAACAGGGCTGACTGACTCACAGACGGAATTTTCACGCCGCACTAAGTCTTTAAAATTCATTTTTTTTTGCATATTCACCTGAGAGACTCTTGTTTATAGTATTTTTTGCACTGGTTAAAATGGATAGTTATCAACCGTGCCACCTATTCAATCACACGTCAACATAGCTTCATGATACTCTTGTTCCAAATTTTCACGAGCCCTGTCTGCAATTACTGCTGTGATATAGCTCATCACACTTCCATAAGCGGTTCCCACTACCATACCACTCTTTCCTCTCCCTAGAGTATAGGAGAAATTAACGCTACCAACTAGTCTCTATGTTAGCTATATTTGCGGGTGGTTTTTTATTATTCAGTTATTTATGCGAAATTTTTACAAGTTGAACTGCGAAGATTGAGCCTTTAATACAAATCCATTTGATACCCATTCAGAAATCTAACGTACCATATTATTATGTTGATAAATTCATCAGCTCTATGATGAAAACGATAATGATAAAGGCGACGATGATAAAGGCGATAATGGCACAAGGTCACGTAGCTCGGCGGTGCTTATCGAAAGGCCCCGTGTCAGCGGCTTATGAACTCAAGGTAAACGCGGGAGAGGTGCGACGAGATAACGCGCAAGTGGCTCTGGCGGCAAAGTTTGATGCCCTGCACGATTCTCTTGCCTTGCTCCCACCAGTACCCGTGCGTACCGACGATCCGGCGCAGAGCAGCTGTACAAGCAGCAGTTCACTATTACTGTTGCTGTCGCGCTCCCTAGCGTCCGCCCAGTCCTTTTTTCGAAAGAAGTTTAATTTGTGGTTTTTTGGTCCACCACCGCGAGGCATGTACATTCACGGGCCGGTAGGGGTAGGCAAAAGCTTTCTAATGGATCTATTTTACGCGTCGCTTACTGTTCCTGATGATAATTCTTGCTGTAATAATGACAGCCTTAAACACGTAAAGATTACCAAACGCCGCGTTCACTTTCATGAATTCATGTTAGACGTCCACCATCGAATTTTTGTCTACAAACAGAAGCACCCACAAGGTGATGCGATTCCCGTCGTTGCGCAACAATTAGCACTAGAAGCCCAACTCCTCTGTTTCGATGAATTTCAAGTGACAGAAATTGCCGATGCCATGATTTTGAAACGACTGTTTTCACTATTAATATCGGATTGGAATGTCGTGATGGTGGCCACCTCGAATCGAGCACCCGATGCCTTGTATGAGGGAGGCATTAACCGATCCCTCTTTTTGCCATTTATCGACATGTTGAAACACACGTCCGACATTATTTCCATGGAGGATTCCCAGAATGATTATCGACTCGAAAATCGAGCAGATGGCCAATCCTATTTTTGGTCAAACAATGGGGGGCACGGCGATAATAATATTAGTAACAAGGTGCAGGCGCAGTTGGAAGAAATATATGGTGGCACTGCATCCACAACTGAGGCCGAGAGTATTCCTGTCCTCTTTGGTCGCACCGTTCAGGTCGCCCGATTGAATGACCGATGCGCCTGGTTTGATTTTTCAGATTTGTGCTACCAACCGCTAGGGGCGGCCGATTATATTTCCCTCTGCCGCCGATTTCCGGTGATCATTATGGAACGCGTCCCTCAACTAGACGCTAATCACCTCAACGAAGCGCGACGCTTTGTTACCCTCATTGACGCGTGTTATGAATCTCGCACCCGCTTGGTGCTGACGGCACAAGTCCCGCTCGACGAATTGTTTGTCGATTTTGAAGCGCAAGTACAAAGCAGTGACGGTGATGAAGAATTGTTTGTTAATGATAAGGGAGGAAACTCGAGTTCTTTTGCTACGACCATGATTCGCACCAAAAAGGGAGAAGTTTATGAGTGGTCGGCTACGGGTCGAATTGGCGTGTCACTGGCACAATTATCGGCCGCCAATGATCTCGCTTTTTCCTTTCGACGAGCCGAGTCTAGGTTGGTAGAAATGGGGGGAAAGGAATGGGGGCGGCAATAACGACTTACGCAAAGGTGCTAAAACTTAGACTTCTTGCTCCTGAATCGCTATGACCACGAACGTTTGCAATCGGCTCAGCTTGTGTAAAAACGCTAACACGCAACTTTGCAAAGCCACATAGAAATTTCGCTTCGCATCTTAAACCATTTTAACTTCACGCTGAGGGAACGGAATAACAATCCCGGCCTGTGTAATAGCATCGTGAATGAGCTTATTGGCTTGATATCGCACCTGATAATGTTTGGTAGTAGGTGCCCAAAAGCGCACCCCAAAGTTAATACTGCTATCGCCAAAGTTATCAATACCCACAATTGGCTCGTTACTTTCAGCAATATCTAACACTCCGCCAAGCGCATCTTCAATTAAATCAATAACTTCCTGGGTGTTACTATCATAGGCAACACCAATAGAGAGTTCAATTAAGCTGTTGTTATTGGAGTTATGCAAAATTTCGCCAATTACTAAGCGGTTCGGTATTTGAATACGCACGCTATCTTCATCAATGAGTATGGTGTAACCCAGTTGCACTTCTGAAACCAAGCCAGTAACGCCTTGTACTTTAATGGTATCGCCCACCACAAAAGGCCGCGTGATAATAATTGTAAAGCCGGCGGCATAATTAGAAAGCATGCCTTGAATCGCTAAACCAAAACCTAAACCAAGAGCACCAATAGCCGCCAACAACGGTGTAACGCTAATGCCTAAATTACGCAGGGCAATAATGGCAACCATTACAATTAAAATGACCTTAACGATACTGCCGGTAAAAGCACTTAGCGTAACGTCAATTTTGCGTTGAAGCATGAGTCTTTCGACTTTTTTGCCTACCTTACCAGCAATCCACATGCCCAAAATAAATACGAATATGGCACCAGCTATTTGAAAGCTATAGGTGAGTAAATACTCGACTATCATGTCGGTTATTTTTTGTATTTGTTCTATATCTTCGGTCATGGTTTTCTCGGTAGAAAGGAGCTGCGTTAGCTAATAAATTTGACGGCTCTTAGAATAATCTACAAGTCCTTACTATTCAATTATGCTTGTGTAAAAACAAACACGGCCACAAAGTATAATACTTTATGGCCAATATACCGCTATTTGTCACTTTTTATTTGCGCTGACTTTCTCTCTTGTATCTTCTTTTTCTCAATTACTTCAACAATAGCTTTCTCGGCATTTGGTACTGGAACTAACACATGCATCATCATGCCTAGCCCTATTGCCGCCGCTTTGCGTTTTTTGGCCCATTTGTAAAATGTAAAAAATAGCCATAAAAGGCATAAAAAGCCAATATAAGGAAAAATAATAAATAAAATTTGGGTAAATAAAGTCATAATCTTTTGCTCAATACAGGAAAATTTGAAGCACCATAAAGCGCTACGTTAGTTATGTGTTATTTTGGTATTGGTGAAAGATTTACGGAACGGATTGATAACGCAAATATGAAATCAAATTAACCTTAGCAAGCCAATTTATTTCAATATAAGTGAATAAATGAAACGTGGAACTATAATAGTGTATTAAATGAAATTTAGGTTTGTAAGGTAGAAACCTTCTTACTTTGCTTACTTTTTCGTGCTTATACTTTGTGTTTTGAAAGTGTTTGGTATGCTCGCTTTTAGCCGGTAACTGTAAAGCCAGTGAACTATTTTCACTAGTGTTAATATTGTAGTTGCTAGGTGCAACATTTGCAGCCTGAAAAGGTGACGCAGCAAGTAGCATTAATGCGAACAGCACAATATAAACGCAGGAGCGCATTGGCGATGTTATAGTGTGATGGCGCAGCGAGTTTTTCATATACCAACAATATGGGTATTCAAGATTTCTTCAATAGTGCTAATTAAAACGCCTGACTTATTTTTCTAAATTAATAAGGTAAGAGGCTTGGCCGTTTTCGCCTGACGTGAAAGACCCAGAACCTGATAAATCTGAAAGGGCGTTATTGCCCGAGTTAGCGAGTATTGTAAATTTACTGCTTGCTACGCCTGCCTCAAACTTACCTATGTGTTGCAAAACTATGCTGCCAAGCTTCCCTTCAATAGTACATGTAACTGTTTCTATTCCCACAAAATGCGCCGCACCGCTAGGCGAATACGCCATTAAATATTGCAGCTCGCTTGTACCTTCAATATCACCGCTATAGGTTTGCGTAATTTTAGCATTGGTAAGTTTTGAGCCGTCATCATTTTCTGTGTATGGCTGTTCGTCCCATGCGGTTATTTGAAAAACACCCTGCAATTGAATAGACATTTATACTCCCTTTAAAAATTTTACATCACATTGTTTTTTAGCTGTTTAATTATTAGCATGGAAACTGCACCAATACCAGTAAAGGTATTAGCGAACAATTGCAATAGCCTAATTCTAATGGGAAAAATGCAGCCAATGGGCTATGCTAAAAATAATAAAAAGAAAGAGGAATTTTTGTGAACGAAACCATTTTGGCTGTTGTTATTTATATCGCTTGGACAATGCTGTTAATTCTTGCGATAGCTTTGTATAGAACAGTTTTTAATAAAAAACACGCACGCAGTTCGCTTAAGTTTGACAGCAGCGGCAATGATGTTGGTGCGCTTGGTTCACGTTTAACTCGAGCCCACGCTAATTGTTATGAGTCATTCGCCTTTATAGGGGCAATTATGCTACTTGCTTTAGCAACAAACTCGGCTCACATTACCAGTCCACTTGCCTTGGTGGTAGTGGGCGCTCGAATAGTGCAGTCATCCATTCATATATGCTCCACTTCAAATGCGGCAATATCAGCACGATTCGTGTTTTTTCTTGTGCAGTTTATCATTAGTGGATACTGGCTATTTTGCATCATGCAAAAATTCATCTAAATTAGAAAACTCAATAATACTAAGAGCAAGATTATGGAAATTAGTGACAAGAATGTTGAACAAAGCTCAAACGCAGAAACTCGAGAAATAGTCACGCCTTATGCATTTACTGTATCACCGCATTTATTAGGGCACCCTTTAGCCAGCCCAATGCGGCGAGGCATCGCAATTTTAATCGACGTATTTTTAATTAGCGTACTAAGTTCAATTAGTGCGCTAATTTTTGCTGTATTTGTCGCCTTAACTTTTTTTAGAGCCGATGCACGCTTAAAACAAAAAAGCGAAACAGGAGCTCGCCATGCAACCCGAAAACTTTTACGCGGCAGTGGGGCTGTTATTGTTTTTATTGTTGCATATATGGTGGTGCAAGGCATTAGCGAAAATAACAATGCCCCCAGTGAGGTTAGCAGTAAGCAAGCAAAAATAGCCGAGGTAGTCATATTTTACGCATGCCAACAAGATATGCTGTGTATTGAAGAAGAGGGCAGTGAGCTAGCGGCGGAGCTAGCAAAAACTGATATGCAGGCAAGCGAATTTAATAAAGGAATGGCAGAGAAAATAAACGCCATGCCGTGGGATGAGCAAAACAAAACTAATATGCTTAATTTGTTTGACCAAATATTTACCAGCGAAAAAATAAAATATGAATTAGAAAACGATATCCCCCAAGTCAATAGTTCGCCAAATGAGTCAAGCTCACCTAGTGTGATTGCTTGGGTTGAGGGAATTATGGCTGATTTAGGCTTAGGTTTAGGCTGGGCAGCGCTATATTTTAGTGTATTTACAGCATGGGCGAACGGCCAAACCATAGGCAAAAAATTATGCAAAATTAAAGTGGTTAAATTAGACGGCACGGCCCCCAATTTATGGGAAAGTTTTGGGCGCTATGGTGGTTATGGCGCTGGATTTGCAACGGGGCTCCTTGGCTTTCTACAGCTTTATTGGGATCCTAACCGCCAAGCAATTCAAGACAAAATATCAGAAACACTGGTACTGCGTATTCATTCAAAAGTGGCGAGTAGTGAACAGGCATTGGATGAATCTCAAGTGGAAGAGGAGAGCTAACATGCATACAACAGAAACTGAGCCATTTGAGCTGCTAATTAGGGTTAGGTACTCTGAATGCGATGCCCAAAGCGTTGTATTTAACGCGCGATACGCTGACTATGCAGATTTAGCGTCGACCGAATTTATGCGGGAAGTAATGGGGGGATACCAGCACATTCTTGATATGGGCTTTGACAATCAAGTGGTAAGCATGCACATAGACTGGCAGAGCTCTGCTAAATTTGACGATATTCTGAGTTTAAAAACCCGAGTAATAAAAGCCGGGAATAGTAGCTTTTGTATGCAAGTTGATATGTTTGAATTTACCACGGGGCGAGCCATTGCTACCGCGCAAATTGTGTATGTAATGGTTGATGCAAAGCTATTTAAAAAGCTTCCCATTCCATTGAGTCTAAAAGAAAGTTTGCTGGCTGGTGCGCCAAGTGTACAAGTAAACTTGGCGGGTAAGCTCATTTAAGATGCTTAAATGAGTACGTTTTCTTAACTAACATTTACTAGTATTACTTCCTACTAAATAACTGCATCTTAGCTAATAGCTACATTCCACTCTTATTTTTCGCTACAAATTTATTGCACCTATCCAAGGGCATTCCTACTTGTTTGCGCTCGAAAACAGCCGTGCTTTTAAAAACATATATATAAGTACTTGTATCATCAAACATTAGATGCCCTGTACCAAAGTACAGGTTTCGGTTACCATTGCGTTATTCGTTCTCAAATAATTGTTTATAATGAGTATATTTGCTTTTAGTGGCCGCTTAATCGCATTCACGTTTTCCGTATCTATTGGGCTAGTACAAACTGCTTACGCTATTGATGAAACTAAGGCCCCGGCCATAGTAAAAAAGTCGAGTTCAGGCATATGCCATGACGAACACAGTGGCTCTTATACGCGAACCAAACGATTTACTGCATACCCCTCAGTACAAGCATGTTTAGACGACAACGGCAAATTACCTAAGTCAAGCGCCAAAAGAATTGTTAAGCAAGCCGCTAATGACGCCTTAAATGAAGGGCGTAAGTTTTCATATTTATACAACCGCAAAGATTGGCCGCATTGGATTGACCAAGATAAAGACTGCCAAAACACTCGCCATGAATTACTTATTGAAACCTCTACTAAGGCGGTTGCTTATAAAACACAGAACGAGTGCCAGGTGTTAAAGGGCGCTTGGTACGACCCGTATTCAAATGACACTTATTTTGAATCAACCGACCTAGATTTAGACCACATTGTACCGCTTAAATTTGCCCATGGACGCGGGGGAAGCTTCTGGAGCAGAGCCACTCGGCAGGAATTCGCCAATGATACTGATAATCTAATTTTAGTTAAAGCTTCACTAAATAGGCAAAAAGGCGCAAAAGGCTTAGATGAGTGGCTGCCACCTAACCATGCTTATAGGTGTGAATACATTGGTGCGTTTATGAAAGTAGTGAGCAAATATTCCCTCACACTTGTGCCAAGTGAGCTGCGCACAGTAAGCAAAATGCAAAATGCCTGTAGCAAAAGCAACTACGCGTCACTACTTGAGCAAGGTAGCACTGGCTAAGCTGAAAAAGCATAATGTCCTATAAATACCGGTAGTTGGCATTTTACTCAATGAAGGTTATAAATATGATATTTGAACAAACAACGCTTACTTTGCCCGCAAAGCCACGTGGCTTTCATTTGATTACCCGTGAACTGGTTCAATCATTGCCCGTTTTAGGGCGATGTCAACAAGGTTTGCTGCACGTTTTTATACAGCATACTTCAGCGTCATTAACTATTAATGAAAACGCCGATCCAAGCGTTCGCCGAGACTTCGAAAGAGCATTCAATCATTTAATTCCTGAAAACCAAAGTTACTATGAGCATACTGACGAAGGCCCTGACGACATGCCGGCCCATTTAAAGGCCAGTATACTTGGGCCTAGCGTAACCATTCCTGTTACAAAAGGTGCACTTAATATAGGCATATGGCAGGGGATTTACTTGTGCGAGCATCGTGACCACGGCGGCCCGCGCTCTTTAGTACTTACCTTGCAGGGCAACTAGCCCTTTCCTGGTTTTATAACTACCGGCAAAGTTAAATGTCAAAAAAGTTGGTAAAGCACTTATATAGTTGAGTACCGCTTAACACCGATGCTGACGGAAAGTGCAAAATAGGAATAAGATCACAGGGGGCGAATAATTCATGCATGGCGTCTTGGTTGTCTAGTTCATCAATATTCAAAATTTTGGCTAAATGCTCGCCTTTCTTAACCAATACGCCGGGCTCTGCGCAATATTCAACCATGCCACCAAAATCAGTATAAAGGGTTTTATAATCGCTTAAGGCCACGCCTATTCGTTTCATTTTTTTAGGCTTATATTGGGTAGTGAAAAGTACATCATGGCAGGCAAGGTAAGCTAAAATACTGTTAGCATCGTCTTCACCTTCGGCAAAATTAATATGTTCCTGGCTGCCCATTTCTAAGGTAAATGCTTGTACCTTGAAATCAACTTCTTCACCCCACTTAGCATGTAATATTTCTTGTAAGGTCCACCAAGGACAAAAGCAGGCCTCATCTAATGCGCCAGCAAATTTGTTAGGGATGAATATACAATGGGGAATAGAAAACTCTAGAGCTGCTGATTTTGCATATTCAGGTACGTATAAATGCCGGCATGACACCGGGCCATTATGTAAATCAAGGACTAGGTCTGCGGTTGCCGCTATTTGCTGAAGTTTTAAGTTTAGTTGTTGCGCTAAGCCAAGCCCCCAAGGTTGAGCCAGCTTTTCATTAATAGCTTGGCGCCACATATTTCTAAAGTTATCTTTGATTGTATTTAGCGGTGTGTTGGGGCTTAGATTATTCGCAAACTCATGTACTTTTGCTTCATCAAAAAAATATCCACGGTTCCAGTTTGTCCCATTTACTGGGTCAAAGCGGCCTAGGGTATATTCGCCAGCTTTTATATTTGTCCCTACTGGATTACAGTTGGGTACCAGTATCACCTTTCCATGCACTTCAATATCTTTAAGTAGCTTTATAAGCTGATAAATAACTACATTACCTTGAACTTCCGACCCATGAATGGAGCTTTGTATATACACCGTTGGGCCGGGTTTACCGTCATCTATTGTGTATATTGGCACATGCAAATTTCGCCCTGATGCATTTTGCGCAACCGAAATATAGGTCTTTTGTAATCGGGTAGATTCAGTCATTAAAAGCCACTTTGTCGTTTTATTTATATTTGCAGGAAGTATAGGTATTGTGCGCTACTTGTAAAATAGAATCTTATTTCTAGGGCCTTTAAATGAAATTTATTTCGGCTTATTCGTCACTTTTTTGCCGTATAAAATGTGTTATCATCCTGCCGGTTATCGTGCATTGCCCAAACCTGTAATTCGAACATTACCAGCCCCTTTTTCATAATTTAAAGTGAGATGTATTTTTCATGTTTTCTTTTTTTGAACGCTTAACAAAGCCATTCCCTGATGAAACCGCAAGCCAGCCACCCAAAACCATAGTGGCGTTTTGCAAACACTATTCAAAAGGAATGTGGCATGTACTTTTTACGGTGTCGATTTTAAGTGGATTGGTTGCCTTTCTTGAGGTGTCGCTATTTGGCTTTATGGGGCAACTAGTTGATTGGTTCTCAACACGCGATCCAAGTACTTTTATTGCCGAAGAAAAAGGCACGCTAATTTGGATGGGGCTGTTGGTGTTAGTTATACTGCCCACTTTGATTATGCTTGAATCGATGCTTATGCATCAATCTATTTTAGGCAACTATCCAATGCGCATTCGTTGGTTAGCGCATAAATACTTGCTTAAACAAAGCTTAAGCTTTTATCAAGATGAGTTTGCGGGCCGTGTGGCAACAAAGGTAATGCAAACCGCGTTGTCGGTGCGTGAAACCGTGACCAAAATTCTCAACTTAGCGGTTTATATATCAGTGTACTTTGTGTCGGTAGTGGCTTTGGTATTTGCCAGTAACTGGCGCTTAGCCATTCCTTTGGTAGTGTGGTTAGTGTTGTATGTCATTATTTTGCGAATAATGCTACCTAAGTTAAAAAAGGTTTCGCAAAAACAGGCTGATGCACGATCAGTCATGACGGGGCGAATTGTAGATAGCTATACCAATATTATGACGGTGAAGCTGTTCTCACATCATAAGCGTGAAGAAAACTACGCGAAAGAAGGCATGGATGGCTTTTTGCAAACGGTGTATCCACAAATGCGATTAGTCACCGTTCTACAGGCTTTGGTTTGGGGAATTAACTACATTCTAGTATTTTCAATATCTGCATTAGCCATATATTTATGGATACATAGTACTGTGAGCCCGGGTGATATAGCCATAGCCGTAAGTTTGAGTTTACGTTTAAACGGTATGAGCCAATGGATTATGTGGGAAGTGTCGTCATTATTTGAAAATATAGGCACAGTGCAAGATGGAATAAATACGCTCGCCGTACCCGCAAGTATTAAAGACGATAAACAAGCCACAAAACTCAAAATAGCGGGTGGCGCAGTTGCATTTAAGAATGTGAATTTTTCTTACAAAGGGAAAAACAACAACACCATTAATGTGTTTAATGATTTAAATATTCAAATTAAAGCGGGTGAGAAAATTGGCTTGGTAGGGCGCTCAGGAGCGGGTAAATCTACCTTAGTTAATTTACTACTGCGCTTTTATGATGTGCAGTCAGGCTGTATTAAAATAGATGAACAAGGCATTCAGCAAATTACTCAAGAAAGCTTACGCGGTAATATTAGTATGGTCACCCAAGACACTTCGTTAATGCACCGCTCAGTGCGTGACAACATAATGTATGGGCGAGTTGATGCTACCGAAGAGCAAATGATTGAGGCGGCTAAACAGGCAGAGGCCCACGAGTTCATTCAGCAATTAAGTGATGCGAAAGGCCGAACTGGATATGATGCCCACGTAGGCGAGCGCGGCGTTAAGCTATCGGGTGGTCAGCGCCAGCGAATAGCAATTGCACGAGTAATGTTGAAAAACGCGCCTATTCTTATTCTTGATGAAGCCACTTCGGCCTTAGATTCAGAAGTTGAAGCCGCTATTCAAAATGGCCTTGTGAGTATTATGGAAGATAAAACCGTACTTGCCATAGCTCACCGTTTATCAACGATTGCACAAATGGATAGGCTGTTAGTGCTTGATGATGGGAAAATTGTGGAATCAGGTACTCATCAAGAACTGCTTGATCGCAACGGCATTTATTCTAAATTATGGGCTCATCAAACCGGAGGTTTTATTGGCCTAGAATAAAGTGGCATTTAAATTCGTATAATTTTTGACCAGTAAGCTTTTTCAGGTATACTCAAACCATAAAGCGTGCTGTTTGCCTATTACACTAATGCGTTGTAATACCTTGCTTTTGTTTTCACTGGGAAGTGCTGATCAAATATAAGGAGAGGGTAAGTGTCTACGAATACTGAAGAGCCAATAAATGCTAGGCCAATTATTGATTTCACGTTTATAGCGGAGCGTGAAGGAGAGAATGCTTGTGTGGGCTATATTGCCGTAGATAACGGGCAATACAGTGGAGTTTGCGTGGGTATAGGCTGTAACTTAGGTAAAATATCTCATACTAAACTTCGTTCTATGGCCTTAAATCCAGCTTTGCTAGGAAAGCTCTATCCATATGTAGGTTTAATAGGGCAAGAAGCGGCAGACTATTTACTCGAACACCCTTTAGAACTCAGCTTAGCTGAAACCGATGCAGTAAATTTAGGCTGTTGGCAAAATCAAGTAAACGAACTTATTTTACAGTTTGAGCATAGCTCGCAAAAGTCTTTTTGTGAATTGAGTAAAACCTGGCAAACGGTTCTATTTTCCCTCTCAATCCAAGTAAATGATCTTGCCCATAATAAGGCTAATTTTTGGAGTGCAGTAACCAATGCACATTGGGATGATGCAAAAAGCGCACTTAGGCAGTTTAGCCCCCGTGAAGCCCATTATATAGAAGCCAATATTTAATTAGCCTCTATATTTATCTTTTCTCTTTTAGTTTTCTTTTTTAAATAAAGGCTCAAACTCTGGCATACGTTTTTGTTGCCCGGCAGCCATTGCTTCATGCACATCAGGCATTTGGAACATACCACTTTGCCATGTAGCCATATGATTTAAGCTATCTTCAACGCTGTGATCACGGGCATAGTTAAGCATTTCTTTACAGCCACTCACTGCCATAGGGGAGTTAATAGCAATTTGCTTAGCTATTTTCATAACTGCCGCAAGCATAGTTTCTTGGTTTTCAAACACTTGGTTCACAAACCCATGCTGTAATGCTTCAGCGCTTGAAAAGTTACGGCCGGTATAGGCAAGCTCTCGCACTATACCGTGTGATAACAAATGCGGTAAGCGTTGAAGAGTACCCACATCCGCCGTCATACCTAATTGCGTTTCCTTCACACAAAAATAAGCGTCATTGGTACAATACCGGCTATCACAAGCGCTTATCATATCAACTGCGCCGCCAATGGCACCGCCTTGAATGGCTACCAACACAGGTACGCGAACTTGCTCAAGCGCACTGAAGCTATCTTGTAATTGCAAAACGCTTCTGCGCATGCGCTCTGCACGCCTTGAAGGTTCGCCTTCAAATGTTGCCGCCATATTCGTAAATACAGATAAATCCATACCTGCTGAAAAATGTTTGCCGGTGGAACTAATTACAATCACCCGTGCAAGTGCGCTTGCGTCTATCGCCCTTACACACTGAGGTAGCTCTAACCAAAACTCGGCAATCATACTATTGAGTTGTTCAGGACGATTCAAAACTATATGCGCAATATGATTTTCAATACTAACATTAAGTGTTTTATATTCTGCTTGAAGTGCTGATTGTGAGTTGGCATCGCTAAACATAATAATTCCTTTGTTTGAATGATTGGCTTTGTAATGGTTTAATATTTTAAATAAGTATTACCATGATTACATACCGTTAACATTTACATAAGGTAACAGTATTTTTTTAAAGCACTATTTAATATAGTGATACATAACATTTCTATTTCTGCATTTAGTGATATATTTTTCTTGTAACATTGCCTTGCATAAGTATAATACGCGTCCCTCCCTTGTACGATGAAATTTTCCCAATAAGAAAAACAGCACACAAGGGTGGTGTAAGTACCGTGTACGTTTATAAACCGGAGAACGTATGCTTGTAGGGGTGTAGCTCTAATTGGTAGAGCAGCGGTCTCCAAAACCGACGGTTGGGAGTTCGAGTCTCTCCACCCCTGCCATTTAACAGATTTTTTGATTAACGCTTTAATGGCGTTATGGCTAATAGGTAACACGAATGAGTGAAAAGGCAGAAAACGTATCTAATCCTTTAGATACTGTGAAATGGATATTGGTATTTGTATTACTTGGTGGCTTGGTTTATGCCTACACTGCGTTTTCAGATGTGTCTGTACTTTATCGTGCCTTAGGTGCGTTAGTAACAGTTGTAATTGCTGGCCTTATTGCGGCAACTACGTTCAAAGGACAAGCTTTTTTAACCTTCGCAAAAGACGCAAAAACGGAAGTGCGTAAAGTTGTATGGCCTACTCGTCAAGAAGTAGTGCGTATGACCTTAGTAATTTTAGCCGCTACTGCTGTTGTAGGTGTTTTACTATATTTTATTGATATGATTATAGTTTGGGTAGTAGGATTAGTGACTGGTATCGGAGTATAAAGCATGTCTGACAAAAAATGGTACGTTGTTCAAGCCTTCTCACAATACGAAGGTCGCGTTAAAAAGACTTTAGAAGAACACATTAAGATGCACGAAATGGAAGCCTTTTTTGGTGAAATTTTAGTGCCGACTGAAGAAGTTGTAGAAATGCGTGCAGGTCAAAAACGCAAATCTGAGCGTAAATTCTTTCCAGGCTATGTATTAGTAGAAATGGAAATGAACGAAGACTCTTGGCACTTAGTGAAAAGTATTCCTCGTGTACTCGGTTTTATTGGCGGAACATCTGATCGCCCAATGCCTATTACGCAACGCGAAGCTGATGCGATATTAAATCGTCTTGAAGAGTCAGTTGATAAACCTAAGCCTAAAACATTGTTTGAACCAGGCGAAGTGGTACGCGTTACTGACGGCCCATTTGCAGACTTTAACGGCACAGTTGAAGAAGTGGATTACGAGAAAAGCCGCTTGAAGGTATCTGTTCTTATTTTTGGTCGTTCAACTCCTGTTGAACTAGAATTTGGACAAGTTGAGAAAGGCTAAATCCAAACGCCATTTACCGTTATACATAAAAAAGCCTGATGTTATTGCATCAGGCTTTTTGCATTTAAGCGTATTCGTTTTTGTGCCCAGCTCTTTTAAGCTAAGGAGTGAAGGCCGAAACAGTTGCCCTCTGTGTCTATCACAATACTCACAAAGCCATATTCGCCAATCGACATTTTGCTTTTTTCAACAAGCCCACCAGCATCAACTATTCTACTTTCTTCTACTGCGCAGTCTTTGCAACTGAAGTATACCAAGGTGCTATTGCCACCTGCAGCCATACCTTCCATTTTCACAAGGGCGCCGCTCGCACCATAGCCATGCATATCTGAAGGGAATCCATACATTTGAACGCTATCATCTGTAGGATCAGTAATAGACTCAAGGCTCACTTGAAATACGGCTTCGTAAAAGGACATAGCACGGGGCATGTCGTCTACGTAAATTTCAAACCAACTAACGGGATTTGCTAATGCTTCACTCATTTTACACTCCTATATGGGTTTAATGTAATTTTAGGTTTACATTACACGCTATTGTTGAAATTGTAAGCATATTAATTATATTTTGTGTTATACTCCGCCCTCGAAATTTTTAGGGCTTAATTACTCATTTAAGATGTATATTGAAAGATGGTAATAGGCATACGAATAGAAATTTAAAGAAAGCCGGCAAAATATGAGAAATAAATGAATATAGCTATTGCATAATATTCGTTCAAAGCATATAATTTGCGCCCTTTTTTTAAGTACGGGAAGCCGTTCGAGAAGATATTCTCTTTATCTTCAAGGCGTTATACCCATAAAATAGAGAACAAAAACAATGGCAAAGAAAGTCACTGGCTTAATTAAGCTACAGGTTGCTGCTGGCGCGGCAAACCCAAGTCCACCAGTTGGTCCTGCACTAGGTCAACACGGTGTAAATATCATGGAATTCTGTAAAGCGTTTAACGCAAAAACAGAATCTTTAGAGAAAGGCGCTCCTGTACCAGTAGTTATTACTGTATACGAAGACCGCTCATTTACCTTTGAAACTAAAACTCCACCTGCTTCTTTCTTACTTAAGAAAGCTGCTGGTATCAAGAGTGGTTCTGGCCGTCCTAACACTGAAAAAGTGGGCACGGTTACTCGCGCGCAATTAGAAGAAATTGCTAAAACGAAAGAACCAGATTTAACTGCAGCTGACTTAGACGCAGCAGTAAACACCATCGCGGGTTCTGCTCGTAGCATGGGTTTGAAGGTAGAGGGATAAGACATGGCTAAATTATCAAAACGCGCTCGCAATATCGCTGAAAAAGTAGATGTAACCAAAGAATACGCTTTTGACGAAGCAGTTGCCCTTTTAAAAGAATTAGCGACCGCTAAATTCCCAGAAAGTGTAGATGTTGCTGTTAATCTTGGTATTGATGCACGTAAATCTGACCAAAACGTTCGTGGCGCTACTGTGCTTCCAAACGGAACTGGTAAAGAAGTTCGCGTAGCAGTATTCACTCAAGGTGCAAACGCCGAAGCAGCTAAAGAAGCTGGTGCTGACATCGTTGGTATGGATGACCTTGCTGAGTTAGTTAAGAAAGGCGAAATGAACTTTGACGTAGTAGTAGCTAGCCCTGACGCAATGCGTGTTGTGGGTCAATTAGGTCAAATCTTAGGTCCACGCGGACTTATGCCTAACCCTAAAACTGGCACAGTAACGCCAGACGTTGCAACTGCAGTTAAAAATGCTAAAGCTGGCCAGGTAAGATACCGTAACGATAAGAACGGTATTATTCATGCTAGCATTGGTAAAATTGCCTTTGAAGCAGATGCAATTAAAGAAAACCTAGAAGCACTTATGGACGCATTGCGTAAAGCGAAGCCTTCATCTGCTAAAGGTACATATATAGCAAAAGTAAGCTTAAGCACAACTATGGGTGCTGGTGTTTCAATTGACCAAAGCACTCTAGGTCAAGCTTAATAGCTTACTTCTCTTGTAAAAGGTTGTGGGTTGGAGCTGAATAGTTAACGTTATCGTTAATTTATTGCAGCTCCCGTCCAAGACCGCAGGCGTAATACAGCAATAGACTTAAGAGACCTATTGCAGCTAAATAAAGTTTATTTAGTTAAATGTATTACTTAATACGAACCTGCGCAGACGGTGAATTCAACCCAGACTCTCTGGGAAATGAACACCGTAGTGCGGTATTTATAAGCACCATTTGAACGTAAGTTTAATTGAGTGTTGTAAATATCAATCTGTAAACCTGGTACGCGGTTGATTTACTAACTAACTATCAGAATTAAAAGAGGTGAACTCAGTGGCACTAGGCTTAGCAGCAAAAAAAGAGATCGTAGCGGAAGTTAACGAAGTTGCATCTCGTGCTCTATCTGTTGCCGTCGCTGAATACCGTGGTATGGAAGTAGGGGAGCTTACTGAGCTTCGTGTTCAAGCTCGTGAACAAGGCGTATATCTGAAAGTTATCAGAAATACACTTGCTAAGCGTGCTTTAGCCGACAGTAAGTTTGCTGATATCGATCCTGCGTTAACCGGTCAATTAATTTATGGCTTTTCTATTGATGCACCAGGCGGTGCTGCGCGTTTGTTTAAAGACTACGCGAAGAAAAATCCTAAATTGAATGTTACTGCGTTATCGATTGGTAGTGGTTTGTTGGGTCCAGAGAAATTGGACGCAGTGGCTTCATTACCTACCAGAGACGAAGCATTGGCACAATTACTTGCTACCTTCAAAGCACCGGTTGGTAAATTCGTTCAAACAGTTAACGAAATACCTACCAAGTTTGCTCGTGTATTGGCGGCGATCAAAGAAACCAAATAATTGGTCTCTTTGGCAATTTGAATTTTTAACATTATACCCAGGAGTTTAGAGAAATGGCTCTAACAAAAGAAGATATATTAAACGCAATCGCTGAAATGCCAGTAATGGATTTAGTTGAATTGATCGAAGCAGCTGAAGAAAAATTCGGCGTATCAGCTCAAGCAGCAGTAGCTGTTGCAGCTGGTCCAGCAGCAGCTGGCGAAGCAGCTGAAGAACAAACTGAATTTGACGTAGTTCTTACTTCATTCGGTGGAAACAAAGTTGCAGTAATTAAAGCTGTTCGCGGCGCTACAGGTCTTGGCTTGAAAGAAGCTAAAGAAGTTGTAGAATCAGCACCTAAAGCTATTAAAGAAGGTGTAGCTAAAGAAGAAGCTGAAGAACTTAAGAAGACGCTTGAAGAAGCTGGCGCTGAAGTTGAAGTTAAGTAATTAGCACTTGCTATTACTGACCTTTTATCAGGTCTAGGCTGATGATTTTTAATCATCAGCCTTTTTGCGCTGTATAATTTGTAAAAATTTTACAATGCTTATTACAAATTTTATTCCCTTTATTTGTAATAATAAGATAGCATGGGCTTGCAATAAGTGAATGATTACATAAAGCATTATCTGCTTTGTTGGTCAAAACTTTAGCAAATACCCAAGCTGTAAAAGGGTACTGGAAGTTTGTTACACAGTATTTTTGTCTTTGTTCTGCCCGAAAGCATGGTCATTGCAATGCGCATCAGTGTAGCAGGTTGGGTCTAAAATCAGTCGGCTGAGGAACCCATGGTTTACTCTTATAGTGAAAAGAAACGTATCCGTAAGGATTTTGGCAAGCGCCCTCAGGTATTGGAAATTCCATACCTTCTCTCAATACAACTGGATTCATTTAAGAAGTTCATCGATCAAGATCCCGATGGCCAATATGGCTTAGAATCGGCATTCCGCTCGGTGTTTCCAATAAAAAGCTATTCAGGTAATTCAGAATTACAGTATGTAGCTTATAGACTAGGCGAACCTGTGTTTGACGTAAAAGAATGTCAAATACGTGGTGTGACCTATTCAGCGCCATTAAGAGTCAAACTAAGACTTGTCTTATTTGATAAAGAAGCAGCACCAGGCACCGTTAAAGATATAAAAGAACAAGAAGTTTATATGGGCGAAATCCCATTAATGACGGATAACGGTACCTTTGTAATTAATGGTACTGAGCGTGTTATTGTATCTCAATTACACCGTTCACCTGGCGTGTTCTTTGATCACGATAAAGGCAAAACTCACTCATCAGGTAAAGTATTGTATAACGCACGCGTTATTCCTTACCGTGGTTCTTGGTTAGATTTTGAGTTTGATCCAAAAGATAATTTATTCGTTCGTATTGACCGTCGTCGTAAGTTGCCTGCAACTATTATACTTCGCGCGCTTGATATGGGCACAGAAGAAATCCTAGATTTATTCTTTGACAAAGTAGCGGTAAGAATTGACGGCGACAACTACATGATGGATGTAGTGCCTGATCGTTTACGTGGTGAAACTGCACAATTCGATATATTAGGTAAAGACGGTGAAGTACTTGTTGAAGCCGGTCGTCGTATTTCTGCACGCCATACACGTTCGCTTGAAAAAGCCAATATTACGCAGCTAGTAGTACCTTCTGAATATGTAGTAGGCAAGGTACTAGATAAAGATTACATTGATGAAAGCACAGGCGAAGTGGTTGCTACGGCTAACCAAGAGTTAACATTGGAGTTATTGTTAGCCCTTAAAGAAGCTGGTATTACTGAATTCAATACGCTTTATATCAATGAACTTGATCACGGTTCTTATATTTCTGACACTGTAAATGTTGACCCTTCAAACAATCGTTTAGAAGCTTTGGTTGAAATTTACCGTATGATGCGTCCTGGTGAGCCACCAACAAAAGATGCAGCAGAAAACTTATTTGAAAACTTGTTCTTCTCTGAAGACCGTTACGACCTATCAGCCGTTGGTCGTATGAAGTTCAACAGAAGATTAGGCCGTAAAGAAAGCACGGGTGCAGGCACGCTTAGCAAAGAAGATATTGTAGCGGTAATGCAGCAATTAATCACAATACGTGATGGTAAAGATGAAGTGGATGATATTGACCACTTGGGTAACCGTCGTATACGTAGTGTTGGTGAAATGGCAGAAAACCAATTCAGAGTTGGTTTAGTTCGTGTTGAACGCGCAGTTAAAGAGCGCTTGAGCCTTGGTGACCTTGACGCAATTATGCCGCAAGACCTAATCAACGCGAAGCCTATTTCTGCTGCCGTAAAAGAGTTCTTTGGTTCTAGCCAATTGTCTCAGTTTATGGATCAGAACAACCCGCTTTCAGAAGTAACGCATAAGCGTCGTATTTCTGCTTTAGGCCCGGGTGGTTTGACACGTGAACGTGCTGGATTTGAAGTACGTGACGTACATCCAACTCACTACGGTCGTTTATGTCCAATTGAAACGCCGGAAGGTCCAAACATTGGTTTGATCAACTCGCTTTCAAGCTTTGCACGTACTAACGATTACGGTTTCTTAGAAACCCCTTATCGTAAAGTTGAAAATGGCCTAGTAACTGACGATATTGAATATTTGTCAGCTATTGAAGAAGGTCAGTATGCGATTGCACAGGCAAACGTAGCTTTAGATAATAACAACAACCTTGTAGATGACCTTATTGCTTGTCGTCAACGCGGCGAGAACGTGTTGGTACAAAAAGAAGACATCAGCTACATGGATGTATCTCCACAGCAAATCGTATCAATTGCAGCAAGTATTATCCCGTTCCTAGAACACGATGATGCTAACCGCGCATTGATGGGATCAAACATGCAACGTCAGGCTGTACCTACACTTAAGGCTGATAAGCCTCTAGTTGGAACCGGTATGGAGAAAACGGTTGCTGTTGACTCGGGTGTTACCGTTGTTGCTAAACGTGGCGGTACTGTTGACTTTGTTGATGCTTCACGCATTGTAATTAAAGTTAACGAAAATGAAATGACACCAGGTGAAGCTGGTATCGATATTTATAACCTAACCAAATATACGCGTTCTAACCAGAACACATGTATTAACCAACGTCCTACTTGTAACGTTGGCGACCCTATTGTATTAGGTGATGTACTGGCCGATGGTCCATCTACTGATTTAGGTGACCTTGCTCTTGGTCAAAACATGCGTATCGCATTTATGCCTTGGAATGGTTATAACTTCGAAGATTCAATCTTGATTTCTGAGCGTGTAGCGCAAGAAGACAGATTTACTACTATTCATATTCAAGAATTAAGCTGTATTGCTCGTGATACTAAGCTTGGTCCAGAAGAGATTAGTGCTGATATCCCTAATGTAGGTGAATCTGCGCTAGGTAAATTAGATGAATCTGGTGTTGTATATATTGGTGCTGAAGTGAAAGGCGGCGATATATTAGTAGGTAAAGTGACACCTAAGGGTGAAACACAGCTTACTCCAGAAGAAAAACTACTAAGAGCAATCTTCGGTGAAAAAGCATCTGATGTTAAAGATACTTCATTACGCGTACCAAACAGCGTTACTGGTACCGTTATTGATGTTCAGGTGTTTACTCGTGACGGTGTTGAAAAAGACAAGCGCGCACTAGAAATTGAAGACATGCAGTTACGCCAGGTTAAGAAAGACCTAAGTGATGAATTTAATATTCTTGCTGACGGTATTTTTGCTCGTGCTACTAACTTGTTGTTAAACAACGGGATAGACCAAGCTAAACTTGACGGTTTACCGCGTGAAAAATGGTTCGATATCGCTCTTAAAGACGAAGACGCTCAAAACGAACTTGATCAAAACGCTGAACAGTACACTGAAATTAAAAATGACTTCGATAAGAAGTTTGAAACAAAACGTCGCAAAATCACACAAGGTGATGATTTAGCACCAGGCGTATTGAAAATAGTTAAAGTGTATCTTGCGGTTAAACGTAGCATCCAGCCAGGTGATAAAATGGCCGGACGTCACGGTAACAAAGGTGTTATCTCGGCCATTCAGCCTGTAGAAGATATGCCTTACGATGCTAACGGTACGCCGGTAGATATCGTTCTTAACCCGCTAGGTGTACCTTCGCGTATGAACATCGGTCAGATCCTTGAAACTCACTTGGGTATGGCTGCACATGGTTTAGGCGTGAAGATTGATCGAATGATCAAAGAACAGCAAGAAATTGCCAAATTGCGTAATTTCTTGAAAGAAGTATATACCCTAGGTCAGTCGCATCAGGAAGTAAACATCGATGAGTTTACCGACCATGAAGTGACGCGCTTAGCTGAGAACTTACGTAAAGGTGTTCCAATTGCCACGCCTGTATTTGATGGTGCTACTGAAGCAGAAATCAAAGACATGCTTGAGCTTGCCGACATCCCACGTTCGGGTCAAATTACATTATTTGATGGCCGTACTGGACGCTCTTTCGAGCGACCTGTAACCGTTGGTTATATGTACATGCTGAAACTGAACCACTTGGTTGACGATAAAATGCACGCTCGTTCAACTGGTTCTTACAGCTTGGTTACTCAGCAGCCTCTTGGTGGTAAAGCTCAATTTGGTGGTCAGCGCTTCGGAGAGATGGAAGTTTGGGCACTAGAAGCTTACGGCGCAGCGTATACGCTACAAGAAATGCTAACAGTTAAGTCTGATGACGTGAATGGCCGTACTAAGATGTATAAGAACATCGTAGACGGTGACCATAGAATGGAGCCTGGCATGCCAGAATCATTCAACGTATTGTTGAAAGAAATCCGTTCATTGGGTATCAACATCGAGCTTGAAGAACAGTAAGCACGTAGCTTTACAAGCAACCTACAGGTTGACCCAGCCGCGCATTGGCGTGGCTGGGTCTGATAATAAAGACTCCGTTGGGAGAGAAATGTGAAAGACTTATTAAAGTTTATTAAACAACAAAACAAGACTGAAGAATTTGATAACATCAAAATTGGTCTTGCATCACCAGACCAAATTCGTTCTTGGTCATTTGGTGAAGTTAAAAAGCCTGAAACGATTAACTATCGTACGTTCAAGCCTGAACGTGATGGTTTATTCTGTGCGCGTATTTTCGGGCCAGTAAAAGATTACGAATGTTTGTGCGGCAAGTACAAGCGTTTGAAGCACCGTGGTGTAATTTGTGAAAAATGTGGCGTTGAAGTTACCTTAACTAAAGTGCGTCGTGAGCGCATGGGGCATATTGAATTAGCAAGCCCGGTTGCACATATTTGGTTCCTTAAGTCCTTACCATCTAGAATTGGCTTAATGCTAGATATGACACTTCGCGATATTGAGCGTGTGTTGTATTTTGAATCATACGTAGTAACAGAGCCAGGTATGACTGAATTAGTGCAAGGTAGCTTGCTTAATGAAGAAGAATACTTAGATTCACTTGAAGAGCATGGCGACGAATTCGAAGCTAAAATGGGTGCCGAAGCTGTATTTGAACTGCTTAAAGACCTTGATGTTGATGCTGATGTTGCTTCAATGCGTGAAGAGCTACCAAGTGTAACATCTGAAACTAAGCGTAAGAAAATCACTAAGCGTCTAAAACTACTAGAATCTTTCCAAATGTCTGGCAACAAGCCAGAGTGGATGATTTTGACTGTTCTTCCGGTATTACCGCCAGAGCTTCGTCCTTTAGTACCTCTTGACGGCGGCCGCTTTGCGACCTCTGATTTGAACGATTTATATCGCCGTGTTATTAACCGTAATAACCGTTTGAAGCGTCTTCTTGACTTAGCCGCACCAGACATTATTGTACGTAACGAAAAACGTATGCTTCAAGAAGCAGTAGATGCTCTTCTTGATAATGGTCGTCGTGGCCGTGCAATTACCGGTTCTAACAAGCGTCCATTGAAATCACTTGCTGACATGATTAAAGGTAAGCAAGGTCGTTTCCGTCAAAACTTACTTGGTAAGCGTGTTGACTACTCTGGCCGTTCTGTAATTACTGTTGGTCCTACACTGCGTTTACACCAGTGTGGTTTACCTAAGAAAATGGCACTTGAGTTATTCAAGCCGTTTATCTATGGCAAGCTAGAAGGCCGTGGTTTAGCCACAACAATTAAAGCTGCTAAGAAATTAGTAGAGCGTGAAGCGCCGGAAGTATGGGACGTTCTTGACGAAGTAATTCGTGAACATCCAGTATTACTTAACCGTGCACCAACACTTCACAGACTTGGTATCCAAGCGTTTGAACCAACCCTAATTGAAGGTAAAGCTATTCAATTGCACCCATTAGTATGTGCGGCGTACAACGCTGACTTCGATGGTGACCAAATGGCGGTTCACGTTCCATTAACGATTGAAGCACAGCTAGAAGCACGTGCGTTAATGATGTCTACCAACAACATTCTTTCTCCAGCTAACGGTGAGCCAATTATTGTTCCTTCACAGGACGTTGTACTTGGTTTGTACTACCTAACACGTGACCGTGTTAATGGTAAAGGTGAAGGCATGGTATTTACCAGCCCGCACGAAGCTGAAAAAGCTTACCGTACTGAATCAGCTGAGTTACATGCGCGCGTAAAAGTTCGTATTACTGAGTATGACGTTGCTGAAGACGGAAGCAAAAAAGAAAGAATTACCTTAACGGACACTACTGTTGGCCGCGCTATTTTCTCATTAATGCTTCCTAAAGGACTGCCATTTGAGATCATTAACCAGGCAATGGGTAAAAAGCAGATTTCTAAGCTATTAAACGCTTGTTATCGTACGCTTGGTCTTAAAGACACAGTTATTGCTGCTGACCAAATCATGTATACCGGTTTCCACTACGCGATGATCGCGGGTGCATCTGTTGGTATTGATGACATGGTTATTCCAGCTAAGAAGAAAGAACTTGTTGAAGCCGCTGAAGCTGAAGTAATTGAAATACAGGAACAGTTTAACTCTGGTCTTGTTACAGCTGGTGAGCGTTACAACAAAGTTATTGATATTTGGTCAACGGCTAACGATAAAGTAGCTAAAGCCATGATGGATAACTTACAAACTGAGACTGTTATCAACGCTAAAGGCGAAGAAGAACAGCAGCAGTCTTTCAACTCGGTTTATATGATGGCCGATTCTGGTGCTCGTGGTAGTGCTGCTCAGATACGTCAGTTGGCGGGTATGCGTGGCTTGATGGCGAAACCAGATGGTTCAATCATTGAAACACCTATTATCGCGAACTTCCGTGAAGGTCTAAATGTACAACAGTACTTTATATCTACTCACGGTGCTCGTAAAGGTTTGGCCGATACGGCACTTAAAACAGCTAACTCGGGTTACCTAACTCGTCGTCTAGTTGACGTTGCACAAGATTTGGTAATAACCAATGACGATTGCGGTACTTTCGAAGGTGTTAAAATGACACCGTTAATTGAAGGTGGTGATGTTGTTGAACCATTGCGCGAACGTGTACTAGGTCGTGTTGTTGCTGAAGACGTAATTAAGCCGGGTACTAAAGACCACGTGCTAGTAGAACGTAATGTTCTATTAGACGAGCACTTAGTAGACATGCTAGAAACTAACTCAGTTGACCAAATTTTGGTTCGCTCAGTAATTACCTGTGATAATGATCACGGTGTATGTGCTAACTGTTATGGACGTGACCTAGCTCGCGGACACATGGTTGGTTCTGGTGAATCGGTTGGTGTTATTGCTGCTCAGTCAATTGGTGAGCCGGGTACACAGCTTACCATGCGTACCTTCCACATTGGTGGTGCTGCATCAAGACAGTCTGCTGAAAACAACGTACAAGTTAAAACTACTGGTACATTGAAGTTACATAATGCTAAGTCAGTACGTAACACTGATGGCAAGTTAGTCATCATTTCGCGTTCAACTGAATTAACAGTTATTGACGACCAAGGTCGTGAAAAAGAACGCTATAAGGTACCTTACGGTTCAATCTTATCTGTAGATGATGGCGCAGCTATAAATGCTGGTGACATTGTTGCAGCTTGGGACCCGCATAGTCACCCAATTGTTACAGAGCGTCCTTCTAAGATTACATTTGCTGACATCGATGATACTAACACCGAAACACAGCAAGATGAGCTTACTGGTATTGCCCGCGTAGTTGTTAAAGACTTATCTAAAGCAAACGCGAAAGAGCCTAAACTTATCCTAGAAAGCGAAACTGGTGCACTACAAGAAATTCGTTTACCAAGCTTTACTACCATTGAAGCTATTGATGGTAAGTTAGCGAACGAAGGTGATGTACTAGCTCGTATACCGCAAGAAAGTTCGAAGACTCGTGATATTACCGGTGGTCTTCCACGCGTAGCTGACTTGTTTGAAGCACGTAAGCCTAAAGAGCCAGCTATTTTAGCTGAAATTTCAGGTGTTATCGGCTTCGGTAAAGAAACTAAAGGTAAGAAGCGTCTAACTATTACGCCTAAGCCTGACCAATCTATTCCAGCGCATATTTCATTAAATGCGAATGGTGCATACGAAGAGATGATTCCAAAATGGCGTCAACTTAACGTGTTTGAAGGTGAGTCAGTTGAAAAAGGTGAAGTTGTATCTGACGGACCTGAGTCTCCACATGACATCTTGCGCTTACGTGGCGTTAGCTCTGTAGCTAACTACATCGTAAACGAAGTACAAGAAGTTTACCGCTTACAGGGTGTAAAAATTAACGATAAGCACATTGAAGTTGTTATTAGACAAATGCTTCGTAAGTGTATGATCCTTAATGCTGGTGACAGCACATTACTAGCGGGTGAGCAGGTTGAAGTTTCTCAGGTTAAAATCGCTAACCGTGAGCTTGAGAAGCAAGGCAAGATTCCAGCAACTTACGAAATTCAGTTGCTAGGTATTACTAAGGCATCATTGTCGACAGAGTCATTTATTTCTGCGGCATCTTTCCAGGAAACCACTCGCGTTCTTACAGAAGCAGCGGTTCAAGGTAAAGAAGATGACTTACGTGGCCTTAAAGAAAACGTTATTGTTGGTCGCTTAATTCCTGCAGGTACAGGTTTTGCGTATCATCAAAAGCGCTCTGCTCGCAAAGCAGCTTTACGTGAAGAAGAGTTTTCAGTATCAGCTGATGAAGCGCAAGCGCAATTAGCTGAAGCATTGAATGCTGGCGACGACGCTGAGTAATTAAAGCCAAGTGATATATTAAAAGGCCAAACATTTGTTTGGCCTTTTTTCTTTGCGTGTTTACTTAATCAATCTTAGCTTGCATGCCTTATAACACTTGACATCCCCCTATTTGATCTATAACATTTCGCGACCCAAATTTGACGTTTATATAAACAATGGCGTTGGGTTTAGGGTACAAGAGCAACAAAAATACAAGGTATTCAATAGCTTATATTTTTGTAAACCGCATCCGAAATTTCGGATATTTTATATTTATCAGGAGCTAGTTAATGGCAACAGTTAACCAGTTAGTGCGTAAGCCCCGTAAAAAGCCGGTAGAGAAATCTAACGTAGCTGCTTTACAAGCTTGCCCACAACGCCGTGGTGTATGTACACGTGTATATACAACCACTCCAAAGAAGCCGAACTCTGCAATGCGTAAAGTATGTCGTGTTCGCTTAACAAACGGTTTTGAAGTGTCTTCATACATTGGTGGTGAAGGTCACAACTTACAAGAGCACAGCGTGGTACTTATCCGCGGTGGTCGTGTAAAAGATTTACCAGGTGTGCGTTATCACACAGTTCGTGGAACACTTGATTGTTCAGGTGTAAGCGACAGAAGACAAGCCCGTTCTAAGTACGGCGCTAAGAAGCCTAAGTCTTAACGGTTCTCCGTTAGTAAGGCCAAACTATTAAATTAGAGTTTTGGGAAACCCCTGAATTCCACGGAGAATTAAGATGCCAAGAAGACGAGTCGTAGGTCAAAGAAAAATCCTACCAGATCCAAAGTTTAAATCAGAGTTACTTGCAAAGTTCATGAATGTCGTAATGCTCGACGGCAAGAAATCGACCGCTGAAAAAATCGTGTACGGTGCCCTTGAAATTGTTGCTGAAAAAACCGGCAAACCACATCTAGACGTGTTTGAAGATGCACTAGAGAACATCCGCCCAACAGTAGAGGTTAAATCTCGTCGTGTTGGTGGTTCTACTTACCAAGTACCAGTAGAAGTTCGTCCAGTTCGTCGTAACGCACTAGGTATGCGTTGGATGGTTGAAGCGGCACGTAAACGTGGCGAGAAATCCATGGCTCAGCGTTTAGCTGCAGAAATGATGGATGCGCAAGATAACAAAGGTAGTGCGGTTAAGAAACGTGAAGACGTTCACCGTATGGCAGAAGCTAACAAAGCATTTGCTCATTACCGTTGGTAATAAGACTTTAAGTCATACTTCTGTAACAGTCTGTCTGTATAAGGCAGACTGTTTTGTAATTTTGTGAAGTAAATTTTTATATAATTGTTAAGAAACAACGATCTAAAAGTTTATTTAAAGAACTAATAAAAAGAGAGTAATAAAAGCTGATGGCTCGACAGACCCCGATTCAACGTTACCGAAATATAGGCATAGTCGCCCACGTAGATGCAGGTAAAACTACAACTACCGAACGTGTACTTTTCTATACTGGCATTTCACACAAAATTGGTGAAGTGCATGACGGTGCAGCTACTATGGATTGGATGGAGCAAGAGCAAGAACGCGGAATAACTATTACCTCAGCGGCAACTACCTGCTTTTGGTCAGGTATGGAGCAGCAGTTTGACCAACACCGTATCAATATTATTGACACCCCTGGGCACGTTGACTTCACTATTGAAGTAGAACGCTCATTACGCGTGCTTGATGGCGCAGTTGTTGTGTTTTGTGGTTCTTCAGGCGTTGAACCACAATCAGAAACGGTATGGCGTCAAGCAAACAAATACGAAGTACCTCGTATGGTGTTTGTAAACAAAATGGACCGTGCGGGCGCAGATTTTGATCGCGTTGTTGAACAAATTCGCAAGCGTTTAGGCGCAAATTGTGTACCCATTCAAATAAACATAGGTGCGGAAGAAGAATTCCGTGGTGTAATCGACTTAATTAAAATGAAGTCTATTAACTGGAATGAAGCCGACAAAGGCGCAACATTTACCTATGAAGAAATTCCTGCTGACCAGTTAGAGCGCGCGCAAAAGTATCGTACAGATATGATTGAAGCTGCAGCAGAAGCTAACGACGAGCTCATGGATAAATATTTAGGCGGTGAAGACTTAACTGAAGCTGAAATTAAGCAAGGTTTAAGAATTCGTACGCTAAATAATGAAATAGTGCTAGCGACATGTGGCTCTGCATTTAAAAATAAAGGCGTACAAGCGGTACTAGATGCTGTTATAGAATACTTGCCTTCACCTACCGAAGTAAAAGCAATTACCGGTATACTTGATGACGGTAAAGAAACTGAAGCAGAGCGCCATTCTGATGATGATGAGCCTTTTGCGGCACTGGCTTTTAAAATTGCCACTGACCCATTCGTAGGCACGCTTACTTTCTTCAGAGTATATTCTGGTGTTATAAAGACAGGTGATGCTGTTTATAATCCAATTAAAGGTAAAAAAGAGCGCATTGGCCGTATAGTGCAAATGCATGCTAATGATCGAGCAGAAATTAAAGAAGTCCGTGCAGGCGATATTGCTGCTGCAATTGGATTAAAAGACGTTACCACAGGGGAAACCTTGTGTGATACCAATAGTGTTATTACACTTGAGAAAATGGACTTTCCTGATCCAGTTATTTCTATTGCTGTTGAGCCTAAATCACAGGCTGACCAAGAAAAAATGGGAATTGCTTTAGGAAAGCTAGCTGCTGAAGACCCTTCATTTAAAGTACATACTGATGAAGAAAGCGCGCAAACCATTATTTCAGGCATGGGTGAGTTACACCTAGATATTATTGTTGATCGCATGAAACGTGAGTTCAACGTTTCTTGTAACGTAGGTAAGCCTCAGGTGGCTTATCGCGAAACGATTAAAGATAAAGTTGAAGCAGAAGGTAAGTTTGTTCGTCAATCAGGTGGACGTGGCCAATTTGGGCATGTTTGGTTGAGAATGGAGCCTCTAGAGGAAGGCGCGGGCTTTGAGTTCGTGAATGAAATAGTGGGCGGCGCAGTTCCAAAAGAGTTTATACCAGCAGTTGAAAAAGGCTGCTCAGAACAAATGCAAAACGGTGTATTGGCCGGTTACCCTATGCTTGATGTTAAAGTAACTTTGTTCGATGGTTCTTTCCATGATGTTGACTCTTCTGAAATGGCGTTTAAAATTGCTGCTTCAATGGGATTCAAGCAGGGTGCTGCAGATGCTAGCCCTATTTTACTTGAACCCGTTATGAAAGTGGAAGTAACAACTCCTGAAGAATGGATGGGTGATGTTGTTGGTGACATCAACCGCCGTCGCGGGATTATTGAAGGTATGGAAGAGGGCGTTGCAGGCATTAAGATTGTGCGTGCTAAAGTGCCACTTTCAGAAATGTTTGGATATGCCACAGATTTGCGTTCACAAACGCAGGGACGTGCGTCATACTCAATGGAATTTCACAATTATGCGGAAACAGCTAATAATGTAGCGCAAGCTATTATTAACTCACGCATGTAGATTTTTGATTCGGTCCGGTCTAATGTTGGAACGGGCGTTAAACTTAGGAAATAAAAGCAATGGCAAAAGAAAAGTTTGAACGTACGAAACCGCACGTGAACGTTGGTACAATTGGCCACGTTGACCACGGTAAAACGACGTTAACAGCGGCAATTACTACTGTTCTAGCAAAGACTTACGGCGGTGCAGCACAAGCGTTTGATCAAATCGATAACGCTCCAGAAGAGCGCGAGCGTGGTATCACAATCGCAACTTCTCACGTTGAATATGACACCCCAACACGTCACTACGCACACGTAGATTGTCCTGGACACGCCGATTATGTTAAAAACATGATTACTGGTGCTGCTCAAATGGACGGCGGTATCTTAGTAGTAGCTGCTACAGATGGTCCTATGCCACAAACACGTGAGCACATCTTGTTAGGTCGCCAGGTTGGTATTCCTTACATGATCGTATTCATGAACAAATGTGACATGGTAGACGACGAAGAATTACTAGAATTGGTAGAAATGGAAGTTCGTGAACTTCTAACTGAATACGAATTCCCTGGTGACGACTTACCAGTAATCCAAGGTTCAGCGCTTAAAGCCCTAGAAGGCGAAGCGGAATGGGAAGCTAAAATTGTTGAGCTAGGCGAAGCCCTAGATACATACATCCCAACGCCAGAGCGTGACATCGACAAGCCATTCATCCTTCCAATTGAAGATGTATTCTCAATTTCAGGCCGTGGTACTGTTGTAACAGGTCGTGTTGAGCAAGGTATTGTTAAAGTAGGTGAAGAAGTTGAAATCGTAGGTATTAAAGATACGGTTAAGACAACTTGTACTGGTGTTGAAATGTTCCGTAAACTTCTAGACGAAGGTCGCGCTGGTGAGAACGTTGGTGTTCTACTACGTGGTACTAAGCGTGAAGACGTTGAACGTGGTCAAGTACTAGCTAAGCCTGGTTCAATCAACCCACACACTAAATTTGAAGCTGAAGTATACGTACTAAGCAAAGATGAAGGCGGACGTCACACTCCATTCTTCAAAGGCTATCGTCCACAGTTTTACTTCCGTACAACTGACGTAACTGGCGCTGTAGAGCTTCCAGAAGGCGTAGAGATGGTAATGCCAGGTGATAACCTTAAGTTCGTAGTAGAGCTTATTGCACCAATCGCGATGGACGAAGGTTTACGCTTCGCTATCCGTGAAGGTGGCCGTACCGTAGGTGCTGGTGTTGTTGCTAAAATCTTAGACTAATTTTAGTCAAGTAATTTTAAAAAGCCGCTCATTGAGCGGCTTTTTTTATGCCTAGGCTTTAATATTTAAATCTTGCGGATTAATTAATGTTAGTGTAAAAACACTGCGCTTGTTTACACTACACTTTTGTATTAACTCCAACTATAGGCCTTCTTATGAATACTGTTAATTTTGAAAAGCTCGTTGTGACACCTAGTAAAGTTGTGTGTATAGGGCGCAACTATGCTGATCATATAGCAGAGCTAAATAATGAAGTACCCAGTGAGCCGGTAATATTTTTGAAGCCTAATTCGGCAATAAGTAGCAAGCTATACACGCACAAACTTGACGAAATTCACTATGAAACAGAAATTAGCTTGCTTGTTAAAGACAAGCAATATTGCGGCATTGCCTTAGGATTAGATTTAACTAAAAGAGGCATTCAAAGTATGCTTAAAGCAAAAGGCTTACCTTGGGAGAGAGCAAAATCGTTTGACCGTTCTGCCGTGTTCACGCCATTTTTGCCTATGCCAGATGATATAAGAGACGTTTCTTTGCGATTAACTATTAATGGTGAGCTCAAGCAAGAAGGCGGCGTTGAATTAATGTTGCACAAACCTAAAGCAATACTCTCTGAAATTCAAACATTCATGAGTGTAGAAGATGGCGATATTATTATGACGGGCACACCAAAGGGCGTGGGCGTGGTCAATGCGGGAGATATTTTTGAAGTAGCCTTGTTTAATGGGGCTGAGTGTTTACTTGAGCACAGTTGGAAGGCAGAGCTAAGTGAGTAAAAGCGCTGCCTAAATGTGTTATTTATTGCCCGGCGCCACTCGAAGAGTAGCGGTAGCTAAACTCACTTCTACAAACAAGCATATTAAGCCGCTTGATAAAAACCCAAGTGTGGAAGCAAAGCTAATCACAATCCATTTATCTAAAGCAGTTGAGAAGTAACCGTTTATTACTAATAGAAATATATTAATACATACTACAACGGTGGCTCCACATAAAAAGTTTATCGCCCAATTTGCCCAGCGCATTCTGCGCGCGAGGTATTTAAGCTCTCTTTCTTTATTAGTTTTAGATAATTCAGATTCAGGGGTATCAAACCAACGCACTCTATCAACAATTCGGGCCAATCGGGCGGTTAGTGAATTTAAAATAGTGCCAATACCAACAATAAGAAATACAGGAGTAAGTGCTTGTTGAATGATTAAAATAGCGGATACAGGCTCTTGCAAGGTTTATACTCTTTGAATTATTTACGCTAAGGATACGTGTTATTTAATCCTGTGGTCAACTAATCTTGCACCTTTTCTTAAACATGCGCTTATCACTTAAATATTAAAATAAGATGACGCCTTATTGCGACACCTCAAAAAAAGTATTTTACACCCCAAAATAATATGATCGATAAAACAGATACTTAGATGTTTACTAAACTTACTGCGCAAAATGAATATTGCATCTTCAATATTTTCCTTGATATTATTGCAGAGTCAATTTTTTGACGCCAACTTAAGTATAAGAATCTAGGTGTATTTTTTATTACTGCCTACGATCTACCCACTTCAAGACAGAAAATAATAAAGGGCTAAGCCTTAAGTTTAGCCGTGAACATTAATAATAATAAATTACAGGCCAAATAGGCCTTTGCAACTAGGGATAGATACAGTGAAGTTATCTCAAAAATTATTTCGAATTAGCTTTGTAGCGTTCGCTGCAATTTATTTAGTGATTTTGTCAGAATTCATCAGTCCTCAGCAACTAAATATTCACTTTGACATAAATTATGATGCGCTCTTATTAACGAGCTTAGTGATTGTTTGCTTTTATGTGTTTTTACGCAAACCTAAATTGTAAGTATAAAAATTTCAATAATTGATAGCTTGTGGTGCGCGATCATCACAGTTTGATGGTAGACTACTTTTTTAGTTTTAATAGGTAGCAAAACGCGAGCTTATGGCTTTATTAATTATTTACGTGTTCATAGCACTGGGTTTTTCTTTTATTTGCTCAGTCGCTGAAGCGGTTATATTGAGTGTTTCTCAAGCTTATATATCGTTATTAGAGAAAGACGATAAGCCTGCAGGTAAGCTACTTAATACGCTTACTACCGATATTAATAAACCTTTATCGGCTATTCTTACCTTAAATACTATCGCCCATACAATGGGTGCTGCGGGCGCGGGTGCTCAAGCGGCAAGTGTATTCGGAGAGGCATACTTAGGTGTTATCTCTGCCGTTCTTACCTTACTTATTTTAGTCTTCTCAGAAATAATTCCTAAAACCTTAGGCGCAACTTATTGGCGTTCATTAGCGCCCATAACGGCTTATTTTTTAAAGTACTTAATTATTGTGCTGTACCCCTTTGTGAAAATGTCGCAAAAATTAACAAGCGGCTTTACCGAAGAGAGCCCCCTCAAAGGCTTAAGCCGAAGTGAGCTATTGGCTATGGCAGAGTTGTCGGGTAAAGAAGGGCAATTAGCACAGCAAGAAGCGATGTTTTTACAAAATTTATTGTCATTACACGAGCGTAGAATTAGTGATGCTATGACTCACAGAACCGTAGTTTTCTCGCTTCCTGAAACCATGACGGTAGCCGAGTTTGTTGACCAACATTCAAATATTGCGTTTTCGCGCGTGCCTGTTTATGAAAACAATCAAAGCGAAAATATTGTTGGGTATATTATTCGTACCGAAATATTGTTAGCCGCGGCAAAAGGCGACACACAGAAAACACTATCAGATTTTTGTAGCCCATTAGTAACTTTGTTAGGGAACATGCCGCTTTCAACTACGTTTGATCATTTCTTAAACTCAAGAGTGCACATGCTCTTAGTGGTTGATGAATACGGCGGGCTTGAGGGTATTCTTACCCTTGAAGATTTATTAGAAAGTTTGTTAGGCATTGAAATTGTTGATGAACAAGACACCACAGTAAGTATGAAACGTTTAGCTAAAATAATGTGGAAGCGCCGAGAGAAGCGCATGGTGAGTCAGGCCCAAGAAACTAACAATAAATAAAGGGCGCTTTCTTTGCGCTCTTAGATTTAAGGGAAATATACGCTTTTATGTATCTAAGTGACTTAAGCTAAGTCTTGAAGTATGTACTCCCATGTTTCCATATATTGCGCGAATTTTTCTTTTAAGGCTTTGCTAACGGTGTCATCGTCTCGAAGATCAAGGGGGATGTCACTTAAAATTCGCCAGTAATTTAAAGCGGTAGTTGCCGCTGCGCAAAGCTGAGCTTGGTTGGCGTACGCCATGTCTGTTTGTTCAAGTAAGGCATTGGTTTGTGCGCATAATGCTTCAATGGGCGCATCTTTGATAGTGGCTAAGTTGCGCGTGATTTGATAATCGCGTAAAAGCTGCAAATACTCTGTGTTGTCAGATTCAATATCCAAACCTGTTTTAGCAACCATTTCTTGAATAGTACGTGCATAGCCCATTGTTTCAAAGCTGCTCAAATGAAGCTGTTGAAAGCTTTGCTCCCTTGCCTGTAAGCGAGGGTCTACTAATTTTTGTTCTGACATAAGGTGTTCCCCCTAAAGCATATCTTCAATATTCATTAAACCTATATTTAGCAGAGACACAGTATAAAAGACTTTGACTTAAATTGGCATGATTGAAGCTTTAAAAAACGACTATGGTCTTATAGGTGAGTAGGTCATAGCTATTTAGACTTAAGCAATAATAACGTAAATAATAGGATACAATAAGCCCGTGTTAAATCGCACTTTGTACTACCTCGTGGCATTAGCCATTTCGACTTTTTCTTTGAGTGTTTTCGCTAGTGATTCTTCTTCTGCAGCAGCAAAACATATAGATTTAACGCATTCAGTTTTAGGATACCTTGCACTCGCCATATTTGTTGCGGCTTACGCGTTTGTTATTTTAGAAGAGCGAATACATTTAAGAAAATCTAAACCCGTTATGGCGGCAGCTGGGCTTATATGGATAATTATTGCCATTGCTTACCAAAACGCGAGTGACCAACACTTAGTAGAAACCGCCATCCGCCATAATTTTTTAGAATACGCAGAGTTATTTTTCTTTTTATTAGTCGCCATGACATATATTAATGCCATGTTAGAACGGGGTGTATTTAATCGCCTTCGCCAAATCCTTGTGGCAAAAGGCTTTAGTTACAAAGGGATATTTTGGCTAACCGGCATACTCGCATTTTTTATATCTCCTATTGCTGATAACTTAACGACCGCCTTGGTAATGTGTGCGGTGCTAATGGCAGTAGGAAAGCAAAAGCCTGAATTTATAGGCTTGGGTTGCATAAATATTGTGGTAGCGGCCAATGCCGGAGGAGCGTTCAGCCCATTTGGTGACATTACTACTTTAATGGTTTGGCAAAAAGGAATCATAGAATTTGGTACATTTTTCAAATTGTTCATTCCCTCACTAGTTAATTTCCTTGTGCCTGCAGTAATAATGAGTTTTGCGGTCCCTCAGGGTATACCGCAGCCAAATACCGCGAATGATGACAATATTCTAAAGCCAGGCGGGTATGTCATAGTGGGCTTGTTTTTAGCTACCATAGTCACGGCCGTAAGTTTTCATACATTTCTGCATATCCCACCAGTATTTGGCATGATGTTCGGCTTTGCTTACTTAAAAATTTATTCGTATTTTTTAAAAACGCAGTCGTCAAATTGGGAGCAAGAACCTGATTCTTCACCCGGAAGCACGCCTCATGGCGATTACGGTAAATTTGATATTTTTAATAAAATTGCTCAGGCCGAATGGGACACATTGTTTTTCTTTTACGGAGTTATTTTGGCCGTAGGCGGCCTTGGTTTTATGGGATATTTAAGTTTAGCTTCTAATTTTATGTACGGTGAACTGGGTGCCTTACCGGCTAATGTACTTGTTGGCATCTTATCAGCCTTAGTTGATAACATCCCGGTTATGTTTGCTGTATTAACCATGAACCCTGACATGAATACCACGCAATGGCTATTGGTTACCTTAACCGCTGGTGTAGGGGGAAGCTTGTTGTCGGTAGGCTCCGCAGCTGGGGTAGCTTTAATGGGGCAAGCAAGGGGCTACTATTCATTTTTCGGCCACCTTAAGTGGATGCCTGTGATAGCAATAGGCTACTTTGCAAGCATAGCTGTTCATTTGCTTATAAACTAATCCTGATTTCTGAAAAACACGTATTTGCTGCAATTATAGAATTTTACCTAGGCAGTGGGTCGCCATGCAAGGTCGGTTCAATGTATAATGCTGTAATTAGCTCAAGCAAAAATGGCTAATATGCCATATTTCAACCATTTTTATAAACGATTAGGATATTAATGAAAGCACTTGATATTAAAGGGCTACAAAAAACCTATGCGGGTAATGTAAAAGCACTAAAAGGCATTAATTTGCAAGTGGACCAAGGCGACTTTTTTGCGCTACTAGGTCCTAACGGGGCTGGCAAATCAACAACTATTGGCATCATATGCTCATTGGTCAATAAATCATTAGGCTCGGTGTCAGTATTTGGTCACGATTCAGTGGAACAAGAAGTTGAAGCAAAAACCTGTATAGGGCTAGTACCTCAAGAGTTTAATTTCAATCAATTTGAAACCTTGATGCAAATAGTCATCAATCAAGCTGGATATTACGGCGTTCCTCGAAACATTGCGAAACAACGAGCTGAAAAATATTTAAAGCAGCTTGAACTTTGGGATAAACGTAATTCACCCGCTAGAACGCTATCAGGCGGTATGAAGCGTCGTTTAATGATTGCCCGAGCGCTTATGCATGAACCCAAAATGCTGATTCTTGATGAACCCACAGCGGGAGTTGATATAGAAGTTCGTCGCTCTATGTGGGCGTTCTTAAAAGAAATTAATGAGCAAGGCATTACCATCATTCTAACAACGCATTATTTAGAAGAGGCTGAAATGCTGTGTCGAAATATTGCAATAATCGACAAAGGCGTGATTGTTGAAAACACTAGTATGAAAGCTTTGTTGTCGACCTTGAATATAGAAACCTTCATATTTGATTTGCAATCTGGCGCATCAGATATTGCAATTCCTGGTTTCACAGTTCGCGCAAATGATGACCAAACCTTAGAGGTAGACGTACCAAAAACGAATAGTTTAAACGCAGTATTTGAGTATCTATCTCATAACAATGTTCAAGTTATGAGCATGCGAAACAAAGCCAATCGATTAGAGGAATTATTTGTTAATTTAGTGAAAAATGGCAGTCAAAAACAGGCAGAGGGCGAATAATGGGAAACCGCAATTTAGTTGCTTTAAAAACAATTTGGATTAAAGAATGCACTCGTTTCCTGCGCATCTGGATTCAAACTTTAGTCCCGCCAGCAATTACCATGAGCCTTTACTTTGTGATATTCGGAAGTTTAATTGGAGAGCGTATAGGCACTATGGGTGGTTTCACCTACATGGAGTTTATTGTTCCAGGCTTAATTATGATGTCTATTATTACGAATTCTTACTCTAATGTTTCATCGTCATTCTTCAGCGCTAAATTTCAACGAAATATTGAAGAGTTAATAGTTGCACCAGTACCTACTTGGGTAATTATTTTCGGTTTTGTAGGTGGGGGAGTGGCAAGAGCCTTGATTATTGGCGTGATTGTAACTTGTGTATCAATGTTGTTTGTTGATATTCGTATTCATAATTTCTTTGTGATTGTAGTAACTCTTTTTCTTACTTCGGTTCTATTTGCTACAGCAGGGCTTATAAATGGCATTTATGCTAAAACGTTTGATGATATTAGCGTGATTCCAACCTTCGTGCTGACACCATTAACTTATTTAGGTGGCGTGTTTTATTCTTTAAGTTTACTGCCTGAATTTTGGCAAATGGTGAGCCAAGCTAACCCTATTGTTTATATGGTAAATGGATTTCGTTATGGCTTTCTAGGTGCATCGGATGTTAACCATTGGTTGTCTATTGCTTTGTTGATTGGCTTCAACTTAGTGCTACTTTTATTGGCGAATTTTTTGCTTAAACGTGGCTCGGGTATAAGAAGTTAATGATGTATTTAACGCAGTTTTATGCGCGAGTGCAAGGTGTAAGTAATAGTGAATAATCAAGCTCGCGCAATTAGTAGCAACCAAGAGGGCGTGCATGAAGACCTGCTTAAGCAGGTTGCTAAGCATAAAAACTCTACGTTTAAGCGGCCTATTGCTGATCATACCCTTGCTGCCTTTGAGCAAGTGCTAACATACCTAAGCGGTTGGGAGGGCGATGTGATACTAGACGCTTGCTGCGGCGTGGGAGAAAGCACCATCAAAATTGCCGCTCAATACCCTAACGCAAAGGTGATTGGGATAGATAAATCAATTGCTAGGCTAGATAAGCACAATAGTTACAAAACACACGAAGCAAGTACTAATTATTTACTAATGCAGGCTGACCTTAACGATTTTTGGCGCCTACTTTGTGCTCATATTGAAAACAATTCGCCGGCATGGGTACTGGTAAAGCAATATATTTTATACCCTAATCCATACCCTAAAAAATCGCAGCTAAGCAAGCGTTGGCACGCTAGCGCTATTTTTCCGTTCGTTGTTGATGCATGTAAAAATATAGAAGTACGTTCAAACTGGCGAATATACCTTGAGGAGTTTTATCAAGCTTCTCAGCAATATAATTTAAGCGGGGAAATAAGCGTGCTCAAGGGCGAAGCTATGACGCCATTTGAACGCAAATATAGCGATGCAGGGCAGTCGTGTTTTCAGTTATCTTTAAGTGAATCAAAGTAATACCTATGTAAGAAAAGCGCGCACTCATAAAGCATGTAAGGCCGAACTAGCTATTTAACACTACGAAGCGTTTGAGCTAAAAGGGGGTTGCAAATAAAAGCCTTGAGCATATTTAATCCCCGCTTTTTTGACTGCATTTAAACTATCTTCGTTTTCTATGTGCTCAGCTATGACGGCACATGTGTGCTTTTTACAACAAGAAATTAAAGCTTGTAGCGTGTCCGTTTTGTCATTAATTTCGTTTAACTCTTCAAGTAACTCGCCGCGCAGTTTTATGGCTTGAATACCTGCATCAATTAGCGCATAAATATTTTCATTGCACTCGTATACGTTATCAACTGTAATATGCAACTTGGGTAAGCGTTTTACAATTTCGCTAAGTAATTCAGCTTGGTCTTTTACGTTGTCGTAACTCACTTCAATTCCTGCAAGGTGCTTGCTAGTGTGTAACGTTAACTTTTCAAGCCAGCTCAATAAACGCGTGTTCTCAAGGTCACTTTGAAATAAGTTAATACTCCAATTCATCTTTTTAGGCAGGCAAAAGGCACTACTTAGCTCGAAAATGCGCTGGGTAACACGGGCATTTGTTTGGGCTGGACCAACAATGTATAGGAATTCGCTGGGTAAATACATTTGGTCTTTAGCGGTCACTAAGCGCGAAAGGCATTCATAGCGAAATACGCAGTTAGTCTCCAATTCATATATTGGCTGAAAATATGGCACTATGTGCTCAATGGAAAAGTCTTCTAACACAGCTCGAGTTTGCAAGTTAGGTCCAAATTACATTTAAGGGTATATAGGTTATCTTTCGTTTAAAAAATAGCTTTAGTATAATTACTATTTATGCCGTAAATATAAGCGAATAAGCCATACAAACTTGGTTATTATTACTTAATCGGGTAAAGTGCCGAGCTTACTATTCCTTTGAGGTCACGTTTTTGTCTAAAGCTGAAGTCAGTTTAGAGCATTTATACAAGGTTTTTACCAAGCCTGAGAACAATGATTCTACTCTTGCCAAAATAGAGCGTCATTTGTCTGATAACGTATCAGACTTTTTGTCGCAACACGTGGTGACTAAAAAAACGTCTCTTGAGGAAATTGAGCAAGATTTCATGGAGCACTGTGTGCCCAGTGAGCCCGATTTTGTTTCATCTCACGCACAGCACCTTCTGGATAACTTAGTTGCGCATTCGGTTAATACTTATTCGCCTACTTTTATAGGCCATATGACATCGGCTTTGCCGTATTTCCACTTACCGCTTGCAAAGCTGCTGGTTGGCTTAAATCAAAATCTCGTAAAAATCGAAACCTCAAAAGCGTTCACACCACTTGAGCGCCAAGTTTTGGGCATGATGCATAATCTTGTTTACCAAAACGATGCTAAGTTTTACGATAAATACATTCATAGCGCGAGGCACTCTTTAGGCGCATTTTGCTCAGGTGGCACAATCGCGAATATAACCGCGCTTTGGGTGGCTCGTAACAAATTACTAGGGCCTCAAGACGGATTCGCCGGCGTTTCAAAACTAGGCCTAGCAGCCGCTTATCAGCACGCAAATATAAAGAGTTTAGGAGTGATGTCTTCTAAGCGTGGTCACTATTCCTTGGGCAAAGCAGTTGATGTGCTAGGAATAGGACGCAACAATATGCTTACAGTGGCAAGCGAGCCGCATGTGTTATCACCCGAAGCCGCTTTAAAAGTAGGCAAAGAATATCAAGAACAAGGCAATAAGCTACTTGCAATAGTCGGTATTGCGGGAACCACCGAAACGGGGCATGTAGACCCTCTTGATGAGCTAGCGGATGTGGCAAAAGAATTGGGCACTTGGTTCCACGTTGATGCAGCGTGGGGCGGAGCAACGCTATTTTCAGACAAGCACCGCGGAGTCATGTCAGGTATTGAGCAAGCAGACTCAGTCACCATTGATGCGCACAAGCAAATGTATGTGCCCATGGGGGCAGGCATGACCTTATTTAAAAACCCACATGACGCCAACGTAGTACGTCACCATGCTCAGTATATTTTACGCGAAGGCTCAAAAGATTTAGGCGCAACCACGCTTGAAGGTTCTCGTAACGGCATGGCCTTAATGGTGTATTCGTCATTACATATTTTTGGAAAGCGAGGTTATCAACTACTCATTGATAAAGCGATTGATTTAGCTAATAGCTTTGCGCAAATGATTAACGAGCATGATGATTTTGAGCTGGTTACCTCCCCGGTACTATCATTACTCACTTATAGAATCACGCCAAAGCACTTACAAAATTTAGCCCAAGTTGATGCGCCTACCCAAGAGAAAATTAATTCAACGATTGATAAGCTTAGTGTTGCGGTACAAAAACAGCAGCGTGAGGCTGGAAAGTCTTTCGTTTCGCGAACAAGAATTGAAGCGCAGAAGTATCAAGACCACGCTATCACAGTTTTTAGAGTGGTGTTAGCAAACCCGCTTACCACAAAGCAAGACTTAGTTAATATATTAGAAGAACAACTTCGCATTGCTAAAAATACGCGTTCGTGGAAAACCTTAAGTAAAATAACGCTTAATACTTAGGCTCAGTTAAGTGCAACTATGGCTAAACATAACAAAACCGCTTCAAAGCGGTTTTGTTATATAAGCAATGCTTAATATTTTCTAGGCATCTACGTTCAGTTCTTTTAACTTTCTCGTAAGCGTATTTCTTCCCCAGCCCAAGCGTTTTGCCGCTTCTTGTTTATGCCCTTTGGTATGTTTTAAAGCACAATTTAATAACACTCGCTCAAAATCTACTAGAGCATGATCAAGAATATTGTTTTTGCCTAATAACATTTGTTCATCAGCCCAATTTGATAGCAATACCGTCCAGTCATTTTGTTCACTGGCTATTTGGATTTGTTCGTTCGTCGTATTTAGCTCAGGCGGAAAATCGTTAGGCAAGATTTCTTGTCCACTGGCCATAACCGTCAACCAGCGGCAGGTATTTTCTAATTGTCGCACATTCCCAGGCCAGCTTAACTCTGATAAACGCTGCGCAGCAATTTTACTTAAGCTTTTTTGTTCAACCCCTAACTCGTTAGCGGCTTTAACTAAAAAGTGTTTCGCCAATAAAGGAATATCTTCACGGCGCTCGTTTAATGACGGAATATGAATCCGAATGACGTTCAAACGATGATACAAATCTTCTCGAAATTTGCCTTCTTCAACCCGCTTTTCTAAATTTTGATGGGTAGCGGCAATTATTCTTACATCTACCGAAACGGGGCTGTGACCACCCACCCTATAAAATTGACCGTCAGCCAATACGCGTAATAGCCTTGTTTGCACGTCAACTGGCATATCACCAATTTCATCTAAAAATAGGGTGC
The DNA here is from genome assembly GCF_048820975.1 of Glaciecola sp. 2405UD65-10. NCBI lineage: Bacteria > Pseudomonadati > Pseudomonadota > Gammaproteobacteria > Alteromonadales > Alteromonadaceae > Glaciecola > Glaciecola sp. 2405UD65-10. The sequence continues at coordinate 1,807,557 of NZ_JBMEUF010000001.1, read as the reverse complement.
CACCATCAGCTTGTTCAAATCGCCCCGTGCGAGCATTTTGAGCACCGGTAAAAGCGCCTTTCTCATGTCCAAACAATTCAGATTCTACTAAGTCAGCGGGAATCGCCGCCATGTTCAATGCAACAAATGAATTTCTAGCACGAGGGCTATGTTTATGTAAGGCATGAGCCACCAGTTCTTTACCTGTGCCCGACTGACCATTAATGAGAACGCTAATAGACGAACGTGATAAACGGCCTATGGCACGAAACACTTCCTGCATTGCCGGCGCGGCACCAATAATATCTTTGCTAGGACTATTTTCTTCTAGCTTGACAGCCTGCGATGATTCTTTAGCGTGCTCAATAGCTCGTTGCGTAAGCGCAATCGCTTCATCTACATCAAAAGGTTTAGGCAAGTATTCAAATGCGCCACCTTGATAAGCATTAACTGCACTATCTAAATCAGAATGGGCCGTCATTATTATGATTGGTAATTCTGGAACATGCCTATGCACTTCTTCAAGTAGCTGCATACCGTCCATTTGCGGCATACGTACGTCTGAAATAATAACCATAGGCGCTTGGCCAGATTCTATTTGCATGAGTAAGTCTTCTGGATTCTCAAAACTCAAACAATCAATATTGGCGGCTTTTAGGGCCTTTTCTAATACCCATCGAATTGAGTTGTCATCATCGACTATCCATACTGTTTGGCTCATTATTTTACTTCCTTTTTGGTACTTTCTTTCACTATGGGAATGTACAGGCTAAATTCTGTGTATCCGGGGAAACTTTCTAAATCAATTTTACCGTTATGGTGGTCCGTTAAGGTTTGTGCAATAGATAAACCTAATCCACTACCGTTATCTTTCGTGCTCACCATTGGGTAAAACAAGGTGTCTTTGATCTCGGCAGATATGCCTGGGCCATTATCTATAATGCTAATTTTGGCACAAAGGGGATGGCGTACACCTTTAATCACGCATTGGCGTTCAATACGCGATCTAAATATAATACTTGGCTCTTCTGTTTTCGACGCTTTCAATGCTTGGCTGGCGTTTCTTGTTATATTTAATACAGCTTGTTGTAGCATGTCAGCGTCAGCGTAAATATCGGGTATAGATGGGTCATAATCACGCTCGGTTAAAATACTGTAACTTTGGTCGGCGCTAATTAAGGTGCAAATCTTTTCAATTATTTCATGTAAGTTAAACGTGCGTTTTCGCGGCAAGGCGTTAGGGCCTAGTAAGCGGTCTACTAATTTACGCAAACGGTCTGACTGATCAATGATCATTTGCGTATATTCAGTTTGCTGGGGGCTAGTTAATTCTTTTTCGAGTAACTGTGCGGCGCCGCGAATACCGCCTAAAGGGTTTTTAATTTCGTGTGCTAAGCCTCTTATCAACTCTCTTGCTGCATTTTGCTGCGCACGTTGTTGAGACTCTTGGGTTATTTTTCTCTGCTTATCTATAGGCGCTATTTCAATTAAGATTTGATGTTTATTATTAGCAACAATCACATTCGCGTTCATATCTACCATTAACGAACGTCCATCTCTGAAGCACATTTGCACCTCAGTTTCGATAAAATCTTCGCCGTTAGATAGCGCAGTTAAAAATTGATCCGTATTAAAATTGTCTGGCAGGAAAAAATCATTGAGCGGCCGCTCTCTAACTTGGCTAACACCAGTTTCTAATAAATTAAGCGCGGCATCGTTCACGAAACTAACCGTTAGTGTTTCGTCTACCAATATTAAGGCAGTTTTCATTGAGTTTAAAAACAACTCGTAATTTAGCCTATCTGCAACCAAGGGGCGCTCCACGTAAATTATATATGCACACTATTGGTGCAAGGCATCATAATATAACATTTACGCAAATTCGAGTATCAATTTGATTCATTAATTGAACGGCATAGCCCGCCTATGTTGCGGGGTACTGCGCTAGCTTAACTAATTAATTAGTACCGATGGTTTGTGCAAATGTAAGGTTCTTGATTCGCTAGATGCAATTACCTTGCCCGAGTTGTCAGTATATTTTACATGGTATTGATATGTTCCACGGTCTAGATCAGAAACATTAAATAAGCCACTTGTAGAAGTATATATTTGCTTATTAATGCTCAGTTCAAAAATGCCAGGACTAGGAGGGGCTATTTGCGCAGCAATACTCACAGAGCCGGTGTTATTGCGAAATGTAGCATCTTGTACGGGGCTTACAATGTTAACAGAGTAAGTCACTTGATTCGCAGGACTAGGCAAAGTGGAAGTTGAAGGAGGTGCTACACTTTGAATGGTAGTGCTACTGGTATTCATTTCAACTTCAATAGCACCTTTGGAAGGTTGGTCTGAATAGCTAACAGTTCCATCAGCATGTACAGTCTTATAAATTTTTTCAGGATCAGCGTAGCTACTCTCGCTTACCACTAAAAGCATAGCAACATACATCACTCGTTTCACATTTAAACCATACTGCATCGCAATACCTTGGGCTATTTACATTCAAATTTATAATACCTTATCGGCGCTAAAAAAAAAGCCTGCAATAAGCAGGCTTTTGTTCAACATGGTAAATGTAGGTGCTTATTAGCAGCTGTAGTACATATCAAACTCTAGAGGGTGAGTCGTCATAGCAACAGCTTGAACTTCTTCACGCTTAAGACCAATGTAAGCATCAATCATTTCGTCACTCATAACGCCACCAGCGGTTAAGAATTCACGATCAGCATCTAGTGCATCAAGAGCTTGCTCTAATGAACTTGCTACAGTTGGAATGGCAGCAGCTTCTTCCGGTGGAAGGTCGTATAAGTCTTTGTCAGCTGACTCACCAGGATGGATTTTATTTTTAATTCCATCAATACCAGCCATAAGCATAGCGGTAAAGGCTAAGTAAGGGTTAGCAGTTGGGTCAGGGAAACGTACTTCAATACGACGAGCTCTTTCGCTAGTTACGTAAGGAATACGAATTGACGCAGAACGGTTACGAGCAGAGTATGCAAGCATAACTGGCGCTTCGAACCCTGGTACTAAACGCTTATACGAGTTAGTTGATGCATTAGTAAATGCATTAATAGCGCGTGCGTGTTTAATGATACCACCAATATAATATAGTGCGTCATCAGACAAACCAGCGTAGCTGTCACCAGCAAAGATGTTTTTTCCATCTTTAGAGATAGATTGGTGAACGTGCATACCCGAACCGTTATCGCCAACTAATGGCTTAGGCATAAAGGTAGCGGTTTTATCAAAAGCATTTGCTACATTGTGAACAACGTACTTGTATACTTGTATTTCATCTGCTTTGTATACCAAGGTATTGAAAAGCGTAGCAATTTCGTTTTGACCAGCCGTTGCAACTTCGTGGTGATGCGCTTCAACTGTTAAGCCCATTTCTTCCATGATCATACACATAGAAGCACGAATGTCATGGCCTGAATCTACTGGAGGTACTGGGAAGTAACCGCCTTTCACACCTGGACGGTGGGCTAGGTTGCCTCCTTCGTACTCAGCGCCTGAGTTCCATTTAGCTTCTTCAGAATCAATCTTGTAGAAAGAACCGGCCATATCTGTGTGGAAACGTACGTCGTCAAACAGGAAGAATTCTGGCTCAGGACCAACTAATACTTTATCACCAATGCCTGTAGACTTAAGAAACTCTTCAGCGCGTTTAGCTACTGAACGAGGGTCACGAGAGTAACCTTGCATAGTAGACGGTTCAAGGATATCACAACGGATGTTAACTTGAGTTTCTTCTGCGAAAGGGTCTAGAACCGCAGTTGAAGGGTCAGGCATAAGGATCATGTCTGATTCATTAATGCCTTTCCAGCCAGCAATTGATGAACCATCGAACATTTTACCTTCTTCAAAAAAGTCATCATTTACTTGATGAGTAGGTATAGATACGTGTTGCTCTTTTCCTTTAGTATCGGTGAAGCGTAAATCGACAAATTTTGCTTCGCTTTCTTTAATCAGTTCCAATGCTGACTCGTATGACATAACGTCCTCCAGTTTAAGTGTCCATAATATGAAAAATCTGTTGTGATTGGTTGTCCCGCGGCGAATGCCAGTGTTCAAACACAGCAGTAAATCATAGTGCTATTTTCAATAGTCATCTTAAGCTATATTCATGCCACTGTGCAATGAAATAAAACATCCTATAAATCAATAATTTAAAGTGGCACTAAAATGTTAGCATAGCGGCTACTGCCTTGCTTTGGTGCGTCAATTTGGCGCAAAGCCTTATTTTGGTGCAATGCGATTTTTAGCAAGCATTTAACAAGCTTCACACAAAAATATCATGTTAAATCGGATTTAAGGTTACAGCTTTGTTAAAAAAATGAGTTTATGACTTTATTTTAGGCAATTTGATAAAATTCACTCTGATTGTCATGTAATTGCATGTATAATGCGCGCTCATTTTTTTGTGCGCGTTAAAAATGCACAATTTAGATTACAGTCTGCTCTATTCATGTTGGATGGGCAGTTTAATAAAGTAAAGGCTAAAATTTTGTCGAACGATATCAAAAACTTACGCAATATTGCGATCATAGCTCACGTTGACCATGGTAAAACAACACTGGTAGACAAGTTGTTACAACAATCAGGTACTTTGGAAAGCCGCGGCGAAGCCGAAGAGCGCGTAATGGATTCAAATGATATCGAGAAAGAGCGCGGTATCACCATTCTTGCTAAAAATACCGCGATTAACTGGAACGAATACCGCATTAACATTGTAGATACTCCTGGACACGCCGATTTCGGTGGAGAAGTTGAGCGCGTAATGTCAATGGCTGATTCTGTATTACTTCTTGTTGATGCTCAAGAAGGCCCTATGCCGCAAACTCGCTTCGTGACGCAAAAAGCGTTCGCTCAGGGTTTAAAGCCAATTGTAGTGATTAACAAAATTGACAAGCCAGGCGCTCGCCCTGATTGGGTTATGGATCAAGTGTTTGACTTGTTTGATAACCTTGGCGCGACTGATGAACAACTTGATTTTGACGTGGTTTACGCTTCAGCACTTAATGGTTGGGCGTCTAACGATGCTGATACTAAATCTGAAGATATGACCCCATTGTTTGAAACAATTGTGGGTAAAGTAGCTCAACCTGACGCTGACGTGAATGGTCCACTGCAAATGCAAATATCACAACTTGATTACAACTCTTACTTGGGTGTAATTGGTGTTGGCCGTATTACTCGCGGTTCGGTAAAAGTTAACCAAGCAGTTACTATTGTTACAGCTAGTGGCGAAAAGCGTAACGGTAAAGTAGGTAAAGTATTAGGTTACTTAGGCCTTGACCGCCATGATGTTGATTCAGCAGCTGCGGGTGACATCATCGCTATTACTGGTTTGGGTGAGCTTAAAATTTCTGACACAATATGTGATCAAAATACGGTTGAGGCACTTCCGCCATTATCAGTTGATGAGCCTACTGTTACTATGACTTTCCAAGTGAATACTTCTCCTTTCGCGGGTAAAGAAGGTAAGTATGTAACTTCACGTAATATTTTAGAGCGTTTGCAAGCTGAGCTTGTTCATAACGTTGCGCTACGTGTTGAAGAAACTGCTGATCCAGATAAGTTTAGAGTATCTGGCCGTGGTGAACTTCACTTAGGTATATTAATAGAAAACATGCGTCGTGAAGGTTACGAGCTTGCAGTTTCTCGCCCAGAAGTAATTCTTAAAGAAGAAGACGGGCAGTTAATGGAACCAATTGAAACCTTAACGGTTGATGTTGAGGAACAAAACCAAGGTTCAATTATGGAGCAGTTAGGTTTGCGTAAAGCAGAAATGACTAACATGTCTCCAGATGGAAAAGGACGTGTAAGAATTGACTTTACTATTCCTAGCCGTGGTTTAATTGGTTTCCAAACAGACTTTATGACCTTAACTTCAGGTTCTGGTTTGCTTTATCATACGTTTGACCATTACGGCCCTCATAAAGGCGGCAACATTGGCCAACGTAAGAACGGTGTATTAATTGCAAATGCAACTGGTAAAGCCCTTACCAACGCCTTGTTTAACTTACAAGAACGTGGCCGCTTGTTTATTGGTCATGGTGTTGAAGTTTATGAAGGTATGGTAATTGGTATTCACAGCCGTGATAACGACCTAACGGTTAACGCTCTTAAAGGTAAGCAATTAACTAACGTACGTGCATCAGGTACTGATGAAGCACAAACGCTTGTACCGCCTATTGTTTACACGCTAGAGCAAGCGCTTGAATTTATTGATGACGATGAATTGGTTGAAGTAACACCTAAAAGCATTCGTATCCGTAAAAAGCTACTAACGGAAAGCGATCGTAAACGCGCTTCACGTACTAAAGCGTAATATATCTTGCACTTCTTACAACCAAGCATTGAAATATCTTTTAATGCTTGGTTGTTTTATTTATTTCAATTAACACTTCTAATTTACGCTTCAGTTATTTTTTAATTTCATATGCTTTTTCGTTCCAACTATTGCCCCCTATAAAAGATACTAAATACCTTTTCATTCAGGTAATATTTCATGATACTCAAAAATAGTATCAACTAATGGAATCTGCATGAATTTTGATAACCCCCCCAATCGAAATAACACTTTTAGCTTTAAATGGGAAAAGTATAAGGGTAAAGACATTTTACCTGTATGGGTGGCTGACACAGAATTTGCAGTAGCTAAGCCTATAAGCGACACCTTAAAGCAGCGAGTAGATAACGCAGCATTAGGTTATACCCTTCCGGCGCAGCACAGTGACGCAAGTGAAGCAATTAAACATTGGTGTTTACAACAATATAATTGGCAAATTGACACTAAGTGGATAGTTTGGACCCCTGGCGTAGTACCTGCATTTAATATGGCTTGTAAAGCGTTTTGTGAACCCGGTGATGCGGTTATTGTGCAAACGCCTAACTACCCGCCACTATTAGCGGCTCCTGAAATTAACCAACTAGAAAAAGTTGCCGTGCCTACGATTATGCAAAACGGCCGTTGGATAATTGACTTTGAGGCATTAGAAACAGCCGCTGCGCGAGAAGAGTGTAAGCTCTTTATTATGTGTAATCCTATGAATCCGGTTGGTAGCGTATTGAGTAAACAAGAGCTTGATAGGATTGTGGATATTTGTAACAAGCATTCAGTGATGCTGTGCAGTGATGAAATTCACTGTGATTTAATTTTGGAAAATAAGAAACACATTCCTGCTGGTTCTGTGGCCAGGATTGCAGACAACTCTATTACGCTTATGGCCGCTAGCAAAACCTTTAACGTAGCCGGCTTAGGCACATCTTTTGCGATTATCCCCGATGCGAAAGTTCGCGCCAATTTTGTTAAAGCAGGCATGGGAATAGTACCGTGGGCAAACGTTCTAGGTTTAGAGGCTACCAAAGTTGCCTTCACGCAATGCGATGATTGGTACAAGGCTCAATTAGATTATTTGCGTAAAAATAGAGATTACTTGGTTGAGGCCATCAATAACATAGATGGATTATCTGCCGCCACGCCAGATGCAACGTTCTTATTATGGGTAGACGCCTCAGGCTTAGGTGTTGAAAATACACAAAAGTGGTGTGAAGAAAAAGGGGTTGGCCCATCACCTGGTATTGATTTCGGCAACAAGCACTTCTTTAGAATTAATTACGGCAGTTCATTGTCATTCTTGCAAGATGTGGTGGCGCGTTTAAGCAAATAGTATTCTGCTTTGGTATTCATTTGATTATATTCACTTTTTGGTGCAAATTTTGCTAGGTATTGCAAAAAGCACCAAAGTGCTGATAATCTGACGCTAATACTAATAAGAATGATATTTGTGCTAAAAACTAAAATTGCTACTGTTATACATATTACGCTTCTATGCACGTTTTTGTTGTATGTATTCCCTTCCTTTGCAAATAACTCTTCTTATAAACCAGCGCGCATTGCCATTATTATTGATGATATTGGCGCTAAAGCCTCAGATGCAAAAGCGTTTTCGCTGTCAAAAGAAGTGACTTTTTCTATATTGCCGCATACCAATTACTCGACAGAATTTTCGTATTGGGCAAGCCAACAAAACCGTGAAGTAATGTTACATATGCCAATGGAGTCATTACACAAAGATAACTTAGGGCCAGGGCCTATTCTTGCGAATATGTATCCGGCTCAAGTGAAGTCTGCTTTGCTTAATGCACTTGAAACAGTGCCTCATGCTGTAGGCGTTAATAATCATATGGGAAGCAAACTAACGCAAATGACCTTGCAGATGAATTCATTGATGCAGGTACTTGAAACTAACAACCTATTTTTTGTTGATAGCCGCACAACCAAATTTACAAAAGCCAGTATCATTGCTCATAAAATGGGCGTTAAATCAGCGAGCAGACATATCTTTTTAGATCATGTTCAAACAGAAGCGTTTCTTGAGCAGCAATTTGATAAGTTAATTAAGCGAGCGCAACGCTCAGGAAAAGCAATAGGTATTGCCCATCCTTACCCTGTTACTTTAGCTTTTCTTAATAAAAAGTTGGCGGCGTTACCTAGCAATGTTGAAATAATAACCGTTAGCGAATATTTAAATGAAAAAAATAAGTTTCGCGTAAATCCTCGATTAGCTAAGCAAGAAGCTAAGCCAGATGATTTACAAAACCTATACGTTTTACCTGCTGCACCTCAATAAATAACAAAATTTCGAACAAGTAGTTCCATTTACCACACTCTAACGTTATACTATAACACTGACGGCGAACACGCTGTTTTTTTTATGGGTAAAGGGCAAGTATTTTGAAAATAACGCAAATTAAATCACCTGAAGTAACTAGTCCAAGTGCTGGGCAAGGTGGCTTTAACGCAACCGTTGGTTTAAATCCGCAGCGAATAAACAACCGTAGTTTAGACCGTTTAGGCGTCTGGATCACGAGCTTGTGTGCGGTGCACTGTTTGGCCTTGCCACTTTTATTGCCGTTAGCTCCCCTAATTGCGAGTAGCTTTGTTGCTTCTGCATGGTTTGAACGCGCTATTCTAAGCTTCTCTATTTTAGTGGGCTTTGCAGCCTTATTTATTGGTTTTGCTCAGTATCATCGCCAACTTTACCCGCTGTACTCTTTAACCTTGGGCGGATTAATTTATTGGAATAAAGGCATGTTTGGTGATGCTTACGAGCCTATTACTGTAGCCGTAGGTGCGGTACTTATTATTGCCGCCCATATTACCAATTTAAAATTGTGCAAAAAATGCAAAAGTTGTGAAACCTGCTAAAGGCTACACAACTTATGTTTGAAATGTTTTATTAAACGCTTTTAGCTAAATAACTTTGCATTAGCGCAGGGTCATTCGAAAAAACTGCATCCACTCCCATATCTTGTAGTAATAGTATTTCCTTTTGAGTATTCACCGTATATGACCACACATCTAGGTTATGCATATGCGCGTGCTCCACAAATTCTTTTGTAAGCATCTCGACGTTAATGGCAGCAATATCTACCTGCAAATCTATCGCGTATTGCGCTAAATTTATGGGAAGATGCGCTATTAAAGCACCAAACTTTATTCTGCTGCTAAAACGTGTGTTTCTTACCGCCGCTTGGAGCCGCTTTAACAAAGGATGGTTAAATGCAGATAAAACAATGCTTGCATCTTCATATTGATACAAATAAGGAGTAATTTGTTGAATAAGTAGGGCAGGGTCATCAAGCTGCTTAATCTCAAGATTTAATACGCATTTGCCTTTTACTAGCTGTAACAAGTCGTTTAAGCGAGGAACTGCTTGGGCGTTAGAAAGGGGCATTTCAGATAATTCGCTTAGGCGTAAATCACTTAAAAAACCACTGCGATTGAATAGCCTATTTAGCTGAAAATCATGAAACACCACTAGGTCATCTTCAAGCTGATGCAAATCACACTCGATCCCTAATATATTTAGTTCGAGTGCTTGCTCAAAAGCTTCTATTGAGTTTTCATGATAATGAGCGCTAACGCCGCGATGAGCTAATATTTCCATTGTAAATAGCCATATTATAAAGAATTTGGGTCATATTAGTCATCAGAGGGGTAAAAAGATAGTCTTACTCTTTATTGCCAGTTTCTTTATGTGCGTTAACCGTTTCGTATACTGCGGCTGAAATAACTAATAAACCACCAATCAAGGTTTGCCAAGTGGGAGATTCATTTAACACTAAAATAGCAAGCACGAAGCCATAGAAAGGTTGCATACAGGCAACTAAAGAGAAGGTTTTTGCGCGCAAGTGCTGAAGAGCTGATGCAATCATTGCGTGGGGTAATGCTGTAAAAACGGTGCCGAGTAATAATAATAAACCCGCTGTTTCTAAGCTTATACCCGTCATATCTTCTGACACAAAAAATATAAGGCAAGGGCAAATAACCAAGCATTGATACGCCATGCCTTTCGCTCCGGGGTAGTGCGAAAAGTATTTCCTGTGTAACAAGTTGCGTAAGGCATAAAGTAAGGCTGAGAAAACGCCAACAAGGACGCCAAGGGTTACGTCATTATTAATAGATGAACTTGGTACAATTAACCAAATTCCCAACAGCACGACCAACGCACTTACAATATCTTGCAAACACAGTTTTGTATTCTCAAAGAACGGCTCTAGCAATACGGTGATTACCGGGAAGGTAAACATGGCTATCATTCCCACTGCTACAGAGGAATATTGCATTGACGCAAAGTAAGTAACCCAATGCACTGCCATAAGAATACCTAAGCCAATACCAATTAGGTAATCTTTAGACGAGTTTAGCTTAAGCGAGTGCCCACTGAGCTTTACAAATATAAACAGCAGAATGCAGGCTGGTACAGCACGCCCAAAAGTAATATCAAGGGCTGATAAGGGGATGAGCTTAGAAAACAGTGCCGTCCCGCCTAATAGCATGACTGTAATGTGCAAATTGATGAGGCTGCGCTTTATTGGATCCACAGTTTACATCCAGCCATGGGTATTTAGGATAGTCAGCAAACCTACTTATTTTCCTGAATTTTATTAGCAAAAGGAGTGCCTAAGCGAGTAACAAGGCCGCTTGATAACTCTTCAAATTCAACTGCATTTGGTTCAAAGCACAGCACTACTGTAGAGCCCAGTTTAAAGCGGCCCATTTCATCCCCTTTGTTCAGGGCAATGTTTTCGTTTTGGTGCTGCCAATGTTGAACGTACTTACCGGCCGGAGGTGTAATATTTCCCGCCCAAACCGTTTCTATGCTTGCTACTACCGTGGCGCCAACAAGCACTAGCGCCATTTTTCCCGCTGGGGTGTCAAACAAGGTGACTACGCGCTCATTTCGTGCAAACAATCCAGGTACATTTTGTGCGGTTAACGGGTTCACTGAGAATAACTCACCTGGCACATGCAAGGTGTCAGTCAGTGTGCCGTCAACAGGCATATGTATGCGATGGTAGTCTCTAGGGGCTAAGTAAATAGTGGCAAATTTTCCGCCTTTAAAACACTCGGCGAGTTCGGGTTTACCACCTAACAATGAGGTTAAGCTAAAAGTGTGGCCTTTTGCTTGGAAAATATCGTCACCAATAATATCGCCAAATTGGCTTACGGTGCCATCTACAGGGTGGCTTAAAACATCTTCACCTTCTGCAATAGGGCGAGTGCCTTCTTTCAAGGGGCGAGTAAAAAATGCATTAAAGGTTTTGTAAGAAGATGGGTTTTCCCATTTTGCTTCGCTCATATCAATGTTGAAAGCTTTGATAAAGGTTTTGATAAGAAACTGTGTTACAAAGCCAGCTTCTTTAGCCGCAAGTTTGCCAAGCATACGTGATAATAAATGCTTCGGTAAAATATATTGGGCGCGAATTTTAATCCAGTCAATCACTGTTAATGTCTCCGTATTTAAGGCGCGTATTGTATAACATGCGCGCGAATATAGAAGTAATAAAAATGATTAGGCGATTATTCTTTGATATAAGCAGGGCGGTTTTGGTCTAACGAATCTACTATTTTAAGGTAGCTGTCATATCGTTCTGCATCAATATTGCCTTCTTCAACAGCCGCGCGAATCAAACATCCAGGGTCATTCCTGTGTTTGCAATCACTAAATTTACAGCCCCCTAAGTATTCACGAAACTCAACAAAGCCATTGGTAATATCTTCTACAGGTAAATGCCACAAACCAAATTCTCTTACACCTGGTGAGTCAATAAGTTCTCCGCCGAGTGTGAATGGAATAAGCTTAGCTGCCGTTGTGGTATGTTGCCCTAAACCTGAGTTACCAGAGACTTCACCTACTACTTCATCTGAGTGAGGGAGTAATTGGTTAACTAAGCTTGATTTACCCACACCACTTTGGCCAACCAAAACGTTTACTTTATCTATAAGTATGCTCGATAGTTCGGCTAAACCTTCATCGGTTCTACAACTAGCAAAAATAACCTTGTAGCCAATTTTTTCATAAATAGAAAGGGTGGCTTTAGTTTCATCAAGCGCTTGAGGAGTAAGTAATTCTACCTTATTGATAACAACAACAGGAGGGATTTGCGCGTGCTCACACGCCACTAGGTAGCGGTCAATTATATGGGTAGATAACGCAGGTATAATGGAGCTAACCACAATAATTTGGTCAATATTAGCCGCTATTGGCTTAATGCCGTCGTAATAGTCAGGGCGTGACAAAGTGCTTTTTCTATCAAGCACGGTTTCCACTATGCCTCTATCTCGCTCTTCGCTACTTACACTGGGTCTAAAAACAACTTGGTCACCACATACCACTGATTTTACCGTTCTGCGGATATAACATTTATGTTGGTCGCGAGATTCATCTAATGTTTCAACAATGGCATGTTTTCCAAAACGACTCACAACGCGGCCATTTATTGCATCGCCTAACGTGCTATTATCTTGATCACTTTTTGAATGATCACTATTTAAGCGTTTGCTTCTATTGGCCGCTATTTGGCGTTGCTGATTTTTTGAAAGTTTTGGTTTTTTAGACACAGATTCCCATGCGCGTATTGGCGAATATTGCCCAACATGATACCTTGTTGTGTAGTTTTAGCCTAGCGATTGTGGGCAAATCAAAAAGAGTTTGTTTAAACGTAAATAGTTTCAGGAGTAGTAATGTCATTTAATGAAGAGAACCTTGTTTGGATAGATATGGAGATGACAGGCCTTGATCCCGAACAATGCGTGGTACTTGAAATTGCCAGTATTGTAACTGACAAAGATTTAAACATTATAGCTCAAGGCCCTGTTATTGCCGTGCATCAATCAGATGCGGTACTAAATGCAATGGATGAATGGTGCGTAAAGACGCACGGTGAATCAGGCCTTACAGAACGCTGCCAAAAAAGTTCTATTTCGGTAGAAGAAGCGGCGCAACAAACTATTACGTTTTTAAAAGATTATGTGCCGCAGGGCAAATCACCACTTTGCGGAAACAGCATTGGGCAAGATCGCCGATTCTTAGTCAAATATATGCCTGAGTTAGAATCGTTTTTTCATTATCGCAATATAGATGTAAGCTCAATTAAAGAATTATGTGCTCGCTGGAAACCAGAAATAGCCAAAGGTTTTAAGAAAAAAGGCGTGCATTTAGCGCTAGATGATATTATTGAGTCAATTGATGAAATGAAATATTACCGTGAAACCGTATTTAAGATATAAGGTTTGATGATATTTTAGGCGCTTGATTAAGGACTTACAAAAAAACTTAAAAAAACACTTGCACAGGCGCGAAATTCTCCTATAATGCGCCTCCAGTTTGCGGGAATAGCTCAGTTGGTAGAGCACGACCTTGCCAAGGTCGGGGTCGCGAGTTCGAATCTCGTTTCCCGCTCCACTCTTTCTTTAGGCCTAAATCCTTTAGGTTTGTATGAAAGAGTTAAGCACGAAAACATCTCTTAATTCATCATTCTTATTTTAAAAAATTTTCTTAATTTTGAAGTTCTGTATTGTCTTACATTAATTTTGCGTGCCTGCTATACTCGCATCTTGTCTGACCAGTTGGCGTTCATACTGCCACGCAAATTTATAAGAGAAAAACATGCCTAAACCTAACCCTTTACGCAAATTCGCAGAAAAAGCGTTAACCTATCCTCATTGGTTCGCCATGTTTTTGCTTACCAGTGTGTTTCGCTTCAAGGTGAAACTTGTTGGTACAAGCAAGATAAAAATTCTTGATACAGATTTACAAACGGTCACATTTTTCGTTAAAAACCGCACTAGAGTTCGCAATCATATTGGCCAAGTGCATGCGGCAACTATGGCTTTGTTAGCTGAATCGGCTACGGGTTTTGTTGTGGGTCTAAATTTACCGGGTGATAAACTGCCTTTGATTAAATCAATGGATTTAAAATACGTGCGCCGCTCTGTTGGCAGCATGAAAGCAGTTGCTCGAGTGAGTGACGAACAAATAGCCCTTATGCAAAGCCTGCCTAAAGGCGACATTATGGTAGAAGTAACGGTGACCGACGAAAGTGGTGAAGAACCTATTATTTGTGAAATGAACTGGGCTTGGGTAGAAAAACGCAGTTAATTCAATTGCTTTTACCTTGCGTTTTGTGACACTTTTTTGAACATTTAAATTTTTGTCAGGTTAAGCCTAATATTCTGTTGACTCAGCCGATATTCGATAGTAGAAATTGCAATTTATGCAAGGTCTATTATTTCGAATTATCTATCGGAGTGCGTCTACGTGTCTAATGTACGAAATGGTTTATCAAAACAAACTTTACTTAAACAGGTTTTTACCGATCCTAAGAACTATCCTTATGGTTTTTCACGCTCGGGTGATTTTTCAATTAACGAAAGCAAAGCATTAGCAGCCTATGGGTGTTATATTGCAGCCTTAGTTGATGGACATATTCAAGCTGAAAGTGACGACGATATTGCATTTATTGAGTCGGCCCACGGTAAAATAGAGCCATCAACCACTGAACAACGAGCTTGGCTGAAATATCAAAAAAGGATAAATAGGCCAAAAGCTGGCAGTATTTACGGTACAAAGAAAGCATCAAGCGATACAGCGAATGACGATTTAGTCAGTGACCTTGATGATGACTTAGACATGGATCTTGATTAAATTAGGCGGGATTTCCCGCTTTTTTAATTTTTTCGTCAACTTTTAGTATTTTCATCCTAATTTATGCGTATATTGGGATAAGCATTTCACTTTTTACCGAAAAGCGGTTTTTTCTTTGTTCTTCCTGAGGTATATTCCTCAACAATGCAATTTAAATAGATAAGGAGTCATTCAAGTGAGAATGATGTCAGGCGCCGCTATGGTAGTAGAGGCACTAAAAGATATTGGGGTAACCCACGTTTTCGGTTACCCAGGTGGTGCTGTTTTAGATATATACGACGCATTATTTGCGCAAGATGATGTAAAGCACGTTTTGGTTAGACATGAACAAGCAGCTGCTCACATGGCTGATGGCTATGCACGTTCAACGGGCAAAACAGGTACGGTACTCGTAACTTCAGGCCCCGGCGCAACTAACACTATTACCGGTATTGCCACCGCTTATATGGATTCAATTCCAATGGTGGTGTTATCAGGCCAAGTTCCTTCAATGCATATTGGCGAAGATGCTTTCCAAGAAACCGATATGGTGGGTTGTTCACGCCCAGTGGTTAAGCATAGCTTTTTAGTGAAAAAAGCCACTGATATACCTATGGCCATTGCCAAAGCATATTATATTGCAAATACAGGCCGCCCAGGCCCTGTGGTAGTTGATTTACCTAAAGACTTGGTAAATGTACAAGACGAACATCCTTATGAGTTTCCTACTGATGTAACCATGCGTTCGTACAACCCAACGCTAAAAGGCCATAACAAGCAAATAAGCAAGGCTGTAAAAAGTATTGAAAAAGCTAAGCGCCCGGTTCTTTACGTAGGCGGTGGTGCTATTGCAGCAGAAGCGCAAAGTTTAGTCACCACCTTAGCTGAAAAGTTAAACGCACCTGTTACTTGTACCCTTATGGGCTTAGGTGTGTTTTCAGGTGTGCATGAGCAATTTGTTGGTATGTTAGGTATGCACGGTACTTTAGAAGCCAATAAAACGATGCACAACGCTGACTGCATAATTGCCTTAGGTGCTCGATTTGATGACCGCGTAACCAATAACGTTGAAAAGTTTTGCCCGCATGCTGACATTATTCACGTAGACATTGACCCAGCCTCAATTTCAAAAACCGTAAATGCGCATATTCCCGTTGTAGGCTCAGTAGACCAAGTGGTAGAGCAACTACTAGAGCGCATGGGCGAAATTGATGCTGAGCAACAAAAAGAAAAGCTTGCCCAGTGGTGGTCACAAATTAATGAATGGCGCTCGGTTAAGTGCTTAAATTATACGCAAGGTGACTCTGTTATTAAGCCGCAGCGCGTAATTGAAGCGGTATACAAGCATACCAATGGTGATGCTTATGTGAGTTCTGATGTGGGGCAGCATCAAATGTTTGCTGCGCTATATTACCCATTTGACAAACCAAGACGCTGGATCAATTCAGGTGGCTTAGGAACTATGGGCTTTGGTTTACCGGCGGCCATGGGCGTGCAATTTGCTCATCCAGAAGCGTGCTCTGTTGTAGTAACCGGTGACGGTAGTATTCAGATGAATATTCAAGAGCTTTCAACCTGTTTACAGTACAACTTACCCATTAAGATTATATCGCTTAATAACCGTGCTTTAGGCATGGTAAGGCAATGGCAAGACATGATTTATAAAGGTCGCCATTCACATTCTTATATGGATTCAATGCCTGATTTTGTGAAGCTAGCAGAAGCGTATGGCCATGTAGGAATACAGGTTAACTCATTAGATGAGCTTGATGGTGCAATGGAACGTTGTTTCGCTGAAAAGAACAAGCTTGTGTTTATGGACATATTGATTGACCAAAATGAACATGTATACCCTATGCAAATTAAGTACGGCGCAATGGATGATATGCGCTTGAGCAAAACGGAGCGTACATAATGAGAAGAATTTTATCTGTTTTAATGGAAAACGCCCCTGGTGCTTTGTCTCGTATAGTTGGTGTTTTTTCGCAGCGTGGTTACAACGTTGATTCACTATGTGTTGCACCTACCTCTGATGCCAGTTTGTCTCGTTTAACGATTATTACCGAAGCCGATGATAAAGTAACTGAGCAGATTACCAAGCAAGTCAATAAACTTATTGATGTATTGCGTGTGGTTGAATTGGCAGAAGCGCCGCATGTTGAGCGTGAATTGATGCTAATAAAAGTGGCTACAAGAACTGAAATTGCTAGAGCTGAAGTAAAACGAAACGTTGATATATTCAGAGCGCGTATTTTAGATGTTACTTCACAGCACTACACAATTGAAATTACCGGTACGAGTGACAAGCTAAGTGCATTTGCCGATGTAATGGGAAATTGTGCCGACATTACTGAATCGGCTAGAACGGGTGTTTGTGGTTTGTCTCGTGGAGATAGAGCGCTAAGAATCTAATTTTCCTAGTAAATAAATATAGCCGTGCTTTAGTTTTTGTTTAGATAAAGCGCGGTTTTTTATGCCATTTATAACCAAGAGTATGCTAGAAATTATTCATTTAATAAATAATTCATAAAAAAACGCTGATTTTACATGCAGTAATTTGCATTTGTGATACACTAAACTTGTTTTTGTTACGAAATAGTTTATTAGATTCGCTTTTAACGTGTATATAACCTCTTGTTCCACCTGTAGTACTAGTGTTAGATGTTGTTATTCCTCAGTTATAAATCCCTAAGAAACACTCCTAGCAAGAATTCAATTGCGCAAATAGTTGCGCGTTATAGTTTATTTATTTGAGGTTTACATGTCTAAAGTTACAGGCACAGTTAAGTGGTTCAACCCTGAAAAAGGTTACGGTTTTTTAACGCAAGATAATGGCGGCAAGGACGTTTTCGTTCATTTCCGTGCTATCGTTGCTGAAGGTTATAAAACGCTTCCAGAAGGTCAGCGCGTATCTTTTGAAGTTGAAGAAGGCCAAAAAGGTCTTCAAGCTGCAAACGTAGAAACGCTATAAGTTTCTAGTTCGTTAGCTTGAACTAAGAGAAATTTATTTCTCTTTAAAAATGGCACTGATAAGGTGCCATTTTTGTATCTGCAGTTTATGAAATATAAACAGTGCTATACAGAATTCAGATATAAAAAAACCAGTTTAAATGTTTAAACTGGTTTTTTCGTTTCTTGTTACGCCAAATAAGTTTTAGCGTAATTGTTTACGTATATTTATACGCGCTCGAAGATAGTGGCTATGCCTTGGCCTAAACCAATACACATTGTTGCCAAGCCAACAGACTTATTATTATCTTCCATTACATTTATTAGCGTGGTCGAAATACGTGAGCCAGAACAACCTAAAGGATGACCAAGTGCAATAGCGCCTCCCTTAAGGTTTACTTTCTCTTCGTAAGTATCTAACCAGCCAAGGTGCTTAATACATGATAATGCTTGAGCTGCAAACGCTTCATTAAATTCTGCAATCTCAATATCGTCCATGGTCATGCCAGCACGTTGTAAAGCTTTCTTAGTTGCAGGTACTGGGCCAAAGCCCATAATTGCTGCATCACATCCGGCTACAGCCATTGCTTTAATTTTTGCACGAGGGGTAAGACCCATTGCTTTTGCTTTATCAGCCGACATTATTAGCATTGCTGACGCGCCGTCTGATATTGCCGATGATGTTCCAGCAGTAACTGTTCCGTTGACTGGATCAAACACTGGGCGTAAACCGGCAAGCGTTTCAGCCGTAGTTTCAGGACGAATCACTTCGTCTTGCTCAACTAAGGTTAATAGACCGTTTTCATCATGGCCTTCAGTTGCCACAATTTCGTTGTCCCAACCGCCGTTTAACGCTGCTTTGTGCGCATATTGATGTGAGCGCGCGCCAAAGGCATCTTGCATTTCACGAGTAATACCATTTTGACGACCTAACAATTCAGCTGTCATACCCATGCTGCCCGACGCTTTTGCAGTGTGCTTCGCTAGGCCTGGATGAAAATCAATGTTGTAGTTCATAGGAACGTGCCCCATGTGCTCAACACCGCCAATCATGTAAACATCACCGCGGCCAGTCATAATGCCTGAAACCGCATCATGTAGCGCTTGCATTGAAGAACCACATAAACGGTTAACTGTTACAGCGCCCGTACTTCTTGGGATATCAGTCAACAGTTGTGCGTTTCTTGCAACGTTAAAGCCTTGTTCTTTGGTTTGCTGCACGCAGCCCCAAATAATGTCTTCAATTTCTGTTGGATCCAAGTTGGGGTTACGTTCAAGTAACTTGCTCATTAGGTGCGCTGATAAAGTTTCCGCGCGCACGTTACGAAAAACGCCGCCTTTTGAACGTCCCATAGGGGTACGGATACAATCGATAACTACTACATCTTTCATATTTATTCTCCTTTGTGCTTAGGCGAAGTAAGACTTGCCCGATGCCGCCATTTCGCGTACACCGTCACTAATTTGGTAAATTGGTCCTAGGTCAGCGTATTTGTCAGCAAGTGCAACAAAGTTATCTAATCCCATTGTTTCGATGTAACGGAAAATACCGCCTCTAAACGGAGGGAAACCTAAGCCATAAAGTAGCGCCATATCGGCTTCAGCCGCGCTGCCCACTATGCCTTCTTCTAAACAACGAATCGCTTCATTTGCCATGGGGATCATTACGCGAGCGATAATTTCATCGGCATCAAAATCACGCTTTTCTGCCACGTGGCCTTCAAACAATGAATAAGCTTCAGGTGCAGGTGACTTACTAGGGCGACCACGTTTGTCAGTGCCGTAGTTGTAGAAACCTTTGCCATTTTTCTGACCAAGTCGTTTATTTGAGTACAGAAGCGTTACTGGATCATTTTCAATCTTTTGCATGCGCTCAGGGATGCCGTCAGACATTACACCAGAAGCGTGATCAGCTGTGTCCATGCCTACTACGTCAAGTAAGTATGCAGGGCCCATTGGCCAGCCAAAGATTTTCTCCATTACTTTATCAACAGCGGTAAAGTCAGCGCCATCAATTAACAGGTGGCTAAAGCCAGCAAAGTAAGGGAACAATACACGGTTAACTAGGAAACCTGGGCAGTCATTCACCACAATTGGGGTTTTACCCATTTTAAGGGTGGCCGCAACTACGGCTGAAATGGTTGCATCGCTGGTGTTTTCACCGCGAATAATTTCAACTAATGGCATTTTGTGCACAGGGTTAAAGAAGTGCATACCGCAGAAACGCTCAGGCTTATTTAAGGCTTTCGCTAACTGGTTAATAGAAATAGTAGACGTGTTAGAACAGATAATTGCATCGTCTGCTACCGTTTCTTCTGTTTCTTTTAGTACCGCTGCTTTAACGTTCGGGTTTTCTACTACGGCCTCAATTACTAGGTCAGTATGAGCAATAGCATTCATATCCAAGGTGGCAGAAATATTGTTCAGGGTAGATGCCATTGTTTTCGCATTTACCTTGCCGCGCTCCATTCCTTTTCCAAGAATTTTAGCCGCTTCGTTCAAGCCTAAATCCAGAGCAGGTTGCGCAATATCTTTCATCACAGTTGGGATGCCTTTAACCGCACCTTGATACGCAATACCGCCACCCATAATGCCAGCGCCAAGTACCGCATGGCTAGCAACAGATTTAGTGGCCGCTTTAGCCATTTTCTTGCCTTTAGCTTTTACAAGTTGGTCAGCTAAGAATATACCCACTTGAGCTTGGCATGCATCTGTTTTAGCAAGTGCAACAAAACCTTCGTTTTCAAGTTTTAATGCGCCATCTCTACCGCTAGCAGAGGCTTTTTGAACTGTTTCAACCATTTTATGCGGAGCAGGATAGTGTTTCCCCGCTTGAGCAAATACCATGGCGGCAGCCGTTGAGAAGCTCATCATTGCTTCGTTAGTATTTAGGCTTAAGGGCGCTAATTTTTGCGCTCTGCGAGCTTGCCAATCTAACTTACCGTTAATTGCGCTAAGCAACATTGTTCTGGCCGCCTGATGCAAGGCTTCTGGCGCTACAACTGCATCCACAGCGCCTTCAGCTAATGCTTTTTGGCCATTGCGATCGCGTCCGGTGGTCATCCACTCTAAGGCATTGTCTGAACCTATTACGCGAGGCAATCTAACTGTGCCACCAAATCCGGGCATAAGGCCAAGCTTAACTTCCGGTAAGCCAATTTTAGCGGTAGTGTCGGCAACTCGAAGGTCGCAAGCTAAAGTCATTTCACATCCGCCACCTAATGCAAAGCCATTAATGGCACATATAGTAGGGAAAGGTAAGTCTTCAAAGTGGTTAAACACTTGTGACGTCTTGGCTACCCATTCTAGTACTTCCGATTCTTCTAAAGCGAACAGGGCCGTGAACTCGGTGATATCTGCGCCTACAATAAATGTAGATTTGTCAGAGCGAACTAGCACTCCTTTTACGCCATCAGCAGTTTGTAAAGCAGCTGTGGCTTCACCTAACTCTGTTACAGTAATTTGGTCAAATTTGTTTACTGAACCTTGGGCATTAAAGACCAGTTCAGCAATCCCCTCGTCGGTCATGCTTACCGAGAGACACTTGCCTTCATATATCATCTTTATCTCCTGTTTAAATAATTGATAAATGCTGATTAAAGAATGTTAATTATTACTTTATCTACTTGTGTTTTGTGCCGATACGTAATGTATAGACAGTATAATTGCTTGTTCGTTTACGAGTATTGTATAACTCATATTAATATGTTTAAAAAGTATACTTTTTAACTATGTACTTTAGTCTAGGAGTGATAGGCTAAAATAAGTATCCAAACACATCGAACTTAATCTTTAAAAGATTGTATAAAATATGTTGCCGTAAATACTACGCTATTCATCCATGAGTTTTCTTCTTTTTTTGCTAAATAAGCAGTAGTAGCGTGAATACTGGTCAGACATCTTGTGAATGTTGCGCACTATAACAACAAATTCACCTTGATGCTCCACATTTAAATTTATACGAGGTAGTGAGTTAATGCTCAAAGCGGGTTTCAAATTTATCGATTTAATGGTTTTTTCTCCTGATTTTTTATCAAACCATAAGCCACTTCTAAATACACTGAAGTATTTGCGAAATGTATCTATTCCCTTATGTTTATTAATGCTCGCGCCACTCGCTAAAGCTATTGCTGCCGAGCAAACACACCTTGCTAATACGAGTTTTCAATATAATTTAGATTCACCTGAGCGCGAAAAACAGCGTGCGCAATTTTTACGTTTAGAAAAGTCAGTGTGGAAGATGGATAGTCAAGATTTAGCCGAAGCCGCTCAAAGTTTGGGCGACTATCCCTTAGTTCCCTATTTGCTTGCGCGAAAACTAGGTGACAACATTCGCCTGAATGATGAAGCTCAAATTAGCGCCTTTTTAACGCGTTATGCAGATACACCTTTAGCCAATAAATTACACTCAAAGTGGCTAAAGTACTTAGCGCGTAAAAATGAAGCAAAAAAGTTTATTCACTATTATACGCCTAGTCGTGATGCCAAACTCGCATGCTCATTTTTATCCTTTCAAATATCACAAGGTGTAGATGAAACCCAGCTATACAGTGCAATTGCTGATTTATGGACGGTTGGTCGTTCGCAGCCAAAAGAATGTGACAGCATTTTTAAACGTTGGCAAAAGGCGGGGCAGTTAAGTGAAGATTTAGTTTTATTGAGAATTAAAAAGGCAGCCGATGGCGGGAGCCATACATTAATCCCTTATTTAAAGGGTTTATTAGATGATGATAAAAAATACCTAGCAGATTTATGGCATAAAACTCGTCGTGACCCAGCAAGTGTCGCAAAAACCTCGTTGTTTCCCTCCAAGTACCCTTTGGTGGAAGCCGAGATTATGCATTATGGTTTGTCTCGATTAATTTGGCGTAATACTGAGTTAGCCTTAAAAACCCTTAAAAAAGCGGAACAAAAGGTGATTTTCACCAACGCACAGAAGTCACGTGTTTATGGGCAGTTTGCTATTAAATTAGCCATTGATGATCATCAAAAGGCAAGTGAGTACTTATTAAAGGCCGATGCCATAAGTGATGATACCGCTGTGACGCGTTGGCATTTGGCGCACTTATTGAAGCAACAAGATTGGGCGCGTGTCATTTTATTAATTGAAAATTCGCCAGCACAAAAGGTATCTGAAAACGCTTATTCGTACTGGTTGGCGCGCGCGTATGAGCACTTGGGTAGGCAAAATGAAGCAAAAGTCTTGTACCAACAGCTGGCTGAAGAACGTCATTATTACGGTTTTTTGGCTAGCGCGAGACTAGGGCAAGCCCATCAATTAGAAAACGCGCCTGTGAGCGTTAGCGAGCAGTCAGTGCAGGCAGTACTTGCATTACCTGAAACGCAACGAGCATTTGAATTACGCAAGCTTGAGCGTTTTCATGAAGCTCGCTTAGAGTGGCGCCATGCTCAGCGTCAGCTGGATCAGGCTGACAAACTCGCCGCTGCAGTTATTTCAAGCGCTTGGGAATGGCATGACCAAAGCATATTTACATTCTCTCGAGAAGGATATTTAGATGATGTTAAACGTCGTTTCCCTACTGCCTTTGAGGACATTATTGTAAAAGAGGCATTAAAAAATAAGATTGAACCGGAGTGGGCATTTGCCATAGCGCGGCGCGAGAGTTCGTTTATGCCTGATGCGGTATCACCGGCGAATGCGCGAGGCTTAATGCAAGTGTTACCAAGTACAGCCAAATATCTCGAAAAACGCCGAATAACTGCACGCCAACTTTTAGATGCTAATACTAACGTTAAAATTGGCAATAAATACTTACGTTACTTAATGAATAAGTTAAATAACAATAGTATTTTGGCAACCGCGTCTTATAACGCAGGATGGCGCCGTGTTAAGCAGTGGTTGCCCGAAAACGAAGCTCTAGAAGCTGATATTTGGGTTGAACTCATTCCTTACAAAGAAACTCGCAATTACGTGAAGGCCGTGATGGCTTATAAGCAAATATATCATTCACAATTAAATGAGGATGGCACTGTAACTGCCAATTCAAGCAAGGTTTTTAACGACTTGATTCACACCGATATCCCCGTTTCGTTATAAATTTATTGTGAATTAACTAAGAAGGCCTGCTACATGGTGGGTTTTCATGCCTTAACCTGACGAGTGACTTCGCTTGTGATATTATTTCGCTGTTAAAAAATACCAATAATAAACATAGAGCACGCCATGACAGACACGCAAGAATTCGATAGCACCTTATATTCTCAACACATAGATATTTTACAGGCGCGTACGCGCGAAGCCTTAGCCCGTGAGAGTATTGATGGATTAGTGATACATTCAGGACAAGGTAAACGTTTATTCTTAGATGATAATAACTATCCGTTTAAAGTTAACCCGCAATTTAAAGCTTGGTTACCTGTTATTGATAATCCCAATTGCTGGTTGGTAGTTAATGGCGTCGATAAACCTAAGCTAGTGTTTTATCAGCCAGTGGATTTTTGGCATGTTGTGCCGCAAACACCTACTGACTTTTGGGTAGAGCATTTTGATGTGGTGTATTTAAAACAAGCTAATAGGGTTGAGAAATTTCTGCCTTATGATAAAAGCCGTTTTGCATACATTGGTGAATATATAGAAGTAGCTAAAGCATTAGGCTTTGAGCTAGTAAATCCTGACCGCGTTTTACATTATTTACACTTTCATCGAGCTTATAAAACGGCTTATGAACTTGATTGTATGCGCGCCTCAAATAAAATAGCCGTGAATGCGCACCAAGCCGCAAAAGATGCTTTTTTCGCAGGTGCTAGTGAATTTGAAATTAACCAAGCTTACCTGTTAGGTGCTCAGCAGGGTGACAACGATGTGCCTTACAATAATATCGTGGCGCTTAATGAGCACAGTGCAATTTTGCACTATATGCATGTAGATACGCAAAAGCCTAAACAGCATTTGTCATTTTTGATTGATGCCGGAGCTAATTTTCATGGCTATGCTGCTGATATAACACGCACCTATTGTACTCAAGAGCATATATTTGCAGATTTGATTAAAGCGATTGATGCCTTAAACTTGCGTATAATTGACATGCTAAAGCCTGAGCGTAGCTATAGCGACCTGCATGAAGCTGCTTATT
The DNA here is from genome assembly GCF_048820975.1 of Glaciecola sp. 2405UD65-10. Lineage (NCBI taxonomy): Bacteria > Pseudomonadati > Pseudomonadota > Gammaproteobacteria > Alteromonadales > Alteromonadaceae > Glaciecola > Glaciecola sp. 2405UD65-10. Next base: position 1,782,554 of record NZ_JBMEUF010000001.1, on the reverse strand, counting down.
TAGGCGTTGCCACCATTCTTCGTGATTTTAATATGATGAATTTAGATCCTAGCGATGCAGTTGAAAAAGGCATAGTCAGCACGTTTTTCCCTCATGGCATTGGCCACATGCTAGGCCTTCAGGTGCATGATGTAGCTGGCCACGTTGCCGATGATAGAGGCACTCCGCAACCTAGCCCTGAAGCACATCCATTCTTGCGCTGTACACGAACCATAAAGGCTAATCATGTATATACGGTAGAGCCGGGTCTTTATTTCATACCCAGTTTGCTTGCTGATTTAAAGGCCAGCGAAAATTCAAAATATATGAACTGGAATGAAATTGACAACTTACGTCCTTTCGGTGGTATTCGTATTGAAGATAACGTAATAGTGCATCGTGAGCGCAACGAAAATATGACCAGAGAGGCCGGTTTGGCGTAAGGCTAAACCTGACTATGGAAAATACTCAATTTACGTGGCGCTGCCCTTCATGCGGGGAAGCTTTAACACTCCTTGAACGTACGTGGCTTTGTGAGAATAAGCATAGCTTCGATAAAGCAAAAGAAGGCTATGTTAATTTATTGCTTGCTCATCAAAAGAACAGTAAAGCGCCAGGCGACAATAATGAAATGGTTTTAGCAAGGCGTGCTTTTTTATCACAAGATCATTATTTACCCTTAGCTCAAAAAATTGCACACATTATTACTCAGGGGCATGAACAAAAAGAAACGGAAGTAAGCATATTTGATGCGGGTTGCGGAGAAGGCTATTACATTCGCCAAATACAAGAACTTGTTCAAAAGAGCGGATTGAAGGTCTTAGCTAGTGGCATTGATATTTCAAAATCAGCGGTGCAAAAAGCAGCTAAGGCAAAGGCACATAGCCAATTTGCCGTGGCGAGTTGCTATAATATTCCTCTCGCCAGTGCCAGCCAAGATTATGTGGTGCAAATATTTGCGCCTAGTTCACCTGTGGAAATTAAGCGTATTTTAAAACCCGAAGGTAAGTGGATTAGTGTTAACCCTGCTAGTGAGCACTTACATCAAATGAAGTCTATTATTTACGATACTCCTCAAGAGCATGATGTAAGTGACCAAGCCCAAGTCGGCTTTGAGATGGTAAGCCAAGAGCGCTTGTCTTTCGAAATACAGTTACACAACGAAGAGCAGCGCAGCAATTTATTAAAGATGACACCGTTTTATTGGACTATTTCTAATGAAAATAAATTGCGCTTAATGCAAGAACTGCAGTGTGTACAAATAGATTTTGACATAAAAGTCATGCAAAACGCAGATATGGCGCAAAACTAGCCTGGAGTACAGGTTTCTTTGAGCGCAAAAAGTGGGACTATTATATCAAGTCATCCGAAAGATGATTTATCGATGTCTTCGGGCAAGCTATTTGGCTTGCCCTTTTTTTTAACTATCGCGATTAACTGATAAATCAGCTAAGCCAATTAAGGCATCTTTATAAGGTGAATCAGGAATGAGGCTAAGCGCGGCTTTTGCTTTATTCGATTCTTCTATGGCTTTTTGTTGCGTATATTCAATTGAGCCATGTTTATCCATAACACTCAGTATATGATCAAAATGTGCCATGCCGTCAGCGTTTTCAATAGCGCTTCTTATTAAGGCTGCGTCCTCTTCTTTAGCATGCCACATAGCATGAAGTAGTGGCAGAGTAGGTTTTCCTTCGGCTAAATCATCACCAGCGTTTTTACCCATTTCATCTTCTTGTGCAGTGTAATCAAGCACGTCATCTATAAGCTGAAACGCAGTGCCTAAGTGCTTGCCATAATCTTGCATAGCTATTTCAATTTCGCGGGGTTGATCAGTAAGTACAGCCGCTAATTGCGTAGCGGCTTCAAACAAACGAGCGGTTTTGCTATAAATAACTTCCATATAGCTTTCTTCGCTGGTGTCTGGGTCATTCACGTTCATCAACTGCATGACTTCACCTTGCGCTATACGGTTGGTTGCATCAGACAACACTTCCATCACCGCCATTCTTTTCAAACCCACCATCATTTGAAAGGCGCGAGAGTATAAAAAGTCACCAACTAATACACTGGCTTGATTCCCAAACACCGCATTAGCGGTTTCGCGACCGCGTCGCATGGTAGATTCATCTACTACATCATCATGTAAAAGCGTTGCGGTATGAATGAACTCAATAATAGCGGCTAAGGTATGATGATCAGTGTTTTGGATGTTTAATGCTCGAGCAGCAAGAACGGTTAATAAAGGGCGGAGCCTTTTGCCACCACTGCTTACAATGTAAAACCCTAATTGGTTTATAAGCACTACATCAGAAGATACTTGCTGCTGTATTAATTTATTGACCGCTTGCATATCAGTATCAGACAAGCTTTTAATTGTGTTAAGATCCATGAAACCGCATTTTGATGATATTCTTTGCGGCATATTTTTACATTAATTGAACACTAACTCTAGATGTATGTGAATATATGTACCTGTTTTTGAGTCTAATAAGGCAGTGAGGGCGTGGTTTTAAAAGAATCCTCTATAATTGTGTAAATAAACTGCAATTTCCTCTTGTATCAAAGCACAAGTTTCCATATAATCTGCGCCCTGTTTTTTGAATTGAGCGCATGATTGCGCAGAGCGGAGAAATATATGTACGCGGTTTTCCAAAGTGGTGGCAAACAACACCGTGTGGCTGAAGGCCAAACCGTTCGTCTTGAGAAGATTGAAGTAGCTCCTGGTGAGTCTGTAAACTTCGATAATATCTTGATGGTGAGTAATGGTGACGATATTAAGATCGGCACACCTTATGTTGCTGGTGGCAAAGTTACTGCTGAAGTAGTGACTCATGGTCGTGGTGATAAAGTTAAAATTGTGAAGTTCCGTCGCAGAAAGCATTCGCGCAAGCAGATGGGACATCGTCAGTGGTTCACAGAAGTGAAAATCACTGCGATTAACGCATAATAAGTAGGAGACGAACACATGGCACATAAAAAAGCTGGTGGTAGTACCAAAAACGGTCGCGACTCAATAAGCAAACGCTTAGGTGTTAAACGCTTTGGTGGTCAAGACGTATTAGCAGGCAACATTATTGTTCGTCAGCGCGGTACAAGATTCCATCCTGGGGACAACATGGGTATTGGTCGTGACCATACTCTTTTCGCACTTGCTGACGGTAAAGTTCAGTTTGACGTGAGAGGTCCTAAAAACCGTAAATTCGTAAGTATTGTTACTGAATAATTCGGTTTTTTAAGTAATTCGAAAACCCCGCGAATGCGGGGTTTTTTTTGCGCGCTAAAGTTTGCACTTTAAGCGCGTTTATCAGATTCAGGCACATATAGTAAGTGTTCTTTACAAGGTCTTATTGATTTTGCTGAAAGCTGATATAATGAGTTTAACGACTATCGTTACCCCTTATAGTAATACAGGATTTAAGTAAGCAAATGAAATTTGTAGATGAAGCAGACATACGCGTTGAAGCTGGTGATGGCGGCAATGGTGTAGTTGGGTTTAGACGTGAAAAATATATACCCAAAGGCGGTCCTGATGGTGGTGACGGTGGTGATGGCGGCAGCGTGTATCTTGAGGCCGACGAAAATTTAAATACCCTGATTGATTTTCAATTTGAACGTTTTCATCGTGCAGAGCGCGGAAAAAACGGTCAGGGAAGTGACTGTACAGGTCGCAAAGGTGAAGATTTAACACTTAAAGTACCTGTGGGAACACGCGCTACAGACAAAGACACCGGTGAATCCTTAGGTGATTTGACCAAGCATGGCCAACGAATGAAAGTCGCCCAGGGTGGATTTCATGGTTTAGGCAATGCACGTTTTAAAACGGCAACTAACCGTGCTCCGCGCCAAAAATCAAACGGAACACCTGGTGAAATACGTAATTTATCTTTAGAGCTCATGTTGCTTGCTGACGTAGGTTTGTTGGGCTTACCGAATGCAGGTAAATCTACCTTTATACGTTCTGTATCATCGGCTAAGCCCAAAGTAGCTGATTATCCATTTACCACTCTTGTACCTAATTTGGGCGTAGTACGTCTTGATTCACAAGCAAGTTTTGTAATTGCTGATATCCCAGGTTTAATTGAGGGTGCATCTGAAGGCGCGGGTTTAGGGATTCAATTTTTAAAGCATCTAGAACGTTGTAGAATTTTATTACACCTTATTGATGTAGCCCCTGCTGATGGCAGTGACCCAGTTGAAAACGCTTTAACGATTATTAACGAACTTGAAACTTATAATCCAAAGCTTGCATCCAAACCAAGATGGTTAGTTTTCAACAAAGTTGACCTAATGCTTGAAGAAGAAGCCGATGAACTCTGCCAGCAAATTGCTGATCAGATGGGCTGGGAAGAAGATTACTATCAAATTTCGGCATTTCATAAAATGGGGTCAATGGAAATTTGCCAAGACATCATGCAATTCTTAGATGAACTTCCACCTGAAGAAATAAAAGAAGATGAAGAAATTGATTTTAAGTGGGATGAGTATAAGCGCAACGTTGAGCCTGAAGTACTTGACGAAGATGACTTTGACGACGAAGACGATGATGAAGATGACGATCATCCCAATGTAGTATACGTAAAAGAGTAAAGCGCCAATTTATGAAAATTAGCATGATTGCCGCTATGGCTAACAACAGGGTAATTGGCAAAGATAATAAAATGCCATGGCACTTACCAGCAGATCTTAAGCATTTTAAGGCCGTTACCCTAGGTAAACCTGTAGTAATGGGCCGCTTAACGTATGAGTCTATAGGTAGGGCCTTACCTGGTAGAACGAATATTGTTGTATCGAGTAATACGAGCTATTCGTTGCCTGATGCTATTGTGGTGAACACTTGTGACAAAGCGTTAGCCTTAGCCGCTAGCGAACACGAGGAAGTTATGATCATAGGCGGCGGCAGTATTTATAAACACTTCTTAAGCCAAGCTCATACCTTGTATTTAACGTTTATTGATTTAGACGTAGAAGGCGATACTCAATTTCCTGACTACAACGCTATTGCAAATTGGCAAGAAATTGAGCGCGAAGCACATGTTAAAGATGATAAAAACATTTACGATTACGAGTTTGTAAGCCTAGAAAAACGCCCCAGTTAAACATGACTTCAAGTGACTATAGCGCGCTTTTCTTAGCGTGCTCTTCTTTACTAAGCTTTTCTTTACGAACCTTTTCTTTACGAAATAGCCCTGCACTATAAACATAGCCATAAATGCCACTAAATAATATTGAAGGCGCCACTGTTAACCATAAATTAGGTGTCTTAAACAGTACGTTAATGGCAATTACCAATACACTTTGAATAAGCAAGGCCGGTAACGGTGAAATAATCACCCCAGGTAAGCACTTGCCGTGGCATTTTTGCTCAGACTCATCAATCGCTTTTTGAAACGTTTCTAGGGTAGAGCATGGGTGGGAGGCATCAGGCTTGCGGGAAATTCGAGGCATTATTAAAGGTAAACAATAAGTGCTAGCACCGAATTTTCGATAAAACACCTCAAGTAAAAAGGTAAATGCGAGAGTTACCCCTCCACTGTAGCTACCTTGAACAATAGCGGCTTTATAAAGTACGGTAGTGTTTTGGGTGACCAAACTATTAGCGTAGTAAGCCCACGCAGCATAACTGACAAAAGCTATTAGCCCTGATATTACAAGTCGAAAAATAGTAGCAGTATTCATGGCGCGTTATATTCAAATATTAAGTGTGACACTATTAAACAAGACCGTGTAGCATAAGCCTATCTTTCAAAATACTTATTTACGCGGCAAATAAGTGAAAGGGTCTACTGATTTTCCCTTTTTACGAATTTCAAAATGCAGCATAACATCGCTTGCACCAGAATCCCCCATAGTGGCAATTTGTTGGCCTTGGGTAACGTAGCTTTGCTCACTAACTAATATGGTTTGGTTATGGGCGTAGGCACTTAAAAACTCTTCATTGTGCTTAATGATCACTAAGTTTCCATACCCTTTCAGCGCATTCCCAGCATACACCACTTTACCTGCAGAGGCGGCTACAATTTTAGAGCCTAGCTCGCCTTTTATATCCAATCCTCGTTTGCTTCCATCGCTGCCTACGGTGGCTACTGTGTGTTTTCCAAAAGCAGGCCATATCCATGGACTGCTCGTTTTGCTAGGCGGATAATTAGGCTGGGGGCGAGATGTTTGCTGAGGGCGCGGTTTAATCACCGGCTTGTTGCTCACAACCGGCCTTGGTTTATTTGTTTGCGGCGCAGTAGTTGGTTTATTCGCACTAGAGGGCTTACTAGCGCTAGGGGTAGAGACGGGTGCGCTGTTGTTTGGCTTAGTTGCAGCATATGCAAGGGGCGCAGTTAAGCGTAAAGTTTGCCCAACATCAAGATTGTAGGGCGCAGGTATATTGTTAAAGCGCGCTAAATCGCGGTAATCGTTTCCACTATAAAAAGCAATAGCAAATAAGGTGTCGCCGGCTTGAACTTTGTAACTGTTCCCTTCAATTATCGCTAAATTTTGCTTAGTAGCGGTTTTCGTCGATAAATTTACAACAGGGGCAGGAACACTACGTGAGGTGCACGCAGCTATTAGGCATAGCAAAAAGCTTAAGCATAAATTGCGTTTAACTTTCGCAGAATAATTAAGCAAGATACTGTTCATGCGAGAGCCTTTAACCACTTACATAAAGATTAAATAAGCGAGTACAGCAAGTATCACAACTGCCCAACCAAGGTACTCTATGTAATCTTTAAGTTTGGCTTCCATAGGAGGGCCGCCATATTTCATAAATGCGGCTACTAAGAAAAAGCGCATTCCGCGGCCAATAGCAGAGGCTATTAAAAATGGGAAAAAGGCCATACTCAGTGCGCCTGCGCTTATAGTAAATACTTTGTAAGGGATGGGTGAAAATCCAGCTAAAAATACAACCCAAACACCGTAATCAGCAAACCAGCTTTCAGCCAAAGCTAATTTAGGCCCATAACCCCATTGCTCAATAAGAGGGGCAATAAATGATTCAAACGCAAACATTCCTAAAAAATAACCAAATACGCCGCCCACTACTGAGGCTATAGTAGTTACTAAGGCAAAACGCCACGCTTTTTCTGTTTGGCTTAACACCATAGGCGCAAGCATTACGTCGGGTGGTACAGGAAAAAACGTACTTTCCGCACAACTTAGCGCCGCTAAATATTTTTCTGCGTGCCTGTGCCTTGCCCATTTTAAACATGCATCATATAAGGGTGTGAAAATCTTCATGAAATGGCTCCTGCCACTAAGGGAACGAATTTGACTACCTCAACAACCTGTTGTTGTATGTCTCCTTGTTCTTTATCAATACATAAAAGTTTTTGCTCAGATTCCCCTACAGGAATAACTAAGCGACCACCTTCGTTAAGTTGGGCGACTAAATCTTGTGGTAGCGTTGCTGCTGCCGCGGTAACAATTATAGCATCGAAAGGTCCTTTGCTTGCCCAGCCTTGCCAACCGTCACCGTGTTTCATTTTGACATTATGCAAATCTAATTGGTTCAGTTTTCGTTTGGCTTGAAATTGCAAACTTTTGATACGCTCAACACTGCATACTTGGCTGAACAAACTTGCCAGCACCGCCGTTTGATAACCTGAACCTGTGCCTATTTCGAGTATTTTAGCTTCTGGGCCTATTTTATTGAGCAAAAGCTCGGTCATTCTAGCTACCGTATAGGGCTGAGATATAGTTTGCCCTTGCCCTATGGGCAGGGCATTATTTTCGTATGCTTTGTGCGCTAAGGCCAAGGGCAAAAATAATTCACGAGGAAGGGCTGCAATTGTGTCCAATACAGTTTGATTGCTAATGCCTTCGCCCGCTAATATATTAGCCAAGGCACGACCTTTTCTAGATGCCATGTTCACTTATGCTCAATGTAGTTATTCTTCTAGCCATGGTTTCATGGCTTTTATTTGCTTATGCACGGTCATATCGGTTGATAAAGGGCTTACCGAGCAATAACCTTTTGCTACTGCGTCAAAATCGGTGCCAATACCCGCATCTAATTCCTCGCCTAATTTGCCGTACCAAAATATAGTATTTCCAAATGGGTCGGTACTTTTTACCATTGTTTCGGCGCGGTGTCTTTTGCCGCAGCGCGTAGAGCGAATTCCCTGAATTTGTTCTAATGGTATGTTAGGCACGTTAATATTCAAAATTTGATTATTTTCTAAAGGGTGACTCGCTAATTTATCAATAATATCACAGCTTAACTTCGCTGCGGTTTCAAACAATTGGTCTTTTTTGCCGCATAGTGATACCGCCAGCGCAGGGTGGCCTAAGTGGCGTCCTTCAAGTGCGGCGGCTACCGTACCTGAATATATAGTGTCATCACCTAAGTTAGCCCCATGATTAATACCTGAAACAACTAATTCTGGCTCTTCAAACATGCCGCTATTTATACCTAATTGCACGCAATCTGATGGCGTGCCATTTACTGAATAGAAACCTTTTTCAGTTTTTTGGATGCGCAAAGGTTGATGCAATGACAAAGCATTACTCATACCGCTACAGTTTCTATCAGGGGCAATAACCGTAACTTCATGTTTTTGGCTTAAGTAAGCATGCATTACTTCAATGCCTTTAGCGAAAACACCATCATCATTACTTAACAATATACGCATCAAATATTTCCTTTTAACTACCTTGAGCTTTTACCGTTTGCCTGTACTTACTTCGGCAATTTCTCTTATTACAGAAGTCGCAAAACAACCGCTGGGTAAACTAAATTTTAACGTGAGTGTATTTTCAAATACTTCAAATGATAAATTTTTAGGAAATACTAAAATAGGCCTACGTTGCTGTTCTAGCCCTAAGTTTACTAAGGCCTCGCATACTGCTTCGTGTTCGAGGGCCTTTTCATGTTCAAATACTAGCGCTTGTGCTTTGGCGTCTAGTTTACCTTTACCCCAAAGAGGCGCGGTAATATTAACATCGCGCAGGTTTAATCGTTTAAGCGTTTCTTCGCTTTGTTCACTGTTTTGCTCATGAATAAAAAAGCTATTGCTTCCGCTTAATGACAATACATCACCATCAAATACTTGCATGTATTGTGTATTGGCTAACCGGTAGCTAACGAAGTGGTTAAATAACCAACTGCGAAGGGCTGAAACCGCCATTGATTTCTTATTGCGATTTCGAATATCTTCGCCATTAACAAGCTTTTCAGCTAGGGCTAAATTGCCCCCAAGCTGCACGCTGCCATCAGCTTTTATAAGTTCACCAAAGCGTTGGTTACCAAAATAATTAGGTACGCCTTTTTGCTCAATAAGCGCAATTCGCTCATTTAAAGCGTTGTGGTCAAACTCACTCATATTTCGTAACACAATCGTAAATTGATTTTCTTTGATTGCGCCTAAACGTAGCTTTTTGTCATTATAAGTAACATTTAGTATTCGTAGGCCTTCAATTTGAAGCGCTGACCAATCAATGTCAGCCGGTTTAACTACCGATGATTTGCGCGAGGCGTGTTGTTTACCACCAAAATAAACCCCAAACCATTGGCTGGTTGTAGCGTACTTATCTTTTCTGCCAGCATAACTCACCGCGCGTAAGGGGATTTTGGCAAACTTGGCAATTTCTTCTGCCACAAAAGCGGTATTTAGGCCGGTTTTTTCAATGTGCAAAAAGGTGTGTTCACCATTTCCGCTAGGCTCAAAGCTTAGTATTTCATTTACCTGAAAATCGCTTAGCTCTTGCTTAAGGGTAGCCTTAACAAGAGGCTCGCCGTGTAAGTATTGCCAGTTATCTACGGTTAAATTTAACATGCTTGAAGCAACACCACGGCATGGGTTTCAATGCCTTCTTTTCGACCAACAAATCCTAGCTTTTCGGTGGTGGTAGCCTTTACACTAATTCGTGATACATCGATGGAAAGCGCGTCAGCGATATTGCTGCGCATATCAATAATAAATGGTGCAAGCTTGGGGGCTTGTGCGGCAATAGTGATGTCAGCATTCACTAATTCAAAGCCTTGTTCCTGAATAAGCTTATATACGTGTTGTAGCAATACGACTGAATCGGCGTTTTTATAATCGTTGCTGGTGTCAGGAAAATGTTTGCCTATATCGCCAAGTGCCAATGCGCCTAACAAGGCATCACTGAGTGCGTGAAGGGCAACGTCTCCGTCTGAATGTGCTATTAAGCCTTGGTCATACGGGATCTTTTCACCGCATAAAATAACGGGGCCATCACCGCCAAATTTATGTACATCGTAACCGTGCCCAATTCGAATCATATTGTTGTTCCATGAAAATCGTAGTGTGAAATATTGGCCCTATGCTAGTTGGCATAGCTTCCATTAATTACTTTTTGACAAATAATACTCGGCAAGTGCTAAGTCAGCAGGGCGGGTAATTTTTAAGTTACTCGCTTGCCCTTCTACTAACATTACCTTTACCCCTGCATATTCAAGCGCAGAGGCTTCATCTGTAATTGTGGCGCCTTCGCGTAAAGCACTTTCAATTGCGTCAATTAGTAGTGCTAAGTTACTTAATTGAGGTGTTTGCGCTTGCCATAAAACAGAGCGGTCAATTGTTTGTTTAATTAGCGGCTTACTCGGTTCCGCTTGTTTAATGGTATCAGCCACTGGAATGGCAAGTATACCTGAATTTTGTGTACCACAGGCGTGTATTAGTTTGCTAATGTCGTTGTGACTTAAGCATGGCCTAGCCGCATCGTGCACTAAGACTTGCTGGTCATTTGTGGTGCTTGCCAAATACTTCAGCCCCGCTAGCACTGAATCCACTCTTTCTGCGCCGCCAATTATGGTTTGTACGCGCTTATTATCAGCAATGGCAAGATGATTAAAAATAGTGTCATCAGGGTGCAGCACAACTATCACCTTGGATATATTGGGGTGGCTCAGCATTAATGAAATGGTATGTTCAAGAATAGTTTTACTATGTATCTCTAGGTATTGTTTGGCTTTCGGCGCTTGCATTCTAGAGCCAATCCCTGCAGCGGGAATCACTACCGGTAAACGAATTTGTTGCTGTTGGGCTTGTTTGGTCACGATATTTGCTTTTCTTTATGGCGGGTTAATATTTTTGAATCTTGTGCGCCGTTTGTATTTGGGTGTTTACTGCTTGGGTAAGATGCGATAAAACGTCTCGCCTTCTTTTATCAGGCCTAGTTCATTTCGAGCGCGTTCTTCCATTGACTCTATGCCTAACTGAAGATCGTCTATATCGGCTTTGAGCAATTGATTACGTTGTTTAAGGTTTGCGTTTTGCTGCTCTAACACTTGAATTTGTACCTGCATGCCTTTGTAGTCGGAAATACTGTTTTTACCGAACCACAAGCGATATTGCAATGCACCTAGCAATGTAATAAGCAGTACTGCTATCCATTTGTTTTTCATTCTTGCATACCTTTGATTAAACACATCCAATACACATTTAAACTAATGTACTGGCCGTATACCTTACTTTACCGCATAAAGCACTGTAAAACATCCATATTGTATGAAAGTTACTATCCTCTTGCCACCGCTAGTGCAGATAATTATCGACTAAGGTGGAAAAACGCTTCAATTAAGCTTATCGTAGCGAAAATCAGTACGTACCTTATTTATTCTAATAGGCCGTGCGCGCCTCTTAAATACACTCATATCAAAGGAGTTGTTTGTAAATGTTAATGAATACCCATGCAGAGTCTGTGTCTGCTATTCGCCAAAGAATTCGCGAGTTTTATCGTATTAATGAATCACAAGCGCTTGAGCATATTTTGCCTGAAGCCGAGGTAAGTATGCGTGCAAGAAGTCGTGCGTGGGAACGTGCGCGTACTATGGTTTTGCGAATTCGTGATGAGCAAGAAGGGCACGGTGGTATTGATGCATTGTTAAACGAGTTCTCGTTATCAACAGAAGAGGGCATTGTTTTGATGTGCTTGGCCGAAGCTTTGCTGAGAGTGCCTGACAAATCAACACAAGACGAGCTTATTCGTGACAAACTCTCTAAAGGGCAGTGGTCAAGCCATTTAGGAAATAGTGATTCTATTTTTGTGAATGCTTCTGCCTGGGGCCTAATGTTCACAGGTAACATGGTGAACTACGCCAATGAGCGCAAAGCCGCACAATTTGGACTGTTGAAAAAAACCTTAGGCCGCATGGGTGAACCGGTTATTCGCCGCGCAATGAATATTGCCATGAAAATTATGGGCAAACAATTTGTAATGGGCGAAACCATAGAAGACGCGGTTAAGCGCGCCGAAGACAAAGAAAAAATAGGCTATGTATATTCATACGATATGTTAGGTGAGGGCGCACGCACATACAATGATGCACAGCGTTATTACCAAGCATACGAAGATGCTATTAAAGTGATTGGCAAAGCCGCAAAAGGAAAAGGCCCGCGTAAAAGCCCAGGTATATCGGTTAAGTTGTCGGCTATTCATCCTCGATACGACCATCTTAAATATGAACAAGTAGTGCCTGAAATAGTAGCCAAGCTCAAAGCGCTTTGCATGTTGGCCAAAGAGTACGATATAGGCTTAACGGTTGATGCTGAAGAATCAGAACGCCTCGAAATTTCGTTGGATATTATTGAAGCGGTGTTCTCTGATCCTGATTTAGGTGATTGGAATGGCTTTGGTTTAGCTGTACAGGCTTATCAAAAGCGCGCCATTTTTGTGATTGAATGGCTACGAGAGCTTAGTTTAAAAGTAAATAAAAAGCTGATGCTGCGCCTAGTAAAAGGGGCTTACTGGGACACTGAAATTAAACACAGCCAGCAAGGCGGGTTTGAAGATTTTCCAGTGTTCACGCGAAAAGCGTCTACCGATGTGTCTTACCATGCTTGTGCCAATAGATTACTAGCCTACAGAGATAGTATTTACCCACAGTTTGCTACGCACAATGCCTATACCGCTTCGGTTATTTTAGAGTTAGCCGGTGATGACAAAGAAGGCTTTGAGTTTCAATGTTTGCATGGCATGGGAGACACCCTTTATGACCAAATTGTTAAGCAAGATAACATTCAGTGCCGCGTTTACGCGCCGGTAGGAAAGCACGAAGACTTATTGGCTTACTTAGTGCGACGTTTGTTGGAAAACGGCGCAAACTCGTCATTTGTGAATGCCATAGTGGATGACACCAAAGCCGTGGAAGAGTTGCTAGGGGATCCGGTTGAGCATACTCAGCGCCTAGCCAAACGTATGAACACGCAAATTTCCATGCCCGTTAATTTATACGGTGAAAGCCGAGCCAATTCAAAAGGGCATGATTTATACGATATTGCTAAAACAACACTGCTTGCCCAAAGTATTGGCCGGTGGTTTGCCTTGCATACCAAGCATCTTGAAGTGCCGCAAAACGATGAGGCGAATCATGTAGTTCGCAACCCTGCTAACTTAAGTGAAGTACTTGGCTACCACACATTTGATACAAAAGATGCAATGCTCGCAAAACTCGATGCGGCTGATACCGCTTTTAGTTCGTGGTCACAGTTGCCGGTGGCAGAACGTGCTGAAATCTTAAATCGCACAGCGGATATACTTGAACGCCACATGGACGAGCTAATTGGCTTGTGTATAAAAGAGGCCGGTAAAATTGCGCAAGATGGCATTGACGAAATACGAGAAGCCGTTGATTTTTGCCGCTATTATGCGGTTGAAGCGCAAAAGCTCAACACCACTAACCGCCTAGTGCCGCGCGGAGTTATATTGTGTATCAGCCCATGGAATTTCCCGCTAGCTATTTTCCTAGGCCAAGTAGCCGCCGCTATTGTTACGGGCAATACCGTAATGGCAAAACCTGCCGAGCAAACCAGTTTAATTGCCGCCAGAGCCATTGAATTGATGCACGCGGTAGGCTTGCCTAAAGATGTAGTGCAAGTGATTATTGCGTCAGGCCCTGATGTAGGCGATACCTTATTACCTGATGAACGTATTCAAGGTGTTATGTTTACTGGGTCAACCCAAACGGGTAGCTTGATTTCACAAACCCTTGCTCAAAGGGAAGGCTCGCAGGTGCCATTAATTGCTGAAACCGGTGGGCAAAACTGCATGATTGTAGATTCTACCGCGCTACCTGAACAGGTGATTGATGATGTGGTGCAATCGGGCTTTCAAAGTGCAGGCCAGCGATGCTCAGCTTTGCGCGTGCTATTTATTCAAGAAGACGTGGCTGACACTTTCATAAGCATGTTAATTGGCGCAATGAAAACCTTAAGCATTGGCGACCCACAATGGCTGTCTACCGATATTGGCCCAGTTATAGATACAAAAGCATTAAACACACTTACTAGCCATACCGAGTTTATGAAAGACAAAGGTAAGCTGCTTTACCAATGTGAGCTAAGTGATGATTTAGATGGCACTTACTTTGCGCCTCGTTTATACGAGATTGATAACATTAACGTGCTTGAAAAAGAAGTGTTTGGCCCTTGCGTTCATGTTGTGCGCTTTAAAGGCAAAGACTTAGATAAGGTGATTGATCAAATTAATGACACTGGCTATGGCCTGACTATGGGGGTGCATACTCGTATTGAAGAGCGAGCTTATGAGCTGGCTAAATTATCACGCGCAGGTAACGTATACATTAACCGCAATATGATTGGTGCAATTGTTGGCGTACAACCATTTGGTGGTAGAGGTTTATCGGGTACAGGCCCTAAAGCCGGTGGCCCGAATTACTTACCTCGCTTAATGATGGAAAAGGTAACACCTGAATTAACAAATGATAGCGATGAGTTTGCTGATGACCAAGCCTTAGTGAGTGATGAGTCAGCGTATAGCGAAGTGCAAGCATTAGTAAGCAGTGCGTCAAAAGTAAGCCGTGAATGGCGCTTAACCACGCTTACGTCAAGGTTGTCATGTGTACGACAGCTATTGGCAAAAATAGCGAATGTAGATATTGTTGATGAATTAGCCGATGATTTGAACACAACCTTAGCAAGCGCTAGATCGCAGTTACTGGCGATTGAAAAACGTTTGAAAAAGCCACAGGTGTTACCCGGTCCTACAGGTGAATCAAATACCTTACACCTTGAACCAAGGGGCACCTTGGTAACGTTCGCTGATAAAGAAGTAACGTTTGAATATTGGGTCTTATCAATTGTTACGGGTTTAGCTACGGGTAATGTTGTGATATCAGTGGTATCAGACTTATTTTATGATGAAGCTCTGGCCTTTAAAGATAAATTCGAAAGTTCGGGCGCGCCTAAAGGCGTTTTCCAAGTAGCCAAACTTAAGCACTTAGAAGCCTTACTTGAGCATGCTGACATTGCCGGTATGATTATTGACAGTAATACATCGAGAACGGCAAACATTGTGCAAAAAATGGCGGCTCGTTCTGGCGCTATTTTACCGGTAATTACCGCTGAGTATAATGACAACATGATTCAGCGCTTATTAACTGAAAAAACAATCAGTATTGATACCACCGCATCTGGTGGAAATACCTCCCTAATGACCCTTAGCGAAGACGACGAATAAGGGGAATGCTATGGAGATAGAACTTAAACTAGCTTGCGAAACGGATGCGCTTGAGCGCTTTGAGAATAGTGTGCTGCCTTTACTTACAAACCAAGGCATTGATGTAGAGCGCTCTCATGCGCATTTATACAATGAGTATTTTGATACGCCATCTGAATTTTTTGGAAAGCGTAAAATGGGTTGTAGGGTGCGCGCTAAAAACCATGAGTATGAGCAAACGGTTAAAACGAACGGCGAGGTAACCGGGGGGCTTCATCAGCGCCCCGAATATAACGTAAAGTTAGAATCTCCGGTACCTGATTTAGCAAAATTCCCAGCCGACATTTGGGAAGATTCTATCAACATTAAACAAGTTAACGACGAACTCGAAGGTTTGTTTTCAACGCATTTTGAACGAACTACATTTGTTCTAAGCCAGAATGATTACAAAATGGAAGTGGTGTTTGATTTTGGTGAAGTTAAACGCAAGCAAGACGCTATTCCCATTTGTGAAATTGAGCTGGAATTAATAGACGGTGAAGCGATTCACTTATTTAACATCGCTTCGATGATAGTAGAGCATATACCAAGCCGTTTAAGCGATGTGACAAAGGCGGCGCGTGGCTATCAACTATTGCATGGTAACGTGCCTGAAAAACGCAGTTTACCCGCTTATTTAAAGTTAAATGAAGGGCTGAGTACAGAAGATGCGTTCTGCAAAACGATATCTATAGGCCTACAGCACTGGCAGTATCATCAGCATGTATACTCGCAAACGAATCGTTTAAAAGCTTTATTAGAGATACGCGAAAGCCTATTGATACTTTTGCAGGCGGTGTCGTTGTACTTGCCTGTGCTGCAATGTAAAGAGCTGCTTGAATTGCATAAAGCGTTACTCACGCTGAATCAGGCGTGGGCATGGCAAGACCAACTAGAAAGCATTCATCGCTTGCGTTCACGCAAGGGGCCGTTTAGCCGTAGAATTCCTAAAAATCAAAATTTGATGAATTACCTAATGGGACGCCGAGAAGGTTTGCTCAATGCACATAAACCCCATGAATTGAATATGTCAAAATTGAGTGCAAAGGTGCAGCTGGCAGCGTCTAGAATCTTAATTGAAAAGCCGTGGCAAATGCAAAAGTCAGGCAGTGAAATAAGTGTGAAACAACACGCGAATGGTTGGTTGTCACAAACTTGGCAAACGGTGATTCAGTCATTACCTGCAGATGCGAGTATGAATGAAAATCAGTACGTGGCAATAGAGGTATTGTTAAAACAATCGCTTATTAATGGGTTCATGCTTTCTGGCTTATTTGCTGATAGCCGGGGCCAATTTAGAGACCCTTGGCTTGATTTATCTTCGGGTATTGTCGAGCTAAAGGCGATTTTGCTATTGCACGAGGCTCTTAATGATATGCAGGTAGATGATAAAGCCGAGTTTTCTAGCTGGATCCAAGACAAAACCCATAGCTTAATCAAAGTAATGGAGCAAACTCGAAAAGTAGCGATGGGGCTAGATACGTACTGGTAACATTCCTTGCTTCTGCTAAATACAAAAAAGCCGTTCTTGTTGTTAATGCTATAAAAGCAAAAATAACAAAAACGGCTTTTTTACAAGCTTACAAACCTGCCTAGTTAGGCCTCTTCGTCAGGTAATTCATTTGCTGCGTCGTCAGTTTGCGATTCCATTTCTTCTGGATCAATTTCATCAATTGGAATGGTTTGCTCAACGCTAAAATGCACGCAACTGGCTTGTGAATAGTTAGGTACATTGTCGTAACTGAACACTGCATAGTACTTAGGTACATTTGGGTTACCAAAACTGTCAAAGGTGTAGTTGTCAGGGCCACCATAAAGCTTAACGCCATCAAAAGGAGAGCGGGGCGGATGGAAGCGATTACGTACTACAAATGAGCCAACGAAGTCTTCGCTTTGTGGGTTATCCCATAAAATTTTCACTTTGTTGTTTTCAATTTTGGTTTGCACATTAGTTGGCGCATCAAGCGGCGTCTTATTGCGTTCAATATACTCAAGTACTAAAGTCGCTTGCTCGTTTTCAATGGCATTGTTCACCCATTCCACTAATTCATCTTGCCCATCTCTAAAACCAGATGTAGCACGAATGAGGAAGTAAGCTTGCGCATTTTCACTGTGAATTTCTTCAAGTACATTGCGGCTGTAACTATCAAAATCAAAATAGTGTTGTTTTTTATTGCGTAGTTCAGCATTGCTAACTTCGTAACCTATGTACTGAATGCTCTTTCGTTCTTTTACGCTTTCATAATCAATATCTTCAAACTCAGCTAGTTCAACGGTAAAGCGAATATCCTTTTTAGGACCAAGCGCATTTTTGTTTGATAAGGCTAAATATGCTTTTGTAATAACGGTTTTACTTGGCTCAGGCATAGAGTGCAGGGCAAAGGCTAAGTGCCCATATATTTTATTACCGTCTTTATCGTAACCAGTTTGTAGCTTACCAGAGGTATTTCCATTGGCCGTAATAGTATTAACGCTAGTAGGGGCTAATTCTAGTTTTTTGGCCTGGCGGGTATAGGTTATTTGTAAGTTTGGACGGTAGTGAATACCTGAGCCAAAGCGTCCATAACCAATATCAAACTGCATCATTTGAGAATCAGCGCCATTCGGTAAGGTGGTGGGCCCATCAATACGAATAAGCACATTGCCTGTTTTTAGCTGCTCTTGCAAAATACTGCGTTCTTTACCGTTTAATTGCCAGTCACTCCATACCCCTTGGGTAACGCGGTCGGACTCAATAGTTTGGCCCGAGTGAATAACTTTGGCGTTAACAATATCGTTGTAATCACGAATGTTAGGCACCGAATCCACATCTAAAAATGAGATCCCCCATTCACCGTAACCCGTCAGCTTAGCACTTACGCGGTTCATCGGATAAATAGAGAAACACGCTTGTGTAATTTCTGCGTCGTCAGGTAAACGGTCTAGTGAAAATGAAATTACGCCATAGCAAACACCGCGGCTTTTGTTCACTCCAATAAACAAGGAGTTATGGCCGAAATGTTCAAAATTGCGTTCTTGCGTATACTGTCCAACATACCCAATTTGTTTTGCACTAGGGAAAAGCGTTTTACTAAATTGCTCGTGAGCTAATAAAGTACGTAACTTAACTTCCGGTGCATAAGGACTTTTAATTTGGGTACTGATTGATACCGCACGAATTTTATAAAAATAATGCTGCCCTTGCTTTAACTGAATATCTTGAAAATTTAGCGCTTTAGTAATCCCAACAAGATTGTCATCTAAACAGGGGCCCTTATGCTGAGTGTTTCTATAAATTTCAAAATAAACGTCTTCATCGGAAGGGTAAGACCATTCTAGCAATACAGAATTTTCGCTTATTTCACCAATATTAAAATCATCGGGGCGAGGTGGCGCTATATCAGAATAGTTGACCGCAGAACTCAGCGCATGAACTAAGGCAGGAATGTTTTCATTTACATTCTGAGACATATTTTCCATGTAATCAGGAATGTTTTTTGTACCTACCTCAACAACGGTTGAAATAATACCTAAGCTGTAATAATACTCTCGGCCACTTCCATTTATTAAATTAGTGGGCGGTTTTCCGCGGTGAATGCCGTATTTTCTGCCAGTGACTTTTTCAATTTCAAAAGCCATATTGGCGCAAAGAGTGTTTAAGTCTGTGGTATCAATTTCAGCTTCGTGATCAAATTTGTGCGCAGGGAAGAAAACGTTGCCCTGAGAATGATAATCCAAGGCCATGGTAATATTTTTATGTGCATCTACAAAATCACGAACGGCGCGTGTTTCAGGTTCTGAAAATGCCGAAGGACCACCATAAGTGTTTGAAGAGGGATCTGAACGAGCCTTAAATCGCACGCCGAAGTTTCTATTCAAATCAACGCCGAACGAACCATCACCGTTGTTGCGTCTATTCTTGCGCCAAAAAGAGAAATGCGTACGTGAATACTCAAACCCGTCAGGGTTAAGGCAAGGTACTATGTACAAAGTATTGCGCGTAAGCGCTTCTTGCAACTTTGGATTAAATTGATAGTTGTCAGTAATGTACTTTATAAATGTGTTTGCCAGTTCAATACCAATCCATTCACGAGCGTGAATGGTACCGGTATATAACATAGCTGGCTTTTTATCAGCATTTTTAACATCGATGCTAATAGTCGCCATCATAATGGGGCGGCCTTCCCATGTGTCACCAATGCTCTCAACTTTGATTAAATCAGGATATGCAGCTGCTGATTCATTTAGAAACTCAATGGTTTCTTTGTATGAAAAATATTGTTTTTTCATTCTTCTACTTAACGTTTATAGAGCAGTTTCGCTTTTGAACTCCTTCCACTTAGTTAGCATATTAGTGAGCTTCTTCTCACCTATATTTTTAACTTTGTAAAATTCAGCGCCATCTGCTTCTAATGATTGATGAATAACGGATAAGTCTAAGGTTTCAAATATTAATGAAACCTGCTTTTTACCGAAACCTTTTATGCTTGCAAAAAATAATTCAAACTGCTCGGCATTATACGTTAAACCGCTGTTAATTTGTTCTATTTCCTGCGATTCAGCCGTTTCATCGGCTTCTGCTTGTATTACTTGGCTATTTAATTCTGTAGATCCCTGTATAGATGCACTCTTTGCGCCAGAGTTGCTTGATTTTTCAGCGCTAGACGTCTTTTTAGAATTCTTTGTTTGGTAGTTATCTTGGCGGTTCCACTTCTCACTAGGCCATTCTTCTTTCTTTTCGTCAATGGTGTCAACTATGGGGTAGTTGTCATCACTTATTTTTGTAAATAGTTCACCACCGTCACAGCTTGGCAGAACTTCTTTACCAAAGGTGATGTAGCGCATTGTACGAAGCACTGAAGAATTTATCTTAGACAGCTCTTCCCAGTTATATAAAGGAATGTTCGGCAAGTTAAATTTACCCTTAGAAAATTTCCACATCAAGTACTGACCAATCCAATCTCGAATATAAGGAAAAGCAGCAAATGCGGTAGCACATTCCAATATTCGATATTTACCATCAACGCCTACTGCAACGTCACAAGCCCAGTATTCCGCTTTTGCGGCTTTCGATACTTTTACTGAAAGGTCTAGTACCTCTTGTGGTACGTCTTGGTAATCCATTGAACCACCTTGGCTGGTATTCGTTAACCATTCACCTTCAGGTGGGCGACGCCAGAATGCACAAACAGGCTTATGACCAATTAGCATAACGCGAATATCGGCTGCCATTGGCACAAAATCTTGCAGGTAAACTGGGTAGTATTTTTTCTTTTCAAGTAAGGTTTGCGCTTCTTTGTAACTATCCACTTTGTGAACAAAATAGCCACCGTAGTTTGAAGGCCCGTATGATTTTTTAATGATCTTGGGGTAGCTGGTTTTTTTCAAAAACGTATCAGCTTCTTGCTTTTCATAAAAAATACGAGTTTTAGGAATTGGGATATTGTACTTTTCGCAAAACAGGGTCACGTTTTCTTTAGATTTGTTAGCAAATTGTGTGTCGAGTGACGGAACAAACTCAACATTGGGTAAGGCGCGGCTTATTTCACGAAAGGTTTCGTAGGCAGTCGCCGGAATATTGCCAATAAGGATTTCGATATTTTTACGCTTCACTTCTTTGATAAAGCGATCTTTATCATTTCGCCAATGATACGTGACAGTATCTATTTTATCAGGCCAGCCTCTAAAATTAGATTTATTAAAAAATTGCAGTACATGGTCTAAATACAACAAGCCTATTTTAGGAAGTTTGGTTTTACCTTTTTTAGTCATTCTGCGTTCTCTTCTACAATTCGTTCAATCAGGTTAGCAATTTTCTCAAGCTTTAATTTGTTATAATCAATGCCTAGCTTTTCTTGCTCTGGCGTGGCAAATGCAGGAATGCCATTTACCTCAAGTACCACATACTCCTCGGTGTCTAGGTCGTAGAGTAAGTCTACTCCAGCTATTTCTAAGCCGGTTACCTTAGCCGCTTTAATGGCAAGCTCAATAATATCGTCATCAGGTTTACGTAATATGACAGAGCCACCGCTGGTAATGTTTGTTTTCCAATCATCCTTAGGTGCTGTGCGGCCATAGCAGCCTACAAATTCCCCATCAACTATATCTACTCGCCAATCTGACTTGTCATAATTGATGAATTTTTCAAGGTAGAAATGTTTCATATCCATTCTATTTAAAAATGGAATAAGTACATCAAGTGAGCGTTCATCTTCAATTTTTACTATGCCATTGCCGCCCCAACCATCAGTGGGTTTATAAACAACGTGCCCTTGCCATTCCCGTACGGTATTTTTAAGTAAGGAAATATCCATATGCCCAATTAAACGGTATTCAGACGTACGAATACCGGCTCTGTTTAGCAAGTGTGCCGTTAAAAATTTATCTTCCGTAATAGTAAACGCGTCATAATTATTAATAGTAGGAATAGAGTGACTTAGCGCGTCGTACATATAAACTTGGTATGCAGTTTGTTCACCTGCATTATATGAGAAAAAGGCAGATAAGCCTTCCATTACTATGCCGTTACATACAATTTCACCATTGTGAGCCGAAGAATTGGCTAAATCCAAATTGGTGATAGCATGTATCCCTTTATTTTTAAGTAAATCAACAAGTTGAAGTTGCAATTCACTTCCACCACTATTTTGGTACATCCACATACCGATGGTTGGCTGTGAACCAAAATTTGTTGTATGCATCGCAGTATTCTCCCTAAAAAACTCATGACCTAAGCCTAGAGTCTACTTTTTAATTATGACGGTACGTAAATTTTTACGCTTATATAGCAACTAAAATATGATGTATTTATAAACACTTGAGCAATAATGAAGCCAATTCGAAATTGGTCCTGCCACTTTCATTCTACTTGCTGCATTAATAAGCACTCTTGACACTTTCAATCAACATTGACGTTAGTGATAAGGTAAGGAAAGACCTTTGGCGCTTAGTTTACAGAGAATGCGTGTTTGATTCTCAACATAACAATATAGCCTTTAGTCGTAGAGCATGATCGTTTCGTTCTTTTTGTTCTATTCATCATGTAAGGTCAAATGCGTGTAATTATTGCCCAATATCATGCAGTTGTTACATTGTGGTGCATGTATTTTAAGTTTGGATAAGTAAGCGAAAATAAACGAGGGGCTGGCGCAAAATATTCGCCACGTAGGGCTAGCACGAGGGGGCCCTTCAATTAATATGAAAATCAAACACCTTCGGTTAATTGGTATTGCAATTGCTTGTAGCTAATTGTGGTAATCAAGCCCCTAACAAATAACTTATGCCAAAGGCATTGTTTTTAAAGGAACACAAGTGGACTTCACTGAACTAGCAAGCATTATTAATTTAAATTCTTACACTAAAAATAAATCGGGTGTAGACGAAAACCGCGTTATTTTCAGCCAATGGATGGAAGACTTAGGCTTTAGCACGCAAGTGTTTGCTCGTGAGCATATAGGCGATCATGTTTTATACAGCTCCCCCGTTGTGGAAGGCAAAAAGCGAGTGTTGTTATTAGGCCATTTAGATACTGTATTTCCGCCCAATACTTTCACGGATTTTTCTGAAGACGATGAGTGGGTATATGGCCCCGGTGTATGCGATATGAAAGGCGGTAACGTAGTTGCCTTAGAGTCATTACGGGCAGTTAAGAACAAGCAAGGCAAACTAAACAATATTGATATGCTGCTGGTAAGTGACGAAGAAAGCGGAAGCGATGACAGCAAGCTTTTAAGTGCAAAATTAGCCGAAGACTATGACATATGCTTAGTGTTTGAAGCCGCTGGAAAAGACCATGAAGTGGTTGTTGAGCGCAAAGGGGTAGGGACCTTTACCATCCAGCTAACTGGCAAAGCTGCCCATGCGGGAAATCACTACAGTGATGGGTGCAATGCCAATTTGGCCGCTGCCCATATGATTATCGCCTTAACCGCTTTAACTGATTTAAGCCAAAATAGCACAGTGAATGCCGGGAAAATAAGTGGCGGCATTGGCGCAAATACCATTTCACCAAAAGCTGAAATTATTGTTGAGCTGCGCTACACACAAAGCACAGAGAAAGAACGCTTACTAAAAGGTATTAAAGAAATTTGCCAAAATCCAGCAGTAGATGGGGTGAGTGCTAGCTTAAGTGGCGGCATTCAGCGTGATGTGATGCAAAGCTCTGAGCCTCAAAGCCAGTTGATTGAGCAAATTAATAACATTTTAGGTTACCCGCTGAAAACGGAAAAACGTGGTGGCGTAAGTGACGCAAACATTGTTTCAGCTGCTGGTGTGGCTACTTTAGATGGCTTTGGCCCTTTTGGTGATGGTGACCATACTATTCATGAACGCGCCAGTAAAGCCAGTTTTACACGCCGCATAGGTGAAGTCACTAAAATATTGCTGGCCTTCAATCAGTAATACTGACCTGAACAATGCCTCCGTTTTGCAAGGCGAAATAAAGCGCAAACTCATCGTTTTCGTTTACCTCGCTTTGCATGGACCTTACCCCGCCAAATAGGGTGCTATCAGGGTGAGTAAACGCTTCCCAAGTTTGGCCGCCATCGTTAGTAAGTTCAAGCACTAGGGGCTGTGTGGTGCTTATATCCTTTGACCAGCCAGCGGTATACATTGTGCTGGTATTACTGGGGTCAATAATAAGTGAATAGTAAAAGCGATAGCCATTATCTAGCAATACACCTGTCCATGTTTCACCGTTATTTTCAGTTTTTATTATGCCGCCTTCACCGGCAGCAAAAACAACATCGCTTGAATCAGGGTGTATTACAATACCTTCTATTGTACTGGGTATGGGAAGCAGTGCACTTACTGCATCGTTATGCGATTGCGTGGTATTTGAAGCGCTTGAATACTCTTGTAAAATTGGATTTTCTATTGCGCCTTGTCCACCAAACCATACGCTTTGATTGGCACTATTAACAGTTAATGCGGCTGCGCCTCGCGCTAGCCCTTGCCACGTACCTGATAGCTTCTGCCATGTTCGGCCTTCATCATTCGAACTCGCTAAAACGCTGTAACCACTCGCGTAAAGAATGCCTGTTTGTGGCTCATAAACAATGGCTTGTACTTTTTCGTTGCTTAACCCCGGCGTAACCGTAGGGCCGCCAAAATCATGCGTTATAAATTCCCACGTATTTCCGGCATCGGTGCTTTGAGCAAGTTGAAAGGTATTGTTGATTTGTATGGATGCAACGAAGTGGCTTGCTGATACAATGGCAACATCAAATACCATCCAAGCGTTAGATGACTGCAGTGTCCATTGGTCATTAACCAACTTATATATACCACTGTTGCTTGCGCCTAGTTTAGTGGCGCCGGAAAAGCGAAGTTTATTAATGACTACATTGCTTAATACGGGGTCTGAAAAAGTGATTTGATTGGCAGGGTCTGGCACAGGTTGTGGAACAGGATTGTTAGTTAGTTCAGAACTGCCCCCGCCCCCGCAAGCCAATAGGATAAGCATAATAAGAGTAAGGCTTAGGTATTGGGCGTATCTCATTAGGTTCATCCTATTCCCCTACAAAAGTGAAACAAAGAATTACCTAGTAAACAGCTTTTACTCTAGGTGTGGTGTTTTTAACCATAAACCACGACTGCGAACTTATCAAGCGAGTCACTGAGGTATCATCTATACCATGTTGAGTTCTTGTAACACTATTTTTAAAGCTAGCATTTCATCTTTGTCCAGTGCTTGTAAGGGCTGCGGCAAGCATTGGGCTTCGGTATAGCCTAGCAAGTGTGCTGCACCAGCCATTACTCGCATGCCACCTTTATGTTGAACAAACAAATCCCATATTGGACTGAGCTTTTCAGAGGCATTATTAGCCTCATTTGTATTTTGCTGCTTGGCTAAATAAATAAGCTGCTTGACCGTGTTTGGAAACAAGCCGCCTAATACCGACAACCACATATCGCACCCTGCTTGCATACCCCTTACGCCAAACTTATCGCCGCTCACCCCTAGCGCAAAATTGGCCGGTAAGGATGCCCGCAAGGCAGTGGTTGCATCTCTAGCATCTGTGCATTCAAATCGTTTGCCGGGCATTTTTATGGCTTCAATTTTGTTTAATTGCGCAAGTTGAACGTAAAGGTCGTCGCTAAAACTAAATTGGGTTGTGCCTGGGTTGTCGTATATGCATAACGGAATTGATAAGTTAGCAGAGACCTTCTCATACAAAGCAAAGACCTCTGCTTCCTTCAAAGGGTGGTAAGAAGTAGGCGCTAGCAAAACCGCATCTACCCCTGCTTTTTGAACAACTTCAAGATTGCGCAGAACATCACTTGTTCGTAGCGCTCCAATACCCACCATTACAGGAATATTAAGGGCCATTTGAACGGCCATTGTGGTTAATGATTCTTTTTCTTTAACACTGAGGTAAGGGTATAAGCCGGTTGACCCTAAAGGACAAATTGAATCTACTTTTGCGTCTACTAAGTTGCTAAGCAATGATTCAAAAGCTGAATAATCTATCTTTTCGTCTTTAAAAGGCGTTAAGGGAAATGCCGATAAACCTGAGAACATATGAGATTCCTTTTCAGTTTGTATATTCAATAGCTTCTACTTACAAACGCCTATGTTTGACTATTTACGCCGTTTTTTCATCCTAGCACTTTGCTCTTCGCGTTTTTCAGTGCGCTTCTCTTTACGATCTTTTTTGTCAGGTGTTAATGAGCCATCTTTAAATTTTTGCTTGCGATTCGCTTTATCGGCTAGTTTCTTAGCCGCTACTTCTGCCATTTCTTCTTTTTCTTTTACCAGCATTGCGGGTGTTTCTAAAGTAATACGTCCTAGCTTGCCAGAGCGAAGTTCATTAATTAACACTTCGCATATTTTATGTAAATTAACACGCCCCCCAGCCATTTTGGCGCCGCGCGAACCTGCGGCTAATTCCAAAAACTCCAGCTCAGTTTGCGCATAGCAATCAAGTTTAAAGCGCGTTTTCATTTCTTCTGGATAGGCTTTAATCAAGTAATCGGCTGCGAAAAAACCTACATCATCATATTCCATGGCCGTATCTTTAACTGCGCCAGATGCCGCCAAACGATAGCCCGTATTGGGGTTTTCAAGTTTTGGCCATAACACGCCTGGGGTATCAAACAGCACTATGCCGCTACCCAAATTAATACGCTGTTGGCTTTTGGTCACGGCAGGCTCATTACCGGTTTTAGCAATAGTGCGCTCAGCTAAAATATTAATAAGCGTTGATTTTCCAACATTGGGAATGCCCATTATCATGGCATTAATAGTTTTAATTGATTGGTCTTTTTGCGCACAGGTTTTACGAATTAAATCAATAAGCTGCTTTGTTTTTGCTGGATTGTCATTTGACGTTGTAATGGTTTTAACACCACGCTCTGATTCCAAATGGGCTTGCCAGTCAGCCGTAATTGCTGGGTCTGCTAAATCAGACTTATTGAGAATCTTAATACAGGGCTTGTTGCCGCGTATTTTTGCAATTTCAGGGTTTTCACTCGAATAAGGGATACGTGCATCTAAGACCTCAATAAGAATATCGACGCCACTAAGTGCGTCTTTTATTTCCTTTAAGGCTTTGTGCATATGCCCTGGGAACCAATGTACTGCCATGCTCGTTTTCCTTAAAAAAGTGAATGAAAGCTAAAAAAAAGGGTTTAGTAGCTGTGGTCAACAAAGCTGGCACGATGAATATCTACTACTTCAACGGATACAAACACACTTTTTACGCTTAAGTTTTGTAGTTTTTTCAATACCGATGATGAAATCTCAAGCTTTTGTTCGTCAGTTCTGCCACTTAGTATATGGGCAGATACATGGATGAAATCTTTTTGCTCGCCGTGTAAGCGAAAATTACTGCGCTCTTCACAGCGAATTTTAATTGCTTCTGGTGGAAAATGACCACTGGCTTTAGCGCCTTCAAATACTTTGTCCATAAGCTCATTAGAACTAATTTGTGAGCTAACAGAGTGGCTATGTTCAATAACAAAATTAGGCATTAGAAAATCTTCTTATAAAAAATGAGAGTCGCTTAGTTTACACTGCCCCAAGGCTTTATAAAACAAACAATGTTTGATAAAGCGAGCGAGGCTTTGTATTAAATTTATTTTTTATTAACAGGGGGCTAGAAAAACAGTGGGTTGATCACCATATATAAAACACTTAGCTAAACAATAGGTTGATATGCTTTAAATAGCGCTGAATTAGCGGGTATCGCTAAATGTATTTAGGCTTAATCGATTTTTCTAATGAAGCGAATCGAATCTTTTAGTTTTATTTAAGTGCAAAACATCTATATCTTTACTATCAACGTAACAACACAGGTTCAGCAAGATAACTAATTGTTGGGTTGTAACGAATTTTAACTCTAATTATTTAATTAACGAAAAGGAAATATTGTATGTCAATTATTAACCAGTCTATCCCTGATTTTTCTGTAGAAGCTTTTCACAATGGTGAATTCAAAACTATTTCTAGTGAAGACGTAAAAGGTAAATGGTCAATTTTCTTGTTCTACCCAGCTGACTTTACTTTTGTATGCCCTACTGAATTAGAAGATATGGCTAAAATCCACGGTGAATTAAACGACCTTGGCGTTGAAGTTTACGGTGTATCTACTGACTCTCATTTCGTACACAAAGCATGGCATGACACGTCAGATGCAATCGGTAAAGTAACTTACCCATTATTGTCTGACAACGTTTTTGCATTATCACGTGGCTTTGATGTACTAATTGAAGAAGAAGGTCGTGCACTTCGTGGTACTTTCCTTGCTAACCCAGAAGGTATTATCAAGGTTGCTGAAATTCACGACCTAGGTATTGGCCGTAGTGCTAAAGATATGCTTCGTAAAGTTAAAGCCGCTCAGTACGTAGCTGACAACGACGGTGAAGTATGTCCAGCAGCTTGGGAACAAGGTCAAGCGACACTTACTCCAAGCCTAGACCTAGTAGGTAAAATCTAAGTTTTTGTTTAAATGAAACATAAACTGACTGCTCGCAGAGAAATCTGCGAGCAACTTTCAAAGCCCTTAGGGTGAAGGAAGTAAACGATTGCTATGCTACATAACAAGATGCACATCAATCATTTACTTCCTATTGATTCTACATCAACTAAGCAGCCCAGAAAGTTAATTAACCATTTTACACAGTTAAGCAGAAACTTTTGCTGACGGTACGCTCATACCTTTAAATTAGAAGTGTTGAGCACTTATCCATTTTCGAACTATGAGGATTACACCTATGTTAACTCAAGATATATTAAACGCCTTAAAAGGCTATATGAAAGATTTAAGCAAGGACATTACTTTTGTTCTTCAAACAGGCGAGCACGAAAAGCGCGCTGAGTTAAAAGAGATGTTGTCACAGTTGGCTAGCACGTCGAACAAAATTACCTTAGTTGAGAGTGATCGCAGTGACACATTGCGCAGCCCTGTCAGCTTTTTAGTGCAAGCTAACGGTGAAGACACCGGCATTACTTTTTCAGGTGTACCAGGCGGACACGAATTTAACTCACTTATTTTAGCCGTGCTACAAGCAGGCGGTAGCCAATTAAAGCTTGATGAAAGCATTCAAAATATGGTTAAAAAAGTAAAAGATAAGCTTAAATTCCAAGTATACGTAAGCTTGTCATGCCATGCATGCCCTGATGTAGTTCAAGCTATGAATCAGTTTGCCTTGCTTAATCCTAACATTGAAGCTGAGATGATAGACGGCGGCGTTTATCCTGAATTGATTGAAGAAAACAACATACAGGGTGTACCTACTGTTTATATGAATGGCGAAGTGTTTGCCAGTGGTAAAGTTGAGATTGCCGGTATTATTGAAAAGCTAAGTGCCGCGCAGCCTGAAATTTTAGAGCAAGACAGCAACGCAGAAGAAATTCCTTTGCAAGATGTAGCGGTAATTGGTGGTGGTCCAGCAGGTATATCTGCGGCAATCTATTCAGCTCGTAAAGGCTTGGCGGTTACGATTATTGCAGACCGCTTTGGTGGCCAAGTGAAAGATACCATGGGCATTGAAAATCTTATTTCTGTGAAGTACACCACAGGCCCTGAGTTAACGGGTTCTTTGGTTGAACACTTAGATGAGCACGAAATCATCAAGAAAGAACACATTCGCGTAGATAAAATTGAAAACGGTACGATTAAAACACTTACCCTAAGTAATGGCGAAGTGGTACGTACCCGCTCAATTATTGTGGCAACCGGTGCAAACTGGAGAGAGCTAGGTGTACCTGGTGAGAAAGAGAACATCGGTAACGGCGTAGCTTATTGCCCGCACTGCGACGGCCCTTTTTATAAAGGTAAAGATGTAGCTGTAATAGGCGGGGGTAACTCAGGTGTAGAAGCGGCGCTAGATTTAGCTGGAATTGTTAAGTCGGTAACGGTTTATGAGTTCCTGCCTGAACTTAAAGCCGACCAAGTACTTGTTGAACAGCTATATAAACGTGACAACATTACCGTTGTTAAAAATGCAGCGACTAAGCAAGTAATTGCTGAAAACGGTAAGGTAACGGCAATTGAGTATATTGACCGCGCTACCGAAGAAGTTAAACAACAGCCACTACAAGGTATATTTGTACAAATTGGCTTAGTACCTAACTCTAAAGTAATGCAAGGCGTAGTTGATTTAACTAAGTACGGCGAAATCATTATCAATGAAAAGGGCGCCACCAGTGAAAGCGGTATATTTGCTTGTGGTGATGTAACAACCGTTCCGTATAAGCAAATTGTTGTAGCAATGGGTGAAGGTGCAAAAGCATCGTTAGCAGCGTTTGACTACTTACTAATGAATCCGGTGAGCGAGCAAGCTGAAAAAGAACAAGCTGCATAACAGCAGCTAAGTGAGAAAAGGGCATGTAAACCTTGTTTGCATGCCCTTTTTTAATGGCTTACGCTAAATAGTCACTAGGCAGGGTTTCAATGGCTGCCACCCCAGAATCAATCGCAGCTTGCGCTACGGCCGTTGCAATGGTTTTGCACAATCTTGGATCCATAGGTTTAGGAATAATATAGTCTTTACCGAAGCTAAGTGATTCACTGTTACTAGCTTCTAGCACTTCCTGTGGCACTGACATTTTTGATACGCTTCTAATGGCCTCAACAGCTGCCACTTTCATTTCGTCGTTTATTTCAGAAGCCCTAACATCCAATGCTCCTCTAAAAATAAATGGAAAGCACAGTACATTATTTACCTGGTTAGGGTAGTCAGAGCGTCCGGTAGCCATAATTAAGTCTTGGCGCACCTCAAAGGCTAGCTCGGGGGTAATTTCTGGATCAGGGTTTGAACATGCAAATACAATTGGATTGTCAGCCATTAGGGCCAGTGTTTCAGGTGGCAGCAAGTCAGGGCCTGACACACCTAAAAATACATCAGCGCCGTCCATCACATCTTCTAATGTTCGGCTATCAGTGTTATTGGCAAATAGCGCTTTGTGCTCAGTTAATGATTCACGGCGAGTATGAATTACACCTTGGCGATCAAGCATATAGATTTTTTCACGCAATGCGCCGCATTTAATAAGCAATTCCATGCATGCAACCGCGGCTGCTCCGGCACCTAAGCAAACAATTTTTACTTCGTTAATATTTTTGCCTTGAATCTCTAAGGCGTTAAGCATGCCTGCGGCGGTAACTATAGCCGTGCCGTGTTGGTCATCATGAAAAATGGGTATTTTGCAGCGTTTAATTAACTCTTTTTCAATTTCAAAACACTCAGGTGCTTTTATATCTTCTAAGTTAATACCGCCAAAAGTGTCAGCAATGTTTGCAACGGTGTTAATAAATTCTTCGGTGGTTCTGTGTTTGACTTCAATATCAATTGAATCTAAGCCAGCAAAGCGTTTGAACAACAGAGCCTTACCTTCCATAACCGGTTTCGAAGCCAAAGGACCTAAATTTCCCAGCCCCAAAATAGCGGTGCCATTTGATATAACAGCTACCATATTGCCCTTTGCCGTATAGCGATACGCTTCGTTAGGATCGGCTGCTATTTCGCGCACAGGCTCGGCCACACCGGGGCTGTATGCTAAGGCGAGGTCATCTACAGTGGCCGCAGGTGTTGAAAGCTCAACACTTATTTTCCCTGGCTTGGGAAACTCATGATAATCCAGTGCTCGTTGGCGAAAATCAGACATCTAGGTATAAGTCCTTACGAGAATTATGTTAGTGAAATAAGAAAATAATATTTGTAAGCACAATAACACAAATTTATTCAGATAAAACGCTAGCCTAGCCGTAATAAGGCGCTAATAGCAACTGGTTAGACCAAGTAAATCA
Source organism: Glaciecola sp. 2405UD65-10 (assembly GCF_048820975.1). Lineage (NCBI taxonomy): Bacteria > Pseudomonadati > Pseudomonadota > Gammaproteobacteria > Alteromonadales > Alteromonadaceae > Glaciecola > Glaciecola sp. 2405UD65-10. The sequence goes on along the minus strand of NZ_JBMEUF010000001.1, from coordinate 1,750,890 downwards.
AGGGCTACAAAATAAAATCAACATGTTAATTAATTGTATGAATGTTCGTCATTGAAAACCGTTGTTTGGTGAATGTTACTGCTAAAGTCGTCTTTATATGTTATTTGTAAGGTCAAATTGGTTAAATCAGCATTGGGGTAAATAATGAAAATCATGGCAATAGGGGCAGCGTTACTTATGTTGTCACATGCAGCACTTGCATCTGAGGGGCTAGTGTCGGTTCAAAGCCCATATTCTGTAAAAGAAACCGCTGACCGATTTGAAAGTATCGCTAAGAATAAAGGCTTGAGTTTATTTGCCCGCGTGAATCATTCAGAAAATGCTAGCGGCGTAGGGCTTGCACTTCGGCCCACTGAAACGATTATTTTTGGTAATCCCAAAGTAGGGACACCCTTAATGCAATGTGCGCAAAACCTTGCGATTGATTTACCGCAGAAAATACTCGTTAGCCAAGATGCTAATGATAAAGTGTGGTTATCTTATAACAATCCTAGTTATCTTAAAGCGCGTCATGAAATGGTAGGGTGCGATGAACTAATTGTTAAAATTTCAGGTGTGCTGAGCAGTTTGTCAAAAGCCACTGTTGCTAAAAAATAAAACTCTTAAAAAATTAACCGGCATAAAAAAAGCCGCTAAATAGCGGCTTTCTAATTTTTCATCTAAATTAGCGTAATGCTTACTTAGCTTTAAGTGCACCAAAACGCTTCTTAAAGCGATCAACACGGCCACCAGTATCAACGTTACGTTGCTTACCAGTGTAGAAAGGGTGACATGCTGAACATACGTCTAGGTTAATATCTTTACCTAGAGTAGAACGGATTTTCATTACGTTTCCGCAAGAACAAGTTGCAGTCATTTCTTCGTATTTTGGATGGATATCAGCTTTCATGGTTTACCTATATTTACAAGGCCGTCTCGCTATACAACCCGAAGTTGCACACCAAACGTCGTTAATTAAAAATGAGTACAGCATTGCTATACTCGGAATTTTGGAGAGCGGAGTTTATATAAACACAGCACTTAATTCAAGTTGTTTTTATTTCATGGCTGATAAAAGCGATAAGTTTGTGGTATTTTATCTTTATTCCAGTTTACAGAAAAATTAGTGCCTTGCCCGACTCACTACCATCTATCCAGCCTACCATGTATTTAAGTGTTGCTTTGGCCGTACCCTTGCATCGTGACTTTGCATATTCAATTAGTAAAGAACAGCTTAACGACTATCCAATTGGCGGGCGCGTACAAGTGCCCTTTGGCAATAAAAAACGGGTGGGAGTGGTATTGGCGGTAAATAGCGAGTGCGAGTTTGATGCCGCAAAAGTAAAGCCCGCTATAAAACCCTTAGACACGGCGCCTATTTTCAGCCAAGAGCTTATGAGCTTGGCTAAGTGGATATCTCGTTTTTATATTTATCCTATGGGTGAAGTGTTGTCAGCTATGCTTCCTACACTCCTTCGCAAAGGCGAAAGCGCAGAGCTTACAGCGCTTGAATACCTGCATGTTTGCAAAGAAAGCTTAGCTAAAATATCGCAATCAGATCTCATTGAAACGTTTAAACGCAGTAAAAAGCAAGCGCAACTGTTTCAGTACATAAGCTCGCATCCAATGTTGTTAAAAGATGCAAAAAAAGCTTATTCGCCTTCCATAGTAAAGGGCCTCGTTGATAAATCATTGGTACACGTTAATTTGCAAACGCCAAAAACCAATACATGGCAAGAAAACATGCTGCTGGGCGAAAAGAAGCGAGCCAACCCTGAGCAGGCAATTGCTATAGCCAGTATTAATCAAGCCGAAGGCTACACTGGTTTTTTGATTGAAGGGGTTACCGGTAGCGGGAAAACCGAAGTATATTTGCAAGTTATTGAAGAAGTACTACAACAAGGTCAGCAGGTGCTTATTTTAGTGCCTGAAATAGGGCTAACTCCGCAAACGGTTAAGCGGTTTGAAGAGCGCTTTGGGAATGTGGTGGCGGTGTGGCATTCGGCTTTAACCGATAATGAGCGCCTTCAAGTATGGCAACAAGCTAAGCACAATCAAATGGCGGTGTTCATTGGTACGCGTTCGTCAGTATTTTTGCCATTAGCAAAGCCCGGTATGATTATTGTAGATGAAGAGCACGATGAATCATACAAACAACAAGATAAACTTCGCTACCATGCCCGTGATATTGCGGCCTATAGAGCAAATCAGTATAACATCCCCTTGGTTTTAGGGACCGCTACGCCGTCGCTAGAAAGCCTGCATAATGCACTTAGTCATAAGTATCGTCATTTAATTTTAGCGCAGCGTGCGGGTAGCGCGAGCATGCCAACCCAGCACCTAATTGACCTAGGTGGTCAGGTACTTGACGCAGGCATAGCGCCATCAATGATGATGCGAATAGAGCAGCAGCTCAAAGCGGGTAATCAAGTACTCATATATGTGAACCGACGAGGCTATGCGCCAGCGTTAATTTGCGAACAGTGCGGGCATGTTGAAACTTGCTTAGATTGCGACAACCCATTCACAGTGCACTTAAGTGCGCACAATTTGCAATGCCACAGATGCGGTAAGTTTGAGCCCTACCAGCATTCGTGTAAAAAGTGCCATTCTAAAAATGTAAGCACACAAGGAATTGGTACCGAGCAAATACAGCAAATACTGGCTAAGCGTTTTAGCGATTATTCGTGCGTGCGAATTGACAGTGATTCCACCCGTGGCAAAAGAAAATTAAATGAGCTACTTACCGAAATAAATCAAAACAAACATCAGCTATTGGTAGGTACACAAATACTTTCAAAAGGGCATCATTTCCCCAATGTTACCCTAGCGCTCATTTTAAATGTAGATTCATTTTTGTTTAGTTCAGACTACCGCGCACCAGAAAAACTAGCGCAGTTAGTAACGCAACTTAGTGGAAGAGCAGGGCGCGAGAATAAGCCCGGGGAAGTTTGGCTTCAAAGCTATCAAGTAGGGCACCCGTTATTGCAAGATTTGGTCAACAACGGATATAGTCATTTTGCTCGAACATTATTAAGTGAACGGATTGCAGCTAAGCTGCCGCCTGCTAGCTATCAAGCAGCTATTCGGGTAGAGCACACCGAACTTGCCCCTATTCTTAACTTTTTAGAATATGCAGGGCAGTTGTTAGGGCAGTTTAAGCAACTAGAATTTGTGGGGCCTTTCCCCGCAGGAGTAGAAAAAAAGCAAGGGCGGTATCGATTCATTACGGTAGCGCAGTCAAACTCAAGTGCTTATTTGGTAAAAGCAATGCAGCAAGCAAAAGAAGCTTTAGAGAAGCATCAATTTGCGGCTAAGCTTCGTTGGATAGTAGATATTATGCCAACCGACTTTAGTTAAACAAATGTTTGAAAAAATGTGTGTTTAATACAAGGTAAATTTCTTATACTGTGTTGCTGCTAGCATCACAATAATAAAACTGGGTTAATACAGGCACAATGGCTCCAAAAGACTACGTAAAACGCAAACCTCAAGCCCGCAAGCGCAAACCGGCTACGCGTGCAAAATCAACCAAACCACAAAAGCAGACGCAACTTGCTGCCACAACCCCGTGGGCGCGTATTGTTTTAGCGGTGCTTGTTATTGTGGCTTTTATTTATGGTTTATACGCGCTGCAAAAAAGTGATGTTGAACCTGACCAGCAAGCCCCTAGTGGTTCATCTCAAGATGAAACGCCTGTTATGGAAAGTGGCGAAGATGACAGCAGCTCGCCCCTAGAGGTAGTAAATGATGTACAAAGTGAAGTGCCGCCCTTACCTCCTTTACCCGTATTAGGTGAAGAAGAGTGGGAGTACATTGATGCCTTACCTGAAGCCTCTGTAGAAGTGGATGCTACAGGCCCCAAAGAAAGTGACCGCGAATACATTATGCAGTGTGGCTCATTTAGAACCGCAGAAAGAGCTGAAGAATTAAAAGCTAGACTTGCCTTTCAAGGGTTTGAGTCTCGCGTAATTGAAAGCAACGGCGGGAAATGGTACAGAGTGGTACTCGGGCCATACGAACACAAGCGTGACGCCGAGAAAGACCGCCATACACTTAAGCGCAATGATATTCAGCGCTGCAAAATTTGGTAGCACTTGGCCGCTAAATTGGCGTTTATTCTTGTAAATGAGCCTTGAATTACGTAGCAGATGCCCCATTTACTTTTGATACAGCCGTTCAAGCGGCATTATTAGGAGTAGAATATGACAACTATTGTGTCTGTACGTCGTGGCAATCAAGTCGTGGTGGCCGGTGATGGACAAGTATCGTTAGGCAATACCGTTATGAAAGGTAATGCTAAAAAAGTTCGCCGTTTATACAACGGTAAAGTGCTAGCCGGATTTGCTGGCGGCACCGCTGACGCATTTACTCTGTTTGAGCGTTTTGAAAGCAAATTAGAGATTCATCAAGGGCATTTAACCCGCGCAGCCGTAGAGCTGGCAAAAGATTGGCGCACTGACAGAGCGCTTCGAAAGCTAGAAGCCTTGTTAGCTGTAGCTGATCATACCGCTTCATTTATTATCACTGGTACTGGTGATGTTGTTCAGCCCGAAAATGACCTTATCGCCATAGGCTCAGGTGGCGCATTCGCGCAATCGGCCGCCACTGCATTGCTGCAAAATACCGACTTAAGCGCACAAGAAATTGCGCAAAAATCCCTTACCATTGCAGGTGATATTTGTGTATTCACCAATCAAAATCAAACAATCGAAACACTTGATTTTTAGACCTGCTTGAAAGAATAACGATAGGAAAATTTATGTCTGATATGACTCCCCGTGAAATTGTACATGCATTAGACAAGCATATTATTGGCCAAGCTGCGGCTAAACGTTCAGTCTCTATTGCGCTTAGAAATAGATGGCGCCGCATGCAGCTTGAACCTGAACTTCGCCAAGAAGTAACGCCTAAGAATATTCTTATGATTGGCCCAACTGGCGTGGGTAAAACTGAAATTGCTCGAAGATTAGCCAAGCTGGCAAATGCCCCTTTTATCAAGGTTGAAGCGACTAAATTTACTGAAGTAGGGTATGTAGGGAAAGAAGTAGAAACCATTATACGTGATTTAGCTGACATCGCCGTGAAAATGACCAAAGAATCAGCGGCTGAGAAAGTTAAATTTCGAGCAGAAGAAGCGGCTGAAGACCGTATCTTAGATATTCTTATTCCACCCGCTGAAAACTCTTTTGGTGACAAAGAGCCGGTGGAAGAAAAAGGCGCTCGCCAAGTTTTTCGTAAAAAGTTACGCGAAGGCTCACTTGATGATAAAGAAATTGAGTTAGATGTGGCTTTACCGCAAGTAGGCGTAGAAATTATGGCGCCCCCTGGTATGGAAGAAATGACTAACCAACTTCAGGGTATGTTTCAAAACTTGTCGGGTGATAAAAAGAAGAAGAAAAAGCTAAAAATTAAAGAAGCGTTTAAAATTTTAGTGGAAGAAGAGTCTGTTAAGTTAATTAATCAAGAAGATCTTAAGCAAGATGCAATAGAATCACTTGAGCAAACGGGCATTGTATTTATTGACGAAATAGACAAGATTTGTAAGCGTGAAGGTAATAGTGGCGCAGATGTGTCGCGTGAAGGTGTTCAGCGTGATTTACTGCCTTTAGTTGAAGGTTCAACGGTGTCAACTAAGCATGGGATGGTGAAGACTGATCATATCCTGTTTATTGCTTCTGGCGCATTCCAAATGGCTAAACCTTCTGATCTTATCCCTGAACTACAAGGGCGCTTGCCAATTCGTGTTGAGTTGTCAGCATTAAATGTAGAAGATTTTGTGCGTATATTAACTGAGCCAAATGCTTCTTTAACTGAACAGTACAAGGCCTTACTTGCCACTGAAGGTGTGAATGTGAGCTTTGAAGAATCAGGCATAATGCGCATTGCTAAAGCCGCTTGGCAGGTGAATGAGAAAACTGAGAACATAGGTGCGCGCCGCTTGCATACGGTGATGGAGCGTTTAATGGAAGAAATTTCTTTCAACGCATCTGACCGTTCAGGTGAAGCGCTAGTAGTTGATGAAGCTTATGTGAATCAGCACCTCGAAGCCTTGGTTGAAAATGAAGACTTGTCACGCTTTATATTGTAATTAAACCAACAATGTAATTTCTAAAAGGGCTGTACTAAACAGCCCTTTTTTATTGCCTGTTATTTTTCTTGAAATTAGTTTGCGCTTAGGTGTAAAACTCATATAGTAGTGCGCCTATTGGGCAATTGAAAATAACTTGCATAAGGACACCAGCCAGTGGCTTGGATATTTTTGACAATTGGCGCGGTAATTATGCAAACCATTCGAAATGCATTGCAAAGCCAATTAAGCGCTAAGGTAGATACTCTTGGCGTTACCTTAGCGCGCTTTATTTTTGCCCCGCCAATAGCATTCGCTTATTTGTGCTTGCTATATTTTTTCGCTCCTGCGCTAGGCTTTGAGCAACTTATTCCCAGTTTCACAGTCAAATTTGTAGTGTTGGTGTGCTTAGCTGCCTTATTTCAAATAGCCGCCACCTCATTTATGGTGATGCTATTTAAGCAGAAAAACTTTGCCATAGGCGCGGGGCTTGCAAAAAGTGAAGCCTTGGTTGCGGGGGTATTGGGAACGCTATTTTTTGGTTCGCAGTTAAGCTTGTTAGGGTGGTTGGGGATTTTATTGGGCGCTATGGCTGTATTTGTACTCAGCAGCGGTAACCGCTTACAAGGTTTAAGCCCCAAAACCCTACTTACCGGTTTGCTGTGTGGAACCTGCTTTGCTTTAACATCATTATTGGTTAGGGAAGCAAGCCTATTACTGGATGTAGCGTTTCCTTTTAGTGCGGCGTGGGTGCTGTTATGGGTTTTGTGTATACAAACATTATGTTTAATACTTTATATTGCGCTTACTTCGCCTTATGTTTTTGGCCAATTAATTCGCCAAATGAAAGCAACCATCGCAACAAGCACAACAAGTTGTTTAGGCTCAATATGTTGGTTCAGTGCCATGGCATTGCAGCACGTGGCCTATGTTAAAACCTTAGGCCAATTAGAAGTACTTAGCACCTTACTTTTGGCGCACTTTTGGTTAAAAAACAAAGTAAAATTACATGAAATAGCAGGCCTCTTATTAATAGCGTGCGCGGCAATTTTAGTAATGTGGGCGTAAAAGAGCACTTATTTTAACTCTGCGTAGTGGGAATGGCTAAGTAGTGTTAAAATAAGAAATTGCTCACGCTATTAAATTGGGTAACACATCCTTGTGCTTTCGCTGCATCCGTGCAGTGATTGAAATAATATACAAGTAGAGTGAAATTAAAAACTGTCCATTGGGCGGGAATGTAACCCGTAAAGGAATAAAGTGATAAAAAACCTTTCAATTGTTCTTACTTTGCTATTGTTAGCATGCAGTAATTTGAGCTATGCAGCTAACTTTGTGATTAATAGCGAAGCCTCTTCTGAGATACAAGAAAATGTGCTTATTTACTTAAATGAAGTCAATGCGCCGGTTTCACAGTATGAAATTGATGACTACGAACAAAGCTTAATTCAAAAAGCCCAAAAAGCCGTAGAAGCTTTTGGTTACTACAATAGCAAAGTGTCTATTGCTCCTATCAAATATAATGCAAATACAGAATTAAACGTAGAAATTAGCATTGTCTTAAATGAAATTGCCATGGTGACTAATGTAGTAATGCAGCATGATATTTCAAACATTAGTGCCTTACCACAAGCCCTTGCTAATGTAGTTAACAGTACCAATGCACTAAAAGGCAAAGCGCTAAATCATAGCCAATATGAGTCCTTAAAAAATCAGCTATCTACTTACGCTTTGTTATATGGGTATTTTGATTTTCAGTTTATTTTGCACAAACTACTTGTGCTTGAAAATGCTTCAAACACCGCCAGTACTGGCACAGTCCATTGGATTTTTAATATTGGTGAACGTTATAAGTTTGGTGATCTTGTGTTTTTAAGCAACACGCGAGGTAACGACATAGCCACTAGCGTCAAACCCTTTAAAACCGGCGAGTATTTTGAACAAAGTAAGGTAGGTGAGTTTTCTATTAACCTAGCAAGTACCAAATATTTCAGCAGTGCTATTGCAAGGGCTAACGTAGAAAACGCTGAGAATAAACTCGTCCCTATTGAAGTGATTTTAAAACCCAAACCTAAAGATCTTTTTAAATACGGCATTGGTGTTTCAACCGATACAGGCCCTAGAATTAGCATTGACTGGACACGCCCATGGGTAAATACCGCAGGTAACTCATTAGGTGCTAGCCTTTACCTTTCAAGTCCTGAACAAAGCTTGAGCTTAGTGTATAAAATTCCAAAAGATAACCCCCTTAAAGACTTTCTAACTTACCAAGTGGGCGTAAAACGAACCGATGAAAACCAGACCTTAAGTAATACTTTAACTTTCGCTATACAAAGGCAGTGGGGGGCTAAAGAAGAAATGCAGTGGGATAAAATTGGTTTTTTGAAAGTAGAGCAAGAATCATTTACGCAAGGTTTGCAAGATGAAGAAACCACGCTTTTGGTGATGCCAGGTTTTACTTTAAATCGCGTACGCAAGCGTGGTGATATTTTTGTGGGCTGGGGAGATAGGCAGCAACTTACTGTAGAAGGTGCCAGCGAAAGCTTGTTGTCGGATATTGATTTGTTCAAGGTAACCGCGCGCACCAAGTGGATACGCGAGTACGACCGTCATAGAGTAGTCGCTAGAGGGGATATAGGCGCAATTGCTACTAACGATTTTTCAGAAGTACCCTCTACCCATCGTTTTTTTGCCGGGGGGGATCAAAGTGTACGAGGATTTGGTTTAAACGAGGTTACCGATGTAAATGAAGTAGAGGTAGATGGTGAAATTGAATATGAGCGCGTAGGCGGAAAATTCTTAGCAGTAGCTAGCCTTGAATATGCTTACCGTTTTGCCGATTCGTGGCGCGCGGCGGTATTTTTTGATGCAGGAAGCGCCAGTGAAACTTTTGGTGAGAGTTTAGCCACCGGCACAGGTGCTGGTGTGCATTGGTTATCCCCCATTGGCAACGTACAAATTTACATAGCACGAGGGCAGTCTGATTTTGAAAATACTTGGCGTCTGCATTTAGTCATAGGGCCAGGTTTATAACATGTCAGAACAAACTACCGATACAAATATCCCAAGCGCTCCTCGCAAACATACCAATTGGACACGTAGGCTAGCCTATGCTTTTTTAGGTTTAATACTCTTTGTAGTTTTGCTTGTTATGCTAGCGTTGTCTCCACTAGGAATATCCATAATTGCAGGGCAAGCGAATAAACTTGAAGGTTTGGTCATTGAAGGTGAATCGGGGAGCTTTTATTCCTCACTTCAATTCGAAAAAATCCAATTTAATAGTGAGCAAATTGACCTAGAAGTGAATCAAGCTTTGCTTGATTTGAGTTTATCATGCTTGTTTTTAGGCGAAGTATGTGTACCTGAAATAAGCGTGGAAAGCGTGAGCACGGTATTAAAAGCACAAGAGACAGTGCCTGAGCCCGAAACAGAGACTAGCAAACAATACGTAAGCTTACCGCTGCCCGTTTTACTTGAGAAAATTAAGCTTAATAGCCTTGTGATTGAGCAGCAAGATAATGCTGGAAATGTGCTTCCCATATTTAGTTTACAAGGCTTGCAAACCTCGTTATTTGCTCACGAAAGTTTTGTAATTGATGCCTTAGATATAAAGCAAATTAATGTGTATCAGCAAGCGGATGTAAAAGATGCATCGAGTGCTGATGATAATAAAAATGATAACAAAAGCGATACAGCAAAAACGAGCGAAAGTAGTAATGCCCCGCAAAAGAGTGAAGCGTTTGATTTAAATATGCTTGCGAATTGGCAGTACACCCCCATACAACTGCCTGAGGTGTTTGTTCCGGTTAATGCCCAGCTAAAAGCCGGCTTAATAAAGTTAATATGCTTACAAGGTGAAAAGCCTTTATGTATTAACAACACACGTATAAAAGCTAAACTCACCGAGCAGAAACTTGATGCGGCTTTAAGCTTGCAAACCAATGATTTGAAAGTACAAAGCCTTGATAGCACATTTAAAATTGACTTGGCGAGCAATTTTGAGCACGAGCTTTCACTTGCGCTTGAGCCCAATATTGCGCTAACCAGCGAACAAGCAAAACCCCTACACTTAAGCTTGGTGGGCAATGCATTTGACACAAGTTTGGTGCTTGAAAATAATAATAAGACAATTGTAGAGCTTAAGCTTGCCGCAAATATAGCCAGTAGCCAACTCCCACTTGAGCTAAGCGCAAATGCAAGCAGCATTAATGCAAGTTTCTCACAATGGTTCAAAAGCATCAGCTTGCCCTTGAGTTCATTTACTGCAGTGGTAAACGGCAATACTAATTTGTATCAGCTTGATATACATGCAAATACCATTGAGGAAAAGGCTAGCCGTATTGTGGCTCAGGGTGAAGCCTCGCTAACAGACAAATTTCTTAAGCTGTCAAAAATAAGTACTAATGGCGCTTTAGGGGTATTTGATGCATCGAGTGTGCATCAACTTGAAAATAAAGCCGGCAAACTAGCCTTAGTGAACAAACTCGATTTAGCGTTTCAAGCCTTTAAACCAATGCTCCTTGTACCTAGCACAATTGATAGCGCCAATAATGCCGAAGCAACTAGCAGTGATATAAGCGCATTAATTAACGGTAAGCTAGCCTTAAACGCGCGCTACAGCGCTGACACACTAAGCGGCAGTTTGCTATGCCAAAATATCCAAGGCAACATTACTCGTACCAACACTGAAAGTAGTTCAAAAAACTTTGATGTGAACTTGTTGTGCGACATTGAACTTGCTAAAAGTGGATTGTTGAGCGTTAAGAACTTATCTTTTAAGCAAGGGAAAAACAGTATAAATGGTAAAGGAAAAATAACCTTACCATCAGCCCTTAGCGCCAGTGAACTAGGCCAAGAACTGGCGAAACTAGAACAAAGTAACAGTGACTTCTCTTTGCAAATAGACATGCCAGAGCTAAGTAGTTTGTATGCACCTATAAAAGGCCAATTGAAGGGTAATATTAAGTTAGCGGGTGAAATTGCCAAACCTACATTGCAAGCCACTATAGCCGCAGATTCAATTGCGTATGAGGCCTTCACATTAAAGCGCTTAGATATGAGCTTAAGCTCTGATATTGCCAATGATTTTGCAAGTGAATTACGCATGAGTATTAGCGAGCTATATCAAAATGAACTATTGGCTAACAGTATTACCGTTGAAGCGCAGGGGGATGCCGGCGAACATCAACTAAGCTTGGCGCTTGAACATCCTGAATATGGTTTGGCTCATAGCTTTAATGGCTCATTTAAGCAAGCTAGTGCAAATAAGCAAAGTCAATGGAAAGGAAAGTGGGAGAAAGGCGAGTGGCGCTTGCCCTTTGACCAAATAAGCCTGCAATCGCCCGCGCCCATTTCGCTATCGGCCAGCAACAGTTACCTAGGTGCGCATTGTTGGGTATCACTTAATAGCACAAGCGCAACAAGTGAAAACGAAATTTGTGTAAACAACGCCACATATGAAAACGAAGAAGCGCAACTTAGTGCCAATATTCAATACGATTTAGCCGCCGCGTTAATTCATTATTTACCCGATATGATTCAAGTGGGCAGTAAGGTTCCCTTACGTTCAAACATTAATTTAAGCAGTAATACAAAAAATGGCGTGAGTGCAGATATGTTTAACGTTATCACTGCGGCCAACTTACAAACGACTCGCCATAACATAGAGTTATCGGCAATAGTGGCCAACCTACAACTAAGCGATGATGTAGTTACCAGCAACGTGTTTGCCGGTACAACGGAATCAGGGGCATTTGGCCTGCGCTCTGTGTTGAATTTAGCGCCTGTTGAAAGAAGCCACAAAGGTGAAGTCAGAATAGAAGCCTTTGATGTATCTCCTTTACTGAGATTTTTACCGGGGGCAGAGAAGCTAGCCGGCACTATTGATGGTAGCTTGCGCTTTGAGGGCGCGTTAGATCAGCCACTTGTAAACGGTAAGTTGGACGTAAGCGAAGGTGAACTCATTATTGATAATTACCCCTATCCGTTTAGCAACTTTAACCAAACAATAGAGGTGGTAAATAGTGAGGCAACCATTGAAGGGGAATTTGAGTTAGGCTCGGGGGATGCTAATTACAATGCAAAAGCGAGTTTTGCTGATGGTTTGTCGATATCGGGCGAAGTACAAGGCTCAGGTATGCAGTTGGCGTATCAAAACAGCGAACTATTAGCCTCACCGAATTTCACTTTTGACGTAACACCTGACAACGTAAAATTAAGTGGCAGTATTACGATTCCCAATGCTGATATTCAAATTAAAAACCTGCCTAAGTCAGCTAAGTCACCTTCAAGTGACACCATTGTTATTGGTAAGCCTGTTGAGCCACCAGCTATTCCAATAGGCCTAGATGTAGACTTACATATTTTACTTGATGTGCCTAAATTGAGCCGAGTTAATATTGAAGCCTTAGATCTAAAAGCCAGTTTAGCGGGTGACCTACAACTACGTGTTATTCAAAAAGTGAATAAGACCAGTGAGCAGTTTTCGCCTATGCAAACCTATTTAAACGGCAGTATTAATATACTCTCGGGTAAATATGAAGCCTATGGCCAAATGCTTCAAATACGCAGTGGTGACATTTACTTCAATGGCCCGCCTAGCTTGCCACAATTTGACATTACCGCTATTCGCAATCCGCTAAATACGCAAGACCAAGTAATTGCCGGTGTGCAAATTACCGGGAATCCTATGGTGCCTAAAGTTGAGCTCTTTTCAGAACCCGACATGATTCAAGCAAGGCAGTTATCTTACTTATTGCAAGGCACTGATTTAAACGGCGGCACAAGCACATCAAACGATGTGCAACTAGTTAATGCGCTGGTTAACTTTGGCATTAGTAGTGGGGGTAATCAAGTGAATAAGCTAGGTAAAAACTTAGGCTTTGACTCCTTGAATATTCAAACTGCCGGTGGCGGTGACAGCACGCAAGTGCAGGTAACCGGGCGTATTTCAGATAGAATTCAAGTTACCTACGGAGTAGGCTTATTTGATTCTGTCACCGAGGTAATTTTGAAATATCAGCTTATGCCTAAATTATATATTGAAGCGAAAAGCGGGACTAATAGCGCGGTAGACTTATTCTACGAAATGACCCGCGGGGAAAACGATTAAGCTCGTATTCCCTGCGTGATTTTCAGCGAGTGGTTTATTTTAATGGGCTGTAGTCAAAATCAAATCCGAAGCATCTTGGGGATACTGCTTTTAAGGCTTTTTCGCTTTGAAAGAATTCAGGGCAGGTTATGCCAAACACAGCAACCCGTTGGCCGTATTTAAGCCGTTCAGCGTTAATGGGTACTGATGTTTCATATTCCACTATTACAATTAAATCGGGTACGCTTATTATGAGTTCACTGCCAATATGCGCACTTAAGTATTCATTTTTGATGTTCACTGTCATAGCGGGTTTATCTTTGCTGAAAGACTCAATCACTACTTTTCCCACATCAAACCCGTTCACTATGCTGCTTGCGTAGTCAGTGACTTTACCTGTGTACAATAGCCGGCAAGCGCCGTAAACCGAGCCATCTAAAATGGCCTGTAATGGTTCAAGCAATGACTCTGCATTGCCCTTATTTTCGCGCAGCACCTTGCCTAGGCGCATAGAAAAACTCACCGTTCCATTAATCACCGATTGCTTTAAGAAGTCACCGCGCATTGGGTGCTCAGCGCTTATTAACATGCCGCCCGATGCTTGAGTTAATGCGCGAATATGGCGTTCATAAGTTGGGGTGTCTTTGCTTGAGAAGCACGTTACATTGCCTGCATAATCAAGAGATACAGCCGGAGTGGGTGAGGCACCATTTATTGCGTAGGTCATCATTTGCGCCTCTGGTAAGGCGCGGCCCATGCCGTCTCCGTCAATCAACGGAATGCCTTTCATGGCGGCTGCCATAATGGGCACTAAAGAATTTGCACCGCCTATTTCAAAGGCTATAAGCGCATCAACCGTCCTGCCCGTATATGCCTCATAAGCTTCCAGTGCAAGAATACTCTCATCAATTGAGGGAAGTAACTCCAAGCCAACGGTAGGTGCACCAACGCCGCCTAAGGATATAACATGTGCGTCATCGGCCAATTCATTTACATTGAGCAAAGTCACTGGGCCATATTGTTTTAATATTTGCGTACATAATAGCTGCGGAATGTATGGGTCACCGCCACCACCAGTAGCAAGAAATACAGCGCCTAAGGATAAATCATCTAAGTCAGTATATTTAATTAGCATCATGTGCTCCTTGCGAGTGCTTGGATTTTGTTTGGCTGCTTAGTGCGGCAACATCACCTACTACCTTCACTCTTATTCGGGTACTGGCATTTTCCATATAGGGAATTGCGGTTTCTTCAAGCTCAACTACGCAAATAGATTTGGGGGCGGCTCCAGCGGCTACAGCAATGTTGCTAGCTTGTTGAGTCACCATCTCAATAGCGTCTTCTCGAGGAGTAGTTTGATACGACACCATCATATCGCTCTCACCGCTTATTTGGGCAATGGATGCGCCAATCGCGTTCGCGACTTCAGCATGTTTCGGCCGAATAATTTCACTGGCTGAATTTAATTCACCGGTAACTAAAATTGAGCCACCACCTACCAGAATTACAGGTACAGGCCCACTGCTTAATTTCATTGCATCAACGCCGTCATCAAGCATACTTTGCATGGTTGCGAGCGCTTGTTTAATAGTGTCCCTTGGTATGTCAGTTACCGCTTCTTTATTTCCCATTTGCGCCTTACCTGCAGCAACAATAATGTCAGAACTAGTTAAGGTGTCGCCGCCAAAAATGAGTGCTTGGGTCACCAAATTATGACCCACCGACACCGGCCCAATGGTGTTGCCGTTATTACTAACTATACTGCCGCCGCCTAAGCCTATGGGGTTAATATCAGGCATACGAAAGTTGGTTCTTACGCCGCCCACACTCACTATGGAGCTTGATTCTCGTGGAAAACCATTTTGTAATACGCCTATATCTGAGGTAGTGCCGCCAATATCTACAACAATGGCATCTTTAATCCCTGTTAGCTTGCTTGCGCCACGTAAGGAGTTAGTGGGTCCTGATGAAAACGTTAAGGCCGGGTATTGCTTAACAAATTGCGTATTCATTAAGGTGCCGTCATTTTGACTAACAAACACGGGGCATGTCATGCCCATGTGTGACATAGCACCTTCAAATGCATCAATGACTTTTTCAGCAAAAGGCAATAATGCGGTATTTAATATGGCGGCATTTTCACGCTCAAGTAAGCCGATTCGGCCAATTTTGTGCGAATAAGTAATGCGAGCCTCAGGAATAGCTTGTTTGATTTTTTTACCTAAACTGATTTCTGGCTCAGGGTTCATTGATGAGAACACCGATGATATTGCAATATTTAAAAGGCCTCTGCTTTTAATATCTGCAATTGTGTGGCTTATTTCAGTCTCATCAAGCTCTGCAAGGGGCCAGTTGTCATATAAAAATCCGCCTTGAAGTGTATAAACATGATTGCCCAATATGGCACTTAAGTCTTCAGGCCAGTCAATCATGGGGGGAAGGCCCTTACCTGAAGGGGCTCCTATACGAATAGCTGCTACCTTTGATAGCTCTCGGCGCTCTACCACCGCATTGGTGAACTGTGTGGTGCCAATCATAATGGCTTCAATGTGTTTTGTTTCTACCGATGCTTCATCTAATATTGTGTGCAGCGCATTTAAAATGCCGCTTAGCACATCGGCCGATGACAGCGCTTTGGTGCTTGCCAATATATCAGAGCCTTGTACTAACACTGCATCAGTATGAGTGCCGCCTACATCTATTCCTATACGCATTAAATAGTTCTCCGAATGGGGTTATTGGCTGTTGTTTGAAGTGTCTTGCTTGTTTGCAGCTAAAGGTAATAGCCGAGACAATAACCAGTACAGTAGGCCTGTTACCAATATGGCATCTAGAGCGCTTATTGAGCTTATTGAAGGCACAAACGGTGAATCATCAAACACCGATATACCAGCGCCCACTAACCACGCTATGCAGGCAGGAAGGCTAAACTTTTGGTTCTTTTCTAAGGTTTTTGCATGATACTTTTGTGCAGGAGCAAGTAAATAATCTGCAATAATGACACCCGCTACCGGTACAAAAATAGCGGTAAGAAAGACTAAAAATGAGATAAAGTAATCTAGAATATTGAAAAATGCCGCTACCACGCCCGCTAAACCAAATAGTATGACATAGCCCCCGCCTTTCACTTTAGGAAAGGTCGCTTCAACGCTTAGCATGGTACTGTATAAGTTAAGTGAATTAAGCACCCAGCTACCGGCTATTACAATAATAAATGCGGCAAGGCCTAAACCTAAGCCAAGCATTAAGTTTAGTATGCCGGTTTCGCCAATAGCCGCAGCAGCGAAGCCCGCAACAAACAATACAATGAGCTCTACCACCATGTATGACCAAAACGCAGTGTAAGCACCGCCGCGCCAATTGGCACTGAACCGAGTGATGTCGGGAAGAATAATCGCCCCTACAATAATTCCACCAACAATTGCACCAACACCATCACTTAAGCTTAAAGTGGCTTCTTTTTCAATGGCCCAATAATCAGCGAAACTGATTTCGGCAAAAGCAAACCAAAACATGACTGCGGTAACCACCGCTAAAATTGGGGCCATTAAGCTGGCTAATATATTTATTGCTTTAAAGCCGAATACCGTAGTAGCAATCATGCAAATACCCGCGCCTACTTCAATGCCCCATTCTGGTAGAAGTAAGTCATAGCGCTCACTTAACAGTTTATTGACGGCGCCTGCAAATAAATCAATATTTACACCAAACCAACCAATTAACGATAATGCGAAAGCTATATTGACTATGCCTGCTCCGGCGTCTCCAAACGCTATGCGCACAAGCACGTACGAGCTCATTCGCGTTTTTGCACCTATTACGCCCATGGTTGCGCCAATAAGTGTGAGTAGTATTGAACCAACAATAAGCGCAATTAAATGATCTGACACCGACAAACCATTATATACTTCAAGGCCACTCATGAAGGTAGGCAACGAAAACGCAATCATGACTGACACGGCAGCCACTCGCGGCCAAGGCACTAAATGCAAATCTTTTATGTGCGCGACATCGCCACTACTTGGCTTATCCATTTAATATTCTCCTGACTAGATATACTTATACTATGTTAAATAGGGCAAAATAATCTTGTTATTAAAGTGGTTTTATAAAAACATTTTCTTTATTTGCTTGTCTATATCAAAATGAGCTTTTCTACTTGCGTAAACGAGTGTGGTGTATTGAACTATGAATCAAAATAAATCAGTTAAAATGGACGCAATAAACAAGAAAATATTATCAACTCTGCATACGCAATCGAACTTGTCTAACCAAGAGTTAGCCGACATTATTGCCTTGTCACCCAGTGCTTGTTTTCAAAGAACCAAGGCCTTAAAAGAAGCGGGGTATTTCATTAATTTTCACACTGAGATGGATTTAGACCGAATTTGTGAACACGTACTTGCATATGTTGAATTTACATTGGAAAGTAACACCTCACTAGGGCGCAAAGCATTTGAGCAAGAAATAGAGCGCATACCTGAATTTATGGATTGTGTGCGGGTGGGAGATGATGCCGACTTTATTTCATTTACTTGCTTTCCTGATGTAAAAGCTTTAAACGAAACCTGCGACGAACTTAGTAATCAGCCTAAATTAGGTATTAAGCGAATTAAAATACGCATGATTTTAGACCGAGCTAAATGGTGCTTAGGCTACCCAATAGATAAACTAAAATGGGTAGACTAGTACGTCTATACATTTAATAAACATAAAGGAATCACATTGAGCGCTGAAAAAATCACTCAATTACATCGTGCTGCTCAGCAATATCTTAACCAGGCTGCAAGCAACAAAAATGCGTTAAAGCAATCTCATCAAGCCTGTGTGGAAATGCTTAAGTTAGATCCAAAGCATGCCGATGCGCATTTTCTACTTAGTATGATTGCACTAAATATGCAGCAAATGACCAAAGCCATAGAACTGAACAAAGTAGCCATTCAATTTGCCCCACAAAATGCTGAATATTGGGCTTTTTATGCGCGCTCTTTGTCATTAGTGAATCGCTATGAAGAAGCGCGAACCGCTATAGAAAAGGGGATGAAACTGGGCTCCAATAGCCCTTTAGTTAACGATACGATGGGAGTAGTACTTAGCCGCTTAGGCGAACATGCACGCGCGGTTGAGCTATTTAATAAAGCTATTGGTAAACAAGCTTCAAATCCTTCTTTCTGTTATAATTTGGCATCTTCTTTAAAATTTCTAGGAGATTTCAAGCAAGCGCAGCAAGCCTACGAAAAAGTTATTGCACTAAATCCTAAATACTATCAAGCGCACTCTGCGCTGGCTGAGCTTAATTTAAGCACTAAAACGAATAACAAAATAAGCCGATTGCTTACCTTATTAGAAAGCGTAGGTAAGCATGTAGACGGTGAGTTACACCTTTGCCATGCATTGGCTAAAGAATATGAATGCGTGGGGGAATACGAAAAAGCGCTACAAGCACTTGAGCGAGGGAATAGTAAAAAGAAAGCGCAATTAGCCTATACAAGTAAAGACGATGACGCACTGTTTTCTGTTTTAAAAACAACATTTAGCCAAGAGTTTATTGACAAAAAGCACCTAGGGTTTAAAACAACACAGCCTATATTTGTATTGGGTATGCCGCGTTCAGGTACAACCTTAGTGGATAGGATTTTGTCGAGTCACTCAGATGTGGTATCAGCGGGGGAGCTGCAAAACTTTGCAGTAGAACTTAAAAAATTAACGCAAACCCCGGGCAACAAAGTACTTGATCCCAACACAATTACGGCGGCTAAAAGTATAGATTTCAGAGCCTTAGGCGAAAGGTATCTTCAAAGCACCAAACCTGTTAGTGACCAGGCTATTCATTTTATTGATAAAATGCCGCTTAATTTCCTACAAATTGGGTTTATTAAAAAAGCCTTGCCCAATGCCAAAATAATTATATTAAATCGCCATCCAATGGACGTTTGTTTAAGCAACTTTAGAACCTTATTTGCGATTAACTTTTCATACTACAATTACGCTTATAATTTATTGGATTGTGCTAGGTATTTTCACCAATTTAAGATGTTGATGGATTTTTGGCAATCAAGTTACCCAAACGAATTACTAGAAGTAAAATATGAAGCATTGGTGGCTAATCCAGAGGAGCAAATTAAACGCATTCTGGCCTATTGCGAATTACCTTGGCAAGCAGAGTGTTTGGCATTTCATAACAATCCTGCGCCGGTTTCAACCGCCAGTAGTGTGCAAGTTAGGCAGCCTATTAATAGTAGTTCAATTGGCCGCTGGCAGCGATATGGAAATGCCTTAGAAGAGATGCAAAACTACTTACAAAAGCACGACTTATGTGAATAGCGTTAGCCATAAAAAAAGAGGGCCATTAGGCCCTCTTTTCGCTTATATAGCTTAGCGCAGTCTTTTACTCACCGAAGGTATAACTAAATTCAACACCTACTGAACGTGGCTGATTTACGTAGCGCCCATAAGAGCGAACATCAAAGCCATTTACCGGTCGAATATCTTCTACACCACTTCGAGTAGAGGTAATAGCGTATTTATCAAACAAGTTTTTTGCATACAAGGTTACATCCCAAGCATCACCTGAAAGGGTCATTGAGAAGTTATGTAGCGTGTAACTTGGCAATACTTCACCGAAATCACGTAACCCTACGCGGGTATATACATCGCCGGTGTATGATAAACCGTAGTTTACTAACAAGGGCATGCCGTCAAATACTTCGGTGTCATAGGTAATGCCAAATGACAATGAATGCTCAGGCGAGCCTGGTAGGCGATCCCCCGAGAAGGCGTCACTGCCATCTACCAAGCCTTCAGCAAATTCACTTAGCTCAGCTTTTGTATAGGCGTAAGAACCCTGCATTGACCACCCGTTACCTAACAAGGCTCTACTTGATAACTCTAAGCCTTTAGATTCCGCTTTTCCGCCGTTTCTAGTAATGTTGATACCACCATTGGCGGTAACGTCACCAATTTGGATATCATCCCAGTCAATTAAGAAAACAGATGCATTTACAATTAAGGTATTGTTCAACCACGTACTATGCATACCAATTTCATAGTTTTGTGTTGTATCAGGTAAAATAGATACTTCGTCAGGTAGCGCGCACAATGCTTGGCTTTGCCCGCTCAAGTCTTCTTCAGTACATGCCTTCACTGAGTTAACGCCGCCAATTCTATACCCTTCACTGGCGGTAAAATAAACTAAGGCGTCATCCGTTATATCGTAACCTACGTTTAGCTTAAACAGGCTACCTTCATCACTGGCTGTGTTTGTAACTAAGTCGGGTTCAAGACTGTCTGAGGGTGCACCGTACAAAGTATCAAGTAATGGCAAATCAAAGCCTTGGGTAACATCGGTATCGTAATTATAGAAGCGAGCACCTAAAGTAACGGTTAGATCGTCGGTAAATTCATATGCAATTTCACCGAATAGAGCAGTTTCGGTCACTTCTAGGTCAGCTACTGAGTAATATTCAAGATTATCAGGCCTATCTACGCCAAAGAACTCAGGAATACCTGGCGTGAATTCCTCACTGGTAGCAAATGACTCGTACTTATTATAAAAACCGCCCACAATCCATGAAAATGCGCTATCTGAATAAGACACCAAACGTAACTCTTGGGTGGTAGTGCTGTCTTCTTGAACTTCACGCGTGAATGCGGTGAATGAAGGGAAGTCTTCATAGCCGTATTCAAAATCAAGCAGTAAGTCAGTTTGATCACGGTTTCCTAATTCGTCATATTCAGAATAACCGCTTGCCGACACAAGTTCTGCAAATCCTAAGTCGTAGGAAATTTCAAGGCTTAATAATGAGCTTTTTAAGTTATTAGGTTCTTCAACGCGTAAACCTGATTCATATTTACCCGTACCGTAAGATTCTTGATGCACTAGTGAACGGCCACCAACATCTTGATTTTGATAATAATAATTTAGATTGGCTTCCAAATCTTCAGTGGGGGTCCAACGTAACGACACACGTGCGGTATCGGTAACTTCGTCGTTGGCATCTTTTACGTTTTTGATGTTAGCATCAAAATCTGCTGCCGATGGCTGAGGGTTAGATACGCCTACTTCGCGTACCACGTTAGCGTAGTCAATAAACCCTGCTTCTTCTAAATGTTGAAAGCTAGCGCGTAGGGCAAGGGTGTCATCAATAAGCGGAACATTTATAATGCCACCAAACGATGAGCCAATATCGTCACTATGAGCTAGGTTAGATACGCTACCGTAAACTTTCCCCGAGGTAAGGTCCATTTCTGCCTTTTTAGGCATGTAACGAATAGCGCCACCTAGGGTACCTGCTCCATATAGTGTGCCTTGTGGCCCTATTAATACTTCAACGCGGTCAATATCGGTAAGCTTCATATCTAAATAAAGCGGAATTTCGCCTAAGTATGTAGCAACGGTTCCGCCACCAGTATTGGTGCCAGAAGGGCCTAATGAGTCAGTATTTAAGCCGCGCACAATAATAGTATTGCTGTTACGGCCACCTTGATCGACAACGGTTAAACCTGGCACCCATTTAGATATGTCTACCAAATCGTATACGCGGTCACGCTCTAATTGCGAAGCGCTTAAGGCCATTATATTTACTGGAATATCTTGTACATCGTTAACGCGGCGAGTTGCTGATACAAGAATTCGCTCAAAGCCTTCGTCTTCTGTTGCCTCGTTAGCGTCTGCTTCTTGTGCTGCCAATATTGATGGCATTCAAAGTGAGGTGCTTATAGCTAATGCAATAGCCGTATAGTGGAACAGCCCCTTTTTAGTACTGTGCTGGTTCATGTGAATTCCCATAGTGTTGAATTTAATTTAGGTATTTGGCTATTATAATTATTTTTGTTGTGTGTTATTGCCATAGCAATGGTGCTTGCACCATTTACCTATTTAGCATTATTAATCTTATTACATGCAAAGCAAAATAATCTTAAGTATTTCGTGTTTACACGAAAGATACGTTTTAAATAAGCTTAAGTAGCAAAAGATTGTGTTGAGTTATTCTTAAAAGAAGTGTCTTTACTGCTCAGTAAGGAATGTACTTGGATGCTAGAGTTATGTCAATATTGCTTGCAAATAAAGGGCTGTAGCCTAAAGTCTATAAAATAGGAAGGCTGATAAAAAGAGGCTACCGCACTATCAATGCAATGGTGGTAGCTCTTTTTATTATAAAGTTAAGCTAGCTAAATCACGATAGTACTGCGCCACTAAAGCATGACGGTTTCGAATGTCTAGTTTTCTATAAATATTAGCACAGTGAAATTTCACTGTGCGTTCACTTATAAATAAATCACACGCTATGAGTTTATTGGGTAAACCATCCATAATTTTTAAAGCTATTTGTTTTTCTCGTTTTGATAATATCTCAATATTGGTAAGCATATTAATTTTCCTTATTTACATGTGGGGGTGGGTAGTTACCGCATGAATAACTGCTTTCAGTCAGTCCATTTGACGATAGAACATAAATTTTTTGCGCGCTTTGTATAGCTTGCGGCCGGTGTGCAACCATGACAATTGTTAGGGGAAGCTGCTTTAAGTTTTGGCATACGCGGGCTTCACTTTCTAAATCTAAGTGGCTAGTGGCTTCATCTAAAATAAGTAATTGAGGGTTCTGATACAGCGCACGCGCTAAAATAATGCGTTGCTTCTGGCCGCCACTTAAGCTGTCACCCATGTCGCCAATTAAAGTTTGATACTGCATGGTCATCGCCATAATATCTTCGTGTACGCAGGCTAACCTTGCGCAATCTATGGCTTTTTTAACATCTACTTTTTCTGAAAAATTACTTATGTTGTCAAGCACACTGCCGCTTAATAGCGTGTCATTTTGCATAACTGCTGCTATCTGAAATTGATTTCGACTTGTGCTATTTAACTCGCGTTCGTTAATGAGTACTTGCCCGCTACTGAGCTTGTTTAAGCCTAATAAACAATGTAGTAAGGTGGATTTACCGCAACCGCTAGCGCCCACTATTGCGACAAATTGACCCTTTGCAATATGTAAATTCAGTTGTTCAAATACGGGCTGGGTGTTACCCGCATGCGTAAAGCTAATATCTTTTAAGGCAATGCTTGCGCCCTGTTGCGTTTGGTCGTCAAGTAAGTCGTAAACGTGTTTTTGGCCACGTGAGGCTATTCGATTGTGTGAAGCATCCTCAATGGGCGTAAATAGAATGTCTTCAAGGCGATGCAAATGCACATTTAACAATGTAAATTCTATGAACTTATCTATAAGGCTAACGCTTGCTGCAATGAAGCGGCTCTTATAGCTAGCAAAAGCGAACAACATACCAACGCTTAAGTTTCCTTGTTGCACTAAACCTACGGCAATATAAATCACCAATAAGTTTTCTAGACCAAACAGGCCTTTGTTTGCCACATTAAAACGGATGTTCCATTGGCTCAATGCAATTGTTTGGTTGCTGTTGTGAATAAATTTATTCAACCAATTCGCATGGGTTTGATTAAGGGTTTGGCTCAGCTTTATGTTACGAATAGCGCGAACTGACTGCATAAAATAACTGCTGTATTTCGCTTCTGAATGCAGTACCTCTTGATTCAATGACTTAACCGGGTAGTACAAAAACCAGCGAATAATGCAGTATATTGCCAAAAAGCCACACACTAAAAAGGTAAGTTTTGCTGAGTAAATAAACATAAGGCTTAAAGTGAGTACACCCAGAAGGCCATCAATTATTGCACTTACTAAACCTTGAGTTAACAGTGTTTGCACCGGTTGCAACGAACCAAAGCGGCTGACTATGTCGCCCATATGGCGGGTTTCGAAGTATCGAATAGGCAAAGCGAGCAAATGAGCAAATACGCTGCTAGAAATAAGTACGTTAAATTGATTTGAAAACCGCAATGCTATTGTATCGCGAAGCCACATAGAGGCGGTTTCAATTAACAGTAGTAGAGCAAAGCCAAGGCTAAGGGTATTTAGCAACGAGCCATTGTTGCTAGCTAGCACGTTATCAACAATAGTTTGCATATAAAAAGGCGCTGCAAGGGCAAAGATTTGTAGCACACTCGATAAGCCTAGTAGCATGAAGAGGTGGCGCTTAAGCCCTTTACTTGTTATTGCAAAATCTAGCAGCTTGAGTTTTGCATTAGGCTGCTTTTGCTCAAAGTTATGCATTGGAGCAAGTTCTAGCGCAATACCCGTAAATGAAGTGTTAGCCTCATGGAATGAAACAAAACGGTTGCCAATAGCGGGATCGCAAATATAAATGCCTTTCTTGCTCACTTTTGTTAACACAACAAAGTGATTCATTTGCCAGTGCAAAATGGCGGGCAGTTGTAAGTCTTTAAGCTCTTCTAAGTTGACCTTCACTGCACGGCTAGAAAGCTGCAATTCACCTGCATATTCTATGATATTTTTTAAGTTTAGGCCTTGATGCCCCGCTGGCATACTTTGGCGTAGTTCGCGCAAAGAAATATGATGTCCGTACCATTGGCATATCATAACTAAGCAAGCTAGGGCGCATTCACTTGCTTCACTTTGCAGTTCACATGAAATACGTTTATTACTTGAAAACCGAAGTTTGTTAAACCAAGACGTAGGTGAGTTTACCCTTGAGTTCTGCTTTATCATGCGGCCCCCAGCATATCTTTAAGTGGGGCAAGCAAGTACTCAAGTAAAGTAGGCTCATCTAATACTATATTGGCACTTAGGTGCATGCCCGCTTTAAGCGGCCAGTCTTCACCTTTCGCTCGCATACTATTTTTTAGTAATGCTACTTTAACAATATATACACTGGGCGATTGGCTAGTTTGGGTCTTATTAACAGTAAAAGTTTGTTTTGATACCAAGCTAATTTTACCCTTAATACTGCCGTACTTTTGAAAGGAAAACGCATCTAGCTTTATTTCAACATTTTGGCCTACTTCCACAAAGCCAATATCTTTATTAGGTACATGCAATACCGCTTCATATTCTTGCTCTTTAGGCAAAATTTGTAGCAGAGCTTGCTGAAAATTTAAGTTATCTCCTGCTTTTACGTATAAATTATGTATTTCACCTTTTGTAGGCGAATATACAGTGTATATACCGCTTTCATTTAGGCTTTGCCTGCGTGTTTGAATGTCAAGTTGGGCTATTGCAAGTTCATGTTCTATTGCTTCAAAATCAAGTTCATGTTGGCTTTGTTGTTGTGTTAAGTCATTTAAAATACTGGCTTCTTGATTGATTGAAAGTAGCAGTTGCTCTTTGTTTTGTGTCAAGTTGAGGACTTGCAGCTTGGCTTGATCAAGTTCGCTTTGCGCCACCAGTTGCTGCTTATTCAGTGCTAGGGCGCCATTGAATGTTTTCTCACTAATAGCCCGTTGTTGCTCAGCAACGTGTAATTGTTTGTTTAATATAGATAGATTAGTTTGGCTGGCTTTAATTCTAGTCGCTAATTGAGCGGCTGTATTGCGCCAAGAGCTAAATCGTTGTTCATACATTTTGTCCATTATTCCCTCTTCATTTTGCAAGCGAAGAAGTCGTTGAGCGTGGGCATGCTTACCCGAAATATTCACCTCTGCACGTTCTATTGAGAGTAAGGGCGTGTCTTTATTTACAAATTGTCCATTTTTTACTAGTACCTTTGCTACTATACCGGTACTTTCTTTACTATTGATTGAAACAGCGCTGCCTGTACTTTCTAGGTAGCCACTCACAGAGGCTTTCTGCTGAAATGTTTGTGTTGCCACAAATGAGACTATACTTGTGCAAATAAGAAACAAGCCGATGCTTAGCTTTACATGGCTTATAGCAGGTAAAAGCAAAACTTTGCCATGCTTGTGCATAAAAGCAGCCTCAAGGGCGGCTGGGCGATATAAACTGTTTTGTGCTTGATTAGAGCTCACTTCGCTATTCCTGATATTAAGTAATAGCGTAAATACTAGCGGCACGAATATGTTGAAGCTGTTAATTTGGGGTCTAGGGTTTTATATTTACGAACAAGGTGAATCGTTGTCCTTAAATTTGCTCTGTACTATAGAATGGCTGTTGTAAAAGAGGGGCGAAATCGCCCCTCTTGCAGTCTTTAATGAACCCAGTGAAAGCGTTCAGATTTCTCTTCCATCATTTGCCTAGTGTGTTCAGGCATAAATAGGGCATTGTTGTTTTCAAAAAAGAAATCATCTCGGGGCTTGGTTATACCTTTATAATCGCCCACTTCATTCATTGTGGCACTTTCAAATACGCGGCCATTTATAAGCGTGTGGCTTACAAATTCACTTAAGCGAATGTCATTTAGTACGTCGCCATCAATAAGCACCATATCTGCAAGCTTACCTACTTCAATACTGCCAATGTCTTCGTTCATTCCTAAATGAATTGCGCCATCAATGGTTGCGCCTCGAATGGCTTCAAATGGCGTAAAGCCTCCTTGCGCCATCATCCACATTTCCCAATGTGAGGCTAAGCCTTCTCGTTGGCCGTGAGCGCCAATCATCACCCTTACACCTTCATCACGAAGTTTCTTGGCATACTTGGCTACTTCAAAATGGTTGTAGTAGTTTTCCGGTGCTGTGGGGCGTCTAATCGCTCTGCGATCAACTAAGTAAGAAGGGGTGTAACGCATTAAGCGCTCGTTCTTCCACACTTCAGTTTTATCATAAAAATATGTTTCGCCTGACAAGCCACCGTAACTCACTACAAAAGTGGGGGTATATCCAAATTCAGTGGCTTTCCACAATTGCGTTAAGTCATTATAACCCCGCTCAATTGGAAGGCTGTGCTCTAAACCTGTGTGGCCATCTACCAGCATACTCATATTTTGCTGTAGCTTACCGCCGCCCTCGGGCACTACCATCATGCCAAGTTCTTCTGCCGCAACTAGTACTTGCTGACGTTGGTCGCGTCGTGGTTGGTTGTAGCTCTTTACTGAAATAGCGCCTTTGTCTTGCAGTCGTTTAACGTGGAAATAAGCGTCATCAAAACTATTTATTATGGCTTTGTAACCCAAAGCTTCAGCCCCGTACAAAATTGTGCCGGTTGAATATATGCGCGGTGCTACGCGTAAACCTGCTCGCTGCATTTCAGCGGCGGCCATAATTTCACTGGTATCGTTTGATGGGTCGTGAATTGTCGTTACTCCAAATGATAGGTTTGAGTACTGTCGCCAGTTTTGCATAGGGATCAGTTGATTATTCCCTTGCGAACCATGTGCGTGAGCATCAATAAGCCCTGGAATAATCGTTTTACCTCTTGCGTCTATCACTAGTGCATTTTCAGGAATAGCCAGCTCATTTTGCGTACCTATTGCGCTTATGCGGTTGTCTTCTATCAATACCACCGAGTCTTCAATTACTTCTTGCTCGGTATTCGCATTTCGCATGGTAACTAACTTTCCGCCCACTATTGCGGTTATTTTATTGGGTTTATTAGTCTTATGTGTGAAATTCACCTTTATGCCTTCAGTCACAGGCTCAGGTAAGGTTTCTTGGTTATTTCCAACAAAGCTAAAGGTGTCATTAAGTGAACGTTCAAAATAAGTTGCCGCTTGCGACCAGCCAACAAGCGAACTGTTGTCATGCCAAGTCATGTAATTCCCCGCTCGTGCCGACAGTTGCTTTACTGGAAGCGCGGTAATATCTGGGCCAATATTAACGGTTTTGCCATTGGTTTCAAAAGGCGCTACATAGGTTTTATATTGGTAAACAAAGGCTATCCATTTGCCGTCAGGTGAAAGCCTATATTCGCTTACTTTGTCTGCGCCATTAAGGTGCTGCTTGTGATCTTGCCCATTAATATCAACGCTCGAAAAGCGCGTTTCGCGATAACCAGAGCTTGCGTTTTCAGTAAAGTACACACGCTCGTTTGTTTTTGCAAAATGTGGTTCAAAGCCACTTTTCGCCACGCGAGTTGCGCTTTCGTCGTCTATGTTCAGGACATAAATACCCGGTTCATTAGAAAAGCTTGGGTCAAGTAAATCGCCACCGGTGACTTTTCTGTAGGCAATAAGCTTTGCGTCATTTGAAAAGCTAGGCTCTACAAAGTGTCCTTTAGAAACACTCACCACTTTACCACTTCCACCGCGCGAGGAAATGGTTCTAATGGAACCTAATTGGGCGTCATCCCAAGTGGTATAAACAATTTTTTTACCATTCGCCGAATAGCGAGGGTAATATTCATCATGATCATTCTGTTTAGTTAAACGCTTTATTTTGCCTGACTTAATATTGTGCAAATAGAGCTTACCCAGTGCTTGGAACAATATTGATTTTCCATCAGGTGACTTTTGCGCCCAGCGAATGGCTTTTACTTCAAATTCTTCGGGAGCTACATCAACTTTAAATCGCAAGGCATCTGCGTACTGCAGTGTGGTTTGCACATTTACATTTAATGTTTGCAGTGATTTATCGCTAACATTGAGTTTATGAAACTTACCTTTGGTCCAAAATACGATGTTTTTTGAGTCAGGCGTCCAATCGAAATAAGCAAAATAGCCTTCGCTACCAAACCCCTCTTGCATGTCTCGTTCAAGATCAAAGTAGAGCGGCTTTTCTAATCCACTGGCTAAATCTTTAGTAAACAACACCGTTTTGTTTTTAACTCTGCGAATAAACGCTAACTGTTTACCATCAGGAGATGGAGTGGGCACTACTGCGCCGCCTGTCCCTGACACAAAACGTTCTTCGTCACCGCTTTGGCGATCGTATCTAATAATCGCAAAAATTGATTTTAAAGGGTCACGGTTATAATCAAAGCCAGAACCTGGGCTAATATCTTGTGTGTAGTATATGTAACGTCCATCGGGCGAAAAACTAGGATCGGCAATGTTTTGCTGCTCTACCTTGCCATTTTCACGCTCTTTTATAACGAGGCCACTACCACCACTTTGATGATATAACCAAATTTCCCCTGCCGGAATAGAACGCGCTGACATAATTCCTTTGGTCACCACAATGTATTGGGAATCAGGACTCCACTTGGGAGCGTGAATGAGGTGTTTTGATTCCTTGGTAATTTGTTTAAGGTTTTCACCGTTTATGTCCATCACCCACACATTTGACAAGCCATCGCGATCAGATATAAAAGCGATTTTGCTACCATCTGGGCTAATAGCCGGGTGGATATTCCACGCAAAATCTTGAGTAAGCGCAGTGGCGTCACCGCCCTTAGCATCAACTATAAATATGTCACCTAACATATCAAACACCATTTGTTTGCCGTTAGGAGAAATATCAAGGCTTGACCAAGTAGTTTCATCGGTGGTGATAGTAAGTTCTTTAAGATCCAAAGGAGGGGATAATACGTCCCATTCGGTGTTTGTATCTTCTGAATTTGACGCCTTAGCATCAGTTGATGATTTATCAACACTTGCCATTGAACTTAGGGAAGACAATAAGGCTATTGAGACAGCCGCCAGTGCGGTTTTTATATGCAGTCGTTTTTTCATGGTGTCGTCTTTTAATTGTTTTTAGGCTACAACATTAAAGACTTATCATTTATTTGGCAAGCAAATAGCCTGTATCTGTAATACGGTGTTTAATCTGATTTAGGCAAATAACGCGCTATTGTTTTTCTTAATAAATCGTGGCGAATGGGTTTGGTTAAGTATTCATCCATTCCGCATTCTTTCGCTTTTTCATAGTCTTCTTTCATTGCATTGGCTGATAAACCCAAAATCGGCACGTTGGCAATATCAGCAAGATTTAGTTTGCGTATGGCGGTAGTGGCCCCATAGCCATCTAAATTAGGCATTTGAATATCCATTAAAATAAGATCGTAGTAGGGGGAGTTTTTTACTTTTAGAATTGCCTGCTCACCATCTTCGGCTATGTCATAACTTAAGCCAAAAGAATGTAACATTTCGCCCGCCACCATTTGATTAATACTGTTATCTTCTACTAAAAGTACATGCCCATGATATTGAACGTTATTCACCGGAGTAATTGAGTCACCAAGAAGGTTGCTTTCTTGCTTGTGACTAAATAGGCTGTCTTGTTTGTACAGCGCATTGCTGAACAAGTAAAATTCAGTTGGTGAAAAGGGGTGAGCTAAAACAGGGCATCGCCACTGCTCACTGACTACTTTTCCGAGCTGGTCAGGTTGGGTGTTTGTAACACCGCCAAACATGAAACCTAAGTTGTGCAATTCGGTAATCACAGGATAGATCGTTCGAGCTTGTCTGCCGTGTTCAATGTCAAAAATCACTATATCTTCAGGGTTCAGGTTTGCGTAGCTATCAATAAATTCTCGATGTGTTAAACGTTCAACATGGCTTGAGATACGTTCAACATAATTCGATGCAATTAAGGGATCTTCATAGTCAGATACATAAATAATGTTACTTTGATATTGGTTAATATCGTTAATGAGGGGATGAGGGGAATTTTCATGGCTAAGCAAAAAAGTACTGATAAATTCACTGCCTTCGCCTACCTTAGAAACAACGCTTACATCACCTTTCATTAACTCTGTTAACTGCTTAACAATAGCTAGGCCCAAGCCGGAGCCTCCAAACTGTCTATTATTCTGGCTATCAGCTTGAATAAATGGGCTAAATATAGTCTTAAGTTGCTGCTCTTCGATACCTATTCCAGAATCTTTTACGCTTACCTTTAGCTTAAATTTTGATGGGGCATCAATCACACCTTCATGCGTCACTCTTATGTTAATAGTGCCTGTTTGTGTGAACTTTATGGCGTTAGTACATAAATTTAAAATAACTTGGGATATGCGAAGTTGGTCGCCCAGTGCGTTTCTTGGCAGGTCAGGGTCAACATATAATTGTAAGTTTAAGTTCTTCTCAGCGGCTTTAACTGAGCTTACCGCAAGCAAGCTATCGAACAAGGCAGCAAAAGAGAAAAAGCTATTTTCAATTTGCAATTTTCCGGCTTCAATTTTAGAAAAATCAAGAATATCATTAATAACATTCATTAATATTTGGCTGGAATAAGCCACTTTATCTAGGTTTTGCCGGACTTTAGTGGAAAGTTCTTGCTGCAAAGACAAGTCTACCAAACCTATAATTCCATTCATTGGTGTTCTTATTTCATGACTCATATTGGCTAAAAATATGCTTTTTGATTTATTTGCGTTGTCGGCTCTTACAATGGCTTGCTCTAATTGATTATTAAGCGATATTTGTTTTTCATTTTGTTCTTGAGCGTTTTTCAACAAGTAACGAGTTTGATTACTTTTAGCTTTAAATATTTTGGCGGCTTGAGCCAGCTTCCCTATTTCGTCTTTTCTATCTATGCCTGGAATTTTTTCTACTTCTTTGTCATCAATTAGGGCATCGAAGGCATTCGTAATGTGCTTAACAGGGCGAATAATGCGTAAAACGATAAAAAGCCCTATTAAAATGGTGAGCAAAATACCTAAAGTCGAAGATAAGTTTAGCTTCATTTTTGAGTCAGCAATGGTATAAGCAATAACTTCGTTCATTTGTTCAGAATAGTTGCGAGTGGCTACCGACAACTCATCAGCTAAATATAGAAATTCATTTGCTGAACCAGCCATAACTACTTTGACTAAAAACAAATAGCTTTGGGTTACTTGAGTCAAGTTAACAAACTGCTCTTTAATATCTTCAATTTTTAGCTGCGCTACACTTTGTTGGTCATTGAGCATAAATTGAGTGAGCTTGCTTGCTTCATTTAAAACACTAAAAAAGTCTTTTTGGTGGAGTGAACTTGGATTAAGCACGTATTGAAAAACGATGTTTTTTAACAAGATTAATTGATTTCGATATTGCGCTTCATGCCTATTAGTAGACAATTGTGCAGAGGGAAAACGAAGTGGTGCTTCTGCAATCAGTTCATTAATACCACTAAGCACTCGCTCGTTTAATAGTTTGTCTCTTTCAAATCGAGCGGCTTGTGCGCTTTCAAAATTTTCTTTGTAATCACTAATATGCAATTGCATCGCTTGAATAGTGTCAGCGCTTTGCGCTGTCTTTAAATCAGAGGGAAGATTTTTATTGATTGTTTCAAGGGCGTTAAAAATCTCTTTATGCAACACTGTAAAGCGCTCAATAAGCGACGAGTTTCCGGTTTCATTATAAATTAATACAAAGCGCTGTAAATCTAATACATCACGCTCAAGGCGCTTAACTAAACGTTCTTCTGTGCTAGCTCGGTGATAATCAGAAAACGAATCTATTAAGGAATTTTGGTTAATATTAGCAAACAAAATTTGCGTGCTAATTATTAATGCAAAACACAGTAAAAAGAATATAACTTGGTTTTTTAAGGATATCATTAAGAGATATTCATCCTCAGTTCATTATAAAGAATAGAAC
Organism: Glaciecola sp. 2405UD65-10; assembly: GCF_048820975.1. Taxonomy (NCBI): domain Bacteria; kingdom Pseudomonadati; phylum Pseudomonadota; class Gammaproteobacteria; order Alteromonadales; family Alteromonadaceae; genus Glaciecola; species Glaciecola sp. 2405UD65-10. The sequence goes on along the minus strand of NZ_JBMEUF010000001.1, from coordinate 1,718,521 downwards.
AAGTAAGTTGAGAACTATGCACTTAAGAACTCATACCATTTTTGTAGGCTATACTCGTAAGTGGGCATGACGGTATTCCAAACGGCTACATTCTCAAATCTTTTTTCATAGGAACCGCCGCGTCTACTGTGCCCTTTCGCTACTGAAACCAAGCCATCTGTTCCCGTGAGGGCTTCAGCAGCAGGCTTACCTGCGTACCAGTAGTCATATTCGGCATCACTTAAAAACGAGCGAGAACGCTGAGGATTTGAAATGTAATAGCCTTGCTTGGCTATAAATGCACCTGGCCAACCCGACAGCCACCAATTCATATATTCATAAGCCACGTCTTGCATTCTTCCTTTAGTTTGAGAAGACAAACACATTACTCCATGCCAGCCTCTGTAACCCTCTTTAGGTGCGGCAAACGTAACCGGAACATTTTGCCCGTTCAAACTAGATACGGCAGGTGAGAACATACTTTGAATATTCACTCGTTTTGATTTCATAAAACGAACAGACTCCGGCACAGACGTCCAAAACCCACTGAAATGCCCCGTGCGTTTATATTCAATTAGCACCTTAAAGAGCTTATCTAATTCTACTGTGCTCATATTTCCTATATCGTCAAATTGCACTAAACCACGAGCTTGTGCTGATAACGCAAGGTCAAATAGGCCAATTGTTGGGGCGTTTACTATGGCTACTTTGCCGTTAAAACTAGGGTCAAGCAGCCATGCCCAGCTTTCTGAATCGTAAGGAGTGCCTTGTTCAATAAATTCGGTGTTGTATCCAAATGAATCAACATTGTGAACATATGGCAAATAACTAATGTGCTGAGTATGTTGGCTACTTAGCGCGTTATTCGATTGAACATGTAATAGTTTATAAGGAGCATCACCGGCGCCAATCTTAGCATTGGCACTTATTTTTCCTGTTTTAGTTAGGTTATTAATTTCATCCCAGTAAAGCAGCTTGTTTTTATCTATAGCCTGTATTGCACCCGCTCTCCAAAGCACATTAATACTGTTTGACCATTGCTCATATAAATCAAAACTACTTGGATCCATTGCTGCCTTTTGTAAAACAGCGGCGCTGCCTTTAGGTTCAAACTTTAGATTGATACCCAAATCATCCATGGCGCGTTTGCGCAACTCTTCTTGTAAAGTTACATGAGTACCTAATACGCGCAGTGTAGGCTTTTCTTTTCCTATGGCAAAGGTAGAGATGCCGGTAGCTAAACCAGCGCCAATAGCGCTAGCAGCGGCTAAAGATTTTATGGCTTTTCGACGGGGTAAATTAGAGGGGGTATTACTCATTTTATGTAGGGACTTAGCTCCATCTTTACCTTGCACACTCACGGGCGTCTCCTTTTGAGCAAAAAACCACCAATCGGCTTACACTTTATTACTTTAGCCTTGTAACTGCAAGTAATATGGCCTGTATGTTAACTAAGGTGTTGAAACGTGTAAGGATACGAATGAAATATAAAAATAATGTTGGCAATCCACAACGCAATCTTACAATTTAATCATAGAAAATTGTCGGTTGTGCAAACTGATATTCGTACTATCTGAGACTTCACCTATGGGGTATTGAGCTGGGCCTGTAGGCTCAATTAGCACATATTCTATGCCCTGTTGCTTTACGGTTATGTCGGTAGGTTTCGGTTTTATGGCCAGAGCTAAAAGCGCATGATCCGACAAATAAACCATCTGTACATTAAGTCTGGGATTATAGGCTTTTAATAAGGCGGCTAGGAGGGTTGATTTACTGTCGCAATCGCCCTTATTTTGAACCAACAAATCACGGGGAGATATAAACCCTGAACCGTTAGAGTTTAAACGGCTTTCAATAGTGTTATATGGAATGGTTTGTATCCAACTAAGCGCTATTTCTACGAATTCTCGCGGGCTTTTATTTTGCTGAATTTCAGCAATTGCATCAGCAACTACTTTTAGACTGCTGCTACTTAACGACACATATTTTGTATAGTCATGACGAAGGCTGGTATTGTTATTTACAACTTGATGAGCCACTAGCATCTTTTCATCTAAGTAAGCTTGTTTAGCTTGTTCATTTGCGGCGCTGAGCTGCGCTAAAATTTCATCGGCATTTTGGCTACTTTGCACATTAAATGACAAGCCATCACGGGCTTTGCGCACGCGTATGCGGGCTACTCGTGGGTCAATCGTTTTAGCATGCAACATTACGCTTCTGTATACGGAATCAATTAACAGTTGCTGATTAAAACTTGCCGGTGAGGCCGGCATTGCGTAAAGGGTCGTGTTTGGGATGGAAAAAGACAGATTATATGTTTTGTCGTGCTCTTTCCACTTGTAGCTAAACTGCGTTTGCTTATTACTGTTTTTAGCGTGAAACGCAGTTTGTTGTGCGAAAGCACAGTGCATGGAACAACACAGAAATACCAAGACATATCTTAACACTAGCATAACTTGTTAATTCCTTATAAATAATAAGAATCTAAACTTTATGTCAACTTAAGGCCATGGCTACTCGTATATTAGTGGCTATTTATTGAACCAATTAAGTTGCTTATGCAAGTTTACTACGCTTCCTACTATAATCAAAGTAGGTGGCTTTAATGCTTTGGTTGCTTCTAAGTCACTAATGGTATCAAGTGTGCCTGTTACCACTTTTTGCTCACTTCGCGTGGCGCCTTCAACAAGTGCTATTGGCATATCACTTCGCATCCCATGCTTAATTAGCTTGTCGCAAATAATAGGTAGGCCAGTTAAACCCATATAAAATACTAAGGTATGGTTCGGCTTAACCAGTGAAGGCCAGTCAAGATCAATGGTGTCATTTTTCAAATGACCAGTAGTAAAGGTAACCGATTGCGCATGGTCACGGTGAGTAAGAGGAATACCCGCATAGCTTGATGCGCCGGTGGCCGCAGTAATGCCCGGCACCACTTGAAAATCAATACCTTGCTCAACTAGCGTTTCAATTTCTTCACCGCCACGGCCAAATATAAATGGGTCACCGCCTTTTAAGCGCACCACTCGATTGCCTTCTTTTGCTAATTTTGCCAGCAAGTCATTTATCTCTTCTTGTGGAACCGTGTGATTGCTTCGTGCTTTACCCACATAAATTTTTTCAGCGTCACGGCGCACCAATTCCAAAATATCGTTTGAAACTAGGCGGTCATACACAACTACGTCAGCTTTTTGCATTAACCTTAATGCTCTAAACGTGAGCAAATCAGGGTCACCAGGGCCTGCTCCCACTAAATACACTTGGCCAGCAGGTTTATTGCCGCTAGCATATGCGTTTAGGCTATTTTGTAGCTGCTCTGAGGCAAGGCTCGTATTGTTTTGCAATACGTTTTCGCCGATGTCTCCGTCAAGAACGTCTTCCCAAAAATATCGGCGGTCAGTCACGCTACCTAAAGCCTGTTTGACTTTGTCTCTATATTTTTCAGAAAACTCACCTAAACGCTTAATATTATGTGGAATCACCGATTCTAGTTTTTGGCGAATGTAGCGCAGCAAAACTGGCGCTACACCGCCGCTCGACATCGCAATAATTATAGGGGAGCGATCAACAATAGAGGGGGTAATAAACTTACACAGTGGGGTGTTATCCACCACGTTAACCAGTATGCCTTTTGCATGAGCTTGATCATGAATCGATTGATTAAGGGCTTCGTTGTCAGTAGCTACAAACACCATTTGTTTTTGGTCTAAATCATTCGCATCAAACTCGCGCTCAATTAAGGTGAGTTGTTCTGATTTTGCGAGTTCTCGAACGGCATTACTTACCCATGGTGCAACTACGGTAATTTTTGCCGGCGTTTTCAATAACAATTCGCATTTGCGCGCAGCCACTTCCCCTGCGCCAACTACTAAGCAATGAATATGCTCGGCGTCTATAAAAATGGGGAAATATTTCATGTAAGGTCTCAAAAGTATGTTAGCGAATGTTATCTAATTTGAACAAAGTATGAGGCATAAAAAAAGGAATAAAAGCAGTGCTTTTATTCCTTTTTGTTATATCAATCACGCCTTAAGAACAAAAAGCGTTTTATAACTAGTTCTTACCGCGCTTTTTAGGTGGCTCATCACTCCACTCACGTATATTTAGACGTTGTCCAGCTACACGAGTTTTTTGCAATGTTTCCTTCGCTTTACTTGGCAAGCTGTCAGGCAAATCTACAAGGGTGTAGTTGTCATGGATATCAATTGCACCAATGTTTTTGCTGCTAATATCTGCTTCGTTAGCAATTGCGCCAACAATGTTGCCTGGCTTAGCACCATGCACATAACCCACTTCAATTTTAAAGCGCTTCATGCCAGCTTCTGGTTTACCACGTGAGCGCTGTGGTTTACGATCTCTACCGCCTTCTCTTGGACCACGGTCACGCGAATTACGCTCTCTTGGACCACGATCACCGCGATCACCACGGTCTTTGAATGAAGGTTTAGCATGTACGTCAGGGCGGTCTTTTTCACTTAACAGTAAAGGTTCATCACCTTGTGCAACACGTGCTAAAGCAGCCATCACAACTTCAGGAGAAGCTTCTGATTCTTTCAATATTGCTTCAATAATTGGCATATATGATTCAATGCTATCGTCATTAATAGCTTCAAGTACGCTAGTTTTAAAGCGGCCTAAACGAGATTCATTTAGCTCAGAAATTGAAGGTATTTCCATTGGCGTAATTTGCTGTTTAGTTGCTTTTTCAATAGCAAACAACATGCGCTTTTCACGATGTGAGATGAACAAAATTGCATCACCTTCACGTCCAGCACGGCCTGTACGACCTATTCTGTGTACGTAAGACTCTGTATCATGGGGCACATCATAGTTAATTACATGGCTTACACGTTCTACGTCAAGTCCACGTGCAACTACGTCAGTGGCAACAAGAATATCAATTTTGCCTTGCTTAAGTTTATCAACTGTTCTTTCACGAGCAGCCTGGGCTATATCACCGTTTAAGGCTTCTGCATCATATCCGCGTGCAGAAAGTTTGTCAGCTAGCTCAATAGTGGCAGTTTTGGTTCTAACAAACACAATAACCGCATCAAAGTTTTCAACTTCCATAATGCGAGTAAGTGCTTCAAGTTTATGATGACCAGCCACTTGGCAATATCTTTGGCGGATAGTGCTTGCAGTTGATACTTTAGACTCAATCTTCACGTGTTGTGGATTGGTTAAGTAGCGCTGAGTAATTTTCTTAATTGGTGGTGGCATAGTCGCTGAGAACAAGGCGGTTTGTCTTGTCGCAGGCGCGTGACTTAAGATAAGTTCTACGTCATCAATAAAACCCATACGCAACATTTCATCAGCTTCATCTAGCACTAAGAATTTAAGTTGGTCTAATTTAAGGGTTTTACGTTTTATATGGTCAATAACTCGACCCGGTGTACCTACCACAACTTGTACGCCACGTTTTAGTTGGCGAATTTGGTTGTCATAAGATTGCCCGCCGTAAATAGGCAAAACACGAATCTTTTTAGAGAAACTAGCATACACTTGGAAAGCTTCTGAAACCTGGATGGCCAGTTCGCGCGTAGGTGCAAGCACTAACAGCTGAGTGAACGACTCATCTGGGTCAATATTAGCTAACATAGGAAGCGCAAACGCGGCGGTTTTACCCGTACCTGTTTGTGCTTGGCCAAGTAAATCATGGCCTTCAAGCAGTAAAGGGATGCTTTTAGCTTGAATGGGTGAAGGCTTTTCGTAGCCTACTTTTTCTAGAGCTTGCAGAATGGCGCTCGGCAAATTTAAATCTTTAAATGTCACGTCGACAGTGTCGGTCATGGTAAATCCTGAGTAGTAAAAGAACAAAAGGCAAAGCAGAGAGGATGCGAACGCCAAAACATAAGCGCGTATTATAAATTAAATTCGCTTCAGATACCATTAAACAAATTTGCAATCTTGTGTTTAAATGTCACACTAGAAAAAGTTATGTTTTGTTAATGAAATGTACACACGGAAGCTACTCCTTAAGTACCGTATTGTGTGGCGCAGAAAGCCACAAATATACTTGCTTGTTTAAGGCACAAAAAGGTAATTATTACATGAAAACTATCGCTAAATCTTCTCGTTTATTTCCATTATCGCGCATGTTTAAGCGCGCCTCAATTACGTTAGTCATGGCTGTTGCACTATCAGCGTGTAGTGATAAATCGTCAGATGAGTATATTGCAGAGGCAAATGCACTTATTGAGCAAGGCGATAACGCCGCCGCGGTAGTAGCACTTAAAAACGCCATTCAACAAGCGCCACGTGATGCCTCATCTCGTTTTAAGTTAGGCAATGTATACTTGAAGCAAAGTAACTTTGAATCTGCAGAAAAAGAATTGTCACGCGCGCTTGAGTTAGGCTATGCACCTAACGAAGTGATTCCGCTTTTAGCCATGGCCTTGCAGCGCAGTGGGGCGAATGTTGAATTGTCTGAAATAGATATAGTGGATTCAAATCTTACTTCGGCTGAAAAGCTTGAGGTTGGCTTTAGAAAGCTACAATCATTAGTGCAGCTAAAACAAAACCTACAAGCGCAAGAGTTGATTGACGAACTCATGCAATTAAATTCTGATACCGTATACAAAGGCTTAGTAAGCGGCTACCAGCAGGTGCTTAACCAAGAGTTTGAAGCTGCACTGGAAACAGCAAAAGAGATGCACGAACGAGCGCCGCTTAACCGTGACGTACTGAATTTTACCGCCCGCCTGCATACCATAAATGGTAATCCTGAAGTTGCCGCAGAAATATACGAAGCGTATATAAAAGTAGCGCCAGATGATATTGAATCAAAATTTGCATTAGCGAGTATGCTCGTAGAACAGCGCCAGCCAGAAAAAGCAGAAAAGTATATTGATGAACTCATGGCCATTAACGCCAATAATCCTTTGCTTAATCAATTAAAAGGCGTGGTTAGAGCGGCAGCAGAAGATTATGAAGGTGCAAAACTATATAGCGAGAAAGCAATCGCAGAAGGGCGAAATGATCCTACCCTACGATTAGTGGCTGGATTAGCATCGTATAAAGTAGAAGACTACGAAGCCGCTGTTATGCACTTATCGTTCGTGGCATCGTTGCTTCCTGACAACCACCCAGGCTTACGAATTTTAGCCGCTAGCCAGTTGCAATCAAATATGGGTGATGACGCTGGCGAAATCCTATCGCGGGTAAATGATATTTCAAGTGAAGATGCTTCCTTATTTTCAAAAGCAGGTTATGAATTGCTTAAAAGCGGAAATACTGACGCGGCTAAAATTGTTATTGAGCAGGCTGATAAGGTAAGTGAAACCGCTGAGGATTTAACTCGATTAGGCGTACTTAAACTTTCTATAAATGATATTGAGGGTTTAGTTGATTTAGAAAGCGCGGTTGAAAAAGCACCGAAGTCTGCTGAAGCAAAGGCGACCTTAGCGGGTGCTTATTTGCGCACCAATCAATTTGATAAAGCCTTAGCCTTAGCAAAAGAATGGCAAGCTGAGTTGCCTGAAAAATTTGAACCCCTTTTGTTAGAGTCAGAAGTGTATCAACGCCAGCAGAAATTCTCACAAGCAAGTGATGCGCTAAATAAGGCAAGTAAGTTAGATAGTGGAACTTCTGTTGATCTTGCTAAAATTCGCTTAGATTTACGCCAAGAAAAATATGATGACGCCCTCGTAAAAACAGAAGCGGTATTAGCAAAAGAGCCGTCTAATTTGAATGCGGTAGCAAGCTTAATAGCGTTAAAGCAAAAAAGTGGACAGTTTGATGAAGCAGCAAGTAGAGTGAATGCGCTACTAGCTAAAGAGCCTGAAAATGACAACATGCGAATTTTACTAGCACGTGCAAGTTTGTCATTTAATAAAAGCCAAGAAGCGCTTGAGGTATTAAAACCTATTGAAGCTGATCGCGCCGTGTTACCTGCATATTGGCCATTAATGGGCGTTGCTTGGCTTCGCAACAACGAAACTGCTGAAGCGTTAAACCACTATAAGCGCTGGGCAAATTTATTTCCTAATCAACAAAACGCAGTGATTGGCCAGTTAGTGATACTTGATACTGAGCGCAAGTACCAAGAAGGGTCTCAAGTTGCCACTGATTTCCTTGCGAAAAAAGATAGCCTTGAAGTGCGTTTAATGCAGTCGTACTTTTACGTATTGTCGGGCAATGTTGAGGGTGCAAAACGCGTTCTTAGAAATGTAGATGAGAAGTATCAAGCGCTGCCATTTATAAAAGGCGTAAAAGCGAGAATTGCGATAGCAGAAAACAGAGGCGCAGAAGCCGTTGAAGATGCAATGGTCGCTTACGATGCAAGTAAAAATAGCGCGAACTTACTGGTATTGGTGAAAACGCTGGAAGATTCGCGTGACATGGACGCTGCATATACAGTTATAAAGAACCATGTTGCAAGTAATCCTAAAGACATGCAAGCGCATATGCTGCTTGCGGAGCGTCAAATTTCTAGAGATGTTCAAGGTGCTATCGAAACCTACGAAACCGTGCTTGAAACCCTGCCTAATAACTTTATTGTGCTTAATAACATCGCTTATATGGAGCTACAGCAAGGTAACTTAGAAAAGGCAGCTCAATACGGCGCAAGAGCATACGAAATGCAACCTGACAACGCAGCTACCGCTGATACCTACGCACAAATATTAGTACGCCAAGGTAAAACCGAGGAAGCTGTATCGGCCTACAACCGAGTTATGAATAAAGATATGAAAAACGAAGAAGTGTTTTTAAATTATTTAGAAACGCTATGGTTAAACGGGAACAGCGTGATTGCTGAGCGAAGAATGAATGATTTAGCGCTCAAGCAAGCAGAATCGCAAGAACGTTTAGCCCAGCTTAAAGCGAAATACGCGTTATAAAGTAACAATACCTTGTAACGCGCAGTATAAAACCTGACTTGCACGCAGGCACATTTGAGAAAATGTGCCTGCGTTCGTTGTAGTCTTTCTTATGTGAGATATTCAGTTGTGATAAACACCATTCAATCAGCCTTTGTGCGCTTGCGCCACAATAGAGCATTCGAATTTTTCGTTATTGCCGTCATTATTATTTCTGCTTTAGAAATAGGCGCGAAAACCTATCAGTTAGGCCCAGGTGCAATGACCCTGACTAACTACTTAGATATATTTATTACGGTATTTTTCTTGTTTGAAATAGTCGTTAGGTTTATTGCAGAAGAAAATAAGAAAGACTTTTTCAAATCGGGTTGGAATATTTTCGATACTCTAGTGGTAGCCATAAGCTTAGTGCCAATAAGTGAGTCTGAAATGGCCTTGCTTGCAAGACTTATTCGAATATTCCGCGTGTTAAGAATGATTTCAATTATTCCTGAACTGCGCATACTCATTAATTCTTTACTAAAGGCATTGCCTCGCCTAGGTTACGTGGTACTGCTTATGTTTATTATCTTCTATATATATGCCGCGGTGGGTAGCTATTTATTTAAAGATATAAACCCAGTGCTATGGGGGAATATAGCAATTTCCATGTTAACACTGTTTAGAGTGATGACTTTTGAAGATTGGACTGATATTCAATATGAAACCATGGATGTTTACCCCATGAGTTGGTTGTATTACATGACGTTTATATTCTTCACAGCCTTCGCGTTTTTAAATATGGTAATAGGTATTGTAGTAGGGGTTATGGAAGAAGAGCATGCCAAAGAGCGTAACATTGGGCAACCAACCATGCTTGAACTTCAAGAGCAAATACAAAGCCTCAGCAAGCAAATTAAAGACTTAAACAGAACTAAAATTGATTAAGCAGCAATAGCTGGGTTTGCAAAGGAGCATACCCAGCTAATTGTTATACCTTAGCTATTTTCAAGCACCTTTTCTAATTGCGGTCCAGCGGCAACTAGTGCTTGTCCATCAGCTGTATCTGTAAATTTCACAAAATTTTCAACGAATAAATTCGCTAAATTGTCAGCTTTTTCTTCCCATTGCTCAGGCGCTTCATAGGTACTTCTTGGATCTAAAATGGCAGAATCCACATGCGCAAGTTGTTTAGGTATTTCTAAATTGAACAGTGGCAATGTAGTACATTTAGCATCATCAATGCTGCCATCTAAAATTGCGTCAATAATTGCACGAGTTGCTTTTATGGAAATACGCTTGCCAGTGCCATTCCAACCAGTATTAACAAGATAGGCTTTTGCTCCTGCTAATTCCATGCGCTTTTTCAAAACGCTTGCATATTGTGTTGGGTGCAATGTAAGGAATGCTGCGCCAAAACAACTAGAGAAAGTAGGCGTTGGCTCAGTAATACCACGTTCAGTACCAGCAAGTTTAGCGGTAAAGCCTGATAGTAAATAATACTGGGCTTGTTCAGGGGAAAGCTTGGAAACCGCAGGTAGTACGCCAAAAGCATCGGCCGTTAAGAATATGACTTTCTTAGCGTGGCCTGCTTTAGAAACGGGTTTCACAATATTGTCTATATGGTGTATCGGGTAAGAAACACGGGTGTTTTCGGTAATGCTGTTGTCGCTATAATCAATTTTGCCTTGCTCATCTATAGATACATTCTCAAGTAATGCGTCTTGTCTTATTGCTTGATATATATCAGGCTCATTCTCTTCGCTTAAATCTATTGTTTTTGCATAACAACCGCCTTCGAAATTAAATACGCCATGGTCATCCCAACCGTGCTCATCATCACCAATTAATTTACGCTTTGGATCAGTCGACAGGGTGGTTTTACCTGTGCCTGAAAGGCCGAAGAAAACAGCTACATCGCCTTTTTCACCCACATTTGCACTGCAATGCATAGAAGCAATGCCCTGTAGCGGTAGGTAGTAATTCATAATAGAGAACATACCTTTTTTCATTTCGCCGCCATACCATGTGCCGCCAATTAACTGAATGCGCTCAGTCAGGTTAAAGGCAACAAAGTTTTCTGAGTGTAAACCTTGCTCTTTATACTGCTTATTGACCGTTTTTGCGCCGTTCATAACAATGAAGTCAGGCACAAAATCTGCTAACTGTTCACTACTTGGGCGTATAAACATATTCGTAACAAAATGCGCCTGCCACGCTACCTCAGTGACAAATCTAACACTTAAGCGAGTATCAGGATTAGCGCCGCAATAAGCATCCACTACAAACAATCGTTTGTCGCTCAATTGCTGAGTGACTAAGGATTTTAAATGCGTCCACGTTGACTGATCAATCGCCTTGTTGTCATTCTTGCCTTGATCTGACCACCAAATAGTATCTTTGGTTACGTCATCTTTCACAATGTACTTGTCTTTAGGAGAGCGTCCGGTAAATTGCCCTGTTTTTACGCATACAGCTCCAGACTCTGTAATATAGCCCTTCTCAAAACCTTTCAAATCGCTGCGCGTTGTTTCTTCAAATAACTCCGCATAACTGGGGTTATGAATAATTTCGTTTTTGTTTGTAATTCCGTAAGTTTTCAGGTCTTTGATCAGGTTCACGTGATTCACTCTTTGTTAAAATGTATGCCTTATTCGATAATAGTTAAATTTTGAGCAGTTTTCTACACTTAAATCCCAATAAAACGCAATAATTTGCGTTAAATCATATTTATTTAAGTGGGCTGTTATTTTATGTTTTTTATATACGTTGTTTTATTACATGGTGAGTTACATTAATGTTACATAATGCATTTATTCTTATAATATATATGGCTTGCAGGTAAGTTTTTGCAGAAAAACGAAGGAAATATTATGGAAAATGTTTGAATATGAAGGCTTAATTGTTTAAGGAAAATTTAATGAAAGTTACAAAAATGGTAACTTTTATCCAAAGTGTGCTGATTTTTAAAATTCAGCACACTTTTGCAAAGGCGATAACTTAATTTAGAGGGAGAGAAATTTGCGTAACTGCTTTGCTAACTTGTGCGTAAGTACTTGATTCAACGAAGCCTAATGAAAAGGTTTGTGATTCATGTAAGTACTTGTTTTTCTCGCTACGGCCAAAACCCAAGACCGTCATGTAAGGGCGGCTTACATAGTTATCAGGAAACTCGTCATCTTCATGATGTAACAAATAAAGCATTCGGTTTACGTTTTTATCGCCAAAAGCAATCCATTCAGGTGAGGGGAGATCACCTAAAAAGCTCTCATTAATGGAATGTTTTTTATCATCAATTGATGCATACCAAAAGTCGCTTTCGTCCATCGCCCCATAAGGCACGCCTTCGTACTGCACCCAATAATGATAACCTTGGCTAACTTTAGCCATGGTAAATTCAAGGCGATCAGGTAGAAAATCGTACTGAGCCTGCCACTTTCCATTTTGTGAAGTGAAAGTAATACGTATGTGCTCAGGGCTAATGATATCAACGCTTGATGTAGATGGATCAGTACTCGCATTCATAGCATGAAAGTAATTGCCATCTTGTTTATGCACGGCGTTTGGAAAACCTCGGTATTCGCCTTTCCAGCCAGAGCCTTTGCTATTGTTAAAGCCAATCCAATCAACACCGTCTTTATCAATCATGCTTGATAAACCGCCGCCGCTTTTCTCAAGGTAGAACCTTGCATTGTTATTGCTGATAATAAACGCCTCAAGCCCACCTGCGGTTTCATCTATTCCATATTCTAATGTAACGGCACGGGTAGATGGTGCACTTGCGCAGGCGTTTAATAAGCTAAATAAGCCAATAATACAAATCAAGGAACCCAATTTAGGTCGCATTATAACTTTCCTTATTAGTCAGGTTACGAGCACTTCGCCTTAGCAATACACCCATGCTCAAAATAGTAAGTGCACACAGGCCAAATACAATTCGCCCCCAAAGCGGATTGGGTATTAGCATCATAGCGAATACGCCTGCGCCCATAAATATCACCATAGTGCCTAATTTGTGGCGCTGTTGCCGGTCATACTCACTTTGCAATTCATCGGCAATAACAGGTGTTTCAAGATCATCAAAAAAGGTTTCCCGCTCAGTTTTGTGATGATCATTCTTTTCTTTGTAGAACAAGCTTGTTGCACAAAAGAAACCTGCCGTTATAACTAAGTGAGCACCTATAGTAATCATTAAGTTAACGTCAACAGCTTCTCTGCGCGTGAAAGCTTCTTCTAAGCCAATAATGTTGGCAAACACATTGGGCGTAAAAATATTGGTAACAAACCACGATACAAATAATCCTAAGGCTACCGTAGCCCATGGAGCCCATACAGGGGTTTTTCTAATAAACAGCCCGAATATTAGGGGGATTAGTAAGGGGACTTGAATCATGGTGGAAACGCTCATCATTAATTCAAACAAGCTTAGCTGAGTGAGTGATTTAAAAAACAGCGCAACCACAATGACTAATATACCACTTATAAAGCTGACCAAACGGCTTACCCTGAGTAAGTGTGCGTCGTTAACTTCGGTGTTTCTTTTTAGTAATAGAGGTTGGTAAATACTGCGTACAAATATACCTGAGTTTTTATTCAGCGCAGAATCCATTGACGACATAGATGCGGCAAACAAGCCGGCTAATAACAAGCCAACAGTACCTATAGGCATAGCGTTTCGAGTAAACACGAGGTACACAGCATCGGCAGCTTTATTACCCAATTCCGGATATGCAGAGGCTGCATCAGGATACAAAATGGCGGAAGCCCAAGGCGGAATAAACCAAATTATGCTGCCTACCGCCATTAAGCTCATTGCTAATAAGGCGGCTTTACGCGCGTTAATTGAGTCTTTAGCATTTAAAAAACGAAATGAGTCATGAATATTCATAATCGTGATCATTTGTTTGGCTAAGAAAAACACAAACGAGCCCACTAATATTAGCCCGTAGTTCATATCTGGACCCATTACAAAGTCTGCTGGAAAGTCTGTAACAAGCGCTACCGGCCCTCCAACCATAACCAAGGCAACAATGGCACAAGCTATTGAAACCACCGCTACTATGAGTGTTTGGACAAAGTCGGATGCTACCACCCCCCACGCGCCTGATAATACCGATACAAACAATACCGCCAAGCCCGTGGCAATTATGGTTACGCTTATGTCAGCATCAAACACTGCGCTGGTAAAAACACCTAAAGCATTTAGCCATACCCCAGCATTTATAAAGCTAAAAACGATTAATGCCCAAGAGAAGAACTGCTCATTTTCTTTACCAAATCGACGCTTAATGCCTTGGGTGGGTGTGTCTACCCGCATTTGGCGAAAGCGAGCAGAGAAATAGGCCCAACCGCAAAAATATGCAAAAGTATTGGCGAAGAAAACTAAACTGATTGCAAAACCGTCGGTAAAAGCTTTTCCCGCTGCACCGGTAAATGTCCATGCCGAGAATTGCGCCATAAATGCGGTAGAGCCAACCATCCACCACAGCATACGGCCACCACCTCTAAAATAATCACTGGTGGAGTTGTCGGCCATCTTGCTAAAAGCAAAGCCAATGCCTAACACCAATAAAAAGTATCCCGCAATTACTACATAATCATAAAACATAAGGGAGCCTTTTAATCAAGATGAGACACGTCTTGCCAACTTTCATTTTTGCGTATTAAGTCAATAAGTTGCTGGTATTGCGCGCCTTCTTTAAATGTTTGATATGGCGCTACGGCGTCGCCTTGAATATCTTTCACCAGCTTATTTATTAAGTATCGCCAGTTGCGCTCAGTGTCACCCTCAACGTTTGGAATATCACTTTTAATATCATCAGGCAGTGGAATTTCATGCCACTGATTATTAGAGTAGCTATACATAGGCCCACTGGCATAATGTCCTTTAATGTATAGAGCCCCTTTACTGCCATATATCACAACGTGATCTTCGTTAAACCGAGGATGCAGACCACCATGTTTAAATAAAACAGAAACCGGCTTTGTGGCAAACTCACTTTCTAACTGCGCCAGCACGGTGTATGACCATTCTACGTTTGATTCTCCCCATTTTAGCGATGGGTCATTTAAATCAGAGGGGATAAAATCGCGGCGTTTTTTAAAATTATGCACCCCTTCAACAATAGGCGCTTTTCCTAAATCATCACGCACTTCCCCCATAATAGATAAAATTTTCTCACCAATAATGGAAGTCACTATTGATAACTTATGCGTGAAATTGTTATTAAGGCGTCCGCCACCGTCTTCTTTTCTGTGTGACCACCCAAAGGGGATGTCTTTTTCTAAATTAAAATGTGATATGCACTCTACTTCTAAAGGTTCGCCAATTACGCCCTCAGCCACTAGGCGCTTGGCATGAATAACATCAGGCATGTATCTAAAGCTTGCTGCAAAGGCTGTTTTAAGCTTTTTCTGAGTAGCAAGTTCATACAAGGCATGGGCACTTTCTCCATCAGCGGTAAGCGGCTTGTCACTAAATACATGGCAGCCAAATTCAAGTGCCTGTTTTATGGGGAGCTCATGCGCGCCACCTGGAGTGGCAATAGATACCACATCAGGTTTACATTCAGCTAAAGCCTCTTGCCAATTTGTGCCAGCGTAGGGAATATTTAACTCCTCAGCTACTTGCTGAACAACTGCAGGCGTTCTGCCTACTATTCCTACTACCTCAGCACCTGCGTAGCGGAATGCTTCAGCGTGACCTTGCCCCGCAAAACCAGTGCCGTGAATTAATACGCGAACGTTTTGTTTATTTTTCATGTGAATCTCAATTATGTTTTAGCGGCGTTACCAATTCCAAAGCGTGCCATCTTCAAGCCTGCTAACGGGTAAGTACGAGCGTTTATAAGGATATAAGGCGGCAGCGTCTTCGTTAAAATCAACGCCCAAACCGGGCTTGTCGCTAACAAAGGCTGCGCCATCTTTAACTTGTATATCGTGTGTAAAAATTTGTTGAGCTTCTTGTGTGCCAAACCCTACAAACTCTTGAATACCAAAATTGGGTGCCCAAGCATTTAAATGCATATGCGCCGCAAAACAAATGGGAGATAAATCAGGCGCACCATGAGGCGCGGTTTTAACATTGTAAATACCGGCAAAGTCAGCAATGCGTTTTAACGAGGTGATACCACCAGCATGGGTTGCCGCGGTTCGAATATAATCAATTAGCTGATTTTGAATTAAGTCTTTGCAGTCCCATATAGTGTTATAAGTTTCACCAATAGCCAATGGGGTGGTGGTATGTTGGCGAATAGTTTTATAGGAATCTTGGTTTTCAGCGATAGATGCATCTTCCAGAAATAATAAGTTGTAGGGTTCTAATAGCTTACCTAAGCGCGCTGATTCAATGGGGGTTAAGCGGCTATGCACATCATGCAGCAGTTGCACATCGTTCCCTAATTTTTCGCGTGCTTGCTTAAATAATTCAACCACCATATTAAAGTATTTAGGGGTAGACCAATCTTCTTCTGGAGGAAGAGGGCGGTTCCCCTGCAATTCATAGTAATTTTCTTTGTCACCCAATACGCCATAAGTGACTTTCAAACCAGGTACGGCTGACTGCAGGCGAATGGCTTTGAATCCTTGCGCCATTAAAGCTTCAGCTTTTAGCAAAGTGTCAGCAATGTCATCACCACTGGCATGCGCATACAAGCCCACGCTTTTTCTACTTTTCCCGCCCAGCAATTGATACACCGGTAAACCGGCAACTTTACCTTTAATATCCCAAAGCGCCATATCAATACCTGCAATAGCGGCCATATTTACTGCGCCCTTACGCCAGTAAACGCCTTTGTACAAGTATTGCCAAATGTCTTCAATTGCGTGGGCATCTTTGCCAATAAGACAAGGGGCAACATGCTCTTGAAGGTAGGCAACTACCGCCATTTCACGCCCGTTTAAGGTAGCATCGCCAAGGCCAAATAAGCCATTGTCGGTTATCACTTTAACCGTTACGAAGTTTCTGCCAGGGCATGTTACAAATATTTTTATATCGCTAATTTTCAAAAGATTGGCTCGCTTAAAAAATCAGTAAAGATTATTTACTAAATCGGTTTAGTTGATTAAATTATCATAATATAGGAGCATGTCAATCATGTTAAATAATTCTTTACAAAAAAATAACAATGTCTAAAGCAAAATTAACCGATGTAGCAGCAATGGCGGGAGTGTCGAAAAGTACTGTTTCGCAGTATTTGAACGGCCGATTTGAATATATGTCTAAGGCAACGCAAGCCCGAGTTAAAGAGGCTATTAGCGAATTAGATTATGTCCCAAATCCAATTGCACGAAACCTAAAAGCGAGTAAAACAAAAACCATTGGGGTCATTGTGCGCGATATAACTGGCTACTACAGTAGTAAAGCCATTAGAGGTATTGATGATTATTGCAAAGCCAATAATTACCACGCACTTATTTACAATACTGATTTTGATTCAACCCTTGAAGCCAGAGCACTCGAATCACTGTATCAGCTTAGAGTAGATGGAATTATTATTGCGTCGTCAGGTAAAAATACGCAGCTAATATCTCGCTACATAGCAAAGGGTTTGCCTATTGTTCAATTTCAGTTAGATCATGATGATAGCGAAAAGAATATTATTATGTCGGACTATAAAAAAGCCGCATTTGAAGCTACCGAATACTTAATTGAGTTAGGGCATAAACGAATTTGCTTTGCTAGCCAAGATTTTGCCGATGTGAAATCTAGGAATGAGCGCTTCGAAGGTTATACACAAGCCATGGCCAAGCATAAAATTAATATTGAACCTGGCTTTGTGCAACATTGGAATCGGGAAGAAGGCTTTACTAATGACGTAATGGACGTAATTAATGAGGTAAAACCTACTGCGATTTTTACCCAGCATTTAGCTATTACCACTGAGCTTTTAAATATTCTTAATCATAATAATGTAGACATTCCACAAGATATTTCTTTACTTGGATTTGATGAAATCCCCATGGTTGAGTTTTTTAAAGTGCCTATTACTGTAGTGCGCCAACGCCCATATGAAATAGGGCATCTTTCAGCCAAGTGTGTGTTAAATTTAATTGACCATCCTGACACACCACCCCAACGTACGGTAGTATCATGCTCAATAGATAAGCGCGAATCATGCCGAGCGATTAACGGTTAAGGCGCTTGGTATGCTTCTGAGACACTAGCCTTATTACTATTGTAGAAGCTATTGCGTCTTTATAATATGATGCTATCCACTTAAGTAAATTAGCAGGGAAAATAGAGTATGTCTTCATGGGGAAAAGCCGCAACGTGGTCAATGTTAGTTATTGCGCTACTAGTGTGTATAGCGGCTACTATTGTACTTGGCTCAACCATTAGCAAGATGTTTGAATTAGGCACAATTGAGCTATCCATTTTTCAAATTGGCATTCTGTGTGGCGGCGTTACCGGTTTATCTTTATTTGTACGCTGTGTTAAACAATTAAAAAATTGTTCTGAACCCGCACGTACATAATGGCCTTACCGGCTAATTGCTAGACGCTTAAACAACGCTAGGTAGCCGTTTACCATTGAATCTATGCTGCAGTTGTTGAGTACAAATTCACGGCCGTTTTTGGCATAAGTTTCACGTTGTTCTTTTGAGCCAAGTAAAGCGTTTAGGCTTTCTATTAACGAGGCTTCGTCGTCAATAGGTATTAGCAAGCCGTTAAGGTCATTTATAACTACCTCAGGTATGCCGCCGGCTTTAGTGGCAACAATAGGCAAGCCGCAGGCGCTAGCTTGCATTAAAGTTACGCCTAGCCCTTCAGTGAAGGCTGGGTGGGCAAGTACATCTAGTTGCGGCAGCAAGTTAGCTACGTCGGTTCTAAATCCAGCAAATACCACGGCATCTTGCAAGCCTAATTCATGGCACAAAGCTTCGTATTCTTGGCGCTTTTTTCCCTTACCACAAATTAATAGGCGGCTATTGGGAAATTGGGCGTGAACTTGTTTGAACGCACGAAGCAAATTAGCTTGGCCTTTGCGTTCAATTAATTGGGCAAAGCACCCTATAACCAAATTTTGCTCGGTAAAACCAAACTCTTTTTGTAAGTATGTATTTGGCGCTTGGGGAGTATATTCATTTGTGTCAATTACTGAACGAATTACTTCGCACGCTTCGGGCGCCACCCCTTGTTCAAGTAAGACATTTTCAATGGCCTTAGAAATACAAACGGTTTTGCTAAATGCTTCATATTTTAACTTAGCAAGCCAGTGGGCTTCTGTGTTATCTACTCGGCGCACACAAATTACTGGGATCTTGCATAGCTTCGCCGCAATTAAACCAAATACATCAGCGCCGCGGCGGCTATGGCAAAGCACTACATCGGGCTGCCAAGTTTTTAAAATGCTGCGTAGTCGAAAAATAAAACCAATATCAAGATCACCGGTCATTTTAGTGGCTTGTACTTGCATCAGCGGGCTGTTGAATGCACCCACTTCGCTGGCAATATCCGAGCCTGTAGGGCACACAAGCATATTTTCTATATTGTGCTTAGCCAAACCATTCATTAAATAAACAACTTGCTTTGCACCGCCAAATAAAGATTTTCCGGCTTCAATGTGTAGAACTTTCATAAGGGGCTTAATGCTCTTGTGAGGTAGATATAACACGCGAATGAATATCTAAATATTCACTCGCAATGTGCTCAATACGTTCAGGCTTTATGTTTTGCATACAGGTAAATTCACCGCCGCAAGTTGGCCTGCGTTTACAGGGGGCGCAGTCTAAATTTTCGTACAAGACTTTGCAATCAGGGTTGTCGGTTTCAAGGTAGGGGCAAGTAGAACCGAAAATGGCTACCATAGGTTTTTTGTGCATTACTGCCATGTGCGTTAGGCCGGTATCAACCCCCACAAAAAAGGCTGCTTTGTTAATTATTTCGCTCGCGCCAAGCAAAGACGTTTTGCCACACAAGGAATGAACGCCTTTATTCGTTAGCATTGCCTTGGCGGCCGGTTCATCGCCAGGGCCACCCAAAATCACAATTGGCAATGAATATTTTGCGCGTAATTGTAAAATAAGGGCAATCCAGTGCGATTCTATCCAATGCTTTTGTGGGCGAGTTGTAAAGGGCGCTACGCAAATAAAATCAGATTCAATGCCCAGTTCCGAAAGTGCCTTGCTTGCTTGTAGTTTGGTGCTGTCATTTGTTTTTAACTTCAGCTGAAACTCCTCGGGAGGGCAGTCCATATACTGCGCCAGCTGGCGGTACTCAGAGCTTATTTGCATTGATAACTGTTTCACTAATGCCTGTTTGACAAACCAATGTGATTTTTCTTTGCTTTTGAAACCTACGCTGTGTTTTGATTTGGCGAAACCTGCTAGCACACTACTTTTAAGCAGGCCTTGGGTATCAATTACGTAATCGTAGGTGGTTTCGCGCAGTTGCTTTACAAATGATGAAAAGAAGCGAAAACCTGCTAAATAATGCTTTTGTTTCATTTGCTTTTGAATAGCGGGTTTATCGAATACTAATACAGAATCAATACGCTCATCTTGTTTAAGCAACGACGCACCCACGGGTTCAGCTAACCAAGTTATTTGACAATCAGGATACTGTGCTTTTAAGGATTGAATTAATCCTGAAGCCATAACAATATCGCCAATTGCGCTTAAGCGTATAATTAAAAAATGGGGCGTTTGCATAGTATTTGAACCTAGTTACTTTATGTTTATAATGCTAGCACGGCTACGAGATAAATTAATGAATTATTGTACTTTTTAGCTCTGATGCCCCTTATTTAATTGTGAACTGGTTTATTGAGGGAATGTAATATTGCACCTTTTATAAATCAGTTGTTTAGATTTTGAGCTTTCAAAATCGGTCTATTGGAGTTAATCCCCGCCGTGCCTTTATCACCCAGCAAGCAAAGTGCTTTTGTGTCAGAAACCAGCAAACAAAAGCGAGTTCGTTACGTATATAGTGCTTTGCTTTACGTATTGTTGCCTTTTGCAGCGCTTCTTCTTATTTTTAAAAGTTTTAAAAAGTCTAAAGCCTACCGTTTTCGCTTATATGAGCGCTTTGGCTTTATCCCAAAAGCGAAACAAAAAGGAGGCCTGTTGTTCCATTGTGTGTCGGTAGGTGAGGTAAATACCGCGGCTTGCGTCATTAAATCTATTTTAGCTAGCCACCCTAATATTCCCATTACCCTTACCTGCACAACGCCTACTGGATCTGACCGCATTCAAGAGTTATTTGGCGATACAGTTCTGCATTTTTATTTGCCTTTTGACACGCCTTATTTCGTTAGCAAATTACTGCGAAGAATACAGCCAAGCAAGGTGATTATTGCAGAGGTAGAGCTTTGGCCTAATCTTATTCATGGGTGCTGGAAACGCAATATCCCCAGTATTCTAATGAATGGACGTATGACCACCAAAGCACTCAATAATTATTTAAAGTATCCTAATTTATTTACACCTATGTGCCAAAAGTTAAGCTATATTTTTCCGCAATCAGAGCTAGATTATACTAATTACTTAAAAATAGATGTTAATGCTAGGCAGCTTAGCGAAGCTAAGAACATTAAGTTTGACCAAACGGTAATGCCAAGTATTGGCAAAGAGGTGTTGGCTTACCAACAACAAATACATGTTCAAGAGCGAACGGTTATAATTGGTGCCTCAACACATCAAGGCGAAGAAGACTTTTGCTTAAACCTTTATAAAACCCTTAAGCCTAAGTTTCCTAACTTGCTGCTAGTTATAGTGCCGCGCCATCCTGAGCGTTTCCCTAAAGTTGAAAATGTAATAAGGCAAGGCCAGTATCAGTGCATAACTTGGCAAGCTAATGTGGCTATAAGCACACAAACTGATGTACTACTAGTAGACGCTATGGGCAAGTTGAATCAGGTGTATTCTTTGGGGCACATTGCCTTTGTAGGTGGCAGCTTAGTAAAAAAAGGCGGGCATAACCCTTTGGAAGCTGCGCAGTTTTCTATGCCAATTATAATGGGGCCTCATATATTCAATAATGCAGAAATAGTGGAATCTTTAGAAGGTTCGGGCGCGTTACATATTGTAGAAGACGATTCAAAGGCAAGTGCCTTAGTTGAAAGCTGGTTATTAGCGCCTGAGCTTGCAAAGCAACAGGGTAAGGCCGGTGCTCAAATATTAGCGAAGAATAAAGGTGCGATTGATAAAACGCTGATGGTTATTTTAGAAGATATGTAGCAAGTTGCTTTTATTAAAGGAAGGGCAAGCAGTTAAAGAAACTTAACTGCTTGCATACAAAGTCAACTTAAGCTGGTTTTAGCACTTTGTTAATATTAAGCAAATCTTGCTCAGTAAGCGTACCGGCAGCTTGTTTTAAGCTAACAATAGCAATTATAAAGCTATAACGTGCGTCGGCTAAATTTCTGCGAGCATCAAATAGGTTACGAGTGCTATCAAGCACGTCAACAATAGTTCGTGTGCCTACATCAAAACCTGCTTCAGTGGCTTTCAAAGCACTTTCAGCAGAAACTACTGACTGCTCCAATGCGCGAATGGTAGATATAGCCGCTTTAACATCATTAAATGAACTACGTACTAAACGAACCGTTTGGCGATAAGTCAGCTCTAGATTCTCGCTCGCTACCACGTAGTTCGCTCTAGCTCTTTCAGTACCCGCTTTAACACCGCCGCCCTGATAAATTGGTACACTTAATGAAAGGGCAACACTATGGCTATTAAGCGCTCCATTGTTAATGGTAGCCGGTTGGCCGTTGGTGCTAATAAAGTCAGTTTCAGAATCGCTCATGTCATAAGAAGCACTAAGTGCTAATGATGGATAATGGCCTGAACGTGCAATTTCAATATCCTCTTTGGCTATATCTTTACCAAAGCGCTGAGTCAGTAAGTCTAAATTAGACTCTTGTGCCATTTCTAACCATTCGCTTACTTTTGCAGGAGCGGGCGCTACGGCACTGAACAGTTCGGTATCTAACACTTCAATTCGGTCATGATACTTGCCGGTAATTTCACGTAACTCTTCTAAGCGTAATTCAAGTAGGTTTTCTGCACGTATTTGGCGAGCTACGGTGTTGTCGTAATTTGCCTGCGCTTCGTGCACGTCGGTAATGGCAGTTAAGCCCACTTCAAAGCGCTGTTTAGTTTGCTCTAGCTGGCGTTCAATCGCTTTTAATTCCGCTTTTACAAATTCAACGCTATCTTGTTCACGAAGTACTGACAAATACGCATTAACGGTTCTTAATATTAAACCTTGTAAGCTAGCGCCTAAGGCAGCATCACTTTGCTGAGCTACTAATTCAGCGCGATCCATTCCTAACCAATTTGCATGGTCATACAATGACATGTTTAAATCTAAGCCATAAGCCAAAGCATCGGTATCGGTGTCAGTTACTCGGCCCACAAACGCTGGGTTACCATCAGTAGTAACGCCATCAATAAACTGGCCGTAACTTTCTGAGCTGCTCATAGAGTAAGATACATAGCCCGATATTTGCGGCAGCAAATTAGCACGGCTTAAGTCAATTCCCGCGTACGCCGCGTCTTTTTGAGCTTTGGCTCTATTTATTTGTGGGTCATTAGCTTGTGCTAACTGGTATACGGTAGAAAGGTCATCAGCCAACGCAGCCCCTGAAAAGGCTAGCCCAAGAACAATAGATACAAATGTTTTTTTCATGAATGAGTGCTCTGTTATTTCGGTAATGTAAGTAACGTAAAGTGCAAAAACGCAATGCACTAATATGGAGATAAGTTTAGGCTATTCAAGCCTATTTGAATAACTATTGCTTGTATCAAAATTGGTTTAAGTGTAACAGAATGTAATGCTTTTGCAGTGCAAACTGTGTGAATGTCTTTTATTTTATACTATAAAGACCCACAATAGGATGCATTCATAGGTAACAAACTACCTAAAGAATTAAAAACTGAGCAAAGAACGAATACAAAATATGACAAATTACACGAAAGACGACGTTAATTTAATTAAAGTTGAAGACTTGTTTGATGGCTTTTTTGCATTAAAGCGATACCATTTTACCCATAAACTTTTTGATGGCGGCACAAGCAAGGTAGTTACCCGCGAGGTATTTGAACGTGGGCATGCAGTGGCAGTGTTGCCATATGATCCAATATTAGATGAGGTAGTATTATTAGAACAGTTTCGTTTTCCGGCGCTAGAAACTACTGATTACCCTTGGCTAATAGAAGTTGTGGCAGGTATTATTGAGCCTGGCGAAGACTTAGAAGATGTTTGCCACAGAGAAGCGCAGGAAGAAGCAGGTGTTAGCTTAACTCATTTAAGAAAAATGAATACATACTTAGCAAGTCCAGGTGCGTGTTCAGAACGTATTCACCTGTATGTGGCTAAAGTAGATGCCACCACGGCAAGTGGTATTCATGGTTTAGACAATGAAGCCGAAGACATAAAGGTAATAAGAGTCAGCTTAAGCGATGCTGAAAAATGGCTAAATGAAGGCAAGATTGATAATAGTACCGCCATTATCGCGCTTCAGTGGCTGTTATTAAATAAGCGCACCCTGTTAGAAGAATGGGCGCTGTAAATTCACAACATAAAACACAATAAGGCAACTGTTTTGCAAAAGAAATATGTACCGCATTTACCCTCTATTCTTGCTACGTGTGAGAATAACTATGTGTGTATGCTAAAACTTTTACCTGATTGCGACACCCAAGATCTTAAGTATGAATTCGACATAAGTGAGAGCTTTAAATACCGCATTACCATTGTGGATTCAAGCCGCTACACTAGTACCCTTAGAATGTCGCAGTATAATGCTAATACACCTGCTTTTTTAAGGCCAACTATGTTGATACGGCTTTATCATGATGCCAAAGTAGCAGAGGTGCTAGAGGCTCAGCGTACATCACAGTTAAAACCAGTTTATGAGTACCCAAATTTAAACATGCACCAACGTAATGAGAAGTATATGGTGAATGTATTTTTAGCAGAGTGGCTACATTTTTGTTTAAGCCAACAGGTAGCGTCTTCTCTTTAAGCAAATAATATTAAGCGTGAACACGCAATTTCAATAAGCAGTAGGTATATGCAGCATCTTATTTATTTACATGGGTTTTTATCGAGCCCACAATCAGAAAAAGCACAACAAACATTGGCTTTTGCAAAAAAACATTACCCTTACCTTAACGTGCATACGCCGCAACTTGCCGGCAACATTCAACAAGCCGTAAAACAAGTTGATACACTTGTTCGTTCATTACCTAAAGGTAATTTACGCTTTATTGGTAGTTCTATGGGCGGTTATTTATCTACTTATGCCTGCGAAAAATATGGTGGAAAAGCGGTATTAATCAATCCTGCAGTTCGCCCGTTTGATTTATTGTCAGGCTATATAGGTTTGCATATTAATCCGTATACTGGCGAAAAATTCTCTATCCATAGTGGGCATATTGCCTGTTTACGTAGTTTATACTGCACTAGCTTGAAACAAGCATCAGCCTATAAAGTATTGCTGCAAACTGGTGATGAAACCCTTGATTATCGTTTGGCTGAGGCAAAATATACAGGCGCTGATATAACGGTAGAACAAGGCGGCGATCATAGTTTTATTGCTTATGAAAATCACTTAGCGTCTATTTTCTCGTTTTTACGTTAAGGGCGTTTGCTGAATATGCTATAGCTTGCTAGTATTGGATTTATATACAGGTATAATTGCCTCTATTAATTTGCGCAATACTAAGTAAGCAAATACCTTGTTGCTAAACAACAACAATAATAATAACCCCGGTTTTTGAGTGTAAAAGATGTCTGAACAATATAATTCTGATTCAATTGAAGTCTTAAATGGCTTAGACCCAGTTAAACGCCGCCCCGGCATGTATACTGACACAACACGTCCTAATCACTTAAGCCAAGAGGTGATAGACAACAGTGTAGATGAGGCACTAGCCGGGCATGCGAGTAATATAAAAGTTATTTTGCACGAAGACCAATCGCTTGAAGTTATAGACGATGGCCGCGGTATGCCGGTTGATATTCACCCAGAAGAGCGCATGAGTGGTGTTGAGTTAATCATGACCAAGCTGCATGCCGGTGGTAAATTTTCTAATAAGAATTACGAGTTTTCAGGTGGTTTGCATGGCGTAGGTATTTCAGTTGTAAATGCCTTGTCGACCCGCGTAGAAGTTACCATTCGCCGTAATGGCCAAGTACACCAAATAGCCTTTGAAAACGGTGATAAAAAAGAAGAATTAGCCGTAATTGATAGCTGCGGCAAACGTAATACAGGTACGCGCGTTAGATTTTGGCCTGACGGCAGCTACTTTGACTCGCCAAAATTCTCGGTGACTAAATTACTGCATATTTTAAGAGCCAAAGCGGTATTGTGCCCTGGCTTAACCATTAAGTTTGAAGACAAAATAGGTAAAGAAACCCACCAGTGGTATTTCGAAGATGGCTTACGTGATTATTTAATACATGGCTTAAAAGATTTTGAAACTTTGCCTGAAGACGCCCCTTTTGCAGGCGCTTTTTCGGGTAACGGTGAGGCGGCTGATTGGGCGGTAATGTGGTTGCCAGAAGGCGGCGAAATGGTAACGGAAAGTTATGTTAACCTTATTCCCACCGCACAAGGCGGCACACATGTAAACGGTTTACGCCAAGGCCTACTTGACGCTATGCGTGAGTTTTGTGAATTTAGAAACTTATTACCGCGCGGCGTAAAAATTACGGCTGACGATATTTGGGACAAATGTTGTTATATATTGTCAACCAAAATGCAAGACCCACAATTTGCAGGACAAACGAAAGAGCGTTTATCTTCACGCCAAGCCTCTGCATTTGTATCAGGTATAGTAAAAGATGCCTTTAGTTTGTGGTTAAACCAACATACTGATGTGGCCGAACTCCTTGCTGAAATGTGTATTAATAATGCACAAAAGCGCTTACGCCAAAGCAAAAAGGTGGCACGTAAAAAAATCACATCAGGTCCTGCGCTACCAGGTAAATTAACTGATTGTTCTACGCAAGATAACGACCGTTCAGAATTGTTTTTAGTTGAGGGTGATTCAGCTGGTGGCTCAGCAAAACAAGCGCGCGACAGAGAATTCCAAGCCATAATGCCGTTACGCGGAAAAATACTAAACAGCTGGGAAGTGGATTCGTCTCAAGTATTGGCCTCTCAAGAAATTCACGATATATCAGTTGCACTAGGTATAGACCCAGATTCTGATGACTTAAGTGGTTTGCGTTATGGAAAAATTTGCATACTTGCCGATGCTGACTCAGACGGATTGCACATTGCTACCTTGCTTTGCGCTTTGTTCGTAAAGCATTTTCGCAAACTTGTTGATACTGGCCATGTATACGTGGCTATGCCGCCATTGTTTAGAATAGATATTGGCAAAGAAGTGTATTACGCCCTTGATGAAAGCGAAAAACAAGGCGTGTTAGACCGTATAGAAGCAGAAAAGAAACGCGGCAAAGTGAATGTTCAACGCTTTAAAGGCTTGGGTGAAATGAATCCGCTTCAATTGCGCGAAACTACGATGGACCCGAACACGCGTCGCTTAGTAAGGCTTACCAGCGAAGATGCTGAGGGTATGTTGGAGCTTATGGATATGTTACTTTCTAAGAAGCGCTCACCTGATCGCAAAGCGTGGCTAGAAAGCAAAGGTAACTTAGCGCAGGTGTAAGATTAGCAAGTGTAAAAAAGCCCAGCAATGCTGGGCTTTTTTATGTTTTCAAGAAAAGCGAACTTAGCTTTTTAGCTAAGTTCATTATACTAACCCGCCGGATAAACATAGCTTGCCTGAACTCCCAAAGGAATGCCAAGTGCCCAGTAGCCAAGTAAAAACACTGTCCATAAAAGTAATATAGCAATGCTATAAGGCAGCATTAACGACAGCAAGGTGCCAATACCTGTAGATTTAACGTAGCGCTGGCAATATACCACTACAAGTGGAAAGTAAGGCATGAGCGGCGTAATAATATTCGAGGATGAATCACCTAAGCGATAAGCGGCTTGGGTTAAATCAGGTGATATATTTAGCTGCATTAACATGGGCACGAAAATAGGCCCTAATAGAGCCCATTTAGCCGAAGATGAACCTACAAACAAATTCACAAATGCGGTTAAGAAAATTATCCCAACAATAGTAACCATACTGGGTAGTTGCAGGGTTTTTAATAGCTGCGCACCTTCAATTGCAAGTAGCGCTCCTAAGTTTGATTTGCCGAATGCGTCTATAAACAATGCGCAGAAAAATGCCATTACAATGTAGTAACTCATGCCTTGCATTGCTTTGGTCATGGCATCAATCATGTCTTTGGTTGAGGTAAAAGTGCCCGACACATAGCCATAAACTAGCCCTGGCAATAAAAACAGTAAGAAAATGAGCGGGACAATAGATTGCATAATAGGGGCAGAGAAGCTCGTTAATTCGCCGTTAGGGGCTCGCATAGGAGAAGCTTCAGGGATCAATATTGCGACTAGCGCTACAATTCCTACTAGCATTGAAAATGTAGCCCAACGTAAGGCTTTTGTTTGTTGCTTGTTTAGCTCGTCAAAGCGGGGAATTTCTTCTTTGTTTCCGTCAATCGCAACGTTTTTAAGGCGTGGTTCAATAACTTTATCAGTTATATACCAGCCAATTGAAACGACCAATAAAGTGGAAGCTGAATTAAAAAACCAGTTGTTTAGCGGATTTACTTGCATGCTAGGGTCTATAATTTGGGCGGCGCTTTGCGTAAAGCTTTGTAGTAGTGGATCAATAGCCGAGGGAATGAAATTGGCACAAAAACCCCCACTCACACCAGCGAAGGCGGCAGCAATGCCTGCCAAAGGATGGCGGCCCATAGCATAAAAAATGACACCAGCTAAGGGAATTACAAGAACGTATCCGGCATCGGTAGCGGTGTGGCTTACAATGGCTACCAATATTACCATGGGCGTTAGTAAGGCCTTGGGCGTAGAATCAAGCATACGCTTTAAACCTGCACTAATAAAGCCGGAATGCTCAGCAACACCCACCCCTAGCATAGCTACAAGAACAACGCCTAAAGGCGCAAAACCTGTAAATATAGTCACCATACGGGAAAGAAAGTTAGCCATGTTGTCACCGGTTAATAAGTTGGTAACTACAACAACATCTCCTGTGCGTGGGTCTACCGCGCTAAAGCTTACGTTTGAGAGAAGCGCTGAGAGTGCCCATACTATCCCAAGGCACACTGCAAATATTATGGCTGGGTCGGGTAGTTTATTTCCTACTTTTTCGACTTTATCAAGCGCCCGCATTGTCCATGTGTTTTCAGACATAAGAATTCCCATTTATCGTTATTATTAGTTAATTATGTTTTCAATATTCAGTGTGCCACAGCTTTTATTCAGTGCCAATCTATCAGGCCTTAATTTGGCAATTGTTAATTATCGGTATGGCATTTGCTCTAACAAAATATGTATAGCGTAATAATGCGTTAGTTTTTTCATTTTATAGGAGCTCAATTATGGATTTAATTCGAATTATTTTTGCAATTTTACTACCTCCAGTAGGCGTATTTTTACAAGTAGGGCTAGGCGGAGCCTTTTGGTTGAACATATTGCTCACTATTTTAGGCTACATTCCCGGTATTGTTCACGCAGTATGGATTATTGCTAAACGTTAACAAATTTAAGAAAACGGACTTTGCGTAAAAAAGTAAATTACCCTGTACATTTTTCACGCCTTGTTCGTTTTTTTACTTAATGTAAGAGCGTGTTGAGTTGCAGTTTAAGGAAAGTGTATGAGCAAATTTAGTAAATCAAGTTACATAGTCATTGTGTCAATTATCTTGATATTAGCTGCTCTGCGCCTAGGCGCCCCTTATGCTATAGAAAAGGGGGTGAACCAAGCGTTAAAAACTACCCCCGGTTTGCGCGGGAAAATAGGTGACGTTGATTTAGCACTCTACCGCGGGGCTTATCAAATTAACGATGTACAACTATTTTTAATTGATGGTGGTCTAGAAAAGCCTCTCATTAAAGTTAAACGCCTAGATATTTCGGTGCTTTGGTCAGCCTTGTTTCGTGGCTCCGTAGTGGCCGAAATGCAGTTTTTGGAACCTCAATTTTACTATGCTGACAACAGCAGTAAGCAACAAGAAATTAATGAAGACGCTAGTAATGAAGAAACCTGGGTAAGCCTTGCCAACAGCTTAGTACCGTTCTCAATTGACCGCATAGATATTTTAAACGGCACTATTACACTTGAAACCATTGCCACAGAACAAACCAGTGTGAGCGAAATTACCGGTGTAAACGGGCTTATTAGTAACATTACAAACAGTAAAGACCATTCAGGTTCCTTAGTGACAACTATGCAAATAGAAGGAATGATTGAGAGCATTTGCCCACTGCAAATAAGTGGCTCAATTGACTCATACGCCAATAAACCTACGTTTGATATAGATGTTGAAATGCAGCGATTGCCGGTAGAAAAAATTGATGGCCTAATTGCTTTTTACGCGCCTTTTGATGTAGAAGCAGGGGAAGTTGATTTTGCTATGGAACTTGCCGCCGATCAGGGCAAGGTGAATGGGTTTGTAAAAGCGGGCGTATATGAACTAGAGGTTTTTGAGTGGCATGATGATGTGCAAGTGGATGGCGATAATCCATTTCAGTGGTTATTTGAAGCCTTTACGGGTGGTATTGCCGGCCTGTTTGAAGATGACACGCGTGATTTAATTGCCACGGAAATTCCTTTAGAAGGGCAAATTGATAACATTGAAACACCATTATGGCCTGCTATTTATGGCATTATTAAAAACGCGTTTATAGAGTCGCTTGATATAACTGTTGATAACGAATCAGAAGCTGAGCAAGAGAAAGAACCTGAATAAGCACTTAAAAACAACTAAGGCGTTTACAATTTGTTACGTGCTGGCTTTTCTTTTTTTAGGAACTTAGGATATTATCCATAAAACGCTTCATTTCCCTTTAATCTGCAAGGCTCTTTAATGCGCAAAGCAATAAAATCACTACTGCTTATATTAGTAGTTTCGTTGGTTATTCTATTTATATTACTGATTGATTTATCACCAGCAGTAAAAACCAATGCCGGTGCCCAGGTCAATAATGCTGAGTCAGTTCAAGTGCTGCTTGACCAAGTTCGTACAAGCTTTCGCCAGCGAAATCAGGGTCAGAAGTTAGCACTCACTTCACAGCAAGCGCAAAGTCTAGCAGGGTTTTTGCAGCGAGCGGTAAGTGAAGCAAAAGCAGATGTCGCTTTTTCTGAAACCAACATGTCGATCAACATAAGTTATCAGTTACCTAGCCCCTTTAACTCTTTTTATATTAATTTACATACCTCGGTAATTGAGGGTAAGGGTGTAAATATTTCTCATTTTAGTGTTGGTTCATTGCCCCTACCTGGCGCTTGGGTATTGGCTGCGGCTGAATATGCCGCTAATAGCTATACGCAAAGCGAAGTTGCAACACGTGCCATTGCCACGGTAGAAGCGCTTGATATTAACCCAAATGGGGTAGATATATCGCTTACGCCTTTGAGTCCTTTGTTACGCGAATTTAAAAACATAAAAACCAGTGGCGGCTCTGAAGAATCAAGAATGTTTAAGCTGCGTATTGCACATTACTTAAGGGTGCTTGATACCGTAAATGTGCCCGCTTTGTCATCAAATGAAAAAGGTGTATCTTTATCACACTATATCCATGCTTTAATGCAAGAAGCGCATGCGAGGAGCGTCAACGGCTCCGCCGCGCTTGAAAATGAAGCCGCTATTATGGCCTTGACTATTTACGCTGGCAGCCCTCGCTTTGCAGCGCTAGTAGGCGATTTGAGCTTTGCTATAGACCGTATTCCGGTAGCTAGGCCTAAACCAGTGTTAAGAAATCGCGCAGATTTAAGCCTTCACTTTATATTTTCAGCAGCTATTAAATTGCTATCTGAAAAAGGGGTCAGTGTAGCAGTGGGTGAATTTAAAGAATTAATGGACCGTGGCAAAGGTGGCTCAGGTTATAGTTTTGTTGATTTGTCGGCTGACCTTTCAGGCGCGCATTTTGCGGCATTAGCGGCCGATCCACGAAGCGCATCTTATGTGCAAAACATATTAATGAATGCACCTTCTGAAGATTTATTCATGACCAGTATTGACGCCCTTGAAGAAGGCATGAGTAAAGCTGAATTTGAAACGAAGTACAGTGAGGTCGATAGCCCTGCATATAGGCGCGTTGTTCGACAAATTAATCAACGACTTGAACGTTTACCTATAACAAAGGATTGACAATGAAATACCTAGTAAAACTTGCCTTATTAAGTGTAGTTGCAGCAATATTTAGCGCCTCTGCGATGGCCGCGCCGGTGTTTAAAATTAGTAAAGATGGTAACGATGTTTATATTGGCGGTACATTTCATATTTTAACCGCAAAAGACTTTCCACTCCCTCAGCCGTTTTATGATGTGTATGAGAAAGTGGATGAACTTTACTTTGAAACAGATATAGAAGGCACTACTAGCGACCCTAAATTTCAAGCAATGATGATGAATGTGATGATGCTTAAAGGCGGCGAAACTTTGCAAAGTATATTAAGTGAGCCTGTTTACAAGGACCTTGTGACGTATTTAAAGAGCAAAGGCATTCCTCCTCAGCAATTTGCTAATTTAAGCCCAACGGGTGTTATGTTAACTATTACCATAATGGAATATCAGGCGCGTGGCTTTACCCTAGCAGGAGTTGATCAGCATATGTTTGAGAAAGCCAAGGCTGATAACAAAGCAGTAAAATGGTTTGAATCGTTAGAAGAGCAGGTCGCATTTCTTGACAGTTTAGATCAAGGCGATCCTAATGAACCTATTGTTTACATGCTAGAGTCTATTGATGGGCTAGAAACGATAGTGGATGACTTGCACAATGGCTGGAGAAATGGCGATATGGCCTTACTTCAAAAATCAGGCTTGACCGAATTTGAAGAGTTTCCCGACTCATATAATACGCTTATTAAAGACCGCAACGACAAATGGATGGCATCAATTTTGCCAATGTTTAGCGATGAAAATACCGAGTTTGTTTTGGTAGGTGCTTTGCACTTGCCGGGTAAAGATGGCCTATTAACACAGCTTGAAGCAAAAGGTTTTACGGTAGAGCAGCTTAAATAAGCCAGCACTACCTTGTACTTATAAGGTACGTTTGAATTGGTCTAAGGTGGTTAGCATCAATTCGATTTTCTTCACCAATGGCGGAAGCGCATTATTTAATGTGCTTTCGTCAGCGTCTACAAGCACTGACACTTCTCCTGCAATTTCTTCTACATAAGGTGAAAACCTCTTGCTGCGCGTTGTAAAGCCAGTGTTGTCACCGAAAATGGTAGCAAATTTACCTTTCCCACTGGCTTGCAAACTATTTAAAGCGGCGTCAGCGTCAACTGCTTTGCGGTAAATTACTTTAAGATTGTCGTTTAGGGCGTTTATAATTTTATTCATGAATGGAATTTTCTGGCCGATAACTGCGAAGAGGGCAATTGTGCCTTCATTTAGTTATTGCTACAAGTAAAACAGTAAAAGGAAACGCAATGGATATTTCAGGTGCATCTAGTGTTGCTTATACGCTCGAAGTTAAATCTGTACAAATGGCGAACAGCCAGCAGAAACAAGAAGGCCAAGCGGTATTAGAATTGCTCGAAGGAGCCGCAACTGTGCCAGCGCCTAGTACTT
This sequence comes from Glaciecola sp. 2405UD65-10, assembly GCF_048820975.1. Classification (NCBI taxonomy): domain Bacteria; kingdom Pseudomonadati; phylum Pseudomonadota; class Gammaproteobacteria; order Alteromonadales; family Alteromonadaceae; genus Glaciecola; species Glaciecola sp. 2405UD65-10. Next base: position 1,685,109 of record NZ_JBMEUF010000001.1, on the reverse strand, counting down.
CAAGCGTAGGTAGCAGCATTAATACTTACGCGTAGTTATGAAGTAATGGCAAAATAAGCTAGAAGCTAATTTTGTTAAGGCTCAAGGCCTAAATCAATTGGTGTCTTACCAGGCTGCCCAGCAAACTCTTGTACGAGTTTGGGTACTAAAAAGCCTGGTAAGCGCTTTATCAACTCTGCCATTATTGCGCGAGCTTCATCGCGTTTTACATCAAAATGAACTGCTCCTTGCACACGGTCAAACATATGCAGGTAATATGGAAGAATGTTTGCTTCAAATAAACGTTCGCTTAAGTGTTCTAGGTCAGAAGCGTTATCATTAATGTTTTTTAGTAGTACCGACTGATTTAACACCGTGACTCCGGCTGCCACTAATTGCTTACACCTGTGCGCTAAGCTGTCACTGACTTCATTTGCATGATTAATGTGCAGCACTAAGACGGGTTTAATAGTTAGCTTGCTTATCCACGCAATAAACTCATCGTTTAATCTACTAGGAATAACCACAGGCAATCGAGTGTGTATTCGCAAGCGTTTTATATGAGGTATATTGCTAATTTGGCTCGCTATTTCAGCTAGCTGTGTGTCGTTAGCCATAAGTGGGTCACCGCCAGAGAAAATCACTTCATTTAATGTGCTATCTTCACTGATGTACTTAATAATATTAGCATGGTCGCTACTGCGAATATGATTATCTTGATACGGGAAATGTCGTCTAAAACAGTATCTGCAGTTAACCGCGCATGCCCCTTTAAGCACCATAAGTACGCGGCTTTTGTACTTATGAATAAGCCCTTTTTGTTTAGAACTTTGCTCTTCTAGTGGGTCTGCTACAAAACCACTTTTTTCAATAAACTCGGCATGCTGTGGTATAACTTGCTGAAGCAATGGGTCATGCCAGTTTCCTGCTTCCATCAAATCAGCAAAAGGCTTGGGCACACGCATTGGAAATAACTTGCGTGCTTTTGAATGTTCAGCCACCGAAATAGGCAAAGCTTGGCTATCAATTTGTAAATAAGTCAGCAAATTTTCAAGGGTAGTAAAGCTATTGGCTAATTCTTTTTGCCAATGAGTCTCTACAGAATGGATTTTTTTAGGTATTATTCTCATATGCGGGATATTACACATAGTAGGTTCTTGTTTCACTATCGTTTTCCCACTTTTTTTAGAAATGACCTTAACAATTATAATAGAGGATTGAATGGCTAATTTCAGCACCAACGAATTTAAAGCTGGCCTTAAGATAATGCTAGACGGCGAGCCATGTAACATATTGGAAAATGAATACGTAAAACCGGGTAAAGGCCAAGCTTTTAACCGCGTAAAAATTCGTAAGCTAGTGTCAGGTAAAACCCTTGAAAAAACATTCCGTTCAGGCGAATCAGTGGAAGGCGCTGACGTAATGGATACCGAACTTGCTTATTTATACAACGATGGTGAGTTTTGGCATTTCATGAACAACGAAACATTTGAACAAATTGCGGCTGACGAAAAAGCCGTGGGCGATTCAGTTAAATGGTTGGTTGAAAACGATGTGTGTACCCTAACATTATTCAATGGTAGCCCAATTGTAGTTACGCCGCCAAACTTTGTAGAAATTGAAATTACTGAAACCGATCCAGGCCTTAAAGGGGATACCGCTGGAACAGGAGGTAAGCCAGCAACTTTAGCTACTGGCGCGGTAGTACGTGTTCCTTTGTTTGTACAAACCGGTGAAGTGATTCGTGTTGATACGCGCACGGGTGAGTATTCGTCACGCGCGCAAAAATAGTTGTATTGACTAAATAGAAGCGGGCATAAGTATACCTAGCCCGCTGCTTTCTATTCTTCCAGCAAAATACTTCTGCTATATAAAATTAAGGTAAGAGCGAATGTCGAAAGCTTGGTTACCTAGCGCATCTATTAGTACGCTGCAACAACGAGCTCAAATAATGGCTTCTATTCGCCAGTTCTTTTACGAGCGCAGTGTGCTTGAAGTTGAAACCCCTAGTTTGTCACATGCCACCATTACTGACCCACACTTAAGCGCTTTATCAACAAAACATACCGAGCCCGGAGCAAGTACTAGCAACACGCTGTATTTACAAACATCGCCCGAATACGCCATGAAGCGCCTCTTAGCTGCCCGAAGCGGTGATATATTTCAATTGTGTAAGTCATTTCGTGATGATGAAGTGGGCGCGCACCACAACCCTGAATTTACTATGCTAGAGTGGTATAGGTTGGGGTTTTCTATGCAAGATTTAATAAACGAAGTAGGCGAATTACTTATTCAGATTCTGCCTATATCAGAAGTAGAACAATTCACCTATTCAGAACTATTTGAGCAATACTGCAATTTTTCCCCATTGACGGCCTCTGTTGATACTATATTGAGTTGTTGCAAGCAAGTGGGTTTAGCTAGCTACATAGCATCAATTGAGCAGCAGCTAACGCTAAAGCAACCAAGCCAAGCCTTGCAAGGTGAGCAAGCGATCTTATTAAAAGACAGTGCACTTCAGGTACTATTCAACCAAGAAATAGAACCCCATATAGGTCAAGAGATTCCGGCTGTAGTGAGTCATTTTCCTGCTTCACAAGCGGCTTTGGCTACGCTTGCAGACGATGGCCTAAGTGCTCATAGGTTTGAGGTATATTTTAAAGGTTTAGAACTCGCGAATGGTTTTAATGAACTGCAAGATGCAGCAATACAAAAACAGCGATTTTTAGCTGATAACGAAAAGCGTAAAACATTAGGTTTACCGGTAAATGAAATTGATACTCATTTTATGAGTGCTCTTGAAGCTGGTTTACCCGCGTGCTCTGGCGTAGCCCTAGGCGTAGACCGTTTAATAATGCTGGCGCTTAATAAACAAAACATTAAAGAAGTACTAAGTTTTAATTATGACAACTGTTAGTGATATTGAGCGTTTTATACATGACGCTCAAAACAAAGTGATAATCGCTGGTTATGGTAGCTTGCTTAGCCAGTATTCACGCGAAACTTATAGTCAAATATTGTCAACAAGTTTAGCGGTTGACGTAAAAGGTTGGCAACGGGGCTGGATCACCCGCTCTACTACCGAACATCAAACATATGCGGGCGCAGTGCCTGATTCAAACAGCCGCTTGTGTGCGCAACTTATTGCACTGCAGTTTAATGAAAAGTTTGAAAAACGTGAAAAAGACTATCGCTTTAGCCGTTTGCAGTTAAGCGATATTGATTTGAATGAAATACAAGCTAAACACCAAAATTCACAAGCGTGGGAAGCATTATTAATACTACTTGACTCAGTGCCTATTTATATTTGTGAAACGTTAGATGCTAAAACTTCTTCTACCGACTTCCCGGTAAACTACTCTTATATAAACACCTGTATACAAGGCTGCTATGAAAAGCGAGCCAATGCGGGTATTGCATCTTTTTTCGAACACACTCAAGGCTGGGATTCAGGGGTTTTTAATGATGACGCAACCAAAGCCTTATATCCGCGAGCGACTATTTCCCTAAATCCCCCTTGGGATACTACAAGTTTAATAGAGAATGCTATTAAACAATCGCTTAAGCTTTAGCAGTTAGTTGAAGCGCAATATACCCAACAAATAGTTTTGAAACGCAAATATACATCTGCTTAATAGTTAAGGGATTTATTTAAAATATATATGTATTAATAAACCTAAGTATCTCAATTTATACCTACAATTAGCTCTGTTACTAATATATTCAACTTTCGTATAGAGATGTGCGGAGAGCGCATTAACGATATTACCAGGAGAGTTATTTTGTCGACCATGACCGCGTCAGTAGAAAGCAAGTATAGACTAGTTACCCGCAGCGACTTTGACGGATTAGTATGCGCAGTATTACTTAAAGAATTAGATTTAATTGATGACATTAAATTTGTGCATCCTAAAGACATGCAAGATGGCATTATTGACATTACCCCTAACGACATTACCACTAATTTACCTTACGTAGCAGGTTGCCACTTAGCGTTTGACCATCACTTAAGTGAAATATCAAGAGCAAGCGAGGGCCTACGAGGCAACCATGTTATTGACCCGAAAGCACCATCGGCTGCGCGCGTTGTGTATGATTATTATGGTGGTGCAGACGTATTTCCAGCGGCGTGGAATGACATGATGGACGCAGTTGATAAGGCTGATGCGGCGCAATTTAATGAAGATGAGATTCTTAATCCATCAGGCTGGGTGCTACTTAATTATTTGATGGATAGTCGCACAGGTTTAGGCCGCTTCCGTGAGTTTAGAATTTCAAATTACCAATTAATGATGGAGTTAATTGATTACTGCCGTAACCACACCATTGAGGAAATAATTGCCTTACCCGATGTACAAGAACGCGTTGAGTTATATACAGAACATGCTGAATTGTTTACTGAACAAGTTAAACGTTGCGCAACGGTTCACAATAATTTGGTTGTGCTTGATTTACGTGATGAAGAAATTATTTACGCGGGTAATAGATTTATGATTTACGCGCTTTTTCCCCAATGTAATATTTCTATTCATCAAATGTGGGGCTTTAAGCGTCAAAACACCGTATTTGCCATTGGAAAGTCAATTTTAGATAGAAGCTCAAATACCAATGTGGGTGAGTTATGTTTGCGTTTTGGCGGAGGTGGGCACATGGCTGCTGGTACTTGCCAAGTAATGCAAAATAAGGTGGAAGAAACCAAAGAAGCGTTAATTAAACAAATAACTGCTGACGGTTAAGCAATTTCTAACAGAATGTAATTAACAAGCAAAGCCGAGTATTCATAGCCAATTGATACTCGGCTTTTTTGTGCCTCATGGTTTTATCGAAAGTCTTTGAATTTAATAATCTTATATAAAGATTGACTAACGCTTAGGCGCTTGGTTAACTTTGTAAATAAACCTGATTATTACCCCTTAAGGATGAACCATGGCAGGCGCCAACTTACTTGCATTATTAGATGACATAGCTACTTTACTGGATGACGTTGCAGTGCTTTCGAAAGTAGCCGTGAAGAAAACAGCCGGGGTATTAGGTGATGACTTAGCGCTTAACGCTGAGCAAGTTTCAGGAGTAAGGGCTGAAAGGGAATTGCCTGTGGTGTGGGCCGTAGCAAAAGGTTCATTCCTAAATAAGCTCATTTTAGTTCCCAGTGCACTGCTTATTAGTGCAGTTTACCCCCCGTTAATCACAGTATTAATGGTTATTGGCGGCATATATTTATGCTACGAAGGCGCTGAAAAAATTGCGCATAAGTTTTTAGCTCATGAAGAAAGTGATGAACAAGCCCACTTAGAAAAGTTAAAAGCTATTGCTGATCCTGCCGTTGATTTAGTGGCACTGGAAAAAGATAAAATTAAAGGTGCCATTCGAACGGATTTTATTCTTTCGGCTGAAATAGTCGTTATTGTGCTAGGCACAGTGAGTGCAGAACCTTTCCTAACCCAAGCTTTAATTGTATCAGGCTTGGCCATTCTTATTACCGTGGGTGTTTACGGGTTAGTAGCCGGTATCGTTAAACTAGATGATGCGGGCTTATACCTATTAAGAAAGTCAGTTGCGGGCTCATTTAATAGCATACAAAGATTGCTTGGACGTTTTTTGTTGCGCCTAGCGCCGGTATTAATGAAGTCATTGGCTATTATTGGCACGGCGGCTATGTTTTTAGTGGGTGGTGGAATTTTGGTGCATAGTATTCCAGCCGTGCATCATTTTATTGAAAAAATTGTTCAATCTATACAATCAGTAGTAGGGGACATTGCATTAATGGTAGCGCCTATTTTACTTGAAGGCTTAACTGGCGTGCTTGCTGGCATTGGAACATTGCTAATTATAATGGGCCTCAGTAAACTGAAACCAAGTAAGTAGTCAATTTCGACACATTACTAACAAAACTGCCAAAAGGGTACAATCAGATGAAAGCCGCGAAACATATACAGCCTATTGGAAGGCTTACCACACGTACCTTAGCCATGCCGGCTGACACAAACGCTGCTGGGGACATATTTGGCGGTTGGGTCTTATCGCAAATGGATATTGCCGCTGGGATTTGTGCTGGCCAACGAGCCCAAGGCCGCGTGGTCACCGTAGCGGTTGATAGCATGAGTTTTATTCGCCCTGTGAAAGTAGGTGATATTTTAGGTTTATACACTCACGTTAGTGAGCTGGGTAGAACGTCAATGACGATCCATGTTGAAGCTTGGGTAAGGCGAGACAGAATAGGATTGCGCGAAAAAGTGACGGAAGGCATGTTTAAGTTTGTTTCTATTGACAGCGAAGGGAAGTCAACGCCTATTCCTGATGAGAATGAGTTACCTGATTACGTAAAAGAAAGCTGGTAATAATAGGTAAAGATTTAATTCAAGCCACCCTTGTAATAATGCAAATGATAATAATTACTATTTACATTTAAATTTTGTGTAGGTATGATTCTGCCCACTTAATGGGAACCAGGAACATACAAAAGCTACATGAGAACTTTATTCAAACCATCAGCCATCACCACATCTATTTGTTTATTACTTTCTGCTCAGCCTGTGTTCGCGCTTCAGGATACTGCCGCGAACAGCGATGAAAGCGTGGAGAAAATTACCGTAACAGGTTCGTATGTTGACGGTTACAACGCGCATTCAGCAAGTGGTGCTTCACGAATGGAACTTGCCATTACTGATATTCCGCAATCGGTTTCCGTAATTACATCAGCGCAATTAGATGATTTTCAGTTAAACGATATTAATTTAGCTCTTGATACAGCAACGGGCGTAAACGTTCAACGTATTGAAACTGACAGAACCTATTATACGGCTCGTGGTTTTGATATTACCAACTTTCAAATTGATGGCATTGGTTTACCCTTAACTTCTGGGAATAACCATGCAGGCGATGATACGGCCGTGTATGACCGTATAGAAGTTGTGCGAGGCGCAAACGGACTAATGACTGGCGTAGGTAACCCATCAGCGACCGTTAACTATATACGAAAACGTCCGAATGCCGAAGATGAGTTAAATTTAAGTGCCAGCCTTGGAAGCCACAATTTATATAGACTTGAAGCAGACGGGAGTTATCAATTTAACTCAAGTATATCAGCAAGAGGTGTGGCCGTTAGCCAAGACCAAGATTCCTACCTTGACCGTTATAGCCGTAAAAACACTTTATTATACTTATTCTTAAACGCAGATTTATCAGATAATACTCAGTTATCTATTAGCCATAGCTATAACAACAGTGACGCACAAGGTAATTTATGGGGAGCTTTACCTTTATTCTATACTGATGGAAGCGCCACAAATTACGATCGATCAACTAGTACATCAGCAGATTGGTCAAATTGGCAAGTGGTTAACAACAATACGGTAGTGGAGTTAAATCACTTCTTCAATGAAGATTGGCGTTTACGCGCTACGTATTCGCAGAAAAAAGCCGATGAAGACAGCGAGTTGTTCTATGTGTTTGGTACTCCTGATAGCCAAACAGAAGCTGGTTTAACCGGTTACGCGAGTGAATACATACTAGATGATAAACATGATTTGTATGACGTTTATCTTGATGGTGATTTTGATCTATTTGGCCGAGAGCATCAGCTTGTGGTTGGCGTAAACTACTCTAAACTCAAATACACTGACCGTTCCTTATATGACTTCACAACAGGAAATGGTTTCCCCACTATTGCCGATTTAAACACTTGGGACGGAAATGCCACTTTCCCCACTTTGGCTGATGGCGAAGCAGGAAGTGCAGTAAAACAAAAGCAAAAAGCCGCTTATTTTACAAGCCGATTCAACGTACTTGATGACCTCTATATTTTAGCCGGTGGTAGATACAACAAATGGGAAGCGGTAGGCACATCATACGGCGTAGACCGAGATGTAACAGAGTCTGACTTTATTCCTTACGCAGGGATTGTGTATGGTGTTCATGAAAACGTTAATTTGTATGCTAGTTACACCGAGACCTTTCAAGCGCAAAACGAATTAGATATTAATAATCAACAGCTTGATCCTGTAGTAGGGGAAAGTAAAGAAGTTGGCGCAAAATTCACATTATTTGATAGCAATGCGGTAGCGAGTTTCGCCTATTTTGATGTTCAACAAGTTAACTTAGCGATTGCAGACCCAGCAACGGCTGCTTTGCCGCCTACCGACCAACGCTACATAGGTAGCGATGGTATTGATAGCCATGGTTTTGAGGTGGATTTTGCAGGTGAAATTTTACCTAATTTACATGCCAGTATAGGGTATACCGATTTTAGCATTTCGGGTGATGACTTAGTGGCACATTACACGCCAAGTAAAATGCTTAAAATAGGCACTGTTTATAATATTGAGCAGGTAGATGGTTTGTCACTTGGCTTGAATATGCGTTGGCAAGATGACATATCGCGTGAGCAAGGTGTGGTAGCGGCTGGCTTTGATAACGCTGGGGCGACTATTGTTACTGAGCAAGAAGCCTATGCGATTACCGATTTTTTAATTAAGTATGATATTAACGAAGATATTACGCTTAATTTTAACGTATTTAATGTGAGTGATGAAAAATACCTGACTAGCCTTTATTGGGCGCAAGCATACTATGGCGCACCGCGTACGTATAGTTTGAGTTTATCGTGGGCACTTTAAGTATTACAAAGCCAATATAGGGAGCAACGGGTGAGAAAATCATTGTTTAAATGGCATTCGTATTTGGCTTTAGTAGCAATGCTGCCAGTATTAATAGTTTCAATTACTGGTAGCTTATTGGTATTTAAAGTTGAAATTGACAGCTTATTGCGCCCCCATCATATGGTAGTAAATGAACAAGGTACTACAAGTTCAAGGCGGGTAAACTTAGATACTTTAATGCGTAATATCACTCATAAACACCCGCAGTATGCCTTGGCAGGTTGGGAGTTATTTGATGACAATAACCGCTCTGACACCGCTTATGTTATTGAGCTGAATACCGAAAACTGGTTTAAAATTTATATTGACCAGTACAGCGGTGAAATATTGTCAGAACCGGCTGATATGGAGCACTATATTACTGACTGGCTACTAGAGCTACATTACGCGTTTTTAATGCATTTTAACGGCACCGTAGTAGGCGCAATAGTGGGTTTGTTAATGCTCTTTTTGGGTATTAGCGGCATTATACTATATCGAGGTTTTTGGCGTAAAATATTTACCTTAAGATGGCACGCAGCGAGTCGAATAATGTTCAGCGACCTGCACAAGCTTATAGGCATTATTGCAAGCCCCATATTTATTTTAATATCCTTTACGGGCGTGTATTGGAATGTGGCTATTATATTGCACGAAGTAATGGAGCACAGCGATGAGCAAGAGCATGTGTATATTACACAGGCCTATCATTCGCCTAGCATTTCATTTGAGCAACTTAAGCAAAATACTGAGCAAGCCATTCCAAGTTTTCAAGGCACGTATTTGGCCATTCCAAATGAGCCTGGAATGCACATTACTTTTTATGGTGAGGTAGACACCGCAAACCCACTTATTAGCCAGTATGCCAGTATGGTTACCTATGATAAAGACAGCGGTGAGCTGCTATCAAAATACGATATTCGAAACGCGGGTTTCTTCGCGAAATTTGATGACAGCACTCGTAAACTGCATTTTGGCTACTTTGCGGGGATTTGGTCAAAAATAGTTTGGTGCATTATTGGTTTAGCACCGGTAATACTTTGTGTTACAGGTTTAATAATGTATTGGCTTAGAAAGTCACCTAAACGGCAAAGAAGGGCTCGCTAGCCCTTTTTACTTTGCAAAAGAGCTAAGCCTGTTATGCGCCCGGCGAATATTCTTATTATAGACGATGATAGCTTAATCTTTACTCAAGATTAGCGGTCATGAGTTTAGCGACTCGCTCAAACTCTTTAATTTCATTTTCTTCAAGGCCGCGGGTCATTATTTCCATTATGTTCTTGTCAAATTGCGCGATTGCTTTGATCACATCTTCTCCCTCATTGCTTATTACTAAGAATTGGCTGCGCTTGTCATCTTTATTGGGCTGTTTAGTAATCAAGCCTTTTTTAATCAGAGTTGAAATTAGGCGTGTTACTTGCGCTTTATCTCGGTTTAAATAATTTGCAATGTCTATTGCGGTACATAATTTTTTTCGGTCAATAATTTTAATAACTCTAATATGCATTGGCGCTAAATCCTCATCAATTGAAGACGCAATGCTTTGCAATTGACGCTTTACTCCATGTACTAAATGAAAAAGCGTATCTAATGGTCTACTACCTGACATCATTTAATGAATCCATATATTGGTTGACATTATCAACCTTGTTGCCATATAGTTGTCATTATCAACTATCTGCTTGTGCAATTCAAGCAATAGAGCACTCAGAATAAGTTGAGTCGAAATAAGAGTCCTATAATTTGGAGTATGATATGAGCATTGTTGACCGTTTTAAAAATGTAAAAGCACGAAAATCGTCTATTGCTGTGTCTGTGAAATTAGTCACGCAATTGACCGAAAACATGCGCAGAGTGACCTTACAAGGAGCTGCTTTGCGTAATTTTCCAGAAAATTCCGAAGGTGCATATGTAAAATTACTATTCACCCAAGCAGGTTCAGAAAAGCCAGTAATGAGAACGTATACCATTGCTAGGCAGCGTTATGTAGAAGAGGAAATAGATATTGACTTTATGTTACATGACAAAAAGTCTGATAATACGGTTGACGGTTTAGCGGCATCGTGGGCTCTTAATGCAAAAGTAGGCGACAATATATCTATCGCTGGGCCAGGGCCAGCAAGTTTTATAAATCAACAAGCCAGTTATTTATTATTTCTTGGCGACATGACAGCCTTACCTGCAATTACCGCTAACTTGAAAAAGCTAGATGCTGACGCGCTTGGGAAAGTGATTATTGAAGTGCTCGCTGAAAGTGATATTCAAGAGCTAACTAAACCCGATGGAGTAAGCGTCGAATGGCTAATTAATCCGAAACCAGGCGACATTAACTCTCCATTAGTTAAAGCATTAGAAAATACAGAATTATCAATTGGTGAGTTCTCAGCATGGATTGCATGCGAGTACAATGTGATGAAAAAATTAAGACAATATTTGAAAAAAGAGAAAGGAATAGAGCGCTCTCACTTATATGCATCAAGCTACTGGAAAAAAGGTAGCAATGAAGAGCAGCACAAAAAATTCAAGCAGGAAGATGCAAAAACAGCAGCTTAATTTTACGCTAAAATTTACTCAGGAATAAAAGAGCTCCTTTAAATAAAACAAACGGCTAATCGCTTATTACTTTATAGGCGTTTTTGCCAGCTTTTTTAACATCATACATCGCCATATCAGCTTTGTGTAGTTCTTCCGTAAACTCGAACCCTATTTCAGGGGTCACGGCACTCACGCCTATACTAGCTGTTACCAGCAAATTATTCTGATCAGGAATTGGAATTTTTAATGAATTTATGTTGGTCAGTATTTTTTCAGCCACAGCTGTCGCATGAGCCAAGTCATTGATGATAATAGCAAATGCGAACTCTTCTCCACCATAGCGACAAAAAACATCATCTTCGCGCAGCGTACTCGCTAATAAATTTGCTAAATAAACTAATACTTTATCACCAATATTATGGCCGTAATCGTCATTTATTTGTTTGAAATTATCAATATCTATTAAGCCGAAAGCGACTATGCCACCGCGCCTAATGCATGATTTAACAAGCTTGCTGGCTTGTTCTAAAAAGAATCTTCGGTTGGGAATTTTGGTTAAAGGATCGAAAAATGCTATTTTTTCAAGTTCAGATTTTGCTTTTTCTAATTCGAGGGTTCGTTCATTAACTAAACTTTCCAAACTAGACTTCAGTACTTTAAGATCGCTATTTCTTCTTTCTAGTTGTTCTGTTTGAAACGTCATTTTTGAAACGTCACGCTGAATAGCGGCGAAATGAGTGACTTCGTCGAACTTATTTTTTAAAGGGATTATATTTATTTCAACCCAGTATGGGCGTCCACTTGCATCATAATTTAAAAGCGTTTCGGTAATTTCTTCTACATTATTTAATGCTTCAGCAATTCTGCGTTTGCTTTCGGAATTAGTCAGGTTTCCTTGCAGTATTCTAGGCGTTTCACCTACCACTTCTGTCGCGGAATAACCTGTTAATTTTTCAAATGCTTTATTTACATATACTATTTTAGGGCCTTCAGGGTAGCTAATATTTTTTGCGTCGGTAACTATCACCATGTCTTGGGTATTTTCAACAATGTCTTGAAATGAGAAATGTTGTTTAGATGCAGAAATATCAGTAAAAGTAACTACTATAAACTCATCTTTAGAATCAAGCCCTTCATAATAGGCATTGGTTAGAAACCAACTAATAGCATCTTGCGAACTATCAATGATTCCTACAACTTTATTTTTCACTCTTTCTTTGTTGCGCTTTACAATATTAACTGGGTAGTCTTCTACGGCTAAAATATTGCCTGACTCGTCAATTAAAGTCCAATGGGGATCGTATGAATCTCGTCCAATCGCCTGCTCGTAAGTTAACCTTAACATTTTGAGGCCATTAGGATTGATGTAAACTATTGAGGTGTTCCAATCATGAATGATGACACCAATATGAGCATGTTTGAGAATAGCTTGAAAACTTAAACCTTCAATAAATTTCATACTTAAGTCTAACTTTTTGGTTTTTAATGATACTAATCTAGCTATTCTCAAATTTCAAGCGGTGGGTATGCCTTAAGAAATGCCTACCGCTTGAGCAACATTAGATATATCAAAAGTTCACTTAAGCTTTAGGGTTTCGCAGCACCATTAAACGAAGTTCAGTCATGTCTTCAATCGCATAGCGAATACCTTCACGGCCCAAGCCTGATTCTTTTACGCCGCCGTAAGGCATGTTGTCAACTCGCCAACTAGGCACATCACCTATTACAACGCCGCCAACTTCTAACTCATCCCATGCCTGATGGGCTTTGTAAATGTCACGGGTGAAAATACCAGCTTGCAGACCAAATTGACTGTTATTAACAGATGCCAATGCTTCATCAAAGGTACTGAACTTGCTTAAAACTGATACAGGGCCAAAGGCTTCATCAGCGTTTATGTCACAATCTACAGGTACATCTTCTAGTATTGCAGCACTTAGCATGGCTCCATCGCGCTTGCCGCCGCAAAGTAACTTAGCGCCTTTGCTAACCGCATCATTAATCCATGATTCTAAGCGTTTAGCCTCTGATTCGGCTATCATGGGGCCTATGAATGTATCAGTGTCTAATGGGTCACCTTCAACTAAACTACTTACCTTTTCAAGGTAGGCTTTTTTAAATGTGTCGTAAATACTTTCATGCACAATAACTCGCTGCACACTAATACAGCTTTGGCCACTTTGATAATAAGCGCCAAATACTATGCGCGTTATTGCATCGTCAATGTCAGTATCATGGTCAACCACGCACGCGGCATTGCCGCCTAGCTCTAATATAACGGGTTTTTTACCGGCTTTTGCTTTTAAGGCCCAACCCACATCAGGCGAGCCTGTAAAACTCAGTAGCTTAAAGCGCTCGTCAGTGGTGAATAAGTCAGCACCGTCACGGCTACAAGGTAAGACCGAAAATGCACCCTCTGGAAGGTTAGTTTCAGCCAGTATTTCACCAATAATAATTGAACCTATGGGCGTTCGGCTAGCCGGTTTGAGTACAAAAGCACAGCCCGCAGCAATAGCCGGGGCAACCTTATGCGCCGCTAAGTTAAGAGGGAAATTGAACGGCGAAATAAACGAACATGGGCCTATAGGTACTCGCTTGCTCATACCACTGTAACCTTTTGCTCGAGCAGTAATCTCAAGTTCAATTACTTCTCCATTTATGCGCACAGCTTCTTCTGCGGCAATTTTGAAGGTGTCGATTAAGCGCGTAACTTCGCCTTGTGCGTCTTTAATAGGTTTGCCCGCTTCAATACAAAGTGCATAGGCAAGTTCATCAAAGCGCTCTTTAAAGCGAGTCACGCAGTGTTCCAATATTGCTTGGCGTTCATAGGCGGGCATTTTATTGAGCGCAGGCTGCGCCGCCTCAGCAGCGGCTATAGCTTTGTCAATTACTTGTGCATCGGCAAGGGCTACCTTTGTTGCGCACTCACCGGTGTATTTGTTGCTCACTTCTAGGTCACTATTGGCAAATACAGCTTTGTTGGCTAAATAGTATGGGTAGCTTTCAGCTAATTTCTGTTTACTAAAATCGGTCATGTCATCTCCTTTGCTTTACAGTTTTGCACTTAAATCGCGAATTTGAACATTTAAGGTTTCATCGTTTAGGCTGTAGTCTACAGGTAGGTCAATCAGGTGAACGGCAGGTTCAGCTAAGCATTTCTCAAGCACACTTTTTAGCTCACCTGCTGACTCAATGCGCCACCCTTTTCCGCCATAGCTCTCAACATACTTCACAAAATCAGGATTGCCATAATCTAGGCCATAGTTATTAAAGCCCATGTTACTTTGTTTCCACTTGATCATGCCGTAGGCATCATCGCGCAGTATAATCACAACAATATGTAAGTTGAGTCTAACGGCGGTTTCAAGCTCTTGGCTGTTCATCATAAAACCACCGTCACCACATACGGTAACAACTGAGCGTTCAGGATAAACAAGTTTTGCTGCCATAGCCGAAGGCAGCCCAGCGCCCATGGTTGCTAGGGCATTGTCTAATAGCAGCGTATTGCGCAGCGCAGCAGGGTAGTTTCGTGCAAACCAAATTTTATATACGCCGTTATCAAGCGTGACAATACCGTCTTTGGGCATGGCTGAGCGCACGTCTTTTACCATTCTTTCAGGTAACACCGGGAAGCGGTCGTCATCTTCAGATGCTTGTTTGTGTTCAATATATGCATCATGTACATCACTGTAAAAATCTAGCTGCCATTTACAGTTTGCATCTATAGATTGGTTAATTTGCCATATGCTATTGGCTATGTCGCCCACTACTTCAAGTTGCGGGAAATACACAGGGTCAACCGCTGCGGTCTCAAAATTAATATGAATAACTTTTTGGCCGCCAGCCTCCATAAAGAAAGGGGGTTTTTCTACTACGTCATGGCCCACATTTATAATAAGATCTGCTCGGCTTATTACGCGGTGCACGAAGTCGCCCGAAGAAAGCGCGGTATTTCCCATAAACTTCTTATCTGTTTCATCAAGCACGCCTTTACCCATTTGAGTAGTAATAAATGGGATTCCTGTTTTATCAACAAATTCGCGTAGCATTTTTGATGTAAGTTTTCTGTTCGCTCCGGCGCCAATAAGCAATACCGGAGACTTCGCCGCTTCTATCATATCAACCGCGGCTTTAATAGACTTGTACTCGGCAATGGGGCGTCGAACCGCACTTGGAGCCAATAAGGGGGCAGAAGTATGCTCATCGGCAATATCTTCTGGTAATTCAATATGTACCGCACCTGGGCGCTCTTCACTGGCAATTCTAAAGGCCTCACGCACTACCGAAGGAATGCGATCACCGCTGACCACTTGCGTAGTGTATTTAGTAATAGGGCGCATCATGTCAACTACATCAATTACTTGGAATCGCCCTTGTTTGCTTGTTTTAACTGGCTTTTGCCCGGTTATCATAAGCATGGGCATAGCACCTAATTGGGCGTAGGCAGCCGGTGTTACAAGGTTCGTTGCGCCGGGGCCAAGGGTTGATAAACACACGCCTACTTTGCCAGTTAATCTGCCGTAGGTTGCGGCCATAAAGCCAGCGCCTTGTTCATGGCGTGTAAGAATCAGTTTTATTGAAGAATTGCGTAAGGATTCAAGTAAATCGAGATTTTCTTCGCCTGGGATACCGAAGATATATTCCACACCCTCTGCTTCGAGTGCTTTAACCATTAAATCAGATGCTTTCATTTGCGTCCCTTTCTTTGAGTATGGTGTTGAATGTAGATTAACTACGTAGTTAGATCATTATTCGATTACCTTAACATAGTCTTTTGTGGTTTCTTATTCGGTTTTCATCAAATAAATAACCACATAGAGAAGCGCATTTTCCAAGACCAATTAATAACTCACTGCCAACCTTGTAGCCATTGCTTATCATCTTTTAAATCTCGCCAGTTTATGCTGGTATTTTGTTTGCTCATAATTGCCTGAATTTCACAATGAATAACGATATTGTTTTCGTCAAATTCAACATCAACAATCATAAAGTGTTTTTGTTTTTTTATAGGATTTACCGCAGTCCATTTGCTGTGGAGTAATTTTTTAGGGCTGAGCTTCATTGGATTCATAATTAAAAACGGCTAAAAATAATATAATTACTTATACCGTTTTTTATATGGTTTAGCTCAAATGGGCAGGGGCTTTGTAATACTTTTATTTTCTAATATTAGAAAGGTTTAATAAAGGCTAGGCCAAACACGGTAGCATTTTCACCATCTATAAAGTCTATAGACAGGCTTGGTGCCAAAGAAAAGTGCTCAAAGTGGTATTCGTAGCTTAAATTAACGCGAGTAATATTTTCGCTGTGCGGGTGATATCCGCCAATCTTCTCTTCACCATAGCCTAATCCAAGTCTAAAATCGTGACCAAAGTGATAGTAAATAGAAGCGAGTTTTATAGTTATTCCGTCACCATGGTGGGCGTCATTTATTTTTTCATACACTAAGCCTGCACCAAAATGTTGACTAAACTTATACTCATATTCTAGCGCGTAAGTGAAGTCGGTTTCGCTGTCAGCATGGGTTGCCCCTAAAAATACACCAGGAAAATGCTGATAACCATCTTTGGCCTTGGCGTCAAAAGTAAATACAGTGCATAAAACAATAAGTACTACAATTGGGAGTGTATTCATTGAGATAAACCTTTTAATAAAATTACTGAAATAATTTATACGTTTACTCTTTATCCTACACAAAACCTGATTCTTTAGGGCTTGTCGTGCATTTATGCCAATTTAATTTTACTCAGCTATCACACTTACGCGTTTTAAAATTACATCCTCAACGGGTGAGTCACCTAGGCCAGTATCAGGGTCAACATGGACTGCAACACCAGCCATGGCATCGAGCACTTCTTGGCCTTCCATTACTTCACCAAAAACCGTATAGCCCCATGTTCTGCTTGGGTTCAAGTTGTCATTCTCTTTCATATTAAAGAAGAATTGGCGCTTAGCTGAATGAGGGTTGGTCATACGTGCCATCGAGATTGTGTAAGCGTCATTTTTTAAGCCATTACCTGACTCATTAATAATGGCGTAGTTAGATTTTTTTTCTTTCATGTTTAAATCATAACCGCCACCTTGCACAATGTAGTCAGCTACGATGCGGTGGAATAAGGTGTTGTCGTATTCTTTTTCGCGAACGTAAGTTAAGAAGTTATTCACGGTAATAGGCGCACGATCCCGCCTTAGCTCAACTACTATGTTACCCATGTTAGTTTCAAATTTTACTTTTGGGTAATAATTATCGCGCTGCACGGCCTCGCCTATGGGGCTTGACATACGTGGCTTTTCTTTTGCCTTAGACATCACTGGGTTAAGCGATGCTATGCAAACAAGAAGGAAAAGGGTGAAAAATTGGCGCATTGTAAGAATCCTTTTGATTTATGTATTTACTGTACCGTTAGCTATGCTTAATTGCCTTTAGTACTAAAAACTTAGTATCACTGGCTACCACTTTACAGCCGCCGAACAGCTTGGTTAATTTTACCCGATGATCAAGGTGCCGGTTACCCACTATTCTAAGCTCCCCACCTTCTTTCAGTACGCGCTTTGCATCTACAAACATTTGCCAGGCAATGTCGTCAATTACTGTGTTTTGCTGATGAAACGGCGGGTTACACAATACTACGTCAGCGCTGTTGTCGGGGAAATCATGTAAGCAATGGCTAATCACAAATTCGGCATTATTTGTACCACTGCTTTCCAAGGCACCGCTGTTAGCAAGCGTTTCCTTGGCTGAGGCAATTGCCATATATGATTCGTCTACAAATATAACTTTAGCCTGTGCTTGATTGAGCAATACCTGCGTACCTAAAATACCGTTACCACAACCCAAATCTATCACTACCTGATTTGGATTAATATGTTTTGGCATAGCTTTTAGCATGTAACGAGCACCAATATCTACTTGGTCTCGACAAAATACGTTGGCATAATTATGTAAATCAAAGTTAAGTTCAGCGTCACTTACTATATTTACAGGAAGTGATTCGGTGATAGCATCACGTTTGTCAGCAAAAACTAAGCGTGCTTTTTTACGCGCTAAAGAAGTACGAGTATTACTTAAGCACTTATCAAATACTTTTAGCGCTGAAGAGGTAATAAGTTTGACCATAGCCGCTGCAATTATTTGTGTTGAGTCATTCAATAACTTGTTTAGCTCAATGAGCAAAAACTCTAGGTATGACAGTGTACGCGGGACTTTGACTAACATGAGATCAATGTGTGTATTCGCGCTTTCTAATTGCGCTAACTCAAGAGCACTGTGAATGTTTACCGAGTTTTTATCTAAGTTACATGCCACTAGGTTTTTTAATATGCCGGTTTCACTCATGAATGAGTCAGTGTATACGTCAATACGGGCGTGTGGAGCCAACCTAGCCATAGCGCAGGTGAGTGCGCCAAAACTGTCGTTAACTATCACAATGTGTTTCGTGGACGCTAAATCTATATTTTCGACTACATGTGAAATAAGGTACTCATCACCCGCATCCCATGCGCGAAGGGATTTATCGAACTGATTAAGGGGAAAGCGTTTAAGTGAAAAAGATTCGTCAGCAATGTGCAAATGTGTATTGTTCAAGGGTGAGCCTAGCCTGAAGTAGTGTTACCCGTTATG
This sequence comes from Glaciecola sp. 2405UD65-10, assembly GCF_048820975.1. NCBI lineage: Bacteria > Pseudomonadati > Pseudomonadota > Gammaproteobacteria > Alteromonadales > Alteromonadaceae > Glaciecola > Glaciecola sp. 2405UD65-10. The sequence goes on along the minus strand of NZ_JBMEUF010000001.1, from coordinate 1,666,338 downwards.
TGTAGAGCGTGTCATCGAACTGTTCATAACAAGGCTAAAATTATTAACATTAATAATACCATGAACACAAGCCATCACAAAAGTGTAGAAAGTTGATGTGACCTGTACCAAAGGGAAGTTTAATTTAAGCTTAATCTTTGTTAGGATTGAAGTAGGAATTGGCTTTAAGTTGTTGTAGGCCAAATTATACTAAAAGGAATTATATGAAACACTATTTGTGCATAATTTTAATGTGCTTATTTATTATACCCCAAGCATATTCTACAGAAATCCCACTTAATGACTTCGTAAAACATGGTGACTACCTTAATATGGATTTGTCACCAGATGGAAAGCATATTGCAGCTCGAATTCGTGTTGAAGGGCGCGTAGTAGTGGTATTCCTTGATACTGAAAACTTAAAGTTAGTTGGCGGGGTAAAACCAAGAGCTAATGATGAGATTCATTCTGTTCGCTGGATTAGCAATGAAAGAGTTGTTTACCAATTTAAAGAAAAATTAGCCAACTTTGATCAAGCAGTAGCCACTGGCGAATTGTTCGCAACCAATATTGATGGATCACGCCGTGAAATTTTGTATGGTTTCAGAGCGGGTGAAAAACAAACAGGAACTCGGATGCAGAAGCGTGAAAGAACGCTTGCTTCGCCCGAAGTTATCAGCACCTTAGTAGAGCAAGAAAAATATATCTTGATTGCTGAATATCCCTGGACACTTGATAAAAACGTTTATAGAAATAATCGTGAGCAAGAAACCATAATTACCATGTTAAATGTGTTTTCTGGTAAAAAGAGAAAGATAGAAGTTATACCTTACCCAGGCGCCACGCCATACGCGACTGAAACAGGTGAAGTCAGATACATACGATGGATTGATAATCAGGGTTATACTCAGTCGGCTTATCGCAAAAGCAATGATGACGAATGGACTGAAATTGATGCATTAAACAATGTGTATTTAGCGCCTATTGGTATTAGCAATGATGGTAGCAAAGTGTTCTTTACCGGAAACGTAGGTGAAAAAAGATTAGCCACGGTATATGTGCTTGATTTGCAAACGGGTAAATACAATCAGGTCTTTACTGATATGAATGCTGATATTGAAAGTCTTATGTTCGACCCAGCAACACAAATGCCCGTGGTAGGCATCTCTGCTCCTAACAAGCCTACTTACCACTATGCTGATCTTGAAAGCCAAACCGTTAAGCTGCACAAAGAACTCACCGCAAGCTTTCCGGGTTCTACTCTAAGAATAGAAAGTGAAAGTTTAGCGGCAAATTTAATGTTATTGCACGTAAGCAGTGATGTTAATCCGGGTGAGTACTATTTATTCAATACTGAAAAGCTGAGTGCGCAATTTCTTTGGGCGAATCGTTCATGGTTAGACCCTCGAGATTTAGCACCTACAAAAGCAATTAGTTACGAAACAAATGATGGCTTTACTATACATGGCTATTTAACATTGCCTAAAGACGCAAGTGAAAATAAGAAAGCCCCTATGGTAGTACTTGTGCATGGCGGACCGCATGGCATTAGAGATTCTTGGGAATTTGACAGTGAGGTACAACTATTAGCCAACAGAGGCTATGCGGTATTGCGAGTGAATTTCCGAGGAAGTGGTGGCTATGGTCAACGTTTCATGCGCGCAGGATATCGTGAATGGGGCGGGAAAATGATTCAAGATATTATTGATGGTACCCGCTACAGCATCGCCAATTTCCCTGTCGATGAAAACAGCATCTGCTCATACGGTGCAAGTTATGGGGGATATGCTGCGCTAATGCTGACTATAAGAGCGCCTGAACTCTACAGATGTACAATAGGCTATGTGGGGATTTACGATATGGATTTAATGTATAGCGATAGTGACGTGAGTGAGCATTTGCGATACGGTAAGGCCTATTTACGCAGAGCTATAGGTACAGACCCACAAGTGCTCGCTGAGTTTTCACCAATTAACCATGTAGCCAATATTAAAGCCGATGTAATGCTTATACATGGCGAAAAAGATTCTCGGGTATCAGTTAAAAACGCTGAGGCGATGGTTGAGGCGTTTGCTAAAGTAGGTAAAGATGTACCATATTTAAACTTCGATAAAAGTGGGCATGGTGTGTATGACGAAGCAGGAAGATTGCAACTATATACCGCACTATTAGCATTTTTAGATAAGAACTTAAAATAAATACTAGCATTTTACGATTGTTGAGTTACCTTGCACTACTGTTGTAAAGTGTAAGGTAACTATTAATTTTACACTGTAAAAGGCGCCGAGTGAGCAGTCCCAAAGATTCAACTAAACAGACAAACGAACGATTAGAAGATAGCTTGCACTCTTTGGTTTTGCCGATGCAAAACGCACACGTTGAATACTTTCCAAATTGGCTTACCCACAAGCATGCGAATGATCTACTAGAGTACTTTAAAAATGAATTAGCTTGGCAACAAGCAAGCATTCAGCTATATGGGAAAATGCACAAAATTCCGCGCTTACAAGCATGGTATGGTGACCCAAATACTGACTACGAATATTCAAAACTAAAAATGACACCCCTACCTTGGGATAATCGCTTAGCCAAAATGAAACAAGCTTGTGAGCAAACATGTGGCCATCAATTTAATTCTGCCTTGGCAAATATGTACCGCGATGGGAATGATAGCATGGGTATGCATGCTGACAACGAGCCTGAGTTGGGATTTGAACCTGTAATAGCCTCAGTCAGTTTAGGGCAGACAAGACGAATGAATTTTAAGCATATTCATAGTAAAGACACGCAACGTATTCAACTTGAGCCAGGTTCATTGCTTATTATGAAAGGGGCAACACAAGCAAACTGGCAACACGGTATAAATAAAAGCAAAACTCAGGTAGGCCTTCGCCTAAATTTCACTTTTCGATATGTTGTAAAACGCTAATAAATAAAAATGTTAAAGCCAATTCAATAAAGTGGTAACGTTAAACTTTTCTGCCATGCCATTAATAAAACGCTTAACTAGGCTACATTAAAGTGACAGCTGATACGCACAAATATTTACGGCACTGGCTACGTTCAATGAATCAATACTGCCGCTACCCGCAATGGTAAATGCTTGTGCTTTACAAGCAATTAGGTCTTCTCGAGGTACGCCGCGCGCTTCGTTGCCAAACAAATAACACTGGTGATTTGAAAAGCTCTTTGCGCTTACTAATTCCCCTTGCATATCTAAATACGCGAAGCGGCTAAAGCGTTGTTGCAAATCTTCTAATTTAACGCCTTGTTCTATAGAAACATGAAATATTGCCCCCATGCTTGCTCGCACTACCTTGGGGTTAAATGGATCTACGCTATTGCTGCTGAGTAATAATCTAAAATTTCCAAACCACGCCAAGGTACGAATAATAGTGCCAAGGTTGCCTGGGTCTTGTATTTCATGCAAATACACGCAGCGTTCTTTCGTATTGATTTGCGTAGTGTTAATAGGCGCGCTAGGCAGGGGGACACAAGCAACAATGCCCTGCGGACTTTTTGTATCGCTAATTTGTGCCATTTGCTTAGTGCTAACAAGCTGGGTTTTAAATGGGTGGTTTAACTGACTTAAAAGTTCAGTAAAACTATCAGTAAAATATATGGTGACATTGCTAAAAATGCTCGAAGCTTTGTTGGCCTTTATTAGTTCTAATATTAAATGCTCACCCTCTACCAAATAAAAGCCCAATTGTGTTCTGTATTTTTTTTGGTGGAGCTTTTTTAGGTCATCTAGTTTCATGTTCAGCCTGATAAAATAGTGTACGTAGGAATAATAACACGCAAACTTTTGTAATTAATCATTAAATTATTATGGGTATTTGCCTTAAACAATAACAAGCGCGTACAATAGTGTTTGTTTTAGCAAGGTAAATGGCAGAATCAATACATGGCCCGATCCAAAACCAGTAAAAAATGGTTAGACGAACACGTTAATGACCCATATGTAAAAAGAGCCAAGGCCGATGGTTACCGATCGCGCGCCAGCTATAAGTTAATTGAAATTAACGAAAAAGATAAGTTAATAAAGCCTGGCAATGTAGTAATGGACTTAGGATCAGCGCCCGGGGGCTGGTCACAAATAGTGGCGCCATGGGTAGGCAATGCAGGTACCGTAATTGCATCCGACATTTTACCTATGGACGGGATTGCTGGCGTTACATTTGTGCAAGGTGATTTTACCGAAGAAAGTGTTTACAACGAAATTCTGCATGAACTTAACGGCAATAAAGCTGATGTGGTGGTGTCTGATATGGCACCTAACATGAGTGGCGTAAACACGACTGATCAATACTCGTCAATCTATTTAGTAGAACTAGCGCTAGATATGGCTAGAAACGTACTTAAGCCAGGCGGTAGTTTTTGTGCAAAGGTTTTTCAAGGTGTAGGCTACGAAGAATATGTAAAAGATGTACGCACTTCATTTGATAAAGTACTGGTAAGAAAGCCAGAGGCTTCAAGGCCACGTTCCCGCGAAGTTTATATTGTAGCCAAAGGATTTAAAGGCTAACACTAAGCGCTATACGCAACATTTAGAATTATTTTAAACCTAAGAGAGTTAATTTGTGAGTCAAACCATTCAAGTAAGCATACATGACAAATTGCAAGAAGCTTTTTCACCACTTTATTTAGAAGTGCTAAATGAGAGTCATATGCACAATGTTCCAGCTAATTCTGAAACACATTTTAAAGTAACGGTAGTGAGCGATGCCTTTGAGGGCTTGCGTTTGTTGCAGCGCCATCGTGCTATTAACACCGCGCTTGAAGATGAATTAGCAGGCCCTGTGCATGCTTTAGCTATTCATGCATTTACTCAAGAAGGCTGGGAAAAGAAGCAAGGCATAAGCCCAGATTCGCCAAATTGTTTAGGCGGCGGTAAAAAATAATACATGCAAGTGTAATTTACATTTTGTTAAAAGAATTGTGCATTGGCATCTGTTACACTCGCGCCAATTTATGATCTAATATTTACAACCTAGTGGAAAAGTAATGTTTAATAATTTTAATGGTGCCCAAGGGAACGTCAAAAATGACGTTTTATCAGGCATAACAGTGGCTTTGGCATTAGTGCCGGAAGCCGTTGCGTTTGCGTTTGTAGCCGGTGTTGAACCAATGGTTGGCTTGTATGCAGCATTTATGATGGGTTTAATTACTTCAGCAATTGGCGGGCGACCGGGCATGATATCAGGCGCTACTGGCGCAATGGCCGTGGTAATGGTTGCGCTTGTTATGAATCATGGAGTGCAGTATTTATTTGCCGCGGTGGTACTGGCGGGGTTAATCCAAATATCCTTTGGCATATTTAAAATGGGTAAGTTTATCCGGTTGGTTCCATACCCTGTAATGTTAGGTTTTGTGAACGGTTTAGCTATTGTAATCTTTCTTGCGCAGCTAGGACAATTTGAAGTGCTCAATGCTCAAGGTGAGTGGGAATGGATGAGTGGTACGGCCCTTTATATGATGGCTGGCTTAATTGCGCTAACTATGGCAATTATTTATCTATTACCTAAGCTAACCACCGCTATTCCAGCTTCACTTGTTGCCATAGTAACCGTTACTTTGTTAGTGACTTTTCTAGATTTAGAAGCTCGTACGGTAATTGATTATGTTCGCGATATGCTACCAGCAGACCAGCGTGATAGCGCTTCTTTAGCGGGTGAATTGCCTAGCTTCTCTATCCCAATGGTACCGTTTTCACTAGAAACTTTTTACATTATTTTACCTACCAGTATTATTTTGGCTTTAGTGGGCTTAATTGAGTCATTACTTACTCTAACCTTAATTGATGAAATGACCGATACTCGCGGGAAAGGCAACAAAGAATGTGTTGGCCAAGGTGTTGCTAATACGGTTAACGGCTTTTTTGGTGGTATGGGCGGTTGCGCCATGATTGGCCAAAGCATGATCAACATTAATTCAGGTGGCCGCGGACGTTTGTCAGGTATAACAGCAGCTTTAGTGTTGCTTGCATTTATCTTATTTGCTGCACCTCTAATTGAAATGATCCCACTGGCAGCATTGGTAGGGGTAATGTTTGTAGTCGTTATTGGTACCTTTGAATGGGCCTCATTTAGAATTATACGTGGCGTGAACAAAGAAGATGCGTTTGTACTATTTTTAGTAACTGCGGTTACGGTAATTGCAGATTTAGCCGTTGCAGTAGTGGTGGGTGTTATTGTTTCAGCACTTGTATTTGCTTGGAAACATGCGACTCATATTATGGTTCGCTCTCATACTGATAAAGATGGTTGGAAGGTCTATGATTTAGAAGGCCCGCTGTTCTTTGGTTCGGTATCTCATTTTAAAGATTTATTTGACGTGCAGAACGATCCAGAAGACGTTGTAATCGACTTTAACGAGTCTCGTATTTGGGATTCATCAGGTATTGATGCCTTAGATAATTTGGCTGACAAATACCAAGAAAACGGCAAAACATTACACATTAGGCACATTAGCCCTGAATGTAGAATCTTGCTTAAAAAGGCAGGCCGTTATGTTGAAATCAATGTAAACGAAGATCCGCGTTACAAGGTCGCCACAGACTCCCTCGGATAAGTAAGATAAAGCTAAGTCAGAATAATTTTAATACTGGCTTAGCTACTTACAACCGTGTTACGCCCCATGCTTTTTGCTTTATAAAGACGTTCGTCGGCTAGTTGATACACTTGCGATAAATGACTATCGTCATTAGTCCAGTGTGATACGCCAATACTTACCTTAACACTTAATTGATGACCATCTATTTCCATACTGGACATGATCGCTTTACGCAAGTTTTCCGCTACTTGTGACGTTAAAGGCTCCTTGGTATCAAATATAAGCAAGCAAAATTCTTCACCGCCTAAACGAAAAGCACAATCATAATTGCCTTTAAAATTCGTGATGCGGCTCGACACTTCTTTTAACACCTTATCACCAATAATATGTCCAAACTGGTCATTAATACTTTTAAAATGGTCTAGGTCTAGTAGGAGCATAGCCACCCCTGTATCTTCTTTATGGGCGCGTTGACATAGTGACGAAAAGATAGATTCAAAATTCAAACGGTTATATAAATTAGTCAATGGGTCCAACGCGGCTGCATTTTGAAGCTGTTTTACCATAGACGCTCTTTTTGACTCATAGGTGTATGAAAGCCCCCAAATGGCTAGTATGCAAAACAGTATATTAAGTATGGCGATAAAAGGCACTGCGCCGTCACTATTTATATGTTTAGCATACAAAACGGCAATCCCAAGGCTAACAAAAACGGCGCTAAAGATGTTGCCTCGCTTGGTGCCGAGCAACAAATACGATAAAACAGGAATTATAAATAACCAAGAATAAAGCGAGGCTGAAAATTTGGATGCATATACACCGAAAAGGATAACCAAGTATAAGGTCGCTAAAAAAGCTGATGCCCAAAAATGAATGTTTTTAGACGTCTTATGTATCGACAATACGCCCATAGCAAAGCATATGGTAGCAAATTCCACAATTGCTAGAATATACAAACCTACTGACCAATTGTGTATTGTAAATATAGCACCCACCACAACAATAATAAGTAATAAAACTTTTAGTAAAGTGCGGCGATATTCAAATTCTGTTGCCCACAAATTGGCTTGCCTCATTTTTTTATATGTTCTTTATTTAGCATTTAAAAAGCATAGGAATGAAATCATATTTGATTGTTATTTATCGACCTATAAAATAAATCCTGAGCCAATGTGTCTGTTTTCATCATTGGCGACTTCACTAAATCGCTTTATTAGAACAATAAATAGCCAACTTAAGCAAGCTTTTATAAGTGAACTTCAAATAAGTATAGCTTGTTATTGTGTTTATTTTGTAAGATCATCCCCTTAATATGGGCTTGTATCCTTACGTGTGCAAAACTTACTAAATTTAAAACGATTACAGAAATGTAATTATGCAAAGAGAGATGCTAATGAGCAGTAAAGGGACATTATCAAAATGGATGTTATATCTTTTTAGCAGCGTTGGTTTAATAAGTGTAACCGTTGCCTTAATAGGGGCTTATTTGTTTTACAAGCAAACAAATTTAAGCCCAACAGAGTTTATTAATAAAGTTGCTAGTAAATCAGGTATCACTCAAGAGAATGACGAGCTTTTAAGTTCACAAGCAAAATACACTACCCGCTACCAATATTTAGCGCTTAATCAAACTTACCCTCGTATTTTAAACAAAGAATACAGCGTTGTTGAAAATCCTCACGAATATTTTATTCGTCATTTTGATATTCTCAAAGAAAGAAAAGAACGGCTCTATCTCAATTGTGAAAGCGTAAATTATTATAATAAGCTGGCATGTTTTCTATATTACGGTGAGTCTGATTACAGTGCATTTGAAAACTTGAAAAGCGGATTAATAGACTTCACTTTAGATGAGCCAAAAGAATCTGGATATTATGGTAACGGGTGGAGTTTCGCCTTCATCTACGATATCGCAAGAGCAGTAGCTAAGTTTGATAGCAACACTGTTAATCAGATTGACGATAGAATTGCTGTGGTTCTAGAGATATATCTTAAAAAACTCGATAGGGAGTCGGCATCCTTATGGCACGGGCGCGCATCTCTAGCGTCTACCGCATTTTTATTAGCCTCGGTCTTAGATTTAGATAAACCAAACAATAAAGTTTTGTACTCTAGGGCGTATGGTCATTTTTTAGATTTAATGAACGCAGTGGAAGCTTCAGGTACTTGGCCTGAAGGATATAACTACTGGATTCAGAATAGGGCGCATCTTGTTGTACTAGGATTAGCTGCGATGGTAAATCATCCCACCAGTGATCAAAAAGACAGGGCCTATCAATTACTTCTCAATATAGGGTATGCACACATATATTTGACCCGGCCTGATAACCAGATTGAAGGCTATGCTGATGAAGGCAGCCGAATAGATTTAAAAGAAGAAACGAGAAAAGTAATCGATGTTATTGCTAAAGTAACGGGTGATGTTCCTATTCTGATGTACTCAAATTGGTTAAAAAAATTGCATCCACGGGCCTCTTATTTTCGCGACTATCGATGGATGACTCCTTACTTTATATCACCTGAATCTTACGTTCAAACAAGTGCAGTGTTAAAAGGCCCTGAGCAACATTTATCTGATTTTGAAGGATTATTACCAAACGCAAGGTTATTTGGGAAAGGGTATGCCAACCATGCAGTTATGCGCTCAGGTTGGGGAAAAGATGATACGTTTATAAGTTTCAGAGCAAGCAATGTATTTACTCACCATCAGCATTATGATGCGGGCCATTTTACGCTCTTTAAAGGGGCCCCCCTTATTTCAAACTCAGGTACTTATGGTGCTTATACCTCAGAACACCGTTTAAACTACTACGTTAGAACGGTTGCTAAAAACAGCCTGCTAATTATGCAGGAGGATGAACACAACAGCATTGTGAGTTCGGACATTAATGACGGTGGTCAGCGAGTGATTATGCCAACGGGCAGTTCAATAAGTAGTTACCAAGAGTGGCTTGAGAATATTACAGAAAAGGGCGATTTTTACTCGGTAAATTTACTTGATGAAAATTTTGCACAAAATGATATTCAATCAATTTCAGTTGATATTGCTCCTGCATATAATGATCGCTCGCTGATTGGTGGCAATACAAAGGCTGAAGAAGCAATCCGCCAACTCGTTTATCTTCCCAACGAAGATGCTTTGATAATCGCCGATTCGGTTAAAGCGGCATCTAAAGACTACACCGTTAAGTCACTATTTCACACTTATACGAAACCCGAGGTGTTTGGTAAAGAAAACGTGTTAGTGGGTACCGCTAGTAATGGCATATTAAGAAGTGACGCCACGCAATTTGAAGTACAAAACAAAGGCTCTAGACTATACGCTGACGTGTTACTGCCAATAAAACCAGCCTTGCAGCTGATAGGTGGTCCAAATTACCAATATTATGTTGATGTAGATGGGAGTGAAGATACCTTTGACGGCAAGAATATGGATGAAGGAGCGAAGTCTGATAGCTTCTACGAACTTCCATTGTGGCGCTTAGAGTTACTAGATGCCCAGAAAAATCCCACTTATCAATCGCTTGTGGTGCTGCAAGCGCGGGTTGAAGATGAAATTAAAAAAACAGTGCAGTATTACATGCGCAATCCAAAACTTGCCAGCTTTTCTGTAGGTGACACATTAGTGCTACTTGCTAATGATACTATTGATTATACAATTACCTTAAATCACAACATCAAAAGCGTTGTAGTGATGATGGGGGGAAGGCCTTTAAAGGTAAGAATGACAAGCAAAGGCGAATGTAAAGTATTTGAAAATGCGTCGCACACGGCAGCTCGCCAAGCGATTAATTTTACAAAAGGCACAAGTGTTAGTTTGTTTGTAAGTGCAGTTTATAACGGAGATAATCAATGCTAGTTGTGACGGGAGCGGCCGGATTTGTGGGCGCTAATTTGATAAAATTGCTCAATAGCTACGGTAGGCAAGATATTATCGCAATTGACTCATTTAAAAGCGATGAGCATTGGGGTAATTTAGTTGGTTTAGATATTTACGACTTTCTGGATTATCGCGATGGTGTAGATGCAATTATAACTAAACTGAGTGAGTGTAATATTTCGGGTATTTTTCATATTGGCGCAAATGCTGACGTAATGTGCCAAGACTTCAGCGTTATGATGAACGATAATTTTGTTCATTCTAAAGCCTACTTTGAATTTGCTAAACAGCAAAAAGTCCCGTTTGTTTTTGCTTCAACATCAGCGATATATGGATTAACTCGAAATTGTTTTGTAGATAAAGCTTCTGAAAAACCGCACAATATTTATGGTATGAGCAAACTGATGTTTGATAATTACTTGCGTGCAAATGACTTTACCGAGCTTAATAGCCGTGTGGTTTCATTGCGCTTTTTCAATGTATTTGGTCAAGGCGAATCACATAAAGGTCACAATGCCAGTATCCCGCGTAGATTTACTGAGTTTTTGCAAACCAAAGGCTTTATTGATGTGTTTGACGAGCAAATTGACCGTGATTACATTCATGTGGATGATTTATGCGAAATAATTTGGCAAGCATTTTCCTCAGATGAAGTCAGTAACGGTATATACAATGCAGGTTGTGGTACTCCCATATCACATCATGAAATTGCTGGTATTGCAGCGAAAGTGTTTTCGCAGAAAAACAATGTAGACGAGCAAGGCTTAGTTACCACTATTGCGCTCCCTGAAAATTTACAAAACAAATTTCAATTTTATACCTGCGCAATGGAAGTGCCCGAGTGGATTGCCAATAGGGCGACAAATAATAAAGAAAAAATCGCTAATTATATTGAGAGTCTTTTATGAAAAACAATGCCATTACGGTAAGGTCAAAGTCGCCTTTGCGCTTAGGTTTAGCCGGCGGCGGGACTGATGTTTCCCCATATTCAGAAGAGTTTGGTGGTTGCGTTTTAAATGTAACCATAGACATGTACGCCTACTGCACAATTGTTTTTCACCCTGAAGGCGACAAAATTAACTTTGTTGCAAAAGATTTACAAGTTGAGCATGAATATGAGCTTGATGCCGTTTTACCTCTGGGTCATCAACTCGATTTACATGTAGGTATTTATAACCGTGTAGTAAAGGACTATTGCGGTGGTAAGCCACTAGCAGTAGACATTACGACTTATTCTGACGCCCCCCCTGGCAGTGGTTTAGGCTCAAGCTCCACTATGGTTGTTGCGATTTTAGGCGCGTTCCAGCAATTGTTGAACTTGCCCTTAGGAGAATATGACTTAGCCAAATTAGCTTATGACATAGAGCGTAAAGATTTAGCTTTATCAGGGGGTAAACAAGACCAATACGCTACAACATTTGGCGGGTTTAATTTTATGGAGTTTTATGACGGAGACAAGGTCATAGTTAACCCGCTGCGCATAAAAGACCAAATTATAAATGAGCTCGAAAGCTATATTATGCTTTATTACACAGGCATTTCACGCTCTTCAGCCAAGATTATAGACGATCAGGTTAAAACCACCTCGTCAGCAGACAAAAAGCCTCTAGAAGCTATGCATAAAGTAAAAGAATTAGCGTATGAGCTAAAAGAGCAATTACTTATGTCTAATATATCTGAAATGGCACAATCGTTTAAAACCGCATGGATGGCAAAAAAATCAACTTCTTCATCTATTAGCAATGATTACATAGATGAAATAGAGACGCTTTCAGCGCAAGCCGGGGCTATTTCTATGAAGGTCTCAGGTGCAGGTGGTGGCGGTTTTATAATGATGTTTGTAGAGCCTACCAAGCGCCTCGATGTTATTAATGCACTAAAAGATAGCCAAGGCGAATTCTATCGATTTAAGTTTACAAATGAAGGTACACAAACGTGGAAAATATAAATTACTTTAAGCAACACATTGAAGATTCAATCGACATTAAAAAGAAAATATTGGCGTCAGATGAATTGCTTGAAAAAATACTTAAAGCTGGGCAAATTTGTTACAACGCCCATAAAAAAGGCCGCAAGGTCATTATTGCTGGGAATGGCGGAAGTGCCGCAGACGCACAGCACATCGCAGCAGAATTTGTAAGTCGTTTCGAATTTGATCGCCCTGGCTTACCGTCTTTGGCGCTAACTACTGATACGTCAATTCTAACTGCTATTGGCAATGACTACGGATTTGAAAACTTGTTTTCTAGGCAAATTCAAGCCAATGCGGTTGAGGGCGATGTGTTTATAGGCTTAAGTACTTCAGGGAATTCTAAAAACGTGCTTAAAGCATTTGAAGAAGCGAAAAAAATGGGCGTATTTACCATTGGTCTTGCAGGCGCTGGCGGCAAAATTCAAGACTTGGCTGATTTATGTTTGTCGATGCCGAGTACTCATACTCCTCGTATTCAAGAAGCGCACATTTTAGTGGGTCATATGTTATGTGCCTTTGTTGAAAAAATGTTTTTCCCCGAATACGACCCTGCCAATAAATAAGTGAGTTTTTATGACTAAGCCTTGTGCAATTGTGTTAGCGGGTGGTTTTGGAACTCGCTTAGGTGATATCACTAAAAGCACTCCAAAGCCTTTGGTTGACGTTGCTGGGCGGCCGTTTTTGGAGTTTGTATTAGACGCCTTAATAGAACAAGGCGTTGAGCAGGCTATTTTCTCGCTGTCGTTCTTAAAAGAGCAATTTATTGAGCATTTCGGGAAACAGTATAAGAGTTTACATATTCAATACGCAATTGAAGATGATCCGCTTGGAACCGGAGGCGGCATAAGTAATGCGATTCGTTGCGACAAGCTAAAGCATCAACATTACTTGGTGGTTAATGGTGACACTAGCGTAGAGTTTGATTTAGCCAAAATGCTAAGCATACACACTCGCCAGCACGCACATTTAACAATGCTGACTCGTTATATGGATGATACTGATCGCTATGGGCGAGTTGAAACTCATGAAAACATGCTAACGGGCTTTGCTGAAAAGCAATCAGGTGCCTCAGGTAGTATTAACTCGGGTATATACTTAATAGATAACGCGCAATGTAAGCTTGACGAGATTGACGGCGTGTATTCATTTGAGAAAGATTATTTAGAGAAATATGTAGGGCAGGGCAATTTCAGTTTTGCCCAAGCCGATGGATATTTTATAGATATTGGTATACCCGCCGACTTGGCCCGTGCAAAACGGGATTTTGCTTAGTTGTTTTAATAAACTTACAGCAAAGTCATCATTTAGATGATTTTGCTGTAATTTGCACAGCTTCCTCGCCTTCAGATTTACCATCACTGTTAATATCTATATTCTCGTACAAACTTGGGTTCTTAGACTCCCTATGCAATAAGGCTGACAGAATCACGATCATGTAAAAGAGGTCAAAGAAAGCCGCGTTCAACAATGCGCCTGAAATAGAGAATACGGTGAGAGACAGCTTACCTGCTACACATATATCACTGTACAGTTGATTCTTTCGTTTCTTAAAGTGTTTTTCCAAGGCTAAGAACCTGAAATAGCTTGATATCAGTAAAGTTAAAAACAGCGCTAAACCAACAAAACCATGTTGCCCCATCATTTGAAAATAAATACTGTGTACGGCTCTTGATTGCTGAAAATACATCCCCTCGCGTTGCTCAGACGCGTATGATAGCCAAATAGCAGACCCTACTCTGTAATAATGGTATCCCGCACCTGTAATGGGGTTTTCCTTTGCAATGTTGTAGGCAATGTCCCAAGCCTGGAATCTTTGGTTCGCCGAGCTATCTTCATTGTAGGTATTGATTGTATCCAGTCGATTGGTTAGCTTCTCTGGTAAAAACGGAATGGCAATAATAATACTGACAAACAGAAACGTAAAAAACTTGAGTCGGTGTCTGCTTTGAAACGCGCTGTACAATACTATAATAGCTAAACCAATGAAGCCGCCTCTAGAGTAGGTAAATGGAATGCAAATGATGGTCATTATGAACGTCACCCACAAAAGTATTCTATACATCTTGTTCCATTTCCCTACATTCATTCTATTTTTAATTAATACGAATAAAAAGGGCAAGACCATATTCAAGCCTAGTGCAAAGTGGTTGTTGTCGAATAAAAAGCTTGTTCTGGGGCCCTGTGCACGGAAAGAACCACCTGTTGATAAGGTAAAGAGGCCGCCTTTTACGCCTAACAAACCGATTGATAAGCCAATGATGGCAACATACCAATATATTTTGTGCGGACCGAAAATTAGCTTAGTTGAAATGGTAGCAAGAAGGGCTATCTTTAAAAAAGCTATCCACTGCTCCATGGCTTGCTCGGGCATCCAAGCGTTTAGCGTTGTGATTAAGCAGTGGAGCAGAAGCAGAACCATTAGAACAACTTGAAAATTGAAGTAAAATGGCATCTTGTCATTGGGCTTATTATTAATAAACAATGATACAAATAGTGCAGCAAATGTCATAGCGGCAGCTGGCATACCAAACATGAAGCCCCACGTCATTCTGTGAGGTGTCATCAAACTTATCCAGTTCCATGTCATAATCCCTATCCAAGGACGCTTAAACGTCCAAAATAGGGCGACTATTAATATTACGAGTATTAGTAAGTCTCTCACCGAACTGCCTCTTCAAACAAAGCATTCAACTCTTTTGATTTTGTTTGCCATGAAAAATCAGCCACTATATCGCGTCTTGCATTCGCGCCTAGCTTTGCTTGCATATTGGTATCATCAAGTAAGTCACATACTTTTATCGCAAATTGGCTAGCGTCATCCTCAATTAGCATATTTTGGCCATCAATAGCATTTATGCCACCAGTGGTTTTAGTGGTGCCTACTACTGGCATCCCTAAAGACCATGCCTGTAAAATTTTATTCTTTACGCCACTTCCAAAACGAAGCGGACAAACAAATACAGAAGCCTCTTGCACATATGTTCGTACGTCGTCAACAAATCCGGTTACCTCAATATTCGGTGACGCCAATGCTGAAATTGCTGGCGTGGGATTTTTACCCACTATTCTTAGCTTTGTTTGCGGGCGAATTTTAAGTATTTTTGGAAAGACTTCTTCGCAAAAAAACAACATACCATCTTCATTAGGCGCGAAGTCCATTTTACCCTCAAACACTATGAGATTAGGGTCTTTTTGTATGCCTTCAAGCGCGTTGTAATAATTTACATCAACGCCGTTACTTACCACATCACATGGCGTGTGTTTGAGCTGGCGCGCACATGCCTCTGCATCAGGGCTTGACGCGAATACTAAGCGCGTTGCTCGGCTAAACACTTCTCGTTCATAACTACACACCGTTTTATACCACTTGTAGTATTTTGCTTTATCTACTAATTTGGTGGCGGCTTTCAGGCGCCTCCAATAATCAAGCATGTAGTCATCTATAATATCAGCTACTACAGGTGTGTTTAGTTTTTCAGGCAGGGTAGTCATCATGCCTCGATACACCCAAATAAGATCATATTCATATTCGTTAATCAAATTTGGAAAACTGAGCTTTGCATCCTCGCTACTTCGAACTAAGCCTTCATAGGAAAATGGATTTAGCACTTTGTGTACAATGTTGTTGCTCGTGTCGTTTGCTTTCGGTTTTTCAAATTGAAATACCCGGTGAAATAATGGAGCTAGCTCTTCGGGCAACGGGGAAGTGTCGTAACAAAGCAGATCTATTTCATGAATTTTATAAAGTTCTCTGCAAAAATTAAAAACGCGTAGCTTTAGACCATGATCAAGTGGAAAAGGTAGGGCATCGGTCATCAATAATATTTTCATCTTATTGGCTAACCTGCTCAAAAATTTCAATGACTTGATTGGCAGTATTATTCCACGAAAACTGCTCTAAACGTTTATGACCGGCTTCTATCATTGATTGCCTAAGCGTTTCGCTGGCCGCGACCTCAACAAAACTACTGGCCATACTTTCTACTGATTCGGGGTCAAAAAACATGGCTGCATCGCCTGCTACTTCAGGTAAAGAGGTTACATTAGAAACAATCAATGGTGAGTTGCTAGCAAAGGCATCAATAACGGGAAGTCCAAAACCTTCATACAAGGATGGAAAGATAAATGCGTCACAAGCGAAGTATAGTTGTGGCATATGCGCCTCTGGTAAAAAGCCATTTAACGATACTCTATCGCTAAGGCCCAACGCTTCAATTTGTTGTGCAAATTTTGCTTTTGCACCCTCTTGAATTCCGCCGAGCAACAGTTTCCATTCTTTGTTTATTTCACAAAACGCAGCAAACGCCTTGAGTAATTTTTCTGTATTTTTTCGTGGTGATGCCGCTCCCAGGCTAAAAAAGAAAGGAGGGGGCTGCCCATTTTGCACAAAGTCTTGCCCATTAAGTAATTTGTATTCTTGTAATACCTTGTTCTGTGTTTCTTGAGTGGGCGGGCTAAGGAGTTTACCTTCTGGCGCCCAATGAACAACTTTGATCTTATCTTCATATTGCTGGCCAAAATAATCCAGTATGTCGTTCTTACTGTATTGAGAAACGGTAATAATGGCCTTTGCTTTATTTAGGGAGTGCTTAATATTATTCTCTAGGACTTGTTTCTCTGCTTCAGGCATTCCATCGTCCATTCTAAGCGGAATAATGTCGTGAATAGTTACTATGGTTGGAGAGCCGATTAGTTTAGGGCTGGTTTGAGCTGGGCAATGCAATATATTTGCCCCTTTTAGCTTACCACGTAGAGGGAAAAAATAATCTTGCCAAAGTTTGAAGCGATTACCCACGTCTAACATGGGGGAAAGCTTAATGCGTTTAAAGTTTAAATCACTTCCATAGCTATCAAACCCTTTTGAATAACAAAACTCAATATCCCAGTTAGGGCGTTTTTGTTCAATTTGCGCATACAAATCTACCAAGTTCTTTCCGGTTCCTCGGCGAGCTTTTGCAAAAACGGTTCTTGCATCAATTATGATCTTCACTACTTTTTTACATCCTTGTTCACGATACTTGAAGGAAAAATGAATTTACTGAGTAATCGTAGATAAAATTTATAAGGTGTATTATCCCACGGGGTGAAACGAGGGATTTTATGTTGGTTAGTTTGCGGTGTCACTATTCCCCAATTGGTTGTAACTGCGTATTCGTATGGGGTCTTGTTTATTGCGCTAAGGGTTTCATCTGTAAAATCTCGCACATACTTACCATTTGGGTAAGCAAAGCCTTTTACATCATCTTTAATAACTTGCGTTAGCTTTTCATGGCTACTTATAAATTCGAAGGTGGCGCCTTTGTCGTCAAGCATTGAAAATATAGGGTGAGATTTAGAATGAGAACCTATTTCCACGCGTTGATTTTTAATTTGAGCGACTTCCTCAGGCGCCATAATAACGCGCGTAAACGAATTTACGTTCAGTGCATCAGATAACTTAGCAATAAAGGCGTTTCTATCATCGGGTAGCATAAATTTAAGTTCTGAGTTTAAATCATGAAACGCTTTAATTTTATATTTAACCGAAGATAAATCATAGCTAATGTTTTCGAGCACCAAGCTTGGTGATGTGGTTTTATGGATTATTTGGAATAATTTGTCGTTCCACATAACGCCTTCATCCATTGCGTCAGTTGGAATAAACAAGGTTGCAGGAAGTGCAAACTTATTCAAAATAGGCAGCGCATTTTTTCGGCAATTTTGGTAGCCGTCATCAAAGGTAATCGCTATTGATTTAGGTGGAAGAGTGCCGTTTTTAAGCTGTTTTAGCGCATCACTTAAGAGCAAAACGTTAAAATGAGCGCTAACCGTTTTCATCTGCTGTTCGAAGATGCTGATATCAGGCTCAGTTGGAAAATAAGGGTTGAGCTCTTTAAACACCTGATGGTAGATCAAGACAAGTAATTTTTGCTTACGATTAGACACCAATAACTGAGATAATTTATCGGTAAGCTCAATACAATTTTGACTAAAATCACTCATGGGTAAGTCTCGCTAATCACAACACATTTATTGCCTACAAATTGTGTGTTTGTCATTATTACCTGCTGAACATAAATACTTGATTTTATTTGAGTACTGCCAAAATCGTCCATGTTATTCTCTTTCATCATTTTACTAATTTGCTCAGGTTGAAATTACATTATTCAATAGCAAAGCCAAGCAATATATTTTATTGGGTTTTGCATAATACAAAAATCGATATATTCCATGTATATCAATACTGTATCGTGAAGGATTGCAAAAGCATTAACCCAAGGCGTTAAAATAGCTTAATTTAATGATGCAGAATACCCGACTCGAAGGGTCTATTCAACACTGAAAAGGTTTTCATCAGTTATAAAAAAACCAACCTGGTAGGTTGGTTTTTATAGTTCGTTTCACAAAAAATTATTTTTGTTTGCTTAACCAAGTAATTAGCGACACATAATCACTCGTAGACATGTCACGAGTAAAAGTAGCCTGATATTTATCATTTACAATAAAGCTTGGTACGCCACCTAAATGTTCTCTGAATTTTTCAACTTCTTTATTGTTGCGATTGACTAAGCTATTGATGCTAAAGCTAGCTGCTGTTTTATCAAATTTCTCAGGTTCTACACCATTTACAATAAATATACTGCGTAAATCACTCATGCCGCCAATAGTTGCTTTTTGCTGATGAATATAGTTGAAAATAGCGCTATTTACTTCATCTTCCATTTTCATTACGCGGCCCATGATCATCGCTTTCGTTGCATCATCTTGAATGTCAGCGCTGGTGAAACCCATGAAGTTGACTTGTACTTTAGTAAATTTAACGTCATCCCCTAGGTCGGCTTTCATTTGTTCAACTAATGGCTCAAAACGATAACAAGCTGGGCACCAAAATGAGAAAAATTCTTTTACTACAGGTTTTGCTGAAGCTTTTTCTGCAATCACATTGTAGTGCTTGCCTTCTTGCCATAATGCAACTTGTGCACAAGCTTGCAAAGGTATCATCACGCTAAGTAAAAGAGCTGCAATTATTCGAGTCATTAAAATTTCCTATGGTAATTGTTCGTATGATTGACCCTATTAAGAATCAAAAGTTCCAATATTTTGGGGCAAGGATATAGCATAAGCCCCTTTATAAGCAAGTTTAAAGCTTGCATATAAAGGGTAACTTGAAGCACTTACCAAGTATACTGAAGGCCTGCCAAGGCTCGGCTTGATTCAGCACTATATCCTATTACATCTTCGTACTGTTTATTAAACAGGTTTGAAAGTCGCAAGCTGAAAGTTATATTTTCATTGTGCTTATATTGATAGTTTGCACTAACTAACCAATGTGCATCTAAGCTTAATAGTTGTGATGCAGCAGGGAACGGTGGGTAAAATATATCAGTACGAGCCCCAGTGTAATCGGCCTGTAGGTATACTGCGTGCTGACTATGCACATTGTAAAGTACGCTAACTGAGCCAGTATGGCGCGCTCTGCGTAATTCAGTTTGTGCATTCTCACTAGCGTCTAAGTAACTATATTGTGCTTTGTAGTCAATATTTTGAATACTGCCATTTACTGCCATTTCAAAGCCTTCTCGCTCGCTTTCAATATCGGCATTATCGGCTGTAAACTGCCCACTAATTGGCTCGTAAACAAATCCTAATATTTCATCTTTTAGCTCAGCTTTAAACCAACTAAGCTGAATGGATATTGTATCAAGCCTTCCTTCAATACCGGCTTCTAAGCTTTTCTGCTCTTCAGGGCGTAAGTCAGGGTTACCCAAAAACGATGACGGGAAATATCCAAAGCGTTCAGTAAACGTTGGATTCTTAACCGCTTTGCCATAGCTTACAAATGCATGCCAATCAGCGTTAAGAATATATGTACTTCCCACTCGATAACTGCTTGCGTTGTCAAAAGTGTCATTGTTGTCGAATCGAACACTGGCACTAAGATTAACTGAATCACTTAATGTGTATAAACCGTTACTCACAAATGAATAGCTACCAACTGATTGTGATTGATTCGGATCGCCAAAAATCACTTGTCCGCTTTGTTCAAAATCTTCTTCAACACCCTCAAGGCCTAGGTTGACAAAACTTTGTTTGCCAAAAGAGAAATGATTGTTCCAATGAACGCGTAATTTACTTGCTTCACTCGTATTACCCAAAATGTCACTTTCGTAATTTTTGTTGCTTTGGTCAGAATATTGAAACGCTAGGCTTTGTGAATAAATCTCACTTGGGTCTTGTGGTGTGAAATGCCAATCAAGCCCAATAGATAATTGTTCGCCCTGTGTGTGGTTATCGGCATCACTTAGCAAGCCGGTGCTAAAATCAGTGCTATCGAAGTCACTTTCGTAGTTCACTAGTCGGCCGTTAAATCGCACTTGGTTAGTTTGATTGATTTTATAAGTGACTTTGCCCCCAACGCTTGTGTTTTTGTAGCCATCTTCCTCATTGCCTATACGGCTTATGTTTTCCCCGCTGGTTTTTAAGGTACTTGCGTTAAGGGAATAGCTGATTGACTTTAATTGCTGGCTAACACTGGCATTGGCCTGATAGGTTTGCCTGTCACCTAGCTTAAGTCCTACAGACGGGCTTATGCGTTTGCTTTGTGCACTTTTGGTGCTAATACTAATAACACCAGCAATAGCATTTGAACCCCATAATGCACTTTGCGGACCGCGCAATACTTCAATTCTTTCAATATTGTTTAATAGAATATGCGAAAAATCGACGGCGCCTCCTTGGGCGGCATCGTTTAGTTCTACGCCATCAAGCACTACCATTACGTGGTTGCTTTCACTGCCTCTAAAACGAAGTTCGCTTAAGCTACCTAAGCCGCCAGATTGGCTGATATTCACACCAGCAACAGTGCGAAGAAGGTCTGTAATGCTTATAGCACCGGAAGCCTTTATGGTTTGCTCGTTAATCACGCTGGTTGAAGCGGCTATAAAAGGAGTTGGAACGGGTGTGTTATTACCTTTTATAGTGATTGTTTCAATAGTGGATGCTTGTTGTGCGCTTACGCAAAAAGTGAGGCTAGTAAGTAACGCGCCTGATATATAAGATATTGAGGTTTTCATTTATATGTCCTTAATATTACTCCGCCCGAGTAATAGCTAAAATTGTAACGCTGTACTGATTATGTACAGTTTACCTGTAGTTAGGCCGGTATCCGGGCTTACAATTTAACTGATTAATCCTTCCCATTACGTGCTTGTTGTTGAGCACATAACAGTGGCTGACGCATAAACGCTTTAGTTATTAAAACTGCGGGTTTATGTGAAAATCAGTTTGAAATACTTACTTTCGATTGTTTACCGTTGCGGGGGCAGCACAGGCATTTCACCTATTTCCCGTTTACCTCTTCGTAATGCCTGTTAAATTACTCATTATTAGACATTTTTAGAAAAGCACCTTACGTGGCAACACTATAAAGAGTTGCCATATAAATACCAATAGAATATCAATCTTTTATATGTGTTTTTATGCTTTAAAAGCGCTGTAAGGTGATGGGATCTTGTTGTAGAGCAGAAAATTGTTCTTTAAGGGCTAAAATTTGATTTTCCCAATATTTATCTTCACCAAACCATGGAAAAGCGCGAGGGAATGCTGGGTCTTGCCAACGTTTTGATAACCACGCCATATAATGAACCATGCGCATGGCGCGCAAAGGTTCAATGAGTGCGAGTTCTTTGTTATCAAAGGGATTAAATTCTTCGTAGGCTTCTATTAGTGTTTCGAGTTGCATGTGCTGCTGACGTTGGTCACCCGCTAGCATCATCCATAAATCTTGAATAGCAGGGCCTGAGCGGCAGTCATCTAAATCAACAAACGTTGGGCCATCTCGCCATAAAATATTACCAGGGTGGCAATCACCGTGTAAGCGTATAGGGCTAATTTTGTTTTCAACTGCGCTATATTGTGTATTCGCTAATTTTACAACGTGTTCCAAAATAGTAAAAAACGGGCTGTGTAAATGGCTGGGCACCAAATCGCTATTCGCCAATTGCTTAGCGGGTTCGTCTAAATACTCTTGTGTATTTATGCTAAAGCGGTGTTCGAATTGTTTTTTTGCACTGGTAGCGTGGATGCGTCCAATTAAGCGGCCCATCCATTCTAGTTGGTCAAGGTTATCAACTTCAAATTGCCGCCCGCCTACCGATGGGAACAAGGCAAATCGATAGCCTGCATATTCATGTAAACTCTTACCGCTGAATAGAAGGGGGGCTACAACCGGCAATTCGTGTGACTGTAATTCAAATGAAAAGTTGTGCTCTTCTTCTATTTGCGCATTGGTCCAACGAAGAGGGCGGTAAAACTTAGCGACTAAGCGCCCATGTTTTTCAGTGGTAAACTGATAAACGCGATTTTCGTAACTGTTTAAGGCTAAAAGCCCTGATGTAACATAAACATCAAGGCTTTCAATTGCATCTAAAATTAGGTCAGGCCCTAGGCCTTCAAATGTGAAATCAGACACCCGTGTATATAAAGGTAGTAGGTGATTCTATTTCTACTAGCTCTCCGTTAACTGTGGTGGTAACTCTAAAATAAATGCTTATTGTGCCTGCTTCTATACTCATGGGATCTACTGCTACACTAATTGGGTTGGTATACACACCTCCCCCTTCAACCGTAACTTCAGTATCGCCGTAAAAACTTGCGTTGTCTAAACCTTTTACTTCTATCGTGTAGGTTTGTGTAGTTTGACTTTTATTTAGTACTTTTAAGGTGTATACGTTTTCAATAAGGCCACTAACGGTTTCACGGTCTAAAGAGTTTCTATCACGAATAATATCAACCTCTAAAGGCACGCGAGAAGCAATATCCCACACTAATAAGCTTGTCATAACAAGCAACACTACTGCGTAACCAATGAGTTTAGGTCGCACAATTTTTGTAGTGCCGCCGGCAAGCTGATGTTCAGAAGTAAAGCTAATAAGACCTTTTTTGTACCCCATTTTATCCATTACTTCGTTACATGCATCAACACACGCGCCGCAATTTATGCATTCGTACTGTAAGCCATTGCGAATATCAATACCGGTAGGACATACCTGCACGCAAAGGTTACAGTCAACACAGTCACCTAAGCCTTTTGCTTCAACTTGCTCATGGGTTAATTTACGCGAGCGCGGTCCGCGCGTTTCGCCGCGTTCGCTATTATATGCAACGGTGAACGTATCTTTATCAAACATCGCTGACTGAAAACGTGCATAGGGGCAAATGTGGGTGCACATAATTTCGCGCATATAACCGGCATTACCGTAGGTACATACTGTAAAAAACAGTATCCAAAAAACTGACCAAAACCCTGCATTGAAGGTAAAGAAGTCAATAAATAGCTCACCAATAGGAATAAAATATCCAACGAAGGTGAGCGAAGTAAGTAAGGCTATAGCCACCCACGAAATGTGTTTACCTGTTTTACGGAGGAATTTGTCTGCATCCATTGGACGTTGGTCAAGCTTGATACGTTTGTTTCTAGCCCCCTCAAACTTTTCTTCTAGCCATACATAGATGTACACCCAGGTGGTTTGCGGGCACATGAAGCCACACCATACCCGCCCAGCAAAGGTAGTTACAAAAAACAGCGCAAAGGCTGACACTATAAAAATGTAGGCCAATATAGTTAAATCTTGAGGCCACAGTGTCATACCAAAAATATTGAATCTTTGCTCGGCTAAGTCAAATAAAATGGCTTGTTGGCCTTGGTATGTGATCCACGGAGCTATTGCAAAAGCGGCAATAAAAATGAAACCAAAAATACGGCGGAAATTTTCAAAAATACCTTTTACTGAACGCACATATATGCGACTGCGGGCAGCATAACTTGGTTTAGTTACTTCGGCCGGCTTTTCTATTTTTACCGGGGTGACATCCTTAATGGGGATTTTGTCGTTCATAACGAACCCTTACTTAAATGCAAGCTAGCATAACTTGCATGAGAATCGAAGATTGTTTATTCAGCTCTATGGCTAGTGAGGCAGAGTATAGCAAAAAGCAGTGAAGAAAAGTTATCAGAGATCAATAAAGTACGACTAATTTACTGGATGTGTAAAACCTGCTTTATTGTTTGCCTTTTAAAACAAAACATTTATTGTGAGGTCAGAGTATGTGCGCCACTAGCACCAATCCTTAAATTTATTTATATAGGTATAAATAAATAGAATATAGGTATGAATATGTAGAACCTACAGGAACACTTTGGAAGTAGAATCTAGCCCATTGTATAGCTACCCAAATTGGCAAAATACATTATACTTAAAGCACATCGTCGTTTTAGCTATTGTGATAAATAGCTTAGTAGTAACGTAGGCCTCAAACTAAATATGCGTAAAAAAATAATTATACTTATTCAGCTTGTAATCGTCATAATATTTTTGCAAACAACTTTTGCAAAACATCTGTTTGGTGATTCAGTACAATATATCAAACAATGGTATTCAGATTTTACTCACATACCTGAACGAAACAAACTTAACCGTTTGCGTGATACTTTTATGCGCAATAATATGTCATTGCAGGTCCATCAAGTTGATTATGTTATTGAAGTAAGTGATACCGTTGAAAAGCTAAATACTTTTTACGGGCTCTATTGTGTGCGCAAAGATAAAAACCCTTTTCTATATGGGGCAAACCTTGAAAAATTTTGCGCCAACATTCGCGCTTCTGAACTTTTGTACTCTGAATCACTCTAAAGGATTGAGCGAATTATATTCTTGCTTCGTAAGAATGATATTCAGCAAAAAATTCATAAGGGGGCACTATGAAAAATACAGCTATTGTGTTGATTACAAGCTTGTTCTTACCACTTAGTTTGCTAGCTGCTGATAACAGCGTGGCACAGAACAATGAACAAGAAAGTGAATCTGATTCTCGTATTCACATCGTTTGGGAAAATCCAGAAAAGTTTACGGATACACGTTCTGCAAGTATGTCAGCATCAAAACATCGAGAACATATATTTGAGCAACTAGAAGCGCATATGGCGAAGCTTTCTGACACCCTACCAAATGGGCAATCTTTACGTTTAAAAGTGACCAACCTAGATTTAGCCGGCAGAGTCGAGCCGGGCCGTTTCACTGGCTTAGTGAATACTATGGATGATATTCGCGTTGTGCGAGAAATAGACATTCCCAGAATTACATTTAGTTATGAGTTATTTTCAGCTAAAGGGGAGTTAATCAAAGAAGACAATGTTAAATTGAAAGACATGAATTTTATGCGAGGACCTAGTATTCGTGCCAAAGATGCTCCCTTTGCTTACGAAAAACGAATGCTAACGCAATGGTTTGAAGATAACCTTATTTCCTAATGAGGTTTAATTAGCAAATAACAAACAAAAATGCCGCAATATAATTTGCGGCATTTTTTTGTTAGTTTTATTTACGCGTTTACCCTACTCAAGCGCCTTAATTCTGTCTTCTAAAGGTGGGTGACTGGCAAATAATTTATGTATTTTACCCGCGTTTATAGCGAATGCAGCCATTTCGTCAGGCATGTCAGGTGTACCCTTTTGCGCATTTAAGCGCATCAGCGCAGAGCGCATTTTATGCTTGCCCACTAGCTTTGCTGCACCTGCATCCGCTCTAAATTCGCGATAACGTGAGAACCACATAGTAATGGTCATTGCTAAAATACCTAAAACAATTTCGGCAATAAAAGACACTATCCAAAAGGCAGGTCCATGGCCGCGTTCTACTTTGAATACCACACGGTCAACGGTGTGGCCAATTACTCTTGATAAAAACACAACAAAGGTGTTCATTACGCCTTGTAAAAGGGTCATTGTGATCATGTCACCATTAGCAACGTGAGCAACTTCATGCGCTAGAACGGCTTCTACTTCATCTTTGTTCATAGCCTCTATTAGGCCTGTACTGACGGCTACTAACGCGTTGTTTCTATTCCATCCCGTTGCAAATGCATTCGGGCTATGGCTTTGAAAAATGCCTACCTCAGGCATACCGATTTTTGACTGCTGGGCAAGTCTCTGAACGGTATTAAGTAGCCAAGTCTCAGTTGAATTTTCTGGATTTTCAATTACATGGACGCGCATTGAGCGCTTGGCCATCCACTTAGATATCAATAAGGATATGAAGGCGCCACTAAAACCAATAACAGCGGAATAAATCATCAGTGCATTTAAATTTAAATCGACGCCATTTTCAGCAAGCAAACCTTGAATGCCAAACAAGCTAAAGGTAATACTTAACAAAGCAATAATGGCAATGTTAGTGCCTAAAAATAACATAATACGAAGCATGTTTTATCCTAATACGTAAAAAGGGTGGGTGTTTCACAATAGACTTACTAAATGGGACTGGCGTTAGAAAAGATCAATATCCCCAAGCAAATATTTATTTAACTATTTTTTATTCATTATAAAAGCAGTAAGCTACCTAAACCTAAAAAAGTAACAAAGCCCACTATGTCGGTAACAGTAGTAAGAATAACTGAGCCTGACAATGCCGGGTCAATTTTTAACTTAGATAACACAACGGGTAGTAACACACCGGTTATTGCGGCCATAATAATGTTTAAAAGTATCGCAATTGAAATGACCACGCCTAACAAACTGCTGTTAAACCAAAAATAGGCAATACCGCCCACAACCGCTGCCCAAATAAAACCGTTTAAAACGCCCACTTTTAGCTCTTTTTCAAGTAAAGCCTTGCGGTTGCTATTGGTTACTTGCCCTAAGGCGAGGCCACGAACAATAAGCGTTAGTGTTTGGCTTCCCGCTATTCCGCCCATACTGGCTACAACTGGCATGAGCACAGCAAGTGCAACAACCTCTTGCAAGGTAGCCTCAAACAATCCAATAAACCACGAGGCAAGAAATGCGGTCACTAAATTTATGCCTAGCCAAATAGCTCGTTTGCGAGCGCTTAAGCGCACCGAGGAAAATAAATCTTCATTCTCGCTCATGCCTGCAGATGACATCACTTGGCGTTCATAATCTTCGTTAACCAGTTCACAAGCCGTTATAATGTCAACGCGCCCCAATAGTTTGTTGTTTTCATCTACCGCCGGGAGTGACATATATCCACTCGTTTGAACTTCGCGAGCGGCTAGCACGGCGTCTTGCTCTGCTTTTACCGTTTCTATATATTCTTCAGCTAAATCGACTAATGGGATGTGCTCAGGTGATTTAAACAACTTGTTTAATTGTACCGCCGCAGAGAACTGCCCTGCACGGTTAACAATAAAAATAGTGTCGGTTACTTCAGGCACTTCTCGGCGTAGCAGCCTTAGCCCATCTCTTACTTTAGCGTTTATAGGTAACACTAATACATCATGGTTTAGCCAATGCCCTATTTGCGAATCTTTAAATTGGCTAGCGTCTTTGAAAAACTGATGTTGCTGCTTGTCCATAGCTGACAAGGCAAGATCAACCAAGTGATTAGGTAAAGTATCGGAAATTTCAAGCAATTGCTCAGCATCTACATCTTGAAAAATACTTTCCCATTCTTCAGTGGCGGTTGAATCTATTAGTGTGGCACGAGGGTCACCGCGCATTTCTACTAGCACGGCTAGTTTTTTGCTATTGGGGATTTGATGCCAGCTTTGTATTCTTGATTCTAAAGGAATGGATTCAAGCAATAGAGCGAGGCTTTCTACATCAGTACTCGCAATAGTATTGGCTATATTGCTATTTTGTAGCATTTCATCAGACGAAACAATTTCGTCTATTAAATCGGGCAGTAATTCAGCCATAAAGAGTAAATTGCCATAACTAAAATAATACGGCTATGCTATGCAAATTATGGTTCAGTGTATACGCAAAATTGAATTTATCTAGGGTGATTAATTTAAGGCTGTTTTTATTGCCACAAGCAAGAGCTCTAAACAACAATGTGTTAATGTTTACAAAATCAATGTTCATAAAGGTGGGGAAACAATGGAAGCATTACAACTAGTTAAGGTAGATTATCAAAATGAGCAAGATACAAAGGCTCTTATAAGTTTATTGCAAATGTATGCGCAAGACCCTATGGGCGGTAATAAAGCCATTGACCAATCAATAATAGACACCCTTCCTAAAGCCTTGCAAGCACGTTCTTTCATGCATTCATTTTTAGTGTACTCCAATCAAACGCCCATTGCTTTTGCAAACTGCATTGAGAGCTTTTCAACTTTTTCGGCAAAAGGGGTTTTAAATATCCATGACTTTGCCGTAATGCCAACATTCCGCGGTCAAAATATAAGCCAGTTTTTGCTTTCAGGCATTCAGAATTTCGCAACTAAAATAGGGTGTAGTAAGTTAACCTTAGAAGTATTAGAGGGAAATAAATCAGCTGTAAGGGCTTATCAAAAAGCAGGCTTTTCTGCGTATCAGTTAGCCCCTGAAATGGGTAACGCTATGTTTTGGCAGAAAAATTTATAGCTTCAATTAGCCTAAAGTATAGTTGATTTTACTCAAAAAAATTTCTGTATGAATTTCATTCGTCCCGTGCTTAAATAGAAAAGCGTCAAAAAATTGTCATATACCTGTCACAGAAATATATGACCATCGAGCAAATACCTTGTAAAAAAAATTAAAATAAATAGCGGCTTAGTGCGGCACGAAATCGACTCGAACAAATCTTTCGGAGACAACATGAAATTGAAATTAGCAGCGGCAGTGTCGTTGATATGCGCAACTAACGCATATGCAACTGACGTGTTTATTAATGAAATTCACTATGACAATAGCGGCGGTGATGTGGGGGAGTTTGTAGAAATTGCCGCACCACTGGATGCTGACCTTACAGATTGGGCTGTAGTTTTGTACAACGGTAGCAACGGTACTTCATATGGTGAATTTAATTTAGGTGACTACCGACTTACCGAAAGCAATGGTTATGGGTTTATCTCTATATATCCCTCGAGCATTCAAAATGGCTCCCCTGATGCGATAGCTCTTGTTAATGGCGCCGGAACGGTAGTTCAATTACTGAGTTACGAAGGCACAATGACAGCCACTAACGGCCCAGCAGAGGGCGTAACAAGTACCGATATAGGTGTGGCTGAAGCTTCGTCGACTGACGCAGGTACTTCGCTACAACTAAGTGGAACGGGTAGTGTGTATTCTGATTTTTCGTGGGCCGATTCAAGTGCTGAAACACCTAGTGTAATGAACTCCGCGCAAACTATTGGTGGTTCAGTTGAAGATACGCCTCCTAGTGTTTTATCTATAAGCCCTGCAGATGGCGAGTCTAATGTAGCGGTTGATACCAATATTGTAATTTCCTTTAATGAAGATGTGACTGTTAGCGCAGTTGGTACATTAAGTTGTACGAGTGAATTTTCTGTTCCTCTTACCCTAAGTGGTAGCGGTCGTACTTATACTGTTAGCCCTGACATAGATTTACCAGCTGCTGATGATTGTAGTTATGTATTACAAGCTTCAAGCGTGGTGGATTTAGACGGCGAGCCTAATAACTTACTTGAAGGTATAAGCATTAGCTTTACAGTAGCAGAGCCGGCTGCGGATATTGACTTAGTTATAAACGAGTTTTTATCAGACCCAGCAGCTGATTTACCTGGTGATGCCAATGGTGACGGCGCACGTAACTCAAGCCAAGATGAATTTGTTGAATTGGTTAATCCAGGATTAGAAGCCTTAGATATTAGTGGCTGGACAATTAGTGATGGCGTTGGTGTAAGGCATGTATTCCCCATTGATACGCTAATAGAAGCCGGTTGTGCGGTAGTTGTATTTGGCGGCGGCGAACCAACGGGTAATTTTGGTGGTGCGCTAGTTCAAACGGCAAGCACAGGATCGTTAGGGCTTAATAATGGCGGTGACACCATAGCTGTTGATAACGGTAGTGGAAACGTAACGTACATTTATGGTTCTGAAGGCAGTAATAACCAAAGTTTAACACTTAACCCTGATGTTATCGGCACTGAATATGCCCAGCATAGTACTCTAGCCGCGGCACAAGGCGCGTTATTTTCACCGGGTACAAAAGCAGATGGAAGCACCTTCTCCGGTTGTACAGCGCCTGATACCGCGCCATCACTAGTGAGCATTAGCCCTGCTGATGGCGAGCTTGGTGTAGCTACAGATGCAGTACTACAACTTGTATTCAGCGAAGAAGTGATGGTTTCACAGTGGCCCGCATTAAACTGTTCGGTAAGCGGTGAAGTTGCCTTGCTAGGTAATACTAGTGGTGCCGAGTTTATGTTAAGCCCAGCTATACCATTAGATGCAGATGAATCTTGTAGTTTCTCAGTGTTAGCAAGCGATGTGACCGACCTAGACGGGCAAAGCGATGCGCTAACTGAAGATATTAGTATTAACTTTGCCACAAGTTTAATTGCTTCGTGCCCTACAGATGGCAGTTTTGATCTAATATCAAGCATTCAAGGCACGGGTTTTGAATCAAGCTTTACAGGTACTGCAAACGTTAAAGCGGCTGTTACTGCGGTTATGCCGGGTAAAAAAGGCTTCTATATACAAGAAGAATTAGAGGACTATGACAATAATCCAGCTAGCTCTGAAGGTATATTTGTATTTGACGAAAACGAAGCATTTATTGCTCCGGCAGTAGGCGATGTTGTATATGTAAGCGGTAGCGTTTCTGAGTTCTTCGGTAATACGCAAATTACACTTAGCTCTGCGCCTTTAGTGTGTGGAAACTATACGGTAGAGCCTACCGAATTTAGCTTGCCTATTACAAGTAGTGCCGACTTAGAAAGCCTTGAAGGTATGTTCGTTAAAAACGCTGTGGAACTAACAGTGACAAATAACTTTACCTTAGGACGCTTTGGAGAGGTAACTTTATCACACGGTAGAATTTTCAATCCAAACAATATTTCTTTACCAGGCTCTGCTGAAAATGCAGAAATAATTGCTGCTAATGCGCTTAACCGCATTTTGTTAGACGATGCTAATTCGGCGCAAAACCCTGAAGTACTGCCGTACCCAGCCGGTGGACTGTCAGCCAACAATACCCTTAGAATGGGTTATACGGTGTCATCTGTAGAAGGGGTGGTAGATTATAGCTTCAGTGAATACAGAGTTATCCCTACCGTTACACCTACTATTGTTGAAACGAATGCGCGTACAAGTGCACCTGATTTAGCATTAGGTAATTTAACCGTAGCAAGCCTAAATGTACTTAACTACTTTACCAGTATTGATGCGGGTGTTGACTTTTGCGGCCCTAGTGGCAACGCAGAATGTCGCGGGGCTGATGACAACGGCACTGACAGCAATGGCTTAACAGAGTTTGATCGCCAAAAAGCAAAAACAGTGGCTGCATTGGTAGCAATGAATGCAGATATTGTGGGTTTAATGGAAATTGAAAATAACGGTTTTGATGCCAATAGCACCGTAGCTGATTTAGTGGACGGCGTTAATGCGCTTATGGGAGAAGGCACATACGCAGTAGTTGAGCATGACGGCCCAATTGGTACTGACGCAATTACTGTTGCGCTTATTTACAAACCTTCAGTGGTTAATTTAAGTGGCGCTTCACTTGTTCTTGATAGCAGCAACTCAATTAGTGATGATGATGGTGTACTGTTTAACGACAGTAAAAACCGCCCGTCATTCATTCAAAAGTTTGCGCTAGTTGAAAACGGTGAAGAAATTGTATTAAGCGTAAACCACTTCAAATCAAAAGGTTCTAGCTGTGGCGCAGGTGATGATGATACATCAACAGGCCAAGGTAACTGTAACTTAACAAGAACGCGCGCATCACTAGCTTTAGCTGCCTTCTTAGAAGATAACTTTGCCGATACGCCTACCTTGATTATTGGTGACTTAAACGCTTATGCACTTGAAGACCCAATTACTACATTAACGGATGCTTCAGGCCCAGCTTATACTGACCTTGCGAACATGTTTGCAGGCAGTGAAGCGTATTCTTACAGCTTTAATGGTGAACTAGGTTACTTAGACCATGCATTAGCTAGCCCAAGCTTAGTTGATAAAGTAGTAGATGCAACCGAGTGGCACATTAATGCTGATGAGCCTGTTGTGCTTGATTACAACTTAGAGTTTAAGAGCAGCACGCAAATTGATAGTTTCTTTGCGCCAGGCCCTTACCGCATGTCAGATCATGATCCTGTAGTAGTGTCTATTATGCTTGAAGCTGATGTCTTAGTAGGTGATTGGGATAACGATGGTGATGTAGATATTAATGACATTCGTGGCTTTATGATGGCAGTACAAAGCCGCCAAGAAATTGATATGGCATATGACCTAAACAACGACGGCGTTGTGAATATAAATGACGCCCGAGTACTAATGTCCATGTGTACGCGTACACGTTGTGCAGCGTAAACATTTTTTTAAATAAAGTAGTAGGAAATAAACATGAAAACATTATTAATTGCGTTAAGCCTGTTAGTAGGATTTAGCGCCAATGCAAACATAATCAGCGTTTCTGTAGATAATACAGAAGTGCAAGTGGGTGAGTCGATTGATGCATCTGTAGTGGTAGATATGACGGATGCGTTTGACACATTATATTTTGAGCTTGAGTTTGATACCTCAGTGTTTGAATATGATGCGAACTCATTTAGTTCTAATTTAGACTTCGCTTTTATAGCTGAGCTAACTAGCCAAACTTACGGTGTTTCATTTTATATGCTCGACTTCATTGGGGCTTTCCCAAGTAACTATGTAGCTTCATCATTTTCACTTACTGCTATTAGTGAAGGGGTAACAAGCTTTGATATTGTAAGTTTTGTTGCTGGATTGGGTGGTTCTGATACAGCTACCCCAATAAGTATTGATACCACCGTGCCAACGACCACAGAAGTAAGCCCTGCTGTTGTTTCAGCGCCTAGTGCCATCGCTTTATTTGCGGCAGCTGTTTTAGCCTTTGCCGGTTTTCGCCGCAAAGCGTAATCATTAGCTTGCACATAAATTAGTTAAAAAGCGTTTGGTTTTCCAAGCGCTTTTTTTATGCTCATAAGCTAGTAGGACTCAGGCAGTAAGCTCGTTTTTTTAACCACCCCATACGCAAAGCTAGTGTCAATAGAAGCCACGCATCCAATGGCGTGTAAGCTATGGCGCACAAAGTGTTCATAGTCATGTAAATCTTTTGCCACTACTTTTAGTAAGTAATCGGCTTTTCCTGTCATCACAAAACATTCTAGTACTTTTTCGTCTTGTTTAATTTGTGCTTCAAAATGCCTAACCACTTCTTGGGTATGCTTCTCTAGTTGCACACTCACAAATACAGTAACGGGTAAGCCGTAAGCTTCGTTGTCTACCTCTAAGGTATAAGCTTTAATAATTCCCGCTTTTTCTAAAGCTTTAACACGGCGCAAGCAAGGGGAGGGTGATAAGTTCACTTGTTCCGCTAAATCTTGGTTTGTTATGCGCGCATTTTTTTGCAAACATCGAATTATTTGTTTATCTACAGCATCCATTTAACTTAAACCTTAGTCTTTTGGCATAATCTGCCAATAAACTATTTCTTTGTGGAATATAAAGCAAGTTAATTGCGTTAATTTGTTGGTAATATTTCATAAAGTCTAGTTACCGAATAAGTACATGAACAATAAAAATAAGCCAAGTTTTGCCACGCAAGCTATTCACCATGGATACAAGGCACAAGACCACCAAGGTGCGCTCAATCCACCCGTGCATTTCACCTCTACATACACTTTTGAATCGGCCGAGCAAGGCGGTGATATTTTTGCAGGTGAACAAGACGGGCACTTTTATTCGCGGATTTCCAATCCTACATTAACCGTACTTGAAGATCGTATTGCCTGTTTAGAAGGTGCAGAGGCAGGTTTGGCAACCGCTTCGGGTATAGGGGCTATTACCTCGGTGTTGTGGACGTTGCTTAAAGCCGGCGACGAAATAATAGTGGATAAAACACTATACGGTTGTACCTATGCTTTTTTACATAAAGGCTTAGCAAAATTTGGTGTGCGTATTACCCATGTAGATATGACTAACTTAGATGAGTTAGCCCAAGCAATTAGTAATACTACGCGCGTTATTTATTTTGAAACGCCCGCTAATCCCAATATGCGCATAGTTGATATTGAAGGCGTGAGCCAATTAGCGAAGGCGAACAAAATTAGTACCGTAGTGGATAATACCTATGCCACGCCGTTCATAACTCGCCCTATAGAATTTGGCGCTGACATTGTAGTGCATTCGGCTACCAAATATTTAGGCGGCCATGGCGATCTAATTGCCGGCCTTGTGGTGGGCAAAAAAGATGTAATTCAGCAAATCCGTTTAGAGGGCGTAAAAGATATGACAGGTGCGTGCATGTCACCATTTACTGCCATGCTTATACTGCGCGGGCTCAAAACATTAGAGCTAAGAATGAAACAACATAGCCAAGCTGCTATGGAAGTGGCTGAGTATCTATTATCTTTACCTCAGGTTACCGCCGTTATGTATCCCGGGCTTAAGAACTTTGCTCAATATGAGTTGGCAAAAAAACAAATGGCTCTTTTTGGAGGCATGATTGCCTTTGAGCTTAAAGGGGGAATAAATGCAGGTAAACTCTTAATAAATGGTTTATCACTTATTCAATGCGCAGTGTCTTTGGGGGATGCGGAAAGTTTAATTCAACACCCTGCTAGCATGACGCACAGTACTTATACTGAACAGGAACGTGCAGCACATGGCATTAGTGATGATTTAATTCGGCTTTCGGTGGGCTTAGAGTCAGTAGATGACATAATCGCTGATTTAACTGAGTCGTTTAATGCTTTGTAATTAATGTGAAACTATAAATTTGAATTAGGAGGGGTTCGTCTTAAATGGCTCGTTGCAACAATAATAACAACATGTGCAACGAGCTATTTAGGAGAAATTAGAAGTTCTTAGCTTACTGCAGTTAAGAATTAATCTTCAGTGGTACGTAATTCAACGTCTTGGTTAGCATAGCGGCTTACAAAGCTGCTAAGGCTTCTACGGTTACATAATACTTCACCGTATACATCATATTTAGCGCGAGCTGCGTCTTCACCAATTACAACAGCATCTAAACATAGCTGTGATTCAACATTGGTGTTCTTAGCTTTTAAAGCTATGCGAGTTGGCTTGCCTGAGCTTGCTTCTTGCTTAGCGTGGGCGTTTGCGAAATCAGCAATACTTTGCTCGTTACACGTTACTGTACGAGAAAATGAAACATAGTTCATGTCATTGCTAGATACTAGTGTTTTTGCAGCGGCTAAACCTTCAGTGGCTGCTGTTAAACATACTTGTGTTTCGAAGTTGTCACTCACTGGCTTGAAAACTACGTTTTTGGCCAATGCGCTTGATGATGCTACTACTAAAGTTGCTGCTACTGCTAATGTTGAAAATTTCATAATACTCTCCAGAATGTAATAAAATTAGAATAACGCCTTTGCGTTAAGAGTATTATCGACAAAAACTGACATAAATAAAGCCTTTTTTGTAATTAAATTACAAAAACTGATGTTTTAATGTTGGGTTTACTATATTTCTGTAAGTTAGTTACATTTTGTTATGCTTTGTTCGAGCTTTCTTAATTTTGTATTAACAAATGACTGTTTTGAATAACAACTCGATCAAATAAACAATATAGACAGCAGGGGAGCGTGCAGCTTAGTTGGAGTAAAAGGAATAGTAAATTGGATTTTGTTGTTTTCTAAAAGTGAAATGGACAAGGAATATCCTTATTCCTATTGGTGAAACAATTGAATTTTTACGAAAGCGTAAAAAACTAAGCAACTTTAACTTGGTTTCTTCCTGCATTTTTCGCTTCATATAAGGCAATGTCTGCACGTTCAATAATAGTGCTTAACACATCATCGGCTTGTTTTCTTGCTATTCCAAAAGAGGCCGTAATAGGGGCTATTTTTTCGCCCGAATGTGAATTCTTCAAAGGCGTAGAAGCCAGTTTACGTCTAATTTTTTCAGCAAATTCGCTTGCTTTAGCTTGGTCAATTCCTGGGCAAAGTATGGCAAACTCCTCTCCCCCGAAGCGGACAGGAGTAATAGATTCAGGGCATTCGTTTTTAAGCATTTTGCCTACATACGTAAGTATTTGATCGCCCACTAAATGGCCATGGGTATCATTGAAGGCCTTAAATTTATCTATATCCATCATTATAAGTGTTAAATTTTCATCTTCAGAGCAGCTTGATACAAATTCATGATAAATACTTTCAAATACCCGCCTATTAGAAAGCCTCGTTAAAGGGTCTGTATTCGCTTCTTCGCGTGTGGCGGCTAATTCTCTTTTTAAAGCGTTAATTTCTAGTTGAGCAGAATTCAATTTACAACTGACAGATTCGTTATTATCACAAATTGCATTCGCATTGGCACTTAAATCTTTCACCACAGAGCGCATTTCCTCATCTAAAGAAAATGTATCGAGGTTAGAGATATTCCCTTTAAGAGCTTCAGCAAACCCCTTAGACTGTTCATTACTATCACTAAGTGAATGGGAAAGAGAAGTCACCACTTGGGAGAAGGCTTGCTGCATTGACTCAAGTTGCTCAGCGTTCTTATCATCTACTTGGTTAAAATGCTGCAAAAATAAAGCCTCGCCTACACGCGGTGGGCAAGTACCATAATAATTAATAGCATGGTCTAACTCTTCATTTAGTTTTGGGTACTCGTTGGAATAATAGCTATACCAAAGCGTATAATTTAATGGATTGGGAACAATACCGTGTTTAACCATTGTAGGAACGGCTTGTCGCAAGTAATTAGCGGCGCTTTGCGAGTCATCAGAGAACTTCATTGTTTTACCCTGTTAAATTCTATAAATTCAATTAACTATCGGCTTATATTGAGGAAAATTTAATCTTTAGTACTAGGCTAAAAGTGGATTTTAGGGTTTGAGCAAGCGCTAATCGGCTGTAAGCCTTGAGTTATCTTATGAACAATAATTTAGCTATGGCGTAAAGTGAAAAGCAAAATAAAGTGCAAAAAAATACGACCGTTCAAAAAGTGAGCGGTCGTATGGTTATTGATCATGCGATCGTTATTTTATATGTAATCAAACTCTTGATCTTGAGTCGCCATTAGATCATCTGCTGACGCTAGCGCAAGGGCCAAGTGAGTGTCTTTGCGCGGTAAAATACGATTCATGTAAAAATCACACGCTTTGGTTTTACCGGCTTTAATGTGTTCATTATTTGAACTTTGAGCGGCATCAGCCATATCTAACCACAGTATCCCTAAAATTACGTATGCACTGTAATTTAGATAATCAGTAGCCGCGCCAGCAAGGTCTAATGCATTTGCTGAAAGTAACTTACAAGACGTTTGGTGCCACTCATCTAATAGCAGCTGCGCTTTTTCTAACTGCTTTTTATTACTCATAGCATTAATACGGCCCGATAACATTTCAACAGTTGCATTAAGCATCAATCCGCCATCGCGGTTTAACTTTCTGCCAATCAAGTCAGCCGCCTGGATACCATTGGTTCCTTCATACAGTTGTGCAATGCGAGTATCACGAACTAACTGTTCCATTCCCCATTCGCGTATAAATCCATGCCCACCAAATACTTGAATACCAATGTTGGTTACCTCAGTAGCTGTGTCGGTCATGAAGCTTTTACAAATAGGCGTTAAGAAAGCAACAATTTGCTGAGCTTGCTCTTTGCGATGATCTTTACAATATTTTTCAATGTCCATTTGCTGTGCATATATTAAAGAAAGTGCACGCATTCCTTCGGTCAGTGTTTTCTGTGTTAGCAGCATTCTGCGCACGTCAGGTTGATGAATAATTGCATCAGCCTTGTCATTCACTTGTTGTGGACCCAATGGTGAGCGAGACTGTAAGCGTTCACGTGCATAGGTAAGTGCGCCTTGATAAGAAGCTTCACTGGTTCCTAAGCCCTGCATACCTACTTGGAAGCGGGCATCATTCATCATGGTAAACATGCACGCTAGGCCGTTATTTTCTTCGCCTACCAACCAACCTTTGGCGCCGTCAAAATTCATAACGCATGTTGGGCTTGCTTTAATCCCCATTTTCTTTTCAATGCTACCCACGCCTAGGCTATTTTTCTCGCCCGGTTCATTATTTTCGTTGAGTAAAAACTTAGGAACTAAAAATAAACTTATTCCCTTTACGCCTTTTGGTGCATCAGGCAGGCGGGCAAGTACTAAGTGAATGATATTGTCGGTCCAGTCTTGTTCGCCACCGGTAATGAATATTTTGTTACCCGTAATTTGATAAGAGCCGTCACCGCTGGGGATAGCTTTTGTCGACAATAAAGCTAAATCAGTCCCAGCTTGAGGCTCGGTTAAGTTCATGGTGCCCGTCCACTCGCCGCTAATTAGCTTGCTTAAGTATTTCTCCTTTAACTCGTCAGATGCGTGTTTATTGACTGCTAGCACCGCACTTTCCGTTAGCATTGTAGTTAAGCGCCAGCTCAAATTAGCTGAATTTAACATTTCGTGCACAGGAATCGCTGCGGTAAAAGGTAGGTCTTGACCGTCATATTCAGGGTTACCCAGCATAGCAT
Source organism: Glaciecola sp. 2405UD65-10 (assembly GCF_048820975.1). Lineage (NCBI taxonomy): Bacteria > Pseudomonadati > Pseudomonadota > Gammaproteobacteria > Alteromonadales > Alteromonadaceae > Glaciecola > Glaciecola sp. 2405UD65-10. The sequence continues at coordinate 1,627,549 of NZ_JBMEUF010000001.1, read as the reverse complement.
TCCAGCCGTTAGCTACGTATTCTTGATACGCTTGCGCAAATCCAGTTGGCGTAGTGACTTGACCATCTACTAACTTACAGCCTTCTTCGTCACCCTCTCTATTTAGAGGGGCAACTACTGATTCAGCAAATTTAGCTCCTTGGCTAAGAATTTCCATTACTAACTCGGAATCCATGCCCTCAGCATTTACTGATAAATAATGGTTGTCTAGTCTTAGCCAGTCATTCAATAAAAATTGAAAGTCGGCCATGGGGGCTAGGTATTGAGGCATTGTTTACTCCTGAAGAAATGTTAAAAGGTATTTTACCAAGCGCTAAAAATTAACTTAGACACACATAAAAATACTTACCGTACTACTACATACTCATTACGCTTGAATAATAATACGGATTACTACTGATTTTGTTAAAGGGAAATTATAGCAAGTTTTCACGGCTTCTTTAATTTTCCATAGTGATGATTGTGATTTATCTTAACTATAGTTATCATCAGCCGCGGATTTAGACTTTTGTCTAGTTTGTTTGCATTTTTTGCTTTTGTAATTTGCTTTGATGCTGGCCTTGAGCCACAAAAGCATCACGCACAACAATGAATTGGTCGGGTTTATCCCAGTCATACATATCAAGAGTAAATGGGTCTACAAACTCAATATGTTCTACTTCTGGTCGGCTTGTATCTGAAGGCATAAAAGCGCTTTCGCTACCGTCAAACCCTGCTTCTAAGTGACAGCCGAACAGCCAAGTGCCATCAGCTTGTAAGCCAACTACGTCTTCAACTTCAACGTTGAGGCCTGTTTGTAGCCAAAGAGTATTGTGGGCAGAACATTGTGCTGAAATGGGTGAAATTGAATGAGAGCTAGGCAGGTCATATAAGGAATTATCTAATTTCATGGCCAATAAACGGTTATTAAGCCTAACTATGCATGCGCCTGCGCCTTGATGGTTAGATATATAATTAGTTTTTACGCGGCAGCTAGGCTCAGGCCATGGCTCTTGCGAGCAGGCAAACATAAAAAGTATAGCGGTAAAAATAACTAAAAATTTCAATCCGTAATTCAACATAACCGTATTAGTGTCAATTGGATAAACAACACGTACGTTTTGTTCATCGGGTTTACATAAAAATAATGTACGTTTAAAGCGTACTCACTATTCTACATGCTACTGAGAGAGATATGTCAAAATTTGTAAAGTTTTCACCCTTACTAATAGGCGTACTCGCCTTAGCTGCGTTTTTAATATATATCAATTTACCCCAGCCAAATATACAAACAAATAAACAAGGGGCAGGGGAAACCCCAGTAATTACCGCAGCCGCTTCTCAGCAGTCTTTTCCCATTATTGTAGAGGCTTTGGGCACTGCGGTGGCTAATGAGTCAGTGAATATAACGGCTCAAAAAGCGCAAACTGTAACCAATGTGTTTTTTAATGACGGAGAACTCGTTGAAAAAGGCCAGCTATTGTTAGAGTTACACAATAGAGCTGAGCTGGCTAGATTAAACGAAATAGAAATTAACTTAAGCGAAGCACGTCGCCAACTTGAACGTATTAAAGGCTTAGCCAAACAAAGCGCAGCCTCTGAACAGTTACTTGATGAACAAAGCGCACGAGTAGAGAGCTTAGTCGCTCAGCGTGAAGTGGCTAATGCCGATTTGCAAGAGCTGCGTGTATCGGCGCCATTTTCAGGGCGCTTAGGCCTAAGAATGGTAAGTGTTGGTAGTTTGGTTCGCCCCGGCGATACTATTACTACTTTAGATGACTTAAGCCTTGTGAAAGTTGATTTCTCGATATCAGAATTACACCTATCGAGTATCAAACAAGGCCAGCGTATATTTGCGACTTCCATTGCATACCCTGGTGAGGAATTTAACGGCAGAATCACCAATATAGATTCGCGTATTGACCCACAAACCCGCTCCATTAGTGTAAGAGCGCAATTGCCAAATCCTGATTTACAGCTTAGACCCGGCATGTTGCTACAAATTAACCTAGAAAAACGGGTATTAGATGCGCTAGTGATACCTGAAAGCGCACTAGTCCCTGAAGGCGAAGAACAATTTGTATTTTTAGTAAAAGACGGTAAAGCCATTAAAACCCAAGTGCAAGTAGGGGAGCGTAAACCAGGCTTAGTCCAAATTCTTGGTGGTTTAAACTCAGGCGATAGAGTTATTACTCAAGGCACACTGCGCGTGCGAGATAACTCTCCCGTTAAGTTACTTAAGCTTGAAGGGGAAATGTAATGCTTTTATCTGATGTATCAGTTAAACGGCCTGTTTTCGCGAGTGTTATTAACCTACTACTATTAGTTTTTGGCATTGTTGCTATTACTTTTTTATCGCTGCGCGAATACCCTGATATTGACCCTCCTATAGTGTCGGTTAATACCGACTACCCCGGTGCTTCAGCCGAAATTATTGAAACGCGTATTACGCAACTGCTCGAAGAGCGAATTAGCGGCATTGAAGGGATTAAAAATATTACTTCGTCAAGTCGCAATGGCCGCTCTAGTATTACCATTGAGTTTAATTTAAGCCGTGACATCGATGCCGCATCTAACGACGTACGTGAACGCATTTCAAGAGCATTAAATAACTTGCCTGACCAAGCATTCCCGCCAGAAGTATCAAAGTCTAACTCAGATGAAGATGTGGTGGTTTGGTACAACTTGCGTTCAACTAATTTAAATACTATGGAGTTAACTGACTACGCAGATCGCTTTCTTGTAGATAGGCTTTCTATTGCCGACGGTGTAGCTCGGGTGCGATTAGGTGGCGGAAGAACTTACGCAATGAAAGTTTGGCTTGATCGCAACGCAATGGCCGCGCGAGGTATTACGGTAAGTGATATTGAAAGAGTGATTCGTTCAGAAAATGTAGAATTGCCAGCAGGGCGAGTTGAATCAGTAGACCGCGACTTTGATGTGCGCGTTGCACGCAGCTTTTTAACACCAGATGATTTTTCTGACCTTACCATTGCCGCCGGAGCCGATGGGTTTTTAGTTAAGTTATCTGATGTGGCGCAAGTTGAACTAGCCGCAGAAGATGATGAAACAGAATTTAGAGGTGACGGGGCTAACATGATTGGCCTGGGCATTGTTAAGCAATCTAAAGCGAATACACTAGAAGTGGCGCGTGCTGCGCGTGAGGCTATTGTTCGTATTGAACAAACCCTACCCGAAAACATCTTTATAGTGCCAAGTTATGATTCATCTGTTTTTATTGAAGAATCTATTGATGAAGTATACAACACCTTAGCCATTGCCATGATTATGGTGATAGTCGTTATTTATTTATTTTTAGGCAATGTACGAGCTACCCTAATACCCGCCTTAACGGTGCCTGTTTCATTAGTGGCTGCGTTCATTGTTATGTTTATGATGGGCTTTTCAATTAACCTTCTTACCTTGCTTGCTTTAGTGTTAGCCATAGGATTAGTAGTAGATGATGCCATTGTGGTACTAGAGAACATTTACAGACGAATTGAGCTAGGCGAAGCGCCAATATTGGCCGCCTATCGCGGAGCAAGAGAAGTGGGCTTTGCTGTTATTGCTACCACGTTAGTACTGATATCAGTGTTTATTCCCTTAGTATTTCTAGAAGGTAATATTGGCCGCTTATTTACCGAATTTGCTATAGCGATTGCCGCCGCGGTGGCGTTTTCGAGTTTTACTGCTTTAACACTGTCACCCATGATGGCATCAAAAATTCTTAAGAAACAAAAGCGCAGTAAGGGCTTTGGTGCTGCGATGGACAGAGGCTTTAAAAAACTAGAAGGTGCTTATTACCGCTCTTTAGGTACTACAATGAAACAGCCTCTTTTAATGGCAATCATTGTATTAGCCAGTATTGCGATTGTGATTCAGTTGCAAGGTAAAGTACCTGAAGAATTTGTACCGCGAGAAGACAGAGGCAATTTCTTCATTTTAATGCAGGCGCAAGAAGGGGCCAGCTATGAAAGTAATTCAAGAAACTTAAAGCAAATCGAAGATTTACTCATGCCATATCGTGAATCTGGCGAAGTGGTTAGAGTATTAGTCAGAACCCCTGGATTCGGCGGCTCTGCCGGTATTGCTATAGTGGGCATGGCTGATTGGCAAAATCGTGAGCGCTCAACCTTTGATGTGATGGATGAAATAAGCGCTAAGTTGTCACAAATACCGGATGTGAGAGCGTTTGCAATTATGCGCTCATCATTAGGTGGTGGGGGCTTAGGTCGCCCTGTTCAATTTGTATTGCAGGGGAATACATATGAAGAGCTTGTAGAATGGCGAAATATTGTTATTCAAAAGGCTTCTGAAAACCCAGGGCTACTTCGCATAGATTCAGATTACAAAGAAACTTCACCGCAACTTCTTGTGAATATTGACCGGGACCGCGCCGCTGATTTAGGCGTATCTATATCGGAAATTGGTGGCACCCTAGAAACAATGTTAGGGCAGCGCCGAGTATCAACTTACCTTGACCGAGGGCAAGAGTATGATGTAGTGCTTGAAGGTAATGAGGCTGATTACAGAAGCCCTAACAGCATTGATAACATATATGTAAGAAGCGATAGAAGTGGGCAGCTTATTCCGCTTGATAATTTATTGAGCGTGAAAGAACAAGCTACGTCAAATACTTTAAACCGTTATAACAGAATGCGGGCAGTGACGATAAGTGCGAACTTAGCAAGTGATTACACGATAAGTGAAGCTCTAGCTTACTTAGAAAATATAGTGGCCACTGAATTACCTGCTGGCGTGTCAATTGATTACAAAGGTGAATCGCAGTTGTATCAAGAGTCAGGCTCATCTTTTGTCTTTATATTTGCGTTGGCCTTGGCTGTTACGTATTTGGTGTTAGCGGCGCAATTTGAAAGCTGGATACATCCGCTAGTAATAATGCTTACGGTACCTCTAGCATTAGTGGGTGCTTATGTAGGATTATACTTAGCTGGCTTTTCAATCAACATTTATAGCCAAATTGGTTTGGTCATGCTTATTGGATTAGCTGCGAAAAACGGTATATTAATTGTGGAATTTGCCAACCAGTTACGCGATGCCGGCACAGAGTTCGAAGAGGCGGTAAAACGTGCTTCTATGATGCGCTTACGTCCCATTGTTATGACTGGCTTTACAACACTATTTAGTGCACTTCCCTTAGTAATGGCATCAGGACCAGGGGCTGAATCACGTTCGGTAATTGGCATGGTGATATTCGCAGGTGTATTGTTTAGTGTTTTCATGACCCTATTTATTGTGCCAACTGCATATTCATACCTAGCGCGTAACACCGGTTCGCCGCTTCGAAGAACTAAACAACTCGAAGAATTAAGTGAGCAAGTACCTTACGAAAAAGGTGCTGAGCAGTAAGCGTAACATTTGATTTCAGATACAAAAAAGCCAGCATTAAGCTGGCTTTTTTATGTAGATTAGTACTGTGTGAGGCTGTTCTCACATAGTGCCTACTATTTATTCGTCTAAGAAACTCTTAAGTTGCTCAGAACGGCTAGGGTGGCGTAACTTACGCAACGCTTTCGCTTCAATCTGACGAATACGCTCACGAGTTACATCAAACTGCTTACCCACTTCTTCAAGAGTGTGGTCAGTGTTCATATCAATACCGAAGCGCATTCTCAATACTTTCGCCTCGCGAGCCGTTAAGCCTGCAAGCACTTCCTGAGTCGCGTTTTTCAAACTACCACCTGTAGCCGAATCTAATGGCTGAGTAATAGTCACGTCTTCGATAAAGTCACCTAAGTGCGAATCTTCATCATCACCAATAGGCGTTTCCATTGAAATAGGCTCTTTCGCAATTTTAAGTACCTTACGAATCTTATCTTCCGGCATAATCATACGTTCAGACAATTCTTCAGGTGTAGGCTCACGACCCATTTCTTGTAGCATTTGGCGAGAGATTCTATTTAACTTATTAATAGTTTCAATCATATGCACTGGAATACGAATGGTTCTTGCTTGGTCAGCAATTGAACGTGTTATTGCTTGGCGAATCCACCAGGTAGCATAAGTAGAGAACTTATAACCACGGCGATATTCAAATTTATCAACCGCTTTCATCAAACCAATGTTACCTTCTTGAATAAGATCCAAGAATTGCAAACCACGGTTGGTGTATTTTTTCGCGATTGAAATAACAAGACGCAAGTTAGCTTCAACCATCTCTTTTTTCGCTCTTCGTGCCTTGGCTTCGCCAATCGACATTCTGCGGTTGATATCTTTGATATCAGGGATGATTAAACCCGTTTCTTGCTCTACTGCGTTCATTTTACTTACGCAGCGTTCAATTTCTTCTTTAAACTCTAACAGGCGCTCAACATAGTCAGCTTTTCCATCAAGAAGTTTATACAACCACTCGGTGGTGGTTTCGTTACCTGCAAAGGCTTTGATAAAGTCTTTCTTAGGCATTTTTGCGTTAATCACGCAGAATTTCATTACTAAGCGTTCTTGTATACGAACACGATCCATCATGTCGCGCATGTTTTTAACCATGCGATCAAACTGCTTAGGCACTAAACGGAATTCTTTGAATACGTCACTCAATGCGGCTATTTCTTTCTTAGCAGCTTTGTGTGCGCGTCCTTTAGATTCAATCACGTCACGTGCTTTGTTATATTGATTTCTAAGATCAACAAACTTCTCACGCGCTAACTCAGGGTCAACCGAATTATCGTCTTCTTCGTCATCATCGTCGTCATCATCGTCATCATCTTCATCAAGTTCTTCTTCTGATAATTCAGAACCGATGTGAGTGGCGGTAGGGGCAACGTCTTCTTCGTTAGGATCAACAAAACCAATAATAATATCGCTTAAGCGAATTTCTTCAGCTTCGTATAAATCCCATTGATCAAGCAAATACGTAATGGCTTCAGGATATTCAGCTACAGAACACTGTACCTGGTTTATGCCCTCTTCAATCCTTTTCGCAATTTCAATTTCGCCTTCACGCGTCAAAAGCTCAACAGTCCCCATTTCACGCATATACATACGTACTGGGTCAGTTGTTCTACCTATTTCGCTTTCAACAGTGGCTAGCGCTTGCGCGGCAGCCTCAGCGGCGTCTTCATCCGTAGTGGTTTCTTGCATTAACAATTCATCAGAATCAGGCGCTCTTTCGAACACTTGAATTCCCATGTCATTGATCATGCGGATAATATCTTCTATTTGATCTGAATCGACGATGTCAGCTGGAAGATGGTCATTGACTTCAGCGAAAGTTAAATAACCTTGCTCTTTACCCTTGGCAATCAGGAGTTTTATCTGGGATTGCTTGCTCTGCACAATATACCTTACACCTTAGATGGGAAGCCGAACAAATTGTGTTCAACTTCGCCTTGTTAACTTAAGCCCTATACAAACTTAAAACGTTTTAAATAAACGAAAGTTTGCCCGAATCAGAACTTGTCATACCTCTTTTAATCCGAACTCGCTAGTATAGCATAAAGTCTGCTTATATTTCCACCCAATAAAATTTACCTACACCTCATTGAATCGAGTATTTAACAGCAAGCAGTTTATCTTTTGATCGATTTCACGAATGGTTAATGGGGGCATTCGCTTAAGATTCAATAGTTACTTTTCTAGTTATCGGTTTGTAAAATTAAAACTTTCAATTCTTCGCGTTCTTTTTCAGAAAGCGTTTGTCCATTTTGCTTAGCCATTAGTTCATCTAAGCGCGCATCTACCTGCCATTTTACAAGGGTTCTAAAGCAAGCCACAAACTCTTCTTCCAAATCAATATTATCTTCAATTGGCGCAGAATATAATTTATTTAGATGCTGTATATGTTTATGTTCTCTGAAAGCTTCAAACAACTGCGCTGTATTAGCATTAGGTGAACGCAGGCAGTATTCGTGAATCTCAATAAGCATGGCCAAGCCGTTTATCATTTTGGGGTTTAGCATGCTTGGGTTCGCCAGTGGTTCTTTTGAAGCAACATTTGGAGATTCAAGTAATATTCTGATCATCATGCGTAATGGGGAAAGACTAACCAATTTGGGTGCTTTGTAATCAATGTGTTTTATTTTGCGCTGTTTGTTCGCTTGTTTAACATCAGCACTGTAGTCGTGTCCGTCACCTTCACCACATAGTTTGCCCAAATGAGCAAACATCAAACCTTGTTGATTCTCGCCTATTATTTTTTCAATAAGGGGGGTGGCATATGCTTTTAACGCGGCTTTTCCCTCAATAGAGCCAATACTAAATTTGCTTAATAAGCTGTCAAAGAAAAAGCTTGAAAGAGGCTTGGCGTCACTCATTAACTTTTGAAATGCGTCTTTGCCAATTTTTCTAACCATTGAATCAGGGTCTTCGCCGTCAGGTAAAAATAAGAATTTCATTATTTTACCGTCTTGCAAATAGGCTAGGGCATTCTCAAGGGCACGCCAGGCAGCATCACGTCCGGCGCGGTCACCGTCATAACAGCATACTATTTCAGAGCATGATTTAAACATGGTTTGAATGTGGTCAGGTGTGGTGGCCGTCCCTAGTGCAGCAACTGCATTGGTAATGTCAAATTGCGCTAATGCAACCACGTCCATATAGCCTTCAACCACAAGTAAGCGTTCTAAATTACGATTCGCTTGACGGGCTTGATATAGGCCGTAGAGTTCATAGCTTTTATGAAACACAGGGGTTTCGGGTGAGTTTAAATACTTAGGACCTTCGGTATCAATAATTCGACCACCAAACGCGACTACGCGTCCGCGTTTGTCTCTAATAGGAAACATTATGCGGTGTCTAAAAAAATCGTATCGTCGCTTGTTTTCGTTTTCGTTAATTAACTTCAGGGAAAGCAAATGTTCAATGGCTTTTGCGCTAGTGCCAAAGTTGCTTAACACGCCGTCCCATTCTTCGGGCGCGTAACCAATATCCCACTGCTTAACTATTTGTCCACTCAGCCCGCGACCTTTTAAGTACTCTATTACCTTGGCGGAGTTTTTATGTTGTTTGATTTGCTGTGAAAAGTATTTGGCAACTTGCTCATTTAGTGCATATAAAGCGTCACGCTCACTCTTTTCTTGTGAGCTCTTAAGCGGCGCACTGCCTTTTTCACGTGGTACTTCTAAACCATGTTGTTGCGCCAAATCTTCTACTGCTTCTACAAAATCAAGGCGGTCAAATTCCATTAAAAAGCTAAGCACATTGCCTTTAGCACCGCAGCCAAAACAATAATAAAATTGTTTTTCTTGGCTAACTGAAAAAGAGGGGGTTTTTTCGTTGTGAAAAGGACAGCAAGCCTGATAATTTCGGCCTGCTTTTTTGAGTTTTACACGACTATCAATAACATCAACTATATCGCTTCGGGCAATTAAGTCTTCAATGAAGTCAGGTGGGATACGTCCAGCCATAAATAAGCAGTATATTAAGCGAGTTTATTTTTAATGATACCGCTCACGGCGCCCATATCGGCGCGGCCTTGTAATTGGCCGCGAACTGCGCCCATTACCTTACCCATGTCTTGCATTGTGCTTGCGCCAGTATCAGCTATGGCTTTATCAACAATGCTTTGTACTTCTGCATCAGAAAGCGGCTGTGGCAAAAAGCGCTTGAGCACTTCAATTTCTTGTTCTTCTACGTCAGCTAAATCTTGGCGGCCGCCTTTCACAAATTGTGTAATAGACTCTTGGCGCTGCTTAACCATTTTCGTCAAAATTTGTAATACATCGGTATCGGTAAGCTCTATGCGCTCATCTACTTCACGCTGTTTTACGGCGGCTAAGGCCATTCTAACCGTACCTAGTGTTAATTTATCTTTGCTGCGCATTGCATCTTTTTGTGCGTCTTTTAGAGTAACTAGTAATGACATACTGCTTTCCTATTATTTTATGCGAGTTAAGTACCTAAACAATGGGTACTTAGTTGAAATCTTAAATTATATTAGATACAAACAAAAACGGGCGTCAATAAGACGCCCGTTTTTTTTCGAAAAAACTTGTTCGTGTATTAGTACAACTTAATACGACGTGCGTTTTCGCGAGCTAACTTTTTCATGTGACGCTTTTTCGCAGCAGCTTTCTTACGCTTACGTTCCCACGTAGGCTTCTCAAAAAACTCACGACGACGTACTTCAGAAAGTACTCCGGCTTTTTCACATGAACGTTTGAATCTTCTTAATGCGATGTCAAACGGTTCGTTATCTCTTACTTTCACGATTGGCATGTTAACTCTTCACCTTTGAATAATATAAATCAACCGGGTATCTGTTGAAATCTGTTGGTATAAACACCACGATTTCGCATTGATTTAATTACCCGGGCTAAAAATTGGTGCGAAATACTACTTTTTATTTTTAAAAATGTAAAGGATAAAGAGTAAAAATAACGCGATTATTTGGATCTTTTTGTTATCTTCTTGATAAACAAGCAACGATCCCGCCAATAAAGGCATAGTATGTGTTCCACTTAGTTTACTAATTGCTTAAAAAACTGTTCGGACTCAACCTAGCATTAGTTTACACTAATGCGATAATCATCACTATTAAAATAGTGTCTTAATGCGAATATTTTATGTATGGCGCAGATTCAAACTAAGGTAAAGATAAACATAAATGATAGTACTTGGTATAGAAACTTCTTGCGATGAAACTGGCGTAGCGCTTTATTGCTCTGAAAGAGGGCTGCTTGCCCAACAATTATATAGCCAAATTAAGTTGCATGCTGACTATGGTGGGGTAGTGCCTGAACTCGCCTCGCGCGATCATGTTCGTAAAATTGTACCGCTGGTGCAAGAAACATTAAGGCAAGCGGGTATTGAGCAATCTGATATTGATGGTATTGCTTACACTCGCGGGCCAGGCCTTATTGGCGCATTACTGGTGGGTTCATCAATGGCGCGCTCATTAGCTTATGCTTGGCAAATTCCGGCCATTGGTGTACACCACATGGAAGGACATTTGTTGGCGCCTATGTTAGATGAACCTTCACCTTCATTCCCTTTTGTTGCCTTATTGGTATCAGGTGGGCACAGTATGTTGGTCAATGTACAAGGTATTGGCGTATACGAAGTATTAGGTGAGTCAGTTGATGATGCAGCAGGTGAAGCATTTGATAAAACCGCAAAATTATTAGGCTTAGATTACCCTGGTGGTCCATTACTCGCAAAATTAGCCGAAAAAGGCAGTGGCGGTCATTATAAGTTTCCTCGCCCCATGACTGACAGGCCTGGTTTAGATATGAGTTTCAGTGGCCTTAAAACTTTTGTTGCAAATACAATTAAAAAAGAAGCCGATGACGAACAAACACATGCCAACATTGCTTATGCATTTCAAGAGGCGGTGGTTGACACTTTATTAATTAAGTGTCGCCGTGCGTTAAAGCAAACTGGGCTGAAGCGCATTGTGATGGCGGGAGGGGTTGCGGCCAACAAAATGCTACGCGAAGAGTTTGCCAAGGCGAGTCAAAAAGATAAATTTGAAGTGTTCTACCCTAGTTTTGAATATTGCACCGATAATGGAGCCATGATTGCCTACGCAGGCTGCAAGCGCTTAGTGGCAGGTGAAACCACACCACTGAACAGTAAATCCTTACCGCGTTGGTCGTTAGAAGAATTAGATGCTATATAGCTTTGGGCTTATTTATTGCGTTTGCGAAAAGAGCTTTCTTGATGACGTACCAAGCTAATTAAGTTGCTTTTGTGTTTAAGCAGAATGATTAAGCACAAAAGTAACACTGGCAGTGTAAAGTCAGGTTTAAAAATATAAGTATAAATAGGAGCCATGGTGAGCGATACAACTGCGGCAAGTGAAGAAATTCGACTAACGAAAAATACAATAGTCCAAGTAGATAATAAGCACAAAGTTAAGCCCCAATGAATAGGGAAAATAGCACCAATAGCAGTAGCAACACCTTTCCCCCCTTTGAATTTGTAGAAAATAGGAAAAATATGTCCTAAGCACGCACTTATTGCTACAGCACTTAATACAAGTGGCTCAAGCCCATACAAAAAGCCCAAATACACGGGGAGCGCGCCTTTTAAGGCATCAAATAAAAAGACAATGGCAGCTGCTTTTTTGCCGGCCACTCTATAAACATTTGTGGCCCCAGGGTTACCAGAGCCTTGTGTACGGATGTCTTGGCGTGTAAACACTCTAGTTACAACAATGGCACTAGATACAGAACCCAATAGGTATGCACCAATAATAAAAAAAACCGGTAAGCTAGTCATATACTTATTCGGCAAAATCGCGATAGAATATGCGTAGATTACTAAAGCAGTGCCAATTGTGCCAGTACGTGAATAATTAATATTGTTATTTTGAATACTTCACTTGGCCTATTTGACATCCAATATCAATACCTAGGAATTTTGTAGTATGGACAAGGTTTTCATCAAAGGGCTTGAGTTATACACCTTAATTGGCGTGTATGATTTTGAGCGAAACGCCAAGCAAAGAGTCCTCGTTGATTTAGAAATGTGTACCGATTTAACTGCCGCTGGAATAAGTGACAATGTTAACGATACCTTAAATTATGCTGCGGTAGCCGAGCGCTTAGCTGAATTAGCGAACAAAGCGAGTTTTAAATTGCTTGAAGCACTAGCCTCGCAAATGATTGATGCCATTATGGATGAGTTTCCAGTGAGCTCAGTTGTTTTGACCATGCACAAACCTGACATTTTGAAAAACGTGCAAAGTGTGGGTGTTGTGCTGCATAAACAGCGCAGCGCTGCACCTAAATTAAATTAGGTATATAAGTCTTGAGTCATAAAATCTTAATTAGTGTAGGGTCTAATGTTGATAAAGAGCATAATACTCACAGTGGTTTACAAGCGTTAAACTGCGCGTATGGCGAGCTGGTAATTTCAACAATTTTTGAAAGTGAATCGGTTGGATTTAAGGGCAGTAATTTTTTAAATTTAGTAGTAAAAGCGCAAACCGTTGATTCAATTGCATCGGTTTGCAAATTACTTAAACAGATTGAAGATAAACATGGGCGCGTGCGAGACAAAAAGTTTGCGAATCGTACACTTGATTTAGACCTTCTTACTTATGATCAGCAAGTGTGTAAAGAGCCCGTAGTCTTACCAAGAACTGAAATAGAATATAATGCATTTGTACTTAAGCCAATGGCAGAAATAGTGCCAAATGACATTCATCCTCTCACCGGAAAGACCTATGCCCAGTTATGGCAAGAATTTTCCAACGAACAACAACGCCTGTGGCCTTCAGGCATGCAATGGAGTAATGCAGCAACATGACCATATTTGAAATTATCATTCTGGCAATAATTCAAGGATTAACCGAATTCTTACCTATATCAAGCTCTGCGCATTTAATTTTACCTGCCGAAGTTTTAGGGTGGAACAATCAAGGCTTAGCATTTGATGTGGCCGTACATGTAGGTAGCTTGCTTGCGGTAATGATTTACTTTAGAGAAGACATTGTACGATTAGTAATAGCGTGGTTTTCAAAAGGTTTTTCTAAGCAACAAAGCACCGACTCAAGACTAGCGTGGTGGGTGATAATTGGTACTATACCTGCGGGTTTATTTGGCTATTTAATGAAAGACTGGATAGAGCTATATGCGCGCTCCGCTTTAGTTATAGCCGTTACTACTATTGTTTTTGGTTTACTGCTTTGGTATGCCGATTTAAAGGCAAAACAAAGTAAAACCACTGATAAATTAACCTTGAAAGATATTCTAGTCATTGGTTGTGCGCAGGCTATAGCGGTTATACCTGGGACATCACGCTCGGGCATCACTATGACGGCAGGGCTTATGCTTGGTCTAACACGTGAAAGTGCGGCCCGTTTTTCATTTTTACTTTCTATCCCTATTATTTTAGCCGCGGGCCTGTTTTCAGCATATGACCTATTAGAAGCAAATACTGCAGTGGATTGGCAAGCTCTTCTTTATGGCGCAGCTTTTTCTTTTGTAGCGGCTTATTTATGTATATTTTTATTCTTGAGCTGGATATCAAGAATTGGCATGTTGCCTTTTGTTATATATCGTTTGGCGCTTGGCTTAATTCTACTCTACATAGTATTCGCTTAGTAATAAGTGAATACTATGCTTAATGATTGTGCTAATCGTGTGCTAAGTTACGCAGGAAGCAGCGTTAATGCTTACATTTTATTAGGATAAAAAAATGACAACTATTTTCACAAAAATTATTGAAAAACAAATCCCTGCCGATATTTTATATGAAGATGAAAAGGTGCTGGCTTTTAAAGATATAAATCCTCAAGCACCGGTGCATTTTTTAGTAATTCCTAAAAAAGAAATTGCGACTACTAACGACATAAGTGAACAAGACGATGCGTTAGTAGGATACATGCATAGAGTGGCTGCAAAGGTGGCTTCTGATTTAGGTGTTGCGCAACAAGGTTTTAGAACAGTTATGAATTGCAATGAACATGGTGGTCAAACCGTATACCATATTCATTTGCACGTTTTAGCTGGCAAGCCACTAGGATGGCCTCCGTACACTGATGTACTCAAGCTTGAATAGGGCGCTAGAATAGGCGCTGCTGGTACCGCATCTTGTTGTTTGTTTAGTCAGTAATCGTTAAGGGACAGAACGATTGTTTATTATTTAAACGCTCATGGATTGACACTTATTTGGCTCAGGAAAAAAAGGCTCATTACATGTCTACACAAAATGCACTACTAACCATTTTGGTTGAAAAGATAAACAACGATACATTAGTTCTGCCCACTCTCCCCGCTATTGCTCTTAAGGTACGAAAAGCTGCGGATGATCCTAATGTTAACTTACAAGGATTGGCGGAAGTTGTTGGTCAAGACCCTTCTTTAAGTGCCCGCTTGGTTAAAATTGCCAATAGTGCTTATTTAGGCCGAACCGTTAAGGTGAGCTCTACTTCACAGGCGGTAACCCGAATTGGCCTAGCGCAAGTAAAAAATATTTCTACCGCTTTGGCTATGGAGCAATTATTTGTTTCTAAAAACGAAGTCGTAAAAGCATATATGGCAAGCCACTGGAATAAAACGGTAGACATGGTAGCAAATGCAATGGCGGCTATGTTGCTTTACAAAACCAGTAACAAAGATAACTCTCTTAGTTTAGACACCATGACCTTATCTGCTCTAGTAGCCGATATTGGTGCTCTACCCGTGCTTACCGAGGCAGAACGTCATGATAGCGTGTTTGCAAATTCAAGCTTTCTAGACGTTGCAATTGATAAGCTGTCAGGTCGTATTGGTGGCAGTATAATGCGCGAATGGCAATTTAATGAAATTTTTATTGAAGCGGCTGAACATTGGCGTGATACCGAATATCAAGAATCGTCTATAGGTTACCTTGATTTTATTCGCGTTGGCGCGGCATTAACAAATAATATTGATGATGCTGAAGCTGTTTTAAATACTGCGATTGAAAGAGGTTTATTTGCTGATTTAGACGTATTTGAATCTGATGAATTTACTGAACTTCGTGACAACGCAAAAGCGATTTTTGCCTAGCCGTTTATAGCCTCAAGGCTATGTTTTAGATGTAAAAAAAGCAGTGTATTAACACTGCTTTGTATTTTTGCGATTTTACTTAATCATCTTCGCTCAAGGCAAAAGCATCTTTCAGTGCATTTACTAAGCCTTTAACTTCACTAGTGAATAATACGAAGTCAGCATCTAGTTTTGCAGCCAAATTGTCTTTGTCTATATCTTGGTTTTCTTCCATCACTAAATCAGTGAATTTCAAACGCTTGATTGATAAATCTTCAGCAATGATACAGCTAAGTCTTTCTTGGAAAGAAACCGCTAGTTTGTGTACCAGCTTACCCGCTTGAATATGGCCTAATACTTCTTCTGCGTCTAAGTCTTGCTTTTTACATCGAATGATACCGCCGTCATCAGCGCTTGATTGAAACTCTGCTTCATCAAGTATTTCGAAATCATCAGGCGCATCTTGCATCAACCAACTGGTTAACACTTCTTGTTGTGGGGTTTTCGCAAGAGGTACTACCGGTAATGAGCCTATGCATTTTCGTAAGCAAGCTAAAAACACTTCAGCATTTGTATCTGAGCTTGCATCAACTACAACAATTTGTTGGTCAATAGATACATAGCCTTGCACTACGCTAAATTTACTAAAAGCGCGCGGCAATAAGCGCATTGTAATTTCTTCTTTTAAATCTTTTTGCGCTTTTTTAGGAATAGGAGAGCCACTTTCGGCTTCTAGTTCACCTACTTTAAGCGCGAGTTCTTCATTAATCACACTGGCTGGCAGTAACTTTTGCTCACGCTTTAGGCTGAACATAAACGCGTTATTAGCTTGATGAAACAAGTTTTCAGATTTAGGAATAGGGCTTACCCACCCCATGCTTTGAATTTCTTGAGAACTACATGTTTTAAACGACATGCTCTCTAACTGATTTTGAAGTTGAGCTTCGTCAAACTTAAAATCACTGGTGAATCGATAAATTTTTAAATTTTTAAACCACATATACTTTTGCCACCTTCAAAAAAACGATGGCGAAGAGTAGCAGAAATCGCCCCTTGAGTGTTAGCTAAGAGATAAATATTTATTGCTAATGCTAGAATCTTTTTACACCTTATTGCTTGTTTTTTCATTCCTTTTCACTTTGCTGTAATATAAGCTTCACGGAACTGTAATAATCATAGACTTGTTAGCAGCTTTTATGTTCGAATTCATAAAACTGTCATACATCACTCTAATAATACGAGCAAATTTCATGACTAAAGCGAAAAAGAAAATGTCACGCACAATTTTAGTAGTAGAGGATGAAGCGCCAATCAGAGACATGTTGAGTTTTGTATTGGAACAAGCTGGGTTTAACGTTGAAGAAGCGGAAGACTTTGACGTAGGTTTAGAAAAAATAAGAGAACCTTATCCAGATTTAATTTTACTTGATTGGATGATGCCTGGCGGTACAGGCGTGCAGTTAGCGAAAAAATTAAAACAACATGAATATGCAAAAGAAATTCCGCTTATTATGCTAACCGCTCGCGGCGAAGAAGATGACAAAATTCGTGGCTTAGAAGCAGGGGCTGATGATTACGTGACCAAACCTTTCTCGCCCAAAGAATTAGTAGCACGCATTAAAGCGGTTATGCGCCGCGTTACGCCAACTTCAAAAGAAGAACCTATTGAATTTAACGGACTAGTGCTTGAACCTATTTCGCACAGAGTCACGAGTAATGAAGACGCCATTGATATGGGGCCTACTGAATTTAAATTGTTGCATTTTTTCATGAGCCACCCTGAGCGTGTATATAGCCGCGAACAATTGCTTGATAACGTATGGGGAACTAACGTGTATGTAGAAGATCGCACGGTTGACGTTCATATTCGACGATTACGTAAAGCCATATCCGCTAATGGCCACGATGCAATGATTCAAACCGTGCGCGGTTCTGGTTATCGTTTTTCAGCAAAAGCCTAGAGCGATTCGTTATTGTTTTAGTACCACTTAATTTGTTTAGGCAACGGCTGATACTTTATGTACTACCCACAATCTTGGTCTAAAACACTGCTTCGCTTCAGTGTTTATTTTGGCATCACAATACTGGTGGGTTTACTTCTTGATGAGTTGCTTTTAACCATTCTAGTTACCTTATCAGTGCTGTTGCTAACCAATTATTACCACCTTTATAAGTTGACCCGATGGCTGTGGCAAAGCCGCAATATGTCACCGCCAAGTGCACCTGGCATTTGGCATCATATATACGAGGGCATTTATTATCTGCAAAGAAGAAATCGAACCAAGCGTAAAAATTTAGGCGAACTTGTAAAGCGTTTCCGCGAGGGCTCCGAAGCATTACCCGATGCAGTCGTGGTTATTGATAAAGACGCTAATATTATGTGGTGTAATAGAAATGCTCGCATTGAACTCGGACTTAGGTGGCCTGATGATAAAGGCCGTCGTATTGATAACCTTATTCGCCATCCAAGCTTTATTGAATTTTTACACGATGGCGACTATCAATACCCAATTGAGGTACCTGCGCCTACTAATCCAAATAAAATGTTTGAATATAGGATCATGGAATATGGGCAAGACCAGTTACTGCTTATTATTCGTGATGTATCCCGCGTATCACATTTAGAAGAAATGCGAAAAGACTTCGTTGCCAATGTATCACATGAACTTAAGACTCCATTAACCGTAATTAACGGCTACTTAGAGGTGCTTGAAACAACAAGCGAAGGTGCACCGCCTATTGTAGATAAAGCCCTATCTGAAATGGGTTCTCAAACCAAACGTATGCAAGTATTAATTGAAGATTTATTAATATTGTCACGCATTGAGTCGTCTAATGATCGTATCTTCGAGAGCGTTATTGACATGCAGGCAATGTTTGCACAAATTTCTTTAGAAGCAGAAGCCTTGAATAAAGACAAAAAACATGAGATCTCATTTAAGGTGGATAAAGAGCTGAAAGTATATGGTGTTGAAACAGAGTTACGCAGCGCCTGTTCTAACTTGATTTTTAATGCCGTTCATTACACGCCTACGCAAGGCAAAATAGAAGTAGTGTGGAAGCGCCGTGCAAACGGAGCCTTTTTTGCTGTGTCTGACAACGGTGACGGTATTGAAGACAAACACTTAAGAAGGTTAACCGAACGTTTTTATAGAGTCGATAAAGCGCGCTCTCGTAAAACCGGCGGATCTGGATTAGGATTATCTATTGTGAAACATGTGCTACATCATCACAATGCAAACCTTGAGATCAATAGTATAGTGGGTAAGGGCAGTGAGTTTTCGTTTGTATTACCTCAAGAGCTTATTGCTGATGACTGGCATGATTAAACGTATTATATTAAGTATTGTGTTTGCGCTAATTGCAGCGCCTCTTCACGCGCAAACGCCGCGAATTGATATTCCTTTATCGGCTTCGATAGTAAACCCTAATGATTATGACTACCGGTCAGTGCCGGGTGTGCATGGTACCTTAACGTCTGTGGGCTCTGAAACACTCGCCGGGTTAATGACAATTTGGGCACAGCGTTTTCAAGAACTCTACCCTCACGTAAAATTTCAGATTCAAGCCAGTGGTTCGTCAACGGCTTTACCCGCTCTTATTCAAGGAACCAGCAATATTGGCCCCATGTCGCGTAAACCAAATACGCGCGAAATAGCACAGTTTTCAAGAGTGTATGGGTATTCACCCACTACTATGATAGTGGCCATAGATGCGGTTGCACTGTACGTTGAAAACAATAACCCTTTGACTCGCCTTACCTTGGCCGAAGTTGATTCCTTATTTTCAGCTACACGCTTATGCGGCGGCGCCAAAAATTTAACTTCATGGCAAGATCTTGGTGTGAACGCTTACGGAGAGGCAAGAACAATACAACTATTCGGACGTAATTCCGCATCGGGAACCTACGACTTATTTAAAAGCCAAGCCTTATGTAATGGAGATTACTTGAGAAGCGTAAATGAGATGCCAAGCTCTTCGTCGGTAGTACAATCTGTAGCTTCTAGTGTAGGCGCCATAGGCTATGCTGCGCTTGGTCATCAAAGTATGAATGTGCGAACACTTGCCTTATCCGCTAATGGCGTAAATTATATTAACGCCACCGCGAATAATGTTCGCACTGGCGCTTACCCCTTTACGCGATTTTTATATATTATTGTTAATCAGTCACCCGAATCACCTTTGTCTGTGCTAGAACACACTTTCTTGATGTTCGTTATGTCGCAAGAGGGCCAAAAAATTGTAGCTGACAGTGGTTATTTTACTGTTTCAGAACGCTCAATTAAAAAGCAAAAAGAACAATTGCTCAGCGTTTTTTAAAACTCTCCAAAAAAATAAAGCTTTTATATCAACGATTTAAAACTTACATGTGAAGCTTTTGTGACACGTTTAATATGTAACAAATCTGTCACTTGTATGGAGTAATCTTTTGGCGTTTTTAAAATTCTATATTTTGTACCCAATGGAGAGTTCAAATGAAGTTGACCGGATTGTTTAAAGTTTCGCTTATATCAGCATCTGTGATGTTGGCCGCATGTGGTGGTGACATCAATATATCAGAAGGCGATGTTGATAATAGCACTGTTGTAAATAACCCAGCTACGGATGGCGGTGACAATACCCCGGATCCAGTTGAAGATAACGCACTTATTACTGCTGGTATTGCAACTGACGCTTCTGCAGATTTCCCCGCAATTACTGACAAACCAGTATACCGTTTAGCGCAAGATACTACTTTTACAGCTGACGCAACCTTAACAAATGATGCGCATTGGGTACTTACTGGCCGCACAGCTGTAGGTGGCGATAAAGTTGATTCAGCGGTACTGACTATTGAAGCGGGTACCACTATTTTTGGTGAAGCCGGTGAAGACTTTTTAGTGGTTCGCCGTGGTTCACAAATTGAAGCTGAAGGCACAGCCGCAGCACCCATTATTATGACATCTGTGCAAGATGTAACCGGTGAAGAAACCGGCATTGGCCAATGGGGCGGTTTAGTATTACTTGGTAATGCACCGGCCAACTCTTGTGGCGACCAAACCGGTGACACCACACAAAGTGAATTAGAAGGCTGTGGTGTTTCAGCTGAAGGCGATGCAGGCCAATTTGGTGGTACTGATGAAGCTGATAACTCAGGTACTTTGCGTTACGTTGTAGTTAAGCACGCTGGACGTACTTTAGGCAACGGAGACGAACTTAACGGTATTTCATTTGCCGGCGTAGGCTCTGCTACTACGGTAGAATATATTCAGGTACATGAAAACCTAGATGACGGAATTGAATTTTTTGGCGGTACAGTAGACGTAAAACACGTTGTTCTTACTGCAATTGGTGATGATAGCCTAGACTGGTCATTCGGTTGGACTGGAACGGCTCAGTACGTTTACATTCAACAAAGTAGCGACAATGGCGACAATGCGATTGAAGCTGACAACAGTGAATTTGACGCAGCGGCAACGCCTCTTACTAAACCCGCTATTTCTAATGTAACTATTGTTGGTTCTGACGGCACAAACGGTGCTCGTTTACGCGCAGGTACTGCGGGTAACTTAGTCAACGTATTAGTAACAGGCCCTACAGGTTATTCAAACTGTTTACGCGTTAATGGCGATGAGTCAGCGGCAAATGCTGCCGCTGGTGAATTAACCATGACTAGCTCAGTTATTGCTTGTGAAGACCCTTCTGATAACTTTAATGACCAAGTTATTGGCTCGGGTACAACTGAGTCTTGGTTCTTGGGTCAAGAAGGTAACGCTGTAACAACACCTGCAGGCTTAGGTGTGGATGTTGATGGCTATACACCTCTTAGTGGTTCTGTGCTTTTATCAGGCGCCAACCCCAAAAACACTCGTACTACCTTTGATGACGCTCGTTACATTGGTGCATTTGACGGCCAAACTAACTGGATGACAGGTTGGACGGTAGGCGTAAATGGCGGCTTCCCAACAGATGTGCAAAATGCATTAGCACAAGGCTATGCAACCGACGTATCAAGCCAATACCCAACTATTACTGACAAACCTGTTTATATGGTTGATGAAGATCCAGTATTCACTGAAGACGTAAGCTTTACCAATGATGCACATTGGATAATCAAAGGTCGCACAGCGGTTGGCGGTGACAACGTAGACAGCGCTGTACTACATATTCAAGACGGTACTACCATTATTGGTGAGTCGGGTGAAGATTTCTTAGTAGCACGCCGTGGTTCTAAAATTGAAGCATTAGGTACTGCTGCAGCGCCTATTACTATGACATCGATTCAAGATGTTACTGGTGATGAAACAGGCATTGGCCAATGGGGCGGTTTAGTGTTACTTGGTAACGCACCGGCTAACTCATGTGGCGACCAAACTGGTGAAACCACGCAAACTGAACTAGAAGAGTGTGGTGTCTCAGCTGAGGGTGACGCTGGACAATTTGGTGGTACAAACCCAGAAGATAACTCGGGTACATTGAACTACGTTGTTGTTAAACATGCGGGTAATTCACTAGGCAATGGCGACGAATTAAACGGTATTTCTTTTGCCGGTGTGGGTTCAGGCACAAAAGTAAGCTTTATCCAAGTTCACCAAAACCTAGATGACGGTATTGAGTTCTTCGGTGGTACAGTTAACGTAAGTAACGTGGTACTGACTGAAAACGGTGATGACTCGTTTGATTGGTCATTTGGTTGGACGGGTAATGCGCAGTTTGTTTACATTGTTCAAGGCAGCGAAGATGGCGATAACGCGTTTGAGTCTGACAACAGTGAATTTGACGCGGCTGCAACACCACTAACAAACCCAACTGTTGCTAACGTTACTATTCAAGGTGCAGCGGGAGCAAACGGTGTTCGTTTAAGAGCCGGTACTGCTGGTATGCTTAAAAACTTCGTTATTGTTGGACCAGCTGACTACTCAAACTGCATACGCGTAAACGGTGCAGAGTCACAGGCAAATGCAACTGCAGGCACGCTAAGCATGACCAACTCATTTGTTGCATGTGAAGATGGCGCTAACTTTGGCGACTCATTTGCTGAAACGTGGTTTACTGGCGAATCAACAAACCAAGTGGTAGCATCTTCAAGTGAATTAAACCTTGCATCTGATGGCAGAATGCCAGAAGCAACTTCACCTTTATTAGGTGCTGGTGCAGACTTATCTGCTGACAACGATTACTTTGTATCTACAGACTACGTAGGCGCATTTGACGGAACAAACGACTGGACTGCAGGATGGACCTTCGGCCTAAGTAACGGAATTCCTACTAACATTCAAAATGCTTTTGAGCAATCATTGGCAACAGATGTATCTGCTGACTTCCCAGAAATTACTGACAAGCCAGTATATCAACTAGGTAATGATACGACCTTCACGGCTGACGTAACGCTTACTAACGATGCTCATTGGGTATTGCAAGGAAGAACAGCGGTAGGCGGTGACGAAACTGATTCTTCAATTTTGTACATCGAAGAAGGTACCACTATCTTTGGTCAAGAAGGTGAAGATTTCTTAGTTGCTCGCAGAGGCTCAAAAATAGAAGCACTAGGTACCGCTGATGCGCCAATTACCTTTACGTCTGTGCAAGATGTAACAGGCCAAGAAACGGCGATTGGCCAGTGGGGCGGCATTGTACTTCTAGGTCGCGCTCCAGCAAACTCTTGTGGTGACCAAGTAGGCGAAACAACACAAGCTGAATTAGAGCAATGTGGTGTATCAGCTGAAGGTGATGCTGGACAATTTGGCGGCACCATGGACAATGATGACTCAGGAACTTTGCGTTACGTTGTTGTTAAGCACGCTGGACGTACTTTAGGTAACGGTGATGAGCTTAACGGTATTTCATTTGCCGGTGTAGGTTCAGGTACAGTGGTTGACTACATCCACGTACACGAAAACTTAGATGATGGTATTGAGTTCTTTGGCGGAAGCGTAAGCGTTAAACACGTAGTACTGACTGAGATTGGCGATGATTCATTTGATTGGTCATTTGGTTGGACTGGAAGCGCTCAATTTGTACTTATTAAGCAAGGCGAATCAGACGGTGACAACGCTTTTGAGTCTGATAACAGTGAATTTGATGCCGCCGCTACACCACTTACTAACCCTAACGTTGCTAACGTAACTATTGTGGGCGCAAGTGGCACAAATGGTGTTCGTTTAAGAGCGGGTACAGCGGGTAGTTTATGGAACTTTGCTATTACCGGTGGGGCTGGATACAGCAACTGCTTACGTGTAAACGGAACGGAAGCACAAGCTAATGCAACGTCAGGTGATTTATTTATTAAAAACTCTGTTGTAGCTTGTGAAGCAGCGAATAACTTCGGTGATACCTTTGCTGAAACCTTCTTTACAAGTGAGTCTACTAACAGCATATCTACCGTAGCTGATTTATCACTTGCCGCAAATGGTTATCAACCTCTTGCTGGTTCGACTTTACTAGGTGCAGGTGCAGATCCATCTGAAGTCAGCACGTTCTTTGACAGTGTTGATTATATTGGCGCGATGGACGAAAACGATGATTGGACTCAAGGTTGGGTAACCGTTGGACTTGAAGACTAATTTAATAATTAGTCTTAACATCAACGATGTGGTTAAGTTAAGGCGCTGTCAAAATGAAGCGCCTTTGCTGTTTGTTACAAGCTATGCCAAGTATAATGAGCATAAACGGAGTTATTAGACAATGAGTCTCAATCAAAAAGACGATTTACGAGATGCTGCAACAATCGCTCGCAACAAATCGTTAGCGGGTCCTAAAAAGTCAGCAATATCCATGGCCGTTATTGCTTCATTCGCTTTAAGCGGTGCATCAATTAATGCATTCGCTCAGTCTCAAGCGGCTGAAGAAGAAGCAATTGAAGAAGTGGTCACAACAGGTACTCGCCTAAAAGGCAGTGCAACCGCTGTATTACAAGAGCGTCAAAACCAAGCGTTCGTAGCTGATATCTTGGGCGCAGATCAAATTTCAAGAACCGGTGACAGTGACGCTGCAGGCGCATTGCGACGTGTAACGGGCTTGACCTTAGTCGACGGTAAATTTATTTATGTTCGTGGCTTAGGTGAACGTTACTCAAGTACCCAATTAAATGGAATGGGGGTGCCAAGCCCTGATCCTACCCGTTCAGTTGTGCCGCTGGATTTATTCCCAGCTGATATCATTGAAAGCCTTAATGTACAAAAGTCATTTTCACCCAATATGCCCGCTCATTTCGGTGGTGGTAATGTAGATGTAAGAACAAAAACGATTCCTAACGAATTTATATTCAAAGTATCCGGTAGCGTAGGCACGAATTCCAACAACAGTGATGATGGCTTCTTTTATGATGGCAGTGATGATGACTGGACTGGGCGAGATGATGGCACGCGCGGGTTATCAAGCCTCATTAAAGATAGCTTTGAGTCAGCACAATCTGACGATGGCATTGAGGGAAGTGGACGTTATCCACTTACCTTAGCACAGCGCCAAGAAATGATTAGTTCAATGTTTTGGGACATTGGTCCTGATTCAAAAAGTGTTGATCCAAACTTTGGTTTAGGCGCAACCTTAGGTGACGTGTATGACATTGGTGATGAAAGCGAAATTGGTTTTCTTTCCACCATTGCTTATGACAATGACTGGAAAATTGAAGAGCAATTCAATGGTACTAACTTAGGTACCGTTGGCTGTGAAGATATTTCATCTAGTTTAAGTAAAGACGGCAAATGTTTTGCACAAAGCTATGATGGCATCTCAACTGAACAGTCAATTAGTTGGAGCGGCATGTTAAACCTTGGGTATAAATATAATAATAACCATCGCTTAGACATAACAAACGTAATACTACATGATATGCGAGACCGCGTAAGAGTTCGTGATTATATTGATGTAAATGAAACGGTTATTGGTGAGCGTGAGTTAAGCCGAGTAGACATGTTATTCGAAGAACGCAGAATGACATCAAGCCAAATAAAGGGTACGCACAATTTCCCTAAGCTTGATAATGCCTTTTTTGATTGGTATGCCGGCAGCAGCAGAGCGCGTCGACAACAACCAGGTAGTTTAGACGTGGTTTACCAAAAGAATGCTCAAGATGGCATTATTACGCAGCAACTACAAGATGTAGCGGCAACCAACGTAACACGTGAATATCAAGACCTAAACGATGTGTCGGAATCCTTCGGTTGGAACGCCGGTATTCCAATATATAAAAGTGGTTTAGAACTTGAAATAAAAGTGGGCGCTGACTTTTTTGAAAAAGCCCGTTCTGCCGATAATATTTCAATTGCTGTGCCGCACAGAGCCATTAGTGATGAATACACTTTTGGTTCTCGCATTGATGAAATATTTTCAGCTGATAACTTAGCCAATGATGCCTTTTATAACAGCAGCACAGGTGCGGGTATTTTAGAATCAGGTGTGGCTGATGGCGATAAATACGCTGCAGGCACAATGATTGATGCCTTCTATTTCATGGCCGATGCGTTTATTGACAACACCTGGCGTATTAGTGGCGGTATTCGATACGAAAACTTTAGACAGCTTTCTGTCCCATTTTCGGCTCATGCGAATACGTTCTCTGTTGAAGGGGAAGAAATTGATGAAATTGCATTTGAAGATGAAGATTATTTCCCATCTTTAGCGCTTACTTACATGTTGGATGCCGAAATGCAGTTTCGCTTAAACATAAGCGAAACCACTATTCGCCCTGATATGCGAGACATAAGCACAAGCTTTTTTATTGACCCAATCACTGAATTTTTGGTTCGCGGTAGCCCTTTACTTCAAAGCTCTAAGTTAACTAACCTTGATTTTCGTTGGGAATGGTATCGTTCAGGTGGTAACAATATTTCAGCAGCGCTTTTCTACAAAGATATTGATACGCCAATAGAACTTGTTGAGCTAGGCACCGTTGGTGGTGCAGCGCCAAACTTGTTAACTGCAAATGGTGAAAAAGGGGAGCTCTACGGCGTTGAGCTTGAGTTTTTACAAGACTTGGCTTTTGTAGGTAATGATTTTGCTAATTTTTATATGAGCGGAAATTTAACCTTGTCAGAGTCAGAAGTGACTATTGGCGCAGAAGATGACGGTATTACCTCATTGTTTGAATCACAGCTACTTGATGCGCTTGACGCCACAAGTGCCTCAAACATTGTGACAAACAATACGCGCCGACTGGTGGGGCATTCTGAGTGGGTGGCTAACTTGCAATTAGGTTGGGACTCAAGTAATGGCGAGCACACGGCAACGGTTGTATACAACGCATTCGGGCCGCGTATTATAGTGCCAGGAACGCGTGGTAACCAAGATGCTGAGGAAGAAACCTTTCACTCATTAGATTTGATTTATACTTATTACCCTGACTTTAAGTCATCGGTTAAGGTAAGTGTTAAAAACATCTTAAATGAGCAAAAAGAAATTACGCAAGAAGGCTTGAGCTTGCTTCGCGAAGAAGAGGGTACCTCATTTAGTGTGAGTTACTCTTGGGAATTCTAAGCCGGGTAATTGCTAAGTAACTTAGTGGCATAATAAGATAAAAACCCCAAACATAGTTTGGGGTTTTTTTATGGCTTTAAAAACGCGTACCTACTCTAAATTGAAAGTTATGATCTTCAGTTGCTGACGTTAAGCCAACTAAGTAACGTCCGTAAATATACCAATCATTATGGTTATATCGAATTGAGGGGCCAAACTGATGGCGTTGATCTTCAAAGCCGCTAATATTGTCAATTTCACCGTAGGTGTTGTATATTTCGGCGCTTAATTGAATGCCGTCGGGCATCTTTTTCGTAAGAGCAAAGCGGCTACCTAGGCTGCTGGGTTTATCGCCATTGCCATTACTTGTTACATTTTTACCTACTATGGCTAAAGCCCGCACGTGAAGTGTACTTGAAATATTATATTGGTTAACCCAATTAACCACTACATCTTCTGGGCGCTCCCCTTTTGAGGTTCTCACATCAAGGCGAAGCCCGGCTGAGTAATTACCAGAGCCTGCTTTTTTATAGTTATATAAAAACTCCGCTTTTGCATTGTCGTACTCGAAATTACCAAAGTCTCTATATTGCAGAACAAAACGCACTTGTAAGCGGTCATTCATCGACTGCTGGTAATGGATGCGATACTGTTGGCGATCATCACGTGCACCGTTTGACTCGGTGGTGTTTAATCTAAATTCAGCTGAGCTTGCCCCCGCTTTCACATTTGGACCGTGAACACCGCCATTATTTGCCAGTGCTCCCGTGCTTGCTAAACTTCCAAAAATTGCGGTGCTGCCTAATAAATATATACAACGAAACATCTTATTTACTCATTCGTTAGTTAGGTGGGTAGTATACAGCATTTGTTAAAAATGCTTTAAATTTCATGAATCCTACAATTTACAAGGCGCTTAGAAGGCAATGAATATTGTTATGCAAATTGCTTTATATGACAAATTTGTGAAGACATTGCTGATGATAATTCCTGTAATAAAAATGTCATACAAATTCCCTATCCTCTCGAGTAATTTATATTGCTTAAGAAATTAACCAATTACTACCAAAGTCACTTCAATAGGAATTTGTATGAAGGTTTTACACGCTATCTTGGGAACGGGTTTACTGGCATTAACTGCCGTAAATGCGTTTGCTCAGGAAGAACAACTGCTAGAAGGTGCTACGCAAACTGCACAGCAAATCAATGAGTCTGCAAAAGACACTCAAGAAAAAGTGAATGCGATTACTGATCAAATTGACTCAAAGGTTCAGCAGTACAAAACCTTGCTTAAAGAGATTGAAGGATTAGAAATTTACAACGGTCAATTACGCAAGCAAATCAATTCGCAAGAACAAGAGATGGTTGATATTAATGATGCCATTGATGAAGTGAGTGTTATTGAGCGTCAAATTACCCCATTGATGATTAAGATGATTAGTGGCTTAGAGCAATTTGTTGCACTAGATGTTCCATTTTTAAAGCAAGAGCGTTCAGACCGTATTGCAGATTTAAACGCCATGATGGATCAAGCTAACGTGGCTCCTTCAGAGAAATTTCGCCGCGTAATGGAAGCTTTCCAAGTGGAAATGGATTATGGCCGCACTATTGAAGCATACAGCGGCTTACAAACTATTGATGGCCAAGAGCGTAATGTTGATTTTTTACGTATAGGTCGCACGGCACTTATTTACCAAACGCGTGACGGCGGTTTACAAGGTGCATGGAATAAGCAAACTCGCCAATGGGACGAGTTAGATTCAAGTTATCGCACGCAAATCACCAAAGGTTTACGTATTGCCAAGAAACAACTAGCACCTGATTTATTAACCGTGCCAGTGGCTATAACAGATTAATTTAGGACTAAGGAAAAGTACCATGAAATCAATTCAATCTTTGGTTCAAAAATTAGCTGCCACTATGCTTTTAAGCGTAGCTTTGGTAAGCGGTGTGAACGCCCAAGAAAATGACAAAGCCCTTGACCTAGATGCGCTTCTTAAGCAGCTAGAAGAAGGTAAGTTTTCGCAATCTCAACAAAACCGAGCTCGTGAAGCCGATTTTGCTGCCCAGCGCGCAGAACAAGACCGCATTCTACGTGAAACTCGTGCTCGTCGTGATGCTTTACTAAATGATTCAGAGCGTTTAGAAACTAACTTTGAAGAAAATGAATTCAAGTTAGCAGATTTAAGCGGCGCATTAGATACACGTTTAGGTTCATTAAAAGAATTGTTTGGTGTATTACAGCAAGTGGCTGGTGATACCAAAAATAAATTTTATAACTCTGTTATTAGCGCTCAAATTCCAGGCCGTTCTGCATTTTTAGACGAAATGGCGCAGTCAATGGGCAACTCTTCTAAATTAGCGTCAATTGAAGAAATTGAGCGTGTTTGGTTTGAAGTGCAACGTGAAATGACCGAAGCGGGCAAGGTAACTAAGTTTACAACGCAAGTTGTAGAAGCCGGTGGTGAAAAAGTAACGAAAGAAGTGACTCGCGTAGGGCCGTTTGCCTTAGTTGCTGACGGCAAATACCTAGAGTATGACGGTATTACTGAAACCGTAGCTGAGCTTATTCGCCAACCACAAGGTCGCTTCCTTGATACAGTAAGCGCGCTTGAAAACTCTAACGGTGAGTTAGTAGGTTTTGGCCTTGACCCAACGGGTGGTTCAATCTTGGGTTTATTAGTACAAGCACCAAGTTTGAAAGAGCGTGTTGAACAGGGTGGTCTAGTAGGTTACATCATCTTAAGTGTAGGTGCGGTTGGTTTAGCATTATCTATTTACTTGCTCATTAGCTTAACGATTACAAAAGCGGCCGTTAATAAGCAGCTTAAGTCTGATAAATACACTGACAACAACCCACTAGGGCGTGTTATGCAAGTGCGTGATAAATATCCCCATGCAGACGTTGAATCACTTGAACTGCATTTAACAGAAGCTATTTTAGGTGAGGTGCCAAAATTAGGTCGCTTCTTAACGATTATCAAAATTATCTCAGTAGTAGCACCGCTAATGGGCTTACTAGGTACGGTAACGGGTATGATTGTAACCTTCCAACAAATTACCTTGTTCGGTACGGGTGACCCTAAACTTATGGCTGGTGGTATTTCAACGGCACTTGTTACCACCGTGCTAGGTTTGGTTGTAGCCATACCAACTACTTTACTCTACGCAATGCTTAATACGCGCAGTAAAAACATTGTTTATATTCTGCAAGAGCAAGCGTCTGGTGTAATTGCAGATCGCGCAGAGAAAGTTAACGCAACTACGTCGAAGTAAGGTCAATCACTATGGTTGAATTTTTCGAAAACATTCGCGATTTTACAGAGACAGGTGGCCAAGTTCTCTTGGTCATTGGTTTGCTAATATTCGTGATGTGGTTACTAATTTTAGAACGCATTATGTACGTTCGTATTACTCACAAAAAGCTTAAAAATGAAGTTGTAGCACAGTGGATGGCGCGTAAAGAGCGTTCATCATGGAATGCCGAGCAAATACGACAAGCTCACATTTCGCGCTTAACTATTCGTTTAAACGGTAGCATTCCTATTATTCAGGCCTTGGTGGCCTTGTGTCCTTTACTTGGGCTAATGGGAACGGTTACCGGCATGATTGAAGTGTTTGACGTAATGGCTATTTCAGGCGGTGGTAATGCACGTTCAATGGCATCGGGTGTATCTAAAGCAACTATTCCCACAATGGCGGGAATGGTGGGTGCACTTTCAGGCGTGTTTGCATCAACGTGGTTAATGCGTACATCTAAAACAGAGCGTTCACATTTAGAAGACGCTTTACCCTTACAACGTGATATTGGTTGATATCACGTTTTAGTGTTTAAGCGTTAGTTATCGGGCAGGGCCCGACGTAAAGGAAATATTATGAAACAGCATTTTCAAAATTTGATGGATGAAGAAGAAGCCAATATTGATATGACGCCTA
Source organism: Glaciecola sp. 2405UD65-10 (assembly GCF_048820975.1). NCBI lineage: Bacteria > Pseudomonadati > Pseudomonadota > Gammaproteobacteria > Alteromonadales > Alteromonadaceae > Glaciecola > Glaciecola sp. 2405UD65-10. Next base: position 1,596,785 of record NZ_JBMEUF010000001.1, on the reverse strand, counting down.
TGTTGGACGTTGTATTTATTATGTTGATATTCTTCATTGTGACGGCTTCATTTGTAAAAGAGTCAGGTATTGATGTTAACCGCCCAGAAGCCTCTACTGCAGTGACCAAAGACAAAACCAGTATTTTGGTTGCAATAAGTGAGAAAAACGAGATTTGGATTAACAAACGTCGAGTTGATGTAAGAGCCGTTCAAGCCAATATTGAACGTTTAATTGCAGAGAACCCACAAGGCGGTGTGGTAATTCAGGCTGATAACAAGTCAACCACCGAAATGCTAATGAAGGTGCTTGATGCAACGCGTGCTGCGGGCATAGATGACGCCGCTGTAGCGACACAAGAGTAAATCATGCTTCGATATCTTATAGCCATCGTTTTAGCCGGCATCATTACGCTAGGCTTATTCTTTTTGATGCATTCGCTTATAGCGTCAGGTGATACCACGCTAGATGATCCTGCAGCAGGCAAGGTCTTAGATTTTGTGCGTGTTAAACAAGAAGAGCAGGTACAGCAAAAAGAACGTAAGCCGAAAAAGCCGCCTAAGCCGCAAGAGCCGCCCCCGCAAATGGAGCAACCTCAAATGGATGCCCCTACCCCTGATGGCGGTGACAGTGGTTTGGATTTTGCTGCTGATTTAGGTAATGATGTTGCCCTTGATGGCGGTTTGGCCCTTGATTCAGGTGACGGCGAATATGTACCAATTACTAAAGTGCAGGCCGTTTATCCACGCCGTGCCTTACAACGTGGTATTCAAGGCTACGTGGTAATTGAATTTACCGTAAATAAAATAGGTGCGGTAACTAATCCTATTGTGGTTGAAGCTAACCCCCAAGGTATTTTTGAACAGGCCGCACTTGATGCCGTGGTGAAATTTAAATACAAACCACGAGTAATTAACGGTGAGCCAACCGAAGTTTCGGGTGTGCAAAACCGAATTACTTTTAATCTAGATTAGGACGAGGATAAAAACATGAATGTATTAACACGTGTTAATCCGAGTAACTGGCTTAAAGCAGGTTTGTTAAGCGGATTGTGTGCTGCATTATTGGCCACAGGTGTAACTACTTCGCTAGTATATTCGCCATCAGCAGCTGCGCTTCAAGACGAAAGTTTGGCTGAGCGCAAAACCCGCAGAACGCCAGCTCTTCGCTCAAAAGTGTATGACCAACTCTCGCGAGCTCAAGCCTTAGGTGATGAGGGTGATTCAAAAGGGGCTATTGCTATTCTTGATGAGGTGAAAGAAAAAGCTGACAGCATGAATAGCTATGAGCGCGCCATGATGTACAACTTTTACGGTTTTATTTACTACGCTCAAGAAGACTTTGATAAAACCATTGAGTCATTTAATTCAGCGGTAAATGAATCTCCGATTCCTGTTAGCTTTGAACAAACGGCGCTATATAGCTTGGCGCAATTGAGTATGGCGCAAGGTAATTATACCGAAGTTATTTCGTACTTAGAGCGCTGGGAAGCCTTAAACGACGGTAAAATTCCGCCTAAAAATTATATCTTAAAAGCACAAGCCTTGTACCAAAATAAATCTTACGAAGAGGCCATTGTTTATATTGAAGACGCTATTAAGAATCACGAAGAAGCCGGTTATTTGCCTGACGAAAACTGGTTGGTGCTTCAACGCGCGCTTTATTTTGAGCTTAAGCAGCCTGAAAAAGTAAAAGATATTATTATTAAGTTGATTCGCTTATATGATGCACCTAAATACTGGATCCAATTGGCGGGCATGTACGGCGAGCTTGAGCAAGAGCAAAAGCAACTTGCTACCATGGAAATTGCGTATCAACGAGGTTTTGTTACTACCGCTTCTGACACATTTAACTTAGCGCAACTTTACTATTACCATGGTGTACCGTACAAAGGTGCTCTACTCATGGAGCAGGCGGTAGAGTCGGGTATGCTTGATGCAAACTTACGTAATTTGAAATTTTTAGCTAATTCATGGCAACTTGCGCAAGAAAAAGATAAAGCGGTACCGGTAATGGAACAAGCCGCTGAGTTGTCAGAAGACGGTGAATTAGATGCACAGTTAGCCGTGCTTTACTACAACATTGACCAATACGACAAAGCAATTGCAGCCGGTAATACAGCGCTTGAAAAAGGCGGCCTCAAACGCCCTGGTGACTTACACATGGTTATAGGTTTATCGCTGTATAACAAAAGCGACTTTGCGAATGCTTTAGACCAGCTGGCCAAAGCTGAAGCCTTTAGCGGTAGCCGCGCGGCAGCTAGGCAGTGGAGTAAGTATGTACTAAAAGAGCGCGATACCTTTGAAGCGCGCAAGGAAATTGCTGCGGCTCCTTAATTTACCCTGTATGACTTAACACTTAAAAACATCGAATATGCTTATCATATTCGGTGTTTTTTTCATTTAGAATAAAAAACACTACATAGATCAATATCCAATTCTTAGGTTTTTGTTATAGTAAGTGATGTTACTTCAAACATTTAGCGAGTAAAACCTATGCAGTCCATTAAGTCACAATTTACAAACAAGGTTGATTGGCATAACTTACTGGCCTCGGGAAACCGTGTATTTATAGGCTCAAATGCCGCGGTTCCTAACGCTTTAGTTGATAGCCTTATTGCTGACGGTGAGGGTTTAGATGATATCGAACTGACCCACATAGTAACTATTTCTGACAATAAATGGGCCTTACCAGAATATAAATCACGCTTCAAAGTAAATACTTTTTTTATACATGGGCCTACCGTACGCCAAGCTATTGAAGATGGTCGCGCTGATTATACCCCTTGTTTTTTATCAGAAGTGTCGAGTTTATTTACCGATGACACCTTACCACTTGATGCCGCGCTTATTATGGTGTCACCCCCTGATGAACTTGGGTACTGTTCTTTAGGTGTTTCGGTAGATGTAGTGATGTCAGCGGCAAGGGCAAGTAAACATATAATTGCGCAAATTAACCCGCTTATGCCCCGTACAATGGGTCATTCATTTTTACACATTAGTGAATTTAGCGCATGTGTTGAGTTTTCCCAAGCACTGCCTGAAGTCAATGTGGCCGACACGTCAAAAATAAGCGACAGAATAGGGCAGTACGTGGCAATGTTGGTATCAAACGGCGCCACCTTACAATTGGGTATAGGCAAAATACCCGATGCTGTTACGCGGTATTTGCATTCTCATCAAGACTTAGGCATTCATACGGAAATGATAAGCGATGGTATGATGGAACTTATGAAGCTTGGTGTCATTACCAATCGTTTTAAGACGTTTCACCCAGGGAAAATAGTCACCAGTTTTTGCATCGGCACTCAAAAGCTATACGATTTTGTGCATAACAATCCGCATGTTGAATTTTACCCTTCATCGTATGTGAATAAACCTGCCAATATTGCTAAAAATGACAACATGGTATCAATTAACAGCGCTTTGCAAGTCGACTTAAGTGGTCAAGTGGTGGCTGATTCTATTGGCAGTAAATTTTATAGCGGCATAGGCGGGCAAGTTGACTTTGTGTCGGGGAGTTCAAAGAGTAAAAATGGTAAAGCTATTATTGCACTGCCTTCTACTGCCAAAGATGGCGAAGTATCGCGTATTGTTGCTAATATTGATTCGGGCTCAGGCGTGGTAACTTCTAGAGGTCATGTGCAATATGTAGTGACTGAATTTGGTATTGCTAGCTTAAAAGGCAAAAGTGTGCGCGAGCGGGCACTTGAGTTAATCCGCGTGGCGCACCCTAAATTCCGAGAAGGCTTGCTACAGCAAATTAGGCAGCAATATTGGGTACCTAATTACCAAAAGAAATTTCCAACTGACATTCCTGAGCTTGGGCATATGCAAATAAAGCCCGTAGATATACAAGGGGAGCGTTTTTATTTACGCCCACTAAATCCGGCTGATGAGCGCCGCTTGCAAGAGTTTTTCTATTCGCATACCAAAGAAACTATTCGTATGCGTTATAACTATAACCCTGGCGCCATGACACGAGAGAAGTCATGTGATTTAGTTAGCGTTGATCAAAATAAAGATTTGGCTCTTACTATTGTGCGTCAAGAAGGTTCTAGAATTCGCATAGAAGCTGTAGGACGTTATTATTTGTATGAGCAACAAAATGCTTGTGAGGTCGCCTTTGTTACCCGAGAAACCAACCAAGGTAAGGGAATGGCAAAACGCTTATTACACGAAATGATGGTAATAGCTGAACTTCGTGGTTTAGAGAAAATATTTGCTTTAGTAAAACGAAATAATCAAGCCATGATATCGGTATTTGAACATTTTGGATTTACCCGTATTAATAGTGATGAGCCTGGCGAAGTTGAACTGGTGTATGATTTGGACCAGCACAAGCCTCAAGCCCAGGAGGCACAATAATGAGCGTGACTATTGTCAGTAGCCCTAAGTGCAATTTGCATAATATGGGAGATGAACATCCAGAGCAGCCTGGCCGCCTTCATCAAATTAACGACCAATTAATAGCTTCAGGCTTAGAATATGTGGTGCATTTTGCTAATGCCACACCAGTTAGCAAAGAAACCCTTGCGCTAGCACATGATAAAGACTTTATTCAAAGCATATTTGACCGCGCACCGAAAGAAGATTGGGAGCGCATTTGGATAGACGATGACACCATCATGATGGATAAAAGCCTTGATGCGGCTTTGTATTCAGCCGGTGCAGTGGTGAATGCGGTTGATATGGTAATGGCCAAAGAAACCACCAGTGCGTTTTGTGCGGTTCGCCCCCCTGGGCATCATGCTGGGCATAATACATCATCAGGTTTCTGTATATTTAATAACGTAGCCGTAGGCGCGAAATACGCCATGGCGCAATATGGCTTAAAACGCATTGCCATTGTAGATTTTGATGTACATCACGGTGACGGCACGCAAGATATAGTAAAAGACGATGAGCGAATTATGTTTTGCTCGTCATTTCAGCACCCATTTTATCCTTTCACAGGTGATAGCGCGGCTAGAGAAGGAATTATTAATGTGCCTATTCCCGCAGGAACCAAAGGGAGTGAATACCGCGAGTTGGTTAATCATTGGTTTGATGCGATTGATAAGTTTGCCCCAGAGCTTATTTTTGTGTCAGCAGGTTTTGATGCCCATGCCGAAGACGACTTAGCCCACCTTCGATTGGTAGAGGAAGATTATGTGTGGTTAACCGAGCAAATCAAAATCCTTAGTGAAAAACACTGTGGTGGGAAAATAGTGTCTGTTTTGGAAGGGGGTTATGCATTGAGCGCCTTAGCCAGAAGTGCAGTGGCTCATATAAAAACTTTGGCCAGTTAAGACATAAATTAAGCTAAATTTAATAGCTCCTAATTGGCATAATTTCGTATACACTCACTATAATTTTATTAATTTAGAAAAGGATGGCTATGCGTTATTCAACTTTAGGTAGTTCAGGTTTATCAGTGTCGCGTGTGTGTTTAGGCAGTATGACATGGGGCATTCAAAATACGCAAAGTGATGCAAATGAGCAAATAGATTACGCTTTAGCGCAAGGTGTTAACTTTATTGATACCGCTGAAATGTACCCTGTTCCGCCAAATGGCGAAACCTATGGTGACACTGAAAGATGCATTGGCAATTACTTTGCGCAAAACCCAGAGCGCCGACAAGATATTGTTTTAGCCAGTAAAATAGCCGGGCCAGGGTTCCCATACGTACGTGACAATAGCCCAATAAGTGGGAGCACAATAGCGCAAGCTTTGAATGACTCGCTTGAGCGCTTACAAACCGATTATATTGATGTGTATCAGTTGCACTGGCCTAATAGAACCACGCCTCATTTTAATAAACATTGGCCTAATCATATTAAGCCAAGCTCTTTAGATGTTGCCAAAGAAAAGGCTGACATGCGCGATATTCTAAGTGGCATTGATACCGCTCTTAAGTCAGGCAAAATTCGCCATTGGGCTTTGTCAGATGATACCACTTGGGGTATTCATACTTATATTGCCTTGTGCGAAGAAATGGGGATAGCGAAACCCGTGTCTATTCAGAATGAATTTAGTTTATTGCACATTAAAGATTGGCCATTTTTAATCGAAAGTTGTGTTTATGAAGACGTAGCTTATTTGCCGTGGTCACCATTAGCGGGGGGAATGTTGTCAGGTAAATACCTAGATGGCGCCATGCCTGAGGGGAGTCGCTGGACATTCCAACAGCGCAATGGACTTTTTCGCGATACACCCAACAGTGAAGCGGCTATTCGCGCTTACTGCGACATCGCAAAGCGTTATGAGCTAACTCCCTCTCAATTAGCTTTAGCATGGTGTGATCAAGTAGATGGCGTTACTTCCACTATTATTGGCGCAACTAAAATGAGCCAACTAAAAGAGAATATTGAAGCCTTTGATATTCAATTATCGAGTGAATGCTTGAGCGATATTGAAGCCACGCTTAAACAATTTCCTGTGCCATTTTAAGTTTAATATTGCGCTTTTATTGGCGCCTTGCATCGCGTTGTTCTTATGCATAGATTGTATGCGACTAAGGTGTCAATAGAAGCGAAAGCCAGAAAAAACAAAGATTTGAGTAATGTGTATTTGCGTAAATGGGGGCGCGCGTTAAATGGTAATACCAAAGTATCATTTTGGTTTCTCAATATAACGCTATTGTTAACCCATAACTAACAAGTATATAACGGAGGCCTTACAATGAGTGCCAAATTATACCCAGTTCCCAGTAACTTAACGCAAGGAACTCATTTTAGTGATGAAGCCTACAAAGCGATGTATGCTGAATCAGTAGAAAATCCAGATGCATTTTGGGCAAGCCAGCTTGAAGAATTAGACTGGTATAAAACGCCTACTATCATCAAGAACACTAATTTTTCCCCTGATGATTGCGCTATTAAGTGGTTCGAGGATGGGCAATTAAATGCAAGCTACAACTGTATTGATCGCCATTTAAAAGATAATGCCAAAAAGGTCGCTATTTATTGGGAAGGTGACTCACCTGAAGATGAAGAAAAGGTCACCTATCAACAATTGCATTATGAAGTATGCAAATTAGCCAATGGCCTTAAAGAACTAGGCGTAAAGAAAGGTGATTGTGTGGCCATATACATGCCTATGGTGCCACACGCTGCCTACGCTATGCTGGCTTGTGCTCGAATAGGGGCGGTCCACTCTGTCATATTCGGCGGTTTTTCGCCTAACGCGATTGCTGATCGTATTAACAATAGCTCTGCCAAGGTAATTATTACCGCTGATGAAGGCAGACGCGCTGGGCGCAGCGTGCCGCTAAAAGCCAACGTTGATGAAGCTCTTGCCAATGGCGCGTGCCCCAGTATTACGGCTGTGCTTACTCACAAACTCACTGGCGGCGATATTACCTGGAATGATGATGTAGATGTATGGTGGCATACCTTAGTTGAAGATTGTTCAGGTCAATGTGAGCCTGAAGTAATGGATGCTGAAGACCCTCTATTTATATTGTATACATCGGGCTCTACCGGCCAACCTAAGGGAGTCGTGCACACTACTGGCGGCTACTTACTTTATACGTCTATTACATTTCGCTATGCCTTTGATTATAAAGACGACGATGTATATTGGTGTACAGCCGATGTAGGTTGGATTACCGGCCACAGCTACATGACCTACGGCCCGTTGGCTAACGGTGCAACGCAGGTATTTTTTGAAGGCGTACCCACTTACCCTGATATCCGCAGAATTGCACAAATTGTTGAAAAATATAAAGTAAATAGTCTATACACTGCGCCAACAGCTATTAGAGCGTTAATGGCCCATGGTGAGAAGCCAGTAGAGGGCTGCGATTTATCAAGCTTGCGCGTGCTAGGATCAGTTGGCGAACCCATCAACCCAGAGGCTTGGGAATGGTATCACCGCGTTATAGGTCAAAGTCGTTGCCCAATTATTGATTCTTGGTGGCAAACCGAAACCGGTGGAATGATGATTGCACCGCTGCCTTGTGCTACGGCATTAAAGCCTGGCTCGGCTACGCGCCCACTCTTTGGTGTGCAGCCTGCACTGTTTGATGCTGACGGAAACGAGCTTGAAGGCGAGAGTGAAGGCAACCTAGTTATAAAAGACAGTTGGCCTAGCCAAGCAAGAACCGTCTATGGCGATCATAAGCGTTTTATTGAAACCTATTTTAGTGCATATCCCAATGTGTATTTTACCGGTGACGGCGCCCGAAGAGATGAACACGGATACTATTGGATTACGGGGCGTGTAGATGACGTACTTAATGTGTCGGGGCATCGCTTGGGCACAGCCGAAATTGAAAGTGCGCTAGTGGCTCACCCTGATATTGCTGAGGCAGCTGTAGTAGGCTACCCTCATGATATTAAAGGGCAAGGTATTTACGTGTATGTTACGCCTATAGAAGGCGTTGAGGTGAACGAAGAACTTACCGCAAGTATACGTACGTGGGTAAGAAAGGAGTTAAGTCCTATTGCCTCGCCTGATTTAATTCAATGGACCTCGGGCTTACCTAAAACTCGTTCGGGTAAAATTATGCGTAGAATTTTACGTAAAATTGCTGCTAATGAGCACGATGCTTTAGGTGACACTTCTACCTTGGCTGACCCTTCAGTAGTTGACTCTTTAATTGATAAACGACTGAATAAATAACGAAATTAAAGGCAGGCTCTTAGCTTGCCTTTTTTTTAAGCTATCAAAATGTTAAAGTTAAGTTGCAAGTTGATAAACGCATAAATTTACAATAATAATGCCAAGAAATTACGCACACATAATTTACTTTGGCGCATATAATTTTGCTTACGTTGGTTAGCGCTTTTAATCACAATATTAACTGTATTGATAAGCAATGGCTCACATGAAGCAGCACAATAACAGGAATTACTATGATTTCTTTACTCATAGCTGATGACCATCCTCTATACCGAGATGCCTTGAAAGGCGCCCTTAAATTACATCATTCTGACATTAGTATTGCAGAGTCGGGTGATTTAAATAGCACTGTAGAGGCGCTTAAACATAATGAATTTGACTTGGTAATGCTTGATTTGCACATGCCTGGTAGCAGTGACTTATTTGGATTTTTACATATTCAAAAACAGTTTCCTGATATTCCCATTGCGGTAATTTCGGGAACTGAAGATGCGGCACTCATTTCAAAAATTGTTGGTTTAGGGGCCATGGGCTTTATTCCTAAAACAGCCAGTGCGGCAGAAATAAACGAAGCGGTTACAAGCATGTTTGAAGGGGATGTATGGTTGCCCGAATCGGTTCGTTTAAAGATTCAAGATGTAGATGAGAACTTCAGTAAATTAGCTGAATCGGTAGCCAGTCTAACGCCTTCTCAGTACAAGGTGCTTTGTTATATGCGCGATGGCTTGTTAAACAAACAAATAGGCTACAACCTTGATATAGCTGAGGCCACAGTTAAGGCGCATGTAACCGCGATATTTCGTAAGTTAGGCATTAACAATCGTACCCAAGCGGTACTGATTGCCTCAGAGCTACAACTTGAGCCGCCTGTAAAAGACTAGTCTTTATTTACTGCATGCTTAACACTTACATAAGCCGCTTATTGATTTTTCAACAAGCGGCTTTATTCTATTTGCTTTCTACATCCACATTTTTGATAAATTTAGCCATGCTTTGAATCAAGGTGCGAAGCTTTGCTGGTTTTAAGGGCTTAGCCAAGTAATTAACGCCTTGATCAGCACACAGTTTCAGTAAATCATCACCACGCTTAGCCGTAACTAAACACGCAGGCAAAATGGTATTTGACTGTTGGCGTAGCAAATCAATAATTTCTAAACCATCAGGGCCTCTGCCTAGTTGATAATCAACTAACAATATATGAGGCTTTAACTGTGCACCAATTTCTAAGGCTTGTTTATGATTTTTCGCCAAGCCCACTTCTATGCCCCATTTACTTAGCAGAGTGTTCATGGCATCTAAATTTTCTTGTTGGTCATCAACGCACAATATTGTAAGTTTGTTGAATATGGATAGCACAGGTTGTTTTATAATGGCGGGTTTTTCCGGAGGCGTAGCAGCCATAAACTCAATGCTAAAGCATGAGCCTTTATCTTCAATAGAATCTACTTTAATTTGGCAACTTAGTTGCTGGCTTAAACGCTTAACCACGCTTAAGCCTAAACCTATTCCTTGTTCATCTGAATTTTCAACACGGTAAAAGTCACTGAATATCGCAGCTTGCTGGAGTTTGGGTATGCCTATACCCGTATCTCGAACCTGAATATAAACCTTGTCGCCTTGCCTGCGCACAGTAAGTAAAACCTTACCTTTACGCGTGTATTTAACAGCATTTGAAACTAAATTTTGTACAATTCTATAAAAATAAGTTTTATCTGCACTTATCCAGCAATCTTGTATTCGAGCTCTAAAATCAAGGCCTTTCTCTTTAGCCTTCATTCCCATTTCATTCACAATAGGGGTAAGCACTTCTTGAATTTGAATGGTCTCTATGTAAGGTTTAAGTTCATTTTGGTCAAGGCGAGATATATCTAATATAGTGCTAATGAGTGTTTCACTTGAAACAACAGAATCGTTTAGTTTTGACAGGGTATTGCGCATTTCGCTGTCCATGTCACTTTCTTGCAAGGCCGTTAAATACAGTTTTGCCGCATTAAGAGGCTGCAAAACATCATGGCTTGCAAGGGCTAAAAAACGGGTCTTACTTTCATTCGCTGATTCTGCTTCTTGGCGAGCTCTAATTAAGCTTTTTTCTAACTCATTTCTGCGTTCAATTTCCAGCCGAAGTTCCGCGTTGATAGAGTGAACTTCCTCGGTCCGTTTAGCTACGCGGGCAGCTAAGTCAATATTGGTTTCTTTTAACGCTTGTTGAATTTCCACGTGGCCGGTAATGTCGTGGAAACTGGTAACAAAACCACCACCAGGCAGGGGATTACCCACCATTTCAATTACATGGCCATCATCGCGTTGGCGAGTAAAGCGATGGGGCGTGCCGTTGCGTAAGTGCTCAAGTCGCTTTTGCACCTCAAGCTCAACTTCTCCTATGCCGCAATCACCGCGCAGTACGTTGTGGCGAATTAAGGGTTCTACCTTTGCGCCTACGGTAACGAGTTCTTCTGGATAATTAAATAAATCAGTGTAGCGCTTGTTCCATGCCACTAAGCGTTGGTCGTTGTCGATAACGCTAATGCCTTGGTCAATATTTTCCAAAGACGTGAGTAGGGCGCTCATATTAAACTGCATTGCCTGTGCAGTATCGTCAAAAAAGTTCACGACATCTGTAATATCAAGCTTTTTGCCCCGCACTAAGCTATCAATTAAAGCTTTTGCACTAGATGATCCCACAACTCCGCCAAGTGCTCGCTCACAAAAAGCAAGTAAGTCTTCATTTACGCGTTTATTAGGAGCAAGCTGCTCACCGCTTTGTTTAGCATACAAGCTAAAGAGTTGATCGCAACGTTGGTCACCCGTAAAGCGAGCTATTAAAGTTTTTAGGTCACCCACGCTTACTTCAAATATGGCTTTGTCAGTATATTGGTCTGAAAGGGTGGCAGGTAGTACAAATACTTTGGCTTGTATTCTGTCTATAAGGCGTGGTTTAGATAGTAATGAAAATACCACATAAAATACGATGTTGGCGAGTAAACTATATATAGCTGCCTGGCTTAGCAAGTGGCTTGAGTAACCCAGTGTTTGGCCACTAAACATGGGTAAAAACAAGAACATGAGCCACAAAAATAAGCCGGCCATTAGCCCTGCATAAACCCCGTGGGCGTGGCCTCTTTCCCAATACAATCCACCCACAATAGCGGGCATAAGTTGAACTACCAACGAAAACGCAAGTAAGCCAATAGACGCAAGCGAGGCTTGATTGGCCATTTGCTGCTGATACGCAAAAGACAATACCAAGATAACAAAGATGACGGCACGGCGAATAAGCTTAATACGTTTAACTCGGTTTATGCCTGAATAAGTATCTTGGTCCATGAGTTTGGGCAGCACTACATCATTGGTGATCATAGTACTTAAGGTTAGGGTGGCTACAATTATCATAGCGGTAGATGCTGATAAGCCGCCCAAAAATACAATTACTTGTAAAAGCAGTGAGTCAGAGTAAAGGGCAATACCCATTACATATGAATCCGCTTCTAGTGCTTGGTCGGCAAAAATCGCTTTCCCTGCTGCGGCAATAATTGGAATGGTTAGCGCTATGGCAAATAAATAAAGCGGAAACATCCAGCGAGCTGTTGCCACATGTTCTAAGCGAAGGTTATCAATTACGGTCACATGAAATTGGCGTGGTAGGCATATTATGGCAGCAGCAGCCATTAAGGTTTGTGCCCAAAAGTCAAACGTGAGGAAACTATTAAGGGCACTGGCCGAGGTATATTCTTGCAAAATAGCGCCCGATTGCGCTTCTGACCAATAGCGAAAACCAACATAAGCAATCAGCACAAGAGCAAGTAACTTAATACATGATTCAAATGAAATGGCTAAAATTAAGCCACGGCGATACTGAGTAACATCGGTATTTCGTGTGCCAAAGTACATAGCAAATAAGGCTATAAATAAGGTAGCGAACACAATGATTATTTGGCTATCGGTTTGTGCGGTAATAAGCTGAAAACTGGCCCCAATGGCTTTTAATTGTAAGGCGATGTATGGAATGGTGGCCAGCAAAGCAATAATGGTGACCATTAACGCAACAATTTGGCGCTTGCCGTAACGCGAGCTCACAAAGTCAGCAATGGTACTGATGTGTTGTTTTTTACTCACGTGAATTAATTTGTAAATAAAGCGGTAACCCAGCAAATAAACCAAAATTGGCCCTAGCATTATAGGTAAATACATCCACTGTTGCTGGCTGGCTTGTCCTACGGCACCGAAAAATGTCCAGGCAGTACAGTAAATGCCCAAAGCCAAGGTATAGACCAAAGGATGAGATGTTATCCAACGCGCCGTAGGCGTGTTTTTATCGCCCCATCGGGCTATCCAAAATAAAACCGTAAGATACGCTAGAGCCAAGGCTAGCCAACTGATCGACATGTTAATTTCCATACATATTGTTAACAAGTGCTATTTTATCATATATCCATCTAATACTAACACCGTAAGACCAAGGTATCATTTTACCTTGTTAATATAATGTTTATTGTGAACTTAACCCTTTATGGATAGCTATTGCGGAATGTTTCTACATCAAGGCTTATAGAGTTCATTTTGTAAAATATCGTGCAATATCTATCGTTAACAAAATGTAAAAAAAATAACGTAAATAAAATTTTTACTAATTTAATCAACTATTCACTAACTATGCAGAGGATTTAGCGATGGGATTTAAAAACGAAGGCGATCAAAAAGCGTATTGGAAGGAAAATTTAAATATCCTTTTCACGCTTTTAGCCATCTGGTTCATAGTGTCGTTTGGAGCGGGCATCTTGTTTGTTGATGTACTCAACCAAATTCATGTTTTCGGCTTTAAACTAGGTTTCTGGTTTGCTCAACAAGGCGCGATATATGTATTCGTAGCACTTATTTTTGTTTATATGGCAAAAATGAATGCTTTAGATAAAAAATATGGCGTAGATGAGGAGTAAGTCATGAGTGTTCAAGTATTAACTTTTTTAATAGTAGGGGCTTCGTTCTTACTTTATATCGGCATTGCTATTTGGGCTCGTGCTGGATCAACTAACGAATTTTATGTGGCAGGCGGTGGCGTACCACCTGTGCTTAACGGCATGGCGACTGCAGCTGACTGGATGTCAGCAGCATCTTTCATATCAATGGCGGGCCTTATCTCATTTATGGGCTATGACGGTGCGGTTTACCTAATGGGATGGACTGGCGGGTATGTTTTACTTGCTCTTTGTTTAGCACCTTACCTTCGTAAATTCGGCAAATTCACGGTGCCTGACTTTATTGGTGACCGTTACTACAGCCAAACAGCAAGAACCGTTGCGGTAATATGCGCGATTATTGTGTGCTTTACTTACGTAATTGGCCAAATGCGTGGCGTTGGTGTTGTGTTCTCACGCTTCTTAGAAGTAGATATTACTACCGGTGTAATTATTGGTATGGGTATTGTGTTCTTCTACACCGTACTAGGCGGAATGAAAGGTATTACCTATACGCAGGTTGCACAGTTCTGTGTACTCATTTTTGCTTATTTAGTACCGGCTGTTTTCATCTCGATGATGGTAACAGGGCACATTCTTCCTATGACGGGCTTTGGCGCTACACTTTCAGATGGTTCGGGTGTTTACTTGCTCGATAAGCTAGATGGATTATCAACTTCCTTAGGGTTCAACGAATATACCTCGGGTTCAAAAGACATGATCGATGTATTTTGTATTACCTTTGCCTTAATGGTAGGTACGGCTGGTTTGCCTCACGTAATAGTGCGCTTTTTCACTGTACCAAAAGTATCTGATGCACGTAAATCAGCGGGTTGGGCGCTAGCCTTTATTGCCTTGCTATATACTACAGCGCCAGCACTTGCTTCGTTTGCCCGTGTAAACATGATTGAAACAATCAATGGTGTTGAGCAAACCGGAACAGATTATGCCAATGCGCCGTCGTGGATTAAAAATTGGGAAGAAACCGGTTTAATTAGTCATGATGATAAAAATGGCGATGGTAAAATGTTCTATTCGGGCGATGAGCGCAACGAAATGAAAATTGACCGTGACATCATGGTACTGGCTAACCCTGAAATTGCAGGCTTACCTGCTTGGGTAATTGCTTTAGTTGCCGCCGGTGGGGTTGCTGCAGCATTATCAACGTCAGCAGGCTTACTATTGGTAATCTCAACCTCTGTTTCCCATGACTTATTGAAGAAAACCTTTAAGCCGGATATTAGTGACAAAGGAGAGCTGTTAAGTGCGCGTATTGCCGCTGCCGTTGCGATTGGTATAGCCGGTTACTTCGGGGTGCACCCACCAGGCTATGTGGCCGCCGTTGTTGCCTTTGCCTTTGGTTTAGCTGCTTCTAGTTTCTTCCCAGTAATTATTATGGGTATATTCTCTAAGCGCATGAATAACAAAGGTGCAATATCAGGAATGGTAAGCGGTATTGTATTTACAATGGCTTATATTATTTACTTCAAGTTTGTGAACCCTGCGGCCAATACAAGCGAAAATTGGTTCTTAGGTATTTCGCCTGAAGGAATTGGTACCATTGGTATGTGCGTAAACTTCATAGTCGCTTATGTTGTATTTAAGATGACAGGTGACGCACCAGAAGAAATTCAACAATTAGTAGAAAGCATTCGTTTCCCTAAAGGTTCGGGTGAAGCATCTGCTCACTAATTATTGATGTAAGTTGACACTGTGACAAGGTCACTAATAAGCCCAGCATCTGCTGGGCTTTTGCATTATGCTAAGTTTGCAAACAAATATATTTCACGGAACACTCAATTATGAGCACTATTGCCCAACAAGTATTAGACTTTATTAGTCACGAAAGTCCGTTTGATCAACTCGATAAAGCCTTGGTTGAGGACATTGCGCACAACAGTCATCTCATTTATTTGGCGCAAGAAAATCAACAAACCCTTTTGACTGAACATGCTAACTGTTTGTACCTTATACAAACTGGCCAATTTGGTGTAAAAGATAATCAAGAGCCCATAAAGCATTTAAGTGATGGTGATTATTTTGGGTTTTCTAGTTTGCTAGATAATGTTGATTATGGCTTAAGTGTAGTGGTTGATAGCCCCGGTATAGTGCTATGCATTGCGAAAAGTGATTTTGAACAATGCTTAGAAAACCCCATGTTTAAGCAGTTTTTTACCGCGAGCAACGCGAATGCCTTGCAAAACCAAGCCGTCACCGATTCAAACTCAATGTGGTTATATAAACCTTTGTTTGAAGTGGTACAAGCGTCTCCTTTATGTATTGGCCCAAACGAAAGCGTGCAGTCTGCTGCGATTATAATGAGTGAACATAAAGCGTCGTCAGTGTTAGTTATGCAAGAACAAGAGTTGCTGGGAATTGTAACTGACCGCGATTTCAGAAATAGGGTGGTGTCGACAGGTTTTGATACCCAAGAGCCGGTTAAACATATTATGACCGAAAACCCTGCGTTTCTAACTAAAAACAAAACCATTTTCGATGCCATTTGCTTAATGAACGAACAAGGCATTCATCATCTTCCCATACTTGATGCTAGAACCGGTAAGCCATATGGCATGATCACCAATACCGATATTTCCCGTCAGCAGCGAGCTAACGTGTTGTTTGCAATTAGTGATATATCTAACTCACAAAATTTGGAAGAACTATCAAGTAACGCGTTTCAAGTCCCCCAGTACATTGCCAGTACTGCTAAGCGAGCTGGGGATTTTGATCTAGCCGGAAAAGTGCTTGCACAAGCGACTGATATAATGACGCGTAAGTTAATTACCTTTTTCCAACAAGAAAATGGCAAGGCCCCTATGTCATTTTGTTGGATGGTATTTGGCTCTCAGGCCAGAGAAGACCAAACAATGGGCTCAGATCAAGACAACGCTTTGTTGCTTGCCAGCCCGCCAAATCAAAAACAAGCTGATTACTTTGAACGTTTAGCTGCTTATGTTTGTGAAGGATTAGGGCAATGCGGTATTAAGTTATGTGATGGTAATATTATGGCGAGCAATCCTACTTTGCGTTTATCGGTAGAGGCCGCTAAAAAACAATCTGAACGTTGGGTAAAGAGCCCTACCAATGAAGCCATTTTAAATTTTAATATTTTCCTTGATGCGCGCTCAGTAGCGGGTGACAACACCTTGCTTAAATCCTTACAAGAATACCGTAAACCCATATTTAAACAGCCTATGTTTTTAGCGGCATTAGCACGCAATGCAAATGAGGGCAGTGTGCCCTTGTCTATGTTTCAAAAGTTTGTGTACGCAAAAGGGCAAAGCCACAAAGACAGTATTGATATTAAAAAGTCGGCTGTGGCAATCATTAATAACGTAGTTCGCCTTTATGCGCTAGCTAGCGGCCTCAGCTTGCCATCAACGGTTGCACGCTTGAATAACTTACCATCTGATTCAGGGTTATCACCAAAAGATAGAACTAACTTACGTGATATATGGATGTTTTTAAATCGACTACGCTGGCGCCATCAATTAACGAACAACGTAGATGATAATTTTGTTCGTATAAGTGATTTATCCTCTATGGAAAAGCACCAACTTAAGGCGGCTTTCCAAGCTATTCATCGCGCGCAACAAGCTGTGGTGCTGCGTTTTTCTGGTGGTATTGGATAATGCTTAATTTTTTGTCTGAGCTTATATTGGGACGAAGTCCAATACCAGAGCCATTTAAGCGGTGTAGCTATTCGAGTTTACCTTTAATTTCAATAGACCTAGAGCTTACCGATTTAAACATAAAGCGTGCAAAAGTAACCTCTATAGGATGGATTCAGGGAAAAATGTTTGATGTTGATTTATCAAGTGCTCACTATGATATTGTGCGAGCCAGTGGTGATTTGCATCAAAGCCCAGTGATTCATGGCTTAGGCGCTAAAGAAATAGCAAAGGGGACCCACATACGTGAGCATGTTGAAGCCTTAAAAGCCTTCGTTGAGAGCCATGTTTGGGTGTTTCATAATGCGACACTTGATGTGAAAATGCTTTCTCGACTATGGCGATTGCTTGAGTTTGAAAGTGTGAGTATTACTACAATTGATACCATGTTGCTGCAAGTGTATGTGCTTGAAAAAACACAAGGATATGTGCCAAGCGGAGGTGTAACGCTTGCATCATGTAGAAGTTACTACCACTTAAGCCATGCGCCAGAACATAACGCTTTAGATGATGCCTTGGCAACCTTAACCCTACTTTACGCCCAGCTCCATCAGCTAGACAAAACAACAAACGCGAGTTTGCAACAGTTGTCACACACTCGCGCGGTTAAAACATTTACTTTGGGCTAAACTAGTTTTTGCTATATAACACCAAGTTCGCGCAAACGCTCTTGTAAGTATGAACCAGCAGTGTACTTATCAGATAGTTTTACGTCAGGTCTAGGGTGTAAAAACAGCGGTAAAGATATTCTAGATTTAGAGGTATCTGTGCCTTCAGGGTTAACAACACGGTGAGTGGTAGATGGGAAATAATGACCTGATGCTTCTTGCAGCATATCACCAATATTCACTATAAGGTTACCAAAGTCACTTGGCACATCTAACCATGAGCCGTCTGTGGCTTTAACTTGTAGACCCGGCTCATTGGCGGCTGGTAAAATAGTAATTAAGTTAATATCTTCATGGGCCGCTGCGCGAATGGCATCAGGCTCTTCATCACCGGCTAATGGCGGGTAGTGCAATATACGCAATAAGGTTTGGTCGCTGTCTTTGATCATATTAGAAAGCGGCTCACGATAATGCTTGCTTACTTCTTCAGGTGATTCTTGCTCAATCCAGTTTAATAACTCGGTAGCTAATGTATTGGTTTTTTCATAATACTCATGAATATTAGCTTTAAGGTCATCAGGGCATTGGCCCCAAGGGTAGTAATGATAATATTCTTTAATATCTTTCTTTTTAAAGCCTTTTGCGACTTCTGATACAGATTGCGGGAAAAAACCATCTTGCGTGCCTTTGTTATATACAAAGTTTTCTTTTTCACTGCTGTTGAAAAACGTCTGCCAAGTGTTGTAAATATCACTTACTTGCTGCTTAGCAATAGGATGGTTTTTTAATACCCCAAATCCTGTTTGACGCAATGACTCTACAAAGTCTTTTGCAGCAGTTGGTGAATTATAATCTACAGCTTCTAATTTCATGTTCTTACTCTTTTACAAATAGTTTAATACGTAGGCCTTTTATTAGGCCAAAGATAAAAATATACCGGCTAAGGCAGCGCTCATAAGGTTGGCTAAAGTGGCTGCTGCTACTGCCTTTAAACCTAAACGGGCTATTTCGGGGCGGCGGTTAGGTGCCATTGCGCCAATTCCGCCCATTAATATGGCAATTGATGATAAGTTAGCAAATCCACATAAGGCGAAAGTTACAATCGCTTGGGTCGATTCTGATAAAGAATCTTTATAAACAATAAAGTCAGAATAGGCGATAAACTCATTAACGACTATTTTTTGCCCTATAAAGCTTCCTGCTAATTGTGCTTCATTCCAAGGCACGCCAATCAACCAAGCTATAGGTTGAAATACATAACCTAAAATTAGCTCAATGGTAAGCTCTTCAACACCAAACCAAGCGCCCAAGCCGCCTAAAATTCCGTTTAACATTGCAATAAGGGCAATAAAGGCAAGTAGCATAGCGCCCACGTTAACGGCCAGTTTCATTCCTGATGCTGCGCCGCTTGCCGCTGCATCAAATACATTGGCAAAGGTTTCAGTTTCAGATTCAACATCGGTCAAGGTTTCATTAGGCGTTTGTGTTTCAGGCTCAATTAATTTGGCCATCATCAAGCCGGCAGGCGCGGCCATAAAACTTGCGGCAATTAAGTACTTTAATTCAATACCTAATCCTGAATAGCCAGCCATAATTGAGCCAGCAACCGAGGCTAGGCCGCCCACCATAATAGCGAATAATTCAGAGCGGGTCATGGTAGGAATAAAAGGGCGAATAATCAAAGGAGCTTCGGTTTGGCCTACAAATATATTCGCCGCCGCTGACATTGATTCCGGGCTACTGGTGCCAAGTAACTTTTTAAGTCCGCCGCCAATAAAGCCAATTATCGCGCTCATAATTTTAAGATGATACAAAATAGAGATTAGGGATGAGAAAAACACAATAACCGGCAATACGTTAAAGGCAAATATAAAACCTAAGGAATAATTCCCAACAGGGCCGAATACGAAATTTATACCGGCTTTGCTGTAATCAATAATGTTTTGAACAAAGCTGGTTACTTCATTTAAAAACACAACACCGAAACTGGAGTAAAGTACAAATGCACCAATTAAGGCTTGTATAGCAAAAGCCCCTAATACGGTTCTCCAATTTATGTTTTTACGAGACTTACTTAATGCGAAGCCAACTAGCAATATAAATGCTACTCCAAGTAAACTGGTCATTATATTTGATTTCCATTTCGTTGTTTAAATAGGTATGCACTTAATACATCAACAGCTAAATAATTTTCACCGCCATGAGGCACAATTAAGTCAGCGAAATTTTTACTAGGGCGAATAAATTTGTGGTACATAGGTTTTACGGTTTGCTCATACTGAATCGCAACAGAGTTTAAAGAACGTCCGCGCTCTTGAGTATCACGCAACATTCTGCGCATTAAACAAACATCTAAAGGTGTATCTACAAATACTTTAAAGTCGAAATGATCAAACAATTGTATTTGCGTAAGCAACATTATGCCCTCAATTATAATAATAGGGCTAGCTTTTACTTTTTGTGCTTTTTTTAAGCGAGTATGCGTTTTATAGCAGTAACTCGGATATTCAATCGCCTTACCCTCACATAACTTTTGCAAGTGTTGCATGAGTAAATCGTGCTCAAAAGCATCAGGATGGTCATAATTTGTACGAGCGCGGTCACTTTCTGGTATATGATCTTGCGATTTATAGTAGTGATCTTCTTGTAACACCAACACCGCCTGCCCATGCTTCTCAAGGGTTAGCTTTAGGTTCTGTGTAAATAGTGACTTACCCGAGCCTGAAGCTCCTGATATTGCGAGTATAATGGGTTTTGGCATAAATAAAGAGCTACATCGTTTTAGGTTTATATTTTGGTCACTATTTTAGGGATATTTGGCCAATATTACAAAGTTTATAGAATAATTTACATAAACACATGACAAAACTGTAATAAATCTGTAATTATAAGGATGGACAATCGTGCGCATGAAACACACGTTGTCATATATAAAAATTTACACATAGGGAAAATTCAATGTTTACAAACAGCAAAATAAGCAAAGTCGCTTTAGCGGTAGCGTTGTCTGTAGGTATCTCAACTGCAGCCATGGCGCAAGTTACATCGTCAAGTATGGCTGGTCAGATTGTTGGACCAAATGGCAATCCTGCTGAAGGCACGGTAATTACAGTTACTCACGTACCTACAGGTGCAGTAAAAACTACTACAGTTAACGCTGCTGGTACGTTTAACTTAAACGGCCTTAGAGTAGGCGGCCCGTATAAGGTTGAAGTAGATTCAGACACGTTTGCTGACCAAACTATTGATGGTATTTACTTAAGCTTAGGCGAAACTGCGTCTATTGCGCGTCAATTAGAATCTGAAGAAGACGTTGAGCGTATTGCAGTAACCGCATCTCAAATCAGCAGCTTATCTTTCGGTAAGAAAGGTCCAGGCGCGGATTTTGATCTTACTACCTTAGAAAATGCACCGGCAATCAACCGCGATATCACTGATATTGTGCGTATTGACCCACGTGTATACGTAGATGAAGGTGGTAACGGTGGCATTCAGTGCGTAGGTAAAAGCCCTCGTTTCAACAGCTTGACTGTTGACGGCGTTCGCATGAATGACCTATTCGGTCTTAACTCTAACGGTTACCCAACTGAAAGAATGCCATTCTCTTATGACGCAATTGAAGGCGTTGCAGTTGAAATTGCTCCTTTTGATGTAATCTACGGTGGATTTTCAGCGTGTAACATCAGTGCGGTAAGTAAAACCGGTACTAACGAAGTTCACGGTAGCGCATTCTTTGACTACGGAAGTGATGACTTACGTGGCGATTCACTTGAAGGTGATGACGTAAACATCGGTAACTATACTGAAAAACGTTATGGCTTCTCAATTGGTGCTCCTTTAATTGAAGATAAACTATTTATTTTCGCAGCTTATGAGAAGCTTGAAGGTGCAAACTTATTTGACCGTGGTGTTGCAGGTGCTGGCGCAATTAATGACGTTGCACTTACACAAGCCGAGCTTGATGAAATCGTACGTATTTCTTCAGAGCTATATCAGTTTGACCCAGGTTCAGTACCTACTAGCCTTGCAAACGAAGATGAAAAACTTCTAATTAAATTAGACTGGAACATTAATGAGCAACATCGTGCGTCATTAACTTACAACTACAATGATGGTAATAACTACTCTGAATCTGATGGCGATGCAGATGAATTTGAGCTATCAAGCCACTTATACGAGCGCGGCGCAGAAATGACGTCTTACTCAGGTGTGCTTTACTCTGATTGGACAGATAACTTTTCTACCGAAGTACGTGTTTCATACACCGAGTTAGATAACCGTCAAAACTCTTTATCGGGTGACGGTACACTAGGCGGTAATGACTTTGGTGAAGTTAAACTTTTCCTTGATGACGTAACTGTTTTCTTAGGTTCTGATGATAGCCGCCAAGCAAATGACCTTGATTGGGATGCTGTTAGCCTTATGTTCCGCGGTAACTATTACTTTGACAATGGTCATAGTGTTACTTTTGGTTACGAAAGCGATACCCTTGATGTATTTAACATTTTCGTACAACACGCTGAAACATCACTTTCATTTGACAGCATCGCTGACTTTGAAAGCGGTTTTGCAAGTGACGTAGAATACGGTTATGCATATTCTGGTGATATTAACGATAGAGCGGCTGAGTGGGGCTACACTGCACACAGCGTTTATATCCAAGATGACTTCTACCTGACTGATGACTTAAAAATCAATGCCGGTTTACGTTACGACTGGATAACGTCTAGCGACAACCCGGAAGAAAACGCAGATTTTCTTGCTGGCAACGGTTATAGCAACTCAGCTAACCTTGATGGCGTAAGCTTGCTTCAGCCACGTATTGGCTTGAACTATACTTACAGTGACAGCACTGAAATTCGTGGTGGTATTGGCTTGTTCTCAGGCGGTAACCCAAATGTTTGGATGTCTAACAACTACTCTGGTACAAACGTTGCCGGTGGTGAAGTAGACGGCGGCGATTTCGGTTATGATGACGGTACTCGCAGCTTGTTTGATGAAGATGTTGTATACGTAAACGTTGAAGACGGCGCGCCAGTAGGCCCTGGTTACGGTGTACCATCTGAACTTGACGATTTGCTTGATAACGGTGATGCAGGTAACTTTGAGTCAAACAACTTAGACCCTGATTTTGAAATGCCACGCGAATGGAAAATTTCTGCTGGTGTGACGCACGTAACTGATTCTGACTACATCTTAAATGCTGATCTATTGGTGTCTTACACTCAAGACCAAGCAATGATTAAGTACGTAGGTATTACAGAAGCTGGTTTCACTGATGAAGGCTACATTGATTATGACCGTAATGGTTATGGTTCACTTGAGCTAACTAACTCTGGCGAAACTTCAAAGTCTTACTCAATTACAACTACTATGCAGAAGTCATGGGATAACGGTTTACGTTTAGTAGCCGGTTATTCTTATAACCATGCTGAAGACGTTCAACCTATGACGAGCTCAGTTGCGTTCTCTAACTACCAGTACAGAGCGTTTACTAATCCAAACGAAGATGTTTCATCTTTGTCTGATTGGAATATTGAGCACCGCTTCACAGCTGACTTTAGCTACGTAGTAGAGCTAATCCCTGGTTTAGAAACTCGCTTTAACGTATACGCGTTAACGCAATCAGGCCGTCCATTTAGCTACGTTTACAACAAAGATGACAGTAACGCTATCTTTGGATTCACTCCTTACATTGATGCCGGTGGCGTATTACCTATGGGTAATGAGCGTAATGGCGAAGAAAGTGATTGGTGGACTAAAGTAGATATCGCAGTAAGACAAGAAATTCCTGCGTTCTCTGAAGATCACAAAGCGTCTGTTAGCTTAACGATTGATAACTTCACTAACATGCTTAGCGATGATTGGGGTATCTTGAACGAAGTTAACTTCAACACTGCTTATGTTGGTAATACTTCTCCTCAAAGCCGTCAAGGTGACGCGTCTTTGTGGGAAATGCGCTTAGGTGTTAGCTACAAGTTCTAATAAACACAGCGTAAGCTACAATACTCATGTATTTTAGCTAGTCGAAATACAAAATCCCATGACTAAGGTCATGGGATTTTTTTTGTTTTCAGGTTTTGTCAGAGTGTATTTTACGCGGTTTGATTAACCCGAATATAAGCTAGGCTTCAATCCAGTTTGTGTACTTATGTTGCTCACACCACTTTATTAATGAATCTAAGGGAATGGGTTTACACATGTAATAACCTTGGGCTACGTCACACCCCATTTGAGTTAACATTGCCAAACTGGCTTTATCTTCAACGCCTTCTGCTACAACTGATAGCTTAAATTTCTGAGCTAGCGCAAGAATAGTTTCAACAATATCTTGGTCGTCTTTATTTTGGCTAAGCTCCAATACAAAGCTTTTATCAATTTTTATAGTATTCACTGGGAAGCTTTTTAAATAAGCTAAGGATGAATAGCCTGTGCCAAAGTCATCTATGGCAATTTGATAACCTTGTTCTCGGTATTCATTAAGTAAAGAAATGGCTAATTCAGGGTCTTGCACTAAATCACTCTCGGTGATCTCAAAGCTAATTACCGATTCAGGTAAGCCAGCACCTAATAGGGATTTTCTTACCAAAGGCAGCAGTGTAGGGTCAATTAAATCGCGAGCTGATAGGTTGATAGCAATACAACAAAGTAATCCATGATTACGCATAGTTTCAGCGTCATCAACTGCACGGCGTATAACCCATTGGGTAACACCGCCTATTAGGCCTGCTTGTTCCGCTATGCCAATAAATTCATCAGGTGGCACAAAACCCAAGCCTGCGTCGGTCCAGCGTATCAGTGCTTCAACCGCATTCACTTGCTGATTGCTAAGATCAAGCTTGGGTTGATAGTGAAGAGATAAATCAGGGCTGTTTGACAATAAGGCTTTTTTCAAACGGGCAATAATTTTTAGACGTCTTGCATATTTGTGTTCGTACTTGTCTTCAAAACAAAGTATTTGGTGTAAATCAACTTGCGCTTCATCAAGCACAATATTTAAACGTTTAAATACGGTTTCGGCGTTATCAGCTTGGCTTGGGCAACTAATACTCGCTAATGCCAGTGTAAGGGGAATGGTCACATCGTTTTCTACAATGTCTTGTTCTAATTTTGTTTTAATAATACTGAGTTGGGTTTCGCTGAGTTTAGTGTCGGGGATCCATAAAAATTCGCCACCGGTGAACTTAGCTGAAATACCTCCTAAATTAGAAATGCGGCTACCAAGCGCCGCCAAACAAACATCTCCGTCTTGATAACCAAACACATCGTTGATATTCCTAAATCCCATGATGTTTATGGCCACCACTTGAAATGAATGTTTAAGGCTTATTTTTTCGTCAATTATGTGACCGGCATGATAGCGCGTGAATAAGCCGGTTAATGGGTCATGTTCTACTTGATAGGTTATTTCACGCTCGCGCTCGCGAATATTTTGTTGCATATTTTTAAAGGCATTGGCCAAGTTAGCAATTTCTGAAGATGCGTGGCTGGTATGAATAGTTTGTTGGTAACTTCCTGATGAAATACTAGTGGCGACCTGAGACAACTCGTTTAAAGGGCGCACAAGCCTTTTTGCATACAATGAAGCGCCTATAAAACCTAAAATAGCAGCAATTATAATGATGACAGTAACACTGGTTTTTAGCGCCGAAAATTCTGAGATTAGCTTATCAACTGACTGCGTAAGAATGAGTGATATTTGTAACTTGTTCTTATTATAAATTGTAAAACTTTGAGAAACGAGAGCATCGTTTGACATAACAATATGATGCCACTCCAACGAAGAGTATACATCTGGCTCTGTTGTTTTTAGATTACTTGGCATGCTATTGATGGAGTAAACAAGCGGGCCCTCGCTCGCAATAATCTCAACCGACAACTGTACGGTTTTCTCCAAATTTTCTAGAAATGCTTGATCAATTTCGAAGCCTACTAATGCTAAAGCAATAGGGGTAGGAGCATTTATACTAAGCAAAATTACTTTGTATAGTTTGTCGTCTAAAATCATAAAGCTAGATAGACCGCCAGAGTTTATGACCTCTTCTAACTGCCCATTTGAAAATAAGGACGGGCTAGTAGCGCCTATTGATACGTTTGCTGTGCTGGCAATAGCGCTACCTTGTAAGCTAAAAACTGCCATAGCGTCAGCATTTATGCGGCTACTGTGGTTATCCAGAGCGCTGGTAATGGTTGCTGCGTCATTTGTGGCTATGGCTTGTTTAAAACCAAAATCGTCAGCCAATACCCTAGCGGTGGTAAAGAGTAATTCTTCTCGACTTTCAATGGCTTGTGCTAACACAGTTTGCGCTAAGTTAATGTCTTTAGCCATTCGCTGCTGCGCTTGCTGGTAGGTAGATAACCACACATTAAAAAGAATGGTTAAACTGGTGGTTAAAACTAAGCCTATAACCAGTCGAAAAATGCCCTGATGTAACGAACTAGAGGCCATCTATACGTTGCCTCGCCTGCAATGTTTCGTGCATGGCTGCGTATCACTTAGCTCGTTAACTAGGGTCTTTGTAAAATCATAAGAGGATTCATTTGCTTTAGCACTTACACTGTAAAAATACGAAAATACAACAAAAATAATAAAGTAGCTTAAGCGCATACGACCTCAAATTTAGACAAACCAATGGAGATAATATCGACCAAGGTCTTATAAGTTTGAGTAACAATTTACAGCTAGCGTTTTTTACAGGGCGTTGCTTATGACAAACGGCCTTTGAAATCTTCATAAGTGAAGCTTTTGATCAGCGCAAATTCGCCACTGCTACGCAAAATACCAATATGAGGATGTTCTACACCATTGAAAAAGCTGGTTTTTACCATGGTGTAATGCAGCATGTCTTCAAATATGAGGCGATCGCCAGGTTTTAGGGGGGCATCGAAACTGTATTCATCAATAACGTCACCCGCTAAACAAGAGTTGCCACCTAATTTATAGGTGTAAGCTTTTTCGCCCGGCTGACCACTGCCGGTCACTCTGGGGCGATACGGCATTTCAAGCACATCAGGCATATGCGCAGTAGCAGATATATCCAAAATAGCGATTTGTTGTTCGTTCTCAACAATATCAACAACCTCCGCTACTAGTGGACCTGCTTCCCAAGCAACGGCAGAACCCGGCTCCATAATAATGCGCAGGTGTGGATACTTCGCTTTGAACTTGGTCAAGGCAGAAATAAGATGCTCTACGTCGTACCCTTTGCGGGTCATTAAATGGCCACCCCCTAAGTTTAACCAAGTTAATTGCGGTAAATATTCTGAGAACTTCTCGTCTATGGCCTTCAAAGTGCGCTCAGTGGCAAAAGAATCACATTCACATAGGTTGTGCACATGAAACCCATCAATACCGCTTAAATCCTTTCCTGATAGCTGTGAGGCTAATATGCCCAAACGCGAACCCGGCGCGCAAGGGTCATACAGTGGAGTGTCTGCTTCTTGATTCTCAGGATTGACCCTAAGCCCCGCTGACACACCTGCGTTTAACACCTGCTGTTTAAACTGTTGCCATTGATTCAAGCTGTTAAATGAAATGTGCTCACACAAATTAACTAGTTCATCCATGTCTTTTTGCTTATAAGCAGGAGCATATGCATGTACTTCTTTTGCCATTTCGTATTTTGCTAATTTTGCTTCCCACACTGAACTGGCGGTTGCCCCTTGCAAATATTGCTTAACCAAATCGAAAGTGGACCACATCGAAAACCCTTTAAGGGCAAGAATAATGTCAACACCGGCTCGGCTTTGCACATCTTGCATTAAACGCAGGTTTGCGCTTAGCTTATCTTCTTCGCACACATAGCATGGGCTAGGGATAGATTTATCGAGTAAAAGTGGATTCATTGTTGTTCCGAATATTGTTAAGGGGAGGAGAAAGCATCCATCAATTTGATGGACGCGTATAGCTTAAACAGTTCAGTTATTTGGCGAAAGGGCTCTCGCACTCAATAACATGCCAAGGCAAACCGTGCTCATTAAGCATTGCCATGAATGGGTCAGGATCAAACTGTTCCATATTCCAAACACCGGCTTGATGCCAAGTTTTGTTCAGCATAAGAGCCGCGCCAATCATAGCGGGAACGCCAGTGGTGTAAGATACGGCTTGAGCCCCCACTTCTTCAAAACAAGCGGCGTGGTCACAGTTATTGTAAATGAATATCGTTTTTTCTTTGCCGTCTTTCATACCTGTAATGTATGTGCCAATGCAGGTTTTACCGGTATAACCTTCTGCCAATGAGCCAGGGTTTGGTAACACGGCTTTTAAGAATTCTAGCGGAACCACTTTTTGGCCTTGGAAGTCTATTGGATCAATGCGTGTCATGCCTACGGCTTCTAGTACACGAAGGTGAGTTAAGTAGGCATCGCCAAATGTCATCCAAAAACGCGCACGTTTTAAACTCGGAAAATGCTTAACAATAGATTCTAGTTCTTCGTGATACATTAAATACGACGCTCTAACACCAATGTTTTGGTAGTCTAAGTCTTCACGAACGCTTAGTGGATCAGTTTCTTTCCATTCGCCGGCTTCGAAGAAACGGCCGCGTTGAGTAATTTCACGAATGTTAATTTCAGGATTGAAGTTGGTAGCAAAGGCTTGGCCATGATCACCACCGTTGCAATCAACAATATCTAAATAGTGGATTTCATCAAAATAATGCTTCGCCGCATAAGCGGTATAAACGTTGGTAACACCTGGATCGAATCCTGAGCCTAATAAAGCCATGATACCGGCTTCTTTAAATCGTTCTTGATACGCCCACTGCCAAGAATACTCAAATTTTGCGACATCTTTGGGTTCGTAGTTTGCGGTGTCTAAGTAGTCAGTTTTAGTGGCTAAACAAGCATCCATAATAGGTAAGTCTTGGTAAGGCAATGCTAAATTGACCACCAAATCAGGCTGTACTTTTAATATTAAGGCTTCTACTTCTTCAGCGCTGTCTGCATCAACGGCAAATACAGCTTTAACGCGGTCAGCACCTACCTCTTTTTGTAATGCTTCACACTTCGATACCGTGCGGCTGGCTAGATATACTTCATCAAACATTTCAGGTAAGCGTGCGCATTTTTTTACGGTAACTGATGAAACGCCGCCAGCGCCAATAATTAAAACTTTAGACATATTGAATCCTTAAGTAGCTACTGCCGTTAAGTTAAGCATAGTAGATTATTATAGCGGGGATTTACCCCTAAAAATTTTGCGCATAATATCAGCAAGCTAATATTGTACAAGTGATTTAGTATGCCGATGATAAGAAAAATCGCAAGGCGTTCGCCCATAATCGGTACAAAATATCTTTACTGAGCAATCAGTAAATCTGTTTACCTTGTTTTTCCTTGCAGGCCGCCAGTGTGGGTAATCATTATTTTACTGTTGGCTGGGAAGTACTGTTTGCGTAAAAGTTGGTCTAATGCGTAAAAGCACTTGCCTGAATAAACCGCTTCTAACGGAATATTAGTGTGGTTTTCAAAATGTCTCATAAATGCCTGCAGTGTTTCACTCGATTTCGCGTACCCTTTATGATGATACTCGTGCTCAATATGCCAATCTGTAAATTCGCTTTTAGGGGGAAGTAGTTCATTTACTAAATCTTCTAAATACGATTCGCCTTTTAGCACAGCAATGCCAATTAGATTAAATACGTCGCTGCGTAGCGCATTCCCTATAATTCCAGCCATGGTGCCGCCACTGGCTACGGGCACTATAACATGCGTTGCCTCAGGCAACTGCTGCCTAAATTCATCAACGAAACTTTTAACACCTTCAATCCCGAGGGCATGTGACCCGCCCTCGGGGATTAATAAATCGGCTTGAAATTGATTTTGTAATGCTTGGCAATATTGAGGGTCATGTCGCTGCTTGTACTCTATTCTATTTACAAAACGAAGTTCTGCTCCCCAGCGTTTCATATCTTGTAAAGTAGGGCTAAGGTTATGGGTATAATCGCCACGTATAATAGCGCTTAGTTTAATATTTAATTGGTCACACAAATACGCCAGTGCATGTAAGTGGTTTGAGTACCCGCCGCCAAAACTCAGCACATGTTGAACATTCTTGCTTTGCATTTCACTTACAAAGGGAAGTAACTTTCGCCATTTATTCCCTGAAATAACAGGGTGTATTAAATCATCTCGCTTAACGTAAATTTCAATTGTTTCATTTACTTCATTGTGCAAAGAAGCATTGGTATTGCCAATGCCAGGCCAAGTGATGCGCTCAATTGGCGATGGTAAATTAATATTAAATGTCTTTTGAGCGGCTTCAGTTTTATTCATTCGGGTAATTGATAGTGCCAATAAAAGGGAAGGGATTGTTAATACGCTACCAATGGAGCAAGAGCATTACACAAACTTAATGTTCTAAATAGCACTATTGGACCGATACAAACGTATGATTGTGCAAGTTTTGATTTTGCGTGAACTCACGCAGAAGTCAATTACGATTTTTTATGATACACGAAGAGAGATACATATGAAAAATTTAGCAACATGTTTTGTTGTGCTGGTAATAACAATGGTTGCAGCGCATAAAGTAGATGCTAATACTTTAGAAAGCTTTATTGATAAACCGCAAAAAGTGGGTGAAGCCCGCTTATCTGTTTTGTTTTGGGATATATACGACGCCGAACTTTTAGCGCCGCAAGGTAAATTTAACAAACAAGGTCCATTTGCTTTGTCGCTTAAATATTTACGTGACTTTGAAGGCGATGATATAGCTAGTCGTTCAGTTGATGAAATGCGAAAACTAGGTATGACAGACGAAATAAAGCTGGCAAAATGGTATCAAAAAATGCAGCAATTGTTTCCCGATGTAAAAGAAGGACAAACCATCACTGGCGTAGTGGATGCTCAGCAAGTGAGTCATTTTTTCATTGATGAGCAGAGCTTAGGCCAGGTAAACGACAAAGAGTTTAGTCAGTGGTTTTTTAATATTTGGCTATCAGAAAAAACCTCAGAGCCTAAAATGCGCGCGAAACTACTTGGATTATCATAACAAAAGGTACACTAAATAATGAAAACATTTAAGCACTATGCTGCGCTGGTATTCCTATTTTTATTAGGCGCATGTTCTGTCAACATCGAAGGCCAGCAATACCTTGATGACACACCTGAATTTGTACTTGAAGACTTTTTCGATGGCAAGGTGAAAGCTTGGGGCATTGTTCAAAATCGTTCGGGCGAAATTGTGCAGCGCTTCGTTGTTGATATTGACGCTCGCACGAACAACGGTACCTTAACCCTAGATGAACAATTTACTTATAGTAAAGGCGACGGCGCTAAGTCACGCGTTTGGACAATAAACAAAAATTCAGATGGTACCTACACCGGTAACGCAGCAGATATAGCGGGCCCTGCGCTTGGTGTGTCGTACGCAAATGCGTTTAACTTCTCTTACGAAATGGACTTAAAGGTAGATGACTCTAGCTACCGCGTTGTATTTGATGATTGGTTTTGGGCAATGGATAGTGAAACTATGATGAATAGATCGTATATCAGAAAGTTTGGCATTGTAATGGCCGAAGTGACCATTTTCATGCAAAAACAAAATTAGTCGATTTGTAAACTAAAAGCACAACGTAAGCCTTTACTTGTATTCGTTTGAATGCGTGAAGGCTCAAACCATACTTTTCCGCCATGCAAACTCACAATAGCACTAACCAGCGCTAAGCCAAGGCCATTACCCACCGTGCTGCGGCTTTTATCTTCTCGATAAAACCGGCGAGTAAGGCTTTGAATACTTTCATTGCTAACACCAACGCCAGTGTCATCCACCGAGAATATAGCAAATGGCGCTTCGTATTTCAGCGCTATAGCAATTTTACCGCCGTTGGGGGTAAATTTTATCGCATTATCTAGTACATTGGCGAAAGCTTGAAATAACAAATCTTTGTCAGCGCTAAAAACATCAATGTTATAAGCCTTGTAAGTGAAGCTTATATCTTTATTTTCAAACAATGCCGAATATAAATCTACTGCGTCATCAACAACGTCGCGCACTTGAACGGCTTGAAAACCGGCTTTTTTGGCGCTATTTTCTATATCACTTATGCGTAATAATGAATTAAATATGCCCATTAAATTATCGCATTCGCTTATAAGCTCAGCTTTTTCTCTTTCGTCGCTAATCACTTCAATGTGACTTTTAAGGCGCGTTAATGGTGTGCGCAAATCATGTGCAATGTTGTCGGAAACTGAGCGAATGGCTAACACTGAATGCTCTATCTTATCGAGCAACTCGTTAAGTACTAAGGTTAATTTACTTAAGTCATCCCAGCTGGAATCTACATGAAGGCGGTCACTTAAATCGCCTGTTCTAATAATGTCGTCGGCGGTTTCAGATATCTTATTGATACGCGACACCACGTAATAAGCAACCGCTAAGCTAATTGCCGCGACAGTACATAATATTACTATCATGACCCAAGACGAGGTTTGTGCAAGGGCTACGGCAAATTCAATATCTTGAACGCTTCGCGCCACTAACAAAGTGTCTTTATTTTCAAACTCTACCACCATGGCAATAGCACTTTGTGTTTTAGGGGGGGAATCGTTATTTGCGTTTGGCGGGGTGTACTCTATTTCAATAACCCCGTTTTTAACCAGCTCATAATTTTGCGCAGGCCAAATACTTAAATTGCCGCCAATAAATGTATCGTCAGCACTTTTTAAATAATATAAAAAATCGTTAGTGCGACTATCTACACGCTCTTTTAAAGCGCTTACTACTGCAGTTCGCCCTGCGGTATTGTACAAGCTCCTAAATCCGCCTATGTCAGCTTGAATAGCCGCTTGACTCTCACGAATTAAAAGTTCGTCATTCGCTACATTTAAGGTGTACATGTTAAAGCCAACACCTAACATCATTAAAGCGGTGAAAACAAAACTCACGACAAAGCTTGAGCTTTTACTGTAGGCTTTTATTGCACGCATAAACTAGGTGCGGCTGCTAATCATGTAGCCAGCACCCCGAATAGTTTCAATCATTGGGTGGTCAAAGCCTTTATCAATTTTGTTGCGTAATCGGCTAATGTGCACATCAATTACATTTGTTTGCGGATCAAAGTTATATTCCCATACTTTTTCTAATAGCATAGTGCGAGTCACAATTTTCCCTGCATTAAGCATCAAATACTCGAGTAACTTAAACTCTTTTGATTGTAATTCAATCACCGTATTGTTGCGTGTTACTTGGCGATTTATTAGGTCAAGATGCAGTTCACCTAAGGTAATATGTGTTTGAGAGGGGGTGTTGTTTGCGCTTCGGCTGGCTAAAATTTCAACTCTTGCCAATAATTCTTCAAATGCAAAGGGTTTGGTTAGATAATCATCAGCGCCAGCGCGTAATCCTTTTACTTTATCATCTACCTTATTTTTAGCACTTAAAATAAGAGTTGGGGTTGTTAAACCTTGACTGCGATACGTTTCAAGAACCTCTATACCGTCCATTTCGGGCAGCATACGGTCTAATATAACCACATCATAGTTTTGGCTAGTTGCTAATGATAAGCCTTGGCTTCCATTGTTAGCATGCTCAACAGTGTGGCCGTGTTCGACTAAACCATCTTCAATAAACCGAGCAACCGTTGGCTCGTCTTCTACTAATAAAATTTTCATTCTCAAACCATAGCCAAACGGGTACACTTTGTCAGGTTAAATAACTGTAATTATTATATAAAGGATTAACAAGTGTTTATTATAATTATTTGTATGGCCGCCGTTGTGTTTATGCCTATACTCGCCAAAATTCCTTTAGCTATTCAAATGAATAAGGCCGGTGGTTACGACAATAAACATCCTCGCACTCAGCAAAGCAAGCTCACTGGATTAGGGGCTAGGGCGCAGGCGGCGCACGAAAACTGTTACGAAGCTATTTGTTACTTTGCACCTACCGTACTCCTAGTGTTAGCACTCGATGAACACAATGTATACACCGCACAATTATGCATGGCATTTGTTGCGGCACGCCTGAGTTACATTGGGTTTTATTTAGCCAATTGGGATATTGCACGTAGCTTAGCCTGGGCCATAGGAATGGGAACGTTAATTGCGCATTATTGGATGTTGCTAGCTTAATTCGGCTGGCGTTTAAAGCGAAGAGCTGGTGGGTAGGGCGTAAAATGTTGCATAACATCTTGCGCCGCAATTGTTTGCACCTCTTTCCAATATTGCGGTTTTAACAAATTCCCATGCAGTTCTTTTAGTAGGTCTTTAAGGTGTTTTTTTCCCACTATGAAGTGTTCAAACTGTTCTGGGAAAACATCATTCGGCGCAACCGATAAAGTATCAAGGGCAAATGGGTCGTCTGATTTTGGCAACTCGCGAAAATTACGTTCGTTCATATAGCATATTTCATCATAGTCATAAAAAATGACTCTTCCGGTTTTTGTAATGCCAAAATTTTTATGAAGCATGTCACCTGGAAAAATATTAGCGTAAGCTATTTGTTTGATACAACGGCCTAAATCATCAATGGCACTGCGAATTTTTACCGGGTTAGTTTCTTGTTGCAGGTATAAATTAAGTGGCGTCATTTTTCGTTCTATGTACAAATGCTTAATTACCACTTCATTTTCATTTATTTCAATACTACTGGCGCAAGTTTCTAGTAAATACACGAGTAGCTCAGGGTCAATTCTATTTTTAGGGAAACGAAAGTTCACGTATTCATGTGTGTCAGCCATGCGACCAACCCTGTCTGACATCTTTACCAAGCGATAGCGGTCTTTCACATAATCTCGAGTAATTTTTTTACTCTCGGCAAATTCATCTTTAATCACTTTAAATACCACGCCATAACTAGGCAAATGAAATACCGCCATAACCAATCCTTTAATACCCGGTGTGATAGCAAAGTGGTCATTCGAATTGGCTAAGTGTTCTAAATAATTGCGATAAAACACGGTTTTGCCATGTTTGTAAAACCCTATCGACATGTACAACTCGAAATTTTTCTTATGGGGTAATAGCTCTTGTAAAAAAGAAACTACCTCAGCCGGGTGTTGAGTGTCAGCCATAAAATAGGCACGCGCAAAACCAAAAATTACGCTCATATGGGCACGCTCAGTTAACAAAGCATCTACTACAATGGTTTTGTTTTCGGTCATTTGTAATGCAATTACAAAAGGCAGCGTGGTATCGGGCATACAAATTCTACCTACCAAATACGCTGCGCGGCCTCTATAAAAAACGGATTTGAGTAGCTCAACAGAATGCACCGATGCAAGCGCTTGCGGGCTTAAGCGGCTGCGCAAAGCCCCGTCCATGTTGTCAAGGTCAAGCTCTACGTTATCAAAAGGAACGTTAAATCGATACTGGGTGAAAATTTCCTCAAACAAGCCGCGAACCGTAAGCGAAGTATCAAAGCTGTTGAGCACTTTATGGCGGTCTTGACCTAATAAGTAACAGCGGCTTTCAGTTACAAACATAATACTGTTATCAATTTTTTGATGCTTAAAAACTCGTCCAATAACAGAATTATAAAACGTTTCAGCTAATTCAAATTGGGGGTGGTTGGCTAACAAGCGCGAGTATTGCGCTTTTGCCTCAAGCCAAAATTCTTTGTGTTGCTGGCGAGGGTGTACACGTTGATAAACATCTGAAACTGCTTCTGACAAACTTTGATCGTAAATTGTAATGCGGTCTTTTATTGCCTGTTGAGATGCAGGCCAATCACTGCTTTCAAATCTTTTTTGTGCGCCTGCTGTTATGCGGCTAAATAGGCGATAAGATTTGTCAAACCCAGTAATGATTTGGTAAGCCAAATGTTGGGCTACTTTAGTTTCTTCTTGATTTAGGGCTGAGTGCATTACTTACATCATTCTTACAGTATTTAGTAAGAATATAGGGGGCTTGGATGTTTCAAGCAAGGTAAAATGCTACGCTTTCACGAATACCGTAAATAGCCACTGCGAATGTTTAACACCGCAAGTACTAAAAATATAAAGCTAAAGGCAGTGCCCAACGCTAAAAATTATAAACGGCTTGAATTGCCGTTAGAGTCCATGATTTTTTCTCTATTGTTTCTTCCACAGGCGTTGCAAATGGGGCTAAAAATCCAGAACCTTTTACAAAATGTATATCAGCCATAATTGACCAACTATCGTTGAAGTTATAAACGGCACCAAAACTCAATGTTCTAGAATTATTGTAATAAGGTTCAAAGGTAAAGAATGGTGTAACTACTCCATGCTTATACTTTGCCAAGCGATAAAACTGTTCAAAGCGCAAAGTCAGTGAAAGTTGTGCAGATTTTAAGTAATTTAATTGTGCGTAGTAGCCTTCTAAAGAACGATTTAGCGCTTGCCCTGCGGTAAAGCCATTTGCGTTTACGTTTCTATAGGTGTATTCAGTACTAAATTCAAACTGTTTCCAATAAATTTGCGCGTAGGCAAAATAACTTTGCATACCTAACTGGCCATCTATGCCATTTATGTAAGTGCCAATAGGAATAAAAGGAATTAGATCATCATTAGCTGCATTATAGTGAGGTTCTATATCATTATAAGACACACCAATTTTAAATTTCTCATTACTAAATCGAACATCAGCCACTAAATTTTGCTTGTTTGACCAATCACCACTAGTGAAATCACCAAGCATATTTTTACTAAAGTTTTCATCAATATTCACGCGTCCATATGAAAAGGATGCTGACAATACGCCTTTGTCTAGAAATGTATTTGAAGAAAAGGAGATGCCGTCAGTACTTAAAAATAAGTTGCGTAAAAATTCTAAATAAGCTGATTGAGGCAAAATAATGCTGTTGCGTCCAGTTGGGACATCACGAGCTAAATTGTATAAACCTAGTTGATTTTTCACGCGCCCGATAGAAATTATTTGCTCTGAATTATTGAACAAGCTCGTGAGGTAACTTAGTTGCGCGTAGTCAACTCTTGGGCCGTGATCATTTGCGTAATCGCTGAAACGTCTATAACCGAGTTGGCCTGTAGCACTAAATTGGCTATTAAAATCATAAGAAAAGCGCAGGCCAATATCTATAATTTCTTGTTCATCTTTTTCCAAAGAAACAAAGTTATTGGCTGACTCATGCATATAGCCAAGGCCAATAAACCCATTAATTTGAACGTCATCGGGGCCTGACCAACATACACTAGGGGCCAAGCAACTCAACAATAATATGCTATTGGTAAATCGAGATAACATGATAATTCTCTTTAAGAAATTGGATGCTTTCAGGTTTTGAGTAAACGTAGCCTACTGCACTCTCTTGCTGTTGTATGAACGCTAGTACAGCTTCATCGCTATCTTTAGTAACAGGCTTTTTAGCGCGTCCAGAAAAAATGGCTATATCCCATAAACGTTTTATTTGATAAGGAAAAGAGTCAAAAATTTCTCTAAAAAAGCGAATGCTGGCTTCACTGGATAAATCTTGAATTACAACTACTGCTCGTGATTGATTGGGCATTACGTTTTGCTTCATGGAATAAAGCATATAAATATTTTCAGGACCTAACTGGGTGTTCGTTTTATGAGCTAGTACTACCAGATACTCTGCCGTGTTGACGGTGTCTTGGCCAATAGTAAAGCTGGGGAATAAGCAAATGAAAAAAGCTAAGTACTTGAGCATATAAGAAAAATAATTATCCTGTAGAGGAATATAAATCGAAATTAACGTGAGCAGGTTACGGAAATTCAAGCTTTAAAAGGTATAATTATTGATAAGTAGGTATACGTAGTCATATGAATTTAGGAAAACTAAGCTATGTCTTGCAATCATGACTTAACAACACGATACTTATTTTCAACAAGCGTTTAACAAACTGCTTCATGTGAAATAACAATAAAAAGGGTAAAAACAATGAGTAAAGCACCTACGTGGTTTTTAATAATTGGAATAATAGCGTTAATCTGGAACATAATAGGCGCTGCAGCCGTAATTGTGAATTTTATGGTAACGCCTGAACAGATTGCTGCACTGCCAATAGAGCAGCAGCAAATGTATGCAGACACCCCCGTTTGGGGGAGCTATGCTTCATTACTTGCTGTTCTTGCTGGCGCTCTTGCCTGTATTGGATTACTAGTTAAAAAAGCATGGGCCTACCCATTGTTTATTGTCTCGTTTCTTGCATTAGTTATTCAAGATATTGCAATTTTTATTATTGTTGATGCGGTCAGTGTGCTAGGCGTAGGTGTTTTAGTCATGCAAAGTATTGTCGCGCTTATTGCGATAGCACTTATTTACCTTGCTTTTAAAGCCAAAAATAAAAATTGGATTGCTTAAATGTAGCTAATTGCAAGGCTAAGAAAAGTATTTAATTGAGCAAAAAATATTGCTAGGCCCTTAAAAATGTATACAATTTTAAAATGTATACATTTTTCCGGGCGTTTGTGTGTCAGTACTTAAAGATTTTTCTAGCTCAGCATTTGTCGCAGGCTTTATTGCGGTACTCATTGGATTTGCCAGTGCCAGCGCAATTGTTTTTCAAGCGGCTCAAGCCGCTGGCGCTAATGCGCTTCAAATTGAATCATGGATATGGGCGCTAGGCATAGGCATGGGGTTTACTACCTTTGGTTTGTCGCTTTACTTCAAACGCCCTTTAATTATAGTTTGGTCTACGCCAGGAGCCGCGCTATTGGCCTCAAGTTTACAAGGCAGTGGCCTTGCTGAAACAACCGGCACCTTTATTTTTGTTGGCCTACTCATTGTTGTATTAGGAATATCGGGATTATTTAATAAATTAGCCCAGCTTATTCCTATGCCGATCGCCTCGGCTATGCTAGCGGGAATTTTATTGCAATTTGGTATAGGTATTTTTACAGCCATTTCGGTTGATGCAAGCCTTGTTTTAGCTATGTTGGCTACTTATATTTTGCTTAAATTTACCTTACCTAGATATACCATTTTGGGTGTGCTGGCCGTTGGAACCGCTATTTGTTTGTTAAATGGTAGCGTTGACATAACAGCTATTGAATTTCGTTTAGCAAGCCCTGAGTGGGTCACGCCTGAGTTTTCTTTCGCTTCCATTATAGGTATTGGTATTCCTTTATTCATAGTTACCATGGCCTCGCAAAATTTACCCGGCGTGGCTATTTTAAAGAGCAGTGGTTATGCTCAGCAAAATGTATCACCCATAATGACGGTAACAGGCCTTAGTACAGTAATTTTAGCACCTTTTGGTGGCTTTACCTTCAATTTAGCGGCGATTACTGCCGCAATATGTACCAGTGATGAGTGCCACAGTGACCCTTCAAAGCGCTATATTTCGGGATTGTCAGCAGGCGTGTTTAATGTGTTGGCGGGCTTGTTTGGCGCAACTGTAGTCAGTTTGTTTGCTGCGTTCCCTGTTACTATGGTGGCAGCCTTGGCGGGCCTTGCGCTAGTATCAACCATATCGAGTAGTTTAACGTCAGCATTGGCTGAACCAAGCCAACGAGAGGCGGCCATTATTGCCTTTTTAGTGACGGCTTCAGGGCTTAGCTTTCTTGGCATAGCTTCAGCATTCTGGGGCGTGATACTAGGCTTACTTGTTTTAAAAGTGGCGGAGCTAAAAAAATCATGAATACAGCAAAGCAAAGTTTATACGAGCGCATTAAACAAGATATTCTTGATGAACAGTTACCTTTCGGCGAAGGCTTAAAGCAAGAGGCTTTATCACTGCGTTATGGGGTAAGTCGAATTCCAGTGCGCGATACTTTACTTAGGCTTAAATCAGATGGCTGGCTTGTGCCTCATGGTAA
The DNA here is from genome assembly GCF_048820975.1 of Glaciecola sp. 2405UD65-10. Taxonomy (NCBI): domain Bacteria; kingdom Pseudomonadati; phylum Pseudomonadota; class Gammaproteobacteria; order Alteromonadales; family Alteromonadaceae; genus Glaciecola; species Glaciecola sp. 2405UD65-10. Next base: position 1,557,266 of record NZ_JBMEUF010000001.1, on the reverse strand, counting down.
GCGAGGGGTAAAAATAGCGCCGCTTAACGCAGAAGAAGCTGAAGACTTATATAAGTTGCGTGTGTTAGTAGAGCCCATGATTTTGGAACATGTTATTGAAAAAATCACCTTGCAAGATATTGGTAAAGCTCGAGACATTTTGGCTTATATAGAAAAAAACACAGGTTTATCAAGTCAAGAAGTAGGTGAGCTAAATTGGCAATTTCATGCCTGCTTATATGCGTGCGCAAAACGAGATACATTGTTTTCGAGCATTGAAACACTACATTTTAAATGCAGCCGATACATTGGCTTTCACAACCGTGAGCTAAATTATATGCACATTAGTGAGCAAGAGCATCATCAACTACTAGCTGCTATAGAGGCTGAAAATTTGCTCTTATCACAAACTATTTTGCAACAACATATACAAAATGCGGGTGAGAAGCTGGTATCTCATTTAAAAAGCAGATAAGTTAAACACATGTAGTTGTTGCAACAGTGTGTTCAAGCTTACTAAGCAATACAGGCATAGAGTCGATAACTTACTTAATGAAAAAGTTCGTAATGCAGTCCGATATCTGAGAAATTTTGCTGTTAGGCGAAATTAAGCAAACGCAACATAATCACAAGTAAAATTAGTATGAAAAGCAATATAAGCAACCCAACTATTATAGATGTGGAAGCAAGTGGTTTTGGTCCTAAAAGTTATCCTATTGAAATAGGTGTTGTACGCCACGATGGTGAGCGCTATTGTCGACTAATTCGCCCTTTTGACGATTGGGATTTTTGGCAAGTAAGTGCACAAGAAGTGCACGGGATAACGCGGCAGGATTTAATGCATTATGGTGCAAGTGGCGTTGAAATGTGCCACGAACTTAATGAATTCCTAAGTGGGCAAACGGCTTATTCTGATGGCTGGGTGGTAGATTCACCGTGGGTCATTAAATTATTTGAACGTGCGGGTGTTAAAATGAGCTTTCGTTTGAGCTCTTTAGAAATGATATTAAATGAAAATCAAATGAACCTTTGGCATACAACAAAAGACAAAGTCATTAATAAACTTCAGTTAAAACGTCATAGAGCTAGTAACGATGCACTTATTATTCAACAAACTTTCAATTGGACGCATAGCGCTTAATTCAGTATTCCTTAGCATTTAGCTTTGAGGGCAATCATTCATATACTCGTAAAAACGCGCTTTCTTCAGTCGCGTTTCTTTATTAACACTTTCGGAAAATACATGTTGTTAAGCTTTCTTCATCCATGTTCTTTATCAAATACATTTCACAATATTAGTAGAGTGTTAGTTACCGCTGCATCACTAATGTTGCTAAATGCATGCGGCACTAAAAACGTCCCTAGTAATGTAGATTCATTTAGCAATGAGTTGCTAAATGAACAAGCATCTAGTTTGCAGGCGTCTTTGGTGATACCGGTTGACAAAAACATTCACAAAGCCACCCTTAGCAATGGTCTTAGTTATATTGTTAGAGCAAACAAGCGGGCAGAGAACTACGCTGAACTTCGTCTCGTTGTTAAAGCAGGTTCAATACAAGAAGATGAGGCGCAACTTGGTTTTGCTCACTTCGTTGAACATATGGCGTTTAATGGCACGCAAGATTTTAAGAAACGCGAAATAATTGAATTTGTAGAGTCAATAGGTATGCAGTTTGGTGCGCATTTAAATGCCTATACGTCTTTTAACGAAACGGTTTATAAATTGAGAATACCCTTAGGGCAAAAGGGCGCGCTTGAGACTGGCATACATATTTTGGAAAACTGGGCGCATAAAATTAGTTTTGAAGCACAAGATATTGATGACGAACGAGGCGTTGTGTTAGAAGAATGGCGAAGCCGAAAAGGCGCACAAGATCGTATTCGTGAGCAAACTTTTCCCATTTTAATGAATGGCAGTGACTATGCTCAGCGTTTACCTATTGGTACCGATAGCAACATTACTAATGGCACCCATAGTGACTTAAAACGTTTTTACGATACATGGTACAGACCTGACTTAATGACCGTAATTGTGGTGGGCGATTTCAGCCAAAGCATTAATACACAACCAAGTTTCGAAGGTAGCCTTGCTAAAGGGGATGAGTCTAATCCAAGTGTTCGCAGTGTTAGTCAACTCATTGAGCGTTACTATTCAACGATAAAAGCCCCCGAGCCTGGGTCAATGTTGCCTGAAAAACGTATGCAGGCGCAAACACTGACCAAGTATACAAAGCCGGCGATTAAGATAGTGGGGGACAAAGACTTAAGCGCGACCTCATTTTATATTACATGGCGCCAGCCTGAGTTTAAGATAAATAATGTAGCAGATATTCGCCAGCAGATTATTCATAATTTATTGCTAGGAAGCATTAATGTTCGGTTTAATGAAGCATCTTGGAAAACAGATACCCCGTACACGCATGCAAGCGTGAATTTTTCTCGCAACTATGATTTAGGTTTTCAGTTTACGCTAGGCGTAGGTAGCAAGCCTTTGCAGCTTGCTGCAAGCGTACAGCACAGTTTACTTATGTTGCAGCAAGTGAAGGAGCGCGGCATAACGCCAAATGAACTTGCAGAGCAAAGTAAAATTTTTATTGATGGCCTAAACAAAGCACTTAGCCAGCAGCCTAGCTATCAACATGCTGGTTATATTCAGCACTACAAAGAATACGTTTTGTTTGAAGAGCCTGTATCACTTGCCAGTTTGTCATTTTATGTAGAGCAAGCTAAGCGAATTTTGCCCACCATTACGGCGAATGAATTGCAGGAAAAATTAAATACTTGGTTAGCGAATGATGATGCCGTGTTAGTGGCAAGCATGCCCGAAAGTGAAGTAGATGACGCTCCTTCACAAAGTGATTTATTAAATATATATACTGCATCGGGGCAGGCTACACCACCGCCCTACACTCCGCCAAAACAAGTTCTTAAGTTGATGACGACATCACCTGAGGCAGGCAAGGTCATAAATAAAACATACATAGAAAAGTGGGATGCTCACTTATGGGAACTTTCTAACGGAGCTAAGGTATATCTAAAAGCCAGCAAATTTGAGGAAAACAATATTCGCTTTTCAGCCTATAGCCCTGGGGGCTATGCAAAATTTGACGATGATACTTATTTGCGCAGCTTTGGGATGATGGGTGCTATTTCAGCAATGGGGCTTGGTGAGCTAGATACGCCTACCTACAATCAATACTCTCGTGATAAACGCTTTCGCTTTTCAAGCTACATTAGCACTTACAGTGAAGGCGCTAGCGGAAGTACTACAAAAGAAGAGTTACTGCCTTTTATGCAAACTTTGCATTTAAACTTTGTAGCCCCTAGAAAAGATTATGAAATATTCGATTGGTTAAAGGGTTTATATAAACCTCAAATAGAAAAGCGTTATAACAACCCGAATGCTTTATTTTCATCAAAAATACGCGAAGTAACTCGTGCGGGTAATCCACGTGATGTTGAATTTGATTTAGCCATGTTAGCGCATCAAGACTTAGACACCATTTATGATATACGTAAGCAAAGTTTCGAGAATGCAGCAGACTTTACTTTTGTGTTTGTGGGTGACTTTGAATTTGATGATATGGAAAGGATGTTAAATACCTATGTTGCTAGTTTACCTTCGAATGAAAACACAGATTCGCTCAAGCTGTTACCTGACTACGACGCACAAGGTGATTTCACAATTACACTGGCAAAAGGCAAAGAGGCCAAGGCCACCGTTCGTATGAACATGTGGGGAGACGCGAGTTGGTCACCTAAAGAACAGCTTGTATTTAACACCCTAAAATCGAGTTTAGAAAACCGTTTGATGATTCGCTTGCGCGAAGAATTGGCGGGTGTTTATGGGGTAAGTGTGGGCGGTGGTTTTAGCCAATGGCCGTATCAAGAAAATAATATTCTTGTTGCGTTTACCTGCGATCCTATGCGAATTGATGAACTAAAAGATGAAGTAAAGGCAATATTTGCCGAATTTATGGCGGGTGAAATTGACCCTCAGAGTATAGAAAACAGCAAAACTCGGATGCTTACCGAAAGGCAAAAGCGCCTTAAAGAAAACGGGTTTTGGTTATATCGTTTACTGTCAGAAGTACAACCATACCAAAGCGTTCCCTTAAGTGAATATTCTACTTTGGTTGAAAGTATTACCCTAGATGATGTGCACAAAGCGGCGAAGCGGTATTTAAACCGTGAAAATAAATATTTGGCAACATTAGTACCAGAAGAGTTTGAATAATGAGTAATCAGCTTGAAATATTGGCATATAAAGAGACTTATGCTCCATTTTTTGAGTCCATCAATACGCAATGGATTAACGAAATGTTTGTGCTAGAACCCATTGATAAAGCGGTGTTAAGTCAGCCTCAGGAACATATTATTAATAAAGGTGGGAAAATTTGGTTTGCTCGCCATCCTGACCTAGGCATAGTGGGAACTTGCGCTTTATTGAACAAAGGAAATGGCGCTTACGAGTTGACTAAAATGGGGGTGGAAAAGTCAGCTCGAGGACTGAAGGTAGGTGAGTATTTACTACAAGAGGTACTCAATGAAATTAAGCAAAATCGTTCTATAATTGGAATAAAAACCCTGTTTTTGCTAACGAATAAGAAATGCGAGGCTGCTATTCATTTATATGAGAAAAACGGCTTTGTTCACTGTGGCAACGTTATGCAAGAATATGGCACGAGTTATGAACGCTGTGATGTAGCTATGAAATATGCCCTGAATGCTCAAGGCATGTCTATCAGTTAAGCGTTTATTTTTTATGCGCTTCGGGGCGATAGGTTTTTACCATCCCCTGCAGGAAATTACGCAGAAGTTGATCCCCACAAGGGCGATAACTACGGTGATCAGCTTTTCTAAAAAGCGCAGTTAATTCGCCTTTGCCTACAGGAAAACCACCTGTTCGTAATATCTTCATCATATCTTCTTGCTGATAATTCATAGCAATTTTAATTTTTCGTAGAATATCGTTGTTGCTTAAACGCTCACCGCTTGCAAGCACAGGAGGCGTTACCCCTTCACGTTTACCGCGTTTTTTAATAATTAAACCATCTAAAAACATAGCGAGGGTTTTATCTCGGCAAGGTAAGAAGCCTTCCTCGTCTTCCCGCTTCATCATATTGCTTAAATATTCTTCCTCAAGAGTGTAGTCAACCAGTTTGAAAATGCTAATGGTGGCACTGTTGTCAAGGGATAGGGCATAGCGCAAACGGCGCATTACATCATTCAATAGCATAGGTATATTCTTAGTCGGTAAAATATTTTGGCGCAGTATAACCGATTGCAGCCTTTGTCGCTATATTGAGCAAAAGGGACAAGAGCATTAGCATGGTGAAGGTATAATTCATTTAAGTACATGTGCAAAGACATTTAGCCAATATACAAAATCTCAGCATAAACAAGTGTTTCCTAATTGGAGGTTTATTGCGCAAGCGCTTTACTGTATAGTGCGCGCGTTTGAGCTTGTCATTGCTCATATTTTTCATGCTCGTTTATCGCGTTCACATCCCTAAGGAAATTAAGTTTGATCACCACCGCTAATATCACTATGCAATTTGGCGCTAAGCCATTATTTGAAAATATTTCAGCCAAATTTGGTAACGGAAATCGTTATGGTTTGATTGGTGCAAACGGTTGCGGAAAGTCAACCTTTATGAAAATCCTAAGTGGTGAACTAGCACCAACCTCAGGCAATATATCTGTATCTCCTGGTGAGCGCATTGGTACGCTTAATCAGAACCAATTTGCTTTTGAAGAATTTTCAGTGGTAGATGCGGTAATTATGGGCGACGCGCATTTGTGGGAAATTAAGCAAGAACGCGACCGCATATACTCTTTGCCTGAAATGTCAGAAGAAGAGGGCATGAAAGTTGCCGATTTAGAGTCTGAATTTGCAGAGCTAGATGGCTACACAGCAGAAACGCGTGCAATTGAACTGCTTGTTGAAGCGGGTATTGATGAAAGCTATCACTTTGGTTTAATGTCAGAAGTGGCTCCAGGCCTCAAATTACGAGTGCTTATTGCACAGGCGCTTTTCTCTAACCCTGACATTCTGCTACTCGATGAGCCCACCAACAACCTTGATATTTACACCATTAAATGGCTCGAAGATGTGCTTAACCAACGCAAATGCACAATGGTTATTATTTCGCATGACCGTCACTTTCTAAATGCGGTTTGCACCCACATGGCCGATATAGATTATGGCGAACTACGCATATATCCAGGTAACTACGAAGCCTATATGGCCGCATCTAGTTTAGTACAAGAGCAACTGCTTGCTGAAAATGCGAAGAAAACAGAAGAAATTAAAGAGTTACAAAGCTTCGTAGCACGCTTTTCTGCGAACGCCTCAAAAGCAAAGCAGGCAACTTCACGTGCACGTAGAATGGAAAAAATTGAATTAGAAGAAGTGGTTGCGTCAAGCCGACAATCACCTTACATCACCTACACGCAACACAAAAAGCTGCATCGCTTAGCGCTAGAGATGCACAATCTTGAGCATGGTTTTGAAGGTGAAACTTTGTTTAAAGGCGGCGATATTCTTTTAGAGGCGGGTTCTAAATTGGCTGTAATTGGCGAAAACGGCGCGGGTAAAACCACCTTCTTACGTTGTTTAGTTGAAGAATTGCAAGCCAATGGCGGCACAATGAAGTGGTCGGAAAATGCAACTATTGGTTACTGCGCGCAAGATGTTAGCAGCGATTTTGCCACTAGCATGACCTTATTTGACTGGATGAGCCAGTGGCGTACCCCTAAGCATGACGACTTAGCTGTTCGTGCTATTTTAGGACGTTTGTTGTTTACCTCGGATGACGTAAACAAAGATGTTAAAGTGTGTTCTGGTGGAGAGAAGAACCGCCTTATGTTCGGCAAGTTAATGATGCTGGAAATTAACGTGCTGATTATGGATGAACCTACTAACCACATGGACATGGAAGCTATTGAAGCGCTAAACGTAGCACTTAAAAACTTTGATGGTACGCTTATTTTTGTGAGCCACGACCGCGAATTTGTGTCTACCTTGGCCACTTCAATTATTGAAATTAAAGACCAAAAATTACATTATTTCCAAGGTTCTTACGACGAATACGTGAGTGCACGATAATTACTTTATAATATGAGTACCAAAAAGGAGCCATTTGGCTCCTTTTTTTGTACTTGCAAAATCATTATTGAGTAATAGGTGAACTTTTGCTCAATGTTAATTTAGAAAATACCACTTGCGTATAGTCACCGTTGGCAAAATCAGTTTCCCACTTGCCTGAGCCGCTACAACCTGTACCCCAAAATGGATGCGCTGTGCCGCCGTTACATTGGTTGTAAGCGCCCGCTTTAAAATAATGGTAGTCGCCAGCATAACCGTTTTCGAAATCTTGTTCGTCTACGTTGCCATAAGCGTCTACATTATTGGCTAAATTTATTGTGTAGTGAACGGTTTCTCGGTTTTCAGCGCTGAATGTGAGCTCCATAATGTCGTTTTCAACATTTACGGTGTAGCTAAACTCTTGGCCTAAGGCAATGCCTTTGCTACCAGGGTTCTGTGTGTTTTCCCACGTGTTTCCCCATACTGGGTATGCTATGTCGGTACGCTTTGGATCTGCTTTTGGTAAGTTACGCTCATAGGTCCAAAATACAGAGCCCGTTTTATGGCCAGGAAATTTTTTATAATAAATCTTTAATGGTTCATTACCGTAACCAAAGCCTTGTGATTTATCAGGAGAGCTACCCGCGTGAATTTGCCCAATAACCACTGAATAACTAGGTGGCTTATTAGGGAATTGACTGCTTACGGCCACGTGATCAACATGCAGTGTTGCTTCCATTTTTCCGCCTATAGCGGCAAATTCATTCGCATTTTCATGCGAGGCTAAGGCAAAGTTGTTTTGTGGGGCTTTCGTTGGGATTTTTGTGTTGGCACCACGTGACATATGGCGAAGTTCACTGCGGGCATTTTTTGAATTTGCAGTTGTTACCGCTACATTGGGGCTAGTAAACACCACTTCATTTTGTGCATTTACGTAAAAGAAATTTGGATGGGTGTACGATTGAATATCTTTGGTTGTCACCATATCAGGCTTACCGTCTTTGTTCACGTCAGTCGGTAAGGTAATGTTCCAGTAGCTAAGGTCAATTACGTCGCTAGGATGAACAAGCGCTACGTTTGGCTCACTATTTTCAGGCATAGTTGGTACACAAGCACTTAACGCGGCCGTTAAGGAAAGTGCGCTAAGGAACATAATGGGTTTCTTTCGATAAATAGATAATGGCATGAATACTCTCTTTATTGATCTTGGCTTGATTGTATACCCTAGCTTGCAGGGAAAATTTGAGCGCCTGATTGAAACAATAAATGAATAGCCTTGCAATATATATTTTGACGCCTCGCTTTAACTGGCAGTAAACATATCTGAGAGTTTACTGGCATAGCGTTCGCTTAAGCGCTTATCTTTAGTGCGCATCATGGCTTTTTCTAAGTAACGTTGACTACGGTTAATATCACCATTTTCAAAATATGCCTTGGCTAGCTTAAAGTGAAATTCATGAGATAAATTATTCAGTGAAATAGCTGATTTATAGTGTTGAATAGCCTTGCTATATGCGTCGTTTTCCATGGCTAGGTCACCGTTTATCATGTGATAATAGGGGTTAGCTAAACGCTTTTTGTGGAGTTGCTTTAAAATTTGCTTAGCCTTTTGAGCCTTGCCTTGGCGCTCGTATAGTAAGGCTAAGTTTTCATAGGCCGAACTAAACCCGGGCTTTAAATTAAGTGCCATTCGATAATATGAATCCGCTTGCTGATACAATTTGTTTTGGCTTGATAACACCCCTAAATTTAGCCATGCGCTTGTGTTCGTTGGGTCTTTCTTAATGGCGGCTCTTAAATAAGCATAGGCTTTGTTTGCATCATTTTTTAACATGTAGTCACTGGCTTTATTGGAATAAAATAAAGAAACCGTGTTTGCTTTACTTATAAGGGTAGCGTCAAGCTTCTCTATATTTTCTTGCGGGTCGAAATCAACTAGCAATGCTTTATTTTTGCTTTCGCGGGGATATACTTTTAGATTGATATGATGATTGATCATGGTTTGCCCCATGCGGCGGGTCCAATATTCAGGGATGTCGATATTTTGAAATTGTGAACGCATATTGAGGTGTTCGCTCATGGCGTACATCATAATGGTGAGCGATAAACAATTGGCAGCGCCTTGATGAAAGGTCTCAATAGCCGTTGAATTAGCCCCTGCCTGATATGATAACGATAACTGTGCTTGGCCAAAAATAGCTTTTATTAAATGGGTAAGTTTGGCTTTATCACCGCTTTGTTCAGCTGTATTTGTGTTGATAAAAGATTTCATTGCGTCATCTAGCGCAAATATTTCTTCACTGCTTTCTATTTTGTAACTTGAGTATTCAGGGAAGTTTGCATCAAGCAAGCTTGGCGTTGGCCTAGTGCTTACATTGGTGCTTTGGCATGCACTTAGGCACAAGGCTGAAAAGAAAAGGAGTATATAAGAACTAACATTAACATTACGCATAAATCACCTTAATCTCATAAGCTGTTTGAAAAGCTTAGGTCTAAAGACTAAAGAGGATTATACGCCTACAACTAAAGTTTAACAAATATTTAACAAAAATATACAAATTGCTTTGAAAAGCAATTACCTATGCGAGTGCTTTAATAAGCTAGCTACGATGTTCTAAGACTTCATGTAATAGGAAAAACATTGTATTAATCTTATTTTACAGTTGACTTTTAGACGTCTATACGGCAAATTGAATCACATAAAGTAAATACAAAAAGAAAAAGAAACTAACGACATGACTAATCACATCAATATGAACATTATTATGATGATTATAACCACCTTTTACGAGGGCGGTCGTTAGCTTGTGCCATTTTTTAGTTAACGAAAGCCCGCAGATTAAGCGGGCTTTTTTGTAGCTGTAGTGGATTGATTTGAATAAAGAATACGGGCAGGAGTGGTCAATGAAGGTGTTAAAGTTTGGTGGTTCGTCGTTAGCTGATGCTACTCGATATTTAAGGGTGTTTGAAATTAGTGCCAATACCCACCAAAGTGCTGATACAAAAGGCGCCGCGGTGGTATTGTCAGCGCCCAAAGGGGTAACCAATGCTTTGTCTTTACTCTGCGAACAAGCCGAGCAAGGAAATGATTACGGTGAACTGTTTGCTAAATTAACGATGACATTACACGGTATTTCCACAGAACTAAATGAAACACTTAGTGGCTTTGATTTTGCGGATGTAGATGCATTTATTAGTGAACGCTTGGATTTGCTTGAACAGCAGCTTAAAGGTATTAGCTTATTAAAAAGCTGCCCTGACCAAGTTACCGCAACTATTTTAAGTATGGGTGAGTACGTTTCAGTTAAAATTTTCAGTGCTATTTTAAGCGCGAAGGGCATAGACAACCTTATTGTAGACCCAGTTGAATATGTAGTTGCAGAAGGTGATTACTTAGATAGCCTAGCTTTATTATCACAAAGCCGAGCGCGTTTTTCTGAAATACCTACAGACGGCAGTAAGCTGTTGGTTATGCCAGGTTTTGTTGCCGTAAATGAACAAGGCGAAAAAGTCACACTAGGTCGTAATGGCTCTGATTACTCGGCGGCTATTTTAGCCGCTTGTATAAATGCGAGTTGCTGTGAAATTTGGACCGACGTTGATGGCGTATATAACGCGGATCCAAACCAAGTTGAAGGGGCAGTTTTATTAGATAAACTGACTTATCAAGAAGCCATGGAGTTATCTTATTTTGGTGCCAAAGTGCTTCATCCCAAAACAATTGGTCCAATTGCCCAATTTGGCATTCCTTGTTTGATTCGCAACACTTTAAACCCTGCAGCCCCCGGTACCTTAATTAGCCACGAAGCTAGCGAAAAATGGACCAGCGTTAAAGGTATTTCGCAGTTAGAAAATATTTCTATGTTTAACTTATCAGGCCCCGGAATGAAAGGGATGGTAGGCATGGCTAGCCGTATATTTGACGTAATTTCAAAAGGTAACATATCCATAAGTTTAATTACGCAAAGCTCATCTGAATATAGTATTAGCTTTTGTATTGCGCAAAAAGACACAGACAAAGCACGTGAATTACTAGAAGAGAATTTTGCTTTAGAGTTAGCAAATCATTTTCTTGAGCCCATTGAAGTGCGCGAAGATTTAGCCATTGTGACCTTAGTAGGTGACGGCATGCGTCATTCTAAAGGCTTGGCAGCGAAATTCTTCAAAGCACTAGCGCAAGCCAGAGTAAATAACGTAGCCATTGCACAGGGCTCATCTGAGCGTTCTATTTCAACGGTTATTGAGAACAGCAAAGCGAAAAAAGCGGTTAAGATTATTCATCAAAACTTCTTTACCGAAATGCGCAATATTGATGCATTCTTAATTGGCGTGGGTTTAGTTGGAAAGGAGTTGCTTCAGCAAATAGGCAAGCAGCAAGAAGCTTTATTAGCACGAAATATTAAGCTGACTGTTTATGGTATCGCAAATTCTAAGCGCTGTGCTTTAGAGCCTTTAGGGATAGATTTGCACGGCGATTTAACTCACGCATTAGATAGCGCTAAAGATGCATTCAGCGTTGAGAAGGTAGCTGATTTTGCCAGTACTAACAGCCTTACTAATCCTGTAATTATTGACTGTACCAGTAACGCGAGCATTGCTAATTTATATGTGCATATGATGCAAGCGGGTTTTCATGTGGTTACACCAAACAAAAAAGCCAATACAAGCTCTTATGCTGACTACCTAAGTTTGAAGAAAACATCGCTTAAATTTAACCGCCAATATTTATATGAGACAACCGTAGGTGCTGGTTTACCGGTAATTGATAACCTTCAAAAACTGGTTATTGCCGGTGATGAACTAGAACGCTTTGAAGGGATTTTGTCGGGCTCTTTATCTTATGTGTTTGGCAAGCTTGATGATGGCATGAGTATTTCTCAGGCTACCGCAACGGCCAAAGATAACGGCTTCACTGAGCCAGACCCTCGTGATGACTTAAGCGGCATGGATGTGGCGCGTAAATTACTTATAATGGCGCGTGAATCGGGCTTAAGCCTTGAATTAGGTGATATAGAAATAGAGTCAGTATTACCACAGTGGTTTGATGCCTCTGGCGATGTAGATGTTTTCATGAGTAATTTACCTAAGCTTGATGAGCATATTTCTGAATTAGCATCGAAGGCTAAAGCTGAAGATAAAGTTCTGCGTTACGTAGGCTCAATTGCTGATGGAAAGTGTAAGGTTAGTATTCAGGCTGTGGCACAAAGCCATCCTTTAGCGGCGGTAAAAGACGGCGAAAATGCCTTGGCTATTCACAGCCGCTATTATCAACCTATTCCGTTTGTAATAAGAGGATATGGTGCCGGTGCAACCGTAACGGCTGCAGGTGTATTTGCCGATGTATTGCGCACCATGCCAATACAATTAGAATTTAACTAAACAGGCGCGAGAATCAGAAATATGACCAATACACGTGCTTTCGCTCCAGCCTCTATAGGTAATGTAAGTTTAGGGTTTGACGTATTAGGTGCGGCACTAGCCCCCATTGATAACAGCTTACTGGGTGATTGGGTTGAAGTAAAAGATGCTGATGCATTTAGTTTGACTCAAGATGGCCAATTTGCGCATAAACTTCCGCCTAGTGTGGATGAAAATATTGTTACCCGTAGTTATGAGTTTTTTCAAGCGGCTTTGCTAGATGCGAATAAAACGCAATTGTCGGTGAGTATGCATCTTCATAAGAATCTTCCAATAGGAAGCGGGCTTGGATCTAGCGCCAGTTCAATTGTTGCTGCTTTTTATGCACTTAATGAACATGCAGCGAAACGCGATGGCCATGCGCCATTTGGGAAAGACCAATTGTTAGCCATGATGGGGGAGTTAGAAGGGCAAATTAGTGGAAGTATTCATTATGATAACGTTGCTCCTAGTTACTTAGGCGGTTTGACCTTAATGACTGGAGAAACTTCGCCTATTGCCGTAAACCTACCTACCTTCGATAATTGGTATTGGGTGGCGTGTTATTCTGGCTTGTCAGTTTCAACTGCCAAAGCTCGCGCATTGTTACCTAAGGAATACAGCTTAGCCGATACCCTTACTTTTGGTAGGCAGTTGGCTGTGTTTGTAAACAGCCTTTATGCTAAAGATGAAAGCTTGGCGGCCAAAATGATGCAAGATGTGATTGCTGAAAAGCACCGCAAAGTATTGTTACCTGAATTTGACAACGCGCGTGCATTTAGCGAAAGCCAAGGCGCTTTGAGTTTTGGTATATCAGGCTCTGGCCCAACTGTTTTTGCGGCTACCAGAACTTTAGAGAGTGCTCAAGCTATTGAAGCTTGGCTTAAACAACATTATATTCAGAACCAAGATGGTTTTAGTCACGTTTGTAAAATTGATACTGCAGGCACACGATTGCTCAACGCAGATCAATAAGGAAAGTAAACACTGTGGAATTAGTAAATTTAAAAGATAGTAGTGATACCGCGAGCTTTTGCCAAGCGGTAGCGAAGGGTTTAGGTAAAAATCAGGGCTTATATTTTCCTGAAAGCGTAGCTCCTTTACATAACATTGATGAGCTACTGAGCATGCCTTTGGCTGAGCGCAGTATTCATATACTCAAACACCTTATTGGCGATGAACTGCCCACTAGCACAATTAGTGAATTTGTGAATAATGCCTTCACATTTGAAGCGCCTCTTGCCCATGTAAGTGAAAATATCCATAGCTTAGAATTGTTTCATGGCCCTACCTTAGCATTTAAAGATTTTGGTGGGCGCTTTATGGCGCAATGCTTAAAGCATATTAGCAAAGGTAAGCCGGTGACTATTTTAACCGCTACCTCAGGTGATACTGGTGCAGCGGTTGCGCATGCGTTTCATGGCATAGACAACATCAAGGTAGTTATATTGTTTCCTAAGGGGAAAATTAGCCCTTTGCAAGAGAAGTTATTTACAACATTGGGTGACAACATTCATACGGTTGCTATTGACGCTGATTTTGATGCTTGCCAGCAACTTGTAAAAACAGCTTTTGATGATGAAGATGTGCGCGAAGGCTTGCATTTAAACTCAGCTAACTCTATTAATATTAGCCGTTTGCTGGCACAAGTTTGCTATTATTTTGAAGCGGTTTCACAAGTCCCTAAAGAGCAACAAGACAAAGTAGTATTTTCGGTTCCAAGTGGAAACTTCGGAAACTTAACTGCCGGCATTATTGCCAAGCTTTTAGGCTTACCCATTAAACGATTCATTGCCGCAACAAACAGCAATGATACTGTACCGCGCTTCTTGCAAACCGGTAAATGGGAGCCAAATGAAACGGTAGCTACTATTTCAAATGCAATGGATGTAAGCCAACCCAATAACTGGCCGCGTATTCAAGCGATGGTTGATAAAGGCTTGTTTGATGCTGACTTGCTAGTAGGTGAGGCAGTTGACGAAGAATACACCCAAGGAGCAATGCGCAAATTAGCCAGCTTAGGTTATGTATCGGAACCCCATGCTGCTATAGCGTACCGATGCTTAAGTAAGCAATTAGAAGAAGATGAAGTGGGGATTTTCTTAGGCACAGCGCATCCGGCTAAGTTTAGAGAAACCGTTGAAAATGTGCTAGGCCAACCTATTCGTTTGCCACAAGCGTTAGTGGATGTATCATCTAAAGAAGGCCTTGAGTCAGAATTAGAAAACAGTTATGAAGCATTAAAAGCGCATATGTTTTCTATTCTTAAGTAAGGCGACATTAGAATAATGAAAGGTGAGAAATAGGTGTGAAAAGCGGTAAGCAAGCTTCCCCCGTTTGTGAGAGCGAGCCAAGTTGGCAAACGTTTTTAGACGCTGAAATGAGTAAGCCTTACTTTCTCACCTTAAATGAGCACATTGAAAAAAGACGCGGTGAAACTAAGGTGTTTCCACTTGCAGAAGATGTATTAACTGCGTTTAGTTTGTGTCCTTTGCAGAATGTAAAGGTTGTAATATTAGGGCAAGACCCATACCACGGAGCAAATCAAGCTCATGGCTTGTGTTTCTCTGTTCAACAAGGTCAAAAAATACCGCCTTCATTGCGTAATATTTTTAAAGAATTGGCGCAAGATATTGAAGGCTTTACTGAGCCGGCCAATGGTGATTTGACCGCATGGGCTAAGCAGGGGGTATTTTTACTCAACACTGTATTAACAGTGGAAGAGGGCTTAGCTAACTCGCACAAAAGCTTGGGCTGGGAAACCTTCACTGATGCTAGCATTAAGCACATAAGCGACACGCAACAAGGCGTTGTATTTTTGTTATGGGGCAAACCATCGCAACAAAAAGCGAGTTTAATAGATACCTCTAAACACCATGTTTTAGAGTCAAGCCATCCATCGCCTTTATCAGCGTACAGAGGTTTTTTAGGGTGTAAACACTTTAGCGAAACCAACAAACTGCTTGTTTCGGCTAATCAAACACCAATTACGTGGTCACTGTAAATCTAAAGCTAGCTTAACGAGCCATTTCAAGTTCAAGCTCTAAGCCAAGATCCATATCGCATAGCTCTTGTTTTAAGCGATATTTTTCTTTAATAGCTTCAATTTCACGCCATTTTCTTTTTTTACTTTTGGTTTTTACACCGCGGCTTTCACTCTCAACAGTATCCAGAAGATCAACTGATTCCATGAACTTGCTCCTTTAAGCTACATCGAAACGGGTTAACAAAACATACTAAAGACGCTTGGTAATATTAAGGGTCACCTTTATTTTGTACCATAGCAACGCTAGAATTAAAACAATTAAGTTAAATTTTTGTTAAACTATTTTTACAATAATATGACAAGAGTAGTGCAAAAGAAGCATTTGGGGGGAGTTGCTGCCTTGCTAAATGTTTGAGCAAGACAGCGTTTTCGTTACTAAGATTGAGTAAAGCGTTTAATAAGAGCCTGTGTAGACGAATCTGCGTTGTCTAAAGGTAATTCTCCTTGAATCATATCAAGAACCTGGTTACCTAACACTTTCCCTAATTCAACACCCCACTGATCAAACGAGTTCAAATCCCAAATACAGCCTTGGACCAACACTTTATGCTCATACATAGCAATAAGTGCACCAAGTGTACTTGGGTCAACTTGATCAAATATTAAGGTATTGCTCGGATTGTTGCCAGGCATGGTTTTGTGGGCAGCTAAGCGCTCTTTTTCCTCTTGGCTTAACGAGCTTTCGCTAAGGTCATCTAAACACTCTTTAAACGTTTTGCCCTGCATTAGTGCTTGAGTTTGTCCAAAACAGTTCGACGCTAGCATTTGATGGTGCAAGTTTTGCAGTTCACCTTCATGATGAGGTGTGTTTAATGGGAACATGAAATCAGCAGGAACGGGCACGTTACTCTGGTGAATAAGCTGGTAAAACGAATGCTGGCCGTTGCTACCTTCGCTACCCCAAATAATAGGCCCAGTACCGTAATCAACCGTTCGCCCATCTAAGGTAGTCGATTTACCGTTACTTTCCATATCAAGTTGCTGCACATAAGCCGGGAACCCGCGCAAGTAATGGCAGTAAGGGAGCAATGCATGTGATTGCGCACCCACAAAATTTCTGTACCACACGCCAAGCATTGCTAAAATCACTGGCATGTTCTGTTCTAAAGGCGCTTCTTGGAAATGCGTATCCATTTCAAACGCACCTTTTAAAATGGCTTCAAAATTCTCGTAACCTAAGGCTAAGCTAATGGGCAATCCAATGGCTGACCATAATGAATAACGTCCACCTACCCAGTCACCCATAGGAAATACATTGTTTTCATCCATGCCGAAGTCAACGGCAGCTTTTACATTAGATGAAACGGCTACAAAGTGTTTTGCTATATCTTTTTGGCTAGTGCCTTGTTTCAAAAACCAATCTTTAGCCGTTAAGGTATTTTGCAAGGTTTCTTGTGTACCAAAAGATTTAGACGACATAACAAACAAAGTGCTTTGTGCGTCGCAGTCAGCTAGTACATCAGCAATGTGGCAGCCATCTACGTTAGCTACAAATACCACATCCAGTGATTTATGTTTATATGGTTTAAGCGCTTCGGTTACAATTTTAGGCCCTAAAAATGAACCGCCAATACCAATCGCAACCACTTTATCAATTGGCTTGCCGGTATATCCTGTGTGCGTTTTATTATGAATAGACTCGGTAAACATTTTTATTTTCTTAAGCGTATCCATTACGTCAGGCATTACATCTTTACCTTCAAACATAACGGGCTTACCAGAGAAATTACGAAGCGCAGTGTGCAGCACTGCTCGGTCTTCGGTGGTGTTAATTTTTTCACCACTGAACATTGCTTCCATTTTAGCTTTCACGCCACGTTGCTCGGCCAAATCAAATAAGTTATCAAGTACTTCTTGGGTTACAAGGTTTTTAGAATAATCTAAGAAAATTCCAGCAGCGCTAAACGAGTATTTTTCTGCTCGATTTGGGTCCGCATTAAACATATCTCGCATGTGATAGCGTTTTACAAGCTGAGCATGATGTTCTAGGTTAATCCAAGCGGGAGATTGCTTTAACTTATCCATATTTACAATTGGCCTCGTGGTTATGATAATTTTTTAGCAAGTAGGCTTTCTAGTTTTACTTGATCGGCAGCGAAGTTACGAATACCTTCGCTTAGTTTTTCGGTTGCCATAGCATCTTGGTTCATATCCCATCTAAATGCTTGTTCATCAAGTGGGGTAACCTTAGCTGAAGTTGCTCCGTTATCCACAAGCTTCTGAGCTAACTCACCCTCAGTATTGGCAAGTTCATCTAGTAATTGTGGGCTAATAGTTAGGCGATCGCAGCCCGCTAAGGCCATGATTTCACCGGTATTTCTAAAGCTTGCACCCATTACTACTGTGGTGTAACCGTGCTCTTTATAATAGTTATAAATACTTGATACTGAAATAACGCCGGGATCTTTGTCACCGGTAAAGTCTTCCTGTGGCGACTTAGCTTTATACCAATCTAAAATACGGCCAACGAACGGCGATATTAGGAATACACCGGCTTCTGCGCACGCTCTAGCTTGAGCAAAACTAAACAACAAAGTTAGGTTGCAGTTAATACCATCTTTTTCAAGGCTTTCAGCCGCTTTAATGCCTTCCCAAGTAGAGGCTATTTTTATCAGTATGCGGCTTTTATCAATACCCGCTTCAGCATACATTGCAATAAGCTGTTTAGCTTTGGCAATGGTGGCATCAGTGTCAAAAGACAAACGCGCATCAACTTCTGTTGAAATTCGCCCGGGGATAACGGTTAATATTTCTTGGCCTATTAGCACCGATAGTTTGTCACCCGCGGCTAAAAGTTGTTCGCTTAGCTCACTACTTTGCTCTTTGGCATAGTTAACTGATGCATCAATAAGGCTAGAATACTGCGGCAAAGATGCGGCTTTTAACAATAGCGACGGATTTGTTGTAGCATCTACAGGTGTATATTTTTTAATAGCTTCAATATCACCGGTGTCAGCAACAACCGTAGTAATGGCGCGTAAAGATTCTAATTGATTCGACATGGATATAACTCAACCTTTCTGTGGATTATAATTTTAGGCACTGAATAGACGCGATATTTTGATGTAAATACGCCAGCGCTAAATAAGACTTGTATTTTATTAGCATAGCAAGTTCTAAGGCGGCTTGCCTAGTGATTTTCCCTTATTTATTCGATATCTAAGATATTTCATTTTAATGCCGCATTGCTGTGACCCGATTAAGTATTTTGCTATACTCATTTATAATATGTATAAGCTGCACATTGCTTATTCTAATGTTTAATTTTATCTAAAGGATGCCTTATGCTAGTTGTTGTTTCTCCCGCTAAAAATCTTGATTTTGCATCTAGCTTGCCAGCTGTTGCAGCAAGTGCAACGAACCAACCAGCCTTATTAAGTGAAGTGAAAGAGCTAGTTGAAGTATGCAAAAAGTTGAGCCCCGCAGATTTAAGTTCTTTAATGAAAATAAGCGATAAACTCGCCATTTTAAACGCCGAACGATTTTCAAGTTTTGAGTTTCCATTTACAAAAGATAACGCTCGCCCTGCAATGTACGCATTTAATGGTGACGTATACACAGGGCTTGATGCTAAAACACTATCTGACAAAGACGTAAATTACGCTCAAACACATTTGTGCATATTGTCAGGATTATATGGCGTGTTAAAGCCGCTTGACCTAATGCAGCCATACCGCCTAGAAATGGGAACCAAGTTGAAGTTTGGAAACAACGATACTCTTTACAAATATTGGGGAAATACAATTACTGAAGAACTTAACAAGGCACTTGCGCAACAAGGTGATAAATTGCTTGTTAATTTAGCTTCTAAAGAGTATTTTTCGGCCGTAAAACCTGCCTTGCTTGAAGCCGATATTATTACTCCACACTTTAAAGACCAAAAAAACGGTAAATTCAAAATTATCAGTTTCTTTGCTAAAAAAGCCCGAGGCTTAATGGCTCGTTATATTATTGAACAACAAGTGAGCACTATTGATGAGCTTAAAGCCTTTGATGTAGATGGCTATTATTTCTCTGCAGAAGAATCAAACGCAAGTGATTTAGTGTTTAAGCGTAACGAAACTAAGTAGTTTATGTAGTATGAAACAAGGAGCTTCATGAAACTTATTCAAGTAAATAAACTGCGTTATCGAAAACATCTAAATAGGCTAATTGTGGCGTGTATTGCTGCCTTCGTTATTGGCAGTTTAGGAATTGCACAAGGGCTTATAGCTTTGTTTCCGTCTGAATCGGGCAGTCATTTTCACTGGAATCTTACCGGCGTTATTATTACGGGTTTTGTTATAACTACGCTACTTAATAAGTATCGCAGGCATGATTATATGACTGAGGTGGTATATGTGTGGGAGCTTAAACAATCGCTGAATAAAATTAATAGGAAGCTAAGTAAAATTAAGGCTGCTGCACAAGAGGGAAATGTAGATGCCTTAATTATACTGCATTATAGCTATGCAGGTTCTCGCTTACTTTGGCAGCTAGATGACAACACCATTATTATGGATGAACTAGCATTGGCACAAGCTGAACTAGACAGTTTAGCTGCTAAATATTTAGTTGAGCTTGATGCTAATGACTACAAGCCACACATGCTTAAGCAATTTTAAATAAACGTTTATTCGTCTACGTACATGGTTTGCTGAAATTTCAAATTTTGTGTAGTGGAACCTTGCTTTATGTTGATATCAAAGCGCAGTACTTCTTTATGGCTAAAGGGGACTGAGGCTAAATAATAAATAGCATCACCTTCAACGACTTCTTTAAATGTTAGTGGTTTTAGTGTGCCCAGCAAATTTCGCGCAGTGCCTGTCATTTCAACTGCTTGAGCTTCTTTGCTTCGCCTATCTAGTACCGATATATTTACCAATGCGTTTTTCTTGCTACGAAGAATCTTGTTCGCCCTAGCTATTTCCGGCGTTAAAAAGGTAGACGTAAACGCAATATAATGCACCTCCCAGCTTCCCAGCGTCTTCTTTATTTCAGCTTGGCTAGGCAAGGCAAAGCTTAAACAAAAGATGCTAAGGCACAGCCATGATGCGAAAGTACGTTTTTTAGATAACTGCATATTTTTTACCGTATTGAAAGTTCGTAAATGAAGAGTTGTATTATGTATACCGCCGACCTAAGCCAGCGGACCAAATACATCACCAATTAGCAAACGAATAAACTGTAAAGCTATAATGGCAACTAGCACTGACAAGTCTAAACCACCCATAGGAGGTAGTATTTTTCTTATTGGGGCTAAAAACGGTTCGGTTAACTGATACATTACCAACTCAATAGGGTTATTCCCTTGGCTTACCCAGCTAAGGATCGCTCGCAAAATTAGAATCCAAAACACCAAATTAACTATTTCAGATACCAGCGACGCTAAGGCGGTAATAAGTATGGCAACAATATTGAAATTCCCATTGCCGAATAAAGCCGTTAACACCACAAATTTGAGGGTTACCACCAATATTGCAAAAACCAGGGTTGCGGTGTCAAGCCTACCAATAGAAGGAATAATGCGGCGTAATGGCCCCACCACAGGCTGAGTGGCTTTCACCACAAATTGGCTAAACGGATTGTAAAAATCAGCTCGTGCCAGTTGTAGCCATAAACGTAAAATAATCACCATTAAATAGAGATTAAATAAAGTACTTACTAAAAAAACTGTGGCATTCATATTTTTGGATTCCGTTTAAAACTGTTTCGACATTTCTTTGGCTCTGGCTACCGCTGCTTGCATAGCATTCGCAAACACACTGTGTATATCGGCGTCTTGTAAGCTTTCAACTGCTTTTGCTGTGGTGCCGCCTTTAGATGTAACTTGGGCACGAAGCTCTGATAATTCAAGACCTTGCTCTTTTTGCATAAGGTATGCACTGCCTAACATTGCTTGCACCACTAGCTTGCGTGCGTCGTTGGCATTCAAGCCCATATTTTCTGCGGCTGTTTGCATCGCTTCGCCAATCAAGAAAAAATATGCCGGACTTGAGCCTGCCGCAGCAATTACAGTGTTGATGTCATCTTCTTTAGCCACAATAAGTGTTTCACCTACACTTTGCATAATGTCGGCAACGCTATTGGTTTCTTCTTCGTTAATTGTGCTGGGTGCAAATATACCTGACATTCCCATTCCAATAGCCGAAGGCGTATTGGGCATTACGCGAATAATTTTTGCATCTTTGGGCAGAAAGTCACTTAGTCTTTCAATGGTTAAACCCGCGGCAATAGAAACGAATAATCGGCTAGATTTATCATTTGTAAAATTAGCACAAACGTCTTCCATCAACTGAGGCTTAACCGATAGCATAACAACGTCGGCAAAATTAATTGCAGCTTGGTTGTCATTGGTGGTTTGAATACCAAATTTTTCATTTAGCGCTATTAATTTAGGGTTGCTTGGATTACTCGCCATAATATTCTCAGGCTTAAATCCTTTTTCAACTAGGCCTCCTATAATGGCCTTACTCATATTACCCGCACCAATAAAACTAATTTTTAATGTGTTGTTCAAACCATCTCCTGTTTTGTGACTGGCAGTTTAGTTTTGCTCATTTAATTTCGAGAACCAAAAATACCGGTTCCTATTCGTACTATTGTAGCACCATATTTTATAGCTAAGTCCATATCATCGCTCATTCCCATGGATAGGGTATCAAAATTGGGGAATTTTTCTTGGCATTGTGTAAATAATTGCTGCATTTGAGCAAAGCTAGCCTCGCGTTCAGTAGCGCTTACGCCTGCTTTAGGTATGGTCATTAAGCCTCTACATTGAATTTTTTCAAGAGATTGCAATTGCTCAACAAACGCAAGTACTTCACTTGGGGCAATTCCGGCTTTGCTGTTTTCATCGTCTATATTGACTTGAACGCATACTTGCAGCGGTTTTTGATGAATGCTTCGCTGCTCGTTTAAACGTTTAGCAATTTTTAATCGGTCTAAGGAATGCATCCAATCAAAATATTCAGCAATAAATTTACTTTTGTTTGATTGCAAGGGGCCGATAAAGTGCCAACACAGTTGCGATAAATCTTTCAGTTGCTGAATTTTATCAACCGCTTCTTGCACATAATTTTCACCAAAATGACGGTGTTGTGCTTCATACGCAGTTACGATATCAGATACGGGTTTGGTTTTACTTACTGCCAGCAATTGAATACTGTTTACATCGCGATTATAGGCCGCAGCAGAGGCGCTAATGTTGTTATTAACCGCCTGTAGTTTAGAAGCAATATTACTGTTGTTTGTTGCCATAAAGTCCACAATTAAATTGAGTTGGAGATATCATATTGGATATTAACGAATTATTAGCCTTTAGTGTGCAAAATAAAGCGTCAGATTTACACTTAAGTGCTGGCTTGCCTCCCATTATACGAGTTGATGGCGAAATGCGCCGCTTGAATGTTCCAGAGCTTGAACATAAAGCGGTAAATGCGCTTATTTACGATATTATGAATGACAAGCAGCGTAAAGAATACGAAGAAAATTTAGAAGTGGATTTTTCTTTTGAAATTGATGGCTTATCGCGCTTCAGGGTAAATGCATTTAATCAAAACCGCGGTGCAGCCGCGGTGCTTCGTACCATACCTAGCAACATACTCAGTTTAGACCAACTAGGCGCGCCTGATATTTTTAAACAAATTATAGATCAACCCACGGGTATCGTTCTGGTAACTGGGGCAACGGGCTCGGGTAAATCCACAACCTTGGCGGCAATGGTTGATCATATAAATGCACATAAGCGTGAACACATACTAACAATTGAAGACCCAATAGAATTTGTGCATCACAATAAATTGTCGGTATTGAACCAACGGGAAGTGCATAGAGATACCCATAGTTTTAGCGCAGCATTGCGCTCGGCCTTACGTGAAGACCCTGACGTAATACTCGTAGGGGAATTGCGTGATTTAGAGACCATACGATTAGCTATTTCAGCAGCGGAAACAGGGCATTTGGTATTTGGCACCCTACATACAAATTCAGCCCCTAAAACAATTGATAGAATCATTGATGTTTTCCCGGCTGAAGAGAAATCAATGGTACGTTCTATGTTGTCAGAATCTTTGCGCGCTGTTATATCGCAAACGCTACTTAAAAAAGTAGGCGGTGGAAGAATAGCTGCGCATGAAATTATGATTGGTATTCCTGCTATTAGAAACCTTATTAGAGAAGATAAAGTTCCGCAAATGTACTCAGTAATTCAAACTGGGCAACGCCATGGTATGCAAACTATGGATCAGTGTTTGCAAAAGTTGGTGGCACAAAACTTAATTACTCAGCAAGAAGCAAATGAGCATTCTATTGATAAGCCTGCTACGCCAGGGTTTTAAGGTGCCAAATATGCAGCTTGCTACCATAATTAAAAAAGAGAACCTAATATGATGACACTTGATCAATGCCTAGCTGATATGGTGGCACATTCAGCCTCAGATTTATTCATTACGGTAGGCATGCCCGTTAGTGCAAAAATTAACGGTAAGCTAGAGCCTTTGACCAGTATTGCCTTAAGTGAAAGTGATTCGCTTAATTTAGTGCATCAAGCTATGAGTGAAAAGCAGCAAAGTGCATTTGCCGAAGACAAAGAATGTAACTTCGCTATTGCTCGCGATAATATTGGACGCTTTCGTTGTAGCGCATTTTGGCAGCGCGACCAAGCGGGTATGGTGATACGACGCATTGTAACCGAGATCCCTAAAGCAGATGATCTTGGTTTACCCGAAGTACTCAAAGACATTATTATGGCCAAAAAAGGCTTAGTGCTTTTTGTAGGCGGAACTGGCACAGGTAAGTCAACCTCACTGGCAGCGCTAATAGGGCATAGAAATCAGCATTCTCATGGGCATATTTTAACCATAGAGGATCCTATTGAATTTGTTCACGAACATAAAAATTGTGTAGTAACCCAGCGTGAGGTGGGTATTGACACCCATACTTTTGATGACGCCTTAAAAAGCTCTTTACGACAAGCGCCCGACGTTATTTTAATAGGTGAAATTCGCTCTATGGAAACCATGGAATATGCAATGTCGTTTGCTGATACAGGGCATTTATGTGTAGCTACACTGCATGCAAATAACGCAAACCAAGCCATTGAGCGAATAATGCATTTAGCGCCCAAAGAGTTACATTCAAAACTTCGATTTGATTTAAGCCAAAACATTCGCGCTATTGTAGCGCAGCAACTTGTCCCTACTATTGACGGTAAGGGAAGGGTTGCCGCCATTGAAATTTTGCTAAATTCGTCGTTTATTAAAGACCTCATTCAGCGAAATGAAATTGGTGAATTAAAAGAAGCCATGATGAAAGGAAAAGAGCAAGGGATGCAAACCTTTGACATGGCTTTGTATGATTTGTTTAAACGTGGCTTAATTGACCAAGAGCAAGCTTTACACCATGCTGATTCACCCAATGACTTGCGCTTAATGATAAAGCTAGATTCAAAAGATACAGGTAGCCCTTTGGGATCATTGGCAAAAGTCTCAATAGACATGGACTAATAAGCCAAGTCAAGCTAGGTCGCTTGCTATTTGCTTAAGCGACCCTAATTTAGGTATCTATCTATATGAAGGCGCGCTCAGCGCCTTTTTGCTAGCGTGGGTTTTAACCACATAACATTGTTGGTCACCATAATAGTTGTTAGTAAAATTACATATTTTGGTTTCACTCGCCTGTTTTACTACTACCCAGTTAGCTGCTTTTTGAATTATTTTACCCATCATGTTTTTCCTTTTAACTAATATTACGTTGTTGTATTTATTTAATGAACTAATACTAATTTTGCTTGCCAATTAGTTAAAGCGAACAAAATTAATCAAGGTAAACGTAAAAAACGATTTAAGTGAGTAGGATGCTGTAGCAACCAGCATAAACAATAGGCAAGTGAGCTAAGTTTCTAGCATTAGTGTATAAAACCAACACCAACATGCTTGTCGAAAGATAAAAAGGTACCATTATGATGAAGTTTTACAGCGACTATAATCAAGTTAAATTACGCCAAGTAAAAGCGCTCTTAGATGAGGCAAATATACCCAGCTTTGTTAAGAATGAATTCATTCAAGGTGCGGCGGGTGAAATTCCACCCCATGAAGCGCTACCCGAAGTGTGGTTAATTGATGCGGGCAACTTACCCCAAGCACAATCCATTGTAGATGAATTAGAAAGAGAACTTGCCGAACCTAAAGCAGATTGGCGCTGTGACCAATGTGGTGAAAGTAATGAAGGGCAGTTTAAAATTTGTTGGCAATGCCAGCATGCAAATTAATACAGCCCTATTAATTGCCGTTTAAAATCCATGATTCATAAATTAAACAGGCGCTAACGCTGTCTACTTTATCTTTTGTTAACTTTTTATACCCGCCTAAAGCAAACAACCTTTCTTTAGCATCCACGGTAGATAGTCGTTCATCGTGAAGGTGTACCTTAAGTTTGTATTTGTGTTGTAAGCGATTGGCAAACCGCTTCACATTGTTGGTTATATCTTGTTCGCTGCCGTCCATATTTAAAGGTAAACCAACCAGTAACTCGTTAGGACCCCACTGCTGAATAAGCTCAGCCAATATGTCCCAATCAGGAATGCCGTCACGTGCTTTAAGAGCCGCTAAGGGTGAGGCCGTTCCCGTAAGCGATTGCCCTACAGCAACGCCAATGCTTTTCATACCAAAATCAAAGGCAAGGCAACATTGAGTGCTCATTAAGCGCTCCCAGCTTGTTGCGTTAACTGCCAAATATCTATGCCTAACTTATTTACGGCCGTTTCCCAGCGCTTGTGAATGGGCGTATCAAACAGAATATCTTTTGACGCAGGAATTGTTAGCCAACTGTTTTCCTGTATTTCTTGCTCTAATTGACCCGCTTCCCACCCAGCATACCCTAAGGTGAGTATATTATTTTGAGGGCCATCCTCTTTGCCAATAGCTAACAATATATCTTTAGAAGTAGTGACCATAATATCTTCAGTGATACGAGTTGACGAATTCCACGCACCGCTGGACTCATGAATGACAAATCCTCGATCAGCTTGAACAGGGCCGCCGCATAAAATAATTTTTTCACTTATGCTATCACTTACCGGGGCTTTTTCATCGACTTGGCCTAGTAGTTCGCGAAACGTCATGTTAGAGGGCTGATTAATCACAATGCCCATTGCACCTTGCTCGCCATGCTCAAGAATATAAGTAACCGAGCGGTTAAAGTATTTATCGGTTAAGCTGGGCATAGCAATCAAAAAGTGATTTTGAAGGCTATCTACAAGGGTAATATTCGGTTCTTTTATTGGCACGTTTTTATTAACTCATTATAAGCGTTTTTCAATGGCATCAAATAGTCGAGCGCATATATTGATAGGATATGCGGCTTCAATTTCACGCACACATGTTGGGCTGGTAATATTAATTTCGGTAACTTTATTACCAATCATATCAAGGCCCACAAACAAAATACCTTTTTCAGACATATCTTTGGCAATGGCTTGTGCTACTTGCATATCAGCTTCGTTAACTTCCTGTGGCTCACCGCGTCCGCCAGCGGCTAAGTTGCCTCTGGTTTCAGTGCCAGTAGGTAAACGAGCTAGGCAATAAGGAATAACTTCACCATCTACTAGCAATATGCGTTTATCACCTAGCTTAATTTCAGGCATGTATGCTTGTACCATTGCGTGTTCGGTTTCGTTTGCCGTAATTATTTCACTAATTACGCCTAAATTTACGGCATCTTCTTTTACGCGAAAAATACTGGTGCCGCCCATACCATCTAATGGCTTAACAATAATATCTTTGTGTTGTTTATGAAAAGCTTTAATCTGCGCTTTCTTTGCCGTTACCATGGTGGGTGGAATGTAGTTGGCATACCATGAGGTAAACAGCTTTTCATTGAAGTCACGCAGGGCTTGCGGATTATTCACCACTAAAGTGCCCTGAGCTTGCGCTAATGAAAATATGTGAGTGGCATATATAAATTGGCTATCTACAGGTGGATCTTTACGCATAAGTAGAACCGACAACTCACCTAAGTTTATATCTAGCTCTTTATTTACCTTGAAAAACGTGGCTGGGTCTTCTTTAAGCGATATCTGTTTTACGCTTGCTCGCGGCTCTCCATTGTCAATATACAAGTCATTCACCTGCATATAATAAATTTCGTAACCACGTTTTTGTGCTTCAAGCATCATAGCGAAGCTGGTGTCTTTTTTTATGTTAATAGACTCAATTGGGTCCATTACTATGCCGAGTTTAATTGTCATTATGCTTTGATATATCCGTGTAGTATGACTCAATAAGTATGGTCTAATTCACATAAACCAAGACCGAGTGTGTTTATAAATCACCGTGCAAAGATTGCAGTATCGACAAGCTTGCTATAGCTGCGGTTTCTGTGCGTAAAATTCGACTACCAATATTCACTGGCGTATAACCCACTTGCTGAGCAGTATAAACCTCTTGTTCGCTCAAACCACCTTCAGGCCCAATTACTATACGAAAACCTTTCTGCGGCTTATTTAAGCCCGACAAATAAGTTTTAGCGCCCGGGGCAAGTATTACCTTGTCTAATTCGCTGCTTTGGCCTATCCATTGCTGCATAGTCACCGGCTCATGTAAGGTAGGCACAACATTTCGTTGGCTTTGTTCACATGCACCTATGATTAGCTTTTGCCATGCAAGGTGCTTTTTCTGCCAACGCTGTTCGTCAAGTTTCACATTACAGTTTTCAGTGAGTATAGGCGTGATTTCAGTCACGCCTAATTCTACAGCCTTTTGCAAGGCAAAATCCATGCGATCCCCTTTAGACACACCTTGGCCTAAATGCAGATGAAGTTTTGACTCAAGGGAAATACTAATTTGTGAATTAACTAAAACGCTGGCTTTGCGCTTTGTAATATCGGCAATTTCACTAGGGTAATCACTGCCATTGCCATTAAACAGTATAATAGGTGCGCCTGGTTTTAAGCGTAGAACATTGGCCATATAATGCGCTAGCTCTGCAGGTAAATTAATGGTGTTATCAATAATTAAATTATCGTTGATGTAAAAGCGCGGTATTCTCATTAAAGACTCGTTACTGACGGGAAATACGAAATGCTGTAATTAGCAATGATAGTTTGGGAGTTTAGTATTTTCGCTTTATATTGCAATGCATTTATAATAAGTAGGCATAACAAGTTAGAAAAATAAAAAAGGCGAGCATTATGTAATGCTCGCCTTTTTTTAAATTATATTTAATACAAACTCATTTAAATGAGTTCTTTTCCCATCGATATCTGCTTGTTAACTGGCTTATCTAGGTTTTCTCGCATATTTACTGTGCGTTCTCTACGAGCATGGGGTGTGTTTTTTCCCTTTGCTTCGGTAAAGCAGAATACTAATAAACCCGAGATAGCTAATAAAAGCAATGAACCGAGCATAAGCAACAAATCTACGTTCATGGTACGGTTTCCTCCCCAACTTGCTGATTTTTCGAACAATCAAGACTAAAGCATGATTGAGTTTGTGATTTTTTTTATACTGTATCTTCATAGTGTTGCAAATTAGTGACACTTTTACAAAGATTTTTGTTGTTTTTTTGCTACTTGTTGGTATTTTATACCCGCTTTTAAAGCAACACTCATTAGAAACACAATAAAAAATAAAGGAATTACACCATGTTCGATTTAACTGCTGAAGATGCATCTAGGTATTTAGATGAATTTATTATCCCATTTGCAATTAACATTGCGATGGCACTTGTTATTTATGTAGTTGGTAAAATTGTTGTAAGCATTTTAGTTAATGTTTTCGGCAAATTAATGGCTAAATCTAAATACGACGACATGCTAATTGATTTTTTGAAGTCAATTGTAAGAGCTATCTTAATGTTGTTCGTTATTATTGCTGCATTAGACCAACTAGGCGTTGATACTACCTCACTAGCGGCTATCTTAGCAGCTGCAGGTTTAGCGATTGGCTTGTCATTACAAGGTTCATTATCAAACTTTGCTGCAGGCGTAATGTTACTAGTATTCCGTCCTTTCAAAGCAGGCAACTTCATTGAAGCTGGCGGCGCTATGGGTACAGTAAACAGCGTAGGTATTTTTACTACTCTTATGACTACTCCTGATAACAAAGAAATCATTGTTCCAAACGGTGCTATTTATGGTGGCAACATCACTAACTTCAGTGCTAAAG
Organism: Glaciecola sp. 2405UD65-10; assembly: GCF_048820975.1. Taxonomy (NCBI): domain Bacteria; kingdom Pseudomonadati; phylum Pseudomonadota; class Gammaproteobacteria; order Alteromonadales; family Alteromonadaceae; genus Glaciecola; species Glaciecola sp. 2405UD65-10. Next base: position 1,527,610 of record NZ_JBMEUF010000001.1, on the reverse strand, counting down.
ATACTCGCCGTGTAGATATGGTATTTGGTATTGGTTACGATGATGATCTTAAGAAAGCTAAAGCTGTTCTAGAAGAAATGATTAAAGCTGACCCTCGCGTTCTAGCTGAGCCAGCACCACAAGTTGCAGTATCTGAGCTAGGTGATAGCAGCGTTAACTTCATTGTTCGTCCTTGGGCGGCAGCGGGTGACTTCTGGGGCTTGAAATTTGATTTCACTGAAGCGGTTAAATTACGTTTTGATGCTGAAGGAATTTCTATTCCATATCCGCAAATGGATGTACATGTACACAAAGACGAATCAGAAAGCAAAGACTAAGCTTTTATCTTTGATGTAACAAAAAACCCTTGCTAAGCAAGGGTTTTTTTTGTCTTCAATTTATGCGTTTACGTAGATGTAATCACCTTAACAAGGCGTAAAAGTAAGTTTAACTACAATCAGCTTTATTGGCTGCGTTGTTATACAGTTTTGTAGCTGCTGGCATGTTGGCGCTTAAATTCTTAATGCGAGTGCTTTCAGCAGGGTGAGTAGATAAAAATTCAGGCGGCTTTTCTCCACTACTGTTCGCAGCCATGTTCTTCCATAGCTCAACTGATTCTTGTGGTTGAAAACCAGCACGAGCCATTAAATCAAGCCCTATAATATCCGCCTCGGTTTCATGATCACGGCTATATGACAGCGTACCTAATTGTGTCGCTAAGCCTAAACCTTGCATAATAAGCGGTGTTTGCGCCACTTCATTTGACTGCAAAATAGCGGCAATGCCTTGCTGAGTAAAACTCGCTGCAGCACTTTGCGACATACGCTCATTACCGTGGCGCGCTATTACGTGGCCAATTTCGTGACCCACCACCGCGGCTACTTGATGTTGATTAACGGCAACGCCCAACAAGCCTGTATAAACACCAATTTTACCGCCTGGCAATGCAAAAGCGTTTACTTGGGCATCATCAAACACCACCACTTCCCATTCGCCGTCAAATACTGAACTAGGCACAAATTCGAGCAATTCATTAGCAATACATTGAACCAATGCATTTTCAACACGTTGGTTCGATATTTTTATATCGCTTTTCATGCTGGTGAAGGCTTGCTCGCCCATTTCATTTAACTGTGAATCTGGAAAAATGATTAACTGTGAACGGCCCGTTGGTGACGTAGCACAAGACACCAAAATAGAAGCGGTAGCCAAAGCTAAGACCGTTTTTTTCATGCTGGTGAGTGAAACTTTCATATTTAGCATTCCTTACTAAGCAATAAATGATGGGCTATTATAGCCCAGCATCGCTTCTAAGTGCATCTGCTTTATTAGTAGCTTCCCACGGGAACTGTTCACGGCCAAAGTGCCCATAAGCAGCTGTTGCCTGATAAATGGGTTGCTCTAGCGCTAGCATTTGAATTAAGCCATAAGGGGTTAAATCAAAGTGCTGTTTTACTAACTCAACTAAGGTAGATTCTGGCAATTTACTTGTACCAAACGTTTCAACGCTAATAGAGGTAGGTTGTGCAACACCAATGGCATACGAAACTTGAATTTCACAGCGCTCAGCCAAGCCCGCGGCCACAATGTTTTTAGCAACATAACGCCCTGCGTATGCGGCGCTTCTGTCTACTTTTGATGGATCTTTACCTGAAAATGCACCGCCGCCATGGCGAGCCATGCCGCCGTATGTATCAACAATAATTTTACGACCCGTTAGGCCGCAATCACCCATAGGCCCGCCAATTACGAAGCGCCCGGTTGGGTTAATATGAAATTGGGTAGAAGATGTTAGCCATTGCTCAGGTATAATGGGCTTAATAATTTCTTCCATTACCGCTTCGCGCAAATCTTTGGTGCTAATGCTATCGCAATGTTGAGTAGACAGAACTATCGCATCTATACCCACAGGTTTATTGTTCTCGTACACGAAAGTGATTTGGCTTTTTGCATCAGGACGCAACCAATCAAGTTTTCCGTTTTTTCTTAATTTCGCTTGTTGTTCTACCAATCTATGAGCATAGGTAATAGGGGCGGGCATAAGTACATCAGTTTCATTGCTCGCATAACCAAACATTAAACCTTGATCACCCGCACCTTGTTTCTCAGGACTTTCACGGTCAACACCTTGGTTAATATCAGGTGACTGCTTACCAATTGCGTTTAGAACCGCGCAAGATTCGCCATCAAAGCCCATATCAGAGTGGGTGTAGCCTATTTCTTTGACCGTTTGGCGGGTAATTTCTTCAATATCTACCCATGCGTGAGTATTAATTTCGCCACCCACTAATACCATTCCTGTTTTAACAAAGGTTTCACAGGCTACGCGTGCTTTTGGATCTTCTTTTAAAATAGCGTCAAGTACCGCATCTGATATCTGATCAGCTATTTTATCTGGATGGCCTTCAGATACTGATTCTGAAGTAAACAAATGTGTTGTCATAATTGTTCCTGATTAATGGTAGAAGTTATCGCGAGTATACAAGGCGCTATTGTTTTCTATCACTCAATAACGTGTGCAACATTTGCTACACTCATATAATACTTTCTACGCTAACTTTTAAAATTCAAATAATGCTTACCCGTGCATTATAAACGCTTGAAAATGATTTACCAGTCTTTACTTCTAGACGTCTAAATGTCTATAAATAATATAGGATGTGTTACCCCAAGATTCCTAATACGTAAACTTTTCAAATTTTGTTCTTAGACATTGTAATAAAATATGGCTAAAACAAGATTTAATTATTGAAGTACGTTAACTGCTGAGTAACAATACAACCCGATTTTTTTAATAAATCTAATACAGTTTACTAATATCAGTACGCTAACCTATCTTTTCAAGGAGTAGTTATGCCTTCTCGTCGTCATTTAGCCAATGCAGTTCGCGCGTTAAGTATGGATGCAGTTCAACAAGCCAAATCAGGTCACCCTGGTGCCCCAATGGGAATGGCTGATATTGCTCAAGTACTATGGTGTGATTATTTATCACACAACCCAGCTAACCCAAACTGGGCAAACCGCGATCGTTTTATTCTTTCAAACGGTCATGGCTCTATGCTGCTTTACTCTTTACTCCATTTAAGTGGGTATGATTTACCAATTGAAGAACTTAAAAACTTCAGACAACTACATTCTAAAACACCAGGCCATCCAGAGTATGGTTACGCACCGGGTGTAGAAACCACTACTGGGCCGTTAGGTCAGGGCATTAGTAATGCCGTAGGTATGGCGTTAGCTGAAAAAGTACTGGCTGCACAGTTTAACAAAGATAACTTTGACGTGGTCAATCATTATACTTACACCTTTTTGGGTGATGGTTGCTTAATGGAGGGGATTTCCCACGAAACATGTTCATTAGCAGGTACTTTGGGTTTAGGTAAGCTAATCGCATTTTGGGATAACAACGGCATTTCTATTGACGGTGAAGTTGAAGGTTGGTTTAGCGACGATACACCAAAGCGCTTCGAAGCTTACGGATGGCAGGTAATTAGCGATGTTGACGGGCACGACTCAGAGCAACTTGCAGCGGCAATTGAAAAGGCACAAGCTGAAACCGGCAAGCCTACCCTAATTTGTTGTAAAACCACGATTGGTTTTGGGTCACCTAATAAAGAAGGTAGCGAAAGTTGCCATGGTGCACCACTAGGTGATGACGAAATTGTATTAACGCGCAAAGCCCTTGGATGGGAATACGGTGCTTTTGAAATTCCTGATGATGTATATGCTGGTTGGGATGCTAAATCAAAAGGCGAACAGGCTGAAGCTGATTGGCATGAAATGTTTAACCAGTATCAAGTTGCGCATCCTGAATTAGCCGCTGAATTTGTTCGCCGCAAAAAAGGTGAGCTACCAGAGTTATGGAACAAAACATGTGCTAAGTACATTTCAGCACTTCAGCAAAACCCTGAAAGCCCAGCCACGCGTAAAGCATCACAAAATGCCTTAAACGCGTATGCGCCAATTTTACCTGAATTGCTAGGCGGTTCTGCTGATTTAGCGGGTTCAAACTTAACCATTCATAACACCAGTAAGGGCGTGTCTGCAGAAGACGCTAGCGGTAACTATATTTATTATGGTGTACGTGAGTTCGGTATGTCAGCAATGATGAACGGCTTGTGTTTATACGGCGGCTTTAAGCCTTACGGCGCAACATTCTTAATGTTCATGGAATATGCAAGAAACGCGGTAAGAATGGCAGCTCTTATGAAGCAACCGGTTATATTCGTGTATACCCACGATTCAATTGGCTTAGGCGAAGATGGCCCCACTCACCAACCAGTAGAGCAACTTGTTGCCTTGCGAGCAACGCCAAATCTGGATACATGGCGTCCGTGTGACCAAGTGGAATCAGCTATTTCTTGGAAAGCGGCCATAGAACGAACTGACGGTCCAACTACCTTGGTATTTACGCGTCAAGGCTTGCCACAGCAAGCGCGCTCACAGCAGCAGTTAATGGACGCTGAGCGTGGCGGTTATGTGCTTATTGATAGCGATGGCACACCTGACGTTATTCTTATTGCAACAGGTTCTGAGGTGCATTTGGCCGTAGATGCTGCGAAAGAGTTGAGTGCTCAAGGTAAAGCCGTTCGCGTGGTATCAATGCCATGTACTGATGTATTTGATCGCCAATCAAAAGAATACCGTGAAGCGGTATTGCCTAAATCGGTCACCAAACGTGTTGCTGTTGAAGCGCTAGCAAAAGATACTTGGTATAAGTATGTTGGCCTTGACGGTGCTGTTATAGGTATGGACACTTTTGGTGAATCTGCACCTGCTGGCGAGTTGTTTGAACACTTTGGAATTACAACAAGTGCCATAGTAGAAACAGTGAATGCCTTATAAGTCACAGTTTGTATTAACAGGTAAAAACCTTGCTTAAGGTTGGTATAAACGGATTTGGTAGAATAGGGCGCAACATTGTGCGCGCCCTATACGAGAACAACTACCGTACGCATATTCAAGTGGTTGCCATTAATGAGTTAGCTGAGCCAGAGGCAATGGCGCATTTATTAAAGTATGATTCTGCTCATGGCCAATTTGGTGAAACCGTTAGCAGTAACGACCAAACCTTGAACATAAATACTGACCAAATAGCACTTATACATCAAGCTCATATATCTGACATTGACTGGGCCAAGTTTGGTGTAGATATTGTGCTTGAATGCACAGGCGTATATAGCGAACCTGCTGATGCGCTTGAGCATATTCAACAAGGCGCGAAGAAAGTCTTGTTTTCACAGCCCAGTAACCAAGATGTAGACGCCACTATTATTTATGGCGTGAATCATAAAAGCTTACAAGCAAGTGACACCGTTGTGTCAAACGGCTCATGCACTACTAACTGTATTGTGCCGGTAATCCAATGCTTGCACCAAGCCTTTGGCGTGCAAAGCGGCACAATTACTACCATTCATGCATCTATGAATGACCAGCAAGTCATTGATGCCTATCACACCGATTTAAGACGAACACGTGCGGCGAGCCAATCAATTATTCCTGTAGATACCAAATTGGCTGCAGGCATAGAACGTATTTTGCCTGAGTTTGCCGGAAAATTTGAAGCCATAGCGGTTCGCGTTCCCACCATAAATGTGACCGCCATGGATTTAAGCGTAACCTTACGCGATTCAGTTGATACTAATATGGTGAATGCTGTATTAAAAAATGCGAGCCGTCATTTCCCTGTCAATATTATTGACTATACTGAAGACCCTTTGGTATCTATAGATTTTAATCATAATCCACATTCCTGCATTGTTGATGGCACACAAACTAGGGTGTCTCATAAAACCTTGGTAAAAACCCTAGTGTGGTGTGACAACGAGTGGGGATTTGCAAATCGTATGCTCGATACTGCGTACCATATGCATAATATTGGTTATTCCAAATAAACTATCTTTGTAAGAGGAACATACTATGCCAATTAAGGCGATGCACAACATTGATTTAAACAAGAAAAAAGTTCTTATTCGCCAAGATTTAAACGTGCCTGTTGATAAGGGCGTTATTAGCTCAGATGCACGCTTAAGAGCATCTATGCCAACTATCAAAACGGCACTTGAGAAAAACGCTGCGGTTATTTTGATGTCACATTTAGGCCGTCCAACAGAAGGCCAAGGTGAGGCGCAATATAGTTTACAAATAGTGGCTGATTATTTGTCTGAACATCTTGGGCAAAGCGTTAAGTTTGTGGCTGATTACTTAGGTAAAAACATTGATGTATCGCCGGGCGAAGTTGTGCTGCTTGAAAACGTGCGTTTTAACGCAGGTGAAAAGAAAAACGACGATACACTTGCCAAGCAATATGCAGATTTGTGCGACGTATTTGTAATGGATGCTTTTGGTACAGCTCACCGAGCACAAGCCAGTACTCACGGCGTGGCTAAATATGCCAAAGAAGTATGTGCAGGGCCATTATTAGATGCTGAACTGACCGCGCTAGGCAAAGCCTTAGATAACCCAGCGCGCCCTATGGTTGCCATTGTAGGTGGCTCTAAAGTGAGTACTAAACTTACCGTACTTGAGAGTTTATCAAGCAAAGTTGATCAACTTATTGTGGGCGGTGGTATTGCAAATACATTTATTGCTGCTCAAGGGCACAATGTAGGTAAATCGTTAGTTGAAATGGATTTACTAGACCAAGCTAAAAAATTAATTAGCCAAGCTAAAGCTAATGGCGGTGATATTCCTATACCTACCGACGTTGCGGTAGGTAAGCAATTTTCAGAAAATGAAAAAGCAGTTATTAAAGATGTGAGCGAAGTTGAAGACGACGACATGATTTTTGATATTGGCGCAAATTCAGCGCAAGCTTTAGCTGATATACTGAAAAACGCGGGAACGATTGTTTGGAACGGACCCGTAGGCGTTTTTGAGTTTGATCAATTTGGCGAGGGCACCAAAGCCATTGCTAAAGCGATAGCAGAAAGTAATGCATTTTCGATTGCCGGTGGCGGAGATACCTTAGCCGCAGTCGACAAATATGAAATTGCTGATAAAGTATCTTATATATCTACTGGTGGCGGTGCCTTTTTAGAGTTTCTAGAGGGAAAAACCTTACCCGCAGTAGCTATTTTAGACCGCGACGAATAGTAGGAACTATTCGCGCATTTTTTTAGCGAAATATTCAGTATTAGATTATGCTGAATGTTCGCTAAGTGAAATTTACATTCACACTACACACACTAAATGTAAATGTTTACATACACTACACACCCACAAAGGAGTAAGACATGACGACAGCAGCGCAGCAAGCTATGTTGGAAAAAGTTAAAAACACGGTAGGTTTTATTGCCGCTTTAGATCAAAGTGGTGGCAGTACGCCAAAAGCCCTTAAATTATATGGCGTAGATGAATCTAGCTATAGCAATGATGAAGAAATGTTTGCTTGCGTACATGCAATGCGTACTCGCATAATGACGAGTCCAGCTTTTGATGGGGAGCGTGTATTAGGCGCAATCTTGTTTGAAAACACCTTAGATCGTGATGTTGATGGCAAATCGTCTGCTCATTATTTGTGGCAAAACAAGCAAGTGGTACCCTTTTTAAAAGTGGATAAAGGCCTTGCTGATGAAGAAAACGGCGCTCAAGTGATGAAGCCTATTCCAAACCTTGACGAGTTACTTGCAAAAGCAAATGCACAAGATGTGTTTGGCACCAAAATGCGCTCAGTGGTTAAAATGGCAAATCAAGCAGGCATTACCGCTGTAGTTGAACAACAATTCGCGGTAGGTAAGCAAATTATTGCAGCTGGCTTAGTGCCAATTATAGAGCCAGAAGTAGACATTCACAGCCCAGAAAAAGCAGAAGCCGAAGCGTTATTAAAGGCGGCAATTTTGTCTGAACTTGATAAATTAGATGATGATCAAGTGGTGATGTTGAAGCTCACTATTCCTGAGCAAGCAAATTTTTATGCTGAATGTGTAAGCCATCCGAAAGTACTTAAAGTGGTTGCTTTGTCAGGCGGGTATAGCCGTGAAGATGCAAACAACAAGCTCACTCAAAACAAGGGTATGATTGCAAGCTTCTCACGTGCATTGACTCAAGGCTTAAGTGCGCAGCAGTCAGATAACGAATTTAACACAATGCTAGACGCTGCTATTAAAGGCATTTACGACGCATCTAATACCTAGTATTAGTGAGTCACAAAAAAACGAGCATTCAATGCTCGTTTTTTTGCTTTGAAAAAAGTAAGCGTGTAATCAGTTAAGCGCTTTATCTACCCAAAACTTAGTGCCCTTAACCGTAGCCTGCAAAGCTAAACCGCTTTCGGTCATTGAGTATACGCTTACACCACCTAAGTAGCCTTCACCGTCAGCTGAGGCACCTTTGTCACCGGCCTTGGCAGTGGCGTCAGCATTTCCGCCCATAGTCCATCCATTTTCAACAAAATGCTTGATTGCCTTTTGCGTGTGAAATACCATGACTATACGATAATCTTTCGCCCCTAAACCAAGGCCAACACCGCCTTCGGCCATATTCATATAGGTTTGCGCCCCAGTGAGTTTATTGGTAACTACCCCGTATCCTGTGCCTGCGGCAAAAAATATAATATTAATGTTTGCGTTAGAAAATACGGCATAGCCTGCAGCATTGCTTATTTGAGCGCGGGTATCTGGTTTTTCGGCATATAATTTATTGAGCGTAGCTTGCTGCATATTAAGTATAGCTTGGCGTTTTTCACTAACACTTCCGCTTCCCATTGAGGCGCATCCGCCAATAGCCATAATTGCAATAAGCGCAAAACTTAAAGATACGCGTGAGGCAATGCATTTAATATTCATTATGTTTCCTTTGTAGTTAACGCTCATTTTTATGCTGAAACCTAAGCAAAACTCTCAGCACATTGCAAAATCATGCAATCCCTAAAGACACATCAATGGCTTGCAAATAAGCACTTTCTTTATCAATGTCGGCCACTAATAAAGGTGACAATTCAAACCATTCTTTGGCAAAGCCTAGCTTAATGGTATTTTGCTTAGCTTCTACCGTAAACTCGGGAAGCTCGGGTTGATGGCGGTTTATGTTCAGTAGCACGCTTAAGCGTAATATGGTGAGTAAATAGCCAAAGTGCAGTTTGTCGAGGCTTGATTCATTCACTATTTCATCTAAGCGAATTTTTTTCCTATGAAAGCGCACTAAATTGGCAATAATCATTTGTTGCTCTTGATTGAAGCCGGGCATTTCGGTGTTAAGCAAAACATAGCTTGAATGTTTTTGAATGCCTCTGGAGTTTATTTGTAAACCAAGTTCATGAAGCAATGCAGCCCACCCAAGTAAATGGCGCAGCTGCGATGAATTTAATTCCCAAGTGTCTTTCACCCTTTCAAAAATATACATGCACGTTTTTAGTACTTTATGTGCATATGCGGTATCAACGTCGTAGCGTGTTGCTAGGCTTTGCGCCGTTCTTACTCTCACACTTTGAGTACTATGAGTGGGTTGTAACTCATGCAGCACGCCCTCTCTTAATGCTGCATCGCTGAAAATAATCTCTTCAATTTTAAGTAAGTCGCATATGGCAATTAAGATGCATAAGCCAGCAACAAATACTGAGGTTCTATCTTCTGTTAAGCCCTCAAAATCTAAATTATCAGCATGCTCTGCCGCAATACACTGTTTTAGCAATTGCTTTAAATCACTGCCGTTTACGGGGGAATCTACCGCCAAGCCTTTTGCAGTATTGATGACTGCGCAGGCAGCTCTAGCGGTGCCAGAACTAGCAACCGTTTGTTTCCATTTATATTTACTGAGTTTGGCCGCCGATAACTCAAGCTCAAGTTTTGCCGCCGTAATTGCTTTATTTGTGCGAGATTTATTGATTTTTCCGTTTTCAAAATAGCGCTGCTGAAAGCTCACACAGCCCATTTGAATGCTCTTACAAATAATAGCTTCGGTACCACTACCAATCGCAAATTCGGTTGACCCGCCGCCTATATCAAACACAAGACGTTCACCAGCGAATGATGAATAAGCACCAATACCAACAAATATTAAACGGGCTTCTTCGTTACCTGAAATAATTTCTATGGGGTAGGGGAATACTTCTCTAGCGCGTCTTAAAAATTCACGCGAATTTTTAGCTCGGCGCAAAGTATGCGTAGCGACAATTCGCATAGAGCCCACATCAACACCCTGCAATGACTCTTGCATTAACTCAAGAGTTTGCACACCCCGTTCAATAGCTTCTTGCGACAATACATTGTTTTTATCAAGCCCTTGCGCTAATCGTACCTTCTGCTTAACACGGCTTACAATTTGAACCGCGTCGGCTACTACTCGTGCTACTACTAAATGAAAGCTGTTAGATCCAATATCTAGTGCGGCATACATTTCAGTTTTGCGTTGTTGGCTATCATCAAAGACTTTGTATAAATCGCTCAAGCCATTATTCCTCGCGCTGGGTTAAATAGTGGTGGGTTTGAATTTGCGAACGCAATTTTTTACGATTGCCACGCTTCACATATTGGTTTGTTTGCTCGGCATCTATTACACGCGCTTTTAAGGTATCTTGAAACTGCAGTTCCAGCAAATCCACTATCATTTGCTTGGCATCTTCAGAATACACCGGGCAACCCACCTCAATTCTATAATCCATATTTCGGGTCATCCAATCGGCCGACGATATATAGACTTTTCTATCTCCGCCATTTTCAAACACCATTATCCTTGGGTGTTCTAAAAATCTGTCAACAATACTAATGATTTCAATGTTTTCACTCAGTCCTTTCACCCCAGGAATGAGTGCGCACATTCCGCGTACAATTGCTCTAATTTTTACCCCCGCCTGCGACGCGCGGTAAAGGTCATCAATCAGTTCTTGGTCAACAATATTATTAATTTTAATTGTTATGCGAGCAAAACACCCTTCGGTACTGCGTTGTATTTCTTGGCGTATTAACGATTGTATTTTACTGCGAGCGTTAACCGGTGATACTTGTAAGTGATTAAATCTGTATTTTCTATACGGATTTTGAATCATATCGAAAACTTGGATGCCTTCTAGCGCCATTTCTTCGTTGCAGGTAAATAATGATAAGTCAGTGTATATCTTTGCCGTTTTTTCATTAAAGTTACCGGTACCAAAGTGTGAATAATGACGTATCTTACCGCGTTCTTCACGGGTCACTATGCATAACTTACTGTGAATTTTAATGCTGGGATTACCTAGAACCACTTTAATGCCCGCATCGGTCATACGCTTTGACCACGCAATGTTATTTTCTTCGTCAAAGCGAGCTCGCAATTCAACCACCACAGTCACTTTTTTACCGTTGTCTACCGCATCAACCAATGAGCTAATAATACGTGATTGAGATGCTACTCTGTATATATTTAAACGAATGTGTTTAACCATTGGATCAAAGGCTGCTTGGCGCACAAATTCTGTGAAATGCAGGAAGTCATGGTATGGGTAATAAAGTAAAATATCTTGTTTATCAATGGCTTCAAACACCGTGTCGTGCTCTAAAAACGCCTTGCATTTTATTTTTGGTAAGAAGCTGTGTTCTAAATATGCACGTCCTGGATTTGGGAAACCGATAAAGTCTTTAAAGTTTCTATAGTGACCTGCTGACTGAATCGTATCGGTAGACGATATTCGCAAACGTTTACGCAAATCTAAAATCATCTCCTCTGGCATGCCTGAGTCATGAATAATTCGAACAGGCTCAGCAATGAGTCGTTGCTTCATACTTTCAGACATTTTTTCTACGTAACTTTCATCGATTTCATCGTTTATTGAGTACTCGGCGTCTCGCGTAATTTTAAATGAATAAGCTTCAGCCGTTTCAAATTTCACAAAGCCTTTAAATATTTCGTGAATACAAAGTTTAATGATGTCATCTAGCAAAATAATTAGTTTTTTCTTTCTATCTTTTTCCGAGGGGAGCACCACAAAGCGGCTAATAGAATTAGTTGGAATTTCTACCACTGCGTATTTTGTATTGCGACCAGGACGATATAAAGCCACATCTAAGTATACTGAACTATCATTTAAGCGCTGGATTAGTTGCACTTTATTATCAAGTAAAATAGGAGCTACGTGCAGCAAGACCTTATTTCTAAAGTAATCTTGCACCCACAGCACTTGCTGCTCTGATAACTCATCATGGCCCAAAATAAAAATATTGTAGCGTTGTAACTCTTTGGTAATTTGCCTGTGAATTTTATCGAATTTAGCTGATAACTTATGCACAATCTTTTGCATTGAACTTAGTAATGACAGCAACTCTTGGGCGGTTTCAAACTGTTCTTCATTTTGTGAAATGGTGATTTGGCGCTTAACGTCAGCCACTCTTACACGATAAAACTCATCTAAGTTGTTGCTATATATGCCTAAAAATCGAATCCTTTCAATAAGGGGCGTGTTTATGTCTTCGGCTTCTTGCAAAACCCTTTCGTTAAAAGATAACCAACTAATTTCCTTCGGGAAATATAATGTACTCATGTCTTTAACTATTCCATATTGTTAACTAACTTGCTGTAAATCGACCATTAGGTCATCGGCGATGTTTTCTATAGCGTCGCGTAGTTTTTCTGCATCCATACCATCTTGCAGCTCCACGGTAATACTGGCACTGAAAAGAGGGCTTCCCCAGTTCGGTGCACTTTCGCATAGGGTATCAAGTTCAACAATGTTTACATCAAAGCTTTTTAAGGCGCCTGTGATGTCTCTCACTATTCCTTGGCGATCGTTGCCCGTCACTTTTATTATATATTTGTCACATGCCTGTGGTATAAAGTCGTGCGCGGGTATGAGCGTAATTTGTAGACTAGACAAAGCCTTGCAATCATTGACTAGCTTGTCATGCTGATCTTTTGGCAGCATAATCTCAACAAATCCGGCAAAATGACCACCTAATTGACAAAAGCTACTTTTAAGCCAGTTTCCTTGCGCGTTAGCAACGGCCTTGGCAACATCGTCTACTAAGCCTGGTTTGTCTTGACCAATTATTGAGAGAACCATTGCATGCATACTAAATGTACCTTTTTGTTGATTTGTGAACCTGATAATGCTTTATTATCGCAAAAACATTGCAGCTTTATGAATTTAATACTAAAAATAGAAAATGAAAAGCAAAACTAAGCATATTGAAACAAAACGATTACGAAAAGATTACGCCTTTGGTCGCTTTGTAAGAATCTTTGGTTTGCTAGTGTTGGCAACTTTCGCCACCCTCATTTTTCACATTTTATATAATGCCAGCCCGCTATTCTTTTCACCCAGTGTACAGAAAAATACAATCCTTGAGAGTTCTTTTGCCAAAATTAGTGCGGGGGCAATTGAGTTAAATGGTGACTGGCTTAGCATTAACTATGATAAATGCGCTCTTAGCTTATCTAAAATAGATCGTTCATCAAAAGAAGGTGCAGTCAAAGCTAAGCAATTTGCTCCTCAATGTGACAAGAGTTTAGTGGGGGTTTTTGACGCAAATAATGTTTATGTAGCGATGATAACAAAGCAGGGCATTTTTGAAATTTACAAATTTTCTAACGCTTTAGCCTACGAACTTAATTTAGAAGCGTCATTTGCTCTTCCCTCTTCATTTCTCGGGCAAACAAATTACGCAAATTGGCACATATATTTTCACAATGACCAATTATTTATAAGTCAGCAAAATGGACAGGGTAGTATTACGCTAAACCATCATTTAGCAAGTTTGGTAGAACCTGAAATTACGATATATGAAAGCAGCCCTTTTGTAGTTCCAATTTTGGCGCGAAATATTATTCTAAGTGCAAATGGCAATACCTTAAATGTGATTGATCATAAAGGTAACGTGGTACAACAAATTCAGTACGCATCACCCATTATACAAATTAATGCGATGCAAACTGGACTGGATGTAGCTGTGATCACGCAAACATACGAGCTTTATAAATATTCCGTGTTTAATAAAAATGGCACATTTGCGCTAGGGCTAGTGTTTAATGACTCATTGCTACCATTTTTTAAACCCATTAATGAAATGAGCGCATTAACACATGAGCCTCCGTTTTCACTCAAATTAGAACCTCAGCATAGTGCACTGCTTATATTTGACAAGATTGGCCGCCTAGCCATATTCAACGCTGTAACGGGTGAACACAAGCGCCACATCGAACTTGGCTTCACACCGCAATACATTGACTATTTTAGAGGGGAGTTTATAGGGCGAAATCAAGCAAGTTTTGCGCATTTTAAGCTTGAGAATATGCAGGGTATGATAAGTCTTCAAACATTGTTTGGGAAAAATCAGTATTCAGGCTACGAGAAGCCTGAATACTTATGGCAAACCTCTATGTCGTCAGATGCGCAATCAGCTAAATACAGTATAGTGCCATTAATTATGGGCAGCATAAAAGCGTCACTTCTGGCTCTGGTGGTAGCAATACCGCTAGCCTTAGGTTCAGCTATTTATACCGCATATTTTGCCAGTGATTCACTGCGCAATAAAATCAAACCATTAGTTGAAATGCTAGAAGCGGTGCCTTCGGTAATTATTGGATTTATTGCTGCCATTTGGTTGGCTCCTTTTGCTGAGCAACACTTAGTGGTTATTTTTTCAGTGGTGTTGTTTTTCCCATTGGTGGTCTTATTTTTAACGGCAATGCATAGTATTTTGCAGCCCAAAATGAAAGATACAAATTGGTACAAATGGCAGTTTTTACTCATTACGCTTGCCTTCATTTGTATAATTTTAGTGCTAAGTTTGTTTTTCAATCAATTACCCAGTTATTTCCAGAGCAATGATTCGGTTCACTTTTTAAGCTCATACACACTCTCGAAAACCGCTGTAGTGGTATCAATTGCGCTGGGAATCGCGATATCACCCACTATTTACACCTTAATTGATGATGCTATTTATGAAGTCCCTGACGGCGTAAAGCAAGCCGCTTTCGCTTTAGGTGCATCACCCGTTCAAACCTTGTTTAAAGTAGTATTGGTGGTAGCCTTACCAAGTATTATATCGGCTATTATGCTGGGCTTTGGACGTGCTTTTGGTGAAACCATGATTGTGTTAATGGTAACGGGAAATACACCCGTTGCGAATTGGGATTTATTTTCAGGTATACGTACGCTTACATCTAACTTAGCCATTGAGCTTCAAGAAGCGCAGGTTGATAGCACGCTTTATCATATTTTGTTCCTCACGGCAGCATTACTCTTTGTATTCACATTTATTATTAATACTATGGCTGCATTACTTAAGCGCCGAATGCACCGAGGGGAATAAATGTGGCTTTAAGTATATATCAAAATAAAAGTAATGATGATTACCAAGAGCAATTTAAACAATCGCTAGTTGAAGTATGTGTGATGCTAGCATGCTCTATTTTATTACTTTTATTACTATCTTTATTTGTATTTGTTGCCCTTCAAGGCGGTCGTTATTTTTTACCAATGTCAGTGTTTGAAGTACGAACTTCAATTACAGAACATAATGGCGCTCAATACACACCGCTTGCCCCAAATACTCATATTGAGTATGTATTGAGCCATGATAGTAAGCTCGAAGTAAGGCGAATGTTTGAGAAAAAGAACGAAGCTTACACAAATTTAGCCTTAGCCGAAGAACTCGTACTTGAGGTTTATAAGCCAGATGATGTTTATTTACTGAATACGCGAGCGGGTAAAAAATACTTAGGAAAATTTTCGAGTATTCAGCTGGGCGAAAAAATACTAAGTGATTTATCTCAGTTTGACGAGATAACCACTACCGTAAACACACTATCGCGAAATTTATCAGATATTCAATTAAGCAAGCTCAAGCCTTTACACGAAACTATTGGTGATTTTACTGACAAAGGCGTAGGTATCGAAACGCCCATGTTTCAACGAAAACTGGCTGAATTTAGGCGTTGGCAGCAGTACGCTAATAATATTAGAGATCAAATTCAAAGTCATAGAATCAATATACGCATTGATTCTCAAGATGAGCTAAGTATTGCTTTTATTGATGTGGTTGAATTTTATCAACCCAATGCATTTAGTAATTGGGACGCGATTGCTTACACTTTTAAGCAGCTTTATATCTTCTTAACTGAGTCGCCTAAACAAGCATCTACCAGCGGCGGCGTGTTTCCCGCAATATTCGGCACCTTATTAATGGTAATACTAATGGCGGTGTTTGTTACGCCTTTTGGTGCCATCGCTGCTATATATTTGCATGAATATGCTCCTGCAACGCGTTTAACCACGTTTATTCGTATAAGTGTAAGCAATATGGCAGCAGTGCCTTCGGTAGTTTATGGGGTGTTCGGCCTAGGCTTTTTTGTTTATGGAATGGGCGGAACCATTGACCAATTGCTATTCTCGCAAAGTTTGCCAAGCCCCACCTTTGGCACGCCCGGTTTATTATGGGCTGCATTAACCATGGGAATATTGACCTTACCTGTAGTAATTGTATCTACTGAAGAAGGATTAAAGCGCGTACCTAAAAACCTACGCGCTGGTGCATTAGCTCTTGGCGCGACAAAATATGAAACTATACGGCGCGTAGTGTTGCCTATGGCAAGCCCTGGTATTCTAACCGGAGTCATTTTAGCTATCGCCCGAGCAGCTGGCGAAGTTGCGCCTTTAATACTAGTGGGCGCGGTTAAGTTTGCCCCTAGTTTACCTATTGATAGTGAATTCCCTTTCATTCACTTAGAGCGCCAGTTCATGCATTTAGGTGTGTTTATTTACGATGGCGCATTTCATAATCAAACGGAATCTCAAGTATCGTCACTGATGTTTGCAACGTGTTTACTGTTGCTACTAATTGTATTTTTCCTGAATGTATCAGCCATAATTTTGCGTAATAAATTGCGCAACAAATATAAGCGAATATAACAAGATGTTTAAGCTATTTGAACGAGATGTAATGCCGGTAGAAGAGTTTTCTTCGGCCACTACTAGTATTACCGTAAAAGACTTAAGTGTAAGTATGGATGCAAAAAATGTGCTTAATAAAATTAATCTCCGCGTTCCTAAAAATAGAATTACGGCGTTAATTGGGCAAAGTGGTTGCGGTAAAACAACACTTTTAAATAGCATTAATCGAATGAATGAATTTGTGAGTTCGCACAAAATGAGTGGCGAAATTTGGATTGATGATCGAAATATCTATGATAAACGAGAGCGTGTATCAAAACTGCGCTCGCAAATAGGCATGGTATTTCAACGGCCAAATCCTTTTCCCATGAGCATTTATGAAAATGTGGCCTTTGGTTTGCGTATTAAAGGCGAGAATAACCGCCGAGTTTTGGATGACACGGTAGAGTCAGCACTAAAGAAAGCATCGTTATGGGAAGAAGTAAGAGATAGGTTATTTGAATCAGCCTTAGTGTTATCAGGAGGCCAACAGCAAAGATTAATGATAGCTCGAGCACTCGCCCTAGAGCCACCAATATTGTTGTTAGATGAACCTACATCAGCCCTTGATCCATTAACTACATTGCATATAGAAGAGTTAATCATACAGCTGAAAAAACAATGCACAATATTGATTGTGACGCATAATATGCAACAAGCTGCTAGGGTGTCTGACTATGCGGCGTTTATTCATAAAGGAGAGCTAATAGAGTACTCTGATAGCGATTCGTTATTTACCATGCCCAATATGCAACAAACCGAAGATTATATTACTGGCCGATACGGCTAACCGAGGAATATTAAGTGCGCCGTCAAATTCAATTAAGTACGCATATATCTGCTAAATTTAACCAAGAGTTAGAGAATTTAAAGCACTCTGTGTTGACTATGGGAGGGGTGATAGAGCAGCAGCTAGTTAACACACTTGTTGCGCTTAAGGAAAACGCACCAAGTTTGGCTGAGCGAGTGGCACTTAATGATACCCGCGTAGATTCGATGGAAACCCAAGTTGAACAAGAATGTATGCGCATAATTGCCAAGCGAAATCCTACTGCAGGTGATTTACGTTTGATTATGACTGTTTCAAAAACAGCAACTGATTTAGAGCGAATAGGCGATGAAATAGCGCGTGTTGCGAAATTGGTCACTAAAAATAAGATTCCTAATTCTGACACGGTTTTATCAGGCATGATGGATATTGGTAATCGAAACGTGGCTATGATGCGAGCAACTTTTGACGCATTTGCTCGACAAGACGACAAAGCCGCTGTATTAGCACACCAGCAAGATCATGAAATAGATAAGGTTTACAAAAAGGTACTGGAACATACTGCGCTTGAAATTCAAAATAACCCAGATGATATTAATTTATGGTTAGATGTATTATGGGCGATTCGCGCTTTTGAGCGCGTGGGTGACCGTTGTAAAAACATTTGTGAGTATGTTATATATTTAACTTACGGCAGAGACCTTAGCAGTACAAGCATGAAAAAAACGGTTAAGAAACTATTAAAATAGTGGGTTCAATTGTTGCAGTTTTTTGACAATTTCTGATATTGGCCGTTTAAGGTTGCGGTTTCACATGTTTGCATTTATATTCCACCATTAATTTCATTATGGACGTTATTTCTTTTACTTATGGATTTAATTCAAAGTTATGGCCTAATTCTTGTGGCACTTGCCGCAGTTGTGGGTTTTATTATGGCCTGGGGTATTGGCGCCAATGATGTTGCGAATGCCATGGGAACCTCGGTTGGGGCGAAAGCGATCACACTTAAGCAAGCTATTATTATTGCGATGGTGTTTGAATTTGCAGGTGCTTATCTAGCCGGTGGCGAAGTTACCGCCACTATCAGAAAAGGCATTATAGATGCCGATTACTTTACTGATATCCCTGAATTACTTGTTTTAGGTATGATCTCTTCGCTTTTTGCGGCAGGGCTTTGGCTTATTATTGCCTCGTATAAAGGTTGGCCTGTATCTACAACTCACTCTATTGTGGGGGCCATTGTAGGTTTCACTGCTGTTGGTGTAAGCGCAGAAGCGGTAGCGTGGGGCAAAATATTAGGCATAGTAGGTAGCTGGATAGTTACCCCTGCGCTTGCCGGTATCATTGCAGTAGCGATTTTCTTAAGTGCCAAAAAACTTATTCTTGATAGAAAACATCCCCTTTTAGCTGCAGTAAAGTACATCCCTTATTATATGGGCTTAGCTGGCTTTATTATGTCCTTAATCACCATTCAGAAAGGTTTGAAGCATGTGGGATTAGGATTACCATTTATGGAAGGTTTAGTCTTGGCAGCCGCAATTGGTATTTTGGTTGCTATTGTAGGCATGGTTTTAGTGCGCAGGCTTAGCCGTAAAATGCTACATTCAAAAGAAGCTGAATTAATCATATCGGCCGAAGAGCAAAATATAAGTGTAGAGCGTGTTTTCGCGGTGCTTATGGTACTTACGGCATGTTGTATGGCTTTTGCTCATGGTTCGAATGATGTTGCTAATGCCATTGGGCCTTTGGCGGCCGTAGTAAGCGTAGTTTCGAATAATGGTGACATAGCTGGCAAAGCAGATTTAGCTTGGTGGGTGCTACCTTTGGGCGGCTTTGGTATCGTAATGGGCTTAGCCTTGTTTGGCCATCGTGTTATGAAAACCATAGGTCAAGGCATCACACACCTAACGCCTTCAAGGGGCTTTGCTGCAGAACTTTCAGCGGCGACCACCGTGTTAATAGCCTCTGGGACTGGTCTTCCTATATCTACTACACAAACATTAGTGGGTGCCGTACTAGGAGTCGGTTTAGCCCAAGGTATATCTGCTCTAAATGCTAAAACAGTGAAGAGCATTGTAACGTCTTGGGTAATTACCTTACCCGCTGGTGCAGCGTTCTCAATTATGTTCTTTTATTTCTTGAGGCTGATATTTGGAGTCTAGTGTGCTATAAGTGTAATCACGATAAATAACTCGTTTGATTACCTTTGCGTCCACCAAATTTAAAACATTTACACTACTTAACAGTGCTGCACAAAGAGCAGCACTTTTTACGTGCAGCAGATAAATGCAACGTAAGCCAATCTACGCTTAGCGCTGCTATTCAGAATCTTGAAGAGAGCGTAGGTCAGCAATTGCTTGAGCGCGAACACAAAGCTTTTGTGTTTACTGACTTTGGCGAAGCGTTAGTTGAGCGCAGTAAAATATTGCTGCAACACAGCCAAGACTGGATAACCTTTGCTCAATCATCGGGTGATTGGCAAACCGGTGTGCTAAAACTCGGCGTTATACCTACTATTGCCCCCTTTCTATTTGAATCGCTCATCACGAGCATGCAACAATCATTGCCGCAAATTCAGCTAAAATTATTGGAAGATACAACCGACAATTTGCTAAGTAAATTATCAGAAGGCGAATTAGATTTACTCATTTTGGCTTTGCCGATGAAAACGCCAGGTTGTAAACAAATGGTATTGGGGAAAGATCCATTTCACCTGATTGCCCATAAAGACAAGGCTGCCGATTTGCCTGAGCATTTAGAAATAGAACAGTTGCCAGAAAACAGTATTTTCTTGCTGCAAAAAGAGCATTGTTTGACAGAACACGCCGTAAGTGCATGTAATTTGGCGCATAAGGCACAAGTAAGCTCACTTACTGCTAATAGTTTGCACACCTTAGTTTCACTGGTAAATAGCCAAATGGGCTATACGTTTTTACCACAAATGGCTTTAAATAAAGGGATTTTACAAAACTCAGATGTTGTTGCAATGTCAGATGATGACAGTGCTTTTAGAGAAATAGGCTTAGTATGGAGAATGGGCACAACGCGTATGCAGCTGTTTAGACATTTGGCTAAACTATTCGCCCCATTATTGCCGCAACCAAACGATATTCTTTAAGAGGCGAATCGCTAGTATGAAGCAAATAAGTAGTGAAATTTTTCTACGCGCATTTAAGCACTCAAACACCTTTTTTATTGAGTCGAGCAATCTTACTGGCGAACCCATATTATCGGCGTCTGACAATATAAATACATTATTGGGATATGCATCTTCAGAACTATGTAACGAACAAACACTGTTCGATGATTTAATTTTTGAAGATGATACAGCGCATTATTTGTTAGAAAGCCAACAGGGCTTACTTGATGAGGCATGCGAAGAAATTGTTCATACTGTTTATCGCTTAGTTCACAAGAATGGTTTTACCGTTTGGGTAAAAGATGCGGCCCAAGTCGTTCGGGAAAACGGACGGGCAACATCTGTTATACATTTGTTGTCAGATGTAAGCTCAGATATGCAAGTTAGAGAAAGACTCGAAGCAGAAAAAGAGCGCTTAGTAGGGGTGTTGCACAATGCTGGCTTTGGCTTGTGGGAGTGGGATACAAGCGATGACAACATATATTGTGACAATGGCTGGTCAAAGCTTGTAGGTTTCCCGAATCCGGTCAAAAGCTTACGTATTAGTCGCTTTTACGCGTTAATCCACCCTGATGAATTAGCAAATTTTAAATCTGAGCTAAACGATTTCATAAATGCCAAACAGCCTAAGTTTCATAAAGTCGTAAGGGTCCGCCATTTATCTGGTAAGTGGAGGCATCATATGCTCCACGCCAGTCTTTATATTAACAAGCAAAATCAGAACCTTGTGTTAAATATGTCGCATAGCGATATAACTGAGCAGCGCGAGAGTGAGTTATCAGCTTTAGCGGCTTTATCAACTCGTAATCAATTTTTTGCCCGTGTATCTCATGAAATTCGTACACCGCTGCATGCGATTTTAGGTATGCTAGCTATGATGAAACAAGAGTTATCACCGCAATCTTCTTCAGACAAAATAGACAAAATTATTGCTAACTCAGAACATTTATCATTTCTATTAAATGATATTTTAGACTTAGCAAAGTTAAATGAAGCGAAGTTAAGAATTTCTATTGAAATGGTGTCGGTCACCGAAGTATTTACGCAAGTGGTACGGCTATTTATTTTCAAAGCTCAAGAGAAAGAATTATCGCTATACGCAACCTTGCCTGACCTCCAGCACGACATGGTTATGACAGACAAAGTGCGATTAACGCAAGTGTTGTGCAACTTGGTATCAAACGCAATTAAATATACGCATAGCGGAAGTGTGCATGTATATACAAAAATGCAAGATAGCCGCTTAGTGCTGTGCGTTGAAGACACAGGCATCGGGATTAAGAATACGGTTGATATTTTTGATGCCTATAAGCAAGAAGAGTCAGGACATGCATTAGGCTCATTGAGCACCGGACTAGGGCTAGAAATTGTGAAGAAATTAAGTGATTTACTTGGCATTGATCTTAATTTAGTGTCAAGTACTTCAGGCTCGTTGTTTTCTCTTACCTTAGGCAAACCCATGCCGAATAATACAGTGTCTAAAACCGTGAAGTATGAGGAAACAAGCACTACAGCCAGTCTTGAAGGGATACGAGTATTGATTGTAGATGACAGTGATATTAATCGTGAAATTGTACTGTCATTACTGGAAGATGTGGGCGCACAATGCATAGAAGCAATAGATGGTTATGAAGCGGTCAAGATGGTGGAAAAAGATAAGGCGATTGACGTGGTTCTTATGGATAAACATATGCCGAATATGAATGGTATTGAAGCTACCGAGCAAATTCGCAAGCACACCAATCCTGATACTCAACCTATTATAATTGCCGTTACAGCAGACGCATTTGATATTGATTCTGAGTTGTGGTTTGACTTAGGGGTAGATGAAATTGTGACCAAACCGTTTGATATGGATATTTTACTTAAAACCATTCAACGCTGCTTGAGAAAGTAATATGAAAATATCTTCAGAAATTTTAAATTTGCACCACGATGTTACGTGGCAAAAAGAATACGGCTTAAATGAGTCACAACTTAAAAAGTTGCTGATGAAACCATGTGTACGCATGATGGATTTACTAGGTGCCAGCGGTGCGTACCTTAATTTATTTAATGACCGCGATGGTGCTGATTTTTTTGTTGGTGAACAAGTTCAAAACAAAGCAGCCCTACATTCACTTTGGGCAAATAAAGATCTGAGTAAGCGCTTTGAGTGGTTTACGCCGGCGTCTAATAATGCGCTAATTGAAAATGTAAACTTGCAATGTGATGGACAGGATATTGGGTTTGTATTATTTCTTTTAATAAGTGATATAAAAAATAATATAAATGGCTATTTCGTATTCTACGGTGGGCAAAGGCGCGAAAATTGGGAAACGCTGGGTTCAGCACTTATGATGTTTGAAGATGCAATTATTGATAAATTATTGCTACAAAAAAATATTCGCCTAAATCAAGACCAAAAAGAACTGCAAATACTCATTGCTGACACCCAAACGCATGCCATTTTTGCAAAAGATAAAGATTCAAAAATTGTGTTTGCAAATGATTTGTTTATGTCTTTTTACCCGCCAGAAATGCAAGATAAGGTAATTGGTTTTACGACGGCCGAAGACTATGAGCCGCAGCAACGAGAATTATTTTTACAAGATGATCAACAAGCATTTAACGAAGGCGAAAAACGGGTTGTTGAAACGATTGATTTCCCTTCCGGTGAAAGAAAAGTGCTAGAAACCACTAAGAAACACTTTGTAACTCGTGAGGGCGAGGACTACATACTTGGTGTGGCGTATGACTTAACGCAAAAATACGAACTTATAGAGCTGCTAGAAAAGAAAAATGCTGATTTAGATAAAATAGCAAGTTTAATTGCCACCGATCTTCGCACTCCTGCACTGGCTATGATGAAACTACTAAGGTGGTTGAAAGAAGATTTAGCTCATGTAGATTTACCGGATGTACACGAACATGTAGAGCAATTAACTCAACGTACAACGCGAATAAACAAGCTATTAGGCGCATTGTACAACTACTGGTTCGCTGGCAGAGATAAGCACAGAAATGGCAGTGTGGTACTTACCACTATGTCAGTAGATTTACTGGGCGACTTAAAAGCCCCAAGTAATGTGCGAACGACGATTGATGATGTTAAATTTGAAATACCGCTGCCACCGTTTAAAACAGTTTTAAAATGCATCATGTGCAATGCAATTGAACACAGCAATACTGATGAGCTAACTATTGGGATAGATTATCATAGCGAAAAGGACCATCATGTGATTACATTATGTGATAACGGAAAAGGCATAGCTGATGAAAATGCAGAGCAAGTATTCAGTTTGTTTTACAGCACTAAAGATTCTAATGCGTCTGAAGTATATGGGTTGGGGCTAGCCATTGCGCGCAAAATAGTTGAAAGCTATCAAGGAAGCCTTACGCTTGATACCAGCTACTCTAAAGGCGCTAAGTTTGTAATAAAGTGGCCTCTTCATTAAACATACTTGAACCCATACTGACTAAAGACTACTATTACCGATACGCTAATAAAGACCGCACAACAAGCTAGGCTCTTTATATAAAAGCAGTTATCAATTTACACGGGTGATTTTTCGCCACTACATTAGGATTAATCATGCAGCAAGTTGTACTAAGCGGTTCTGGTTTATGGACACCTCCTCACAGTATCAGCAACGAAGAATTAATTGGTTCATATAACGAATATGCCGATTATTTTAACCAAGAAAATAAAGCCGAGATTGAAGCGGGTACGCTTGAAGCAATGCCGCATTCAAGCGCCCCATTCGTAGAAAAAGCATCGGGCATTAAAAGTCGTTATATTTATAGCAAAGAGGGGGTGCTTGATATTCATCGAATGCGTCCCCTTTTACCAGAACGCGCTGACGACGAATTATCATTACAAGCAGAGATCGCCGTTAAAGCCGCTAAAAAAGCACTTGCGGCGGCTAATAAGCAGGCCAGTGATATTGATGCGGTAATTGTGTCATGTGCATATACTCAGCGTTCATATCCAGCAATTGCGATTGAAGTACAAGAAGAACTGGGTATCAAAGGCTTTGGTTTTGATATGCTTGTGGCATGCTCTGCCGCGACCTTTGGTATGCACCGAGCTTACGAAATGGTGGCAGCTGGAACGGCAAAAGCTGTGTTGGTAATTAACCCAGAATTAGTTTCGCCACAAATAAACTATAAAGACCGTGACAGTCATTTTATTTTTGGTGACGTGGCCACTGCTACCGTACTAGAAACGGCCGAAACAGTCACGAGTGACAACGCGTATAATATTTTAAGCACTAAAGCCTTAACGAAATTTTCAAATACTATTCGCTCAAACTTTGGGTATATGTCGCATGCCACTGACGCTGACCCATACGGACCTGATAAGCTATTTCATCAGGAAGGACGCAAGGTATTTAAAGAAGTTTGCCCGCTAGCGGCGCAACATATTACGGAACATTTAGCTAAGCACGAATTAGTGCCCGAAAACCTGCGTAGATGGTGGTTGCACCAAGCAAATATAAATATGAACACGCTTATTAGTAAGCGTTTATTAGGACGCGAGGCTAATTTAGATGAAGCGCCAGTTGTCCTTGACCGCTATGCAAACACTGCATCCGCGGGTTCAGTGATTGCGTTTAATTTGTATAATGAAGACTTAGTTGCGGGTGACTACGGTATTTTGTGTTCGTTTGGAGCCGGTTATTCAATAGGAAGCTTGTTGCTTCAAAAAAGGTAAGACGTTTGATATTTGATATTGGTTATGGATTAACCGCTGCCGGTTATTTAGTGCTTATATTTTTGCTAATGGTGGTCAGGAAAGCAGGCCTTGCTAAAACATTGCTATTAGCGGCCACCACCATAACCTGCTTGTGGTCAGTAGCGCATATCAGCCTTGTGGGGTGGGTTACTGACATATCTCAATATGCACAACTCGATAGTGTTCGCCTATGGATTTGGACCTTGTTTTTAGGCGCATGCCTACACAAAGAGTTTACCTCGGTTTGGCAAATGTTCAGCCGGCCCATACCCTTAATAATGATGATTCTGCCCACTCTGTCGGTAGCAATATCTGTATTCAATCCATTTTCACCTTCTCTGCAATATCTTATATTTACGTTAGTAACCGTTCAGATGCTGGTTGTGTTAGAACAGGTTTTTCGTCAAGCGGGTGAGCAAAAATGGGCATACAAACCCCTCATTATTTATTTAGGCGCGCTTACCACGTTCGACTTTTTTACCTACGCTAATGCAGCTATGGTAAATAACTTGAATTGGAGCTTCTTTGCGGCTCGCGGATATATCTATTTAGCCCTTTTACCTTTTCTGATTCTAGCTATTCGCCGCATACAGCAATGGGGGATTGACATATTTGTGTCACGGGAAGTGGTGCTCCATAGTACGCTGTTAATGCTATCAGGCGCATACCTGATGATCATGGCATTGCTTGGATATATGGTGAAATACTTTGGTGGGCAGTGGGGCGTGCCTATTCAAATAGTGTTATTTCTAATTTCTATTGTATTGCTGGCAAGTTTGTTTTTATCCAATGAATTTAGGACTAAACTAAAAGTATTTATCACCAAAAATTTCTATGCTAACCAATTTGACTACAGAGTAGAGTGGCTAGCCTTGACAAAAACCTTGTCAGCGGAAAATAAATCTCTAGCTGATATTTATCACACAGCACTTGTGGGTTGGGTGCAGGGCATTAAGTATGAACAAGGCTTATTATTTAAGCTTGAAAATAACCTTACTTCCTGTGTGGCGAGTATAGGGAACGTGCAAGCTAGTGAGCTAGAAATAATTGAGTCTTATAGCCATCATTTACGCACATACTTTACTAAAAAAGACTGGATTATAGATTTTGATGAAATGCGTATTAAACCCGAAATGTACGCTGATATTGATAATCGAAACAATATGATAGCTAATTATCCCTTTCATTTCATGATCCCCGTTTATAACAACAATTCACTATGGGGAATGGTGTGCGTAAATACCAAAACCGCTGACAAACACACCTTGAACTGGGAAATTCGCGATTACCTACTTGCCGTAACCGAGCAAACCGCTCACTTTATTTTTCAGGCTGAAAGTAATCAAACATTATCTGAAAATGCAAAATTTGCCGCATTTAATAGAATGTCGGCGTTTGTAGTACATGATCTTAAAAACGTGCTGGCACAAATTAATTTGCTCCTAGCCAATGCAAAACAACATAAATCAAATCCAGAATTTATTGATGATACTTTTGAAACCTTAGAGCATACAAAAGCACGTATGGATAATATGCTTAAGCAGTTAATGGATAAGTCAATTGATCAAAACACGAATACCGAAGCGGTAAATGTTTCACAATTAATTGAATCGGTCATTGAATCAAAATGCCAAGGCTTATTGCCTATACCTCAGTTTACCGGTGAAAAAAATGTTATGGTTTCTATAGATGCAGAGAAATTTGCCAATGTTTTGTATCATTTAATTAATAATGCTCAGCAAGCAACCGATAACAATGGTGATATATCAATTGATGCAACTCAACAATCGCATCAGATTATGATTAACATTATTGACAATGGTGAAGGTATGTCACAATCTTTTATAGAAGAAAGATTGTTTACACCATTTGAAACAACTAAAGGGAATGCAGGTATGGGAGTTGGTGCTTATGATGCAAAAAACTTTTTACAAAGCATTGGTGGCAATCTAGTGGTAAAAAGTGAATTAGGTAAAGGCAGTTGCTTTACTCTTTACATTCCAGACGCAAAGGACGAAGAAGACAAATGAGTAAGAAAGGAAAAGTACTGGTCGTAGATGATGACTTAGGGATTCAAAAACAACTGAAATGGGCTTTGACTGATTTTGATGTAACATTTGCTTCAGACAGGCCATCTGCAATCTCGCAACTTCGACGCGTAGAACCTAGTGTGGTTACGCTAGATCTTGGCCTTCCCCCTGACCCAACTAATGCTTCAGAAGGCTTATTAGCCTTACAAGAAATACTCTCATTAGCCCCCCACACTAAGGTTATTGTTGTTACTGGAAACAATGAAAAACAAATAGCTTTAGATGCCGTTAAGTTAGGTGCTTATGACTTTTATCAAAAACCTATTGATAGTGACATTATAAACTTACTGATTGAGCGTGCTTTAAGTTTAGCTGAACTTGAATTCGAAAATAGGATGTTGGGTAAAGCGCAAACGAGTATGGGGCGAATTGTAGGCAACAGTGACGCAATTGTAGGTGCGAGCCGAAAAGCCGAGAAAATAGCGCAAACAGACATCAGTATTCTGCTACTAGGTGAAAGTGGCACCGGTAAAGAAGTATTTGCGCGAAGTATTCATGAACACAGTAATCGTAAAGATGAACCCTTTATTGCTATTAACTGTGCATCTATTCCAGAAAATTTACTTGAAAGTGAATTGTTCGGGCATGAGAAAGGTTCATTCACCGGCGCGAATAAAACGGTTATTGGTAAAATAGAGACTGCGCAAAAGGGCACACTGTTTTTAGATGAAATTGGTGATATGCCCATGGGCTTACAAGCCAAACTATTGCGTTTCTTACAAGAGCGAGTGATTGAGCGCATTGGTGGACGCAATGAAATTCCAGTAGATGTACGTGTTATTTGTGCAACTCACCGTGACATTCCTGAAATGGTTAAAGACCAATCTTTCCGCGAAGATTTGTTTTACAGAGTGGGCGAAATAAATATTATGATTCCGCCCCTAAAAGACCGTGATGATGATGTAGTATTGCTAGCAAAAACCTTTTTAAATATGTATGCTCAAGATTATAAATCAAGTGTTAAAGGCTTCAGCCAAGAAGCTATTAATGCCATGTTAAATCATTCTTGGCCTGGCAATATTCGCGAATTACAAAATAAGATTAAATCGGCCGTTGTGCTAGCCGAGGGCAGTTATGTTGACGCCGTTGATTTAGATTTAACTAACACAAGCGCACCGAAAGAAGAACTCGTGTTTAATTTACGTGAAGTGCGAGAAAATGCCGAGAGCAAGGCAATTAGAAAGGCCTATCATCAGGCTGAACAAAATATGTCGAAAGCGGCTGAATTACTGGGAGTTACTCGCCCTACGTTGTATTCGTTAATAGATAAATATCATTTAGAAGATTTAAAAAACAATACTTAGGAGACAATATGACACATCCTGTAGATATGCCGAGCAAAGTAGGTGAAAGCGTACCAAAAGTTAGTTGGCCAACACGTGTAGGTGAAGAGTGGAAAACGCTTACTACCGACGCGCTTTTTAGCAACAAAAAAGTCATTGTTTTTTCTTTACCGGGCGCATTTACGCCAACGTGTTCGTCTACTCACTTACCCCGTTATAATCAATTGGCAGGAGTGTTTAAAAAGCTAGGCGTTGATGACATTGTATGTATGTCGGTAAACGATACTTTTGTTATGAATTCTTGGTTAGCTGACCAAGAAGCTGAAAATATTACGGTAGTGCCTGATGGCAACGGACAATTTACCGATGGTATGGGCATGTTGGTTGATAAATCAGATATTGGCTTTGGTAAGCGCAGCTGGCGTTATTCTATGCTTGTTGAAAACGGTGTGGTTAAAAAAATGTTCATTGAACCGAATCAACCGGGTGACCCGTTTGAAGTATCAGATGCCGATACTATGTTAGATTATCTTTCTCCGGGCGAAAAAGCCCCGCAGGAAGTTTCTTTATTCACTAAGCCTGGCTGCCCATTCTGTGATAAAGCTAAAGCACTATTAAGTGACAAAGGCTTCACTTACGAAGAAATAGTGCTAGGTAAAGGCGCGTCTCTAGCTTCTTTAAAAGCAATTAGTGGTCGTGATACAGTGCCTCAAGTATTTATTGGTGGTAAGCATATAGGTGGAAGCGACGACCTTGCTGCCTACTTTGAATAATACTAACGAGACTTAACATGACCTTAGTTAATGGATTAAAGGCAGCATTTGCTGCCTTTTTTGTGAGTGTTTCAAGTGCGCATGCCGAAACGCTTACATTGGAGCAAAAAAAACAATTTTCGAATATTTATAGCGATGAGTTAAATGGCGTATATGCGTGTTCTAAGAATACGGCCCTTGAATATGGCTTGTGTTCAAAATCTTTAAAAAACGATGGCCACGCGCCAATGGTATTATTGCCAAAAG
The DNA here is from genome assembly GCF_048820975.1 of Glaciecola sp. 2405UD65-10. NCBI lineage: Bacteria > Pseudomonadati > Pseudomonadota > Gammaproteobacteria > Alteromonadales > Alteromonadaceae > Glaciecola > Glaciecola sp. 2405UD65-10. Next base: position 1,497,774 of record NZ_JBMEUF010000001.1, on the reverse strand, counting down.
GGACGTCAAAAGGCGTAGTCGTTATTTTACATGGCCTTAGTGATTCTCCTTTTTTCGTAAGTTCTCCAGGTGAATTTTTACAGAAACAAGGATATGTGGTCATTTTACCGCTTAATTCTGGGCACGGTAAAAAAGATGCAAGTTTCGATATGCGCGATGACAAACTTCAACAGCGTTGGTATGCACATTTTGACCAAATTATAGCGTTCGCCAAAACATTTGATGGCCCCTTGGCCTTGGGCGGCTTTTCAACTGGCGGCGCCCTAGCTACGCGCTATGCACTTAATCATCCCGAAGAAGTAAACGCCTTGGTATTATTTTCGGGCGCCTTGGCTCTTAGTAGCTCGGCCGAAACCTTATCAAAGATTTGGGGAATTAAAAGCCTCGCGAAATGGATAGACGGAGACTACGAAACAATGGGGCCACACCCTTACAAATATCCAAGTGTAGCCGGATATTCTGCCTTGGTACTGATGGATGTAATACGTGATGTTCGTGCTAAACTTGAAGAGGATAAAGATAACGATGTGCAAATTACTTTACCCATTTTTGCAGCTCACTCTATGGCCGATACGGTCACGCCATTTGAGGGAGTTGAATCATTAACCGAGCAGCTAAAGGGAGAGCATGTGGTATTTAAGATTGATGAGTCTTATGACTTGTGCCATGCAAATGTCCCTATTAGCCAAGTTCAACTAATAGGGCTGCAGTTTGATAAAACGCAGGTGAATCAGTCAGAACGATGTGCGCTACCCACATATAACCCCCTACATGCCCAAATGTTGATGTTACTTAATGATTTTTTAGCAAGGCATATGGTAGATACAAAACAATAAAAAATATTCAAAACAGGTGCTTAGCAAATATGTATATTCAGGCACCTTTAAATAGTGTTTTTTTTAATGTTAATATTTGGTTATGCAGTGACTTTTAAGGGCTTTTACGCCATACTGTACCTCCATTTAAAAAAACAAATCGCAGTCGGGAAGTTGGCTGAGAAAAAAACATAACAGAGAAGTTTACAATGGCAATTAATTATATTCCGCTTGATAAAGCCAAGCACAGCGCACTAAAAATCATTCCTAAAATTAACTTTGATTTAGTGAGCAAATCTCATCTTGCTGCAGCCACTATACGTGAGTTTGCACAATTATCTGGCAGCATGCCGCTTGTGTTTATTGAAGATCCAAATACCAAAAACGTGCACACTGTTGCTATGTTAGGTTTAGAGCAAGGCAATAACTTGTTCTTTAACGAAGATCGCTGGCAGGGTCCTCATATTCCGCTAAATATTCAGCGTTACCCTTTCGATATTCGCCCTGATGGTGAAAAATTAGGCGTATTCATTGATGAAAACAGTGACCAAATTTCTGACGAAGGCGAAGCCTTGTTTACAGAAGATGGTGAGCCAAGTGAATTGTTGAAAAACCGTCAGCAATTCTTAGGTGACTTAGCTAACAGTGAAGTTCAAAACCAACGTTTCATCAAGCAAGTTAAAGAGCTTGATTTACTAGAAGAAATTACATTGCGTGTTCAATACCGTTCTGGACAAGTTCGCAATGTAACGGGTGTTTTGTCTATCAATGAAAAGAAACTAGTAGAACTAGATGATGACAAAGTACTTGCTATGCATAAAGCGGGCTACTTAGGCGCAGCTTACTCTATGATGCTTTCTTTAGGCCAATTAAATCGTTTGGTTGAACTAAGTAGCAAAACAGATAATCCTGTTCAAGCTATTCAAATTAGCCAAGCAAGCAACGCACCCGCTGAAGAACAACAGCCAGAAGCGACGGCTTAATAGCGCCTGTAAAAGCACTAAAAGAAACGCGAAAATTGGTAAAAGCGCAGGAATGAAAATTCCTGCGCTTTTTTATTTCTATTCCATTTATTCAATAGTACAAATTTACTATTTTCACTTCTGGGCTTCAACGCAAGCTTAAAAAATATTAAGTTTGTCCGAGCCTCATTTTTACCCATTACACGTTCAAGAATCATTCAACTAAGTTTTTCTTACCATCATTAATATACAAATCATGCACTTGGCGAACGTAATAAATTATAGGGTGATTATTCACTTAGCCTCTTTTAATTTTGTAGCTAAAACGTCGCTCAAAAAAGAGCCACAACGCTGTAAAAAAACTTGACATTAACCATGAAAAGTCCCTAAACTGTCAAAAAGTGGGTAAAAGTGGCAAAAAAGGGTTTAGTCTGAAGTAAAGTGGTAAAAATGTGTCATAACTGGCTCATCAACATTCGCATCAGGTTAAAAGATAAAAACAATAATATTTACAGCTACTAACAATAAAATAGGCTAGGGGTAATGTTCCGCGGCGCTAACGCAATCAATCTTGACAACAAAGGTCGACTGACGATACCCACGCGATATCGTCAATCCCTTATGGATGATTGCCAGGGACAACTGGTGTGCACTGTTGATAATAGACAAGCCTGTTTGCTACTTTACCCGCTTCCCGAATGGGAAGAAATTGAGCTTAAGCTCAGTAAGTTTTCTACCATGAATCCTGACGAACGTCGTATTCAGCGTTTGTTAATTGGTTATGCAACCGAAGTTGATATGGACAAAAGTGGGCGAGTTTTAGTAGCTCCCACACTGCGTCAATATGCAGGTTTAGAAAAAGAGATTATGCTAGTAGGTCAGCGTAATCGTTTTGAAATTTGGCAAGAAGACACATGGAATGCACAAGTTGCAGAAGATTTAAGTGTTGAAAAAGCCGGCCAATATGAGCAAACGGAAAGGCTTCAGGACTTCTCGCTATGAGCGAATTAATACACCACTCTGTTCTACTGAGTGAATCAGTAGACGGACTTAACATTGACCCTAACGGGGTTTATGTAGATGCCACTTTTGGACGGGGCGGCCATAGTCGAGAAATTTTATCTCGTCTTGGCGAGCACGGACGCTTGGTTGCTTTTGATAGGGACAAAGCCGCCATAGACGCCGCCCAGCCATTTTTATCTGATCCCCGCTTCAGCATTCACCATTGTGCCTTTGCCAATATGAAAGTCGTAATAAACGATTTAGGTTTATACGGTTTAATTGACGGTATCTTAATGGATATTGGTGTTTCATCCCCTCAATTAGATGATGCAAGCCGTGGGTTTAGTTTTCAAAAAGACGGCCCTTTAGACATGCGCATGGATACCGGTTCAGGTATGAGCGCTGCACAATGGTTAAACTGTGCATCTTTAGAAGAAATCGCAAAAGTAATAAAGCAATATGGCGAAGAAAAATTTGGTACTCGTATTGCTCATGCTGTTATTGAACAGCGCGCAATCAAGCCTCTTGAAACCACCGCCGAATTTACCAAATTAATTGATCAAGCAGTACCCGTAAAAGACAAACACAAGCACCCAGCCACGCGAACTTTCCAAGGCGTGCGGATTTTCATAAATGGTGAGTTGAAACAACTAGAGCTGGGTTTAAGTGAAGGTGTTGACGTGCTTAAGTCGGGTGGACGCCTTGCGGTTATCAGTTTCCATTCGCTTGAAGATAGAATGGTTAAGCGCTTTATTAAAAAGCAATCGCAAGGTAAGCAATATCCTAGCAAACTGCCAGTTGCACAAGAATTACTTGATCAAGGAAAAGTCTTAAAGCCTATTGGCAAAGCAATAAAACCCAGCCAAGCTGAAATAAATAAAAACGTGCGAGCGCGAAGCTCGGTTTTACGGGTGGCAGAAAAGCTATGAGTAAAACGGTCACGAAGTTTAATTTGTTGATTTTAATAATGTCGGACTTGAGCCGGCATTTGTTTCTTATAATATTGTACTTTTTAGTGGTTGCCAGTGCGCTGTCAGTAGTGGTTAGCGCGCATAAAAATCGCCAATTAATGATAGCCCATGAGCGTTTAATTCAAGAAAAAGACTCGCTAGACGTTGAATGGCGCCACCTTATTATTGAACAAAGCTCGTTAACTGAGCACAATCGAATTGAGCGGATGGTTGATGAGAAGCTAGGTATGCGCAGACCAACCCGCGAAGACGAAGTGTTATTGAGGGTTAAATAATGACGGTTGCAGCTACACTTCAAAAACCGCGTAAGCGCAACGGCAACCGCAAAGCCAATGCAAAAAACGGCCAAGCAAAACCTAAACTAGCACCTAGTTTTTTACAATGGCGTTTTTTGCTTGTATTAGCTTGTGTGATTTTTGTATTTGTAGCCCTAGCTGCAAGAGCGGCATTTATTCAAGTAATCCAACCTGATGATTTAATTGAACACGGTGACAACCGCACAATCAGAGTGCGTGATATTCCAAGCTACAGAGGCCTAATTACTGACCGAAATGGCCAGCAGTTAGCGGTAAGTGTGCCAGCCCAAGCAATTTATGCTGACCCTAAAATTATTCATGACAATGCCGCCCTTGATGATTTGCGCCGCTGGGATGCACTAGGCGAGGTATTGAATATAGACCCTAAAAAGCTAGTTAAACGGGTGTCGAATCCAAAGCGTAGGTTTGTTTATATTCAGCGCCAAATTACGCCGGCAGTAGCTAAATTTGTTGAACAACTTAAAATTCCAGGTGTGTTTTTACGTAACGAAGCGAAGCGCTATTACCCTGCCGGAGAAACCTCGGCCCATATTTTGGGATTTACCGATGTAGACGATAAAGGCATTGAGGGAATTGAGCGCTTATATAATAAATGGTTAACCGGCACTCCTGACAAACGACGCATTCGCCGCGATGCAAATAACCGCCAAGTAGAAATTTTAGAGCAAGAAGCCGGTAAAAAAGCGCAAGATATCAAGCTAACCATTGACCAACGAATTCAAGCCATTGCCTATCGTGAAATCAAAGAAGCGACTGTTTTGTACCAAGCTACGTCTGCCTCTGTTGTAGTGGTGGATGTGCACACCGGTGAGATTCTTGCGCTGGCGAACACGCCATCGTATAACCCTAATAATCGCTCTACAGTTTCTAGTTACCGCGTTCGTAACCGAGCAATTACCGACGCATTTGAACCAGGCTCGGTCTTAAAGCCACTTGCCGTTATTGCTGCGCTAGAAAATGAATCATATGAGTCTGACAGTATTATTGACACATCGCCTGGTTGGAAGCGATTAGGTGGTAGCCGCGTTGAAGATTCAAGAAATTTAGGCGAAATTAGCTTGTCGGAAGTGCTTAAATACTCAAGTAATATGGGTATTTCAGAGCTGGCGCTTTCAATGCCAAAAGAAGTGCTAATAGATTTTTACTACAACTTAGGCTTAATGAGTGATACCGGCACCAATATGGTGGGCGAAGAAGATGGTATTTTCCATGAGCGCTCTAGGTGGTCACAACATGAAATAGCCACTTTATCATTTGGCTATAATATTTCGGTGACTGCCATGCAGTTAGCTAGAGTATATGCCACTATTGCAAATGGCGGAATGAAGCGTCCACTTAGTATTGTTAAAGACATGAACGCAGAAGTTTACCCCGACCGCGTTATATCTGAGCAAGTGGCACATGATGTGTTACTCATGATGGAAACAGTGACAGAAAAAGGCGGCTCTGGTTATAAAGCGCGTGTACCTGGATACCGAGTGGCTGGTAAAACGGGTACGAGTAAAAAGGCGGTAGCAGGTGGTTACGGTGAAGAATACGTGAATATATTCGCTGGCATAGCCCCCGTGTCTGACCCACAAATTGCAGTTGTTGTACTCATAAATGAGCCTGGCGGTGATTTCTACTACGCGGGTGATACCGCCGCACCAGTGTTTTCTAAAGTGGTCAGCAATACGCTACAAATGTTGAATACTCCACCTGATGCCATGAGTGTTGATGTGGTATTAGAGCGACAGCTTCATGCAGGGCGTTAATTCTACCCTAGAAAAGCTGTGCTTGGAGATTAGTCCAAGTGGCAACTTATTCACGCAGCTCAAGTTTGCTCTTACCAGCATAAGTTTCAACGAAGAACTTACGTCTATTAGTCTTGATAGCCGCAATGTAAATGATTCAAGCATCTTCATAGCGCTTGGCGGTAGTTCCAAAAATGGGAATGATTATATTGATGACGCTTGCAACAATGGCTGCAAAGTAGTTATTAGCCAAAACAATGAAGCTAAATTACCTAGTGTGAGTATTACGAGTAGCAAACAAGCCCACGCTTACGTACTCATTCATACGCAAAACTTATCTTCTAAATTAGGCGGCATAGCGCGCGCATTCTATCATTATCAAGATGCAGTTAAGTTATGTGCTATTACAGGCACTAATGGTAAAACCTCGGTGGCAAACCTTTATGCACAAATGTGCAGCTTACTTAGTTTTCCAAGCGCAAGTATTGGTACTTTGGGGGTCAACAAATTTACCAATGGTAATGTTTCTCTATTTAACGAAACTATTAACACGACCCCTGACATTGTATCTACGGTCACGCACTTACACCAACTTTCCAAACACAGTGTTGAACATGCAGCAATAGAAGCGTCTTCACACGGATTAACACAAGACCGTTTGCAGTCATTGGTGGTTGATACAGCTATTTTTACCAATTTAAGTCAAGACCATCTTGATTATCATGGTGACATGGCAAGTTATGGTGAGGCTAAGCGCTTACTTTTAAAAGCAGATGGTTTAAAAAACCTAGTACTAAACGCTGATGACGAAGAATCAGATAAATGGCAACAAAGCGTAAATAGCGATGTAGATGTGTATTGGTATTCAGTAGACAAGCCTGAATTTTTTGTTGAAGCAAAACACAAAGGCTGTTGGGTGAGTGAGATCGATTTCACTCCAAAGGGTAGCACTTTTATGCTGCATTCAAGTTGGGGGCATTCGCCTGCTAAAATTGCATTAATTGGCCCGTTTAATATTGCCAATGTTTTAGCTTCCATTACCGCCTTACTGGCGCAACAATTTGAATTTGATGAAATTGTTAAATACATTCATTTATTAAGTGGCGTTGCTGGAAGAATGGAACTTTTTGTCAGCACGAAGGCCAGTATATTGGTAGACTATGCACACACACCCGATGCACTGAAACAAGCTCTAAAGGCTGCGCGCAAGCACACCCCAGGAAAGCTAGTGTGTGTATTTGGTTGTGGCGGTGACAGAGATACCTCTAAACGCCCAATTATGGGAAGTATAGCGTGTAAATACGCCGATGAAACGGTGTTAACACAAGACAATTCAAGAAGCGAAGATCCTCAAATAATTATAAATGAAATTTTGAGTGGTTTCGCTTCAAGTAAAAATGTACGAATAGAATTAGAACGCGAGCAAGCAATAAAAATGGCATGGCAGAATAGTTGTAGTAAAGACATGATAGTAGTAGCCGGCAAAGGGCACGAAACCTATATGGAATTAGGGGACGAACGGATTACCTATAATGAGCGAGAAGTTGTTCAATCTATTATAAACAATGGGGCTAAATTATGATTACAGTTTCATTAGCTTGGATTGCACAACAGGTAAACGGTGAGTTACTAAACGTAAATAGCGCTGATGCAGCAGCCCAAGTTATCATTAAAAACGTAAGCACAGATACTCGCGATATAAAGCCTGATGATTTATTCATTGCTTTAGTAGGGCCTAAATTCAATGCCCACGATTACTTAAATACGGCCGCGCAAAAAGGCGCTGCTGCCGTCATCGTTAGTCAAAAAACCAATACGCATTTACCCGCCATAATGGTAAGCAATACGACTATTGCGCTAGGCCTATTAGGAAGCGCGGTAAAACAAAAAGTATCCCCTAAAACTGTTGGTATTACCGGCTCAAGCGGCAAAACTACCGTAAAAGAAATGGTGTATTCCATTTTAAGCCAACGCGGTAAAGTGTTAGCAACCAAAGGCAATTTCAATAATGATATTGGCGTGCCTTTAACCTTGCTTCGTTTAAATGAAGAACACGAGTATGCGGTTGTTGAAATGGGCGCGAATCATCAAGGTGAAATAGAATATACCTGCGGCCTAGTTAAGCCTGACGTAGCCACCATTGTAAATGCAGCCCCTGCTCATATTGAAGGCTTCGGCAGTTTGTTCGGTGTAGCGCGCGCTAAAAGTGAAATTATTAAAGTGCTCGCACCAGATGCAGTAGCTATCCTTAACCATGATAGCCAGTTTTATGAATTCTGGAAGGGCAAATCTTCCACCGAGCAAATTTTAACGTTTTCGTATGAAAGCGAACGCGGTGACTTTCATGCTAATAAAGTGTCTATTAATGCTGAGGGCTGCGCTGAATTTGAGTTAATCACACCTATTGGCAGCGCTGCTATAAGATTACGTGTGCCCGGCATTCATAATGTGGGTAATGCGGTAGTAAGTGCAGCTTTATCCATTAGTGTGGGGGCTAATTTAGCGGATGTAAAAACAGGCTTATTTGCCATGCAGAGTGTGGCAGGGCGCTTAGGTGTAAAAGTTATCAATGAGAGCATTAAAGTTATTGACGACACTTACAACGCTAACGTGGGTTCAGTGAAAGCCGCTATAGATTTACTCAGTAATTTAGAAGGCTTTAGGGTATTTGTATTTGGTGACATGGGCGAGTTGGGCGATCAAGCCGCTATGTACCATGAACAAATAGGCGAATACGCTGCTGAGCATAATATTGACGCGTTAATTAGCTGCGGTAAATTGAGCGCCCATGCTAGTTCTGCTATGCAGAATAAAGGTATGGCATGTGCTGATGCACAAGAAGGGTTTGATGCCTTATTAAAATTGATTGCTCCCATGATTCAAAATGGGGCCCTAGCAAAAGAAAAAACCAAAGTGACCATTTTAGTTAAAGGTTCACGAAGCGCTCGAATGGAGCAAGTAGTAGATGCACTTTGTGCATTTGATTTTGGACCTAATATAAAGAAGGAGCCTAAATAATGTTAATTTGGCTCGCCGAATGGCTAACCCAATTTGAAAGCGGCTTTAATGTTGTTTCTTACCTTACCCTGCGTGCAATTTTAAGCACGCTCACCGCTTTAGCAATTGCCATTTTAATTGGGCCTAAAATGATTAAGTGGTTGCAGAATATGCAAATAGGGCAAACCGTTAGAGATGATGGCCCGCAAAGCCATTTATCTAAATCAGGTACCCCTACTATGGGCGGCGTACTAATTTTAGCCGCCATTTTAACCAGTTGTTTATTGTGGGCTGATTTAACAAATACTTATGTATTGGTCACGTTATTTGTAGTGGTGAGCTTCGGTATAATTGGTTTTATTGATGACTACAGAAAAGTTGTTCGCAAAGATCCCAAAGGCTTAATAGCCCGCTGGAAGTACTTTTGGCAATCGGTAATAGCATTGGCCGTGGCATTTTTCCTATTTATTAATTCAAGCCAGGCAGAAGAAACAGCGCTGTTGGTCCCCTTTTTTAAAGAAGTCATGCCGCAATTAGGCTTATGGTATTTGGTGTTAACTTACTTTGTTATTGTAGGTACCAGTAACGCCGTAAACCTAACTGATGGCCTTGATGGGCTTGCCATTGTGCCGACTATTTTAGTCGCCGGTGCTTTTGCTATATTTGCTTACACTACTGGAAACATAAAGTTTTCTGAATATTTAAACATCCCCTTTATTCCCATGACCAGCGAACTGGTAATTGTTTGTACGGCAATTGTGGGGGCAGGATTAGGCTTCTTATGGTTTAACACTTACCCAGCACAAGTATTTATGGGCGATGTAGGTTCATTAGCACTGGGCGGAACATTAGGTGTTCTTGCTGTGTTAGTTCGCCAAGAAATAGTGCTATTTATAATGGGGGGGATATTTGTTGTTGAAACCCTGTCAGTTATTCTGCAGGTAGGAAGCTTCAAGCTGCGCGGCAAAAGAATTTTTCGAATGGCACCTATTCATCACCATTATGAGTTAAAGGGTTGGCCTGAGCCGCGAGTTATTGTTCGTTTTTGGATAATCTCGATAATTTTAGTGCTTGTTGGTTTAGCAACACTTAAGTTGAGATAACGAAAATGAACGTGCAAGATAGTCATCAGTACTGTAACCAACACATAGCCTTAATTGGCTATGGCGTAACGGGAAAAGCATGTGCTGATTATTTGCTTGCAAAAGGCGCTAACTTAGCTATTTTCGACAAAGCTGACTTATCAAAGCAACTAAGTGAAAACCATCAACAAGCAAGCACTCACAAATTGCACGAACAAAGCGATTTAAATGCTTTCGACCAAGTAGTAGTAAGCCCCGGCGTAAACCTATGCCAAGCATTTATTCAAAAATTTAAGGCAACAGGCAAACCGGTTATAGGCGATATAGAGCTATTTGCGGTAGAAAACACATGCCCCGTGATTGCTGTTACCGGTTCTAATGGAAAAAGTACTGTGGTTGATATGCTAAGCAAGGCTATAGCGGCTGCAGGCTTTAAAGTAGGATTAGGCGGTAATTTTGGCCGCAGCGCATTAACATTATTAGACCAAGGCTTTGACTACATTGTGCTTGAGCTTTCCAGTTTCCAACTTGAATCTACTCATAGCTTGCAGCCTAAAATAGCGTGTGTATTAAATGTTAGCCCAGATCATATTGACCGTCATGGCAGCATGCAGGCCTATACTGATGCAAAACTGAGTATTTATAACAAAGCAGATCATGTTATTTATAATCGGGATGATGAAAAAACCTTCCCGCTAAAATATACAAATCAGACCCAGGCGAGCTTTGGCTTGCAACAAATACACAGTGAAAGCGCTACTGCTCCTTCTTTATTTCAAAACGCCGAAGGCATTTGGATTAATACCAACTTGCTACTGAGTGCCGCTAAAATTGACAATGTGAATCAGCATCAATTACTCAATATGCAAGTGGTACTGGCTTGCGCTATGCACTTACAATTGCCTCTTCAAACAGTGGTAAAAAGCCTAAGTGCTTATAGCGGTTTGGCTCATCGTTTTGAACGCGTGTTGCTAGAGCAGGGGGTTGAGTGGATTAATGATTCAAAAGCCACTAATCCTGGAGCATGTATTGCAGCACTAGAATCGTTAGTGAGTAAAAATAAAGCCATTATTTTAATTGCTGGCGGTGATAGCAAAGGCGCTGATTTAAGCGAACTAACAAGTTTTATAAACCAACACGTTAGTTTGCTAATTTTAATGGGCAAAGATAAACACTTATTTACCCACACAGGGGTAGATTTCAAACTTGCCAATAATATATCGCAATGCGTAGAATTTGCGCAAACTGCTGCGTATGACTTGAAACTAAGCGAAGAGCGTGATGTAGCGGTTTTATTGTCACCCGCTTGTGCAAGCATAGATATGTTTGATAACTATCAACATCGCGGAAATGAATTCGCACAAGCAGTAAACGTTTTAGCTAAAGAGGTGGTGAGCCCATGAATTCACAACTTTCTTTGTTAGAATTATTTGCGGCTAAACATGACAAGCCGCGCAGTTCATACAACTTTCATTTAATTCTGGTAGCGGTAGCGCTAATGACAATTGGCTTTGTGATAATTACATCAGCCTCTATGCCCATTGCTGATCGCCTTCACGCAAACCCGTATTATTTTGCCAGCCGCCACGGTGTTTATATTCTATTGGCACTAGCCGTGGGGCTAATTACCTTAAACTTGCCCATGCAATTTTGGCGCACCAGCAACCCGTATTTAATGCTGGCAGCTTTGGCCATGTTAGTGGCGGTTTTGTTCATTGGTAGAACGGTTAACGGAAGTACCCGATGGATAGTAATAGGCCCTATTACGATTCAAGCCGCCGAGCCTGCTAAGCTATTTTTCTTTTTGTATTTAGCAGGTTACTTAGTTAGACGTTACGAACAAGTGAACGAAGGTGCAAAGGGTTTCTTTAAACCCCTATTTGTATATGGTTTGTTTGCTGGCTTGCTTTTAATGCAGCCCGATTTAGGAACCGTTATTGTGATGTTTACCACCACTCTTGCTTTGCTATTTTTGGCAGGGGCAAAACTGGTGCAATTTTTTGGGCTCATTTTCACCGGTATCACTTCGGTTGTATTTTTAATTGTGTATTCAGAGTATCGGCGAAATCGAATTATAGGTTTCCTTGATCCCTGGGCTGACCCTTTTGGCACCGGCTATCAGCTGACCCAATCGTTAATGGCATATGGGCGAGGTTCCTGGTTGGGGCAAGGTTTAGGTAATAGCCTTCAAAAATTAGAGTTTTTACCCGAAGCGCATACTGATTTTATAATGGCAATTCTTGCCGAAGAATTAGGTTATATAGGCGTGTTAGTGGTATTGCTATTAATGTTTTATTTGATTGTAAAAGCCTTGCGCTTAGGTAACACCGCACTTAGCAATGAGCGCCCCTTTGAAGGCTTTACGGCTTATGGCATTGGTATTTGGTTTTGTTTACAAACGGCAGTAAACATTGGTGCAAGTACAGGTATGCTACCAACCAAAGGACTTACTTTACCGCTAGTAAGTTATGGGGGCTCCTCGTTAATTATAATGTCTATTGCTGTTGCCATATTAATTAGAATTGATTTTGAGCTTAACGTAGACGGTGTTCAGGCTATTCCTCGAAAACCAAAGGCTAGCAAATCTGCACCTGGAGAGCCTAATGAATAAGCTTGTTATTATGGCCGGTGGAACCGGTGGTCATGTATTTCCTGGATTAGCGGTTGCGCATAAAATGCAGTCTTTAGCTTGGCAAATAGACTGGATAGGTACAGCTGACAAAATGGAGGCACAATTAGTACCTGAGCATGGCTTTCCCATTCATTTTATAGACATTGGTGGAGTGCGCGGTAAAAGCGCGATAACTAAATTACTCACACCTATTAAATTATGCCACGCGGTTTTTCAAGCTTTTCGCTTATTAAGACGTATTAAACCCGATGCTGTTTTAGGTATGGGCGGGTATGCCAGTGGCCCAGGTGGCCTGGCAGCATATTTGCTGGGTATCCCCATTATTATTCATGAACAAAATGCTGTTTTTGGTATGACAAACCGCTACTTAACAAAGCTCGCAAGGGCGACTTTGTCTGGTTTTGACTTATCAAATAGCCAAAATGCGGCAAGTAAAAACATAACGGCTACATTTGTAGGAAACCCCATTCGCGAGGCCTTTTTCCAAATCCCGGCGCTTTCTTCTATTTCTCGTGAAAATAATGCGGTCAATATTTTAATAGTAGGTGGGAGTTTAGGCGCGCTAGCGCTAAATGAAAATATACCGCCTATTTTAAATAGATTAAGCGAAAGCCTTAATATTAATGTGCGGCATCAATCAGGAAAAGGTAAACTAGAAGCTTTGCAACATGTTTACAAAGATGAATGTAAAGCTGAGTTACTTGAATTTTTGCCAAACATACAAGATGACTTTGCGTGGGCTGATATTATTATTTGTCGAGCCGGTGCGCTAACCGTAGCTGAAGTAGCAGGCGCGGGCCGTGCAGCTATATTTGTGCCCTTACCTATTGCTGTAGATGATCACCAAACGGCAAATGCAAAAAATTTAAGTGACAAACAAGCCGCAATATTGCTTGCGCAAAAAGATATAGATAGTGGTTTAGAAGATATTCTTCGTAAACTTTGTACTGATAAAAATTATAGAATTGAAATGGCTGCAAAAGCGCGACAGTGTGCCATAAGTGATGCCACGGAAAAGGTCGCAAGCGTAATTGTTGAAAATACGCTTAAGCGCAGCAGTAAGGAGCCCTCTTAAATGGATAGTAAAGTAAATAATTGGACGCAGCAGCCGCACAAAATGCGAGCCGTTGAACATATCTATTTTGTTGGCATTGGTGGCGCTGGTATGGGTGGCATAGCCGAAGTTATGGTGAATCTTGGTTACAAGGTAAGTGGCTCTGATCAACAAGCTAACAATATGACCCGCCGCTTATCAAGCATGGGCGTAACGGTTTACATAGGCCACGAAAAAGATAATTTAAGTGCTGTTGATGTACTTGTAGTGTCATCTGCAATATCAAGCACAAACCCAGAAATAATTGAAGCACAATTGCAACGCATACCTATTATTCGACGCGCACAAATGCTTGCTGAATTAATGCGCTTTCGCTACGGAATTGCAATTGCAGGAACTCACGGTAAAACCACTACTACCAGTTTGATTTCAACCATATTCACTCAAGCCGAGCTTGACCCCACGTTTGTGATTGGCGGTTTACTTAACAGTGCAGGCACAAACGCAAAGTTAGGCGTGAGCAAGTATCTTATTGCTGAAGCCGATGAAAGTGATGCATCGTTTTTACATTTACAACCTACCGTGTCGGTTATAACCAACATAGAGCCTGATCATCTAGAAGCCTATGACGGTGATTTCAATAAAATGAAACTTGCCTACGTAGAGTTTTTACATAACCTGCCATTTTACGGCTTGGCCGTGTTGTGCGGTGATGATGATGTGATTCAAGAGCTAATTCCTCGGATTGAACGAAAATACATTACCTACGGCACTGATGAGAGCAACGATTATGTCGCGACTAATATTACTTATGGTTTGAACACCAGCCAGTTTACGGTAATTCGTAAAAATTTAGCACCAATAAATATAAGCCTTAACGCAACCGGTATACATAATGTCAAAAATGCGACAGCAGCTGTGGCAATAGCTACAGAAGAAGGTGTTGATGATACTGACATTTTATCTGCGTTAAAGTCATTTGCTGGAATAGGGCGTAGGTTTCAAATTTTAGGTGATTTTGCTGTACCGGATAATCAACAAAAAGATATTAAACTTACCTTAATTGATGACTATGGACATCACCCAACTGAAGTTGACATGACAATTGCTGCGGCTCGCAGCAATTGGCCTGATAGACGCTTAGTCATGGTGTACCAACCACATCGATATACGCGAACGCGTGACCTCTACGAAGATTTTGTAGCGGTGTTGTCTAAAGTCGATGTGCTTTTGTTATTAGATGTTTATGCCGCTAGCGAATCGCCAATAGAGGGGGTGGATAGTAAATCCTTGTGCCGCTCTATACGACAACGCGGCAAAGTAGACCCTATATACGTAGGCCAGCCAGAGCAACTGTATAGCGTTATGCAAGACGTGCTACAAGACGAAGACACTGTGTTTTTACAAGGCGCTGGAAATATTGGCAATATTGCACAAGAGCTAGCTAAACATCAATTTGATTTATCTGTTTTAGCGAGTAAAGAAAACGATGAATAAACTTAGTCAGCAACGAATTGAAGAATTTGGCAAGGTTGCCGTTTTATTAGGCGGGACTTCTGCTGAACGAGAAGTAAGCTTAGCGTCAGGAACGGCTGTGTTAAATGCTTTGCGTGATGCTGGCATAGATGCGCATGGCTTTGATCCAAAAGACAGGAACGTATGTGATTTACGCCAAGATGGCTTCGACCGAGTATTCATTGCCTTGCATGGGAGAGGGGGGGAAGACGGTACAATTCAAGGCACGCTTGATTACTTACATTTACCCTATACAGGATCGGGTGTAACTGGCTCGGCTCTTGCAATAGACAAAGTGTTAACGAAATTAATTTGGCACGCGCAACAGTTACCCATTGCACCTTATAAAGTGGTTGTGCAAGATTCATTTGAGCCCACTCATTGCGCTTCTATTTTACAAGAATTAGGTGGCCAAGTGATGGTGAAGCCTAGTTTAGAGGGTTCTAGCCTAGGCATGGCCAAAGCTAGTAACGAAAATGAGCTAAGGCAAGCGATTGAAACGGCCTTTAAATTTGATAAAAAAGTGCTTATTGAAGCGTTTATTACCGGGCCAGAATACACTGTATCCATTCTAGGTAATGAAGCCTTGCCGTCAATCAGTATGAAGCCCGCCGAAGGTTTTTACGATTACGATGCAAAATACAATAGTAATTCTACGCAGTACTTTTGCCCCAGTGGTTTAAGTGAAGAAGATGAGCGCAATATTCAGTCAATTGCTTTAGAAGCCTTCACCTCTTTACAAGGCAAGGGCTGGGGACGAGTTGATTTGATGCGCGATAATAACGGACAGTTTTACTTACTCGAAAGTAATACGGTACCGGGAATGACAAACACAAGTTTAGTGCCTAAAGCCGCCAAACAGGCGGGCTTGAGCTTTACTGAACTCGTAATAGCAATTTTAATGCAGACATTAGAGGACTAAATGACTAGCGAAACAGTTCCAGCCAAGGTGGAAGAGCCTGAGCTGAAAACGGAAGTAAAGAAGGCGCCAATTGCCGTTGGCTTGCCCGTATTTATTTTTGTTTTATTTGGACTGATTTACGCAGGTTTTTGGGCCAGCTCATGGTTGCAAGATGAACAACGCCTGCCAGTGCAAGAAATTGTATTTAGTGGGAACTTAAAGCAACTATCGGCGCCTGAATTAGAACGAATTGTAAGAAAGGATGCGAAAGGCAGTTTTTTTGCGCTGGATGTAAATCAAGTTCATCAATTAATGGAAGAGCAGCCGTGGGTGTTTTCCGCTTCAATAAGAAAGCGTTGGCCAAGCAAATTATACATTCACATTATTGAACAAACGGCGGTAGCAAAATGGAACGATGATTTACTGCTTAACCGATACGGAGATACATTTGAGGGTAGAATCCGGTATCAAACAAATACTGAAAACGTAGTGGATAGTTTGCCTCAATTGTATGGCCCGGGAGGCAGTGAAAAAACCGTGTTGACAGGCTACACACACATGCAACGATTGCTAAATGGCAGCGGCCAACAAATTAAGCAATTAGTATTGAGTGAGCGTTTTGCATGGCAAGCTAAACTGGGCAATAACATGGTATTAAAGTTAGGAAGGCAAGAGTACATAAATCGTTTGCAGCGTTATATTGATGTTTACCCCCTAATAACAAAACAAGAAAAACCGGTGAAGTATGTAGATTTAAGATACGACACGGGTTTAGCGGTTGGCTGGCATGAAAGTGCCAATGTAAATCAACCAAGAAATAATACGTAAAGGACGGATAATAATTGTGTCTAAAACTTTAGATAGAGACCTAATTGTTGGATTGGATATTGGCACGAGTACCGTGAAAGCGGTTTTAGGTGAAATACTTGATGATGGCAACATTAGCATAGTAGGTGTGGGGAAGCACAAAAGCCGAGGTATGGAAAAAGGCGGCGTGAACGATCTTAACTTAGTGGTTGATTCAGTGCGCCACGCAATTAATGAAATGGAATTAATGGCCGATTGCCATATATCTAGCGTGTTTATGTCTATTAGTGGACGCCATGTTCAGTGCCAGAATGAATCAGGCATGGTGCCAATTAATAATCAGGAAGTTACACAAGACGACGTTGACAACGTTATTCATGCAGCCCGCTCAGTTCCTATGGCTGCAGAGCGCAAATTATTGCATGTATTGCCGCAAGAATACGTTATTGATGTCCAAGAAGGCATCAAAAATCCTATTGGTATGAGTGGCGTAAGAATGGTTGCCGCAGCACATATTATTACTTGTGCTGATGACATGGCTAAGAATTTAGTAAAATGTGTAGAAAACTGTGACCTAGACGTTGATCAAACTATTTTCAGCGCTTTAGCCTCAAGCTATGCCGTTTTAACTGATGATGAAAAAGAATTAGGCGTTTGTGTGGCAGATATTGGGGGCGGAACTCTTGATATAGTCATTTACACAGACGGCGCAATAAGACATACTGCTGTTATACCATTGGCGGGAAACCAAATTACGAGCGATATCGCTAAAATTTTCCGAACACCAATGAACAATGCAGAGCAAATTAAAGTTAATTACGCTTGTGCATTAAAAGATATGGTTAGCATGGAAGAAACAATTGATGTGCCAAGTGTTGGAGGCCGACCTGCTCGTGCTATGTCACGCCACACACTTGCGGAAGTAATAGAGCCTCGTTATCACGAGCTACTAGAAATTGCTTACGATCACATCAAAGCTAGCGGTTTAGAAGAACAAATAGCAGCTGGTTTAGTGATTACTGGCGGTACAGCCAAAATGGAAGGTGCCGTTGAATTCGCAGAAGAAATTTTCCAAATGCCAGTACGCGTCGGCAAGCCTCACAGTGTAAAGGGCTTAGCTGAATATGTAGATGATCCCTGCTTTGCAACAGCGGTAGGCTTACTACAGTACGGTAAACAAAATACTAATAATAAAAAATCGTCATCTAGACATGACGAAGATAGCGTTTTCAAACGCATCAAAACGTGGTTCAAAGGTGCATTTTAGGGGGCTTTTGAACTAGGCGCTAAAACAATAACGAGCCAGGTATGCACTGGCTCAAACGGTCTCGGAGAATATTATGTTCGAACTGATGGATACACCTACCGACGAAGCGGTCATTAAAGTCGTTGGCGTGGGTGGTGGTGGCGGAAACGCCGTTGAATACATGGTTTCACAAACAATAGAAGGCGTAGATTTCATCGCCATGAATACTGATGCACAGGCTCTTAAAAAGTCAACGGCAACAGTTAAAATACAAATTGGTAGCGAGCTTACTAAGGGTTTAGGCGCAGGCGCTGATCCAAACGTAGGGCGTGAAGCTGCTCATGAAGACCGCGAAAAAATTCGCCAGTCTTTAGATGGTGCAGATATGGTGTTTATTACCGCCGGTATGGGTGGTGGCACGGGTACAGGCGCTGCACCAGAAGTAGCTAAACTTGCTAAAGATATGGGCATTCTTACTGTGGCAGTAGTCACTAAACCTTTCCCTTTTGAAGGCAGAAAGCGCTTAGACTTTGCTAATCAAGGTATTGCTGAATTAGGCAAATATGTTGATTCTTTAATAACCATTCCTAACGAAAAATTGTTAAAAGTAATGGGCAAAGGCACACCGCTTCTACAAGCATTTAGTGCAGCTAACGATGTACTTAAAGGCTCTGTGCAGGGCATTGCAGAACTTATTACTCGTACTGGTTTAGTTAACGTGGATTTCGCTGACGTTAAAACCGTTATGTCTGAAATGGGCACTGCTATGATGGGAAGTGGTATTGGACGTGGTGAAGACCGCGCCGAAGAAGCTGCTGAAGCTGCTATTGCATGTCCGTTACTTGAAGATATTGATTTGTCAGGTGCACGAGGCATTCTGGTAAATATTACTGCCGGTTTAGACTTCGCCATTGATGAATACGAAGTAATTGGTAACGCGGTAAAAGCGTTTGCCTCTGAAAACGCAACGCTAGTTGTAGGAACAGTAATTGATCCTGAACTTGAGAATGAGATTCGCGTGACCGTTGTTGCTACAGGCATAGGCGCTGAGCGTAAACCAGATATTTCACTTATCAAGAAAGATGGTCATACTCCGCCAAATGGTGGCCGTGAAATGACAGGCACTAGCGATGCTCGCCCTTCTGTAGATAGCACACAAGCTGTAAGGGCTGAAGAAGAGCAGGTTGAAGAACTTGATTACTTGGATATCCCTGCGTTTTTACGTAGGCAGGCTGATTAAGTCAAACTAGTTATACAAGGCTTTGGTTTTTAAACCATTTTCAAAAGCACAGCTCATAAAAAGCTGTGCTTTTTTGCGTTTTAAGCCGAATATTTTGTAAAAGAAAGTCAGCTAAGTAATCATCTATTTTAGATGTTGTACAAAAGTATATACTTTTAAGGGTGGTCTGAGCAGTTGGTTTTTTAACAGAAATAGCTTGCAAAATTTAAAGCCCTTGATGTTATTAGACTATTTAAGTATAATGCGCGGCTGTCCCACATTAATAAGGTATGACATGTTAAAACAACGCACTATTAAAACATCAATTACCGAAACGGGTATTGGCTTACATAAAGGCCGTAAAGTCACCATGACCTTACGCCCAGCCCCAGCTGATACCGGTATCGTATTTCGCCGCATGGATGTTAATCCACCTGCGGATATACATGCGAACGCCAAGGATGTGGGCGACACTATGTTATGTACATGTATTACAAATGCCGAAGGCCACTCAATTCATACAGTAGAGCACCTTGCTTCAGCTCTATCGGGTTTAGGTATTGATAACATTATTGTTGAAGTAGACAGCCATGAGCTTCCTATATTAGACGGCAGCGCTAGCCCATTTATTTTTCTTCTCCAAAGCGCTGGTGTGAGCGAATTAGATAAACCTAAAAAGTTTATTCGAGTGAACAAAACAATCCGTGTTGAAGACGGTGACAAATGGGCTGAATTTAGACCTTACAATGGGTTTAAAGTTGATTTTAGAATTGACTTTGCTCACCCTGCTATTTCGCAGTCTCGCCAGCATTGTGTATTAGATTTTTCTAAAGATTCATACATTGATGAAATTAGCCGCGCGCGCACTTTTGGTTTTATGCGTGACCTTGAAACAATGAATTCGATGAATTTAGCGTTAGGTGGCAGCATGGACAATGCCGTTGCCTTAGATGAGTTCCGTGTATTAAATCCAGAAGGTTTACGATATTCTGATGAATTTTTGAAACACAAAATTCTAGATGCCGTGGGTGATTTATTTTTAGGTGGTCATAACTTGATTGGTGAGCTAGTGGCTTATAAAACGGGCCATGGTCTTAATAATAAGCTGCTCAACGCTATTTTGAATGAAAAGTCAGCTTGGGAATATGTTGAGTTTGAAGACGAAGAAAGCATGCCTATTAAGTATATTGAAAACTCATCTCACTTAGGTGTTAATTTCGCGTAGAAAAAACGCGCATGATTCTTGCTTAAATATTGTACTATCCAGAGGTGAATTTGTAGCTAAACTAAGCTCTTGTAAGTATTCATTTAGTTATACCAAAGTAATTTAATGAATGCTTACAACACTAATAAAATAAAGGCTTAATGGTATTTAATTGGGGATGTATTCCACAATAGTTATAGTTGTTTATAAGTTTGTGTATATAATTTTGTTCCAATTGGCCGATAAGCTTACTACACTGCGTAGCAAGTATTTAATGAAATACAGATTGTCAAAGAGAAGAACTAGAAACCATGAGCATTACCATATTAGTAAAGGGCAAAAATACCAGAATCGCTAAGCGTATTTCGATTCGTAAAACGGTAAGCCTTTTAGTGGGTGTTTCTCTAGTTTTACTTGTATCAAGCCGTTCTACCGAGTCAGTGTTTGAGAACCAAATTCGCCTTAATGTGGTGAAAACAGGCTTGCAAGAACAAGTAGACCTTGTAAACGAACTTCATGACAACACAGATCAAAAAATTGATGGCCTAATCCAGCAACTTGCATCTATGCAATCTCAACTAAACCACTTAGATACTATGTCAGCAAACATGGCTGAAAAAAGTGGTTTAAATATAGAAGATTTCGCATTATCAGATGAAGTTCGAACGAACTTAAGTAAAGACGCAAAGTTGACTACACAAATAGAAAAAATGTCTGATGCACTTGAATTTAAAATTCAACAACTCAATGCCCTTGAATCTATTTTATTAGGCCTCAATATAGAACAAGAAAGCAAATTGGCTGGCAGGCCGATTGGTAAGGGTTGGTTATCTTCTTATTATGGCGTTCGCAAAGACCCATTCTCTGGCACTCCAGCTATGCATAAAGGCATTGATTTCGCTGGCAAGGTTGGAAGCGAAGTTATTGCTACCGGTGCAGGCGTAGTAACATGGGCAAGTGAACGTTATGGCTATGGCCATTTAATAGAAATAGATCACGGAAACGGTTTAAAAACGCGCTACGGCCATAACCACACGTTAACGGTTGAAGTTGGAGATGTTGTGACCAAAGGACAGGCTGTTGCTTTAATGGGTAACTCAGGTCGTTCTACAGGGCCACATGTTCACTATGAAGTGCTAAAAGATGGCCGCCAAGTAGATCCCCTTCCATATATTTACAAATAGTCTTATAAATAGTTTTTATAAAATCTGCCAATACCAATTTGCTTAAGAATTTTTACGATGCGGGTAAGTGTTTAACGCTTTTACTGCTATCGTATTTTTACCGCCATATTAGGACGCTTTTGTGCTAACATGCGCTTTTTTTAACGCAAATTAGAAATTGGACGTCTTCATCGCATGTTCGCTAGTATATTTAAGAAGATTTTTGGTACCCGTAACAGCCGTTTATTGAAAAAGTTACGTAAAACAGTCACGCAAATTAATGCTCTTGAGCCAACTATCGAAGCACTTAGTGACGACGAGCTTAAAGCTAAAACCGCTGAGTTTAAAAAGCGGCTTGAAGAGGGTGAAACTCTTGATGGCATAATGGTTGAAGCCTTCGCTGTAGTTCGTGAAGCAAGCAAGCGTGTGTATGGTATGCGTCATTTTGATGCGCAAATGAAAGGTGGCCTCGTTCTTCACGAAGGCAAAATTTCTGAAATGCGCACCGGTGAAGGTAAAACACTTACCGCAACTCTCCCTACTTATCTAAATGCATTATCAGGGAAAGGCGTGCACGTTATTACCGTGAATGACTACCTTGCTACGCGTGATGCTGATTGGAGCCGAAAGTTATTTTCTTTCCTAGGCATGACGGTAGGTTGCAACGTTCCTGGCATGAATTACCAGCAAAAGCTAGAAGCTTATCAAGCGGATGTGCTTTATGGTACAAACAATGAATTTGGTTTTGACTACCTGCGCGATAACATGGCGTTTAGTCCACAAGAGCGTGTGCAGCGTGAATTAAACTTCGCAGTTATTGATGAGGTTGATTCAATCTTAATTGATGAAGCTCGTACGCCACTTATTATTTCAGGCGCGGCTGAAGACAGCTCTGAATTATACAAAAAAATTAATACCCTTATTCCTAAGCTTCAAAAGCAAGACAAAGAAGACGAGGAAGATGCCCACGGCGATGGTCACTACACCATTGATGAAAAAGGCAAGCAAGTTCACTTAACGGAAAATGGTCAAATATTTGTAGAAGAACTTCTTCAAGGCGTAGGCTTAATTGAAGAGGGCGACTCTTTATTTGCCGCTGCTAATATTCCTATGCTTCACCACGTTAATGCAGCTCTTCGCGCGCACAAATTGTTTACTAAAGATGTAGATTACATTGTTAAAGATGATCAAATAGTAATTGTTGATGAGCACACAGGCCGCACAATGGAAGGCAGACGTTGGTCAGAAGGTTTACACCAAGCTGTTGAAGCTAAAGAAGGTGTGAATATTCAAAATGAAAATCAGACCCTAGCATCTATTACGTTCCAGAATTTCTTCAGACTATATAACAAACTAGGCGGGATGACCGGTACCGCTGAAACCGAAGCGTTTGAATTCCATAGTATATATGGGCTTGAAACCGTGGTAATTCCTACTAATAAACCTATGGTAAGAAAAGACCACGCTGATAAGATTTACTTAACAGCAGAAGATAAGTACCTTGCCATTATTGAAGATATTAAAGAGTGCGTAGAGCGCGGTCAACCGGTGCTTGTAGGTACTATTTCTATTGAAAATTCAGAATTATTATCGAGTTTGCTGAAGAAAAATAAGATTAAACATAAAGTACTAAATGCGAAATTCCACGCAGAAGAAGCCGATATAGTTGCGCAAGCGGGTATGCCTAAAGCGGTTACTATTGCTACCAACATGGCAGGTCGTGGAACAGATATAGTACTAGGTGGTAACTTAGATGTTGTAATCGACAATTTAAAAGAACCAAGCGAATCTGCGATTAATACTTTAAAAGAACAGTGGAAAGAGCGTCATGATGCGGTATTAGCATCAGGTGGTTTGCATATTATAGGCACCGAGCGCCATGAATCGCGCCGTATTGATAATCAGCTTCGCGGGCGTTCAGGTCGTCAAGGTGATCCAGGTTCTTCACGATTCTACTTAGCACTTGACGATCCATTAATGCGTATATTTGCCTCTGAAAAAATGGGCAATATGATGAAGCGCATGGGTATGGAAAAAGGTGAAGCTATTGAGCACCCTTGGGTATCAAGAGCAATTGAAAATGCCCAGCGCAAAGTTGAAGGGCGTAACTTTGATATTCGTAAACAACTTCTTGAGTACGATGATGTAGCAAATGACCAACGTAAAGTCATTTATGATCAACGTAACGAGTTGTTAGATGAGGGGGATATTCAAAGCACTATTACTAATATACGCAATGACGTTGTAAACACGGTTATTAGCCAATATATTCCGCCTCAGTCATTGGAAGAAATGTGGGATGTTGCCGGCCTTGAAGAGCGTTTACGCGGTGATTTCTTATTAGATTTACCATTACAAAAAATGCTTGATGAAGATGACAAATTATACGAAGAAAAATTGCGTGAATTTGTTCATGAGCAAATAACGAATGCTTACAGCGAAAAAGAAAAAGCAGTGGGTACTGATGTACTGCGCCAGTTTGAAAAAGCGGTTATGCTACAAACCCTTGACGGGCATTGGAAAGAGCATTTGGCCGCTATGGATTATTTGCGCCAGAGTATTCACTTGCGTTCTTATGCTCAGAAGAATCCGAAGCAAGAATATAAGCGCGAATCATTTGAGTTGTTTTCTGAAATGTTAGACAACTTAAAAATTGAAGTTATTAGTATACTTAGTAAAGTTCAAGTGCGTGAAGAATCTGATGTTGAAGCGGTTGAAGCACAACGACGCCGTGCCGAAGTTGAAAAGAACTTTGAGCATAAAGAAGCTGAATCAGCTACGCACCCAAGTGATGTTGAGAAAGCTCAATCACCGCAGCGCCAAGGTCCTAAAGTGGGTCGAAATGAGCCTTGCCCGTGTGGTTCAGGTAAAAAATATAAACAATGCTGTGGTAAATTAAGCTAATACTATGACGAAACAAGCCCCTTCTACCCATAAATTGAAACAAATTGACGTGGCAGTAGGGGTTGTCTTCAAAGACAATTTATTCTTTGTTTGCCGCCGCGAAAATCATAAACATCAAGGCGGTAAATGGGAATTTCCTGGCGGTAAAATTGAGCCTGGTGAATCCCCCGAGCAAGCCCTTGCTCGTGAACTCAAAGAAGAAATATCCATTGTAGTAGAGCAATGTAAAGCCCTTCCCAATATCACCTTCACCTATCCAGAAGTTCGGGTAAGCTTGCACGTATACCTGGTTGATAAATTCAGCGGAAATGCCATAGGGGCAGAGGGTCAAGAAGCTAAATGGTGTGATATTAATACACTGCAAACATTAGATTTTCCTGACGCAAACAAGCAAATTATTGAAACCTTGGTTAAGTCATTTTAAAACGTAAACTAATAAAATAAAAAGGCCTCGACGTCACAACTCTCCACCGTCATCGCAGCTAACTACAGTCATCGTGGCGAAGGCCACGACCTCATAGCTAACTACCGTCATCGTGGCGAAGGCCACGACCTCATAGCTAACTACCGTCATCGTGGCGAAGGCCACGACCTCATAGCTAACTACCGTCATCGTGGCGAAGGCCTCGACCTCATAGCTAACTACTGTCATCGTGGCGAAGGCCACGACCTGATAGCTAAATACTGTCATCGTGGCGAAGGCCACGACCTCGCAGCTAACTCCCGTCATCGTGGCGAAGGCCACGACCTAACAAACCTACCTCAAACCCAATATCCTTTATTTAAAATAGATTAAAAATTTAAAGATTTTGAAATGAGTGTAGTTGTTGGTTACTATGAGATCATTGTAATAAGGTGTTAGCAGTAGAATTATTTAAATATTATTAGCTGGCATGCGCTAGGAAATATAAACATCGCATCATGGGCAGTTTTTAAAAGGTGTTGGCAATTTCGGTTTAATGCTTTTTAAGCCAAACAAGTTGTTACTTAATTCAAGCTAAAAATAAACAAAGGACGTTATTTTGCTTTCCAGACAATGTCGTATTAATCTACCAATAATTATCAATGTATCGTTATCAACGTTTACGGGTGGAGCGCGCTTGTGAGTTCATCATTTTATGCTAACAAACCATTGAATCGGACAAAAATAAAAGGCAATTTTCGCCGTTTAATGCGGCGTTAGGCATACAAGGAGAGTTCAGTGAAAAAGTTAACTTTAGTATTCATATCCCTTATTTTTTCTTTTTCAACTTCTGCGAATGACAAGTTCACGGCGGAACAGTTAATCGAAAAAGCAAAGGTATTTGTATCAGCCAAAAATGCACGCCAACAACCAAATACAACCACTAAAGAAATAGACCAATTTATATCGTTGTTATCTGATAATTTTATTGATGAGCATGTTAAATATAATTTTTCGTATACTGATAAGTCGAAACTCCGTTCAGATATGGTTGGTAAACTAAAAGATAAAGTTATAAACAGTAACATTGAGATAAATGAAATTATGGTAGGGGCTAATGTTGTTTTTATAAAAATGACTGAAGTAGGTAAAGTTAAGCCTTCACATTTAGATAAAACCATTGGATATAGTAAAACTAATATTGTCTCATTAGAGTTCAACGAGTCAGGTTTAATAAAGCATATCCGCCGACATCACGGTTGATGTAAGCCTAACAAGTGGTTCAAGAAGGTCTCGTAATAGCTTGCTCGAGCCTTCGGCAAACATTTTAGCAAGCTAAACTTCGCCGCTTAATTTGGTGTTAGCTCTTTAAATGAAGGATTTTTTACGTTATGAATTTTAGCAACACAGTATCAATGGCTGCTGGCAGTGGAATTGTCGCGGTGTTTATTTTATTTGCCACAATTGTTATCCATATCCTGTTTGCGATGGGAGTATATTCAGCTGCAAAGCAAGGTGAAGTTGATGGGAGTAAAACATGGTTTATATGGCCGATAGGTTGGTCACTCGCTGTGCTCGTTTTGGGTCCTTTTCTTGCTGGTGTATATTGGATTATCCACCACTCAACGTTTGGTGGTTTCGACAAAAGTAAGATTGAACGAATAAGGTCCCGTAGAAGTCAAATAAACAATGGAAGCTAACAAGAAAATTCAAGCGGACATTGCCAAGAACGGGTAACGCCTCTTAGCAAGGCGATAGGTGCAAAGGGCCGGTAAGCTCAAAAGCTTAAGCTTTTTGTCATTTTCTATAAGGATTTTAGATGAAAAAAATTATTATTTTTGTATTGATGGTTGCTTTTAATTCGCAGGCTGTTGTTAAACGGCATGATGTTAAGTCGGAGCTATACGAACTAAAAAGTCCTCCAGAATACTACGTAGATATGCCTTTTGAAGGAACGGCTGTTTTAATCGATAAAAATTGGTTGTTAGCCCCCGCACATGTGATTTATACGTTTTATTACGATTATCTTGGAAAGCCTCTAGAGGTAGGTGGTGTCGAAAATAGAATAGAAAAAATTGTGTTCCATCCTGAATATGTGCACGACCAAACTGACTGGGGAGATGGTAATCCCCAACCACTGATGGACTTTTTGAATAATCATAGCGATATAGCATTAATAAAACTTTCCAATTCGGTAACTCATATTAATCCAATTACAATTTTTTCCGGAAAAACTGAGTTAGGTCTTAAAGTCACTGTATACGGTAAGGGTGCCGTGGGAAATGGTTTAACTGGTGAAATAAGAGAAACAAAAAATGCAGGTTTTTTAGAAAAAGCTTATAACTGGCTTCGACAACCATTTACAGAGTTGGCACCGACTCAAAAGTTCAGACAGCTTAATTATTATAATAATGTCATAACTGAAGTTGATGAACGCTGGATTAGATTTAAATTTGATGCAGATGAAACGGCATTGCCTTTAGAGGGTACAATAGGCGCAGGGGACAGTGGAGGGCCAGCCGTCATATTTCACGATGATATACCCGTGTTAGTCGGTTTAGCTAGTTGGGTCGAAATAGACTCTCCGTTAAATCAATTTGTCTCCGGAAAATATAATTCAGTTGCAGTTTTTGTCAGAGCGTCATCCTTCAAAAATTGGATTGATGAAGTATTGAATGAAAACAGACGTTCAGATGAAAGCTTGCAATAGTATGCCAACTAAAAAATAAATTAAGTCGCCTGCCTGCGTGCTTGTATCCCATATTTATAAGTTATAACGCGGACTCTTCTAAGCTTACAGTGTTCAAATTTTGTGATGCTGCAGATTCAGAGCTTGCTTTAATATTCTAGTGAGGGTGAATTAGGAGGTCGAGGCCTTCGCCACGATGACGGAGGTCGAGGCCTTCGCCACGATGACGGAATTGATGGCAGCCAAGATGACGGAGCTGCTGGTAGCCACGACGGCAGGCGCTACAAACTTAGAACAAACACTTACTTGAAGTTGCGAAAGCTAAATGTAAGTGATTGTATGCTGCTTCTCCAATAAAATGAGGGTAGGTGTCTTCCTCATCCCACATTATTTCATTGCCGTCAAAATCAATAAAGCAAGGCGAGCCTTTTGCTAGCAAAGTAAAGTCTTGCCCATCAAGTTGTGGGTGAATCATAGCGGCTTTTTGAGTCGCGCCATCAACGGTTATGGTAGGGAAGGCAATTTCTTGACCCAACCTAAATGCTTCAACAGGCTCCATCGCACAAAGTGTATTTGAATTATATGCTTCAACAAAGCTAAGAATTAGCTCTGTCATCTTTACGGTTTCGGCATAAGCCTTAGCTTTTAAGATCCCTTGGGCTTGCGGACCCACTTCAATCATTACGCCTTTGTTGCCCACTGTACACAAATAGCCAAAGTCGTCATACGCTTGGAAGTCTTCAATTAAGATAATAGCCTCGGGCATATTGGTTTTAACAAAACGCGCAAGTTGTTGGTGAAATTCATCATTCACTAAAACAATAAGGGTAGGGCCCATATTGCTAGTGGTATTGTGAATATCTATTAATAAATCAGTGGCGGAGTGACCTTTAGGGCCAAACTTGTCATTAAAACTTTGTGCAATTAAATGCTCATTAAGCCTTGATGCTTTGTTTTCACTCAATGCCTTGTGAGTAAATTGCCTATTCAAATCTTGATCAATAAAGCGCTTGTTTGCCGCCATTGCCATTTGGTTAACTAGGTGTAGTTGAACGGCACTTGATGGCGCAAATTTAGCAATGCGTTCAGGGTTTAATTGCCACTGCTTAATGGCTTGAATCCCTGACATTTCGTTACCATGGGTAGCGGCGGTAATCACAACGTTACTAATAGGCTGCTGGTTAAACATGTAAAAAAGGCCTTACTTATGATTGAAAGAAATCGTCGGCATTTTTAGCCGCTTTGGCTAGCATCGCTTCTACTTCTTCAACGTCTATGTTGTCAGGAAGTAGGTCGTGTTGATGTTTATCACTTGGGATGGCATGAGCTTCATCGGCCCATTGGCCAAGATCAATCAATTGGCATCTTTTGCAGCAAAAAGGTCTGAATTCGTAGGCTTCAGACCATTCAATTTGAGTTTTGCACGTAGGGCAGTTAACTTTCATAATAGAGTACTTATATTGAAATTAAGAAGAAATATTTAGCCGCAAGCGAGCTGAAATGTTACGCGAGTAGTTACCGCAGTTGAGCCACTTTCATTAGCATGTAAGCGCATAAATTTCACGCCATAGCGGTTTCTGCTGCCGCTCACAACAGGGTAAATACCGTCGCTATTATCAATTTTTATACGAACCAGTTCAAGCTTCTCTTCAACAGAGCCCTGGTAAAATCCCGTTTTGCACTCTAAGGTTTGAAAGCGTGATTTTTCTCGCAAATAAGCCAGCATCATGGCTAAGGCGTTATCAACTAACTTAAGTTGGTCAATCCAATTTTTCATATCTGCTAGTTTTGGCTCATTATCTTGTTTGAGCCAGCAAAATAGAGCCGGTAAGTCAAAGCTGTTTACGCCGCCAGGAATGCTAAATCGCTGCCTAATACTACTAAGAAAACGCTCTTCGCGTAAACTGGCACCCAGTTTTTTATTCTGCTTAATTTGCGAGCTTAACACGTGTAGGTTCTGTATTGCTTCTTCTAATGCTTTATCATCAATATCAGGGTGTTGTGACCAAAGTACTAGCTTCTTTTCGTGAGAATCTATATCGCGTAAAAAATCGGTACGTAAATCTAAACGGTCTATTAAATCTAAAAGAGTGAATAATATTTCTAGGAAATGTAAGTATTGATAATCGCTTTGCGCTGATTTTGCTTCATGCAATTGGGCGAACAACTGTTCTAGTCGCAAGTAATTTCTCACTTTTTCAGAAAGTGGGAATTCATATAATGCGACTGACATTTTGTTCTCCTTTAAGTAAGTCTTATTCTATATAAGGCGCTAGTGTACGCTATTTTACTTAATTATTTTAGATGTAAGTTTGATTTAGTCATAAGTTTTTTATGTAAATCATTTACTTGTTCAGGCAAGGCATCAAGGTTTTGGCTATTATCAACTATATAGTCCGCTTTTTTAAGCCTTTCACTCCGGCTAATTTGCGCTGCCATAATACCTTGAATTGTTGATTCTTTGCTGCCATCACGTGCCATGGCTCTACTAAGTTGCTGCTGTTCACTTAAATCCACAGCAATACTGGCATTGCAAAAGCCTTCCAATTGATTTTCATATAAGAGCGGCGCAATAAGTAAGCAGTATTCTGACTGTGTATTAGCTAATTGGTTCAGCATTTCTAAGCGAATCAAAGGATGAAGAATGGCATTTAAATCGTTTTTTGCTGCAGTATCGGAAAATACTAGCTCGCGCAAAGCTTGGCGGTTCAGCTCCCCATTTTCCAATAAGATTAATGGGCCAAAGCGTTGTTCAATTGCTTGTAAACCAGACGAATTTGGTGCAACTACTTCTCGAGCAACTACATCGGCATCTACGGTGTCTATACCCTTCGCGGCAAACAAATTACCTACGGTGGTTTTACCCGATCCTATGCCGCCTGTTAAGCCCACTATATATTTCGTTTCTTGTAACTGCCTTATTAACTCTTCTTGCATAAATATCCTTACTTAATGCCAACCTATTATAGAGTTGATAAGTACCAAGTAGCTATATCATTTCCATATAGCATGGTTAAGAATCCTGCCGCAGCTAAATAGGGGCCAAATGGAATGGCTAAGGTGCCATTTTCATTTTTCTTGATCATTAACGCAATACCTACTACGGCACCCACTACTGATGACAGCAAAATAACAATAGGTAAATGTTGCCAACCTACCCATGCACCTATGGCCGCCAGTAATTTAAAATCACCAAAGCCCATTCCCTCTTTACCGGTAAGTAATTTAAAGCCCCAGTACACACTAAATAAGCTTAAGTAGCCAAGCGCAGCGCCAATAATAGCATCGTGCGCATTCATAAGCGGCGAATAAACCGCCATCAACAAACCTAGCCATAGCATGGATAAGGTAAAAATGTCAGGTAATAGCATTTCATCAAGGTCAATGAATGTCATGGCAACAAGTAGCCAAGTTACGAAAATAAAACCGAAAGCAAGCTCGTTGAAGCCTAATTGGTGCGCCACTAAGGTGCTTAAACAAGCGGTGAGTAATTCTACAAAGGGGTAGCGAAACGAAATGGGGGTTTTACACGCACTGCATTTCCCGCGCAAAAACAACCAGCTTATTACTGGAATATTCTCCCATGCTCTAATTTTGTGCTGGCACTTAGGGCAAGTAGAATCAGGCTTAATTAAATTAAAAGTAGGGCGCGTTGAAACGTGGTCTTCGCCCTTAGTATGTTGGTCAACATCATCTTGCCAAGCGTTTTTCATCATAACAGGAATGCGATAAATCACCACGTTTAAAAAACTACCCACTAACAATGAAAGAATAAACACAAAAATTAAATAGGCGAGGGCGTTACTGGCTAAAAATTCAATCATACTTATTCCACATATAAAAAAGGCTTAACATGGTTAAGCCTATAATAACTCTAATAAAGATGCGAGCATACAGTTTGTGTTATACCACGGCACCCATTTGGAAGATAGGTAAATACATAGCAATAATTAAGCCGCCAATCACTACACCTAATACCGCCATAATCAAGGGCTCAAGTAAGCTAGTGAGCCCGTCAACCATGTCGTCAACCTCGGCTTCGTATATGGTTGCAATTTTACTTAGCATTTCGTCAACCGCTCCCGACTCTTCACCAATTGCCACCATTTGCGTCACCATATCGGGAAATACGTTCGTTACGCGCATGGCAACATTCATTTGAATACCGCTGGCAACTTCCTTTTTGATAAACAGTATTGCGTCACGGAATACCGCATTGCCCGAAGCGCCCGCCGCTGAATCTAAAGCGCCAATTAAAGGTACACCTGCTGCAAAGGTAGTTGACAAGGTACGTGTAAAACGTGCGATTGCCGCTTTTTTTAAAATAGCGCCAATAACAGGAATACCCAATATCCGCTTATCAACGTAGTCACGTAATTTAGGAGATTTACGATGGGCACGCACAAACAAGAAACCGCCAGCGGCCATTCCAGCCCCTATAAATATCCCGTAAGTTTGCACAAATTTAGATAACTGTAAAACCATTTGCGTAAAAGCGGGGAGTTCGGCGCCAAAGCCT
Organism: Glaciecola sp. 2405UD65-10; assembly: GCF_048820975.1. NCBI lineage: Bacteria > Pseudomonadati > Pseudomonadota > Gammaproteobacteria > Alteromonadales > Alteromonadaceae > Glaciecola > Glaciecola sp. 2405UD65-10. The sequence goes on along the minus strand of NZ_JBMEUF010000001.1, from coordinate 1,465,639 downwards.
GCAAATATTTCTTCAAATTGCGGCACCACGAATACGAGTAATACGGTAGTAACAATAAAGGCAACCACAAGAACCGCAATAGGGTAGAACATGGCTTTTTTGATTTTCGATTTTAGCGCTTCTGCTTTTTCCTTATACAGAGCAATTCGGTCATAAATGGTTTCAAGCGCACCCGACTGCTCACCGGTTTCTACTAAATCACAGTATAAATCATCAAATTGAAGGGGGTGTTTGCGCAAGGCATTGGATAAAGGGTTACCCGATTTAACTTCGTTGGTTACGTCACTTAACAACTTACGCATAGATTCTTTGCCGTGGCCTTGGCCAATCATTTCTAAGCTTTGAATTAGTGTGACGCCTGCACCAAGCATGGTGGCTATTTGCCGTGACATTACGCATATATCGGCAGCGGTAATTTTGTCTTTTTTCTTAAAGAAAGGTTTAACTTGTTTTTTGACTTTAGTAGCGGCAATGCCTTGGCGTCGCAATAAGTTTTTAGCTTCACTTAAACTTGCTGCGGCAATTTCACCTCGGTTTTTATTGCCCTTTCTGTCAGAGCCAACCCATAAAAAGGTATCAACTGTTTTCGCCATAATAGCGCTACCCTATTAATAAAAGTTTTAGATACAAAAGCCCAGTAATACTGGGCTTTTCAACGCTTGTTTGTTACTTATAGCTTAGCAATAGTTAGTAGGGTTACAAACTTTCGCCCAAGTAACCTTGCCGTTAGCTAAAGTTGGCGTTAGTGTCATAGTTGCACCAGTATTACCGTTTAGGCCAGCACTGCCACTTGAGGTTGCAGTAATAACACCGTTCGCCGCTACAGTTAAGCCTACCACTTCACTTGTCGGAGTATCTGGGGCACCGGTAACAGCAGCTGGTATGCCGTTATTACCTGACGTACAAGCAGTAAGTGCGCCTTGAACTTGACCACAAACTTCAACTGCAGCTTTCGCGCCTGCCGTTGCGTTTACAACTTCGGTAAATTTAGCTTTGTTTGTGTAATCTTGGTAAGCCGGAAGTGCAATGGCTGCCAAAATACCAATGATTGCTACTACAATCATTAATTCAATAAGGGTGAAACCTTTTTGTTGAGCTTTTTTCATATTAGTCATGGTAGTTCTCCGAGCGTTGTTTGAACGCAATTTTTGTTACAAAGTTAGTTAAAAGTGGTCAATGGATTAGCGTTTAAAGAAACGCCTGTGCCTTGACCTCGGAAATGAGTATATGACGGAAAACGACTATGTGAAGTATGTAGGCGCATACTTAAGTCTTCAAATTGACACAAATAAACGCCACGGATAAGAGGGTTTTTTTTAGTTAAGCTTTTGAAACTATTTAATTAAAAGTGATAAGTCTACCGCTTTTACATGTTTGGTAATAGCTCCTGTTGATACATAATCGACCCCTGTTTTCGCTAGTTCGGTCAGTCTTTCTTCCGTGATATTTCCCGACACTTCTAGTTTACATTGCTTATTATTTAAGATAACTGCTTGATGGATCAGTTCTGTTGAAAAGTTGTCAAGCATAATAATATCGGGGCCTGCAGCAATGGCGGTGCGCAATTCTTCAAGGCTTTCAACCTCTACTTCAACCTTTATTTCAGGATGCAAGCTTTTTGCTTTATTAATTGCAGCTTCTATTGAACCGCAAGCTTTAATGTGATTCTCCTTTATAAGGTATGCGTCAAACAAGCCTATTCTATGATTAGTGCCTCCGCCGCAAGTGACTGCATATTTTTGTGCCAGCCTAAAACTAGGTATGGTTTTGCGGGTATCAAGAAGCTGTGTGCTGCTGCCATTTAAATATTGTGTATATTGATGTGTGGTGGTGGCAGTTGCGCTTAGCATTTGCAAAAAATTAAGGGCAGTGCGCTCTGCTGTTAATAAGCTGCGAGCATTCCCTGACAAATCAACCAAGACCGAGTTAGCTGCTATTTTGTCACCATCTTTATAATGCCATGTTTGCTTAATTGAACTATCTACTTGATTGAACGCTTCTTTGGCCCAGCTCAAACCACATAAAATAATATCTTCACGGGTAATAATATGCGCATCTGCTTGGTGCTCAGCTGGAATGAGCATGGCGGTTACATCATTATTAATAGTTACTTCGCCGCCTAAATCTTCTAGTAATGCAATTTTTACCTGTGCTTCTATGTACTGCGTATTTGGCTGAGTCACTTTACTTCCTATTTTTAAAGATTATTAAACTTGCCGTATTGTACAGAGGCTACATACAAGCGACAAGCCACAAGTAGGTGCGGCAAGTATTCTAATATGCTATAAAATAACGATAATCTACAAATTTAAAAGGAAAGTTCGACGTGACACTATTCACGCTATTAATTGTAATGGCATTAGAACGCATCTCAGTCAAATCAAAACGCTTTCATATAACCACTTTGGCAAACCAATATTTTGCATTTTTAAACAAAAAGCGCATTGTTAAAAATAATAACAGCATAGTAGTGGCTGTTTTAGTGGCAGGCGTACCGGCCGCAATAGCTTTTGCTCTTGTAATTTTGCTTCCAGGCTTGTTTGTGTTTGCTTTATATTTGTTTGCGCTGTGGGTATGTTTAGGCTGCCCTGTAACTAGGCAAACCTATAAACGTTATTTACAAGCAGCTGATAGAGGCGATTTTGAGGCCTGTTCTTTATATAGTGAATCATTTGGTAATAAAGGCGGTGCGCTTTCAGAAGTGGGTAAACAGTTAGTACTGGTTAATTACCGCCAATACGCCAGCGTAATTATATTCTTTGTATTGCTGGGCTTGCCGGGAATGGTGTTTTACTCTATTGCAAAAGAATGGCATTTTTCCTCCCTAAGCACTGGGGGTGGGGATTCAGCAAGCACTGATAACGCTCAGCCATCTAAAGCTAAACGCTTACTTAATATTCTTGATTTTATTCCTGCTCGCATAACTGCTTTTGGTTTCCTTTTGGTAGGTCATTTCAGTAGCGGCCTTGGAAAATGGTTAGAAACTGCTCTTAGCATTAAAATAGACGCCTACGATTTGCTAGCGTCGGTAGCCAAAGCAAGCGAAGCCATCCCAAGTAATGACAAGCCATATTTGAACGAAGCCTTGCAAATGGTCAATTTGGTTAAGCGCAATATTGTGTTCTTATTAATGACAATTTCGGTTATGACTTTAGTCGGATTAGTTGCCTAGGGCTTTACATTTACATTAATTTAATTAAAATGTACCAAATTGGTTAATTGGTATTACCAATTAAATTCTCGATTCGCCAGTATACAGCGCAATTCTACTGAAATCGCTAAATTACTTTAAATTAAAATATTGTGGGGTTATGCTAAGGTATAGCCCGTTTTTTGTACGATTGTTTTAACACTAGGAACGTATGATCAGGCAACCTAAACTTTCTGACGTCATTACCGAGAGACTCGAATCTATGATTGTTGACGGCACCTTGAGTGCTGGAGAAAAGTTATTGCCTGAGCGAGAATTAGCCAGCAAGTTTCAAGTATCACGCCCCTCGTTGCGTGAAGCTATTCAAAACTTACATGCCAAGGGCTTAATTGAGCGCAAACAGGGCGGAGGCACATTTGTGTCGCAGCATCTTAATCGCCGTTTATCTGACCCTCTTTTAGCACTTATTTCTGAGCGCCCTGAAACACAATTTGATTTACTCGAATTTAGACATTCTTTAGAGGGTATGGCTGCTTTCTATGCGGCATTGCGAGGCAGCGCAAATGACAGCGCAGCATTACGAGACGCGCTTGATAAACTCAACAGCGAAGCGTGCAAAATAAACGCCGATGCTGAGGCAGAAGCCTTAGGTGAGTTTTACATGATTATGGCAAAAGCATCACAAAACATGGTGTTAGTGCAGGTTATGCAAGCAGTGCAAGGCATGCTTATTGATAATATTAAACAAAACTTAGCTATGCTGCGAAATGCCTATAGTGCAGCAGGCGACGATATTTCCATTATAAATAACACCATTTTTCAACAACGAGCTGACATTGTATCTGCTATTAGTTCGGGTAATCCTGAATTAGCAAGAGATGCTAGCCACGCGCATTTATCGTATGTTGAAAAAACCTTACTAGAAATAAATCAGAAAGATGCCACTGTGCAACGTAGTTTGCGCAGGATAATAAGTAATGGCTAGTGTGTTTTAGCTAGCAAAACCAGATATGGCTATATCAGATGCGGGTTTTGCATTGCGACACGTATGGCCTTTTATAGTTGAACAAGAGTAGTTGAACAAGAGAATAGGAAAAAACTATGGCGGATGTGAAACAACCTGACGTGGATCCGATTGAAACGCAGGAATGGATTGAAGCACTAGAAGCAGTTCTAGAAAATGAAGGCGTTGATAGAGCCCATTATTTATTAGAATCACTTATTGAAAAAGCTCGTCGTAATGGCGCTCACTTACCTTATGATGCCACCACTGCGTACATCAATACCATTCCGGCAGGTCAAGAGCCTACTATGCCTGGTGACCAAAGTATTGAGGCCAAAATTAGAAATGCGATTCGTTGGAATGCATTGATGATGGTGTTACGTGGCTCTAAGAAAGATTTAGAACTAGGCGGTCATATATCAAGTTTCGCATCTTCAGCGATGCTGTACGATGTTGGTTTTAACCACTTCTTCCGCGCGCCTACTGATGAAGATGGCGGCGATTACTTGTTTGTACAAGGGCACGTTTCTCCAGGTATATATTCACGTGCGTTTATTGAAGGGCGCTTAAGTGCCGGCCAACTTGATATGTTCCGCCAAGAAGTAGATGGCGAAGGTATATCGTCATATCCGCATCCAAAACTAATGCCTGATTTCTGGCAGTTCCCAACGGTATCGATGGGCTTAGGCCCTATGCAAGCCATTTATCTTGCCCGTTTCTTAAAGTACTTAACTAACCGTGGTTTGCGTGATTGTTCAAATCAACGCGTATGGTGCTTTATGGGTGATGGTGAAGTTGATGAGCCAGAATCATTAGGTGCAATTGGCCTAGCTTCACGCGAAAACCTTGATAACTTAACCTTTGTTATTAACTGTAACTTACAGCGCTTAGACGGGCCTGTTCGTGGTAATGGCAAAATCATTCAAGAACTTGAAGGTACATTCCGCGGAGCAGGCTGGGAAGTAATTAAAGTTATTTGGGGCCGCTATTGGGATTCATTGTTGTCTCGTGATACATCAGGCAAGCTTCTTGATGTAATGAACGAGACCGTTGACGGTGAGTACCAGAACTACAAAGCAAAAGGTGGCCAGTACACCCGCGAGAATTTCTTTGGTAAATACCCTGAGCTAAAAGAAATGGTTGCTAATATGTCTGACGAAGATATTTGGCGCTTGAACCGTGGTGGACACGATCCAGTAAAAGTATATGCCGCATATAAACGCGCTACTGAAACACAAGGACGCCCGCAAGTTATTTTAGCTAAAACCGTTAAAGGTTATGGTTTAGGTGATGCTGGCGAAGGCAAAAACATTGCGCACAACGTTAAGAAAATGGACGTTGATTCAGTTAAGCAATATCGTGACCGTTTCAATATTCCACTTTCTGACGAAGAATGTGCTGATTTGAGCTACTTCAAATTTGAAGAAGATAGCCCTGAAATGAAGTACATGCGTGAAAAACGCGAAGCCTTGAAAGGCTACATGCCTGTTCGTCGAGTAACTAGCACAGAAGAACTACCGGCTCCGCCACTTAAAGCTTTTGAAGCGGTAACGAAAGGGTCTGGCGATCGTGAAATTTCAACTACCATGGCCTTTGTACGTGTATTAACCGTTATGCTTAAAGATAAGCAAATGGGTAAACGCGTAGTACCTATTATTCCTGATGAAGCACGTACCTTTGGTATGGAAGGCTTATTTAGACAAGTTGGTATTTACAGCAACTCGGGGCAAAAATATGTACCGCAAGATAAAGACCAAGTAGCATATTATCGTGAAGATAAGAAAGGCCAAGTGTTACAAGAAGGTATTAACGAACTTGGTGCGATGTCATCATTTGTTGCTGCCGGTACATCTTATTCACTGAACAACCTACCAATGCTTCCGGTTTACATTTATTACTCAATGTTTGGTTTCCAGCGTGTTGGTGATATGGCTTGGGCTGCAGGTGATTCACAATGCCGTGGTTTCCTTGTTGGCGGAACAGCGGGTAGAACCACACTAAACGGCGAAGGTTTACAACACCAAGATGGACACAGCCACGTGCAAGCTGGGCTTATTCCAAACTGCGTAAGTTATGACCCAACCTATGGTTATGAAGTAGCGGTTATTGTTCAAGACGGTATTCACAGAATGCTTGAAAAACAAGAAAACGTATTCTATTACCTAACGGTAATGAACGAAAACTACATTCAACCAGAAATGCCTAAAGGCTGTGAAGAAGGTATTCTTAAAGGTATTTATTTACTTGATACAGTAGGCGATACCAAAGCTAAGAAGAAAGTTAAATTACTTGGTTCGGGTACTATATTAGTGCAGGTGCGTGAAGCCGCGAAGCTACTGAGTGATGAATTTGGCGTAACATGTGAAGTGTACAGCGTGCCTTCATTCAATGAATTAGGCCGTGACGGTATTGATTGCGATCGCTTCAATATGCGCAACCCTGAAGCTAAGCAGCGTGTTCCATACATTACCGAAGTACTAGAAAACGGTTTTGACGGCCCAACCGTGGTAGCGACTGACTATATTAAGTCGTACGCTGACCAAGTGAGAGCATATGTACCAGGTGCATACCGCGTGCTAGGAACCGATGGCTTTGGCCGTTCAGATAGCCGCGAGAACTTGCGTCGCCACTTTGAAGTAGATGCGCAAAACATTGCATACGCTTCACTGTATGAATTGTACAAAGCCGGTGATATTGATGCCGCCACCTTAAGTAAGGCGCAAAAAGCGCTTGAAATTGACGGCAACAAAATTAACCCACTTTACGCATAAACGGAGATTGAATCATGGCAGATTTACAAGACATTCTTGTTCCTGATGTTGGCGGTGAAGAAGTTGAAATTATTGAAGTATGTGTTGCAGTAGGCGACTCAGTTGAAGCAGAAGCGGCCTTTGTTACCGTTGAAAGCGATAAAGCCAGCATGGATATTCCAGTACCTTTTGACGGTACTATTAAAGAAATAAGTGTGGCGGTTGGTGACAAAATCAAAGAAGGCGATTTGCTAGGTAAAGCCGAAGCGGCTTCTGCAGGGGCAGCTAGTGAAGAAGCGCCAGCAGAACCAGCTAAAGCCGAACAACCAGCGGCTGAAACTTCTGCACCTGCACCAGCTACAGCAAGCAGCGCTTCAAGTACCATTGAAGTAAGTGTACCTGATATAGGTGGTGATACTGACGTAGAAATTATTGAACTGCTTGTTAACGTGGGTGACACGGTAGCTGAAGAAGATGGCTTAATTACGCTTGAAACTGACAAAGCAACCATGGATGTACCCGCTCCTCAAGCGGGAAAAATTGTGGAAATGAAAGTTGCGGTGGGTGACAAAGTTTCTGAAGGTTCTTTAGTGCTTATTCTTGAAGTTGCCGGTGGCGAATCTCAAGAGAGTGCAAGCGAACCTGCACAAGAAAGTTCAGCGCCAAGCGCAGCAGCACCGCAAGCATCAAATAGTGAACCCTCAATAGTTGAAGTGAAAGTCCCTGATATAGGTGGGGATACTGACGTTGAAATTATTGAAGTATTGGTAAGCGAAGGTGATGAGCTAAGTGAAGAAGATGGTTTAATTACCCTTGAAACTGACAAAGCAACCATGGACGTACCTGCGCCAAGCGCTGGTAAAGTGGTTTCTTTAAAAGTGAAAGTAGGTGATAAAGTGTCTGAGGGTAGCTTAGTGCTAACCATGGAAGTGGCTGGCAGCGAATCTGCTCCTGCGGCTTCTGCGCCTGCACCGGAGCCAGCTAAAGCGCCAGCACCTGCATCCACTCCTTCTGCGCAAAAAGCGCCGCCGGTGCCGCATCATCCTTCAGTGGGTGACAAAAAACCAACAGGTAATATTCATGCATCGCCTTCTGTGCGCCGTTTAGCGCGCGAATTTGGTGTAGACTTGAGCCAAGTTAGTGGTAGTGGTCGCAAAAACAGAATTCAAAAAGAAGACGTTCAGTCATATGTTAAATATGAACTGTCACGCCCTAAAATGTCTCCAGGCACTAATGTGGGTCAAGGTTCTGGTGGTTTACAGGTATTGCCACCGCCTAAAGTTGATTTCTCTAAGTTTGGTGATGTTGAAGAAGTGCCGTTAACGCGCATCCAGAAATTATCAGGTCCAAACTTACACCGTAATTGGGTAACGATCCCCCATGTTACGCAGTTCGAAGAAGCTGATATTACTGATTTGGAAACATTCAGAAAAGAGCAGAATCAAATTGCTGAAAAACGTAAACTTGGGGTAAAAATTACACCACTTGTATTTATGATGAAAGCGGTTGCTGATGCATTGAAAATGTACCCTACCTTCAATACTTCACTTTCAGAATCGGGCGAATCCCTGATTCAGAAAAAGTATTACCACATAGGTATTGCTGTAGACACTCCTGGAGGCTTAGTAGTGCCGGTGGTGCGTGATGTTGATAAGAAAGGTGTGCTAGATATTTCACGTGAACTAATGGAAATTAGTGTTAAAGCACGTGATGGCAAATTAAAAGCCGCCGATATGCAAGGGAGCTGTTTTACCATATCAAGTTTAGGTGGTATTGGTGGCACGGCGTTTACACCTATTGTAAATGCGCCAGATGTAGCCATATTAGGTGTATCAAAGAGCGAAATTAAGCCAAAATGGGATGGTAAAGAATTCCAGCCTCGTTTAATGCTCCCTTTATCTTTGTCTTACGATCACCGTGTTATTGATGGTGCATTAGCGGCAAGATTCGCGGTGCATTTATCAGATTGTTTGGCAGATATACGACGTATCCTTTTATAAAGTGATTGGTTTAGCTGTAAGTGATGTAAAGCGCAGATTCACTTACAGCATTATTATTTCACGTTCTTGTATGTTTTATTAACGGTGGCGCTCACTTTTAAAACATATGGGGATGAACTAGCGCATATTTTACTTTACTATAGTGCGCATATAAAAATTTTGAGGTCATAATTCAAATGAGCGAAATTAAAACAAGTTTAGTGGTATTAGGTGCGGGCCCTGGTGGTTATTCAGCTGCTTTTAGAGCCGCAGATTTAGGCATTGACACCGTAATGGTAGATGCACGAGACACCCTAGGTGGTGTTTGCTTAAACGTAGGTTGTATTCCTTCAAAGGCGCTTCTTCATGTTTCTAAAGTTATTCAAGAAGCAAAGCACTTATCAGCCCATGGCGTAACATTCGGCGAGCCTACCTTTGATTTAGACAAAATTCGTGATTGGAAAGACTCAGTAGTTAAGCAATTAACGGGTGGCTTATCGGGTATGTCTAAAATGCGTAAAGTTGAGCATGTAAAAGGTTACGGTAAATTTACAGGTGCAAATACTTTAGTTGTTGAAGGCGATAGCGGAACAACCACAATAACATTTGATAACGCAATTATTGCTGCAGGCTCTGAGCCAGTTTCTTTGCCATTCGTTCCAAAAGATGACGACCGTATTATTGATAGTACCGGCGCATTGGAAATGAAAGACATTCCAGAGAAAATGCTAATACTTGGTGGTGGTATAATTGGTCTAGAAATGGGCACTGTTTACCACGCACTAGGTTCGCAAATAGATGTGGTTGAGTTTTTAGATCAGCTAGTTCCAGCAGCTGACAAAGACATCATCAAAATATATATGAAAACCATCAAAGATAAGTTCAACACCATGCTTGAAACAAAAGTAACGGCTGTGGAATCTAAAGAAGATGGCGTTTATGTGAGCTTTGAAGGTAAGCAAGCACCCGCCGAGGCAGTGCGTTACGACAAAGTACTTGTTGCGGTAGGCCGTAAACCAAATGGTTCACTTGTTGACGCCGACAAAGCTGGTGTTAAAGTTGATGAGCGTGGCTTCATTAGTGTTGATAAGCAAATGCGTACAAACGTATCAAATATTTTTGCTATTGGTGACTTAGTTGGTCAGCCTATGCTTGCACACAAAGCGGTGCACGAAGGCCACGTAGCGGCTGAAGTTATTTCTGGTATGAAACACTTCTTTGACCCTAAATGTATTCCATCTGTTGCTTACACTGAGCCAGAAATCGCTTGGGTAGGCTTAACTGAGAAAGAAGCCAAAGAACAAGGCGTTAATTACGAAACAGCTAATTTTCCGTGGGCGGCATCAGGGCGCGCAATTGCATCTGCTGCAACCGATGGCATGATCAAGATGATTTTCGAAAAAGACACTGGCCGAGTAATTGGTGGTGCGATTATTGGAACAAACGCGGGCGAAATGTTAGGTGAAATTGGTTTAGCAATTGAAATGGGCGCTGACGCAGAAGACGTTGGTTTAACTATTCATGCACACCCTACGTTAAACGAGTCTATTGGTTTAGCTGCTGAGATTTTTGAAGGCTCAATTACTGATTTACCCAATCCAAAAGCCAAAAAGAAGAAATAGCTTTTAGTTTTTGAAGAATATAAAAGCCAAGCTTTGTAGAAAGTTTGGCTTTTTTTTTAAGTTTTATTTAAGCCTATTGGTATTGCGAGTTTTCATTACTGGCGTATATAGAAAAAAAGTGCTTATAATATCCTCATTCTAGCCCTTCAGTCGTAATCATCTAAATGCAGCAGTTGGAGTTTTTTAACATACCAAGCCCTTGTGTTGGCGTTTGCCAATCGGGACCTCGTGGCTACTGTTTAGGCTGTTTTAGAAGCAGAGAGGAGCGTCAGCATTGGAATGATGTTGATGACGGCACGAAGCGAATAATTGTGAAAGCATGCAATAGGCGTAAAAAAGCTTTTGACGCTCGCAAAAAAGCGGGTTCAAAAAGCGAGACTCATTTCCAGCAAGGCGATTTATTCTAGCGACCATTTTTCAAATGGTATGCATAACATCAACATGGTATTAACACCTGCACCTAAGCTTACAGTGACTCATAGTACAATGTGGTTGTGCCAATGAGAGATAACTTATGTCGATGATGCCCTTAATAAAATATGCTAATAAAAGTTTTACGCTTCCCGATACCTGCGTGAAGATACGTCAGTTATTAGATGATCCTATGTCTAGCTCAGATGATATTGCACAAATTATATCTTTAGATCCATCACTTGCCGCTAAAGTACTCAAGTTAGCTAACAGCGCATTATTTCGCTTCCCGTCTCAGGTAACTAGCGTTAATAAAGCCTTAGGCGTTATTGGTGGCGAAGCTGCCTACAATATAACAATGGCAGAAACCGCAAACTTGGCATTTAAAGCCTTAAGCAGTGAGCCAATTGATTTTAAAGCCTTTTGGGAAAAAGCGGTGATGCAGGGGCTTATTGCTAGAAGTATTGCACAGCAAATTCAAAACAGGGGAAGCGAGCGATTTTTCGTAATGGGTATTTTAATGAATTTAGCTGAGCTAATTTGCGCCACCAAGCTACAAGCTGGCTATAAAAAATACCTTGATGCAAAAGACACTATGCTCCCACTCGAGGCCCAGCGTGCTGCATTCGGATTCACTTTTTGCCATTGTTCGGGGCGAATTCTTGAAAGTTTCCAGTTGCCCGCCAATTTACACGAAACCCTAACACAGTTAACGCTTTTCCCACATCAACAGTTGAGTCTTGACGAGTCGGTGTTATACATGGCAGCGGCTATGGCAGAAAAGAAAGAGGGGAAGGCATTGCTTAGCCATGAAGATTTTAATCTTCAAGCGACGCAATCTATTGGCTTAAATGACTATGAATATGATATCATTTTTGAATTCGCGCAATCAGAAACGTTTAAAATAGCACAGGCCATAAATTAAAATAAATTGGCATTTGCGCGTTATTACAAAAAAATAAGAACGCGCAATGTTGAAGATTTTAAAAACAATTTTTTTACTGGGCTTGTTAGCATGGCAGTTGCCATGCTTTGGACAAAGCAAAGCGTCGGATTTTTTTAAAGATCCTAGTAAAGAAAAAGACTTACTTGCCTCCCTTTTCAAAACTAATGATAGAAAACAAAACCCCAATAGGCCTTTTGCACTAGATGGCGAAGTGGGATTGTTAATCACCACCGGTAATTCCGATACTAGCATGATTAAGCTAGCGCTAGATTCAAGCCAAGAGTTAGTAGATTGGAGTAATCGCTACGAAGTACAGCTCCTTCAACGAATCAATACGGTTGATTCATCTAGTAGTGAAAGCGGAACCGATGAAATCGAAACAACGCGTATTTCAGTTTCTGGCCAATTTGACTACAAGCTAACTGACGAAACAAAAAGGTTATTTGGCTACGTAGAATATGATGACAACCAATTTAATCTATTGCGCGAGCAATTCACCGCAGTTACGGGTTGGAGCCAGGTAATGTGGCAAAATCCCGAATCGGAATTTAGATACAGCATAGGTCCAGGGTACAGTCATTTTTTACAGGAAAGAACGGGCATTCGTTTGTCGGGTCCTATAGCACGCGGCACCTTGCTATATAGTTTGAAGTTCAATAAAAATGCACGCTTCAGACAAGAAATTTCTGCTGAAGTGGGTAGCGGACTCACCAAAGCTCGATCAAATACCTCTTTCACCTCAACCATATTTAAAAAGCTTGGAATGAAGCTATCTTTTAACGTGGTATTTAACGAAAACGTGGCAGAAGAAGACCGGGTTTTGTCTACACAAACTAGTGTTTCTATGGTCTATCAGTTCTTTTAGGTTGATTATTAGCTTAAAATCGCTAAAATGCCGCAAACTTAGCAAATCAGCAAGTTTCGCTTGAATTTTAGCTGTTGCAAGCGTGACGATGAACATTATACAAAGGACTAACCATGAAAAAGCAACTTATTTTTGCCTCAGTTTTGAGCGCCTTAGCCACTTCTACTGCATTTGCCGCAGACGAAAAAGCCTTAACAATGGACGGTGAATTCGGATTTATCTTCACCTCAGGTAACACTGAAACTACCTCAGGTAGTGCTGGTTTGTCAGCTAAGCAAGAGCTAGAAGAGTGGAGCAACGAATATAAATTCACCGCATTGTATAAAAAAGACACTGTTGAAAATGTGGTAGATGGTGAAACAATTGAAGAAGAGCAAACATCTGCTCAAAAATTCTTTGCATCTGCGCAAGGTAACTACAAGTTAGAAAACCCTAACCACCGTTTATTCGGTTTCGCATCTTATGAAGATGACCGTTTCAGCAGCTATAAGTACCAATCAACAATTGCTGCGGGTTGGAACCAGAAGGTTTGGGAAGATGAAACCAGCAGCTTCGACTACAGTGTTGGTCCTGGTTACTCTTATGCTAAAGACTTGAATGACGAATCAGTTAGCGGCTTAATTATTCGTGGTGCGGTAAACTACAAGTGGAATATTTCTGAAACAGCTCGTTTTACGCAAACGTTCAGTACTGAAATTGGTGACGAGAACACCAAATCAAGAGCAGAAAGCGCCTTATCAGCGCAAATTGCTGGCGGCTTGTCTATGAAGCTGTCTTTGAAATTTGATCACAATACAGATGTAGCTGTTGGTGTTGAAAAACTAGATACAGAAACTGCAGTAACTTTGGTTTATAGCTTTTTCTAAGCTATAAATTACAGGCACAAAAAAAGCGCTTTTTAGCGCTTTTTTTTATGCCTAATAAACATCACAATTAGTGAAGTAATCGAGTCTTAATGGTGCCTTCAATTGCACTTAACTGTGCAAGGCCTTCGGCCGCGTTCTCAGCGTCAATATCTACCACTACATAACCAATGTTCTCATCTGTTTGCAGGTACTGGGCTGCAATATTAATAGACTTATCAGCAAAGGCTTGGTTAATTTGCGTCAGCATACCGGGGCGGTTAACGTGCACGTGTAATAGGCGTGAACGATTCGTATGTGATGGCAACGACACTTCAGGGAAGTTAACCGCTGAAAGGGTAGAGCCATTGTCACTGTATTTAACCAATTTACCGGCCACTTCAATGCCAATGTTTTGCTGGGCTTCTTGAGTAGAACCGCCCACGTGCGGCGTTAGAATAACGTTATCAAACTTTCTTAAAGGTGACACAAATTCTTCGTTGTTAGATTTTGGCTCAACAGGGAATACATCAATAGCCGCACCATTGAGTTTACCGGCTTCAAGGCTAGCACTTAGGGCTTCAATATCAATTACCGTTCCGCGTGCGGCGTTGATCAAAATTGCACCGGGCTTCATTTGTTCAAGTTCTGCTTTGCCAATCATGTTTTGCGTATGATCAGTTTCTGGCACATGCAAACTTACTACGTCAGAGGTATTCAACAACTCTTTAAGCGTTTTAACTTGGGTTGAATTACCTAACACTAGCTTATCTTCAATATCATAAAACTGGACGCGCATACCTAAATGCTCAGCAAGAATGCTTAACTGCGTACCAATGTGTCCGTAACCAATAATACCAAGGGTTTTACCGCGTGCTTCATAACTGCCAACCGCGCTCTTTTCCCATTCTCCGCGATGGGCTTTTGCGTTTTTCTCTGGTACACCACGTAGCAATAAAATAATTTGACCAAGTACCAATTCAGCCACAGAACGAGTATTTGAAAATGGCGCATTGAAAACTACAATGCCTCGTTTTTGCGCTGCAAGTAAGTCAACCTGATTCGTACCAATGCAGAAGCAACCCACGCCAATTAACTTTTTAGCCGCTTGGAATACGTTTTCTGTTAATTGAGTACGCGAGCGAATGCCAACAAAATGAGCATCTTTAATTTTTTCAATTAGTTCGTCTTCAGGTAAAGACGTTTTCAAGGACTCAATATTGGTATAGCCATTGGATTTAAATGTTTCAAGGGCACTGTTGTGAAGGCCCTCTAAGAGCAATATGCGGATTTTATCTTTAGCTAATGACTTTTTACTCATGAGGGTACTAACCTTGTCCTTGAAATTAAGACATCTAGACGTCTATTTAATGAAGATTGAAAGATAGCAAAATACAGCTATTTCGCAAGTACTATTTAAAGCAAATCTATAAACAAGCTACTTAAATGAGTACGTAATCTTTATTCGCTTATTTCTACACCTGTATTGGTGCCCGTAATTACCACATTTGCGCCGCGATGAGCAAACAAACCGTTCGTTACTACACCCACAATCTGGTTCAATCGTGTTTCTAATTCCGAGGGGTTAACAATTCGCAAATTGTGTACATCAATTATGTGGTTGCCGTTGTCAGTTACAACGCCTTGACGATACTCTGGGTCGCCGCCTAACTTCACAATTTCTCGCGCTACGTATGAACGTGCTAAAGGAATCACTTCTACGGGTAAAGGAAAGCTGCCCAGCACGGGTACATTCTTTGTATCGTCAATTATGCAAACAAAGGTTTTAGCCACCGCTGACACAATTTTTTCACGGGTAAGTGCAGCACCTCCACCTTTGATCATATGCTTATGCTCTGTTATTTCGTCAGCGCCATCAACGTATATATCAAGTTGGTCTATTTCGTTTAAATCAAATACTTCAATACCATGGCCTTTTAAACGCTCAGTAGAGGCATCAGAGCTTGATACTGCCCCTTGGATTCTATGCTTATGTTCAGCTAGGGCATCAATAAAAAAGTTTACGGTAGAACCGGTACCCACTCCCACAATAGCATCGCTTTTAACGTATTTTATGGCAGCTTTAGCAGCGGCTTGTTTCTTCTCATCTTGGCTTAAATTTGCTTCACTAGTGCTCATGTTGATTTCCTATCAAAAAGTATAAAAATGGCTAGGGCTTAGAATATAAGGTAAGGGAATATCCCATGTTTCAACAGGTAATGACACTGTTTTCTGACAATTATGGGCAAGGCCAATTATTCGGGTATTTGCCTTTTTCGTGGAAGGCTTGTTGTTTAACTTAACAAGCGTTCTATCATAAAAGCCACCGCCCATTCCCAAACGATTACCGCTTTGGTCAAAAGCCACTAATGGCGTAAAAATCACATCAAGTTCTTCGACTAAGCACATTTGAGTGATATCTAAAATCGGCTCTAAAATACCAAACTGATTGGTTTTCATGGGGGTATTGCGGGTGTATTTTAAAAACAGTAAATACCCTTTCGTGAAAGGATGAATAACAGGTAAATATACCTCAGTATTATTCTTCCAAAAGTATTCTATTAAAAAAGAAGTGTTAAGCTCAGCATCGGTGCTTAAATAGATAGCCACTTTTTGGACATTGATATTTGGCTCAGCGTAGCTGCGCCAAATATCAACAATAGCAGTGGCGGCTTGGTGTTGTTCGTGTGGGCTTAAGGCATTGCGCTTTTCACGAAAAGTGCGCCGTAATTCCTGTCTAAGCACGTAAACAATGCCTTATATAACGCTTACAAAGCGTAGGTTGATACAAACAGTTCCGTCAGAGCTTCGTGATCAACCTGCGTTGCCACGTTTGATTTTTGTGACTCTAACCAAAGAGGGCTCATGGTGGTATTTGCCGGTGCAAACATAGTTTGGCCTTTATCAAGTTCACCTGTGCCAATACGCATATTGCCGTTGGTCATTTCAAATAACTCTGGATGCATGAGGTGGGCAATTGGATAAGCATCGTGGAAAAAGCATACTTGCTCATCTTTACCCTGCGAATAGAACTCCATATAAAACTGAGATGCTTTCGCTACGAAACCACCTAGTATGGGGTTAACTTCAGCTAAAGTATCAATAAATTGAGGCGCAAATGGTACGTCGTAAGTTACATCTAAACCAAACATGTTAATAGTCCAGTCAGCAGAAAATACGATATCAGCCGCATGAGCATCGTTCCAAATATTGGCTTCTGCTACAGGTGTTACGTTACCTGGAACAAACGCTGCACCGCCCATAATATTGACCGCTTTAATTAGTTTTGGTAATTCAGGCTCTAGGCGTAAAGCAAGGGCTAAGTTCCCTAATGGGCCAACCGCAACAATAGTAATTTCACCAGGAAACTCACGGGCTTTATCAATAATAAACTGTGCTGACGAACGTGGGTCTAAGGTACGGCTTGAAGGTGGGTGATCAATATTGCCAAAACCGTCATCACCGTGCACAAAATGCGCATACGTTGATTCAGGGCCAACCCAAGGACGGCCTACACCTTTACACACGGGAATATCAAGCCCGGCAAGTTCAACTAGGCTTAGGGCATTTTGCGCCGCCATTTCAACGGGCACATTGCCATAAACAGTGGTTAGGCCTAGTACGTCTATTTCTTTTGCTTGAAAAGCGAAAAATATTGCCATTGCATCGTCAATGCCAGGATCAGTATCTAATATAATCTTATGTGTCATGAATTTTTCCAATGTTCAGCTATTATTTAGCTTGTTGTAAAAACGCGTCTACTTCGTCTTTGTGCGGAATTGAAGGCGCTGCACCCGAGCGTGTTACTGAAATTGCAGCCGCTGCACAAGCACTTTTCAATGCATGTTCTGGATTTTGTTGATCAAGGTAATTTGCTAAAAAATAGCCAGTGAAGGTATCGCCAGCGGCTGTTGTATCAACCGCCTCTACCGAGAAGCCAGGCATATCAATGTGCTTATCACCATGAATATACTTAACGCCTGCTTTACCTAAAGTCATTAAAATTTTGGTATTTGGATATTTATCGTGCAGCGCTTTATAAGCCTGCTCAACGCTGTTGGTAATGCTTAATTGCATTGCTTCTATTTCATTAACAATAAGAAGCTCTACTTTTTCCAAGGGTAATTGCGCCACTTCTGGTGTCATTGGCGCTGGATTAAAGGCAATTTTTAAACCTTTTCTAGCTGCAATTTCAATAATGCTTTCAATTGCGTTAGTTTCGTTTTGAAGCAGTACCCAGTCATCACTGTTCGCTTGCTCAATTACTTTGTTAATGTCACTAGCCTGAAGGGTATGGTTAGCACCAGTGAAAAGCACAATGGCATTCTCGCCGCTTTCAGACACTTGAATAATAGCGTGACCTGAGGCAACAGCCGTTTGTTCATTTATATATTGGCAATCTACACCGGCTGCACGAATGCTAGTTATATAGGCTGAATCAGAAGAATGCACTGCACCTATATGTTTTACATCGGCACCTGCAAGAGCACAGGCAATAGATTGGTTTGCGCCTTTGCCACCTAGTACAGAATGATAATCAGTTGAAGATAAGGTTTCGCCGGGGGCTACGAAGTGTGGAACTAAATAAACATGATCAATATTGATAGAACCAAAATTATAAATTGCCATTTATTGCCTCTGGTAGATGAACTACTAGCGTTTGTAATTGAGTATTGAAAAGGGAGCTTCCCAAAATGCCGCTGTACACTTTTCGTCCGTGCGCCGACATGTGCACGGTGGAAGTATCATCACTGCCGTAGGTTTCTCGATACTAGCCGAGCTTACACAATAGCAGTGGAATCAACTTCCTGGGTTTTAAGCATCGGCCAGGAACATGAAGTGACTTGCAAACATTTCAGGAAGCATAGTGCTGCGTAATTCATTGCGCAAATTTTGCAACAATTTGGCAATACTGCCACGCACGCATTGGGCTAACTAAGTGCGTATATTAACGCAAACATAAGGGCAAAGGTAGTACTAAAGGGCGACAGTTTAGTTAAGTGCGTGAATCGCGTACAGTTTATGCTAGGTGCATTGTTTTCTTTGCTTTGTTATTATTAACTTACTTCAATATTAGAGAATATCCAGTGACGCAAACTACTCCTCCTTCTTCGCCAAACGCACCATTAATTGACTGCGACCTATTTAATACCATGCTTAGCGCCGAAAACATTATTGTGGATGCATCCGAAATTCACGGTATTTTGTGTGGCATGTTAGCCGGAGGAATGAATTTAGATGATCAAAACTGGATAGAAGCACTGGCTGACGTAGTTAATCAGGGTGATAAATTTAGCCCTACCGCTGAGCAAAACATAGTGCTTATGTTCAATCAAATATGCCAAGAGTTTATAGAAGCTGATTTTGCGCTTCGTATGTGTTTACCAGAAGATAGCAGTTCAATTAATGTGAGAGGTAAAGCGCTAGTAAACTGGGTGCATGGATTTCTATTGGGCTTTGGCTTGCATCAAGATGACTTAACCAAATGTTCTGAAGAGGCAAAAGAAGCCTTAGAAGATTTTGCGCAAATTAGTAAGCTTGATGAAGCAATGGATGAAACCGAAGAGTCTGAACAAGCCTTTTTTGAAGTAGTGGAATATGTGCGTATTAGCGCCATGCTTTGCTTTAATGAAATGGGCAAATCACTTATTGACTCGCGCCAACAGTCACCGGTGATCCATTGATAAACACACACTCTTTTTTAGCGCGGCGTAAACGTTTATTGAGCCAACTTGCGCCAAATAGCCTTGCTATTATTCCCGCCGCTCAAGAATGCACTCGCAGTAATGATACGGAATATCACTTTCGCCAAAACAGCGACTTTTATTACCTAACGGGCTTTAACGAACCCGATGCATTTTTGATACTGTCAAACCAAGGTGATTCAAGCTCTGCTAAGGGAAAATCAATTTTACTGGTAAGAGCCAAAAACGAACTGGCTGAAATTTGGCAAGGCCGACGCCTTGGCGCGGAAGCGGCACCAAGCGTATTGGAAGTAGATGAAGCGTACAATATTGATGACGTTAGCCATTTACTCCCCGCTATATTAGATGGGCACGAACAGCTTTATTACAGCCTTGGCAGCAATGACGCCGCTGACGCTATTGTTCAAGCGAGTTTAATGGTATGCAAAAAAGCACCTAAGCAAAGTATGCTTGCGCCTAAAAGCATTCATGATGTAAATCCTATTGTGCACGCTATGCGGCTTATAAAAGACAGTGACGAAATAGCCCTTATGCAGCAAAGCGCTAATATTTCTTGTGAAGCGCATAAAAAAGCCATGCAAATTTGTAAAGTGGGTATGTATGAATACCAACTAGAAGCGACTATTTTGCATCACTTTGCTATGAACGGCGCTCGCTTTGCCGCATACAATACAATTGTAGGTGGTGGCGAAAACGCCTGTATTTTACATTACACTGAAAACCAAGACCTTCTTAAAGAGGGTGACTTGGTGCTAATTGATGCTGGTTCTGAATTTCAAGGTTATGCGGCTGATATTACCCGTACTTTTCCGGTAAATGGGAAGTTTAGCGAAGCACAAACGGCACTTTATAATTTAGTGTTAGAAGTACAATTAGCGTGCATTGACGCACTTGTTCCCGGTAAAACTATTGCCGACGCTATGCAATTGGCAGTTAGGCAAATAACGCAAGGTTTACTAGCGCTTGGGATACTAGAAGGCACTTTAGAAGCCTGCTTGGAAGATGATGCGCACCGAGAATTCTTCATGCATGGTTTAGGGCATTACCTAGGCTTAGACGTACATGATGTAGGTGACTACAAACAAGCCGGCAACGACAAACCCTTGGAAGAAGGCATGGTACTTACGGTAGAGCCGGGTATATATATTTCGCAAAAGGCCAATGTACCAGAGCAATACAAAGGTATTGGTATACGCATTGAAGACAATATTGTAATAACAAGCAATGGCAATACGGTAATGACCCAAAATATTGCTAAAACAGTAAAAGATATTGAAGCCATAATGGCAGAAGCTTAGCCAACTTACCTTGATACTCACAATAAGCAGTAACTAGCCAATATATGCAAAACATGACGGAACAACATTTAGAAAATGACGTAAACCCCAGCGCTATTGACTACGACGTAGCTATTAGTGGTGGTGGCGTAGTAGGGTGTTTAGCCGCGTTAGCACTAAGTCAGTTTTCACACTTACGCATTGCATTATTTGAAGCTTATATACCTGATGAAAGCCAAGCGGAAAATACGCAGCATCAGTTTGATGAACGTGTTATTGCATTAGCGGGTGAGTCTTTACATTTGCTGAGCCAATTAGGTATAGATATTGGTGAAATAGTTACCCAAAGTATTGAACACATTCATGTGTCTGATAAAGGCCACTTAGGGCAAGTGCAACTAAGTGCAAAAGAGTTTGGCCGCAGCGAATTGGGTAAGGTGGTGTCAATAAAAGCCTTTGGATTGTATTTACTAAACAAAGTAAAGCAGTGCAGCAATGTGACATATTACGCGCCCGTTAAAATTAAGCAGGCACACAAGCAGCAAGCGTGCATAAAGCTAACACTAGAAAACCTTGAGCAGACCAAGCAAGCTACCATGAGCAAAAGCACCAAGTTAGTGTTAATTTGCGATGGCGCTAACTCGCCCACTAGTGCGTTATTAGGTTTTAATAAAAGCCATTATGACTATGGCCAAAGCGCAATAATAACTAATGTTAACATGCAGCTACCGCACAATAACTATGCCTTTGAGCGGTTCACTAGCCAAGGTCCTATTGCCTTTTTGCCGATGTATGCGAACAATGGTAATGCGCCAAGCAAGCATGCAATGTCGGTGGTGTGGTGCATAAATAATAATGACGTAGATGCGGTAATGAATAAAAGTGAAGCGCAGTTTATTCAGCAACTCCAGCCTTTGTTTGGTTATAAGCTAGGCAAAATTGAAGCTATAAGCAAGGTGGTAAAGTACCCCTTAATACTTAGCCAAACTCAAAACTTTGTGGGGCATAGAAGTATATGTTTAGGAAACGCAGCTCAGAGCTTGCATCCTATAGCAGGGCAAGGTTTTAATTTAGGTATTCGCGATGTGTTTGACTTAGTAAACACGATTGACGCCACTATAGATGTAGGCGCATTTTCAAACACCCAAGCTTACAAAAAGAGTAGGCAGCATGATAAATTTGCAACCGTTAACGCAACCGACAGTTTAGTGAGTATATTTTCAAACCAGTATTTCCCCTTAGTAGTTGGAAGAAATATCAGTTTGCTTGCCATGAACAAAAGTAAGTTGCTAAAGCAGCAATTTGCAAACTTTGCCATGGGCCAGCGAAACAAAGTTAAGAGCAATAAAGCATGAAAACAAATGTAGATGTAATTGTAGTTGGCGCCGGAATAGTGGGGCAAGCGTTAGCTTTAGGGCTAGCTGAGCAAGCAATAAGTGTTGCTATAATTGATAAACTGCCTGCTCCTAAATTACCGCAAACTAACACTGATTTTTCTGTTCGAGTAAGTGCAATTTCATCAGCCAGTGAAGCATTTTTGAGGCGTTTGGGGGCTTGGCAATTGATTCAGCGAAAGCAAGCTTACACTCACATGGAAGTTTGGGACCAAGACGGGTTTGGCCACATTGATTTTGACACTAGCGGGCAAAGTAATGCTTTTGAAGGGCCTGCATCATTGGGGCACATTATTGAAAATGACCAGCTTACCGATGCTCTGCAAAAAGCTATTGAACAGCGTAATGAAATAAGCTGTTTATATGAGCAAAGTATACAGCACATGCATGCGGATGAAACTGGCGCGCAAGTGTTACTTGAATCAGGCCAAATGATTAACGCAAAGTTACTTGTAGGCGCTGATGGCGCAAATAGCCAAGTGAGGCGTGCCTTTGGCTTCAAACAAACCTTTTGGGATTATGATCATACGGCTATTGTGGCAAATGTAAAAACCAATCAAACGCATAACAATACTGCCAAACAAGCCTTTACTCCTTATGGACCTTTGGCGTTTTTACCTTTGGCTGACCCAAATGTGTGCTCTATTGTGTTTTCTCAGCAAAGCGAAAAAGCGCGTGAATTAATGGCTTTACCTAACGCTGAATTTGAGAAAGCCTTATTGGTGGCCATAAATAACCAGTTCGGGAAGCTTGAGCTATTGAGCGAAAGAAAAGCTCTAAATTTACGCATGCGCTATGCGCGAACATGGGTAGGTAACAGTGTTGCCTTAGTTGGTGACGCCGCGCATACCATTCACCCGTTAGCGGGGCAAGGAGCCAACCTAGGCTTAGCTGATGTACAGTCGCTTTTACAAATTATTTCGCAATCACCTGAGCAATTAGGGAGTTTGTTTCAACTTAGAAAATATGAGCGCTGGCGAAAAGCAGAAGCGCTTAAAGTAATAGCAAGCATGGAAGGCTTTAAGCGACTGTTTGACGGTTCTGACCCACTTAAAAAGCTAGTGCGCAATACCGGCTTATTCGCAGCAAATAAACTCGCTTTTGTGAAAAAGTTTTTTATTGACCAAGCTTCAAGCTAATTTTGTAAGCCATTGATTTGAAGCTTAAGCTAAAGTGCAGACATAAAAAAACCGAACATTGAGTATGTTCGGTTTTTTTGCATTAAACGCTAGTTTGTTTTTTACGAATAAAACTCAAAAGAATAAAACAACAAACAAGCTTACTTTATGCGACTTCCGTTTCTCTGTTTATGGTAGCACTACCTAAAACTGATACATCCTGTACATTTGACTGCGTATTCAAACTTGATACTGTTGCATTTGCGCCATTAGCATTTGTGTTTTCTGAAGAGGCATAAGCTAGAGCGGTAAACAACAAAACGCCCATCACTAGCAATACGAAAACGCGCATTAAACGTGCTACTGCAAAATAATTTTCAGATCTGTACATGGTTAGCTTCTTTCTATATTAAAAATGAAAAGAGGAAAACGGTTATTTACATTAATGCGCGATACAGCCAACGAATACTGCAATGCAAACAACTCATCCGATTACTTCAAAATCATCATATCAAATTCTCAGTAAATGTTAATAGCAAAGCCGCATTTATTACATATATTTGACATAAATATTATGTATGCTCCTGTAAGGCTCTATTTACGGGCGTAAAGCCTCAGAATAATCTATAATTTTTGAACAGGATTATGCTGCACCATTGGCGAAGTGCTACTTTAGTTTAACAATTAGTTTACGCCAATGCGCGCCCTAATGTAATTTGCTAGGGTTTGTGATACTTGCGGGTGTTGTGTATCTTGATTCAATAAGCATATGTTAATACTGCCTAAATTCGGCAAGCGTTTGTCACGAATAATTTCAAGTTCGTCGGGCACAATGGATTTTGCTAAAGCTGTTATACCTAGGCCTTGCTTAATTGCAGCCATTAAGCCGTAAAAATCAGGGTTGGTATAATTAATCTTCCACGCATGAGTTTGTTGTTTTAATTGGCTTATAACACGGCTTCTATAAATACAGTCTTCGGGTGCCAGCACTAAAGGAAGATTTTTAGTGGGTAAGTTTCTGTTTTTGTCGCCCACCCATACAAGCTCATCTTCCCGTAATATTTCTAAATTTTCATGATGAGGGGTTTGCGTAGGGTGCAAAAGTGCAAGAATAAGGTCAAATTTGTTTTGTTGCGCATTTGAAAGCAAATGTTTACTTAAGGCAGATGTTACATCTAGTGATACATCAGGATAACGCTGCGAAAACTCACCAATAATACTAGGTAGTAATGCCGAAGCAAATTCACTGGGAATCCCCAAACGCATTCGCCCGCGAAGGGTTTCAATACTGAGTTCGCGAAAAATGTTGTCATTAATTTTAAGCATTTGCTTCGCGTGTTCGTAAAGCCATTTGCCGTCAGTACTTACTTGGTAGCCTTGGCCTACTTTATTAAATAATTTTTTATTTACCTGTTGTTCTAGCTTTTTTATTTGCAAGCTAATAGCTGGTTGTGACCGCCCTAACATTTCGCCCGCGCGCTGAAAATTACCCACATCTACAATAGTAACAAAGCTTCTAAGCACATCTAACGATAGTTGTTTCAAGGCGGCGGCCCTTTCTTAAAACCAAATACTTGACCATTTGGTACATTAATATTTCAAATCATTTTATACCAATACATTTAAAAAGTTAATGTAATGATTAATTCTTTTAATTTGTTTGTAATTTTTGCCTTACCTATACTAAATCAAAATTCATCACTTATTAGGTAAGCCATGAACACTACCCAGTTACACAGCGCGCACATTGCCGCAGGCGCAAAAATGGTCGATTTTTTCGGTTGGGAAATGCCCATCAACTATGGTTCTCAAATAGAAGAGCATAAAGCCGTGCGTAACGATGCGGGCATGTTTGATGTGTCACACATGACCATTGTTGATGTAAGCGGTAGTCAAGCTAAAGCCTACTTGCGTTACTTACTAGCCAACGATGTTGAAAAGCTAAAGGAAAAAGGCAAAGCCTTATACAGCGGTATGCTAAACGAAGCCGGTGGTGTAGTAGATGACTTAATTGTTTACCATTTTGATGAAACCAATTATCGCCTAGTAGTAAATTCAGCCACTAAAGAGAAAGACCTAAACTGGTTGAATAAAGTAGCTGAAGGCTTTGAAGTTAATATTGAAGAGCAAAGCGCCTACGCTATGATTGCTATTCAAGGGCCAAACGCCAAAGAAAAAACCGCTACTTTGTTTTCGGATGCGCAAATTGAAGCTGTAGCCGGTATGAAACCTTTTTTTGGCGTACAAGCTGAAGATTTATTTATAGCTACCACAGGTTATACCGGTGAAGCCGGTTATGAAGTTATGGTGCCAAAAACACGTGCTGTTGAATTTTGGGACGGCTTGTTAAAAGCCGGCGTTCAGCCTTGTGGTTTAGGTGCTCGTGATACTTTGCGCTTAGAAGCAGGTATGAACTTATACGGCCAAGACATGAACGAAGAAGTGTCACCTTTAGCCGCTAACATGGGCTGGACTATTTCATGGGAGCCTAGCGAACGTGATTTTGTTGGCCGCAAAGTATTAGAAAAACAACGCGAAGAAGGCACCCACAAACTAGTAGGTTTAGTATTTAAAGACAAAGGCGTACTACGCGCTGGTTTAACCGTTAAAACCATTGATGGCGAAGGCATTATTACATCGGGTACATTTTCGCCTACCCTAGGGCACAGCATTGCAATGGCAAGAGTGCCAGCAGGCGAGGGTGCTAAAGCAGGCATGAGCGCACAAGTAGAAATGCGTAAAAAATGGGTTGATGTAGAAATTGTGAAGCCAAACTTCGTGAGAAACGGCAAAAGCGTATTATAAAATAAAGCCAATTGCTGTTTTATAGCACTTGGCACTTAATTAAAAACCACCAACACTAGGACTGACTATGAGCAACATTCCAAAAGAACTTCGTTATACCACATCCCACGAATGGATCCGCGACGAGGGTGATGGCATTTTTACTGTAGGTATTACTGAGCACGCTCAAGAATTACTTGGCGATATGGTATTTCTAGACTTACCAGACGTTGGTGACGGCGTAATTACCGGTGAAGAATGTGCCGTTGCTGAATCAGTAAAAGCGGCTTCTGATGTTTATGCGCCAATCACGGGTGAAATAATTGAAGTGAACGAAGACTTAGAAGACTCGCCAGAGTTAGTTAATTCTGATGCATTTGGCGAAGGTTGGTTTTTCAAAATTAAGGCAGAAGATCCAGCAGAAGTTGAAGGTTTACTTGATGCTCAAAGCTATGCCGACACAGTAGACGAAGAATAAATAGAGCCTTAGGGCTCTACTTAATTTTTAGCACATATGCAGTTTTAATAGGCAAGCCAATGCTTTGCCTCGTTACTTTTTTTGTTTTAATTTTCACTTAAGGTCAATTCACATGAATGCTGGTACGCCCAATAACACGCCAACAAGTTTGCAAGAACTAGAAAATACAAACGAGTTTATTCGCAGACACATTGGCCCTGGCCAACAAGAAATAAGCAGCATGTTAGCGGATATTGGTGCAGCGTCATTAGATGATTTAATGCAGCAAACCGTACCCGCTGATATTCGCTCGCAGGGCTTATCGGTAGGTGAGGCAATGCGTGAAGAAGTGGCACTGGCTGAACTTAAGGCTTTGTCAAAACAAAACAAAATATTTCGCTCGTATATTGGGATGGGGTATTCAAACACGTTTACACCCAATGTGATTTTACGAAACGTACTTGAAAATCCAGGTTGGTATACCGCTTATACACCGTATCAGCCTGAAATAGCCCAAGGCCGCCTACAAGCTATTTTGAATTTTCAGCAAACCACCATTGACCTTACCGGTTTGCCATTAGCGTCGGCATCGTTGTTAGACGAAGCTACCGCAGCGGCAGAAGCCATGGCATTAGCAAAGCGTGTGTCTAAAAACAAAAAAGTGAATGCATTTTTTGTTGCTAATGATGTGCATCCGCAAACAAAAGACGTACTACAAACCCGCGCTGACATGTTCGGCTTTGAACTTATTTATGGTTCGCTTGAAGACGCCGCAAGTGCAGATGTGTTTGGCGCTTTATTACAGTATCCAAGCAGTACAGGTGAATTAGTTGATATTCGCCACACTATAAGCGCGATACAAGCTCAAAAAGGTGTTGTAGCGGTTGCTACTGATTTACTTGCGCTTACCTTAATTACGCCGCCGGGTGAGTTAGGCGCCGATGTAGCCCTTGGCAGTGCCCAGCGATTTGGTGTACCTATGGGATATGGCGGCCCGCATGCAGCATTTTTTGCTACCCGTGATGAGTACAAACGTTCATTGCCGGGCCGTATTATTGGTGTGTCGAAAGATACACGCGGTAAAACAGCGCTGCGCATGGCTTTGCAAACCCGTGAGCAACATATTCGCCGCGAAAAAGCTAACTCTAACATTTGTACAGCACAAGTATTGCTAGCGAATATGGCAAGCTTTTATGCGGTGTATCATGGGCCTAAGGGCCTTCGTGCTATAGCAAATAGAGTACATCGCTTCGCTGATATTTTAGCATTAGGGCTTACACAAAAAGGTATTGAGTTAATGCACTCTACCTATTTTGATACCTTAACAATTAAGGTGGATGACCAAGCGGCCATAATTGCCAAGGCCCAAACCAAAGAAATGAACCTGCGCAGTGACATTAGCGGCTACGTGGGAGTAGCCTTAGATGAAACCACCACACGTACTGACATAGCTGATCTTTTTGACGTGTTGCTAGGCGAAGGCCATGGCTTAGATGTAGCTGACCTTGATAACCTTGTAATGACACAAGAAAGCACCTCTATTCCTGCCGCTTTGGTAAGAAGCAGTGAGTATTTAACTCATCCAGTGTTTAATAGCTATCATTCAGAAACTGAAATGCTTCGCTATATAAAAAGCTTAGAAAACAAAGATTTGGCGCTTAACCATTCCATGATTTCATTAGGCTCATGTACCATGAAGCTTAACGCCACCGCTGAAATGATTCCCGTAACATGGCCTGAATTTGGCCAGTTGCACCCCTTTGCACCGGTAGACCAAGCCCAAGGCTACACTAAAATGCTAAATGAGCTAAGTGATTGGCTTATAGATGTAACCGGCTATGATGCGCTTTCAATGCAGCCAAACTCTGGAGCACAAGGCGAGTACGCAGGCTTATTAGCGATTCAGCGTTACCACCAAAGCCGTGGAGAAGGGCATAGAAACGTGTGCTTAATTCCGCAGTCAGCCCATGGTACAAACCCTGCATCGGCGCAAATGGTTAGCCTTAAAGTAGTAGTGGTGAAATGTGACAGCAAAGGGAATGTAGACCTAGCAGACTTGCGTGCAAAAGCTGAAGACGTTAAAGATTCACTTAGCTGCGCAATGATTACTTACCCTTCAACCCATGGCGTTTACGAAGAAACCGCCCGTGAAATATGCGATATTATTCATGAGTTTGGTGGCCAAGTTTATATGGATGGGGCAAACATGAACGCCCAAGTAGGTATTACATCACCCGGCTTAATTGGCAGTGATGTATCGCACCTTAACTTGCACAAAACCTTTTGCATACCGCACGGCGGCGGTGGCCCAGGTATGGGGCCAATTGGTGTTAAATCACACCTAGCACCATTTTTACCTAGCCATAATGTTATTAAATTAAAAGCTGCGGGCACCCTAGATGAGCTAGGCAACAATGGCGCTGTTTCGGCTGCGCCTTGGGGCAGTGCATCTATTTTACCCATTAGTTACATGTACATTAAAATGATGGGTAGTGAAGGGCTTAAGAAAGCCACCGAAGTAGCCATACTGAACGCGAACTACGTAGCGAAAAAGTTAGAAGGCCATTACCCTATATTATTCACTGGCAGAAATGACCGCATTGCCCACGAATGTATAGTTGACCTACGCCCATTAAAAGAAGCATCGGGCGTGACAGAAGTAGACATTGCAAAACGCTTGAATGACTATGGTTTTCACGCGCCCACTATGAGTTTTCCTGTTGCCGGAACGTTAATGATAGAGCCTACGGAAAGTGAGGCAAAAGTAGAACTCGATAGATTTATTGATGCGCTGATTAGTATTCGAGAAGAAATAGCGAAGGTAGAGAGTGGCGAGTGGGATGCAACTGATAACCCCTTGCATAACGCACCGCACACCTTGGCTGATATAATAGACAGCGAGTGGAACAGAGCTTATTCACGTGAAGTAGCTGCCTACCCAAGCAAAGCTGTTATGGCAAACAAATTTTGGCCAACTGTTAACCGTATTGACGATGTGTTTGGCGACCGCAATTTGATTTGCTCATGCCCTAGCATAGAGAGCTATATGGAGTAGGTATAAATTTATAATTTATTGGCTTAATTTATCCTATCTAGCAAATTACACAGCGGATCTTAAAGATCCGCTTTTTTGTGAATATAAAGTGGTTTGGTAAATGCCATCTGTGAGGCATGAAGCTATCCTATGGGCTGAGATTGACCCTAAGACCTTACTCTCAGCAGGAACAGAATGAAGAGCCTTATTCCCTAGGGTTGTACCAACGTAAGTGGAAAATTTTTTTTAACGTCAATAAGGTATACAAAGTGAATTGCAATACACCACTTTACAATTATCTGCGCGATTAATAATGCTGGTTGGTTCTGTCGGCTTAAATCATTTAGCTCAAATCTTAATGGTACAAATATTGTAACTATTCTATCAATAGCGCGTTAAATCCAGTTTGATGTGTATCAAATATACAATATTAGCGATCTTATAAGTAATGTTTTCACATAAAGAATGAAACAAACACTTACAGCTGGCAATTTTCAACTGCTTGGTCATTGGAAGCATAAAATCGATCGCAAAGGCTAGTTAAGAGGAGAATACGGTGAGTAAAACTGCAATTTTGTATAGAATGGTGACCAACAATCATATTTGTCCATTTGGTTTACGATCCAAAGATTTGCTACAAAGGGAAGGGTATGACGTAGATGATCGCCCACTAACTTCTAAAGAACAGACCGACGAGTTCAAAGCAAAGTACAAGGTTAAAACAACCCCACAAACGTATATAAACGATCAACGCATTGGTGGTTACGATGAGCTTCGAACTCATTTTAATAAGGGAGAAGCTGGTCAGTCTGGCATTACCTACACGCCCGTTATAGCGATATTTTCTATAGCGTTACTATTAGCCTTAGCATTTCAATATGTTGTAATAGGCGAATACTTTTCAATTCGTACTATCATGCTTTTTATTGCGTTTTCAATGGCCATGTTAGCAGTGCAAAAGCTTAAAGATTTATTTAGCTTTACTAATTCATTTATTACTTATGACTTGTTGGCAATGAAGTGGATACCATATGGCTATATTTATCCATTTGTAGAAGCTTATGTTGGCATAGCAATGGTGGCTCAACTACCAGCATTAGCCGTGGCACCGTTTTCATTGTTTATAGGCATGATAGGGGCCGCGTCAGTTATTAAAGCGGTATATATTGATAAACGAGAACTTAAATGTGCCTGTGTAGGTGGCGACAGTAATGTACCTCTAGGGTTTGTGTCGTTGTCAGAGAATTTGTTTATGGTAGCGGGCGGATTAATAATGCTTTTTCTCTAATGAAACTAAAAACCATTCATAAAGAATGCAAGGCGTCGCACAGCAAAAAACCTCAACAATTCATACTAAACTTTAATTTATCTGGCATTTATAGTAATTTTGTCGATATACTTATTACAAAATGCACAATAATTAATCATCCTTTGATTAATTGTACTGAACAGCGCATAAATCAGGTGCTTACTTTCATTGGCGGGCTTCTTATGACATGTCTATAAGACTCAGATACATATTCGCACTAACTCTATTGGCTGTTGTAGTTTCAGCCTCAGCGTTATCTATGAGCTATATTTTTAATGCGCAAGAAAAAGACGCTTCAGTCATTAACCGTGCTGGGCAGCAACGCATGCTGTCACAAAAAATTGCGCTTACGGTAGCGCGCTTATCCCCTTGTGATAACAACAAGCAACGTGAAACCGAATCGTTGATGAATAGCATCAATAGATTTGAGCAAAACCATTTATTTCTTTTGTCGTTACCTGACATTCCCGAGCGAGTAAACAATTTATACTGGGGCTCCACTAACTTAGATGCGAGTGTGCAGGAGTATGTTGCGCAATCACGTCAATATATAAGCAATATTCAATGCGCTTACTTACCTTCTGCCTTTGAGAGTGGCAATACAAACTACCTGCTTAAGCAGCTAGATCAGGTTGTACAGGGCTTCGAAGAAGCGGCGCAAAAAAGAGTAGCTTCGGTTGAGCGCTTAGAGCTAGCCCTGTGGCTGGCAACATTATGTATTTTAATATTAGAGGCGTTGTTTATTTTTCGCCCAATGGAATTACAGGTTCGTTCTAGCTTTAAGTCGCTAGGTGTTGCTATTGAAAAAGCCGAGAAAGCTAAGCTGGATGCTTTAGCGGCTAATAAGGCCAAGTCTGAATTCTTGGCTAGCATGAGCCATGAATTGCGCACGCCTATGAATGGTTTGTTTGGCATGATTGATTTGGCAATTGATAATCCGAAAAAAAGTAATAATTATTTAAAGAAAGCTAAAAATGCTGGCCGGCAACTCATTGTATTGATTAACGACATACTCGACTTATCAAAAATTGAAGCGGGTAAATTACGAATTGAACAAGCCCCTTTCATTCTTTACCAAATGATTGATGACGCTGTGTCATTGCAAGCAATATACTGCCGCAAAAAAGGCCTTAAGTTTGATTACATTAAAGAAACAGACTTGCCCGAGCAAATTGTAGGTGATCCTACTCGAATCACCCAAGTGCTGCACAACGTGCTAACTAATGCCACTAAGTTTACAGAATCAGGTGGGGTCACTTTAAGTGTTGCGTGCAGAATTAAAGAGCAAAAGCATTGGCTAGAATTTGAGGTAAGCGACACCGGCATAGGTATAAGCGAAGAAAAACAACGCACTATTTTCAATATGTTTGAACAAGCGGATGCCTCTACAACACGTTTGTTCGGTGGTTCGGGACTAGGCTTGAGTATATCGTCGAAACTTACCCAGTTAATGGACGGTAAGCTAGGGGTTAAATCAGAACCAGGGAAGGGTAGTACGTTCACATTCTCTATCCCCATACGTGTCAAATCAAAGATGAGGCTACCTGTAAATACGGCAATTAATTTGCAGTGCGCCATTGTGGATGATTTACAAACTAGCCGTGAGTATTTAGCGCATATTGTAAATCAGCTAGGGTTTACTACTACCGTATATAGTACCGCTAAAGAATTTTTAGATGATCAACCTGAAAAATTTGAGCTTTTAGTACTTGACCTTTCAATGCCTGAAATAGATGGCGTAGCTACAATAGAAGCCCTGCTTGATAAAAAGTTGGACTCTATGCCGTATATCTTTATGGTGTCGGCAATTTTAGAGCATTTGGAATGCAGTGATGAAGTACGTGATGTTATTTGGAGAACGTTTGCCAAGCCTATTGATCGCAAAGCCATAGAAAGCGATTTATTAGACGTTCAAGACATTGTGAAAAACCATTCTTACAACCGCCTCGATGAAGTCAATACAAGTGCTCATATTTTAGTTGTTGAAGATAACGAAATTAATGCGGAAGTGGTTAAGTCAATGTTAGAGGGTAGCCAGTTCGAGGTGACTATTGCGTATGATGGCCAAAAAGCCGTAGACGCATGCACAATAGAAACGTTTGACCTTATTCTAATGGATTTACAAATGCCGGTATTAGATGGCCTAACGGCGAGTAAAACACTAAGAACACGTTTAAAACTAACAACCCCGATAGTAGCCCTAACGGCCAATGCGTTTTCTGAAGATAGAAAAAGTTGTATTGAGGCGGGCATGGATGACTTTTTAGCCAAGCCAATTGACAAAAATTTGTTGTTAAGCACTGTTGAGCGCCTAATATTAAAAGACAGAGCGATTAACTAAAATAATCATACATCGTATTATCAACGCTAAATAATAAGCATAAAAAAAGCCCCATAGGAGGGGCTTTTTTAGTTTATTGAATACTCAAATAGATTACGCTTTGCGACGCATGCTAAGACCAGCAAGGCCTAGTAACAATATAGAAAGCATGGCTGGCTCAGAAACCACTGAAGCCTGTGCTAGTGAAACGCCGCCGTATATTAGTTCGTCAAAATTGGCGTCAAATACAGTTGTGTAATTATCGAAGAATAATTCACCACCCTCGAAGTAGTACAGATCAGTAAATAAATTATCTTGTATTAAATCAGTATCGATTTCTAGTGCTAAAATTCCACCATAAATGTTGTCTGCATCTATTTCATAACCGAAAAGGAAAATATCATTTATACCTTCAAAAATAGGGAAGCCGTATAAGTCTAATGCCACGAAAGTCTCGTTATACAAAATGCCGCTTTCGTTAGTATCAACGTCTACGGTTATGCTACCTAAAAGCTGCTGAGTCACACCATCGCTAGTGAAAAGAATATCCTGTGTAACAAGTGCGGCATTCGCTGATGCACCTAATCCCAACGCGAGTGTTGCTGTTAATAATAATTGCTTCAAATACTTCATGTTAAATTTCCTATCGTTTCTTATAATTAAAATACAAATTAATTTCTAATTAGTCTTACACCCGTTGCGTTAATCTAAATCGCTAAACTGCCAATTCAAACTTTTTCAACATTTACACAATTTTACAACACTGCCACAGCTAACACTCCTACCTTTTTGGGCTTGGTTAACGGCTCGGGTACTGGCTTACACGATTTGGGTGTACAGGGTGAAGATGTAATTGTAGGTATTCTAGATACTGGGGTTACACCAGAACATCCTTCATATGCAGATGACGGTAGTTATTCTGACCCAACTACAATAGGCTGGACCGCTGAAGACGCATGTGACGAGGGTGAAGAAGCCGCAGAAGGTACGTTTTCGTGTAACAATAAACTGATTGGCGCGCGTTATTACGGTGATTCGTTTTCTTCAGTTTATGACATTCGTTATGACTTAGGCGAATTTGACTCACCTCGTGATGCAGATGGCCACGGTAACCATACCGCAACTACCTCAGCAGGTAATGCAGATGTAACTGCAACACTAAGTGGTGTTGAGATTGGCACTGTGTCGGGTGTAGCTCCGCGTGCGCGAGTTGCTATGTATAAAGTTTGTTGGAACTCAAACTATGTTAGCGATGAAGGTGTTGAAGAAAGAGGCTGTTTCTTTGGCGATAGTATGGCAGCAATTGACCAAGCAGTGATTGATGGTGTTGATGTTATAAACTACTCAATTGGCAACTCAGCAAATTTGAATACGCCGGTTTATAACGCATCGTTAGCAGCAGCTGAAGCGGGTGTTTTCTTTGCAGGGTCATCAGGCAATTCAGGTCCAGATGCATCTACTGCTAGTAATATTGCTCCATGGATCACTACTGTAGGCGCATCTACCTATGATGGTATTGTTCCATTAGTTGGCGTTGCAACAGAGTTATCTATTGACGGGGAAGCACAAGAACCTCTATTTTCTATTGATGGCGGAATTACTCCTGCATCGCCAGAGGGCTTCACTGGACAATTAGTTGCAATTCAACCATCTTTAGCTTGCGACGCCGATGGCCCAGTAACAAATCCTGACGAAATTGAAGGAAATGTGGCGCTTATTGCTCGCGGTACGTGTAATTTTTCTGAGAAAATTTTAAATGCTCAAAATGCTGGAGCGACAGGTGTATTAGTGTACTCCGATACGCGCTCACCTATTGCTATGGGTGGTGACGGTACAGGTATCACAATTCCGGGCCGCATGATTACAAATGAAGATGGTTTATTGCTTGCAAGTACTGCTACTACTTCAGATGTAACGGTTACCTTTACAAGTAATGGCACAACGCTTGACACTTTCGTTGAAGGCAATACCATGGCCGAGTTCTCTTCTAGAGGACCTAACACTACGCCGCAAGATATCATTAAACCTGATATTACTGGTCCAGGTGTGCAAATCCTTGCTGCCACTACGCCAACCCAACTTGACACTCCCGGCAATGTTCGAGGTGAAACGTTCGCTTACTTGTCAGGAACTTCAATGTCGTCACCACATATTGCGGGAATTGCAGCCTTAATTAAAGGTGAGCATCCTGATTGGACGCCAGCGCAAATTAAGTCAGCGATGATGACCTCGGCGCGTCAAAACGTTACTAAAGAAGACGGTTCAACACCAGCTGACCCATTCGACTTTGGTGCAGGGCACGTAGTACCGCTTCCAGCACTTACGCCTGGCTTAACTTATGATGCTAATATTAATGACTACCTAGCATTTTTGTGTGGTCAGGACTTAGATTCAATTGTAGACGGTTACGGAGATGGCTCAACTGATTGTGCAACGCTTGAAGCTGCAGGTTTTGCTACTGACGCTAGTCAGCTTAACTACCCATCAATTGCTATAGCAGAGTTAGTTACCACTAAAACGATTACTCGTACGGTTACTAACATGACTAGCGATGCTGGCGTTTATACAATTGAAGTTAATGCACCATTAGGAATTAACGCAAGTGTAAAAACTTACGATAGTAACGGTGTTGAGACAGATTCGGATATGCTAGAAGTTGAACCAAATGGCAAAGCTAGTTATGCCATTGAGTTCAGTAAAGGTAGTGGTTTTGTAGCTGATGAGTTTACCTTTGGTGATGTTGTTTTAACAGGGGCTGACGGAACAGTAGTACGTAGTCCAATTGCAATTAAAGCCACTGCTGATATTAAAATTTCTGTACCTGAAGCTGTGTCGCTTCCGTTAAAACGTGGCCGCACGAGTTTACCTGTTGAAATGTTATATACAGGTAGAGCTAGTATGGATTATGCAGGTCTTGAATTACCTAGCGTATTTAATGGAGTTGCTGTTGAAGATCCAGACCGTGAGTTTGATTTTATAGAAGGTCTTGATACTGCATGGTTCCCTTACGTATTTGAAGGTACTAAAGTACTTCGTATTAATTTAGTTGATTCATTAGTAAGCGTCCCAGGTACGGATTTAGATTTATACGTGTACCGTTGTATTGCGTTCTCTTGCTCACAAGTAGCGCAATCGTTGAACGCGGGTTCTGATGAGGAAGTATTGTTAGTTAATCCAGAGCCAGCATCTCCAGCTGACGGTGAAGGTGCTTTCTATATCATCTTTACGCATGCATATGATACAGCAGGCAATGCTGAGGTTAGCTTTACGCAACCTAGCTGGTTTGTTGATTCAACTGCTGGAACTCGCATGAGTATGTCTTCTCGTGCAGTTAAAGGTAGATACAACAGCGTACGTATTAGTACTTCAGATGTTGTTCCAAATGGCCTTTACATGGGTGGAATTACTTTCTATAACGATGAAGGTGAGTCTGAAGGTACAACAATTATTGAAGCTGTAGAGCAATAATAAGTATTAACATAGTCATTATGTTTACGTGTAAAAGCGCTCACTGAAAGTGAGCGCTTTTTTTTGTCTATTTGAATAATTTACACTAAATATAACTTTATTAATCGCCGCTCCTCTTACTAAAAAATACGATTTCTCTACATTCTTCCACTATGTAAAATTGTATATTTATTATTCATATTACATTTCGAAAGTTACGCAGTAAAAATTCAAAATTTATTATTTAGCTTCAATTTGCTGATGTTTAAATTCATGTCGGCTAGAAGAATTCAAGTTTACGACTCTTTATTATTTATAAAAACGTTTGATTAAGCTTTATAATCAATAGCTTAGTCGCAGCCGTACGCGTTTCAAACAATAAATGATTTATATATACAGGAGTATGCAATCTTAAATGGCGATGTAAATATAATAATACGTAATGAAAAATAAATGTTAACAAGCCCTTGTGTTAGCGCTAACAATATGTTTTATTTGTAAGTAGGAAAATAACATTTATGTGTATTCCAAATTATAAAAAAGTAGTTAACACACAAAAAAGTAAAGGCTAGGGGAGCAACCAACATGAGAAAAACGCGTATTGCAAGTGCACTCACTTTAGTGCTTTGTACAAATCAATTTTTGTACGCACAAGAAGAAAACGCACCAGAAGATGCCGAACAGGCGCTAGAAGTTATTGAAGTAAAGGGCATGAAAGCAAGCCTTATGAAGGCGCAAGATATGAAGCGAGTAGGTGACACACTGCTTGATGGCATATCGGCTGAAGACATTGGTGCATTACCTGACAGAAGTGTACTGGAAGCTATGCAGCGCATTCCGGGTGTATCTATTGAGCGTTTTGCTGCCGCAAATGACCCTGATCATTTCGGTATTGAAGGCAGTGGCGCGGTAATTCGCGGTATGACACAAACCCGAAGCGAATTTAATGGGCGTGACACCTTTAGTGCTAACTCAAGCCGTGGTTTAAGTTTTCAAGACGTGCCACCTGAACTAATGGGGTCAGTGTTAATTTATAAAAATCAGTCGGCCGATATGATTGAAGGCGGCATTGGCGGTACGGTCAACCTAAATACGCGTTTGCCATTTGACCAAAACAAGCGTGTTATTGCATTTACCTTAGACGCGACCTACGCTGATTTTGCTGAAGAAACTACGCCAACAGGCTCCTTTTTATTCAGTGACGTGTGGAATACTGATGCCGGTAAATTTGGTTTACTCACCAATGTAGCCTATTCAAAACTGACGAGCCGCTCCGATGGCTTGCAGTCTGAAATTTATTTGCCGCGCGAAGATATAGTAGCCGACCAAACGGTTTATGCCCCTAACGGCGGCAACATGAACACACAAATTCAAGACCGCAAGCGTAAAGGCTTTGCTTTAGCCGGTCAGTGGGAAAGCCCTGATAAAACCATGTTAGTAACAGGCCAGTTTTTGCGCTCTGATGCACAATTAGCTTGGGCTGAGCGCACGATGAGCTATCAAACCAATATGTATGCTGATGACGGCAGTATTCGTGCTGAATCATTCCCATTAGACGGTTACCCTAGCTACGAATTTGATGACAACGGTGTATTTCAGTCAGGCTATATGACTAACGTTTCATTAGGTGGTTGGCGCTCAAACGGGGCTGACAACGAACGAGTACCACAAGCGGCTGACTGGTCAGGTAATCCAGTACCTCAGTTTGGTAATACTTGGCAAAATAGTAGCCGTGTGAAAGACCAACAAACTGTTGTAGATGATATGTCATTAAATTTTAAGTATCGTCCAAATGATACTTGGTCACACGAATTTGATTTACAAAGAATAAATGCAAAGACAGATGATTTCGACTTCACCGTTTTTTTAGGCACGCACGCTAATCAAATGCTTGATTTGTCGGGTGATGCTCCCGTTATTGAATTCTTAGAGCCTTGGAATGGTCAAGCCGGTGGTAATGGTCGTGAAGGGAATGAAAACTTTTTCCAAGATAAGTCCTCTTATTTTTGGCGCTCTGCGATGGATCATATTGAAGACAGTGACGGCGACGAAACAGCATTTACATACGATACCATTTATACCTTTGATTCAGGCGTAATTAGCCATATTAAAATGGGTGTTCGCTATGCAAAACGTGATCAAACCGTAAAATTCTCAGCCTATAATTGGCAACCTATAGGTGCTATTTTCTCGGGCGATCCTGACGGTGATGGTTATGCTGGTGCATGGTTAGATTTACCCTACACAGCTGATTTAATTAATGATGTAGACGAGGTTTACTGGAACGATCATTTCCGTGGTGGTCACGTGACCATCCCAGGGCAAGGCTACACTTATCATCCGTCATTTGATTTGATCAGTAATTACGCTGATTCTGCTCGCCGATTAAATGCAATAGCGAGTGACTGGGAGCAACTGTCTGATAGACCCCCACAACAATTGGGATTAGACGCCAATGGTAACCCTGTATTTGAAGAATTTGATGGCCCATTCAAGCCTAATGAAGTAAATACGTTTACTGAAACCAATAAAGCTTTTTATGTACGAGCTGATTTTGAGTATGACGATTGGACTTTCCCTATTTCGGGTAACTTTGGTGTTCGCTATATTGAATTAGAGCGCGAAACATCAGGCTATATTAGCTTCCCTAACTTGGAAATAAAGCCGCGGGAATTTTATGATAACGGCGAACGTACACCTGAAGAAATTGAAGAAGAGTATAGCCAACAAGTTAATCTATTTTTACCTGAAGATGATTTAGCATTTGGTAACTATGCCACTCGATTCATTACAAATGTGTCAAAAGATGATTATTTACTGCCTAGTTTTAACTTACGAATGGAGCTGAATGATGACTTGATTTTGCGCTTCGCTGCATCAAAAGCGCTTGCTTATCCTAATACAGGTGATTTGAAAAGCTTTGTGAGTATTGGTAGTCAAAACATTCAAACCGTGCGCGAAGGTGACGGCGAGGATTCAGAAATAGTAAGTGCTGATATAACAGCATGGACGGGTAATTCTGCTAATCCGAACTTGCAGCCAATGCAGTCAAATCAGTACGATTTAGCACTTGAATGGTATTTCGATGAAAGTAGTTCATTAACTGGGACGCTATTTTACAAGAGCCTAAAAGACTTTTGGGTAACCGGTGGTGTTGATGAGCAGTTCACCAACAATGGCGTAACGAATACCGTAACAGTACAAAAACCGATTAACACCGATACAGGCAAGATGAAAGGGCTTGAAGTGGCGTATCAACAGTTCTTTAGTATGTTACCTGAGCCGTTTAACTCTTTAGGTGTGCAAGCAAACTACACTTACATTGAAGCCTCTGGTGTGCCTAACTCAAACCTCTTTACTACTGACCCTGATGGCCAGCCTAAAGATGGTCCAACGCAATTGGCGTTTGAGGAATTACCCCTTGCAGGGCAATCAAAACACACGGCTAATATGGTAGTGATGTACGAAAATGACAAGATATCGGCGCGTTTGGCCTATAACTGGCGTTCAGAGTATATGATTACTGCACGTGATGTTATTGCGCCGCATCGTCCTATATTTGGTGAAGATGCTGGGTACCTAGATGGTTCGTTTTATTACACGCTTACTGACAATTTACAAGCCGGTATTCAGGGCGTGAACTTACTCGACACCATTACCAAAACAACGATGCAAGTTGATGAAGACGGTACACGTTTTGGCCGCTCTTGGTTTAAGAGTGATAGACGTTTCTCGTTAGTGTTGCGAGGTACCTTTTAAGTAAAATAAGGGGGCGCATTGTGCTCCCTTCACTTATGGTATTAAAAAAAAACAGGTATAGTTAGCACTATATCAAGTCACATTGTGCAGTAGGCTAGTACACACGTATGCAACAAAATAATATTAAAAACATTGTAATAGTAGGGGGAGGCACAGCAGGATGGATGACCGCTGCGGCCATGGGAAAATTACTTAAAGGTTCTTCAAGTAATATCACTTTAGTTGAATCGGCAGAGATTCCCACCATTGGTGTTGGTGAAGCCACTATTCCTCAACTTCACTTATTTAATGCGCTGCTGGGGCTTGATGAAAACGAGTTTGTGAAAGAAACAAACGCCACATTCAAACACGGTATTCAGTTCAAAGATTGGAAATCGCTTAATCATGAGTATATTCATCCGTTTGGTACAATTGGCGTAAACTTTGACGGCGTAGATTTTCATCACTTTTGGTTGAAAACAATCAAAGAAAAACAAGCCTCTAGTGACTCAAAATACAAGCTCGATAATTTTGCCTTTAATTGCGTAGCCGCCGCACAAAACAAAATGATGCGTTCTATTAATGTGCCTAACTCACCATTGAACAACATAGCTTATGCGTTTCATTTTGATGCAGGTTTATATGTAAAGTGGTTAAGAAAATTTGCGTTGAGTCATGGTGTTAAGCGAATAGAAGCTACGGTTAAACATGTAAACATTAATAATGAAAATGGCCATATTGATTCAATTACTTTGCAAGATGACAGCTGTATTGAAGGCGATTTGTTTATAGATTGCTCCGGCTTTAAAGGCTTGTTGATTGAAGAGGCCTTGCAAACAGGTTACGAAAGCTGGCGGCATTGGTTACCCTGTGATAGCGCAGTAGTAGTGCCAAGTGAAAACAGCGACCGCTTGTATCCTTACACACGATCGTGGGCGCAAACCGCAGGCTGGCAATGGCGTATTCCCCTGCAACATAGAACAGGCAATGGGCATGTATATGCAAGCCGTTTTATGAGTGACGCAGAAGCCAAAGATATTTTACTGCAAAACATTGAAGGCAAACCTTTGGTTGAGCCTAGAGTACTTCGCTTTCATACTGGAATGCGCAGAAAACACTGGAATAAAAACTGTGTGGCTATAGGTTTAGCTAGTGGCTTTATTGAGCCGCTTGAATCAACGGCTATCCATCTAGTGCAAAGTAGTATTTCGCGCCTTATGAGTTTATTTCCTGATAAAAGCTTTAATCAAGCAAATATAGATACTTATAACGCACAAGCAAGTGAAGAAATGATTAAAATTCGAGACTTCATTATTTTGCATTATAAGGTAACAGAGCGCGATGACTCGCCATTCTGGCGCTTCTGCCAAAACATAGACATCCCTGATTACCTAACTAAAAAAATTGCTTTGTTTAAAGAAAGTGGACGTGTATTTAGAGAGAATGATGAACTGTTTAATCAGTCAAGTTGGATATCTGTAATGATAGGCCAAGGCTTGATGCCTGAAAGCTATCATCCAATGGCTGACATGCTTGAACAAAGTGAAATAGACCGGCGCCTTGCCCACGTGCAGCAGGTAATTGAGCAGTCAGTAGACCGCATGCCCACTCATGAAGAATTCATAAAACAAAATTGCCAAGCCAGCACGCGGTGACTCTTTCCTTTGTGCTTGTTGTTTTGTCCATATGTTGCGG
Source organism: Glaciecola sp. 2405UD65-10 (assembly GCF_048820975.1). Classification (NCBI taxonomy): domain Bacteria; kingdom Pseudomonadati; phylum Pseudomonadota; class Gammaproteobacteria; order Alteromonadales; family Alteromonadaceae; genus Glaciecola; species Glaciecola sp. 2405UD65-10. The sequence goes on along the minus strand of NZ_JBMEUF010000001.1, from coordinate 1,423,792 downwards.
GTAAAACAACAAGCCCCTTGCAACCTCATTGCATGCTCCACACGTAAAATTATTGTTGCAAAAACGTAAATTAATAATTGACAGTTAAGATATTAAACAATATTGTTAGCGCTAACATTTTTATCAGGTGAAACCTAACATGAAAGTTATTAATTTCCTTATTGTCATGATTTCTATTTATTTGCTTAGCAGTTGTTCTATGCATAGCACATTGTCGAAGCCATCAAACAACACAGCTAACAGCCAACCTTTAAGCACGGGTTCTTTGAGTGACGCTTATTCTACGTATTTTGATATTGGTACAGCCCTAAATAGAAATCAAACTACGGGGTATGATTCACAGTCTATAGCTATTGTAGATAAGCACTTTAATACCTTAACCTCTGAAAACGACATGAAATGGGAAAGTATTCAGCCTACTGAAGGACAATTCACGTTTGAAGGGGCTGATGCTCTTGTGCAGTATGCCAACAAAACCAATAAGTCAGTAATTGGACATGCATTGGTGTGGCACGAACAAACGCCTGATTGGGTATTTGAAGATGAGTTGGGTAATGAAGCAAGCCGCGAATTACTCATTGCGCGTATGAAGTCACAAATTTTTGCCTTAGCCGGGCGCTATAAGAACGACATTAAAGGGTGGGATGTGGTTAACGAAGCCTTAAACGAAGATGGCACTATGCGCGAATCAAAATGGCAACAAATTATAGGTGATGATTTTATAGAGTTAGCATTTACTTTCGCTGCGCAGGCTGCTCCTAATGCACAATTATATTATAACGATTACAACCTGTTTAAAGCCGCGAAAATGGATGGGGCGATTGCCCTAGCTAAGCGCTTAAAGGCCAAAGGGATTCGTATAGATGGCATAGGTGAGCAGGGCCATTATGGCATTACACCTCCTTTGAAAGAATTAGCGCTAAGTATTCAAAAAGTAGCTCAGCAAGATTTAAAAATGATGATTACCGAGCTTGATATTTCAGTGCTTAAATTTCCAGAAGGGGAAAATATGGGCGCAGATATTTCATTGAAATTTGACCTTCAGGATGATTATAACCCCTATGCCATGGGTATTTCTGCTTCATCTAGCCAAAAGCTTGCGCAAGCGTACTCAGATTTATTTGCACTGTTTTTACGTTACGAAAAAGCAATTGACCGTGTTACCTTTTGGGGCGTTTCTGACAATAGCACTTGGCGCAACAATTGGCCCATGAAAGGCCGCACAGATTACCCACTTCCTTTTGACCGAGACTACCAAGCAAAACCTTTTGTGAAAACATTAATTGAGCAAGCTCAGCGATAAGCTGCTTTTGCTCTGATTCTGCAGTTGTATATTAATATTAAAATAAAAAAGGATACCCATAATGGATAAGGTCAGCCTAAAAGAGAAATTTGGTTATGGCTTGGGTGACACCGCCAGTAATATTGTGTTCCAAGTGGTAATTGGCTTTTTGCTATATTTCTACACCGATGTATTTGGCATAGAAGCCGCCGCAGTGGGTACTTTATTTTTAGTTGTTAGACTATTTGATGCCGTTACTGACCCAATAATGGGCGCGCTGGCTGATAGAACGCAAACCAAGTGGGGGAAATACCGCCCATATCTTTTATGGTTTTGTATCCCTTACGGTATTTTAGCGGTACTTGCTTTCACCACGCCTGACTTAAATCAATCAGGCAAGCTCATTTATGCCTACCTTACTTATACTTTGTTAATGATGGTATACACGGCCATTAATATTCCTTATTCAGCATTGGGCGGCGTAATGACAGCCTCGCCAACTGAAAGAGCGTCGGTACAATCGTGGCGCTTCGCATTGGCAATGGCAGGAGGCGCAATTGTAACCTCAAGCGTATTACCTTTAGTTGAGTTTTTTGGCCAAGGTGACCAGCAAAAAGGCTTTCAATGGGCCATGATTGTTCTTTCTATATTTGCCATACTTTGTTTTATTGCTTGCTTTTGGCTTACCAAAGAACGAGTGAATATGCCTCGAACAAATAGCAAATCATTTGTAAGCGGCGCCTGGTCTGATTTTGCTAAAATGTTGCAAAATGATCAATGGCGAATTATTGCTATCATTTCAATATTTCTCTTAATAAGCGTAGCAATGCGCGGGGCAACCACGCCCTTTTACGTACGCTACTATTTGCAAGAAGAGTCGCTAATTACCTTATTTATGGCAAGCGGCATGTTAGCCGGTGTAGCGGGGGCGCTGTGTGCAAACTGGCTTATAAGAAAAATGTGTAAAGTGGCGCTAATGAAAGCGTGTGCTTTAGGTATTATGTTAACAAACGGCGTTCTATTTTTTATTCCGCCCAATGCAGTAGAGCTTGCATTGGTATTTACTATATTAGCTAATTTTGTGCACATGGTATTTACGCCACTGCTATTTTCTACGGTGCCTGATACGGTTGATTACGGCATGAAAAAGCTAGGCCAAAGTGCCATGGCAATGGCATTTTCAGGCCACCTACTAATGATTAAACTGGGCATAGCATTAGGGGGAGCATTTACCGGATGGATACTCGCTTATTCAGGCTATCAGGCCAATGTGGTGCAGTCTGAAACAGCCTTAGCAGGCATCTTATTTTTATATTCTCTCAGCTCGGTTATTGCTGGACTCATTGTATTTATATGCATGCAGTACTACAAACTAACACAAGATTTTAAGGAAACCGCATAATGCAAAATACAGTTTCAAATATGATTCAAAACCCCATTCTTCCCGGCTTCAATCCTGATCCAAGCATTGTGGTAGTGGGAAGTGACTTTTACATTGCTACCTCAACATTTGAATGGTACCCAGGTGTGCAAATTCACCACTCAAAAGATTTAAAAAACTGGCGCTTAGTTAGCCGGCCTTTAAACAGAGAAAGCCTCTTAGATATGCGAGGAGAGCCTGATTCTTGCGGTATTTGGGCGCCATGCATTAGCTATAGTCAGGGCAAGTTCCACCTTATTTATACCGACGTAAAACGTTTTGATGGCAACTTTAAAGATGCTCACAATTATTACACAACATGCGAAACCATTGATGGACAATGGAGTGACCCTGTATATATGAACTCCAGTGGTTTTGACCCATCATTGTTTCATGACGATGACGGCAAAATGTGGTTTGTAAATATGGTGTGGGATCATCGTTATCAGCGCAATCAATTTGGCGGTATTTTACTTCAGGAATATTGCCCTAAACAGAAAAAACTTGTGGGTGAAATTAAGAATATATTTAAGGGCAGTAAATTAGCATTAACCGAAGCCCCGCATTTGTATAAACGCAACGGTTATTATTATTTGTTAACGGCGGAAGGGGGTACCTTTTATACCCACGCTATGACTGTAGCGCGCTCTAAACATATAGATGGCCCCTATGAGCTTGACCCGTACGGCTATTTACTTACGGCTAAAGACAATCAACATTTAGGCTTACAACGCACAGGCCATGGTGATTTATTTGATACGCCAAGCGGTGAATCTTATTTAGTGCATTTGTGTGGGCGCCCTTTAGCAGGTGAACGCAGATGTCCTTTAGGCCGAGAAACGGGTTTACAAAAAACCTACTGGACTGATGATAACTGGGTACGCTTAGAAAACGCGCAAAGCGACGGGTTACCTGAAATGCAGGTGCCTGCACCTAAACTTCCTGAGCACCCTTGGCCAAAACAAAATAAGAGATGCAATTTTGATAGCACTACTCTACCCATTGAATTTCAGTGGCTAAGAACGCCGTTTCCAGAGCGATTTATGAGTTTAGATACTCGCCCTGGCTACTTAAGGCTAACTGGCCGTGAATCCATAGGATCATTGTATGAGCACGCTTTAATAGCTAGGCGCCAAGAAGCGTTCGTATATCAAGCGCAAACTTCGCTTGATTTTAAACCGAGTAATTTTCAGCAAACCGCCGGCTTAATTTGCTATTACAATACGAGTAAATTTCATTATTGTTATATATCGGTTGATGACAGCGGCCAACGCTTTATTGATATTATGAGCTGTTTAGGTGATCAAAGCCTGTGCCTAACTTTCCCTTTGAGGGAAGGGCAACTTGATGCTTGCCAAACTGATAAGCGCTTTATACTGCCAGAAAACGGCACCGTATTTTTACGCGCGAGTGTTAAGCATCACACCTTACAGTTTGCCTATTCATTAAATGAGGAAAACTGGACTACACTGCCTATTAACTTAGACTACAGCATAATATCTGATGAAGCAGGTGGTGGAGATGGTTGTCACTTCACGGGCGGTTTTGTAGGTATGGCATGTCAAGATGTGTCGGGCCAGCAATGTATTGCCGACTTTGATTATTTTGAATATGTGGAGTACGAAGATAAATAAAATAAGGATTTCTGTGATAACGCTAGATGACAGCACAATCTGCATCTAGCGTTATTTGTAGTATCTGTGAATCAATATAATTAGTAGTGCAATCTATAGGTAAGCCGCAATGATCTTGGCTCTACAGGGTGATAGTGTAAATCTTCAATACCTTCTTCTGGTTCCCCAGGCAAGCGTGACGCGTAAAAATAGTCAATGTCGTGGTCATCGCTATTTAGTGTATTTAGAATTTCTAGGCTTAAGTCCCAATCGGCCTGTTTATAAGCAATTTGTGTATTAACAATAAACGTTGATGGAGGGGTAATAGAGTCAAAGCTATCAACCGTTCGTGAACTTAAATAACGCGCGCGCAAGGTATAGCTGAATCCTTGTTGATTACTTTGCTGATAGTAGGTAGCACCTGCGCTAACTACACCGGGCACCGTACCATCAATATAGTCCCCCTCACCATTTACGGCATCACTAAAGCGCGCTTTTGTGTATGCTGCTTCAAAGTCAGCCGTTAAATGATGTCCGAACCAGTAGTAAGCGCTAAGTTCCGCGCCATAGCGTTCTGAAGGGCGGCTAGCTTCAGTAAAACCCGCATCACCTACATAAACCAATTCGCTATCTAACTCTAAATACCAAAGCGCTGCCGACACATTAAAACTCTTATTGTTAGTAAAGTTTAAGCCAGTTTCATAGCCTAAAGATTTAACGAGTAAAGGAGCGGGTGCTGTAGCATCTAAGCTTACTGGGTCAATACTTATTGTTGCCCCGCGAGCATCGTTTGAATGAAACCCTTGGCCAATGTTTGCAAAGGCGGTTAGCTCATCACTTAGCATGTACTTTAATGCGGCTTTTAACGTAAATATACCATCGTTTTCTGAACCGCTGTTAGCATCTAAGTCGCTTTCTACTTCTACATCTAAATAATCGTAGCGCCCGCCTAATGTCAAACTAAGGTCATCAGTTAGCACTATGTTTGATTGTGCAAACAATGCGTAACTGTTGCTTTTTATAGCGTCTTCACGAATGGTGCTAGTGCGCTGTAAGTTTTGTGTACGATATAGCCCTACATTATTAATATCATCAAAGCGCCATTGCCCACCAAAGGTAAGTGAACTGCCTGCGGAAATTGAAAGCGGCACACTGGTGTATACTTCACCGCCATAAATTTGCCTATTGTCAGCTTGCTCAAATTGATCACTCACGTCCGGGTTATCTAAAAAGTAAGTAAAGTTTGAAAATAGCGTTAAGTCAGTATCTATGGCGTAAAATGAAGCATTAACTGAGTCGCTTGTGTATTTTCCCGAAACACTGTAGCGAGAAGACTCACCGCCTACATCAGTGTCGATGGACCCTAAGCTGTCAATTATTCCGCTTTCAACCGCGCGTTGCGGAATTTGGTCAGCACTGTTCCACTTATTATCGTACAGCATTACATTTATGCTTAGCTCACCATCCAATATTTCGTTTATGTATCGCAAGTTCGCGTTCTTTTTTCTTATATCCTCATTAATATCTGTCCATGGGCCATCAAAGGTTTGATATTCAATTGCTGCAATAGCTTTACCGCCTGCAATATCAGCTTGGTTTAAGCTTACTATTCGTTGATAGCCATTTTCACCTAGGCTGAATGACGCACTATTGTGGCTTAAACTATTCTTTAATTCGAAAAAGGCGCCGCCAGCACTGGAGAAATCGCCAATGTTGGCATAGTAGGTTCCCTTAAAATAGCTTAAATTATCAATCGCTTCAGGAATCACAAAATTTAAGTCAGAGTATCCTTGACCATGGCCGTGGCTTCGCATATTAATAGGCATGCCATCAACACTTACGGTAAAGTCGGTGCCGTGATCAAGGTTAAATCCACGCAAAAAATATTGGTTCGCTTTTCCTGAACCACTGTGCTGCGTGACCATCATGCCGGGAATAAATTCAAGCATTTCACCAGTGCGCAGCATAGGGCGTTCAACTAATGTTTCGCCTGAAACCCAGCCTTGAGATGCGCTAACAAATTCCCCGCTTTTGGTAGTGCTGTTGCCTTTTATTCGAATGTGTTCGATGTTGCTATCAGGATCATCGGTAGCGAACGAGGGAGCGGTATTGAAAGCCGCTAAAATACATAAAGATGTAGTATAAAACGTGGGTTGAGAAGCCATATATATCCATTATTTATCATTAAGCTTAGCAACCTAACGAAAGACTGTGCAGTTTAGATGCAAAGTTTTCCCATTCTTTTCTTATTTTATTTAATTAATACTAGCTTAAATAGTTTAGCACCTTGCAAAAAAGAGCGCTCTTGGCTAATCCACATTGCGCCATTTGGGCTAACACAAATGCCCTCAACTTGCTGAACGCCTTTTACCGCAATGGTTTCGCTTAGTTCAAAATTTTTATTAAGCACGGCAATAAATGGTGTAAACATCTTAAACGCATTAACAGAATAACCCACAACAATAAATTCATCTGTACGTGGGTTGTAATCAACACCGGTTACGACTCCTGGTAGGTTATCAGTAGTAGTGAAGGCTTTTAATACCTGTTCTTTAGCTTGTGTGTCAATCTTATAAATATGCAGTTTATTACTTTGCCAACTTTTGGAAAATAAGTATAAATTATTTTGCGCACTCACTAGTGCTTCAGCATCAAAATCGTGTTTTACATATTCGTTATTATCTATTTCATTATTCGAATAAGTAAAGTTGAGGGTAGTTATTTGATTAGTGCGTTTGTCTAATTTAATAATATTGAGATCTTGCCGTTTACCGGCGTTGTTCCCAATATCTCCTATAAAGAAATAACGGCTATTACCGGTAATAGCTTCCCAGTCTCTATTTTTAGCATTGAGCAAACGCTCGTTTCTTATTTCCCCATTAGCGTTTAGTTCAAAAAGTACGGGCGTATTTCCCGAATCATTAATGGTGTATATGGTGTCATCAGTAGGGCAGTACAAGCCTGAGGTTTCGTTCAAAGCTGAGGGCAATGGGAATTCTTTTTCAAGCTTAACTACGCTTATTTTGCTTTTAATCACGCTGCAGCCAGCAATAGAAATAATGAAGCCAAAACGTAGCAGTAGCACTAGATACTTTTGGTACGATGTTTTCATTGTTATTTAACACTCACTTTTAGGCACACAATAGAAATTTTTATTGTTTATTAATTATACTTTGATTCACGCACCTGATTAAACGTAATATGCCTGTAAAGGTCAAGTTATTACTGTGTTTGCCGATATAAAGAACTTATAGCTACTTTATTTATAATGTGGCATTGTGTTTAAAAAACATACTTCTTAGGAGGTTTGCTTGAGAGTTGCGCCACTGCCATCAAACGAAGATGAACGTATTTCGGCATTACATAAGCTAAATATTTTAGATACCGAAAACGAAGAACGCTTTGATAGAATTACGCGCTTGGCTGCCCGCATGTTCTCGTGTGAATTCTCAACTATCTCGTTTATTGACGTTGACCGCCAATGGTTTAAGTCTGCAGTGAATTTGGGGCTTTGCGAAACACCACGCTCTTCTTCTTTTTGCTCGCATACTATTCTTAGACATGAAGTATTTGTTGTTAACGACACACTCGAAAACGAAAATTTTTGCGATAACCCATTTGTAATTAATGCACCTTTCATTCGCTTTTATGCGGGCATTAAACTATCTATTGAGGGCCTGCATGTTGGCTCTTTGTGCGTATTTGATTCTACACCCGGTACTTTCAACGATGAACAAGCTAAAGCACTTACAGATTTAGCTTGTATAGTTGAAGATGAATTAATTAAAGATAAAACCTTAAGCTCAAAGCTAGTAAGCCTGCGCTTACAAAAAAAGCTTGAAGAAGCGCAAAAACTTGCGCGCGTGAGAGACGTTTTATTGGAAAAAGTAGTTAATTCATTATCGCTTCACCCTGTGCTTACCGAAATTGTGGATACGGTTGAACAAGAGTACAAGGGCCAGTATTGCAGTATCTTATTATTGGACGGCACTACATTAACGCTTGGCGCAGGGCCGTCTTTACCCGATTTCTACAACGATGCTATAAATGGTGTTGAAATAGGTATAGGGCAAGGATCATGTGGTACAACAGCATTTACCGGTAAACGTACCATAGTTGATGATATTAGCACGCACCCTTACTGGAAAAACTGGGCGCATTTAGCTGAGAAGGCTGGATTAGCTGCCTGTTGGTCAGAGCCTATAAAGTCTGCAGATGGCAAAATACTAGGCTCATTTGCCATTTACCACCCTAACAAAGTGTTTCCTTCTGGTGAAGAGCTTCAGCGCATAGAGCAATTTGCCCATGTAGCTAGCATTGCAATTGAGCGCTACCGAGCAAGTGAACTCATTTGGCGCCAAGCCAATTTTGATGAATTGACGCAGCTTCCCAATAGAAGCGTAATGCAAGAGCATTTGAAGCAATCTTTAAATACAGCAAATAGAAATAAAACGCTTGTAGCCGTCATGTTTATTGACTTAGATAACTTTAAAGATATAAATGATACCTTAGGGCACGGAGCTGGAGATGAACTATTAATCGCTTGTTCGCAACGCATAAAAAGCAATATTAGAGAAAAGGATATAGTAGCGCGTTTAGGCGGCGATGAATTTATTGTTATTGTAAATGATATTGTTCAGGCATCAGATATCAATATTATTGCAAATAAGCTTATTGAAGAAATTAGACAAGAGTTTCCACTCCAAGATGGGGTTGTATATACAAGCGCTAGTATTGGTGTGACTGTATACCCAAATGATGCTAATAGCGTAGAAGAGCTTTTAAAAAATGCCGACCAAGCGATGTATGGTGCGAAGAAAATAGGTAAAAATAAGTTTCATTATTATACCAAGGATATGCAAGAGCTTGCTCTAAAGCGTATGACATTAATTAGCGATATGCGAAGCGCAATCATAAACGAAGAGTTTTTCGTTCTATACCAACCTATTTATGATTTAAAAAGCGGTAAAATCGCGAAGGCCGAAGCACTTATTCGTTGGCGACATCCAATTCATGGGATAGTTGGCCCTTTTGATTTTATACCTCTAGCAGAGGAGACGGGACTAATTAATGCGATTAGTAATTGGGTATTTAAGGATGTATGCAAACGCGTTTGCTATTGGCGTGAGCACTACCTTCCAGATCTTCAAATTTGTATAAATACGTCACCCTTGCAATATATAGATGGCAAAGAGGGGATTGAGTCGTGGTTAGATTATATGCAAATATCCCAAACCCCACCCCAGGCAATAGTTTTGGAAATAACGGAACGTCTGTTAATGGAAGCTGACACTAAAGTATCTGATACCTTAACTCACTTTAGGGCCGCAGGCGTGCAAGTTGCACTTGATGATTTTGGTACGGGTTATTCATCTATTTCATATCTACAGAAATTTACTACTGACATTATTAAAATTGATAAGTCTTTTGTGCACTCAATCAGCGATGCAAATATTAATAAAACACTGTGCGAAATAATTGTTATGTTGGGCAATAAACTTAACTTAAAGGTAGTAGCTGAAGGGATTGAAACGAATGACCAAAATAAAATTATACAATCGTTACACTGTGATTTTGGTCAAGGTTATTTATTTTCAAAGCCTATAACTTATGAGGAATTTACATCCCTCATAAGTCATAAAAAAACAAGCTGATTGCTTAACTAATCATTTACCGCTTCTGGTTTATGAATGGCATAACCTTGCAAATAATCTACTCCAATTTCTTGTAGCTTCTCTATTATTACGTCATTTTCTACAAATTCTGCGATGGTTTTTTTATTCATTGCGCGAGCAAGGGTTTGAATGGACTTCACTAGCGCGTAATCGGTTTTATCAGTGGCAATATCCTTAATAAATCGCCCATCAATTTTAACGTGGTCAATAGGTAACTCTTTTAAATAGCCATATGACGCAAGGCCACTGCCAAAATCATCTAATGAGAACTTACACCCTCGTTTTTGAAAGTGTTGAATAAACGCTACTGTTTGTTCAAAGTTTTCTATTGCTTGCGTTTCAGTAATTTCAAAACTTATCATTTGTGGGGGGACTTTATATTCATGCAAATACTTCTCAATCCATTGCATAATATCGTTATTACCTACAGATGAACCACTTAAGTTTATGGAAAGAGTCTCAATAGAATTAATCTCATCAATGTGAGACGACAACCAAAAAAGGCTCTGTTTAATGACCCATTTATCAATTTTTACCATCAGGCCAAATCTTTCAGCAACCGGAATAAAATCGGCAGGGGAATAATACTTCCCATCAACATGCTGCATTCGAAGTAGAATTTCATAGCCATACAAGGCTTTTGTAGCATCGTTGTGCACTATTTTTTGTTTGAATAACATGAAGTTATTTTGCAAAAGCGCTTGCTCAATAACGTTTACCATTAATATATCTTTTTTGTGTTTATCAAATTCTTCGTTATTGTCAGAGTAGAGGTGTATGCAGTTTCTGCCCGCATTTTTAGCTGCATAACAGGCGGTATCGGCAAAACTCATAATCGCTTCAAGCGTATTTAGTTCATTAGTGGCTTGCACTATACCTACGCTCATACCTACGCTAAACGATTGTTTATTGTGAGTAAAACGAAACTTTGCGAGTGCTTGTAAAAGATTATCAGCAATAGCGTAAGCTTCTTTGGCATTTTTATTTTTTAATATTACGCCAAATTCATCACCGCCTAGGCGTGCTAATATACCTTGGTGGCGCAAATTGCTTTGAAATAGAGCGGTTACCCTTTTAAGGAGTTGATCACCCACCGTGTGGCCGCAAGTATCATTTACAATTTTAAACTGGTCTAAGTCCATATACATCATCGTAACGGATTGCTCGGGAAATACTGGATCAGACAAAGCCTCTTTTAATTTAAGTTCAAATTCTCTTCTATTGATTAAATTAGTGAGCGGATCATGTGAGGCTAAGTAACTTAGCTTCATTTCAGAGACCTTGCGCCCTGTAATATCTATTAAAGCGCCTTGTACTAAAGTGGAGTCATCAGTTGAAGTCTGAGGTGTGTTTTCTTTATCAGGCTCAGTCAGCTGAGAAACTAATCTTAAATTTAATGACGCCCAAAACGATTGTTTATTCTGGCGAAGAAATTCAACCTCGTGATCTATCACGCTGCCATGAGCTAGTAATTTACTCATAAGTTCAGCACGATCTTTTGGGTCCCTGTACATGATACTTACGTTGTTGCCAACATCCGTTTTCAAGTCAATTTTATTAGCATAGCCTAGTATATTAGCAAATGATTTATTACACCTAAGCAATCTGCCATCAATGGTTGAGTTAAATAAACCTTCAACGGCATTCTCGTATAAGTCTTCATACCGCTGCAAATAATCAATGGCTTTTTTTTGCGCTCGAATACGCGCGGTTTTATCTTTGTTAATAAGCTTCGCTATGGCAAGAGAAAGCCAAACTATTGTGGCAACCGCTAAAAACACCCCAGAAAACTCGCTATAAATTGAATATTCAATAAATTCAAATCGAATAGCCGCTGACAGCAAAACACCAAGAATAAAGGGAGACCAAGAAATTAAATAAAGCAGTGCGGCATCTTCTTTATAGGCAAACTTTTGTATGGCGATTACGAGCGTTATTGATAGCATTAGCATGCCATTAATAAGGCTTAACGTTACCATTGTGCTGTAATCAAATAACCAATAAAAACACACTAAAATTAGGCAAATAAAACTTAAAATTCTACTTATAAGCAAACTTTTATTAGTAAATGCTAAAAAGCGAGAGGAAAATAGTAAATGGCCAAAAGCCGCTAAGTTGATACTCATAACGGCCGCAAATTGATTAAACTGGGACCAGCTAGGCCATATAAATTGTAGCGCAATGCCTGATTGATGTGTCACTAAAAACATTACCGTAAAAATAAAGAAAGCAAAGCTACTAAACATGGTGTTATTGGTTTGCGTAAATACGAAAAAGTTATGTAATGCGGTAATTAGCAAAATACCTATTAAGGTGCCGAAAACAAAATAATAGTGCACTTGGTAGTTGGTGAAAGCTTCCATAGTCCATAAAGACAAAGGAACGATATAATTCCCTTGGGTTTGCACCTTTATCAATATTGTTAGCTCTTCATTAGGCTTAATAATAATGGGAAATGCAGCTGTAGAGCTAGGTAGCGTGTTTACCTTAGGATAAACATGATCGCCCGCTTGCGAAAATTGTATTTGCTCACCTTGAGCATTAAAAGTATACATGCTTACGTAATCGGTAGGTGCGTAGCTGTTTTGCAAAACTAAACTTAAGGCCTGCTTAGCGCGGCTCTTTAGTGTGTATTTAAACCAATAGGGCGAGTCACTCACCCCTAGATTTACTGAGGTATTAGAACGGGTCCAGTATGCATTAGCTTTCTCTAAAGCCGCATGCGCGGTATTGGAGTCCTTCTTCAGCTTTAAGTAGCTGACTTCAGAGTCAAGTATCGCATAGGAAAAGTTATCGCTAATCCCCCCTGAAAGTGAAGATTGTTGGGGGGTGCTTAAGAAAAAAAATGCGGTAACAGCAGCAATTAGTATAAGCAGTACTAAATTGGTAATTTTCAATTATGCGCGCTCCTACATGGTCAATATTGACCAGACGTACATTCACTATATCCTAAAATGCTTATTTTTCATACACACCACTTCGAAACTGCGGTAACTTTCAGCTCATTTAGTCAAAAAATTCACGATATTCTGCAAAAACTTCTTGAACGTCTTTGTGATCTTTAATGTCTTTTAAAAACTGAGATAAGGTGTCTTTCAAGAATACTTCTTCTGATGGCTTGGTTTCTCTATTCTTGTAAGCTGAGGTCCATATGTTGTTTACGTCAGTTGAATCCATCATATATTCAAAATCAGCAATGGATTGGCCTTGCACGAATACGTCGTATCTCACTTTAAATTCAGTGTTTGACACAATCGGGATTAAACCTAGGGTAGAAGCAGATAACATTAAACTTGTAAACTGTGTGCCATCTTGCTTCGTTCTATGTCCTTTCAAAATACGAACACCAATGGGCAAGCCAACCGCTTTTTCATCAAGCACTTCAAAAGCTTTGTAGGCACTAAATTGCTCCTTGATACTATTGTTTTCAATATTGGTAACAAAGAAGACGGGAGGGTAAACCTCTCCATTGTGCTTATAATCTACTAGATTTCCTTCTTCCACAATTTGCTCTTGAGCACTAGCTTGCGTTGTAATTAGGCTTGCAAATAACGCGGCTGATAAGAACGTTTTACGTATGTGTTTCATTATTATAGTCCTTTATTGGTAGCACAAAATTTGAGTTGAATATTCAACAGCATCGGCAGAAGAGCGTTCAAAATTTTGGTCAGATGTGGCTTCATTAATCTCTACATCGTATTTGTGTAAGAAGCGCTTTAGTAGTTCAGTATTGACACCAAAGTTAACATTTTGCGAGGTTGTGCCTGAATTTTGCAACATCATGGCTTGATTTAATGTGCTTGACACCACGCCCATCAAGTTACCTTTGTAATCGGTAATAGCTCCACCACTGTTACCTGGTTGAATAGGAGCCGTAAACTGAAAGTAATTTTTTGCGCCTTTTAAACCGCCCAATGAACTAATGTTTCCTACCGTTAAAGATGGATATGCAGCTAAAATTCCTGATAATGGGTAACCGGTAACAAAGACCTGCTTGCCCAAACTAACGGATGGTTCCTCTTCAATAGTAACGCTCACTTCATTGTTAAGGTCAACTTGTAAAATAGCCAAATCTAATAGTTTGCTTGACGCAAGTAATTCCACATCATAGGTTTCACCTTTATGGTTAAGCTCTATAAAAATACATTGTTCAACAACATGGGCTGCAGTAACACTTGTGCCTTTATTATTAACAAAAAAACCGCTACCGGAATTATTTGCTTGAAGGTCTTTGAATATTGCTTTATTAGATATATCGGAAGCACTTAGGCCATTGGCTTCATATTCCCTGACTGCAGCTAATACGCTGGTGGTTTCGCTGTTTAAAAATTCAATCACGAAACTTTTAAGCGCCTCAGCAAATGAATTATAAACGGCATTAAAGTCGTATAAGCCACCTGCGCCACTGGCACTTTTCTTTATATTTCTACTCATTAGCTTATTGCCTTTGTGGTCAAGAATAGCAACCTCAATGTCTGACTCCCATCCACCCCATACATAATCCCAGGAGCTGCTTGATTTCACATCTATTAAATAAACGAAAGCAGATGTATTTGATAGTTTTTCGCCAGACATAAACATTTGTTCAGTGACAAGTTGCGCCGCCTCTTCCATTTTTCCATAGAAGTTAACTTTGTTTTCGAATTCGGATTTATCAACGTAATAAGCTACCGGAAGTTGAACCGGTAGGGCGACTTCACTCTTTAGTTTTACTTTGGTTTTGATGGCTGCCGCGTTATTAACAGGCGTTGCTTCGCATGCCATTAACACAACTGTGGCAATTAGGATGAGTAGTATGCGCATAGTGTTTCCTTACGTCTTCTATGTAGCATGCTAACAAAGGTTATAAAATGCTAATAGTAGGTGCTTTTTTAATTATTAGACTGAAGCTTATCGGGAAATATTAAACAACACAACCTCCACATGATTGTACAAACTAATATAGCTTATTTACTTATATCAAATGCTATTAAAAATACTCTACAGGTAGTTAACGCTCTAGTTTTATTATGCTCACAGTGCTAAATTATGCGCCGCACTCTAGTGACTTAAGGGCGCAGTTATTCAGATAGGTAAAGTAAACATTTTTTAACGTAGATTGGGATTAGATAATGAAAAAAGTAGGTTTAGTTGGTTGGCGAGGTATGGTGGGTTCGGTGCTGTTAGATCGTATGCAACAAGAAAATGATTTTGCTGATATAGACACTACTTTTTTTACGACCTCTCAAACGGGGCAACTAGGCCCTGATTTGGCAGGTGAAGCTAAACCACTTTTAGATGCAAATGATGTACAAGCTTTACAAAAAATGGATATTATTGTGACTTGCCAAGGCGGCGACTATACAAAAGCCGTTTATCCTAAACTGCGTGCCAGTGGCTGGAACGGATATTGGATAGATGCTGCGTCAGCGCTTCGTATGGCCAACGATAGTATTATAGTACTTGACCCAGTTAACCAAAGCACTATCAGTAAAGGCTTAAAAGAGGGCATTAAAACCTACGTGGGCGGAAACTGCACAGTTTCACTTATGCTATTAGCCTTGGGCGGGTTATTTGAAAAAGATTTGATTGAATGGGTAAGCCCCATGACATATCAAGCGGCCTCAGGTGCAGGCGCGCGTAATATGAAAGAATTGATAGCACAAATGGGCGCTATTCACGGCAGTGTGGCCGATCAACTTGATAATGCAAACGCCGCTATTTTAGAAATTGATAAACTGGTCACTGAAAAAATTGCGTCGAGTTCTTTGCCACAAGACCAATTTGGCGTGCCTTTGGCTGGAAGCCTAATTCCTTGGATAGATGTACCTATGCCAAGTGGCCAAAGCAAAGAAGAATGGAAAGCCCAAGTTGAAGCCAATAAAATTTTAGGGACGAGCGAAGCCATCCCAGTTGACGGCTTGTGCGTTCGCATAGGCGCTATGCGCTGCCATTCTCAAGCTATGACAATTAAATTACGTGAAGATATTAGTGTTGATGAAATAGAGTCAATTTTGGCCTCGCACAATGAGTGGGTAAAAGTGATTCCAAACGAGCGTGATATTACTTGTACTGATTTGAGCCCAGTTAAAGTCACTGGCACTTTAAATATCCCCGTAGGTAGAATTCGCAAGCTTGCGATGGGCCCTACTTATATCAGTGCTTTTACGGTTGGCGACCAGCTATTATGGGGCGCGGCTGAGCCTCTGCGTCGCATGTTACGCATAATTGTTGATGCAAAACATTAATATATGTATTAACACCATGAGCCAGTGATTTATCACTGGCTTTTTTTTGAGTTTTTTTTATGATGGTACGCAATTAAAGCGCTTAATATTATGGAGCATCATATGCTAAAAACTATTCCTGAATTACTGCAAGACGCTACAAAAAGTGTACGAAAAATATCAGCATCTGAAGCCAATACTGAAATGCAGGGCAATAAAGGTTTATTGATTGATGTACGTGAACCTAGCGAACATCTTGATAAGGCTGCACAAGGCGCGCTGAATATTCCAAGAGGCTTGCTGGAAATGAAAATGTTGGAGATGGAAAAAGATCCACAGCGCCCCATTTATTTGCATTGTGCAACCTCAGCCAGAGCTATTTTATCTGCAGAACAGTTGGCGCGAGTAGGCTACACTGCAGTGAGTGTTATTACTTGTGATATCAATACCATTCAACAAGAAACAAAGTAAGTATGAAATTGCACTAAGTAAAGATTGAAAGCTGGATTAAATTAGCCTTTTGCCAGCTTCATCTATTATTTTCTCACCGTCTTCTTTGAAGTAGGGGCCACTGGGCCAAGTGTCGAGCAAGTCTAATACTGCTTCACTTGGACGGCATAACTTGACCCCTTTCGCTGAACAAACAATAGGCCTATTCACCAATACGGGGTGCTGCTGCATTGCATCTAATAAAGCTTCATCAGACACACTTAAGTCTAATAGTCCTAATTCTTCTGCCGGCGATTTGCTTGTTCTTAAGGCCTCTCGTGGTGTTAAATTCGCGGCTGCAAAAAGGGCTTGAAGCTGATTGCGCGTCCAGCCATCGTTTATATAATCAATCACAACAGGCGAGTAGCCCGCATCTTGAATAATTTTTAGTACATTTCTGGATGTGCCGCACTGTGGGTTATGGTGTATAACAATCATAATAATTCCTTTTGTAATTTAGGCAAACCAATGGCGGGTGCGGTTTGCAAACCATACTAAAGAAAGCATTACTGGTACTTCCACTAACACACCTACCACCGTGGCTAAGGCGGCACCAGAATGCAAGCCAAATAAAGAAATAGCTACAGCAACGGCAAGTTCAAAGAAATTAGAGGTGCCTATCATACAAGCAGGCGCGGCCACGTTGTGAGGTAACTTCATTTGCTTGGCAATAAAATAAGCAATAGCAAAAATCCCGTAGGTTTGAATGAGTAAGGGAATCGCAATCAGAACAATGGCTTGTGGATCAGCAATTATGGTTTCTGATTGAAAACCAAACAACAACACAACCGTAGCAAGCAGGCCTACTATAGACCAAGGCTTTGCCGATGCTAAAAATTGGTTAAGTGTTGAATGGTCATTACTGTTATCAAGTTTTTTACGTGTAATTGCACCCGCTATTAAGGGAATAAGCACATACAACAACACCGATAATAACAGTGTATCCCAAGGCACAACAATATCAGTTACACCTAGCAATAAAGCGGTAATGGGAGCAAATGCGAAAATCATGATAATGTCATTAATCGACACCTGAACCAAAGTGTAGTTTGCATCGCCTTTGGTTAACTGACTCCATACAAAGACCATTGCGGTACAAGGCGCTACGCCTAGTAAAATCATGCCGGCTATATATTCTGTTGCGGTTTGTGGGTCAACCCAATCGGCGAATATTCCTTTAAAAAATAACCATCCTAAGAAAGCCATGGTAAAGGGTTTAATCAACCAGTTAACTACTAAGGTAAGAATGAGCCCTTTGGGATTTTTCCCAACATCTTTAATTGATGAAAAGTCAATTTGCACCATCATTGGAAAAATCATTAACCAAATAAGCACCGCCATTACTATATTAACGTGGGCATATTCAAAGCTAGCTACTAAAGCAAAAACATTTGGTATAAAACTGCCTAGCGCTATACCGACTATTATTGCTAAACCTACCCATACTGATAAATACCGTTCAAATAATCCCATTGCTATATCCTTAAATACTGCGCTGGTTAACGCGCTTGCTTAGTTGCTCTGCTGACTCCACACGCTCAGAATATCTATCAACAAAGTAATCTTTATTTGTGCGCATCAATAAGGTGAATTTCATCAATTCTTCCATTACGTCCACTATGCGATTGTAGTTTGAAGATGGCTTCATTCGGTTGTTGTCATCAAATTCTAAAAATGCCTTTGGCACGCTTGACTGATTAGGGATGGTTATCATGCGCATCCATCGGCCGAGTATTCGAAGTTGATTAACCACATTGAATGACTGTGAACCACCACATACTTGCATTACCGCTAATGTTTTTCCTTGGGTAGGGCGCACAGCACCTACACTTAAGGGAACCCAATCAATTTGGCTTTTAAATATACTGCTCATAGAGCCATGGCGCTCAGGCGAACACCAAACTTGGCCTTCTGACCACATCATAAGTTCTAGGAGCTC
The DNA here is from genome assembly GCF_048820975.1 of Glaciecola sp. 2405UD65-10. NCBI lineage: Bacteria > Pseudomonadati > Pseudomonadota > Gammaproteobacteria > Alteromonadales > Alteromonadaceae > Glaciecola > Glaciecola sp. 2405UD65-10. The sequence goes on along the minus strand of NZ_JBMEUF010000001.1, from coordinate 1,405,168 downwards.
TTTTACTTTAGGATGCCCACGGTCAGTAGTGTCGGTTTGTGGTAGCCCTTCAGGGTTGAATATTTTAACATCAGCACCGAAATGCATAAGGATGCGGGCAGATTCTTCAATAACTAAACGGCTGAAAGAACGTTCGCGCAATGAGCCATATAATAATAAGATGCGCGGTGCGTGACTTAAGTCTTCGCTTTGAGTGAGCTTAAAACTTGGCGTGCTAAGGCTAGGCATTGCCACGTTTGGCAGTGAAGTGTCGCTAGGTAAATTAGTATTATTACTCATAATTAATTAACGCCTAAGGTAGCTAAAGCTTGTTTGAGTTGGCTTGGATTGAGCGATTGCTTGGCTAATTTGGCCAATTCGGCCACGCGCTCCTCAATAAGCGCAATGCATTCATGAAATGCGGCTGCTAACTCTTCTTCCGTGCCTTCTACTTTAGATGGGTCGCTTAAACCCCAATGCACTTTAATGCTTTTGCCAAACCAAACCGGGCAAGCCTCTCCCGCAGCTGAGTCGCAAACGGTAACAACTAGATCAGGTTCAAAATCTTCAAACTCATCCCAAGATTGGCTTTGTAAATTAGCCGTGGAAATACCGGCTTCTTCTAAATACTTAATTGACAAGGGATGCACCATGCCTGCAGGTTGACTACCCGCGCTCTTTGCTTCAATTAAGTCATTTGCAGCATGATTCGTAATAGCTTCTGATAAAATGCTTCTGCAGCGGTTATGTGTACATATATATAAAATCTTCATGACGTTCCTTTAGTCGCAACAGCTATTTTTGGCTTCAATAGCACGGATTAGGGTAGTTAACTGCTCGTCAAAATAGGACTTATTTTGCTTAGCGGTTTGCGTGATGACATCTTTGGCCCATTCTGGCAGCTCTGGATGAAGCTGGTAATAAACCCACTTGCCGCGGCGTTCATCTTGCAAAATTGTACATTTACGGAGTTCAGCCAAGTGTCTTGATATTTTAGGTTGGTCTAAATTTAGCGCGCTCATTAAGTCACACACGCACGACTCACCTACCTGAGATACAAGAAGTAGGCACTTTAAGCGGGTATCATCAGCTAAACATTTAAAAAACTGCAATGGAGACATTAGTTGCCTTCTATGTATTCGAAATTTCATATATGTGGAATATAATATATGTGAAATTTCATATGTCAAACCAAATGTGACGCAAATTGTATTAAAAGTGTGTTGAATGGATAAAAGCATGTGACTTCTACACACTACCTTGTAAATATCACAATAAGATGACACTCCATTTATACACTCATTTAAAAAACTTATTGCAATCAATTGCTTACGGATTTATTGATGTGGGCACATGCTTTGCAACCATTGAAGTAAGTTAACCAATCGGTTAGCTGGAAATTGATTACAGGAGTAACCATGAATACACAAACTCAAAGCGTAGAAAAAGTATCCGATGTAATTCAAGTCATGCAAGCTGGTATCGAATTTTATGATGAAGCCGCAAAAGAATTCGATAACGACAGCATTAAAAACACTTTCCAACGCATGATTGTAAATAAAAGAGCCGCAATAGAAAGTTTGCAGCCTCTTGCTATTGCAGAGCAGGGCGATAAAGAAACCGGCACTGATTGGGCCGTGGATGCAAGAAAAATGTATACTAAATTTGCAGGCATGATGAGTAGTGATGAACGCTACACTTATGTGAACCAATTAGAAGAAGTAGAAGATAAAGTGCTTGAGGCACTTGATGATGCAATTTCTGCTGACCAACCAGAGCCAGCAATGGCCACTTTGCGAACAGTTAAGGCACGTGCACAAACAATGCATGATGAAATGAAAGCCTTACAGAATGCTTTAGAGCACTAACGCAAAGCATATAAAAAAAAGCAGCTAACCCAAGGGCTAGCTGCTTTTTTGTTGCATGATAAAAACTATAGGACCTGTATTACATCCTTTAAAGGTAAGCGTGATTTAGGCAACTTGGCATTGTAGTCTTCGCTAGTATCGTGGTAGCCAAGTACAATTGCTGCTTCACATATGTAGCCGCCCAACTCTTCTTCAAATATTTCACCAATTAATTCGCTATCAACACCTTCCATTGGCGTCGCATCAATACCTAAGCGGGCCGCTGTATGCAAAGTGTTGCCAATTGCAATATACGTTTGCGCTTTAGTCCATGAGGCGTTGTTGCCCTTTTCATCAGTGTTCATATCAACAAATGCAAACGCGCCAAACGCCTGCTCTTTGTTTTCAGCAGAGCTTCGACCAACGGCAATATCTTGATCAATCACTTTTTCGTAGTCATCGCGCTTATAACTTGGGTTGTAAGCAAATAACACTGTATGAGAAGCACTTTTAATATGCGCTTGGTTAAACTCAAATTTATTGGCAAATGTATTATGCATGCGCTCTTTAGCCGCGTCAGACTCAATCACAATAAATTTCCAAGGTTGAGAGTTAATAGACGAAGGTGATAAGCGCATTGCTTCGTAAATTACAGCTAAGTCACTTTCTGAAATACGTTTTGTTGCATCGTATCGTTTAGCAGTGTAGCGCTTACTTAAATCTTTAATCACAGCATGAGTCATAATATGAGCCTTGTTTGTTTGCTATATTGGGTAATTAATATAGGCGCATAATAGACAATAGTAATTCAACAATAAAGAGTGCAATAGTTGAATTACTATCAAATAAAAATTGAAAATAAAATGGCCAAACAAACGCTAAATATTTCCCTTAAAGCGTTTTATAGTGCCTTTGGTATTTGCACCTGTTATTTGCGCCTCTTATTTGCACCAAAGCCCTGAGGCTACAAGCCGTTATAGTATTGTTCTGAGGTCGATTCTTTCACTAAACGGTTAAGCTGCTCTTTTGCTCTAACATTTAGCGAGTCATGCTCAAGTTCTTTTCTCATCAGAATTTCGTTAAACGCTTGAATAAGTTTTTGCTTATTCGGGCGCTCTTTACTGCCCATTCCAATGTTGGTTAAATCAATCATGAAATCATCAAACATATCAGCTAAGTCATCAATAATGTCGGTATTTACGAATTGATCTTGATTGTAAATGCTAGGGTATCCCGCTTTTTGTTTATCAATGGCAAAAGATTGTCCTTTCACATTAGTGATGCTTGTAGATTTATCACAAGAGAGCATACAGCCGTTATCAATACGCGGCTTTTCGCAGCCCACACTTTGCTGAAAGAAGCACTGCCTACTTACCATAAGTAAAATAGGGTGATATACGCTGTAATGCATGGAAAAGTTAGCAGGGCGCGCAATATGTTTAATTTGCATTCTGTTGATTTCATTTGAAATAAAAGCACCACTGCAATCAAAGCTTTCTTGCATTGCTAATAATGAGTAAGAATTAGTAGTATTTAAAAAGGGCCCTGCTATCCACTTTATACCCAGTGAATAGGCAAGCTGGGCTATACCGGTGTTATTGGTAACAATTAATGGCGGCATAACACGGCTTAAAATATTCACCGCAACATCATAATCTTTTCCTATTAGCACCGCAGGGAACCAGGGAATCAATCGTGGATTTGATGTTAAAAAGTCAATGTATTTGGTGCAGCCTCGTTTGTACGCATCAGGGAGTTTAAAATACACGCTTGTATTGGCTTCATTCACCAAATCGGCATCAGCTTCATCACAAATTAATATTGATAAATTCGCCCGCATCAGAGCATCTTTAGGGGCAGGTTTTTTATGGTTTTCTAGAGGCGGTAATATTACCTCTGGCAAGTATTCTTGACCATTATGGAGCACACTTATTAATTCGTTTTTAAGTGCACTTAAGCTCCTATGTGATATGCCTAAGTTTGCTTCTAAGCCATGGGTATCTATATCAAGTAAGTTAAACTCTGCGTTATCTAAATTTTTAAAACGTTTGTTAATTTGCATTTGGTTTAACGGCGTTTTTTGATTTTCAACAAGCACTTCGCTTGATGCTAGGCTAAACATTTTATCACTAAGCTTTTTAGCTAAAACAGCGGATTCAAATTTGGCTTGCTCAGTTACACTAACGCTTAGTTGCAACGGGCTACCCGCTTGACCTGAAAATGCTAAGTGTAGCTCAGGTTTATCTATACTTATGTGCTCTATTTTTTCAGACACTGACGCAGCTAGCTGCGACTTTTCTTGGTCAAAATTTTCTTCAACCGTTTGAATTTGTACCACTGATATAGCATCACTTGACGCCAGCGCAAACTTTTTAGAGTTATCACGTGGATTTTCACTGAACATAGACTGGTTTAAATCGCCGCGCAAAAATGCGTTAGAAAAATCACGATTAAACACCTTATACAAGCGCTCGGCACTTTGCGTGAGTTCACCTGTTTGCAGGTAACCATCAATCTGCTTTCTGAAACTATCGGTTACCGTATGAACATAACTTGCACTTTTTATGCGTCCTTCAACCTTAAATGAATACACACCCGCCTCAATAAGGGCCGGTAAATCAAAAAACGCGCTGTTATCTTTTATGTTTAAAGGGAAATTATTCCCCGAAGATGTTGTTTCGTACTCTTCTCGGCAGGCTTGGCTACATCGGCCTCTATTGCCAGAGTTACCGGCACTTGCTGAAGTTGAATAACACAAACCTGAGAACGCAACACATAATGAGCCGTGCACAAATACTTCACACAAAACATCGTGCTCGTGGCCCGTGGCTGCCATCGCGCTGATTTCGCGCAAATTGAGTTCACGAGATAAATTCACGCGCGACACGCCCAATTTCTTCAAAAACGGAATTTGCCCAATGTTGTGTGTTGTCATTTGCGTTGATGCATGAATGTCTAAGCGAGGGAAAAACGTCTTAAGCACATAAAGCAAACCCATATCTTGCACAATTACACCATCAAGAGCGGTATTTTGTAAGCGGCTAAGTAAACGGGCAAGTGATTTAAATTCGCGCTCTAAAATCACAATGTTTAAGGTCAAAAAGATTTGGCACTCATAATGATGTGCTAATCGAATCACCCCAACGAGTTCTTCAAAGTTTATATTTGAGGCTCGGTTGCGCGCATTGAAATTATCAAGGCCACAATACACCGCGTCAGCCCCAGCAATAATAGCGGCTTTTATTGCGTTAACGTCGCCACCGGGGGCTAATAATTCTATCTTTTGAGTCATTATGTTTACTTTTATGTTTGCTATGGCAACATGTGTGAAGCCGTAATGCGGTGAATTTTACCCGTATATTTCCCCATTGAATACAGCTAAGATGAATACAAAGTGGTATTGGCTGCTAAATGCCAAGCAACTACTTGTTTAAGTTTACTAATAATAATCATTACATAGAGGCCAAATACTACGTTCTATGAGCTTACCTATTTTATATTCACTACGTAATTGCCCTTATGCAATGCGCGCTCGAATGGCAATATACAAATCACAACAAACCGTTATTTTGCGTGATTTGGTCTTATCGAATAAACCGAAAGAATTTTTAGAGGCGTCTCCAAAGGCAACCGTGCCGGTGGTGGTGTTGCCAAACAACGAGGTGATAGACGAGAGTTTTGATGTAATGATATGGGCGCTGAGCACGCGCGATCCTGATAATTTACTTCAGGAAAACGAAGCTTCAAATAAAATTACGCGCTCTAAAAGTGAAATGTTGGATTTGATTAAGCAGTTTGACGACGGTTTTAAACCCGCTTTAGAAGCTTACAAATGCGCAAAGCGTTATCATGAAAGTAACTTAATGGAATGCCGACACGAGTGTGAAGAATATATTAAAGATTTGGAAGAACGCTTGAGTACCCACACATATTTACTTGATAACACAGAAAGTATGGCCGATATTGCACTATTACCCTTTATACGCCAGTTCGCGAAGGTGGAGCGCTCTTGGTATTTACAATCTCCGTATCCTAAACTTAAACAGTGGTTAAATGCTTACTTGCAAAGCCTTATGTTTAGTAAAGTAATGGCAAAACACCCATTATACAAAGAGGGTGATGAACCTATTAAGTTTGGCAGTGTATAAATAAGCAAAGTAAATTAAATAAGAGAACCGCGAATTGAAAAAAGACGGATATCAGAATGATGAGACCAAAGGCATTAGTACATTTATGGTACTAGCGGCTTGGATTGTTGGATTTGGATTTTTAGTCGCCTATTTTTCAGGCATGTTAGACCGCAAAGTGAATCCTAATCAAATACCGGATTCAGTAATTAGCCCTGCAGGAGTGAAAGTCAGTCTAAAACAAAATACTATGGGGCACTACGTTACTGGCGGCGAAATTAATGGTGAAAGAGTCACATTTTTACTCGATACGGGTGCAACTAACGTTTCAGTACCGAGTCATTTAGCGTCACGCTTAGGTTTGCAAGCAGGCAGAAGCTACCGAGCGCAAACGGCAAACGGCACAATATTAGTAGCGTCTACGGTAATAAATGAATTAAAAATTGGCGATATAACACTTAGAAACGTATCGGCTAGTATAAACCCTGGAATGCAAGACCAGGCTATTCTGCTGGGTATGAGCGCCCTTAAGCAATTAGAGTGGAGCCAGCGCGCAGATGTGCTAACCATTAGCACGTTTTAGTCGGTAAAAAAAACGACATCCTGATGATGTCGTTTTGTATTACTTTAATGAGCTTAGGCTTACTTGCTCCAAGCAAATTTTTCAAAAGGTGCATCTACCGGTGTGCTAGCAATGTGGTTAGTGTAGTTACTGATCACTTTTTGCGATAAACCCAAAATTATATCGAGTACTTGTTGCTCACCATATCCAGCCGCATAAAAAGCACTCAACTCTTCTTCGCTCACGCGGCCGCGGTTACGTACTATGCTTAAGGTTAGGTCTTTTAAAGCTTGTAGTTTCGCATTGGGTAAGTCAGCCTCGTCGCGCAGGGCGTTAATCAATTCAGCATCTACATTCATTGAATGCGCAATAGCAGTATGTGCAGGTACGCAATAGGTGCAGCCGTGCTCTACATTAATGGTTTGCCAAACTACAGTTAGTTCATCAGCGTTAAATGATGATTGGGTGAACAAATCATGCAATTCGCGATACGCAGCTAACAATTGTGGTGATGTTGCTAATACGCCGTGTAAATTTGGCAACATACCGAATGCTTTTTCTGACGCTTCTAATTGCGGCTTACTGTCTTGTGGAGCTGATTCAATAGTATGTATGGTTAAACTTGTCATAATGTGTCCTTATTTGTACTCAATATAAAAAAATAAAAGCTTTCATTTATTTGTACCGATTGGTATTTTTAAATTGTACCGATCGGTATGGCTAAGTCAAGAGAAAAATAAACCTAAGGTAAATAAGCTTGGTGAATGTTTATTCCAGATAAATGTGGGAGCTTTAGGATTAAAGCCCTAGGCCATTAAGCATGGTATCTACAGCATGCTCGAGTGCTATGGCGGTAATACCTGTTCTAGCCATTGATGCTGTACCTTTAAGTAAAGTGTAAATGGCTAGGCCATTCTTTGCAGCCTGTAAATGCAGTTTAGCGCTTATTGCTTCTTTATCTTTTAAAAATAAATCTTCATATAAGTTGCTGGGCGCTAAATCAACTTCACGTAACGCTTTTGCAGCATTAGGCGGAACGGTTCCGCTTGCCAGTTCAGATTGGCATAACACCAAATAACAACCTTTAGCTGAACCGTTACTTGCATCGCACTGCATATTTACTATAGACATAATATGGTTTTTTAAGCGTGTTTTTAGCGATAAACCGGGTGCGTTCAACAAGGCCATGTGAGGCAGCATTTTTGTTTTAATGTAATGCTCAGTGGTTTTTAAAAACAACGTTTCTTTGTTACCGAAAGTATTGTACATACTCGGTTTATTGATATCCATACTTGAGGTGAGATCACTCAGCGAAGCGCCTGCGTAACCTTTTTGCCAGAAAACTTCCATAGCAGCGTTTAAGGCAGTGCTTTCACTAAACGCTTTTTTCTTGCCTCTTGTTTCAACCATTGTAACCCCCCAAGCTCATTAATATTTAATATTGTACCCTTTGGTACATATTATTCAAGTGTGTTAGTACGTTGGCGAGTTTTATGTTCGAGTCTATCGAAGACAATTAAACATGCAAATACTTGGTTATAAGTACCCATACGTAAAATAAAGAATTAAGCGATATACTTTATGCTAGGATCTGTACACATAAATTATGAGCAAATAATAGGTTTTACTTTGCAAGCAACTAAGGGTTGAACTTCAACGCTTAGTTATTAGGATTTACTTCAAGGGATAATGTGAAATGCACGGCTCTCATTTTAATCAAGCTTGTGTTGAATTAAAGGCTAGAACTGTACGCACGTTTAAAGCCGCTGCACATGGATTATGTAAGCGTTTGGCTATTGCTAATGCGCTTATAGCCGACTATATGAGCAAAGAGCACGTTATCCACTACGACAAACTCACCAACTTACCAAATCGCTTGTATTTCACCCAAACATTACAGAGCGAATTAGACGCAGCCAAAGCTAGCGATGTAAATTCAGCCTTGATTTTAATAGACTTGTTAGAATTTAAATCTATTAACGATGTATACGGCTTAGATGTGGGGGATAGAGTACTTATTCATGTGTCGGCTCGACTTGAGAAACTCGCACCGGCAAATGGCATTGTGTCACGCTTATCAAGTGATGAGTTTTTACTATATTTGCCACAAGAGTATTGCGAGTTAGATTTATTAGAATTTGTTAGCCTAACGTTTGATGATTTGAGCCGGCCTTATCAAATTGATAACTGGCAAATAAGGATTGGTTTAACTTGTGGCATTGCGCTAGCCAAAGAGGCGAATTACGTTACCAGCGAATTGTTAGCAAATGTGGATATTGCTCAGCAGTACGCTAAACAACATTCTTCACAGCACTTCAGTCTATTTTTGCCGGCAATGAAGGCTGATAAACTGCGAATGCAGCAGGTTGCTGAAAGTATTCAGGATGGCCTTGATAACAATGAATTTAGCTTACACTACCAAGCAAAAGTTAATAAGCACGCTGAAGTAGTAGGTTACGAAGCCTTAATACGTTGGAATAATCATGCCTTAGGTGAGCTTTCACCTACAGAATTTATTCCTATAGCTGAGCAAAGTGGCAAAATTAGGCATATAAGTACCTGGGTAATAAAACAAGCTTTTTTCGATATTCCTACCTTGCTTGCCCACAGTGGAGAGCATATTAAAGTTGCCATTAACTTATCTACCATTGATTTAAAAGCCCAAACATTGCTAAGCACGCTTGAATTAGCCATGTTAGAGCATGGTATAAATGGGAAAAATGTAGAGTTTGAAATTACCGAAACAAGTTTTCTAGAAAACATTGAACGCGTAAATATAGTGTTTGATAAACTTCGTGCCTTAGGCTGCTCAGTGGCTTTAGATGATTTTGGTACAGGGTATTCTTCGCTAAGTTACCTTACCAAAATTCATCTGAATGTATTAAAATTAGATAAGCAGTTTGTAGATGAACTAATTGCGTCTAAACATGGCAAAGTTATAACCGAATCAATTGTGAATATGGCGCATCAGTTAAATATGCGCGTATGTGCAGAGGGAATTGAAACGAAAGAGCAAGCACAGCAATTAATAGAAATAGGCTGTGAAGAGTTGCAAGGTTTTTATTACAGCAAACCCGCGCCATTAAGCGCAATACTTAGTTCAAAAAAATAAGCGACTTATATTTCACATAGTCTACTGCGTATGTTCTTTGTTACCATTACAGCTTTATATTTACATAAGAGAAAATCGCCTTATGGTTGACGCATTAACTTGCCCCTGCGGCAGCGACTTGGCATTTAAGCTGTGCTGCGAACCCTTAATCAGTCAAACTGCAAAGGCTGATACCCCTGAAGAGTTAATGCGCTCGCGTTTTACCGCATACAGCGAAGGTAGTTATGATTATATTTTGAACACCTATGCGGCCTCTTCACGGCCTAATATTTCGGCTATAGATTTAAAAAATGATAATCAAAACACGCTTTGGTTAAGCTTGGCAATTCATAAAAGCAGTAGTACTCAAGAAACTGGTAAGGTTGAATTTACCGCGTATTACAAAGTCAATAATGATGTGTTCTGCATGCATGAAAATAGCTGCTTTATAAAACAAGATGGAGTTTGGCTTTACCTTAACGGCGACATATTTGAAGACTCAGGATTGTTAAAAATAGGGCGTAATGAAGCTTGTATTTGTGGTAGCGGTAAAAAATATAAGCGTTGTTGCCAAGCCTAATTACTGCTACATTCAAGGGTAATTATGACAACAATTTAAGTGAAATTATGAAGAAAGTTATTTTATTAAGTGCAGTATTAAGTTTTTCAAGTGTAGCTTCGGCTGAGCAAAGCTGGTGGGACAACCTTCTTAGTGCTGTTGGATTAGGTGAAAGCGAAGAAGTAGTGGAAACTGTTGATGCTTCGCAAAGTACTGTGGGTATTGACGGCCTACTTAGTAGCCTAACCAGTAAACTAGGCGTAACAAAAGAACAAGCTCAAGGTGGTATGGCTGCCTTGTTTAACTTCGCAAAACAAAATATCTCTGAAGAACAATTCAGTGCCTTAACTGCACAGATACCAGGCCTTGATTCACTGATGAAATACTTACCAGCAATTAGCGCAATGAACAGTGAAGGCATGGGCGGTATTATGGATATGGCTTCAGGCTACAGTGATAAACTTAGCCAAGTAAATGATCTTAAAAAGCAGTTTGATACACTAGGTCTAGACACTAGCATGATTGGAAAATATGCTGATCAAGCACAATCTTATTTTGATACACCAGAAGCAAGTGCTGCTAAAGACGCATTAACAGAAACATTTTCAAATATTTCTTTGTAATTTCTGCAAAAATTAATGAGTCGCTAAGCGGCTCATTTTTTTATGTAAATATGAGCTGTACATACATGTAAGAGCAAAAATCATTATGCAAAAAAGCGCTTATTATTTTTATTCTATTGTTTTGTTAAGTTTTTTATCAGCATGTTCAAGTGTTAACCCTATACCCAATTTACCCTCGCACAATAAAACGTTTGACTATGAAACTGTCGCCAGTAATGTTCCTTACGCTAAAGTTGCTCAATTAAGCCACATTACCCCTGATAAGACCCTACAATATGGCGCCTTAGATGAGCAGTTTATTTATGTATGGGAAGGCGCAAAGCATGTATCTTCACCAACTAATATAAAGCCAAGCCCAATTGTGTTTATACACGGGGGATGCTGGTTACAAGATTACGACATTTCACATAGTTTGCCCTTAACAAGTGCCCTTAGCCAACAAGGCTTTGATGTGTACTCTATAGAATATAGGCGCACGGGAAATGGGGGAGAATGGCCTGTTGCTTTGCAAGATATTGAGCAAGCGTTCAGGCATATTCAAACACTATTACAAAAATCAACGCCAGTTAAATTACTTGGTCACAGCGCCGGTGGCCATTTAGCAAGTTTAGCGGCTGCTAAACAAAGCGATCCTAATTTCCCTATTCACTTGTTTGGGCTAGCCCCTATTATTGATTTACCTGCTTACAGCGAAGGCGATAATAGCTGTCAAACAGCAACACCGCGTTTTATGCAAGGCAGCCAGAAAATGGAAGAGCAAGCATATAAAAATGCGAATCCTTTAAATTTTGACTTAAGCAGCTTGAGCCGAGCGGTATTCATGGTGGGGGATGCTGACGCAATTGTACCTGCAAACATGGCCTCTCATCCTGATGGAGAAAACATGTTGATTGAAGGCGCAGGGCACTTTGATTGGATCCATCCTGGCTCAAGTTCGTTTAAACTGCTTTTAGAAGAATTAATGCGAACGCCTAACAATGACTAATTTACAAGAACGAGCGAGCTTGCTTGATAACGCAGATGCTTTGTCACATAAAATTGAAGAGTTTAGTTTGCCTAAAGATACAATTTATTTAGATGGCAACTCACTAGGCCCCCTTACTAAAAATGCCCAATTAAGAGCCCAAGAAGTAGTCCAACAGCAATGGGGGCAAAGTTTAATTGCAAGCTGGAACAGCCACGACTGGATTTCCTTACCCAGTATAGTGGGCAACAAAATTGCTCAATTAGTGGGAGCAAGTGCCAATAGTGTAGTGTGCTGTGATTCAATTTCTGTGAATTTATTTAAAATTTTAAGTGCGGCAGTTCAGCTCCAAAAAACGGAAAAGCGGCGTTTAATTTTATCGCAAAATGATAACTTTCCTACTGATTTATACATGGCACAAGGTTTGTCACAATTACTGGGCACTAATAACTGCGAGTTATTAAGCGTAGCAAGTAATGAAATTGAAAGCACCTTAGAGGCTAAGGGAAATGACATTAGCATAATGATGCTTTCACACGTTAATTTTAAGAATGGCGCTATTTTTGATATTCCGAAATTAACGCAATTAGCCCATAGTAAAGGTGTGCTAGTGGTTTGGGATTTAGCCCATAGCGCGGGTATATTGCCTTTGGACCTAAGTGCTTGGAATGTTGATTTTGCGGTTGGTTGTACTTATAAATATTTAAACGGTGGCCCGGGTGCCCCTGCTTTTATTTACGCCGCACCTCGTTTGCTAGCTGATTTGCAGCAACCTTTGAGTGGTTGGATGGGGCATAAAAGCCCATTTGCATTTGACCATGATTACGACAAAAATACTGGCATCGAACAATTTCTATCGGGCACTCCAAGCATTATATCTATGAGCGTGTTAGATGCAGCCCTAGATGTGTTTAATAAGGTTTCAATGCAAGCAATTCGTAATAAGTCACTTGCTTTAAATGAATTCTTTCAAACTTGCATCAAAGAGCTTATTCCTCAATCATCATTAAGCTTGGCGTGTAGTCTAGACCATCAAACTAGAGGTAGCCAAATATCGTTTAAGCATGAGCATGCTTATGCGATTTGCCAAGCCTTAATTAGCCACAATGTGATTGCTGATTTTCGTGCGCCTAATATTTTACGACTGGGCTTTTCACCGCTGTTTTTAAGTTTTAAGAATGCATATGATGCGGCAACGGTATTGCAAGACATTATTGAATCTAAAAAGTTTCTACATACAGAGTTTCAAATCAAACACAAGGTGACCTAATGGCAAGCCTGGAGTTGAGCTCAGCCTTAACTAACGAAAACTATGTGAAAATATTTAAAACGATTAATTTAATTCCCTCAGGCAAAGTGGCTAGTTATGGTCAAATAGCTGACTTAGCGGGGTTACCTGGGCGTGCACGCTTAGTTGGAAAGAGCCTGGCTTATGTACCTAGCGAAATGACAGTTAACTGGCATCGCGTTCTACGCTCAAACGGTAAGCTAGCCTTTGCGCCGGGGTCTAGCCAAGCAGTTAAGCAAATGGGCTTATTACAGTCCGAAAATGTAGCCGTGTTTAACAATGGTGTAAAAATGAAAGAATATAAGTGGCAACCCGATTTATTTTCCATTTTGCAAGAACTTGAATTTTAATACAATTTTTTCAGAATTTCGAAAAATAAGCAATAAATGCAGAAATAATGAAAGCAAAGTAAAGGCCCTAAGGTCTTATAACTGAATTTGCTAAATAGTTAGCTTTTTATTCTTATTTGGAGAACCCTATGCGCACCAAGCTTATGTATGCTGCCACATTGCTGATGGCTTTAATTGTTACATCGTGCGGGCTAATACCCACTCAAGTATCGTCGCCTATAGAGGCTGTTAATGTTGATGAAACTACTCTTGCCATAAAAGGTTACGACCCGGTAGCTTATTTTACAAAAAACACACCAACTAAAGGTAACAGCCAATTTGCCGCTAACTATGACGGTGCTACATATTGGTTTAGTTCTGCTAAGCACCAAAAAATGTTTACAAGTGAGCCCCGCAAATATGCGCCTCAGTATGGTGGTTATTGTGCATATGGTGTTTCAAAGGGCTACAAATATGATATTGATCCACAAGCCTTTGCGGTCGTGGATGGTAAGTTATATTTAAACTTAAATAAAAAAGTACAAAATATTTGGAGCAATGATAAGCAAGCTCTTATTGTTGATGCAAACGGGTATTGGACAAACATTGAAAAGACCCCTTCATCAGAACTTTAATTAACAACAAATCAACATTGTGGTGAAATTAATTCGAATTTCATCACTAAACTGTAGTAACTTAACTCAAGACGTTTATTACTAAGTTACTATTTCAACACTATAGAGGAACGACTATGAAAACGAATGTTGCTGCCGCTGCTGCACTTGCTACTGTAATGACTTTAGGTATTGCCCAATCTGCTGATGCAGCGGGTAAGAAAAAAGAAAAATGTTACGGCGTATCTTTAGCTGGCCAAAATGACTGTGGAAACCTTGCTGGTACACACAGCTGTGCTGGGCAATCTACCGTTGATAACGACATAGGCGAATGGCGCTTAGTGCCAACGGGTACTTGTAAAGATTTAGGCGGATATAACCGTAAAGAAGCTAAAGAAATGTTTAAAAAAATGAAAGCAGATATGAAAGGCTAGGGTACTTATCTCTTGCCGCCATTTTTATCTGAACCGCAAACTGAGGCACTTATAGGCCTTGGTTTGCGCCATCCCCATATTGATGAAGCCCTCAGCAATAACCCTATCAATAACAATATCGACTTTATTGAAATTCACGCAGAAAACTTTTTTGCTGCTGGCGGTATTACGCAAGCTCTACTCCAAGACACTGCACAGCGATACAAAATAAGTGTGCACGGTACTTCATTAGGGCTAGGTTCAGCGTTAAAAGTCCCGGCAGAAACGCTTGAGAAGTTTGCTAGAGTCGTCAAAAATGCTAATGCTTTTTTAGTGTCAGAGCATTTGTGCTTTAACCGAGTTCCCACAAATAACGGTATTTTTCACTCAGGTGACCTACTGCCACTGGCTTATAATCAACAAGCACTTGATACAATTTGCAGTAATATTCATCAAGTGCAAGATACGCTAAAGCGACCTATTTTAATTGAAAACCTTTCGGCATATGTATTGCCATCTCAATTACACGAGCAAGCAAATGATAGTATGTCAGAACAAGCGTTTTTAGTCTCAATGGCTGAAAAATCAGGCTGCGGCTTGCTTTTAGATTTAAACAACTTAATCGTAAATGCGCTCAACCAAGGTGTTGATGACCCTGTAACTTACATATTCAAAGAAATGAGTAGCCTACCAACAAGCTTAGTGGGTGAGATACATCTTGCAGGCTTCAGTGATACCAAGCTAAATGGCTTTATTGTGGATGACCACGCTAATTTTGTGTCAGAACAGTGTTGGCAATTATACGAACTTATTATTGCTAAGTTGGGCCCTAAACCAACGCTAATTGAATGGGACAACGAATTGCCTTCGTGGGCTGAATTAGTAGGTGAGGCTGGCAAGGCTAAAAAAATAGCCGGTAACATTAGCCATGAGTAATTTATTTGCGCCTCACTATCAACAAATGCTTGTTGCGAATATTACCAATGAGCCAAACAACTTAAGCGCAAATACTGTATCTGAAGCATCTGATGTTAACGACGCGCTTTTTATTTATCGAAATAATTATATAGAAACTGGCATTAGGGCGCTTTCTATTACCTTTCCTACGGTGTTGGCTTTGTTAGGAGAGGACGCATTTAGAAACATTGCAAAATTGTATTTAATAAAACACCCTAAAGATTGTTTTGATTGGGCCGACTATGGCGCGATGTTTTCGGCGTATTTATTTGATATTGATGCATTGGCCGATACTCCATACATACCAGAAGTAGCCGAGCTTGATTGGCGCTTGAGCACCATAGAAAGGCAGCAAGATATAGACTTTGATGCTGATTCTTTTGCTCTTTTACAAAACTATGATGCCGCAAAGCTGAATTTTGTGCCAGCACCTGGTTTACAAGTAATGAATGTGTATTTTCCCGTACAGGAGTTGTATTCCTTAGTGCATCACGCCTCGCCCGAAGAAAATGAACATACCAAAGCAGAAGGTATAAAAAATTTAAAAATTTTAATTCACAGTGCAATAAATAATCCTGTATTAAGGTCTATTGTGCTATGGAGAGAGCACTACAAAGCACTTTTCGAGTATTGTGAACAAATGCCCGCAAAAGCGTTTGAGAGTATGGTAAATGAATCATCAGTTGAACAGGTATTAGCCTCTTTTGGTGATGATCAAGCTGCCATGTCGCAATGGCTACAACAACACATTGGTACACGCAAAATTTATGCGATTGCCACAAGAAATAAAACTACTTAGTATCGTTGACGAAACAAGGGCTACACACATGATTATTACAATATATAACGCCATATTTGGCAAGGCACAATGGTTAGCAGCACCGGCTTTGTTAGCCGCTAGAGTATACGTAGCATGGGTATTTTTTAAATCAGGCTTAACCAAACTGAACGATTGGGATTCTACCCTTATGTTGTTTGAGTACGAATACGCCGTACCTATTTTAGATTTTACGACAGCCGCCTATTTAGCCACATTTGGAGAGTTGGTTTTACCTGCTTTATTAGCTTTGGGCTTATTTGCCAGAAAGGCTGCTCTTGGTATTTTCGTTATCAATTACATTGCGGTTATCAGTTTAGAAGACATGCCCGCAGCGGCTTATAATCTTCATGTTATTTGGGGCTTGTTACTGCTTGCAGTAGTTATATGGGGCGCCGAACGTTTATCACTTGATAAGCTTTTTAAAATCAAATAGCACACTTTTCCCGTCTTTTATAAAAGCGCTTTTATTGATTTTCAGTAAAAGCGTTTTTTCTATTGAATAAACCCGCTACACTGTAGGCTTACACGGCTGAAATTTAGCTATATGTTTAATCACAACAAGGTATTCAATTTGTGACTTTACTTCCGTCAGTAGCTATATTTTTAGGGGCCACTTTAATCGCAGTTCCCTTGTTCAAGCGTCTTAAGCTTGGCGCCATCTTAGGTTATCTAATAGCTGGCGTTCTGATTGGCCCTTCTGTATTTAATTTTATAGACGAACCCAGCACAATATTACATTTTGCTGAATTGGGCGTTGTGTTACTACTTTTTGTGATTGGCTTAGAGCTTGAACCTAAAACGCTTTGGCGAATGCGCAACAACATTATTATTAGCGGTGGTAGCCAGCTGCTGTTAAGTGCCGTTTTAATTGGCTTAATTTGCTACGGCCTACTAGGGCTTAGCTTAGTAGTGAGTGTGACGATTGGCTTGGCATTGGCATTGTCATCTACTGCATTTGCTATTCAATTAATGAATGAGCAACGAATACTCACTACAGCACCGGGCCAACAAGGCTTTTCAATGTTGCTGATGCAAGATGTTGCCGTTATTCCTATTTTACTTATTGTGACGTCATTTTCACCCAATCAAAGTGTGGATAGCGTTGCTTGGTATATTAGTTTAGGTGCCATTGCGGCGGTTTTACTTATAGGGCGGTTTTTGGTAAATCCTTTGCTTAGAGTCGTGGCAAAGTATGGCAGCCGTGAAGTCATGACAGCCGCCGCTTTGTTTTTGGTGCTTGTAACCGCATTGGCTATGTCAGCATCTGGCTTATCAATGGGTATGGGGGCGTTTATAGCGGGGATATTGTTGGCTGACAGCAGCTTTAAACATCAATTAGAAACAGAAATTGAACCCTTTAAAGGCCTGTTGTTGGGTTTATTCTTTATGGCCATAGGCATGAATTTGAATTTGGCCCTGTTGTTTAGCGAACCCGCTTTTATCCTAGGTTTAAGTTTTGCCTTAGTATTAATTAAAGGCTTAATTATTACTGTTATACTGCGTTTAAACAATCAAGGTAAACGAGACTCTACACGAATTGGGATTATGTTATCTCAAGGCGGTGAGTTTGCCTTTGTGGTTATGACGCTTGCTATTAGCGCTTCGGTAATGAGTGAAGATGTTGCATCACGCGTGAACCTAGTGGTTGGCATATCAATGGCGCTCACTTCACCGTTAGTCATTTTGTACGCGCGGTATTTTAATACATCAAATTGCCCACCCGTATATGACTCTCAAGCAATGGAGCATGAGCCTGAAGTAATAATTGCTGGCTTTGGGCGTTTTGGCCAAATTACGGCACGGGTATTGTCGGCAAATAACATTCCTTTTACGGCTCTTGATAAAGACGCAGAGCATATCGCTTTTGTTAAAAAATTCGGAAATAAAGTTTTCTTTGGGGATGCAACTCGTGCTGATCTTCTTAACAAAGCAGGTATACAAAATGCCAAAGTATTATTAATAGCAGTGGATGATCGCGAACAAATTAATACGCTTGCAAACTTAGTTAAGCAGGAGTTCCCGCATATTAAGATTGTAGCTAGAGCACGCGATAGAATGCATGCAACGGAACTGGCTAAAAATGGCGTAGACGTATTTGTTAGAGAATTATTCGAAGGGGGCTTAAATGCATGTAGAAAAGTACTTGAAGCCTACGGTTACAATCAACGCCACGCCCAGAAAATGATCCGCATGTTTAGTAAACATGACAAGAAAATGCTGAACGAAGCCATTGACGAAAATTTAGAGCTAGAAGGCCGCGTGCAAAAAGAACGTAAAGGACGTGAAGAATTACAGCAAATTTTCATAAAAGATAGAGAGATCAAATAGCCTCTTTATTGTTTATAAAACAACATATCCCTATATGTGTGATTCTCTCGCTTCTTGGCGGTGAACGGATGTAAAGTTGCTGACACCACTTTGCTTTGATTATTTATCGTAAAGTGAACGAAGGCGTCGCTGGCGGCGTTTTTGTTATCCCATTCAATTTTATAGCTAGTTCCCGCAAAGGGCAGTAGCTTTCCTTTGAGAGTAAGCATACGGTCTGATGAAATTCTTATGTGACCATTACCTTGTTGAATACGTAAATTACCAAACCATGCATCTTTAAAAACACCTAAAATATCTTTATCGGAAATAAGCATTGGGCCTTGGGCTACGGGGGCTTCATATTTTCGTAAATAATCAGCCTCTTTTTCATCTAAGTATTCAAGATACGTATTGATCCAATCGTTGTGCTTACTCATAGCAATGCCAGCATCTGCTATGAAGGCCTTAACGATGGTTTGCATAACCGAGCCTCTTGCCGCTGAATTAGAGCCGTTGTTCAAAATAACAATGCCTAAATCTAATTGTGGCACTAATAACAAATAAGATTGGTAGCCTGAAATGGTGCCGGTATGCGAAATAGTAGCTAAGTGGCCTATATTGCTTAATCGCCAACCTAAACCATATTGCTTAAACAAGGTCATATCCCAATTTTGTTCTTCATCGCTAACAGATAACACGGTATGGCCGCTTGTCATTACTTTATAAGACTGTTCACTAACAGGCAGTGTGTTTACGTTTAGCCATGCTTTAGCCCACTTATTCATGCTATCTAAATCACACACTATACCGCCTGCAGCGCTGGCCATAATACCTTTTTCAGATGCGCTATTTCTTGGAATAGGGTAAATCCCACGAGCATCGTTATAGCCATAAGCTAAAGCCACATGTGGCAAGTTTTGTTTAGGTATATCACCCGCAAAACAGTTCATGTCTAAAGGCGCAAAAATGTGGGTATCAATGAATTTTTCAAATGCCAGCCCACTTATTTTTTCAATAAGTTCTCCTGCCGTAATATAAAGCACATTGCTATAAGCATATTGAGCCCGAAAGCCATATTGTGGGCTCAAGTAGCGTAAATTATGCACAACTTCTTGGCGAGAAAAGCCCGATGGTTCAGGCCAAATCATGCTGTCACCGGCGCCGCTTGCTAGCCCACTTTTATGTGTGAGTAGATCAAGCACAGTAAAGTTTTTTGAAACATAAGCGGAGTAAAGTGCAAAATTAGGTAAATATGTTTGTACTTTATCGTCCCAATTTAGTTTGCCTTGATCTACTAAAATAGCCAAGCCCGAAGCGGTAAATGCCTTACTTAACGAGCCTATGCGAAATAGTGTTGATGGTTTGACTTGTGTGGCGCTTTCAATAGATGCTGTACCGAAGCCTTTAGCAAAAATAACTTCTTGATTTTTAACAATCCCCACTGCCATACCGGGCGTGTTGAACTCATGTAAGGCTCGGTTTATGGTTTGCTCCAATGTAGCTTCATCAAGCGGTAACTGCGCGCTTGATGAAGCTGATAAAAAGCAAAAGATAAAGCTAGATAAAACGGAAAAAAAACGAAACATTCGGGCATCAAATACTATTTAATTTGTGTTCATTGTGCGTAACTTAGCTCAGTGAATCAACCTTTACTTCTTTTCGTGATTTTTGTTTAAACCGAATTACGAGTAATGTTGCGCCCAAATACATAGCTATCCCATATACACCGGGCACTAGTGCGTAGGCCGGTACACCAAGTAAAGAGATAGCAATAAGGATTGCCAATGTTGCATTTTGTGTCCCTATTTCAATCCCCAAGGTCGCGCCGTCTATATTACTGAGCAAAAATAAGCGTGCTAAAAATAATCCCATAGCCGTGGCTAACAAGTTTAATCCTATTGTTAAAATAAACATGTCAGGGAAAGCCGCAATAATTGAGTCACTTTCGTCATAAGAAATTTTGATGATAATCAAAATCATAAATAGCACTGACAGTTTTCTAAAAATAGGCTCTGCTCGTTCAGCCAAGGTGTTATTTTTTGCTTTGATCAACATTCCGATTAGCACAGGTAGTAGGCTAATAAGCATAAGTGCAAGTGATGTTTCAAGTAACGAGAACGCTGGGGACTCACCCTCAATGAAGTAATCGATAGAAAATGCGATCAAAAATGGCGTAGTAAATACACAAATTACCGTGGTGATAGCGGTTAATGATATAGACAAGGCTAAGTTAGCCTTAGCAATATGAGCAAATAAGTTTGAGGTAGTTCCTCCGGGGCAAGCCGCTAAAATCATTAGCCCAATAGCTATTTCAGGGCTTGCACTGAAGAACACTGCAATAGCAAATGCTAATAAAGGGAGTAACACCACTTGCCCAACTAAACCTACAAAAATAGCTTTGGGCATACTTGCAAGGCGAGCAAAGTCTTGTACGCGCAAGCTTAATCCCATACCTAACATAATTAATGCAAGTAAAGCCGGCAAAACAACGGAGGTAAATAAAGAGGCTTGCAATACCCTAACTCATTTTTGCAAGCATTGATAAAGGCGCAACTCTCATTAATGCTTGCATTAATGTCCATGGCCATCCTGGCACGTAGCTATTCGCACCTTCTTTTTCAATGGCTTTTATCATGGCTTTACAACCGGTTTCGGTATCTACCATAAATGGTACTTTTTCAACTTTTTCATTAATTTCACTTTTAATGAAGCCTGGGTGAATCGTAGACACCTTTATAGGTGTTTTGGCTAAATCAATACGCATACCTTCGCTTAAGCTAGTAATAGCGGCTTTTGTTGCTGCGTATACTGTCATTGCTCGGCGAAATCCGCGTACCGCACTTATTGATGATATGGTAACCAAATGGCCGCTATTTTGCTGCCTAAAAATACTCACAGCGGCTTCGCATTGCGCTAAAGCCGACACAAAGTTAGTAACGGCGGTTTGTTTGTTTGCTTCAAAAAATCCCGTGCCAATTGACGCGCCTTTGCCCATGCCTGCATTCACTATAACGCGGTCAAGCTGTCCTAAGTCTTTTCTGAATTCTTCAAAAACAGTAAATACCGCATCATGGTCATTCACATCAAGTGATTTAATAACAACTTGAATGTCAGGGTTTATAGCCAGCAGTTCGCTTTTTAAACTTTCTAAACGCTCTACCCGCCTTGCACATAAAGCGAGGTTTCTTCCCATTTTGGCATACTCTACAGCCATGCCTTTACCTAAGCCTGAACTGGCTCCGGTAATTAAAATATTTTGTCTCATAAATACGGTCTTCTTTTAATATTAAATGTTTAGTGTGTTGCTTACTTGCCAGCGCGTTTAATTATTTTATTGCAGCGATACATTAAATAATGCACAAACACCCACATGTTTTTATATGCTTTATTATTAGTTTGCTTATGATGGTATCTGTAATAAATTTGCTGCACTATGCCGGCTAATCTAAACAAACCGTATACTTCATAAAATGCAAACGCTTTGGGCTCTAGACCTTGTTTATGGCAGTAATAATCAATTACTTCTTGGCGAGTCATCATCCCTTTTAGATGGGTAGGTTGGCGCTGAGTACTTTTGGCTAAAAAGTCGTCATCGGCTTGCACCCAATAGGCAAGGCTATTCCCTAAGTCCATAAGTGGGTCGCCTAAGGTAGCTAGTTCCCAGTCAAGTACCCCTAAAATTGCCGTTGGATCATTCGCGTCAAGCACTAGGTTATCAAAGCGGTAGTCATTATGTGTGATACAAATAGTTTCTTTTGTGGGTAGATTTTTCTCTAGCCATTGCATCACTTTTTTGCCGTTTGGTACGTTCCACGTTTTTGCTTTGCTGTAGCGTGCTATCCAACCGCTGATTTGACGTTCAGCGTAGCCGGCACCTTTTCCTATATGCTCTAAATTGGCGCTTTTATAGTCTACATTATGCAAACTAATTAGCTCATCTAAGGCCACTTCGCACAGTTTTCGAGCTTGTTGCTCGTTTAGATTAACCCCGCGAGGGAAATGCTTTCTTGGAATAATACCGTTAATTTTTTCCATGACGTAGAATTCGGCGCCAATCACGCTTTCGTCATCAGTATATCCAAGCATAGTGGGGACTTTATCAAACACCGGTTTTAGTGAATCTTGCAAACGATATTCGCGGCCCATATCGTGAGCCCCTTTGGCTTTAGTTCCAGCAGGGGGGCGTCGCAATATTATTTCTTTGTTTTCAAACCCTAGGCAATACGTCCAATTAGATGCACCGCCCGAATATTGCGTGACATTCATATCACCATGTAATCCGCCAATATTACTATCAAGCCATTCCCTTAAGGCTGAAATGGGAAGTTCTTCGCCCTCACGTACCGAGCCAGCTTTATCTATTGTGTTATCAGTCATAGTTTATTTTCTATATTTTTTTAATTCTAAACGTGAAACCATTGCCATATGCACTTCATCAGGGCCATCAGCTAGGCGCAGCGAACGTGCCGCCGCTGCAAAGCGCGCTATAGGGAAGTCACTGCACATGCCCGCACCGCCGTGAAGTTGTAGTGCAATATCTACTACTTCTTGCAACATATTAGGCACCACCACTTTTATTGCAGAAATGTCTACCATGGCGTGTTTCACACCCAAGTTATCTATTTTCCATGCGGCTTGTAGGGTTAGCAGTCGGCTTTGCTCAATTAGCATTCTCGCTTTGGCGATGCGCTCTTTATTGCCACCTAATTCAATCAATGGCTTACCAAATGCGGTTCTGCTTAAACCGCGTTTTATACCAAGTTCTAAGCATTTTTCAGCACCACCTATAGCCCGCATGCAGTGGTGAATTCTTCCAGGTCCTAAACGCCCTTGGGCAATAGCGAAGCCTTTACCAAGGCCAACTAACAAATTACTCATTGGCACGCGCACATTGTTTAAATGAATCTCGCCATGGCCAGAGGGTGCATCATAGTCGCCATATGCGCTAAGCATACGTTTAATTTCAATTCCAGGCGCGTCAAGCGGGACTATCACCATAGAGTGCTGGCTGTGCTTATCATTCTCAGGATTTGATAAACCCATAAAAATCATAACTTTAGCGTTAGGGTGACCAAGGCCAGTTGTCCACCATTTCTTACCATTTAAAACGAGTTCATCACCATCAACTGTTATTGTTGCCGCCATGTTAGTTGCATCAGATGATGCAACATCTGGTTCAGTCATACCAAATACCGAGCGGATAGTGCCCTCTAGCAAAGGAGTTAGCCACTGTTCCTGCTGCTCCTTATTCCCAAAATGATAAAGTACTTCCATATTACCGGTATCAGGAGCATTACAATTGAATATTTCGGGGGCAAAAATCACGCGGCCAGTTTCTTCAGCTAAAGGGGCGTATTCGAGTGTACTAAGGCCTTGAGCAAGCTTTTCATCAGGTAAGAATAAGTTCCATAGACCTTGCTCTTTAGCCAGTTTCTTTAAGCGTACAATTTCAGGATGTAGGCGCCATTGCTTCCAGTTACCGTCAGGATTATCGGCATGAATTTCTGCGTACAACTTATCTTCAATGGGATACACATTTTCATCCATAAATGCACGAATGCGACTTATGTAATCAAGCGTTTTGGGATTGTGGGAAAAGTCCATGGTCACCTCTAAATGTTAAACTATTGTTAGCATAATAGTTGAAAATTAGGGGCTTGGATAATTGCTAGAAATGACGCCTATTTATAAATTTCACTTATGAAACCAATAAGCGTCAATCATCTATACTTAGTGGTCGCTGTCAAAAAATCCACTGATTTTGCAATAATGCTTACGACAAAGTGATACGTATTTTTCATTTCCGCCCACTTCTACTTGTGCGCCTTTAGAGATAACTTTACCGTTTTCATCTACACGGGCTACAAAACTCGCTTTACGTCCACAATGACAAATGGTTTTAAGCTCGTTGAGTTTATCTGCCCAAGCGAGAAGATATTGACTTCCAGTAAACATTTCCCCCATAAAATCGGTACGTAAACCATAAGCGAGCACAGGAATTTTTAACTCATCAACAATCATTAAACATTGCTTAACTTGTTGCTTGGTTAAAAATTGAGCTTCATCTATAAATATGCAGCTTCGTGTTTCTTTTGAATGTAATTTTGACACTTCGTCAAACAGGTTTGTTTGCTGGCTAAATAGTTCAGCAGGGGCTTTTAAGCCAATTCGTGAAGCAATACTGCCTTGTGCAAAGCGGTTATCAAAATCAACCGTGAACAAGGCGACTGACATACCGCGCTCTTGATAGTTATAAGCTGATTGTAAAAGGGAGGTTGATTTTCCTGCGTTCATTGCAGAGTAATAAAAATAAAGCTGAGCCATAGTGAAATAGTGTTCTTATGTAATTATTGTCGTTTTTCTTGGTAAATGATAAACGATTTTTATTGCTTACTCTAATGCTAAGCATAAAAAAGGGCGCTAAATAGCGCCCTTTTAAACGTGCTTGATAGATTATGCAGCGTTAGCGTCTTTTGCTTCTTCTACTTTTCCGTCAATACCTACAATTTCCATATCAAATGTGAATTCGTCAACACGAACTGCAAGCTTACGTTTTTCGTTGTACTCAAGTAGTGTTGCTTTTTCTGCATCAGTTAATTGGCCACTTTCTTGTAACTTATTAACCGCATTCTCGAATGATAAGAATGGAATAACAGGTGACTTACGTAATGCTTTTTGAACCTTGCTAAGAAGAGGCATAGCCGCATGCTTCGCTTTAAAGGCCTGTTCATTGATATCGTTGCCGTCACCAGGGGTAACTACTACGGCATGGGTCAACTGTGCTTTAATGCTGCTATCTTGCATAGAAGCTGTTGACAACTCGCGCACTAAGTCATCGCTGATGCCGCTTACAGAATTGCTGTAAGTGTTAGTTAATACACGCATCAAGCCCTTAGTTGGGGTGTTCGGGAAATTATTCACGAAGTCCACTATGGCTTTTTCTGCTTGTTGCAATGACCACTCAACAGCGTACTTAAAGTACGGAAGCGCTTCTTGACGATTCTCAACGCGTTGCTCGTAGAATCTAACGGCTGCCATTCCTGCATAAACGTAACTAATAACGTCACCTAGTCTTGCAGAAAGTAGTTCGGCTTTCTTCAAGTCACCGCCTAGTACCAGCAATGAGAAGTCAGCTAGTGGTGCCAGTTTCGCGGCTACAGAGTTTAAACGTTTCTCATAACCACGAACTTCCGGCAAGCTAGACTCTGCATTGCGTATAAATGGTAAATAGCTGTTAGCAATACTTCTAAATGCGTTTTTAGTACTAAACTTAACTGTTTTACCCAGCACCTTGTTGAACGCGGCATCTGCATTTGCATCTTCTGAGTGAATTAAATCAACCATTTCTTTCAAATGTGGATGACAACGCATAGCGCCCTGACCAAAAATCATTAAGTTGCGGGTAAGTATGTTTGCACCCTCAACCGTAATGGCAATAGGCAGTGCTGAATAGCCGTTTGCAAGGGTATTTTGCGGCCCGCGCTGAATAGCTTTACCTGCTTGAACATCCATTGCTGAGTTCATTACGTCACGACCAAGTTCGGTCATGTGGTACTTGGCAATAGCGGTTACTACTGACGGCTTCAAGCCTTCGCCTAAACCTTCAGTTGTTAATACGCGCATCGCTTCTAGCAAGAACGTTTTACCCGCGATATCAGCAAGTTTGTCTTGGATACCTTCAAAGCGACCAATTGGCACACCGAACTGTTCGCGTACGAAAGAGTATTCTGCCGTAGATTTAAATGCTGATTGCGCTGTAGCCACGCCCATTGCAGGTAATGATATACCACGTCCTGCACCTAAACAGGCCACTAGCATTTGCCAGCCTTTACCAATGTTTTTCTGTCCACCAATGATAAAGTCCATCGGGATAAACACATCATTACCGCGAGTAGTACCGTTATAAAAACGAACGCCCATAGGATCGTGACGATTACCTAGTTCAACACCTGGATGTGATTTTGGAAGTAGGGCGCAGGTAATACCAAGCTCTAGTTGGTCTCCAAGTAGTTGGTCTGGGTCGAACACTTTAAATGCCAATCCAAGTACAGTAGCAATAGGCGCTAGCGTAATGTAACGCTTATCCCAGCTAACTCGCAAACCAACCACTTCTTTTCCTTCCCATTCGCCTTTTGTCACAATTGCTGCATCGGGAATAGAACCTGCATCAGAGCCGGCTTCTGGACTAGTAAGTGCGAAACATGGAATGTCTTCACCTACCGATAATTTTGGCAACCAGTAGTTTTGTTGTGCTTCGGTGCCGTAGTGCATTAATAGCTCACCAGGGCCTAAAGAGTTTGGTACCATAACGGTTACCGCAATTGCGCCGCTTTTTGTAGCAATGGTAGTTACTACCGTTGAATTTGCATAAGGGCTAAATTCAAGACCGCCAAATTGCTTAGGAATAATCATCGCAAAGAATTTTTCTTTGCCTAAAAACGATAAAATTTCATCAGGAATATGCTCTGAGTTTTGCAACTCAAAGTCATCAATCATTTCAAGCAACTGTTGAACAGGACCATCCATAAAAGCTTTTTCTTCAGCAGTTAAGGTTGCTTGTGGTAATTGACGCAAAGCAGCCATATCAGGCTTACCTTGATAAATTGACGATTCAATCCATACGTCACCAGCATCCAGTGCTTCTTGCTCTGTTACCGAAATTGGAGGTAACACTTTTTTAAGGTTAGTTCTTATACTCATATTTAACTTATCCGCTCATCTGACCAGTTGAGGTGGTATGAGAACATAAAAATCAAAGAAGGTCAAAATAATGTGATAATAAATGCTTATTTTGTGTACACATTTATTGTCAATATAAGCGAAGTTCTGTAAATCACCCAAGACGTAAAAATTAACAAAACTGTGACTTATGCAACAGGTGGTATATAATTAATCATGGCTTAATGTTTTGCGATTTCTGCCGTTATTGCTTAGTAGTTGTAAAGTATTGCACCTTAGAGATTCAAGCAGCATTAACATTGATTAATTGCAGTGAATTCAGTGCCGAAACGAAAGGATATATATGAAGAACCAAAAGCTTAATGCAAATATCTATAAATACTTATTGGGGTTTGTAGTAATAACTGTAAGTGCATTTGTTCAATCATCTAATGCGCTAGCGAAAAGCAGTCAGAAAGGTCTTGAAATTGCCACAGAAGTTAAGCAGCGAGATATGGGATGGCAAGATACCAATGCGAATATGCAAATGATTCTTCGCGGTCCAACGGGTGATGAATCTGTTCGCGAGATTCGTGTAGCGACACTTGAAGTTGAGGGTGATGGAGATAAGTCCCTCACTATTTTTGATTTACCTAAAGATGTAGCCGGTACCGCTTTTTTGAGTTTTTCAAAAACGGACGGCGCTGACGATCAATGGATATACCTACCTGCCCTCAAGCGTGTTAAAAGAATATCAACACGTAATAAATCGAGCCCGTTCATGGGAAGTGAATTTGCCTACGAGGATATGACGTCGTTTGAATTAGAGAAGTTTAGCTTCGCCTATCTTAGAGATGAAAAATACAACGACTTAGACTGCTTTGTGGTGGAGCAAGTACCCACCGACAAATATTCAGGATATACCAAACAGATTGTGTGGGTAGATAAAGCCCATTATAGAATGCAACGTACAGAGTTTTACGACCGCAAAGGAGCTTTGTTGAAAGTACTTGAACCTTCAGAATACGAGCTTCATTTAGATAAGTTTTGGCGTGCGCATCAACTTGATATGGTAAATGTCCAATCAGATAAATCGACAACCTTAATTATTGATGATATTCAATTTAAGACGGGTTTAACTGACAAATATTTTACCAAGAATGCACTGCAACGCTTGCGTTAATCTACAAATACATAAAGAGGCTTTAAAAATATGCTAAAAAAAATCAGTTTGCTGACTCGCTTCATTTCTACAGTTGCAACGGGGAGTTTTCTAATTGCAGGTGAGATAAGTGCACAATCTGATATCAATTATGCTGGTAGCGTTGCTATTGAACAACGCTATTTTATGGAAGACAGCCTTTTCAGTAATCAAACCAATAGCCAAGCTTCTTTGGTAATTGCGCCTGAATTTGACACTTCGCTAGGAGATGGATACTTAAGTTTTAAGCCGTTCGCGCGGATTGATCAACGAGATGAAGAGCGAACTCACGTAGACGTTCGTGAGTTAATGTATGCTCACTTCTTTGACAGTTGGGAAGTGCGAGCAGGTATCGGAAAAGTGTTTTGGGGGCAAACGGAATCTCTTCATTTAGTGGATGTTATCAATCAAACTGATTTTGTGGAATCCATTAACAATGAAGAAAAATTAGGCCAGCCAATGCTAGATGTGCGCTATTTGCTTGATACGGGTGCAATTAGCTTTTACGTATTACCTTATTTTAGAGAACGAACCTTTCCAGGTGTAGATGGACGCTTGCGGGGTCCATTGCCCATAAGTGCTAACAAGGCCTTGTACGAGTCAGAAGACGAAGAATCGCATATTGATTACGCGGTTAGATGGCAACAAAGCTTAGGCAATCTTGAGCTAGGTTTGGCATATTTTGACGGCACATCAAGGCTGCCTATTATAGAGGTGCAAAGCAATGAAATGGGTGAATTAGCTTTACTACCGAAATACAATTTACTTCAACAGTTTAGTATTGATGCTTTGTATGTTTATGATTCATTTTTATTTAAACTAGAGGCCTTAAGCGGCAAAAGCCTAGACCAACGTTTTAACGCTTATGTAGCGGGCTTTGAATACACCATAGGTGACTTCTATGAAACGGGGTTTGACTTAGGCATATTGATGGAGCATCAATATGATGAACGAGAAGAACAAGATTTCATTACTGGCCAAAATGACCTGATGGTGGGCGCTAGATTTGAGCTTAACGATTTTGCAAGCTCAAACCTTCTTCTTGGCATTGTTAGAGACCTTGACAACTCAGCGAGTTATTCTGTTTTCGTTGAGGGGTCAACTCGCTTAAATCAGAATTGGCGTTTAGCGTTAAATGGTTATTTCTTTTCATCAGGGGTAGAACAAGACCCTTTATATTATATGCGTCGGGATGATCATATAGCACTCAAAGTAGAATACTTCTTCTAATTAAATCTTACTTCATTTCATAATACCGCCAGTTTTAACATTTAGAATTAACGCTGGCGCGTTTTTTGCTTTTTAAGCTTTGATGGGCACGTGACTGACAAATAGATGTCATTCTTTTGTATGCGCGGTCCTTACTATTTTTCTTGAAATATTTAGCTAAGCTGCAGAAAATAAAGGATAAAATATGTTACTGAAGGTGAGCGCTAAGAAGTGTTTATTTAAGAGCTTGTTGTCATTGGTATTCGTTTTTATGACGCAACAGTCAATTGCACAGCAAAACTTTTACGGCATTACGAGTTTAGGATATGCTTCAAATGATTATGATGGTTTGAGCCAAAGTCAGTCATTAGATGCCGTTAGTTATAAACTTGGCGTGGGTTATGAATACAACCGGAGCTGGAGTTTTGAAGCGGGTTTTCAATCTTTGGGCGAAGAAATATTGTCAATGGACGAACTAAATTTCGAAAATAGCAGTATAGAAATAGACAACATATATTTAAATGCATTAGGCCGTGCTGGGAATCGGCATGGTGAATTGTTTTATAGGGTTGGTATTGCACGAGTCGATACAAGCGAGTCATATTTAGCTTCCGCCCCTTTGTGTGGTGGACAAAGCAGTATTTTAGCTGTTCAGCAAGACGCTATGTTATGCCAAACCAGTAAAAGCGGTATGGCTGGTGTGGTGGGTTTAGGTTTCGATTTTTATATACACCACTCAACACTGCTACGAATTGAAGCTGAATATATGTCAGGAGAAAATGGTTATTCCACTAGTGCGACTTACTTAGGAATTAGACTTAACTTTTGAAAAATAGGAAGTAATGAAAAACGAACTAGACAGCAAATTTTTACTCGAAGCGTTTGAAAAAATTAGGCAAAATGGCAAAAAAGAGCATGAGCAATATATCTTAAACGGCGTAATTGCTTATACGGACTTTGATGGCTATACCGTATATTTAGAAGATGCAAAGGTTAAACTAAGTTTTGGCTTTCATAATCAATATCATTTTGATTATGGCTCTAGTAGTGATTTTGAAGCCTTCGAGAAAAAGTTAAAACAAATAGTGAAAGAGTATTAATAATTAGTTTGGTGCGCCTTAGCACTCTAATGTAAACTTAATCCTCATTTACTATTTGAGGTGTAGCTTTGCCACGTTCCATATCAAGTCCAATCAAACATGTTGTTGCCCCCCAATTCTCTTGGAAGTTTTTATTACCTAATTATTGGTTAATCTGGTTAGGCGCTTTTATTTTATTTTGTCTTATTCAGTTGCCTTATCCGATTATTCGCAAGCTTGGCTTTGGGTTTGGAAAGCTCCTAAAACGTATTGCAGCAAAACGTGTTTTTGTAGCTAAACGCAATATTGATTTATGTTTTCCTCATTGGTCACAAGAGAAACGAGAGCAGGTTTTTCAAGATAATATTAACCGCACAGGCATGGCACTATTTGAAACGGCCATGGGCTGGTGGTGGTCATCTAAGCGTATGCAAAAACACTGTAAAGTAGAAGGCTTTGAAAAAATACAAGCCGTACTTGATAGTGGGAAGGGCGTATTTGGCTTAGCACTGCACAACGTGAATGTAGAATTTGCGTGCAGAGGCATTGGGTACGCACATAAGTCAATTGCGTTTTATCGTAAACACGACAATCTATTGCTAGACTATTTACAGTACCGCGGTAGAAACCGCTCAAATAAATACATGATCGACAAGCGTAATTCGAAGGCGCTGATTGCGGCAATGAATCAAGGAGAGCTTTGCTTGTATTTACCCGATCAAGATTATGGCCCTAAGCAATCTATTTTTGTACCTTTTGGTGGTGTTGAACAAACTGCCACAACAACCGCTACACTCATGTTTGCAAGTAGAACGGATGCGGTTCCGTTTTTAATTACGTCACAATACACTGACACCGGGTATGTTGTGAAAATAGTTTCAGATTTGCCTTACCTAGCCGATATTAACAATAATGGTCAATCCGAATCTGATCAAACAAGCATCCTTACTCGCTTAAATGCAGACATACTTTCGGCTGTATCTGAGCAGCCTGAAAGTTATCTGTGGATGCATAAGCGCTTTAAGACAAGACCAAAGCAAGCGCCTGATTCTTTGTATCGCTAATGTTTAGCGTATCTTGTATTAAGCCTAAAGCTTAAGATGAAATTAGAAGGGCAACATTAATGGCAGTAGACAATTTGCGCAATTTTTGGTTAAAACGCATTGCGGGCATTATTGCCGTTATATTAGTAACCATTGCGTTTCTTGTATTCGTTCCAAATCCTACCGAAACTGACACTAGCATCCCCGCGGATGAAAATAGCGTAGCTGCCAATGTTTCACGGTTTTATGAAGAGTTTAAGCAAGTTTCAAGAGACCCTATAAAAGAGCGCTATGGTGATTTTGTAGTGCTTCTTGATAATCAGGAACGAGACTTAGCAGATGCGATTAATAACGTAAGCGAACAGAATCATCCACCTATGGATGACTGGAGTGGCGAATACAAAGAGCGCCCGTTCACTAAAGATAGCACTCTTATGCAAGAGGCAAAGGCTTTTGTTGCTAAAGAAGGGATGAAGTTAATTTGGGATTTAAATCAAGACTTCATCATTAGAGAGCGCTTTGTTTCATCAAACACCCTAGTGGGGATGTTAGAAGATATCGCTGGCGCGGTTGACTCGAATTTCGAACAACCTATTCTTATTTATTTTTGTTTTAAAAAACGAGCGCTAGTGATTACCGACGAAGCTACCGAATATTTAGACGAGAACTGCGAAAAAAGCGCCGGGTCTTTATATCAAAACTATTAGCAGGTTTAGGAAGCGCTAAATAGTTCATCGAAGCATTCGGCAACATACTGAGTTGCGTTTAGCAATTCACTGTTTACTCTTGCATACTTAAGTTTTGCTAATTGCAAACGATGCGAAGCGTGTCGAAGGCTTAAATAAGCTTTGCTTAGCCCTTGTTGCATTTCTTTGCTAATCACATTTATTTCACAGAGGGTTTCGAGCAATCTTAAATTGTCAGACCAATGCAATTGTTTTGCGTGCTGCTCACCTGATAGCAATACCCAATATTGCACCATAAATTCAATATCAACAATTCCGCCGTGTGTATGCTTTAAATCCATCTCTGCGTTGGGTTCTTTCAACAAGTGGTCGCGCATTTTTCTGCGCATCTCATAAACGCTTAAACACAATTCGCTTTTTACGCGATGCTTCGCAATGACCTGTTCACGAATAGTATAAACATTGTTTCTTAGGCTTTGAGAAGCATAAACCACTCGGCTACGCACTAGGGCTTGATGTTCCCAAGTCCAGGCCTTTTCTTGTTGATACTCTGCAAATGAATCAACATGGCTTATTAATAATCCAGAATTGCCCGAAGGACGCAGCCGTAAATCAATTTCATATAAAATGCCGTTATACGTTTTTGTGCCGCTAATATGGCTTATTCGCTGCACTAATTTAATATAAAACTCTTGATTGGAAAGCTGCTTACGTGATCCGCTTTCATCGGTACTACCTGAAAGGTCAGTATTGTGCAAAAAAACGAGATCTAAGTCAGAGTCATAACTCAGCTCTATTCCACCAAATTTACCGTAGGCAATTAAGGCAATATTTTTACATTCAAGATCACCTCCACTGGGGATACCGTATAGCTCAATCATTTGTGTATATGCATACTCTATGACCTGTTGCATCAAGACTTCAGCTAATATAGTAAGTTTGTCACTCACTTGGTTAATAGCCAAAACACCCATAATATCGGCTGCAGCAATTCTTAGCTGATTGGTGTGTTTAAATTCACGGAGCTTGTCCATGACCATTTCAGGGTCTTCTAAATCAACGCGAAGCATACTTTGGCGTAATTGGTCAGCGCAGGCTAATTTCCATTCTTGTAGTGAAAGAGTATCTTCATTTAAATAAATAGGGTGTAGAAGTTCATCTAAAAGTAAGGGGTATTGTGCTATTTGCTGGCTTATCCAAGGGCTCTTTTTACACAGCAAACGCAAGCGATGACGCACGTCGGGATGCTCAAGTAGCAAATCAATGTAAGTTATTCGCCCTATAATAGTTTGTAAAATACCAAACAAGCCTTCTATTTCATCGTCTGCTAAACTGTTTTTCTCGACACCAAATTCATGCAACAAAAGCGGCATAAGTTTATTAATCGATTTAACTCCGCGAGCACTCACGCCACTACGGTCAACTTTCTTTTTAAATAAGCCAAGGTGATGGAACAATACCTTAGCACCTCGGGCGTCAAAAAAAGCTGAACACGTATCTATAAATTCCTCTTCAGGCATTTCAACGTGCCACAAATCATCAAATGTATCGTTAATTGGGTCGTTATTGTTCTTCTGCTTAGTTTCGTTGGCATCATCTACCAAGCTACTAAAGACCTTGTTGATGCGAGCCATGCAATTGCTAATTAGCAATTGGTAATCACTTTGTTCATCACCTTGGATTAATGCATTAAGGCGCTCTTGGTTATGTTCTGATTCAGGCAGTGTTTGTGTTTGTTCATCATTGAAAGCTTGAATGTAATGCTCTGCTTTACGCAAATACAAATAATCGGCTTGCAAAGCTTCTTGTTCTTTTGCATCTAAAAAGCCCGCGTTAACTAATGCCTTCATCGCTCTAAGTATTGATGGCGTTTGGCATGCATCGTCTCTACCTGCGTGTATAAGCTGAATACTTTGGATAAAAAACTCAACTTCCCTTATGCCGCCTTTTCCAAGTTTTATATTATTCGTAATTTGTCTGCGGCGGACTTCATTTTCTATTAAACGCTTCATTTCGCGAATCGACTCAAGGGTAGTGAAATCAATATATTTGCGGTAAACGAAAGGTGTGATAATGCTTTTAAGTTCGTCGTTAAATGGCGTGTTATTTACAATTCGCATTTTTTGCATGGCGAAGCGCTCCCACTCACGCCCCTGTTCTAAATAATAGCTTTCAAAAGCACTAAAGGGTAAAACTAAAGGGCCACTTTCCCCTAATGGTCGCAGGCGCATATCCACTCTAAATACGCGGCCATCTTGGGTTACATGGTCAAGCATTTTAATAAATCGCTGCGCTAAACGCGTAAAGAAAACCTGATGTTCTATAGGCTTTCTAGGGTGGTGAGTTTCACCGCTATAGGGGTAGGTAAAAATTAAATCAATGTCGGATGAAAAATTTAGCTCATTGCCGCCAAGTTTTCCCATCGCTAAAATCAGTAAATCTTGCTTTTCTTCTGGCTCACCGAAACGTTTGCAAAGCTGTTCATATAAATAGTGATAACTTTCGTTAATAAGAATATTGGCTAGATGTGAGGTTACTTGCAACGAGTCGGTGATACTTTGCTCATTTAAAAAATCATGCCAAGCAATTTGCATCATGTTCAAATGCCTGCATTTTCGAATGTGTGCGTAGGCTTGAGTTTCATCACTGCTTTCTGCTAAATTTTGCCTGAGTGCTGTTTGTACATTTTCCAAGCAGTAATGCTCAATAGCCTTACTCGCGTCAAATGATGCAATGTTAGGGAGCAACCCAATAAATTCGTCACTATATTGTGTGGCAATACGCTGTATAAAATCACTGTAATAAAAGGCTTGTAAAATAAGCGCTTGGTGCTGATTAACTACTTCAATATTATTACTATTACGACTGGCTTTTTCGTAGAAAGTGTCAAACGCTTGTTTCGCTTTTTCGTGTAAATTATGCATATTTGCTTCGGTAATTTTGCCATTGAAGATATACCGTCATACTATATAAGCTTTCAATAGAAAACAAAGGATTATGGCCATTACCCCTTAAGCAATCTAAGAAACTTAAATGGTAAAGCGCATTATGAGAAACCTATGGAACAGTTAGTAAAATTAATTCCCCTTTCAAATGATTTAGCAATATATCTAGCCATAGACGTGAGCATCACGCTTTTACTTTTATTTGTTATTCGTTCTTTGTCAGGCCTATTTAAGAAGGTAAGTGTTAGAGAGGAATTAGGTGTAAAAGATAATTTTGCCTTCGGGATCAGTATGGCCGGCAGAATGTTCGCGCTTATTATTGTGCTTTCATCTGTGGTAGGTCGCCATACTGGACTAGGGTACGAAGCCGCTGCATTAGGTATGCTGTTATTTGGTTTGTTGGGTATATTACTCGTAAAAATTGGTCGCTTTGGACACGACAAACTTATTTTGAATCGCTTAGATAAAGAAGAGATGATTGGTGAAAAGAATGTGTCTGTGGCTATAGTGGACGCGTGTTCAGCAGTTGCCAGTGCAATTGTAGCAAAAAGCATTATTGATTGGGCTGATGGGGCCGATGCTAATGCCTTTGTTGCTGTATTTTCAGGGGCTTTGGTCGTGTTAAGCGTACTGCTTTTTGCAACGCGTTTATATGAATTTAGATTTGCTGATAAAAATCAAAATAGCTCTTTTCAGCGCACCTTATGCAATGGACAAATCGCTTTAGCTATTCAGCACGGTGGTAACCTAATTGGGATTGCTATTGCGGTCTCAGCGGCTAGCAAAATTCTTATTTATGAGCCAACAGCTTATGTGAGCAACATCACGGGATGGTTAATTTCTGGGTTTTTATTAGCAAGCATGTTGATGTTCTTAACAAGCATTGCCAAAAGAGTAGTGTTAGCCGGCGTTAATAGGCAAACAGAGGTGTCGTTGCAACATAATATTGGTATTGCCAGCATTGAAGCTGTTTTGTCAGTTGGGATTGCTATGTTATTTGCTAATATATTTGGCTAAGTGACCGTTCAGTACACTATGTTAGTGTTGGCTTACTCAGCCATATTACTAAAATCTACCAAGGTATGGGGATAGGGAAGTGGTATTGAGTGTTCAACAATACTCGTTTTCTTGTTTTTCCCCTGCTTTTTTAACCAATATTCAGCTTGCAAGGCAATGCTATGGCTTGGCACTTGAACACAATATCGCAGGGTAAGAGGGCCTTTCCCTCGTAAGGCCTTGGCCGATTTAACCGTATTACTACTATGTTCAATAAACCGCCGGCGCCATTGGGTCGTAATACCGGTGTAAAAATGCTTATGTTTTGTTTCAAGCACATATAAAAACCAAGGTTGGAGGGATTTTTCTTCAATGCATTGGCTAGTCACTGTTATACTTTCTATTAGATAATCGTAATCGAATTAAATTTTCGCATAAACTTGACCCAAGGTGTATATGTCTTTTTCACAAACTTCACTTAAAACGCTTCCCGACTTTCAAAAAGCAAATCTTTTGGTGGTGGGGGATCTTATGCTTGATCGCTATTATCAAGGAAGCACAGCTCGAATATCTCCAGAAGCTCCTGTGCCCGTGGTCAACATAAGCGAAACCGAAGACCGCCCGGGTGGAGCTGCTAACGTTGCCGTAAATGCCGCAATGCTAGGAGCAAAGGTGACGTTAATTGGCTATGTTGGTGAAGATGATGCAGCTGACTCACTTAAGCGAAATTTAAGCGCAAGAGAGGTTAATTGCGATTTCATTAGTTTGAAAGATTACAACACCATCACTAAACTGCGAGTTATTAGCCGAAATCAACAACTGTTAAGAATGGACTTTGAGCGATCATTCACTGATGTGAATAAAGATGAATTGGTCGCCAAATATACACAGTATTTGGATAAAGTAGATGCCGTTGTTTTGTCAGATTACGCAAAAGGCGCATTGTCGGAAGTTGAGATACTCATTGAATTAGCCTCAAAGAAAGGTAAGCCTGTTGTAGTTGACCCAAAAGGGAATTCATTCTCGCGATACAAAGGAGCGAGTGTAATTACGCCTAATTTAGCTGAATTTGAACAAGTACACGGGCACACTGAAAACGAAGCTCAATTGCATGCAAAAGCATTGAGCTGCTGTGAAAATAACCAGCTAAAACATGTATTGCTTACACGCTCTGAAAAAGGCATGTCTTTATTTAGCGCGTCGGGCAGAGCGCATCATATGCCTGCCTTAGCACGTGAAGTATATGACGTGACAGGAGCAGGTGATACTGTGGTATCAACTATGGCTTGTGCTTTAGCAGTAGGTGCCGATATAGAATACGCGTCACAGCTTGCTAACCATGCTGCAGGTGTGGTTGTTGGTAAACTTGGTACATCTAGTGTTACCACTACCGAATTAGCAATTGCTTTGAATCAGCATAAAGCGAGTGACGGCGGAATTTTAAACCAAGATCAACTTTTGTTAGCGGTAAAGCAAGCGCAGCAAAAGGGTGAAAAGGTAGTAATGACCAACGGATGTTTTGATATCTTGCATGCTGGACACGTAAGTTATTTAGCTGAGGCTGCAGCGTTGGGTGATCGTTTAATTGTAGCAGTAAATTCAGATGCATCAGTCAGTAAGCTTAAGGGTGATGGCAGGCCTATTAACAATGTGAATCGCAGAATGGCTGTATTAGCTGGTTTATCGTCAGTAGATTGGGTAGTTGAGTTTTACCAAGACACACCTCAAGCCTTAATCGCCAGTATCCTTCCTGATGTGCTAGTTAAAGGGGGAGATTATCAAGTGCATGAAATAGCAGGTGCCGATGAAGTAATGGCCAACGGAGGTGAGGTGAAAACCCTGGGTTTTGAAGATGGGGTATCAACCACGGGTATTATTTCGCAAATTATTGATAACAAATCATAAGGATAATCTGCCTTTAAAATGCAGAAATTAACAAATTTAGCGCGTTAAGCGTACTTTACGGATAAAATTTTATGTACGAAAGTTATTATGGTTTAAATTCTAAACCGTTTCAATTAACACCCGATCCTGAGTTTTTCTTTGCGAGTAAACTGCATAAGCGAGCTATGTCGTACCTTCAATATGGCTTGTCACAGGGCGAAGGTTTTATAGTTATTACGGGTGATATTGGCACTGGAAAAACGACTATTGCGAACAGTTTGCTCGATAATATCGAAGCCGATATTTATGCGGCACAAATTGTCACGCCAAAATTATCACCCGATGAAGTGATTAAGATGGTGGCGTCAAAATTTAGCATCGATACTCAAGGTAAAACGAAAACCGATCTACTAGAAAGTTTGCGTGAGTTTTTAGAGCATTTAGCCGCTACTGGCAAACGCGCTTTGTTGTTAGTAGATGAAGCTCAGAATTTACCCCTTGAAACCATTGAAGAGCTTAGAATGCTGTCTAACTTCCAGCACGCAGGCAAGCCTCTATTGCAGAGTTTTTTGTTGGGGCAGGCTGAATTGCAGCCTATTTTACGAGCACCTAACATGGAGCAGTTTAGGCAACGAATTGTGGCCTCGTGCCATTTGGCGCCGCTTAATATAGAAGAAACTTGTGCTTACATTCAATATCGCTTAGAGCATGCGGGTTGTCAAAGAACGGATTTATTTACTGATACGGCTTTCGATGCCATATTTGAATTTACGAAAGGTGTTCCGCGAAAGATAAATACGCTAATGGACCGCGTTCTATTATTTGGATTTCTAGAAGAACTTGAGTCTTTTAATGTTGATAACGTGAAGTCTGTAATAGAAGAAGTACAAGAGGAGATGTTTACACCAGAAGCCGATGCGGCCCTTGAGCCTATTGATAAACAAACGGCTAATAGCGAAAACGTTGCACAAAGTACGCGCGAAGCTGGTGAGCCTCCTCATATCACACCTAATGGTAATGTAGTGCAAGATACAAAATACTATAAAGATATGTTAGAAGAGCTTGTTGATGCTTTAGATGATGCAATTAAACACAAAGTGAAGCTAACACAGTACATTGATAAATTATTGAAGAAAAAGTATCAAACTTACGTAAGATTAAAAAACGAAGACGATAAATAGACATGGCGAGATGTATCATACATCTCGCTACAATTACTCTTTAGAAAATTTGTATTCAATAGATACTGAAATTCGGCGGTCGGTCAGTGGGCCAATTATGCCACTAATGCCTCCTATATTAACGTTTTCGTCACCATCTCGATTCAAATAACGTAAGCCTAAGGATGCATAAAAACGCCTTGTCATTTGTCGAGTAAAAGAAACGGAAGCTTCTTTTACAATGTTCGCACCAAACTGCTCAGAAAAAGTCTGTTCATTTTCTGTGTAATTTGCATTGAACAATAATTTGCTTCTTTGCGAAATATCAAAAAGAGTAGAAAACCTTAGGCTCTGAGTTTCCGTTATACGTGATGCTTCTAGATTCTCATTTTTTGAATGCGTGCCTACTATAGAAACGGTTGTGCGTCTTCTCGTAATAGAGCTTTGAATACTCAGTGACTTTCTTAAAATTAAGTTATCGTTCAGTTCAAAGCCAGTTTCAACAAATGGAACCACTATTTGGCCAGCATCTAAATTAGATAAGTCTATAGAATCAGGCAGGGTGCATTCAGCTAAGTCAGCCGCACCATTGTCACAAACAAATAAGCCCAATTCAGAAATCTGTGATAGTTGCGTATTGGTATTAACGTCTTCTCTATAGCTAACGCGAGAGCGCCAGCTTCGAAGATTATGCGAAAGCATTACATTTGCAGAGTCGCCAAAAAACCTACGATAAAATGCAGCAGAAAGAATTGTTCTGGGTGAAAATTGCCAACTCGTATCTAAACTAATGTACTCGTCTTCTTCGTCAACTGATGAAGTATTATCAAGAGAATCACCAGTTGTTTTAGACTTATTAAAACCCACTTGTATGTATCTATCGGTAGAAGCCTGCCAGCGAAGCCCTATTCCGTAAGACTGGAACTCACGCTTAGAATCTATTCCTTGAGCATTTAAGTCGGTATCTTCTACTTCATTTGTTTCATAAGAGCCAAGTAGATTTAAACTTAAATCACGGTATACAATGGTACCGATAGAGCCGCTGATATAATTACTTTTATAATCGCCAAGCGAATTTCTTTTTGAAAGTTGGGCTGTGGCATCCCAATAAAATGATATTGGCCTTATATCGTCGCCACTATTTAATGACCATTGAGCACCATAGGTTTCATTATCAGAGTTACTAAATATTCCTGAGGTCACTGAGTCATTGTTACTTTCTCTTTTAGAGCTTGACGAAGAATAACTGAGTGATGCTGATGTACCAAAATAATTACCCGTGGGTAAATTAAGCACTAAGGCGCCAGAATGATAATTGCTTTCGGTAAGGTCTTCTGAATTAAGTAAGAAGTCATCAACAGAAAAAGTTTGATTATTTAAGGAATTATACTGCTGTGAGCCGCGAACATTCACGTATAGAAGGTTACGGATAATATCGTAATGGGTGTTATAAGTGAAATTAGTATAGTTATTGGTACTATCGGCGTCGTCTAAACTTCTTCTCACATGATTATGCTCTGCCAACAAAGAAGCTTCTAAATCTCTAGCCGTATAGGTAAAGCCTAAATAGGGAGTAATTATTATATTTTCAGAGCTATCTGCGTAATTACCAGTGGCATCTACTTCTTGTTTAACGTAAGTATTTTCAATACCTACGTCAAATTTCAATTCCCCTGAAAGCGCCGTTGAACATGCGACTAAAAGCCCGGTGCTAATAGCCGTTTTGCTTAGCAAACTTAAACGGATTGCACCTGCTGCTAAACTGAAATTATTCGCTTGAGCTTTAATTCCCATAATAATATTCTAATCTTCCTTGACGCTACCATAGTATTGATAGCCGTAATAACCGCCATTGTCGGAATAGTTAATAGATTTGTTCACAACAAAGCCAATCGCCATATCAGGATTAAGACGTTCTACCGCTACCTGAATATCATTCATTTTTGACTTGCCTTCTTCAACCACAATAACTGCTTGGCCAGCAAGATTAGCCAGAACCACTGATTCGTTTATGCCAATAAGAGGAGGTGAATCAATTATTACAACGCGGTCAGAGTATCGAGTAGAAAACTCTTCGATAGTGTCGCTCATAATTGTACTTGCCAACAACTCAGTTGATAAGTGATGCGAGCGACCTGCAGGGATGATCTTCAACTTAGGAATATTGGTGTGGTAAATAACTTCACTTAGATCTTTAACATCACCAAGCAGGTACTCCATTAAACCTGTCTTTTCTGTAATATCAAGTGTTTTCAGTACGTTAGGTTTTAGAACGTCTGCATCAACTAATAAAACAGTTTTATCTTGTTCAGCAGCTATGCTGATAGCTAGATTGGTTGCTGTAAAGGTTTTCCCTTCTGACGGACGGGCACTACTAACCATGATAATGTTACTTTTTTCAAGGGTACCAGCCAAAGGACCAAAAGTATTTTGGAGTAGTTTACGTTTGATTTCGCGATATTCTTCACTAATCAGCGTTCTTGCGTTATCTAAACTTACAAAACCTAGGCGCTGTAATCTATCTATATCGATTTCCATGCTATTTTTACTATAGCTGCCTTTGGGCTTTGTATCTTCGATAGCTTCGCCTTCATTTACTATACTCGCACCAATAGGGCTTTGAGCACTAGAGCGAGCATCTGTGACGACTTGCTTATCTTGTTCAAGGCCAAGTGCCGATTCTTTTTCGCGTTGCAGTTTTTCTTCTTGTTGCTTTTGCAAAGCTTTTTCGATGGTATTTTTCATTATAAAACCTTACTCAGCAGGTCGATATTCATTACATCAGCTGCCACTAATACACCGTACATAAATATTATTGCGCCGGTAGATACAGCAAATACGGCCATTCTAAATTTGTTTTTACGTCTTATGCTATCTAAGTCAAGGTGAGTAACTACACCCCAAATAGGGAAGCCTGTAATATTGGTAAGCTGTTGTCCGCGAACCAGTACCGGTTTCAATTGACTCATTAAGAATGCCAGACCAATACCTGCGCCAAATCCTAAAATTAGTACACCAGTATAGAATATGAAGCGATTAGGCCCACTAGGCGCCATAGGCACAAGCGGCGGCTTAATAATTTTAAACTGTAAATCATCAGATGAAATCTCGGCGCTTCTGGTTAAATTAGCCGCTTCTTTGCGCGCTAAAAGTTCTTCATATTTCTGTTTTACAATGTTGTAATTTCTATTTTTAGAAATACCTTCTGCTTCAATTTGCGGAACTAAGTCAATCTTAGTTTTAAGTTCCTCTATTTTTGACTCGAAATTAGTCTCACGAACGCGCAAGGAAGAAATTTGGCCCTCAAGTCGGCTAACTTCTAAGCTTATTTCCTGATTCAACTGGCTCATGATAGGCGAATCTGTACCGTCATCTTGGTTCATATAAGCTTCAATCTCGCGCTGGCGAGCATCTTGTAAGCTTTCTAATAGTGCGGTGGTTTCAATTACATCAGGATGTTTATCGGTAAAGCGAAGACGCAAGTCGTCTAAGTTTTCTTCAAGTGAAATAATACGAGCGTCATAACGAGTGGTAATAACAGGAGCGCTATTGCCGCCTTGAACCGAAAAGCTGTCGGATGCTTGTTTATCGCGAGTCAGTCTACTCTTTAAGGTTTCAGCTTTCTGCTCGGCTTCTTTAATACTTAGCCTCGTTTCAGCCAATTGATTGTTCATTGACTGAAGGTTGCTATGAAACGTGCCTTGCATTGGAAGGATTTCTGAATATTTTCGTTGAAACTCTGCACGCTGTTGTTCGGCTTCCGCTAAGCGAGCCTCGAATTCAGCAATCTGCTCATCTAGAAACCGGCTTGTGTTATCAGAATCTCGTCTATTGCCACCTAATGAACCTTCTACAAACAAATCTAATGTTTCTTGTACTACTCGTTTTGTATCATCTGGTTTCTCGGATGTATAAGAAATAGTATAAATGTTAGTGCGATCAGTAGAACTCATGTTTATATTTGTTCCTAATGATTCGATCAATTTTTCGTAATCTTCGTCAGTAGTTACTTGTATATCCAAATCTGCTTCTCGAGCAATTTTCTCTAGGTTGGTTCTGCTTTTAAGCGTATTGGCCATTACCCTAACTTCTTGTTCAGGGTCAGTGAACATGGCCATACCCACCAAGGTGTTTTGGAGCATTGAGCGGGTGTCAACGAATACCTGAGCTTCTGACTCATATACATCGGGCATATTGGCTATATAGATAAACCCTAAAGGACAAATCAACCAAGAACAAATGATTAAATAACGTTTTTTGACCCAAATTCCACGAACATAATCAAGAACAAGTTGAATGGTCTGCTGTAAATCTTGCATTTATAATAATTCTCTTAAGCTACTACCTAGAACCAAGCTTCTGGGATGATGATAATATCGCCAGGTAACATATCGACATTCTTAGTAATATCGCCATCTTTAACTAAATCTTCAATATCAATGTCATAGGTAACTTGCTTATTGTTCACTACGCGCACTAATTTTGCGCCGTTACCACTTGCATACTGTGTTAACCCGCCTACTTCAATCATTATATCTAGTAAGGTCATATTCTCGGTATAATTGACAGCTCTAGGGTTGGTTGCTTCACCAAT
The DNA here is from genome assembly GCF_048820975.1 of Glaciecola sp. 2405UD65-10. Taxonomy (NCBI): domain Bacteria; kingdom Pseudomonadati; phylum Pseudomonadota; class Gammaproteobacteria; order Alteromonadales; family Alteromonadaceae; genus Glaciecola; species Glaciecola sp. 2405UD65-10. The sequence continues at coordinate 1,361,233 of NZ_JBMEUF010000001.1, read as the reverse complement.
TACGCGAACCTGTTCACTGAAAGGGCCATTAAAACGTGATACTGACACCGTTACGCGAGGATTATTAATGTAAGTAGAAAGTTGCTCTTCAAGTTGCCTAGCAAGCATTGTAGGTGTACGCCCACTGACTTCAACATCTTCTACTAAAGAGGTGGTTACCTTTCCATCAGGTCTAACAATAAAATTGCCGGATATTTCCGGGTTCCGCCAAACAAAAATAGTTAAATTATCACCCGGACCAATCAAATATTGATAGTCATCAACATTGGTCGTAAGTGAAGCTCTAGTGGTTGCTGAAGGTAGAGTGGATGTAGAACACCCCGACACTAAAATAGTGATACCTACTGCGCTTAATAGCCCCTTAACGAAGTGTGTTTTGTGAAGGTTACCTTTTAGGAATGCAAAAAACGTGGCCCAATTCATTATCTTATTTCCCTTAATTTTCAGAATTTCTAATGTTAACACCAAATTATTACATGGTGATAGCAAGAACTTGCTGCATTATGCACTATAATTATGAAGTTTTCACGACTTACATAAATGTTCTATTTACCAATGGTATATTTTCTCTATAATACGGAGGCTTTTCATACGTAGAAATGCTTTTATTTTTAAATAGAGAAAGGCATTATAAAAGGGCGATTCGCCGAATACCCACTAATATGGATAATTATGACCAGTAGTTCGAAGTCAAGAAATAGCACAATTAAGTTGGTTATCAGCGAAGGATTAATAGTTGCTGGCTTAACCTACTTAGCTGCCTTAATTTTACAATGGCTGTATTTATACGATACGGCAAACACCTCAGGCACATTAATTAATATAGTTTTATATACGCTTTCCGTGGTTACCATTAATTTATCGGTGGGCTTGTATGAACAGCGATTACGCGAACCATTTAGAGGGATTATACGGCGCTTATTCGTTTCGGCAATTGTTAGCTATTTTATAACCGAACTACTAGCTAGTGTGTTTTTTGATGATACATCTGAACACTATTTACATGCATTGTTCTCAGTTACTTTAATCATTTTGGGGCTAGTAACCTTTCGATACTTTGTACACAACACAGAATCGTTTTCAACACGCCCCAACATTATAGTGTTAGGTGCAGGCGTAAGAGCATCGGTAATTGAAAAACGCATGCGCCGTGAGGTTGACCGTCACAACTTTAACTTACTCTCATTTATTCCAATGCCAGGAGACCAAATTGATGCAGGCATTGTTGATGAAGCAATATCTCATATGGATGTTGAAAACGAACTAGAACAATATATTGTTGAAAATGACGTTAGCGAAATTGTAATTGCTAATGACCAGCGCCGAGGCACTTTACCTATCAACGTTTTGTTTAACGCAAGGTTAAAAGGCGTTAGGGTGACTGATTTACTCGACTTTATAGAGCGAGAGCTGGGACAAATTTTAGTAGATATGATGTACCCTAGCTGGGTAATATATTCTAACGGATTTAAATCGCCACAAATTTTTCGAACGGTGGCTGATTATTGGATCAACGTAGCATTAGCGATAATTTTACTTTTGATTGTTTGGCCGTTTATGGCACTTACCGCCTTGATTATTTATATCGATGATGGCTATCGCACTGGCGCTGGCGTGTTATATAAGCAGCAACGCGTGGGGAAAGACGGTCGTTTGTTTAATATTCTTAAGTTTCGAAGTATGCGCCCTGATGCCGAAAAGGATGGGGCTAAATGGGCAAGTAAGAATGACAACCGAGTGACAGCAATAGGTGCCTTTATTAGAAAGTTTAGGCTAGACGAGTTACCGCAATTACTGAATATACTTAAAGGTGAAATGTCATTTATTGGCCCGCGTCCTGAACGCCCGCAATTTGTAGAACAACTGATTAAAGAAATCCCTTACTATGACCAGCGACATAACGTGAAGCCTGGCCTTGCCGGATGGGCTCAACTGAACTATCCATATGGCGCTAGTGTCAAAGATTCTTTAGAGAAACTTAAATTTGATTTGTATTATGTGAAGCACCAGAGCTTGCTGTTGGATCTGCTCATTTTGGTAAGAACAGTTGAAATTGTATTGTTCGGTAAAGGAAGGTAAGCCCTAAAATATGTCTGTGATCAAACGAAAACACGCCATGACCGTTGACGTAGAAGACTACTTCCATGTTTCTGCTTTTGAGTCTGTTATTAAGCCCGAAGACTGGGATGGACTGTCTCCAAGGGTGGGTAATAATACGCATAGGCTCATTGATTTATTCAACGAGAATAATGTTAAAGCAACTTTTTTCACATTGGGTTGGGTCGCAAAGCATTGTCCTGATGTCATTAAACGTATTGTTGATGAGGGGCATGAATTAGCCAGCCATGGCTCAAATCACCGTCGTAATACGGCAATGGATTACGAAGAAGTCAAACAAGATATAAAAAACAGTAAAGACATTCTTGAGCAGATATCAGGAAAGAAAGTGTTAGGTTATCGAGCGCCTAGCTTTTCAATTGATAAATCAAATGAATGGGTATTTGATATATTACAAGAGCTTGATTTTTTGTATAGTTCTAGTACTTATCCCATTGAGCATGATTTGTACGGCGTCCCAGACTGGCCTCGCTACGCCCACAAACGTGACGAGGGAATTATAGAAATTCCTGTTCCTACTTTGCAGAAAGGTGATAAGAATAAAGGTATTGGCGGCGGCGGATATTTTCGCTTATTCCCTTACTGGCTTTCTAAGCGTCGCATTGACGCCTATTTACGTGAAAATGATGCCCCCTACAATTTTTATTTCCATCCTTGGGAAATAGACGCAGATCAGCCAAGAGTAGAAGGTGCACCTTTCAAATCAAAAATACGCCATTACGTTAACCTAAACGTTATGGAGAAAAAACTCGTTAAACTTATGCAAGATTATGAATGGACAAGTATGTATGAAGCATACTCTGATGTACTAGGTGCTAAGCAATGATTCGTGTAGTTACAGCAAACGATAAAAACAGTTGGAATGCATTTGTAGATACACACCCACAAGGGACATTTTGCCATTTGTTTGAGTGGCAAACCGTGTTGCGTGAATCATCAGGCCATAAGCCATACTATTTGATGGCTCTTGACGCTTCAAACAACGTTCAAGGTGTTTTACCCTTGGCGCTTACACAAAGCATTATTTTTGGAAAGGTATTGTGCTCAACGCCGTATTGTATGTACGGAGGCGCAATCGCTATTAATGCTGACATTCGTAAGCGCCTAGAGCAAGAAGCTTGTGAACTTGCGCACAAACTCAATGTTGATTATTTAGAGTTAAGATATGAACAACAAATAAGCGATATTGATAGCAGTAAATTCGCTGAAAAGTCAGTACATAGCGTTTTTAAAATGCCATTAGCTGACAATGCCGATGACATTTTGTTATCTATTAAGAAAAAGCAAAGAGCCGTTGTCCGCCATTCTCTAAAGAATGAGCTCACTACAGAAATAAATCAAGACATTGATACTTTGTATCATATTTATTCCACGAGTGTGAGAAACTTAGGAACGCCCGTGTTCCCTAAAGCACTTTTTAAAAAATTAGTCGAAGTATTTCCTAATCATATAGATATTACTAGTGTGGCCCATGAGGGTAAAACTTTATCAAGTGTGATGAGCTTCTATTATAAAGGTATAGTGATGCCTTATTATGGAGGGGGCTTGTTTGAAGCAAGATTTACTAAATCAAACGATCATATGTATTACAAACTTATGTGCCATGCACAAGAAAAAGGCTGTAATGAGTTTGATTTTGGTCGTAGCAAAAATGATTCTGGTGCGTTTAAATACAAGCAAACTTGGGGAATAGAAGCCAAACCTATTTATCATTATTATCATTTAGTTAAAGCATCCTCTTTACCTAATTTAAACCCTAATAATCCCAAATACGAAAAAGTCATTAATATTTGGAAGAAACTTCCGTTAAAAGTATCACAGATTGTTGGGCCCTTCGTTTCGAAGTATTTGGGTTAATATGAAGCCGCCATTATTGTTTTTGTGTCATCGATTACCTATTCCCCCTAATAAAGGCGATAAAATACGCTCTTATAATATGCTTAAGTTTTTGTCAGAGCATTACTCTATTTACTTGGCGGGCTTTATTGATGACAAAAATGATCGCGCCTATATAGATCAACTTAAACAGTTCTGTGTTGATTTTACAATCGAGGAAAAATCTCCGCTATTATCAAAAATTAAAGGCTTGAGCGGCTTCTTGAATGGCAACGCGATTACTTTGCCATATTATCATTCGTCTTCCCTTCAAGGGTGGATAAGCCGAGCCATAAGCGAACATAAAATTGAACGTGTTTTCGTTTATTCATCAGCCATGGCGCAGTATGTGATGCCGAAATCTGAAAATTCCTTCACACGCTTTGTGATGGATTTTGTAGATGTGGATTCAGACAAATGGCGTCAATATGCGCTCAATAAACAAGGTTTAGGCCGTTGGTTTTATAATCGAGAAGCAAGGTGCTTAGAAAATTTTGAAGCGCAAGTATTCGAAGCTGCCGACAATAGCGTATTTGTATCATCGCAGGAAGCTGATTTTTTTAATGAATTAATGCAAAAGCGAAAACTTGATACCCATTTGAAGCCAGCCCAAGCTATAAACAATGGGGTTGATGCAGATTACTTTAATCCCGAAGCTAAAATATCAACAGTGTCAGAATTAGGGCAGCAGGCTATCGTATTTACAGGCGCAATGGACTATTGGCCAAACGTAGCGGCAGTTATGTGGTTTGTAAAGCATGTTTGGCCACAAGTATCAACATCTTATCCTAATGCTCAATTTGTGGTTGTAGGATCTAATCCTACTGATGAAATTAGCCAACTAAGCAAACAGCAAAATATTAGCGTAACAGGCCGTGTTGAAGATGTTCGCCCTTATATATTGCAAGCAAATGTGGTTATAGCGCCATTGCAAATAGCCAGGGGCATACAAAATAAGGTACTCGAGGGTATGGCTATGGGCAAAGAAATAGTGCTCACTAAATTGGCTGGCGAAGGGATTTGCGTTTCAAGTATGCAGGGGTATCACATTTGTGAAACGAGTAATGAGACTGTTGTTACAATAAACAAATTACTGGCTAGTTTACCGGCTGAGATTGCAAGCAATAGACAGTTTGTAAAAGACAATTTTGATTGGGATACGGAACTGCAAAAATTAAAAGGGATGATTCAATGAATAATCAAGTAATGCATAATCGAAAGATTATTTTGGGCTGCTTGGCTACTTTATTAGCGAGTTGGTTGGTAGTGTACTGGCCGGCTTTAGTGTCAATGGTTGGCGTATGGAATTCATCTGATACATTTACTCATTGTTTTATTATTGTCCCCATTTCTCTTTATTTACTTTACGAAAGGCGTTACGAATTACCTCAAACTCAATTAAAGCCAGCGCTTTGGGTTGCGGCCCCTTTGCTGTTTGTTCAATTAGTGTATTTAGGCGGGCAACTTCTTGGTGTTAATCTTATAGGGCATGCTAGTGCCTACGCTAGCATAGTGCTCATTGTGTGGATGGTGCTGGGAACTGAATTTATACTGCGCTTTAAATTTCCGTTTATTTTTTTAGTATTCACCGTACCGTTTGGCGAACAACTTGTGCCTTTGTTACAAGACGTAACCGCTTATATGTCGGTGGAACTACTTAAAATTAGCGGTATCCCAATTTATCGCGAAGGCTTATATTTATATATCCCTAATGGAACGTTTTTAGTTGCTGAAGCATGCTCGGGAATTAGCTTTCTAATTGCAGCGGTTGCTTTAGGCACCATGTATGGCTACCTAAATTTCAATACTCGCTGGAAGTTTTTCGCCTTTATTCTGCTGTCCTTTATTGTCCCTATTGTAGCAAATGGGATGCGGGCCTACGGGATTGTGGTTATTGGCTATATGTCTGATATGGAACATGCCACAGGCGCCGATCATCTTATTTACGGCTGGGTATTTTTCGCCTTTGTTCTTATATTACTCTTTTTGTTTGGCGAATTATTTAAAGAAAAAGTCACCATTGCTAAAAAGCAAGATGGAATACCTCAGGCGAGTATTCAAACACCCAATGTATTATCATTTGCAACTATGTTTATAGCGGTTATAGGTATTCAGCTATACAGTTCTATCTTTATATTTTCAGAATACAACGTTGATAACGGCCAAGCCCTTGCCAGTGAAATTAGAGAACTAGATCCAAGTGCTAAAAAGTACGATGTTATTTGGGAACCCCTTATGGTTAATGCACACGAAAATTGGTCAGGTAAGTTAAATGGCCATGAAGTGTATATTGCAAAATACCACTTTGACAACGATGAAGCAGAGCTCGTTAGCGGCTTAAATAGGGCCTTTAATATTGAGCGTTTTTCTCGCATGTCGAAAACTGATGAATCATTAGGCCAAGACCAAGTTTCAAATGTTGCAATAGTGGATGTAAGCGGTCAAAAGCTTAATTTGATTTATTGGTACGAAGTAGATGGTATGCGAACAGTTAACCCGCTTAAAACTAAAATTAATCAAGTTAAGAGTAAGTTAGCAGGCCGAGCCGGAAGAGGTTATTTTGTGGCTGTAATAGCAGATGATGCTAAGCAGGCGGTAGCGGCTATACCCACTGTGCACTAAGGCGTTAGATGTTGTTGAATATTCAATCGACATTAATCAATAGGTGTGTTTTAGCGTGCTAAACAAGATTCTTAACTTACAGTGGCAACGTATTATACGCTGGTGGCATTCAAATCCCGCAATACGTGAGTGGGATGATAAGCTTATTGAAGACATTAGCGAGTGCTATTCATCCCAAGCGCAACTTCACATTTTAGTTGATTATTTTTGGCGGGCGCACAAATACTATTTAGACCCGCATAAAACTCGCGCTTATTATCCCGGTTTTGCCTCCATGCACGGGCGTGCGGTTGATGGCTTAGAAGGCGTGAGCCGAACATTACCCCTATGGGCTGCTTATGCAAGTTATGAGCAAAGTCGAGGAGCTTCATCTAAGGTAGCCGCCCAGATGACGATGCATCTTAAGGGTGCATTTTTAAATGGGACAAATTCCTCTCATTCAGGCTATTGGGGGGATGCGCTAGATAATGAACAAATTATATGTGAAGCTGCAGACATAGCGCTAAGTCTTTGGCTGTCGCGAAGTTTTGTTTTTAATGAATATTCAAAATTAGAGCAAGTACAAATCACTGATTGGCTTAAGAGTTTTCTGAACAAGCAAGTGACAGATAATAATTGGCACTTATTCATTGCACTTATTGATTCAGTTATTACAAACTTGGATGCTACACATAGCTTTCAGTCAGGTGCTCATTTACAACGAATACATTCGTTTTACATTTCTAATGGTGCTTATTCAGATGGTCCAAGTGGTAATCTAGACTTTTATAACGCATGGTGCTTTCACTATGCGTTATTTTGGATCCACAAAATACACCCATCAGCAGTGACTTGGGATTATCCGAAGCAACTTCAGGAGTTCACAAGTTGGTATCAGTATTTAATTACGCAGAATGGTTTCACCGCGTATGGACGAAGTATTTGCTATCGTTTCGCCGTTGCAAGTCCTTTGCTGGCCTGTGCCATGCGCAACGAGGGGATTCAAAAAGAAATCGCGTTAAACGCTAATTTCCACCTTTGGCGTTATTTCGTAAAGGAGGCCGGAGTAAGCAAAGGTAGGCCCAATCAAGGCTTATTCCATGATGATGAAAGTGTGCTAGATAATTACAATGGTCCTGCTAGTAGTTTTTGGGGGGTACGCTCATTGGTGATGCTCGCATCTTTGTTGCAAGAAAATAAAGAAATACCAAAGGTATCTAATTCCTTACCTAGTGATAAACCTGTAGTACTAGACTTACCCAAAATTTCCATTAATATTCAATGTATTCCTAAAAACAAGGAAGTAATTCTGCATCGCAGGAGCTTTAACGAAACGGTAATCGATAATAGTTACTATCAGCCATTATGGAAAAACAAATTACGAGAATGGCTTTATGCAATTAGTTTTAGAGGAAAACCCACTACATTTGTCAATTTAGAAAAATGTAGTTCACATTTACAGTCATACAAAGCGGCTAACATTAAGTCTTTAGGCACAAAACAAGGGAATACGTAATCGTGTTGGCGAAAAAAACCATTGTTCACATTACTTACAAAATAAGTGCAGGTGGTCTAGAGCAGGTGTTGTTGCAAACTGTTAACGGTTTGCCGCAATACAAACATGTGGTCATTGCAATAAGCACATCAGACGACTTTATTGAGCGCTTTGACACGTCGACTCAGTTTATTAATTTAGAAAAGCAAGCAGGTGGCAGCGCAAAAGTCTTATGGGCTGGTTTTAAGTTGCTTCGCCAGTTAAAACCAGATGTCGTGCATACTTACAATTTGGCTGGCGCAGAGTTCCTACCTATTGCATTTTTTGCTGGTGTAAAAAAGCGAGTTCATAGTGAACATGGCACTCCTCAAACGCAGGCTGCTTTAAGGTCAAATAAGATAACCTGGTTACGAAAGACATTTTTACCCTTTGCGAATCATATTATTGTGGTATCAAACCAATTGAAGAAATGGCTAGTAGATGTGATTGGGCAGTCTAACAGTAAGGTAAGTGTAGTGCTTAACGGCATTAACACTAAGGTCTATAAACTGCACACTAGGGCAAATACTGATACTTTTACGTTTGGCACCGTGGCGCGACTTTCGCCTGAAAAAAACCAAGGTTTACTGATTGAAGCGTTTGCCGATTTCTTATTGCGTTTGCCCCAGCAGCAAGCTAATAAATGCTTTTTGCGTATAGTGGGTGATGGCCCGCAAATGTCTGTGCTTGTTGCATTAGTGGCACAATTAAATGTAACTAATCAAGTTGTATTTGTTGGTAATTCGAACCAAGTGAGTGATGAGCTTGCGTTAATAGATGTGTTTACGCTTACCTCTATATCAGAAGGCATGCCCATGACGATACTAGAAGCCATGGCAACTGGTTTACCCATACTAAGTACCAATGTAGGTAATATTAGTGGTGTTTTAGAAGCGAGCAAAGGCGGTAAAGTAGTCCCATCTGAAAATAAAGAAAAATTAGTCGAAGCCTTGCTTTGGTTTTATTCGAAAGAAAGTGAGCGCTTAGATATGGGAAGTAAGGCTCACACGTACGTGCAAAATAATTGTTCTGATACAAATATGTTGCTCGCTTATCAATCAATTTATGATGCTAAATAAGGGTTTCTCCGTTGAAAATATTACATGTACTTGATCATTCAATCCCACTTCATAGCGGATATACGTTTAGAACGCGTTCCATTTTAAATCATCAACGTGAGCTAGGCTGGGATACGTGTCATGCTACTAGCCCAAAGCAAGGAAAAACGGCAAGCGATATTGATGAAGTCGACGGTTTAGTATTCTATCGCAGTGAAGAAGTGAGTGGCTTTGGCGCTAATCTCCCTGGGTTAAGAGAATATAAAATTATTCAGCAATTAGAAAAAAACATAGAGCGCGTGGTTAAGCTAGAAAAACCTGATGTGATTCACGCACATTCTCCCGCATTAAATGGTATTGCAGCAAAGCGCGTAGCGAAAGCTCACAATATTCCTTTTGTGTATGAAATAAGAGCTTTTTGGGAAGATGCCGCGGTAGATCATGGTACTTGTAAAGAGGGAGATTTGCGGTATAAATTAACCCGAGGCATGGAAAACAAAGTCATAAAAGATGCTGATGCAGTTTTCACAATATGCGAAGGTTTACGACAAGACTTGCTGTCAAGAGGAATTGCAGAAAGTAAAATTACAGTGATTCCAAACGCTGTAAATATATCCCAGTTTTCCTTAATATCCCATAAAAATGAGCCATTGTTAAACGAGCTTGGATTAGCTGGTAAAACTGTTTTGGGCTTCTTAGGTTCGTTCTATGCTTATGAGGGCCTAGATGTCCTAATAGATGCGCTTTCTTTGTTGCAGCATTCACATCCTGACATTCATCTTTTACTGGTTGGTGGGGGCCCTGAAGACGATAAGTTAAAGGCTTCTGTTGAGCGATTAAATTTAGGTGACAAAGTGACCTTTACCGGCCGTGTTCCACATAGTGACGTTAAGAATTACTATTCACTCGTCGATTATTTAGTTTATCCGCGTAAAAACATGCGCCTAACCGACTTAGTCACTCCTTTAAAACCACTCGAAGCAATGGCGCAAGGCAAAGTTGTTATAGCCTCGGATGTTGGTGGTCACAAAGAGTTGATTAAAGATAAACACAGCGGGTATTTATTTGCAGCAGATTCTCCAGAGTCCCTTAAAAACAAAGTTATTGAAATTTTAAGTGCGGGCACACAAGAAAAACAATTTATTATTGATAACGGTTTGAAATACGTGGCAGATGAGCGCAATTGGGCAAACAGTGTCGCTAATTACAAAAGCGTTTACGCCAACGTAATTGCATAAAAAGGGCGATGAAAATTATGCTTGATGGTATGAAGAAGCAAATTGTAAGGCGCATATTGTTTCCTTTACAAGAAAAAGTAAAAGGGCACAATACTCACTATGTTCTTCATGAACTTGAGCAAAGCCAATGGCTAAACACCGCGAACTTTGAAGCGCGCCAGCAAAAGCGATTAAATGAGTTTTTAAGCCATGCGGTGAAAGAAAGTGCGTATTACCAAAATGTATTCAACTCACTTGGCTTAACTGTGAATGATATCAAAAGCGCTAAAGATATCGCCCGTTTACCATTTTTAGATAAGGCGATTATTCGCGAGCATACTGAACAGATCGCCACACGTCCCTTAAATGAGTTGAGCGTTAACAGAACCGGTGGTTCATCGGGTGAGCCTCTTGTTTTTTATACAAGTAACGAACGAACCTCACATGACATAGCGGCTCGAATGCGCGCAAACCGATGGTTTGGCGTAGATGTGGGGAGTAAAGAGTTGGTGGTTTGGGGGGCTCCTCATGAGCTCAATAGCCAAGACCGCATTAAGCTATTAAGAGATAATTTGTTTAGATCAAAACTCATATCTGCCTTCAATATGAATGACACCGACTTAAAAGCGAAACTTGTAGATATTCAAAATTATCAACCGGAAATGATCTTTGCTTATCCTTCAGCCATCTACAATATTGCGAATTATTGTCAAACTCATAACATACGTTTAGATGTACCTCACCTTAAAGCTATATTTGTGACTTCGGAAATGTTATTTGAAGATCAGCGCAATGTGATTGAACGTGTTTTTTCAGCTCCTGTAGTAAATGAATATGGCGGAAGAGATGGTGGATTTATCGCTCGAGAATGCCCTGAGGGTAATTTCCATATTAATGCAGATGACATTATTGTTGAAATAGTCGATGAGGCAGGAAATACTGTTAGTGAAGGCGAATCAGGTGAAGTGGTTGTTACCCACCTACAGAGCTTTGGTTTTCCATTTATACGCTATAAAATGGGTGACGTGGCATCAATTTCACATGAGAAGTGTGCTTGCGGGCGCAATTTGCCCGTTATTAAGCACTTAGAAGGGCGTTTGAACGACTTTTTAATTGGCGCTGATAATAGAAAGGTACACCCAAACGTTGCTAATTATATTATCCGCTTAAATGCCAATATTACTCAGTACAAAGTAGTACAAAGTGCAAATAAACAAGTAGAAGTTTTTGTTGTGGCTAAACTTAAACTAGATGAGGCGGCTAAAAGGAAAATCATAAGTGATTTTACAGATCGCCTAGAAGATGTGGGTATTACGATTACGCAAGTTGATAACATTGCGCCCGAGAAGTCAGGTAAGCGCCGATACATTATTTCTAATGTTGAATAGATAGCAAAAGTTTAATTCCAGCAACGGTTTTCTGCTTTATTTACGTCGCTAACGTGTACTGATACTTTTCCAAGGACTTGCACATTAAATAAAGCTGAAAATGCTGTGCTTTGCGCTTGAGTAAAGCTATTGCAATCATCAACTGAACTGATGGTATATTTAAGCTTGTTTGAACTTGATAAAATGAGTATTTGGGAAATTTTATGCATTGCAAAGAAATCATGTTGTGCAGGGATATTGCCATACAAGATAAGTGTTTCTCCCACGGTAAAGATGCTCAAAGAATCCTCATTGATATAATAATTAACTTTGCTTTTAGGCGTTTTACTCAGCCTAGCTTGTAGTACCAGCAATGACCTATGAATGCTAGAACTAAACTCTTCGCTCAGCTCTATACGCCACATAGAAGGAGGTTTGTTTCTTAAGCTCTCAGCCTGAAGCGTCATATCTTTTTTATCAAGGGCGCTTTTCTCGTCCACATAATATTGATAGCTATCACCGCCTACTATCGTTAATTTAGCGTTCAAGGGAAGCACAACATCAGCGTACAAGTTTACATCATTTACCTGCACTCTAAATTCTTGGCTCATGCTCTGTGATATTCCATCAAGAAGTGTTCCTGCTATGATTCTTTGTGAACCTTCTATAATGGGTCTTTTTAGCATATGAAATATCGACTTCACTTCATAATCGTTACTTTTGGTTTTAATAAGGTCATTAATAATAAACGTATCTTCTTTTGGCAAATATATAAAACGCCGCAAAGCTTCGTGATTATTATCGTAGGCTGGGCCTATATCTACGTTTACAATTTGATGTGCACTATTAACACTTGCTTCAGTTAGAGAGCCAGTATAGAACTCCCCGTGATTAATAACATTTCTGTACCAGTCTTTGAACCGGCTAATGTTACCCTTAGTCGGAGTAATTGTTCTTTGCCCGCCATCCACATTTGCGTTTTCGTTCAGCTTTGTTTGTTTCACCGAAGGTTTTACTAAAATACTATTTTTAGACAAAGTGCGTTTAATAAATGATGCCTTATTATTCGACCCTTCATCTGAATTTGAAGCAAACGAAGTGATTAACGGTACTTGTTTGAATAAGGTGAAATGACCCGCTCCATGTTGCTGTAACGGCGTAAATAAAGGATTAGCCACTATGTGCATATAGCTTGCATTTGTTGACCAATTAGTACGAAAAAACGCATCGTGTATGCCGTTACTGCCAAATATTTTTGATGGAGCTAGGGATGCGTCTAAAAATGACAAATCTGCTGCTTGTATACTGACATAAGGTTCACTAAATAGTTGTTGGGAAACAAAGAAGTTGTCAAAGGCATATCGAGCACTCGTTTTAATTTGAAGCGCATTAAATTGCTCGTTATATTTTGCTTTGAGCCATACTGAATATTTTAGTATTTCATCGTTATTGGTTGCTTTCGCGATTATGTCGATTACCTGTATGTTTTTTATAGTAATACCACTGAGAGAATCAATGTCTTGCTTGTGGGGAATATAGCCATCAGGGCGGGTAAGGTGAATATGGGCTAAACCTAATTCATTTAAAATGTTGTACGTACGTTGGCGTAACTCCGACTCTGGGTGATTCATAAGAGCGCTCATAGCCAAGCTGGTTTCTACACCGCTATGAATAAGCCATACTGAATACCCTTGGGGCCAAATTGGTGAGGTTTCTAGCGCGTCTAACACGTCGAGAAACTGCCAATACGCGCGAGAAAATAAAATTTTGTTTTCTGATTTATCAAATTCAAGTACGCTAGCCAATAAAAATGCATTAGCTGCAATTGATGATTTACTGCCCCACAAACGAGCTTTATTTTGCTCTAATAGATTAAGGTACTTTTCCAACTGTTGTGCAATCTTGGTATCAATTTGCTCAATAATATTTGTGTTGAAGTTTGCTACGGCGCGAGCAATATCGTAAAGATAAGCATACTGCCAACTAGCTGAAACAGTATCATCGCCGAGTTCGCTTTGTTCAAAATCGAAATTTATAAATGCATTGATAAGTTTGTTTAACTGCGACTTGTCTGTATCACCATAATACAAAAAGCAAGCCAAGCTTGCCCGCAAATTAGCGTTTTCACATTCCAGCGTAAGACCTTTTTGGCCATTATTGAGAAGCGCCTCAAGTTCTCTATAAAATTTGTGTGGTTCATTATATGCAATATATTCATTGTTCAATACACGGGGGAAGGGGTGATTAATCGCTAAATGCTGATAGCGAGTTTTGCGTCTGCTAATGAGGCTTTCTTCTAATTGAAGAGAAGGTTGCAAACCTAGTTTTTCCGCTAGTTGGCTAATTACCTTATGTTGATTAAAGGTGGCGGAAAAAAAGTATAGAGCACTAAAGGCCACGATACCTATAATTCCAACAACGCCAATTAGGTACAGTATGGTTTTGCTGTTTGCTCGGTACAACTTTAGCATCACTACCCTTCGAAAAAACAATCCTGCGAAATTCAGTGTATTGAAGTCAACCCGCTTTAGCAAATGTTAAGACCACAAACTATGTTAATTTTAAGGAGGTCTCGCCCTTAAACCAGGTCTTAATTTCTGTTGTGACGTCAGACGCAAGCGCATACATTAGAATAACATAGCACAATACACCTATCGTAATTTCGATGATTAAATTAATGATGAGGGGCAGAGTTAAGCTGTTCAAAAATGAGCTAAGCAATAAGCAGGATGAAACCATGAGCACACCAAATAAAATAGGCTTAAACGAAAAGCCAATAAATTGCCCAAATATTTTATATACAACAATAATATTAACTAAAGCATGAATAAAGATAGACACGGCTACTGCATAGACAAGGCCTAGCTCAGAAAACTGTTTGAAACCAAATAATGCTGCGCTTAAACTTATAAGCACAAGAAGGCGAATGAGCATAAGCAATTTTGCCTCCCCCATACCTAACAACGTCATAGAAACAATACTATTATTAATTTTTAATGGGATAATGGCGCACAATACACTAATAATAATAGCGCTTTGTTGCCATTTCGGGCCAAACACAGCGAGTACTAAAGGTTCTGCAACCGTTGCCAAGCCCCAGAATATTGGAATGCTAACATATAATGATAAACCTAAAACCTTTCGCAAACTCATAAGGACCTTATCTTTTTGATCTTGAATTTTAGCAATGAATGCCATCATAGTTTGATTGAATATTGGCATCATTTTATTAAGAATTAGACTTGATAAATGTATCGCTAAAGCATAAAAACCATACACTTGCATTGAGTACCAACTAGCGCCTAGTAGGCCATCTACTGATTGGGTTAAAAACCAAAGCACATCACCAAGCAGAAATAAGCCGCTTGTGAACCCAAGTTTAGAGAAGTTAGAAAAATTCACAGACGGTAAAAGCGGCGTTTGGGCAATAACACAATAGCAAATACATAAGCTAACACGCTGTACTAAAAAGCTTGCGACTAGGGCCCAAATACCAAACTCATTTAGTATTAAAATAATAGTAATGACTGAACAAGCGAGCGCTACTGCTAAATTGCATTTGGCTTTTTCTTTAAAACGTAACTCTTTATCTAAATACGCTTCAGCCAAGCTCAGCCAAGGCGTGAGTAGTAACGCAAAAGATAAATAAAATATTTTATCTTGAAGGCCATCGTAGTTGTAAAATTCTGAAATAATTGGGCTGGTTAAGTTAATAAGCGCCACAAAAAGTATGCTTAAACAGGCCATAATAAAAAGTATGTTTTTAGCTTGGCTTTTGCTTAAATTTTTTGTTTGAATAATAAGTTTGTCAAAGCCAAAAACGTTTACCATCATGCAAAAGCTAATCATAAGTTGCACAACGATATAACTCCCGTAGGATTCTGGGCTAACATAGCGAAGCACAATGAGGGAAACAGACCACGTAATAACTTGCGCTAATAGCCGTCCTAATAGCGCCCAGCGAATGGCTTGAATTACTTGCGCTTTACTGAACATGCTTGTTTATTCTAGGGTAAGCTTTAAGTTTAAAGGCTTCTAAACAGCATGCTGTTATACCTTTTGTATATGCAATATTAAAAGGGGCGTACCATATTGCATGTAAATAGCTTTTTATTGCGATAAAGGGTTTCTTATGTAGGCGAGCGCTATAGGCATATTCGCTACACGCGTGGGCAAAAGCCTTATGGATATTTGCTTTTGATACATCATTAGTTGAATCAACACGTTCAATGGCCGTTTTTAAAATATGTAGCTTTACGTTAACGCTTTGCCACTTATATGAAATACTTGATAAATTCTCACGATAGTAGCTTAGTAATACATTCAAATAGGCAACTTCATATTTACTACACAATTGAAACCAAAAATCGAGATCTTGGCCGCGGCGCAAGTCCGGACAAAAAGATATGTTACTAAGTGCTGTTTTTCGAAGCATGAGATTATTTATATGATAAGGGCAGGAAAAGAGTAAGTTTTCAAATTGCTTGCCGCTTAATTTTTCAAGTAATTCTGGGGCACACGGGTGCTTTGCTTCAATTTGAGTAAATCTAAATTCCATACTAATGCGCTCATCTACACCGCACACCATTTGATAATCAGGATGAGCATTTAAAAACTCAACTTGCAGGGCAAGTTTGTAAGGAGTCCATAAATCATCAGCGTCTAAGAAAGCAATAAATTCGCCTTTAGCTGCAGCTAATCCCATATTGCGCGCAACAGCAGAGCCTTGATTTTCTTGTTTAATAATAGTGACTAAATCAACAATATCAGAAAGCTGCTCTAGAGAGCCATCGGTGCTACCGTCATCTACTATAATCACTTCAAAATGTTGGTAGCTTTGTTGAAGAACACTGTTTACGGCATCTTTTACGTATTGCTCATTGTTATACAGTGGAATAATAACACTTACCATTCCCGTGATGAGCTCAACTCTACGTGCGCTAGAAGCGATAGTACTCGTCATTGCTTGCGCATCTTTTGTTTTACTTTGCGCAAAGCGCTATCAATTGAAAATAGCGTTTTATTGTTGGTGATTCGATAAAAGCCCATTGCAGTGCTAGCGTCTGACAAGCTTTCTTTATAACGGGCGCTTCCTCCCATAAAGTCGTAGGTATGAATCTGTTTTGCCGCTAAAGCTTGCATTAAATATAAATGAGCCACAAGCCCGAGTTTAATTTTTGCATTAGAAGACTTAGCTAGCGCTGAAAGATAAAAATAAAAAGTATTGTTAAATACAAAGCCGTAAATGAAGCCTACCGGTTTTTCCGCCACGGTAAATTTAGCGATGAGTACCTCATTATTTTCAAAACACTGTTTAATTAAGTGCTCATGAAAATCAACAAAGCACTTATTATCAAATCCACTCCCTTGAGCGGTGCTTTGCCAAAGGGCTTTATGAAACTCGCCAGCTTCGTGAAACCAATCAATTGCTTGCGCAGACGTTTGTGCTAGATGCATTTCAATATCGTCACTTTGTTTGAGCAGCTTAATACTTCTGCGTAATTGTGACTTGGTGTTTTTTGAAAAGCCAGCAATGAGCTTCTCTAAATCGTGATGTTCAACTGTGAGTGATTTTTGAAACGCATGTGACTCAGAAACAGCCATATATTGCCATTCGTTACGCTTGCACAAATCAGTAACAAGCTTAGTTTGCGAAATGCCCATTATTAAGCTCGTATTTGTTCGGCTGAGTATATGATTAGAAAGGGCGTCTTGTGCCTGTTGAGCATGCAGTTTTGTCACTAAAAAATCGTTATATTCTATCCACATTTGGTCATCAGCCAAAATACCCGTTCGGTTTAAATAGACGGGCTGTTGAAACACAAAATGCTTAAGATCTAATTGAGAATTTTTATGTACAAAGGCACAACCGTAAATATCTTCAGGTGAGATATTGGCTAAATTTAACGGCTCACTAATATTTATTGGGCTGGTATAAATGAAGTCTAGGCTTTGGTCAATACTATTTAGCCAAGCGGATATCCACTGCCATGAAAGAAAAAAGTTTGGTGAAGCCTGATCAAACACATAACACCACATATCTTTTAGCATTTCATTTTTTGCATGCTCGCGGCTGTTAGCGGATAAATAGTAGGTATGAAGAGGCTTGTTATTCATCGAAGGCGCTTAATGATATCCATTTAGTGGGCATAAAAAAATCCGGCATTTTACTAAGTATGTGTCAAAAAGCACAATAACTCAAAACCTTAGCCTAGTTTAATGATATTTATATTGTTATGTTGAAAAATTAACTCAATTTTTAATCACTTAAACAAAGGTCTATAAGTTTGCAAATTATGAGTAAAAATCATAGCATTGAACCACTACTCATAATTAAATTTAGAATGACGTAAAGGGCTTTATTATGCAATTGTCGAAAGGAATCATTTCATTTTTAAGTTTTGCTTTGTTGGTATTTTCCGCAAATCTGTGCTTTGCGCAATCAAGCAAATCTTTAGTCGAACAAATGGCGCAGCAAAAGCCATCAATTGTGGGTATAGGCCTTTATACGCCTTTAGAATCAAATACTCCTGTGCTACGAGGTACCGGTTTTGTTGTAGGAAACGGTAATCTCATTGCAACCAATTACCATGTGGTAAATCAAGAGTTGTCAACGGAGAATGTGCAACATTACGTAGCATTGTCAGGGGAGGGAATGCTACCTAAGGTGCATAAATTAACCTTAATTGGTATCGATCCGCTGCATGATTTAGCCCTTTTATCTATCGAGGGAACGTTGCCGGCTTTACCCTTGGCTTCTTCCGAGCTCATTGCCGCAGGTAACGACATACACATGATAGGCTTTCCCATAGGTTTAGTACTGGGGCTGTATCCTGCAATTCATTCGGGAATAGTGGCCGCAGTTGCACCTGATGCAAACCCAGCTAGAAATGCGGATGAACTCACAATCCAAATGTTTAAACGATTAAAAGAGCCTTTTTTAATCTATCAGTTAGATATAACCGCTTTTCCTGGTAACAGTGGTAGCCCTATATTTAAACGTGATTCGGGTGAAGTGATTGGAGTACTTAATAAGGTGTTCGTATCTGCGGGTAAAGAAGCGGCTTTGTCTAATCCAAGCGGGATTAGTTATGCCATCCCTATTAAATATCTTAAAAAGTTAGCCAGTGATAATGACCTTGAGTTATAATGTGTCGGATCTTTTTACATATTTAAATTTGCCTAAGTAAAAGTTCAACAAAATCATAAAGATGAAAATTGGTTTGCTTTTTGCATAAGGCTTGCAAAAGGTGTTGTTGATTTCTATTTTGAGTGTATAACTCGCGAAATTTTGCGGGTAAGGTTAGTTACGCTGCAATACAATCAACAAACATAACGCTTAAAACGGTTCAGAAAGGTAGTAGTAGACATGAGTCAAAATCAGGATATGCATCAAAATACGGAAGCGAAGTCGTCGTTAAGTAATCGACGTAAATTTTTAGTGAAAGCGTCTGCGGGTACCTTAGTTGCTAGTATTCCGGCAAAACCCCTTTGGGCAACAGAGTTTACAAATAGTATTCAAGCGTCAGGCGGCCCCTCAGGCTTTGGCGGTAATGCGGTAGTTGTAACTAAGTCGAGTGCACAATGGGTTGCTTTAGCGGAAGGTCTTGATAGCCATGTATTACATTTAACATTTGATAGCATTTTCGGTGGTGCACCATGGAAGAGAGCTGATAAATCTAGAGTTTATAGCGGTAGTTTAACGGTGCTTGAAGTGCTTACCACAAAGAAAACAAACGGTAATTACAAGTACCACGGCCCTAGTTCAATAAACTTAAACATGCTGTCTTTATGGTTAAATGCGAAGTATCACAATGACAGTCGTTATGGTATCAATTATCCAGTAGTTGGCCCTACTGCGCATTTTAAAGATTTACATTCTTTTGGCCAGCGCGTGTATCAAATATCGGTAGACAACGCCTTAAGTACTTACTCTGCGCAATTAACATCTATGATGTAAGCAGGGTAGCTGCCAAACGTGCTAAGTAATAAAAATCAGTACAAATTTGTTGAAGGGATGCAAATGCATCCCTTTTCTGATCAATCGGGCCTAGCATTTTACGATCCCCGCACCACTGTGTTATCTTCAATTGCCGTTCCGTTATCTACCTTAAATGAGTGGATGGCGCAGCCAACACATATTGAGGACGAACAACAACAGGCGCTTGAGCAGCTATGTTTTCAAGGCTTTATTTACTTAAATACTACTGAGAATTAATGCAAAGTTTCCGTTTACGCGTTGAACCTTTTACGTTTGAAATAAGCACCAATATAGACGTGGTGATAAACAACGCAAAGTTAATCTATGGCCAATCATTCTCAAGTGATTTAAGCGAAAACGATTATGTTGATTACCGAATTTCAATTTGCCATACCAATGGGATACGCCGTTACTACAAGCCTCAAGCACGCTTCTTGTGTGACAACCGTGAACCATTTAAGCCCTTAAAAGCTAGCCAAGGTTACGCCCTCATGGAATGGGGAATGAACTGGGTTATAGCGGCTAACGAATTAGAATATGTGATTGTGCACGCTGGCGTATTAGCGAAAGATGGTAAGGCTATTATGCTACCAGCACCGCCTGGTTCAGGGAAAAGTACATTAACGGCACATTTAGCTAATTCGGGCTGGCAGTTGTTATCAGATGAACTGGCAATTATTGTGCCTGAAACCGGCCGAGTATTACCATTTGTCAGACCAATATGTTTAAAAAATGCATCTATAGACTTGGCAAAAAGTTGGTTCCCTGAAGCTGTATTTTCCACAATTGCTAAAGATACTCACAAAGGTGATGTCATTCATCTAGCGCCACCTAAGGGCGCAATTGATATGGCTACGCAGTCTGCTGAAATTGTTGGCATCGTTTACCCTCAATACACGCCTAATACGCAACTTGATATATATCAATTGAGCATGACTGAAACCTTTATGAAATTGGCAGAAAACGCGTTTAATTTTACTGCTAGAGGGGCGGGCAGTTTTGAAACGGTAACTAAGTTAATAGAGCGCAGTAAGCATTTTGAAATTCATTATAATGATGTAAATGAGGTCGAAGCTTTTTTACGGGAGGATATAATTGATGCAAGTTAATGTAGACACCATTATATCTCTTTTTAAGCAGCCCGTTTTAATGTCATCCTATTCGCCTAGCGAACAATCTACAATTATAATCGTTTTACGCCAACAAAATATATTAGCGCGATTTGCTTATTTAGCCCTAGAGCATGGCGCGATGCATAGTTTGCACGAGAAAGCGCAGCGACATTTGCGCAATGCTATTAAAAAGTCAGAACGCCAAGTTTATCAAGTGGGTATTGAAAGCCAAGAAATTACAAAAACCTTAGCGCGATATTCAGATTATGTTGTGTTTCTGAAAGGTGCCGCTTATAGCTTGAGTGGTCGCTTAGTAGGAAAGGGACGTTTGTATAGTGATATTGATATTCTGGTAACCAAAGCTCAATTACAAGACTGCGAGCAAGCACTTGTGATAGCAGGTTGGTTAGGTCAAGAAATTACTAATTATGATGACAAGTATTATCGAAAGTGGACCCACGAAATTCCTCCATTAATTCATACTGGCCGCGGCACGGTTATTGATGTGCACCATAATATCCTGCCGATAGTGTCAAAAGATGCCCCCACCGTTGAGGCACTAGCCGCTCATGTTGTTACTACTGATGATGGCGTTCAGGTGTTATCTGAGGCAGCGCAATTTGTACATTCAGCGGTGCATTTATTTAGAAATGAAGAATACCTTACGGCTTTCAGAGATTTGCTCGATTTATATTTGATGCTTACTGAGAAAAGCGATAATGAGCAAGATGTTTTTATTCAAGACATAGTCGCAGTGGCAAAACAGTTGGGCTTACGCTATGAAGTAGGTTTAGCTTTCGATAACTTAAAGCGTATTATGGGTAGCAATATTTCACAAAGCCTAATTGATAGTTGCTTGCACAAAAGTGCGTTGCGAATAGCTTTTGACCAATACCTCTTTAAAGACATTCTAAAGCCTCAACACGAACTTTTACCGGGGTCACTTACGCCACTGAAGCATCTTTTAGCTACGCTTCGTGGACATTGCATTAAAATGCCGCTGCATCTTCTGGTTTATCATTTAAGCGCAAAAAGCTTGCGCGGCTTAGCAGAAAGCGTATTAGGAAAGCATATATTCACGCCAAAAGATGAAGACAATAACTTGAGCGAAGCGAATAAGTAAGCTAGCTCTTTAATAATTCACTTAGCGGCATAAGTTCTACAGCTGCAGTAAATAAAGGCTTTTCGCTTTCACAATAGGCTACACAATATTGTGTTTTTTGCTGTTTTTCACAATCAGGCTTATCTATATGTTCGCTCACCACAATAATTATTTTATGGTTACTTCTGAGCTCATCGACTTGCGCCTTATCAATGGCTAATTTATGACTCACATAAATCATAGGGTTATTTTTTAAGTCATAATTTGCTGCTCTTGCTCGTTCTAATAATGCTGAAGACAATAGGCCTAAAGGATACATCTGAGGGAAATTTACTTTGTCTTCAAACTCATCTATATAATGTGATTGCTCTGCAAAAGCGCTGGTTAAAAAGTTCTTTGCATTCCCTACAATCATATATTTATGCTTTACGAAAAAACGGCTTTCTTGTACAAAACTTCGGTCGTTTATGTTGAGCACGTCGTCTCGGCTTGGAAACGCAAATGGGGAGAATTTAGGCATGTGGGAATATTCTCGCTTATATCCTAAAATAACAGGCTTGTTGTCAGACATAAGCATTAAACGATTTGAATACGTTTGTTCATTCCCGATTTGTTTGCTGCGCCCTGGCTTTAAGCGTAAAGCAATACTGTCACCAGGTTTCACCACACCCGCAAAGGTAAATTCAAAGCCACTAAAAGGATATAAATTAGCTTCTTCAGGTGCACAATTAGGCGTGTTCAAACGGCTTGCATCAACTTGTGTTTCTATAAAGCAGCCAAGCTGAAAGCCTAGTGCAATTGGTCCACCAAACGGATTATTGGGAATCATGTCCCATCGAAGCTTATCATGGAATAAATTGAAGTCGTCAGTGGAATTGCGAGCAGCTTCAATGTGCATTTGTGTGAACGTGAACATAAATTTAAGGCCGTGACTTGATTAAAAACGAATAGTTTTATATCGGCAGCCATAAACAATTTATAAATTAAAAAGGGCTGCAATGCAGCCCTTACTCAGTTACGCTTGGCTCTTATGGAACGCTCTATTAATACGGTCAACAATATACTGCTTGTGTATCTTACTGGCGCTGTTACCTCTTGAATTATCAGCCATATCTTGAATACGCTTTAATTCATATGTAGCGGTTGCTTGAGTTATAGTATCGTAGCCACTATTGCTCTCTAAACCAGAGGCCGCTATTAAACGTTCTACATATTCCACTTGTAAGTTTTGACGATACGAATTGACATCTTTTTTGATGTCAGATTCAAAAATACCATTACTCAGTTCTTTCATCATTACGTTTAAAGGGTATTCGTTGCCAAATAATGCGGTATCTGTAATTCGCATGGTTACATTAGGGTGAAGCAAATGATCAAGCACACGTTTTTGCGCGCCTAGCAGCCGGTCGTGAATTTTCGGCGATTCATCTTGTCCCCAACCACTAAATCCTCGGCGTTGGCGTTGTAAGAATGCGTACAATGGTTCTAAATGCTCTACTGCATCAGCGGCAAAAAAGAAGGTATTGAGCGTAGACATAGCCTTGCGCTGGTAATCGGCAGGAACGGGTGTAAGAGGTTGTGTATAACCATCTTGACCCACCATAGCGCGGTTTAGGTAAACACCGCCCACATATCTACTGACCACTTGCGATTGACTAAACATTTCCCTAAATAAGATATTAAATCCAGACAAAAGCTCTTGATGTGATTGACCTTCTTTTAGGGTCTTGTCTTTTAAATCTGTAGATACTGATTTAATTAATTTAAAACGGTCTTGGGCATAAGATACTGCATCGCTCGACATATCAAAAATATTGATGCGAGGGTCAACATGACGGCCAGGAGATCGCATATCGTCAGCATCGTTACCAAATGCTAACTCAGGCTCAGTGGAGCGATTTAAAATACTGTTTAAGCGGTCTTCTTCTTTGTCGGCATCAGCCAGTGCTTGTGAATAACCATATTCAATAGCCCAGTCATCATAAGGGCCAGGTTTTTCTGAAAAGTAGTCACCTTGTTCCATTCCAACAGGGGCAAAATTAACCGCAGGGTAGTCCATGATTGAACCGGCCAATATACCCTTAGTTTTGCTTGCATCATGCACTTCGCGATGGCCATGTAACTGCGTAGCCATCATATTGTGATTAAGCCCTAAGGTGTGTCCAATTTCATGAATAATCAAATAATGCATGTTTTGGCGCAAAAACGTATTGTTTTCTATGTCATCAAGCTCACTCAATTTACCGGCAACTTTTGCAAATTGTAGGTTCATCGACATGGCATGACCTAAAGAACATACTAACTTATCTCCGCCTTCATGTTTTTTTGAAAGAAGCTGGTTACTGTGTGCTTGGTTGCCGTCAGTAAATACTTGCTCAGCTAACCAACGTCCTTGCATAAAGCTGTATTCTAACATGATATCAGCTGCAATAATTTCGCCAGTAATAGGATGGGCGACAGCAGGGCCGTAACCACCAAATGGAGGATTCGGTGAAGATGTCCAGCGAAGCACGTTGTAGCGAGTGTCATCGGCTGACCAAGTTGCATCATCAGGCTGTACTTTCAATTCAATTGCGTTGCTTATACCGGCCTTTTCGAATGAACTGTTCCAGCTTAAAGCCGCGTTGGTAATAGTTTCACGCCATTCAAGTGGGGTTGTATTTTCAATCCACCATGTAATGGGCTTTACAGGATCAGAGATATCAGCGTCAGGATTTTTCTTTTGCAGGTCCCAGCGTCGTATCACATCTTTGTAATTTACTACGCTAGCGCTGGTAAGATCATCAACTTGATTGGTAAAGTATCCAATGCGAGGGTCATCACGGCGAGGGGTATAATCATTGTCGGGCGCTTTAACAAAGGCATGCTGTAAGCTAATTGTTGTGTAGCGTTGGTCAGCTATTTCAGAGCCGCCAAACACTTTTGGTGTTGAGTTTTCAAATACATAATCAACGACTACATGAGTATTTTCTGGAAAGTTGCTAATTTTGCTTATACGAGATTTATCATCTGACAAACCACCCAAACTAAAAGCTCTATCACTGTCTTTAGGGTTACTCGGAGGCATAGGGCTCACGCGATGTAAAGACTCATTCTTTAGCAGTTCTTGTAGTGAAATCGCAATTTTACCGTCTTCTTCCTGTGCTATTTCTACTGACGCTAATACAGAATCACTGGTATTCGCATGGGATGCTTTTGATATCGGATTTTCGGGGTCAAAATAAAAACTATTTACTTTTTGAACTACGTCAATTCTATTGTAGTGGCGTCTAAATTCCAGTAGTTTAGTTTCGCGGTAATCGCCTCTAAACGTGCCTGCCGCTACTACGCCATCAGCGGTACTTGCTGAATAGATTATGGGAGTGTTTAAATCATCTGCTTCTAATATGATTAAACCTGAGCCATCTTCTTTGTCACGATATATATCAAGAAAACCTTCAAACGCTGCTTTTTCTTTAAGGCTTTCCGCCAAGGTCGGCTCTTCTTTTTCTTCTTCGTCTTTTTCTTCGAATGCTAAGCTATTAAAAGGCATTTGGCTTAAAGCAACAAATACCGCGCTTGCTAAGGCTGTTTTTATTATCGTTTTCATAAAGAATTCCGTGTAAGTTTTTATTCGTTAGGTGCTACATGTATTATGTTCTCTATAATACTACGCTGTTTATAGATACCAACTACTTGCACAAAGTAAAGTGTGTCTAAATGTTACATACTTCTTGACGTATTTATTCAACCAACTGTAAATCAACAAATTCTTTATAGGTAGGGCTGCTTTTGTATAAATCAGCATGATTGCCCTGAGCAATTATTTTGCCTTGCTCTAACACAATAATACTATCGGCATTAACCACGGTTGATAATCTATGTGCAATAATAAGCGTGGTTTTCTCAAGCATGAGCTGCTCAAGCGCCTTTTTCACAAATTGCTCAGATTGCGCATCAAGGGCACTGGTTGCCTCATCAAGCAGTAAAATAGGTCGCTTAGCAACTATGGCTCTAGCAATGGCTATTCGTTGTTTCTGCCCGCCGCTTAGTTTAACGCCTCGTTCTCCAAGCTCACTTTCATAGCCATGCTCCAACTGTTGAATAAACTCATCGGCAAAGGCCATTTTGGCTGCGCTTCTTATGTCACTATCGCTAGCACTGGGGTTGGAGAATGCAATGTTTTCACTTACCGTACCTGCAAATATCACCGCGTCTTGCGGCACTAAGGCAAATTGAGCGCGTAAATTATCAAGAGAAATATCCGTACTTTTGTGTCCGAGCACCTCAATGCTTCCACTATTTATTTCTTGAAATCGCTGACAAAGTTCGAACAAGGTAGATTTACCGGCACCGCTGTGACCTACAATTGCAACACGCTGGCCTTCTTTTACATCAAAACTAAGGCCATTAATTACCTTGCGTTTAGGGGCGCTGGGGTAGCTAAAATGAATATTCTTAAGCTGCAATGCAAATTCGCTCTTATTTGGAGCTTGCAGCTCAATTTTACCGTCATCAACAATATCAGCTTGGGTCTGCATTAGTTCAACTATACGCTCTGATGCGCCGGCCGCTTTTTGCAGTTCACCAATTACTTCACTTATAGTGGCAATCGCCCCACCTGCTAATACGGCATAAAATACAAAGGCGGTAAGCTCCCCAACGGTAATAGTATTGTTTATTACCATCATTGCGCCTATATAACTCACCACAAATATAGCCGACAAACTAATCACCATTACAATGGCAATTAACAAAGCGCGAAAATGAATACGACGCTTCGCTTGTTGCATTACTGCCTCTACTTTTTGCGTAAATAGCTTGCTGCTAATGTGTTGGTGATTGTAGGCTTGAAGTGTGTGGATCTCATGCAAACTTTCATCGACCATTGAACCTACTTTGGCGACTTTATCTTGGCTAAGTTTGCTGTGGGTTCTAACCTTTGCGCCTAGTATGCGAATAGGAATTAGCATTAAAGGTACCGCTATAAATACCAGTAGAGTTAGTTTAAGTGAAGTAATAGCCATCAAAATAAGGGCGCCCACAAACATAACTAATGAGCGCAGAGCCATGGATACGCCCGTACCTACAACCGATTGCAGAAGAGTTGTGTCACTAGTGAAGCGAGAAATAATTTCTCCTGTGCGCGTATTTTCAAAAAAATTAGGGCTTAATGTCACTAAATGCGCAAACAAGGATTTGCGAATATCAGCACACACTCTTTCTCCTAACCATACCATCCAATAAAAACGAAAGTAGGTTGATATAGCACCTATTATTACCACCCCTAAAACCACCCCAAGCGAATAAGTGAGAGCGTTTTTATTTTGCGCAACAAAGCCTTGGTCAATTACGTACTTTATGCCTTGGCCTAACAGTAGCCAAGCTAATGAGCTTATCAATAACGCTGACATGGCTATAATAACTTGCTTTTTATAAGGTAGAAGATGGGCGAATAGCCAGCTCACAATATGGCTGCTTGATTTTTGATTTGATGAATTAATGAGAGGAGGCCTTTAATTAAGACGATATTCTCAATATATGGGGCTATTTAAATGCTTTCCAATCTATTTCTGTAGATAAGAGTAATTCACGCAATGACAAAGCGCGTGGTATAGAACGGCCTTTTGCCGTCCATCTATGGCCGCCACATGCCGCTGCCATAATACTTTTAGTGGGTTTTAGGAGTAAGTATTTAGATTGCTTAGGCACAATATCAAAATATTCTCCCGATTTCGAAAACCAGCCAAATTTGTTCACATGCAGGCGATCACTGGCGGTAATATCAATACAATCTAATTCAATGTGTTGCTCACCTAAAGATTCAACGTACACAGGCACTACTGCGCCTTGCTTGGCAACTTGGGTATACCATTGCAAAGTTCTATCAGGGGTTTGGGAGCTCAAGGGGCACTTAGCACTTTGCTTGGCTTGCCAGCTGCCATTGTGTACATCCACGGCTATGGGCGAGGTGCCATCAAGCAAATGCTTTGCTGCATTTTTAATATGATGCGATAGTCCTTTTAACTTTCTTTTCAACAACACCGGATCGGTAATAGAACTATTTGCCAATACCTGCAATTCGCGTTCATACAAAGCGTTACTAAGCTCCGCAAAATGTGGGTATTTAGTCGATAAATAGAATATATCGGTTTGTTGATTGTTATTGTTAGCCGTCAAAGTTAACGTCGCTTCACTAATGTTAAAAGGCAGAGTGTGTTCGAAAGGCTGAATATTACCATTGTTTCAAGCTTCGCTCTAGCAACAAGATAAGATTGTACAAATGAAAAAGCCCTCACTTTGCGAAAAAGTAAGGGCTTTGTAGGACCGTATTAATTACTGACCTTTAATTTCGCTTCTGCCTTTATAAGCAATTTTACCTTCTAACTCGCCTTCAATACGAAGCAGTTGGTTGTACTTAGCAACGCGATCAGAGCGGCATAAAGAACCTGTTTTAATTTGTCCTGCCGCTGTACCTACTGCTAAATCAGCAATCGTGGCATCTTCTGTTTCGCCAGAGCGGTGAGAAATAACAACAGTAAAGCCAGCTGCTTTTGCCATTTTAATTGCATTTAAGGTTTCGGTTAATGAACCAATTTGGTTAAATTTGATTAGGATGCTGTTACCAACACCGTTATCAATGCCGCGCTTAAGAATTTTAGTATTGGTTACGAATAAGTCATCACCTACTAATTGCGCTTTATCACCTAAAATTTTAGTTAAGTAAGCCCAACCGTCCCAATCACTTTCGTCTAAACCATCTTCAATAGATGCAATGGGGTATTGTGCTGTTAAGTCAGCTAAGTAATCACTAAATCCATTTGAATCAAATGATTTATCTTCGCCGCTTAATACGTACTTACCGTCTTTGTAAAATTCAGATGCCGCACAATCAAGCGCTAGTGTTACGTCATCATTCATTTTGTAACCGGCACTTTCTACTGCTTGTACGATTACTGAAAGTGCTTCAGCATTTGATGTTAAGTTTGGCGCAAAACCACCTTCATCACCAACGGCTGTGTTCAAACCTTTTGCATTAAGTACTTTTTTCAAGCTGTGGAAAATTTCAGCACCCATACGTAGCGCTTCTGAAAAGTTCTTAGCGCCTACTGGCTGTACCATAAATTCTTGAATATCAACGTTGTTGTCAGCGTGTTCGCCGCCGTTAATGATGTTCATCATAGGTACAGGCATAGAATATTCACCTGGCGTGCCATTTATGTCGGCAATGTGAGCATACAAAGGCTTACCTACACTAATTGCTTGAGCTTTAGCTACGGCTAAAGACACAGCCAATATAGCGTTAGCACCAAGCACTTCTTTATTTTCTGTGCCATCTAGGTCAATCATTACTTGATCTACATTCGCTTGGTCTTGCGCTTCTAAACCAATTACTGCACCGGCTATTTTATCGTTAATCGCACTCACTGCTTTTAGTACGCCTTTGCCTAAATAACGCGCTTTGTCACCGTCTCGCAATTCTAGTGCTTCGCGTGAACCGGTTGATGCTCCTGATGGCGCGGCTGCGCGTCCCATGGCACCACATTCTAAATACACGTCAGCTTCTACGGTAGGGTTACCTCTAGAATCTAATATTTCACGTCCAACAATTCGGCTAATCTTGGCCATTGGTTTTCCTTCTACTTATAAAATAAATTAGTGGTTTTCTTTCTTATACACGCCTGCAGCAGCTATAAAATCTGTAAACAGGGGGTGGCCGTCACGCGGTGTAGAATTAAATTCTGGGTGAAATTGGCCGGCTACAAAAAACGGATGGTCTTGTAATTCAATTACTTCAACCAAGCGCTTATCGGTAGATAACCCACTTACTTTTAACCCTGCTTTTTCTATCTTGTCGCGCAAATTATTATTTACTTCGTATCTATGACGATGACGTTCGTGTATTTCCGTTGCGCCGTATGCCTCAGCGACTTTTGAACCAGATAGTAAATGACATAATTGACTACCAAGACGCATAGTACCACCTAAATCGGTAGAAACATCTCGGATCTCTTTACTGCCATCGGCATCTAACCATTCTGTGATTAGGCCAACTACAGGAAATTCAGTGTGTGGGTCAAACTCAGTACTGTTCGCATTTTCCATTCCGGCTACGTTACGCGCAAATTCAATATAGGCCACTTGCATTCCTAAGCATATCCCTAAATAAGGAACATCGTTCTCGCGCGCATATTTAGCTGCGGCAATTTTACCTTCAATGCCGCGCTCACCAAATCCGCCAGGCACTAATATGGCATCTAGGTTATTTAGTATGTGCGAACCTTTTGTTTCAACATCTTGGGAATCTACGTAGCAAATATTGACCGTTAAACGATTTTTTAAGCCAGCATGTTTTAAGGCTTCGTTTACCGATTTATAGGCATCGGGTAATTCAACATATTTACCAATCATGCCTACGTTAATTTCACCTACAGGGTTTGATTCAGAATAGAGAACTTGCTCCCACTCGGTTAAATCAGCTTCAGGACAATCAAAACCAAAGCGTTTTACCACTAGCTCGTCCATGCCTTGTGCTTTTAAAGCCGCCGGAATACGATATATGCTATCAGCATCGCGTAAAGATATAACTGCTTTTTCATTTACATTGGTAAATAATGCAATTTTACTGCGCTCATTTGCAGGTAATGGGACTTCTGAGCGGCATACGAGTATGTCAGGCTGAATTCCCACTGAACGTAATTCTTTTACTGAATGTTGAGTTGGCTTTGTTTTTACCTCACCAGACGCGGCTAAAAATGGCACAAGTGTTAGGTGCATAAACATTGTGTGCTCACGGCCTAGTTCAGTTCCTAGTTGGCGTATTGCTTCAATAAAAGGTTGGGATTCAATATCACCTACGGTGCCGCCAATTTCAACAATGGCTACATCGAAACCTTCGGCTCCGGCAACAACGCGGCGCTTAATTTCATTCGTAATATGAGGGATTACCTGAATAGTTGCGCCTAAATAGTCCCCGCGGCGTTCACGTTTAATCACTTCCTCGTAAACACGGCCGGTAGTGAAATTGTTACGCTTACTCATGCGGGTGCGTATAAAGCGCTCGTAGTGACCTAAATCTAGATCTGTTTCAGCGCCGTCATCGGTAACAAATACTTCACCGTGCTGAATTGGGCTCATGGTGCCTGGGTCTACGTTGATATAAGGGTCTAGTTTAAGCATGGTTACGTTTAAACCACGCGCTTCTAAAATTGCAGCTAACGATGCAGCAGCAATGCCTTTTCCTAGTGATGAAACAACGCCACCGGTGACGAAAATATAATTTGTCATCTTGTTCCTAGCATTCAGAGTTAGTTTGACGTACATGAAAATGATTAGTACAACTGCTCATTAAAGGCCATAAATGATGCCGTTTATTGAGAAGTAAGCGCACTAATTTTAACACTATATTCAATGCACAAATAAGGCGGCAAGAATACCGCCTTTGTTGGAAGAATATTATACCTAGTTTTACCCTGTTGAGTAAATCTAAAAATCACCTGAGCGATCAATTTGCTGTTTCAGTTGATAAAGAACCGCTTGTGCTTCGCGAGGCGTTAGTGCGTCTAAATCAATAGCATTGATAGCTTGTTCCAACCAATGAGGACCGGGCAAGTCCATACTTAGTTGCTCACTTTTGGCTGATTGCGCATCTTCATTGTGTGGATTATTTTCATAGGAAGACTGTGTGGCGAGTGTTTCTAGCTGCGCCATCTTTTGCTTAGCCAAATGTATGATTGGCTGTGGTACACCAGCTAACTTAGCAACTTGCAAACCAAAGCTACCGCTAGCGGCACCTTTTTCCAGTTTATGCATAAACTTAATATCATCGTTATGTTCAAGCACCGTTAGATGCACGTTTTCGACTGAATTAAACTGCTCAGAAAGCTCGGTCAATTCTGCATAATGCGTGGCGAACAAGGTGAAACAAAGCGTTTTTTCTGCTAATTGCTGTGCACAAGCCCATGCTAAAGACAAGCCGTCATAGGTGCTGGTACCTCGGCCTATCTCATCCATAAGCACTAAACTATTGGAAGTCGCATTGTGCATGATGTTGGCGGTTTCGGTCATTTCTACCATGAAGGTTGATCTTCCCGATGCTAAATCATCGGCAGCTCCTATTCGCGTAAATATTTGATCAATAGGACCTATTGTAGCGCTGGTTGCTGGGACAAAACTGCCAATGTAACTTAGTATCACGATCAGTGCCGTTTGGCGCATATACGTTGATTTTCCGCCCATGTTTGGACCCGTTATCATTAACATGCGCAGTTTTGAATCTAAGTATAAAGGGTTTGCAATAAAGGGAGACTTCATTACTTGCTCAACCACTAAATGCCGGCCGTTTTCAAGTTTAAGTTTACTGTTGCTGCTTAAAGTGGGCTGGCAGAGGTCTAAATTTTGCGCGCGTTCGCAAAAACAATTGAGTACATCAAGCTTGGCAATGTATGAAGCGCTTAGCATTAAGTCATTTAGCACAGGCATAATAATATCAAATAACTCATCAAAGAGTTTCTTTTCAAGCGCAAGCGCACGGCCTTGGCTACTTAGCACTTTATCTTCATGCTCTTTGAGTTCTGGAATAATGTAGCGTTCGTTGTTCTTTAGTGTTTGCCTTCTTATATAGTGAGCTGGCACCTGCTGAGAATTAGCTCGGCTAACTTCAATGTAAAAGCCATGCACTTTGTTATAATTGACCTTTAATGTTGCTATTCCGGTAAGTTCACGCTCACGCTGCTCTAATTGGCGAAGAAAGTCAGTGGCACCATCTGCTAAGTCTCTTAATTCATCTAACTCTTCACTATAACCTGGCTTAATAACACCGCCATCACGCAGCACTACCGGCGGGTTATCAATAATCGCGGTTAATAATAAATCGTTAAGCTCATCATATTGGCGGATATTGTTTTGAAAAATGCGGATATCGCCTTTGAAATCAACGTTTTCTGAATCTTGATATATCTCTTCTAATATACATTGAAGTGCGGGGAGGGTGTTAAGCGCAAGAGATAAACGTGCGAAATCTCGAGGGCGAGCACTTCTCAGCGCAACTCGTCCTAATATTCGTTCTAAATCCCCAATCGACTTTAAACACTCGCCTATATTGTTGTTATCGTAATTTAACAGTGCGTTGATGATGTTGTGACGATGGTTAATTTCTGCGGCTTGCCTACTAGGGGCATGCAAGTATCGTTGCAGCAGCCGTGAACCCATGCTGGTTAAGGTTGTGTCTATTGCGCTGAGTAAGGTATTTTCGCGCCCACCACGTAAATTCTTAGTAAGTTCTAAGTTTTGCTGTGTTGCCGCATCCATTAATAAATGGTTATGAGCGGTATCTTGAGATATACAATTAATATGGCTTAAGGTGGTGCGCTGAGTTTCATTTAAGTATTGCAGTATACAGCCAGCGCTTTGAATGCCTAATGCGTTTGAATCAATGCCAAATCCATCTAAATTAATGGTAGAGAATTGCTGATTTAACTTAGTGAGCGCAGTTTCTTTATCAAAATCCCAAATAGGGCGTTTTTGCTTACCTGAATATGGCGTCAGTAAATGCATAAACGAGCAATTCTCTGGATAGAGTAGTTCGCTAGGGCGAATGCGTGAAAGAGCTGCGCTAAGGGCTTGCTCTGTTGCACAGTCAATAATAGCGAAACGACCAGATGACAATTCAATATAAGCTAATCCAAAAGCTTCTTTTTGTTTATAAACGCCCGCTAATATGGCTTCATTTCGCTCATCAAGCAATGCTTCATCGGTTACGGTACCAGGCGTAACTATACGAACAACCTTTCTTTCAACAGGGCCTTTTGAAGTGGCGGGATCACCAATTTGTTCGCAAATAGCCACTGATTGGCCCATTTTGACTAATTTTGCCAAATAGTTTTCTGCAGCATGGTAGGGCACGCCAGCCATTGGAATAGGCTCGTCATTACTTTTACCGCGAGCGGTTAAAGATATATTCAGTAGCGCGGCTGCGTTTTTTGCATCATCAAAAAATAATTCGTAAAAATCCCCCATTCTATAAAACAAAAGGATATTTGGATGCTCAGCTTTAATGGCGAGGTATTGCGCCATCATTGGTGTGTGTGTGGGTTTTTTAGACATAGTGTAAAAGTTATTTTTCTTATGGTGTTAAGCGGTAAAACCGAATAAACGTTGATTTAGTGAGCACGTCTTTAGTTGCGCTATATTTGCATGTATTCTATTGGAATTAAGCCCAACTAAAAAGACGTATTCGTGATTAACTTTTCTAGTGACCGTAAGTTCCT
This sequence comes from Glaciecola sp. 2405UD65-10, assembly GCF_048820975.1. Classification (NCBI taxonomy): domain Bacteria; kingdom Pseudomonadati; phylum Pseudomonadota; class Gammaproteobacteria; order Alteromonadales; family Alteromonadaceae; genus Glaciecola; species Glaciecola sp. 2405UD65-10. The sequence goes on along the minus strand of NZ_JBMEUF010000001.1, from coordinate 1,327,020 downwards.
ACTTTCAAAACAACTTGGCGATATCTTATTAGCGCATCAGCTCACTGTGACTACTGTTGAGTCGTGTACGGGTGGTGGTGTGGCGCATGCCATTACACATGTGCCGGGTTCTTCGCAGTGGTTTAATAAAGCGTGGGTTACTTATTCTAACGATGCTAAGCACACTGAAGTTGGCGTTCGCCCAGATACCTTAATGTCATTTGGCGCAGTTTCTGAAGAAGTGGTCACTGAAATGGCGCAAGGGGCTCGCAAAAAAAGCACGGCTGATTTGGCTCTAAGCATTAGTGGCATAGCTGGGCCTACAGGCGGTACCGATACCAAACCGGTGGGCTTAGTTTGGTTCGCGGTGGCCACTAAAACAAAAACAATAACCTGCTTTCGCAGATTTTCAGGTGATCGCGAGCTAGTGCGTGAACAAGCTATTGCAGTTGGTTTAGAAAAACTGATCGAATGTGCAAGTTATTAATATAGCGATACTTTGTTAGTCTTTATATTCGCGATTTATACTGTATGAAGCATTAAGTACAAGCCCTCAAATAAAAGTATTCGAACGTTTTATAGTGGTTTAAAGTTATATTAATCAGTAGCTTAAAATTATTTTAAAATAAATGATTGCAACTGTATTGTTATACAGTATACTTGCGATATAAATGATTACATGCTCTTGTTTAATACGCTTAAATAAAGTTTGTAGTGAAATCTTATTTTCTAGCAATAACGTAGTCAGTACGTCAATTAAAAGGATATCTGTTGTGAGTGATAAAAAGAATCAAGCACTAAATGCCGCATTAGGTCAAATTGAAAAGCAATTTGGTAAAGGCGCAATTATGCGTTTAGGTGATAACCAAGCAATGGATATCGAATCTATTTCTACAGGTTCATTAAGTATAGACATTGCTTTAGGCATAGGGGGTTTACCTTGCGGCCGAGTAGTTGAAATTTATGGCCCAGAATCGTCGGGTAAAACTACCTTAACGTTACAAGTTATTGCAGAAGCACAAAAGAAAGGTAAAACTTGTGCTTTCGTTGATGCAGAGCATGCTCTGGACCCAGTTTATGCTGAAAAACTAGGTGTAAACATTAATGACTTGTTGGTATCACAACCTGATACCGGTGAACAAGCGCTTGAAATTTGTGACATGCTGGTACGTTCTGCAGCAGTAGATGTAGTTATTGTGGATTCAGTAGCCGCATTAACCCCGAAAGCCGAAATAGAAGGTGACATGGGTGACTCGCATGTTGGTTTGCAGGCACGTTTAATGTCGCAAGCATTGCGTAAACTTACTGGTAACATCAAACGTTCAAATACTTTGGTTATATTCATTAACCAGATTCGTATGAAAATTGGCGTAATGTTTGGCAACCCAGAAACAACTACAGGTGGTAACGCACTTAAATTCTACTCTTCTGTTCGTTTAGATATTCGCCGCATTGGTGCGATTAAAGATGGCGATGAAGTAGTCGGTAATGAAACCCGAGTAAAAGTGGTTAAAAATAAAGTGGCGCCACCGTTCAAACAAGCTGAATTCCAAATTATGTACGGTGAAGGGATTAGCAAAGAAGCGGAGCTAATTGACTTAGGTGTTAAGCTCAAGTTTGTTGAAAAAGCAGGTGCTTGGTATAGCTACAGCGGTAATAGAATAGGCCAAGGTAAGGCAAACGTTGTTAAGTATTTAAAAGAACATACTGAAATGGCGGCTGAAATTGAATCACGTATACGCAACGAACTTTTACTAAGTAAAACAGTTAAGCCTGAAGGCGAAGAAGAAGCGCCTGTAGAAGCGTAATCTAATGTAGCTTTTTTTAGCTATCAAAGTTTTTAATTTGTAGCACTGCTATTGTTTAGCGTTAGCGCCTTTTCAATAGCCTTCCCTTTATTTAGGGAATACCCGCATCTAGCAATAGATGCGGTTTTTTTGTTTAAGGCGCTGAAACTGTAGATGCGAAGTGAACAATATGAGCCCACTTTTGTCTCCTTGATAAAAAATTAGGTCTTATGATCGATTTTGCTATGAACATTCTTCCATGAATCTGGAAACTTACCCTGTAAAACATAGCTAAAGGCAATGAGCTCAGCGATAACATGGTATAGGCTATCTGGGATTTCTTGTCCTAAATCTAGGTGTGAAAGCATGGCACTTAGTTCTTCATCTTGGTGAATAAGCACGTCATGTTGCTTGGCTAAGGCTAGCATTTGTTCTGCAATGTCGCCATGTCCTTTGGCTACAACAGTTGGCGCTTTTTCTTGCTCATACTTAAGCGCAATAGCTTGTTGTTTGTTATCATGTGAATTCGAATTATTAGACATAAGCTTGAACCATTTGGAAGTTAGTTTTGTGTAAGGTCTCAGGTATTTTGCCTAAAAAGCATTTGTGGTTCATCCGCAAGCCCAAGTGTTCCAGCCGCTTTTCTAAATGTGGCAGCATATTCACTATGTTAGTTTTTAAGGCTTCATTTGACGCGTAAATATGTAAATCGAGCTTCTCTTCAATAAGTTTCACTTTCGCTAAGGCCTGGCCTTGATTACCCACATCTAGTTTTAATGACAGTTGCCAGTGGGTTTGCGATTCACCTTCATCTTTGCCGCTTTCGCCTTGCTGCTCTCGTTTAATGAGTATTTCAGTATCTTTAGCTTGTGGCGAAAACATATTTGGCAAAGCGTAGTAAAAAGTATCTTGGCCTTGAAGAGTACTTTCAGAGCCACTTAGTTTATGCAGAGTATGGTTGCTAAGCACTTTATTGACCTGTGAAATAAGTTCTGAATTTGGATCTCTTCTATGTAGTTCTTGTAAAGTCTTTACATTTTGTTGCCCCTGTTTAGGGGCAACTGCTTTTGCTAAGGTGGGAAGTAACGCATTTATCTGATTTGCTAACTGAGGTTGTTGGTTTGCAAGTTTAGCCAACAAACTTGCTTGGAGCATGGTTACCAAACCGTTTAAAAATGACCCTGAAGGCACTGCTCCCTGAACATTGGGAGTTTTGAGTATGGAAACATCGGGTAAAGCGGCGGTATTAAATATTTGTTTTAAATCGTCAACTGAAATATTCGACTGCTTTCGTAAGTCTGAATCGGTAAGAACGTCTGATTTATTGGCCTTGGCTTCGTCAGGGTGTTGGCTCACGGCAATGCTCTTGATAAACGCTTTTAGGTCAGGACTGCCACTTGTTGTTATTTTGTCGAGTATTTTTGTTACGCCAAACATGCCCTCGCTTACACTTGAACTTCGCGCTAAGCTTTGGTTTAGCTCATTAGCTAGCTTTATTTTTAGTTCACCAACTTGGTCTTGCCCTATATTACTAACAAATTTTGTTTGCAGTAAATTAGTAATCGTTTCTTTAGTGTTGCTTACTTTACTATTTGGATGAATTTGGCCGCTTGGGCTAAATTGACTGCTTTTACCATTAGTATTTAATTTAAGCTCAGGTAGCTTTTCTAAACTCGTGCGCTCTATATTTAATATAACGGGCTTTGCTAATAGCATTATTTGTAGCTGATTGGCATTCGAACTTGCCTGGCCCTTGTTAATTGTTGGCGATGCCGAAATTGCTATTTTCGCCTCTTCCAACATACTTGGCGACAATTGCCCCAGCAATTTACTTGAAATATCTTTTCCTAGCTTATTTAACGTTGTGGAGCTTGTATCAAGTACAGTAGCGTTTTGAGGCTTGTTAATTTGTTCATGCAAAAATACATTATTTAATATGGGCTTTATACTCGCGGGGCGTTGATGTAAATATTGGTTAATACTTCGCAAGGCACTTTGTGGTAGTGATATATCATTATTCACACTCAGGCTTTTGATAGCCCCTTTCGTCATATTTGCGTCTAATGTCAGCTTTACTGTGTCGTCGGTATGCACTTTACCTTGTAATTCAAGTGGCATAGGCAAGCTTAATTGACTCGTTTTACTCATATGCGCAATGGTTAACGAGAGTGTTATATTGTTACTCGTAAGTGCGCTTACTTTGGCATTTAGCGTTGCTGAGAATATAGGTTCACCGGTCTTTTGCGCAATATCCACTATTGATGATAGTAGCTTACTACTAAGAGGAGACGTGGTAGGTAATGACACTTGCGATAGCAAATTTGGTAAGGCTTTTTTAAGGGTGCTAATGGATATGTCGGGCCAATGTTTCGATAAACTTTGAATTAAGGGAGCCGACATCTGCTTCACGTGCATGCTTTGGCTTTGCTCAATATGAAAATTAAGTGATTTTGCAGTAGAACTCAGCAAAATCAGTTTATCACCGGCTTTTAACGATTGCTGTGAATCAAGCCCTAATATAGCATCTTTACTCACCGTTATTGCTTGCTTGGAGTTGGGGGCTTTTAAAACTACATCCGCATGATTGACTGAAACTACCGTCAAGGCTAGAGCTTTTCCTTGAGGCGTAGGCAGGGCGCGCTCATCAAGGCTCTTCTCTGCATAAGCTGAGCGAGGAGTCTCTACTATTTTGGTCAGCGAATTTAGGTTGTCGGCTTTTAAGTCAGACATATCATCCGTATAAGTAAGTTTTATGTAAGCATTATTTTCACAAATGCTGCGTTATTCTATGGTATCGGCCAAAAATGAGCTTCCTCTAATTGCGCTGAATCAAATACCTTTATGATTGCTTGGTCAAGACACTATAATTGCATCTCTTTTACTGCAATTACGCTAATTTATATGCTAGTATCCCTTGAATTTTCAATCACATGAGCACTGACTTCCACCGTGTTAATTGCTAAACAAATATGCTGTGAAAAGCAAGACAGGATCTTGTTTCAAGACTTTGATTTGTCGATTAAAAGTGGTGAGTTGGTGTTGCTTAAAGGTGAAAACGGCGCGGGTAAAACAAGTCTACTGCGCATTTTAGTGGGCTTAAGCGCCCCTATTTCTGGTAGTGTGGCAATAAACAACATTGACGTTCACGCAGAGCCAAATCACGCTTTACAGCAAGTATTATATATAGGTCATAAACTCGGTTTAAATGCATTATTAACACCAATAGAAAACCTTCAGTTTTTTAATCAAATGTGCGCCTATCAAAACAAAAATCAATTTATTCTTGAGACCTTAGATAATCTAGGATTAATTGGGCTTGATGATGTTCCTGTAAAGAGTTTATCTGCAGGTCAACAGCGCAGAGTAGCATTGGCAAAACTATGGCTTCACAAAAGTGCGAAACTATGGGTTTTGGATGAACCTTTTACAGCGCTTGATGTTGGTTTGGTAAACATGCTTGAACAACAAATGTTATCTTTTATTAATAGTGGCGGTGCGGTTCTAATGACCTCCCACCAAGCCCTTAGTATTCAAGATCATGTTAGAACGGTACAAATGGAGTATAACTGGTAATGGTGAGCATGCGCAGAGCCATACTAGCGGTGGCAAAACGAGATTTTTCAATTGCTTACCGCCAGCGCGCTGAATTAATGCAGCCCTTAATGTTTTTCTTAATGGTAGTGACCCTGTTTCCCTTGGCAATAGGCCCTTCACCTCAAACCCTCCAACTTGTTAGCGGCGCTATTATTTGGGTAGCAGCAATATTGTCGTTACTTATGGGCTTAGAACGCTTATTTAGAGACGATTTTGCTGATGGCAGCTTAGAGCAATTGATTATTTCACCACTTCCCTTGTATTTAATTGTGTTAGTTAAAGTTGTTAATCATTGGCTAGTGCATATTGTGCCCTTACTAATATTGTCACCGTTGTTAGCGTTGTTCTTGAATATGAGCTTAAACATGTACCTTGCCCTTGTTATTACTCTTTTAGTTGGCACTCCAACTATTAGCTTAATTGGTGCAATAGGTGTTGCCTTAACCGTTGGCCTGCAGCGCTCGGGGGTATTACTCGCCTTATTATTAATCCCTCTTTTTATTCCGTTACTAATTTTTGCCACTTCAACAATAGATTCTGCTGCAATGAATTTACCTTTCGGCTTTCAAATTGGTATTATGTCATCAATACTCCTATTGGCCCTAGCCGTGGCACCTGCGGTAATTGCATATTCTTTAAAAGTGAGTCAAAACTAATGTGGAAATGGTTACATTCGTATGCGCAACCAGAAAAAGCTTATGGCGCATGTAATACTTTACTCCCTTACTTTATTGGAGCGCTATGCATTGCGTTACCCGTAGGGTTTATTTGGGGCTTAGCCTTTTCTCCAACTGATTATCAGCAATTTGATGTGTATCGCATTATTTATATTCACGTACCTACCTCAACACTATCACTGAGTGCCTATGTTGCTATGGCTATTGCGGCATTCGTAGGAATGGTGTGGCAGTGGCGAAGCGCGTTAATGACTATGATCGCAATAGCGCCAGTTGGGGCGGTTATCACTTTTGTTTCATTGTTTACCGGTGCAGTGTGGGGCAAGCCTACGTGGGGAACATACTGGATTTGGGACGCAAGATTAACTTCTCAGTTAATTTTGTTGTTTTTATATTTAGGTGTTATTGCACTTTATGTTTCCTTTGATGATAAACAACAAGGCTCAAAAGCTGCCGCTATAATGGCCATGGTGGGAGTGGTTAATATTCCTATTATCAAATTCTCAGTGGATTGGTGGAATACTCTGCATCAAACCGCCACCATTAGTAAATTAGATAAGCCTTCAATGCCCTCTGAAATGCTTTTCCCCTTACTGATTGGCATGTTGGGTATGGCTGGCTATATTGGTACGATAAGCTTAATTCGCTTAAAAAATGAGTTAATAAAGCAAGATTCTCACCGCCCTTGGGTAGCGAAAACCTTGGAGCAAGAAACTTTACACTCAAAGCCTATTGTTTCTAAGTTGATGTGGGTCTTTATTTGTCTAATTAGCGTATTAGCTTTCACTTATGTTGTTGCCCAAGGTTTCAAATTTAACAACATGAAAGCTTTTTGGGATATGGGCGGTCGTGGTTTATTCGTATGGTTAAGTTATGGTGTCAGTATCACTGTAATGGCCTTGTGCCTAATTGTTAGCATAATTGAACGTAAAAGCATTATTAAACAAGCTGAAAAACAACGTGAGCGCGTAAATAAAATTATGCAGGCGCGTGCGGCCAAAAAAGCAGCTAAATTAGAAGCGCAAAGCAACTAGCGCTCGTAGCAAAAAATTTAAAATTTAGTCGAGAAAAAGTATGAACCCTAGAAGAAAACAACGTCTATTTGCGGTTAGCAGTATACTCATACTAATAGCGGCAGCAGTTGGCATTATGATAAATAGCTTAGGTGACAATATAGATGCATTTTATACACCTAGTGAAATTGTAAATGGCAAAGATAAAACAGGGCAAAAACCTGTAGTCGGACAGCGTATTCGCATTGGCGGTATGGTAGTGCCAAACAGTGTACAACGTGATGACGAAACCTTAGCCGTGAGTTTTGATTTGATGGATACCGGCCCTGTTGTAACCGTTAACTTTTCCGGTATATTGCCTGACCTATTCAGAGAGGGGCAGGGAATTGTTGCCACAGGCGTATTAGAGGCTCCTACACGCATTATTGCTCATGAAGTATTAGCTAAGCATGACGAAGAATATATGCCACCAGAATTAGCCGAAAAAATGAAAGGTATTAAACACGTCCCACCTTCGGAGAATAGTTACTAATGATCCCAGAAATTGGCAATATTACCCTAGTTATTGCACTAGTACTGTCTATTTTGCTTGCGGTATATCCCTTATGGGGCGCACAAACGAATAATGTTGCCTTAATGCGCATGGCTAGGCCGCTTACTTTGGCGCTATTTGTATTCACCCTAATAGCTTATATTTGTTTAACCCACGCATTTATGACTGACAACTTCAGCGTAAACTACGTGGCGCAAAACTCTAATAGCCAACTCCCTTGGTATTACAAAATGACGGCTGTATGGGGCGGTCATGAAGGCTCATTTTTACTTTGGGTACTTATATTTGCTGTTTGGACTGTGGCTGTAGCCTTATTTTCGAAGGGTATACCTTTAGTTATGTTGGCTCGCGTATTGTCTGTTTTAGGCATGGTGAGTATTTCGTTTTACCTGTTTATGCTCATTACCTCAAACCCTTTTGATAGTATGCTTCCTTTTTTTCCAGTAGACGGACGTGACCTAAATCCCTTGCTGCAAGATTTTGGTATGATAATTCACCCGCCTATGCTGTATATGGGTTATGTGGGGTTTTCAGTTGCCTTTGCGTTTGCTATTGCCGCATTAATAGGTGGGCAGTTAGATTCAACGTGGGCGAGATGGTCACGCCCTTGGACAATAGCCGCCTGGAGCTTTTTAACGGTAGGTATTGCACTAGGTAGTTGGTGGGCATATTACGAACTGGGTTGGGGCGGCTGGTGGTTTTGGGATCCCGTTGAAAATGCCTCATTTATGCCTTGGTTGGTAGGAACCGCATTAATGCACAGTTTGGCCGTTACTGAAAAACGCAAGGTATTCAAGTCTTGGACTGTTTTATTAGCCATTGCAGCGTTTTCTTTAAGCTTACTAGGTACATTTTTAGTTCGCTCGGGTGTTTTGGTATCGGTCCATTCATTTGCAAGTGACCCTTCTCGTGGACTATTTATATTAGGTCTACTAGTTATTGTTATTGGTGGTTCGCTATTGCTATATGCCTTGCGCGCACAGCAATTAAAAAGTGTAGGGCGCTATAATACGTTTTCACGCGAAATGATGTTAATGGGAAACAACGTGCTTCTGTGCTCTGCATGTATTGTTGTGTTACTTGGTACCTTATTTCCGCTAGTACATAAAGAGCTTGGCTTAGGCAGTATTTCTATTGGCGCACCATTTTTTAATCAGATGTTTACGCTGTTAATCGTACCCTTTGTATTATTTCTGGGAATTGGCCCGTTGACACGTTGGAAATCACAAAAGCCAGAAGCGCTTCGAAATCAATTGGTGCTGGCGTTCATATTGGCGCTTTCAGCAGGTATTTTAGTAAATTTCACTTATGACCAGCCTACCTATATGGGCGTATTAGGCATGGTAATGAGTTTTTGGATAATCATAAGCTCTGTATTAGAAGTTAAACAAAGAGTAGATTCCAGTACGAAAGATGAAGCCTTTTTTAGGTCGCTTAGGCGATTAACGCCAAGCCACTGGGGAATGATTCTGGGTCATCTTGGTTTTGCGGTAAGTTTAATAGGCATAACCTTGGTAAGCAATTATGAGCTTGAACGCGATGTTAAAATGTCACCCGGACAGAGTGTTAAAATAGCGTCTTATGATGTTAAGTTCAGTGGCGTTAAATCTGTTGATGGACCTAATTATATAGGTGATAGAGGTATTTTTGATGTGTACAAAAATGGCGAGTTAGTGAGCCATTTAGAGCCCGAGAAGCGTATTTACACAGTACAGAGAATGGGAATGACTGAAGCGGGTATTCACACTACCTTTACGCGTGACTTATTCGTTGCCATGGGCGAACCTCTTGATGGCGACGCTTGGGCAATTCGTTTATATTACAAACCGTTTGTGGTTTGGATATGGGGAGGGGCCTTTATTATGTGCTTAGGCGGTATATTCTCTATTAGTGATAAACGCTACCGAATAAAGAAAATAGCAAAATTAAAAAATGGATTTACCGCAAGTGCTAATTCAATACACAATGAACAAGAAAATACTGGCGCTTTAGGTGCGCAACGCATAAAAGAGAGTGCTCAATGAATCGTTTAGTTTTATTTTTAGTGCCCCTTGTTCTATTTCTGGGCTTATGTATATTTTTGTTTAAAGGTTTATATTCAGATCCAACTCAAAGAGACTCTGAAGTGCTCGCAAAACCTTTCCCTGCATTTGAATTACCCGATTTAAATGATACTCAAAAAATACACACTAATGCCCTGTTTTCTGAGCAAGTTACCTTAGTGAACGTGTGGGGAGTGTGGTGCGTTACTTGTGCAATAGAGCTGCCATATTTAACTTCGTTATCGCAAGAGGGTTTGCGCGTAGTGGGGCTGTATTATGATCAAGATATTGATCCTGATTTCGGCTCAAAAACAATAAGTAGGGTGCGTACCGAAGTTGCGCAAATGACGGGCAAATACGGCAATCCTTTTGCCTATAATATTTTTGACGTTTATCGAAATACATCGCTAGATTTAGGCGTGACTGGCGCACCTGAAACATTTCTTGTTGATACCCAAGGGGTTATTCGAGTGCATCATCTAGGGGATATTAACCCGCGTATATGGCGCCAAAAGTTCGCGCCAGTATTAGCGTCGTTAGACCCTGCATTGGCAACTCAGATTGAAGCCTTAAATCAAGCATTATCACCTAAGCTTACGAATACTAATGGGGCTACTGTGAATGAGTAAACGATTAGTAGTTTGGGTGTTTAGCATGATGTGCTTAAGTGGCTTATTAGGTGCGAATTTGGCTAATGCGCAAGAAACGAATATTGAGCATAGCGAAGTTAAGCAAGAATATGCTGAAAATTATGTATTTGCAGACCCTGCAAAGCGAAAAGAATTTTTGGAACTGACTGCCTCACTGCGTTGCCCCAAATGCCAAAACCAAAATATAGCAGATTCCAACGCGCCTATTTCTCATGATATGCGCCGAAAAGTGTACGAGCTTATGCAGCAGGGGAGCAGCCAACAAGAGGTAATAGAGTGGATGAAACAGCGGTATGGTGATTTTGTATATTATAAACCACCTGTGAATGCTGCGACTATTTGGCTTTGGCTAATTCCCGTTCTTTTTGTATGTATTATGCTTACGTTTTTTCTTCGCAAAAGAAACGTGCAAACAGACGACAATATTAATGAAAAATTGGCCCGCGCCGAGCAGTTATTAAAGGACGAGTAAGTGAGTGAATTTTATTTATTGGCAGGGGCATTGTTGCTGCTGGCGGGATTATTTGTTGTTTACCCTTGGATCAGAACACAAAAACGACTTAGTGCAGAAGTTTCGAACGCTAATGTAATAAAGCAACGTATTGATGAACTCGAGCGGGAAGTTGAAGAAGGTTTAATTGATAAAAAAGATAAGCAAATAGCCATAAGAGAATTAAAACTCGCCTTAGTTGATGAAAGCCCTATTGAACACTCGGCTAAACGACAATTTGCAACGCCGGTACTTATTTTACTCAGTATTCCTGCAATTATCGCAGGGGTGTGGGTTTATTATCATGCGCATCAATTATCAGGGCTTAACGCTTATACCAAGGCGAAAGTTGATGTAGTTGCCTTACGCGAAAGAATGCAGCAAACGGGAGGTCAAGGTTTGACTCCCGATGACTTTGCTGTATTGGCCTTATCAATTCGAGATAATTTACGCGACAACCCACAAGATATTAGCGGTTGGAGCACTCTTGCGCTCGTGAATTCAGCTATTGGGCGTTTAGACGAAAGTGTGGCTGCTTATGAAAAAGCGGTAAACCTTGACGCAAGTAATGATACGCTTAGATTTAAGTATTCTGAAGCACTAATGCTAGCAGGCTCCGAAGATGATTTACAAACCGCTGTAAGGCAAATGGATTACTTGATAAGCAAAGATGCTAGTAATAGAAATTATCGTTTGTTATTTACCACCATTGCAATAAAGCTACAAGATGTGGCATTGGCCCAGCAGCATTTTGAAGTTATTAAAGACGAACTTGACCCAAACAGCCAATTTTATCAATCAATTACAAATGAATTGTCGCTATTAGGCTTAGATTTTGGGCCAAAAGAAGCTATTCATAAACTTGAAAATGGTGGCGCTAGTCGCTTAGTTGTAAATATTGAGTTAGACGTCAAATTGAATGAAATCTTGCCAGCAAATGCATATTTAATTGTTTTCGCACAAAATGCCAACAGCACCAGTAAAGTGCCTTTGGCGGTAAAACGAATGCCCCTGGGGGATTTACCTACGCAAGTAGAACTAAGTGACAGTGATGCTATGATTGCCAATATGAACTTAAGCAGTGCGCAGCAAGTAAACGTAACCGCCAGAATATCCATTGACGAAAATGTGATGCCACAAGCAGGCGAGTTACAGGGAATTACAAACAACATTCAGATTACGAAGGGCAAAAGCCAATCACTTGATGTGATTATAAATGAGGAATTACAGTGAGAATGAATCAAGTCCGTGGCTTAATGCTAGCCATTTGTGTTATAGCGTTAAGTGCCTGCGCGAGTAAACAAGAGGAACAATTAAAACAGGCTGATGCAACAATCGCACCTGTAGATGCGCCTCTTGAAGTTCAAGCTGAAGCATCCTCTAATAATAACGATCCTTTCGAACCATTTAACCGCGTAATGTGGGATTTTAACTATGAAGTACTTGACCGCTTCCTACTCAAGCCTGTGACGAAAGGGTATGTTGCCGTAACACCTCAAGTTTTGCGCACGGGTTTGTTAAACGCAGCCAACAATTTAGAAGAGCCGGCAAATAGCATTAATAACATGCTACAAGGTAAGTTTGAGAGTGGGTTCACTAGTGTGGGTAGGTTTGCTGTAAATTCAACCATAGGGCTTCTTGGCTTTTTTGATGTAGCTAGCAGCATGGGCTTAGAAAGAAAGCGGGAAGATTTTGGCCAAGTGCTTGGCGTATGGGGAGTGGGAACCGGCCCCTATCTAATGATACCGGCCTTAGGGCCCAGTGATTTTAGAAGCTTAACCGGGACTGTTGTTGATAGATACTATTGGCCTGGAACGGTCCTTGAAGATCCATATGTAATAGGAGCCGCCGTAGTATCGTTACTTGAGGCACGAGCGACCTTAATTGAGCAAGAAGAGAATTTAAATCGCTCACTTGACCAATACTTATTTGTTCGCGATGCATATTTCCAGCGTTTAGCTTTTGAAGTGAGTGATGGGCAGATTGAACAAAAATCAGATGAAGAGCTAGAAGAAGAGCAAGATGATTTCTCTGACTTTGAAGCATTGCTCAATGGCACTGAATAGGTGCCAAACTTAAAATAAAAAAGGTGTCTTCTACGACACCTTTTTTGATCAACGATTATATTAAAAAATGCCTAATTACTTAGGATACCCGTTTGGATTTTGACTTTGCCAGCGCCAAGAGTCTGCGCACATCTCAGCTAATCCCTTTTTGGCAGACCAAGCAAGTTCATTAAGGGCTAATTCTGGGTCAGCATAACATGATGCAACATCACCACTTCTTCTAGGGGTAATCTGATATGGTATTTTTTTACCGCTCGCTTTTTCAAACGCGGTCACCATCTCTAGCACACTATACCCTTGCCCTGTGCCTAGGTTACAAGTAAATAATCCAGCATTTTGTTCAATTTTAGACAAGGCCTTTAAATGGCCGTCGGCTAAATCTTCTACATGAATATAATCACGTACGCCAGTACCATCAGGTGTGTCGTAGTCATCCCCAAATACACTCAAAAATTCACGCTTACCGGTGGCCACTTGTGTAATAAACGGCATAAGATTATTTGGAATACCGTTTGGATCTTCGCCTATGCGTCCAGATGGATGCGCACCTGCCGGATTAAAATAGCGAAGCAATACGACATTCCATTCAGGATCTGCTTTTTGCATGTCGGCTAGCATAAGCTCAACCATTAACTTAGACATACCATAAGGATTAGTTGGTGTGCCAGTAGGTAACTTTTCATGAAGCGGAAGTTCAACAGGGTCACCGTAAACGGTAGCTGATGAGCTAAATACGATATTTTTTACCTTATTTGCGGCCATCACTTTACATAAGTTAAGCGTACCGTATACATTGTTTTCGTAATATTTTAGCGGCAAAGCAACTGATTCACCTACTGCTTTTAAGCCTGCAAAATGTATAACGGAATCAATATTGTATTTACTAAAAATGCCAGATAAACAAGCTTCATCACGAATGTCACCTTCAATTAGCGTGGCTGACTTTCCAGTAAGTTCGCTCACTCGCTCTAAACTAACTGATGATGAGTTAGAAAAGTTATCTAGTACAACAACTTTGTAGTTTGCTTCGAGTAATTGTAAAACGGTGTGGCTACCAATGTAGCCGCTACCACCAGTAACTAAAACAGTTTTCATTCCATATCCTTTTCAGTGGGAGTGGGTTTAATTTTGATGTATTTGGCACTTAGGGAGTATTGTAGTGGTTTTACTATAATTGGATATAACAGCAGAATTAACGCTGCCCATGCCAGTGACCACCAATCAGTCGCTACACGCAATAAAAAGACAAATACCGGTACAATCACAAAGAGCTTAATAATATTTAAAAATGTCTTTTCTGGCACCGATATTCTATTCGACGCCTGTTCCAGTAAAGCCATTCGTTCAGTCACACTGAGCGATTCGAGCCCCGGTATCTTTTTAGTTGATGTATATATTTTCAAGATTACTCCCCACTTCTTACATTTATTGTACACCAGATAACAAAAAGGGCGAGTGCTCAACTGCGCAACTCACCCTTTTTTATCATATTAATATGATATTTTAATGTCTTAACGCGTTTACGCTTCTTTGTTTGCTAACTTTTCCCATTTACTCGTGGTAAATGATAAAAGCACCAACACAACACCTACACCAATGCTGAACATGGTAATTTGTAAGTAAAGGTCTGGCATTTGATCCACTCTATTCGGATCGAATTTACCAGAAAGTAAGCCGGCTATAACGCTACCCATTGAATAGGTGAGTACAAACACACCCATTAATTGGCCTGAAAAACGACGTGGTGACAATTTACTAACGGCACTTAAAGCAACAGGGCTTAAGCATAACTCACCTACTGTGTGTAGGAAGTAAGTTGCCACTAACCAGTAAGGAGCTACCTTTAATCCTGCAGCCGCATATTGCGCCGCAAAAAACATTACTATAAAGCCGCTTGCCATAATAATTAGGCCTATTGCACATTTTATGCTGTAACTCGGCTCTATCATACGTTTCGCTAGGTTTACCCAAAGTGCAGCAAAAAATGGCGATAACAAAATAATGAAATACGAGTTGATTGACTGAAACCATGCAGTAGGAATTTCAAAATTACCTATCATGCGATCAGTGTAATCACGGCCAAATAAATTTAGTGAAGAACCCGCTTGCTCAAAGCCTGCCCAAAAGCATGTTGAAGCTACGCATATTAGAAACAATGCGCCCATACGGCGTTTTTCATCAGCCGTTAAGTTTCCGCCAAAAAATATGTAGGCAAAGTAGAACAAGAAAATGGCAGTAATAATTACAGCAACATTTTGCGCTACCACAACAGGATTAAATGTAATGCTTCCTGAATAAATAAGGGATGTGATTATTGTTACGCCTATTAAGAATGCAACAATAGCCAGCCAAGCTGTTTTTTGCGCTTGAGCAGAAAGAGGTACCTTTGGACCATCGGCAACGCCAGCTATGTTTTGAGCGCTTAACTTATACTGAATTAGGCCTATGCCCATGCCAATTGCAGCGGCACCAAATGCATAGTGATAACCCCAATTAACTTGTAAATAGCCACATACCATGTAACCAATAACAGAGCCAATATTAATACCCATGTAATAGAGCGTGTAAGCACTGTCACGGCGAGAGTCTTCTGGCGTGTATAGTTCACCCACCATGGCGCCAATATTGGGTTTTAATAAACCAGTGCCAAGCACTACAAATATTAAACCTATAAAGAATGATGAATCAGAAGGAATAGCCAACACAATGTGGCCAATCATAATAGTAACACCGCCATAAAAAACGGCTTTTTGACCACCTATTAAACGGTCAGCTATCCAACCACCGGGTAATCCAAAAAAATATACCGCACCAGTATATAAACCATAAATTGCGCCTGCGGCGGCAACGGTTAAGCCTAAGCCACCCTCTTGTAGTGAAAGCGTCATGAATAGTACGAGCAAGGCACGCATGCCGTAATAACTCATACGTTCCCACATTTCAGTAAAGGCTAGCGTTGAAAGCCCTAAAGGATGGCCAAAAAATCGTTTGTCGTTAGTACGGTCCACATGATTTGTGGTACCTGTTTGTTCGGTTTGCATGCACTGCATCCTTGTTTATTATTGTTTTAAAATCCCGCGTATTATGCCTTCGTTCTATATTTTTATGCAAGCATGTTAGGCTCGCACAAATTTTAGGCAAGGAAAACATCTGTAAATTTATATCTTTAAATACATGTGACATCGTTATTTGTTTTAGTTAAACTTGCGAAAATATTGGAAATGTTGCGAATTCACTTTAAAGCTTGTTTACAACAAGAGTGTATCGGCCCATCGGAGTCAATGGAAACAATGAAAAAAGTCTTATCTGTTTTTGGTACACGCCCGGAAGCGATCAAAATGGCGCCTTTAGTGAAAGCACTAGAAGCCGATAGTCGATTTGAATCAAAGGTATGTGTTACCGCTCAGCATCGCGAAATGCTAGACCAAGTACTCGAATTATTTGAAATAGACCCTGATTACGACCTTGATTTAATGAAGCACAAGCAAACGCTGAATCAGGTTACCTCAGGCATACTTACCAATATAAAACCCATTCTTGAAGAATTTAAGCCCGATGTAGTGCTGGTACACGGCGATACCGCCACCACCTTTGCGACGAGTTTAGCCGCATATTATGAGCAAATAGCCGTAGGGCACGTTGAAGCTGGTTTACGTACGGGGAATATTTATTCCCCATGGCCAGAAGAAGCAAATAGAAAATTAACAGGGGCAATTACCACTTATCACTTTGCCCCTACCGAAGCGTCTCAAAATAATTTATTGCGTGAAGGCTACGCTAACGACGCCATTACGGTAACCGGTAATACTGTTATTGATGCTTTGCTAATGGTTAAAGATAAAATAGCGAGTTCTGCTAAATTAAATACCACATTTGCTGAAAAATTTAGTTTTTTAGACAATGATAAAAAGCTAATTTTAGTAACTGGGCATAGAAGAGAAAATTTTGGCCAAGGGTTTGAAAATATATGTGCTGCCTTAGCTGAAATAGCGTCAAAAAATCCTGATGTAGAAATTCTGTATCCGGTACATTTAAATCCTAATGTACAAGAACCGGTTAAGCGTTTATTAAGCGGCTTAGGCAATGTGCACCTTATAGAGCCTCAACAGTATTTAGAATTTGTTTATCTAATGGATAAGGCATGCATTTTGCTTACTGATTCTGGCGGAATTCAAGAAGAAGCGCCAAGTTTAGGTAAGCCTGTGTTAGTAATGAGAGATACCACTGAACGCCCTGAAGCGCTTGCTGCCGGAACGGTCAAGTTAGTGGGTACTGACAAAAACGTAATAGTGGAAAATATATCAACGCTATTAAGTGATGAAGATGAATATAATAAGATGAGCTTTGCCCACAACCCTTATGGTGACGGTAAAGCTTGCGCAAGAATTTTAGATATTTTGGCGAAAGGAAATTAAGCTGTGTCATTTGAAACAATTTCAGTAATAGGTTTAGGTTATATAGGCCTACCTACAGCGGCAATGTTTGCTGCACACGGTAAAAAAGTAATTGGTGTGGATGTGAATCAACATGCCGTTGATACCATTAACCGCGGTGAAATCCACATTGTAGAGCCTGATTTAGATGCTTTGGTTGCACGTGGTGTATCGAAAGGCCGATTACGAGCAACTACTGTTCCTGAACCCGCAGATGCTTTTCTTATTGCCGTGCCAACACCATTTAAACGTGGAACTGAACAAAATACCCCTGAGCCTGATTTGTCTTACATTGAGGCCGCGTGTAAAGCAATAGCCCCTGTGATGAAAAAAGGTGATTTAATTGTTTTAGAATCTACTTCACCAGTAGGCACCACAGATAAGGTAGTGGAATGGCTTGCTGATTTGAGAACCGACTTAGTATTCCCTAAAGAAGACTCTCTGGAATCAGATGTGTACGTTGCCCATTGCCCGGAACGAGTCTTGCCTGGCAGAGTGGTAAGTGAACTAATAGAAAATGACAGAGTAATAGGTGGCATTTCACCTAAGTGTTCAGAAAAAGCGATTGAGTTGTACCTTGCTTTTGTAAAAGCTGAATGTGTTAAGACCAATGCCCGTACTGCTGAAATGGCAAAGTTAACAGAAAATGCCTCACGTGATGTCAGCATAGCTTTTGCAAATGAGTTATCTATTATTTGTGATGAGAACGACATAAATGTGTGGGAGCTAATAGCGTTGGCAAATCGCCATCCCCGAGTGAATATACTGCAACCAGGCCCTGGTGTTGGTGGGCATTGCATTGCCGTTGACCCTTGGTTTATTGTGAGCCAATCTCCTGAATCAGCAAAATTAATTCGCTTAGCTAGAAATGTGAATGACGCTAAGCCGGAATGGGTTATTAACAAAGTTAAGATAGCGGTAGCCGACTTTTTGGCTCAAAATCCAAATAAAACAGTGAACGATGTCGTTGTAGGTTGCTATGGCTTGGCGTTTAAAGCGGATATAGATGATTTGCGGGAAAGCCCCGCTTTAGATATATCAAGAAAGTTGACCGATATTTACGGAGTCAATTGCCTGAGCGTTGAGCCTAATGTGGAACAAGATAAGGCTGTAGAAGGCGTTAATATTCATTCCGTTTTCGATACCTTAAGTAAAGCACATATACATTTACTGTTAGTTGATCATCGTGAGTTTAAAGCCTTGAAAAAACCTAATGGCGTTGTAATTGATACAAAAGGTATTTGGTAAAAGTGAAAAATAATAATCTTCTTAGTATATTCGCAGGCGTTACTTTATTTTTGTCTGCAGCCGCAACAGCGCAATCATTTGTTCCGTCTCAGCAGCAAATTAACCAATTTAAGAATCTTCCTCGTGCCCAGCAAGAGCAACTTGCTCAGCAAATGGGGTTTGATTTATCTATTTTGGAATCAGGCACTAAGCAAAGTAGCAGTGATTATGAAGAAGATGAATTAGATTTCTTTGAGCGCGACTTAGATAATGAGAAAATTGCTTCAGAATTAGCTAAGCAAAGTGTTGCAGAGGAATCAACCGCAAAGCTAACACCTTTTGGGTATGACATATTTGAAAGTAGAGATGAGGCGGCTAAGCCGAGTTCTAATCTGCCCGTGCCTTCAAATTACACTATTGGGCCTGGCGACTCGATTAAACTGCAACTTTTTGGCAAAGAAAGTGGTGACTACGAATTGCTAGTGAATAACGACGGCAATATTGACTTGCCTGACTTAGGTCCACTCAATGTTGCTGGGACTAGTTTTACCGAGTTAAAAAGCCTAGTTGCACAAAAGTATGAGCAACAAAAAATTGGCGTTTCTCCATTTATCTCAATGGGTCAACTTCGAACTATTCAGATATTCTTAGTGGGAGAAGTATTTCGTCCAGGCCCTTTGGTTGTGACGGGCTTATCTACTATTACAACCGCGCTTATCAACAGCGGTGGCGTAAATGAAATTGGCTCTTTGCGTAATATTCAATTAAAACGACAAGGTAAAACGGTAGCAAACTTTGATTTGTACGATCTCATTGTTTTTGGTGATACCTCAAATGATGTAAGGCTAGAACAAGGTGACGTCCTTTTTGTCCCTACAGCGCAAAACATTGTGTCAATAGATGGCCAAGTTAGACGCCCAGCTATATATGAAATGAAGCCCAGTGAAACAATTGCAGATTTATTCCAGTTAGTGGGTGGTTTCTTACCGAATGCAGATAAAAATGCTATGCAGGTAATTAGAGGTGATAGCGAGGGCCTATCTGTATTGAATGTTTCAGCTTTCAACCCTTCTCAAATGAAGCGCAAATTATCTAATGGTGATTTTGTACGAGTACCTAAATCAAATCAAGAATTTAATAATGCAATTGTTGTAAGCGGCGCAATAAACTTGCCAAATGTATTGGCGGACAGCGGCCTTAGCTTACGTGATGTAATTAATAAACGTACTTTGCTTAGTAATACTGACTTAGACTATGCATTGATAGCTCGAAAAGGGCGATTTGATACAAAAACAACAGTTATTCAATTCAAGCCTCGAGACGTTTTGAGTAATTCATTCAACTTAGATTTACAAGCTTATGATGAATTAATCGTTTTTAATCGAATTAATAACGAGCCTGTTGATGAAGAAACAGAACAACTTAAAAACAACGATGATAAAAAGGCTAAGGATGACTTTAAGAGCTTAGATGAAGAACTCAACAATGAAGACGCCCCTGAATCTTTAATGGAAATTGAATCAAACCGCTTTACAGCGGCTGGCTTTGAACGAGAAAGTACTTTACAAGAATCAAGAAAAAGCCTGCTTGCGCCGCTAATTGCGAGACTGAAAGATGAAGCTAGTAGCTTCGAAAAAGTTCAACTTGTTCAGGTGTCTGGACAAGTAAAATACCCAGGTGTTTATCCATTGGCTCAAAATAGCCATTTACAAAACTTAATTGCTGCTGGTGGTGGATTGACGGAAGCTGCGCATTTAGAATCAGCTGAAATTACGCGAATTGAAGTGGCTGATGGCGTTTCTCAAATAAAGCATTCTAATATTAACTTATTAGATGAGTTATCAAAACCCGCCAAAGCGCAAATAAAACTAATTTCAAAAGACGTACTTAATGTGGTTCGTATACCTCAATGGTATGAAGATAACCAAGTTGAACTTAAAGGCGAGGTGGTTTTCCCTGGTTTGTATCAAATTTCTGAGGGTGAAACTTTATCAAGTGTAATTAAGCGCGCCGGTGGACTTACAAACAAAGCAACCCTAGGGGCGTCACTTTTCACTAGAGAAGAGCTAAAAGAAAAAGAAAAACGAAATATAGACAAAGCTATAGAAGACCTTCGACAACAATTAGCGAATAACAACTTAAGTAGCAGCCAATTTACAAAAACGATAGATTATGAAAGCGCAACTGCTGTACTTGAAGATTTAACCGATGTTGAGCCCTTAGGGCGTATGGTTATCAATTTAGTCGATATTTTAGCTGGTGAGGCCGATGCTGACTTTGAAGTAAAAGATGGTGATGTTCTTATTGTACCAAATGTGACGCCTGCAATATCGGTGGTAGGTGAAGTGTTTGTAGCTAATACTTTTATGTTTGATAAAAATATAAAGGTCGACGATTACATAGAAATGGCTGGCGGCATTAGGGAGTTTGCCGACCAGTCAAAGCTATACGTTGTTAGGGCTAATGGCTCGGTGTTTGTTCCTAAATCAAGTTTTTGGTTCTCATCAGAAACTGAAAGTATTTTACAACCTGGGGATACTATTGTAGTACCAAGGGATACCACTAACTATGATAACTTATCGTTGTGGCAGGGTGTGACCCAAATTCTTTATCAAACAGCTGTGGCGTTAGCGGCGATTGGAAGTTTATAATAATTGAAATGTTTTATGCTTTGTCTAAATCTTACGTTTACAAAGCATCTATGTCTATTTGTTCCAGCGGCTTGCGAGAGATTAGCTGAGCATGTGGGTTTATTGCAGATGAATTTGAGGTTTTTTGTAAGCGTAGATTAAAGACAGTTATCTGGCTTAATGTTCCAAGGCAGCCGTTACACTATATCAGGCTTAGGATGAGTATACACTTTGAATAATTGGGAGATGCAATCATAAGGCACAGTTGTTGGTTGTATTTCGCGCGTTCTGCTCTTTATCAGCATATAGCTGTCGATTATGCACCATTGAATGTTAAGAGAATGACCATGTCCAACTGCTATTAACGAAAAGTTGTATTTAACGCTCTGCGTGATTATTTTGTATGCTGATAAGCCCACTAATAATATGCGGTGAATTAATCTTGTTGAATTAATCTACAAAATTTACAAATTAGTAATTTAGTGTTATTCGACGTATTTAATGTGACTTTATGACTTGATTTAGATAAGATAACGTATTGTTTTGATTAGTTATCTAATTTTACTAACGTCAAATTACGTAATAGCTAACGTGTGTTTTACTTTAAGAATGCTATGAAAATATTTAGTTGCTCTGGTGCGTACATGAATATGTCGACGAGTCTAAGATTTATATTGTCAAGCTTGATGGGGCGGTTAGTGTGCCTGAGTTCGATTTCTGGTTTAGTAGCATCGAACGAAAGATGCTAGAGCCTGGAGATACAGTTGTCGTTCATAGGGGGCAAATTATGGAAACCTTGGTTTTTGGCAAGGAGTCACTCAGATTATTTATCACTCGGCAGTTGCGTTGACTGCAGTAAGGACTTTAAGATGTCAGATAGTGTAATATATTCCGACTCTCATGATGACGAAATCGACTTGCGGGAGTTGTTTAGTGTTATCTGGAGAGGTAAATGGATTATTGTTATTATTACTTTTTTATTCAGCATCGCTGCGGTAGCGTATGCTGTTAGCAAACCGAATATTTATAAATCTCAGGCACTGCTAGCTCCAGTTGAACAAGAACAATCCTTAGGTGGTCTTCAGGGGCAGTTGGGGGGCCTAGCTAGCCTTGCAGGTATTAATTTGGGCGGTGGTTCTAGCAATAAAACACAACTAGCGATTGAAATTCTAAAATCACGAAATTTTGTTAGTGAATTTATTGAAAAACATGACATTTTACCAGACTTAATGGCCCCAGAGGCTTGGGACATGAGCAATAATGAGGTCATATACAACGCAGAGCTTTATGAGTCGGCTAAGAAAACTTGGGTAAGGGAAGTTAATTTACCCCGTAAGTCTAAACCATCAATGCAAGAAGCTTATAAAGTTTTTATAGGGCGATTAAGCGTTGCAACTGACACAGATACGGGAATGGTATTAGTTAGTATTGAACATATATCGCCATTCATTGCAAAAAAATGGGTCGATTGGTTGGTCGAGGATATTAATGAAACGATGAAAAAGAGAGATGTAGATGAGGCTGAGAAAAGTACGGCTTTTTTAGCATCTCAGTTAGCAGAAACCAAAATCACAGACATACGAGAAGTGCTATACAAGTTAGTAGAAGAACAAGCCAAAACAATTATGTTTGCCAATGTGCGTAGTGAGTATATATTTAAAACGATAGACCCGCCACTTGTACCTGAAGAGAAAGTAGGTCCAAAGCGTGCATTAATTGTTGTTTTAGCGTCATTTTTGGGTGGTATGTTAGCAGTTCTTATTTTGTTAGTCCGTTATTTTGTAGTTAATCAAAGCACGAATGACAATAGAGAAACGCAGAGCTAACAATGGTTATGTTGTTCTTACTAATATAGGCAACTCAACTCATGTTACCTGTAAAAAATCACCTCAGATTTAAAATTGTGACTATTAAAAATAACAAAAATTAAACTTCAAAACTAAGAACTTTTATTGGTGATAAACCATTAGAGGCGTGATTAATGCCAGAATAATTAGGAAAAAATATGGATGTTAAATAAGGATATGTTTGAAATGGTTGTGGCATCAACTCCCCTCGTATCTATCGATTTATTGGTGAGAGATGCTAAAGGTAGGATATTGTTAGGAAAACGAGTTAATCGACCGGCTAAAGGTTCATGGTTTGTCCCTGGCGGTAGAGTTTTAAAAGATGAGACACTCGAGCAGGCCTTCATTCGCTTACTAGATGTTGAATTAGGGATAGGGCAAACAAAAGCCTGTTTCAAAGGTATTTATGAACATTTTTATGAAGAAAATTTTTCTGAAAAAAGTTTTACAACACATTATGTAGTGATGGCATATGAGATAATGTTTACTGCAGAGATGTCAGTGTTACCCATTGCGCAACACAATGACTATCGTTGGTTCTCAGCAACGGAATTATTAAACCATAGTGATGTACATATCCACACCAAATGGTATTTTCAAAGAGACAAACAAGCCGACTTTTTATTTATGTGATTAATAATTTTTGAAAGGGTTGGAATAAAAAGTATTGTTAATGACTATACTTTAAGAAACAAATTTGTAGTTGATAAGGTTCTTTAATTTGTAGACATAAGGTAATGCCCCTGAATTGATTTACAATGCTGAGACAAATACTTACTTAGAGGCTAAGCAGCACAGATAATATCTACACCAATTGTAAATTGGGACTATGTAAAGTTCAACTTAAGTACTGTTGACAATAGGCACGGCCCCTAAGATTCGAGTAAAGGAAGCAAAAAATGAAAAAAAATAAAGTTGCATTAATCACAGGTGTTACGGGTCAAGACGGCTCTTACCTTGCAGAATTGTTGCTAGAAAAAGGTTACGAAGTTCATGGTATAAAACGCAGGGCTTCATCGCTAAATACCGAACGTGTTGATCATATTTATCAAGATAATCATGAAAAAAACCAGAAGTTCTTTTTGCATTACGGAGATCTAACCGATTCATCTAACCTAACGCGTATCATAAAAGATGTACAACCAGATGAAGTTTACAACCTAGGTGCACAATCGCACGTTGCCGTGTCTTTTGAATGCCCTGAATATACTGCGGATGTAGATGCAATGGGGACATTACGTTTATTAGAAGCGATTCGCTTTTTAGGGTTAGAAAAGAAAACAAGATTTTACCAAGCTTCTACATCTGAACTATACGGTGAAGTGCAAGAAATCCCCCAAAAAGAAACGACTCCATTCCATCCACGCTCGCCTTACGCTGTAGCAAAAATGTATGCGTACTGGATAGTTGTTAACTACCGTGAATCTTACGGTATGTATGCTTGTAACGGAATTTTATTCAACCATGAGTCTCCTCGTCGTGGTGAAACATTTGTTACACGTAAAATCACCCGTGCTATTACCAATATTTCTCAAGGTTTAGAAAAATGTTTATTCTTAGGAAATATGGACGCACTTCGTGATTGGGGACATGCTAAAGATTATGTACGTATGCAGTGGATGATGCTACAGCAGGAAACGGCAGATGATTTTGTTATCGCAACAGGTAAACAAATATCTGTACGTGAATTTGTATCATTATCAGCGAAAGAAGTAGGTGTTGAATTAGAATTCTCTGGTGAAGGTATTGACGAAATAGCGACAGTTAAGGCTATCACAGGTAATAATGCACAAGCATTAAATGTTGGTGATGTCATTGTGCGTGTTGACCCGCGTTATTTCCGTCCAGCGGAAGTTGAAACCTTACTCGGTGACCCTTCAAAAGCAAAAGAAAAATTAGGTTGGGTACCAAAAATCACCGTTGAACAAATGTGTGCTGAGATGGTTCAGAATGATTTGAGTAAAGCAAAACAACATGCACTGCTAAAAGCACACGGTCATAACGTAGCTATTTCAATTGAAAATCAGGGTTAACAGTATGGTAGCGTTAAATACAAAAATATTTGTTGCGGGACACCGCGGTATGGTTGGCTCAGCTATTGTTCGTCAACTTGAAGCAAGCGGTCATACTAATATTGTTACCCGCTCGCGAACTGAATTAGATTTAACTAACCAACAAGTAGTACTTGAGTTTTTTCAAACAGAAAAAATAGAACAAGTGTATTTAGCTGCAGCTAAAGTGGGGGGAATAGTTGCTAATAGTACTTACCCTGCTGATTTTATCTATGAAAACCTAATGATCCAGTGCAATATTATTCACAGCGCACACTTATCTAATATTCAGCAGTTATTGTTTTTAGGTTCTTCGTGTATATATCCTAAACTAGCAGAGCAACCAATGCAGGAAACTGCATTGCTAACCGGTACCTTAGAAGAAACTAATGAACCTTATGCAGTAGCTAAAATAGCAGGAATCAAACTGTGTGAAAGCTATAACCGCCAATATGGTCGAGATTACCGCAGCGTAATGCCTACAAACCTTTACGGTGCACATGATAATTTTCACCCAGAAAATAGCCATGTTATTCCTGCGTTATTACGCCGGTTTCATGAAGCAAAATTAAATGGTGATCAAGAAGTCATTGCGTGGGGTAGCGGTAAACCAATGCGGGAGTTTCTATATGTTGATGATATGGCTGATGCTTCAATTCATGTAATGAATCTAGCTAAGTCTAGCTATGATAAAAATACCGAACCTATGTTAAGCCATATAAACGTCGGCACTGGCGTAGATTGTACGATCAAAAAATTGGTTGAAACGGTTGCTAAGGTTGTAGGTTTCGAAGGCGAAGTTAAATTTGATTGTACTAAGCCTGACGGTGCACCTCGTAAATTGATGAATGTAGATAGACTTAAATTATTAGGCTGGGAATATACAACATCGTTAGAAGATGGTCTCACCAAAGCTTATGAGTGGTTTTTGAACAATCAAGATAAGTTTAGAGGTTAGAAATAAGTGAAAATTTTAGTCACGGGCGGTGCGGGATTTATTGGTTCAGCGGTTGTTCGCCATATCATAAAAAACACCCAAGATTCAGTTGTTAATCTAGATATACTGACATATGCAGGAAACTTAGAATCATTATCAGAAGTTAGTGATTCAGCGCAATATAGTTTTGAGCAAGTCGATATCTGTGACCGCATTGAATTAGATCGTGTTTTTGACGATCACAAGCCCGATGCTGTTATGCATCTTGCTGCAGAATCTCATGTAGACCGTTCAATAGATGGACCGGCTTCATTCATCGAAACTAATATAGTAGGTACCTACACTTTATTAGAGGCTGCTCGGCAATATTGGTTGAAATTAGATCACAAACAGAAATCAGTTTTTCGATTCCATCATATATCAACTGATGAAGTATATGGGGATTTAGAAGGCACGACCGACTTATTCAACGAAACCACATCATATGAACCGAGTAGCCCATACTCAGCATCTAAGGCGTCAAGCGATCATCTAGTGAGAGCGTGGTTACGTACATACGGTTTACCTACAATCATTACTAATTGCTCTAATAACTACGGTCCTTACCATTTTCCTGAAAAACTAATTCCATTAGTTATTTTAAATGCATTACAAGGTAAACCTTTACCAATATATGGTGAAGGAGACCAAATTCGTGACTGGCTATATGTTGAAGATCATGCTCGTGCTCTATATAGAGTTCTTACCAAAGGTAACATTGGTGAAACCTACAACATTGGGGGGCACAATGAAAAACAAAATATCGAAGTGGTTGAAACCATCTGCCAATTATTAAATGAATTAGTGCCACAAAAAAACGACTATCGTAATCAAATTGTTTTTGTTTCAGATAGACCCGGTCACGATGTTCGTTACGCAATAGATGCAAGTAAGATTGAACGAGAGCTTGATTGGAAACCAGAAGAAACATTCGAAACAGGTCTAAGAAAAACCGTTGAATGGTATTTGAAAAATAAGACGTGGTGGCAACATGTACAAGATGGTTCGTATAAACGAGAGCGTTTAGGAGCATAAAATATGAAAGGAATAGTTTTAGCTGGCGGTTCAGGAACACGCCTTTATCCAATTACTCAAGGTGTATCAAAACAATTACTCCCCATTTATGATAAACCAATGATTTTTTATCCTATTTCAGTGTTGATGCTCGCAGGTATACGAGATATTTTAATTATAACATCACCTGAAGACATAGGAAGCTACCAACGTTTGTTATCTGATGGTTCTCAATTTGGAATTAATATTTCATACAAAATCCAAGCTAATCCTGATGGATTAGCTCAAGCTTTTATCATTGGTGAAGAATTTATAGGCAATGATTCTGTATGTTTAGTTCTAGGAGATAATGTCTTCTATGGTCAAGGTTTTTCTCTTCAACTCCAAAAAGTTACAAAGGGTATTGCTGGGGCTACGGTTTTTGGATATCAAGTTAAAGATCCCCAGCGTTTTGGTGTGGTTGAATTTGACGATGAAATGCGCGTACTTTCAATAGAAGAAAAGCCAAAATCCCCTAAATCCAATTTTGCTGTAACAGGTTTATATTTTTATGACAGCGATGTTGTGAAGATAGCTAAGGAAATTAAGCCATCGGATAGAGGTGAGTTAGAGATTACATGTATCAATAATGAATATTTACGTCGGGGCAAATTAAATGTAGAGCTATTAGGCCGTGGCTTTGCATGGTTAGATACAGGTACTCACGATAGTTTATTAGAAGCAAGCCATTTTGTTCAAACTATTGAGCATAGGCAAGGATTAAAAGTTGCTTGTTTAGAAGAAATCGCATATTCAAAACAATGGTTAACCAAAGATCAAATTCTTAAACTAGCACAGCCGATGCTAAAGAATAATTATGGCCAATATTTGTTGGAGTTAGTCAGTAATGATTAATAATGGTTGGAATATTACGGTAATTGATCATATTCAAGATGATCGAGGGAACCTATCAGTAGCTGAATTTGGCAAGCATTTTAACTTTAAAGTAGAGCGAATATTTTATCTTTCTAATATTGGCAAAGATGAACAACGAGGTGACCACGCCCATGAACAGCTGAATCAATTCATACTGTGTGTTGCAGGGAGCTTTGATATCATTCTCGATAACGGTAAAGTACAGGAAACTTATAGTATGTCAAACAACGGGAAAGGTCTTTTTGTCGATGGCTTAGTTTGGAGGACAATGAGTAACTTTACAAGTGATGCTGTAATGTTCGTACTATGTGATCGTATTTATCAAGATGATAGAGTTATTAGAGATTACGATGAGTTTTTAGTTAAAGTTAAAGAGAACAAAAATGAAAAATAATAGCTATCAAACTTGCTTAAGAACCTTTGCTGAATGTTATAAAACGCTCGGGGGCGAGGAAAGTAATATTTCATTAGAGTTTAAGTTCGAGCGTATGATTTCTCATGATGAAAACCATGAATTTGAATCTATTCTTTCTTGGTATAAAGAACAATGTTCAAAATGTAAAATGAAAATAGACCTTATACCATTGAAGGAATGCAGAGAATGGGACTTTGACGAAACAACGGGGTCTTATGTTCACTCTTCAGGGGAGTTTTTCAGAGTAGACGGCTTAAGAGTGTCTAATAGTGACACACGGGAAGTTACTGGCGGTTGGGATCAACCCGTACTAACACAAGTTGGCTATGATGGCGGTATATTGGGGCTGCTTCGTCAAAGAATTAATGGTATTCCACATTATCTTGTGGAAGCGAAAGCTGAACCGGGCAATTATAATTTAGTACAAATCAGCACAACCGTTCAAGCGACTTTTAGTAACTTAAAGCGAGCTCATAAAGGGAACAAAACACCCTATGCTGAATATTTTCTTGATACAGATAAAATGGGTGCTAACATATTATTTGATGAATGGATGTCAGAAGATGGCGGGCGTTTATACAATAAACGCAATCGCTCTATGATAGTCGAACTTCCTGAAAGTGTTCATCTTAGTGTTGTAAGTGAGCGATATCGATGGGTAACGCTATATCAATTAATTAAGCTTATAGCTACACAAGATGCAATAGTTGCCCCCCACATTCGTGGCATACTGGCAGGGATATAAAATGTTAGCAATTATTGGTTTTGGAGATCATGTACAACGTAATATTTTACCTGCATTAGAAAAACTTCAAGACGTTATGGTGAAATATGTTGTTGTAAGAGAATTAGATAAATATAAGCATCAAACTAATTTCTTTTTTATAACAGATTTTTCTAAAGTCTTAAAAGATAAAGATATTACTTCTATATATATTGCGACTCCTATTAGTAGCCATTATAAGTATGTAAAAGAAGCATTAACAGCAGGTAAGAATGTACTTTGTGAAAAGTCTCTTGCAACTAGTTTTGAAGATAGTGAGGAACTAGTTAATCTTGCAAAAAAACTAAGAGTAAAACTTCAAGAAGTAGTCATGTATCAATATCATGATCAATTTATATGGCTTAAAAACTACTTAAAGAACGAATGCAATGAGGGATTAGTCAAAATACATACTAATTTTCAAATTCCTCATCTATCATCGGATAATATCAGATATTCAAAAAGCCTAGGGGGAGGGGCATTACTTGATGTTGGTTTTTATCCAATATCGATGATTGTTTCATTACTTGGTACGCCTAACATCGTGAAATCAATACTTACAGAACAGTCAAATTATTCAGTTGATCTAAATGGTGTAGCTATTTTTAATTATAAAGAACTATATGCTGTTGCAGAATGGGGCATTGGGCGACCATATAGAAATGAAATAGTCCTTGAGTTTGAAGATAAACAAGTGATTGTAGAAAGAGCGTTTTCTAAGCCACCCACATTACACACAGTCGTCACAATTACAAAAAATAATGGGACTAGGGAAGAAATTTCTATTAACTCGTGTGATCATTTTAAGAGGTTATTTTATGATTTTTTTAGTAGTGTTGATAACGATTTAGAACACCTTCAAAGTATTCTTGGAAGAGCTAAAATAACTGATGCTATTAAAAATGAACTGTTATAACGTTTACTATTTAGAAAATATTACGTGAGTATCAATAGAACAGCAGTCCTTTACAAAGCATTCTCTTCTTCATTATTGTCTAAGTTAGTCAGTTTTATTTATCAGTTACTATCAATACCTTTGTTGATTTCTATGATTGGCACGCATAATTTTGGCCTTTTGGCGATATTAATGTCAATGATAGGCTGGATTAATATTTTATCTGGGGGGATTAGTCCGTTTGTTACAAAAGTTATTTCTGAGAATAAAGGGCTTTTAGAGCAACAAAGTGTTATTGCTGGAAGTCGAACTCTACTCGCTTTCGGTAGCTTAGTGCTAACAGCAATTTTTTTAATTATTGGACAATTTCTATATAAAGATAACCAAGAATTGGCTATCCCAACACTTATCTTATTTGTTATATCTGTTCTAACGATTAACTTTACGGTTGCTGATTCTATTAGGCAAGGGTCTATGCAACAGCATATAAATAATCTATTTATGATGTGTGCAAATATCACGATTATTATCTCTATTTATTTTACTTATCAAATCCCTTTAGCTGAACAAATTTTACTGCCACTTGCTGTTACCATATTGTACTTGCCTCTTTTAATATCGAAAATTATAAATTTTTTGACATTGGACAAAAGGTTTTTTGTGAAAGGCTTTTACTTACCTTTTAAAACTAACAAATTGCTGTTTAGAAAAATATATCACTTCATGTTAGCCAACCTTATGATCCAACTTTCTGTTGTTATTATAAAGTCATTTGCGATAATTTACCTAGGGGCTAATGACACACTTGCAGCTGCTAAAATGGAAATTATTTTTCGTTACTTACTTATATCAGGTACATTTTTTGCTGCTATTCAATTACCTTTATGGCCATTAATTACAGAAGCTAAAGCAAAAAATGATCTGCTTTGGTTAAAAAAGGTTAAAGTATGGCTCGGACTTGGTTTCTTAATATATGGCTTAACCAACTTTGTTATTATGATTAACTTTGGCTTGGCAATATTTGAGCTTTGGCTTGGGAAAGCGGTTATATTTTCACAACAAGAGATCGTACTTGCCGGTTCCTACTTCTTGGTTATATCCATTGTACAAGCGCCGGTTATTATATTAATGGGACTTGGAGCCTTTAGTTATATGGGAAGAATGTTGATGGCTGAGGCATTGTTATTTTTAACTTTTATTTTAATTGGCTTTATATTTTCATTTCGAATCGATTTAAGTGCTGTTCTGGCTGTTATGACAAGTCTTAGAGTGGTGGTCTTTGTTTTTTTATTCCAAAGGGCTTATAAGTAATTACAATGGCTAAAGTTATCTTCGTTTCATATGCCTCGGGCACCTATAAACGTAACATTTATTGGAACAAATTTTTTGTACGATTCTTTATTAGGCCAGACAAAATAATCTTTTTAACTGATGAAGACCTTCGACAAGCTCCTATTTACAATAAGTATTTGTCAATTTTTTCAGCTAAAATCGGGGCTGGTTATTGGGCATGGAAACCTTGGGCTATATCAAAAGCTATGGATTTAGCCGAAAATGACGACATTGTTATATATCAAGATTGTGGACAAGGGCTTCGATATAAAAATTTTATGAAGCCAAGTAATATAATATCATACGCAAAAAAGTATAATGTTATGCCTGGAGTTTTGATACCAGAGCACGGAACGAATAGAGAATGGACTCATAAACAGTGCTTTAACCTAATGGAATGTAATTCTGAAGAGTATTATAATATAGCACAGGTTGAAGCGGTTATTTCTGCATGGAAAGTTTGTAACAAAACAAAATTGATAGTATCTGAATGGTTAAATTATTGTACCGATGAAAACATCGTAAGTGATAAATATATCGATAAAAATTCTTGTTTTGCGACGAAAGGTCATCGTTATGATCAATCTATATTAACCAATTTAGTTATTAAGCATAACTTAGTCCCTATCAGTCATAATCTAGTTGGTTTGCATTTATTTAAGAGCATGTCCTTTTTAAATTTATATCTAGCTAGAGATGTGTGGTACTCAAAAATTATATTTACTACCATACATCAATGTGTAAAATTATTAAGAACAATTAGAAGAAATAAGATAATAAGCCCTTCAACAAAATCAGAGAAAAAGTAATGTCCTTTAGTATCATCACCGTTAATTATAACAACGCGATTGGTTTAAATAAAACTATTTGTAACATTGATTTAATCAGGTCAAAAACCAAATCTCCGGTGGAAGCTATCATTGTAGATGGCGGTTCTACAGATGATAGTCTCGAAATTATTAACCGTAAATCTCACACAATTGATAAATGGGTTTCTGAAAAAGATAAGGGTATTTTTGATGCTATGAATAAAGGAATAGCGCTTGCTTCAAATAATTGGTTAGTTTTTATGAATTCTGGTGATACATTTTACAATGAAGATATTTTAACAATATTAATGGCAGAAGATATTGATGATTCAATTAACCTTATCTATGGCGATAAAATCGAAAGTGGCAAGGTCAGTTACGCACAAAGTCTTGACAAATTAAAAGTAGGGGTTATTCATGCTTGTCATCAGTCTATGTTTTTTAGAAGAAGCCTAAATATCCATTATGATAAAAGCTCTAAAGTATATGGTGATTATGGTTATGTTGTTGACCATATACTGCGCAACCCCAATTCGGGACTTTACTTAAATCAAGTTATTTCAGAAACAGAACCTGATGGAGTAAGTTCGAAAGTATCTTTGCAAAAACGCTATGAAAAATATCAGCAGGTAATATCCAAATACGGTGTCACCAATGTATTTTTATCTCTTCTTTATCGTATGAAACTATTATTTAAGAACGTAAAGTGATGCAAACTTATCGCCTTTTTATATTTATAATCAGTTCAAAATGAAAATACAATATGCTGCTAACAACAGTAATCTATTTCTTTTCTATGTTTCGTTTTCTCTTTTTGGCTACTGTGTCATTGCGCCGCTTGCAGAGCTCATTTCTCCCAACTCAGAAACTTCTTTGGTAACGATTCTGTACCGAGTGTTTGTCCTTGGTGGTGCGATGCTATTTATTTTTCAGCTGTTTTTTCTTCTTAAAAAAATGTACGTAGAGACTCTAGGAATGTGTGCTTTATTACTGGTACTACTTTTTTGGTTTATTTATACTTGTCGTTTATTTTATGATGCTACCTTTCAAGCTAATCTGTTGGGCGAAGATACTATAATTAGTTATATCACAGTGGGTTATGGGTTTGTTTTTATTCCAATGTTAGCTGTAGCTCGCTCTTATAATGAAGCTGATTTAAAGCGTTTATTTATAATGAGCTTGTATATCTTGCTTCTTGGGGTTTTATTAAATCTTTCTGTTTCAGCATTTCAAATACTTAGTGGCAGTTGGCAAGGCGGCCAACGTCTTTCCACGGAACGGCTAAATCCAATTTCTTTAGGGCGATATTCTGCAGTTTTATTTTTATTGGCATTTGGCTTAATTCAAATATATAACAAAAAAAAAATATTATTAATAATTGTTATGTTTATTGGTCTCATTGGGGTCTTATTATCAGGATCTCGCGGGGCATTAGTTTCGCTCTTATCTGTACTAATAATTATACTATTAGCAAATGTCAGCTTAAAAAAAATAATGTTGTTTAGTATTCTGTTACCGCTTTGTGTAGGTATAGGTATTTTTTTAATGTCTGTATTAGTTCCTGATATAGATGTAATTTCAAATTATCTGGCAATGGGCGGGAAATCTGACCAAAGTGCACAAATCCGTTATCAGTTGTATCACGGTGCACTAGAGCAGTTTTATAATAAACCAATTTTAGGCGATCTTATTGTTGAAAGAGAATATAAGTTTTACCCTCATAACCAAGTTTTAGAAATATTAATGGCTACAGGAGTGACTGGTATGTTGGTTTTTGTAAGTTTGAATTTATTTGTCTTAGGTAAATTAAACATGTTAAAAAATTGTACTATCAGTAAGCGAGGAGGAGTGTATGGAATATTGACGTATTGTTTAATTTTCTATGTTCTTGGAGGTATGTTTAGTGGAACTATTTTTGGAGCATTGGAATACTGGTATTTCGTGATAATCATATGCTTTAGTACAACAAAGTATGGTTCTGTTAGTATCCATAGGCGTATTTTTTAAATATAACTTGAGAACTGTTCACTGGTTTTAACACTGACTGGTATTGTTTATATTTATTGATTGAAGACGGTCAAAAAAATGATTAGAAAAGCCGACACATAGACTATCCATTAACCTATTACGATATTTTAGTGGATATTAGCTATTCTCATTTTCTATTCGTTTATGGGGTAAATTTGAGCTAATCAGAGATGAAATAAAAGAGAAATATCATGAAAGAAGTAAAAAGCAGTAAAGGTCTAACAATAGCAGTCGTTTTTTTCGCATTTAATAGACCAGATAAATTGAAGAATACTTTCAATTCATACCTTAGTTGCCACAATGCACAAACAGATGATATTTTTGTTTTTATTGATGGTCCTAGAAATTTGAAAGAACGGATTCTTACTGATGAGTGCTATCAAGTGTCTAAAGAGTTAATGCCTCAAGCAACAATTATTGCAAGGGACGAAAACTTGGGGCTTAAATATTCAATTCATGGTGGAATATCTGATGTTCTAAAACATTATGAAGCAGTTATAGTTATCGAAGATGATTTGAAGTTAGACTCGGAATTTTATAACTTTATGCGGACGGGGTTAATTAAATACAATGGGCATGAAAAGGTTTATCAAATATCCGGTTATAACTATAAACCTGAAGATGGAATAGATGCGTTTTTTTTACCTATCACAAATTCTTGGGGCTGGGCTACATGGAAAAGCAAGTGGCAAGGTTTTGATTTGACGACAAATTATCAATCTTTAATAGTGACAAAAAGTGATAAAACTAAATACAACTTTGGTGGTTCGTTTAATTTTTCAAGGATGATTAATTTAGAGTGTAGCGGAAAAATAAGCTCTTGGGCCATTCGTTGGTATTCTTATGTGTATTCGTATGACGGTTTGACACTTTATCCTCCTCAAAGCCTGGTCGTAAACGACGGTTTTAATGACGGGGGCACTCATTCATCTTATGCTTCGAGTGAATTGTTTTCATCAGCCATCTCCTACTCGACGATCGATATAAACTATCCAGATGTTGTCGAACTGTCTGAATTTAAGGTTGGGACTTTACAAAAACATCTTAGAAAACGCTTAAATAAAAAGATAGTTGGTTACATCAAATCTCTTCTAAAAAGGGTATCCTATGCTAAATGAGTTAAAGGTTAAGCTTAGAGAGCTAGCAAAAAGTAATGTAGGTCTGATGATGCTACGTGGTTATTATTTCATTACAGGTTTTATGGGATATTTTTACAGATATAAGTATTTTTTTAAATGCACCATATCAAGGACTGCGCGAGTGACAGGTTGGAGACAAGTTTCATTAGGTCGTAATGTGGTTATTTGTAATCGTACGTGGCTCAATGTCAACCACCGAAATAATCGAAGTACACAGTATATAACTATTGGTGACAACTCATTTATTGGTGAAAATAACTTTTTAACTGCAGGGGCGCATATTACCATTGGCGCATATGCATTAACTGCGTCGAATTGTTCATTTATTGGCGCATCCCATAATATTGACTCAGTCATGTCTCCCTACATTAAAACAGGAGTAGATAGTGAAAATGTAATACAAGTTGGGGTGAATTGTTTTTTTGGCTATGGTGCAACCGTTATCGGCAATGTGAATATTGGTCACGGTTCAATTATTGGCGCTAAATCAATTGTCTTAAATGATGTCCCACCCTTTTCCATTGTGATTGGTAACCCCGCAAAAGTTATAAAAAGGTTTGATTTTCATTCTCAAAAATGGGTAAAAACCGATATAGATGAATCCTTAATTCCAAGTCAAGAGCAGTATTTAGAGTTAATAAAGGTAGGCAATGAATTAATATTGATGCCTTATATTTTGGCAGCAAAAAATTTCAGTAGTATTATTTAACAATAAAAAAGGCTCAATTTTGAATGAAGTTATCGTAACTGGTTGTTTTGGCTTTATCGGAAGCAACCTTGTAAATAAACTTTCCCAGCAAGACTGTAATGTATATGGTGTTGGTAGTGGAGGAGAGAAAAAATCAAATAGTAATTTTTTAAATGGCTATGTTGATTTCAATAACCTCAATAAACTTCTTAAGCTAATGAAAGGTAAACCTAAGACTATTTATCATCTTGCTGGTGGATCTTCGGTCGGGACCGCAGTCGACAACCCTTATGGGGACTTTTGTAAAAGTGTCGATACTGCTTCACTATTATTTGAATGGGTTCGTGTAAATTCACCTGAAACTAATGTGATTATTGCGTCAAGTGCAGCGGTATACGGTAGTCACTCAGGCGGAAAGCTTAGAGAAAACTCAAAAGTTAACCCTTATTCTAATTATGGTTATCACAAAGAGATGGTTGAGCGTCTAGCTTCAATGTACCGTTCAAATCATAATTTAAAAATTACAGCTGTAAGAATATTCTCAGTTTATGGTAACGGCTTGCGAAAGCAATTACTCTGGGATATGTGTAACAAACTTAGAAACATAGATAAGCCGACAATTTTAACTTGTTTTGGAACCGGAAATGAAGAACGGGATTGGATTCATATCAATGATGTCTGCGATAGCCTTTATGCGCTTGGTAGTTTAGGGAACTCAAGCCCATGTGTTGTAAATTTAGGGACGGGGACAAAACATACCGTAGCTGAACTTATTTCGCTTTTGTGTATGCATTGGTTTAACGGTCAAGTTGACATTGACATTGTTTTTAACAATTCATCTCGAGCTGGCGATCCATTTTCTTTAGTTTCAGATTGCGTATTTAAAGATAGCCTATGTGGAAAATACAAAGTTAAGTTAGATGAAGGTGTTGCTCAGTATGTCAATTGGTACAAACAGAATCATGAATAATAAAAGAATAAGACTAGGTATTTTTTTTCCATCGCCAAAACTTTGGATGGGCGGGGCAAATTATTACTTAAGATTAGTGGCATTACTTTCCGAATATTCAAGTAGTATCGAAGTAATCGTTTTTATGTCGCGTGATATTGATGGTGATTTTGAAGAGTTGCTTTTATCCATGAAGAATGTTGAGTTAGCTTATGTTGAATCTACTCAGCAAAAATTAACTGATGTTTTGTCTGCAGTGCTTCTTGGTAAAGATAAGGTTGTTTCTCTTTTATCGGAGAAACACAATATTGATGTTTTTTACAGTAATGCTAGATTTTTTGGTTGGAATTTTAAAACACCCGTCTTATCTTGGATCCCTGATTTACAGCACATATATCTCCCGAAAATGTTTTCAATGCTGAAAAAACTAAAACGTAATATTGGTTTTTTAGCGCAAGCAAAATTTTCATCTGGTGTTGTTTTCAGTAGCTATGATGCGAAAAATAGTTTTTTAAAAACATACCCTACTCCAGAGGATAAGTTGTTTGTTATAAGGTTTGCTGTGAAGGTAGCAAAAGTACCCGAAAAAGATATTGAGGCAGTAAAAGAAAAGTACCAACTTGAAGATAAGTATATATTCTTACCTAATCAATATTGGCCTCATAAAAACCATGAAGTTGTTTTGCGAGCTATTAAGTTTCTCCGAATGAAGGGAGAAAAACCATTTCAGATTGTTTCTACAGGTAGTACCGAGTCGGAGTCATTTAAAAAATGTCAAACATTTATTCGAGATATGGACATTACTTCTGATGAATATAAAGTATTAGGTTTAATACCTGGTAGTGATGTTTTAGCTTTAATGGCTGGAAGTTCTTTTGTTCTCAACCCCTCTTTATTTGAAGGTTGGAGTAGCACTGTCGAAGAAGCTAAATCTCTTAGTAAAAAGATGATTCTTTCCGATATCCCAATCCATAGAGAGCAAGAGCCAAAACATGGTGAATTCTTGTTTTTCGATCCCCGAAATATCGAATCACTTGCGACATTAATTTGCTCAACTATAAAGACAAAAGTGATTTCTACTACTCAACCAGAACTTGATTTACAGAAACGATTTTTTGACGAACTAGAATATGCGATAAAGTTTGTAGCAATAAAAAAATAAGCTAAAACATTCAAACAATTATTTACTTGGAAATATTTATTAAATGAAAGTTTCAATCATTACGGTATGTTTTAATTCTGAGAAAACGATTGAAGATACAATACAATCTGTTCAATCCCAGACTTACCCTAACATCGAATATATTGTCATTGATGGTAAATCTAACGATTCCACAAACGAAATAGTGTCAAAATATAAAGCGGTGGTAAGTGTACATGTTAGTGAGCCTGATTATGGGCTTTATGATGCAATGAACAAAGGTATTAAGTTAGCCACTGGCAATATTGTTGGTGTGCTGAACTCGGACGATACCCTCGCAAGTGAAGAAACAATCATTAACTTAGTATCCGCCATAGGTAATAGTGATGGTATATATGGTAACGTTGGTTTTTATTCAAAACATGACTTTTCTGTTAAGAAAAGGCATTATTCATCTGCTGGATTTAACAAATCAAAGTTCTCGCGAGGTATGATGCCTGCTCATCCTTCGTTTTACGCAAAAAAAGAGTGTTATGAAAAAGCAGGGTTATACCGTACTGATTTTAAGATAGCTTCTGATTTTGATATGCTACTGCGGATTTTTTCGTTGCCAAACACATCATTTACCTATTTAGATGAAGAAATTGTAAAAATGCGATTGGGGGGACTAAGTACTTCTGGTTTTATGTCTAATTTTATACTTAATAGAGAAATATTGGCGTCCTGCCGAAGCAACGGAATTAAAGCAAATTGGTTTTCTATTATGTCCAAGTATCCGAGTAAAATGATGGGTTATATTTTTAAATGATATTGCTGACAGGGGCCACTGGATTTGTTGGCGGAGCATTGTTTGATGCTTTAAAAAATAAAAGCGTCCGTTGTTTGGGAAGGCAAAATCCTTCAAAAACAACTAAATCTTCATTTTATCAAAGTGAAATTAATGCCGATACTGATTTCGCGGTTGCTTTGCAAGATACAAATGTACTTATCCACTGCGCTGCTCGAGTGCATATTATGGATGATAGCGCGACAGATCCATTAGAGGCGTTTCGAGAGGTAAATACCTACGGTACGCTTAATCTAGCGCAGCAAGCTGCGAATGCTGGCCTAAAACGTTTTATCTTTCTTAGTTCAGTAAAGGTAAATGGCGAGTCGACAAAACCCGATTTACCGTTTAGGCCTGATGATCAATTTATACCCACTGACCCTTACGGCTTAAGTAAGTATGAAGCTGAAGTAGGGTTGCGCGAAATTGCAGCGAAGACAGGTATGGAGGTTGTAATAATTCGTCCACCATTGGTATATGGCCCAGGTGTGAAGGCTAACTTTGCTTCGATGATGAAATGGGTTAACAGAGGGTTGCCAGTGCCATTAGGTGGTATCAAGAGCAATAAACGTAGCTTAGTGTCGGTTGATAACTTAGTTGATTTAATTGTTACTTGTATTGACCACCCTAATGCGGCAAATCAAACCTTTATGGTATCTGACGATGATGATGTTTCAACCTCTCAATTATTGGCTAATATCGCCACCGCATTAGGTGTGCCGAATAGATTGTTACCTATTCCTGGTACATGGTTTACTTTGACTGCAAAGCTAATGGGTAAAACGACTATAGCGCAACGGTTATGTGGGTCGTTACAAGTTGATATATCAAAAACAAAAGAAATGTTAAATTGGCAACCACCTTGCAGCTCGGCTGAATCAATGAATAAAACAGCTGATGCTTTTCTTGCAACCCTCAGTTTATACAAATAAAAGACATAATTAACCAATGCATATAATTTTAATCCGTCTCCTCGATTTTTTGCTGGCTTTCTTTGGTCTATTGACCACTTCTCCAATTTTAATTGTTGTTACTATTATTGGTTACTTTGATACCGGCTCGCCGATCTTCATTCAACAACGCATGGGTAAAAATAAACGGCCATTTAAACTTATTAAATTTCGCACTATGACAGTTGAAACCAAATCGGTAGCCAGTCATCTTGCAAGTGCGGCTTCTATCACTAAATTGGGCGGCTTTTTACGTAAAACTAAAATAGACGAGTTACCACAGTTAGTAAATGTACTTAAGGGCGAAATGAGTTTTGTAGGTCCTCGGCCAAACTTGTTCAATCAAGAAGAGTTAATTACTGAACGAGATAGCCGTGGTGTGTATGCCGTATTACCCGGTATTACAGGGCTTGCACAGGTGAGCACCATTGATATGTCTACGCCAAAGCTGCTTGCTGAAACTGATCAGAAGATGATTGCTGAGCTGTCATTAACTCAGTACTTTAAATTCATTATTATGACCATAACTGGAAAAGGTGCAGGTGATAGAGTACAGAGTGACAATCAATAATCATTTACTAAGTAGTAGGTGAATCGCTACCATTAATCCATATATTTATTTATTCGTTCCCGTATTAGCGGTTGGACGAAGAAATATACGGCTTATTAAACACCACTCTAAAAACAGGAATTCTAGACTTTACCTCTTACAATAAAGACCAATGTAGTGTGCCAGTGTATATTTGTTAAGAAAAGCGCATTGCAGATAAGTTTTAAGTAGTTGAAATAAGCTCGTATTGAGCTATACTCACAGAGTGAAAATTTTATTTCAAGGAAAGAAATGAGTTCTACTAAAAAGCCACTAGACTCAGAGCATAGCGAGAAAAACTTGCGCGTAACCCCCCTAATTAAATTATTCAATGCCAGCCGAAAAACAAAACGGGCTGTGACATTAGTTGTGGATTCGATGTGCATTTTCTC
This sequence comes from Glaciecola sp. 2405UD65-10, assembly GCF_048820975.1. NCBI lineage: Bacteria > Pseudomonadati > Pseudomonadota > Gammaproteobacteria > Alteromonadales > Alteromonadaceae > Glaciecola > Glaciecola sp. 2405UD65-10. The sequence goes on along the minus strand of NZ_JBMEUF010000001.1, from coordinate 1,286,160 downwards.
GTCATTTTGGTTAGCGCTTTTCATACGTTTAGATAGTTTTACCCCTTTTTTTGAGAGCAGTTATTGGTCGATTGTTCCTATAATTCTCTCATTGAGTGTTTTTATCTTTATTCGTTTGGGCTTGTATCGTGCAGTTCTGCGCTATATGAGTTCGCAAGCAGTGTGGGCGATTGTTGCAGGAACAATACTTTCTACGTCTAGTATTGTAATAATTGCTTTTTTCTCTTCTATTCCTATCCCTAGGACTATGCCGCTAATATATGGAGCATTAATACTCTTAACGGTGGGGGGCTCAAGATTAATCGTTCGGGCTTCAATAGGTCACTTTTCTGGCTCAAATAAAAAACCAGTAGTGATTTATGGCGCAGGCTCCGCAGGACGTCAGCTAGCGACTGGTTTGGCAACAGGCGCAGAATATTATGTAAGCGCATTTATTGATGATGATAAGGCTAAGCAAGGTTCAATTATTCAAGGTGTCCCAGTAATAGATATTCAAGAATTACGTACACTTATCTTTGAACACAAAGCATACAAAGTGTTGTTAGCATTGCCTAGTGCTAGCCGTTCTCGCAGAAATCAGGTAATTAGCCAGTTAGAACACCTGTCTGTAAAGGTGCAAACCATACCTGGTTTTAAAGATGTTATTGAAGGAAACGTACCTGATGACCAAATTATTGACGTAGAAATAGAAGATTTGTTAGGCCGCGAACCCGTAACGCCTATTCCGCAATTAATGGCACAGCACATTACTGCAAAAGCGGTAATGGTGACTGGCGCTGGTGGGTCAATAGGCTCGGAGCTTTGCCGTCAAATTTTAAAATACAAACCCATTAAACTAGTTTTGTTTGAGTTGTCAGAATATGGCTTGTATGAAATTGAAAAAGAGCTATCAGAATATATTGTTAAGCAAGGCCTAAAAACAACACTTTATCCCATAATGGGGTCTGTACAGCGCATTAACCGTGTTGAAGCAGTGATGAAGTCATTTGGCGTGGATACTATATATCATGCAGCTGCCTATAAGCATGTACCGTTAGTGGAGCATAATGTGGTTGAGGGCGTTAGGAATAACGTTTTTGGCACCTATTACACCGCCCGAGCTGCAATTAATGCAGGTGTTGAAACCTTTGTGCTTATTTCAACTGACAAAGCTGTAAGGCCCACTAACACCATGGGGGCGAGCAAACGTATGGCTGAATTGGTTTTGCAAGCTTTGGAAGAAGCCAAAGTGAATACAGGAACACGTTTTTGCATGGTGCGCTTCGGGAACGTACTTGGCTCTTCCGGTTCGGTAGTCCCCTTATTTCGTCGCCAAATAAAAGAAGGCGGGCCTATTACACTTACTCATGAAGATATCACTCGTTACTTTATGACCATACCGGAAGCAGCACAACTTGTTATACAAGCGGGGGCAATGGGGAAAGGCGGTGATGTGTTCGTGCTTGATATGGGTGAATCGGTGAGAATTAAAGATTTAGCCGAAAAAATGATTCGTTTGTCTGGTCTTGATGTAAAAGACGACAAAAATCCCGATGGGGATATTGCAATCACATGTACTGGTCTTCGCCCGGGTGAAAAGTTGTATGAAGAATTGCTGATAGGTGATAACGTGCTTGAGACCTTCCATGAGCGGATATTAACCGCGAATGAGGCGATGCTCTCATGGGATGACTTATCGCCCATTTTAGACAAACTCGATAGAGCTTGTCATAACTTTGATCATGAAACCATACGTGAAATTTTACTCAATGCACCAACCGGTTTTAATCCAACCGACGGTATTTGTGATTTAGTATGGGCGCAACGAAATAAAGAGCAATCAAAAGATTCTACTGAACTTAGAAAGCCAAAATTAAACGTGATCAAATAATTTTATTGCGGGCATGTTTATTGCTTTTGTTTTAATCGTTTCATGGGGAGGTTAAGGTGTTCCTATTATATACCCATCCCACATTGCTCACTCATTGCACCATAAGAAATAATGCGCCCTGTTTTTGTGCTGCAATATTCGCTATAGTCGACATCTGAAATTACTTTATAAGTGGAAACTTATTTATGGGCGCTTATATAGTTTTGTAATGTACACGTCATACAATGTTGCTAATGTTTAGCTCGTTTTGTAAAAGGAAATATTAATGAAAGTAACGGTTTTTGGTATAGGCTATGTAGGCCTTGTGCAAGCAGCTGTGTTAGCTGAAGTAGGACACGAAGTAGTTTGTGTAGATGTAGACCAAAATAAAGTAGATAACCTTGAAAAAGGCATAATCCCCATCTACGAGCCTGGCTTGACGCCACTAGTTACTTCAAATTTTGAAGCTGGAAGAGTAAAGTTTACTACTGATGCAGCCGCGGGTATTGCACACGGTGATGTAATATTTATAGCTGTAGGTACACCACCTGATGAAGATGGCTCAGCTGATTTAAAATACGTATTAGCGGTAGCGAGCAGCATAGCTACGCATATGAACGGTCATAAAATTATCATCAACAAGTCTACTGTTCCTGTAGGCACCGCAGATAAAGTCACGGCAAGAGTGAATGAAGTACTCGCTGAAGTGGGGAATGATTTTACGTTTGATGTGGTATCAAACCCAGAATTTCTTAAAGAAGGCGCCGCAGTTAAAGATTGCATGAGCCCTGACCGGATAATTCTTGGCACTAAAAGCGCTACTTCTGAGAAGAAACTGCGTGAATTGTATGCACCATTTAATCGTAACCACGATAAAATTATTGTTATGGATGTGCGCAGCGCAGAACTCACAAAATATGCTGCGAACTGCATGCTAGCCACTAAAATCAGTTTTATGAATGAAATGGCAAACTTAGCAGAGCAATTTGGTGCAGACATAGAAAATGTTCGTAAAGGTATTGGTAGTGATTCAAGAATTGGTTATCAATTTATTTATCCTGGTTGTGGTTATGGCGGCTCTTGTTTCCCTAAAGATGTGCAGGCGCTTATTCGTAGTGCAACTGCAGTGGGTTATGATGCTAAGGTATTGCAATCAGTAGAAGCAGTTAACTACCGCCAAAAAGAAAAATTATTTGATTACATCATGCGTCATTTTAACAATGATGTGGCTGGAAAAACCATTGCTTTGTGGGGTTTATCATTTAAGCCGAATACCGATGATATGCGTGAAGCTTCTTCAAGAGTGCTGATGGAGAAATTGTGGGAGCAGGGCGCCAAGGTCCAAGCCTATGATCCAGAAGCGATGGAAGAAACCCAGCGAATTTATGGTGCACGCAGTGACTTAAGTTTAATGGGCACTAAAGAAGCCACTTTAAATAACGCTGATTGCTTAGTAATTTGTACTGAATGGCAGGCGTTTAAAGCGCCTGACTTTGCGCATATTAAAGGCACCTTAAAAACCCCCGTTTTATTTGACGGAAGAAATTTATTTGACCCAGAAACCGTTTCGGAATACGGATTGCATTACTATGCAATAGGTCGTGGATTATCGGTATCACCGGTTATTTAATTTAGGATGAAAGGTTACGTAAGTAACGCAATAAATAGGAAGCTACAATGAGTCAAGTGAAAAAAGCAGTTATCCCCGTTGCAGGACTAGGTACAAGAATGTTGCCAGCAACTAAAGCTATTCCCAAAGAAATGCTACCCGTTGTTGATAAACCACTTATCCAGTACGTTGTTAACGAGTGTGTGCAAGCAGGACTTAAAGAGATTATTCTTGTTACCCACGCGAGTAAAAATAGCATTGAAAATCACTTTGATACGTCATTTGAACTAGAGGCTACCTTGGAAAAGCGTGTTAAGCGCCAGTTACTAGAGGCTGTACAACAAATTTGCCCTAAAGATGTAACTATTATGCACGTGCGTCAAGGTGTTGCTAATGGCTTAGGTCATGCAATTATGTGTGCTCTACCTATGGTGGGTGATAGCCCGTTCGCCGTTGTACTGCCTGATGTTATTATTGATGATGCAACAAGTAATCCGAAAAAAGATAACTTAGCTGATATGGTTGCAAAATTTAATACTAGCCGTGTTAGCCAAGTAATGGTTGAGCAAGTGGCTCAAGAAGATGTCTCTAAATTTGGTATTGTTGATTTGGAAGGGAAGAATTTAAACCCTGGTGAATCAGCTAAAATTCATAAAATGGTAGAAAAGCCTGATTTAGATGATGCACCATCTGATTTAGCGGTTGTAGGCCGTTACGTGTTATCTGAAAAGATTTGGGACCTATTACCTACTACGCTTCCTGGCGCCGGCGGTGAAATTCAGCTTACAGATGCTATAGATACGCTTATGGAGCATGAGCAAGTTGATGCGTATTACATGAAAGGTAGAAGCCATGATTGTGGAAGCAAGCTTGGTTATATGAAAGCGAATATAGATTATGCTGTTCGTCACCCTGAGCTTGGACCTGAATTTATTGAATACTTGAAAGAAGTAGCTGCCAATTACTAGTAGCTAGCTTCATATTCACAGAATAAAACTATTAAAAAAGCCATCACACTAATTTGAGGTGTGTTGGCTTTTTAGTTTCAGTGCTAGTATGAATAGCGTTTTGACTAGCAGAATAATAGTCGCTTAAATAGTTATTAGCGCGCTTATTTTCTCAAGCATTTTCGGCCCAATACCTTTTACATTCACAATTTCTTCTGTTGATGTGAAGTCTCCATTTAGTTCTCTATAATCAATAATAGCTTCTGCTTTTTTCATACCAACCCCTGGTAGAGTTGATAATTCATCTGCGCTAGCAGTATTGATATTTACAGAGTTTGCTACTTGCGCAGTATCCTGCATAAAAATGTTATTAGCTGTCATGCTAGATAAGCCGGTACTTTTGCCGTTTGCTTGTACACTATGAGAATATTGCATCAAAGCAAGCACTAATACTGAGAAAGTAATCATCCATTTTTGTAGTTTCATTTAAGTTTCCTTTTAGTTGGGTTAGCGTGCAATTGCACGTACAATTAGCTTATAGTTACTTTGCGTGCTCGCCAACTTGGCTTTGAGTACAGATTTTCAAAATTCACTTAATTTCTCACAAAATATGATCACATCCATTCAGTATCAATTTAGTAATGAGCAAGTTGCTCATCGCTTTTTAAACGAGTTAAAGCATTGGTCTTTGCATGAGGTTAAAGGCCGTTTGTTTAAGCGCTCTAGCTGCGTACAAGTTAGCTATGAGTTTGATGGTAGGGGGTTTGATTCAACGTGTTCTGATTTAGATGACCTAGCATCACAGTACAACGGAGTCGAAGTATAAGTTAGGACCTATAATAAGCTGTTCGGGGTAACAATAATTATATTACGCTGTGCTACCTGCATCTATGGTCAAGCTAGTGCCGGTTACATTTCGTGCACCTTCTGATAATAAGTAAACTACGCCATAAGCCGCATCATTAACGTTAGCTAGGTGGCCTAGTGGGCTTCTACGCTCAATGCTTGCTAATTTATTACCTTGTAAACCTGTGGTCATGTTTGTTTGCATGTATCCTGGTGCTAGGGTGTTTACCGTTATATTTGCCCGCCCTAATTCTCGCGCTAGCGATTTGCTAAAGCCTTGCATGGCTGCTTTGCTTGCGCCATATACGCTTAATCCATTAAAGCCGGTAGAGCCAATGATTGAGCCAATGTTTATTATGCGCCCTTGCTTATTAAGCATCATTGAACGTGACACATATTTACTCATTAATATGGGGGCTTCAATATTGATGCGAATAATGTCGCTAATATCCTGTTCATGCATGGTGCCAAGAACGCCATCATTGCCAATCGCTGCATTATTGACTAAACCGTATGGCCTACCATGTGTTTTAACTATTTCTTTTACTAGCCAAGATATTTCTTTAAGCTTGGCAAAATCAAACATGTAGAATGAAAAATCTTGAGGGTATTTTTGGCTGAGGGATTCGCTTGCTTCTGTTATACTTCGGCTTATAGCAATTACTTTATATCCTTCTTTTAGCAATACTTTACTAATTTCAAGCCCCAAGCCTTTTCCCGCTCCCGTTACAATTACCGATTTTTTCATGAAAAATTACCTTTTTATTTTTCCGTTGATATTAGTAGCAATCGTTTGTACAAAATTAAATGTTGCGGGTATTTCAAAAGTGTTCAGCTTGCCTTTGCAGAAAAATTTTAAGTTTCTTTTTAGCGCTTTGTTATCCAATTGCTCTTTATGTGTTTTAAGTACAATATCTGCGCAAACCAATGAACCCAATATTGAATTTGTTTTAGCATAACATCTAGCCATCAACACTTCTGGGTGAGCCAGTAGGACGTTTTCGACTTTCTCTGGCATTACTTTATTGCCCCCCACGTTTATTGAACCATTATCCCGACCAATAAATTGTACGCGTTCGTTTAGTACTTCAACCATGTCACCGGTATTGATAAAGCCATCGTTATCTTTGCTTAGTTCACCTAATACAATATCATCTGCAGGAAACTGAGTTTTTATCCATAGTATTCTATTAACTACTTTTAACTCAACAGGCAGCGATTTACTTTTGTTTAACCAAGCGCTCGGAAATCCCGCTTTTTTATCTTTGACCGTAATTGAAACTCCCGCTTCAGTAGAAGCGTAAATATGTATAATGTGAGCCTTAGGAAATGCATGCACTAATGAATTAAGTAAGGTTTGTTGGCTTATTTCGCCCCCTAAGGTGATATTACTCAAAGATAATAGTGCATGTTCAGGGCTCATGAGGAATTTACGCCATAAAGAGGGGGTTGCTGAAATGCTATTTACATTGGCTCGAGTAAATACGCTTAGCAAAGCACTTGTATTACTTAAATCGCTTGCGACTAAAAGTGATGAACCAGACGCTATAGCCTGTAAATACACCTGTAAGCCAGCAAATCGGTTTGGCTCATAACATAAGCCCCAGCGATATTTTTGCCCTGCGTCTATATTCTTGCTACTTGTCGCGAATAAGGTATCTAATGTGTAAGATAAGAGCTTCGGCTCACCTGTTGTGCCTGAAGTAGCTAACAAGCAAGTGCATATGTCTTGTGAATTGGCATCATCATGATTTGCAAAAGGTGTATCTTCACTAATGCGAGTGATATTTTTTATCTTCCCTTCACTTAACTCTATAATGAAATCAATTTTGGCGGCTTTATAAATTCTCTTAGCATGCTCGGGAGTAATGTCTTGTGCTTGTAAATAAATACCGCTTAGCAAAGAATTAAGAGCGGGTAACAAGAGTGCTATTGTGTAACTGCTATCGCTTACAATTGCACCTCTTGCATTATTTAAATGAGCGTATTTTTTAGCTGTGTCATCAGTGAGCTTTAGCACAGCGCCATAGCTTAGTGCTTCACCTTGCTCATCAAGTAAAAATGGCCGTTCAGGCGGAACTAAAGAAAGATATTCCCTTAGTGCTTTAGCCATTTGCATTCTCGTAAATATTTACGAATTCACCGAAAGTTGTTGGATAAACTGGCGTTTGCATTAACTGAAATGGGTCAAACCCAAGTTCTTCATCAAGTAGGGCAACTAAAATGGCAAACCCTAAAGAATCTAAATCAGTATCTAATAGTATTTGCTCATCACGAATGGTGAGGTACTCTTTATCAGAATCAATTTGCTCTAAAGCTTCGTTAAACTTTTCTATTATTGTTTCTCTCAACGCCACTGTTGCCTCTCTTATTTTAAAGCGTAATAAATTAGCCAAAATTTTGTTGTTTAAACGCAATACTGCTAAATAAGTACTTGCTATACAAATACTAAGCCAAAATTTAAAGTGGCAATGCAATAAAGGCTTTATTTTGGAAATAAAAAAACCAGAGCCGCTTTTTGCGTACTCTGGCTTATATTCTTTCCTAAGACTTTAAGTGTTACAGTCTTTCTAAAATTGCCTGCGTGAAGTCAGTGGTGCCGTGCTCCCCACCTAAGTCGCGAGTCGTGCGATCGCCTGATTCAATCACATCTTTTAAAGCGCTTCTAATTTTTTCTGCTTTATCGGCCATATTCAAATACTCAAGCATTTGAATCGAAGCTAAAATAACCGAGGTTGGATTAGCTAAATTTTTACCTGCAATATCAGGTGCTGAGCCATGTACAGCTTCAAAGATTGCGCAATCTTCACCAATGTTAGCGCCTGGCGCCATACCTAATCCGCCTACTAAACCTGCACATAGGTCAGATAAAATGTCACCAAATAAGTTTGTGGTCACAATCACATCAAACTGATGTGGGTTCATTACAAGCTGCATACAGCAATTATCAACAATCATTTCATCTGACTGAATGTCAGGGTAACGAGCGCCTACTTCACGAGCTACTTTCAAAAACAATCCTGAGGTTGATTTAAGAATGTTAGCTTTGTGAACGGCGGTGACTTTTTTACGGCCTTCGCGGCGAGCAAGTTCGTATGCAAAAACCACTATTTTTTCAGCACCTTCACGCGTAATTTTACTCATGGCTTCAGCTTCATTGCCATCTTCCGAAACCACTTGGCCTAAGCCTGAATACATACCTTGAGTGTTTTCACGCACAGTAATAATATCAATATCTTCATAACGAGCTTTGGTACCGTTAAATGATAATACTGGGCGCAAGTTAGCATACAGTTTAAATTGCTTACGCAGACTCACATTAATTGACGTAAAGCCTTCCCCTACAGGAGTAGTTAAAGGGCCTTTTAGCGCGACTTTGTTTTTCGCAATTAAGGCTTTGGTTTCTTCAGGAAGCAACTCACCATGGTTTTCAAGTGCCATCAAGCCAGCATCTGCATAGTCGTAGGCAAAGTCGCATCCTACTTTATTAAGCACTTGAATCGCAGAATCGATGATATCTGGGCCAATACCGTCGCCTGGAATTACGGTAATTCTTTGTTGTGTCATTGGGTTTCCTTGTTAGCTAAGCGCTACTTGATTTAATCGTAATGCGTTTATTTTACACCAGTCTTTATAATTCAGATAGCATGTATGGCCAAAATTGATTTGAGTGATGGGTATGTAATCGCTTAGCGCATAGAAACTGCGCGAGTAATCACTGTGAATGAGTATTAAGGGAAGCATTAAGCATGTACCTTATAACAAGGAGTATAAGTTGAGCCAGGAAGCTTCATTCGCCCTTGTGCGACAAAAGAGCTTAGTAATGTGTCCATTTTTTCCATCAGTAGAGCATCGCCACTAAGTTGGAAGGGGCCTTTCTCTTTTATTTGTTTAACCCCATCAGACTTAACGTTACCCGCTACTATACCTGAAAAGCACTTTCTCAATGTGGCCGCTAAGGCAGAAATTGGTTGGTTCAAATGTAAATCTAATGCAGCCATTGATTCGTGGCTTGGAATAAAAGGCTGTTGAAAATCAGTAGGTATATGTAAGGTCCAATTAAAATTAAATGAATCGCCTTTTTCTTTTCTAAAGTCTTTCACTGTTTCTTGTGCTTGCGCAAGCTCGGTGGCAACTTTAGCAGCATCACCAACAATTATTTTGTACTTACTTTGAGCTTGCGGGCCTAAGGTGGCGCCAATAAAGTCATCTATTGCTTCAAAGTATGAACGCCTGCTTTCAGGGCCTGTTAGTATCAAGGGAATAACTTGGTCTTTGTTGGCATCATCTAACATTAATCCGAGCAAATAAAGCAACTCTTCAGCCGTGCCTACACCACCTGGAAATATCACAATTGCGTGCGCAATTCGAACAAATGCTTCAAGGCGTTTTTCAATATCAGGCATAATAATCAGTTCATTTACAATAGCGTTAGGGGGCTCTGCGGCTATAATGCTAGGCTCTGTTATACCCAAATATCGGCCTTGCTTAATTCTTTGCTTAGCATGGCCGATTGCGGCTCCTTTCATGGGGCCTTTCATGGCTCCTGGTCCGCAGCCTGTGCAAATATTCATGCCTCGCAAACCAAGCTCGTAGCCAACCTCTTTGGTATACTTATACTCTTCCATTACAATAGAATGCCCACCCCAACAAATTACCATGTTTGCCGGAGCCTGAGCACCGATGGCATTGGCATGGCGCATCATATCAAATACCACGTGGGTAGTAATGTTAGTGTCGTTATTGGCGCAATCAGGAGTTTCTATTCTATGTGCAATAGAATCAAATTGAGCGTTGTGCTTACTGCTCATATAGAGCATATCGCGCAGCACAGAAAACAGGTGCTCATGTACTCCTGAAATTAACTTTCCGTCTACAAAGGCATTTTCGGGTGGATTTGTGAGTTCAATTTTAACCCCTCGCTCTTTACGAATAAGGCGAACTGAAAAATCTTTATACTCATCAAAAAGAGCCTCTGAATCATCTTGCTCAACACCCGCATTTAGCACTGCAAGGCAGCAGTTTCTAAAGATTTGATGTAGGTCATCTGTTGTTGATTGTTCTAGTAGATTCATTTCTAACTGTGACAGCTGCGACATCCAACCAACGGGATTTAACTGGTAAACGTTACTCATCTAATATCCTTTGTGACACATTTATTTTGTAATAGTGCGGGTAATTTATTGTCTAGCAAGGCGTTCATCTTGATAGGGCGATTCAAAGTTAGATCTAAATGGGTTTATATCAAGGCCCCCGCGGCGCGTGTATCTTGCATAAACGGTAAGTTTTTCGGGTTGACAAAAACGCAAAATATCATAGAAAATTCGTTCAACACACTGTTCATGAAATTCATTGTGTTGTCTGAAAGAAACAAGATATCGCAAAAGTGAACTATGTTGAATTTTTTTACCTTCGTATTTGATCATAACACTGCCCCAATCGGGTTGATTGGTGATCAAACAATTAGATTTTAACAAATGGCTTACTAAGGTTTCTTGCACATGTCCTGTTTCGCACGATAACTTTTCTGGTTGTAGGCCATAATTATCAATTTCAATATCTATGTCATCTAGAAGAGTACCGCTAAAATCGCCAATTTTGAGCTGCGAGAAATCGCGACTTGGTATTAATTTGAGCCTTACCTCAGCGCCAGCGCATTTTGATAAGTCCCTCTGCATTAAGTTCAATACTGAATCAGCGTCATCAAACTTGCTTTGATTGAAACTGTTTAAATAAAGCTTAAATGATTTTGACTCAATCAAGTTAGGCGAATCAATGGGGACGCTGCATTGTAAAATAGCCACAAGCGGTTTACCTTTCGTGTTTAACCATGACACTTCATAGCCATTCCACATATCTGACCCAGTAAAAGGCAAAGGGTCAGGTAGCGCTATTTCATCTCGACTCAAGGAACGTGGCACCCCCTGGAGTAGGGATGCATCGTAGTACTCTGAATATTCTGTTTTTTTACCTAGTGTTAAATGATCCAATGAAATTTCCTTGCAAATATAGTGACTCAAATATTAGGCTGGCAAATGCTCGCCTCTTTGTTGGTTTAATCTTATCATGAAGGCTGCTTTCTTTTCAGAATATGCCTTGCTATCCTCTTTCGCTAATAATTGTCACCTTTTAAGAAGGTATTGAACGCTATGACCCCTCACGCCCCTTTATTTGAAAGTATTTTTGACCAGTTTGTGCAATCTTACATTGATCAATCTACGCCCGCTAATCAAGGTTTACTTACGTATTTCGATAAAGATTGGATGTCGCCATGTATAAAATCAGACGATGTTGTTAACAAGGCAAACGAAGATTTGGTTCCTTGGCAGCCTTTTTCAAGAGCAGGGGAGGCAAATTTATCTAATATTGAAGAGGCTTTATCTATAAAAATACCGCAGGAGCTTCAATATTTATTCTGTGCTTATTACAGTCATGATCTAAATGCACACGCAGATGACGGTAATTTTACGATTTTACAGGCATGGAACGAATATGATTTTGACCGCTTGCAAAAAAACTTAATTGCGCATGTATTAATGAAGCGTAGATTGAAACAAGCTGATACCTTGTTTTTTGCCATTACCGACGAAGAAGACATTGTATTGTCAATAGATATAGCAACCGGCGCGGTTGTAGTTGAAAGGGTGGGTAAAGAGCCACATAAAACGGTTGCTGTAAATTTAAGTGAATTTATTAACCTTATTTCGCCAGCGCCTGCTCTTGTAGAGCTTTAAGCTCTAGTTTTATCGCATCTAATTGCCGCTGTAATACAGCTATCTTTTCTCCACAATTGCAACAAGCACTCTGCACCGGCTCTTCTTTATGTTCTGGTACTTCAAATGCTTGATTCGGATTTGCTTGAAACAACTGCAAGCCTTTTAAAACTTGAGCTAAGGGTAAAGGGCTTTGCAAATGCATTTTTACAAGAGCGGTTGTGGGTGTTTTTCCTTCCTTTGTCAATTTCTGACAAATACTAATTACGCTTGAAACTGACATTTTTTTTACTGCTAAAATTACCAATAATTAGCGATATTTTTAATTAAATAGTGCTATTGACACAAGGACTTTATGAGTAAATATTGGTTTCAATCATAAGTTATTGTTTTAGTTAGAATAAAACATTCTTTGTATTGTGGTCTGGTTTTTGTAATAAGGCTATCAAGTATATCCTTTATCTGCGTAATCTTGGTAAAGGGGCAATTCTTTAAATTATATATATTGTAGAGCACGCAAAGGAACTATTATGAAAAAAAGTATTATCACACTCGCTGTAAGCGCATTTTTATTATCAGCTTGTGTTATTTCAGTACAGGATGATTATGACGATCAAAGGCTGAGTCAGCATGGAAGTTGGTCTGAACTAGAACAAAGTAACAGAGAACTTATAGGGCAACTAGATATGGATGCCTCCATTCAAAGTGTTAGAAGCAAGTTGGGCGTCCCTGATTTTGATGAGCTTCTCAAACAAGAAGGTTCTCAGTATCGCATTTTGTTTTATCGCACCCAACGTAAGAGTGGCGACGGCGCTACCACTAAAGACGAGTGCACTCCTATTGTGTTTGAAAACGGGCAATTGATAGGCTTCGGTGAAAGTGCCTTAGATATCATTAAGGTGTAAGACCAATCACTTAAATTCGGAACCATCCCAAAACAAGGGTTAAATGTAAATTAGTTGTTACAAAATTCAATTTATTGCATTACACTGGTTAAAACTTAATCAGTAACGTTTGTTTTAGGATGACCAATATATGACAGTTGCCGAATACCAACCTGATCTGCAAAAAATTAGAGCTGCATACTTAAGCGCTGATGACTTAAGAGTTGCAGCATCTATTCTTTATAACGCTTATTTTGACGATCCACTTTTTGTTGATATTTTTCAGGGTGAAAAAGAGGGGTATGAAGCCCGTTTAAGAAGCGCAATTAAAGAAGAAATTAATACCTACTACGACGCCAAACAACCTCTGGTCGGATTATTCGAAGATGACCGACTCCTGGCTGTGACCTGTTTAACAAATCCTGATACTGCTTTTGGAGCAGGCCAATTTTGGCACTGGCGCTTGAAAATGCTGCTTACTGCAGGGTATTTTGGCACTAAGCAGATGATTGCCAAGGAAGAAAAAGTTAGAGAAAAAATTCCAGCAGAAAATTACCATATGCTATCTCTTATAGGCGTTCATCCAAATTATCAAGACATAGGCTTAGGGCACGTATTGATGAGCGCAATTTTAGGGCTAATGGTTGAAGATGAACTATCGCAAGGTGTTGCTGTGTTAGTGACTTTACCTAAATGCATGTCTTATTTTTTAGATGCAGAATTTGAGCGTGTAGAAGAAATTGAAGTGGGACACATTACAGGTACGGTAATGTTTCGCCCCAAATAGCGCCAAATTTACCTTTTATATTGTAAGAAATTTCTTACAAGCTTGTGAGCATTTCCGCTACTTTTACATGTTAAAAGCTGAGCGCTAAATAAAAATACTAATGTAATCATCGGATTGTGGTTTAGAGTCAAAATGTATACTTAAGTTCACAAAAACTTAATTAAAAAAAGTTAACTATGAAGTGCTCGATAGGTCTATTCTATACCTGTCTTAAGGAATTCTTCAGGATGAAGAGAATGAGACTGACTAACTGGATGTTAGGAATAACAGGGATGATATTAAGGGATTTCTTGGCAGATGCCAATAAAGGACAACTCAAAGGTTTGAGATTCCAAATGAAAATGGATTGATTTGGATTAGGGAAAAAGGAAAGGGATCTACACAAGGCGTGTTGCCTGCTTAGGATTAGCGGGATGAAAACGGAAAGGGGAGTAAGGGATTCAGTATGGATGAAGTTGCAGCAAAGGAACGCTGAGAGGGATACTCAAAATTTTAAGAAAAGGCAGGCCTATGGTCTGCCTTTTTGCATTGTTAATCGTTATTCTTTAATTAGCGATTCGGTAAGCGGGCAAATCTATATTAATCACTTCTTTTCCATGGCAAGTAAGTGTACCTAAATAACCTGATTCACCGTCACTACTAAACTCCATTTGATATCTCAGTTGCCAATCCAACTTACCTTTATAAGCGGTGAATTTGCTTCCTGTACGAGCTAGGGAAATGTACTGCAGATTATGTTTATTGCAGTACTGGTTCGCATAGCCAACCATATATTCAGAAATTCCGCGTAAGCGCCAAAATTGAACGACTATTAATACACATACAAATACTAAGATTAAGGATAACAAATTCAAAGGGTTCTCTCTATTGTGAAGTAGGCATCATCGCGTGAAAAGCCTACCAATTCCTTGGGATACTAAATTACTGCGCTTTGTATTACGCAGCAGACCAAGCATCGATGCGCGGCAACTAGGTACTTTCACAAGATCAGCGTAAATGCCAAGAAATAAAGCAAAACTGTCATCTTTTGCAGCCACTTTATCCATGTATGAAAGTAAAATGCTTTCTTCGTTAAGAATATGCCAGTATCTACCGGCAATTAATACTAAGGTTTCTATATCTAAGGCTTCATCCCGTAAAATCAACTGTTCTACGAAGTGATTTGCTAAAGATATGTTTGCTGGTTCGAAATGACTAAGCGCACGTAAACTCAATTGACGCAATACAGGCTCTTGGCTGCTTTTATAAAAGGCAATAATGGCTTTACTTAGAACATCGTTAATTTTTATACATTCTAAACTGGCAAATAAGCAACTTAGCATAGGAACTGGCAAGTGCATTAGGTGTTTCGCTAAGGTCAACTGAACAGGGCATGTGTCGCTACTATCACTTGTACTTACGTAATCTGCTATGTCTTGTACGCTTAGTATTTGCCAATCTTGCACACTTGGTGCTTGCATATACTGGACTACTTTGTTGTTGCCAGCTCGAGTTTGCTTCAATGCTTTATGAATACGAGCATTACAGTCAGCAAGCTGTTGCTGACTTGGTTGAAACACGAATGGGTTTTCAGGTAATTGAGCTTCTTCATTGCTAGTATGCTGTAACTGTGAGCCTAGGGCGGTAACTACTATTTCAAGAAACTGATTTCGCGCAGCTTGTATTAAAAGCCCATTTTCATCTAGAGGTAGTTTGATATACCAAATATATTGCTCTTGGCTTTCTTTTTCATTCCAGAAACAAATGCAAAACCAAGCATGTTCTTGGCGCGGATAAGCGCAAGGTGCAAGTTGATTTTCCCAATCAAAAAATTGCTGATTATCTATTGGTTTAATTCCACGACCTAAATCGAAAACGATATACTGTGTTTGCGCTTGTAATAAAAATTCACTGAGCGTGTTAATTTGCTTAGCTTGTGTCATATTGCTTTGGTTCTTTCGGTGATAGTTAAAAAGAATCGACGCTCTTGCTTAGGCCGAGATTCTGTTATTATACGTCAATTGTTGTTTAGTAGCGATGCGCTACTTAGAGAATCCTCTTATGTTAAAAATTCATTATCAAGACGAGCATCTTGTAGTGGTGCATAAACCATCTGGTTTACTCGTCCATCGAAGTAATATTGATCGTTATGAAACACGTTTTCTACTGCAATTATTGCGTGATCAAATAGGCCAGCAGGTTTTTCCAGTTCACCGCTTAGATAAACCCACATCAGGCTTAATAGTGTTTGCTTTAAATAAGCCTTGTACGCAATTGTTAGGGCAAGCTTTTGCAGACAAAACAATTAAGAAAAGCTATTTGGCAGTGCTAAGAGGATATACTGAAGATCAAATTATTGATTATCCCTTAAAAGAAGAGTTAGACAAAATGACTGACGCTAAAGCTCAGCAAGATAAAGCTGCGCAAGAGGCGGTTAGCGAAGTCACTTTGTTGTCTACCTGCGAGCTACCGATTCCAGTAGGAAGATACGAACAAGCACGTTTTAGCTTAGTTAAATTACGTCCTCAAACGGGGAGAAAGCATCAGTTACGCAGGCACATGGCCCATATTCGACACCCAATTATTGGGGATACGACACATGGCGATGGCAAACAAAATGCTTTCGCAAGAGAGCACCTGCAACTTAATCGCTTAGCTCTTATAGCGCATCAATTGAGTTTTACACATCCTATTACGCAAGATCTCATAAATTGCGAAGCTGATATTGATGATGACTTGCAAGCGATTATGGATATTTTCGAAGATAAAAAAGAACTTTAAGTTGGGAATTCCATATTTATACCTAGTTAGGTATTGAATAATCTACAAGCTGCCTTACATATAGGGTAGGTCATTAAATTTACATGTGCCAAAGGCATTACAATAGTTGAAAGGACAATTATGAGTAGTATAAGTATTTTTGCAGGCTCGGTTTACGGGAATGCGCAGCATGTTTCTGAGGAAGTGCAAAACATGTTGAGTGACAAAGGGATTCAGAGCGAAGTATTTTCTGATCCTGATGAATCCGATTTTATTGCTGCTGAGTCAATACTCGTGATTACCTCAACCACAGGACAAGGCGATGTGCCGCCTAATTTAGAATTATTTTATTCAGACTTACGAGATAACTTTCCATTGATGAATGGAAAACCGTTTGCTGTAGCGGCCTTAGGCGATAGCAGTTACGGTGATAGCTACTGTGGAGGAGGGCGTCAGTTTTATGATCTGATGCTTGAATTACAAGGCAAATCTGTGGCAGATATGTTTGAAGTAGATGCAATTGAAACTTTATCAGCCGAAGATGAAGTTGTGCCTTGGGTGGAATCTATTGTTTCTGAACTTCAAGTGTAGTGGCATCAATACATTATACGTATAAAAAAAGCGCACTTAGTGCGCTTTTTTGTGTTTACAGATAAATTTTTACTCTGCGCCACGAAGTATTTCGTTAATACCCGTTTTAGCAAGTGTTTTTGCATCCACACGCTTAACAATAATAGCGGCATACAAGCTATAGGTGCCGCATTTGCTTGGCAGGCTACCAGGTACTACTACGGCACCGGCGGGAACGCGTCCATAATGAATTTCGCCCGTTTCACGGTCAAAAATACGTGTGCTTTGTCCAATATATACGCCCATTGAAATAACAGCGCCTTCTTCTACAATAACACCTTCTACAATTTCAGAACGAGCGCCAATAAAGCAGTTATCTTCAATGATAGTTGGGCTGGCTTGAAGTGGCTCTAATACGCCACCAATGCCTACACCGCCTGATAAATGCACGTTTTTACCAATTTGTGCACAAGAGCCAACTGTTGCCCAGGTGTCCACCATGGTTCCTTCACCCACATAGGCACCAATATTCACATATGAAGGCATAAGTACTACGTTCTTATCAATAAACGAACCTGTACGAACCGTTGCCGGTGGCACAACGCGCATACCTTCTTTGGCAAAACGCGCCGCATCATATCCACTAAATTTGAGAGGTACTTTGTCATAAAAGGTAGACTCAGCCCCTTCAATCACTTGGTTATCGTTAAGCTTAAAGAACAATAGAACTGCTTTTTTAAGCCATTCGTTTACTTTCCAGCCATCATCAGCTTTTTCAGCAACACGTGCTTCACCGCTATTTAGCAATGCTATTGCTTCATTTACCGCTGCATGAATCTCTGTTGAGGCAGTCTCTGCGGTAAAATTGTTTCTATCTTCGAAAGCTTGTTCTATGGTTGACGCTAATGTATTCATATTGCGGTATTCACTTCTGGTTGATCGAGTTTTAAGGTAATTTGTTTTCTTATTAGTACTTGCTGTTGCTGAGTTAAGGCTTTGCCTTCATCGTTTGACACAATGAACACATCTTCAGCCCGTTCTCCAATAGTGGTAATTTTCGCCATTTTTAATGTCATGTTTAAATCTACAAACAAATGCCCAATTCTCGCTAACAAACCAGGCGCATCCAAGGCTTCAAGTTCTATAAGCGTGCTGTCATCTTGAGACGAATAAAAACGCACTTTAGTTGGCACGTCCAACTGCTTCATTTGGCGCGACATTTTACGAGAGTTGGCATGTGAACGGCCCGGAATCACTAGTTGCTGATGTATTGCTTTGACCAAATTATCTATTCTAGCTTGAGTATCTATTCGCTGACCTTCATGATCTAGAATAATCATGCTGTCAAACACGTAGCCGTTTGATGTAATTGCAATTTGAGCATCATGGATTGAACAATTGCGGCTGTCTAAGACCGACGCTATTTGTGCAAATAAAGCAGGACGATCTTGACAGTAAATCAAAAGCTCAGTTCCGGCTTTTGAAGTTTCATTTGAAGCCGCAACTAAAAATTCAGATTCTTTAAGTTCACCTGCATTCAAAATATTTTGTGTATGCCAAGCAATTTGAGCCGGGGTGAAACGAGCGAAATAGTCGGGGTTCATCCGCTGCCAAAATGGTGCACAGCCGGCTTCTGATACCCCTTGATTAGCTAACAATGAAAGGCTAGATAATTTATGCTCTTCTATTCGCTCGTTTAACGTCATTTGGCACTGCAGGCCATTATCTAAGGCTTTTTGGGTGAGCAAAAATAGCTCGCGCAATAGTGATGCTTTCCAATCATTCCATAAACTATGATTAGTCGCTCGAATATCAGCTAAGGTCAAGCAATAGAGTAAATCTAAACGTTCTTGGCTCTTGACCTCTGATGCGAATTCACGAATAACATCGGGATCATATATATCGCGGCGCTGTGCGATTACCGACATCAACAAATGATTTCGTACTAACCACGCGATTAAGTTCGCGTTTTTTTCAGAAATGCCATGTTGCTCACAAAATTCATGTACATCTTTCTCACCTAACACCGAGTGATCACCGCCTCTGCCTTTAGCTATATCGTGAAATATAGCCGCTATAAATAGCACTTGCGGTTTATCGGAGGTATTCACAATGCGGCTGCAACGCGGAAATTCAGAAGGCTCAGTAAAATAACGACGCACATGTTTTACTAAGCGGTGAGTATGTTCATCTACGGTGTAGGCATGGAATAAATCAAACTGCATCATCCCAACAATCTTATCCCATTCAGGAATATACGATTGTAAAATGCCGTGTTTGTGCATGATATCCCAACCCAAGTCAAAAAAATCTGGATTTGAAACAAGCTTCACAAAATACTCTCGGCATTCCGGAATTTGATGATAATACGCTGATTGAAACTCTCGACGCGCATTACGCAATTGACGAATGCAGTCAGCATCTAGGCCAACAATTTTAGGATGTTTTGAAACCAAGCCTAAAAACTTTAATATTTTTAAAGGCGATTCAAAACAGGTATTGTTTCTTGCAGAAATAAAGCCATCTTGGATGCAAAAGTCATCACTAATAATCGTGGTTTCTTTAATCTTTAAATTTAAGATATCTTGTTTAAAGCGCATCATAAGCATGCTGTTTAGCTCGCTTACCCGGCGTACAATGCGAAACAGATGTTTCATCATTTTCTCAACGCCTTGCTTACCTTCACCAAATCCTAACAGTTCAGCTACATCGGTTTGAAAGTCAAACAATAAGCGGTTTTCACTGCGCTTTGCGACCAAATGCAAGGCGAAGCGAATTTGCCATAAGTTTGACCGACACTCTATTAGTTCAGAGTGTTCTAAGTCAGTAAAATAGCCGTGTCCAATTAAGGTTGAACCGTCGTATTCTTTAAAATGCTTTTTCGCTACCCACCCAATGTTTTGAATGTCACGCAAACAGCCCGGGTTTTCTTTTATGTTGGGCTCTAGATTATATGAGGTATCATTGAATTTTCTATGACGAGCTTGTTGCTCTTCTAATTTAGCAATGAAAAAGTCTTTACTGGACCATACTTTATCTTGGCCAATTTGCTCAACCATTGCATTAAATACGTCATGGCTGCCGCACAAGCGACGCGCTTCCACTAAATTAGTCGCAATGGTAATGTCGTCTTTAGCAAGTTTGACCGTATCTTTTACTGTTCTAACAGACTGGCCAATCTCTAGTTTGATATCCCACAAGAAAGTAATGAATGCTGAAACCTTCTCTTCGATGTCTTTTTTTAGAGGTTTTTTGCTCAAAATGAGAAGGTCAATATCAGAATAAGGCTGCATTTGTCCGCGCCCATATCCGCCTACTGCACACAATGTTACATTCGGATCATCATGCAATTCTTGTAAATGCCAAGCTCTGCATAAGAGCGCGTCAGTGAAACGTGAACGCTCCACTACCAATTCATCTACGTGAATTGAATTAAAGCTTTCTGCAAGCCATGTGAAACTATCTGATACAACTTGTTTAAATGCGACAATGTCATTGATACTTTCAATGCTTTGTAAACGCTTTATTACTTCATTTAAATTATTCAAAAAAGAGAGTTTCCTATTGGCGGGAATCAGGCAAAACCAAAAACTGATATGGCTGCACGGTTTCCACCCACCTTAACTGTGGTTGATAATTCTTGGGATCGTTTCATCATCTCGATGAGTCAGAATCTCGACCCCTGTTTCAGTAACCAATAAAGTATGTTCCCACTGGGCACTTAAACTACGATCTTTTGTTACAACCGTCCATTGGTCAGGTAGGATTTTGGAATAGCGCTTACCTGCGTTTATCATAGGTTCAATGGTAAAGCACATACCTGCCACAATTTCATCACCGGTATTTGGCTGGCCATAATGCACTATTTGAGGGTCTTCATGAAAAGTTGCACCAATACCATGTCCGCAATACTCTTGAACCACTGAATAATTGTGTTTATGAGCATGGGTTTGAATTACGTGACCAATATCACCAAGTCGAGCGCCAGGCTTTACAATCTCTATACCTTTATACAAACACTCTTGTGTAATTCTAATCAGGCGTTCGGCCAGTATGCTAGGTTTGCCTACTACGAACATCTTTGAGGTATCACCGTGATAACCATCTTTGATTACGGTGACATCTATATTTACAATGTCACCGTCTTTGAGCTTTTTATCACTTGGAATGCCATGGCAAATAACATGATTTACCGATGTGCATATTGATTTAGGAAAAGGCGGGCGGCCATAATTTAAAGGAGCAGGGATACCACCTTGCACGTCAACGATGTAATTATGACAAAGCTGATTTAACTGTTCGGTGGTTGCGCCTTTAACAACGTGCTCACCAATCATATCGAGCACCTGAGCGGCTAGTTTACCCGCTACGCGCATCTTTTCTATTTCATCTGCTGTTTTAATCGTTACTGCCAACGCTTTATACCTCTTAATATATATGTAGGTATTATCTAATACTCAAGCCAGCCTTACAAGGGGATAACAGAAAGTGAAAACTTTTTTGGTATTTTTGCGGGTTTATAGGTGTATTTTATTGAAAATTCTTGTTGTGGGTGTTCGTATATGGTATAAAGCGCGCGCTGTTTTCGAAACACTCCAAATAAGAGAGCTTCGGGCAGTGAATATTTTAAAAATTCACACATATTTCGACACTGTTTCCGGGGTGTCTCAAGAACGTTAGTTCTTCGGATCGGAAATAGGGAAATATGGAGGCATAACCCCTACATTAGGAAATTAATATTATGGCAAACGTTTCAATGCGTGACATGCTACACGCCGGTGTTCACTTTGGTCACCAAACTCGTTACTGGAATCCAAAAATGGGTCAATTCATTTTTGGCGCACGTAACAAAGTTCATATCATAAACTTAGAAAAAACCGTTCCTTTATTTAACGACGCACTAAGCTTTTTAAGCAGCGTATCTGCTCGTAAAGGTAAAATTTTGTTTGTTGGCACCAAGCGTGCGGCAAGTGAAGCGGTAAAAGAATCTGCACAAAAATGTGGCCAATACTACGTTAATAAGCGTTGGTTAGGCGGCATGTTGACTAACTGGAAAACCGTTCGTCAATCAATTAATCGTTTAAAAGAATTAGAAGCACAAAGTGCAGACGGTACTTTTGAAAAATTAACTAAAAAAGAAGTATTATTACTTCAACGTGAAATGACTAAGCTAGAAAGCAGCTTAGGTGGTATTAAAGACATGGGTGGTCTTCCAGACGTTATCTTTGTAATTGATGCTGATCACGAGCACATTGCTATTACAGAAGCTCGCAACTTGGGTATCCCAGTTGTAGGTGTTGTAGATACTAACTCTAATCCTGATGGCGTTGATTACATCATTCCAGGAAACGATGATGCTATCAGAGCTATCCAACTTTATACTAACGCTGCAGCTGAAGCTATCGCTCAAGGTCGTAACCAAGATGCACCAGTAGCAAGCGATGAGTTTGTTGTTGACGGCGAGTAATCGACCAGCAAGTTAGTAATATTAAGGAGACGATAGTCTCCTTTTTTTAATTAAATTTTAGTTATTAGACAATCAATCTTATAAATATTCAGAGGAATAAAACAATGGCAGTGACAGCAGCATTGGTAAAAGAACTACGCGAGCGCACAGGCGCTGGTATGTTAGATTGTAAAAAAGCCTTAGTTGAAACTGATGGTGACATCGAGCAAGCAATTGAAAATATGCGTAAATCTGGCCAAGCAAAAGCCGCTAAAAAAGCAGGCCGTATTGCAGCTGATGGCGTAATTTTAACGTCAGTATCTGGCAACAGAGCTACCATGCTTGAAATCAACAGTGAAACTGATTTCGTAGCAAGAGATGAAGGTTTCTTAGCTTTTGGTAAAAAAGTATTAGAAGTAGCTGCAAAAAATAACATCAATGATATTGATGTACTTAATGCTGCAGAACTTGACGGCTCTACTGTTCAAGAAGTACGTGATGCATTAGTCGCTAAAATCGGTGAAAACATCTCTCCACGTCGCGTTATCAACGTTGAAGGTGATAACCTTGGTGCCTACGTGCACGGCGGTCGTATTGGTGTAATCGCTATTCTTAATGGCGGCGAAGAAGAGCTTGCTAAAGATATTGCAATGCACGTTGCTGCTGCAAACCCTCAGTTTGTTAAGCCAAGCGATGTTCCTGCAGAAGTAGTTGAGAAAGAAAAAGAAATTCAAGTTGAGATTGCTGTTAAAGAAGGCAAACCAGCTGAAATCGCTGAGAAAATGGTTGTTGGCCGCATGAAGAAATTCACCGGTGAAATCAGCCTAACGGGTCAAGCGTTTATTAAAGATCCAAAAGTATCAGTAGCTGAATTACTTAAATCAAACGGTGCAGATGTAATTAACTTTGTGCGTTTTGAAGTAGGCGAAGGTATTGAGAAGAAAACTGAAGATTTTGCAGCTGAAGTAGCAGCGCAAATGGAAGCGGCTAAAAAATAAGCCCTTTTGTTTTCTAGCAAAAATTTGTTATTTTTAAATTTAGAGAATTAATGAATATTTGTGATATCAAACAGGAAAGCATCTCATTGAGATGCTTTTTTTTGCCTAGAATTTACAAATTGTTGAAGCTACTTGCGTTATTTTCTATTAGAATATGCTTCCAATATTAACGACTTTATCAACACTTAGTCTTTATTTGGGCCAAACTTAGAGGATTTACATATATATGAGCGTCACATCCAAACCTGCATATCGTAGAATTTTATTAAAACTAAGCGGCGAAGCCTTAATGGGTGACGAAAATTTTGGCATTGATGCCAAAGTGCTAGACCGCATGGCCGTTGAAATTAAAGAATTAGTTGAGCTAGGAATAGAAGTAGGCTTGGTGATAGGCGGCGGTAACTTATTCCGCGGCGAAGGATTAGCCAAAGCAGGAATGAATCGCGTTGTGGGCGACCATATGGGTATGCTGGCAACTGTCATGAACGGTTTGGCAATGCGCGATGCATTGCATCGGGCTTTTGTGAACGCTCGTTTAATGTCAGCCATTCCCCTTAACGGCGTATGTGATTCCTATAATTGGACAGATGCTATCAGCATGCTTAAATCAGGCAAAGTGGTCATTTTCTCTGCAGGCACAGGCAACCCATTTTTTACCACTGATTCTGCAGCATGTTTGCGCGGAATTGAAATTGAGGCTGATGTTGTATTAAAGGCCACAAAAGTTGATGGCGTTTATGATAGTGACCCAGTGAAAAACCCTGATGCTGTATTATTGTCACACATCAGTTATCAAGAAGTCTTAGAAAAAGAATTAAAAGTAATGGATTTAGCAGCATTTACTTTGGCTCGAGATCATAGTATTCCAATTCGCGTGTTCAATATGAACACTCCAGGTTGCTTAAAAAGAGTCGTACTAGGTGAGGCTGAAGGCACCTTAATTAGCCATTCAAACACAACAACAGAAGAATAAAATAGTAAAGGTTTACCCATGATTGATGAAATTGAATTAGACGCCAGTGAGCGCATGGAAAAAAGTGTAACCGCACTTAAGAGTCAACTTAGCAAAATTCGCACAGGCCGTGCGCACCCTAGTTTATTAGACAGTATTATGGTGTCTTATTACGGTACTGACACACCGCTTAAGCAGGTTGCAAATATTATAGCCGAAGATAGTCGTACACTGGCTTTATCAGTGTTTGACAAAAGCGCTATTCAAGCGGTTGAAAAAGCGATAATGCAATCAGACTTAGGTTTAAACCCAATGAGCGCAGGTGCAGCAATTCGTATACCTTTACCACCGCTTACTGAGGAGCGTCGTAAAGATCTTATTAAAGTTGTTCGTAATGAAGCTGAGCAAGGCCGCGTTGCTATTCGCAATATTCGTCGCGATGCAAACAGTGATATTAAAGAGCTTCTAAAAGAAAAAGAGATTAGTGAAGACGAAAGCCGAGCAGGCGAAGAAAATATTCAAACCCTGACCAATTCTTTTATCAAAAAAGTAGACGATATTTTAGTTGATAAAGAAAAAGAACTGATGGAAGTATAAGTTTGTTAGGTAAGCGAGCTGAGCCGTCTTCGACCGCCATTTGCAACGTAGCGATTGATAAGATACCGCGTCATGTTGCTATTATAATGGATGGCAACGGGCGATGGGCTCAACAAAAAGGGAAGTTGCGAACGTTTGGACACAAGGCGGGAGTAGACGCTGTGCGTTCTTCTGTTCGCCTAGCACGTAAGTTAGGCGTTGAATCGCTTACTTTGTTTGCTTTTAGTAGTGAGAATTGGCAGCGCCCGAAAGAGGAAGTAGGGGTACTGATGCAGTTGTTTTCTATGGTGTTGAAGTCAGAAGTTAAAAAGCTTAATAAAAACAATATTAGACTTAAGGTAATTGGTGATTTGTCTGCCTTTGACTCAAGTCTGCAAGAAAAAATTAATAAAGCAGAAGCACTGACGGAAAAAAATACGGCCTTAACGCTAAACATAGCAGCTAATTACGGTGGCAGATGGGACATCGTTGATGCCACGAAACGCATTGCGCAAAAGCTGGCAAATAATGAAATAGATGTTCATGACATTAACGAAGATTTGTTTAATCAACATGTGAGTACTTCACAACTTCCAGAGCTTGACTTGCTTATACGTACTGGTGGTGATCATCGTGTAAGTAACTTTTTACTATGGCAGTGTGCCTATGCGGAGTTCTACTTTACTGAAACATTATGGCCTGATTTTAGCGAAGAGATGTTTGCTTTAGCGATACAAGATTTTGCGAATCGTCAGCGTCGCTTCGGATTAACAGGGGCGCAAATCATGACTCAAGACGCAGGAACTTCATAATGTTAAAACAAAGAATTATAACCGCCCTCGTTTTAGCGCCTCTTGCGCTTGTTGCGATACTTTTTTTACCTATAGAACCGTTCAAGTATGTAGTTGCTGGCGTAATGATGGTAGGTGCATATGAGTGGGCAAATATGTCGGGGATTACTGAACGCATTGTGAAGAGCTCATTTATGGTGTTCATAGGTATTATATTTGCCATAATTATTGCTTTGGTAGATGCCGAGAATATTTGGGTTCAAGGTGAATTAAATGGTCTTTATTTTGTTATTTTACAAATAGCGGCACTTTGGTGGTTTGTTTCACTTTTCATGATAGTCGCCTATCCTCGATACAGTAACTTTTGGAAAAACAGTAAAGTTATTCGAGCCACCTTTGGTGTGCTAACGCTGGTACCTACGTGGGTGGCGATAGTGAGCCTGCGTACAAGTTTATATGATGTTGACCCATTCTACGGCGCTTCCTTATTATTTTATGTGCTTGGTATAGTTTGGGCTGCTGATATTGGTGCGTTCTTCGTAGGTGTTAAGTTCGGAAAGCACAAATTGCGCCCCAATGTTTCGCCAGGCAAAACCCTTGAAGGCTTGTTTGGTGGAGTAATGGCGTCATTAGCGATTATCGCCTTTGCGGCATTGCATTATCATGTTGAGCCTTCGCGCATTTGGTTACATCTTGTTATAGGTGGTTTAACCGTAGGTGTGTCGGCACTGGGCGACCTTAACGAAAGTATGTTTAAGCGATGTGCAGGGATTAAAGACAGTGGCAAAATTTTACCTGGCCATGGTGGAATAATGGACCGTATAGATAGCCTAACGGCAGCTTTTCCTGTTTTTGCCTTTTGTTATGTGGTTTGGATGGCTTAGTTTATATGTCTGTAAAGCAAAGCCAAAGTGTTGATGATGGTGTAAACGCATTTTTATCGCAGAATTCTAAAACACAATTAGTGACAATATTGGGAGCAACTGGCTCAATTGGTTGCAGTACTTTAGATGTTATTCGTTTGCACCCTGAGCAGTTCAAAGTGTTCGCTATTACAGGCGTTTCGCAACTATCGAAACTAGCTGAACAGGTCATTGAATTTTCACCGCAATATGCAGTAGTGAACAGCCAAGAAGCTGCGAAACAACTTTCAGGCCTTTTACAAGATAGCCAATCAAATACTGAGATTCTATTTGGTAGTAAAGCTCTTTGTGACATAGCCAGTGATCCTTCTGTTGATATTGTGATGTCAGCAATAGTAGGTGCCGCGGGTTTGATGCCCACCTTGGCAGCCGTAAAAACTGCAAAGCGCGTTTTACTTGCCAATAAAGAAGCATTGGTGATGTCGGGCGAGTTGTTCATAGACGCCGTAAATCAGAATGGCGCTCAGCTTTTACCAATTGACAGCGAACATAACGCTATATTTCAATGCTTGCCGAATGATTTTGAATATGGAAACAAGCATAAAAGCGGTATTTCACATTTACTTTTAACCGGCAGCGGTGGGCCTTTTAGAGAGCTTCCATTAGCTGATTTCTCTAATATTACAACCGAACAAGCATGTGCTCATCCTAACTGGAGTATGGGGCGTAAAATATCCGTAGATTCAGCCTCAATGATGAACAAAGGGCTTGAATTTATTGAAGCCAAATGGTTATTCGGAATGGATGAAAGCGATATAGAAGTCGTGCTACACCCGCAAAGTACGATTCATTCTATGGTGCAATACATTGACGGTTCGGTAATTGCGCAAATGGGAAACCCAGACATGCGTACGCCAATAGCATATGGTTTGTCTTACCCAGAACGTATTCATTCTGGCGTGGCGAATTTAGATTTCTCAACCTTACGTGATTTCAGTTTTTCTTCTCCCTGTAAAAAACGCTTTCCTAATTTATATTTGGCAATTGAAGCAAGCAAACAAGGGCAGGCCGCTACAACTGCTTTAAACGCAGCTAATGAATTAGCGGTGCATGCTTTTTTACAAGAAAAAATAAACTTTACACAGATAAACCAAGTCAATGATATGACATTGCAAAAACATGGGCATGGTAACTTGACTTGTATTGACAGTATTTTAGAGCACGATCATCTAAGCCGCGAAAGCGCGCAAGCTTTTGTGAACACTATGATAGAGGCGCAATTATGACGGGCATCATTTGGAATATATTATCGTTTGTAGTGGCGCTAAGTATTTTAGTTGCCGTGCATGAATGGGGGCACTATTTTGTGGCTCGTTTGTGTAAAGTGAAGGTACTGCGTTTCTCAATTGGCTTTGGCAAGCCTTTGTACAAGCGAGTTACCTCTACCGGTATGGAGTTTGTGATAGCCGCGGTTCCACTTGGCGGATTCGTCAGAATGCTAGATGGCCGCGTGGATGAAATAAGCACACAAGACCTTGATGTAGCATTTGATCAAAAGCCGGTTTTACAGCGCATGGCGATTGTGGCGGCAGGCCCAATTGTTAACTTTATCTTCGCTGTGTTTGCGCTAATGGCAATTGGTATGCTTGGCACACAAAGCGTGAAACCAATAGTGGGCGAAGTAATACCCAATTCATACGCACAGCAAGCGCAAATTCAAAACTATGAAGAAATTATAGCGGTAGGTGAGCGTAAGGTTGAAAATTGGCAGGATGTAAGTCTCGAATTAGTTCGATATAGTGGTGAAAATAGTATTCCTCTGCAAGTTAAAACACCTAATGGCTCGCTAGAAATGCGTAATTTACCCATAAATGGCTGGACCTTAGATCCTGATTCAAGGGATTTATTTGGCGATTTAGGCTTTAAACGATTTGAGCCCAAGGTCACTAAAGTCCTTGCTTATGTGGAAGAAGATGGCCCAGCAGCGCTAGGCGGGCTTCAAGTAAATGATGAAATTCTTAAAATAGATGGAACTCCAATGACAAATTGGGGACAAATAGTCGGATACATTGAGACGCGCGCTAATCAAGAGCTTGCAATAGACCTTTTGCGTAACGGCGCAAACCGTAGTGTTGTTGTTAACTTAGGCGCTCGTAATGACGATGCAAGCAAAGGGTATTTAGGCGTAGTCACTAGCCGCGAGGCTTGGCCCGAAGAATATATCATTACGACTAAATTAGGCCCTATTAATGCATTTTTTAGTGGTGTTGATGATACGTGGCGTTTGATGAGCACCACGGTGAAAATGTTGGGTAAGCTATTAACGGGTGATTTGTCAGTTAAAAGCTTAAGCGGTCCAATATCAATTGCTCAAGGTGCGGGAGCGCATGCAAGTTACGGATTAATTGCTTTCCTAGGATTTTTAGCGCTAATCAGCGTAAATCTTGGTATCATTAATCTTTTGCCGTTACCAATATTAGACGGTGGTCACTTATTGTATTTCACCATTGAGTGGATAACTGGAAAGCCCGTGTCAGAGGCTATTCAGGAAGTAGGCTTTAAAATTGGGGGAGCTTTACTATTTATGGTAATGGTAACCGCAATTTTTAACGATGTTTTACGCAATATTTAAGCGTTATTGCTAGGTTGCATAAGTGCAAAGCAATAATAAATGTGAGTGTAGCAAAGTGCGTAAATGCGATGCTCTAATGAAAATAATAACAATGTCTGACACACAATATCTTGGAATTTTAATAGTTGATGAAGTGTAAAAATCTAGTTTTAGCAAGCATGTTGAGCCTTGGTTCATCATATACTTCTGCGCAAGCTTTAAGCGATAATGTTGAGTTTGTTGTGGAAGATATTCGTGTAGAAGGTTTACAGCGAGTTGCATTAGGTGCGGCTTTAACCTACTTACCGGTTCAGCGTGGTGACACCCTTAATAGGTTTCGTGTTACTCAGTTAATCCGTTCTCTTTATTCATCAACTCACTTTGAACGCGTTGACATTTATCGCGACGGCAATGTGTTAGTTGTAACGGTGTCGGAAAGGCCTACCATCAGTAACATTGTTTTTGATGGCAATGATGATATTAAAGATGAACAACTACAAGAAAGTTTAGATGGCTCAAATATTCGTATTGGTGAGCCCCTTGACCGTACCGTTATCACGTCAATAGAAAATGGCCTAAAGGACTTTTTCTATAGTATAGGTAAATATAATGCCGACGTAACAGCGATTGTTACGCCATTACCACGTAACCGTGTAGACGTTAAGTTACTTTTTGACGAGGGCGATGCAGCTAAAATTCGTCAAATTAATGTGGTGGGTAATGAAGTATTTGAAGATGACTTATTATTTGACCAAATGGAACTGCAATTTAATGCACCATGGTGGGATTTCATGTCTGAAACTCGCTACCAGCAGCAAACACTTGCTGGTGACATGGAAACCATTGAAAGTTACTACAAAGATCGCGGTTACTTGCAATTCTCAATTGATTCTACGCAAGTGTCTATGTCACCTGAAAAAGACGGTATTTACGTTACATTAAACGTCAAAGAAGGGGAGCAGTACACAATATCTGGCGTGGAATTATCAGGTGACTTACTCGGTAATGAAGAATTTATTAGTAATGTGTTGCCAATTCGTGAAGGTGAACTTTATAACCAAGCTGAAGTCACGTATACCGAAGAATTTATTTCTAATTATTTAGGCCGCTTTGGTTATGCTTATCCAAACGTCGTAACCATTCCTGAGATTAACGAGGAAGATAAAACCGTAAAGTTAACGCTGTCGGTTGACCCTGGTAAACGTATTTACGTTCGCCGTATCACATTCTCTGGTAACACCATTACCGCTGATGATGTACTGCGTCAAAACGTGAC
This sequence comes from Glaciecola sp. 2405UD65-10, assembly GCF_048820975.1. Classification (NCBI taxonomy): domain Bacteria; kingdom Pseudomonadati; phylum Pseudomonadota; class Gammaproteobacteria; order Alteromonadales; family Alteromonadaceae; genus Glaciecola; species Glaciecola sp. 2405UD65-10. Next base: position 1,255,703 of record NZ_JBMEUF010000001.1, on the reverse strand, counting down.
GCAAATGGAAGGTTCTTGGTTGGCGAATAGATCATTAAAAACCTCTAAAGCACAATTGTCTCGTTTAACTTATATGGAAAACGTAGAATTTGAGACGGTTCGTATTCCAGGTGAAGATGATAAAGTAGATGTTGAATTTAATGTAAAAGAGCAAGCATCGGGCTCATTCAACGCAGGGATTGGCTACGGTGATGCTACTAAGTTAAGCCTACAAGCTGGTGTTCAGCAAGACAACTTCCTTGGAACCGGCAAGCGTATTGGTTTGAATCTGTCTACGGTCTCGTATCAATCAAGTGCCCAAGTTACCTATTTAGACCCGTATTTCACTATTGATGGCATTAGCCTAGGTGGAAGCCTTGGGTACAGCGAATTTGATGGCGGAAGCTTTAACATTGTTCAGTACAATAGTAAGCGTTGGTCTATAGGGTCTAATATTGGTTATCCAATTAATGAAGTAAATAGAATTAGCTTTGGCTTAACTTATTCAAATGTTGAATTGCAAAGTGATAACACCAGTTATGTGCAAACTTCGCGTTTTTATAACCAATTTTTAGATGACAACGATCCTGATGCCGCTATTAAATATGATAGTTTCTTAGCATCGGTTTCATGGTCGCGTAATACTTTGAACCGTGGTTTGTTTCCAAGTTCAGGTTCGTCGCAACGTGCATCGTTCTCTATTACTACACCTAACTCAGAAGTGAATTATTTTAAATTTACTACTGATACTAAGTGGTACTTCCCACTTACTAGAAATCAGAGATGGACGGTGTTAGCTCGCTTGCGTTTAGGCTACGGCAACGGCTATGGCGATAAAAAAGGGTCTGATCAAATATTGCCATTTACGGAAAACTTTACTGCAGGGGGCTCTGATACGCTTCGCGGGTTTGAAAATAACACTGTAGGCCCACGTGGGGTGAATGTTAGTGGAGGTCTAATTGCCACTACACCAAATGGCGTGCCAATTTTAGGTTCTGCAGGGAATGATGCATTACAGTTGTCATCAAGAAGTTTAGGCGGTAATGCCATGGCGATTGGTGGCCTTGAGTTGATTGTACCAACACCATTTGTAGAAGCTGAATTTGATAACTCCGTACGCACTAGCTTATTTTTAGATGTAGGGTCTGTTTGGGATACTGAATTTAACTATGATGCATATAAAGATTTAAATGTAATTACCTCTACGGGTCCATTACTGGATTACAGCGATTGGAAAAATTACCGCGCATCAGCAGGGGTATCAGTGCAATGGGTTTCACCCATGGGCCCAATGGTATTTAGCTTCTCAAGAGCATTAAAAGAGCGTGAGGGAGACACAGTAGATTTCTTCACATTCAATATTGGATCAACCTTCTAAGCAAGGTATAATCAAGAAAATAACGTAATATTAACGAATAATAAGTATAAGAAACTGAAAGGAGTTTTACATTGAATAGGTTCATTAAAAGTTTGTCATTAGCCGTGTTATTTACAGTGGCAAGCGTTTCAGCTGCAAATGCAGCTCAAAAAGTAGGTGTTATTGATGTTCAGCAAGTGTTGCAAGCTCTTCCACAGGTGGCAACAATTGAAGAAACTATTAATGCTGAGTTCAAAGACCAAATGCAAGAAGTACAGCGCATGCAGTCTGATGGCAAATATCTGGTGGAAAAGTTGCAACGTGAAGAAGCAACTCTTAGTGAAGCGCAAATAAAAGAATTACAGCAGCAAATCAACGAAATTGGTCAAAAGCTTCAAACTGTAGGTCAGCCTTTGCAACAACAAATGCAAAGCCGTACTCAAGAAGAAAGAGGTAAACTTCTTGGTTTGATTAAGCAAGCTATTGACGGTATTGCTAAGAAAGAAGGTTATGATGTGGTATTAAATGCTACTGCGGTTCCTTACAGCAAACCAGAAAACGATATATCGCAAAAAGTACTTGAGCAAGTTAGTAAAGCTCAATAATGCGTCAACGTTAAGCGTATTTGTACTATTTAACAGAAAATCAGGCCAACAAGTGTTGGTCTGATTTGTTTTTAGGGTATAAACGCTTATCTTATGCAGCAATTCGCGCAACAAACAATAAAACACACATAATCAAGATATAATAATGTGTGCAAATAAAATACTACCGAGTTGCGCCCTGCATTTTTATTAGGAGATATTCTTGTCACACTCGCTCAACACAATTGAAATCAAAGAAATAATGTCATTACTTCCACATCGCTATCCTTTTTTGTTGATAGACCGTGTGACCGACTACGAACTAGGTAAGTCAATTGAAGCTTACAAAAATATCACGATTAATGAAGAGTGTTTTTTAGGTCACTTTCCCGGTGAACCAATTTTCCCCGGCGTTTTGATTTTAGAATCTATGGCACAAGCTGCAGGAATTTTAGGTTTTAAAACCTTAGGGAACAATGATCAATTGTATTTGTACGCAGGCATTGATAAAGCACGATTTAAAGCACCTGTAGTGCCAGGTGATAGAATGGATATATCGGTTCGCTTAATTAAAGAACGCAGAGGGATATGGAAATTTGAAGGTGTTGCCAGCGTTGATGGCAATCCAGCATGTGTGGCTGAATTTATGTGTGCAATGAGAGATATTTAATTATGATTCATCCTTCGTCCGTTATTTCAGATAAGGCGATTATTGGTAACAATGTAGAAATAGGCCCTTTTTGTTTTATTGGGGATAACGTTGAAATTGGTGATAACTGCGTTTTAAAAAGCCATGTTGTGGTGAAAGGTCATACAAAAATTGGTAAAAACAATACTTTTTTCCAATTTTGTTCAATTGGTGAAGATTGCCAAGACAAAAAATACGCCGGTGAAGTAACGTACCTTGAAATAGGTGATGACAACGAGTTTAGAGAATCTTGTACAATTCATCGCGGTACTACGCAAGATCAAGCCATTACCAAAATTGGCCATCGTAACTTATGTATGGTTAATACTCACATTGCTCATGACTGTATTGTAGGCAATGACAATATATTAGCAAACAACGCAACCGTTGCCGGCCATGTACATATTGGTGATTTTGTTATTTTAGGTGGCATGACTGCGGTGCATCAGTTCTGTCATATAGGTTCACATGCCTTTACTGGAGGTGGAGCTGTTCTTCTGCGTGACTTACCGCCTTTTGTTATGTTTAGCGGTATAAAACACGTTCCTCAAGGTATTAACAGTGAAGGCCTAAAACGTCGCGGTTTTTCTAGCGAATCAATAAGCGCTATTAAACGCGCTTACAAGGTATTGTACAGGCAAAACAATAGCTATGATGAAGCAAGTAAAATAATCATAGATATGGCGGCTGAGCATACTGAGCTATCGGAAATGGCGCAGTTTTTAAGTGCGCCTAATCGCGGCATTGCAAGGTAATAATGCCGCAATTATCTAGTAAGCCACTTAGAGTAGGCCTTGTAGTAGGGGAAACATCGGGCGCTAATATTGCCTTAGGTATGTTGAAACAAATCAAGGCATTACATCCTAATTGTATTATTGAAGGTATTGGTTCACAGCCTCTTATTGAGCAAGGCATGCATTCATTATTTGAAATGGATGAATTGTCAGTGATGGGATTAGTTGAGGTCTTACAGCATCTCCCTCGTTTGTTGCATATTCGAAAAACTGTCGTGCAACACTTTTTAGATAATCCACCTGACGTTTTCATAGGTGTTGATGCACCTGACTTTAACTTACATGTTGAACAAAAATTAAAAGATGCCGGTATTCCTACCGTGCATTATGTTAGCCCTACGGTATGGGCTTGGCGCGAAAAACGCATTCATAAAATTGGTAAAGCAACTAATTTAGTTTTAGGTGTATTTCCCTTTGAGCAAGCAATTTATGACCAGTATAACTTACCGTTTCAGTTTGTAGGCCATACTATGGCTGATAGCATTCCCGTTGAGATTGATCAGATGCAAGCTCGAGAAAGGCTGTCAATTGAGGCAAAAAGCGAGTTACTCGCTTTATTACCAGGCTCCCGTAAGCGTGAAATTGAATCACTTCTTAGCATCTTTTTAGATACTTATCGTAAAGTTAAAGTGCATTCACCCCATTTAAAAGTAATCATACCTGCGGTAAATGATGCTAGAGAAGCGCAAATTCGTGAAATCTTAAAGCAAGAAAATATGCTTGAATCTTGCACTATTACACGAGCAGCGGCTAGAGACGTAATGATTGCCGCTGATTGTGCTTTATTAGCCTCTGGCACGGCAGCTTTAGAAGCTATGCTTTGCAAATGTCCAATGGTAGTGGCTTATAAAATGTCTACCTTGACCTACATGATGATGAAGCGCTTATACAAACCTGCATATTTCTCGTTGCCTAACATATTGGCAAATGAGCTATTAGTGCCGGAGTTTTTACAAGATGAGGTTAACGCTGATAATTTGTCAGAGCAATTGCTTAAGGTATGGCGAACTAATAATAAAAATGTACTGAGCCAGTTTATACAAATTCATAAAACTTTAGCTGCGGGCGCTGATAAACAATCTGCAAAAGCGGTATTGTCTTTAATAAATCGTTATCCTGCATAAATAATTTAAATAAAAAAAGATGTTTCTTGATGGAAAAATATTCACTAATTGCTGGCGTTGACGAGGTAGGCCGCGGGCCCCTTGTAGGCGATGTTGTTACCGCCGCGGTTATTCTTGACCCTGCTTCCCCCATTCTAGGATTAACCGATTCTAAAAAGTTAAGTGAGAAAAAACGAGAAGCTTTATTTGATAAAATTATTGAGCACGCCTTGTGTTTTAGTATTGGCCGCGCTAGTCCAGCAGAAATAGATGAATTAAACATATTGCACGCCACCATGTTAGCCATGACGCGAGCTGTAGATGGTTTAAGAGTATCACCTGATTTCGTGCGCGTTGATGGAAACAGATGTCCAAAATGGCAATATGCCAGTGAAGCCATAGTTAAGGGGGATTTACTACACGCCGAAATTTCAGCTGCTTCTATTATTGCGAAAGTCACCCGTGATCGCGAAATGGCTATATTGCATGAAAAATACCCACAATATGGTTTCGCAAAACATAAAGGTTACCCAACGAAACTTCATGTAGAGGCCTTGCAACAACATGGACCAACACCTCATCATAGATTTAGTTTCAAACCAGTTCAGCTTGCGGCAAGTTCAAGGTAGAATAGCTGTAACATAATTTTTTATCCCTACGGAGTAATCTTAAGTGTCTGCACCATTTGTTCATTTACGCGTTCACAGTGATTTTTCAATGCAAGACGGTCTAAATAAGGTTAATCCTATTTTAAGCGCAAGCGCGGAACAGGGCGCTACGGCGCTAGCCTTGACTGATTTAATGAACATGTGTGGTTTAGTTAAGTTTTATTCTGCGGCGCCTAAGAAAGGTATAAAGCCGATTATTGGTTGTGATTTATGGTTTCAAAGTGACAATTTAGATGGGCAAGTTGTGCAAATAGGCGTGTTAGCTATAAATGAAACGGGTTATAAAAATATAACCAACATGATTTCAGAAGCTTATTTGCAGGGGCAAATCCAATATAAAGTTATTGTAAACCAAGATGTTTTAGCTAAATTTAATGAAGGCGTAATTGTTTTATCAGGAGCCTTAGATGGTGATTTTGGTCAATCCATTAGTATGCAAAAGCCTGAACTAAGTGAACGAATCCTTGCATTTTATAAGCAGCATTTTCCTGACCGTTTTTACATAGAGCTTCAACGAACTGGCCATGTAGGGCAAAACCACTATATCGAAAAAGCCTTAGAATACGCTCAGCGTTTTGACTTACCCGTTGTTGCCACAAACAATGTGCGCTTTTTAAATAGAAATGACTTTGAAGCGCATGAGGTAAGAGTGTGCATTAGTGAAGGTTTTACGCTTGACGATAATCGCCGCAACAAACGGTACACTGACCAACAGTATTTGCGGACCCCAGAGGAAATGCTTGAGCTTTTTTCTGACATACCTGAGGCGATTGAAAATACCGTTCAAATAGCACTACGCTGTAACGTTAAGATGACTTTGGGCGAATATTTCTTGCCTAATTTTCCAACCGGTGACATGAGTACAGAGGCATTTTTGGTTAAGCAATCAGAAATTGGCTTAGAGCGACGTTTAGAACAGCTATTTCCTGATGAAGAAGAACGTAAAGCAAAGCGTCCTGAATACGATGAGCGCTTAGAAATTGAATTAAAAGTAATTAATCAAATGGGGTTCCCCGGCTACTTTTTAATCGTAATGGAATTTATTCAGTGGTCAAAAGATAACAATATTCCTGTTGGGCCAGGTAGAGGGTCAGGTGCAGGTTCTTTAGTGGCTTATGCCTTGGACATAACCGACTTAGACCCGCTAGAGTTTGACTTGTTATTTGAACGATTCTTAAACCCTGAAAGGGTATCAATGCCTGATTTTGACATTGATTTTTGTATGGATCGCCGTGATGAAGTAATTGATCATGTAGCAGAAATATATGGCCGAGATGCCGTATCGCAAATTATCACCTTTGGTACTTTGGCTGCAAAAGCAGTAATTCGCGATGTAGGGCGAGTACTAGGTCGCCCATATGGTTTTGTTGATCGTATATCTAAAATGATCCCAGGTGATCCCGGTATGACCTTGGCAAAAGCTTTTGAGGTTGAACCAAGACTACCTGAAATCTATCAGCAAGATGAAGAAGTACGTGAGCTCATTGATATGGCACGTATTCTAGAAGGCGTGACACGAAACGCAGGGAAACACGCTGGGGGCGTAGTAATTTCACCCACCACCATTACTGATTTCGCACCTTTATATTGTGATGAAACGGGCGCGAACCCGGTAACTCAATTTGATAAAAACGACGTTGAAACGGCGGGCTTGGTCAAGTTTGACTTCTTAGGTTTACGCACGCTCACTATTATTCAGTGGGCAATTGATATGATCAAAGAGGTAAAAGGTGAAACTATTGATATCACTGCTATACCGCTTAATGATGCAAAATCTTTTCGTTATTTAAAGCAAGCTGAGACTACCGCTGTATTCCAGCTAGAATCCCGTGGTATGAAAGACCTAATAAAGCGCCTGCAACCTGACGTGTTTGAAGAAATTATTGCATTGGTAGCCTTGTTCAGACCTGGGCCTTTGCAATCAGGCATGGTTGATAACTTCATTGATAGAAAACATGGTCGCGAAGCTATTTCCTATCCAGATGCTACGTACCAGCATGAATGTTTAGAAGTTATTTTAGAACCTACCTACGGCATTATTTTGTACCAAGAGCAGGTAATGCAAATAGCACAGGAAATGTCAGGTTATTCATTAGGTGGGGCTGACTTACTTCGACGCGCAATGGGTAAGAAAAAGCCCGAAGAAATGGAAAAGCAACGTGGCTCATTTAAAGAGGGCGCAATAGGCAACAATATTGACCCTGACTTAGCCATGAAAATCTTTGATTTGGTAGAAAAGTTTGCCGGATATGGTTTTAACAAATCGCATTCGGCGGCTTATGCCTTAGTGTCTTATCAAACCCTATGGTTGAAGGTGCATTATCCTGCAGAATTTATGGCTGCGGTAATGTCTGCTGATATGGATAACACTGATAAAGTTGTAACGCTAATAGACGAATGCAACAATATGAAACTAGCTGTACTTCCGCCTGATTTAAACAGCGGCCAACATAAATTTACCGTAAATGCAGAAGGGCAAATTGTTTACGGAATTGGCGCTATAAAAGGGGTAGGTGAAGGCCCTGTTGAAGCTATTATTAAAGCGCGAGAAGAACAAGGCGAGTTTATAGACTTGTTCGATTTTTGTGCCAAAGTGGATTTGAAAAAAATCAATAAACGCGTTTTAGAAAAATTGATTATGTCAGGGGCAATGGATAAATTAGGCCCACACCGTGCTGCCATTATGGCAAGTTTAAAAGATGCAATAGATGCTGCCGCGCAAAATGCGAAGGCAGCCTTAGCCGGGCAGGGTGATTTGTTTGGCATGGAAGATTTCACGCAGGCACAAACTGAACATAGCTATAAAGAAGTGCCGCCATGGCCTGAAAAGATTTGGTTAGATGGCGAAAAAGAAACATTAGGCCTATATTTAACAGGCCATCCTATGAGTCAATATATTGCTGAAACGAAGCATTATATTGATTGCTCTGTGAAAGACTTAATGCCAACGCGTCGCGATGTGCATACTAAAACAGCCGGTTTAATATACGCTATGCGCGTGTTAACGAATAAACAAGGCCGTCGCTGGGCATTGGTTACGCTTGATGATAAGTCTGCACGCATGGAAATGCGCGTAAGCCCCGATGTGTTTGAGCAATATGAAGAACTGCTTGCCGTAGACAATCTAGTTTGGATTAGCGGACAGGTCAGCTTTGATAGATATAGCGAAAGCACTACAATGAGCATCTTAGAAATCATGCCATTAGTTGAGGCTAGAAGTCGATTTGCGCGGCGATTATCGTTATCATTAGAAACAACGTCGTGTACCTTATCGTCAGTTGCCAAATTACAAGATATACTTACACAATACAAAGGGGGCACATGTCCTTTGCATTTACAGGTAGAACATCCTGATGCAGCTTTGGAAATGGTTTCTGGTACAAATTGGTATGTAAAATTAGAAGATGAGTTGTTAAGTGATTTGACTCATTTGCTGGGCAAAGATAATGTTGCTCTGGCATTCAATTAATTAAAATAATAAATGGACTAAATATAATGGGCTTACATTTTCTTGATTTCGAGCAACCTATTGCTGAACTGGAAGCCAAAATAGAAGAGCTACGCATTGTTAATCAGGGCGGTGATTTCGATGTGGGCATTGAAGAAGACATTACCAAGTTACAAGAAAAAAGCGCCGAGTTAACGCGCAAAATATTTGCAGGGCTTGGTGCATGGCAAATTTCACAAGTAGCGCGTCACCCAATGCGCCCCTATACCCAAGATTACATCAACAATATGTTAACAGACTTTGATGAATTAGCAGGTGACAGAGCATTTGCTGATGACAAAGCGATTATTGGTGGGTTAGCGAACTTAGATGGTACACCAGTAATGGTGATTGGGCATCAAAAAGGCCGCGACACACAAGAAAAAATTAAACGTAACTTTGGTATGCCAAAGCCCGAAGGATATCGCAAGGCTTTGCGTCTTATGAAAATGGCAGAGCGTTTTCAGTTACCTATTTTAACCTTCATTGATACTCCAGGTGCATACCCCGGTGTAGGCGCAGAAGAGCGGGGGCAAAGTGAAGCCATTGCCATGAATTTAAAAGTAATGGCAGAACTCACGGTTCCTATTATTTGTACGGTAATCGGGGAAGGTGGTTCTGGTGGCGCCTTAGCAATTGGTGTGGGCGATAGAGTTAATATGTTGCAGTATTCTACCTATTCAGTTATTTCGCCTGAAGGTTGTGCATCTATTTTATGGAAAAGTGCAGAAAAAGCCCCGCTTGCCGCCGAAGCAATGGGAGTAACGGCACCACAAATTAAAAACCTAGGACTTATTAATACTATTGTTGATGAGCCTTTAGGTGGCGCACATCGCAACCACAAAAATATGGCTTCTAACTTAAAGGCCACTATTAAACAGCAGCTTGCGCAATTACAAAGCCTCAATCAAGAGACTTTACTCCAAGAGCGTTATGAGCGTTTAATGTCTTTTGGTTACTGTTAATATTGGATGCGAATTTACCGCTAAACAAACTGGGCATTGATTTACTCGATGCTCTTGAAAATGCATTAACTACTAATGCATCTAGCTCGTATAGTGTCAGCCACCTTACTATTGCTTTAAGTGGTGGCTTAGACTCCATGGTTATGCTGCACTTATGCAGCATGCTAAAAAAAGCCAAGCCGCAATTATTTCTAAATACAATTCACGCTATTCACATCAACCATGGCATCAGTAGATATGCTAATGCTTGGCAGCAATTTTGTGAGCATCAATGTAATGTGCGTAATATCCAATTCCACTGTAAATCGTATCACGTAAAAAAACGCAAGCAAGCTAGCTTAGAAGCTGATGCGCGTAATATTCGCTATCAATTAATCAGTGACTACGTCAATGAGCAACCAACGCTTGCAAGCCCTGATGCAACAGGCGAACCTTTTGTGTTACTTGCTCAGCACCAAAACGACCAAGCGGAAACATTTTTATTGCAGTTAAAACGTGGCGCAGGGGTAAAAGGATTATCTAGTATGGCTGCGCGGACTCAAGCAGAAGGGTTTGTGTATTTACGCCCTCTACTAGGTTTCAGCCAAGCACAATTGCAACAATTCGCTCGCCACGCAGATTTAGAGTGGATAGAAGATGAGTCAAATACTGACGAGCAATATGATCGTAATTTTTTACGCCATAAAGTGATTCCACTGTTAAGTGCCAGATGGCCTCAAATACATGCCACTATAGCGCGCAGTGCACAGCACTGCGCAGATGCTCAGGCGGTAAACAATGAGTACATGCAAATTATTGCAAGTAAGGTCTTAGCTAATGACCTAAGCGCTAAATTAAAGCCATTAAGTGAACTTTCCAAGCCAACTCAACTTAGTTTTTTGCGATTTTGGCTGGCTATGTATTTAAGTGAAATGCCAAGCCAAGCGCAGCTTTCACAAGTAACACGCTTAATAGATAACGAGCAAAGCGAAACAGGCTACATAAAACTGCAATCATGGTTTATTGAAAAATTTCAAGAAAAACTGCTGATTAGCCCTGTTTCAAAAGGCGAGCTAAGTGCAATTCAATTAGATACCGCAAAGCAAGTTATAAATGAATTGTGGCGCTGCGAACAACTTAGCGAGGATAAGACAGTTGACACTACATTAGATAAACATGTCACTGTGATACAAGCGCCAGCACAAGGATTACATGTTAATTATAAGCTCAGTAATTTGCGAGCAAAATTTTCTGCTAAGCGTCCTCGAAAGTCTTTAAAAGTGTGGTTTCAAGAGTGGGGTATAAGCCCAATGCTGCGAGCGCAATGCCCTATTATTATGTACGAAACTGAGATTGTGGCGGTATTGTTGCCTACCGGTGAGGTGAAACAGGCTTTGGAGGCTGCGTTTGCAAACTGCAATTTTAGTAGGCTTGCCTTGATTCATACAAGCCCTTACTGATATATACTTAAGCGGCAATAAATAAATTTTTGCCTGCGTTTTTAGCTTTGTATAACGCGTTGTCAGCACGTTCAAATAAGCTTCTTGCATTATCATTTGGTAAAAATGACGTAGCGCCAACACTACTAGAAACTCCATGTTGAATAAACATAGGATGCTTCTCAATAGAAGATGTAATTCGCTGTGCAACTCGTTTGTTTGCAGCCGCGTTACTGTCTATAAGTAGGCAGCAAAACTCATCTCCGCCAAACCTAAAAGCGTGATCAGAATCGCGCAGGCAATTTTGTAAAATAGCCGAAAATGCAATAAGGACTTCATCACCTTCTTGGTGGCCAAAACGGTCATTTACTAACTTAAAATTATCTAAATCAAATACTAAAAGACCAAAAGCATCGTTATTACGCTTACAAATACTAATTAACTTGCTAACTGATTCGTCATAGTTCGTACGATTTCCCAGGCCTGTTAGCATGTCTTTGGTGGCTAACTGGCTAATACGGTAGTACTCCAAAGCATGGCGCAAACTCATTGCAAAAATGCTATGCATTTCTGATAGTAACTTACGTTGAACGGGCGTTAGTACTCTTGAGAATGAGTAAGCTAATTGCGCATGCTGTGGAGTGCCAAAGGGATGGCCATAGTAAATTGAAATTTTCATAATACGCGATTGAGATTTCGATTTACCAGTGCGTAGAACTTGGTCGGCAAAAGCTAACTTAATTGATGTACAAGGTAGCTTAGCGCTTAAAATTGTGTAGTAGTCACTCGACAGTTCTTCAAGATCGATAGATGATAACATGGTGCGCATAATTTGCGCAGATTCAGCCATTGTCAACACAGCGGCATTCGCGCTAGCATCTTTGTGAAACGCGCTCGTATCGCTTAGTACTTCTTGTGATATGGTACTGATATCCATTGTTTACTCCAAATGTTTACCGTCAATAAAATGTCTTGCGTTGTGTACAGTGTCAACTTATCTATGCTTACAAGCTACTACGCGTTAATTTGTTGTATTTATAAGCAAATATAAAAAATAAAAGATTTATGTTCATGCTTTTACTTTCCGTACGTCATGACTTTAGCAAATGCTATGCCAAAAAATAGGAGCGAGGTGGAATAAACTTCAAATTCAGATGTAATTTTAATCTGCCCCGACTGCTAGGCGCTAGGCTTGCGATATTTCTGGCAACAATGCTCATGATGCCTCAACATTATGTAATGCTAGTCACAGTTGGGAGGGGGAATTGTCCTTATTAATAACAAGGCAATATATTACCGCTTTAAGATTTATTACCGGCAATCTAGGCGTTTAGTTATTAAGTGACGCAAATTTTTTGTTTAAATGATACTTTTCATCGGTCACTATTTTTTCAAGTACGGCTAAGCGCTCAGACATAAGCTGCATGTCTTGCTTTATTTGTTCTTGTTCAGCTTGCAACTCAGTTTGCTTGGCTTGTGCTTTTCTATTAGGTTTCACTCCTTTAGTGATTGAAACGATTGCCCAAGCGATGATTGCGACTATTGCGATTGCAGTCATATCCATGTTTATCTCCTTGATTAAAGACGGTGTGTAAAAATAATAACAGTAAAGTACGTTAATCTATTAACACTGTCTATATGACAGAAGTCATTTTATTTCTGTAAAGTTAAACATTTATATGAGGTATAATTAGCGTAATTAATCGCTAAAAAGTAACGGTGAAACTTTCCTGTATGTCAAACGAACACGAATTTTTTATGCAAGAGGCAATGGCTGAAGCTGAAATTGCTCTTAGCTTAAATGAAGTGCCAGTAGGGGCTGTTGTCGTAATAAATAATGAAATTGTGGGCCGAGGGCATAATCAAACCATCACGCATTGCGATCCATCATTACACGCTGAAGTTGTGGCGATACGTGATGCCGCTAAACACGTTAAAAATTATCGATTACTTGATGCTAGTTTATATGTGACTTTAGAACCTTGCTGCATGTGCGCAGGCTTATTGGTTCACAGCAGAATAAAGACCTTAGTATTTGGTGCTTATGATTACAAAGCAGGTGCCATTGGTAGCATTATGAATTTAGCCCAGCACGAAAAGCTTAATCATAAAATTGATGTAATAGGCGGTGTGTTAGAAACCCAATGTAGTGAAAATTTGAGTGCGTTTTTTAAGGAAAGAAGGGCATTAAAAAAGGCCATGAAAGCAAAACATAATATTGCTAATGGCCTTTAACGAGTGTTGTCTATCTTAAATATACTTCGGGCGTTTAATTATTTATTTAGCAAGCTTGTTGATAATCGTCATTCATGTCTGCGTTAGCAAACTGCTTTCTTCTTACTAATACACGCTGATGTAGCTTTTTAAGTAAAGTTCTTCTTTGGTTACTGTTTTTTAATCTTCTATTTCTGTTCATACTATTATTTGTCTTCATAATTGTTACTCATTTCTTCGGCACAAATATATCTTTTTCAATATTTGCGTATTCAATGACCACGTCATTGTTTTTGCTTTTGCTAATTTCTCTTTAGCTTTTTCATTTTAACTTAGTTGCCTAACTGTTTGTTTTATCGGCAATGTAATCATAAAGCTTTATTTTTCTTCAAGCTTAGTTGTGATTTACGTCTTAACCCAATAAAAGACCGAAGCACTAAGTTTAAATTTCATAATTGCTGTAAAGAATACTTTATACTTTAGTTTAAACCGCTAAGCGGCAAAGCGAGTGTATCCATATATAGAATAGGAAATTCAATCTATCGTTACATTTTATGTAATCGTGACTTAAGTATAAGCAAGAAATACACCAAATGAATGACAGTTTTATGTCGTTTTTTTGACAAATTTAATTAGGAAAGTTCAATACGAAAGTATAATTGAGTTGTTGCGAGGGGCTTATCCAATAAACTTACTAGCTATTCTCTGTTGTTTCTGATTGTTCCATAATTGCTTGTTCGTCATCTATATCACTGTCTAATTCCAGTTCATCATCGGGGATGCTAAGTGAAGGCGTATCTTGGTTTTTTTCTAACCACAATAAACTGTCATAGTATCTTCTGATGTTGTCGACATAGTTGACGGCTTCGTTACCACGAGCATATCCGTAACGAGTGAACTTATAATACTTCTTCTGGCGCAATAAGGGTAGGTGTTTTTTTACATCAATCCACAAATCAGGATTATAACCTAATTTTTCAGTAATTTTACGAGCATCTTCCAAATGCCCTAAGCCAATATTGTAGGCAGCTAATGCCATCCATACACGATCAGGGCTTTGTATACGTGCAGGAATACGAGCTAGCAAGCTGGCGAAATATCGCGAGCCACCGCTAATACTTTGCTCTGCATCGGTTCGTTTTTGCACTTTCATATCTTTTGCAGCAGCTTGAGTTAGCATCATCATGCCGCGAACTCCTGTAGGTGAGATTGCCTTGGGGTTCCAATGGCTTTCTTGATATGCAATGGCAGCAAGTAATCGCCAATCTAATTCACCTGAATGAGTGACAAACATTTCTTTATATACAGGAAGCTTGCTTTTAACTGCACGCATAAAGGCGCGGGTATCCACAAAATCAAAACTTCTAACGTGTCCAAAGTATTTGTCTTCTAACACCGCAAGTTTGCCGCTTGCTTGTATGCTTCCAAAGTATTCTAGTAAGGCTGCACGTAGCGAGTCATCAGTATCTTTGTTTAACATCCATGCAATTTTCAAGGAATCAGTAATAGAGAAGCCTATTCCTAGGTTGGGATAGCGCCGCCTAGCAACAGCCAAAATATTTGAATCAGATATGGTGTAGTCAAGTTCACCTGCCGCCACCATTTCGAGTAACTCTTCAATATCTTTCTCGGCGGTCTCTTCCCATTTTAAGTCATTGAACTCTTCAACTTTGGCTTGTAGGGGTTCGCGATAAAGATCGTTGGCAATAATGGTTAGTGCTCCGTCTAATTCGTCTATATTTCGCGGGCGGTCTTTACCTTTTTGATAAACCAATTCAAAATTTAGTGTTTGATAAGCAGGGCCGAATTTATATGCTTTTTTACGAGCCTCTGTCATGGTGATATTGGCAGCTAATACATCTACGCGTTTTTTGTCTAATTGGTCAATCAGTTCGGCATAAGAATAATAAGGGTAAACTTCCAGCTTCACCTCTAAATATTCAGCAAAACCCTGCATAAGTTCATATTCAAAGCCCTCTTGGGTAATGGGGCCATTGTAATAGGTAGTGCGCCCGTATATTGAACCCACTTTAATCACGCCATCGTCAATTATCCTAGACAATACCGTGGTGTTGCCCTCAGGTTGGCAACTGCTAATTAATAATAAAAGAGTCACTATTGATGTTAAGCGAAGGGCGCGCTTTTTAAAAAATAGTAAAATCATACTCTTGGCGATAAATAATATATGCATACTCTGATTGTGAACAATATTCTGCTTTTTATCTAGTGATAAATTGTAAATCACGCATGCTTTAGTTTTTTTTACCCACTAAGGTCTAAATTCTTGCTTATTTTCTTGTGGTAAAGCGCTTATCAAAATAGATTAATTCCTCTATACTTGCGCCTAATTTTTGTAAGTCTAATTAAGGCTTACAGGTTTAATTAGCACAACTAGTGGACTTCATATCATGCTCATTCTGTTCGGCTCTGCAATGCTTTCTGAATTCAACAAGAAAAAACTCATCAAACGCTTACAGTCAAAAAATATAAACGTGAGCAATATAAACGCTCAATATGTACATTTTGTTGATACAAGCAGTGAACTCTCAGAAGCTGAACAGGCAACCTTAAATAGCTTATTAACTTACGGTCCTAAACAAGAAAACACGCAAACCTTTGCTTTGAATATGTTAGTTGCGCCGCGTGCGGGCACTATTTCTCCTTGGTCAACTAAAGCAACTAATATTGCTAATAATTGCGGTTTAACACAAATTGTAAGGATTGAGCGTGGTATTCAATATAGTTTTGATGGTGCCGAAGCAGGGCAGTCAGCGCAAATAGCCGAGTTGATTCATGATCGAATGACCGAGATTGTGTTAAATGATATGAACGATGCAGCGAGTTTATTTTTGCATCATGAACCGAAGCACTTAAAGGCCGTTGATGTGTTAGGTGAGGGCCGCATAGCGCTTGAAGAGGCCAACAAAACATTGGGTTTAGCCTTAGCTGAAGATGAAATTGATTACTTGCAAACTAGCTTTGAGAAATTAGGGCGTAATCCTCATGATGTTGAGCTTTACATGTTTGCGCAGGCGAATTCAGAACATTGCCGCCATAAAATATTTAATGCTGATTGGACAATTGATGGCAAAGAACAGCCCAAATCCTTGTTCAGCATGATTAAAAACACCTTTGAAATTACGCCTGAATTTGTGTTCTCAGCATATAGCGATAATGCTGCGGTAATGGAAGGGTTTGAGGCTGGGCGTTTTTATGCTGACGCAAGTACGCATAGCTATCAATATAATCATGAAGCTATTGATATATTAATGAAGGTTGAAACACACAATCACCCCACGGCTATATCACCTTTCCCCGGCGCTGCTACTGGTTCAGGTGGTGAAATTCGTGATGAAGGCGCAACCGGCAGAGGCTCTAAACCAAAAGCGGGTTTAGTCGGATTTAGTGTATCTAACCTAAAACTTCCTAATGCTACACAAGTGTGGGAACACGACTATGGCAAACCTAGCCGAATTGTTGATGCACTGGAAATTATGACCCAAGGACCATTAGGTGCAGCTGCATTTAATAATGAGTTTGGGCGCCCCGCCATTTTAGGATATTTCAGAACCTACGAACAAAAAGTCAATAGCTTTAATGGTGAGGAAGTGCGCGGGTATCACAAGCCAATTATGCTAGCAGGTGGCTTAGGCAATATTAAGCGTGACCATATAGAGAAAGGTGAAATCACGGTAGGTGCTAAGCTTATTGCCTTAGGCGGACCTGCAATGAATATTGGCTTAGGCGGAGGTGCTGCATCGTCAGTGAGCTCTGGTGAGTCGAATCAAGATTTAGACTTTGCTTCAGTGCAACGTGATAACCCAGAAATGGAACGCCGTGCACAAGAGGTAATAGACCGTTGCTGGCAGTTAGGTGACGCCAACCCTATTCAATTTATTCATGATGTGGGTGCAGGTGGTTTGTCTAACGCATTTCCCGAATTAGTTAACGACGGTGGGCGCGGCGGTGTTTTCGAACTTCGTGACGTAGCCTGTGATGAATCAGGTATGTCTCCTCTTGAAATTTGGTGTAATGAATCGCAAGAGCGCTACGTTATGTCGGTAGCTCCTGAAAATTTAGCTTTGTTTACGCAAATATGTGAACGAGAGCGCGCGCCTTTTTCGGTAGTGGGCGAAGCTACAAAAGAACAACACCTTACCTTAAGCGACAAAAAATTTGGCAATAAGCCTATTGATATGCCGCTTGATGTATTGTTAGGTAAACCGCCTAAAATGCACCGAGATGTAGTATCAAAAACGGCGAAAGGCGATGATTTCGACGCAAAAAATATAGATTTAGCCGATGCGGCTGAACGCTTACTGGCATTGCCTACTATCGCTGAAAAAACTTTCTTGATTACGATTGGTGACCGCTCGGTTACCGGCATGGTATCTAGAGACCAAATGGTAGGCCCTTGGCAAATTCCTGTTGCGGACGTTGCCGTAACCACCAGTTCCTTTGATAGCTACAACGGCGAAGCGATGGCTATGGGAGAACGTACCCCGGTTGCCTTACTAAATTACGGAGCGGCCGCTCGTTTAGCCGTAGCGGAAACGTTAACCAATATAAGTGCTTCGTATATTGGTGATATAAAACGAATCAAATTGTCAGCAAACTGGATGGCGGCGGCAAATCATCCAGGAGAAGATGCGGGATTGTATGAAGCGGTAAAGGCCATAGGTGAGGAGCTTTGTCCTGCGCTAGGTTTAGCGATACCTGTGGGTAAAGATTCAATGTCAATGAAAACGGCTTGGCAAGATGAGGGCCAAGAGAAAGCGGTTACTTCACCACTATCTTTGGTTATCACAGGCTTTGGCGCAGTTAAAGACGTGAGAAAAACCGTAACACCTGAGCTCAATACTCAGCTTGAAAGCGAACTTTTGCTTATTGATTTAGGTAAAGGGCAACAACGTATGGGAGGCTCATGTTTAGCTCAAGTATATTCAAAGCTAGGCTTTGAAGTACCTGATGTAGATGAAGCAAATGACCTACTTAGTATGTTCAATGCCATTCAAGCATTACACAGTAAAGGTGTATTACTTGCATATCATGACCGTTCTGACGGCGGCCTATTTACTACCTTGGTTGAAATGGCATTTGCTGGTAATACAGGGCTTAACATAGACTTAAGCCAGTTAGGTGATGAGCCTGCTAAAATTTTGTTTAATGAAGAAATTGGTGCAGTACTTCAAGTGCCATCTAAAGAACTCGATACCGTAAATAAAATTTTAAATGACTTTGGGTTGGCAAAACATGCGCATCGTTTAGGCACAATAAGTCCTGAAGATAAGATCACTTTTACATTTAATGAAAAAACTGTCTTAGAAAACTCACGTACCCATTACAGAATGGCATGGGCGAGCACCACCTTTGCTATGCAATCATTGCGTGATAACCCACATTGCGCAGCGCAAGAGCATGAAGCGAAAAAAGATACGCAAAATCCAGGCTTACATGCAAAACTCAGTTTTGACCTCAACGAAGATGTTAGCGCGCCTTATATTAATGTAGGTTCAAGACCTAAAATGGCTATTTTACGTGAGCAAGGGGTTAACTCCCATGTTGAAATGGCAGCAGCGTTTGACCGTGCGGGCTTTGATGCAATTGATGTTCACATGAGCGATTTAGTTACAAAGCGCAAACAATTGGCTGATTTTAATGGCTTGGTAGCCTGCGGCGGCTTCTCCTACGGAGACGTACTAGGCGCAGGAGAGGGTTGGGCTAAATCAATACTGCACAATAACGAATTACGTAATATGTTTGCTCAGTTTTTTGAAAACCCGAACACTTTTTCATTAGGTGTTTGTAATGGGTGCCAAATGTTGTCTAATTTGAAAACGCTCATTCCAGGTGCTGAAAATTGGCCTCACTTTGTACAAAACTTATCGTCTCGCTTTGAGGCCCGTGCGGCTATGGTTGAAGTGCAATCTTCACCCTCTATCTTTTTACAAGGTATGCAAGGTTCACGTATGCCTATCGCGGTTTCACACGGGGAAGGGCGCGCAGAATTTGCTAAACCTGAGCAATTATTAAATGCTAATACGGCTAACAATGTTGCTCTTCGTTTTGTTGATAACTATGGCAAAGTGACTGAGCAATATCCATTTAACCCAAATGGTTCTGCTGAAGGAATAACAGGTCTTAGTTCGAATGACGGTAGAGCAACTATTATGATGCCGCACCCAGAGCGAGTATTTAGAGCGGTATCAAATTCATGGCGTGACCCAATGTGGCAAGAAGACAGCCCTTGGATGCGTATGTTCAGAAATGCGAGAGTATTTGTTAATTAACGTTCGGTAGCAATGTGTCGTCTTACTAAGTGCGAATAAAAGATATTTGATAGATTTTATTGGCGCTTAGTTATGACTATCGGTGCTATTCTCTTAAATGGCAGCTGTGCCCTTTAGGCAGTATTATACTGTTTTTCTAAGGCTTCTATTGGCAAGGGCTTGCTGAATAAATAACCTTGCAGCAACTGGCATTCATTCTCAAGTAAGAAGCTTGCTTGTGCCTGTGTTTCAACACCTTCTGCACAAATTTGTAAATCCAGTTGTTTGGCCATTTCAATAATCGTTTTGGTAATGGTGTTACTTCGCTTAGATAAGCCTATGCCGTCTACAAATTGTTTATCGATTTTAAGGGTGTCTAGCGATATTTGCGTGAGATAACTCAACGATGAATAACCCGTGCCAAAGTCATCTAATGCGATGAAACTTCCTTTGTTTCTCGCTTG
Organism: Glaciecola sp. 2405UD65-10; assembly: GCF_048820975.1. NCBI lineage: Bacteria > Pseudomonadati > Pseudomonadota > Gammaproteobacteria > Alteromonadales > Alteromonadaceae > Glaciecola > Glaciecola sp. 2405UD65-10. The sequence continues at coordinate 1,235,713 of NZ_JBMEUF010000001.1, read as the reverse complement.
CGTAATAAAGCGATTGGCAAGGTCAAAATTTTCTAAGTACGCCGATTCGGTGAGTTCAAACTCAATGCATGAAGCATCTATTTCATAGGTGTCAAATAAAGTACTTATTTTTGAAATAAGTTGGCTGTCGCGTAAATCATAGGCTGAAATGTTTAGCGATATAACCGCATCTTGAGCAATATTAAGTAAGCGCGGTACATCTTTGCAAACTCGCTGAATAACCCACAATGTGAGTGCTTGAATTTTACCGCTTTGTTCAGCAATCGTGATAAATTCATCAGGTGAGATAAAACCTAACTCTTTATTGTTCCATCGAATCAGCGCCTCAAAGCCTTTAATCTTTGATTCGCCATCTACTTTAGGCTGATAAAACAAAGTAAACTCTTCGTTGCTGATGGCGTTAGCTAAGGCCGAGGCAATGGATATTTTCCGTTTGTTGTCTTCCATCATAGATTTTACGAACAAGGTACACGTTGAGCGGTCTTGTGCTTTAGAGCTATACATGGCAACGTCGGCATTAGCAATAAGCTCTGATACGCTATAGTTAGCATCTGAGGCCAAGGCTATGCCAATACTAATCCCCACTTCAACTTGCCAACCATCTAGCACAATGGGCTGGCTTAGTTTATCTTTAATCCCTTTGGCGAATGAAAGCAATTCATGTTGGCTTGATACATTCTCTACCAATATTAAAAATTCATCCCCGCCTAATCTAGATACAAAGCGCTTATCATTTACCAAGGTGCTAATTTCATTAGCAACGTAACACAGTAGTTTGTCACCCACCTCATGCCCGAACGAATCATTAATCCATTTAAAACCATTTAAATCAAAGAATAGCAAAGCTAAGTCATGCTTGATTAAACGGGCTTCTTCAAGCTTTTGGCTTAAGGTAGAAATAAAGTATTGTCTATTAGGTAAGTCAGTGAGGCTGTCAAAGTTAGCAAGCTTTTGCATTTGTTCTTGCTGATCAAGTAACTGCGTAGTTTGCATTCTGTTTTTTTCAACTTCGGTGTTGATTTCTTGCATCATCGAGTTGAATCCTTCGGTTAAAACTTTCAACTCTTTTTTGCCTTTTACTTGCGCTAGCAGACCATAATTTTTTGTTTTTCTGATTTTACGCATAAAGTCAGAGAGGTCGAGCAAGGGCTTAATGGCCTTATTCTGCAAACTAATGATGAGTGTTGCCGTTACCACTAAGGTAATTATTACGAAAGGGAATACACTTAAAATAAGATCTAAGGTACTAAGTCTAAGTGGCTTGCTTAAATCATTCACTACAAGCAAATACCCTAAAGGAAATCCTTTTTCACCTATTCGTTTAAATGCAATAATATCTTGCCCAACTGCATGCATGCCTAGGCTCAGGTCAACATACTCACTGAAATCAACTTGCTGTATTAAATCACCGCTATTTTCTCGACTCGTAATAACTTTGCCGAAATAGGGTTGAACTACGTTTAGGTTTTCATCAAATACCGCAGCCACTCGAACGTTTTCGTATTGATCTAATTTAAGAAGCAAGTTGGCTATATTAAATATATCGGGCTCATCTGACATCATAACCATTAGATCTATAGATAAGTTCTCAGACAAGCCGTTTAAGTCGTCAGAAGCGCCTTGTCGATACAAATCTTGATATGCCTGCATGGCAAAAATCACAAGTAATATACTTGTCGCTAAAATTGCTGCAATCGAAAGCGTAAGTAGTTGAGAGCGAAGACTATTTAAAAACATGTATGAGGTATCTTTTGCTCAATCAGAATGGAAAATTAATTTATGCTATGTTTATCGGCACAATCTATCCTTTCTTTATGTGTTATCAGGCTTTAATCGAGTCATATTAGCCTCGGCGTTGGTGCACTTCTCGATTAATTTGTTTTTGATTAGGGTGCTTTTTAAGCAGTACATAAGTGCACGACAAGCCACCGTGTTGTTTAAGAGCCGTATGAAACGCAATCACAAAGTTAATTTCAGTTAGCCATTGATTCACATAACTTTTCATAAAGCCAGGAAAAGGCTTTGATTGCAAACCTATGCCGTGATCTATCAGAAGGGTTCGAATTCCTCGTTGATGACAGTCTACTATGGTGTTGTAAAGGCTTAGCCGCGCTTCATCAAATTTTAAGTGTTTGAGACTCAAACGAGTATCAATATGATACTTGCCTAAACGCAGGTTTTTATATACTCCTTCCTGAACCCCATCTTGCTTATATGTAATGTAATCCATGGGGTCAAGTGGTACCACATAATCTACACTTAAGCCGTTATCATCTAAGGCTATTTGCTTTTCTAGCGCTTGTCTTTTGAGTTGCTTGGCAAGGGAGTCTTGCTTGGATTTAGGGCGAGTACTAGCAGTTTGATTAATATCGGCCAACGGCTTTACGTCTTGCATTTGTTCAAAAAACGACAAGTCATCATTAACAGAAGAAGTCATAGTACATTGCCCTCAAATTACATTTAATTCGTACAGCATTAAGCTCGCTCATACACGCCTTAGCTATTACCCAATACGCCACTATGAGTCAGTGTGATCACAAGGAAGAATAAAAGTGCGCTTTTTAAAACGGCATTACATTAAAATAATACCTTATTTTACGATTGAGTTAAAATAAGAGCGCACAGTGCTATTGTCTTGCTACGTAGTCATTTGCCTGCACATTGCCTAATAGACTTCTATCTGAGGCTTCAACGGTAGCTGTGTCGCTATATACTTGTCGAACTACCAAGGTAGTTGGGTGTAATACAAACTGGCGGTACTGCTGGCCGAAGGTATCTGATATTTGTTTAACGTTAAATAGTGTGAGTTGGTCCCCCACTTGAACTTGATGAGTACGCCCTAAATTAATTTGAAGTTGATTATTGGCCACGGCAAGTACTCGCCCCATAGTCGGCTGGCAAACGGCAAATTCTTCCAAGTCGGTAATGCTTTTTTGAATCATTTTTTGTACTTGAATACCATATTGGCTGCGCCAAAAGCTTTGCGATGACACATCAACCGCGCGCGTAAACTCAAACTCCCATGGCGCAATGCTTTCGTAATCTTGGCTATAAAGCTGCTCGCCAGTTGCCCCATTTATTAAGCTTACCGTAAAATCAAAACTTCGAATACTTTGCTCACCTTTAAACGGGTTAAAGCCAGAAGGGGTAAATCGCTCAACAGATACATTATTGATTACTACATTGAGCACGTATTGAGTATTAGATTTTTGCGCCAAAGCTTTGGCTTGCTTTGATATATCAGCACGATGCCAGTCAAATACATAAGGGTCAATATGCGATAATTCCATATTAGGTGTGAGTTTACCCATCATTTCTTGAAACTTTATGGCGCTTACCTTTCCTAAAGCTTGAATTTGTCCGTCAGAGGCTTGTGCATGAAATTGAATTGGGAAATAGGTAGTTGATAACTTTTTGGTATAATCAGCGGCACTGCACTGGGTGTCTTGGGCAAAAATATCAGCCCTTATGGATACCGTTACAATACCGTCATTATATATTTCATCTATTAGCTGAATAGTGTTAACTTCCCCGGTAGCACGAATTTCTAAGTGTTCGTCCATCAGCAAGCCATTTGTCATTTGCTGCACGCTTCTAACCGATGCGCCAGCAAACAACAAAGCTTGTTTGATTGCTTCTTGAGTAGCTTGCTTCCGCGCTTGCTCTTTATTGCCATTTACAATAACCGCTTGTCCTGACGCTGAAAACCAAGCTGCTTTCGCCGGTTTTGCCATGCACATTGCAAATACTAAGCAAATAAATCCAGCTATTTTGCATAAACTGTTGAGAGAAGGGTGAAGCATAGCGAATCTCCAATTAATACTGTTGCGCTCTTAGTGCTTCCTATACAAATTGTATGCCATTAGTCATTAATTACTATGGTAAACAGATTTTAAGTTTAGCCTTGGCACAAGCTTTGCTAAACACTCAATATTATAAAGTCATTTGTTCAATACGTTTGCCGCTGTGCATACATGTGTTGGCATTAATTGGATAGTAAATATGTTAAAAAACGCCAATGAAAAATTACACACCACACAAATTAAAAGCCCGTTTGTGATCACGCCTAAGTTGCTTTTACGAGCAAGCTTTATTGCCTTATCTTTAAGTTTGAGCGGATGTGGGAGCATGATCAGTAAACATGTTGAGTGGGAAACGATTGAGCCTGAAAACTACCCCGTATTGAATGCGGTTGGCTATGCGCCTATTAATGCGCAATTAGCTTTGGATGATTCAAGTAAGCGATTAATGGCAATTAAAGCGTCTAAACTGGATGCTTACAGAGAGCTAGCAGAACAAGTTTATGGGCAAAAAGTTGACGGCCAGCAAGAACTCGCCAACATGGTGCTCACCGATAACAAGCTAAAGTCATCGGTTGAGGGTGTTATTAGAGGTGCTCGAGTAGTAAAAAGCTACCCCGTTGGCAATGATACTTACGCAACCGAGCTAGAACTCGATATGGCTAAAGTGCATGATTTGTATTTATCAATTGCTCAACCTAGAAAAATAAGAAAGGTTACTTACTACTAGTTGTTTAGTGAAATTTAAGCACAAAAAAGCACGTTATGAAACGTGCTTTTTTATGGGAAATTATTTAAGAGGCTTGCTAGGCTCTAAAGCCTTTAGTTGAACTATCACCCGATGTTTTACCCGAGCGATCATAGGTCATTGATTCCTTCGCGCGTAATTCCATCATGAAATTACGTAGATGAACCAATCTTAGCTGTCCTTGCTCAACTGATTTTGCGTTAATTTGAGTCAAGTATTTACACTCAAACAATACTTGTTTACAGCTTTGCAAAAGTTCTTCGCAAATATCTGGTATAGAGCCAGAGTCAGAACTTCTTTGGTAGAGCGTTTCAACGGCAGAATCTTGAGATTCTATTGTATCAAGCAGGCTTTGCTTATCTTGCAAAAGCTGCATAAGTGTTTCCGGCTCTCGAGAGCTGATTAAATGAAGCTCTTGTTCCAACAACGCTTTTAAATCTCGGAGATGACCAAGTTGTGTTGCAATTGCATTCTCAAGACTAGTTTTCATAATTTATTATGCTCTCACGCCTAATAGCTGTGATTCTAAACTGGCCATCTTCTTAGCCAATAATTCAGGATTAACTTGATACTCACCATTTGAAATGGCTTTTTTCAAGCGATCCACTTTTTCTTGATTAACCGGCGCTTCAGAGCCTTTCTTTTGCACATTAGACAGCTGTTGTGCAGACTGCGTTAAAGATACCGAGTCTTGTTTAGCAGGCGCAGCTTTTTCACTTGAAACCTGAGCTGATGAGCTACCAGTTTGGCTAGACACTTGTTGCTGTGCAACTTTAGCTGCGTCTAACTGAGCTTTGTTCGTATTGTTTACATTATTAATTGACATAATTTCCTACCAATTTTGTTGCCTCTGTAAATGATATCGACCTACGATTTTATTTCTTTAGGCTTAATTCTAAAAAAACTGACAAAATAATGTCACTTTTCACTAAGCCCCGTCAAATTAAACATCAATTTGCTGCTAGAACACTACAGATAATGCTTAAAACCGTACCGACGCGCATCTTTTTTTACTTCTACTAGTAGTGCAAGCAAACTTTGTACCAACTAAACCTTTAGATGTGTATTTGGACTTCGCTAGTACTAGCTACTTTGGCGTATACTAGTTTATCGGATGAAAGGTTTCTCACTTGAATGGTTTCCCCTAACACACCGTCTTCTTCTGCTACCCCGTAAACTTGAATAGACAAACCGCCGCTTACGGCTGCAATTGTGACGCGGTCACCTTTACAGATAAAGCACAGCATTCTATCGCTAATAATATTACCTGTACGAACGCGTCGTTTAATACGCGCGCCAAGAATTTCATCTAAGGAGGAAAATGTTGAACCTCGCAATTTATTTTTATCTATTTCTACTACTTGAATGTTGTTTTTAGTCAGCAAAGAGCCTGGGCTAAGATTGTCATTGGCGACTACGACTTGTTTAATAATAGACACGGTAGCATGGGTGAACAAATACCACTGGGTGTTAGGGCATTGTACTTTCACTGACACATTTGACTGCTTAGCCTGCATATTATTGCTCGTAAATACGAAGGCTTCGCTACAGTTTGGAATATTGATACGTTCATCAATTTCACGCACTAGAATTTTAGTGTTTTCGCTACCATCTATGTCAATGTGCTGAAGTAAATAATCTTCAACTTGTTCAGCTAGTTGTTGATGTGAAGACATTTGCATGGCATAGGATTTAGGTACAAAGATAAAACTTATTAAAAAACACGTAAAGACTATGCCTATAGCAGCCGATAACTTTGAATATTGAATTGTTAACATCATAATTTATTTGCCTTTGTGCAAGCAGCCTATAATGAGCGCTTACCGCTATTGTATTGTATGTAGCGTCATAACTATGGCACCACAGCTGTGATAAATATGTTTACAAGCTTACAACGCAACAATCATGCCTAAAACGGGGGTTTGTATGTCAGGTATTTTAGACTCGGTCAATCAACGCACGCAGTTAGTGGGTCAAAACCGATTAGAATTATTGTTATTTCGCTTGAATTCGCGGCAACGATTTGGAATCAATGTATTTAAGGTACGTGAGGTTTTACAGTGCCCCCCGTTAACCTCTATTCCAAAGCTTAACGCTTTAGTAAGGGGCGTGGCTCATATTCGTGGGCAAACAATTTCGGTGATAGACTTGGCCATGGCTACAGGCGGAAAACCTATTGAAGACTTGCAAAATGGTTTTATCGTTATTGCGGAGTACAACCGTTCGGTGCAAGGCTTCTTAGTCGGTTCCGTTGAGCGCATTATCAACACTAACTGGGATGCAATTATGCCGCCTCCAAAAGGAGCTGGTAGTGCTAGTTATTTAACCGCTGTTACCGAGGTAGAAGGTGAGTTAATAGAAATACTTGATGTAGAAAAAATTCTAAACGAGATATCGCCTCTCAATACTGATGTAAGTAAAGAAATAACCGACAACGTTGATGTAGGCACCAACACTGAAAAAATCATCTTTATAGCAGATGATTCGTCAGTGGCTCGTAATCAGGTTAAAAAGGCTTTGTCTACTCTAGGCTTAGAGATTGAAATGGCAAAAAATGGCCTAGAAGCACTTAACAGATTAAAAGAGATTGCATCTGAAACCGGAGATGTGACGGACCGAGTTGCGTTAATAGTGTCTGACATAGAGATGCCTGAAATGGATGGTTACACGCTAACCGCTGAAATTAAAAACACGCCTGAATTACATCGCTTACAAGTGATTTTACATACTTCTTTAAGTGGGGTCTTTAACCAAGCGATGGTTTCAAAAGTGGGTGCTGATGATTTCATTGCTAAATTTCATCCAGATGAACTTGCCGGCGCAGTACAAAAGTGGCTACTTACTGATTTAAAACAGTAGCCATTATTAATGTCAGCAGACTTAAGCCCGCAATCATATCTTGCTTTTTCCCAATTCCTGCAAAAACAGTTAGGGATAGTGCTAGGTGATAATAGGCAGTATTTAGTGCGTAGCCGTTTAACTGCGATTGCGCGAGATTGCCAGTATGCTGATATAAATACATTTATCCAAGATGTAGTGTCCCTCAAAAATAAAGCGATCAGCGATAGATGCCTTGAGTTAATGACTACAAACGAAACGTTCTGGTTTCGTGACGGCTATCCATTTAGCTTACTGAGTAACGCTATTTTACCTTCATTATTTCAGCAGCAAAAACGTTTGCGAATATGGAGCAGTGCATGTGCATCAGGCCAAGAACCATATTCAATTGCAATGACTATTTGCGATTTTCAAAGTAAACATCCAGGCGCTTTTTCAGAGCGTGTTGAAATAGTCGCTACAGACTATTCTCAAAAAATGATAGCGCATGCAAAGGAAGGGATTTATGATGAACTGGCACTTAGTAGAGGCTTAGCTGAAAGCCAAAAAAAAATATATTTCACCAATAGCAGCACTAAGCAAATGTCTGTTGATAATAAGCTTAAGTCAATGGTGTCTTTTAAGCGTTTTAATTTACTCGATAATTACCTAGCCTTGGGCAAATTTGACATTATATTTTGCCGCAACGTGCTGATTTATTTTAACGGCAACGAAAAAGTCAATATCCTGAACAAAATTGCCGCTTGTTTAAATCCAGGCGGCAGTTTGTTTTTAGGCGCAGCCGAATCTATTGGTGGTGCTGAACATCTTTTCAAAGTTCGAACAGGACACGAAGGCCTTTATTATACAAGGCTTTAAGTAATTATTTCCTTTTCCTGAATTACTTTATTTCTCATACTTCTATTTTTTGGCATAGGCTTTGCTCTACTGTTTTCACAGCGAGTTGTGCTTTGCCGCTTTTACTGTTTAGGCATGCAAAGTCGACAACAATGTTAAGTAGAAAATAGGTAGCGTTAATCATGGCAATTAGTTTAGATAAAATGGTAGGACTTCATCAGCAAGCACTTAAAGTGCGAAACGATAGAATGGAAGTTATATCTGGAAACCTAGCAAATGCCAATACGCCGGGCTACAAAGCGCGTGACATTGACTTTCAAAAAGCCATGAGAACCGCACAGTCTGGTCAAGCAAGTTTAACGCAATCATCCATGGTTACTACGCACAACAACCATATAAAAGGTACGTCAAAACTGCAAACTGAGGCTGAGTTTAGAATTCCTAATCAGCCTGATACCGGTGACGGCAATACCGTTGACGTGCAAAATGAACGTAACAAATTCTTAGACGCAGGTATGCGCTATGAAACAAGTTTAATGCTAATTAACGGCAAGTTTTCAGGTATGAAAAAAGCCCTAAGCCCAGGACAATAATATGAGCCTTTTTAACATAATGAATATTGCCAGTACCGGCATGCAGGCAGAAAATGTTCGATTGAATACAACGGCCAGCAACATTGCTAACGCCAATAGCGTAAGCAGTAGCTACGAAGATACCTATAAAGCTCGTCATCCTGTATTTGCAGCGGCACTTGACCAAGCCTCAAGTGACCAAACCAAGGGGGTGGGCGTAAATGTACTGGGCGTAGTAGAAAGCGCGAAGCCATTACAAATGGAGTACTCTCCGGGTAACCCAATGGCTGATGAAAACGGTTATATATATAAACCAAACGTAAACGTGGTTGAAGAAATGGCAGATATGCTTTCTGCGTCAAAAGGCTACGAAACAAATGTACAGGTTGCAGATACAACTAAGCGAATTTTTCGTCGTGTATTGCAGCTCGGACAACAGTCATAAACCTGTATAGCTTGAGGAATAGCTGATGGATATTACAAATAGCCTAAATACCGATTTATATTGGAATACTGAAGAAGAAGTTGCTGTTTCTGATGGAACAGAACAAACGCTTCAGCAAGAGGATTTCTTTGCCCTTTTGACCGAGCAACTTGCTAATCAGGATCCTACTAACCCAGTGGATAATGACCAACTAGTGGCGCAAATGACATCTTTCACAACAGCCGATGGTATTTCACAGCTCAATGAAAAGTTTGAAACGTTCGCCTCTAGCATGACTAGTAACCAAGCTTTACAGGCTTCGAGCTTAATTGGACAAAGCGTGTTGGTAACAGGCAATGTGGGGCACATGGCGAACCAAAGTGATGGTTTATCAGGTGTGATCATAAATGAGCAAACCTCGCAAGACACCAAAATCACTATTCAAAACCCAAGTGGTGAAATAGTGAGAACCATCGATATTGGCACTCAAGCTGCCGGTAATATTGAGTTCTCATGGGACGGTACTGACAACGACGGCAACTTAATGCCGCCTGGTGATTATGCCATTACCGTTCAAGGCAATGTGTTTGGTGAAGCAACAGCCTTGCCCACAGCAGTAAATAGACACGTAGACAGTGTAAGCCTATCAAGCTCAAGTCTTGGCGTGGTATTAAATCTAGATGGCGATGTCAGTATTAGCTTAGACGACGTCATCCAAATCGGAAATTCATAGGAGTAATAATATGTCTTTTAATATAGCCTTAAGTGGCGTGTCAGCTTCTCAAAAAGACCTAGACACCACTGCAAATAACATCGCAAACGTAAACACAGTTGGTTTTAAAGAATCAAGAGCTGAATTTGGTGATGTATATGCAGCATCACTATTGGCCTCAGGTAAAACCAAAGTAGGGGATGGTGTTCTTACTCAAGAGGTTTCACAGCAGTTTTCACAAGGCAGTTTAGCGTTTACCAATAATGCCTTAGATTTAGCAATAACCGGTAATGGTTTCTTTGCCACAGTGCCTGAAATTACCTCTCGCGATTTCTCATTTACTCGAGCAGGACAATTTAAACTGGATTCTGATAACTTCGTGGTAAATTCAAACGGTGATAATCTTCTAGGTTTCCCTGTTAACACCGATGGCACATCTGCATCGGTAGCACTAAGTACAACCGAGCCTGTGCGCATTCCTGATTCATCGGGTTCACCTCAACAGACAACCGAAGTTGATATGCGGTTTAACTTACCCGCAGGTGATTCAGCCCTAAACCCTGCGGATTTTGACCCAACCGATCCGCTAACTTACAATGCGGCAACCTCTGTTACTGTTTATGATTCATTAGGTGATAGCCACGTTATGACCTACTACTTTGTTAAAGATAATGACGCTGCGGCAACCAACGAATGGTATGTTGCTACCGCAATTGATGACCAATTACTTGACGCAACAAATTCTGATGGTAGTGATTCAGATCCAGCTACAGCGGTTAACTCGCTTGGTGCAAATACTGGTAATGAAGTCACTACTGCTAAAATTCGATTCAGTGATGGCGGTGATTTCGTAGCCATTGAGTCGGCTGACGGCCTTCCGCAGTTAAATGGTAAGTTTCAATCTGAAATGCTTGGAGGTGACATACTCTCAAATGGTTCTGATGCAACTCAGCAAATTACAACTGACTTTAACTTAAATGTTTCTAGTGCCGATGCTGATGAACCCACCCAGTTTGCGTCAGCTTTTGAAGTTACTTCATTAGAGCAAGATGGTTTACCCGTAGGTCGACTAACCGGTATTGATATTGCGCCTGATGGCTTAGTAAGAGCCACGTTTTCAAACGGAACATCTGAACCAATTGTGCGTGTAGCACTGGTGCGATTTTCGAATGAACAGGGATTGACTCAGCAAAGTTCAACGCAGTGGAAAGAAAGTATATTGTCAGGTGAAGCTTTAGCGGGTGAAGCCACAACCGGCACCTATGGCGACATTAATTCGTCAGCTTTAGAACAGGCCAACGTTAATTTGACGACCGAACTTATTGATATGATTATTGCTCAGCGTAACTTTCAAGCCAACTCAAGAGCGCTGGAAGTCAATAACCAGTTGAACCAGACTATACTGAACATTAGATAAACCTTTCTCTTAAAGATATATTCATATCTTACGGCCATAAATTGCCGCATATTTATATTTATATGCGGCAATATTTTGTATAAAAATCAATAAAATACAAATAAAACCATACTTTCCTTTGTTGGCATATTACTTGCTAAATAATCACCAATATCCGGTATTTTAAAGTATCGATGAATTGGCGAATGTTCGCTAGTGAAATAATAAGGTAAGTAAATGGATAAGTTTCTCTATATAGCAGCAAGTGGCGCCAAACAAGATTTGATGGCCACAGGCGTGCGCGCAAATAATCTAGCTAATGCCCAAACCAACGGTTTTAAAGCGCAGCTTGAACAAGCTCGCGCTATGCCTGCATATGGAGAAGGCCTACCCTCACGCGTATTTAGTATGACCGAAAGCCCAAGCAATAATTACGAGGGCGGTCCAATGATTACTACTGATCGCGCACTTGATGTTGCACTCCAGGGAGATGGATGGTTGTCGGTGCAAACGCCCCAAGGAGAAGAGGCATACACTCGTGCGGGCGGCCTAACCATGAGTAGCGATGGCGCTTTGCTTGATCCAAAAGGCAATATGGTTATGGGGCAAAACGGTCCTATCTTTTTACCCGTACCCTTAGACAATATCACCATTTCTGGCGATGGCGGAATTTCAGCTAGGCTGCAAGGTGCGCCGCAAAATGCTATTGAAGAAGTCGGCCAGCTTAAATTAGTGAATCCACCTTTAGATGAAATGAAACGTCGAGAAGACGGTTTATTTGATTTAAAAAGTGGCCAAATAGCGGAGCAAGACATAAATGTGCAGGTTAAATCAGGCATGTTGGAAGGCTCAAACGTAAACGCGGTAGATGAGATGGTCAACATGATCAGCCTGCAGCGCCACTATGAAATGCAAGTGAAGTTAATGAAGAAAGCGGATTCATTGTCTTCAAGCGGTAATTCATTACTCAGATTTATTTAAGTTTTAATTAAGCGAAGGCGAGCTTCGCGGAGGTTTATACTATGCATCCAGCTCTATGGATAAGTAAAACAGGTTTAGACGCAGCACAAACAGATGTTGCGGTAGTGTCTAACAATTTAGCCAATGCAAGCACGGTTGGATTTAAAAAAGACCGTGCAGTGTTTGAAGATTTGCTCTACCAAAACATTAATCAACCTGGCGGTCGCTCATCAGCAGACACCGAATTACCATCAGGACTTATGTTAGGTGCGGGTTCTAAAGTCGTGGCGACGCAGAAAACCCACACCCAAGGCAACTTACTTACTACCGAAAATGCCTTGGATTTATCTATTCAAGGTAATGGGTTTTTTGAAGTGCAAATGCCTGATGGTAGCGCTGCTTACACACGAAATGGACAATTCACTTTAAATGACCAAGGGCAGATGGTAACGCCAGGCGCAGGTTACGTGTTACAGCCAGTGATTACCTTGCCAGAAGATGCTCAACAAATCACTATCTCGCAAGATGGTGAAGTGTCGGCACAACTACGCGGCCAAGCTGACCCTCAGGTATTAGGGCAAATCAACTTAGTTGATTTTATTAATCGCCCAGGGCTACAGCCAACCGGACAAAACTTATATGTCGAAACAGCTGTTTCAGGCGCGCCAATTGAAGGTATCCCTGGCTTAGAAGGTTTAGGTTCGTTATCACAAGGTACACTTGAAACATCTAATGTAAATGTAACTGAAGAGTTGGTAAACCTGATTGAAAGCCAGCGTTTGTATGAAATGAACTCTAAAGTAATTTCAGCCGTTGACCAAATGCTTGGTCAGGTTATTCAACAGTTATAAGAGGTTTACGATGCGTATTATTGAATCCTATTGTTTAAAGCCTAGTAAAGGCAAACCAGTAGCCATTTTAGGCGCACTACTATGTGCGCTTAGCTTAACGGGGTGTCAATCTACGCCAAGTGAAAGTATTCAAGCAAATGATCCCTATTTTGCTCCAAGTGTTCCTGTTGAAAAGCGCCAAGATATTGCCGAAACCGGCAGTTTGTTTTCAGTGTCATTATCAAATAGTTTGTATTCTGATGTGAAAGCCCGCCGTGTGGGCGACATCATTACTGTTACCTTAAGTGAAAATACTAATGCAAGTAAGAGTGCCGGAACAAGCTCCTCTAAAGAGTCAACGCTGGATGTAAATCCTATTATGGGTTTAGGCGGCAATGCTGTTCGCATTGGTAACCAAGCTATTCAGCTAGGCATGGATTCTTCAAATGAATTTACGGGTGATGCTTCGGCTAGCCAAAGCAATAGTTTACAAGGGAATATATCAGTGACAGTCGTTGAGGTATTGCCTAATCAAAACTTAATTATTCGTGGCGAGAAGTGGCTTACCTTAAATAATGGCGATGAATACATTCGCTTAACAGGGGTTATTCGACCTGCTGACGTAACACCAACAAACGAAATTGAATCAACCAAAATCGCCAATGCACGCATTCAATATAGCGGCACAGGTAGCTTTGCCCGTGCACAGGAAAAAGGTTGGTTAACGCAATTCTTCTCATCTAAATGGTGGCCATTATGATTCGCATCTTAACTCGATTTTTTGTAGGCACTAGTTTTGCCTTAGTGCTGCTGGCATATTGTACGCAATTAGGTGCCGCGCAAAGAATTAAAGATTTAGCCAAAGTACAAGGCGTACGCGATAACCAACTAGTGGGGTATGGCTTAGTAGTGGGTTTACCCGGTACTGGCGAAACGTCACCATTCACAGAACAATCATTTCGTACCATGTTAAGTAATTTTGGTATTAGCTTAAGTGCTGACGTAAAACCTAAAATTAAGAATGTGGCGGCCGTGGCTATTCATGCTGATTTACCTGCGTTTGCGAAGCCCGGCCAAACTATTGATGTAACAGTATCGTCTATAGGTGAGGCAAGTAGCCTGCAAGGCGGAACCTTATTGCAAACGTTTTTACGCGGTTTAGATGGCGAAGTATACGCTGTAGCCCAAGGCAGTTTAGTTGTGTCTGGATTTGGCGCGCAAGGTAATGATGGTTCGCGCATCGTAAGCAATACGCCAACCGTAGGTACAATAGCTAACGGTGCTGTAGTTGAGCGCACAGTCGCTAATGGCTTAATGAAGAATGACTACCTTACACTTAATTTAAATACCCCTGATTTTTCAACCGCAAAAGCCTTAGCGGATGCCATTAATCAACGCTTAGGAGCTGATCCAGCAAAGGGTTATGCCATTGCCACCCCTATGGACGCCGCTTCCGTAAGAGTAAGTGCTCCACGAGAAGTGGGCCAAAGAGTAGGTTTCTTAGCCACCATTGAGAATTTTGAATTTACACCCGCCACTGCACCAGCAAGAGTAGTTATTAATAGCCGAACAGGCACTATTGTAATAGGCCAAGACGTGCGCTTACTACCCGCAGCCATCACCCATGGTGGATTAACCGTAACGATTACTGAAGACCCAGAAGTGATTCAGCCCAACGCTTTGGCAAATGGGGATACCGCCGTAATAGGGCAATCGATTGTGGATGTGCAATTGGATGATAGCCGCATGTTTAAATTTGAACCCGGTGTAACGCTTGATGAATTGGTAAGAGCCGTGAATCAAATTGGCGCAGCGCCAGGTGATTTAATGGCAATTTTAGAAGCTCTTCGCCAAGCAGGTGCCCTGCAAGGTGAGCTAATTGTTATTTAATAAAAATAAAAGAATAAAGAGGGTTGCTTAATGGACAATATGGCAAGTACTACATCCCAACTAGAAATGTCGCGTTCAGTTCACGACCTAGGGAGTTTAGACACGCTTCGTGCCGCTGCAAAAAGCGGTGACGATGGCGCGCTCGAAGAAGCCGCAAAGCAATTTGAAGCGATATTTGTCCAAATGTTATTAAAATCTATGCGCCAAGCTCAAGACGCAATTGCTGATAAAGACAGTCCGTTTAATTCTGACCAAGTTAAGTTTTACCGCGATATGCATGACCAACAGCTAGCGACCAATTTATCAACAAACGGAAGCATTGGCCTGGCTGACGTAATTGTACAGCAAATGGGGATTAACAATGGTGTAATGCCATCTGGGGCAGTTCGCTCTGATGGGGATTTATCAATTTTAAATCGTGAACGCGTTTTAACACGTCAGCAAAATGAAGATGCAATTTTAGGTGCACAGGGCGCTACAAAAGCGGCTGTATTCGATACACCTAAAGCCTTTGTAGAAAATTTGTATCCTCAAGCTTTAGAGGCTGCTGAAAAACTGAATATTGATCCTAAAGCATTAATTGCTCAAGCGGCGGTTGAAACCGGTTGGGGCAAACACGTTATTCAGCAAAGCAATGCAAACAGTACGCATAATTTGTTTGGTATAAAAGCCGATAGCCGCTGGCAAGGTGAGAAAGCAGTGGTTGATACGCTTGAATATGTAAACCAGTTACCAGAGCGCCAACGTGCTGCATTTAGAAGCTATCAAGATTTCGCTAGCTCACTTAACGATTATGCTGATTTCGTTCAATCAAATCCCAGATACGAACAAGCGCTTGAAAAAACGCAATCGCCAAATGAATATTTCTCTGCACTTCAAGAAGCAGGGTATGCCACTGACCCTAAATATGCTGACAAAGTTATGTCGGTCTATGAGGGCAGTTTATTAAATGACCTAATGCCAGAATAACATGGCAGGGTAATGAGTACGCGCTAGCTCAAGGAAACAAATATGATTAGAAATGCTGATTTATATTCCATGGCAACTACCGGCTTAAATGCCAGTAATAAGTTACTTGCCACAACCAGCAACAATATAGCCAATATTAATAGTGAAGGCTATGTACGAGAACGCACGGAGTTTACCTCTCGGTTAAATGGCGGTGTTGATTTTGGTTACACAGACCGAGTGCTCGATGTGTTCGCGCAAAATCAATTGCGCCGCGATACTAGCGCCGTGGGTGAGCAGCAAGCGTTTTACGATCGCGTAGAGGGCATTGACAATATTTTAGCCTCAGAAGCAAACAGCATTTCAGAATCTATGACGCGGTTTTTCTCAGCTATTCAAACCGCCACTGACGACCCAACCAATATGGTCTCAAGAGATGTGGTAATGGGCGAAGCAAGTAGCGTGCTTAATCGCATAAACCAACTTGGTGACTATTTGCAAGACAAAGAAGAAGAGGTTGAATTACAGATTCAAGATTCGGTCAAAAACGCTAATAGCCTGATTAACGAAATAGCCAATTTAAATGAAGCAATTCAAGTTGCGCAAGGAAACAGTACTGTTGATACACCAACAAAGTTGCTAAACCAACGTGACCAAGCGATATTAGATTTGTCAGAATTAGTGGCTATAGAAGTACGCACTAGTTCTACTGAAAATACCGGATTAGTCGTAAGTTTGACCACAGGTGAATCTCTAGTCATGGCTGACGGCAGTTTTAACGCTTTTACAGTTAGCGGTGACCCAGATTACACCAATCGCCAATTGAGTTTGCAAACCACTTACGAACCACCCAAAAATAACACTACTATCAATGTGCTTGAACAAGAGCTAGGAGGCGCATTAGGTGGAATTTATAAATATCGTGAGCAAGTATTAGAGCCGGCTCAGCGAGATTTAGGTAAGCTAGCGACGAGCTTAGCTGACACCATGAACACGCAAAACAAACAAGGCATGGATTTAGATTTACAGCTAGGTTCAGACCTTTTCAGTATTGCTGATTTCAGTGCCATTAATTATCCGAGTAACTCTGATTTAACTTTAGGTATTTCAGGACGCATTATTGACGGGGCAGGTAGTTTAGTGACCAGCAATGACTACAAAGTAACGGTTTTAACTACGCCAAGTGGTGCGCCGGCAACATTTGACGTTGAAGTAGCAGCTGTAACAACTGATGGCCTACCAGAACTTGATAGCAATAATGATCCCATTACTGAAACAATTACCGTTACCGCAGAAAAAGGAACTTATAATGCCACGCTTGGCGGCATTGAGCTTGAGTTTGATGACGGTTCAAATTATGCCATAGGCGATGCGTTTTTAATTCAACCCACGCGTTTGGCTGCTTCGAATTTAACAATGGCTACTACGCGTTCGCAAGATTTAGCCTTTGCTAAGCCCCTGCGTATAGAACAAAGTATTAATAATTTAGGTGATGCTTCACTTATTAGTACAACCATTAGCAACAGTGTAGTGGATTTAAGTTTTGCTAACCCTTTAGCATCAGCTTTTAATGGCACAGGTGGCCTACAAGATGTAAGTGAATCGCCCTCGGCAACCTTTGGTGCGCCGGTTGCTGTTCGTTTTACTGATTCTGATGCGTTTGATGTGTTAGACAGTGCTGGCCAGATTATTACAAGCGTTTCAGGTGCGAGTGACTTAAATAACTTATTAGCACAGGCTAAAGCCAATGGAAACCCGGCATGGCCGGCGGAGTTTTCAGCCCTTGACGATTATCCCGGCTACGACTTTTCTTTAGAAGGTGAGCCAATTGCAGGGGATGAGTTTACGCTGGAATACAACACCAATGGTATAAATGACAATCGAAATGCGATTGAAATGGCAACCTTGCAACAGCAAGACTTTGTGCGCTCTGGCAATGATGACCAAGCAAATACTACTACCTTTACAGAAGCCTATGCCAGCTTAGTCGGCCAAGTTGGGTCAGCAGCGGCTGGGGCTAAAATTGATTTGGCAGCGGCAACGGTAATGCAAGAACAATCATCTAATTGGTTTGAGTCCACCTCAGGGGTGAGTTTAGATGAGGAAGCCGCAAATTTGATTCAATTCCAACAATCATATGCCGCCGCAGCTCGAATATTAACCACAGCCCAAGAGATGTTTGACACTATTTTGGCTGCTGCCAGATAAGTCAATTGGGGTTCAATACTAAAATTGTGAGTAAACTTTATGCGTATTACAACTAATTTAATTTATGACCAGAACTTGCGCTCGATTAATACCAGTCAAGGAAACTTGTCTGATATTCAGACTCAGCTTGCCACAGGTAAAAAATTACTAAACCCTTCTGATGACCCAGTAGGGGCTTCCCAAGTTATTCGTTTGAATGAAGAGTTAGATAAGATAACTCAGTTCAACAGAAATAATGACTTGGCCACTAATGCGCTTGAGCTTCAAGAAACTGCTTTGGATAGCATTAATGATGTGGCTAATAGAGCAAGGCAATTAACTATTCAGGCTGGTAACGGGATTATAGGAGAGGCTGACCGTGTTGCAATAGGCGCCGAAATAGAGCAGCTGCGGAATCAAACAGTTGATTTAATGAACTCTCAAAACGCCAGCGGTGAATATATTTTTGCTGGCTATCAATCAGCTACCCAAGCCTTTGAGTTCAATCCCACGGCTACAAGCAATCAAATTGTCTTTAACGGCGACGACGGCACCAATACCATGCAAATATCTGACAGCGTTAGTATTCAAACGACCAGTTCAGGTAAAACAGTGTTTGAAGATGTGCAAGCCCGATTAAACTTCTCGTTTTCGAATATTTCAGGGGTAAGCTTTGACGACTACAGTATTAAAAATCAGGGCACCTTTGATCAATTTCACATTGAAAACTTTGATCCGGTGAATAATGCGAACAATCAATATCAGTTTGACATTATATCCAGTACACAAATAGAAGTGACTAATCTTGGTACCGGTGCAGTAGTAGACACCTTATCATTTGAATCTGGCGAAGTACTTAGCTATCAGGGTATAGAAATGCGACCAGTGGGCAACCCCGGTGACAGTTTCCAGATAGATTTAAACCGGCCTGAGAAACATAATTTGGCAGAAACCCTAAATAACTTATATTTGGCCTTAAATGATAGTAGCTTGACTAGCCAAGAGTTTGCATCAGTGCTTGATGATACATTGGTAGGAATAGACAATGGGCTTGATAAAATGGCAAGGGAAGCTTCTTCAATAGGGGCTAGATTAAACATTGCTGAGTCGGTTAAAAACTCATTGCTTGATAATGAGGTCTCTAACGAGCAAGCTCGTTCGGCAATTGAAGATGTGGATTATGCTGCTGCCTCAACAGAATTCTCAAAGCAAGAAACCGCCTTAGAAGCCGCTTTTGCATCCTTTCCCCGCATCGCAAATCTGTCTTTATTTAATTATATCTAAAACTTTATAAAATAATTTCAATTTTTTTTGCGAGTAAAAATTTGGTTTTTTACTCGCTTATCTGCCTAATTTTTCTACCTAACACACCCTGTTCATATTTTAAGGGCGGCAAAATATTGCCGCCCTTGCTCATTTATTACTACTTTTTTCTCAAATTATATTAAAGGGAATTTTTCCCTTGTCGATAACCATTTACGAGAGAGCCAGTACATATGAATTTGTTAATAGCAATTCTTATGTTCTACATATGTAACTAAATCACCGGAGTCACGTCCGGCCTGCCAGCGACAGCTGGACTGAGAGTGTAGGAGAGACTTATGTCTATGTTCGTAAATACTAACGTATCTGCCCTAAATGCGCAGCGTCAGTTATCAAATTCAAGTAGTTCACTAAATACGTCTTTTGAGCGTTTATCTTCTGGTTTCAGAATAAACAGAGCATCAGACGATGCGGCGGGTCTTCAAATCACCGACCGTATGACAACCCAAATCAATGGTTTAAACCAAGCCGTAAACAATGCGAATGATGCGATTTCATTAACGCAGACTGCAGAAGGCGCACTTGGCGAAACCACAACAGCTTTGCAGCGTATTCGCCAATTGGCAGTACAGTCGCAAAACGGTATCAATTCACAAGCTGACCGCGACGCACTTCAAAAAGAAGTAACTGCGCTATTGACTGAGATATCTCGTGTTTCTACAGATACGCAGTTTAACAAAACTGATATTCTTACTGGTGGGTTTTCTGCAACCTTCTTAGTAGGTGCTAACAGTGGTCAAACTATTGCTGTAAACCTAAGTAGTCCAGATGGACTTGACGGTTTCTCAGCAACGGGTATGCAAATTAACGAATTGTCAGTTTCAAGCGCTGGTGGAGCTTCAGCTGCTCTAGTTGCGCTAGACACCGCAATCTCTGCAATTGGTGGCGCTAGAGCCGACTTAGGTGCGTTAACAAACCGCTTCCAGTCAACTATCCGTAACTTGTCGAACATCTCAGAGAATATGTCTGCAGCTCGTTCACAAATTTTGGATACTGATTTTGCGGAAGAAACGGCTAACCTGACACGTAATCAGATTATCCAAAGTGCAAGTACCACAGTACTATCTCAGGCTAACCAGCGTCCACAAGCAGCTTTACAGCTACTAGGATAAGCTAGATTTCCTGACTGACCCTCTGTTTGGGGAACAAGGCCAGGAGGTAGTACTCGCTCTTAGAAGCCAAACAGTTGAGAGGACGCTCACTCTCTGACACTCGAGCGGTTGGCCAGGCATTAGCCTGGCCACTTAATACCCTTCCAATACATCTTTTTTTATTAATTTAGTATTTTTACTAAAGGTTTTTGCGTATCTGTACGATAAGTATTTCAAGCAGAGCAAATAATAAAACAAAGCCTGCATTAAGCACTCATGAAAACAATAATAATATTAAGAAGTGCGGTTACACATTACGGAACTTGTATTTAACCCAGTTAAGACAAGTATCACGTTAGGAAAAAGTTGAGAGTAATGTCCTTGGACAAATTAAATACGAATAATCACTCGTGTGCAATTAAACGTCCGCAAAGCGCCATTCACTCCAAACAAATAGTTTAGCTATAGGCAATGTTCTTCTACTCAAAGAATATTCATGGGATAAGTATTGCCTTAAGAAAAGTAACAGAAGTTGATATGACAAACTGAACTGCCGACCAACAGGCACAACGCCAGGAGGTAGTGAGAGGTATGAGGTCTGGAACACTATACCTGTCAGTCAGCAAGAGCTTTCGCTCTGTTACAGCTTACATGCTTTTTATTTTTCTAGTGAAGAAAAATAAAAATTTAATCAGTCCCTGATTGCTAGTTAATAAGCAGAGACTGTGCCAGTTTTACAGCATTTGCTGTGAAATTAAGAAAATAGCTGAAATAACAATAATAAGTCAGCATGTTTAATAAATCGTTAGGAGAATTATTATGTCTTTATTTGTAAATACTAATATATCGTCAATCAGTACTAGACGTTATTTAAATGATACCACCACGAATTTAAGCACCGCTTTTGAACGCTTATCTTCTGGTTACAGAATTAACAGCGCCAAAGATGATGCTGCCGGACTGCAAATATCCGATCGCATGACATCGCAAATAATGGGGCTAGACCAAGCCGTTAGAAATGCTAACGATGGTATTTCCTTAGCTCAAACGGTTGAAGGTGCTTTACAAGAAACAACCACTGCTCTGCAACGTATAAGAGTATTGGCCATTCAATCCCAAAATGGCATAAACTCTGATGCAGATCGAAATGCTCTTCAAAAAGAAGTCGCGGCGTTAAAAATAGAGATGAGTCGAATCGCCACGACCACGCAGTTTGGTGGAGTAGACGTATTGTCAGGTGATTTTTCTTCTAAATTTTTAGTGGGCGCAAATTCGGGCCAAACCATCAGTGTAAACGTGTCACGTGTCGATGGCTATGGTACCAGTGGATTATTTCCAGGCTTTGACTTATCAGTATCTACTCCTGGCGCTGCGTCTGCAGCCCTAGTAGCAATTGATGCTGCCATTGAAGCGGTTGACGGTAAACGAGCCGATATGGGGGCCATACAAAACCGTTTTCAATCTACCATTCGTAATTTGACAAATGTGTCGGAAAACGTATCGGCAGCGCGCAGCCGCATTAAAGACACAGATTTTGCCGCTGAAACGGCAAGTCTAACCCGTTTGCAAATAATTCAGCAAGCCAGCACAACGGTATTGGCACAGGCAAACCAAAGACCACAAGCAGCGTTGAGTTTGTTACAGGGTTAAGCTAAAAATTATATAAAAGGATAGTTAGGCTTTGAGAGGCCCTATTTACTAAGGATGGTAAAGCTGGAAATGCACGCTAAGATGCATCAACATCAGCTTGGCAAAAGTCTCAAAGATATAACAAAAGGTAAAACGTCGACTAGCAAGACTGAGAGTATAGAAGTGTAGGTTGAGAGGCCAGTACTTTCAATGTTCTACAATCCTGCAAGCCGACAAAAAGTTTGCTCCAACTCCTAACGTGAGCAATTTGGCTGGGCCGCCCTATGGTCCAGCTTTTTTTCCATCTACTACCAAAAAACAATTCAACTTTGACACAATAGCTACAAAATCCATGTCGTTGTTGCTCAAATCTAAAGCACTCTTTGTGCCAACAATTCTTAAATTATGATTCTAGTTGTTAGGATTAAATCTATTCTCCGGAAAAATTTAGCTATTTATTCATTAAATAAGAGCCTGTTTTAATCATATTATTAAAATAAGTTGAATTTTATTTTTCATAAAAATCAATTTCTTAAATTTGATTTTCGATGTTTTTGATTTTTTTCTCATATTTATCTAAAGGAATTTTAGAAAGCGCCGATACCTTTAGTTGAGGGGTAATGCAATTAGTGATTGCTAACCAAATTTGAGGCAGTTGAAAGCAGGCGTAGTGAACCCGCTTCAGCGAAAATACATAAAAGCAAGAGAAGCTCCTACGTGATGGCTCTCTCAAAACTCTTGTTTTTTATGGAGGTAGTGAATGTCTATATATGTAAATACTAATGTGTCTGCGCTTAATGCACAGCGTCAATTATTTAACTCTACATCAGATTTAGATAAGTCCTATGAACGTTTGTCGTCAGGCTTACGCATTAACTCTGCTGCTGATGATTCCGCCGGCCTACAAATTTCTGAGCGCCTTACTGCGCAAGTTGATGGTATTTCGCAAGCCGTTAGAAACGCCAATGATGCCATTTCTTTGACACAAACAGCAGAAGGGGCCTTGGGCGAAACCACCACCGCATTGCAACGGATACGCCAATTAGCGATACAATCACAAAATGGAATAAATTCTGATGCTGACCGCGAGGCACTGAACTCTGAGGTACTAGCCTTAAAAAATGAAATATCTCGTATTGCAACTGACACCGAGTACAACGGAGTCGCCTTATTTGATGGCGGTTACTCAGCAAAATTTTTAGTAGGGGCTAACAGTGGCCAAAATATATCAATCAATTTGTCTGCAGGCAGTATTGACACTAACGGATTTAGTGCAACAGGCTTAGGCCTAGCATCACTGGCAGTAGACACTGCTGCAAATGCTTCAACGGCGGTTGATACTATTGATACTGCGTTGTCGGCCATAGGGTCAATTCGAGCTGATTTAGGCTCTGCGGAAAATAGATTTCAATCGTCTATACGTAATTTAAGCAATGTGCATGAAAATTTATCCAGTGCACGTTCACGCATTGTTGACACCGACTATGCGGCTGAAACCGCTAATTTAACTAGAAACCAAATTTTACAACAAGCTTCGATTGCCGTGCTAAGCCAAGCCAATAATCGACCGCAAACAGCATTGTCGCTACTAGGATAATCTGCTAGCGAGTTAGGATATATCTCCTAATAAATAGTTGCGTTGAACGGGCGGTTCACCTGTTGTTTAGGTGCAACCGCTCCTCCTTTTTTTTAGTGGAGCTCATTATGGACAGTATAAATACTAAAGTAAGCCTTGGTATTGCTAAAGAATCTGCTTCCATGCTTACAAACAATAGTTTCGCTAGTAGTAATGTAGTTGGCATGTCTTCGGGCGTGAGTAATTATACGAAAAGCGAAAATGCCGCAGTAAATCAGCAGGTTAAAAATGCTGAAAAAGCACCTCTGCAACTCTCTGAGCAACAGCAGTCTGATCAAGACAAAAAGCTTAAAGCTAATCAAAAATCAGCCGATACCTTATCGAGAGAGGAAAATGTTAGTTTTTCAGAATCGTTAAACAACATTAGTGAATTTTTGCAAACAAATGGCACAAAACTTTCATTTAGCATGAATGAAGACAGCCAGCAGCCCGTTGTAACAGTGTCAGATAAACAAAGCGGCAACGTTATACGGCAAATTCCTTCCGAGGAAATGCAAGAATTTGCAGCACGTATTAGAGAATTAGAGTCTGAATCACAATCCGTTCGTGGGTTGGTAATAGATAGGCAGGCTTAATATGAGGTAATTTATGAGTATTCAATCGTTAGGTGTAGGTTCTGGATTAGACTTAGAGTCTTTGGTTCAAGGGCTATTAGAAGCAGAGCGCGCACCAAAAGCTGCCCGATTGGATGAGCGTGATGAAACCATCAATTCAGAAATTTCTGCAATTGGCCAAGTTAAATCTAAAATTAGTGAGTTTGAGGAAATTTTAGAAGACCTTCAACAAGAAGGTGATTTAAGCTCACGTGAACCAACTATTGTTAACCCTTCAGAAGATAACGATGTATTGTCGGCAACACCCACCGATGCGGCCTTACCTGGTACTTATAATATTGCAGTCACGCAACTTGCCAGTGGTTCACGTATTGAAACCGCAAGTGCGGCAGATGGCGGTTTCACCGACCGAAACGACGAAGTGCTTGCTTCAGGTACCGCAGATTTAACTTTTAAAATTGACAACACTGGTGATGAATTTTCCATTACTGTTGAAGCCGGTATGACGCTAGCTGAGTTGCGCGAGGCTATAAATAACAGTGATGATAATTTTGGTGTTAAAGCAAATATTATCAATACTGGTACCGATGAGGGGGGCGCTAAATTGGTGTTCACTTCAGACGTTACCGGCGCTGGCAACGACTTGCAAATAGTTAACACGAATGATGCACCAGAATTGGCAAGGCTAACAACTGAAACGTCTACCGGGGCGGCAAGTAATTTAAGTATTGAAGAGAAAAACATAGCCAAAAATGCCATTGCTTCTGTTGATGGTATTGAAGTACAAAGTGATTCAAACAAATTTGATGAAACTATTCAAAGCGTCAGATTTGACGTTAATGAATTATCAGAAACCGATACTAACGGTGACCCAATTGCTTCACGCTTAACCATCGGTTTTGATGAAGAAAATCTCAAAGAAAAAATTAATGAGTTTGTCGATAAATTTAACGAGCTACGTGAAGAACTTGATAGTTTGAGTGGTTATGGTTCTTCGGAACTTGAAAATGATGGCGCGTTAGCCGGTGACTCAATGATTCGAGGTTTCCAATCGGGTTTGGCAAGTATTTTAAGTAGTACGGTAAGTGACTCATCACTAGGAAGCTTGTTTGCTCTGGGTATTGAGCTAACAAGCGATGGAGAATTAGAAATTGGCACGAGTGATTATGGTTTAGGTACCGGTACTAGCCGATTAGACGCTGCGCTAGAAGATAACTTTGACGACATTGATACCTTGTTTAATTCCGAAAACGGTATTGTGTCAAAGCTGCTTGAATTTACTGAGCAGTACACAAAATCAAAAGGCGTATTAAGTACTCGTGAAGATAGCTTGGATGATCAAGTAAATTCACTTTCCACTGACCGAGAAAATTTTGAAATTCGTATGATTTCTTACGAGCAAACTCTGCGTGATAGATATATCAGCTTAGACTCAACGGTTGCTAGATTAAACCAATCGAGTTCAGCTCTCTTCGCCATGATAGGTTAACCAGAATTTAAGGAATATAAAATGTCATTAAAAGCAATTAACGCTTATAAAAAGGGCAGTTTGAAGCAAGATATTGCAAATGCTGATCCCCATCGCTTAACCTTAATGTTAATGCAAGGCGCCTTAGATAGATTGGCTTATGCAAAGGGCTGCATTAGCCGAGATGATCTTAAGGGACGTTCAGACAATTTATCTAAAGCAACTGCCATATTTTTGAACCTACGTGACACCCTTGATATGAATGTAGAGGGTGATTTTTCTGAAAATATGGCTAATTTGTATAATTATATCATTGAGAAACTGACCAGCATCAACACTGAAAACGGTATTGAGCATATTGATGAGGTAACGCGATTATTTATGCCATTGAAAGACGCTTGGGCTGCAATACCCGAACAAGCCAAGCAAGAGGCTTACAGTGCTTCCCAAGTAGCTCACGGTTAATTACAACATATGATACATAGTTTTAACCATGCATATACACCGCCTGAATTGATGGAATTTAACCAGCAGCTTAGCGAAATACTGTCACAAGACTACAGCAGTGATGCGGCTTTAGAAAAATTAATAGGCGAACGCGCCAACTTGGTAGAATCTTTGCTTAACACCTTAGACGAACAACATAGAAGGTGTTTTGCTGCTAGCGAATTAAAAACAAACGACATAATTACAAGCTTAGTGGAAGCTAGGCAAGCTACTGTAAGAAGTTTGTTAGGGCAAGCCAGTAAATCATCTAAAGCGATTAAAAAATACCACCAAGTATAAAATATGCTAAATGATATCAGGCTACACCTTGATTCTGATGAAGATATTCAGAGTCAAAATGAGGGCGCGTTTGCTCAGCAAATAAGCGCTAGCGAACAGGCGAATATCGCGGCATTTAAGCGATTTATTCCTAATGTTGCGCAAACAATTAATGAATTACCGAGTCAATCCATTAGCTTGTTTATAGACAAATATAAACAATCTAATATGGTCAATATTCATTCGGGTGCTAGCTTTTACCCCATAGGTGTTGATCAGCATATTCAAACCCAAGTAGATGCTTGGCAACTATCAAGCGCTTTACTTAGCCTCCAGCAAAATGATCAACATCGACCCAGCCCACTTCTAAGTAATGCATTTGAAGCGATTAAGCAATACGCTGAAGACTTGCATGACTGTGTTGGCCAGAGTGCTATTGATACTTTATGTATTTTAGGTCTAGGAAAAGGTAGCCATATCCCCTTACTGCTTAACAAGCTAAAACCTAAAAGACTCGTTATTTATGAACCAAACTTAGAAATTTTCAGGGTTTCTTTGAGTTTATTTAATTGGGCAGGCTTTTTAGAGGACGCCAACAAAGCGCAACTTCAATTGTTTTTGCAGCTAGGCCCGCAAGCAGGCAGTGTATTTGATGATGTCAAAGAACTGAGCCAACACACTGACGCCAAGCGTGTTTTATTTTACCAACACGAAAAGAACCATAGATCTAATAGCCTCATTCGAAAAGTCCGTGCTGGGCAATGGTCACCTGCAGTAGCGGAAATTGATACAAGCGCCTCTCATTATAATGATCAGCAGCTTAATTTTTTAACATCGATTGCGCTTGAAAAATGGCATGTAGTTAGCAGCAAAGATAAGCTATTTCAAGGAAATTTGGCGCTTTTTAAGCAATATTTCCCTGATCTTTATCAGGTATTTAAAGATTATACGCCAAGCTATTGGGAAGTTATCAAACACGCAGATTTAGGGGGCATCAACCTTTATAATCGCTTTCACAGTTCGTTTTTGTCAAATAATGACCCGCAAAACGAAGGGGCCTTAATGGCCAATAATTTTTCTGAGCATCCCAACATAGATGGTTTAGCGTTTGGTTACTCAGGAAATAAGCTAAAGCACTATGTTCATAACACTTTCATTAATAAAGCCAACACTGAACTTAACAAAGTTACTAAGCAAAAAGGAGAGTTGCCCAACACGGTTAAAGCTTTACTCATATTTGGAGTAGGCCAAGCCTATACCTTACATTCTTTATATGAGCAAAAGGATATACAACACCTTATAATTTGTGAGCCCAATCCAGATTTTTTCTATGCAGCTTTGTACGCTATTGATTGGGCGCCCATTTTTGAAAAGATTGAAAGCGAAGGGCATAAACTTTACATTAATATTGGCGAAGCGAGTTCGGTCTTGTTCAAAGATTTAATGTCCCAATTTCTTGCTTTAGGTCCACATTTATTAAACGAAACATATTTACTTCAATGCTACAACAATCCTATGTTGCAACAAGTATTGCATGAAGTCAGAACTCAGCTGCAAGTCATCTTCTCAATGGGAGAAAACTTTGACCATGTGCTTTATGGTTTAAGCCATACTGCGCAAGCGCTAGGCAATAATGTAGCTGCACTAAGGCATAATCCTGCTCAATACTTATCAAAAAATGATAAGCAATTACCTGTATTTATTGTTGGTAACGGACCATCTTTAGATGATTGTATTGAAGAACTAAAAGAATGTAAGAATGAAGCAATTGTTGTAAGTTGTGGTACGGCTTTGCAAGCCCTTCATCGCCATGGCATTGTGCCTGATTTTCATGGTGAAGTGGAACAAAATAGAGCTAATTTTGATTGGGTTTCACGTATTAATGATTATGAATACTTAAAGCAAATTACCCTCATTAGCGTCAATGGCATGCACCCCGACACAATCGCATTATTTAACAATGTACTCTTATCATTTAAACAAGGTGAGTCCTCAAGCTCAGCCATGATGGCAATGTTTCCCAAAAATAGCTTCCATACCCTCGCTTTCGCGTATCCCACGGTGAGTAATATGGCAGTCAGTTTTTTCTTAAGTTTAGGATTTGAACAGCTGTATTTTGTAGGTATAGATTTAGGTTTTGCTGACCAAGAGAAACATCATAGCCAAGCATCAGGTTATTATGAAAATGGTAAGCAAATATACAATTATAAGGGAAGACATCAAGCCGAGCTGAGAGCTAAAGGTAATAAACGAGCTTGGGTGTTTACTAAAACTGAATTTAATATTTCTCGCATGATTATGGAAGAGGCTATTAGCGAGCATAAAAGCGAATGCTTTAATTTATCAAATGGGGTGTTCATTAATAAAACCATTCCACTAGATAAAGAAAATATATTGGTACTTAGTTCTGCCGAAAATAAACGACGCACCCTTGGCGCATTAACAAATTGTTTCATGACGCTCAGTTCTGATGTATTTAGTATGTTAACGCATTCATACAGTTATGACTTGCTAATAGAACAAGTACAAGAACTTATTTTGCTGTGCCAAACGCCATTTAATCGTAAAGCATGTGTTGATGAATTAATTCAAAAAATGCGAGAGGCTACCTTTAGTTCGCAATCAAAAGGTGGCTCTTTATTCTTCTATTATTATTTTGCTACCGTTAATTACGCTTGTGCAGCAATGAGTAAAGCCATTTTACAGAATGATGAACAAGCGGGTGTTCTAGCGGCCAATAATATCAGGCAGTTTTGGTTAGAGAGCTTGTCAGATTCCTTATCATTATTAGCTTTTCAATTTAGCGTTGTTGATAGGTCTGATTCTTTTGGCGATCGCCGTGAACAATTATTGTTGCAAAACCATGAGCCATTGTTTTTAATTTTCAGCGACGCATCCACAACAAATAAATTCGCAGCATTAGCCAAGCTCTGCCAATCCAAAATTCAATTTGAAGTTGGAGAAATACGCCGGCCGGCAGCTATTAATTTAATAATGATTATGCACGAAAATGACCTTGATTTTGCGCATGACTTACTCAACAAATGTAGTGAAGTTGATACTAATAAACTGGGTTTGATTGTTCATAGCTACGCCTTACTCAATCTAATTAAGCAAGCGCCAATTTTCGATGATGTTTGCATTATTTATAGCCCCAATATAGCAGTAGAAGAAAATTTAAATGAAGCGCAAAAACAAGGAAGAGAACCTTACTATCTAATTGATGAATATTTCCATACCCTCTGGGCGCGTTCGCAAGATTTGAGTATGTTCAAAGAAATCTTATGTAAACCACGATTCAGTAAAACTGGCTTGATAAATGCTAAAGCATTAGAAAATAACGTAAATCAAACACCCAGTGACGAAAAATCGACACTTTTTGTCGATAACGAATTTGAATCGGTATCGCTTACTAGTATAGAGAAGAATTTTTTTCCTACACTACAGATGCAAACTCACTATATGTTTCAGCGCTACGCAGCTGTACCTCGCAAACATATAACGAGTATTAATACCTCAGATGCCTTGCGCAATTGTGGCATTAAAGTGAACCGTAATCCGCTTTCATTCGAACTGTTAGGTGTTTGGCATATCCCCTGAAATAGCCAGTAATACAATTAAAATGGCATATTCAAGGCATACTTGTCGTTCATAAGGAGCAACTATTTTGTTTGATAATAAGCATATTTTAATTACAGGCGGTACGGGTTCATTTGGAAAGCGTTTTATTCGCTACATATTAGACAATCATACCCCAGCCAGACTAATTGTGTTTTCGCGCGATGAACTTAAACAGTTTGAGATGCAGCAAGAATTTAATCACAAAGCTATGCGCTACTTTATTGGCGATGTTCGAGACAAAGAAAGGTTACTTACTGCCACTAAAAACGTGGATTTTGTTATTCATGCGGCAGCGCTAAAACAAGTGCCTGCAGCTGAATATAACCCCAACGAATGCATTAAAACGAATATAAATGGTGCGCAAAATGTAATTGATGCGTGCATTGCCAATGGTGTGAATAAGGTGATTGCCTTATCAACTGACAAGGCCGCAAACCCTGTTAATCTTTACGGAGCAACCAAGCTTGCTTCAGATAAACTATTTGTTGCAGCCAATAACATAGCCGGTGCGGATGGCCCGCGTTTTGCCGTAGTACGCTATGGAAATGTAGTCGGTTCACGAGGTTCCGTAGTGCCTTACTATCGAAAGTTGCTGGCTGAAGGAATTAAAAAGTTACCAGTAACCCATGAAGAAATGACCCGCTTTTGGATTACTCTTGATGAAGGTGTTATGTTTGTCATAAAGAACTTTGCTCGCATGCAAGGCGGTGAAATCTTTATTCCTAAAATACCTTCCATTCGAATACTCGATCTGGTGGAGGCAATGAGCGGCAAAAAAGATTATGAGTTGATTGGTATTCGTCCTGGCGAAAAATTACATGAAGTAATGGTACCCGAGGAAATGGCGCACCATAGCATTGAATTTGAGGACCACTTTGTGATTACCCCTGCCATAGTATTTTTTGAAGGTAAACTGGAATATAACGTAAATAGATTAGGTGAAAAAGGCCAGGTGGTAACCGATAAGTTTGAGTATCATTCAGGCACCAATCCTCATTTTTTAAGCGTAGAAGAGTTAATTGCATTAGATAAACAGAAACTGTAAACCTACAAATATGATTAATTATGGTAAGCACAATATTAATGATGATGACGTAAGTGCGGTAGTAGACGTGCTGCAGCATCATTTTTTGACCCAAGGCAGCAAAGTACCTGAGTTTGAAAAAGCACTTTGTGACTATACTCAAGCTTCATACTGTACCGCTGTTAATAGCGGCACCTCAGGTTTGCACGTTGCATGTATGGCTTTAGAAATAGGTGTAGGAGACATTGTGTGGACCTCGCCTAACTCATTTGCAGCTTCTGCAAATTGTGCATTGTACTGCGGCGCATCTATCGATTTTGTTGATATTGACCCTCATACAAGAAATATGAGTGTTGATGCCTTAAAAGACAAATTATTAAAAGCGCAGCAGCAGGGCCAGCTACCTAAAGCCCTAGTGCTTGTTCATTTTTCGGGCGAGCCTTGTGACATGCAAGCTATTAGTCAATTATGTAAGCCTTACAACATTGCCATTATAGAAGATGCTGCGCACGCCCTAGGGGCTTATTATCATAATAAACCTATTGGGGCTTGCCAATATTCCGACATCACCGTGCTTAGCTTCCATCCTGTTAAATCTATTACCACCGCAGAAGGTGGCGCGGTATTATGCAACAATGCGCAATTGGCGCAGAAATGCGTACTCTTCGCAAAGCATGGAATTACGCGTAGTGATGAATTAATGCAGCATGAGTATGCAGATGAAACCCAAGGACCTTGGTATTACCAACAGTTAGTATTAGGGTACAATTATAGATTATCAGATTTACAAGCTGCATTGGGTATATCGCAACTCAAGCGGATAGATGAATTTATGCATCAGCGGCGTCATATAGCAAAAAGATATCTGGAAAAATTAAACGACTTACCTCTTGCTTTACCCTCATTACAGATGCTTGAAGCATCAAGCTGGCACTTATTTATGGTGGAAGTAAAAACGCATGAGCGCAAGCACGTGTACGAAAAACTTCATGCACAGGGAATTGCGGTTAATGTGCATTATATCCCTATTCATTTACATCCGTTTTATCAACAGCTTGGTTTCAAAAAAGGCGATTTTCCTGCCGCAGAAAAGTTTTACGACAATGCATTAACGCTACCTATTTATGTGGGGCTTGATGATACTCAACAAGACTATATAATAAACACACTAAAAAGTATTTTGGCCTAAGGCTGTAACAGGAAGTAAGCATTTGAATTTCGCGCTCATCCCCGCCAGAGCTGGCAGTAAGAGGATCCCTCATAAAAATGTTAAAGACTTTTGTGGCCAACCCTTAATAGCTTATTCCATTAAGGCAGCACAAGATTCCGGATTATTTGATGACATTATTGTATCAACTGATTCACCTGAAATTGCCGAATTAGCCATATCACTAGGCGCAAGCGCACCGTTTATGCGTCCCAAAGCGCTCGCTGATGATTTCACCGGAACACGAGAAGTGATTGAACACGCAATTAACGCTTTAAGTGGACAAGGTAAGCATTACGACTACTGTTGTTGCATATATGCAACGGCGCCGTTGTTAAGTGTTGAATATTTAAATAAAGGCTTTGAAATATTAAAAGCGAATGATGAAAAGTCTTTCGCTTTTTCAGTTACACACTTTGATTTTCCAGTACAAAGAGCAATGAAAATGACAGAGCATGGCTTAGCACCTATGTTTCCGGCATTCGTTGACGCACGCTCACAAGATTTAGAAGAAGCGCTTCATGATGCTGGGCAGTTTTATTGGGGGACAACAGCCGGTTTTTTATCAAAAAAAGCAATGTTCTCATCTCACGCTGAGGCAATATTGTTGCCACGCCACCTAGTGCAAGACATAGATACCGAAGAAGATTGGATTCAGGCTGAATTAATGTATAGAGCACAAAAGCTCGCTATTTAATTTTCATCTGTGCATTAAAGGTATTAAATGCCATCCGTAGGCTAATTTCGCGTAAATTTCTTTTAAAATAAGCTTGTTTCCTCCAAAAATTGTCAGAAATCTCTGATTTTATCGGCAAAGTGAATATTTTAGGTGTCAAAATCTGTACTTTTCGCTACTATTAGGTATGTGATCAAATGTAATATTGGGTGAAGGTATATATTTGCATGCGAATATTGCTCAATTTTATACAAAGCACATATACCGATAATAATAATGAGGAAGTATGAGCGAAATTCTAATTGTCAGTGATAACCAAACTCGGGTTCAAAACTTAACCATAATCTTGAACTTCTTGGGGGAAAATTGTAAATCTTGTGCATATTCAGAATGTGTAGAAGCAATTAGCGCTAGTTCAAGTTTAGCCGCAATATTAATTGATGGCGAGATCCCCGAAGTTGCTGAAGATGTTATTGAAAAATTCCCCGATAGCCCATTCATCAACATAGGATTTCAATTATCGGGTGATAGAGAATTCAAAAATTTAATAGGTTCATTGTATGAGCCTATTACTTATCCCAGTTTAAATGATTTACTGCAGCGCAGCAGCGAATATCACACAGCTAATCGTCCCTTATCTTCCTTAGTAACCGGTAAAACTAAACTCTTTAGAAGCTTAGTCGGTAACAGTAGAGGGATTACTGAAGTCCGTGAATTGATTGAGCAAGTTGCTCCAGTTGAGGCAAACGTATTAATACTGGGCGAATCGGGTACTGGTAAAGAGGTGGTAGCACGTAATATACATTACATGTCAAATCGTCAGAAAGGACCATTTGTGCCCGTAAACTGTGGCGCTATTCCAGGTGATTTACTTGAAAGTGAGCTGTTTGGTCACGAAAAGGGTGCTTTTACGGGGGCTATTAGTGCCAGAAAAGGACGCTTTGAGCTTGCTGAAAACGGCACTCTGTTTTTAGACGAAATAGGCGATATGCCCCTGCAAATGCAGGTGAAATTACTGCGTGTTTTGCAAGAGCGCATTTTTGAGCGAGTTGGCGGGGCTAAAACCCTAAAGTGTGATGTAAGAATTATTGCTGCAACCCACAGAAATCTTGAAGACATGATTGTTGAGGGAACGTTTAGAGAAGATTTGTATTATCGACTTAACGTTTTTCCAATTGAAACCCCCGCCCTTAGAGAGCGAGCACAGGATATTCCTTTATTACTGCAAGAGCTTGTTACGCGTCTTGAAAATAATAAGCAGTCACCAGTTAGGTTTACTCAATCAGCCATGACATCATTGATGCATCACGGATGGCCCGGCAATGTTCGCGAGTTATCTAATTTAGTAGAACGACTTTCTATATTACATCCTTCTAAAGTAATCGACGTTCCACATTTACCGCATAAGTACCAGTTTGATGAAACAGGCAATCAGAGTGAAATTATTGATGCGTCTAGTACCTCAGATTCTGACCAGCAAGAACGTGATGCAATTAACGCAATGTTTAAATTTGAAGGTGCAAGCCCTATTGTCTCAGAACCTGAGTTTCAAGGCGTAGATGCTAATTTGCCCTCAGATGGTGTTAATCTGAAAGAGTACTTGTCTGATTTAGAAATCAACCTTATTCATCAAGCATTAGAACAGCAAGATTGGGTAGTCGCACGCGCTGCTGATCAACTTGGTATGCGAAGAACTACCTTAGTTGAGAAAATGCGTAAGTACGAAATTGTGCGAGTTGAAAAGGCTGATGGTCAATAATTTGAACGTGTTGTCATATAATTGACTGCTTTATATTCGCTAAGTTACTGAAATACTTGTTAATAAAAACTGGCATAAGCCATGCATTAGCCAACATACGTAATCGCAATAATGATGAATAAGTATGTTGGCAAGTTCCGGAATAAATCGTTCCTCAAAAACTAAAAAGAAGCTATTTCAAGGTCAATCCTTTGAGACAGCCAATTCTGTGTTGCCGAGTCCGGGTAAACAGAAAATATTGCATGTTGTTAGTGACAAGCAACACAATACTCATCATCAAGTGTCACCTTCCGTTAGTTCGCAAACAAGCGAACAAAAACATAATGAACATCACGATCACCAACGCTTTTCTCACCTATTATCAATTATGCCTGCTGGTGTATTGGTCGTAGATAAAACAGGGCTAGTATCATTAGCAAATCAACAGGCAATAGCCTTACTTGGTGAACCATTAATAGGTGCCTCATGGCGTGAAGTTATTGCTAGAGCATTTGCACCGAAAGCCGATGATGGACACGAAGTATCCATGCGAAACGGTAAGCGCGTTAAAATCGATATATCGCCACTTACCGAAGAAAAAGGTCAATTGATAGTTGTTACCGATTTAACTGAAACAAGACAGCTTCAAACTCGCGTAGGGCACATGCAGCGTTTATCATCACTGGGTAAAATGGTTGCCTCTCTTGCTCATCAAGTACGTACGCCTTTGTCATCAGCCATGCTATATGCCGAAAACTTAAAATCTATGCCTTTGCATAACGAAATGGCAAGTCGCTTTACCCAAAAACTAAGTTTACGCCTACAGGAATTAGAATCTCAGGTGAACGATATGTTGTTGTTTGCCAAAAGCTCAGATAAACAAATTGTAAGCAAGGTAAGCAGTAAAGAGATAGCCGAACAAGCCATAAGCCAAGTTGAAGCGCAGTTAGAACAAGATGGGATTATATTATCCCTTCAAAACAAGGCATGCGAACTTAACATTCTTGGCAATACAACAGCTATTACAGGGGCGTTAACGAATCTTTTGATGAACGCCAAACAAGCCTTAATGCAAAGCAATCAAAGCGAGCCGTCCGTTCAATTACACATAAATCCTGTCAAGCATAACAATATTCAATATGTAGTATTTAATGTATTTGATAATGCAGATGGTATTGATGAAACGAAAATAAACCGATTATTTGAACCGTTTTATACAAGTAAATCTCAAGGCACCGGCTTAGGATTAGCGGTTGTAAATACGGTGGCTAAGTCACATAAAGGCTTCGCGAAGTGCGGAAATAATCCACGTCAAGGTGCCTATTTTTCAATTTATCTTCCAGCTTACTTAGAAGATAGCACAACAAATTTAAACCAAGCGCAGTCAGGAGTATATGATGAGCAAAACTAAAATATTGATTGTTGAAGATGATCATGGTTTACGAGAAGCATTAGTAGATACCTTATTGCTAGCTGGATACCAAGTTACACCTGTAGAAAGCGCACAAAGCGCGATGGTTAAATTATCTGAAAATACCTTTGATTTAATAGTAAGTGACATTCAAATGGAAGGTATGGATGGTATGTCATTACTTAAAAGTGTGAAAAATAAATATCCTAAGTTACCTATGGTACTTATGACCGCATACGCTAATGTAAATGATGCCATTCAAGCCATGCGCGATGGCGCAACTGATTATTTATCTAAGCCGTTTGCGCCACAAGTATTACTTAATTTAATTGGCCGATATGCACCTGCACAAAAAGTTGAATCTAAAACACCTATAGTGGGGGATGATTCCAGTGTTAACTTACTCAATTTAGCCAGAAAAGTGGCCAAATCTGATGCAACAGTAATGGTATTAGGCCCAAGTGGCTCGGGTAAAGAAGTCATATCTCGTTATATTCATGACCAATCCAATCGTAGTGATGCGCCATTTGTTGCAATAAATTGTGCAGCTATCCCAGAAAACATGCTTGAAGCAACCTTATTTGGTTATGAGAAGGGCGCATTTACCGGTGCTATTCAAGCTTGTCCTGGAAAATTTGAACAAGCGCAACAAGGCACAATATTACTCGACGAAATTACAGAGATGGATTTAGCCCTGCAAGCTAAGTTATTACGTGTATTGCAAGAACGTGAAGTAGAGCGTTTAGGCGGGCGCAAAACAATTAGCTTAGATGTGCGCGTAGTGGCAACCAGTAATCGCGATTTAAAAGAAGCTGTAGCCCAAGGAAAATTTCGCGAAGATTTGTATTATCGCCTAAATGTTTTTCCTATTACTTGGTTACCATTAAGCCAAAGAAAGGGAGACATCGTTCCTTTGGCCAAGCACTTACTGACTCGCCATATTCAAAACGCCAGTACACCCAAACAAATTCCAACTATTTCAGCCGGGGCAATGCACAAACTCACCCATCACTCTTGGCCAGGCAATGTTAGAGAGCTTGAAAACGTTATTCAGCGCGCACTAATTTTGTGTGATTCTGACACGCTAGAAAGTGACGACTTACTTATTGAACCTGACAACCAACAAATTTTTGACATGCATAGTCAAAAAATAATGCCAGATTATCAGCAAATGAGCTCGCATGGCATAGCTAAAGAAATGCAAGACGAAGACGATAACAGTTTATTAGGTTCTGAATTAAGGCTACAAGAACATCAGATTATTTTAGACGCATTGCAGGCTTTTAAAGGCAAGCGTAAGGATGTAGCCGAGAAACTTGGCATAAGCCCGCGAACTTTGCGATATAAATTAGCCAAAATGCGCGATAGTGGCATAGAACTTCCATCATAGTATTTAGTAAACATTTTGAAAGAACCTTCCCGTTTTTTTTGTAAGCAGTATGACAGGATGTCAATCCCAATTTCCGCCCTCCATCTCAGAGGGCGGCTTTTTTTTAAGCTAATTTTAGCTGCCTGAAAGCTATATGGCAGTAAATTACCGCTAACTCCTACATTTCCCACAAATATTGCCGCCTATTCATAGTATTGGCATTGTCTTTGCAAACCCACTCCTAACAAGCATTTTTCATCAAAATAATGACATATGGAGATAAGCCAGTGGATATTAAAGCCAATTCGCTCTATCAAGAAATGCAGGCTATGACCTCGCAAATTACAGGTACGTCTGGTGGATTATCACGCGTTGAAACAAACAATAACGGCGGTCAGTTTGCCGATATGCTCACGCAGGCTCTTGATACCGTCAATGGTATGCAAAAGGAATCTAGAAGTATGCAAACGCGTTTTGATTTAGGGGATCCAGACCTAAGCTTAGCCGACGTTATGATTGCAAAAGAAAAATCAGGCATAGCATTTGAAGCTACTGTTCAAGTAAGAAACAAACTACTTGAAGCTTACAAATCCATTATGAACATGCCGGTATAATAGGAAGTATAAGTTATGGCAGAAGCCGCAAGCACCGAATTAGCCATTCCAGATGATAACGATTCTAATGAGATGGTTGGACAGTCGAAATCATCTATTTTAGATACTATCTCGAGTACTGAAACTATTCGTCAGGTCACAATGATTGTGACTTTAGTGATTTGTGTGGCTATAGCTATATTTATCTTTATTTGGTCAAAAGAACCGACCTACCGTCCCTTGGTGCAAATGCCGCCACAAGAAATGATCGAAACACTTGATTACCTTGATCAAAACCAAATTAAATACAAAATTGAAGGTAATACGGTTTACGTTTTAGACGAACAGTTCAAAGACGTAAAGCTTGGTATGGTGCGTCAGGGAATTAATCATAGCAGCTCGGCAGGCACCGAAATTATTATGCAAGATATGGGCTTCGGTGTGAGCCAGCGAGTTGAAATGGAACGCCTGAAGCATGCAAGAGAGCAGCTTATTGCCCGCACTATTGAGGATATAAATGCCGTAGGTAAAGCACGCGTACTTTTGGCGATACCGAAAGAAAACGTGTTTTCGCGCCGTGAATCTAAAGCAAGTGCCACGGTTGTAGTAACGGCAAGAAACGGTAATTATTTGTCAGGTGAAGAAGTTGACGCAATTGTAGATATTGTATCATCGGCGGTACAAGGCATTGATCCTAGCCGAGTCACTGTATCAGATAATAATGGCCGTTTGCTCAATTCAGGCTCTGCTGATTCAATGAGTGCTAGAGCGCGTAAAGAGTACGAAATTGAGAAAAAACGAGAATCAGAATACTTAGAAAAAATAGACTCTATTTTGATTCCCGTTTTAGGGATAGGCAACTATACCGCTCAAGCGGATGTGAGTATGGATTTTACAGCGGTTGAACAAACCCAGCGTCGATATAATCCTGATTTGCCCGCTGTTCGCAGCGAAATGATATCAGAGCAAAACTCTGTTGGCGGTGTTATCGCTGGTATACCTGGCGCGCTAACTAATCAGCCACCTGCTGATTCGAACATTCCCGAGGAAGCAAACGGTGCTAACGGCCGCACGCCTGTACCAGGTTCAAACAGTAAAGAATCTACTCGCAACTATGAGTTAGATACAACCATTAGCCACACCAAACAACAAACCGGTGTAATTCGTCGCTTAAGTGTATCGGTAGCCGTTGATTACTTAAATAGCACGAATGCAGAGGGCGAAATAACAAGCACACCTTTGAGTCAGCAAGAATTGCTTAACATTCGTCGCTTATTACAAGGCGGAGTGGGATTTGATGTAACCCGCGGAGATTCATTAGAAGTGGTAAGTATTCCGTTTAAACGCGTAGACCTTGGCGAAGCCGAAGAAACAAATGTTTGGGAAGAAGAATGGTTCATGCCACTATTTAAATTGTTTATGGGAGCTGCTGTTATTATTGTTCTTATATTGGCGGTTGTTCGTCCAATGCTTAAGAAATTAATATTCCCTGATGGCGGGATTATGGAAACAGATGATCTAGACACAGATTTAGATTTAGGTGATGAAACCATTAATGTATTGAGCGACGAGTTTGATGAATCAAAAGTGGGTTTCTCACCAGATGGCTCGCTTATGCTACCTAATTTACATCGCGATGAAGACGTTCTAAAAGCGGTTCGCGCGCTAGTATCAAATGAACCAGAGCTGTCTGCGCAGGTAGTGCGTGGATGGATGCTTGAAGACGAATAACTGGGCAAGGAATAGTAATAATGGCTGATGAAGAAACTAAAGATGACATCCCAGAATACGATATTAATAAACTTGATGGTATTGAGAAAGCCTCTATTTTACTGTTAAGTTTGTCAGAAGATGATGCGGCGCAAATACTTAAATTCATGGAGCCTAAGCAAGTTCAAACCTTGGGTACTGCAATGGCCGCCATGGATGACATGACGCAAAGCAAAATAACGGCAGTGCATAAGCATTTTATAGATGAAATTCAGAACTACTCTACTATTGGCTTCAAGAGCGAAGACTTTGTACGCCGTGCTTTAGTTGCGGCGCTAGGTGAAGATAAAGCTGCACACTTACTAGATCAAATTATGGCAGGCTCAGGTGCTAAAGGCCTTGAATCACTTAAGTGGATGGATTCTAAACAAGTTGCCACCATCATTCGAAACGAACACCCTCAAATTCAAACGATTGTTATGTCATATTTAGAGCCTGAGCAGTCGGCTGAAATTATGGCGCAGTTCCCAGAGAAAGTGCGTTTAGATTTGTTAATGCGTGTCGCAAACTTAGAAGAAGTTCAGCCCGCCGCATTGCAAGAATTGAACGAGATAATGGAGAAACAGTTTGCTGGGCAAGCCGGGGCGCAAGCTGCCAAAATGGGTGGTTTGAAATCTGCTGCCAATATCATGAATTATTTGGATACCAATATTGAAGCCCAGTTGATGGAAGCGATTCGTGAGCAAGACGAGGAGATGAGCCAGCAAATTCAAGACTTAATGTTCGTATTTGACAACCTTATTGATGTTGATGACCGAGGCATTCAAGCGATTTTACGCGAAGTCCAGCAAGAAACCTTAATGCGTGCCATTAAAGGCGCAGACGAAGCACTTAAAAACAAAATTACCGGAAATATGTCAAAGCGTGCCGCAGAAATGCTAATTGATGATATTGAGGCTATGGGGCCGGTAAGGTTAAGTGAAGTAGAAACCGCTCAAAAAGAAGTGTTGTCAATTGCTCGACGTTTAGCCGATGCCGGTGAAGTAATGCTTGGCGGCGGCGGTGGTGAAGAGTTCGTATAAGTATGAGTATGACAGATAAGGACATATTTGATCAGGCAAAGCTTTGGGAGTTGCCCTCAGTTGATGACCAACTTGCGCAAGAAGAAGAAAGCACGAATGCTTTGAATCGACCGCGTGGCAAATGGAAATTTGAAGCGCCGGAAGAAGATAAAGATGTGGAGCCCCTAACCGCCGAAGATATTGAAGAAATTCGCGCCGCTGCTTTTCAAGAGGGGCTCAAAAGTGGCCATGAAGAAGGCTTGAAAAAAGGATACGATGAAGGATTAGATAAAGGCACACAGGAAGGACTAGAACAAGGAAAAAGCAGCGGAATTGAGCAAGGTTTGGCTGAGGCTAAAGTAAGCCTTGATGAACAAAGTAAAAAGTTTGAAGCCTTAATGTCATCATTTGAGCAACCCATTGCTAAACTTCATCATGAGATGCAAAAAGAACTGGTTTTACTTGCTAAAGCATTAGCTGAAGCTGTTATCAAAGTCGAGTCTACACAAAGTAATGAGGTGTTGTTGAAAGCCATAGAAGAAGGCTTGAAGGCACTTCCCATTCAAGAAAGTCAATATCAAATGTTCCTAAATCCTAGTGATTTGCAATGGGTAAACGAGCATTTTGGCGAACAGTATATTGCTCAAAATGATTGGATGCTTGTTGCCAGTGACGATATTGAGCAAGGCGGGTGTAAAATTCAAACGCCCAATAATACCGTTGATGTGTCTATTCAAAAACGCTGCGAGCAAATATTTTCAAAGTTATTGTTTGAACAAGGCTTAGCTGATGACCCACGATCAAAGTAACTCTCAAAAAGATTCTCAGTCTCAAGCTGAAACGCCTCTTTTGTCTAGCGGTATGCAAACCTTATTAAATAACATAAAAGAAATAAGTGCATCGGTAAGCCCTTGCCAAGCTATTAGTGCGGGCAAATTAGTGCGTGGTGTGGGTTTAACCCTTGAAGCGGTAGGATGTAAAATTCCCATTGGTGGCAGGGCGCTAGTACAAACCGAAAGTGGCCGTGTTGAAGCCGAAGTAGTTGGCTTCGCCGATAACATCACTTATTTAATGCCAAGTGAATCAATTAAAGGTATTGTGCCAGGCTCATTAGTAGAACCTTTAGCTGCAGAAACGGGGCTAGCCGTAGGCGAGGCGCTGTTAGGCAGAGTGATTGATGCAAATGGCAAGCCCTTAGATGGCTTAGGACCAATTAATACCAGCAAACGTGTAAGCACGCATCCGCCCCCCATAAACCCTCTCACTAGAAAAGCGGTAAGCGAACCTCTTGATGTAGGCGTGCGTGCAATTAATGCCATGATTACCGTAGGAAAAGGCCAGCGTATGGGCTTGTTTGCCGGCAGCGGTGTGGGTAAAAGTGTGCTTTTAGGTATGATGACACGCGGCACAGTGGCTGACGTAGTGGTCGTAGGTTTAATAGGTGAACGTGGGCGTGAAGTTAAAGAATTTATTGACGACATACTCACAGAAGAAGACCGAAAGAAAGCCGTAGTTGTTGCAGCACCGGCCGATACCTCGCCCTTAATGCGTTTAAAAGGCAGTGAAACGGCCGTTACCATTGCCGAATATTTTCGCGATCAAGGCAAAAATGTGTTGTTGCTAGTTGATTCCCTCACTCGTTATGCCATGGCACAGCGGGAAATAGCGCTAGCAGTAGGCGAACCGCCAGCAACAAAAGGTTATCCGCCCTCAGTATTTGCCAAACTTCCAGCATTAGTTGAACGAGCCGGTAATGGTAATATTCATCAAGGTTCAATTACGGCCTTTTATACCGTGTTAACCGAAGGTGATGATTTACAAGATCCCATCGCTGATGCAGCGCGAGCTATTTTAGATGGTCACGTTGTATTGTCTAGAAATTTAGCTGACTCGGGGCATTATCCGGCTATTGATGTTGAAGCCTCTATTTCAAGGGTTATGCCGCAAGTAGTAAGCCCTGAACATGATACCGCCGCCCGCGCAATTAAGCGGGTGTATTCTACTTACCAGCAAAACAAAGACTTAATTAATATTGGCGCGTATGTAAAAGGCAGTGATCCACAAATTGAGTTATCGATTGCGGCGTCTCCTGCCATTGATGCATTTTTGCAACAAGGAATGAAACAAGTGATTGATATGAAAGCCACCAATGAAACTATGAGTACATTGGCGCAAGGCATTCAGTCAGCGAGTAAATAATGAGTAAATTATCTCAGCTGCACATGGTGGCGAAAGTAGAACACGAGCGAGAGCAAAAATGCGCTATTGCGTATCAACAAGCTAATGCACATTTACAAGCAAACCAGCAAAAATTATCAGGACTAGAAAGATATCGTTTAGATTATTTGCATACAATACGATTAAAAGCGCAGCAAGGCGTGGCAGCACTGGCAATGAGTCAACATCATCAATTTGTGGGTAAACTAGATAAAGCTTGTGAACAGCAAGTGCAAATTATAAATAATGCAGTATTAGTAGTAGACCAACGGAAACGACAATGGTTGGCTCAGCAACAAAAACGAAAAGCTATTCTTCATTTAATTGCGCTTAAAGAAAAAGAAATTAAGATTAAAGAAGCGAAATTGGAACAAAAAATATTTGACGAACTTGCCATTTCGCGCAGCGCACGAAAATCTAATTACTAACAACATGTCCCTCATTCTCAACCGCTATTTAGCATTTTTCCTTTTTTGGTATAGAAAATGCAAATCCTATTTTAGAAAAACCATTTATATTAATTAAGTCTATATTTAACAATGGTTTAGATTGGTTTTGTTAATAGGATAGTACATTATGATGCAACAAGTTGCCACCCGTCAGTCTGAATCTGCCGCTTCGAAATTGCCGCTTGATATAGCCAGTAGTACCGATGCAAAAAGCGCATTTAATCAAGTTATGAGTGATGAATCCCAAAAAGTGTCAGCGTTTGAATTTGCTAAAACGAGTGCTGATAACGCCGCAGCAAAACAGCACTCGAATAGAGAAAATGAGAAATACAATGCGGATATGTCTGTTGAACATGCAACAAGCAGCGAGAAAAGTCACAAAGATACGACTAGCCACAAGGCGCTAAATTCACAAGCGGAACGGGCTAATAAATCTCATGATGCGCAGGAAACGACAAAGCATCTCAATGAAAATGAGCTTAAGCTTGATGAAAGCACACAATCAATCGCTACTGAATTAAGCGAGGACTCTGATGCTCTTTCACTGAAAGCACCCGCAGAACAAGAAACATTTGATTATATTTCGTATGTGACTCAGTTGGCTGAATTTACAGGAAATGA
The DNA here is from genome assembly GCF_048820975.1 of Glaciecola sp. 2405UD65-10. Taxonomy (NCBI): domain Bacteria; kingdom Pseudomonadati; phylum Pseudomonadota; class Gammaproteobacteria; order Alteromonadales; family Alteromonadaceae; genus Glaciecola; species Glaciecola sp. 2405UD65-10. The sequence goes on along the minus strand of NZ_JBMEUF010000001.1, from coordinate 1,191,408 downwards.
AAGTGATACTAAGCTAACACAAAGCCAAATTTTTTCAGCTGAACTTGATGCTTTAGCTTCTAAAAGTGATGAATCTGCTGCAGAGGCCCTTAATTTATTAGTGCAAATAGACGCTGAATCAGGTCAAGAGTTTACTAAGGTGAGCTTAAGCAAACAAGATTTACAAGCCATCTTAGATGCACAAGATGCACAACTTGATTTAAACGCTAATTTAAGTATTGAAGAGCTTGCCAAGCTACAAGACATAATTTCATCTATGCTAGCACAACTTCAGCCCAGTACTGATGATGCTAGCACCGCACAAAGTAGTGAACATACTAAAGCTGACCAAGCCTTACTGACTAGCTTGCTAATGTCGCAAGATAAAAATCACAATTTTGCAGCCGATAAGCTAGATAAGGCAAATAATAAGCCAGTGCTACATGCTATGAATGCAAGCCAGTTAAGCGTCCCAGTTAGTAACCCAACATCCGAGCACAGTGAGAAAGACGCGCAATCGTTGTTACTTAGTGCCGAGCTTAATCACGAAAGCAAAGAAACGGATGGGAATATTTGGCGAAAAACACCTGATTTACTCGCTAAAACTCCTACAAACGATATGCCTTGGGCAAAAACACCTGATACCACTGTTAAGCAAGCAGATACCACCAATACTAATAAGCCAAGCTTAATAAATTTAGCCGAGCTTAGCGAAGAGCAAGCGAACAAAGCGATTAATAGCATAGCTGAACGTGTTCAATCATTAGCCAGTGATGTTAACTCAAATGTAAAAGGTAGTGAGTTTGTAGCGGCACTGCAATCAGGCCTGAAAGAATTTAAACAGCAATTATCCAGCGGAAGAGAACCTGGAATTGATCTAAAAAGCATAATAAATGACGTAATTGCGTCAACAAATCCTGATGCGGAAACAAAGCTTCAACCGAAAATTGACGCAGCTATTAACCAAGTGAATGCAGTATTGAATTTAGCGAATGCTGTGAATCAAACGGCAAGCCAGCTCCAAGGCCAATTAAGTAGTCCTACCGACCTACAATTTGCAAAAGAAATGCAAGTCATGCAAACAGAGGGTACGAAAATTGCTAATAGTGCTACAGGTCAATTAAATAGCCAAGCTAGCGTCAATAAAGCATTTAATATTGAAATGCAATCGGGGCAACAGCAATTGGCTGAAAAAGTGCGTTGGATGGTGAATTCACGTAATCCAAGCGCTGAAATTAGATTAGATCCGCCTGACTTAGGTGGTATGCAGATTAAAGTTAATTTAAGCGGTGATACAGCCCAGGTTAGTTTTACCGTGCAATCTATTGTAGCAAAGGATGTGCTTGATCAGGCCGCGCCAAGACTTCGCGATATGCTTGCTCAGCAAGGTATTGAACTGGGGCAGTCTTCTGTGCAGCAAGATAGCGGGCAACAACAAGGACAGCAAAGTGACGATGGGAATTTTGCACAAACGGGCTCGGGAACAGCGCTAGGGCAAAACGTGGCTGAGACCGATGAAGAACTTACCACACCTATAGTGGAACAACGGGTGAACGGCGGAGCATTAGGCGGTATTGATTATTACGCTTAGGCTTAGCACATTAGCCAAATGTGGTAACTAAAATTAAGCTCAACTAGTATTTTAAGGGTATAGGAAAATGGCTGAAGAAGAATTACAAGGCGAAGAAGGCGGCAAGAAAAAATCTCCGTTAATGCTAATTATCATCATTGTTGTGGTGCTGTTAGTGGGTGGCGGTGGCGCTGCTTATTTCTTCCTATTTATGGGCGATGAGGAAGTCGCTGAAGAGAGCGAAGATGCTCAGGCTAGCGAAGCCGAATCAACGATTCCAGCCACTGGGATAGCCATTTATGTGGCCATGCCACGTCCGTTTCAATTTAATGCTCCTGGTACAACGCGTGAAAGGTTAGTACAAATTGATGTGCAACTCATGGTGCGGGGGGCTGAAAACGAAGCTTTAGCTAATCGCCATATTCCCATGATTGAAGGTAATTTGTTGCAGGTATTTAGCTCGGCCAATGCCGAAGACTTAGTGACCGATGTAGGAAAAATAGATTTGCGCAATAAGGCCACTGCACAAGTGCGCCAAATTATGAATGAATTAGAAAAAAAACCGGTGGTTGAGCAGGTATTGTTCACTGGTTTTGTTATTCAGTAAGGCAGGTGATTTAAGTGAGTGATCTATTATCACAAGACGAGATTGACGCGCTATTACACGGTGTTGACGATGTTGAAGAAGAGGTAGTTGAAGAAGTCGTAGATGACGGCTCAGCTATTGAGTATGACTTCTCATCTCAAGATCGTATTGTGCGCGGTCGCATGCCTACTTTGGAAATCGTAAATGAGCGATTTGCCAGACACATGCGGGTGAGCTTGTTTAATATGATGCGGCGCTCTGCTGAAGTTTCAATTAACGGTATTCAAATGATCAAGTTTGGCGAGTACATTCACACATTGTTTGTGCCTACTAGCCTGAATATGGTTAGGTTTCGCCCCTTAAAAGGAACCGGTTTGATTACCATGGAAGCACGTTTAGTTTTCATTATGGTGGATAATTTTTTTGGAGGCGACGGGCGCTATCACGCTAAAATAGAAGGGCGCGAATTTACGCCAACTGAACGCAGAATTATTCAAATGTTACTCAAACTAATTTTTGAAGATTACAAAGAAGCTTGGGCACCTGTTATGGACGTATCTTTTGAATATTTAGATTCTGAAGTAAATCCAGCTATGGCGAATATTGTTAGCCCTACTGAAGTCGTTGTTATTAGTTCTTTTCATATTGAACTTGATGGCGGAGGCGGGGATTTTCATATTTCCTTACCTTACTCCATGCTTGAACCTATTAGAGATATGCTTGATGCCGGTGTTCAAAATGATAAAGAAGATACCGACTTTAGATGGAGTAAGGCCTTACGTGATGAAATAATGGACGTGCAAGTTGCCTTAAATACACACTTCTTAGATGTAACCGTGAGTTTAGAGACACTGATGGATTACAAAGACGGGGATATTATTCCCATTCGTATGCCTGAAAACGTGACAGTTTCCGTTGAAGACTTACCCACATTTAGAGCTAAATTAGGGAAGTCACGCGAAAATATGGCACTTAAAATTACCGATAAAATTCCAAGACCAACTTCAGTTAAGTCAGAACTACAATTGTTTACGAAAGGCGGCGTAGTAATAGACAGCGACTCAGAGCTTCAAGTCTTGGAAGAAGATTTACTACAAATTTTAGAAAGGAGATAAGTATGAGCGATCAAGAAGATGACGGCTTAGACGCTTGGGGCGAAGCAATGGCTGAACAGGCCGAGGCGGAAGGCGGTGGTGAAGAGAGCGTTGACCCTGATGACCTCCTCGCAGAAGCCCAAGCAGCGGGATTAGATGAGCTTACCGAAGAGCCTGCACAAAATGTTGATGAAAAGAAACTAGAGACGATTTTAGATATTCCGGTCACTATTTCTATGGAAGTAGGGCGCACTAATATTAGTATTCGTAATCTGCTGCAGTTAAATCAGGGCTCGGTGGTTGAACTTGACCGAGTAGCCGGTGAACCGTTGGATGTACTCGTAAATGGTACATTAATCGCGCATGGTGAAGTGGTTGTGATCAACGATAAGTTTGGTATTCGCCTAACCGATGTGATTAGCCAAGTTGAGCGCATCAAGAAGCTTAAGTAAACGAAATGGGGCATATGCCCCATTTAATAAACGACCGAGAGCTACTTGTTACGACGTCTACGAGTAAACGCCATAGTACCCACGACTAACCCGAATAAAGCAACGGTAGAAGGCGCAGGAACCGGCACTAGGTTTAAATCCCAGCCAATCACATCAAATGCGAGTAAATCTATTGCGGTAACGTCTGCAAATTCACCACGAGCAAGAGTAGGATCCATAATGCCAAGGTCCAAGCCGTCTTTAAAGTGACTAGCCTGTTGGCCATCACCACCGAAGCTACCCGTAGAAAATTGAGCAATACTAGTTAAGCCATTATCAATTGAAAAATATGATGAATTGCTAGGACTGAAGTCTCTTACCCCAATGCCTTCTAACAAACTTTCTGGTGAAAAACGGAATAAATCAAGTGTAGATGCTACAACGAAGGGGTCTAAGTCAATATTTGGGTCAATAAAATTAGAATTATACACAAAGTCGTATGTATCTACGCCACTTACGAAGCCTAATGCGTGGCCTATTTCATGAATAGCAACGCCAACAAAATCAAATAAGCCCGCTGATATTCCATCATCACGCGTAAAATCGAAGTCAAGTTCACTACTAAAGGTTAGATTTGCGTCTAGCTCATCGAAGCCATCAGTGCTTAAACCAAGCGCTTTCGCATTCGCTTGAGTCACTTCAAGTGCGAAATTGTCAACGCTACCGTCGTTATCTAGTTCTGGTCTTACTAGTGAGTCAGGATTTTCCTGATCAACGAATGCGACATTACACACGCCATTACCCTGGTCATCGCACGGTAAAGTTGTATTTGCCACTTCATCAAAAACAGAGCTTGCATCACCTATCATGGCTACAGCAACATCTTGATATAAGTAAAGTCCGCTGTTTGAGCTTGCTTGTGCAATAACACCAGAATCAAGCGCGCTGAAACCAATACCAAGATTAACGGTCACGTCATCGGTAAATAAGTTTGACCAAAAAGAGGCGGCCTCTTGAAATCCTGCCAAAGCAAGTTGTCCATCAGGGGATTCAAAATCAGTAGCATCGTACGTTAAGTTAATTAACTCAGCCGATGCGGTTCCCATTGTGAGCGATGCCACAAGCGCAATCGCTGTTTTTTGTAAACGCTTTTTCAACATGGTAGTTCCTTATTATTAGTATATTAATTATTTGGTACTAGTACCAAAGTACTATCATGCAAGTATTGTGCATTTAATAAAAACAATTAAATTTCAATTAGTTAAGCATTCCTTCGCCATCAATGACTGGCTGATTGTAAAAATAGCTGACAGTCCTATTGATGGATGCATACTGTTAATACTTTCATAGAGTAGGTCTAAAACTTAGCTGTTGGCACGTTGATTGCTCAAGTCCATTTATAAACAATAAAAATGAATGTGGAACTTGGCTCAGCTAATGGAATTTTTAAAAAAAGACTTCGTTCGAAATCTATCATCAAAACTTTGTCTAGGCCTTATATTTAAAGGCTCTTTTGGTCTGTTTTTGCTTTCAACATGCTTGCTAGCTCAAGCTCAAGAAAGTAAAGAAACGAGTTCATCGCTTAGCTCAGCTAGCTCAGTTCTTACGGTTTTCATGTCACTTCTTTTAGTGATCGCCATTATTTTTGCGCTCGCCTTTATAATGCGACGGTTTAATGTCGCTCAGGCGGGCGGCGGACAAATGCGCGTAGTTGCTAGCATGATGGCGGGGAGTAAAGAAAAAATAATGGTCATACAGGTGGGGGACGAGCAGCACCTAGTGGGTGTAACCAGCCATAATATTAATCACCTAGCCAAATTAGAACAAGCACTTGACGCCAATTCAGCAACTAATCATTCGCAAACTAATTCAAGCCAGCTCAACTTTCAGCAAAAATTAGTGCAAGCAATGGCGTCTAGTATTACGGGTAAAAGCAATAGCGCCGTTAAGGAGAGCAAAGATGCATAAGCCTAGCTCTTTCACCAAAATATTAGGCTTTATTGGCTTATTGCTAGGATTTAGCGTAAATGCCTTTGCACAACAAAGCGGAATAGATGCTGTAACGGTAACCACCAATCCTGATGGCAGCCAAGATTACTCAATGACCTTACAAGCGCTGTTTATCATGACTGCGCTAAGTTTAATCCCAGCTGCTGTAATGATGATGACCTCTTTTACGCGTATTATTATTGTGCTGTCTATTTTGCGCCAAGCAATAGGTTTGCAGCAGTCACCCTCTAACCAAGTACTGATTGGCGTAAGTTTGTTCTTGTCTATGTTTATTATGGCGCCGGTATTTGAAGAGATAAACGTAAATGCCTTACAACCCTATTTAAATGAAGAAATGACATCAATAGACGCGTTTAACCAAGCTAAAGAGCCAATGCGTGCTTTTATGCTAAGCCAAACACGCATGACCGATTTGGAAACGTTTGTAAGAATTGGTGGATATGAAGGGCAATTTCAAGATCCAGAGGAAGTGCCATTAACCGTTTTGATTCCGGCGTTTGTTACTAGCGAATTAAAGACTGCATTTCAAATAGGCTTTATGTTGTTTATTCCGTTCTTGATTTTAGATTTAGTAGTGGCGTCTATCTTAATGGCTATGGGGATGATGATGTTGTCTCCAATGATTGTATCGCTGCCGTTTAAGTTGATGTTGTTCGTTCTAGTTGATGGTTGGAATCTAATATTTGGTACGCTTGCCACTAGCTTTGGGATGGGAGTGTAATATGAGCCCAGAGGCCTTTGTTGATGTGATGCGCGATGCAATGTTTATCATCATCTTGTTGGTATCAGCGGTTATTGTGCCCGGCTTATTGATAGGTTTAGTGGTAGCAGTTTTTCAAGCCGCTACTTCTATTAACGAACAAACTATGAGTTTTTTACCGCGTTTAATCGTCACTCTATTAGCGCTTAGTTTTTTAGGCAACTGGATGGTGAAAAAGCTCATGGATTTTACTATTAATTTAGTGCATAGCATTCCCTCGGTAGTTGGATAGCGAGGGCCTATCCATGGAATTACTAAGTAGCACAATGATGGCTGTGGTTAGTGACTATATGCTTGCGTTTATGCGTATTTCTGGCATGTTCATCTCTATGGTTGGCTTTAGTGCTAATACTATTCCTACTCCTATTCGTAACCTATTAGCCGTACTGCTTACTCTTATGATTGTGCCTATGATCCCGCCCGTGCCAATTAGCGAGATAGTGTCTTTAGGTACTTTCATTCTTATCGCGAAGCAACTTATTGTGGGCATTGCCATAGGGTTCATTTCCATGATGGTAATTAATACCTTTGTTCTAGCCGGACAAATTATTGCCATGCAAACGGGTTTAGGTTTTGCATCGATTGTTGACCCCATTAACGGCATCAATGTCCCAGCCGTGGGCCAATTTTACCTAATTTTAGCTACCTTGTTGTTTTGGACCTTTGACGGCCACCTCTACATGATTGAGATGTTAGTTGTTAGCTTTGAGGCTTTTCCTATTGATGGCCCATGGTGGACACCTAATCAATTTAAAGATATGGCACATTGGGCGAGTTGGATGTTTGTATCTGCAGTAACTATTTCGCTTGCTCCCATTGTTAGCTTATTGATAGTTAACTTAGCGTTTGGGGTAATGACCAAAGCATCACCGCAACTGAATATATTTAGTATTGGTTTCTCTATTGCTCAGTTAACGGGCTTAGTGATTATTTATTTAACCTTAGCCAATCAGGCGTATCACTTTGAGCAACAATGGATTAGAGCTCAAGACCTGATGTGCGAATTAGTGAGGGTTTGTTAGCATGGCAGCACAAGACGACTCGTTCGAAAAGTCAGAAGAACCCACGGCCAAAAAACTCGAAGACGCGAGGAAAAAAGGCCAGATAGCGCGCTCTAAAGAACTTTCGACTACGCTAGTTTTAGTATCATCGGCCTTTGGTATGTTTATTATGGGCCGCTATATCGCAGAGGCAATGTACGGCATATATATCCGCTCGTTCACCTTATCACGTGATGAAACCTACGATATACAGCACATGTTTCAGGTCTTAGATACCTCTATAACTGAAAGCTCCGGCCCACTTATTATGTTTATGATGGTGGCTATGGTAGGAGGAATTTACGGGAGCATTGCCTTAGGCGGGTACAATTTTACTTGGAGTTCAGCGGCTCCAAAAGCAAATAGAATTAGTCCAGCCCAAGGTATAAAGCGCATGGTGGGTACACAGGCCCTGGTTGAGCTTTTAAAGGGTATTGGCAAGGTGCTTGTGGTTGGCACCATGGCTTATTTAGCACTGCTTCTTTTCAAAGATGAGGCGCTGCATTTAGATTTTGAATTATATCCAATGAATCTTTTTCATGCATTGGACATGGTGTCATGGGCATTTTTAATCTTATGCTGCGGTATGATTCCCATTGCCATTGTTGATGTGCCTTACCAAATATTTAAGCACAACAAAGAAATGAAAATGACCATGCAAGAAGTAAAAGATGAGCGCAAAAATGCAGAAGGCGACCCTATGACGAAAAGTCGCGTTAGACGCATTCAGTATCAAGCTTCAGCGAATAGAATGATGCAAGAAGTCCCCAACGCAGATGTGATTGTCACCAACCCAACTCACTTCTCGGTTGCTATTCAGTATGATCAAAACGGCAATAGAGCACCTGTGGTATTAGCAAAAGGCTTAGATGAACTAGCCTTACACATTAGAAAAATCGCTACCGCGCACGAAGTGCCGATTGTTGAGTCTCCGGCGTTAGCACGGGCAATTTATTGGGCAACAGAGGTTAACCATGAAGTGCCACAAAAATTGTTTATGGCAGTAGCGCAAATACTTGCCTATGTGTATCAACTTAAAGCATACAAAAACGGTAAGGGTAAGCGTCCTAAACCTTTAAATAAAGACATGCCAATTCCACCAGAATTACGCCGATAATCAATTATTATTGATTCCAGCTTAGGTTTTTAACTAAGTTGGCACAAGAGTTGTAATGTACCTATTTAGATAATCACTAATGTCAAAAAATTGGTATATGCAGTTAGCTCAATATTTCCAAAACATAGATAAAAACCAAGTCAAATCCTTAGGTGCTGGCCTTGGTGCGCCCATTGTGGTGCTCGCCCTTATGGGCATGGTTATTTTACCCATGCCTGCCATTCTGCTTGATACACTTTTTAGCTTTAATATTGCATTGTCACTTGTAATTATTTTAGTCAGTGTATTTACCAAACGCCCGGTAGACTTCGGCATATTTCCGCTTGTTTTGCTAGTGGCAACGGTGCTGCGCTTAGCTTTAAATGTGGCCTCAACGCGCATCGTACTTATTGAAGGACACGAGGGCGGAGATGCAGCAGGTAAAGTAATCCAGGCTTTTGGCGAGGTGGTAATTGGCGGTAACTACGTAGTGGGTGTGGTGATATTTGCTATTTTGCTCATTATTAATTTTAAAGTTGTCACCGCTGGTGCGGGGCGTATTTCTGAGGTAAGCGCACGCTTTACGCTAGATGCAATGCCCGGTAAGCAAATGGCTATAGATGCGGACCTAAACGCAGGCTACATAGACCAAGACCAAGCACGTAAACGCCGTGAAGAAATAACTGCAGAAGCTGACTTCTACGGTTCGATGGACGGTGCATCAAAATTTGTAAAAGGTGATGCGGTAGCTGGCATGTTTATTATGTTGATCAACATAGTAGGTGGCTTATTTATTGGCATGTACCAACATTCCTTATCATTTAACGATGCTATGGAAGTGTATACCGTACTAACCATTGGTGATGGTTTGGTGGCACAAATTCCATCACTGTTGCTATCTGTGGCAACCGCCATAATTGTGACTCGTGAAAACGACAGTCAAATTATGGGCGATGAAATTCGTGAGCAACTCGCCAATCGACAAGCACTTTATATTACGGCTGTTATTTTGTTTGTAATGGGTATTGTTCCAGGCATGCCGCACTTCGCATTCTTATCATTTGCAGCCCTTGTAGGTGGTTATGCATTCTACCGTGATTGGAATAAGAAAAAAGAAGCTGAAGAGGCGTCTAAACTTGAACGTATGCCAGAAGCTAAAACCCCCGTAGGTGAAGTAAAAGAACTTAGCTGGGACGATGTACACCAAGTTGACATCATTGGTTTAGAAGTAGGTTATCGTTTAATTCCATTAGTAGACAAATCTCAAAGCGGTGAATTACTGACGCGTATTAAAGGGGTTCGTAAGAAGTTATCTCAAGAATTAGGCTTTTTAATTCCACCGGTGCATATACGTGACAATTTAGATTTCTCTCCAAACGCTTACAAAATTTCTTTATTAGGTGTAAGTGTAGGTGAATCAGAGATTAGCCATGACAGTGAATTAGCTATTAATCCGGGCCAAGTATTCGGAAGCCTTGAGGGAACCGTAACGAAAGACCCAGCATTTGGTCTAGATGCAGTTTGGATTAAATCATCTCAGCGTGAACACGCACAAACACTTGGCTACACGGTGGTAGATGCGGCAACGGTAGTGGCAACTCACTTAAGCCAATTACTAACGAACCACGCGCACCAATTATTAGGCCATGAAGAAGTTCAGCAGCTATTAGATATGCTAGAGAAAACCCATCCGAAGCTAGTAGAAGGCTTAGTTCCTGACGTTATTTCTTTGTCGCTAGTCGTCAAAATTTTGCAAACTTTATTATCAGAAGGCGTGCCTATTCGAGATATGCGTACTATTGTTCAAACGCTTTCAGATTACGCACCGAAAAGCCAAGACCCAGACGTACTGGTGTCTGCACTGCGCATTGCGCTTAAGCGTTTGATAGTTCAAGAGATAGTAGATGGTGCTAATGAGGTTCCTGTAATCACACTTGCCCCTGAGTTGGAACAGATGTTGCATAAGTCACTTCAAGCAGGTGGTGAAGATGGCGCTGGTATTGAACCAGGTTTAGCTGAAAAACTTCAACAATCACTATCAGAGGCGAGCCAGCAACAAGAAATAGCGGGTGAGCCAGCGGTACTATTAACATCAGGCATGCTACGCCCAGTGTTATCAAGGTTTTTAAAGCAAGCAGTGTCAGGCTTACATGTCCTTTCGTACCAAGAAATTCCTGATGATAAGCAGATAAAAATAGTGTCATCGGTAGGTCAATAAACTGACACGCATAGCAACCGCACACCGATGCAACAAACGACGTAAAAAAGCAGTGTTCTACACGAAGTAAAGACACTAAAGAGGATGACATGAAAATTAGACGTTTTTTTGGCAAAGATATGCGAGAAGCCCTTAAGCAAGTCAAAGATGAACTTGGGGGTGACGCAGTAATTATGTCTAATAAGAAAGTGACAGGTGGCGTTGAGCTCATTGCAGCCATAGATCCTTCTGAAACACCACTTAAAAGGGATGCGCAAGCGACAAGTAGGCAAGAGCCATTACGTAGCCAGGCGCAAATGCAGCCTCGCCAGCAAGCGCAAAAGCCCACACGTAAAACACCAAACTTACGCGATATTATTGGTGACTCAGGCCCCGACAGTTTACAAGCCTTGTTAGAGCAGCAAATGCAGTCGCAAAACTCATCTGAGCCAGAAACGCAAATGCAGGGTAGCAGCCAAATGCAGGAGAGTAATCAGTCTTCACTTCACTATTCTCAGCAAGCTAATTATGGCAGTACCCCAGAACCACGTGCTGATGACCGTATTTTTAGATCGCCAGCGTTTGCTGAGCAAGAAAAAGAAAGTGTGGCTGCAGATACCACGCAGGCGGCAGGACTACAGCCACCACCAAGTGTACTAGAGCCTAAACAGCTAGATAGCATTAAAGCTGAGCTTGAATCAATCAAAAACGTTTTGCAGTTTCAGGTAAGTGGTTTATCGGAAGAGCGTAAAAAGCGAAATAACCCAGTTCATCATTACTTACAGCAACAAGTAGTAAAAATGGGAATTAGCCCTGAATTAGCGCGTCAATTTGTAGAGTTTTTACCGCATCAAGTTGATGAAAAGCAGGGGTGGAAATACATACTGAACTTATTGTCTAACAGGATTCACGTAGGCGGTAACGATATTTTAAACCAATCGGGCGTAGTTGCCTTGGTTGGGCCAACAGGTACAGGTAAAACAACGACTTTAGCTAAACTAGCCGCTAAATACGCGCAGAAATATGGCCCAGAGCAAGTTGCTTTAGTCACCATCGATACGTACAGAATAGCCGCTTTTGAGCAATTAGCCACGTATGGCAAAATTATTGGTTGTGCAGTGAAAAAAGCGCACAACTCTCAGGAGCTGAACGACATACTGTATCAACTGCGAAATAAGAAGCTTGTGCTAATAGACACTGCTGGATTCAGCCAACGAGACACTCGATTGATTGAACAGCTAAATGACTATGAATCAGGCCTAAACGTCAATATTCGAAAATATTTGGTACTGCCAGCAGGTGCACAATACCAAGTACTTAAGCAAACGGTTAAAGCTTATCACCAAACTAATATAAAAGGCTGTATTTTTACCAAGCTAGACGAGTGCTATAGCTTAGGTGAAGCCTTAAGTGTGGTGATTGAAAATGATTTATCGTTGAGTTATGTCACCGATGGTCAGCGTGTACCAGAAGACATTAAACTCGCAGACTCAGCAAACTTAACGCTAATTGCAGCAAAACTATATAAAAAATATGGTTTGCTTGAGCAGGGCGGTCGCAGTGACACAATTGCAGGTGGCATATGATAGAAGATCAGGCAAGTACGCTTAGACGTGCTTCAAATAAACAAGTTAAAGTTGTAGCCGTAACGGGTGGTAAAGGCGGTGTGGGTAAAACCAGCTTGACTTTAAACACTGCTATAGCTGCAGCAAAGCTAGGTAAGAAGGTAATGGTATTAGATGCCGATCTGGGCCTGGCTAATATTGATGTAATGCTTGGCCTTCGCATTGAACGTAATTTGTCGCATGTGCTAAACGGCGATTGCACGCTTGATGAAATTCTTGTGACAGGCCCTTATGGCGTCAAAATTGCGCCCGCTACATCGGGCGCGAAATCTATGACCGAACTTACTCGACATGAGCATGCGGGGCTTATACGCGCATTTGGAGAACTTCGCACACCTATTGATATGTTAATTATTGATACGGCGGCAGGTATATCTGACATGGTAGTGAGCTTCTCACGTGCAGCGCAAAATGTAGTAATGGTGGTGTGCGATGAACCAACGTCTCTTACCGATGCTTACGCTTTAATCAAAATACTAAACAGAGAACATGGCGTTTTTAAGTTTAAAGTGGTTGCCAATATGGTAAGGAGCGAGCGTGAAGGACATGAATTATTTAGTAAGTTATCAAAAGTAACTACCCGTTTTTTAGATGTGGCACTAGAGTTAACGGCCATTGTTCCGTTTGATGAAAATGTTCGCAAAGCAGTGCGAAAACAAACCGCCATTGTTGAAGCGTTTCCAAGTTCTCCAGCATCCAAAGCAATAACACAGCTGGCAGAAAAGATGTATGACTGGCCCATTCCTGATCAGGCTGGCGGTCATTTGGAATTTTTTATTGAAAACCTTGTGTCAATGCAAGAATAGGTAAACCAAAGTGAGTACTAAAGTGACTGGATATCAACAGCAAATAGATAAAAACCAATTGGTAGAGAAGCATGCGCCATTGGTTAAACGGATTGCCCATCATTTATTGGCTCGTTTGCCTGCAAGTGTTTTGGTAGATGATCTTATTCAATCAGGCATGATTGGCTTGCTTGAAGCCGCGCGTAATTTTGACGGTTCGAAGGGCGCAAGTTTTGAAACTTTCGCCGGTATTCGAATACGTGGAGCAATGCTAGATGAAATTCGCAAAGGTGACTGGACGCCACGTTCAGTGCATAAAAATTCAAGAGCCATTACAGAAGCCATAAATCAAGTGGAAAAGGCGACAGGGCGAGACGCTCGTGACACTGAAGTCGCCGCCAAATTAGATGTTTCCTTGCAAGCTTATCACCAAATGTTGGGCGAAGTGAACGCTGGAAAATTGGTTGGAATTGAAGATTTAGGCGTAAGTGAAGATGTATTAACTACGGAAGAGTCAAAAGGTGCCGATAAACCTTTTGAGGAGATGATGCAAGGTTCCTTTCAAAAAGCATTGGCGGTTGCGATTACCACCCTGCCTGAAAGAGAAGCGATAGTATTATCTTTGTATTACGATGAAGAATTAAATTTACGCGAAATTGGTGAAGTACTTGAAGTCAGTGAATCGCGAGTAAGCCAAATACATTCACAGGCAATGGTTAAATTAAAATCGAAAATGCAATCGTGGCGTGTTGAGCAATAGTCACATACTTATTAATTTAAATTAAAGCAGTTAAATGCACATCCATTTCGGAGGTAGTTTTGGATAAGAATATGAAAATCCTAGTAGTTGATGACTTCTCAACTATGCGTCGGATCATTAAAAATTTGTTGAAAGACTTGGGCTTTACTAACATTCAAGAGGCAGACGATGGAAACACCGCCTTGCCAATGTTGTTACAAGGCGACTTTGATTTTGTGGTTACTGACTGGAATATGCCCGGTATGCAGGGCATAGATTTACTGCGCGCAATACGCTCTAACGATAAGCTAAAACCTTTACCAGTATTAATGGTAACGGCTGAAGCTAAAAAAGAGCAAATTGTAGCGGCGGCTCAAGCCGGTGTTAATGGTTACGTAGTGAAACCGTTTACCGCAGCCACGTTAAAAGAGAAGCTAGATAAGATATTTGAACGTTTAGGTTAATCCAACTAACTAGGAACAAACCCATGACGCAAGAGCAACCTCTTATATCTTTAGAGCAAGCCAAACTATTGGTTCAGCATCTAGAAAATGGCGAGACTGAGTCAGCAAACGATATTATTCACACAATATCGCTAAATGAGTCTGCGGAACTATTTTCTGAAGTAGGAAAGTTAACACGCCAATTACACGATTCATTGACCGATTTTAACGTGGATGAAAAGTTAGTTGGCTTGGCAGAAGTATCGCTACCCGATGCCACGTCTCGTTTAGAGTACGTGATTGAGGAAACTGAAAAAGCCGCTAACTCAACAATGGATGCGGTTGAAAAAAGCATGCCTATTGCTGAGCAGTTAAATGACCGCCTAGAGGCCATTTTACCTGAGTGGAAGAAATTAATGAGCCGCCAAATAGAACTTGGTGAATTTAAGCATTTATGCATTGAGTTAGATTGCGTATTAGAGAGTGTCTCAAAAGATTCACGCGCATTAAATAGCAGTTTAACAGAAGTACTCATGGCACAAGGCTATCAAGACTTAACTGGCCAAGTTATAAGACAAGTCATCGGCTTAGTAAACGAAGTGGAACAACACCTTGTTGAAATGCTTGCTACGTTCGGTGATACATCACAAATCAAAGATAAAACTCAACCTTCTCTAGAAATAGACGATAAAGTAAAAGCCGAAGGGCCAATTATCGATGCAGCAAAACGTGAAGACGTCATGGATAACCAAGATGACGTTGATGACTTGCTGTCAAGCTTAGGGTTTTAGGGGAGCGAACGAATGTCGTTTGAAGTTGACGAGGATATATTACAAGACTTTTTAGTGGAAGCTGGAGAGATTCTTGAACAACTCCAAGAACAACTTGTTGATCTTGAGAACAATCCTGAAAACAGTGATTTGTTAAATGCAATTTTCCGTGGCTACCATACCGTAAAGGGTGGAGCTGGATTTTTGTCATTAACAGAACTTGTAGACATCTGCCATGGTGCTGAAAATGTGTTTGACATGATGCGCCAAGGGAATCGCTCTTTAACACCTGAGTTGATGGATGTGATTCTACAAGCCACCGACGAAGTAGTAGAGATGTTCGAAAAAGTGAAAGCCAGAGAGCCTTTGCAGGCTGCTCCGCCGCAACTTATCGATTTACTACACAAATTAAGCAAACCTGAATCACCCGATGAAAATATTTTTGGTGAAGCGTCTGCTAGCGAAGAAGCGCCTGCGCCAGTTGAACCTGAAGTAAGCGAACCAGAAGTAGCCTCTGCAACAAATAGTGATAAATCTGGCGGTGACTCAATAGATGAGATTACAGAAGATGAATTTGAAGCGCTATTAGATGAACTTCATGGTAGCGGTTCTCCTTCAGATGCACCGGCTAAAGCTACGCCTGCAGCGAGTGATTCTGACGATATAAGTGATGACGAATTTGAAGCATTACTTGATGATATTCACGGGCAAGGTTCGTTTAAAACCGATAAAGCCGAAGAAAAAGCACCTGCTCCCGCTGCATCAACTAATGATGATGAAATTAGTGATGATGAATTTGAAGCCTTACTAGATAACTTACATGGTAAAGGCCAAGCGCCCAAAGTAGCCGATACGCCAACAGAGAATAAGCCTGAATCAACGCCTAGCGCGCCCAAACAATCTGCGCCTGCGTCAACTACGCCGGCAAAAGATAGCAAAGCCGATGCGAAAGCTGCGCCGGCTAAAGCGCCTGCTAAGCCTGTTGCTAAAGCAGCCGCACCCGCTAAAAAGCCTGAGAATAAGCCCGCGCCTCCGCAACAAGAGACGACCGTTCGGGTAGACACTAAGCGCTTAGACCAAATTATGAATATGGTGGGTGAGCTAGTACTTGTAAGAAACCGCTTGCTAAGCTTAGGCATTAATATTGCCGATGAAAGCATGACCAAAGCGATTGCTAACTTAGACGTAGTAACCGGCGACTTGCAAGGCGCAGTGATGAAAACGCGCATGCAACCAATTAAGAAAGTATTTGGCCGCTTCCCACGTGTTGTTCGAGATTTAGCGCGTACCCTCAAAAAAGAAATTTCACTAGTACTTGAGGGTGAAGAAACAGATTTAGATAAAAATTTAGTAGAGGCCTTGGCCGATCCCCTAGTTCACTTGGTAAGAAACTCGGTGGATCATGGTGTAGAAATGCCTGATGAACGTGAGCAAGCGGGCAAGGCTCGTATGGGCACAGTCAGGCTTGCAGCTTCACAAGAGGGTGACCATATTCTTTTAACCATTGCTGATGATGGTAAAGGGATGGACGCTGAAAAACTCAAAGAAATTGCTATTAGCCGCGGTGTATTAGATGCAGACTCAGCCGCCCGTATGTCAGACGTTGAAGCGTTTAACTTAATTTTTGCGCCAGGTTTCTCAACCAAAACCGAGATTAGTGATATTTCCGGTCGTGGTGTGGGCATGGACGTAGTAAAAACTAAGATAAACCAGCTAAACGGAACCGTTAATATAAACTCACAGTTGGGTGTAGGTACAACTTTAGAAATTAAAGTACCGCTTACATTAGCTATTTTACCTACATTAATGATAGTAGTAGGTGAGCAAACATTTGCACTACCCTTAGGCTCTGTAAATGAAATAATCAACATGGATGTGAGCAAAACGAATACGGTTGATAGCCAATTAACTATGATTGTGCGTTCAAAGGCGATTCCACTATTTTATTTAAATGATTGGTTGAATCCTCATAAGCCAAAATCTGACCGTGCTCAAGGGCATGTGGTTGTGGTGCAAATAGGAACGCAGCAAGTTGGATTTGTTGTAGATTCATTAATAGGCCAAGAAGAAGTGGTTATTAAGCCTCTTGATACCTTGTTGCAAGGTACACCAGGCATGGCCGGGGCAACAATCACGTCTGACGGCGGCATAGCACTTATTTTAGATATACCTAGCTTACTAAAACGCTACGCATAGTAGCGTTGTAAGCCTTTCAGCTACCTACTTTGACAACTTGCAAGCCTGTAAATTCAGCGTAATGGCAGTTTAGGTAAGTATTCACAAGCACAGAGAACTCATTAAATGAAGGTGTGGACAGTCGTTAATCAGAAAGGCGGAGTTGGCAAAACAACTTCAGCCATTTCTATTGCAGGTTGTTTAAGTGCAATGGGATTTAAAACGCTGTTAGTTGACCTAGACCCTCACGCCTCTCTTACCCATTATCTTGGTGTTGATTCTGAATGCCAAGCATTGAATTTATATGATGTATTTATGGCAAGTAACTCTGATAAGGCATTTACTACTGTGCTGGCACAAGCCACTTTGCAATCAAGCATAAAAAATGTGGATTTGTTACCAGCCCACATGGCATTGGCAACCTTAGATAAAACGCTTGGGGAGCAAGAGGGTAAAGGCTTGATTATGCAAAAAGTCGCGCAAAAATTTGCGAGTAAATACGATGTAATGATAATGGACTGCCCACCTGTTTTAGGTGTGCTAATGGTAAATGCATTAGTGGCGGCTCATAAAATCATTTTGCCTACACAAACAGAGCATTTAGCGCTACAAGGTTTAGACAAAATGATTCACACCCTTGAGCTTATGAAAAACAGTTTAACAGCCAAAGCATCTTATTTAGTGGTTCCAACCTTATTTGATAAACGCGTGAAAGCCTGCATTGGAGCGTTTAGCCAAATGCGGGAAAAATACAAAGGTAATATTTGGAAAGGGTACGTGCCTGTAGATACGAAATTCAGAGACGCCAGTGCAGCAGGTTTACCTATTAATCAAATTGCGCCAAATACTAGAGGCTCATTTGCGTACGAAAAGCTCGTCAATGAGTTACTCAAAAATGCATAAGCCCGATTCTTCAAATTCACCCTCAAATCTTGCTGTACAAGATTATTTCACTGATTTGACACAGTCAAAAGCAGACTTTAAATATACGCATGTCGAGCTCGCAGAGAGCGATTATGCTCATAAACTCAGTGAAGCTGAGCTTTTACTAAAAAAGGCGCAAAGTTTATCGCTGCTGTTGGATGCTCCGTCTGTTCACAGCAATATTCAGGTTAAGTCAGCTGAAATAACTGAAAAGCAGGAAATTCCTGAATATAAGCACAAACTTGATGAATCAGCATCAATCAGTCATCAAGAAATCGCGCAAGTTGCCGAAATAGAAGATATAAGTGGAATTAGAAATAGTCAGATTTCACTTAAAGAACACTTAGATGAGCGCTTTCAAGTGTTGTTATGCGAAGTCGCGGGGCTTGTTTTAGCCTTACCTTTAGTTGAATTAGGCGGTATACATACGCTGACTAAAGTGTCGCCTATAGTAGGGAAGCCACCGTGGTTTATGGGCTTGCTAATAAAAGGTGATAACACGTATCAGTGCATTGATACGGCGCGCTGCATAATACCCGAGCGTTACACTAAAGAGCTGCAGGCCTCATTAGATTATAAGTTTGCAATTCAATTAGGAAAAAGCCCGTATGTACTTTGTTGTGAGCAAATTAGTATGACTATGACCTTAGACAAAAGTGATATTAAATGGCGTGGCGAAAGCGCCAAACGGGCTTGGTCAGCAGGTGTATTGAAAGATAAAATGTGTGCACTGGTAGATGGTGCAAGAATGGTACAAGTTGTGCTTGGAAGAATGCATTAATAGGCAGGCAAGTACAGTATAAAACTCGACGATTAACCAATCGATGTAGCGGAGCAAAAGCGAATGTCACAAGAAAGAACCACAGCGACCACCTCAGATCCAAATGATCAGGTACTTCAGTGGGTAACCTACAGACTTGACGAAGAAACTTACGGCATCAATGTAATGCAGGTTCAAGAAGTCTTGCGCTATACAGAAATAGCCCCTGTACCTGGAGCGCCGAATTACGTAATGGGTATTATCAATTTGCGTGGTAACGTGGTTACGGTTATTGATACGCGAGCGCGTTTTGGATTACCGTCTTCTGAAATTACGGATAACTCACGTATTGTGATTATTGAATCAGATGAGCACGTTGTAGGCATTCTAGTTGATAGCGTTGCCGAGGTGGTATATTTGAAATCATCTGAAATTGATAGCGCTCCAAACGTAGGCACAGAAGAAAGCGCCAAATTTATTCAAGGTGTGAGTAATCGCGGCGAAGAACTACTCATATTGGTTGACCTTAATAAATTGTTATCAGACGAAGAGTGGGATGACCTAGCCGGCATGTAAGCCCACCAAACTCTAAATTGTTCGTAAACAGCCGGCTGTAGAAATACAACCGGCTGTTTTGGCATGTTTACTGCTTGTTGTTGAATTAAATCAATTTTATTTCAATTGCCATGGCATAAGCATCCAACTTTTTATATGAATTTATATTTAAGCCCCGAAAAATTAACGCTACTTAGCCTTGTTATGTTAGTTGTAATTGTTTTACTTTGTGTTGTTTTTTATCAATACGCTAAAACAGTGAACACACGCCTAGGACAGTCAATTAAACTCATAAATGACTTGTATCAATTGTTGAAAAAGCAAGAAGAACAACTCAAAGCATTTGCCCAAAACAATAGTGCTAATACGGAGCAACTTTCGTCAAGCATTCAAGACGAAGTGTCAGAAATTCGTCACCAACTTGCGCTAAATAGTCAGGAATTACGGCAGCTTGAAAACCAAACTCAACAATTACAACACCAAGATCCAGGTATTCGCATGTACACTAAAGCCAATGAATTGGTAGCGGCAGGGGCTAGCTTAGAAGATATTATGGAAGCCTGTGAACTTCCGCGCGCTGAAGCTGAAGTGTTAATTGGTTTACACAGAAGCAAACAGTCGTAAAAACAAATTTTTTCCATAAACGTTTAGACGTCTAGACGTAAAGATGTTGACTTTTTTCGTTTACTTGCCACAATAGCCTATCTTTTTAATTGATAGGTGATTGTCATGCCCATTACATTACCCGCTGAACTTCCTGCTCTTGAAGATTTGTTAAATGAAAACATCTTCGTGATGGATAACGAACGCGCTATCAGTCAAAATATTCGTCCAATGCAAGTAGGCATTCTTAATTTAATGCCCAATAAAATTGAAACAGAAACGCAGATCTTAAGGTTGTTATCAAACACCCCGCTGCAAATTAACGTTGACTTGATTCGCATAGATGAAACGGCACCTAAAAATACGCCGGCTTCACATATGAAGGCTTTTTATCATTTATTCAGTGAAGTTAAAGATAAAAAATATGATGGCCTGATTGTAACAGGCGCGCCCTTAGGTAACTTAGAATACAAAGACGTAAAATATTGGTCGCATATGCAAGAGCTTATGGACTGGGCTAAACGAAATGTGCAATCAACCTTTTATTTATGCTGGGCTGCGCACGCTGCAATGTATCACTTTTTCAATGTCGATAAACAACTTCGCGATTCAAAATTGTCAGGGGTATTTAACCATTCTGTTTTAGATGAAAAAAATGAATTGATGCGAGGGTTTGACCCTGAATTTTGGGCCCCACATTCGCGCGTTGCACAAATACGCACGCAAGATTATGCTAATGTTAATCAACTGGATATTCTTGCGCAGTCTGATGATGCTGGTGTTTATATTGCGGCAACTACTGACAAGCGCATGGTGTTCGTTACGGGGCATCCTGAGTATGACCCAACTACGCTTGATCAAGAATACAAGCGAGACAAAGAAGCAGGGCTTGAGCCGTCAATTCCAGAAAACTACTACCAAGATAACAAGCCTGATAAAAAAGTGCTCATGCGCTGGAAATCTCATGGAAATTTGTTATTTACCAATTGGTTAAATTACTATGTGTATCAAACTACGCCATTTGATTTAAATGAATTAATAGGCGACTAACATAATGTTAAGGGCAAGCGTGAGTAAGCAAGATATTCATTCCTCTACAACAAATAGAGCATACGTAGCTGATATAATTAGCGAACAGGCCAAATCGCGTATTTTAATACTTGATGGCGCAATGGGCACTGAAATTCAAGAATATAAGCTTGAAGAAGCCGATTACCGAGGTGAGCAATATGCTAATTGGCATTGTGATGTAAAAGGTAATAACGATTTACTGGCGATTACTCAAGCAAAGCTTATTAAAGATATACACTTGGCTTACCTTCATGCCGGTGCAGACATTATTGAGACAAACACCTTTAATGCCAATGCTATTTCTATGTCTGATTACGACATGCAAGACGAAGTCGTTAAAATTAACTTAGCGGCCGCCAAATTAGCACGCGAAGCTTGCGATGAAGTGAGTTTATTAACGCCCGACAAACCAAGGTTTGTTGCGGGGGTATTAGGCCCAACTAGCCGAACAGCTTCAATTTCTCCAGACGTAAATGATCCAGCTAAACGCAACGTTACCTTTAAGGACTTAGTGCTAAACTATAAAGAAGCTTGCCATGCGTTAATTCAAGGCCAAGTCGATTTAATTATGCTTGAAACCATATTCGATACGCTCAATGCTAAAGCCGCGGCCTATGCAGTAGATGAAGTATTTGAAGAAGTGGGTTATAGCCTGCCGGTCATGATATCAGGGACAATTACGGATGCATCAGGGCGAACCTTGTCGGGGCAAACAACGGAAGCATTCTACAATTCATTGCGCCATGTAAAACCCATTTCTTTTGGCTTAAATTGCGCATTAGGGCCTGATTTACTGCGCCAATACGTAGCTGAATTAGCCAGAATAAGTGAGTGTTTAGTATCAGCCCATCCTAATGCAGGTTTGCCGAATGAATTTGGTGAGTATGACTTAGAGCCAGATGAAATGGCAGCGCATATCGAAGAATGGGCAAAAAGTGGTTTACTAAATATTGTTGGCGGCTGCTGCGGTAGCCGGCCTGCGCATATTAAAGCTATTGCTGAAGCCCTAAGCAATACCGCGCCAAGAGAATTACACAATATTGACATTAAAATGCGTTTATCAGGCCTAGAGCCATTTACGCACTAATCGTTATCAACGAATGAAAAGGGATTAAATGTGAGCGCAAGCTTTTCAACGTTTATCAATGTAGGCGAGCGAACTAACGTCACCGGTTCTGCTGCGTTTAAACGCCTAATACTGGGTGAAGATTATGAAGCCGCACTTGATGTGGCGCGCCAGCAAGTAGAAAACGGGGCGCAAATAATTGACATCAACATGGATGAAGCCATGTTGGATTCAGAAGCTGCCATGGTGCGTTTCTTAAATTTAATAGCTTCTGAGCCTGATATTTCGCGCGTTCCCATTATGATTGATTCATCAAAGTGGAGCGTAATTGAAGCAGGTTTGCAATGCGTTCAAGGCAAGGCCATTGTTAACTCAATTAGTTTAAAAGAGGGTGAAGCGCCTTTTAAAGCGCAAGCTAAAAAGATTAAGCGCTATGGTGCCGCCACGGTAGTAATGGCTTTTGATGAAAAGGGCCAAGCTGATACATGCGAACGTAAATTTGAAATTTGTAAACGCAGCTACAACATTTTAGTGAACGAAGTAGGTTTTGCGCCAGAAGACATTATTTTTGATCCAAACATTTTCGCCGTAGCGACCGGTATTGAGGAGCATGACAATTACGCGGTAGATTTTATTGAAGCAACACGCCGTATTCGCACTGAATTGCCGCATTGTCATGTATCGGGTGGCTTATCAAATATATCTTTTTCGTTTAGGGGTAATAACCCAGTGCGCGAGGCAATGCACTCGGTATTTTTGTACCATGCTATTCGCGCGGGTATGGATATGGGAATTGTAAACGCAGGTCAGCTTGAGGTTTACGATCAAATTCCAGAAGAACTGCGCGAAGCCGTTGAAGACGTTATTCTTAATAAACGAAGTGATGGTACTGATCGCTTGCTTGCCCTAGCTCCAAAGTATCAAGGTGACGGCAAGGTTGCCGCCAAAGAAGATTTAACATGGCGAGAGTTACCCACTGTTAAGCGTTTAGAGCACGCCTTAGTGAAAGGAATTACCGAATTCATTGAAGAAGATACCGAAGCTGCGCGCCTAGAGGCCACTATTCCATTAGAAGTGATTGAAGGGCCATTAATGGATGGTATGAATATAGTAGGGGACCTATTTGGTGAAGGAAAAATGTTCTTGCCCCAAGTAGTGAAATCAGCCCGTGTGATGAAAAAAGCAGTAGCTTACTTGCAACCCTATATTGAAGCTGAAAAGTCAGGTGATGCGCGTCCTAATGGTAAAATAGTGATGGCAACGGTGAAAGGCGATGTTCACGATATTGGTAAGAACATTGTGGGTGTGGTGCTCCAGTGTAATAACTTTGAAGTAATTGATTTAGGCGTAATGGTGCCGGCGGCCAAAATTCTACAAACTGCAATAGACGAAAAAGCAGATATAGTCGGGTTGTCGGGGCTTATAACACCGTCACTTGATGAAATGGTGAATGTAGCCAAAGAAATGCAGCGCTTAAATATGGACTTGCCTTTACTCATTGGCGGGGCAACTACTTCAAAAGCACACACTGCCGTAAAAATTGAGCATAACTATGAGCATCCTGTTGTATATGTTCCTAACGCGAGCCGAGCTGTGGGTGTAGTACAAAAGCTTATTTCTGCACATAGTAAGGCCGAATATGCACAAAGCATAAAAGACGAATACGTAAAAGTACGTGAGCAACATGCTAAGAAACGCCCGCGCACACAAGCAATCAGCTTTGAGCAAGCACGTGAAAATGCGTTTACCTGTGATTGGCAAGCATACGAACCATATGTACCACGTACCCTAGGCGCTAAAACAGTGACTGCCAGTATTGCTACACTACGTGAGTATATTGATTGGACACCGTTCTTTTTAACGTGGTCTTTAGCGGGCAAGTATCCTCGAATATTAAATGACGAAGTAGTAGGTGAACAAGCAAAAATCTTATTTGCAGAAGCCAATGCTTTGCTAGATGAAGTGCAACAAAATGAAAGCCTTCAAGCGATTGGCCGAGTAGGTATTTTCCCCGCCAATAGCATTAATGAAAGCATCGAAATTTATTCACCTACCAATAGCACTCATTGCATTGCAAAGGCAGAGCACTTGCGCCAGCAAACGAAAAAGCCTAGAGGCTTCAACTATGCGTTAAGTGATTTTGTTGCGCCCAAATCAAGTGGTAAGTTAGATTATACCGGCGCTTTTGCCGTAACCGCAGGAATTGGTGAAGATGAACTTGCCAAGGCATATGAAGCTAATGGTGATGATTACAATTCTATTATGATAAAAGCAATATCTGATCGCCTTGCCGAAGCATTTGCCGAATATCTACATAAGTTGGTGCGTACTGAAATTTGGGGCTATGTTGCTGATGAAAGCTTAGATAACGAAGCATTGATTGGTGAAAAATATCAAGGCATACGCCCAGCACCCGGTTATGCGGCGTGCCCAGAGCATACCGAAAAGCAAGTTATTTGGGATTTACTTGATGTTGAAGCAACAATAGGCATGAAACTTACCGAATCTTATGCGATGTGGCCGGGAGCGGCTGTGTCAGGTTGGTATTTCTCGCATCCTGATTGCCGATATTTTGCCGTCGCAAAAATTCAAAATGACCAATTGCAAGATTATGCGAAGCGCAAAGGTTGGCGTGCAGAAGAAGCTGAAAAATGGTTAATGCCTAACTTACAAGATTAAATATTTCACTTTCTTAAAAACAACTAAAACAAAAAAGCCATAGTATTAACTATGGCTTTTTTACATGTATAAGGTGCTTACCAAATACGTACGCGGTCTTCTGGCGCTAAATACAGAGCGTCACCAGGTTTAACATCAAATGCTTCATACCATGCATCATGATTACGCGGGGCTAATGTTCTGAACTTGCCAGGAGCATGAGTTCCACCGCGAAGGCGACTTAACATACTCTCTTCTGTTCTTTTAACTCGCCACACCTGTGCCCAAGCTAGGAAGAAACGTTGATCACCACTAAGACCATCAATAACAGGTGCTTCTTTACCATTAAGGCTTAGTTTATATGCATGGTAAGCCATAGATAAACCACCTACATCACCAATGTTTTCACCCACGCTATTTGCGCCGTTTACGAACTGGCCTGGCAGCGCTTCATACTGCGCATATTGGTCTATCAGCATTTTTGTTTTTGCATCAAATGCTTCGCGGTCAGCATCGGTCCACCAGTTTTGCTGAATACCTTTGGCATCTGACTTTGAACCTTGGTCATCAAAACCGTGGCCCATTTCGTGCCCAATTACGGCACCTATAGCGCCATAGTTAACCGCGGCATCAGCGTTAGGATCAAAAAACGGCGCTTGCAGTATGCCGGCAGGGAATACTATTTCGTTAAAGGTTGAATTGTAATAAGCATTAACGCGTTGAGGCGCCATAAACCAGGCCTCTCTGTCAGTTTTTTGCAATTCATCTTCAAGGCTTTTTTCGCGGAAAAATTGGCGAAGCGCTTGCATATTGCCTAGCAGGTCATTATTAGATAGCTCAAGCCCTTCAAATGATTCCCATACATCGGGATAACCTACTTTAGGCACAAAGGCCGCTAATTTAGCTTTTGCATTTTCTTTGGTTTCTTCACCCATCCAATCTAAGTTGGTAATGCGTTCATCTAGTGCTTTGCGCAGGTTTTCAACTAGCTCAACCATTTGTTCTTTTGAGCTTTCAGGGAAGTGACGTTCTACATATACTTTACCAATTGCAAAACCTAATGAACGTGAACCTGCCATTGAGTTAACTGCACGTTTCCAGCGCGGACGCTGTTCTTGTTGGCCATTTAAGGTTGTGCCGTAAAATGCAAAGTTAGCGTTGTTGATAGGGTCTGCCAATAAGCCTGCATTGCCTGAAATAAGGTGATAGCTTAAGTAGTCTTTCCACTGCGATATAGGTGTGTCATTAATTAAGCTAATCATGTCATTGATTGGCTCAGGCATAGACATATTTAGGTTCTTAGCTTCATACCCAAGTTGGTCAAAATATAGGTCCCAATCAAATCCTGCATAAGTTTCTTTTAAATCACTACGGGCAA
Source organism: Glaciecola sp. 2405UD65-10 (assembly GCF_048820975.1). Classification (NCBI taxonomy): domain Bacteria; kingdom Pseudomonadati; phylum Pseudomonadota; class Gammaproteobacteria; order Alteromonadales; family Alteromonadaceae; genus Glaciecola; species Glaciecola sp. 2405UD65-10. The sequence goes on along the minus strand of NZ_JBMEUF010000001.1, from coordinate 1,165,093 downwards.
TAGGGTTAAGTGTTAAGTCGCGGTTACGACGTTTTTCGCGAGGCCACATAGCTTCGGCCATCTTAGTTTCAAGTGCAATTATGTTTTTTGCTTTTTCTGCCGCATTTTCAATATTGGCAAAACCCAGCATGGTAGTAATATTTTCTTCGTAAGCCGCCTTAATAGTATTAAAACGCTCGTTATCTTCTAAATAGTAAGCTCGGTCAGGTAAGCCTAAGCCGCCTACACCTACTGATACTTGATACGAGTCAGGGTCAAGGCGGTTAGCCCCTAAGCCTGCGCCAATTGGTGCATTTGTATTAATTAACCATGATCTACCGAACACTTTTGTTAAGTCTTCAACTGTTTGAATCGCGGCTATTTCATCAAGCGCGGCTTGAATAGGCGTAATGCCTTTTTCGTTAATAGCATCTACATCCATATAGGCATTGTAGTAGTTGGCTATCAATTGTTCTTCAAGGCTCAAATCGGTTTTGCTGGCTACGTCTTCAACAATGGCCTTAACGCGCTCTTCGCTGCGTTCAGCCAGTGCTGCAAATGCACCGTAGCTGGTTTTATCAGCTGGTATTTCATAATTTTCGTACCATGTGCCACTCGCGTATTGGAAAAAGTCATCTCCAGGCTTAACGCTGGTATCACGTGCACTTAGGTCAATGCCGAAGCTACCTAGTTCTGGCTTAGCGCTTTGCGCTTCACTTTGTGGCGGTGTTGCTTCGTTTGTGCGTGAAGTTGGTTCACTACAAGCGGTTATAGACATGGCGGTAAACACCGCAAGCGCTAGTATAGATTTTTTCATAAGTTTCCTTTTCTATCGTAATTCTTATTGTATGTGTGTAGTTATTAGAATGCTCAAAATGATCAGGTGTAAAAAGCGATTTGGTTTAAACAATCTGGCTTAAAACAATCCAAGCGAATATTTAATAATATCAGGTACAGAAGCTTCAAACTCAGTTAAATCATGTTTATACAAATCTTGTAACAATTTATTCGCTATCTTCTTGGCCTTGTTTAAACGGCAGTAATTGCGCACTTTGTGCTTTGTAATCTTCAATGTGGGGAGCTTCGCGGTTTACAAAGTCAGCAACTGCGTCATCGAAGGCCGGTTCTTGCATGCTATGGTTTGAATAACATAGGGTGGGTTCAAAGCCTCTTAATATTTTGTGTTCCCCTTGAGTGCCGGGGTTAAACATGGGGATATTTTGCTCAATACAAAACTCAATACCTTGGTAGTAACACACTTCAAAATGTAAACCCGACACTTCTTTTAATGCCCCCCAATAGCGCCCATATAGTCCATTTCCATCAAAAAAGAAAAGTGCACCCGCAATAGGTGTTTTTAGGCCTTCATCATTAGTTTGCTCGGCAATTATCAATAGTAACTTTTCGGGCATGGAACGTAAAATCTGTTTGAAGAATGCTTCACTTAAATAACCGTGGTGCCCACTTCGCTTCAAGTAGGTTTGCTGGTAGCAAAGATAAAAGAACGCCATGTCGTGTTCGCTTATATTGTGTGCAACAATGCGCTTTATAGAGGTGGCTTGTTTCACTATTCCCTTTCGCTCTTTTCTAATAGAGCGTCTGCGCCGTGCCGTCATAGCCTCTAAATAACCATCAAAATCAACAAAACCGTTGTTATACCAATTAAATTGTACCGATAAGCGTTGATGAAAGCCCTCGGTAAGAAATTGCTTAGATACACGTTCTTGGCTAAATAAAATATGCAGGGACGACAAATGATGCTCTGCTAAGTAGTCATCTTTTATATTGGCAATGTAGCTGATCAAGGGCTCTATTAAATCAGCCGATTGCAGCAGTATCCTAGGGCCGGTTACAGGTGTAAAGGGCACGCACACACTAAGCTTAGGATAATACAACAAGCCATGTTGCTGATAAGCCTGTGCCCAGCTATGGTCAAATATATATTCACCGTAAGAATGACTTTTAATATAAGCCGGCAAAAAGGCAATTAATGTTTGGTCTTTATCGCGCACTACTAAATGATTTGCTTGCCAACCGGTATCTTTGCCTACTGATTTTGACTCTTCTAATGCAAGTAAAAACGCATACGACAAAAACGGGCTAGTGGTATTTTCACTGGGCTGTAAGGTATCAAATTCGTTTTTTGATAAAAGAGAAAGGCTATCAATGCTTGTCCACTGCCAATTCATGGGTAAACTATCATCCCTAAGTAAATTTTATCTAATATCCCTAAATATGACAGAGACTGACACAAAGATCATTAATCATGCTATTACGCGCTTTTTGGCAAGGCGAGAACATAGCTACGCGGAATTGCTTGAAAAGCTCTTGAAAAAAGGCTTTGACGAAAATAAATGTGAACAGCAATTGCGTCAATTTAAAGAGAAAAACATTCAATCAAACAGCCGCTTTGTCGAGTCTTTCGTAAGAAATGCCTATATGAACGGCAAAGGCCCTCAATTTATACGTCAATCAATGTATCAGCATCAAATTAATGAACAAGATGCTAACGAATTTATTAGTAGTGAAGAATTTGATTGGTACGAATCGGCTACGCGGGTAAGAGAAAAACGCTTCGGCAGTGACATGCCAATTGACTTCACCGCAAAACAGAAGCAGATGCGTTTTTTGCAGTACAGAGGTTTCGAACAAGCACATATTAACCATGCGTTTGAGTAGTTGCTTTTTTAACACGAAAGGAACTCACCTCTAGTTTAGTCCGTTATTCTAGTGAAAAGCGCAATAAACCGCCTTGAAAAGCTTAATTTTCAGCTCTATTAATGATATTGTTCTTCGAATTGTCTTTCAAAAGATATAAATTTTCACTCTTAATTGAGGCACACGTGAAAGCAAGATGCCTCAAGCAATGCACAGGATACTGAATGACTCGCTCTACCGCTGATATAAGACGCGCTTTTCTCGATTTTTTTGCAAATAAACAACACCAAGAAGTACCGACTTCTTCACTGGTTCCGTTTGACGATCCCACCTTGTTGTTTACAAACGCAGGTATGAATCAGTTCAAAGATACATTTTTGGGTACTGAGCAGCGTAACTATACACGGGCAACGTCGTCACAACGCTGCGTTCGAGCCGGTGGTAAGCACAATGATTTAGAGAATGTAGGTTATACAGCTCGCCACCATACGTTTTTTGAAATGCTGGGTAATTTTAGCTTTGGTGATTATTTTAAGCAGCAAGCTATTGGATTTGCATGGGAGTTTTTAACGCAAGAACTAGGCTTACCAAAAGATAAACTATTAGTGACCGTTTACCATGAAGACGATGAAGCCTATAACATTTGGTTAAATGAAATAGGTATTCCGGCTGAAAAAATTATCCGAATTTCTACGTCTGATAACTTTTGGTCAATGGGTGACACTGGCCCATGTGGCCCTTGTTCTGAAATATTTTATGACCACGGTGAGCACATATGGGGTGGACCTCCTGGTTCCCCAGAAGAAGATGGCGACCGTTTCATTGAAATTTGGAATTTAGTATTTATGCAATTTAATCGCCAAGCCAATGGCGATATGCTGCCTCTACCCAAGCCATCTATTGATACCGGTATGGGGCTGGAACGAATTTCAGCGATTATGCAAAACGTGCATAGCAACTATGAAATTGATTTATTCCAAGCGCTCATTAAAGCTACCGCAAGTGTGGTAGGTACCACTGACCTTAACAACAAATCACTGCGTGTAGTGGCTGATCATATTCGTTCATGTTCATTTTTAATCACCGATGGTGTGATGCCTTCAAATGAAGGACGCGGTTATGTATTGCGTCGTATTATTCGCAGAGCGGTTCGTCACGGCTATAAGCTTGGCGCAAAAGATGTATTTTTCTATCGCCTAGTGTCAGCTTTGGTTGATGAAATGGGTGAGGCTTACCCTGAACTTAAACAGCAGCAAGCCATGGTAGAGAAAGTGCTCAAAAAAGAAGAAGAGCAATTTTCAAATACGCTAGAGCGCGGTATGGGAATGTTAAACCAAGCTTTAAATGACTTAGACGGTAAAGAAGTACCTGGCGAGCTTGTTTTTAAGCTATATGATACCTACGGTTTCCCTGCCGATTTAACCAATGACGTAGCGCGTGAACAAGGTTTTACTATTGATGAAGCCGGCTTTGAAAAAGCCATGAAAGCGCAAAAAGAATTGGCGCAATCCGCTAGTAAGTTCAGTGCAGATTACAGCAATATTATTCAATTAGACTTTGAAACAACTTTTACTGGTTACGACGCACTTAATGCTAATGCGGTGGTCAAAGATATACTAGTTGATCAAGCTTCAGTAGAGCAGGTTGCAGAAGGCAATGCACTTGTTGTGCTAGATGAAACCCCTTTTTATGCTGAGTCGGGCGGTCAAGCGGGTGATGCAGGCTTGTTTGAATATAGCACTGGGCATGCAAAAGTTATCGATACTCAAAAAGTGGGTAATGCGTTTGTTCACAAAGTGGCAGTTAATGGCTTATTGAAAGTGGGCGACTCTGTTGAAGTAACAGTTGATAGAGCAAGGCGCCAAGCAATTAAGTTAAATCACAGTGCAACACATTTACTACATGCGGCTCTTCGTCAACGCTTAGGTGAACATGTTACGCAAAAAGGCTCATTGGTTGATGCTGAAAAGCTGCGTTTTGATTTTTCACACTTTGAAAGTATAAGTGCAAATGAGTTAGCTGAAATTGAAAATTTGGTAAATCAGCAGATTCGCCAAAACCACGTATTAAAGACTCAGTTAATGGACCTAGAAGAAGCCAAAGCCGCAGGCGCCATGGCCTTATTTGGTGAAAAATACGATGATAATGTACGCGTTGTAACTATGGGTGAATTTAGTACTGAGCTTTGTGGCGGTACCCACGTAGATGCCACAGGCGATATTGGATTACTAAAAATTGTTTCAGAAGGTGGGATTTCATCAGGTGTAAGGCGCATAGAAGCAATAACTGGGCAAGCAGCCTTAGATTTTGTTAATCAAGAGTCTGACACCTTATTTGCGTTAGCCAATTTAGTTAAATCTGATAAAGCATCTGTATTGAAGAAAACCGAACAATTACTCGCGCAACTAAAGCAGTCTGAAAAAGAGCTTAATCAATTACAGCAACAGTTGGCGGGTCAGAAATCTAAAGACCTGGTCAAAAATTTGACTTCTGTTGAAGGTATTAATCTTTTAGTCACTGAGTTGACTGATGCTGAGCCCAAAGCTTTAAGAGGCATGATGGATGACCTAAAAGTACAAATCCAGTCAGGCGTGATTGTGCTTGGCTTGAAGGCCAATGGCAAAGTTAACTTGATAGCAGGCGTTACCAAAGATCTAACTGGCACCATTCATGCAGGAAAATTAGTCAGTCACTTGGCGCAAATGGTTGGTGGTAAAGGTGGCGGCCGTCCTGATATGGCGCAAGCTGGTGGTACCGATGCAGATGCACTTGAAAAAGCTTTAGCGACAGTGCCAAATTGGATAAGTGATAATAAAGTTAAGTAAATTGAAAGAAATTAAGGCAACTTTTGGTCTGTTTTATGGACTAAAGTCGTAAGCCCTTGTTTCTAATTGAATATAAGGCAGTGTAATTGCTAGGTTAGTATTGATTTTAAGCATTCAAAATAATAACCTTAGCTTATAAAACTAAATAAAGTAGATTGTCGTATAATTTAAGGCGCGCAAGCAAATTTAAGATATATAACATTAATAGGAGCAAGGCATGCTAATTTTGACTCGTCGTGTAGGCGAAACCCTAATGGTTGGAGACAACGTAACTGTTACAGTTTTAGGGGTTAAAGGCAATCAAGTACGAATTGGTGTGAATGCGCCTAAAGATGTATCAGTTCATCGTGAAGAAATCTATATGCGAATTCAAGCCGAAAAAGGTAATGGAAACGTAGCAGACAGCTAATAGATTAAGTTACAATACACTTAATGTTGTTAGCTTATGATTTCTGGTAACAAAGAAGTATCAATAAAAAGCTCTCAATTATGCGAGCTTTTTTTCGTTTTTGGGTATTATATATACGCAATTGATTAAAAAACTAACGATTGATATTTTAAGGCTAAAAAACCATTGACTTACTGTGCTGATTCAGTAAACTTGCGCTCCACAATTTGGAGAGCTAGCCAAGGTCTTATAAGCCTTTAGTAATTCAATAGTGTAAACGTTTTTATGAAGTTCCGGAGAGGTGGGTGAGTGGCTGAAACCAGTTCCCTGCTAAGGAACCATACCTAATACTGGTATCGAGGGTTCGAATCCCTCCCTCTCCGCCATTTCATTTGTTAGAAGTGTTTAAGTTAGAAAACTTAAGCAGGTTGTTAAAAGAGTTTAATAAGACAGCGCGTGCGTAGCTCAGCTGGATAGAGTACCTGGCTACGAACCAGGCGGTCGGAGGTTCGAATCCTTCCGCACGCGCCAACTTATTAAGCTTTTAGGATAACAAGCAATAACCGTTTTTTGCGCGTGCGTAGCTCAGCTGGATAGAGTACCTGGCTACGAACCAGGCGGTCGGAGGTTCGAATCCTTCCGCACGCGCCATCATTAAAAACCACCCAGTAGGGTGGTTTTTTTTTGCCTTTAAAATGCGCTAGCAAAAGTTAAATTTACTCAATCAGGGTTTGTAAAAGAAAGGTTAATTATGCATAAAAAACAGCTTATATGCGTTGAATGTGCATATAAACTATGATTTAGCGCATGATTATTAGCGTATTGCATTGTTTTTTTTAGCTCAGCATGCTATTTAACATACCCGCAATTTGTTACTATAAATTGTTATGTTGAAACAGGTATAAGAAGGAGGATTAAATGACCGAGCAACTATTAGAAGCAGGCGTGTTATTATCGGTAGGAATGTCGGTAGTATTTGCTTTTCTAACACTATTAATAGGTGGTATTCATAGTATAGCCTGGTTTGCGCGAACCTTCCCCGGCCCAGAAGCCGACACTAATCAACAAAAAACCAATTATAAAAATAATAATAATAAAAGTGCCACACCAACGACAGTGAGCCCAAAAATCGTTGCTGCAATTACTGGAGCAGTACATGCACATCGAAAGCATAATAAATAGGGAACCTATATAAAATGTCTAAGCAATTAAAAATCACTGAATTGGCGTTTCGTGACGCACACCAATCAATATTGGCTACTCGTTTGCGCCTTGATGACATGCTACCCATTGCAGAAAAGATGGATAAAGTTGGTTATTGGTCAATGGAATCATGGGGTGGTGCAACATTTGATGCATGCATCCGCTATTTAGGCGAAGATCCTTGGGAGCGCATTCGCGCCATTAAGCAGGCTATGCCTAACACGCCGCAGCAAATGTTACTGCGTGGCCAAAACTTATTAGGCTATCGTCACTACGCTGATGACGTAGTGATCAAGTTTGTTGAACGCGCTCATAAAAATGGTGTAGATGTTTTTCGTATTTTTGACGCTATGAACGATGTTCGAAACCTAACTACGGCTATTAAAGCAACCAAAGATGTGGGCGCACACGCTCAAGGGACCTTAGCGTATACCATTAGCCCAGTGCATACCTTGCAGTTTTGGCTTGATATGTCTAAAAAGTTAGAAGACCTAGGCGTTGACTCTATTTGTATTAAGGATATGTCGGGTTTGCTTAAACCTTATGATTGCGAAGAATTAGTCACGCAATTAAAAGCCACAGTAAAAGTACCTATTGCGATGCAATGCCATGCTACCACTGGCTTGAGTACAGCTACATACCAAAAAGCAATTGATGCAGGCATTGATATGCTTGATACCGCTATAAGCCCAATGAGTATGACTTACGGACATACTGCAACCGAAACAATAGCCGCTATTGTGGAAGGCACTGAGCGCGATACTTTATTAAATAAAGAATTGCTTGCTGAGGGCGCGGCTTATTTTAGAGGTGTGCGAGCTAAATACGCCCAGTACGAAGGAAGCTTGAAAGGCGTAGACGCTAGAATTTTAACTGCACAAGTTCCTGGCGGCATGTTAACTAACATGGAAAGCCAATTAAAAGAGCAGGGTGCAGAAGATAAATTTGATGAAGTTTTACGAGAAATCCCTCGCGTAAGAGAAGATTTAGGGTTTATTCCACTGGTTACGCCTACTTCTCAAATAGTAGGCACGCAGTCGGTTATCAATGTATTAACTGGCGAGCGTTATAAGAGTATTTCTAAAGAAACTGCGGGTGTTTTAAAAGGCGAATACGGTGCCACCGCAGCGCCGGTTAATGCTGAGCTACAAGCTCGTGTATTAGAAGGTGCTGAGCCCATTACCTGCCGTCCTGCCGATATTATTGCGCCAGAATTGAATGACCTCGAGACGGCTTTATTAGCGGTAGCAAAAGAAAAATCACTTCGTTTAGCGGATCATGAAATAGATGACGTACTCACATACGCATTGTTTCCTCAAATTGGTTTGAAATTCATTGAAAACCGCGATAATCCTTCCGCTTTCGAACCGGCACCATCAAATGGCCCAATTGAAGTTGATGCAGCTAGCGAAACCCCATTTGCAAGTGATGCTGCAAGTTATGCGGTAAAAGTGGAAGGCCAGGTTTACCATGTAGAAGTTGCTGATGGCGGTGATATCACTAATATTGCTCAGGTGAGTTTATCAACGCCAACAAATGAAGCTTCACATTCTGCTGCCCAAACGCCAGCGCCTAGTGTGAACAGTACCGAAATTAAAGCGCCACTGTCGGGCAACATTTTCAAAGTAGTGGTGGAAGATGGCCAACCCATTAATGAGGGTGACGTTATTGTTATACTAGAAGCTATGAAGATGGAAACAGAAGTTCGCAGCACTGTTAGCGGTACGGTGGCTAAAATTAGTGTGAAAGAAGGTGATGCTGTGTCAAATGGCGATACCTTAATGTTGGTAGGTTAATTATGGAAAAACTATCAATGTTATGGCAAAGCACGGCTTTGCCTCATTTTGAAATAGGCCAAATTATAATGATGCTAGTGGGTATAGGCCTGCTATATCTTGCTATTGTGAAAAAATTTGAGCCTTTACTTTTATTACCCATTGGCTTTGGTGCTCTGCTTACCAATATTCCATTAGCCGGTTTTACAGAAGCCGGCGGACTGCTACATTATATTTACTATATAGGGGTTGATACCGGGGTATTTCCACTGCTCATCTTCATGGGTGTTGGCGCAATGACTGACTTTAGCGCATTAATAGCCAATCCAAGAATGCTATTGTTAGGCGCAGCTGCTCAATTTGGTATTTTTGCCACCTTGTTTGGGGCTATTTTATTAAATGGCTTACCCGGTTTTGACTTTACTTTAGCTGATGCCTCTGCCATTGCAATCATTGGCGGAGCTGATGGCCCAACGGCAATCTTTTTAGCTTCAAAGCTAGCGCCAGAGCTACTAGGTGCTATTGCAGTGGCCGCTTATTCATACATGGCTTTAGTGCCTATTATACAGCCACCTATTATGAAAGCTTTGACTACGCCCGAAGAGCGCAAGTTAGAAATGAAGCAACTACGTGTAGTGTCGCAACGTGAAAAGATTATTTTCCCCGTTGCTGTACTTATATTAACGCTTATTTTCTTGCCGTCAGCTACGCCATTAGTAGGTATGTTTTGCTTTGGTAACCTATTAAAAGAAAGTGGTGTTGTAGAGCGTTTAAGCTATACCGCACAAAACTCTTTAATTAATACGGTAACTATATTCTTAGGATTAGCCGTAGGCTCTAAATTGTCATCTGAAGCTTTTTTGACGGTTGAGACCCTCGGAATTTTGGCGCTAGGCGCAGTTGCGTTCTCTATAGGCACAGCAGCAGGCGTACTTATGGCTAAGTTAATGAATAAGCTTAGTAAAGAGACCATTAATCCATTAGTAGGCGCTGCCGGCGTGTCAGCCGTTCCTATGGCAGCCCGAGTAGTCAACAAGGTAGGCCTTGAAGCCAACCCACATAACTTCCTGCTAATGCATGCTATGGGGCCAAATGTTGCCGGTGTTTTAGGTAGCGCGGTTGCCGCAGGTATACTGCTAGCGCTTGTAGGGTAGTAACAAGCGCAATAGCTCAAAACTCTTTAGTCTTTCAATTTGGTTCGATAATTGCTTCATGCGTCTTAATGAACAAATTATCGGGCCCAATTGTTGACAGTTTCAAATCGATTCTTAGTAGTTTACATCTTATTAATTAGCCTATCTTTTCTAGCTAACGCCAGTGAAGATGAAAATGCTGGCTCGCAAATAAAGCGATATGAGAACGGTGACGAGTTACTTTTTGAAGTATTGATTGATAAATATCGCCTTGGCTACATTGTGGGCCGTGTTAACAATCAAGAAATGGTTTTAGATTTTGAAAATTATTTGGAAATCATGGAATTTCCGATACAAAAGTCTGCCGACAACAAATATAAGGGTTGGTACTTTAACCAACAGAACACTTTTGAATTCTCCCCATTAGAAGCCTCAGCTGGCGGCGTCAAAATAAAGCTAAAAGATCAAAATATTTCACTTGATCAGAATTCCTACCTTTTCGCAGATGATATCCTATACATTAATGAAAAGAAGCTGACTAAAACATTCGGTATTAGCCATACTTTCGATTATGAAAAACTGAGTATCCGGCTAAATTCTAAAGAAAAATTTCCGTTCATAGAACGCTTAGAGCGTATGAATAAGCGTTTAGGCAAGTCAAACGGGAATGATGTTAAATATGTTCGTTTAAAACGCGGTTACGGTATACTTTCTCCGCAAATTTTGGATATGCAGTTTGGTATTGCACATACCGAATCCACTGATCGTACTAGCGCCAATTACAGTATTCTAGGAACCCGCGATTTAGCCCTTATAGGAACAGAGTTTTATCTTGCAGGAAATGATGACGACCTATTAAGTAGCGCCCGAGTAAAACTTAAAAAACAGTCTTCTAAGGGGGATTTACTTGGAATATTACAGGCGACTAACTTTGAAGTTGGCGATGTAAGGCCTGTTAGAACGGGAAATTCATCTAGCAATGGAGAATCCAGGGGTTTCCGCGTTAGTAATGCGACTTCTTTAAATCAGATCAATAATCAGTTGGTCAATATACAGGGCCCTGTGCAAGTTGGCTGGGATGCTGAACTGTACAGAAATGGTTTACTGCTTGATCAACAGTTAAATATCCAAACGGGTCGTTACGAATTTTTGGATGTATCTTTAATATTCGGCTTAAACGAATTTGAAATAACTTTATATGGGCCGCAAGGGCAAGTTGAAGTGCGTCAATATAACAAGCTTATCGACAAAACCTTAATGGACGATAAACGTTTTGTTTATGATGTGTCGATTAACGAATCAAATCGTTCCGTTTTAGGAGTAAATGATTCTGAAGATAACTTTAGTAGTGATTATAATTTATCGAGTCAATTTAGATATAAGTATTCTTCCGCTACGCAAATCTCAGGCGGCTTTCAGCAAATTTTCAACAACGATACTAGTAACGCGAGTACCTATAACTTAGGTTTAACAAGTTACGTAAGTGATAATGTGTTGGCCGACCTAACATATACCGGAAATAGTGCTTCTGATTCTATATCCGCGGGTTTGCGTACTAGTTTGTTGGGGCAATCTTTGAATTTGCGCTTAAGTAATACAGAGCCAAAAGATGACTCGGAGTATTATTTTCGTTCGCTTGATTTAACAACAAGTGGGCACGTAAGAATTGGAGTATTTAACTTTCCAATTCAAAACTCGTTAAGACTTCAAGATACCGCTGGGAGTGAGCGCTTAGAAGCAAGTAACAATATTGGCTTCTCGATGAATGGTTTGTATTTGTATAACCGAATTTCATTCATACAGGACACATTTTTAACCGGAGATAAAAACACACAAACAGTGGGTTCATTGACCATGCAGAAAGGGTTTGGGACTTTATTCGCACGCTTAGGGCTTAATTATGATTTAGAAAATGATACCGCTTTTGATTCTTACAATGCCTCATTAAACTGGAATATTTCACAAAGTTGGAAAGCTCGCCTTGATTATTCAGGCACCATTGACGCCGACAACGAAAAAGTAGGATTTCAATTAGGTTGGACAAATCAAAAGGTCAATATAAACAGTAATTTTACGTGGTCTGAAGCTGCAGGATGGACTGCAGGTTTGCAAGCACGAATTGCACTTACAGGTACAGATTCGAGGTACAGAGATATATATTCAGAGAGAACAGGGCTTACAGGGCGAGGATCTGTCGCGGTAAGAGTATTTTTAGATCAAAACTATAATGCTTTGTATGATATCGGCGAGCCAGTAATAGAGGATGTAACTGTTTTGGCTCCACAAGTAATTAGAAAAATCTCCACTTCATCAACAGGTATTGCCTTAATCGCGAATATTAGTGATCAAAAACAAAGTGATATTTCTGTTGATATTGACACATTGCCAGACCAATTTTTTAAGCCACTTGTAGATGGTGTGTCTATAGAATTTCGGGAGGGCTATACCGACAACCTTGATTTCCCCATTGTTCTTACTAGTGAACTTGAAGGTCAAATAGATTTAGTATCGGAAGATTTACTTGAACCAGGCCGCAATCTACTTGTGAATTTAGTTGATTCTAAAGGGCGAATTGCAAAACAAACTTTAAGCGAGTTTGATGGTTTTTATATATTTGATGGAGTGATACCGGGAAACTACAAGGTTGAAATAGACACTAGCTCTTTAAATAAAGTGGATGCGATAAATTATCCGGTCTCAGCCATTCGTGTAGATAAACATAGCGAAATATATTTGATTGATGATTTACGAGTGCGAAAACGGATGTATCTTAAAGGCTTTGCAGTCAAACTAGGAAATTTCGTTAACCAGAAAATCCTTAATATTTATGCCTCGAGGCTTCACAAGCAACTAAACATACCAAGAGGTCAATTACAAAAACGCTTAGAAAATGACGGTTCATACTCTTTGTTAAGTGGCTTCTACCCTCAAGAGGTAAGCGCAGCTCTTGACTGCCTAGAAATAACGCAGCATGGCATTTTTTGCGAAGCGATACCTGCCCTAGTATCAGAACAATAACAATTGGTTCATTTTTTGCTTAGTCTTGATTATTAGATTTAATGGTCAAAAAATTGTTATTGGGGGCCTATTATGAAGCCGCATATAAAATATAAAAAACTCAGTGCATTGATAGCATCTTCTTGTTTGTTGTTTTCCTGTTCGATTATACCAGATATGTCAAAAGTCGAAGCATTCTTAACCAATAGCCAAGACGAGTCTTCGTTTGAAATGGAAGAGGCAGAAGGAATAACTAATGCAAAGCCTTCCCCCAGTATCGAAGAGCAAACAACATCAATTGATGAGTTAAAAGTGATCATTGCCAAGCAAAATCAGCGCTGGGAAGAAGCGCAGCCCGCTATTTCTAGGCTAATCGAATTAGAGCAAGATATATCTTTTTTAACAGAACAGTTTGGTAATTTAAATCCGGTCCCTGATTATGGCTCTCAATACAATGTACCCGGTGGGTTTACTGCCAGTACTGAACAAGATGTCCTTAGCAGTGGTAGTACCGTACGTCCTAGCTTTAATACTGTAACCACCCCAGCAGAGTTAACTAAAATTAACGAAAAAGATGATGAGCCGCCGTCTAAATTTTCTGGTAAAAACAGCACCATGCCTAGCAATGTAGCTGTGGCAGCCCCTGCAAAACCTGTCATGGGAAACAACTTGAAGCAAGCTAATCCCAGTCACTTAGTGAGTAACAGCAATGATGGGGTTGATGACGCAAAATTTACAGGCGGTAAACTTACACCTGATAGCAAGCAAGAGCAGTGCGACACGTCAAATTATACGATTGGTAACGGTTTTGCTATTCATTTAGCGTCTTTCAAAAGTAGAGCAAGTGTTACGAAAAGCTGGGACGATTTTAAAGGAAAAGCTGCTGATATAACCTGTAATAAGCTTGCCTTGAACGAAACAGTGAGCGTGAAAGGACAAACTTTCTATAGTTTGCGTTTCGGCCCATATTCTTCCAAACAAGAAGCCTTGAAAACTTGCTCAGCAATTAAAACGTTTCAGAGCTATTGTGGTGTTACTAACTTCAAGGGTGAAACCTTTTAGATGGTAAAATTATGTTTGATAGCTAGTCTACTGCTGTTTATGCCATTAGCTAGCTTCGCACAGCTAATAGAGGAGCGGCCTATTAATATGGGAACTCTAGTAGTGGTTGATAATTCTTCGGTGCAATCGTTAACGGTAGATTTGTTTGGTAACGTTATTTCCAGCACGGGCTTAAGGATTATCGAGCGAGGTGAGCCAGGCAGTTATGTAGCATCCGGGCTCATACCCAATGTGACCTACAATATAAGTGTAAGTGTGCAAAATAGCACAATGAACCCAGGTGTTGCCTCTCAAGAGTATTTTACCTTCGATATTCCCAGTTATGACGAACAAGTATTAAGTGACAATAATGGTGATGCTACCATTCGTGTAGGCGGGCGAATCCAAACCTCAGGTAGCGGTGGGCAAGGATTTACTGACGCAAGCTATGTGTCAACAGTCCGCGTAACAATTAGTTTTTAAAAGAGGAAAGCAGAAAAATGAAACGTTTAATTTGGGTGTGCGCTGTGTTGTGTAGTTTGCAAATATCTTGTGCACAAGCGAGTTTGTTGATTACCCCCACGCATATTAAGTTTGAAGAACGAGATAGAGTAAAAGAAGTGATTTTACTTAACTCAGGTCGCCAAACAAGAACATACAAAATAGAGTGGATGGAACAGATCCAAAATGATAATGGAAGCTATAGAAAGCTAAATGAGTCTGAATTAGTTTCGTTTCCTAAAGCCAGTGATTTTTTGCGCGTAAGCCCACGCCGCGTAAAGTTAGAGCCAGGTGAAAAACAAATTGTTAAATTACTGCTTCGTAGAACATCTGACATGTCATCAAACGAATATCGCTCGCACCTAAGCTTTATAGCGCTTCCCCCCAAAAAGCCGGAACAAACTGGCCCTGTGAATGGCGTTTCACTGCAAATGGACATGTTACTTAATTATACAATTCCCGTTCTAGTTGCTACAAAGTCCATCGAAAAACCATCAGCGTCTATCAAAAGCGTCGTCTTTCAACCGGCTAAAAATGGTGCTAAACAAGGGAATATATTAGTAAATTTCAATAAAGAGTTCGGTGTTTCTTTACGCGGAGATATTACGGTTTCATTTGCAGAAAATGGTTCCAGCAACTATGAGCCAGTAGGGTATTTAAATGGTGTCAATATGTTCCACGAAGTTACCAACGCGACACGTTTAATAGCTTGGTCGCAGAATGTCACTCCCACTCAAGGAAACTTAAAAGTGGTATATGATGTTGCAGGCCACCAAAAACGACAGGTAATAGCCGAGGCTGTTGTTCCTTTAAATTAAATGAAAATATGTTTAAAGTTTAAATTTGACCTGACGATAATATTCTTGAAGGCAAATAGCCTCTTACTGATAAGAAGTACTTATCGTTAGGGACAGAGTTGTCGCGAGTATTCTTGCGTTGCTGTGTCAATTAATTTAGATAAACTGGAGATATTCCATGTTCAAACGCAATCACATTTATTCAGTAGTAGTAGTTGGAGCTTTGGCTGCCAGCTCTTCAGTAACTTTGGCGCAAGAAACCGTGAACTCGACTGCAACAGTTACTGTACAAAACGCATTTAACTTAGACGAAGTATCAACAATTGATTTCGGAACGTTAAAAGTAACCCAAGGTGCTGCACAAACTTTAACTGCAGGCAGTGCAACACTTACCTACGTAACAATCCCTGGTGATGGTTCACCAGTAACTACGCAACAGGGTACTACCGCTGGTGGCGCAGCAGCAACAGATGGTCAAACATCTTCGATTGTTGACGGTACACCGGGCGAGTATTCAATTACAGGTGCGGCGCCGTTTACTGCACTGACTATTTCAACTGGGACAGGCGAAGATCAAGCGTTAACTGCTGCAGCTACAGATCGTCTTACCGGAATGAATGAAGCTACGCTTACTACTCCCGGCGGCGGAACAGATGAATTTTTTACTATCTATGCAGCATCTACAGACGTATATGTAGTGGGTGGCGCAAATGATGGTGATCAATACGATGTAGCGACACCAAATTTAATCACTGATGCAACAGGTTCTGTTGGGTTTACAGTAGGTGGTATTCTTGCGTACAACGGCGCTGCAACTGCTGCTCCAAGAGATGGTGTGTATACAGGCGCTTATACGCTAACGGTAAGCTACTAGTAATACTCGCATTTAAACGTTTAAATGCGTTTGTAACGACGTCAAATAAAAGCCAGCGAAAGCTGGCTTTTTAATGGATGAAAATTAATCTGATAGTGTTGACAGTTTGCGAAAAAAACTCAGCCTTACAATAAGCTAAAATGCCTTTCCACTAAATCAAAATGAGCCTTTAATAACTTTTTAGTTAACGCTGCTTGTGGCTCAGCAAATACTTCACTTGTTTTCCCTTGTTCAATAATTTTGCCTTTATCCATTACAATTACTTTGTCGCTTACGTGGCGCACAATACCAATGTTATGGGAAATAAACACAAAACCTAGGCCAAGTTCTTGCTGAAGCTTTAAAATTAAATTTACCGTTTGCGAGCGTACCGATGGGTCAAGGGCTGCAAAGGGCTCATCGGCTACTATAATTTTGGGGTCTAAAATAAGCGCGCGGGCCAAGGCAACGCGTTGTTGTTGCCCATCGGACAACATATGGCGGTAATAATAGAAGTGATCAGCCAGTAAACCCACCATTTTTAAGGTGTCTTCAATTTTTTGTTGGCGTTCACTTTCTGTAAAAGAAGTGTTTAAACGAAGCGTATTATGTAGCATTGCGCCTACTGCTACGGCAGGGTTCATTACGTTGGCGCTATGTTGCAATATCATACGAATAGGGTGTTTTTTAACAGCTGCATTTTCAGAATCGTCTTGAATAAATTCAATGCTCCCCGAGGTAGGCTCTTCTGCCCCTGCTAATAACTTGCCCGTTAAGGTTTTACCCGAACCATTGTGGCCAATAATGGCAATGGTTTCACCTTCAAACATGTCAAAGTTAATAGGGCCTAAGCGAAATTCACGCAAGGGGTCAAACAAGCCTTTTATTGAGCGATGAACATAAGTCATGTTTTTAACGCATAATATTTTATTCACTGTTGGCCTCACTGCTCGCCTCATTTTTGGCTAAATGCTTAAACGCTTTGTCAAAGTCACCGGTTTTGGGCTTTTTAAGCTTTTCAGGCATGTGCAAGGGGAAATGGCAACTGTATTGATGTTCATGAATATTACGCATTACCGGCACGTTTACACATTTTTTTTGCGCATTAGGGCAACGTGGGCCTAATCGGCAACCTGTTGGCAAATGTTGCAAACTGGGAATGGTGCCTTTTAAAGCCTTTAATGGTGACTTAGGCGGCAAACTTGTTTGAAAACTAGGCGCGCTATCTAGTAAGGCTTTTGTATAAGGATGCAATGGCCGCTTGAGTAATGAACGTACCTTGCCTGACTCAACTGTTTGCCCGCAATATAGTACCGTCATACTGGTGGCTATACTGGTAATCGCCAGCAAGTCATGGCTAACAAATAAAATAGACAAGTTTTTAGTTTTGTTAAGTTTTACCAGCAATCTAAGTACTTGGGTCTTTGTTGTACTCTCCATCCCGCGGGTTGAGTCATCGGCTATTAATATACTGGGTTCAGAGGCAAGTGCCATCGCTATCATTATTTTTTGGCTTATATCTGCAGGTATTTCGTGAGGGTAGCAATTCAACCAACGGGCATGGTTACGAATACCCACTTTGTGCATTAGGCCTACCACCATTTCTTTTCGTTTTTTTGCCCGGGTCCAAAACCAACCTTTACCAATGAATTCTTCAGGAATACTTTCTTCTATTTGTTCACCTAAGCGAACTAAAGGATCTAATGACGATGTAGGCTCTTGGAAAACAACGGCTATTTCGCGGCGCATTATTTTTCTGCGCTGATCATAGCTCATGTTTAGTAAATCTAAGCCTTTATAGGTAAGCCTATCTGCTTTTATTCGCCAGTAGTCGGGTAGGGCGCCAATAATAGCTTTAACCACCAATGTTTTTCCTGAACCAGACTCACCTACCAAGGCCTTAATTTCACCTTCATCTAAAGTGAAGCTTACTTTTTCTAAAGCCTTAACTTCTTCGTTTCCTGAATCCATATACAAGGTCAGGTTTTTAATATCAAGTAAGGGCATTAGTACGTTAACCTTTTTCGTAAGGCAGAGCGCAAACCTTCGCCTACAATATTGACGGCCAACACCATTAAAAATATAAATATGCCGGGCAGTGCTATTAGCCAAGGCGCTACATAAGCAGCCTCTAAGCTTTGCGATAAAATTTGGCCTAACTCAATGGTTGGGTTTTGCGCCCCTAAATTTAAAAACCCTAAGGCGGATATATCAAGTATGGCAACCGAGAGCGCAATAGTGGCTTGCACGACGATTAACTCGTTCATTCCAGGCAACAGTGAAGTAAAAAATATTCGTTTGGAGCTTGCACCGTCTAGTCTATCAAGCAGCACGTATTCCTTCTTTAGCTCTTCTTGCACAAAATTTCGTGTTTGATGTATAAACTGAGGGATTAAGGCTAGGGTAATAGCAAACATAATATTCTGTAAACCAGCCCCTGTAATTGCGACTACAACAATAGCAATAAGCAAGGTGGGTATTGACATAATGGAATCAAATAAGTGGTTCACTATACTAGAGCGTACGCCTTTTAGCATACCTGCTAGGCCGCCTAAACCCACGCCAATTACAACTGATAACACCACCACTAATAAACTACTAACAAAGGTAGTTCGCGCGCCATATAACAATCTTGATAACACATCACGTCCAAGAGTGTCGGTGCCTAATAAATGCGAAACCGTGCCATTAGGTGCCCACGAAGGAGGAATAATTAATTTGTTTGTATTTTGCAAGTCAGGATCATACGGGGCAATAAAGGGCGCAAGTATTGCTACCGCAAAAAATATGCACAAAATGGCCAATCCCACCACCGCTAAATGGCTTTTTCTAAATTCTATCCACACGTTCTCTAAGGGAGATGGATGGTATTCTTCTTGATATAAATTAAACCGAGGCACGTTCTGCAGTATCCTTTGTAGGGTCTAGCGCGCGGCTAATAAATTCTATGGTAATGGTTAGAATCATTACGCACAAGGCGACTATGAGCATGCCCATTCTAATAGCTGGGTAGTCTTGTTGATAAATGGCCTGAATTAGCCAGTGGCCAATGCCCGGCCATGAAAAAATGGTTTCAATAATCATCACATTGGTTATAAGTGTTGATATTTGCAAAGCCATAGTGGGCAGTATGGGCAATAAGGCGTTTTTAATACCATGTTTAAAAAATATTTGGCGTAGCGTAAAACCTCGCGAACGCGCCGCTACAATATACCCTTTTTCCATTACATACATAGTTGAACGGCGAGTAAATCGAATAAACAAAGCGGTAGTCACTATAGTCACTGACAAGGTAGGTAGAAGGGCGTGTTTAAAGGCATCGATCAAAGCTGCACTTTGGTTTTCAAAATTTGATTTTAAAATATCAATGAAAATGAAACCGGTATGGTGCTCAACTTCAAACAACAAATTGATTCGCCCACTAATAGGCAGCCAGTTTAATTGCAGGCAAAATAATATAATAAATAACAATGCGAGCCAAAATACAGGGAATGAGTAGCCTACAATACTAAAAGTCACTACCGAAAAATCTGCAGGATTATGGTGCTTTATGCCAAAAATAAATCCTAAAGGTATACCCACAAATATAGCAATGACTAAAGAGTAAAAAACTAGCTCAATGGTGGCAGGTAAAGCAATGGCTATTTCATCATATAATTTAAGCTGGCTTGCACTGCTTATGCCCCAATTGCCTGAAATTAAATTATTTAGGTAAAACAGAAATTGTTGAACCCCATTTTTGTCAAGCTTAAATGCTTTTTCTAAGGCTTGAGCCTGCACTTCAGATGCGGGCACTATACCTGATATATTGGTAAGTAATTCGCCAGGAAAATAATAAGGAAGCATGAAAGACAGCAGTACTAATATGAATACTGTAATCACCATTAAATTGACATAGCGTGCAAACATTTTGATCATGGTAGGCGCTCTACCTGATCAAATCTAATCCCGCCAAATGGATTTATTTGCATACCTTTAATATTAGCTCTTACGGCTTGATACTCAAAGGCATGAGCAATTGGCACCAAAGGGGTATCTTTAAAAATGAGTTTGTTAGCGGCTTTATATAGCACTTTACGCTCTTCAAAATTATCGCTCAAAAGCGCTTTCTGGATAAGTTCATCGTATTCTTCATTACACCACATGGCGCGATTAGTGCCAGAGGGGATGGCGTCACAAGTTAATAAAGGGCGGTAAAAATTATCGGGGTCACCGTTATCGGCATTCCATCCAATTAATACACTGTCGTGAATGCCTCGTGTTAAATTTTCGCGGAAAATATTCCAGTCATAGCTAACTATGTTCACAGTAACACCAACATCCGCCAAATAGCGCTTAATAAGTTGGGCCATTTTCATTGCGTTTGGATTATAAGCTCGCTTCACCGGCATTGCCCACACATCCATAGTAAAGTTACTGGGTATACCCGCTTCACTAAGAAGCTCTCGGGCTCTAACAGGGTTGTAGCCAATTTCTTGTGCATCGTCTTGATACGCCCACGAAGCCGAGGGAACTAAACTTTTTGCTCTACTTGCGTGGCCTAAATATACCGCATCCAATAACGAGGTTTTATCAATGGCAAGCGCTAATGCGTGTCTTACTTTCGGATTATTAAAAGGTGCTTTACTGGTATTAAAGGCCCAAAAGCCTACATTTAGCCCCGGTTTCTCCAAGAGCGTGAGCTCTTCTCGCTCTACAATCACTTCTAAATCACTTTGAGAGGGGAATGCCACTGCATCACATTCACCCGTAATTAATTTAGCCATGCGCAAAGATGATTTAGGGGTAATGTCAAAAATCAAATGCTCATTGTTAGAGGTACTTAAGGTGTATTCGTGATGGCGAGAAAAACGGATGTATTGGTTTTGTCGATACTCTACAAATTTATATGGCCCGGTGCCTATAGGTTGGGTATCAATTAATGCAGGGTTTTCAAAGCTAAGCAAATGCTCACCATACTCGGCTGACAAAATTACGGCAAAATCAGTTGCTAGGTTAGCCAAAAATGAGCTGTCAGGCTTATAAAGTGTAATTTCAATTCTATAGCCGTTAATACGTTTTATATCTTTAATAGTTTGCTTTAGGCCTAAACTATCGAAGTAAGGATAGCTCCCACCGTTTACATCATGAAAAGGGTGAGTTGATACGCGCCACCTGTCAAAACTAAATATTACGTCATCAGCGTTGAAATTACGTGAGGGCGTAAAATAAGTTGTGGTATGAAATTCAACCCCGCGACGCAATTGAAATGTATATGTTAAGCCATCGGTGCTAACTAACCATGAACTTGCTAAGCCCGGCTCTATGCGGCCATCACTAGGGTTAAACTCAAGTAAACGGTCATAAATTTGGTGCGCAGAGGCATCAGCGGTAGTACTAGAGGTGTCAAGTTGCGGATTAAAAAAGCCTGGATTACTTTCAGAACAAAAGGTAATCGCGTTTTGCAGCGCACTGGTATTTTCACTACAAGCACTCAGCATATTTGAAGCAAATAATAGTATAAATAGTTGCTTAATATGCGTTGTGAAAATACAGCTTGTTAATTTTGGCATTTACGCAGACTCTGTGTTTTCCAATAAATTGTATTTTTTCAAATACCCTCTAAGCTGATGATATGTCAGTGACAACTTTTCTGCAGTCTTTTTTTGATTATATTGTGAATCTTCAAGGGCTTGTTTGAGCATGTTAATTTCATAATCTTGTGATGCTTGTTTTAAATCAAGCGGAAAACTAAAGGCTTCAGACTGATTTGCCGCCACAACTGGGGCTTCATCTGATAAATCTTGTGGCTCTTGAGGTATTACCGTATTTGGCTCACTTGGTACGCTAATAGTACTATTAACAAGCCCTGTTTTAATTCGTTGTTTAGGACGATACTTAGATTCAAACGGATCTAATACAATATCATGCACAGGCACATTAGGGGGAGTGCGATACACTGCACGTTCTACTACATTTTTTAACTCACGAATATTACCCGGCCACGCGTAATCAAGTAATGTTTCTTGAGCGCGTTTGCTAAATCCAGAAAACAACTCTAATTCAAGTTCTCTAGCCATGTTAATGGCGAAATGTTCAGCCAACATTAAAATATCAGACTGTCGTTCTCTTAAAGGAGGGATAGTGATTACATCAAAGGCTAAACGGTCAAGTAAATCTGCTCTAAACTCACCTTGTTCAGCTAAGGTGGGTAAATCTTCATTTGTTGCGGCTATTAATCGAACATCAACTTTAACCGTTCGTGTACCGCCTACACGCTCAAATTCACCATACTCAATCACTCGTAGCAACTTTTCTTGAATAAGCGCTGAAGTATTGGCAAGTTCATCTAAAAATAGTGTGCCATTGTTAGCATATTCGAATCGGCCTTCACGGCGCTTACTTGCACCTGTAAATGCGCCTGCTTCATATCCGAATAATTCAGATTCTAGCAAATTGTCGTTTAAAGCTGCGCAATTAAGCTTAACGTAATTTTGCTCCCAGCGTTTTGACAGAAAGTGTAAACGCGCGGCGACTAATTCTTTACCAGTTCCGCGTTCTCCAATAACTAACACGGGTTTTTGTAAAGGAGCGACCTGAGAAATTTGCTCTAATACTTCTAGGAAACTATTTGCTTGGCCTATTAAATTATCATTTTGCTTAAACATTGCCATAACGACCTCTTGTTATTGGTCAAATTCACTAAAATATAGTGTACTTTAAAACTAGTTAATTTACAGAATATTTTTAAAAACACATAAAACCATTGTAATTCAGTGTGTTATAGTGTTTTCAAATATTGGCAAGCATATTGAATATAACTTGGTAAGAAAAATGTTTAATCAGATTGTGAATTAACACAAATTGCTAATTACAGCACTAACCGAAGAGGTACTATACCATGGGAATTTTTTCACGTTTTACCGATATCATCAATTCTAATATCAACGCATTATTAGATAAAGCAGAAGATCCAGAAAAGATGGTACGCCTAATTATTCAGGAAATGGAAGATACTTTAGTTGAAGTCCGTTCGGCCTCAGCTAAAACCATAGCGAATAAGAAAGATGTGGTACATCAAATTAATAAATACACGCAAGAAGCGGCCGATTGGGAAGCAAAAGCTGAACTGGCTATTAGTAAAGGTCGTGAAGATTTGGCACGGGCTGCTTTACAAGAAAGACAAAAAGCAGATACAGGTGCAGAATCGCTGCAGCATGAACTAAGCTTAATTGAAGATGAGTTGTCTAAATTACAAAACGAAACGGGCCAATTACAAGACAAACTAGCTGATGCCAAAAGCCGTCAGAAAACAATTGTAATGCGTCAAAACACAGTAAGTTCACGCTTAGAGGTGAAAAAGCGTTTAGATTCATCTACAGTAGATGACGCCATGGGACGTTTTGAACAATTTGAACGTAAAATTGATGATTTAGAATCTCAGGTTGAAGCTTACGATGTAGGCAAACGTTCACTAAAAGATGAGTTTGCTAATTTAGAAGCAGATACTCAAATTGAAGACGAATTGAGCGCGCTTAAGCAGAAAATGGCTGCTTCGAAGCAAAAAGCAGCGAATACTGACAATGCTGATGATGTAAAAAAAGCTTAGGCTCAGCGTAGCTAAGGTTTAACAGACCTTAGCTTCATTCTTAAAAATTACAGGGGATTTAAGATGGACGAATTAATGACATTTACGGGCATTTCGATGATGTTGTTTATGATATTCGTGGCGCCAGTTTGGTTAATAATGCATTATCGTAGCAAGCGCCAAGTGGGCCAAGGTTTATCAGAAACGGAAATTCGATCTTTACAAAACTTGTCAGAAAAAGCCGAAGTTATGGCTGACAGAATTGAAACACTTGAAAGTATTTTAGATGCAGAGGCCCCCGATTGGAGGAATAGAGCATGAAACGTGGTGAACTAAATAGAAATAAGGCTAAAGGCAAAATAGGCGGAGTATGCGCCGGCATAGCGGAGTATTTTGGCATTGAAACGTGGTTAGTTAGAATATTAACCGTTACCGCTTTTTTACTTGCCGCTGGTCCTTTTGTTCTAGTTGCTTATGTAGCCGCATGGTTTATTCTAGATGACAAAGCTTCATCTAATAAGACTGATGACTTAGGACACAAAGGATATGTGCCTCAAGACCACGCTGATACAAAGAGCGGGCATTATTCGGGAAAAGGCTTTAGGAATGAACATGTTCATTCACACGAAAAAGTAGCTGTAAAATCGAAAGTTTGGCAAGCGGGTGTACCCCCACGCAAAGCCTTACTCGATATAAAACAACGTTATGCTACCACCGAAGATCAATTAAGACGTTTAGAAAGCTATGTGACGTCAAAAGAGTTTCAATTAAACCGAGAAATTAACCGCTTGTAATCTCTGATGTTTATAGCCCCCAAACAGACCGCCATTGTGCGGTCTTTTTTTATACTCACATACTGGTTGTGCATATATGTTTACAAAAAATCGTGGTCATACCTCCTGTGGTAGCGGTTTTAAGCTAACTATAATTTTGTAAATTGCATACTATGCTCCAAGTTTATTTACAAAAATGTAACTTATGAAAAAGCAATCGCAGTACGTATCAAAACAAGCCGATAGAAACGGCATCATTAACTGGAGCGCCGCTGAGAATAATCGTTGGAAAAGATTATATGACAGGCAAATAAAACTGTTAGATGGGCGCGCGTGTAATCAGTATATGGATGGCATAAAGCTGCTAGGAATGACTAGCAACCGAATCCCTCAACTAAACGACATTAATACCGTTTTACGAAAAACAACGGGTTGGAAAACGAGTTCGGTACCCGCGCTTATTAATTTCACTGATTTTTTTACCCTTCTTGCGAATAAAGAGTTTCCCGTAGCGACCTTCATTAGAAGTGAACAGGAGTTCGATTATTTGCAAGAGCCTGATATCTTTCATGAAATTTTTGGGCATTGCCCCTTATTGACAAACCCTGCGTTTGCACACTTTACCCATACCTACGGGAAACTCGGTTTAGCGGCAAGTAAAGAAGATCGCGTTTACTTAGCTAGATTGTATTGGTTTACAGTAGAGTTTGGTTTATTAAATACCCCAGAAGGGCTACGCATTTATGGGGGCGGGATATTGTCATCTCCAGGGGAAACAATTCACGCTTTAGAATCTTCGCAGGCTGAGCGCTTGCCCCTTACACCTTTAGATGCAATGCGCACACCTTATCGAATAGATATTATGCAGCCTTTGTACTACGTGTTAGAGCAAGCCGATGACTTAGATTCACTTGCTGACACCGATTTAATGCGCCTAGTGAAACAGGCTAAGCAGTTGGGCTTGTATGCTGCAAAATTTGCGGCAAAAGTAAGCTGAGAGCCGTTATGCGCTAATGTTTGTGCCTAATATTAAACATTTTTCATAAAGCTTAATGGTGTGATCTGGCGCTATTGATAAGCGTATATAAGCTCATACATTTACTCATAATTTTTATTGGCTGTTTGGAGTTGGCTTATTATGCGCTTAGAAATTACTTGTGCGGATAGAACGGGGATAACAAAAAATGTTTTGGACATTTTGCAAAGTTATGCCATTGATTTACGCGGAATACAAATAGAGCCATCGGGGAAAATATTCTTAGATTTCCCCACTATTGAGTTTTCAGACTTACAGGAGTTAATGCCTAAGTTACGCTTGGTTGATGGCATATCTGACGTGAAAACCACGCCATTTATGCCTATTCAGCGTGAACGAAATCAACTTCGTGCCTTACTACAAACATTGCCTGATCCTGTTTTTTCAACTGACGCAAATGGCCAAATTATACTGTTTAATGAAGCGGTGAGTGCAGGCCTTGAAAAATCGGCTAGCGAAATTAATGAACTCAATATTGACGACTTGGTTGACGGGTTTAATTTCACGAAGTGGTTACACGGGAAAAAAGTACTAGCGCAAACTGAACGCGTGCGTTTTATTATGCAAGATTACATCGCCGAAATTTTACCGGTGTACGTTTCTGATTCTGATGAGCAAGTTTTTGCAGGTGCCGTAGTTATGCTTAAATCAGAAGGGCGATTAGGCGCTCAAATGAATATGCTTCGACATACTCATTCAGGCAGCTTTGATAGTTTTGAAGCAAATAGCCCGGCCATGAAAAAAGTGATACGCGAGGCAAAGCGTATGTCTGAACTAGATGGCAATATATTAATAACGGGTGAAACCGGATGTGGCAAAGAGCAAATTGCCAAAGCATGCCATGACAATAGCCGAAGATCTGATGGAGAATTTGTAACCCTAAACTGTGCATCACTCCCCGACGACGTAGCTGAAACCGAATTATTTGGTTATGCCAGTGGTGGGTTTAACTCTTTAGAAGGTAAAGCCGGTTTGTTTGAGCAAGCTGCAGGCGGGACTTTACTGCTTGACGAAGTTTCTCAAATGTCAGCCCAGTTACAAAGTAAATTACTTCGTGTATTAGAGTATGGGACCTACCATCAAGTAGGTGATAGCAGAGTTAAATACATAGACTGTAGAATTATATGCACCTCATGCAAAGACTTAGCTGAACAAGTCCAAGCGGGTAAGTTTAGAGAAGATTTATACTATCGACTAAATGTGCTGGGCTTACTGGTTCCCTCGTTGCGTGACAGAAAGCAAGATGTTGTTCCTTTAGCGAAAAAGCTAGTGACGCAACATGCTCGCAAGCTTGGAATTCAGGCGCCATCGCTAAGCCAGCCTTGTGTTACATATTTGCAGTCATATCCATGGCCGGGCAATGTGCGCCAACTAAGCAATGCCTTGTATCGCGCTATTTCACTAATTGACGGCAATGAAATTACTAAAGATGCCATACAAGTGCCTAGTTGCAGCGCTACGGTGTCTTATATTGGTGATGATTTTGATGGGACCTTAGAACAAGAGGTAAAACGCTTTGAGCGCGATATGCTAAAAAGTTTGTACCCTTCATATCCAAGTACAAGGCAGTTAGCCAGAAAATTAGGCTTAAGTCATACCGCAATTGCAAACAAGTTGCGTGAATATGGTATTTCTAAGCATTCAGCAAAATTACAGTAATAAAAAGGGGCAAGCATGAGTCTTAGTTTATATGGATATTGGCGCTCATCTGCCTCTTACAGGGTAAGAATTGCACTTAATTTAAAAGGTTTAGATTTTGAGTATATCCCCGTTCACCTATTGAAAGAGGGCGGGCAGCAGCGAAAGGATAATTATAAACTCTTAAACCCATCTATGCTTGTGCCAAGTTTAGTCGACATTAACACCGGGCTTACTTTAACGCAGTCACTTGCTATTATTGAATACTTAGATGAGCAATATCCCACAAACATACAGCTCATACCTAAGAATATTGAAGACCGAGCCCGTATAAGGTCGCTTTCCCAAGATTTAGCCTGTGACGTTCAGCCATTAGCGAATTTGCGCGTACTACAAACACTAAAGCTAAAATTTTCAGCGCAAGATGATGATACTAAAGCATGGGCTAAAGATTGGATAACGAGGGGCTTAAGCGCTTTTGAAGTGCAAGCTCAAACATGTTCGGGAAATTATGCTTATAAAGATAGCGTTTCAATGCTTGATGCGTGCCTAGTTCCACAAATTTATAGCGCGGTAAGATTTGGCGTGAATATGGATGAGTTTCCAATTACGAAAAGCATTTACGAAAGATGTATTGCCTTACCTGCGTTTGCAGATGCGGCACCAGAAAAACAAATTGATGCCGAGTAAGCCTTACATTAGATGACTACGGTCAATTAAATGGGAAGTTCTGTGGTGATTTTCACCTGCTTTAAAGCAAAAGTTGAACTGATATGATCTACCAAAGGCAAGCCAGTGAGTTTAGACTTTAATAACTGCTCATATTCTTCAATGCTTTGCACTATAACTTTCAATAAATAGTCTTTGTCCCCACTGGTAGTGTGGCACTCTATTATTTCATCAATTTCTTGAACGGCGCTTTCAAATTTAGTCAGTGAATCACCGTCATGATTTTTAAGTGTGACATAAATAAACACAGAAACACCTAAATTCAGTTTTTTCGCATCAAGCAAGGTTACTTTTTGACGAATGATGCCATCGGCTTCCATACGTTTCACGCGGCGCCAGCAGGGCGTATGCGACAAACCCACATATTGGCTCAGCTCAGCCATGGATACGGTGGCATCTCTTTGCATCACGCGTAAAATTTCGCGGTCAAATTTATCTAATTTCATGTCGTTATTAATCTTTTTATTGTTGTTAATTTTCTAAATTCAACCTTATTATAGGATGTATATCCTATAAAATAAAAACAATTCTTTGTTTTTTTCAGCTAAGTTGAAATACATATAAGTAATCGCAAAGAATATCCTCGTAAGTCTCAGTTACCATATTGTTTTACTTAATAAAAACAAGAAGATATTCAATGGCATTGTTTGAGCACCCTGATTTCGATAATCACGAGCATGTTTCATTCTGTTTTGATAAAGAAACAGGATTACAGGCTATTATTGCCATACATAATACTCATTTAGGCCCTAGTTTAGGCGGATGCAGAATGTGGCCCTATAGTAATAGTGAAGAAGCGTTGAGCGATGTTCTGAAATTATCTCAAGGCATGTCATATAAAGCTGCTATGGCGGGGCTTAAACAAGGTGGTGGCAAAGCCGTAATTATAGGAGATCCTCGCAAGCATAAGAGCGATGCCTTGATGCGCGCGATGGGTCGCTTTGTCAATAATTTGAACGGTCAATATATAATAGCAGAAGACTCTGGTATTAATGTAGAAGATGTACAAATAATGGGTAGCCAAACATCTTATGCCGCAGGTGTATCAGCGCGTTTCTCATTTGATGATTCAATTGCAAATGGAAACCCCGCCCCGTCTACCGCCTATGGCGTATTCTGTGGCATAAAAGCAGCCACACAGCATGTTTTTTCAAGTGACTTGCGCAATAAGACGGTGGCTATTCAGGGTTTAGGTAATGTTGGACTAAGGCTTGCTAAACATTTATATGAGGCCGGGGCAAAACTGTTTGTATCAGATATATACAGCGATAATTTACTTGTAGCGCAAAATGAGTATGAAGCCAGTATTGTAGATAATGAAAGTATACATATGCTTGATGTTGATATTTTTGCACCTTGTGCCTTAGGCGGCGCTATAAACGAACAAAGCATAGATCATATAAAAGCCAAAATAGTTGCTGGCGCGGCGAATAATCAATTAACAAATAACCAGCTTGCTAAAACATTAAAGCTCAATAATATTGCCTATGTTCCTGATTATGTAATTAATGCAGGTGGGATCATTGATATTTACCACCAAAGCTTAACTAACAGTAGTAATCATAACTTGCGTTTACAATTAGAAGATATAGGTAATACGGTACAAAAAGTGTTGGAAAAATCATCGCTTAGTGACTCAAGCACGGTGGATATTGCGAATGAAATAGCCGAACAAGCCTTGCTAAATCAGTCAATAAAAGAATGACGAGTAAATAATTACGTAAATCAGCCTTGCATAAAAAGCGCGTAATGTTCATAATGCGCGCCTTGTTGTTGCATGACGAATTTTCTTTTTTAAGAAACATGCATAGCAAAGAACCGTTTCTATGGTGGGCTCTGGTCCTCTCGCAATAATAACTTGGAAACCCGGTCAGGCCTGGAAGGGAGCAGCCGTACCAAGGGACTTATGTGCCGGGATGTGGCTGGGGCCTGCCACCCAATTTTATTTCCTATAATGGTCATTTAAGTAATTGAGTGACAAATCAATAGCATTTATTACATTCATTTCCATTTGTTGCCTTTCCGACGCTGGCAAATAAAAAGCCATATCGACTTCAAAACGTATGTATCTTGGCCTTAATTGGTTGAGAACTAAACACGTTAGATCAGCGATATAGTCTGCATCGTGTTTTTTTTCTATCTCTAAGCTTTCAATTTTTTCAAGAACGAGTTGTTCGTAGTAGTTATGAATATCTGTGTCTAATTTCATGCAGTGCGCCCCAATAGTAAGCAATAGTAATTTGTTATCGACAAAAAAGTAGCAAGGTTGAGTATTAACGAAGTGCTTGTTTACTATAGGTATACAATAGCAACGCCTAGCGCTTATAATTTACACCTCAATTACTTTGTATTTCATGCACATTTATAGTGCGAAGCCTTGATTTAACTCACTTACTACACGTGTTTTCCATATTACTGAACAGTATTGATGTCAATAAGTATCTGCAATATTTTTAAAGTAAATTTTAGTCATTCATAGTGAGTAGTTTCTTGACATTTTAATTACATCCTGTGACTATTCAGGGGTGTGTCCCTTAGTTATGGGGCACGTTTTTTATAACTATAAACCCTTAATAGTCCATTGATAGGTCTAATTAACAGAATTTAACGGTTGGGAATATGTCCAAAATGAGCAAGAGAACTCAAATAGCTGCTTGCGTTGTAGGTGCTTTAGCACTTGCTTCTACAAGCACAGTTTTTGCTGGTCCGCTGGAAGACGTGCAGAAAGAATCGCGTAAAATTCAAGTAGATGCCGCGAAATCACAAGAAAAAATTAATAGTCTACACGAGCAATCACAAGAACTGCTTGTTGAGTACAGAAACGTAATCGATCAAACTGAAAACCTTAAGATTTATAATGATTATCTTGCTGGTTTGGTTGCAGACCAACAAAAAGTTATCGATTCTTTACAACGTCAAATCGATTCAATCGAAGAAACTAAGCAAAACATCGTTCCTCTTATGAAGAAGATGATCGCCAGCTTAGAAAATTTCATCAAGCTTGACGTGCCAATTAATCTAGAAGAGCGCCTTGACCGCGTTGACCGTTTGAACGCTCTTATGAGTAATTCAAGCGTTACCGTTTCTGAGCAGTTTAGACAAGTACTAGATGCTTACTCAATTGAAAACGATTACGGCCGTATGATTCAATCATACAAAGGGTCTATCGATGCTTCTGGTACACAAGTAGCAGTAGACTTTTTCAATTTAGGTAGAACTGCGTTAATCGCGTTAAGCCTTGACCAATCAGCTGCTTGGGTTTGGGATAATGACAGCAGAACTTGGGAAGCCTTAGGTGATGAATACCTAGGCTCAGTAGTACAAGCTGTTCGTATGGCTCAGGGCCTAGTACCTGAAGACTTAGTTGAATTACCAATCAAAGCTGCGGAGTAATCGTTAATGAAAACAACAATAAAAGCAATTTTCGCAACTGCTTCTGTTGCTTTGATGGCAAGTTTTGCCAACGCACAAGCACCAGCAAGTTTGCAAGAACTACTACAACAAGTTAAAAAAGACCGTGTTTCTGAAGCACGAGTTAACAAGCAACGCGAAGCTGAATTTCAAAGTGAGCGCGCTGATAAACAAGCTTTATTACGTAAAGCGCAAGGCCAACTTCGTGCTGAAGAGCAACGTGGTGAGCGCCTACAGGCATCTTTTTCTACTAACGAACAAACTATAGTAGATAAAGAAGTTGAACTTGACCAAGCTTCAGGTACTTTAGGTGAAATGTTTGGTGTTGTACGTCAAGCGTCTGCAGATGCTTACGGTACTATCTCAACTTCAATTGTAAGTGCTCAATTTCCAGGTCGTGAACAGTTCCTAGCTGAAATGTCTCAAGACTCTAAAGGTTTACCGAATATTCGTGAACTAGAAGAGCTTTGGATTTCTATGCAAACTGAAATGACTGAATCAGGCCAAATCGCTAAGTTTACTGCTGAGGTTGTTGACCTTACTGGTGGTACTCGCACTGAAGAAGTTTTACGTATTGGTACGTTCAACTTAATCGGTGAAGAAGGTTACTTAGTATATGATGACGCAAGTAAAACTATTCAGCCGCTAGGTCGTCAACCAGAAGGTTATCAGGT
Organism: Glaciecola sp. 2405UD65-10; assembly: GCF_048820975.1. Classification (NCBI taxonomy): domain Bacteria; kingdom Pseudomonadati; phylum Pseudomonadota; class Gammaproteobacteria; order Alteromonadales; family Alteromonadaceae; genus Glaciecola; species Glaciecola sp. 2405UD65-10. Next base: position 1,133,115 of record NZ_JBMEUF010000001.1, on the reverse strand, counting down.
TGCTTCTGTACAAGACCTACGTGATGCAACTGACGGTTTCGTTGCTGCTTATGTAGATCCATCACGTGGTGCTATCTTGAACTTGTTCAAGCAAAAAGCAACATTGTCTGACCGCTATCACGCGGGTGGTATTGTTGGTTATATCATCACTGGTATGTTGATCATTGGTTTATTGATTGGTGTATTTAAAATCATCCAACTTACTATGGTTGGCGGAAAAATGCGTTCACAGCTTAACAGCATTGACAACCCGTCAAGCTCTAACCCATTGGGTCGTATCTTAACTGTTTATCATGCAAATAAAAAAGCTGATACAGAAAGCCTTGAGCTTAAGCTTGATGAAGCTATTCTTAAAGAACTACCAAGCATTGAGTCTGGTATTAACATCATCAAGATTTTTGCCGCTATTGCTCCGTTACTAGGTCTACTAGGTACGGTACTTGGTATGATCGCTACCTTCCAACAAATTACTTTGTTCGGTACAGGCGACCCAAGAATCATGGCTGGTTCAATTTCAATGGCTCTCGTTACAACGGCACAGGGTATTATTGCAGCATTACCTCTTATCCTAATGCACAGCATTGTTGCTGGTCGTAGCAAATCTATCGTGCACATCTTAGATGAGCAAACAGCGGGCGTTATTGCATCACACGCTGAGACGGAGAAAGTATAATATGTTGACCCTAGTCGGATTATGGGAATCTGTCAGGGAATTCATCGCAACCGGTGGTGACGTTCTTTATTTCGTTGCTGCCGCGCTCTTTCTAATGTGGGCTTTAATGATTGAGCGTTATTGGTATTTAACGTCGGTATTTCCAAAAATCAGAAATAAAATTATTTCTGATTGGGATGCTAGAACCGACACTACCTCTTGGTATGCGCATAGAATTCGTGACGCATGGATTTCGGAAGCTAATGATGGATTAACAGCTAGACTGTTAATTATCAGAACTTTAGTCGCAATGTGCCCTCTAATAGGATTATTAGGTACAGTAACGGGAATGATTGGTGTATTTGAAACCATGGCAACCCAAGGTACTGGTAACCCTAGATTGATGGCTGGTGGTATCTCTATGGCAACAATCCCTACTATGGCAGGAATGGTTGCAGCTTTATCTGGATTGTTCTTTAGTTCTCGCCTTGAAGCGAAAGCAAAAGTCCTGAAAGAAAAGTTAGTAGATAGTCTTCCACATCATTAAGCGAGGTTGTTATGGGACGTAAAGTTAGAGAAGAAGAAGAAGATGCAGCAATTGACATGACGCCGATGCTAGACATCGTGTTTATCATGCTGATTTTCTTCATTGTAACAACTGTATTTGTTAAGCAAGCTGGTGTTGATGTATTTAAACCAGAAGGTCAAACCGCTACCAAATTTAAAAACGCAAATATATTTATTGCGGTAACTGAAGATGGTGATGTGTGGATTGACCGCCGCGAAATATCAGTTGAGTCTGTACGCGCAAACCTTGAGAAATTGCTACTAGAACAACCTACCGATGCGGTTTTCATCCAAGCTGATGAAAAAGCAAAACACGGTGTGGTTATTCAAGTAATGGACCAAGTGAAAGCAGCGGGTGTAGATGCCGTAGCTATAGCAGTGAGGGAATAACTATGTTGAGATTGATTGGATCTATCATATTAGGCGCTGCAGTAGCATTTGGTTTATTTTATATAATGGCTAAATTAGTTGAAAATACCGGTGAGCCTGGCGAACAGCCACCACCACCGCCTGTTATCAACATTATAATGCAAGAGCCTGACGAAGCGACGAACACGCGAGTGCGTACTCCGCCACCGCCACCGCCGCCGCCACAAGAGCCACCAAAGGTTGAAGTTGTTGAACCAGACACTTCGGAACCTGACATGACTGGCTTTAGTTTAAACATCCCATCTGTTGATACAGGTGCGGTTGGTGTAAACATTGGTGGAATTGGAGCAATGCAAGATGGTGAAGCTACACCTATCTTCCGTATTGACCCTAAGTATCCACCTGAAGCAGCTCGTGATGGTAAAGAAGGTTGGGTTCAACTTTCATTTACTATTAACGAAGTTGGTGGCGTTGAAGATGTAGAAGTAATTGATGCTGACCCTAAGCGTATTTTTGACCGTGAAGCAAAACGAGCTTTACGTAAGTGGAAATACAAGCCTAAAGTTGAAGATGGCGTAGCTATCAGACAACCTGGCCTTAAGGTTAGACTAGATTTCACTTTGGATAACGGATAATTATTACCCATGAATAGAATGACTAAAATTAATAAAATATTAGTAGCGACTAGCATGTTGGCAATGACTTCTTATTCAAGTCTAGCGTTTTCACAGCAATCATCTCCAATAGTTTGTCCTGGTTATGAAAAACCAAAGACTAAATTATTAGGTGAGCGTGCCGGTAAAAAGCTACAAGCCGCTTACGAAGTTTACTTAAACGAAGAGTTGGAAGAAAAATCACGCGTAGCTCAAGCTATGACTATGCTACGTGATATTGATGCAAAAGAACCGTTTGACAAATCAACTGTTGAACGTTTTCTTGGCCAATTATTAGTTGCTGAAGAAGGTAAACAAGACGAAGCGCTTTCATTGCTAGAATCGGCTGCTTCGCGCAACGAACTAAACGATAAAGACCAAGCTGATATATTGAAACTTGTGGGTGACTTGTCACTACAAGAAGAAAAATATGAAAAAGCGGTAGTTTGGTATAAAAAGTGGATGGAATTTACGTGTAAAGAAGACGGTGACACCTGGACTAAAATTGCCAAGGTTTACACTGAAACTAAAGAATACGATAAAGTGCTAGATGCTGCAGACAAAGCAATAAGCTTGTATGAAGAACCTAGCAAAAATCCATATAACTTAAAAATCAATGCTTATCATGAAACGAAAAACTATAAAGGCGCAGTTTCAACAGGGGAAATTTTAGTTGAATTATTCCCTGAAGAAAAAGAATACTGGTCACGTCTTGGTTTCTTCTACATGTTGGTTGAAGATTATTCCTCAGCATTGGCTACATTTGAACTAGCTTACAGACAAGGTTTCTTGTCTAAAAAGTCTGAATTCAGATCAATGGCACAACTATATGCTGCTCAAGATATTCCTTGGAAGTCAGCTGAGTTGACTAGAAAGTACATGGAAGAAGGTTTGTTAGATACAGACGCTGATGATTTAGCTGGCTTAGCTGGTGTTTATCGTCAAGCGCGTGAATTTAAAGAAGCCGCCAAGTATTACGGTCAAGCCGCTCAGAAAGAACCTTCTGAAGAGTATTACGAAAAACAAGGTGTAATGCTTCTTGATGCTGAAGATTATAAAGGTGCAATTAGAGCACTTAAGAATTCTTTAGAAAATAGAAGCGAAGAGCAGGGAAGTGTGCATTATGCATTAATGCAAGCGTATTTCTATGACGGTGATTTCCGTCAAGCTAACGTGCATGCACGTGAAGCTATGAAAGATCCTTCTTTACGCCGTTCAGCGAATGCATGGTTACCTTACATCAAAGGTAAAGCTGACAATCGTGGAATTAAGATTTAAGTTAATTTCTTAAATAAAAAGCCCGCTACTATAGCGGGCTTTTTTATTGCCTATGAAGATTTTAATTTAACAAGTGAAGTATTTCTTTTTCTACTTGTAGCTTATCTGATTTGTGTTGTCCCTTTTTGTTATATTGAACAAGCTTCTGCGGGATGGTAGCTAGATTGTTATTTTCTTTGTCTTTTAACGCAAAAGCTAAAACAGCTGAACTAGCTTGTTCAAAACGGACTCTACCCTGTAAAAGGTTTTGCATAATTTTTTGAATAATGGAAATGTACTCTTCGCTGTTTAAAATATTGACTAGATTAGTTAATTCCTTTTTTACTAGGGGGCTTGATAACAGCCTTAAATAATTTTCTTCTTGCTTCGTCTGCTTTGTACTTGAGTATAAAAATGCGTAGAACTGCGTATCTATATGTAATTTCGCCTGAATAAGCTTCAAATAATGTGCCGAGGTTTTGGTAACTTGCTTCACTACAATCACACTATTTGTGCCACTTGCAGTATCGGTGCGATTACCAATCTTGGAAAGGGTAAATTCTGATTTTCTCCAAAAATTTAGCAGTTCTTCATTTAAACCAAATGAGCTCGATACCCAATCAATATGTTTGTTTTTAGCATACGCTAAGCATTCACGTAGCATTTGAGTCCCTACTTGGCAATTTCGATAGGTGTGTAATACAGCAATTCTAGTGATTCTTAAGTAACGCATAGTGGCGTACGCTTCATCTTGTAACAATAAGGCTAAACTCTGCGGTGTTAACTGCCCCTGTACACGCCGATTACCTAGGCTAATTTCTGTTGATAATGCTTGTAAAACTTCACCGCCTTCTATAATCGCAACGACAGCACCTATTACTATTAATTGATTATCAATAAAAGCGCTTGTAAGCCCTACAATATGGTCAGATGAATCAAGTATACGCACAATATCGTTTGGCGTTGTTTGGTAATGCGCTGATTGTAATAGACCGAACACGGCACAATACAAATGCTCATTGTTGACTAATTGTTGTTTATCAATCCAAGTAAACTGTGTTTTATGCGCTTCAAATTTAACAGCGTTATTGCCAGCATTTTGGGAAGTGATGTCAGGTGTGGCCTTTGGAGCGGCGCAAAGTAATTGATCAAAATATGTCTCAATGGGATCATTTTCCAACCACCTAAAAGGCCGATGCAGTCGATGAATTTTTGTATCATAAATACTGTTAACTTGCGGAAGTAAACGCTGGATGAAGCCTTGCCCACTGCCTTCATAACCCGCGGTTGTGCCAGCTAGAATAACGGTTTTATAATTAACCAGCATAGCGCGTAATAAAGCCGGTGCTATAGACGCCATTTCATCAACTATTAATACGTATTGCTTACTTGCTAAGTCGCAGCATTGATCGGGCGGAATAAAATGTAAAGTTTGATTAGGCAGATTGGCATTTTCAATAAGCGCGTTATAGTGATTCTGCATTGCATCAATTTGGCGTTTATTTGGTGCACTAACAATTACTTCATAGCCTAAATGATGTTGAATATTAAATGCAATGTTACCTAAAAGTGTTGATTTACCTCTGCCGCGGCTACCTAAAATAACGTGCTTACATTCACTGCCAACATGTTCAATAATTTCTCTTCTGATCTTTTCCTGCTCATCAGACAAAAGAATATCAGTGTTGTCACTTTTAACTATGCGTTTAGTAATTTCTACAGGTGCCGGTAAATAACAACGTTCTTGTTCAATCAATGGCAAATCTGCAACAAGTAATGATTGGTAATATTTGCGTAGAAAATTTGCTTGGGTATGTTCATCCCCATAGCTAAAAGGGATAGGTTTATATTCTTCAGGCTTGTTAGGCATATTTAATGGACATAAAACAATAATTATTCCAGCATGTCTAACTAGCCCGGTAGCACTATAGAGCGCAGTTAAATCAATGCCTTGGCGAGCGTCAAACACAATGGCATCAAGCTGCGTACCCAAGTGTTGTTTTATTTGATGTTGCGGGCATGCTTCTATTGGCACTTGCTTGAGTAGTTCAGTAGAATAGGTCGTAGAGAAAAGTACAATGTTTGAATATTGCTCTGCCACGCAATTCAGGTATAGTGCCGCCTCTTTGTCAGGTAAGGATAGGTTAACTAATGTTCTGTGATGTGGGCTTTGGCGATATTTTTTTAACCATAGTGTGAATTCACAAATAGACATTTTTTATATTTTACCTGCCATGTTCCGATACCTAATGTACTAAGCTTATTACCTAAGCCCTATTTTCCAATTGCCATATCATACAAGGATATATTCAAATTATGCATTTTTTATCTCGTAGATTAGTTATGCCCAATGACTTAAATTACGCGAACGCTTTATTCGGTGGGCGAGCATTAGAATGGATTGACGAAGAAGCCGCTATTTTTGCTATTTGTCAGCTCGATACCAACTTTTTAGTCACTAAGCATATCGGTGAAATTTCATTTGAAGCACCCGCTATACAAGGTGATATTGTTGAATTTGGATTGGCTACTAAAAAGGTGGGCAGAACTTCTATTACGGTTACTTGCTTAGTGCGTAATAAGGCTACCAAAAAAACGATTTGCCTAGCCGATGACATCGTATTTGTAGTAGTAGACCCCGATACACGTATGCCGGTTCCTCATGGGAAAAGTATGGAGATGTTAGCTAAGCAAACGCAAGATGAACTGATTTCTCTTAATTTACGCAAAGAATAAAATAAATAGAATCAACATCTTGCCAAAGTACTTTAAGGTGATACTATTGCGGCGCACTGCATATTAAGCAATGCAACGAGCCAAGGGGTGCGATTTATTTCGCTGAGACTACACAGAACCCTTAGTTACCTGATCCGGTTAGTACCGGCGTAGGAATGGCCAAATCTGCCTTTTACCTGCCGCGATGCACCGGATCTTTTCTGAGTTTGAAGAGATCCTAAATGACACAAAACATACCTTACAAAAAAACAATACTTTTTAGCGCCTTAGCCTTAACGGTTGCATCTTCTGCCTATGCACAGTCTAATGACGACATTGGCGAAGTTGAAGTTATTCAAGTTACTGCAGACATTTCGCAACGTAAGCTTTCAGAGTTGCCAACAAGTGCGCTTGTTATTGACCAAAGCACAATTAATTCTCGTAAAGCACGTCATTTACAAGATTTAATTGCTACCACACCTAATTTAAATTTCAGTGCCGGGGCATCTCGTGGAAAGTATATTCAAATTAGAGGAATAGGTGAGCGCTCACAATTTGCCGAACCCATAAATCCTTCAGTAGGCTTGCTACTTGATGATATTGATATTTCGGGCATTGGTTCGTTAGCCACAATATTTGATGCGCAGCAAGTAGAAGTGCTAAGTGGGCCGCAATCAGTGGCTACAGGCATGAACAGCTTAGGTGGTATTGTTAAAATTGTTAGCAACAAACCTACTGATACACTTTACGCGAAGGTTTCTGCTGGTATTGCGCAATACGGTGAATACCGTTTATCAGGCGTATATTCAAATTCGCTAAATGACTCTGTAAATGCTCGCGTAGCGATACAAAACACGCAAGCAGACGGCTTTGTAAAAAATGAATTTTTAGGAAGAGATGACACTAACGGCATTGATGAAACGAGTGCGAGTGCACTTTTTAATGTGAGTGTTGCTAAAGACACACAACTAGATATTAATTTTTACCATTTTGATATCGCTAATGGCTATGATGCCTTTTCGCTTGATAATGACAATGTCACGCAGTCAGATGCACCGGGCTTCGACAATGCAGATGCCACCGCTGCCAGTATAAAATTGTCACATGATTTTGCATCCCATAGTTTTCAGGCAAGCATATATTCAGTAGATGTAGACACAGGCTACGCTTATGATGAAGATTGGACTTACACGGGGTTTCACCCTTTCGGTTATACTTCGTTTGATCAATACGACCGTGAAATTCTACGACAAGGCTTAGATCTTAAGTTTGCGTCATCAAACTCAAGTAGTGAGGCAAATTATTTATTAGGTGCGTCCATTACGAATCAAGAAGAAGACCTAGCTCGTTTTTATACTTATGCCGATGCTGACTATTTTAGTTCCTACACACCATCAACCATGGCGATTTATGGTCAATACGTGTATCCAGCATCTGCTAAAATGAATGTCACTTTTGCTGCTAGAGCTGAAAATTTCGAAGCCGACTTTAATGACAGTGACGCCTTCGTTGCCCGCATAGATGACAATTTGTTCGCTGGCGTATTAAGTGTAGATTATGACTTAGGTGGAAACTTTGTGTTTGCCAGTATTTCAAGAGGCTACAAGGCAGGTGGATTTAATATTGACCCACGACTTAGTGAAGAGAACAAGTCTTTCGACCCTGAATACAATATGAATTACGAAGCCGGTATTAAGGGAAGCGCATTTGATAACATGGCGAACATTAACTTAACGTTTTTCTATATGAAACGAGATGACGCCCAAGTAGATGATTTTGTAACGTTTTTAGAAAGTGATGAAAACGGTCAAGTAATTACTTCATTTACAGATGCTATTGGCAATTCAGGCAAGGGCGTGAACCAGGGGATTGAGCTAGCAACAACTTGGAATTTAAGCGATGCGTGGCTTATGCAATTTAATGCCGGTTATCTTGACGCCACTATTAGTGACTATACACAGCTAGATGGGACCTTTATTGATAAGCGTGAACAGGCACAAGCGCCTAAGTATACTGCTTATGTATCATCTTCATTTGACATTAATGAACAGTTTACGTGGTTTATAGATGCTAACATTAAAGACGATCATCGTTTCTCAAATGGCCATGACGAGCGTTCACCATTTACTGTGGTTGTTAATACTGAGCTGACATATTCAGCGAGCAGCTATAGCGTTCAGTTGTGGGTCAAAAACGTGTTTGATAGAGATATATATACACGTGGTTTTGGCGGATTTAGTAACGATCCACGAGATGAATACGCTTTTGTTGAACCGTATTATCAATTTGGCCAAGAAAGACAAGTTGGCTTAAGCTTTAGTTATACTTGGGAGTAATCAATGCAATTAGGTGTAGAAATTTCACTTTATCCATTAAATGAACAGTATGTTTCGTATATTCAGGCCTTTATTGACCGATTAAACAGCGATGTTAAGTTATTTGTATCAACCACTCATACTAGCACGCTTATAAGCGGTGATTACGACCATGTTATGCAGGTTTTGCAACGCGAAATGAAAAGAACTTACGAAGAAACGAAACAAGCAGTATTTGTTTGTAAATTCTTAAACTCATCACACATGGGCCTTAAGCCTTAATGGAAATTTGGACCATTATAAGTGAACAATGGCAACAGCAAAGTATTATAGAAGTGTTTGCCGTACTTGCCGCTGTTACCTACGTATGGTTAGCTGCCGAGGAATCAAGCTGGTGTTGGCCATTTGGATTTCTTGGCACCATTTTATATGCATTTATTTACTGGGACGTAAGTTTGGTTTTTCAAACCTTACTGAATGTTTATTATGTAGGCATGGCATTATGGGGCTTTATAACTTGGCGTAGGAAGGGCCTAGATAGCCTAGAAATTTCACGTATGTCATTTAATTTACACATGGCCATTATTGTTGGTGGTATAGCCGCTAGTGGGTTTATATATCTTTGTGCAAGTTACTGGCTATTATACGATTTGCTGCTTATTGATATTATCATCACGGTGTTTTCGCTGACCACTACATATTTAACTGTTAAAAAGAAACTCGAAAACTGGATTTACTGGACAGTGATTAATACCGCAAGCATTTATTTATTAATAGAAACTGAATTGTATTTATCTATATTGTTGATGTTCGTGTACATACTGATTGCCTTAAAAGGCCTTAATCAATGGCTTGCTACTTATAGTGAAAATGAGTTAAAACATGCAGTCGGATAATCTTAGCTCTACAGAACTAAAACGGGTGATGCAATTACTGCAAGAGTTTGAGCTTGTGGATGTTAGCAGTGCTAATTTCAATATAGAACATATTTTTGCTGGCACCATTAACAAAAACTTTAAAGTGAGTGACGGTCAGCACTCGGTATTAATGAAGGTTTTTAGTCAGCCAAATATTCTACCCATTAATAGAACTGAGGTTTTTACATTGCAACAAGAGCTTGCCGTGTTGGGTTTAGCGCCTCAGCCCTTGTTGCTAAGTGATGATAGCGAACTATACTTTGAGCAATGGCTAAGTGATTTACGCAACGGCCAGCAAATTATTGATGTGCCAGATGCATTCAAACGTTTAGCTGATTCGCTTTATAATGTGCATAGCACGTTTATTTCTGCACCTATTCTACCTTTGTGTGATCATTGGGATAGCTATATGACACACATCCTGAATATTAACGACGCGCTGCATTCAGAATTAGCACTTATGAAAGCTGCCTATATTGAGTACGAAGCTGTAAATAAGAGCGAATATGTATTGTGTCACAACGATTTAAATATTGACCATCTTTGCATAAACAGCGATACGATTATTGACTGGGAATATGCGGCGTGCGGATGTAGGTATTTTGATATAGCAAATTGTGCATCTATTAATCAATTAGATGAACGGGGCACTAGGCTACTTTGTGACGAATATGCAAAGTTATCGAATCAATGTTCCACGCAAGTATGGGAAAATGTACAAAAGGTGTTCAAGTTCGTACGCTTTACCAGCAAGCTATGGTACATTTCTGTTGGGATTGATAAAAAGCCCGCATAAAGTACTTTATTTATTTTTAGGTGTGGTTATAATGCACGTCCATTTTAGGGGTGTAGTTCGAATTGGTAGAACAGCGGTCTCCAAAACCGATGGTTGGGGGTTCGAGTCCCTCCACCCCTGCCACTTTTCTTGTTAAAGTAAATGTTACAGCGTTCAAGGTATGGATAACTTATGCCAGCAAACTCACAACAAGAAGCACAATTTTATGCTCAATTACAAACCCTTGGAATTGACGTATATCAAGATGTAGAGCAAATTGCAGTTGATGAACTCCCATGGTTAGAAGACGTTTGTCTTATACTAGGAATTAGTCTTGATAAGTGCGTATTTGATGCACAAACGCCTAAATACGATGCTGAACTCAATATTTTACACTTACCTAAATCAAGTTTTAGTAGCGAACTCGCGTTTAAAAAAGCGCTATGGCAATCAATTAGTCCTTTTGTTTCTTTATAAGGCTTGAACTACTAGGTTAAATTCATATGCTGATATCATTTTCCCAGCACAGCCCTAATTACCATGAATTAGCTTATCAACTTTTTTGCAGTCATCGTGAATCACCTTGGTCGTATGACTTATTTTTAAAAAGTGTGAATAATAGTTTCAGTTTATATGCCCTAAGTAACAATACCTTACTTGGCTATGCTATTTTTACCTTAGTAGCTGGCGAAGCTGAGCTAGAAGATATATGTGTACATAATGACGCAAGAAATAAAGGCGTGGCTCAAGCACTTATAGAGCATTTCTCAAAGCTTTCAGGCCAACATGATATAGATTATATATTACTGGAAGTAGATGAAAATAATGAGTCAGCTATAGCTTTATATAAAAAATGTGGATTTAGTATTGTTGGAACGCGCAAAGATTATTACGCGCACAAAGACGGCACATTCAGTCATGCATTAATAATGCAAAAATAGTATTCGTTAAATGAATGATGAGCGCAAATATACAGCAATAAAATTGACGCACTAAGATATCTAGCAAGGCTGTTTTTTGATAGAATATCGCGCTTTTTTCATATGATAGAAAAAAATAAGTAATATCGCGTTAAACAATTCGTAAAGGGTAGGAACAAACAAGTATGAGTGGTAGTAATTTAGTGAATGAAATCAATATGCGAAGAACCTTCGCTATCATTTCGCATCCTGATGCGGGTAAAACCACGATTACAGAAAAAGTGCTTTTGTTTGGTCAAGCGCTGCAGGTTGCCGGTACCATTAAAGGTAAAAAGTCAGGGCAACATGCTAAATCTGATTGGATGGAAATGGAGAAAGAAAGGGGGATTTCAGTAAGTACCTCGGTTATGCAATTTCCCTATTCTGATCATTTAGTTAATTTGCTTGATACTCCAGGCCACGAAGACTTCTCAGAAGATACATACCGCACACTTACCGCGGTCGATTCATGTTTGATGGTGATTGATGCCGCAAAAGGTGTAGAAGATAGAACCATCAAATTAATGGAAGTAACACGTTTACGTGACACGCCTATTGTAACTTTCATGAACAAACTTGACCGCGACACCCGTGACCCTATTGAATTGCTTGATGAAGTAGAAGATGTTCTAAAAATAAAGTGCGCACCTATCACTTGGCCCATTGGCATGGGAAAAGAATTTAAAGGGGTGTATCACCTTCTTCGTGACGAAACGGTTCTGTACAAAACAGGCCAAGGCCACACTATTCAAGAAAAACGCGTTATTAAAGGCCTTAATAATCCCGAATTAGACGAAGCCATTGGCGTATACGCTGAAGAATTGCGAGATATGCTAGAGTTAGTTCAAGGTGCATCTCATGAATTTGAGCTTGAAGCGTTTTTAAAAGGCGAGCTAACGCCGGTATTTTTTGGTACGGCTTTAGGAAACTTTGGCGTAGATCACGTACTTGATGGCCTTATTGAATGGGCACCTGCGCCAATAGGACGAAACACGGATCTTGATACTTTCGTTTCAGCAGATGAGCCATCGTTCAGTGGTTTTGTTTTCAAAATCCAAGCAAATATGGATCCGCGTCACCGCGACCGCATTGCCTTTTGCCGAATAGTGTCAGGTAAATATCAAAAAGGCATGAAAATGCATCATACCCGCACAGGCAAAGATGTAAGAATATCTGATGCGCTTACCTTTCTTGCGGGTGATAGAGCATTGCTAGAAGAAGCCTACGCCGGCGATATTATTGGTTTGCATAATCATGGCTCTATTCGCATTGGCGATACCTTTACTAGCGGTGGCAAATACACTTTCACCGGTATTCCTAATTTTGCACCCGAATTATTTAAGCGCATTCGTTTACGCGATCCACTTAAGCAAAAGCAATTGTTAAAAGGCTTGATTCAGCTTGCAGAAGAGGGCGCTGTGCAAGTTTTCAGGCCTCTTCAAAACAATGACCTAATAGTAGGTGCGGTAGGTGTTCTGCAGTTTGATGTAGTTGTGGCACGCCTGAAAGCTGAATACAACGTTGACGCAATGTATGAACATGTAAATGTAAACACCGCGCGCTGGGTGTATGGCGATGACAGAAAAGTGGATGAATTTAGGCGTAAAACAGAAGCGTACTTGGCTTATGATGGCGGTGATAATTTAACGTATATTGCGCCTACCATGGTGAATTTGTCATTAGCGCAAGAGCGCTACCCTGACATCAAATTTGCCGCCACTCGTGAACAATAGTTTCATCTTTGACAAAATTATAGGTTTATTTTAACAACATGCATATACAACAACTATTAGTTTCGCGTTTTGAAGACGCATTACAAGCCATTGATTGCGCAGGTTCTCCAGTGCCGGTAGCTAAAAGTAATAAACCAGGCTTTGGAGAGTACCAGTTTAACGGTGCCATGGCCTTAGCGAAAAAATTAAAACAAAACCCAAGAGAAATTGCCCAGAAAGTAGTTGATGCCGTCAACTTAGACGGCATAGCTGAGAAGCTTGAAGTCGCAGGTCCAGGCTTTATTAATATCCACTTATCAAATGCGTGGTTATCACAGCAGGTTCAAGTTGCCGTGGCTGACGAACGTGTTGGTATTAACGCGCAAGCCGAGCAGAAGGTGGTGGTTGATTATTCGTCGCCTAATTTGGCGAAAGAAATGCATGTGGGTCATTTGCGCTCTACAATTATAGGTGACGCCGTTGCTAAATGCCTTGAATTTTTAGGGCACAACGTTGTTCGTCAGAATCACATGGGAGATTGGGGAACTCAATTTGGTATGTTGCTTGCGCATTTGCAAGATAAATTAGCGCAAAATGAAGTTGCCGAGACGGCCTTAAGTGATTTAGAAGATTTTTATCGTGAAGCTAAAGTACGTTTTGACCAAGACGAAAACTTTGCTAACAAAGCAAGAGAGTACGTAGTTAAGTTGCAAAGTGGTGATGAAAACTGTTTAGCTTTGTGGCAGAACTTTATTGATATCTCTATTTCTCATTCAGAAGAGCTTTACCAGAAGTTGGGCGTGAGCTTAACGCGCAACGATGTTATGGGTGAAAGCGCATACAACAATGATTTATCCGTGGTTGTTAAAGAGTTAAGTGAAAAAGGCATTGTAGTTGAAGATGCTGGGGCAAAAGTGGTCTTTATTGAAGAACTTGCTGATAAAAACGGCAAACCAGCTGTTTACATTGTGCAAAAATCAGGTGGTGGATACCTATATGCTACTACGGATTTGGCTGCTATTCGCTACCGTTCGCAACAATTAGACGCAAATAGAACACTTATTTTTACTGATGCTCGCCAAGCGCTTCATTTTAAACAAACTGAAATTGTGGCTCGAAAAGCCGGCTTTTTTAAAGAAAATGAAGCATACCAACATTGTCCTTTTGGAATGATGTTGGGTAAAGACAACAAACCATTTAAGACCAGAAGCGGTGATACTGTTAAGTTAATCGACTTGCTTGATGAAGCTGTGGAACGGGCTGAACAATTAGTACTTAGCCGCAACCCTGATATGTCTGGCGAGCAAGTTAAGGAAATGAAAGAAAAGATAGGCATTGGTGCGGTTAAGTATTCTGATTTGAGTAAAAACAGAACCACTGACTACGTATTTGATTGGGATAGCATGCTAAGTTTTGAAGGCAACACCGCGCCTTATCTTCAATATGCTTATACTCGCACCCAAAGCTTGTTTAACAATGCAGGTGTGAGCACTGACAGCGTAAAGGGGAGTGTGGCAATTGAGCACGATATTGAAAAAAGTTTGGCTTTGCATTTGCTTCAGTTCCAAGATGCGCTTGAAATTGTAGCTAAAGACGCTACACCACATGTACTTTGCAGCTATATGTATGAGCTAGCGTCTTTGTACTCACGCTTTTACGAAGCTTGCCCAATATTGAAAAGCGATGTTGCGCCAGAGCAAAAGGCCAGCCGTTTGCAGCTGTGTGCTCTTAGTGCCAAAACCCTTAAAATTGGTTTAGACTTGTTAGGCATTCCCACACTCTTAAAAATGTAAGCTTTGTTGAAGCTGAGTTAATTTAAGCTACATAAATGAGATTTATTTACCGTTTATGTAGCTTGCTAGTTTATCAACATGTTGCTTAGTTTCTTCTATTAAGCTTGTGATTTCGGTGGCAGATTCAGTAGTACTGCCCGCCAAATTTCTCACTTCATCGGCAACCACGGCAAACCCACGGCCTGCCTCACCTGCTCTTGCTGATTCAATCGCTGCATTTAATGCTAAGAGGTTGGTTTGTGAAGATATACTGTTTATAGTTTGTATAATGCCGCTTATACGGTCAAGTACTTGAGACATAGCTTCATGAGTTTCATTTAATACTGCATTTCGCTTAGACACATCTGAGCCGTACATTAATATTTTGGCAACTTTACCATTTTCATTTTCAACTGGGCTGAGCACAGCTGCAATTAAAATAGATTTACCACTTGGTAGGGCAAAAGAAATTTCACTTTGTACTGATTCACCCTTATCAATAGTATTTTGCTGTTCGTCACTTAGTTTACTGCTAAGTGGGCCAATTTTTGATTTCAAGTCATTTAAGTTTTCTGATTCGAATGATTGCAAACATAATTGGTTCGCTAGCAACAGTTCACCTTGCGCTGACCATTCAGCCACAATATTTGCTCTATTAATAGCGTCTAATTTAACGTCGTTTTCTAAGGCGCGTTTTTTAGTAATATCAATGTTAGCTTGTACCGACACATACTTTTCAACTTGCCCATCATCATTTAACACCGGGCTCACACTTAAGCTAATCCAATAGCTTTTGCCCGATTTAGTGTAATTTAAAATTTCTTCAAAGAATGACTGTTTGTTTTTTATTGCTTGTGAAATACGAGCCACGGCTTGCGGATCTGTACGTTTACCCTGCAAGAAACTGCCCGGTTTTTTTCCTACTACTTCCTCAAAAGAGTACTCAGTTAAGGTCTCAAAACCTGGGTTGACGTATTCAATTTGCCCAAGCTTGTCACATATTACCACTGAGTTTTCTGTTTCGTTGGCTAATAGTGATAAGACTGCTATTTTCTCTTGCTGTACTTTTTGCTCGGTAATATCTTTTACAAATGCGGTGTATAGTACTTTATCGTCAAGCTTAATTTTAGACAGCGATAAATTGGCCCACACATCTTGCCCTGTGAAATCTTGGAAACACACATCTCGAGAAATTCCCACTATTTTATCTTCGCCGCCATTGCGATTACTATTGACTAGCTTGTCGTGAATGCCTTGTATATCAACGGGCACTAAAATTTTCACGTTTTGATACATAACTTGGGATTTTTTGCATTTCCATAGTTTCTCGGCAGCTGCATTGAAGAAAATAATGTTGTTATTGTTATCAATGGTTACGACCCCGTCTAAGCATTGCTCTAGGGTCTTATCTATGCGCTCAAGATCTTCTCGTTGTTTTGAAATATCTTTTACAAAAGCAGTGTAGTGAATACCGGCTTTTGTTTTAACTTTTGAGATTGACAAGTTGCACCAAATGGATTTACCCGACTTAGTTTCAATCAGTACATCACGAGACACACCTACAATTTTATCTTCACCGGTTTGCCTATTAGTATTAACGTAAGTGTCGTGATCAGCTTGGTGCATTTTAGGCACAAGCATTTTTACGTTTTGTTTAATCACTTCACTTTGCGTGTAGCCCCATAATTTTTCGGCAGCAGGATTGTAAAATATTACTCTGTTATTCTCATCAATAGTCACTACTGCATCTACTGCTTGTGACAAAATATCAAACTCATTAGTTTTTGATTTACCGAAAAATGCCATGCTTTTACCCAATAATAATTGTATTCATTGTTATCGGTCAGTGAGCTGAATAGTTGAATTTTCGTACAAGTTAATTCAATTAAAATTTACTAGGAGTAAGCATGCTTAAACTATTAGCATTTAGTGGCAGTTTAAGAGATAAATCGTTCAATCACAGTATTGTGAAGGTGGCTGCTGAGGGCGCACAAGAGCAAGGCGCAGAAGTCACACTCATTCGTTTAAGTGATTATATAGCTCCGCTATTCAATGAAGACGACGAAGCTGAAACCGGTATTCCAGAAGGGGCGAAAAAGTTAAAGCAACTTATGATTGAAAGTGACGGATATATAATAGCCTCTCCCGAGTACAATAGCTCATTTAGTGCGGCCTTGAAAAACGCGATTGACTGGGCTTCGCGTAAAGAGGAGGGTGAAAAACCCTTACAAGCGTTTGCCGGAAAAACTGCAACCTTGATGGCTAGTTCGCCTGGTGCATTGGGAGGAATTCGAGGCTTAGTTCCACTAAGAATGCTATTGGGCAATTTAGGTATGCACGTCCTTCCCACTCAACAAGCAATTGGTGGAATAAGCGAGTTAATAGATGATAATGGCGAAGTCATTGACCCAGCTACAATCAAAAAACTAAAAGCATTGGGTGCGCAAGCTTACAGAACAAGCTTAGCGCTTAAAAATTAACGCATTTGGACATATTTTTATGTGTTGATAACTATTAAAAACTTCCGAATTTGGGTACACTTGCGCGCATATATTTTATCAGTAAAGAGAGCTCTCGCTTATCTATGTTTGAAGTTAACCCAATTAATAACGCTCTAGCCGACATCCGCGAACGTGCCGCTGCACTTAGGGGGTATCTTTGACTATGATGTCAAAGTAGAACAGCTAGAAGAAGTTAGCCGTGAATTGGAAAATCCAGATGTTTGGAATAATCCTGAAAATGCGCAAAAACTAGGGAAAGAACGGGTTGCCTTAGAGTTGGTGGTTAACACTATTAAACACCTTGAGCAGGGCGTTCAAGATGTTGAAGGTTTAGTTGAACTCGCTGTAGAGGCAGAGGATCAAGAAACCTTTGATGAAGCTGAGCAAGAGTTAGCAAGCTTAATTGAAGAGCTTGAAAAGCTCGAGTTTCGCCGTATGTTCTCTGGCGTCAATGATATTAACGACGGCTACATTGATATTCAATCAGGCTCGGGTGGCACTGAAGCCCAAGACTGGGCCAATATGCTAGTGCGTATGTATTTGCGTTGGGGTGAAGAGCAAGGGTTTAAAACCGAACTTATTGAAGCCTCTGCAGGCGATGTGGCCGGGATCAAAAGCGCCACTATCAAATTCACGGGTGAATATGCCTTTGGTTGGTTACGCACTGAAACCGGAGTCCACCGTTTAGTGAGAAAATCACCATTTGATTCGGGCAACAGAAGACACACTTCATTCGCGTCAGCATTTGCTTATCCAGAAGTGAATGATGATATTGATATTGACATTAATCCCGCGGATTTACGCATAGACACTTATCGAGCATCAGGCGCCGGTGGACAACACGTAAACAGAACCGACTCCGCTGTTCGCATTACGCATACGCCTACAAACACCGTGGTGCAGTGTCAAAATGATCGTTCACAGCATAAAAATAAAGACCAAGCCATGAAACAACTAAAAGCAAAGTTGTACGAGCTTGAGATGCAAAAACAAAACGAAGAAAAGCAAGCCCTAGAAGATAACAAATCAGATATTGGATGGGGAAGCCAAATACGTTCCTATGTGCTAGATGATTCGCGAATTAAAGATTTACGCACAGGAGTAGAAACCCGTAATACCCAAGCCGTGCTTGACGGTGACTTAAACAAATTTATTATTGCTAGTTTACAATCAGGATTGTAAGCGCAACTTACGCTATTATTTTATTAGGAATCTCGATGACTATTGAGCAACAAGACGAAAACAAATTGATTGCGGAACGCCGCGCAAAACTTGCGAAAATTCGCGAAAATTGCCCTTCAAATGGCTATCCTAACCAATTTCGCCGCGAACATTACGCACAAGATCTACAAGAAAGTTTCGGTGAGTTAGATAAAGAAACCTTAAGCGAGCAGGGCAATCAAGTGAGTATTGCTGGGCGAATCATGGCTAAACGCGGCCCGTTTTTATTGCTTCAAGACATGAGCGGCCGCATCCAGTCATATGCTGATAAAGCAGCCCAAAAACGTATTAAAGAAGAATACGGTAGTTTAGATATTGGCGACATTATTGGCGTGAGTGGTGCCTTGCACAAATCTGGTAAAGGCGATTTGTACGTTAATATGGAGTCTTTCGAACTATTAACAAAGTCATTGCGTCCGTTACCTGAAAAATTTCATGGCTTAGCTGATCAAGAAACTAAATATCGCCAACGTTATGTTGATTTGATCACCAACCCTGATACACGCAACACTTTTCGTATAAGAAGCGAAATTGTAAACGGCATACGCCGCTTTTTAACTGACCGTAAGTTCATGGAAGTTGAAACGCCTATGTTGCAAGTCATACCAGGAGGCGCTACCGCTAAGCCATTTGTGACCCATCACAATGCACTCGACATTGATATGTACTTGCGAATTGCGCCTGAGCTTTACTTAAAAAGGCTAGTTGTAGGTGGTTTTGAACGCGTGTTTGAAATTAACAGAAACTTCAGAAACGAAGGTTTATCCACTCGCCATAACCCTGAGTTTACGATGCTTGAGTTTTATCAAGCCTACGCTGACTACAAAGATTTGATGAACCTAACAGAAGATATGCTGCGTGAGCTAGCGCAAAATGTATTAGGGACACAGCAACTTAAAAATCACATTCGCAATACTGAAGGTGAAGTCGTTGAAGTTAAAGAATATGACTTTGCGCAACCTTTTGCTCGCTTAAGTATGGGCGATGCAATATTAAAGTATTGGCCAGACGCAAACGAACAAGCCATTAAAGACCCTGAAAATCATTTAGATGAAATGAAGGCTATGGCTAAACAACTGCATATTAAAGAGCCTGAAGTCGATGGTATTTGGGGAGCTGGCAAGTATCTTTGTGAGATTTTTGAGGCGACAGCGGAAGAAAAGCTAGACCAACCTACGTTTATTACTGAATATCCTTGGGAAGTGTCGCCTTTAGCACGTAGAAATGACGCAAACCCATTTGTAACTGACCGATTTGAGTTTTTCGTAGGCGGGCGTGAATTAGCAAACGGGTTCTCAGAGTTAAATGATTCTGAAGACCAAGCTGCGCGTTTCCAAAAGCAAGTACAAGAAAAAGATGCGGGTGATGACGAAGCCATGCATTTTGATGAAGATTACATCACTGCATTAGAATATGGCATGGCACCAACAGCCGGTGAAGGCATTGGGATTGACCGTTTGGTAATGCTATTCGCTGATTGCAATACCATTAAAGATGTTATTTTGTTCCCACACATGAAGCCATTAGCGAGTGAGTAAGCCATTGGTGAGTAATCATTAGCCAGTGAATAAGCTGATGATTACTCAGGTTTCATAACTTTTTATGGTGTTGTATAAAGAAGATATTAAAGGCGTTTTTACGCCTTTTTTTGTGCCTATACTTAGCAAGAAGCCAAGCACGCCATCAACTTCGGTTTTGCGCCGGTGTTGAACATCTTGTTGCATAGATGAATAATTATTAGCGGTGAGTTTTATTACTTCATCAATCGCTTCGTTAAATTTTAGCTGCCGCCAATCAACGTTCATTGCAGTAAAAATAGAAAACACTTCCTGTTTAAGCGAATCAAGTTCTTGTTTATGCATTAGCAGTTCACCATTTTTAACTTTCCGTACTGCTGTTAGCGGGTTAATGACGGCGTTTATCGCGAGTTTGCGGTACAAAGCTAGGCTTATGTCATTATGCAAGGTTGCGCTGGGGTGATACCTTGCGAAATCCCTTAAAAAGCCAGCGCTTGATCCGCTCATTGTGCTGTTGGTGTATGCGCCAATATCTAAGTTTCCTTGCGCCGTTTGTTGATAACAGTCGTCACTTAGCGGAAATATACCATCAGTACATGTTCCTACTAGCAGAGTATTCATCGGAAAAGCTTGGCTGAGTTGTTGCGCACCACCCATCCCATTTTGCACCAAAACGATTTTAGTTGAGCTTTGTAGCCACGGTTTAATATTATTGATAAGTGCTTTAACTTGATAGCATTTTACGCAAATCAAAAGGGCATCAAAGTCATTACTCTTAGGTTGCTTAATATCATCAAATGGAAAATCTAAAGAGACACTTAATCCACTTAGTAGCTTAAGTTTTTTAGGCTGTGTAGGCAGTGCTCTTACTAAAACAGTAAGATGCGCATTTTCCCAGTAGTGTGCAAAAAGGCTAGCAATAGCGCCTTGGCCTACAATGGCAAGCTTCATGCTTTAGGCCACGCAAGTTTATCAAATTCACTGTAGTGCTCATCATTTAATAAAGCAAAAACTTTTCCCTCACAAGGTTTGCAGCTTACGCTTATGCTTGTGCCCTTGTATTTAAAATCAAGTTTGTAGCTATGTAAGTACATACGGTCGCTTTGTGACCCCTTGTATCTATCATCACCTAATATAGGGCTACCAAGTGATTTTAAGGCCACTCTTAATTGATGGGTTTTACCGCTTTTAGGTTGCAAATATACTATGCGAAGCGCCGGACGTGCTATTTCGCTACTAACATTTATTTGTGCTTGAATGCTTCGGGTAAAAAAATAAGTAAGAGCAGGATTAGTTTGAAGCGTACTGAGTTTGTATGAGCCATTGCGTGATTTGAGCATGTCACCACAAATTTTGCCCTGTTTCTTTTTCGGTTTGCTATTTATAATTGCCACATAATACTTTTGCACAGCGTGTTGTTCAAACAGCCTACCAAACTCGCTTGCGGCTGAATTGTTCTTTGCTAAAATAATACAACCGCTGGTTTTATCATCAAGCCTATGAACAAGGTACAACGAAGACATGCCGGTTTGTTTGCACAAACGCGGAATAATACCGTGGTGGACATCATGCATTGTCAAGCCTACCGGTTTATTCACTATATAAAAATCAGAATGCTCATATACAATGGGTACCGTAGGGATCATATTGCGCGTACCAATATTTTGACTATGCAAGCTTTTTAATGATCTCAATCGCTTTTGCGTATTGCAGTTCTTCCACCAAACTGATTAAGTGCTTCTTTTCATCGTCAGACAAGTCCAAATCATTTACATATTTGTGCAGGCTTTCATCATCAATGAATTCATGACGTTCTAGCCTTTGAATAAATTCTTCGTAATATTTGTTATTAACAACACTGCTGGTAAATTCAGGCACAGAGTTTTGTGCTAAATGGACTTGTTTAATCGTGTCGCAAGTATCAGCCATAGTTTGAGCAAATAGTTCAATCATGCTGTCATCGGCAACACCTGCGCGTAGTTGTTGGTCTAAGGTTTT
Source organism: Glaciecola sp. 2405UD65-10 (assembly GCF_048820975.1). NCBI lineage: Bacteria > Pseudomonadati > Pseudomonadota > Gammaproteobacteria > Alteromonadales > Alteromonadaceae > Glaciecola > Glaciecola sp. 2405UD65-10. The sequence goes on along the minus strand of NZ_JBMEUF010000001.1, from coordinate 1,111,215 downwards.
AGCTGATTCATATAAAGCCATTAGACCTAAATTACCTGACAAGCCCTTAGTGGTATGGACTTTTAATTTAGCTTCTTTAATTTCATTGTTATTGAACAAGTTTCTAACTTCTTCTGGAACGGTTTTAAATTCATCTTCAAATTTAATTAACATCCGCTTGAGTAAATCGGTATTACCCCCTAATTGGGTAAGGGCGAATTCTTTATCAAAAAGCTGTGCTGTCGCTGTCACTATATAACTCCTGCGAAGACGATTGAAAGTGCCTTATAATATGGGAAGTCTAGCATAAATTGTTAATTAGGCTTTTACAAATACGATTTTTTTATCCATCATAAGCAATTGAGCAAATTTTTAGATAAAGATGGTAATGATAAGTTATAAAAAACTAACAATCGCACTAGCTTCAAGCTTAATTTTAGTGGCTTGCAGCGACGCTCCGAGCAACAACTCGAGCATTAATGGCAAGCCTATAGAACTTGCAGGTGATGTCATAAAATATCACAAGTATGAGCTAAATAATGGCCTTACGGTAGTATTGCACCCTGATTCATCTGACCCTCTCGTAAATGTAAATGTGACTTATCATGTAGGTTCGGCTCGCGAAGATTACGGCCGCTCGGGGTTTGCTCATTTTTTTGAGCATATGATGTTTCAAGGTTCTCAGCATGTTGCAGATGAAGAGCATTTTAAAATCATTACAGAAGCTGGCGGAAGTTTAAATGGCACAACCAATACAGATAGAACAAATTATTTTGAAACGGTACCGGCCAATCAACTAGAAAAAATGCTTTGGCTAGAAGCTGATCGAATGGGCTTTTTGTTGCCGGCGGTTACACAAGCGAAATTTGAAACCCAGCGAGAAACAGTTAAAAACGAACGCGGTCAGCGTGTTGATAACCAGCCTTATGGCTTACGCTCAGAGCGCACAGCTGAGGCCTTATACCCGAAAGGACACCCGTACTCGTGGTCAACTATTGGTTATGTTGAAGACCTTGACCGCGTAAATGTAGAAGATTTAAAAGCATTCTTTAAACGCTGGTACGGCCCGAATAATGCGGTATTAACTATTGGCGGTGATATTGACATTCCCCAAACAAAAACGTGGATTGAAAAATATTTTGGGCCTATCCCTAAAGGGCCAGAAGTTACTCCTGCCGAAAAGCAACCCGCGAGTTTGAACGAATCGCGTTATATTACCTTAGAAGACAAAGTGCATTTACCTTTGTTACAACTCACGTACCCAACCGTATATCGAGATCATGATGATGAGCCAGCGCTAGATGTGTTAGCAAATATCTTGGGCCAAGGTAAAACATCACTGTTGTACAAAAATATGGTAAAGAATGGCTTAGCTGTACAAGCATTCGCAAACCACCCTTGTAAAGAGTTAGCTTGCGAGTTTGTTTTGTTGTCATTAGCGAATCCTCAAAATGTAAGCGACCTAGAAAGCCTTAGTGAAATTATGCAAACTTCGCTAGCGGAGTTCGAAGAGCGTGGGGTTCAAGATGATGACTTACAGCGTGTTAAAAGTGCAATAGAAAGTAACAGTATAAATGCGCTGCAAAGTGTATCAGGCAAAGTCAATATGATGGCGTCTAGCCAAATATTTAGAGGTGAGCCCGACACAGTATCACTTGATATTGAGCGCTACAACCAAGTTACCAAAGACGATGTTATGCGGGTATACAATCAATATATTAAAGATAAAGCCGCAGTAGTATTATCAATAGTACCTAATGGACAAACTGAACTGGCCGTTGCAGCACAAAACTTCAGTTTAGATAAGCGCGTTATTCCACTTAACGGTAAGCAAGTAGCTGAATTTGAAGCGCCCAGTATTGTTGATGCCTTTGACCGTAGCGTTATGCCCAAGGCAAGCGCTAATAAAGCGGTATCGGTTCCTGAATTTTGGGAGCACACCTTTGACAATGGCATAAAAGTATTAGGTGTACAAACAACGGAAGCCCCCACATTATCTATTTCATTAAGTATGGAAGGTGGGGTGTTATTAGATAACCTTGATAAACTCGGTGTGGCAAGTTTAACGGCTCAATTGTTGAATGAAAGCACACAAGCTCATTCAACCGAAGAGATTGCCAATAAACTAAGCTTGTTAGGCAGCGCTATTAATTTTAGCGCGAATGGGCGGTATATGAGCGTTGAAGTTAATACCTTAAGTAAATATGCACAAGAAACACTCGTTTTACTTGAAGATAAACTATTGTCGCCGGGCTTTACAGAGGCAGATTTTGATTTAGTTAAACAGCGCACACTACAAGGTATGCAACAATCTTTGAAAAACCCATCGGTATTAGCAAGCCGAGGCCGTAACATGCTACTTTATTCTGACCAAATACGTTTGGGTTTACCTGATTCAGGTACACTTGAAAGTATTAAATCTATTACCCTTGATGATGTTAAAGAATACTACAATAAGTACGTACGGCCGAATCATGCAACCTTAGTGGCTGTGGGGGATATGGATAAGTCAAAAGTACTCGACCTTACTCGCTTTTTAAGCAAATGGGAAAGTAAAGATTATATGTTGCCGACCTTTGAATATGATACGCAAATAGAAAAAGGCAAAATTTATATTGTAGATAATCCAGGCAGTGTGCAATCAGTGGTAAATATTTTCCGTCATGCACCGGTCTATGACCCATACGATGAATATTTTAAGTTATCATTAGCAAACTTTACCCTGGGTGGTATGTTTAATAGCCGTATTAATTTAAACTTGCGTGAAGACAAAGGCTATTCTTATGGCGCTAGGAGCCGTTTTTCAGGTGGAAAAACGACCGGAACGTTCGTAGCAAGTGCTGATGTAACTGCTGAATTTACTAAAGAGAGTATTCAAGAGTTCTTAAATGAGATAAACATGTACCAAGAAAAGGGTATGTCACAAGAGGAGCTTGTGTTTTTACAAAGTGCCTATACTCAGTCTGATGCCTTACGCTATGAAACGCCTAGCCAAAAGGCCAGATTTCTTATGCGACTGTTATCATTAGATTTGGATAAAGATTATACGGCGAAGCAGCAAGATATTATTGAGAACATTAAAATAGATGAACTTAACGCGCTTGCAGCCAAATGGCTAGATACTGATAAGATGCACATTTTAGTAGTAGGTGATGCCAATACCCTTAAAGAGTCTTTAAAAGCGTTTGGTAAAGAAATAGAGATAATAACAGTGCCTCAATAGGCCTCGTTGTAATTTAACCCTTAGAGAACAATAATTTGTCAAATAATCAAACAACATTTGAGACGAGGCTGCTAGCGGTTTCACAGCCTCGTTTTTTGCAAGCGCTTAAAGATATAAAGCATGGCGTAGAGCGTGAGACTTTAAGAGTCAATGAAAGTGGTGGTATAGCTGACACGCCACACCCTAAATCTTTAGGCTCAGCCTTAACTCACGAATACATCACAACTGATTTTTCTGAGTCATTGCTTGAATTTATTACGCCGCCAGAAAACAGAGCTAGAACATCTTTAGCGCAACTTATCGATATTCATAAATTTACTTATGAGTCTATTGGTGAAGAATACTTGTGGCCTTTGAGTATGCCGTGTTTTATAAATAGCGAAACTAAAATCCCTATTGCTAATTATGGTTCTTCTAATATTGCAAAGATGAAAGCAGTGTATCGCAATGGCTTACATCATCGCTATGGCAGCATGATGCAAGTTATTTCAGGTGTGCATTTTAATTTCTCTCTACCCGATTCTTTTTGGCAATTATGGTGTGAGAATGAAGGTGAGCAATGGAATAAAACCACGCAGTCGGCACACTACTTTTCTATGATCAGAAACTTTCGCCGATATGCTTGGGTAATCCCATACTTATTTGGTGCGTCGCCGGCTTTATGTAGTTCTTTTATTTCTCACAAAAAGTCACCCCATTCGTTTAAAACAGTAGGTAAAGGTACATACTATTTACCCTATGCAACCTCATTGCGTATGAGTGATTTGGGCTATACTAGTAGCGCGCAGTCATCTTTAAATATTTGCTACAACGACCTAGATACATACGTGAGTAGCGTGCGCAAAGCGATTGGGCAAAAAGCACCTGAATATAGCCAGTTTTCTAGCAGTGATGCACAAGGCTGGCAACAGTTGAATGGCAATATATTGCAAATTGAAAACGAGTTATATTCGCCTATTAGACCTAAGCAAATTGCCTTGTCACAAGAAATGCCAACTAATGCATTAGAAAATAGGGGCGTTAGTTATTTAGAAGTGCGCTCTTTAGACGTAAATCCATATTCTCCGATTGGAATAGAAGAAAGCCAATTCCACTACTTAGATGTTTTCTTACTTTATTGCTTGCTAGAGCCGTCACCTAAATTTGTTGAGAATTGTTTTGAAATTAGCCAAGACAATATTAATAAGACGGTTTTAGAAGGGCGAGACCCAAGTTTGATGCTGCAAAATGGCAGTGAAAAAATATCGTTAAAAGATTGGGGCTTAGGCTTAAATGAAGAGTTACTCAAAGTAGCGGCAATACTTGATGCAGCCAATGAAACCGACCGTTATTCTAAAGCGGTTAATTTGCAAAGCGAAAAATTTAATGACGCGAGTTTAACCGCCTCTGGTAAATGGCTCGCTACGCTTTTAGACAACAACATTGACAACAGTAGTTTGGGCTTAGAGCTAGCAAAAGAGTATAAGGCGCATATGTCAGGCCTTAATTATAAACATATACCTGAGCAAACCTTTGTAGAGCAAGCAAAGGCGTCAGTAATCGCGCAAAAAGAAATAGAGGCAAAAAACGAGAAACCGTTTGAACAATTTGTGAATGATTATTTCACCACACGTAAACCTCATAACCCTGATTTAGCTTGCGAATAGCAAGTTATAGGCAAAAAAAAGCCTGATGCAAAAGGCATCAGGCAATACACACTTAGGGAAATAATTAACACACATTAGTAAGAGCGACGTACTTGAGATTAGTTCATTATGTTTTTAAATAAATTCAAACATTTTTCAATTTGTTTAGTTGTATGCGGATTTTTGAGTGCTTGCGCAACAACGCAGCCCACTGAACGTGAAAATTTATGCCGTATTTTTGAAGAAAAAGATAGCTGGTATGATGCCGCGGCCGATATGCGTGAAAAATGGGGGGTGCCCATTCATGTACCTATGGCAATGATGTATCAAGAAAGCTCTTTTCGCCACGATGCACTACCCCCACGCGATTACGTCATGTTTGGACTGATTCCGTGGGGCAGGGTAAGTTCTGCCTATGGATACGCCCAAGCCAAAACCATGACTTGGAACGATTACAAAAAAGAAGCTGGCAGCATGTTCTCTGACCGTACCGATTTTGAAGATGCTATTGATTTTATGGGCTGGTTTATAAGTAAAACTCACAAAATAAATAAAATATCTAAATGGGATGCAGGCGCACAATACCTAAATTATCATGAAGGCTGGGGTGGTTATAAAAGAAAGTCTTACCGCAAAAAAGCATGGTTGGTAAAAGTAGCGAACAAAGTTGACGCTCGTTCAAGGCGCTATGCTGCACAACTTAAAACGTGTGAAGATGACTTAGATGATAACTGGTTTATTCGCCTGTTTAAGTAACAAAGCAAATGGGGAAACGTCATAAAAATTGATTTAGCTCAATAAACCGAGTGCTTAAGGGTTTTAGCTAACGAAAAAATTGATCAAGATCATCTTCGAAAATCTATTTTCAACTAATATTTACTCATCAGTTAACGCTACTTACATTAACTCAAAGGTGAATATTATGTTGGACTTATTACTTTCAGACCCCGTTGCTTGGGGCTCAATTCTTGGTATTTTTGTTGTTTGTTCTATATGCGCTTACTACGTTTATTTATTTTTACACAATGTAAAAGAAGATTTATAAAATAGATTGTTAGGCAGCCCTTATTTTAGAGCTAGTCCCAGCGCTTGTTAAAGCTTGTGCTCAATAAAATCAACATTGATTAATACGAGTAAGCCAGCTTTTCCACCAAAAGCTTTTGGGGCTTGAATAAAGCCAATCACGTCTTGGTGCTGAACTAGCCAGTTGGGAATCTTTTGCTTTAGTACGCCACTACCGTGGCCGTGGATAATATTTACGCACGGGTAATGACGTTGTTTAGCCTCAAATATTACTGCTATTATCTCTTCTTTAGCTTGGCGTGAACTTAGGCCATGTAGGTCAATTTCTATATCAGGTGGAATGTGGCCCATTTTGAGCTTTTTAAGTGCGTCTTTTGATTCAGCTTCGTTGTTTTTTAAATAAGAGAGCGGCTTATTGTGCGGCCAATGAGCTTGATATTCGTCTGAAAGTGCCACGCTAGCCAATTGCTGGCGTTTACTATTGTTTGGCGAATCTGATTTTTGTAACTTGGTAAGGTGCTTTTCTTTGCGCGTGGGTATGTATTTGTCGTAAACAACAGGCTTCGCATCTTTAAATAAAGCGGCAAACCCGCTGTCTTCATCGGTTTTTTTATTCATTCGCTTATTTTTAAAAGAAAAGTCATGTTAATTTAGTTATTATACCCAGTTCGTACACTCGTATGCATGCATATTGGCAATTAATTTTTCAAGCAAGTTGCTAGCAGTACATATAGTGATTAACTAAGGCGAAGTGAGTATAAAAGTAAATGGCTGAATTAGCCCCATCCCGTTTTAATAATGTTCAAGAGTTAAGTCATCAACTGCATAGTATTATCGACTATATTCGATTTGCGATGAGTGAGTTTAACCAGCATGATGTGTATTTTGGCCATGGTACTGAAAACCCATGGCAAGAGGCACACCGCTTAGTTTTCAGTGCTTTGGCCTTACCTTTAGACATTAGCCCACAAGAACAAGCCGTGTTTTACCCATGCACCCTAACTCATGACGAGCGAGCTACCATTTTGTCGTGGATAAAAACGCGCTGTGAAGAAGGCCTTCCCTTACCTTATTTGACGCAGCAAGCATGGTTTGCGGGTATGCCATTTTTTGTTGATGAACGCGTGTTAATACCGCGCTCACCCTTTGCTGAGCTTATTGCGAATAAATTCAGCGACTACGTATCATTACCAGAAAATCCCACTATTCTTGATATGTGTACAGGTGGTGGATGTATAGCTATAGCTTTAGCGTTTGCATTTGAAGAGGCTCAAGTAGATGCCGTTGATATTGACAGCGATGCACTTGACGTTGCCTCGTTTAATATAGCGTCTTACCAACTTGATGAACGTGTGTTTCCTATGCAGTCAGACTTATTCTCTAATTTAGGTGAGCAAAAGTATGACTTATTAGTGGTAAACCCGCCTTACGTAGATGCTGAAGATATGGACGATCTTCCACGCGAATATCATCACGAACCTGAGCTAGCGCTCGCTTCAGGCGAAGATGGCCTTGATTTAACCCTGCAATTGCTTAAATCAGCGTCTAAACATATGAATGAAAATGCTTGGTTGTTTGTTGAGGTTGGCAACAGTGAAGTGAATTTCGCTGACAGGTTTGCAGAACTTAAGGTACATTGGTGCGAACTTAGCCAAGGCGGCAGTGGAATATTTGCGATTAATAAAGCACAACTCGATGCCCAAGCGCAGTTGTTAGAAAATTTAGAATAAGGAATTAGGATGTCGGGAAATACCTTTGGTAAATTGTTTACCTTAACTACTTTTGGTGAAAGCCATGGTATAGCTATAGGCGGAGTGGTTGATGGCTGCCCTCCAGGGCTTGAGTTAACAGAAGAAGATTTACAAGTTGACTTAGATAGAAGAAAACCGGGCACTTCTCAATTTACTACCGCGCGCCGCGAGGCCGATGAAGTACAAATTCTTTCTGGTGTGTTTAACGGCGTAACGACCGGTACATCCATTGGTCTTCTGATCAAAAACACTGACCAACGCAGCCAAGATTATTCAAAAATTCAAGGCAGTTTTAGACCAGGGCATGCTGACTACACATACCAACAGAAATTTGGTATGCGTGATTTCCGTGGTGGTGGTAGGTCATCAGCGCGTGAAACTGCGGTGAGAGTTGCCGCCGGTGGAATCGCTAAAAAATTCTTAAAGCAAACTTATGGAATTGAAATACGCGGCTACATTTCACAATTAGGGCCAATTTCAATTGATACGGTAGATCACGAAATTACCAATACAAATCCTTTCTTTTGCCCCGATGCTTCTAAATTAGATGCCCTTGAGGAATACATGAGAGCATTAAAGAAAGAGGGCAATTCAGTAGGCGCAAAAGTTTCTGTATCGGCTACTAATGTGCCAGTTGGTTTAGGTGAACCGGTGTTTGATCGTTTAGATGCAGACATCGCACACGCCATGATGGGCATAAATGCGGTAAAAGGAGTTGAAGTAGGAGATGGCTTTGACTGCGTTACCCAAAAAGGCACAGATCACCGTGACGAAATATCTCCTGATGGTTTCCATACGAATCATGCCGGTGGCGTGTTAGGTGGTATTTCAACGGGTCAAGAAGTGCTAGTACATATGGCCCTGAAGCCAACGTCTAGTATTAGTATTTCAGGCCAAACGGTGGATGTAGAAGGTAAGAGCGCAGAAATTATTACAAAGGGGCGGCATGATCCTTGCGTAGGTATTCGCGCAGTGCCCATTGCTGAGGCCATGTTAGCCTTAGTTTTAATGGACCACTTGTTACGCCACCGTGGGCAAAATAGTGATGTAAATTCAATCACACCTATTATTCCAGCGCAACGAGCTGAAAAGTAGCCATTTATGAAAAAAGTCATTACTTCCTTTGGATTTATTTCGCTATTGTTCATGCAAACGTCTGTATTTGCACAAGACGCGAGTGATTTATATTTAGGAAAGTTGCAAACTGAAAATAAAGTTGAAATAAGTGATTTAGTGCGCATTACTGACACTGATGCCTATACTAATCAACCTTACTTTTTTACTAATGAAAATTTGTTTTATACACAAATGATTAGTAGCGAAGAGCAAATGGATGTTTTTTCGTTTTCAATCGCCACGGGTGAGCATAAAAACTTATCGCAGAGCCCGCAAAGTGAATATTCGCCCACGCCTATGCCGAATCAAGATTTATTTTCTGTTATTCGCGTAAATGAGAGTGGCTTACAAGAACTTTGGGCCCTTAACATGCAAGGTAAAGCGCTTACGCATTTAGCCAGTAAAATTGAGCCTGTTGGCTACCATGTTTGGCTTAATGAACAGAGTTTACTTTTATTTGTGCTAGGTGAACCACATACCCTGCAATTAGCGGCCGCAAACGACCCTAAACAAGCGGCCAAATTAATAGATAGTAATATTGGTGCCAGTTTAGTTCGTTATAAGCACAGCAATTGGTATTTGTATTCACGAACAAGTGAAGAAGGACATTGGCTAAAGGCTTATAACCAAGAAACAGGCAAAACCCGCCGAGTTGCGCAGTTGCCTGCTAACACTGACTATTACGCACTAAGCCCTTCAGGTTATGCATTTACCAGTGATGGAAGTAATGTATATGCGCGTAAAATTATAGAACAAAACAACAAATTACAACCTTTTGAAAAGTGGGAAGCTATTTCTATAAATGAAAAGGCTTGCCAAGAGGGGGTATCTAGAATCGCTATATCACCCGATGAAAGTATGATTGCAATGGTGTGCCCGAGATAACTTAAGTTAGACGCTTTTAAACATTAGGCAATAAAAAACGCGAATCTTCATAAGAAGTTCGCGTTTTTTTATTACTAACGGCTGTTAGTTAACAAAAAGCTTAGCTAGCAAAGTTGCTTGATGCAAATTCCCAGTTAGCTAATGCCCAAAAACCTTCTAGGTAGTTAGGACGAACGTTACGGTAATCAATGTAGTAAGCATGTTCCCATAAATCTACAGTAATTAGCGGAGTAACGCCTTCTTGCGTAATAGGTGTGCCAGCATTGCTAGTATTAACAATATCTAAGCTTCCGTCAGCTGTTTTTACTAACCAAGTCCAGCTAGAGCCGAAGTTGTTAACTGCCTTATCATTGAAAGCGGCTTTAAAGTCTGCAAACGAACCCCATTTGGCGTTAATTGCATCAGCAAGTGCGCCAGTAGGTTCGCCGCCAGCATCTGGCGCTAGGCTGTTCCAATAAAAAGTATGGTTCCAAATTTGTGCAGCGTTATTAAATACGCCGCCGTCACTAGATTTAACAATCTCTTCTAAAGATTTGTTTTCTAAATCAGTGCCTTCAATTAGTCCATTTAATTTAGTCACGTAAGTTGCATGGTGCTTACCGTGGTGGAAATCTAATGTTTCAGCAGAAATGTGCGGTTCTAAAGCTGTTTTTTCGTAAGGTAACGCAGGTAATTCAAAAGCCATGTATATTCTCCATGTGTTATGTATTAAATGTCAGTCTATAAAATGAGGATGAATCCAGATTTTTAAACCCTAAGTCTGATCTTATTTTGGGTTTAAAATTACAGTAGTCTTAACTCATTCTACTATTGTGCCGATCTGGATCACTATTAAGTATATAGTGCCTATAAGATATTACATAAGACATAAACAATATGATATAGCGTAATTACAACTATTAGGTGCGTTATACCCTTGAATTTTGTAATATGTACCCAATATTTACATCCATATTTCATTTTTTAAAGACGAGCGCACCATGGAAACTATAGATAAAATTAAAGAGCAAATTAGTGAAAACCCAATCTTACTTTACATGAAAGGCTCGCCTAAGTTGCCTTCATGCGGGTTTTCGTCGCAAGCATCACAGGCTTTGATGTCATGTAATGAACAATTTGCATATGTTGATATTCTGCAGAACCCTGATATTCGCGCCGAATTACCTAAATATGCAGATTGGCCGACTTTCCCACAACTTTGGGTTGACGGCGAATTAGTAGGCGGCTGTGACATTATTATGGAAATGTTCCAGCAGGGCGAACTACAAGAATTGATTAAAGAAAGTGCGGCTAAAAATAAGCCGGAGTAAGAAACTCAAACATAAAAAAAACCGAACACATGTTCGGTTTTTTTATGTCTGATATTTATTCAGAGAAAATTAGCAAACTTCTTTAAACAAGCTTTCATCAATAATGGTCATATCAATGATGTCTTGTGCCATATTCACACAGCTGCCACATTGAGAGCCCACACCAAGCTGTTTTTTAAGCTCACGCATGTTGCCTACACCGTTCTCGCGAACAGCTTCTTCAATTTGCTTATCGGTAATTCCGTGGCATACACATACAAACATGAATACTTACACTCAACTCAATTAACTCTATTGCAAATGATAATAATTGTTGTTTAGGTTTAAGGCAAGTGTTTTTACTTATTTATTTTTAAAATATACGTATAAATTTTATTCACTTTGTTCAAGCGGCCAACCACCAAGGCTTTGGTAACGATTTACCATATAGCAAAATAATTCAGCGGTTTTTTGCGTGTCGTATAAAGCAGAGTGCGCTTGTGATTGCTGAAAATCTATTTTAGCCGCTTCACATGCTTTTACTAATACAGTCTGCCCCAGCGTAAGGGCCGCTAATGAGGTGGTGTCAAATGACACAAAAGGGTGGAAGGGCGTGCGTTTAATGCCTTGTCGTTCAATAGCTGCATTTACAAAGCTTTGATCAAACGTCGCGTTGTGCGCCACAATCACGCTGCGCTGACAGTCTGCTTGTTTTTGTAGTTTTCGAATGTGCTTGCATAAATCTTTCATCACTTCGCTTTCTTCTTTAGCACCGCGCAGCGCACAGAAGGGGTCAATTCCATTAAATTCAATGGCCGCTTTTTCAATGTTGGCATCCTCAAATGGCACAACATGTTCGTGAAAACATTCATCAGGCGTGAGCATTCCATGTTCGTCCATCTTTAGCGTAATTGCCGCAATTTCAAGAAGTGCATCGCTTTGGGCATTGAAGCCTGCGGTTTCTACATCAATAATTACGGGGAAATAGCCACGAAAACGCTGATTTAACTGAGGGGGTGTTGCAGACATAACTTCACTTATTTATTTTGATTTATTTAACGCCTAATAGTATGCATGAGATAGCATTTGATGGCTAAACCTTTTACAGAAAAAGCCGATAAAAGAGGCGTTAAAGGGGCAAACTATGTTGAAAACAATTATTTTGGCGGTAGGCGTGTTGATAAGCTCAGCATCACAGGCTGGCATGCGGACGTATTCTGCACCGGTAGAAACGTCTATGTGGGAAATTAGCCAGCAAACAAGGCTCATTTGTGAACTTGAGCACAATATTCCAGGCTACGGCCGTGCGTCGTTCATAACCGAGGCATCTAAACAGCTTAATTTAGAATTTAACTTAGACATGGTGCGTTTGCCAAGCCGTTTTGATACCGCTAGCGTTTACTCTACCCCTCCAACTTGGATGACCGGCGCAATGCAGCGCAAGTTAGGCACCATGGATATTCGCAAACAATATGATGGTGATTTACCCGAAGCCACCGCGTGGGATATGTTAACGGAGTTGGAGAAAGGTTACTGGCCAACTATTCACTATCAAGATTGGCTAAACAGCCAAGATTCGGTTGCGGTTTCGTTAAACGCTAGTAATTTCAGCCCTGAGTATCACCAATTTAACGCCTGCGTAGATAATTTGTTGCGCTATAGCTTTGATGATATTGCCTATACCGTGCTTTCTTATAAAAAGAACTCAAGCGAACTAAGCAAATATTCGCAAAGCCGCCTTGATATGATTGGCGAGTACTTAAAAGAAGATATTGACCTAGAGCTAGTGCTGGTTGACGGTTACACCGATAGTTACGGCGGTAGCTGGTTGAATGAACAACTTTCGATAAAACGAGCTAGCGAAATTAAGGATTTTTTCGCTAGCATGGGCGTAAACCCTGAACGAATAGAAGTGACAGGGCATGGAGAAAAACGACACTCTTCACCTAATGACAACACACTTGAACGGGAAAAGAACAGGCGTGTTGTTATTCGAATGAGTAAGCCTTGATTTAATCTTTTGTTTGCATAAAAGGCATGATGTGATCAGTAAATAGTCCATCAATGCCGTGTTTCTTTAAGGCAGTAAAGAGCTCTTCAGCTTTTTTCTCGTTATTTATTACGTCCATTCTAAACGTATAAGGATGGACTTTTAAACCGGCTTGCTTTGCCATACTTGTTAAATCGCTAAAACCCTCTTCAGAAATAATTTGTGGTAGCCACGGGCCAATAGCCGCCGCATATTTAGCTATTTCTCGTAAACCTTCTTCTGTTTGCATCCGCGTATAATCAGCGCTTGATTCCCCCCAATCATTGCTCCCTATAAGTTGGACAAGCGGTACTTTTATTTTAAGCGTATCTTTTAAATACTGTAGGCTAGTGGGTTCAAAGCTTTGCACAAAAATACGAGACTGCGCATTGTTCAGCTCTAAAGAATTAAGTGTTTTAACCAGTACGTCTGCAATATTTTTATTTTCAGCCAAATGCCATTCAGGTGCTTTAATTTCAGGGTAAAAGCCGGTATTTGTTCCGAACATGCGGTTAAGTTCGCCAATTAGCTCTACCATTTCACTAAAAGTAGCAATGGTGAAATTAGCCGAGCCTGTATAGCGCGACGCAAAAACACGTTTGTGTTCACTACTTTCTCGCTCATGAATGCGTAATTGACGAAGCTCATCTAAGGTAAAGTCAATCGCGTAATAGCGACCATCTTCTCGAGCTCGCTGCGGGAATACTTGCTCAACATTCGTAACTGTTTCGATATGAATGTCATGCAGCACAACAAGGTGATTATCTTTCGTTAGTACTAAGTCTTGTTCTATATAATCAGCACCTTGCATGTACGCCATTACGGTTGCTTCTTTGGTGTGTTCAGGTAAGTATCCTGATGCACCCCGGTGCGCAATGATATCGATTGACCAAGATAAATGATGTATGGTGAGTAAAGTGAATAAAGCAATTAAGCGCACACAAAAGTCCTTATTGATTCGTTTTGAAAAGAATAGCGGTAAAAAATGACAGAATAGTGAAATTACATGAGCGTGGTTCAGATAAATTTATGACTTATTCAAAAATGTAACCTTCAATTAATACTTTCTCAGCGGCTGCGCCGAAACGTTTCAGTGCCGCAATATCTTCATCTGAAAAGGTGCGAGGTTTATCAAATAAAACACAAAAGGTACCTACTTCATATCCATTGGCTGTATGTAAAATGCTACCTGCGTAGGCAAGAATGTAAGGGGGGCCGGTAACAAGAGGATTGTTGGCAAAACGCTCGTCAGCCAGTGAGTCAGGCACAATTAAATATTCTTCTTCCGCAATAGCATAGGTACAAAATGAGATGTTTCTAGGTGTTTGCTTTGCATCAAGCCCTTGCTTAGATTTAAACCACTGCCGGTCTTCTGCTACTAAACTGATTAAACACGATTTACTATTAAAGTAAGCTTGCGCCTCTAATGTTATGGCATCAAGTAGCTTATCTTGAGGCGTATCAAGAATATTCATGTTTTTAAGCGCTTGTAAGCGCTCGGCTTCATACGGAAGCAAAGGTGGAAGTGGCAATATATAATCTCTTGTTAAGGGCATTTATTGATAGCCTGCAAGGTAGAAGTAAATTGGGTGAATGTCAATCAAAGAGTTCAACTATCCGGCAGTGCTGAATAGTTGAACCGTAAAATAGTTTACGCACATAATTGCATGACTTTATTTACAAGTTTACTAATACCTGCATCGGCTTCGCTGATTGAATTTGCAAGCATGTAAGCTGGAGTAGTTACCAAATTGTTAGCTTCATCATAGCTTATGTCGTCAACTGCGCACTCACAGTGTGAAGCTCCCATTTGTTCAATGGCACTCGCAGTTTCACTATCATTCCCAATGGTGACCTTAGAACCACTGCCATATACGTGAGCAACAATAGCGGGGGCAATGCACATGTAACCCGCTGGCTTCTTTAATGTAGAGAATTCTTTTAAGGCATTAAGCGTGCTAGCATCTACTTCGCATTTTGCGCCATTCACTGCAAAATCAGATAAGTTTTTAGCCGCACCAAAACCGCCTGGCAAAATTACCGCATCAAAGTCTTTGGCATGTAACTGTGAAACTGGTTTTATATTGCCCCTAGAAATTCTTGACGCTTCAATCATGACATTACGAGTTTCTTGCATTTCTTCGCCAGTAGTATGGTCAAGTACATGCATTTGCGGGATATCAGGGGCGAAACACTCATAAGAGGCGCCAGCTTTAGCAATGTGCAACATGGTGAGCACCGCTTCTTGTATTTCGCTGCCGTCAAAAACACCGCAACCTGAGAGTACTAAAGCAATCTTTTTCATTTCTAACTTACTCCAATATTATTAATTGAATGGGGGGTATATAAAATGAGTATAGTTAGGTCAGGCTTAGCAGGAAAGCCTAAAGCGATAAAATTTAACGTAAATCGCTTGTAGGCTACTTTTGAATGAAATATATCTATTTGTGCAGTCTAAGATTAAGTTGGTCAATGACTTCTGCCCAATCTGCATCTTCTTTAATCGCGCCTTGTAGAAATGCGGCTTGGCTGTTTGACCAAAAGGGCGCCTCATGCAAATACTGACCTTTGTTTAAGCCCTTGTGTT
The DNA here is from genome assembly GCF_048820975.1 of Glaciecola sp. 2405UD65-10. Classification (NCBI taxonomy): domain Bacteria; kingdom Pseudomonadati; phylum Pseudomonadota; class Gammaproteobacteria; order Alteromonadales; family Alteromonadaceae; genus Glaciecola; species Glaciecola sp. 2405UD65-10. Next base: position 1,095,708 of record NZ_JBMEUF010000001.1, on the reverse strand, counting down.
CGGCAATGAATGTCTCTATTGCCTCATCGCTACTTCCAAGTCCTAATTGACCAAACAAATTCGTCATACTTACCTGTTCAATAAACATAAAATACTCCTTTGTATTAATTTTAGTCAATTATTGAAACGCGCATTATGAAGATTCAGATCACATAAACTAATTTAGCGCTTTTTCTTTTTTATCAAGCATGCCGCTATAACGAGTTAATATTAGTGCTATTAAAACAACAATGGCGCCAACCCAAGGGGTGTTCATTAAACCCTTGGTTTCTACTATAAGGCCGCCGCCCCAAGCGCCAATTGCGATGCCTACATTGAAGGCCGCTATGTTGAGCCCTGATGCAACGTCTACTGCGTCAGGTGTGTATTTTTCAGCTAGTTTTACTACATAGACCTGCAATCCGGGCACATTACCGAATGCAAATGCTCCCCACACAAGTATTGTCAAAACAGCTAAAACAGGATGATAAGCGGTAAAGTTCAACATGAGTAGAATTGCCGCTAAACCTAAAAATATAACTGTTAATGCTTTAATAGGCCCCCATTTGTCAGCCATTTTGCCTCCCCAAATGTTACCAACAGCAACCGATACACCATACACTAAGAGTATTAGCGCTACCGAGCTAGATTCAAAACCACTGATCTCGTTTAATATTGGAGCTAAATATGTGAAAGCGATAAATGTCCCACCATAACCAACTGCTGTAATGGCATACACTAGCAATAATCGAGGATGCCCTAGCACTTTAAATTGTGTTAGCAGTTTCGTTGGTTTTGCCTGTTTTAAATTACTAGGTACTAATATTGCGCTGCCAATCATGGCAAGGAAGCCTAAAATTGATACGGTAAGAAAAGTTGCTTCCCATCCAAATATTTGTCCTATATAAGTACCTAAAGGCACCCCAGTAACAAGGGCGACGGTTAGGCCTGTAAACATAATAGCAATGGCACTTGCGCCTTTTTCTTTAGGTACTAACCCTGTAGCGATAGTTGAGCCTATCGAAAAAAATACGCCGTGCGCTAAGCCTGTTAGTATGCGCGCAACTACAAGCGCCTCAAAACTAGGGGCTTGCCATGCCACTAGGTTCCCCAAAACAAATAAGCCCATTACGCTTAATAAAACGTGCTTTCTGTTCCATTTACTTGTTAAGGCTGTTAACACAGGCGCGCCTATTGCAACACCTAAAGCATAAAGGCTAACGAGCAAGCCTGCAGACGGTATTGAAACGTTTAAGTCTTCCGCCATAGTAGGCAAGAGTCCTACTATCACAAATTCAGTTGTTCCTATGGCAAAGGCACTGAGTGCTAATGCAAGTAATGCTAATGGCATTATAATCTCCAAATATTTTAATGTTAATTAAGCTACTAAACGCTTAGTTGTGTTTAGGACGCTCATATTAATGAATAAATATTTGTAATAAATGCTAGTATTAACAAAATACTTTTGTTGAAAATGGGGTTAATATGGGTTTGAAAACAAGATCTGATGACTTAGAACATCTACTTGCGGTGGTAGAGTATGGCGGATTTTCTGCCGCTGCTGATGCGCTTAATGTTCAAGTGGCTCGAATATCTCGCTCAGTAAGTAAAATTGAAAAAGTGCTTGGAGTTACATTGTTAGTGCGAACTACTCGGCGCGTTATGTTGACCGAAGAGGGAAAAACATTTACGAATACCGTTAACGCTGCGCTTCAACAAATTGCTAGCGCAGAAACCGAGACTCAAATTGAAGGCAATGTGCCTCAAGGCAAATTGCGAATAGATGCTGCTAGCCCATTTATTTTTCATCAAATAGCCCCGCACATAAACGCTTTTAACAAAATTTATCCTAAAGTTAAAGTTGAGCTTAATTCAAATGAAGGCATCGTTGATTTAATAGAAAAGCGTACCGACGTGGCTATCAGAATTGGTAAGTTAGAAGACTCCACATTACACGCCAACAATTTAGGTAAAAGCCCACTTTTTATTGTGGCAGCGCCAGAATATATCGCTAAAAACGGCTTACCGAAAACGCCTATTGACTTAAAAACTCATAGCTTGATAGGGTTCTCAAACATAAAAGCGTTAAATAAATGGCCAATAAAAGGCTTAGATACCATTGCGCCATCAATAAGTGCGAGTAACGGCGAAACTATTCGGCAATTAGCTTTGGCAGGTAACGGGGTAGCGTGCTTGTCAGGTTTTATGGTTAATAACGATATTAAAAACGGGCGCTTAATTAAATTGATAGATTCTTATAGAATACAAGACAGCGATAGAGAATTAATCAATGCGGTATTTTACAAGTCTTCATCAGTGTCTGAACGAGTAAATGCTTTCATTAACTTTATCAAACCAAAGTTATCTTTGTAGCTAAAATGCCTTTTGCTCCAAACAAACAACTCCTTTATGCAAGTAAATTTAAAACATTTTAAATCAATATTTTAGCGAAAGCTTTAGCGTGCTATTTATTTAGCCTTAGGTAATAAAATTGTAAAGGTCGCGCCTTCGCCTTCTGTACTGTCGGCAAAAATAACGCCGTTGTGATTCGTCACAATTTTATGGCATATTGCTAATCCAATACCGGTGCCTTCATATTCAGTGCGCCCATGTAAACGCTGAAAAATCTCAAAGATTTTTTCTTTATGGGATTCGTCAAACCCAATGCCATTATCAGAAATACAAATTTGCCAGAATGTGCTTTCTTTTGCATCTACGGTTTTAAATACTTCACTCAGTGTAATCGAAATTTCAGGCACGCAATTTACACGCACGTACTTTAAAGCATTTGACAAAATGTTTTGAAATAATTGCGTCATTTGCGATTCATTAGCCCGTATTTCGGGTAAATCGGGGCAGCTAATAATTGCGCGAGTTTCTACAATGCGCTCTGCAAAAGTATCTTTTACCACATTTAAGATACTATTCAGATTCACCTTGGCTTTTTTGGGATTAATTTTAGTGGCGCGTGAAAACCGTAAAAGGTCATCTATGAGCACTTGCATACGGGCTGATGCGTTGCGCATTCTAGAAATAAAGTCACGTCCTTTAGTGTCGAGTAATGCAGAGTAATTTGACTCAAGGCGATCACCAAAGGCCTGTATTTTTCTGAGCGGTTCTTGAAGGTCATGTGATGCTATGTAGGCAAAGCGTTCAAGTTCACCGTTAGCCTCTTCTAAGGCTTTTTGTTTTTTAATTAACTCTTGTTCTTGGCGTTTTAAATCAGATATATCTAAGAAGGTAACAATAAAGCCATCTAGGTTTTTGGCTGCGGTTATTTTAAACCAATCCTCAATATCGTCATAGTTGTAGTACAAGGTAGTTTCGTAAGGTAAACCGCTTTCTACAACGTTTTTATAAGCATCAAATAAGCCTGATTCCTTGTTACCCGGCAACGCGGTTAAAAGGGTTAGAGCGCTTAGCTCATCTACGTCTTTTTGGATAATTTGAGCCGCAACTTGGTTGACCATTTGAAAATTAAAATCAACTATTTGATTGTTTTCGTCACGGATGCTGGTAAATGCGATAATTCCGTGCAATGCACTGTTGAATATACGGTTCAGTAATAGTGAAAGAGATTCTGTATCAGGTTTTTCGTGAGCTAAGTGCTTCATAAATATGTCGAACTATACGAGGGTGATAGATAGTAACGAATAAATGAATGAACGCAAGTAAAGATCGCAGTTTAGTTTCAAGACTTACGAGGTTTGCAATTAACGCTATTGGGACAAGAAGGGATAAAGTAGCTCAGTTGATATTTGATGCAGTTGTGTCGCAACAATTTTAGACTGAGCAGTTATGCTAGGTTGCTTAAGGCGTTTTCGTCAGCCCCCATTGCTTAGGTGATAAACCATACATTCGTTTAAATTCTCGACTAAATTGGGAAGAGCTAGCGTACCCTACGTCCATCGCGGCAACGTTAACATTAGTTCCTTCAGTAATTTTCATCGCCGCCTGATTTAGACGCATTGACTTAACAAATTGGATAGGGGACATATTGGTTGCTTGTTTAAATTTTCGGTGGAATACGGCTCGGCTCATGCCTATTTGATCCGCTAACTCTTCAATGGTTACTGTTTCATTCAGGTGAGATGATAAATATTCAATTGAACGCGCAATTTCATTACCCACACCAAAGGCTCGTCTTAATGAATAACCTGCTTCTCCTTTTAACAATGCGTAATAAAGTTCTCGCAATCGACTTTTCTCGAGAATGGCTAAGTCAGTAGCGTTTTCCTGCAATAATAACAATTGATATAAAGCCTGGGTAAAATCCTCATTCCATGTTGATGTTGATAATCCTTGGTTATTCTGCCCCTGTTTTGCTACACGAGTAGCGCCACTGGCACTTTCTATCTCGATAGCAAGGTCGGTCATAAGTCGAGTATCTAGGGTGATATATACACCAATGAGTGGGTTTTCTGGTGTGGTGGTGGGGGCGCCAGTTTCTATTGGCATTGACATGGTGCAGCAAATATATTGGCTGTTGTCGTATAAATGTTTCTTGCCATTCCAAATCGCTTCTTTACCACCGCGCACAATTGCTGTCACTGAGGGTTCGTAAACTGCAGGTGCGCACTCAATGGTATCGGTCAATTTAAACAATTGTACACCTTTTATTTCCGTTTCTATCATGCCATTGGAGCTGACTTTTTGGTCGATAAGTTGTTCGATACTTTGTTTGTTCATCGCCATGTCTTCCTCAGTTATTAAGGGGTTAAACTAACATTCGAAGTGAGCATTCTCAATGTGTCGATACAAATAGGCATGTTTTAGCGAGCATTTAGCCTATTTATATAGCTTTTGTGAGTTTATAGTGCGCATATTGAAAATGGTTGATGAATTTAAGTAGGTAAACAATGGCGAATAAAAATCAATTTGGTCTTAAAGGTTGGACTCCTGAGCGTCTTAGCTCTCTAGCTGGGAAAACTTTCCTGATCACCGGCGCTAATGCTGGGGCCGGATTTCAGGCTTCCCGTATTCTTTTATCAAAAGGAGCAAAGGTGGTGATGTTAAATCGCAACCCCAGTAAATCTGAAGCAGCAATAGCTGAGCTTAATAAAGAGTTTGGTCAATCAGCACAGGTGAGCTATATCACGATGGACTTAGCTGAATTAGCTTCGGTTCGCCAAGCTGCATCAGAAATATTAGATTCGGTATCACAAATTGATGCACTCATATGTAATGCTGCTATTGCGCAAATTGCTGAGTTACAGTTTACGGTAGACGGTTTTGAAAGTCAGCTAGGTGTAAACCATTACGGTCATTTTTTACTTGCTGGTTTGTTGTTCGAGCGGATTGAGCAGTCTAAAGGGCGAATAGTTGTGGTATCGAGTGAAGGTCATAAAATGGGGTTAAGAACCATTCAGTTTAACGATATGAACTGGCAAAACAACTACCATGCAAATAAAGTTTATAGTCATAGTAAACTTGCACAAATGATGTTTGCCTATAAGTTGCAAGATAAAATTAAGCAACAGGGTAAACAGCTTGAGGTGTATGTTTGTCATCCTGGAGCATCAAATACCTCTTTGATCCGAAGTAGTGCCAGTTTAGCGACTCGACTATCTTGGAAAGTAATGGTGAAGTTAGGGCTAGCGCAGAGCGCTGAGAAAGGGGCTTATCCTGAAGTTATGTGTGCAACAGAAAACACATTGAAACAACGTGCCTATTATGGACCTACAGGCTTGATGAATTTTGGTGGTCCTGTTGGAGAATGTGAATTGGGGGAATTCGTTTTAGACGATGAGGTCGCCTCTCGATTGTGGACCGTGTCTGAACAGGCAACCTCTTTTAAATGGTAATTTTATAGTATCTATAATTATGAAGGTGGCTCGATAAATTATGAAAGCGCTCCTTATTATAGTAGGGATTATTATGACCACGACCGCACCGGCAACAGAAGCTAACAACACAATAGATATTTCAAAAGCAACTAAGCTTCAGGACGATAGCAATGTAACAAGAGGTTTTATGCCCAGAGATGATGCCAATAACTGAGTAAAATCTGGCCCTCTTTATAATTGGCACGACGTTTCTGATTGCCTATCTTCTTGATTGGCAAGTTTCGGGCTGTTCTTGCCTCTTTGTGACGCAGTAACTTAAGCTCTTAGATTACTGTTTGGCGCAAACAGCCTAATAAAACCGGTAGAGCTTGAGTCGCGGCGGTGGAATTATAGCCGCTAGCTTGCCAATAAAATCGATTGGATCGAAGAATACATGGGTGGTGCCACCCAGTACGTTTTAGTAAATCGCACCTTGCATCATCGCTAGACGAATCTAAAATCCTGTCTAAAAGCCGAAACAAACATAGAACTTTAATTATTAACACAACACAAGCTAATACTTTGCAAGTAATCCTAGAGAGAAAACTGGGGTCTCCAGTTTTCTTTACTATTGCTATGCTCGCGGAAAGCTTTAATAAAACTATTGACTACATTCTGCTATACGTTTGTTGATATCTTGGTGGGAAATTAATTCTACTGTCCAAGCAGTTGGCCTTTAACTTCAATGTTCGCGCTTCGGCTATGCGCCAAGAGCACGATCATGTTTATGGCATAGTTGAAGAAAATGATGTCCACGAAAGTTACCTACTTGAGTCGAGTGTCACAGGTTATAACGATAAAACAGCATGGCTTGTAGGCGTAGCTTATCAATCAGATCGTTTTAATTCAGAATATTTCTCAGAATTTAACTACAACTACCAAGTGCCTGGATTATTCTCTCAATTTGATTATGAAGCGACTGAAGATATCTCCATGTCACTTAGTGCGCGTAGTGATTGGCATAGCGAATACGGTACGCAGTTTAGCCCTCGGGTTTCTGTGTTATATAAACCTGAAAATTGGGTTATTCGAGGCTCTTACGGAGAAGGTTTCTTTGCCCCAACACCTTTTATAGAAGATATTGAAGATGTAGGTTTATCTCGCCTAGCACCACTTGATAATATTGAAGAAGAGCAAGCAACAACGGCGTCAATCGACATCAGTTATGTGATTGATAGTATTGAAACCAGTTTTACTTTATTCGCTTCTGACGTTGATAATGTCACTGAGCTTGAAGTCATTAATCCAACCGAAACAATGTCTGATAAACAAGTACGTTTGGTCAATGCTTCGGGACAAAGTGAAATTAGGGGAGCAGAACTTTTGCTTCGTTATCGCTGGCGAGATCTAAAATTAACAGGTAGTTATTTATACACCGACGCAACTAAGCTAAATGACACAGGCGCAGGTCAAGAGTCTCTTGCTCTAACACCGAAGCATTCAGCAGGCGCACTGATTATGTGGGAAGAGCACGGTAGTTATTTAGTAGGTTTTGAAGCTTATTACACTGGCACGCAGCGCTTAGAAGGTAACCCCTACCGTAGCCATAGCGATGCATACTGGCATTTAGGCTTACTTGGTCAAATAACCTTTGGCAAAGTGAGTTACTTCTTAAATGCAGAAAATCTACTTGATGTGCGTCAAACCAAAGACGAATCACTTTTATTACCAACACAAGAGCCAACTGGACGATGGACGACAGATATTTGGTCACGTAATGACGGCTTTACTGTCAACGCAGGTATTCGTGTTCAATTTGGTGATTAAATAGCGCTATATAGTAAAGTTTTAGGAGGTCTAGGTATTAGCCTCCTAAGGTTTAATTTTATTGAGTTGAGCTATGATTTATCTGTTAATTATCGACGTTATTGCTCATAGTAAGGTTAGTGCGGCTTAAAAACAGGCTTCCGATTCTCCATTGGCAGAGGGCATTATAGACTCTGCATATCAATCACGAAGCGATAGCGCACATCGTTACTTTTCATTCGTTCAAATGCGTCATTAATATCCTTCATATCAATTTTTTCAATTTCGGAGATTACATTGTGCTCACCGCAAAAATCGAGCATTTCCTGGGTTTCTTTGATCCCACCAATAAGTGAACCTGCAAGCGATTTACGCCCGCCAATCATAGTTGCACCGTTAACCGCCTCAAGGGGCTCAATGGCACCCACGAAACACATAGTGCTATTGTATTTAAGCAAAGAAAGATATGGATTCACGTCATGCCCCACAGGAATGGTGTTGAGCAAGAAATCAAACTTACCCTGCCACTTTTTCATAGAATCCTCGTTTTTTGTAACTAACACATCATCAGCGCCGAGTTTTTTAGCATCTTCAGCCTTTTCTTTAGAGGTGGTGATCATCACCACATGCGCTCCCATAGCAGATGCGAACTTGATACCCATGTGCCCCAAACCACCTAACCCAATAACGCCCACCGTCATACCTTCTTTCACACCGTGTTGGTGTAATGGAGAGTACGTGGTGATCCCTGCGCACAAGAGTGGGGCGGCAGCGGCTTTATCTAGGTTTTTAGGGACCTTGAGTACAAACTTATCGTTAACAACAACTTGTTTAGAGTAGCCACCTTGCGTGATGTCTTCTTCATCGTCAGCTGCGTCTTTTAACTTGCTGTTATAGGTCATGGTCGCGCCATTTAAGCAGTGCTGCTCTAAATGGTCGTCACAAGCTTCACAGGTTTGACAGGAATCTACCATACAACCTACGCCCACTGTATCGCCCACTTTGAAATTACTCACTTTGTCGCCTACCGCGCTTACTTCACCAATCATTTCATGGCCAGGCACTAAAGGATAATTTGAGTTGCCCCAGTCGTTGTTAACCGCGTGCAAATCACTGTGGCACACACCACAAAACTGAATGTCGATTTGAACATCGTGCTCACCTAGCGCTCGGCGTTTAATTTCATGAGGAGCCATTTTGCCGTCTTCTGATTTTGCTGCGTATGCTGAAATAGTAGTCATTGTTTCTCTCTTGTTTAAAGCTAGTGCGAAGTGGATCACAGTTTTCTAATGTCCACGTCGGCGAGGTTATAAAAGTGAAAGGCTTATTTTCATAAGCCAAGCAAGCCCCTTAAAGGTCACATAGAAATAGCAGCCCTTACAAGGCTGATTTAATGCAATTCAGAGACGGATAATCTACATAGCCTTCACTGCCGCCACCGTAGAATGTCTCTTCATTTGGCTCGTTGTACGGGCCATCTTTGGCGATGCGTGCCGGTAAATCTGGGTTAGCTAAAAATGAGCGTCCGAATGCCACTGCATCAGCGTCCTTGTTTTCAATCCATTTATTAGCCTCTTGTGGGCTAAATTCACCGTTCGCAATAAATAGTCCACTAAAGGCTGCACGCATATCCTTAAGCAATTTATTTCCCTTCTCAATACCTGAGCCATCACCTGTGTGGTTGTTCGGGCGAACTACATGTAAATAAACAGCGCCTTTACCTGATATCGCTTTAGCGGCGGCCATGTAAGTGCCTTCTGGGTCATCATCATAACTACCACCAGGTCCGCCGGTCGGCGATAGGCGTACTCCAATATTGCTACTTGGTATTTCTTGCGCAATAACGTCAATAACTTCTTCAAGCAAGCGCAATCTATTTTCTACGCTGCCACCATATTGGTCGTCTCGTTTATTGACCGATGAGCGTATAAATTGGTCTAGCAAATACCCGTTCGCTGCGTGCAGTTCAACACCATCAAAGCCAGCTTCTTTTGCACATTTTGCCGCGTGACGATAATCACGTTTTAGATTGGCGATATCTTCAAGCGTCATCGCCTGTGCTTTTGGGTGTGGCACTGTTGGGCCATCAGGTAGTAAATCACCAACAAAGGCTTCACCTTCAGGTTGAAACTCGCTTGATGAAAATGGGGGCGCATCATGAGGTTGGAAAACTTGATGTGAAATAGCTCCAACATGCCAAAGCTGGCAGAAAATTCGCCCTCCGGCGTTATGCACTGCATCTGTGACGACCTTCCAATGGCTCACTTGCTCGTTAGTGAAAATACCCGGCGTCCATGCATAACCTTGCCCCTGAGGGCTAATTTGTGTGGCTTCAGAGATAATCAGGCCCGCAGAAGCTCGCTGTGCGTAATACAAGGCGTGCAATGGCGTTTGTAAATTTTCTTCAGGAGTAGAGCGTGAGCGTGTTAGCGGCGCCATGAATACACGATTATTGAGCTGAATATTGCCCATTTTTAATGGCGCTGATAATGAGGGGAAGGCGCTTTTTTCGCTGTTTGCTTCGTTATGTATTTCTGGCTGAGTTGACCTTGAATTATTGATGTTTTGCAATGTTATTGTCCTCTTGCTGAATTGCGGCGGCGCTCATCATTCTTAGCCTTTGTTTTAGCTCTGGCTAAGTTTTCCGCTTAAATTAAGCTGAGACGCATGCGCAAGGTTAGAATGATGTAGATGTAGCAAGGGCTATTCCAATCGTGAAATATTATATGTTTTCGCGTGCTCACGTTAGAAGGCATCAGTTATGTAGACATGTTTAGTTTAAAGGGAATGATATTTTTAGACAGGGAAAAACTGGGAACCTCAGCCCTAAAACAGTAATAATTGCAAAGCTAGTGACAGTATTACACGGTCAGTTTCTTTAGTGGAATTTTATAAGCGGCGATTACAGCGCATCGACACTATCGGAATTAAGAAAATTAAAGGCTGATATATGTCATTTGCTGAAATTAGCGTGTACCAAAAAGATCCCTAATCAAGCTTGGGATGATGAGATTTTTATTATGTCTGGAATACGTCAAAAACGACATCTATTACATCAAAATGGACGCATTCAAAATGACGCTAAGGCTAAGGTGCTCGGCTAATAACTAATCGTTCAAAATTGCAACAGCCTTTGCTGTTGTGAAAGCATAAAACTAAAGCTACTCAGTCTTATCTTTAAACTCACATAAATCTTCAATAATACAAGAGCCACAGCGCGGCTTGCGTGCTATACAAGTATAACGTCCATGCAAAATAAGCCAGTGGTGTACGTCAACTTTAAACTCAGCAGGAACCACCTTAAGGAGCTTCTCTTCAACCTTATCAACGTTCTTACCCATGGCTAACTTAGTGCGGTTACTTACTCGATAAATATGCGTGTCCACAGCAATCGTCGGCCAGCTTAAATATAAGGAAGGTAGATGTTTGGTTTTACATCTAAGAGATTGACTGTTTTGTGCCTTTGGTAAAAGTAGATAAGAACTCAGGTGTCATACAGCTCAGGGCGTGAAGTCGACATACGATTAACTTTTGTTAATTTCACATCGCGTTGTTAGAATTTTGGACGGGCTGAACTGCCAGCCGAAAAACAATAATTGAACTGATTTAATTCCCCTATAACGCATGAGGAAATAGAAGAAGTTCCTACGAAGACTTGACTCTTCAGTCAGTGGAATCAGCGTCAAGAAGTTAAATTACCACCAGTTGTTAGTATTGCTACGGTTGACTCTTTCGAGCCTATTTTAATTAATGGTACACTATTAACTAAAATCTAGTCATTGTCTAAATTGATCTAGACAATGACTAGATAAGCTGATATTTTGAAACCATGAAAACTAAAACAGATTCGACATATCATCACGGTAACCTACAGCAGGCCTTACTAAAAGCTGCTGAAGATGAACTAATTGAAAAAGGAGTGAAGTCTTTTTCGATGCGCTCAGTAGCTAAACGCGCGGGCGTAAGTCACGGAGCACCTGCTCACCATTTTAAAGATAAAACAGGAGTTCTAACTGCCTTAGCGGCAGAAGGTTATCGTCGGTTTATAAGAACGCAAGAAGAGCGCCAGCGCGAGGCTTCTCCTTCTCCTCGCTCACAACTCGCCGCTTCTGGTCTCGGTTATATCGATTTTGCTATAAGCCATTCTGCACTGTTTCGTTTGATGTTCTCTTCTGAGCACACCAATCGACAAAACAAGGAATTGCATGATGGCGCAAATAAGGCATTTGATAAGCTTATTACAGATGTTTGCAATATTATCAAGATTGATCCCAATCAAAATCAACAAGGCATGATGGATGTAATGGCAGCATGGGTTGCTGCTCATGGCTTAGCTGATCTTATGATCACAAACAGATTTGAGCGCATGGCGTTTTTTGAAAATCTTGACGTTAAGGCAAGAGACAAGGTTTTCTCAGACATCATATTACGCTCAATCAAAATGTCTTCAGCTAAGGAAATAAAATGAGTGACACTACTTTAAAAACCCTAGATGCAATGACAAATGCCAAGGTAATCAAACAATCTGCATGGCGCGCAATTGGTTTATTTTTGCTACTTACATTCATGATTACGTCAATCTTCGGCGGGATGATGGGATATCAGGGGGCTACACCTTCAATTCTTGTGGCCGGCGTTATGTGGTCTCCTGGCATAGCGGCTCTATTAACGTGTGTCATAATCAAACGGCCTATCGCAAGCTTGCCTTGGGGTTGGGGAGATTGGAAGTGGATCCGTTTTGCTTGGTGTTTACCTATCCTATACGGCTTAATGATTTATTTACCAGTATGGGTGTTTAATTTAGGTGGCAGCACCTTTGGTAACATCGATACACTAAAATACTGGAACAAGCAGCTATTGGGGAATGATGAAGCCAGTGTATTTGTGGCCATTGCATTTATTGCCATTATTGCAAGCGTTGGTATGGTTGGTTCAGCAGCGCGTGCTTTGGGTGAAGAAATAGGTTGGCGTGGCTTTTTTATCTGGGAGCTGAAAAAAGTCATGCCATTTTGGGCGGTGGGTTTGTTTTCCGGCACAATCTGGGCTATTTGGCATTGGCCAGCCATCTTGTTTACAGACTACAATGCAGGACAAGGCAACTTCGTCATTCAAATGTTTATCTTTACGATGGCAGTGCTACCCCAAGGGATCGTCTATGCCTATTTCACATTCAAGTCTAACAGCCTTTGGCCTGCCGTTTTTCTGCACGCGAGTCACAACTTATTCATTCAGCGAGTTTTTACGCCACTCACAAACAAGGGTGAGCAAAGTTACTTTTACATTGATGAATTTGGTATTGTAATGCCAATCCTTGGTTGTTTTATGGCTTTATATTTCTATTATCGCGCGAAGAAAGAAGGTCTAGCATGAGTATGTTTCTCTTTTTTGCTGTATTTACACTATTGTCATCCTTGAATCATGTATTATTTAGTAGTTAGTGTGGCAATAATGGGCCTAAATTACGATTATTTAAATGAATGGATAGCTTACATTGTCGGAACCCCGTTAGAGTTAAGTTTGCTTATCGCTTGAGGCAGCATCTCGAAAATACAATGACTTAAATCCGACCATTGGTTGTTTCAACAACTCTAAACGGACTTAAGGCTACTCGGTTTTCTCTTTAAACTCACACAAATCTTCAATTATACAAGACCCACAGCGCGGCTTGCGTGCAATACAGGTGTAGCGTCCATGCAAGATTAGCCAGTGGTGCACATCGACTTTGAACTCTGCTGGCACAACCTTAAGCAGCTTTTCTTCAACCTTATCAACGTTCTTACCCATGGCAAGCTTAGTGCGGTTACTTACTCGATAGATATGCGTATCAACGGCTATGGTCGGCCAGCCAAAAGATAATAAAGGTAGATGCAATTTAGTAGCATAAGGGATTATGCAACCTTAGTCACTTTTAATGCATTTAGAATTTAGACTCAATTAAAGGCTGAGCGAATGTTTTTAAGATACTTACGTCCGACAGGTATGCGGTGCTCTGCAAAGGTTAAGTCAAAATCTGCTGATGTTCTTCGTGTAAGCTTATAATTTACGCCTGCTTTTACCATATAGGATTTGTGACAGCGAATTATAGTTTGAGCACCCAAGGCATTTTCTATTGCTTGTAGGTTGGTGTCGACTAGAAGCTCTTTAGTGCTTGCACCATTTTGATAAACTATTTCAGAATAATTGCCAGTAGCTTTGATAAATAAAGTTTTATTAAGCAATGCAATGACCTTAGCAATTTGAGGGCATAGGGAGGTGCGATTGTTATTGTTTTCTATAATAGAGCTACTTTCAGCTAGTTTTTGCTGCGTTGACGTTAGTTTTTCTTCAACTATTTTATGTTGCTGCGTTTTATCCTCGTAATTGGTCAAGGTTACCTTGTAACCGTATATAAGCCCGCTCGCAAGCAAGAGCATTTCAATTAAAAAGCTCACTTTAATAAATGTCCAGCCAGCGTAATAGTCAATGATATTGGTAACAGATAAGCCAGAAATAACACTACAAATAACAAACGCAATGAGCGCACAAAGATAATACCTGCTTCGCTTTCTTTGATCAGACGTAGTTCGTATGGCGGTAACAAATGTCACAGCAACAACCAATAAACATTTGAGCAATGCTAACCCATAAACGATTTGATAAAGGGTAGGATCAGCGCGCTCAAAGGAAACGCAATAACATAACCAAATGAAAATAAGTATCGACTGACTATATTTGAGTAGCTGGCTAGCTTTTGATTGCCTGTCAGCAAGTTTTAAATAGTCGTAACTAAAATAGGCAAAGCAAATGAAAAACAGCAGCCCTAGTCCATTAGGCGTAAAAAAGGGGAGGCCTTGAATTTGAGGGAAGGTGCTTACCAACAAACCTTCACCTGCTGCTACCCACAAAAACATGCAAATAAGTAGAGCAGCGTATTTAAGAAATATTGCTTGTCGAAAATAAACATAACCTAGCAAGCTAAACAATAAAAATAAGATGATAAAACCGAAATAAATACCATCTTTTACCGATGAGCTTTTAATGTAAGATGCAAATTCTTTAGCTGTGAGAATAAGTAACTCACCACGTAAATAGCGACCTGAAATTGATATGTAGACGGGACTATTTATCGCTTCTTTAGTAAGTGTATTTGAGAGTAACTTATTATCTATGGTTGAGGGGGTAAGTAACTTCTCTTCGAGCATATTCTTATGGTGATAGTACAAAATAGCATCGGTAAAAATATTATTTCGAGCGATAGCAAAAACTAAGTCGCCTTGATAAGGCAGCTTTGAATGATCTAACTGTATTCTAATTAACCCATTACTATGACGGCCAAGATTAAAACTTCCATTTTTCATCGGTTGCCAATTAAAAGCATCATCAGCAGCATCAAGCGGTATAGGGTTATCGCTTTTATGGATTTCGACATTTGCAACATAACCTTGTTGCGCCGTTGAGCTAATGTTTTTCGACAGCAGGTAGATAAAGCAGAATAGTATCGGCAATAGGATAACAAGCTGTTCGCCCTGTTTAATAGCGGGTAACTTTATACTGTTTATCAATTTGATAATATTCCATTAGTTATCATTGTTATTTCTAATCAATAGGTTACACATGTTGTGGCCGAATGGCTATACCGTTCATAAATCGTATTATGCCAATGACTATTCATTATTTAATAATCCGTTAATCTAACTCAGAGCAACCACAATAATTAATAGGGAAATTTAAGTATGACGTTTAAAACTTGTTTCAGAATTCTGATATTCACTGGTGTGTTATTAAGTCTTTCTGCATGCAACAGTAATGGTAAGAAACACGAAACCATTGAAACAGGTGTTCAATCAACACTTGCCGAAACACTTGATACTGTATTGGCAGCAAATCTCAATGATGATGAGGCGGGTTTAATTATCTCGGTCTGGCAAAACGATGTAAATTTATATACTGGAATGAAAGGCATTGCTAAACCCAATGAGCCGATTACAGAAGATACGCAGTTTCGTTTAGCTTCCGTCAGTAAAACTTTTACTGCAATAGCAATTCTTAAATTATATGAGCAAGGGTTGGTTAAACTTGACGATTCTGTTTTGCTGTATTTACCCGAGTTAGATTTATCTTGGCAGGGCATAACTATTCATCACTTACTGGCGCACCAATCAGGTATTCCCGATATTTTTAATGATTTAGATACACATCAAATTATTGATAATGAAATAACCAACAATAAAATATTTCAATATTTTATCGAAAATCCAGTACTTGAATTCAATTCTGGTAGTAAAGAAGATTACAGCAATACAGGGTATGTTTTATTGGCAAAAATAGTGAACGTAGTCACTGGGTATCGATTTGCTGATTTTATGGAAAACGAAATATTTAGCCCGCTAGGAATGAACCACACCTATATTCTTGATGAATATGCTGAAATTACAGAGCAAACGGCAATGAACTTTGCAACGGAGCACAAAATTTTTGGACGTGATAATTTTAGCTATGGCTCTGCCGCTCAAATAACTTCGATGATTGATATGCAACGCTTTTTATCTGCTTTTATGATGGGAGATATTTTACAACCAGAAACTAAAGCGTTAATGACAAAAGCTTACACGAACGCTGACGACTCTCTGTTTAATGGCACAGGGTACGGTATCTTTTATTTTAGCGAAGACGGTAAAACGACTTATGGTCATACCGGCAGCCATGATGGATTTAGAACCATGTATGCAATAAACCGTGAAAAAAATGCGTTTATCGTCATATTAGGCAATGGTGGAAATTATATGCCAGATTACAATTACATGATTGAGTTAGCGGGTGATTTTATAGAGTAGTGCTAGCAACATAAAATGAATTAGATTGATCAATTCACTTATTAGAATGCTGTTTAACGAGGGGAGTTAACTAGTCAGTTTTCTCTTTAAACTCACACAAATCTTCAATAATACACGAACCACATCTTGGTTTGCGGGCAATACATGTATAACGGCCGTGTAATATAAGCCAATGGTGGACATCTACTTTGAATTCTGCAGGCACGACTTTTATTAGCTTCTCTTCAACCTTATCAACGTTCTTACCCATGGCAAGTTTAGTGCGGTTGCTTACCCGGTAAATATGCGTGTCTACGGCTATGGTCGGCCAGCCGAACGCTGTATTTAACACTACATTTGCCGTTTTTCTACCTACACCAGGTAAGGCTTCTAGGGCTTCTCTGCTTTCAGGCACTTGAGATTGATGCTTCTCAACTAAAATACGACAGGTCTCAAGTACATTTTTTGCTTTTGAATTAAATAAGCCAATGGTTTTTATGTATTCTTTTAAGCCATCTAAACCAAGGGCGTAAATAGCTTCAGGGGTGTTTGCAATGGGATATAATTTATCAGTTGCTTTGTTCACGCCCACATCGGTGGATTGAGCTGACAATATAACTGCAATAAGCAATTCAAAAGGGCTTGAAAAGT
This sequence comes from Glaciecola sp. 2405UD65-10, assembly GCF_048820975.1. Lineage (NCBI taxonomy): Bacteria > Pseudomonadati > Pseudomonadota > Gammaproteobacteria > Alteromonadales > Alteromonadaceae > Glaciecola > Glaciecola sp. 2405UD65-10. Next base: position 1,078,715 of record NZ_JBMEUF010000001.1, on the reverse strand, counting down.
TTAGCTCTGTAGTTGGGTGCGGATTAGCATTACGCAAACGCGTTAATATTTCATAGCGTTTTTCTTTGTTCATATATCGGTGCCTGTAACACGTGCTCTTTGCACGACTTTATTTGTGTTCTTTTCTTGTCGTTTCGCAATGGCTGCATCAATTAAGTTTTTGGCCGCAATAATTAACCCCATTCCTATAAATGCACCTGGTGGCAGTATAGCTAACAAGAAGTTCGCATCGGTTTTATAAACTTCAATAGTTAAATTTTTCGCCCAGTCGCCAAACAGTAAATCAGCACCTGAAAATAGGGTGCCTAGGCCCAGCACTTCACGCATACCGCCTAATAAAACGAGTATGAAGGTAAATCCTAAGCCCATCATAAGGCCGTCAAAAGCAGCGAACTGTACTGGGTTTTTGGATGCATAGGCTTCGGCGCGGCCAATAATGGCGCAGTTCGTAACAATTAAGGGAATGAAAATTCCTAATACCTGATACAACTCAAATGTATAGGCGTGCATAAGCAGTTCTATTAATGTAACAAAGGAAGCGATTACCATTACAAATATAGGAATTCGAATCTCATTTGGAACAAAGTTCTTTACCAGTGAAACGGTAATGTTTGAGCCAAGTAAAACAATAGTGGTAGCAATGCCCAGTCCAAGCGCATTAATGAATGTGCCACTTACTGCTAACAATGGGCACAAGCCTAAAAGCTGAACAATAGCAGGGTTGTTTTTCCACAAGCCCTGATGCGCTAGATTGTTATACTCGTTACTCATTGGCCTAATTCCTGTGATGATGACACGTTAACATCAAGCTCGCCTTTTTGTGGCCCAGGTGAGCAATTAGAAGGTGTTAGAAACAAATTGCTTAGGTTTTCTTGTGCAAATTTTGTGGTATTGGCAACGGCGCGTACAACTGCTCGTGGCGTAATGGTGGCACCGGTAAATTGATCAAATTGCCCGCCATCTTTTTTTACTTGCCATCTGTCGGCACGCTCATCACTGTATTTAACGTTATTGAAGCTCTTTATCCAATTGCTTACACGAATGTCAATTTTGTCACCTAAGCCCGGGGTTTCTTTATGCTCTACAACACGCACGCCTAAAACGGTACTGGCTGATTTATCTACTGCAACCACCATTTTAATTGGCCCGCTGTAGCCATTTGTTGCCGTTGTTTCTAAAATTAAGGCACTTGGCTCGCCATTTAATCGCGCGCGAAATACTCTCTGTGTTTCATTGCCCAGCAAATTTTCTGGTTCAATTGTAATGCAATCAACATGTAGTTCGTTATTTTGAATAGAAGGGTCTATAACTTGGTTAAGTACGTCTAATAACTGGCGCTCTTTGGCTAATTCAATACGTTCAAAAGTAAGGTTATAGGTAAGCGCTAGTACGCTTGTAGTAACAAGTGCAAACGCGCCTAAAATTATGCCGTTTTTACGGATCGTCTCTATCATTTTGGATCCTGCGAAGTTATATTTTTGGCTTTAACTGTATGCCCATAGGTTCGCGGACGGGTGTAATAGTCAATTAATGGTACGGCCATATTCATTATCACTACAGCAAACGCTATTGCATCTGGGTAACCGCCCCATGTTCTAATTACTATTATCCAAAAACCAATAGCAGCACCAAAAACAAGCCTTCCTTTATTGGTGGTAGAAGCTGATACAGGGTCAGTGGCAATAAAAAATGCACCTACAATTAGGCTTCCATTAATAAAATGAAACCATGGCGAAGCATGAGTACTGGCGTCAAACATAAACAGTACACCACTCACTAGCATGGCTGATAAAATCATACTGCCTGGAATATGCCAATTAATCACTTTCAACTTAACTAGAAATAAACCACCAACTAAGTAAGCTAAGGAAACTGGCCCCCATCCCTCGCCAATTGAACTTACAAAGCTCTTATTGTTAAGGGCTTCAGGCACAATATAACCTTCGCTTAAAGACGTTTTTAGATGATCCAGTGGCGTAGCCATAGTTGCGCCATCGGCAACCACTTGAAGCTGCGCTATGCTATATCCAGAGGCGGTAAAGCCAGTAAAAATGGTATATAGGCTATCCCATATAGAAAAGTCTTGAGCACTCAATGAAACAGGGGGTAACCACGAGGTCATTTGAACAGGGAAGGATATAAGCAACATAACATATGCCGCCATAGCTGGATTAAACATATTGTAGCCAAGGCCACCATAAAGTTGTTTAACAATGGCAATGGCGAAAAAGGTACCAATCACTATTACCCACCATGGGGCTAATGGGGGAATACTTAAGGCTAGAAGAACCGCTGTTAGCACAGCGCTATAATCTTTAACGGCCCGTTCAGAATCTTTTTTTCGCAATTCAAGAATAACCACTTCGCACACAATGGCGGTAACTATAGCTAAACCCAGTTGAATAACTAAACCAAACCCGAACATAAATATTTGCATTAATATCCCAGGAAGGGCTGCATATATAACCAAGCGCATTACTGCACCTGTATCTTTTTTGTTATGCAGGTGCGGAGAACTCCCTACAACAAATTTACTCATTTGCGCCCTCATCATTTGGCTTATCATTGTTGGTTTGCTCTTGCGCGGCTTTAGCTTTAGCTAATTTTTTTGCTTTGGCTCGCGCTATGGCTTGGGCAACACGTTTCTTTTTATCATCTTGTGCAGACGCCTCGTCACTGCTTTTTTCAAGCGCTTTATCGTTAGTAGTTTCTGCTTCTTTCTCTTTGGTGTTAGAAGTAGTCGCAGGCTCTGGTTCTTCGCTTTTGGCTAATTTTTTCGCTTTAGCTCGCGCTACGGCTTGGGCTACACGTTTCTTTTTGTCATCCTGTGCTGAGCTTGTTTCTGTAGCTTGCTCATTCTTCGGCTCTGCCGTTTGCACTGTGCTATTGGTGGTTTCGCCAACATTCGATGTATTTAATGTAGATTCGTCTTTCGCGGCTGAAACTGGGCTATTAGTTTCGCTTTTGGCTGCTTTTTTCGCTTTAGCGCGTGCTAAAGCGGCGGCAATTTTATCTTTTGCCGCTCCGCCGTCAGAAGTCATCGCCTGTTTTCTTGCCTCGGCTGCTTTGCGGTGCTTTTCTTCTCTTTCAAATTTTTCTTTTTCTAAGCGCATTTTTCTTGCTTCAAAGCGAACTCTTGCTTTTTCTGCCTGCGCTTTTTCTTGCTCTTGCTGCTTAATATTCGTTTTTGCTTGGCGGTAATAATGTACTAAGGGTATTTCACTGGGGCACACGTAGGCGCAGGCTCCGCATTCTATACAATCAAATAAATTATATTCTTGCGCGGTGTCATATTCTTTTGCTTTGCTATACCAAAACAATTGTTGAGGTAACAATGATTGCGGGCATGCATCAGCGCATGCTGAACATCTAATACAAGCTCTTTCGTTTGACGCATCAGCAAGCTCATGCTGAGCCGGAGCAAGAATACAATTGGTGGTTTTTACTACCGGTATTTTGGCTGAGGCGAGGGTAAATCCCATCATGGGGCCGCCCATAATAATTTTAGGATGAGCTTGTTTTTCTTGTGCATACTGGGCGAACCGCAGTAGGTCTATTATTGGGGTGCCAATGGGTGCCCATACATTTTGTGGCTTTTCTATAGCGCCACCGGTAATTGTGACAACACGTTGAGTTAAGGGCTTACCTTCAATGACTGCATCCGCTATGGCAAAGCACGTACCTACATTGTACATCATGCATCCTACGTCTATTGGCAGGCCATCAGCAGGTACTTCACGTGACGTCAGCACTTGAATTAACTGTTTTTCTCCGCCAGCAGGATATTTGGTGGGTACCTTAATAACTTGGTAGTCACTTTGTTGCTGGCAAGCAATTGCCATTGTCTCGTAAGCTTCGGGTTTGTTATCTTCAATCGCAACAATGACTTGTTTAGGCGAGAGTATATGCACCAAAATATCAATCCCTTGGCGAATTTGCCAAGCATGCTCGCGCATTAGCCTGTCATCAGAGGTAATGTATGGCTCACATTCAATTCCATTGATAACTAAAAATTCAATGGGTTTCACGTTAGTTGATTTTATGTGGGTAGGAAATCCGGCTCCGCCCATTCCGCTTATTCCGGCTTGACAAATTGCGTTTATAATATCGCTTTTGTCTTTGTTTGCGTAGTCGTGAACACCGTTTGTTGCCAGGCTTTCGTGTAACCCATCTAGCTCAATGCAAATAGTTAATTCTGATAATCCTGAGGGATGTGCTGCAGGATGCTCACCAATGCTCACTACAGTACCTGACGACGACGCATGAACAGGAAGCGCAAAGGTATTAAAATTACGAGTTAAGGCTTGGCCATGTAACACTCTATCACCTACATTAACTACAATTTCGCCTTCAACACCAATGTGTTGTTTTACCGGAATGTAAATATGTGAGGGGAGAGGTAGCTTTTGAATAAGGCTCTGATTCGACATATCTTTTTGTTGTATAGGGTGCACACCGCCTGGGAAATCCCAAAGCTGCCCCAAAGACAATTTTTCAAGTATGGTGTCGTAATCAGCTAATACGCGCATTTTGCCTAGTTCATCCTCATATTTTTGTGGGTTAAAGAGTCTTAATGGGAATGTCACCCACGGGTGTTTGTTTAAAATCCCATTTCCAAGCTTGTGTCGATTTATTCAATGGAAGCATATCAATACAATCAACTGGGCATGGGTCAACACATAAGTCGCAGCCAGTGCAACTATCAATTATTACCGTATGCATTTGTTTTGCTGCGCCCACTATGGCGTCTACAGGACATGCCTGGATGCATTTAGTACAGCCAATACATTCGTCTTCCCGGATGTACGCAACCTTTTTAATGTCTTCAACGCCGTGCGCTGCGTCTAAGGGCTTAGCTTCTACCCCCATTAGTTCAGCTAGGTCTTTTATTGTTGTTTCGCCGCCTGGAGGGCACTTGTTAATTTCATCACCGTTCGCTATAGCTTCGGCATAAGGCCTACAACCGGGGTAGCCACATTGCCCACACTGTGTTTGTGGGAGTAAATTATCAATTTGTTCTACTAGAGGATCACTTTCAACTTTAAATTTAATAGCCGCATAACCTAAGCCAGCACCTAAAATTAGTGCTAATCCGGCAACAACAATTAAGGCAATTAAGGTTAAGCTCATTTAACTAACCCTGAGAAACCCATAAATGCTAATGACATAAGTCCAGCGGTAATCATGGCAATTGATGCGCCTTTGAAGGGCGTGGGGACATCCGCAGCGGCAAGCCTTTCGCGCATAGCGGCAAATAATATAAGAACAAAAGAAAAACCTACGGCCGCGCCAAATCCATAAACAATAGATTCAATAAGAGAGTGCTGCTTAGTGGTATTTAAAAGCGCGACTCCGAGCACGGCGCAGTTTGTCGTAATAAGAGGTAAAAATATACCGAGTAATCTATAAAGGGTAGGGCTGGTTTTTCTTACAACCATTTCAGTAAATTGAACAACAACAGCTATCACTAATATGAAGCTTAATGTTTTCAGATAACCAATACCTAAAGGTTGTAGAATATAGTTTTCAACTAAATAGCTACTTAATGACGCCAAGGTTAAAACAAAGGTTGTGGCCATCGACATACCTATTGCCGTTTCAAGTTTTCCAGACACACCCATAAAAGGGCACAATCCTAAAAATTGTACTAAGACAAAGTTGTTTACCAAGACGGTGCCTAGTAATAAGAGCATCAAATCAGACATGCAGCGTTGCAACCTACCTATGGGCTAACTATTCAATAATTATCAACAACATAATTACGTGTTGACAGCATTTATTAATTATCGCTTTTTAGCGAACAATAAACAACATAGAAAGCATAGGGATTAGTGATATTAGTAAATAAGTCGGAAGACTATTGTTACAAACGCATGAAAAAGAAATATTGGCGTGTTGCTGGAGCAAAATGGCTCCCCCTCCCCGATTCGAACGGGGGACCTGCGGATTAACAGTCCGTCGCTCTAACCAACTGAGCTAAGGGGGAATTGTGCATTTTGGCCACATAAAGTGACATATTAAAAGTGGCTCCCCCTCCCCGATTCGAACGGGGGACCTGCGGATTAACAGTCCGTCGCTCTAACCAACTGAGCTAAGGGGGACCAGACTTTCAACGGATGCGCATATTAATGACACAGGTCTTTCCTGTCAACAAAGTTTTGCGCTTTTTTTACTAATTGCTGTTTTTGTCGGCAATTAGGCAAAGATAAAAGCAAGAACAACAAATTGTGTAAATCTTCTTGACTGAATATATGAAAAGCAAAACTAGTTGAATTTACACACTATTCCAAAAATTCAAAAAGAGTGGGGTTGTTATGCTAAAAAAGAATAAAAAATAGCTTGATGACTGTTTTAATATACAGTGTTTAATATTACTGTAACAAAGGAAAAATGCTCAGGAGGTTAGTAACAACTTACATAAGTTATACACAAATTCGGTGTAAACAGCGCCATTATTAAGGCGCGGGCAGTTATCCACTCAATCTGTGGATAACTTTGTGGATTGTTTGCTTTGTTGTAGTTCTTGAAATTCATTAAATTGTCAACATAGTTTGTTGAAATAAACTAAAATATTATTCTAGCTCTTTAAATTCAATGGGTTACTGTAATGGAGCTAGGTTTATTACGACTTGTACTAGTAACTCTATAAATAGTTATACTACTTGTGTGTTAAATTTATTGACAAGCAATTTATTTTCAATTGTGACATATTTTTGGCTCATTTCTTATTTACATCGATTAAAAACTGGCAATGCTTAATTGTTCAATTGTTATTCAATAAAATAAGAGATATTTTAAATTAATGCCACAATCCCCAAATTTACGTAAGAATTTTATAAAATGCCTAAAAAATCTTTAGATAAACTGTGCATTCAGGCAAACTAACTGACTATCATTTATTCAATTGGGAATTTTGTGGATAATAAAAATACTACAGGTATCGAATTAAACAGCAATAGTATTCCTACTGAGCCCGTTCCTATCGAAAATCAGGTGAGTAAAATAAAAAACTTGGTCGAAGGTGACATCAAATCCACTTTAGTAAGAATGACCATACCTATGATTATTGGCATGGTCATGCTAATGACCTTCAGTATTGTTGATACTTTTTTTGTAAGCTTGATTGGCACAAATGAGCTGGCGGCTATTAGTTTTACATTTCCCGTAACATTTACCGTGATTAGCCTAAACATTGGTTTGGGAATAGGGACCTCTGCAGTAATAGGTAAGTATTTAGGCAGTGGGGAAGGTGATAAAGCAAAAACATTGGCAACAGGCTCCATTATTCTGGTGGCTTTGCTGGTTGGGCTTTTGTGCGCAGTGGGTTATTTCACTATTGAACCGGTGTTTAGCCTTATGGGAGCCAGCGATACTTTAATTCCCCTAATTTATGACTATATGTCGGTGTGGTATGTATCGGGCGTATTTTTGGCTATTCCTATGGTTGGTAACGCTGTACTGCGAGCAGCCGGAGACACCAAACTGCCTAGCATTATTATGGCCGTAGGTGGGGCTATAAATGCTATTTTGGATCCTATCCTGATATTCGGTTGGCTGGGGATCCCCGCAATGGGTATTAAAGGGGCGGCTATTGCTACTTGTATTGCGTGGGCAGTTTGCGTTGTGTGGATACTTTGGTTACTGGCGGTTAGACGAGGTCTAATGGAGGCACGTATGTTAACGTGGCCAGAATTTAAATCTGCTGCCACCGGAGTGCTTACTATTGGTTTACCTGCCGCAGGTGCAAATATGCTAACGCCTGTAGCCGCTGGAATATTGACTGCCATTGTAGCAAGTTACGGCGCAGAAGCTGTTGCTGCTTGGGGGGTGGGCAGCCGCTTGGAATCAATGGCTTGCATTATTGTTCTTGCTTTATCAATGAGCCTTCCCCCTTTTATTAGCCAAAATTTTGGAGCAAAGCAAACCCAACGTATCTTTTCATCGTATAAGATGGCAATTCGTTTTGTAATGGTATGGCAGTTAGTGGTATTTGGTGTGTTATTTGTAAGTGCGCCATACATTGCGCAAATATTTGCTGATGAACAAAACGTATCGCAAATCATTACTTTATTTTTGGTCATAGTACCTTTGGGCTATGGCCTTCAAGGCGTTATTATTTTAACTAATAGTTCATTTAACGCTATGCACTTGCCTATGGCAGCTTTGTGGCTCAGCATTTTTAGATTATTTGTGTGCTATGTACCGCTTGCGGCGTTGGGTAGTTATTTTTATGGCTTACAAGGCTTGTTTTGGGGCTGCGTTCTAGCTAATTCTATTGCCGCTGCTGCATCTTACTTTTGGTTTAACCGTGCGTTAAAAAAACAAATGACTATTTCGCTTAAGGCTAGCGAAATAAACTAAATTATTTTAAGAGGAACAATAGATGTCGAAGGGATTTGATCTTGAATCAAAGTATTCTCCAGCAGGAGACCAACCCAAAGCGATTGAAAGTTTAGTTGATGGGCTAGAATCAGGTATTGCTAAGCAGGTTCTGTTGGGTGTTACAGGGTCAGGCAAAACCTTTACCATGGCCAATATTATTTCTCAGGTTCAGCGCCCTACATTAATTATGGCGCACAATAAAACGCTTGCCGCACAGTTGTACGGAGAAATGAAAGAGTTTTTCCCTAATAATGCCGTAGAGTATTTTGTTTCGTATTACGATTATTATCAGCCAGAAGCTTACGTTCCAAGTACCGATACCTTTATTGAAAAAGATGCATCAATTAATGATCATATTGAACAAATGCGCTTGTCAGCCACTAAGGCTTTAATGGAAAGGCGCGATGTAGTCATTATAGCCTCGGTGTCGGCTATTTATGGCTTAGGTGATCCTAAAAGCTACATGAAAATGCTTTTACACCTTCGCCAAGGCGATATCATGGACCAACGTGACATTCTAAGGCGCTTGGCTGAACTTCAATACAAACGTAACGATATTGCTTTTGAACGCGGTACTTTTCGTGTGCGTGGCGATGTAATTGATATATTTCCTGCTGACTCAGAAAAGCAGGCCGTTCGAGTTGAACTGTTTGATGAAGAGATTGAAAAAATCAGCTTATTTGACCCATTAACCGGCGCAGTTGAAAAAAATGTTATTCGTACAACCGTGTTTCCTAAAACACATTACGTAACGCCACGTGAGAAGATTGTTGATGCTATTGATAGGATCAAAGGTGAATTAAAAGAAAGACAGGAAGTACTAAAAGATAATCAAAAATTGTTAGAAGAGCAGCGCATATCGCAGCGAACACAGTTTGATATAGAGATGATGCTTGAGTTAGGCTACTGCTCAGGAATTGAAAACTATTCACGTTATTTGTCTGGAAGAGCGCCAGGCGAGCCGCCGCCAACCTTGCTAGATTATTTCCCGGCTGATGGCTTGTTGTTTATTGATGAATCTCATGTAACGGTATCGCAAATTGGCGCAATGTATAAAGGCGACCGGTCACGAAAAGAAACCTTGGTTGAATTTGGTTTTAGGCTTCCTTCAGCATTAGATAACCGGCCGCTGAAATTTGAAGAATTCCAACAAATTTCACCGCAAACTATTTATGTGTCGGCCACACCCGGTGATTATGAGCTCAATAACTGCGACGGTGAAATCGTTGAGCAGGTAGTTAGGCCAACGGGCTTGTTAGATCCCACTATTGAAGTTAGGCCTGTAGCTACACAAGTTGATGACGTACTTAGCGAGATTCATTTGCGTGTTGAACTTAACGAACGTGTTCTAATTACGACCTTAACCAAACGGATGTCAGAGGATTTAACCGATTACCTTAGCGAACACGGTGTTAAAGTCCGTTATTTACACTCTGATATTGATACTGTTGAACGTATTGAAATTATTCGAGACTTACGTATTGGTAAGTTTGACGTATTAGTAGGTATAAACCTGCTGCGTGAAGGTTTGGATATGCCTGAAGTATCGCTAGTAGCTATACTTGACGCTGATAAAGAAGGCTTCTTACGAGCAGAAAAGTCACTTATTCAAACAATGGGTAGGGCCGCTAGGCATTTAAACGGGAAGGCTATTTTGTACGCTGACCGCATCACGAAATCAATGCGAAAAGCTATTGATGAAACTGAGCGTCGGCGTGATAAACAAATAGCGCATAATAAAGCGAATAATATTACGCCACAGCAACTAAACAAGCCAATTACAGATATTATGGATTTAGGCGATACTGCGCATCCTGCTTCGGGCAAAGTCAAACTGCGTAAAATGTCAGATGAAAAGACGGCAAATAAGGCCTTAAACCTAAAACAGATGATGGAAAAAGTGGCGCAATTAGAAAAAGATATGTTTGCTAGCGCGCGTGACTTAGAGTTCGAAAAAGCGGCGGCTATGCGTGATGAAGTCGAGACTTTGCGAAAAGAGATAGTTAAATTATCTTAAGTTCTTGAAAGTGGTTGAAAAAAAGCATAAAGTTTTAGTTATACGAAACGATAACATTGTTAGTGATGCGATATTTTATTAGGGCTTTATTCATTATGAGCCCTAATTTTAGCTAGCTAATATCGCCTAAATTAATCTTGTTTCAGACCATACTGGCACGCCATATAAAGTGACATACTTTTATGTGCCAAAGAGGACTACTTATGTTAAACCGCCTTCAAGAATCAGACATAAAACTATTAAGAGTATTTTATGCAGTGGCGTCGTGTAATGGATTTACAGCGGCAGAGCCTGTTTTACGCATGCAGCGTCCAAACATTAGCGCGGCTATCAAAAAGCTCGAAGAACGCTTAGATCTTGTTTTATGTCACCGTGGACGCGGTGGATTTCAAATGACAAAAGAAGGTGAGGTGGTTTTTCAGGAAACCAAACGTATCTTTAACGCGTTTGATAATTTTGTATTCAACTTAAAATCGCTTCATGATGATTACTCTGGTCATATTACTATTGTACTAATGGCCGGTTTGGCTACATCTACTCACTTAGCGGTAAGTAAAGCCGTGAAGAGTACAATGAAGAAGTTTGATGACATTCACGTAAATATTCAAACGCGTTTGTATAACGAAGTAGAGCATGTAGCGTTATCTGGCGAATGCCATTTAGTGTTATCAACCTATGACATGGTAAAACCAGAATCGGTTACATTTCACCCGGTTGGTGTAAAGTGTAAAGGCAGTTTATATTGTGCACCTACTCACCCTTTAGCTAAATACCGAGACGTAGACGCTTTACCTGAATCTGTGAATATTGAAAAATTTCCAGCTATTGGTATTTCGGGCTTATCGTCATCAAATTACATCGATATTGATAAGCGTTTGTCAATCCAAACCTTCTCAGATTCGTTTGATGTGTGTATGGCCGCAATCATGACTGGCGAGTATGTGGGTTTGCTACCTGACTATATAGCTAAAGAGCAGGGAGCGGCTACAGGCTTAGTGCCTATTGCAAAAGGAAACTTGTTTAAGTTCGAACATGATTTGTTTGTTATGAATGGCAAAAACACACGCTTAAATCCTGTGCTTCGCCATTGTATTAAAGAAATAGAATACTTCGTATCAGAGAGTCAAAAATAAAAAAGGCCTTAGTACGCCTCGTATTCAAGAGGGTCAGTAGCTTGGTTTTCAGTAAAGGCTTCTAACCTCTCTTGGCATGCTCCACATTTTCCACATGCTTTTTCGCGCCCGTTATAACACGTCCAAGTTTCTGAATAATCTAAACCTAAGCTTAAGCCTTGCTGAAGAATATCTATTTTACTCGCCTTTAAAAACGGCGCGCGAACTTCAATAGAAGTATAATTAGCTATTTTGCACACCTCATTCATGGCGTCTACAAACTCTGTTCGGCAGTCAGGGTAAATAGCATGGTCACCAGAGTGAGCACCAAAATAAACGGCTTCGGCCTCAATTGATACTGCATAGCCAACCGCTAATGACAATAGAATCATATTACGGTTAGGAACCACGGTTTGTTTCATTGAATCTTCTTCATAATGGCCTTCTGGCACATCAATGTTGTCTGTTAAGGCTGAGCCACCAATAAGTTGGTTAATACTGGTAATATCAACTATTTTGTGTTCAATATTGTACTTTTCAGTAACACTTTTTGCGTACTCAAGCTCTTTGCTGTGCTTTTGCCCATAGTTAAATGAAACAGCATGAACAACAAATCCCTCGTGAATAGCTTGATGTAATACGGTGTAAGAATCCATTCCACCAGAATAAATAATAACGACTTTTTTATCTTTAGTAGTTTGTTGTGTCATTGCTTTGCTCTTGTTTAATTTTTCTATGCAGATTTTAAGGTATAGATGGTAAAATCCCAATGATTAATGAGCTAATTGTGTAATTATTTGCCTTTTCGTCAGCAAATAACCTCAAACAAATAGAGTAAGGTACAAAATGACCGAATTATTGGTTAACGAAATGTTTGAAACCATTCAGGGTGAGGGCTCTTATACGGGCACTCCAGCTATTTTTATTAGATTGCAAGGCTGCCCGGTGGGCTGCCCTTGGTGTGATACAAAGCATACATGGGAAGTTCTACCTGAAAGGGTGCAAGCTAGTGATGTTGTGTTGCTTAAAGCCGCAGAAGATGATCGTTACTTTAAAGCCTCTACGTCTGAGCTTTTCACTATTATTGAAAACAAACGATGGTGTGCAAAACATATTGTCATTACTGGTGGCGAGCCATGTATGTATGATTTAACAGACCTTACGCAAGCAGCAATAAATAAGGGATTTTCTGTTCAAATAGAAACAAGTGGTACATATGAGGTGATATGTGCGCCTGATACATGGGTTACTGTTTCACCAAAAATAAACATGAAAGCAGGTATGCCCGTTTTAACAAGTGCGATGCTACGTGCTAATGAAATTAAGCATCCAATTGCTATGCAAAAACACATTGACGAATTAGACCAATTATTGCGCGATACTGAATTAGAAGCTAAGCTAAGCAACAAAGCGGTACAGCCGCTAATATACATTCAACCCATTAGCCAGCTTGAAAGGGCTACACAACTTGCGGTTGAAACTTGTATCAAACGTAATTGGCGTTTGTCTGTTCAATTACACAAGTATATTGGAGTAGAGTAGTTGAATTTAATGACATCTTTAAAATTACATTTCAGCACACTTTTATTTATTGTACTTGTAAGCCTAGCGCTCATTTTTCCCGCTAATAGTGCTGTTTGGAATATAGTGTATCCACGCTCTGAAATTGAAAATGATGTTCGCTATGAGTTTCCGATTGAGCTTCTTGAATTAGCTTTACAAAAAACTGGCGTTCGTTATGAACTAAGACCTTCTTTACAGCCTTTTAAGCAGGCAATTGCAGCCAAAAGGCTTGAAGAAAATCTAGAGTTGAACGTTATGTGGGTAATGACTGATACGCAACGCGAAGAGCAGCTTCGTCCCATTCGTATTCCAATTGCAAAAGGTTTATTGGGAGTAAGGGTATTGGTAACTCATCCTGATCGACCATTTTATAAGGCTAATATTACTAATCTTAGTAATTTGCTTCTTTTCTCTCCTGTTCAAGCGACAAGCTGGCCCGATACGAAAATACTGCAGGCAAACGGATTTAACGTAGTTATCGCTCAAGATTATTATGATTCAGCAGCAATACTGGAAAAAACGCAAGCCGATTTTTTTCCACGTTCTATAGTAGAAGTATATGGTGAATTAGAAAGAGAGAGTGAAAGAGGTTTTAAAATTAAGCCAGGGCTTGTATTAGCATACCCTACAGCACAATACTTTTTTACTAATAAAAGAAATATTACCCTATCAAAGCTAATAGAAACTGGATTAAATCGAGCGATAGAAGATGGTAGCTATGATGAATTGTTTCTAAAGCATTACGCGAAGGTACTAGAGACAATCGAAAATGACGATACAATTAAGTTTGATTTAACCAACCCTTTGCTGCCACCGTTAACGCCAATTTCAAACGATAAGCTGTGGTATTTCAAAACTACAAATTCTAAGCCAAAGTAACATGGCACAAAAAAAGGCGCTTAGCGCCTTTTTTACTTTACTAAGCTTGCTTAAGCTTTAAATTCACCAGAATGCACTGATTTCATTGAACGGCCAGAAGGGTCAGCCATTTCTTTAAAGCTAGCATCCCATTCTAAGGCTTCAACAGTACTACAAGCTATAGATTTACCGCCAGGAACACATTTAGCCGCAGTTTCCTGTGGAAAGAATTGTTCAAAAACAGTTCTGTAGAAGTAGCCTTCTTTAGAATCCGGTGTATTAATAGGAAAACGGAATTCCGCGGTAGCCAACTGTTGATCACTTACGTTTTCTTCAACGAAGTCTTTGATGGAGTCAATCCAAGAATAGCCTACACCGTCACCAAATTGTTCTTTTTGACGCCATAGTACCTCAGCTGGAAGATAAGTTTCATCATCAAATGCTTTACGCAAAATCCACTTTTCCATACGGCCATCAACACACATTTTATCTTGTGGGTTAAGACGCATAGCTACATCCATAAAGTTTTTGTCTAGGAATGGAACACGTGCTTCAACGCCCCATGCTGACGTTGCTTTATTTGCACGTGCACAATCAAACATATGCAAACGGTCTAGTTTACGCACTGTTTCTTCATGCAGCTCTTTAGCGTTTGGTGCCTTGTGGAAATACAAGTAACCACCAAAAATCTCATCAGAACCTTCACCAGAGAGTACCATTTTAATGCCCATTGCTTTAATTTTACGGGTCATCAAGTACATTGGCGTAGCTGCACGTATAGTAGTGGTATCGAAGGTTTCCAAATGGTAAATCACATCACGAATGGCATCTAAGCCTTCTTGAATCGTAAAGTGAATTTCATGGTGAACCGTACCAATCATATCAGCCACTTTCTTCGCGGCAATTAAATCAGGCGCGCCTTCTAATCCCACTGCGAAACTGTGCAATCGTGGCCACCAAGCATCACTCTTATCATCATCTTCAACGCGTTTAGCAACGTAGCGAGCTGCAATAGCTGATACCAAAGAAGAATCCAAACCGCCAGAAAGCAATACTGCGTAGGGTACGTCTGACATTAGGTGAGACTTAACCGCTTTTTCAAATGCGTGTTTAAGGTCTTCTAAGTTTGTTTCGTTGTTTTTAACATTCTCGTAGTCCATCCAGTCACGTTGGTAATACTTAACCAAAGTGCCATTTAACATATAATGGCCAGGAGGGAATTCTTGTACTGTTTTACAAATTGGTACTAGGGCTTTCATTTCTGATGCTACGTAAAAATTACCGTGTTCATCAAATCCAGTGTAAAGCGGAATAATGCCTATGTGGTCACGTGCTACTAAGTAATCACCAGTGCTTTTGTCATATAAAATGAAGGCAAACATACCCTCTAATTTGTCTACAAAGTCTGCACCGTATTTCTGAAATAAAGGAAGAATTATTTCGCAATCTGAGCGCGTAGCAAAATTGTAGTCATTCGCTTCAGCATTTTGCAATTCTTTGTGATTATAAATTTCGCCATTTACCGCTAATACTTGATTGCCATTATCGCTAATAAGCGGCTGAGCGCCAGTGTCTACGTCAACTATTGCTAATCGCTCATGGCAAAGTATTGCACGTTCGTCTTGCCATACACCTGACCAATCAGGGCCGCGATGGCGTAATGTTTTTGCTAATTCTAGCGCTTTGGGTCTGAGCTCTGTTGCATCAGATTTGATATCTAAGATACCGAAAATACCACACATAAAAAGGCTTGCCTCTGTTGTTCATTCAAAGAAGAGTTTCAGGTTTTCTGTCGAGAAAGGTTCTATTCAGGGACTAGGCTGTAGCCTTGTAGCTTGATTATTATTTTATTTTTATTGATGTTACTTTCTACACTTAAGAATGTGCCATGATAGAGAAAAATTGCAAGTGTTTATTTGGCTTTTACGCATTTATATTGGTGTAGTAAAAGGTATAGGCGGGTAGCTGTTGAAAAAACCTGCAATCATTGGATTGCAGGTTAAAAAACAAAGGGCTAAGTAGATTGCTATCAACAAAATACTTAAGGGCGCTGAAACTCACTTGTTTCATTCCATTTAGGCCATTCGCTAGAACTTGCAATTTGATAACCTACATCAAATAACAGCTGTGTATCTTCAGTTATTCCACTCACATCCCACGTATCTCTGAACTGGTCACATACTTGGTGGTAGCATCCTCGCTGTATAACGTTCATTCGCTTGCGATACTTCGCGGTTTCTTCATTAACAGGTTCAGAGCCGCCTTTTGCATATAAAGCGGGCACACCTAATTGAGCAAAACTAAAATGATCTGAACGGTAGTATGAACCGGCTTCTGGTCTAGATTCTTGACTTAAGGTCCGGCCTTGCTTGTCGGCAGCTTTTTGTAGGTATAGTTCTAATTCTGATTTACCCATTCCAACCACTGAAACATCTTTCGTTCTACCTAAAATGTTCATTGCATCCATGTTGATGTTTGCAACGGTTTTATCAAGCGCAATAATAGGGTTTGCAGCATAGTATTTAGAACCCAATAAACCTTGTTCTTCTGCGGTAACAATTAAAAGACTAATGGATCGGTTCAAGCCCTTGTTTAAATCTGAAAATGCGCGAGCCATAGCTAAAATTGCAGCAGTCCCGGTAGCGTTGTCATGCGCGCCATTGTATATTTGATCATCTTTTTTAGTCGTATCCATGCCTAGGTGGTCCCAATGGGCGGTATAAATAATATGTTCATCAGGCTTGGTTTCACCAGGTAAGGTGGCGAACACGTTATAACTCTTAGATTTCTCTATGGTGTTTTCAACGCTAATAGATGCATTTAAATTAAGAGATTTTGCGTAAGGGCCTGCTTGCGCTTTGCCTTTCTCTTCTTCAAAATCTAGGCCTGCTTCAGCGAATAATACATTTGCTGCTTCGTACGAAATCCAGCCTTCTACCGCGACTCTGCTTTGGCCTTTATCTGCTGATACTAAACCATACTGCGCACCGCTCCAGCTATTAGCCACAACCGACCATCCATAGGATGCAGGAGCCGTTTCATGCACAATAAATACGGCTTGCGCACCTTGGCGGCTAGCCTCTTCGTACTTGTAACTCCAACGGCCATAATAGGTCATAGTGCTACCTTCAAACTTGTCTGAATCTGGAGATGCAAAACCTGGGTCGTTTACTAACACAATTACGGTTTTTCCTTTTACGTCAGCCATGCTGTAGTCATCCCATTGATACTCGGGTGCATTAACACCGTATCCTAAGAAAACGATTTCAGATTCATTGACATCAATTTTATCAACTTCTCGCTTAGAGCTAGCCACCATGTCTTCTTTATACGTCAGGGTTTGCGAGCCTAGCGATAATGTCATTTCTGGATTTGCGGTAATCTGCATTAAATCTACTTGCTGTAAATAACTGCCGTTATTACCTGGTTGAAAACCGGTTTTAGATAGCTCGTTGCTTAAGTACGCCAAGGTCTTTTCTTCGCCTTTCGTTGCGGGCGCTCGGCCTTCAAACTCATCAGAGGCGATGACTTTTATATGCTGAGTAATTTCTTCGTTAGAGATACTTTGGTATACCTGCTCCATGTTGTCAGGCTCTGCCAAGCTTAACGTTTCGTCTTGTTTGGGTTCCGTGCATGCAGTAAGTAGCGCAGTGCTTAGGCCTATTGAAAGCAAAGTAGTCAGCTTTTTGGTGCTGCTACTAGGCTTGGGAATTAGTTTGTTATTCATTATAATGTCCTAATTGTAGTAATAGAAAATCTTTATAGATAATAATCCTAAATATGAGTATAAGTCATCCACTTCGTGATGAAAGTCATGGCGAACTAGCCAATACCTTATCATTACTAAAAACACTTTGTCGTGAAAAACCCTTTGATAAACTTAGTATTTATTTAGAAAGTTGCTTGGGAGGTAATTGGCATACGTATGAGTTGGGTGAAAAACTACTTAATACATTAGTGCAAAAAAGCCGCAATGAACACGCTAACAAGTGTCAATTTATTTCACAAAGCCAGTTTGAAAATAATGCCTTATACTACGAAGAAATTATTTATAAAAAAGGGAAAATTCCCACAAGAAATAACTGGCATGATTTCTTTAATGGCCTTATTTGGCTTCAATTGCCTAAAACCAAACGCTACTTTAGTGAAGTGCATAATCAGCAAATTGAACAATATGGTTTAAAAATGCGCAGCCCCGTTCGAGACCGTATTACGCATTTTGATGAGTGCGGCTTAATTATATTTACCAATGAAGCAAAACTCGCACATGAAATAAAAGCGCACAACTGGCAAGCTGTATTCATCAATAGAAAGCATCAATGGCACAACAACATTGTCCCTATTATTGTGGGCCATGCTCTTTGGGAAATGTTACTTAAGCCTTTTATTGGCTTAACGGCTAAAGTAAAGGTTATTTGTTTACCTGATTTCTCAAACCAAGATATTTGCAATTTGCAACATTCTCTATGGGCTGGTCAAGCAAGTTCATTGCTTGATGAACTTTGCTTGAACGGGCTAAAGCAAGATAAAGACGTTTACTTACCTAAACCTTGGATGCCGCTGCCTTTGTTAGGCATTCCCACGTGGTCTACTTTTACTCAAGATGAGGCATTTTACGCAAATCAAGACTACTTCATGCCGCGCCGCTAGCCTGTTATTAATAATTCAGTTTAATACTTGTTGATGATGCTAGTGTTTAATTACATCTTATTAGTAAGTAATACTATAAAGAGTTGACTGCTAATACACTCAAAATAGCCGTAGAAGGCATCAAACCTTCTTAGCATTAAATGTTAAGCACTAAATATTAATACAATTAAAAGCAGTAAATAAGGCGCTATAACGGTTGTTAGGGCTTTTGCAACGCTGAAGTTAGTCCACGAGCGAACGCAAATAAAGCCTAAATAGATTGACCAAAACACATCTAAACGAATAGCCGTAAACAAAGAATGCATAGGTGATGCTATTGTTGTATTGGCTATATAAGCAAGTGAAAAGGGCACCATGATGTTGTCATGAATTTGTGCATTTTCGCTTTGGAAACTGATTAATATTATTGCCACTAGTGCGTTTAATAAGCCAGGTAGGGCCATCCACCACATTGCCCCATACCAATCAGAAAACCCTTGAACACTTTTTTCATCATTTCGAGTTATGAAATTGTAATAAAGCGCAAGCACTGCAAATACAATGATAGGAGCTATTAGTGAATTCGTTAGCGCTTGACTCAACCGTATTAGTGACACGTTCGCGGCGTCCATATACATTTGGCGTTCGGCTGGGCTAACATCACCTAACAGCGCATCTGCGCTTAATTGGCTAAACCAGTCAAAATCAACCACGCTATAGTACAAATATGGCGGAAAAAATAATACAAATGCTAATAAGAAGAAAGGCACCCATGACCAGTTGTTTTTAACTGCAAGTGTGTTAAAAACCGTACGTGGATTAAAAAATGTTTCGGTAATTGCGCTTATCGGATTGCTTAAGCTTGGCTCATTGTTGTTATTTGGCACGTAGGACTCTCTTGTTATTTTAGTTCGTTTTTTAGCGTACATATGAACATGCAACGCGAAGTAGTATTACAATAAAAACGTTTGTAGGCAATTTTACATACTCTTTCAATGCAGTAATACGAAAAACACTGCTTTTAGTAACAATTAGAAACATATCTGTTGTTGGAAATGCGGTAATTCACTTGTTATTTCTTATTTTATTAGCATAAACTAAGAAAAACGATTAGGGATAATAAATATGATTAAGATTCAGCAACTTTCGAAAAAATTCAAAGTTGAAAATCCGAAAAAATTAAGTGAGCAAGACAAAAAAGACCCGCGTTTAACGGGGCGTTTTTTTCATTCGGTGAAAGACGTAAGCCTAAAATGTGATAAAGGACAAGTTCTAGGTTTACTTGGCCCCAATGGAGCCGGTAAAACCACAACTTTACGTATGTTATCAACCGCACTCACGCCTGACAGCGGAAGCATTTTAATTGACGATGTAGATGTGCTAAAAACACCCGTGCTAGCGCGTAAAAAAATTGGTTTTTTGTCAGGTTCAACGGGCTTGTACGGCCGCTTAACCGGGCGCGAAAATATTCAGTATTTTGGCCGCTTAAATGGCATGAGCGAAGCGGCTATTTCAGCTAAAATTGATGAAATAGCTGAGCAACTCGATATGCACTCATTTTTAGACCGCCGCAGTGAAAACTTCTCTACCGGCATGAAACAAAAAACGTCGATAGCGAGGGCGGTTGTGCATAGTCCTGAAGTGGTTATTTTAGATGAGCCCACCACTGGTCTAGATATTATGTCAGCTAAAACGGTAATTGATTTTATAAAAGATTTAAAAAGCAAAGGCACGCCAGTTATATTTTCTACGCATCACTTAGATGAGGTGAGTGAGTTATGTGATCATATTACGGTAATAGATTACGGCCTTACATCGTTTGACGGTGACCTTGCCGCATTTACTGCTTTATCACCAAATAACTTACACGAAGCTTTCATGAGAACCTTACACAGGAGTGATGTATAAAATGTGGCTAATTTATAAAAAGGAAATTATAGAGCTATTACGCGATCGAAAAACTTTGTTTTTTGTAGTGGCCTTGCCCATTGTTGTATTTCCACTGATATTTGGTGGTTTAATATATTTTATGGCTGAAGTAGAGTCAGATGCACAATCTAAAGTACTCACTTACGCTGTTTCTGGCCAAGAACATGCTCCCGATTTAATGCTCAAACTAAAAGAGATTGAAACCTTTGAACTTAAAACCCTTGAAGGCGACCTAGGTGACGAACAAGTAGCTAAAACCGCTATTAAAGACGGAAAAGTTGACTTTGTTCTACAAATTCCAAGTAACTATGGAAACGATGTACTTGCATCGGGGCAGATTACGCTTAATTTAGTACTAAATGACGCGAAGGTGAATAAGGCGCGTTCTCGCTTAGTAGAAGTAACCGATATTATTGAAGATGCTAATCAGCGAGCGGCATTTGATTCTTTAGGGGTTAATGAAACCATGCAAGAGGCCTTAATTAATCCAATATTGGTTGAAAAGGTCAACGTAGCTGACGAACGCGAACAAGCGGGTTCTGTATTAGGCGGAATGATCCCCTACATCATGTTTTTGCTTTGCTTACAGGGCGCTATGTTGCCTGCTGCAGATATTGGAGCCGGTGAAAAAGAGCGTGGCACTTTGGAAACCTTATTATTATCACCGGTTAACCGCCGTAGTATTGTTCTGGCTAAGTTTGCTACAATTGGCACTGCAGGTGTACTCACCGCTATGATAACGGTATTTAGTATTGCACTGTGGGGGCTTGTTGCCCTTCAATTTGTTCCAGAAGGTAAAGGACTTACTTTTTTAAGTGAATTTATGGCATCAATAGACTGGATAGACTTTGTACTTATCTTTTTGATGTTGGTGCCTGTGGTGGCTATTTTTGCTTCCATTTTACTGGCGATGTCTATTTACGCTCGTTCATTTAAAGAAGCACAGGGTTACATGAGCCCCTTAGTTATTTTCAGCTTTATTCCTGTTATTATTGCCTTAGTTCCTGGTATTGAGCTTAAAGGCATTTGGCCATGGATCCCCTTAACTAATGTTGCATTAGCGATTAAAGAGCTAGTAAAAGGGACTATGGACTATGTGCAGTTAGTGGCTATCTTCGGTTCAACAGTGCTACTTGCAGGCTTATTGCTGTCATTTTGCGTGTACTGGTTTAACCAAGAAAAAGTACTTTTCAGATAATAGTATGCAAAAGGGCTTAGTGAAGCCTAAGTAAATGTAAATTAATAGTAGTTTATATTTTAGTTATTCAGGCCGGTAGCAAACTCTGCTAACCGGTCTTTTTATTGAGAGTATCCAAGCGCAATTTTTATGAATGATGTAAAAACCTTTTTTTCAGATACAGGCCCACTAAGCACTGTTTTAAGCGGATATAAAGTTCGTGAGCAACAGCTTGACTTATCACTCGCTATTGAAAAAAGCATGCGCAACAACAGTGCGTTAATTGCTGAAGCGGGAACCGGAACCGGTAAAACCTTTGCTTACTTAGTACCTGCTTTACAAACTGAACAAAAAGTGATTATTTCAACGGGGACTAAAAATTTACAAGAACAATTATTTAAACGTGATTTACCTTTAGTACGTGACCTTATTGCAAAAGGAAAAGACGCCGCTTTATTAAAGGGGCGAAGCAATTATTTGTGTATTCATCGCGTTAAATTAAATGAGGTCTCCAATAGGGGGCTAGAAGCGGAAACGCTGCAAGAATTTAGAGTGGTGCTTAAATGGGCTAGCGGAACGAAAACCGGCGATATGAGTGAGCTGAAACAGCTAAAAGAGGATGCCAAAGTTCTGCCACTAGTAACCTCTACAATTGACAACTGCTTAGGCAAAGATTGCTCATATTTTGAAGAATGCCATTTAGTCAAAGCACGCAAAAAAGCATTAGCCGCAGATGTCTTAGTGGTAAACCATCACTTGTTTTTTGCTGATTTGGCATTAAAAGAACAAGGCTTTGGCGAATTAATACCTAGCGCGCAAAGTATTATATTTGATGAAGCGCATTTAATTCCTGATATAGCCAGTGAATATTTCGGCGACACCTTTTCAACACGCCAGTTAAGTGATCAACTCAAAGACCTAGGGAAATTACAAAAAGTATCATTAAAAGACGCCAGCCAACTATCTGAATTTGCTGATAAATGCATCTATAGTTTGTCTGATCTTCGAATGCAGTTTCCCGCGGATCCTGAACGGGGAAATTGGCAAGATGCTATTAAGCGCCCCAGTATTTTGGCACAAATGAATATACTCAGTGAACAACTGAATTTACTGCTAGCTGTGGGTGAGGCTAATGCTCAACGTGACACCGACGTTGACAGCTTACTTGAAAAAATTGGCCAGAATGCACAAGGCTTATCTCTATTTTTACAAGAAAAACATAAAGATGTAAGCTTGTGGTATGAAACTAGCAAGTATCATGTGGTGTTGCACTTAACGCCTCTGAGTATTGCCAAGCAATTTCAAAAAGTAATGGATGAGCGCGATGCTAGCTGGATATTTACATCAGCAACATTGGCAATAGATGAAAACTTTGAACATTTTCAGAAGCTTATGGGCTTGCATTCGGCAACAACACTGTGTTTGGATAGCCCGTTTGATTATCAAGCTCAAGCCATGTTGTGCGTACCTAGGTACTTGCCAGAGCCAAGTAGCAAGCAAATGAAACAAGCTCTGGCAGAAACAGCTATTACCTTGGTGGAAGCGGCTAAGGGCCGTTGTTTTATACTTTTTACGAGCCACAGAATGATGAAAGAAGTTGCAGAAATAGTGGCTGATGAAATTGATAATAAAATACTGGTGCAAGGGGAGCGAGCAAAGTCAGCTATTTTGCATGACTACCTTGAAGATGCGAGCAGTGTTTTGTTTGCCACAGGCGCATTTTGGGAAGGCGTTGATGTAAAAGGGGATGACTTGCTATGCGTTATGATTGACAAACTACCCTTTGCTTCACCCGATGACCCTTTATTTAAAGCCCGCTTAGATGACTGTAGGAAACAGGGTGGTATGCCATTTTTTGATATTCAAGTGCCACAAGCCGTTATTGCTTTAAAACAAGGGGCAGGACGGTTAATTCGAGATGTGGGTGACCGAGGCGTACTGGTTATTTGCGATAACAGGTTAGTGACTAAACCCTACGGCAGTACGTTTATAAATAGTTTGCCAAACATGAAGAAAACGAGAAGCTTGAGTAAAGTACAAGATTTTTTAAAGTCTATTCAGTAGATAACAGTGTACATAGGATATATGAATGAATTTATTGGCAATTGATACCGCCACTGAAGCCTGCAGCGTAGCATTATTGCATGGTACAGAAACAGATAGTTTGTTTGAGGTATGCCCTCAGCAACAAAGCCAACAAATTTTGCCCATGATTGACACATTATTGTCAAAGCACGGGCTAGCAATGAGCAATATTGATGCTATCGCATACGGACGCGGCCCTGGAAGTTTTACCGGAGTAAGAATAGCAACCAGTACCGTGCAAGGACTAGCGCTAGGTGCCAATGTGCCCGTGGTAGAAATATCTACGCTTGCCGCGATGGCGCAAGAAGCATTTGAAAAATATGGCAGCAACAAGATCTTAAGCCTGATTGATGCGCGCATGAAAGAAGTTTATTGCGGCTTCTTTACAATAGTAAATGGTTTAGCTACGCCGCAATTACCTGAATTAGTATGCCCACCTAACGAAGTACAAGACCACATTAAAGATGAGTCAGTTGATGCGGTAACAGGAACGGGTATGGATGCATATCTTGAGCATTTTTCGTATTTAAAAGAGCAACATGAAGTCAGGGTGTTATACCCGAATGCTTTGTACATGTTATCATTAGCAAAAGATGCAATAAAAAATGACCTTGGCGTGAAAGTCGAAGACATAAAGCCGGTCTATTTAAGGGATACCGTTACGTGGAAAAAGCTTCCGCATAAAATGTAGTTAAGCACGGTGTTGTATATTAGATTTATAAGGTGCAAATTAAAATATGACAAGCATATCGCCTCTGAATCAATCAATATTTACTGATCATAGTTCGGGTAATAAGCCTTTTTCTTCGCAAGATGCTGTGGCTAAAGAAAGAGTTGCCCCAGTTACTATTGAAGCTGAGTTTGTACAAACGGGCAGCGACGAAGTAAAACAACAAGTAGATGATTTATTTGCACAAGCAAATGAATTCGCACAATTTTCTGAATCAATGTCAATGCAGTCCAAAAATGGACTTGAAGCGTATACAGCATTAGATAAAGCGACTAAACAAGACTCTATAAGCCAACTGATGGGCGTTGATTTATACGCGTAAACGCTCGATTGAACCCTTTCAAAGGCATATGAGTCTTAGTCATACAAACGGAGCAATACACATGAAAGTATTTATCAGTATCATCTCTTCTTTATTATTGGTAACAAGTTGCGCAATAGTCCCTGAACCAATTGACGTTGCAGATAATGTTTCACTCACTGCATTTGAACAAGTGACGCCGAACAAAAGTAATGCGCAATTAATAGGCACGAATGCTAGATGGGGCGGCAAAATTGTAGCAGTTACCAATAAAAAAGACGTATCAGAAATCGAAATTGTTTATTTTCCAGAAAATCATTTTGGTAAGCCTAGAACTGGTGAAGAAAGTGCTGGACGCTTCAAAGCAATAGTTGAGGGCTTTATTGACCCAATGGTTTTTAAAACCGAACGTTTAATTACCGTTGTAGGTGAAATAGGTGAGCCAAACACTGCGCTAATAGGCGAGCAAGAATATGAGTATCCAACCTTAAACGCGGTGGGATATTACATGTGGAAAGAAACAAGTGAAGTAGATGTTGATGCCTTTGCTTTTGCCCCGTTTGGTTTTCACGCTAGATACCGTCGCAATTACTTTTCACCGTGGTATGACCCGTTCTATCATTCGCGAAATCGCGTTAGAGTAAGGGTGACACATAACAACGGGCATACACAGGGTGGACGCGTTGAAAAACCTGTAGAGCGCAAACTATCAAACTCGGGTACGGGAAATCGCAGTAGTAAAGAACCTGTTCAACGTAAATAACGGTCTTTAATGTTAATTAATAAGAATTTTGAACAAAGCCCTGTTAATTTAGCAGGGCTAGTTAATGATGCTTTTATTAATCGAAAGGATGAGCAAACAGTACTTATTTTTCTTCATGGGTATTTAGACAACGCAGCCAGTTTTTCGTATATGCTTCCTTTGTTAACTGATTACCCCTGCGTTGCTATTGATTTGGCCGGCCATGGCCATTCTGATCATCGAAGCGAAGATGCGCATTATCATTTAGTTGACTATGCCTATGACCTCCACCGCTTTATCAATACTCAAAAAATCAAAAATGTGATATTAGTTGGGCACTCTTTAGGCGCTATTGCGTGTAGTATTTACGCGGCTACTCAGCCTAAGGCTTTAATAGGATTTATTGCAATAGAATCAATAGGGCCTTTAAGTCAATCAGAGCTAACAACTGCTGAACAAATAAAACACAGTTTTGAAAGTAGGGATAGGGCTTACAAAGCAATAAAACAGCCTAAATCTATGGTAGAATTAGTAAAAGCACGTTGTGCAATTAGTGATTTAAGTTCAGCTATGGCAGAAACCATTTTACAGCGAAATGTAAAGCAAGATCCTAATGGCTCGCTACTGTGGCGAACCGATAAGCGCCTTCGCACTAAGTCACCAATGCGGATGACAGAAGCTCAAGCCAATAATGTAATTGCCAATATTGCTTGCCCACGGGCATTAGTCATAGGAAGTGACGGATTTGACAAAATAAAACGTATATTGAACGAGCGAAGTTCGCTTTTTGACCATGTTGACACTGTTGAATTTCAAGGGGGGCATCATGTGCACCTTGATGCACCTGAGCAAGTGGCTCAATTTATAGTCAAAAAAATAGATAGTTTTGAATGATAACGAACATTTGTTAATCAAACTTAAAGTTTGTTTTCATTTTATTCATTAGTACATTAGTATAACGCGCATTAGATGAATGGTACGACCATTCATAGTTGGACTAACATTTGGATTAATGATGATTACAGCCAGTTATTATATGGCATCGTTAATCAAGAAGAGGAATTGAAATACGTGGATAAAATTTGGCTTGATCAATACGACCAAAACGTAAAACATGAAATAGACCCGGACGTAGTTCCTTCTTTGCTAGAAATATTCGAACAGTCATGCAGTCAGTATGCTAATCAAGTCGCTTTCATAAATATGGGTCACCAAATTACGTTTGAAGACCTAGATGTTATGTCTTTGCAATTTGCTTCATATCTTCAGCATTCTGGCTTAACGAAAGGGGATGCCGTTGCGGTAATGATGCCAAATTTGCTGCAATATCCTATTGCTTTGTTTGGCATTCTGCGCGCAGGTATGACAGTAGTTAATGTAAACCCATTGTATACAGCTCGTGAACTAGAGCACCAGCTTTGCGATGCTAAAGTAAAAACTATTGTTATTGTAGAGAACTTCGCCGATACCTTGGAAAAAGTTCTAGCCAATACTGAGGTTAAAAATGTTGTTCTTACATCTTTAGGTGATATGTTACCTGCGCCTAAAAAGTGGATTGTTAACTTTGCTGTTAAATACGTGAAGAAAATGATTCCCGCGCACAATCTACAAAATACAACATCGTTTAAGCAAGCACTTAGTGCAGGGCAAAATAAGAACTATGAGCGCCCAGCCATAAAAGGTGATGATCTTGCATTCTTACAATATACTGGGGGCACAACCGGTGTGTCAAAAGGGGCCATGCTTACGCATCGAAATATGGTGGCCAACTTAGAACAAGTATCAGGTAACTTTGAAATACTCATTGAACAGGGCGATTTGGTTGTAACGGCACTTCCGCTTTACCATATATTTGCCTTAACCACTAACTGCCTGACCTTTGTGAAATACGGTTGTCCCAACTTACTTATTACGAATCCGCGTGATATGCCTGGTTTTGTAAATGAACTCAAAAAGTATCCGTTTGCGACCATTACCGGGGTTAACACTTTATTCAATGGTTTGTTAAATACGCCAGGATTTTCTGAGCTTGATTTCTCTAGCTTCAAATTTGGTCTTGGTGGCGGTATGGCGGTGCAAAAACCGGTAGCTGAAAAGTGGCAAAAAGTAACAGGTAAGATGCTGATAGAAGGATACGGTTTAACGGAGTGCTCACCTGTGGTGTCGGTTAACCCAATGCATTTAAGTGAATACAAAGGTTCTATAGGCCTTCCATTACCTTCAACCGAGATTAAGTTACTTGATGAAGAAGGGCAAAGTGTAGCGTTTGGTGAGGCCGGAGAGCTTTATGTGAAAGGTCCACAAGTCATGCTAGGCTATTTAGGGCGCGCTGAAGCAACCTCTGATATTCTCAAAGACGGTTGGTTAGCAACTGGTGATATTGCTACTATTGATGAGCAAGGTTACTTGTTTATTGTAGACCGTAAAAAAGATATGATTTTAGTCTCGGGTTTCAATGTATTTCCTAACGAGATTGAAGAAGTGGCGGCGATGCACGATGGCATACTAGAAGCTGCTGCTATTGGCGTTCCTCATGAAGTATCTGGTGAAGTGGTAAAACTATTTATAGTGAAAAGTGACCCAAGCATTACTGAGGCTGACGTAATAACGCACTGTAAATCATTACTAACCGGTTATAAAGTGCCTAAAATAGTGGAGTTTAGAGATGAACTTCCCAAATCAAACGTGGGAAAAATCTTGCGTAAAGAATTAAGAGATTAAGTTATTTTGCATCCATACGCGCACGTAGTTGATTATTCTTATATTGATTCACAAGATGAATTTGAAAGCTGGTGCGCTCAATATAAAGATAGTGATGGTAAAGCGCACATATTGGCTATTGATACAGAATTTGTTCGCACCCAAACCTTAACCCCGTTATTGGGCTTGATCCAGGTGTTTGACGGCAAGCAGCTAGTATTGATTGACCCAATTGCGGTTGCTGATTTAGCAATGTTTGCTGAGCTCCTTGTTGATCCAAATGTAATCAAGGTCGCACATTCGTGTTCCGAAGATTTAGAAGCGCTTTGGCATCATTTAGGCGTAATTCCCACGCCTGTTTTTGATACGCAGTTTGCTGCGGGGCTATTAGATTTAGGTGTGTCAGTAGGTTATGCCAATTTGGTTGAACAACTTTTTTCTATAAGTCTTGATAAAGGCGAGTCTAGAACTGATTGGATGCAGCGACCTTTAAGTCAAGCTCAGCTTACTTACGCCGCGGCTGACGTTACTCATTTAATGGCGCTTTTTGAACACTTGTTTGCTTTAACTGAACAAAGAGGCATTACCTCTTGGGTTTATCAAGAAATTGACCAATTAGGTTTAAAGAAATCAACCCCAGTGCCCGCTAATACTGCTTATTTGATGTTAAAAAATATATGGAAATTAAGTAGTAGAAGCCTTGCCGCATTTAAAGAATTGGCCCGGTGGCGACTTGAAGAAGCGCGAGCCAAAAATAAGTCAGTTAATTTTGTAATAAAAGAAGATGCTATGTACGAGCTGGCGGTTAAACTGCCTGACAACAATCATAAATTGTTTGAATGTAAACAGCTATATTCAAAACCCGCGCGCTTGTACGGTGAAACGATTATTAGTATTTGTACACAAGCAAAAAATTTGGACCCTGCCCAGTGCCCACCTCGCGTACAGCGATTAATTGAGTTCTCAGGTTACAAATCAGCTATGATTGCGGCTAAAAAAATGGTTGATGAGGTAGCGCAACAACACAACATTCCCGTTGCTACGCTTGCATCTAAGAAACAAATTAACCAGCTTCTAAAATGGTTTTGGTTTACCTTTGATGAACTTGAAGCCCAAGGGCTAAAGCCGGATTTGCTAAGTTCATGGCGATACGATTTATTAGACAGCCGTATTGCTGAATTATTACCTAAATTGGCGAACCATCATGAAATTGTGCGCAGTATATAAGTCATCTAAAAAAGCCGATACATATTTGTACGTTGAGAAAAGGGACGATTTCAGCGAAGTGCCTGAAGCCCTGATGAAAGTATTTGGCCCGCCACAATTTGTTACACTTGTGCCGGTCATTAAACATGACAAAATAGCCAATATTGACCGAAGTGAATTTATAGATAAAGTCACTAGCGAAGGTTACTATTTGCAGTTACCCCCGAAAGAAAAAAGCTTGTTAGCACAGCATCGCGAAGAGTTAGGATTAGGCAAGCCTAATAGAAGTTAAACGCTACAACAACAGCTTATGCCTGTACTAATTAAACTGCGGTGATACAAGGTAAGTTATGAAAAAGTCTCCTTATACAAAGCCTCTTATTGAATCTAAGTTTTGGCAAAATAAATCGCTAGCAGATATGTCAAAAGACGAATGGGAAGCCGTTTGTGATGGTTGTGGTAGATGTTGCCTACATAAGTTTATAGATGAAGGTGCTCAAGATGAGGAAGCTTCTGAAAGTGAACCTAGCAAAGCTGAAGAGATATTGTTTACAAATATCTCTTGTTATCTCTTAAACGACAAAACGTGTTCGTGTACTCAATATGAAAGACGTGCTGAGCTTGTCTTAGACTGCGTGTCATTATCAAAAGAAAACCTCAAAGACGTATATTTCATGCCTCCCTCTTGCAGTTATAGAAGACTACAAGAGGGCAAAGGTTTGGCTCATTGGCACCCTTTACTTAATCGAGGTAAAAAAAGCAAAATGCATCAGCTGGGGATCACGGTTCGAAACAGAGTTATCAACGAAAACGACGTAGATCTTAACGATTTCGAGGACTACATTGTTTCTTGGCCAATAGACCCCATTGAAGATTAACTAGGCGCTTTGTTTTGGCTTGAAGAATAACGAGATAAATACCCAAATAAGCACTACCAGATGCGCAATAAAAATCACTTGTAGCCAACTCGCCATACCCATACCTAAAAACTGCCAGCTGTTTTCATCACAATCTCCGGTAGCCGCAAATATAGAGGGTAACCACTCGTGTAATGGCATAAATGAGGGGAAGTTGGGGACTATGTCACACACCATAAAAAAAGGGTTTTCTGCAAAAATGATTTCAAGATGCGCTCTTGATGCCATTAATCCTTCAAAAGCGCTGTATCCCCATATAAGAAGTGCCAATAACCTTGTGGCAAAAGTGTTTACTATTAAAGGAATAAGCGCTGCAAGTAAAATACCCAATACGGCAGTACGTTGGTAAATACACTTAATACAAGGCTGTAAGTCTAATACATGTTGAAAGTAAAGGGCAGCGCAGGTTAAGCCTGTGCTGCTAAGAGCTAATAAAAACCATGACCATTTTGACTGGCCGAAGCTATGAGTCCTTTCTAAAAGCGCAGTTACTGCCATGCATATATTCCTTTAGTAATGTAAATTATAAGAGTTTCTTAATGTCCGTCACCACCGCCAACACTGGGTAAATCAGTGTGATGGTTGATCAAATGCATATCATACAATGATTGAGTCAAATCTATTAAGCCTAAATAAGTGGCGGCTAAGCCAACTATAGTTAAAACCACGGTGTAAGGAAGCGCCATATAGACCATACGACCATAAGAAAGTTTCAGTAAAGGTGCAATAGCCGAGGTTAACAAAAACAAAAATGCCGCCTGACCATTTGGCGTTGCTACGCTAGGCAGGTTAGTTCCTGTGTTTATCGCCACAGCGAGCAAATCAAATTGGTCACGGGTGATTTCGCCTTTTGCAAGGGCTGCCGCTACTTCATTAATGTATACGGT
This sequence comes from Glaciecola sp. 2405UD65-10, assembly GCF_048820975.1. Classification (NCBI taxonomy): domain Bacteria; kingdom Pseudomonadati; phylum Pseudomonadota; class Gammaproteobacteria; order Alteromonadales; family Alteromonadaceae; genus Glaciecola; species Glaciecola sp. 2405UD65-10. The sequence continues at coordinate 1,047,480 of NZ_JBMEUF010000001.1, read as the reverse complement.
TCCCACAAATACATTATCGCTCACCATAGATAAAACACCATTGGCAATAAAGAAGAGAACAAGTTGCGCTTCTCCCTCAAAACTAAGTACATACTCAATCACCGGTAAAAACAGGCCTTGGTCAACAATTACTGCCACAACACCGAAGAACACACATAGCAAGGCGGTAAAAGGTAATGATTCTTCAAATGCTTTGCCTAAGGCATGTTCTTCTACGATTCCGCTCATGGCGGTGGCTAAAATAATAACTGACAAACCAATTAAGCCTACAGAAGCAAAATGTCCTGCCAAACCTACTATTAACCATATACCTATTAAGGCCTGCACACCTAAACGAGCTTTATCCCGAGTGGTTCGTTCTGAGTCCATGTGCTTGTCGTAATCTTTAAGAATGTGTCGCACTGAATTAGGCATTTGGGCGCCATAACTAAACGTTTTAGTTTTTTCTAACAAGAAAGCTGTTATTACACCAAATACAAAAACGGGAATAGTGATGGGTGACATACGAACGAAAAATTCACCAAAGCCCCACGAGGCTTTTTCAGCAATAATTAAGTTTTGTGGCTCGCCCACCATAGTCATTACACCGCCAAGGGCAGTACCAACCGCAGAATGCATCATTAGGTTGCGTAAAAATGCTCTAAATTTATCTAAGTCACCGTGCTGAGGGGTGTCTACATTTGAGTCACTGGTATGGTCATGATCATGATGAAACTCTTTGCCAGAGGCTATTTTATGATAAATAGAATAAAAGCCTAAGCCCACACTTATAATAACGGCGACCACCGTTAGCGCGTCTAGAAAGGCGGATAAGAAGGCCGAAGATGCAATGAAGGCCACCGACAACATTGTTTTATTTTCAACCTTTATGACCAGTTTAGTGAACAGGAACATAAGAAGGTCTTTCATAAAGTAAATACCGGCGACCATAAACACCAATAAGAGCACCACTTCAATATTGGTAGTAATTTCAAGCATCATATGTTGCGGCGTTGTCATGCCTATTAGGATAGCTTCTATTAGCAGTAAACCTCCGGGCTGCAAGGGATAGCATTTTAAAGCCATGGCTAAAGTAAATATAAACTCTATAACCAGCGCCCAACCAGCAATGTAAGGGTCAAGTGAGAACAAAATAGGGTTTAAGAATAAAAAGCCGATAATGGTTTTTTTATACCAATCGGGTGCTGGGCCTAAAAAATTGCGATAGACTGCTTCGAAGGTTGAGATAGCCATATTGCTAAGTCCTAATGTGTATTATTGGTGCAGAATGTAGCTAAGTTATCGGTAAATCTAAAGAAATATTTATTAACAGCGTCTATTTAGCGCGATATTAGCTATCATTTCTAGTATTTTTACTTTTTGTTAACTTAATCTGCTCATTTTCATTACATTAAGTGTTTGATTAATATAGTAAAACCAATAAAGCTTTTCTTGTGCTTTGCATCTGGTACAATCAGTTAAAATAATATTAACAAATTATAGTTTAGCCAATGATTTATAAGTCTCAAAGTCCAGCCGGTTTCGCAGAAGAATATATTGTAGAGTCTATTTGGAGCGGCCGATTTCCGCCCGGTACCATTCTCCCCGCAGAACGTGAACTATCTGAACTTATTGGCGTAACACGGACCACCTTACGTGAAGTTTTGCAAAGGCTTGCGCGTGATGGTTGGCTCACAATCCAGCATGGTAAACCAACGAAAGTCAACAATTATTGGGAAACTTGCGGTTTGAATATCCTCGAAACGCTGGCGCGTTTAGACCAAGAAGGCCAACCGCAATTAATTGATAACCTGCTTTCCGCTAGAACCAATCTTAGTGCCGTATTCATACGTGCCGCTTTTCGTCAAAACCCTGATAAATGCCGTGAAATTATTGAACGATATAGAACCATTGGTGAAGATGGTAATGCGTTTGCACAGAACGATTATCAAATGCACCATGATTTAGCCTTTGCTTCGAATAATCCTGTTTATGTATTAATGATGAATGGGTTCAAAGGTATTTATGCGCGCTTAGGCGGATACTTCTTTGGTCATGAAAGTGCGCGAACTACTGCCATTAATTATTACGAACAGTTGCTTTCGGTATTAGCTGAAAATGAGCCTGATCGTGTGGTTTCAGTAGTGCGTAAATACGGTATAGAAAGTGGCAAAATTTGGTTGAAAACGCGTCAAGATTTGCCCAACAATATTGTTGATTAATCACAGCACATAATTTTTGCTTCATTTGAGAATACTACATATTTTATTAAAGGGATGGCAACATGTCTGAAGTTTCAAAGACTACTACTAACGATACAAATTCTTCATATCCACATCTATTTAGACCACTTGATTTGGGTTTTACCCAATTAAAAAATAGAGTATTGATGGGCTCTATGCACACCGGACTAGAAGAAGCGCCAAACGGTCATAACAGAATGGCAGCATTTTTTGCAGAGCGTGCACGTGGTGGTGTAGGCCTAATTGTTACCGGTGGAATAGGACCTAATGATGAAGGTGCCACCCATGCTATTACTAAACGTTTAGATAGTGAAGAAGCGGTAGAGCATCATAAAGTTGTGACATCAGCAGTACATGCAGAAGGCGGTAAGATTTGTATGCAAATATTGCATACTGGCCGTTATGCATATAACAAGGCCTTAGTAGCACCATCACCTATTCAAGCGCCTATTAATCCGTTTGTACCAAAAGAGCTCGATGCGCAAGGTATTGAAAAGCAAATTGAAGATTTCGTTTACACCGCTAAGCAGGCGCAAAAAGCAGGCTATGACGGTGTTGAAATTATGGGTTCAGAAGGCTACTTTTTAAATCAATTTATAGCTGCGCGCACTAATCAACGTAAAGATGAGTGGGGCGGTGATTACCAAAATAGAATTAAACTGCCAATTGATGTTGTTCGCAGAGTGCGTGAAGCGGTAGGCGAAAACTTCATTATAATTTATCGTTTGTCGATGCTTGACTTAGTGGAAGGTGGGTCTACTTTTGATGAAGTCGTTGAGCTTGGTCTAGCAATTGAAAAAGCGGGAGCAACTATTATCAATACCGGTATTGGTTGGCACGAAGCGCGTATCCCTACCATTGCGACTAAAGTACCTCGCGCGGCCTTTACTTGGGTAACCGCTAAATTCAAGAAAGCCTTGAATATTCCACTTATCACGTCCAATAGAATTAATACCCCTGAAGTTGCAGAAGAAGTGTTAGCTCGCGGAGATGCCGACATGGTATCAATGGCGCGTCCGTTCTTAGCAGACGCCGAGTTTGTTAATAAAGCAAAAGAGAACAGAGCAAGCCACATTAACACTTGCATAGGATGCAACCAAGCCTGCTTGGACCACGCTTTCGATGGTAAAATGACAAGCTGTTTAGTTAATCCTAGAGCATGTCATGAAACCGAATTTGCGATTGAACCTGCTACTACTATTAAGCGCATTGCCGTTGTGGGTGCAGGGCCAGCGGGTTTAGCTGCGGCTACAACAGCCGCGCAACGTGGCCATAAAGTTACCTTATTCGATTCAGCCGATGAAATTGGTGGGCAGTTCAATATTGCTAAGCAAGTGCCTGGTAAGGAAGAGTTTTACGAAACCATTCGTTACTTTGGCGTTCAATTAGCCCTTAATGGCGTTGATTTACGTTTAAACACGCGCGTAACAACAGAAATGCTTAATAACGGTGACTTCGATGAAGTTATGCTGGCTACTGGCATTGTGCCACGCACCCCCGCAATTGAGGGTATTGAACATCCTAAAGTACTTAATTACATTGACGTACTTAAACATAAAAAGCCCGTTGGAAATAAAGTTGCTGTTATAGGTGCAGGTGGAATAGGTTTTGATACGAGTGAGTTTTTATCTCATGGCGAGGTATCAACATCAACTAACATTTCAGCGTTCATGAAAGAGTGGGGCGTTGACATGACACTTAGCGCGAGAGGTGGTGTAGAAGGGCTCAAGCCATTACCTGAACCATCACCACGTCAAATCTTTCTTTTACAACGTAAAACCAGCAAAGTTGGAGCGGGCTTAGGTAAAACAACCGGCTGGGCACATCGTATGGGCTTAATGATGAAAGGCGTTAAACTAGTTGCTGGCGTCAGTTATGAAAAAATTGACGATGCGGGTTTGCATATTGAAGTAAACGGCGAAAAGCAAATACTGGATGTAGACAACATAGTAATTTGCGCAGGCCAAGATCCACTTCGTGAGTTAGTAGAAGGCTTATCTGTTCCCCATCATTTAATTGGCGGCGCTGATGTAGCTGCTGAGTTAGATGCGAAACGGGCAATTGACCAAGGTACACGCCTTGCTGCAACACTTTGAGTTGCGCACTAATACTGTAAAAATTGCATGGCTATCATGCTAAATATATCCAAGCCAACTGCAGATATTCTTCAGTTGGCTTTTTTATTTCTTGAACAATTTAACGCTTTCATTTTGCGCATCAAATTCTATATTAAACTGACTTAAGGCATTCATGCCTAATAATCCATCAAGCTGATGTAGATTATCTGCCGGTAAAATAATCACATTGGTATTGCGAAGCTCAACATCGCCTAACAACATAGAGTTAATTTTGTAAATAGGTGCTTGAATAGAGCCGCCAGCAGTATTTAAAGTAAACTTTCCCATAAAAACATGTTCATTGGCAGGCAGTCTTGCGAATTTCGTATGGCTAATTGCGGTGGTTGAAGCACCAGTATCAAGCAGTAAATTCAGTCTAGTATTATTGACACTTACTGGTGTTATAAATTGCCCATCTGATTTTAAAATTTCCACATCTGCTGTTTCAGCATCAAAACTTTCATTACGGCTGCTAAGCTCAGCGTCAGCTAATGGCTGATTCTGTTCATCAATTTTGGCCCGTACCATCGTGCGAAGCCTTTGCGCACGAAGATCATCACGGCTCAGCGCTGCCAGCACATTCTCCATTAAAGAAAACTGCTCTTGCATACCATAGGCGCGGCCTAAACTTAAAATATATTGCCTGTTCAATGGGTCAACTTGCACTAAAGGTTCTAAAAACTCAGCTAACAAATCCCATGCTTTATCAGCGGTAAACTGCTGTATTACCGTACTTGTATTACTTGCAATGAAATGCTGCACATCTTCTAATTGGCTTTGTGATAACGGCAATGACAGCAATCCATAGTAATGCACAATGGCCTGGCTTAAGGGAAGTGTATGGATGTAAGTCTGAGCCTCAAGTAATAGAGCGTCAATATCATTTGGATAATGTCGCAAGTAAACTTTTAACTCATATTGTAGTTTTTCATATTGCTGTTCAGCGGCTAATTGCGTTAAACGGCTGAAGGCTATTTCTTGGCTTTGCTGATTGTCTTTGTGTAATGCTACCGTCTTTTGTTCTTTGGTTTTTTCAGTATTTGCAATACTCATAGCTGGTGTGTGGGGGAAAGAAGTGTTTTCGGTATTGTTTTTAACCGCCTCGTTTTGCACACGCTGATTACTGCCTAGGGCATTAAAAAAATAATGCTTTGCAAAATATACGTTTGCGGCTAATGACAACAATAAGCACAAGCTCAGTAAAATAATACGATTATTCATATATGTACCGCTTGTGCATATATTTCATAAAACGCCTGCGGCATCTTTTTGGGAGCGCCAGTTTGTAAACTAACACACACAAATTGTGTTGTAGCACTAAAGCAAGTTTTCGCACTCGCCACGTTAATGAATTGAAATTCTCTGCTTAAACGAAACTTTTTGTCGCAAAAAGTAATCCACGTAGCACAGGCTAGGGTGTCATTTAAATGGCTAGGCAAATGATAATTCAACTCATGCTTTGTAATAACCATTGCTCTATCTGCTTTCTGGTAGTCTTCAAATTGTAAGCCTAAGGCCTTTGAGTGTTCCCACGCTAACTTTTCAAGCCGCGATAGGTAGGCAACGTTATTTGTGTGCTGATAATGATCAATATTGCTACTACTAATTTGCCAGTTACGTATAAAAGGCTTTGGCCTTTGCCATTGAAAATCACTCAAAGTTTGGCTCCTATAATAAACAATAAGGGGAGGAATATAGTCGTAATGATCACAAGTAATTAATTTTTCTTAGCTAAGAACATGATGTTAGTTATGGTATCGGTTACAATAAATGTGATTTTTATTTTGGATAAATATACTACGTTTTATGAGCAAATGCGTATCTTCTCGTCAACTTGATGATTTCATCACTGAAGACTTATCTGTAGTCGTAGCTAAAATTGAGCACTTAGCAAGTGACTTAGAGCTTATATTCAATGCATGTTTCAAACAAGCTTACAATACAGTGCTTATAGGCGGAGCTAGTGAGCCACTATACCAACCGCAAAATAATGAGCATAAAACCCATTGTATTTTTTACAGCCATGACTACTTTGCGAGTGCTTTGCATGAAGTGGCGCATTGGTGTATTGCTGGGGAACAACGCCGATTACTTGAAGATTATGGATACTGGTATACAGAAGATGGCCGCAACGCTAATCAGCAAGCAGAATTTGAAAGGGTAGAAGTTAAACCCCAGGCCATTGAGTGGGCATTTTCAAAAGCATGCCACAAACCATTCAGAGTAAGTATTGATAATCTAACTGCTGGAGAAATTGATGACACTCCCTTTAAAAATGCGGTGGCGCAACAATTGGCGGAATATGAAGAAAGTGGATTTCCGCCCCGAGCAGCGGCCTTTTTACTTGCCTTAAGGCAGTTTTATCAAGTGAATAATTGTGCAAGCATTCGCGCAAACGCTACGCGCGCTAAGGATGAGTCTATCAATGAATGAATTAAGGCTTAGGCGTAAATTTAGCTTGGGTTTATTAGTCAACCCATTTGCGGGTATTGGCGGCGCGTTAGCGCTAAAAGGCAGTGATGGCGCCAATGTACGCAAACAGGCTCTTGATGCAGGTGCTGAGCAACTTGCGATGCAAAAAACACATATTGCGCTTAATGAATGTATAAATGAGGTCGGCGTTATTGATATATTTACCGGCAGCGGTGATATGGGCGAAACCACAGCACGAGCCTTGGGTTTTTCGGTAAAGGTATTGCATACGCCGCTAAATCAACAAACTGAAATAGAAGATACGCTTACGTTACTTAAGGCATTTTTAGCACACAAGGTTGATTTCATTTTATTTGCTGGCGGAGACGGCACGGCTCGCAATGTGTGCAGCGTGATAGGCACCCGTATGCCTGTACTTGGTATTCCAGCGGGGTGTAAAATTCATAGCTCAGTGTATGCAATAACGCCAAAGGCAGCGGGGAAAGTTCTTTCACAGGTAGTTAAGGGGGAACTATTGTCATTGCAAGATGCAGAAGTGCGAGATATAGACGAGTCGAAATTTAGGCAAGGTCAGGTGCTTGCTAAACACTATGGCGAAATGCAAGTCCCCCTTAGTTTAAGTTATATTCAAGCGGTAAAAATGGGCGGCAAAGAATCAGATGAGCTACTACTTGACGATATAGCCGACTATGTACTTGAGCTTATGCAAGACCATGAAGAACATTATTTTGTGATGGGCTCAGGTAGCACCGTAGCCGCTATTATGGAACGTGCGGGCCTTACTAATACCTTGTTAGGGGTAGATGTGATATTTAACGGCGAAGTGGTGGCTAATGACGTAAGTGCACAGCAATTATTGGCACTTACCCGTAATAAGCCCACAAAGCTAATCATTACCCTTATTGGTGGGCAGGGACATATTTTTGGACGAGGTAATCAACAATTGAGCGCAGAATTTTTGCGAAGTATTCCCCGTTCAAACATTATATTAGTGGCAACTAAAGCCAAACTTCAGGCCTTAGGTAATAAAGGATTAATAAGTGATTGCGGCGATGCCGATTTAGATACTGATTTATCAGGTCCAATTTCAGTTATAACGGGTTACAAAGACCAAGTTTTATATTTTGTACGAGGAGACGCGTGAGTTATTCAAACATAGAGCAATACTTAGTCAGTAAAGAGTCTTTTTTAGATGCGTTTATTGATACAGGCACTGAGCACGACTTATTTGTTTCAAGCTATATTCATGGGCATTTTTCGGTTCAAGCCGCCCAATTAGCCGTAGACGAAACACAAAGCACGGTATCACTTATCGAATCTTTTGAACAATCCCTACAAGCTTCCATTTTTGGCGCTATCGAGAATAATGAATTATCGCCTAGTGATGCACAAGACGTGCGCGTGATGTTAAAGGCGCTTTTTAAAAAGTAGTATTTTAATTTAACATTCGCAATAGTTGGAATCGATTTTGCTTAAGTGAGAGTAATTCACTCACTCTGCTGTAAGGCAGCCCTTAAAAAGGCGAAGCGAAATGAAAAATACTCTACACCGCGCAGGCATAATACTCATGTGTTTTGTTTGCGTCTTGCTAATAAGCAGTATTAGCGGCTGTGCCAATTTGTTGTCGCAATTCACACACAACGAAGCCCCCATTAAAAATACCGCACTAGGTCAATCTGAGCAATATACTGCCATGCTTGCTGAGGCATTATTCTCAACGCTCACTACTGATCGTCAGTATCGTTATGCTGTTGCAGGGTTTGTGCCCGTTACCAGTATGCGCACTGACCTATCAGAGCAGGGCCCTTTAATGTTACTTGGCCATCAATTAGAGCAAGGGCTTATTACCGAAGCTGTTAAGCGAGGCCTTGTAGCACAAGACTTTAAAGCAAGTAATTCACTCATAATGAACGATAGCTCTGATAGAGCACTGTCGCGAGACTTAAACCATTTATCAGCGCTTCAATCTATTGATTATTACATTACTGGGACTATTACCGAGCAGCAAAATGGTGCCATGGTAAACGCAAGAATCATTAATGTTAGAAACAAAGATGTGGTTGCAGCTGCCACTCGATTCTTCCCAGCTGACTTGTTTTACACCAATGAACAGGTCAGTTTGAGAAATGGACAATTGTATCGCGCTGAGAAGCTCGAACACGCCGTATATACGCAGGAGTAAGCAATGAAAATATTAACTAGTCTAAGCATTATTGTGCTGTTAAGTGGATGCAGTTCTTTGCCGTCAATAGAGCAATTATTTGCCGCAGATGATGAAGGTGAGCAAGGGCTTGAATTAAATGAAGTGGAACGAGCTGTGCAATCTGACGAAAGTAATGTAGCTGATGCGACCAATCAGTATGACAGCAAAGTAGATGCATTCGGTTCAATGAACAAACCAGCCATGATGTCAAAATCTTCTGGCGCATACAAAGCTATGCCGCTAACCAAACATGTGGGGGATTATGTAAGAAACATGGCGCAAGATTTGGTCGCTAATATGGAATACGTAACTGAAAGAACGCCTGTGGCAGTCACCCACTTTTCGTTAATTGATAGTGACCTAAAAGCCACAAATTTATTAGGTCAACAAATGGCAGAGTCTTTTGTGCATGAGTTTCATAAGTTCAGAATGCCTGTTGTTGAGTTTAAATCTACTCAGTATATAACCGTAACAGAATCTGGTGACTTTGTATTATCTCGAGACTTTCTTGATTTAAAAAATGCTACGCCAATACAGTATGTACTTACCGGCACTATGACTAAACATCAAGGTGGCTACTTGGTTAATGCCAGAATGCTAGGTATGCAGTCAAATGTAGTTGTGGCTAGCGCGCAAAGCTTTATTCCTTATTATATTGCAGACGCACTACTGCCAAGCGGATCTTCTAAGCAAAATGAAATAGTAGATGGCGTTAGACTAATTCAAGGGGATTAAGATGCGAAACTATAAAACCGTGTTTAAAGCAGCGTGCTTAATAACTAGTTTATCGATGTTAGGAGCATGCAGTGCAAGTAAGATGTTTATGGCAGGGTATACCCCCCCGCAAACTATTGCTGATTTACTTAATGAGCAATATGCTTTAGCAGGTGAATTACCCCCTGAAATAAACCCAGACAGCAGAGGCAGTGCCCCTATCTCTATAGACGCTGATGCCAATATAAGTAATGAAGCAAACCACGATAACTACTATGCACTTGAAGCGCCCGTTCAACGCTTTAATCCTAGATTTACTTATAAAAGCGTGCAAGATTATGCGGCGCAATTAGCTATGCGTTTAGTTAAAAATGGCAATGGTTTAAACGGTAGCGCGAAAATAGGTATTTCTTCTTTCGTTAAGTTAGACACAAGCCTTCAAAATACTACCATTTTAGGTAATCAATTAGCCGAATATTCAATTTCTGAAATTCAGCAATTTGGCTTAAATGTTATTGATTTTAAATTAATGCCTGCCTTAGAAGTAAGCAATAATGGGGATATTGCCTTTTCTAGAAACGTAATACAGTTAGCGAATAAACAAATTATGAATCATGTGCTATCGGGTACTATGATTGAAAGGCAAGATGGCATATTCGTTAATGCCCGTATTATTGCGCTTGGCAGCAACCGTGTAGTTTCCTCAGCATCTATACTTATTCCTAGCTTTGTAGCCCAAAGCACTCAACCCAATTATGTTTCTTACGCTTCGGAATAAGGCGATATTGGCAACAGTGTATGATTGATTGCCTTACTCGCTTTTTACCAATGGCTCGCGGCGTATAAGAGAGCGGACTATAAAGCGATTAGGACTTAATGCATCCAGTAAATCGCTGGGTAAGGGTAAGGGCCTGCCTAGCATTTCACTGACCAATATTTCAGCCATAAGCGGCGCCGTTGTTAAGCCTCTTGAGCCTAAACCACTTAATACATACACATTTTTATCAATACTAGGTACGCAGTAATGATGCACGGGAAGGGCTTTGTACAAGTCTTTAAGTTCATGCAATTGCAGTTTGTTAGGCACCGCTCCCACCACCGGAATATGATCAGGACTTGAGCAACGTATACCTGCTCGCGCTGAATTGCTAGGCGCTGAAGCTAAAGACGTCAATTCATGTGCCCAATTTGTTTGTTGCAAACTTTGCGCATGCAGGGCAAAATTTTGCTGCGTTTCTTCTTCGCGCACTTCGCACGAAGTATCTTCTTTAACATATGTGGAACCCAAAGCATGCAAGCCGTTTAAGGCAGGGCTTAAGTATCCTTTATGGCATAGTAGTGTGTTGAGTTTGGAAAGGGTACCTGTGCTTTTCACCCATTCTACTTGGCCACGGGTGACTCTAAGAGGCACCAAAGGGGCTAGCAATGGTTGGCTACCACTGCCTGCACAAATAACCAGTGAAGCAGCTTGTTTCTCACTTTCACCATGTGCGTTTTGAAGGCGCAGTGTTACACCTGAGAAGCCGTGGTTATTACCTGTAGTTGAACTATGAACGGCGTAATCAAGCAATTGCGTATTTGATGTTAAGGCAAAATTTTTATATTGCTTAGCGGTGTTAATGCATGCATTAACTAAACTGACAGGTGAAATCCAACCCGCCAGTGGCATAAATAAACAAGGGTAGGGAATGTCTACTTTAGCTTTTTCGCTGGCTTGTTCAGGCGAAAGTGGATGAGCAATCGATTCCGGCCATAGTTGCTTATTCGCTAACTTGTCGAGCCTTATTTTGGTATTATCATTAAAGCCCAATTGCAATGCGCCGCACCAGCTATGTTCAAACGGAGAGATTAAATTAAGCTCATCGTAAAAACGTTTGGCATATAAGAAGCTGGTAAGTTGAATACGACTAGCAATATTATTCTGTGCATTTAACTGGGGATAAAATCCCCCTATCAATGCCCCTGAGGCTGCATCAGCGGGTAAATCACCTGACCAAATTAGTTCTACCTCATATCCTAATTGTACTAATTTTAGTGCGCTTATTGCCCCTGCGAGTCCGTTTCCTACCACGCAAATAGGCATTGGTGACTTATTTGATGAAGCTGTAACTGAAGCCCCAACAAGGCCTTGCATCGCAAAGCGGGAAAAGTAGGGTGCATGAGCATAGTTTGTTTGGTTTAGCGATTGTTTATCAGTGCTGAAATCACCCACTATCATTTCTCGCTTACGACCAAACCCTTTTTGCTTTCTGATATTAAAACCTGCTTGAACAAGCCCTCGCTTCACAAAACCTGCGGCTGTAAAAGTGGCTAAGGTACAATTTTCTTTACTTAAGAACGCCATAGAATCAAACAAAGATTGAGACCACATTGACGAATTTTTGGATGGTGCGAAGCCGTCTAAAAACCAAGCATCTACTAACTTGTTGTGGGGGCAATATAAAGATGAAAATGCTTCGCTGGCATCGTTGTAATGTATATCTACAGTAATAAACGGGTGAAAATGTATCCTGTGAACACCCTCAACTGATTCTGGATATTGGGCCAACCAATCGCGTTGCCAATTTTCAGGAAAGGCCGGGAATGTAGACATGGTGGCTAAAACGTCAGGCAATTGTGCAAAGGGAATTGGATATTTTTCGGTGGAAATAAAATGTAGGTGCTTTAAAGGGGAGTTTGGATATTGTGCTTTAAAGCGCAAAAATAAGTCAGCTACACAAAAAAAGTTTAATCCGGTACCAAACCCCGTTTCACCTATGCAAAAATGCTCGTATTGAAACGTTCGCCAGCGCGAGAATAAGACATTCCCTTCTAAAAACACATACGAGGTTTCTGCTTGCCCTTCGTTGTTCGAAAAGTAAACATCATCAAATTCGCTTGAGGTGGGTGTTCCTTGTTCGTTGAAGGTTATTTGTGCGGGACTTATTTTCATCTAATGGCTTCTTTTAGTTACGATACGGCTTTGTTATTACAACAAATAACTATTAAACAGGTACAAATTGTGACACATTATACGCATAAGAGCAGACCAGTTATACGAGTAAAACTGGGTAAAATACAGCAACATGATTTATAGCGATAATATCGCTTTACATAAACTAGCTATATTCAACAAAATAGGTGAAAAATGAAACGAGCAGTGATTACTGGTCTAGGAATAGTGTCAAGTATTGGGAATAACGCAGAAGAAGTTACTGCGTCACTCAAAGTTGGCAAATCGGGTATTACATTCTCAGAACAATTTGCTGAAGCAGGGCTTCGAAGTCAAGTATGGGGTGACCTAAAAATTGACTTATCAGAACATATTGACCGTAAAACATTGCGTTTTATGGGAGACGCTGCAGGTTACGCTTATTTATCAATGAAACAAGCTATAGAAGATGCTGGCTTAACAGAAGAGCAGTATTCAAGTGAAGACGTAGGTATTATTGCGGGCTCGGGTGGTGCAAGTTCAGAGAACCAAGTGCTGTCGGCTGATATTATGCGAGAAAAAAGTGTTAAGCGGGTAGGGCCTTATATGGTAACTCGTTGTATGGGCAGCACGGTTTCAGCATGTTTGGCCACGCCGTTTAAAATTAAAGGGATTAATTATTCTATTTCCTCAGCTTGCGCAAGCAGTGCTCACTGTATAGGTAATGCGTGGGAGTTGATTCAATTAGGCAAACAAAAAATGGTATTTGCAGGTGGTGGCGAAGAGCTACATTGGGCATTATCAGGTCAATTTGACGCCATGGGTGCCTTATCTACAAAGTATAATGATGATCCAACTGCCGCTTCACGTACTTACGATGCAAATCGCGATGGGTTTGTAAGCTCAGGCGGTGGTGGTATGGTTGTGGTTGAAGAGCTAGAACATGCGCTAGCGCGCGGTGCCAAAATATACGCTGAATTAGTGGGTTACGGAGCCACGTCAGATGGCCATGATATGGTAGCACCAAGCGGAGAAGGTGCTACACGTTGCATGAAAATGGCCATGAAAGACCTAGATGGGCCAGTTGATTATTTAAATACTCATGGGACTTCTACGCCGGTAGGTGACGTAAAAGAGCTTGAAGCGATACAAGCTTTGTTTGGTGAAAATAGCCCTCCAATTAGTGCAACTAAGTCACTAACAGGCCATGCATTAGGTGCGGCCGGTGTACAAGAAGCGATTTATTCAATACTTATGATGCAAGGTGACTTTATTTCACCATCAATTAATATTGAGCAATTAGATGAAGCAGCCAAAGGTCTTGATATTGTAACAAGTCCGCGAGATGCCAAGCTGAATATTGTTATGTCTAATAGTTTTGGCTTTGGTGGAACGAATGCGAGCTTAGCATTTAAGCGTTACACCAATTAATGTAATTAATGCAAACTATTCACAAAAAAGGTTGGCGAAAGCCAGCCTTTTTTAGTTAAGCTGTAGCGTAATATCTTGTTTGTTGGAGTGGTAAATTATGTCAGTAAAATCAGAAGTTTCGCAGCAAGAGTGGCAAGCCCGCGTCAATTTAGCTGCTTGCTACCGTATGGTGGCACACTATGGATGGGATGATTTAGTGTTCACACATATATCTGCCCGTGTTCCCGGTCCAAAGCACCATTTTCTGATTAACCCTTATGGCTTGTTATTTGAAGAAGTGACAGCTTCAAGCTTAGTAAAAGTCGACTTGCAGGGTAATAAAGTGATGGAATCTGAATACGACATAAACCCTGCGGGTTTTGTTATTCATAGTGCCGTTCACGAAGCCAGGGATGATGCGCAGTGCGTGATGCATTTACATACCACAGCAGGTGTGGCTATATCGGTGCTAGAGCAGGGCCTGCAACCTTACAGCCAACAGTCTTTGTTTCCCCTAAGTGGTTTAAGTTATCATGATTATGAAGGCGTAGCGTTAAATCCCGATGAGAAAAAACGTTTAGTTGCTGATCTTGGCAGTACCAATTTTATGATACTGCGTAATCATGGCCTATTAACCTGTGCAAGTACCATAGATGATACTTTTTTGGGGATGTTTATTTTTCAAAGAGCTTGTGAAATACAAATTCAGGCGCAATCAACGGGTGAACCTTTGCGTCCTATTGATTCAAAAATTTTAATGGGTATTCAAGCGCAGGCATCAGAGGTTACGCGTTCAGCCGGTGGTGCTTTGGCGTGGCCGGGTATTTTGCGTAAACTTGACCGAATGTGCCCTGACTACAAAGAATAGTTGCAAAGCGAAAAAGTAAGGAATCGTTTTAGAAGTGAAAATCTTAGTTGATGCCGCCATGCCTTATTGGCAAGAATACTTTGCTGATTACACTGATGTACAAGCGTTTACTGCAGGAACAATTAACGAATATGAGTTAAGTAAAGTCAATGTTTTGCTTGTGCGCTCCACTACAAAAGTTAATCAGGCTTTGCTTAATAAAATGCCTGAACTTGAATTTGTGGGCACAGCCACCGCGGGTTACGACCATTTTGATATAGAGGCCATTGAAAAACGCGGCATTAAATGGACCGCTGCCGGCGGATGCAATGCTCAAGCTGTTTGCCAATATGTACTTTGCGCTTTGTTGAATTTAGCCTGTGATGATTCGTTTTTACTGAGTGAAAAGCGTATAGCCGTGGTGGGGCATGGCAATGTTGGCAGTAAAGTGGCCGCGTGCTTGCGCAAATGGGGCGCTGATGTACTCATTTACGACCCACCACAACAAAGAGATTTTAAAGAACAGCCTGTATCAACAAACAGTGTTCAATATTGCTCATTCGAAGATGTACTTGCTAGCGATATTATTTGTATTCACAGCCCGTTTAATAGCGATGTGGAGTTTCCCAGTAAACATATGTTCAATAAAAGCGTTTTAGCACGTTTACATGCAAAGCAATACCTTATAAATGCTGGGCGCGGTGAGCTTATTGACAACGCAGCTTTACTTAATATCAAGCAGCAAGATGCATACAATAGCGTTAATTTGGTCCTAGATGTGTGGGAAAATGAACCGAATATAAACAGAGATCTAATTCAATACTGCCGTTATTCGAGTGCTCATATAGCCGGGCATACATTAGAAGGAAAAGCAGCCGGTACAGATATTTTATACAAGAAGCTAAAATATCATTTGAAGCAAGCTGCCAAACTTGACTTAAGTGACTTTCTACCGCCTTTTCACCTTGAGCTCCCTGAGGCCTTGCAAAATCAATTAATGAGTAAGACGTACTTTGATGAGAAAGAAGGGCAATTCATAGTTAAACAGCTTTGTACCTGTATTTATGATATTAAAAATGATGATAGAGTTTTTCGCCGCTACATGGCACAATCAACATCATTTGCTAAATTAAGACAACAATACCCAGTTCGTAGAGAATTCAGTGCGTTAAAGGTGAAAACCTCGCAAAAATCTATTGCTAAGTTATTAGCTGCACTGGGATTTTGTGTTTCTAATAGCAGTTCTTCTTCATCTTATTAAAATTTGGAACACGACATATGTCACAAGCTTTTAACGTTGCTATTTTAGGTGCAACTGGTCTTGTAGGCCAAACAATGCTGGAATTGTTAGCCGAGCGAAAATTTCCTATTGATACTCTATACCCATTGGCAAGCGCGCGTTCTGCGGGCAGTGACGTTGATTTTAAAGGCGAAAAAATTACGGTATTAGATGTAGAAGACTTTGATTGGTCTGAGGTACAAATTGCCTTTTTCTCTGCCGGTGGTTCAGTCTCAGAAAAATATGCCCCAATAGCGGCTGAAGCCGGCTGTATTGTGATTGATAATACCTCCCACTTTAGATACGAACCTGATATTCCGTTGGTTGTGCCAGAGGTAAACCCTCACGCGTTAGCTGATTTTAGAAACCGTAATATTATTGCCAATCCTAATTGCTCCACCATTCAAATGTTGGTTGCCTTGAAACCTATTTATGACGCAGTGGGTATAAGCAGAATCAATGTGTGTACCTACCAGTCAGTTTCCGGCGCAGGTAAAACTGCAATGGAAAGTCTAGCAGGGCAGACCGCCTCACTGCTGAATGCTAAGCCGCTTACTGATAATGCCTTTTCTCGCCAAATTGCATTCAATGTTATTCCACAAATTGATGATTTTATGGATAACGACTACACCAAAGAAGAAATGAAGATGGTGTGGGAAACCCGTAAAATCTTTGCTGATGACAACATATTGGTAAATCCTACAGCAGTGCGCGTGCCAGTATTCTTTGGGCATGCCGAAGCCATTCACATTGAAACTCATCAAGCTTCTGACGCCCAAGAGATTAAAGCTTTATTATCTAATGCGCCAGGTGTTGAATTGTATGAAGAGCGTGAGAAGTTTCCCACGCAGGTAAGTTCGGCTAGTGGCAATGACAGCGTTCATGTAGGCCGAATCCGCAACGATATATCGCATCCCAACGGCATTAATATGTGGGTAGTATCTGATAATATTCGCAAAGGCGCGGCAACTAACAGTGTTCAAATTGCCGAGTTATTAATTCGCGATTATTTGTAATAGTAACAAATTGGCCAAGATGGCCGATATTGATAACGTATAATAAGATTATTTTACTATTTAAAAAGAGTATTAAAGGGTTTAATGAAAGCGCGTATATCTAAAAAAGTACTGAGCAAAGTCTGTATTGTCATATTTATGCTGGCATTTGGCGCCGGTGAAATTACTGCACAACAATTGCAGGGGCCTCGCGATAATGCTCAAGTATATTCTGGTGTGGTATACGGCCCTATAGATCCAAGCGATACTCTATGGCGAATAGCCAGCAGGTACAAGCAGGATACTCGCTTTACTATTTACCAAACCATGATGGCGATTTATGAACTGAACCGCCAAGCGTTTGAAAATGGCAATTTTAACACTATGGTTAATGGAGCCACGCTGCAGCTCCCAAGTGACCGATACATTGCGCGTATTGACCCTGCTCGCGCTCGTGCCAAAGCGGAGCAAGATGACCAAGCATTTGGTCGCAGAAACTCGGTAAGAGATCCCGTTGCAACAGATGGCAATACAGCTTCTGTTGATAATATGAAACCAGAAATCCCGTTAGTAAATAAAGACGACTTATCAAACACACAGGCTCAGCTACAAGGTCAACTCAACTCACTTCGCCAACAGCAGCAAGCCCAATTTGCGGCTTTAAAAGATCAAGTGTCTGCCTCAATTGATTCTGTGCAAATTTTACTAGATGAAAACAAAAAGCTGAATGAGCGCCTAATTCAAATTGATGAAAACAGCACGCAATTAGCCACAACACTTGAAACAGAGCTGCAAACACAAATTGATGAACAAGATGAAAAGCTGCAACAGCTTATTGACATGTTCAAACAAGAAGAAGCGAGACGAATTGAGGCAGAATCAAAATCTGTTCTAGAAATATTATCATCGCCGATCGCATTAATATTAATGACAACCGGATTTACATTACTGGTATTAATTGCTTTAGCAATATTCTTACTTCGTAAACCAGCAAATCAACAGGTAGCACAAGCTGACACAAATAGTAAAAAATCCGAAGACATTGTAGATGATGACTTAGTGATTGGAGAGATTGATGACGTAGACGCTGACTCAAATGATTTAATGGCCGCTTTAGAAAATGATATACAAGAAGATGACATTCTTTCAGATGAACTAGAAGAAGACGAGTCTATTGCTTCATTAAATGATGACAAACTTACTGATAGTCTTGATTTAGATAACAATGATTTACTTGATGCTGTAGAAGAAGATTCTTCTGATAGTGATTTAGACGATATGTTAGTACCTGATACTGACGAAAGTAGTTTTGACGCGCTTGATTTAAGCGATGATATTGATAACACGCCAAGTAACGAAGCCGAGGTAGACTTAAGTGGCATAGATGAGGATCTTAGTGAGCAAGAAAATGAAGGCGAGCCACCAGCAGGCATTGACCTTGATGAAAATGGCGATATTGATGACACTACCTTAGAGCAAATAGAACAAAAAATTGTTGAAAAAGACGCAAAACTCAATGAACTCGCTGATGAATTAATTGATGAGCTAGATGCAATGAAAGAGGAGCCTGAAAGCTTTGATGAAGATAGTGATGAAGCTAAGAGCGTTGAAGGCGAAGAAATAAATGAACTGACTGATGAGTTACTTGCGGAACTTGGTCTTGATGAAGAAGAAACCGATGAAAAAGCCGATGATGAAATAGTATCAGCAGATGAACTTGATAAACTATTAGAAGAATCTGCAGCACAGGTTACTGATGAAGAAGTCCCTGAAACAGCAGAAGATGAAACAGTTGCGGCTGATGAACTAGATCAATTATTAGAAGAGTCTGCGGCACAAGTTTCAGAGGATAACGCTGATAATAAAGCTGATGATGAAACGGTTGCGGCAGATGAATTAGATAAATTGTTAGAAGAGTCTGCGGCAGACGTTGCTGATGAGATTGGTGCTGACGATAATATTGAAGAAGATCTAGCAGCAGAAAGTCTAGATGATGAAATTGAGCAGTTATTGTCAGTAGATGACGGCGAAGATGACGGCGAAGATTTGGACGCGCTTGATGGCGATGATATTATCAACTTGACGGATGAAAATGTTCTAGAAGATGAATTACCCGACGAAGAGGTAGCCGCACTAGCTGAAGAGTTATTGCAAGAGTTAGAGGCTGGCGGGCAAAACATAGGCACTACTGACATTGAAGAGTTGGATAAAAAAACTGCCTCAGCCGATGACATAGATAGAAAAACCGACGAGTTAACTGACGATCTAGGTGATGATTTTAGTGATAGTTTAGAAGAACTTCAAAGCGATGAGCTAAACGAATTGGTAGTAGACTCTGATGACTTATTAGACGATATTCCAAGCTTCACATCCGATTTATCGTTAGATGATGAAGAGCCCGCTGATGAACTTGAAAAGGAAATAAGTGCTCAAAAAGACGATAAAAAGCTTGCTGACAATGAAGTAAAAAACCAGAATATTGATGAGCCAGAGCCAGAGCCAGAGCCAGAGCCAGAGCCAGAGCCAGAGCCAGAGCCAGAGCCAGAGCCAGAGCCAGAGCCAGAGCCAGAGCCAGAGCCAGAGCCAGAGCCAGAGCCAGAGCCAGAGCTCAAAGAAAATGTGGCAAGTGCTGAGGATGACTTTGATAAAGATATAGATTTAAACGAAGCACCCGATACTGAGCAAGATGTATTGTCAGCTCTACCCGATTTAGATGGCTGGTTAGATGATGACGACGCAATTGATGACAATGAAAATGCTCAGATGCCAGAAAGTCCTAGTGTCGATAATAGCGAAACAGCCTCAAAAGAGCAGGATCAGGACACCCAACAAGAGCCCCAGGAAACAAAAGCAAAGGATGAGTCAGACCTTAGCGCACTAGAGTTAGATGATGACTTTAGTAGTGAGTTGTCATTAGGCGATGATGATGATTTGATGGCTGGCTTAGATGACTTGGATTTTGATGACCTGCTAAACGACCTTGCAAGTGATGAGGATTTTCTTGCTACCAACGATGATAGCAATACAGCACAAGAGAAAGAAGACAACGAGGTAGCGCCTAAGTCAGAATCAAAAGCTTCTGCTGACCCATTAGAGCAGGCCGGTCTTGATTTAGATGCTCTAATGTCAGATGAAGCTGCTTCAGAAGAAATTGACGGGGATGACTTCCTTGATGTTGATGACTTATTGCGTGAAAGTGAAGGCATGCCCGAAATGTCTGATAGTGATTTAGAGTTTAACTTAGAAAACTCCCTAGATAATTTGGTACCCAATAGACCAGATGCAGGCGGGCTTGACGATTCAGTTGATTCTAATCAAGCTAGTAATTTAGATTTAGCGCAGGTATATATTGATATGGAAGATTTTGATGCAGCGCGTGAATTACTAGAAGAGGTTATTCAGCAAGGCAGTAAAGAGCAACAAAGCGAAGCGGTATCGCTAATGGAATCAATGGCCAAGTAGCTTGAGATATAAATTATTGTACGCCTAGATGTGTTCTTTATTACAAACATCTAAGCGTACGAGTTAAATAAATTTGAGCGAATTAAGAATCTAACGGAGTATCGAACTCTTCTGGGCGCTCAAAGTCACCCTCTAAGGCGCTCAATTTGTCGTCTTTGAAGCGTAAAACTAATTCTTTTCTAACGTCTTCACCGCGCTTTTTCATGCCGCGCTTCATGTCGTAAACGTAGTACCATGTATTAGTATCAAAGCTGTCTTCTACCACCGCGTTACCTAATACAAATCGAACTTGCTCTTTGCTCATTTGTACGCGTAATTTATCCACGTCTTTTTGCTCCAAAAAGTTGCCTTGAGGAACATCTATTCTATAAATCCAATCACTACATGCTGTAGTAAATATACATACAGAGAAAATGACTGCTAAGTGTATTGATTTCATGTTTTACCTTTATTATTTTTTCGCACGCATCCTAACCTACCTTCGTAAGACCATTCAAGTTAAAAATGGTTCTGTATTATAGTTTAAGTAAGTCGCGAGCGTTAGCAATAGCGGTATCCGTTAATGCATCGCCTGCTAATAATCGGGCTATTTCATTGATTCGTTCTTCTTTGGTTAATTTTAACAAAGTCGTTTCAGTTGATTTACCATCAGTTACTTTACTTACAAACAACTGATTATGTGCCTGTGCCGCCACTTGGGGTAAGTGCGTTACACACAATACTTGTGCATTCGTGCCTAACTTTCTAAGCAATTTACCAATAAGCGCAGCGGTAGGGCCACTTATACCTGTATCAACTTCATCAAACACCATAGTCGGAATAGGGTTATCTTTAGATCCGATAACCTGTAGTGCTAATCCTATACGTGACAATTCACCACCTGAAACCACTTTTTCCATCACTTCGCAGGCTTGCCCAGGATTTACTGACAAATAAATACTCACTACGTCATTTCCTAATAGCATAGGCGCGGCGTTGTCATCGTGGTTAACTCTAACATCAACTATAGCGTGAGGTAAGTTCATTTCTCGTATAGAGTGTTGTATGTCTGTAGAGAGCGTTTTAGCCGCTTTTTTTCGTGATTTGTATAAGCTTTCCGCCGCCTTTTTATATAACTCGAGCTGCTCACTTACTTTTGTTTGTAATTCGAGTAAACTATCTTCATCTTGCGTTAGCGAGGTATACTCATCCGATAAGGATATATGTGCTTCATACAAGTTTTCAGGTTGTACCTGATGCTTTCTGGCAAGTTCTAAGCATTTGCCATAACGCGCTTCCATTTCTTGCAATTGTTCAGGATCTGCCTCAACACTTGATTGATAGTGACTCAGTTCGCTGCACGCGTCTTCAGCTTGTATTAACGCACTTTGTAACGATTCCATGATGCCATTTACAGCTTCATCATATTGCGCTACGTTTGAAATAGACTTTATTGACTGTTTTAACAAGCTAATCGCACTTTCATTTTCAGAATATTGCAAGGTGTGCAAAGCAGATTCAGTATTGCTAATTAGCTCTTGTGTGTTGTTGAGCTTTTTGAAGTTTTGCTCAAGTTCTACAAATTCATTTTCACCTAAGCTAAATTCGTCTAATTCTTGAACTTGATACGCAAGAAGTTGAGAACGATCAAGACGTTGTTGCTGTTTATCTTTTAATTCTTGTAAGCTGCGCATTGAGTGCTTATAGGTAGAATAGCTTTGCGCTGTTTTTTCTAGCAAACCTTGGTGCTGAGCATATTGATCTAGTAATGTGCGCTGGTTTTCTGGCTTTAAAAATTGATAATGAGCATGCTGGCCATGAATTAACGCTAAGGTTTTACCCAGAGTTTTAAGTTGGCTCAAGTTAACCGGTATACCGTTAACAAATGCTTTTGAGCGTCCTTCAGGGCTTATAACCCTGCGAATAAAACACTCATGAGGATTATCATCTTGTTGTAATTCATTTTCGCTTAAAAATGTTTGTGCGCTGCTAACTTTAGAGATATCGAAATGCGCCACAACTTCGGCTTTGTCTACATTTTCTCGCACCATGTTTGACTCAGCCCTATCACCTAAACACAAGCCTAAGGCGTCAAGAGCAATTGATTTCCCCGCGCCGGTTTCACCAGTTACGGCTGTAAGACCAAGGCCAAGAGCTAAATCAACTTTTTTCACAATAGCTAAATTTTTTATGGCGATATGAACCAGCATGTCAGCACCTTTCAAAATAGAATGAATACATGTATAAGCTTCGTATTATTGCGGCTGCGTATTTAAAGAGGCAGCTTAAGACTACGCTTATAATTTATACTGGTAATATATACAGTGTTTAGTGTTGTGTAAAGATGCGTTTTAAAATAATTTACTACCCCAGTTTAATTTAGTACGCAACACATTAAAGTAGGAATATTCAGGAGGGTGGACCAATGAGAGCTTATTGGGGCTTTTTTTGATTAGCACTTCATCACCCGGTGCTAAACTTATTACCACATGGCTATCACAACTTATTTGCACATTGTCGGCGTTTCGGTCTGATATTTTTATGCGAATGTTTGAGTTTGCGTCTACTACAATAGGGCGGCTACTTAGTGCATGCGGAAACATAGGAACAAGGGTTACGGCGTCTAAGTGTGGCACCAGAATCGGGCCTCCACCTGACAACGAATAAGCAGTAGATCCTGTAGGGGTCGCTATTATTAAGCCATCAGAGCGTTGGCTAAACACAAAGGAATTACCCACATATAACTCAAACTCCATCATGTGTGCAACTTTGCTATGATGCAGAACAACTTCATTTACCGCAACGTGGGTGCTTTGTAGCTTATTATTGCTATGTACCTGCGCTTCTAGCAAAAAGCGTTCTTCGCGTTGGATATTTTCTTTAAAAATATGATCAAGTTGGCGAGTAATATCCTCTGGGTTTATATCTGTTAGAAACCCTAAGTTGCCTCGGTTAACACCTACCACATCAACATTAAAACCAGCAAGCACACGAGCGGCGCCCAACATGTATCCATCACCGCCAACTACCACGGCAAGTTCAGCTTGAACACCTATTTCCTGCATAGAGCAAACCGTCATATCATGGCGGTCTAACGAAGAGTGTAAGCGCTCTTCAATTAAAATAGTGCAACCGCGTAAAGTCAACTCGTCAATTAATACATTTAAGCTTGCATGAGTAGCACTGTGGCTAGGTTTTCCAATTAATCCAACGGTTTTATAACGCATCGACATACTATGATAGTTTTCAGTGACCTACAAAGGTAAACGGAAGCATAAGGTACATGCAAGCTTAATTTCAATAAACCCCCAATTTTTCTAGCGCGCTGTCCACCCCCCATCTAATACAATATTTTGCGCTGTGATGTTTTTCGCAGTGTCGGCCATTAAGAATGCCGCGCTTGCCGCTAACTCTTCTACTTCAATAAAGGCCTTTTTCGGCATGGGCTGTAAGAATATTTTTTCTACAACTTCCTCTTCAGTCATATCATTTTCTTGAGCCTGTGCGCCTATTTGTTTTTCAACCAAGGGGGTTTTAACATAAGCGGGGCATAAGTTATTTATTGTGATGTTGGCATCGCCTGTTTCTAAAGCAATGGTTTTAGCAAATCCTACCAAACCGTGTTTTGCAGCTACATAGGCTGATTTATAAGGTGAGGCAATCACTGAATGAATAGAGCCCACGTTAATAATGCGCCCGTAATTGTTTGCTCTCATACGGGGCAGTAATGCTTTTGTTAATAAAGCAGGGCCTGTCAACATAACATCAATGAGTAAGCGAAATTTATCTGCAGGAAAATCTTCTATTTTACTCACGTGCTGAATACCGGCGTTGTTAATTAATACATCAATATGTAAATCCCCTAAGCTTGCTGGCAGGGTATTAATCGCGGCTGTGTCAGTCACATTGAGCAATATAGCGTGGCTATTTATTCCCATGCTGGTGAAATTGTTGGCCGCTTGTTTTGCGGCTTCTATGTTTATGTCAGCCACTACAATGCAATGGCCTTGCTTACCCAAATACTCGCCTATACCGTAGCCTATACCGCTTGCTCCCCCTGTGATAAGAACAGTTTTAGAGCCTAAGTGATGTTCATGCACATTCATATTTTTGTCTCTTTCATTGGTGGCTAATCGAAGTTTAATTTTTTGCAAATTGCTCAGCAGCGTTTTGCATCATGCTAAACACCGCTTTTATTTGCTTACCTTGCTTAGTGGCATAATTTTCATTGGTATAACCCCACCAATCCCAGCAAGATTGCGGGTTCATAGGAGCTACACTCGATTTTTTTATTTGCGGATATATAACTATTATATTGTTACTCACCGCCCATTCATTAAAACCCGCTAACTTTGCAAAACTATCGCCTACGTTGTCTATTGATTGATTACAGCCGTGAAAGCTTATGTGAATAGTGCAATTTTCGCCTAACGCGCATGTGTTTGGAATAAATGCAAAGCCTGTTTCATTCATGCCAGCACCGCTGATGTCACTTAATTCAGCTTGTTTAAATTCAACGAGTTTACCTTGCTCGTAGGTATCTTTGCTGCTAATAGCAGGCTGTAAATTGGGGTAAATAAAATTAAGGATTTCCCCTGCGGCATCAAAATTACAGTCTCCAATAAAAGGAGGGCTTGATATTTTACAATCTCCTCCATTTTGTAGGGTAGGGAAAACATGGGCAAAGTTTTTGTCAGTAAGGTACTTAAGGTTTTCCTGAGGTATCCATTTAGCGTACTGAGTATAAAGTGCATCGGTAACTGGGCGCACAATTCGCGTATCTAATTTACCATGCAAAAGCCACACTTTATCATCTGCAAAGCTACTTAGAGGTGCAATTAACCGTTCTTTTTGAGCTTGATTGAAGTAACTAAAAGGATCACTAGGCGTATCGGCCATTTTATTAATGCAAGCGTTTAAGGCCGTCATTATTGAATTTTGAGCGCAATAATAAGGGCCTGCCGACACAATGCCGGCACCCACTAAAGTTTCGCTATGTGATAAATGAAATTGCGTTGCCATATAGCCGCCTGATGACAAGCCTGACACACTGCTTTGTGATAAATTAATATTCAGTGGCTGTGCGTGAACATTGGGCACGAATAAAGCACTTAAGCAAAGCGCACTAAATACCCTATTTATTTTTATACAATAACTCATTAATAATATCCCTTTATTCATTTAAAAATGCACGAATGGTGCTAGCGTGACTAACGATACCGGCTACCCCCTCTAAATGCCCCATATTGGCTCGACGTGGATCACCATTCAAGTATTCTAGTGTCACCTCTTTATTTTGACTTTCCAAGCCTTCTGCTATTTTTACAGCATGGTAGGGCATAAGCAGTTGATCAGTACTAGATGGTAGAAGAAGAACCTTTGCCTTTATAGCGTTTAGACCTTCTTGCAGGCTCCCTTGCATGCCTGTGGTAAAAAGCTGATTAGCGCGCACTAAATACAACAGGTGATTTGCATCCATTTTGTTTGCACGCAAAGCGGCACGTTCTAACAACCATGTAACCATACTTGGCTTTGCCATAATATCTTCAAGTGGCGCGGTTTCGTTAGCTTTATGTCCTATTTGCTTACCCACATCATTGAAAAATTCCGGATGTAAGGCTGATTGCGTAATTAAGGCTAAAGATTGAATAAGCCCGGCATTGGGCCATTGAAATTTCGGCTTGCTATAGTAATTTCCACCGTCAAAATTCGGGTCTAGCGTAATGGGGGCAACCCATTGCTCAAGTAAAGTGGTATTCCATGCATCTGCGCCACCTGAGCCTATAACTGAAATTAAGCGCTCAACCCAATTTGGATAAGCGCTCGCCCATTCAATTGCCTGCATTGACCCCATGGAAGGCCCTGCTACTGCGTAAAGCTTTTCAATGTCTAAACTTTCTAATACTGACTTTTGCACGTTTACGAAGTCACGCATGGTGACTACAGGAAAACTCAAACCATACGGTTTACCGGTAGCAGGGTTAATACTTGATGGGCCTGTTGTAATTACATTTTCATCAAAGGCACTAATATTCACTAATGAGTCAACGCTAATTACAAAAAATTTATTTGTATCAATGGCCTTATTGGGGCCAATTATGGCGTCCCAATATCCAAATTCGGCATCGCTTTCGTTATATTTGCCTGCTGCATGAGAATTCCCGGTGAAGTAATGGGTAATTAGTATTACATTATTTTTCGCGGCATTTAATTTTCCATAGCTTTCCCAACCCACTTGTACAGGGCTAATAGTTTTTCCGCCATAGGTTTCAAAGGTATCAATAATATGAGTTTGCTTGGTGGTTAGCATTGGGCTGTTGGTTCCTAAACCTAAAATAGTGCGTGGCGATCTTGTTTCATCTTCAGTATTTGAATGTATAATATTTGTACTGCTACATCCATATACTACAAGTAATATAAAGCAAATACTTAAAAAATTATTTTGGTGTTTTAGCATAATTATTACTTACCTTATAAAATAATAAATAAGGCAATTGCTAAGCAAAGACCTAATAACGGAACAACCACAGTAAGCGCGGCCATGGGGCCGTACGCGGCTTTGTGAGTTTCGTGGCAAATAGCACGAATAGTGGTTACTACATAGCCATTATGTGGTAATGAATCAAGCGCGCCAGATGATATAGATACTATGCGATGGAGTTGTTCTGGATTTACCCCTTGATCTAAATAATGAGGAGCTACCTCAGGAAGTGCAATAACTTGTCCGCCGGAAGCACTGCCCGTTAAGCCAGCAATAACACTCACCGCAATAGCAGCACCTATCAATTCATTGCCAGGTATTTGCGTCATTAAATCGACGGTTTGCGCAAAGGCTTCGGTATTTTTAGCTATTGCACCAAAACCTACTACAGCAGCCGTGTTACCTATTGCATTTAACGCTCCTAAGGTGCCTGTATTAATGGCTTCCCCCATGTCTTGAAAATATCGATAATTTATAAGCATTAAAGTAAGAACACCGCCACCAAGCGCAGCAATTAATGCATATTGTGAATATTTATCATGTAATAAAAATGAAACCACAAGCACCACTAACAAGGGTATAAATCCAGTGTAAGCGGGCGGATATTTACGCACCTTTTTAACCGGATCTATAGCTAAGGCATGAAAGCTTTCCCCATTTGCCACTGCATTTTTCACCATTCGTGACAACCACCAATAGCCGAAACTAGCCATAAAACAGGCAACCACTAAACTAACTTCCCATGCCGCAAAAGGAGATGTGCCCAAGTATTGAATGGGTATCCAATTTTGAATTTCAGGTGAGCCTGCTGATGTCATAGTGAAGGTTACAGAGCCAAATGCCATAGTGGCAGGAATAAACCGCCTTGGTAAATTGGCATCTTTAAACAAGCTTAGCGCCATAGGGTAAACCGAGAAGGCAACCACAAACAACGACACCCCGCCATAGGTTAAAATGGCGCAAGCTGCTATTACCGCGATTACAGCGCGTTTGTATCCTAGCTTAGCAATAATGGCTTGAGCCAAGGCATCGGCAGCGCCGGTGTCTTCCATAAATTTGCCAAATATAGCACCCAACAAAAACATAAAGAACCATGAAGCCACGAAGCCAGAAAAGCCTGACATATATGTTGTTACAAAGTTAGCATCACCTGTAAAAACAGAAATACCGTTTGTTATTGCCACCAGTAAAGCGCAAAGCGGTGCCGCTATAAATAAATTAACACCGCGTATAGTAAGGACTATGAGCAGCAGCAAACCGCCGATTAATCCAATTAAACTTAACATAATATTTTCCTAAGCTGATAAATCGCAAAGTGCGTTTTGTATTCTGTGACCGCAGACCGCCAGGAAAGGCTAGTGTGATTGATGAGTCAGTTTTTTCCCATAGTACGATGGTACTAGATATTTTTACTTAATTTTCACTTAAATTTAACATTGACCGCGCAGTTGTGTAGCTCAAATGCAGTGAAAATAAGAAGCTTTATTGCACAAAAGCCAACAATTAATCCGCCAAATATTAATTATACAAAGAAAACTTTTGGGGAAGACAATGAACGTAAAATCACATGTTTCAACATTACCACGGCTTAAGCTAAGTGGCGTGGCAAGTGCTCTTGCATTAGTACTTGCGGGTATAGCCGTGCCGGCATATGCACAAAGTAACGAACAAAGCACAGAACAAAACGAGGCCAAATTAGAACGCATAGAAGTAACTGCACGGCGAACCGTAGAATCCCTACAGGAAGTGCCAGTAGCTGTTACCTCTATAAGTGAAGCAGATTTAACTGCTAACGGTATTTCGGTGCTTACCGAAATTCAACAGTATTCACCCAATACCACTTTACAAACTAGCCGCGGCACAAACAGTACCTTAACTGCGTTTGTGCGTGGCATAGGCCAGCAAGATCCCTTGTGGGGCTATGAGCCAGGTGTGGGTATTTATATAGATGATGTTTACATGGCTCGTCCACAAGGTGCTGTTCTTGATTTACTCGATGTGCAACGTATTGAAGTATTGCGTGGACCTCAAGGTACCTTATATGGCAAAAACACCATAGGAGGAGCGGTTAAATATGTGACTAAAGAAATGACCGGTGATATGACATTTACTGCACAAGGCACTGTAGGCAGTTATTCTCAACGTGATATTAAACTTACAGGCCAGCTTCCCATTATTGAAGACAAGTTATATCTTGGTGTAGGGTTCGCTGATTTGAGCCGCGATGGTTTTGGTGAGTTTTTACAATCGGCTATCCCTAATCAGGATTTAGAAAATTACAATAAGGACTTATGGGCAGCTAGAGTAAATGTAGAATATAAGCCAAGTGATGATTGGTTAATTAAATTTGCATGGGATAAAACACAAGACGACTCAAATGCAAAAGGGGGGTACCGCTTCTTGCCTAGTATTCTTACTAACGCCCCTGTTCCTGACAGCGTGTATGATTCATATACCAGTTTGCCTACGACAAATGAGGTTGAGCTTGAAGGAATGAGTCTGGTGGTGCGTTATGATGTATCTGATAACTTATCGCTTAAGTATGTCGCGTCAGATCGTGAAAGCTATTCACCTACAAATATTGATTTTGACAATACTGCCGTTGATATTTTTGATGTTCCAGCTGAGTACGTAGATGAAAACACTACCCATGAAATTCAAGCTAACTATTCGGGTGACGGCTACAGCATAGTGGGCGGCTTGTATTATTATGATGGTGAATCATGCGGCAATTTTGATGCTGTTTTAGGCGTACTAGGACGTAGTATTGGTGTGCCAGGTTTGTCACGTGAAGTCACGGGCTGTAATAACTCGCAAAGTACCGCTTTATATACCCAAGGCTCGTTTGATGTAAGCGATAAGCTATCGCTAACTTTAGGCGCTCGTTTCACTGATGAGAAGAAAACAGCAATGGTAAACAACGGTTTATATTTTGACAATGTTTATCCAAGTAGTGGATGGGTACCTGGTTACGTGCGACCTGACGGTGATTTAGTGGGAACCGTATTAGGCAGTGATTCTGATGGTGATGGCGTACTAGATGACGCCAAATCCCAGAGTTGGAGCCGATTTACGCCTCGTATTGGCCTTGAATACCAAATGAGCCGCGACACCATGATGTATGCATCATATGGTCAAGGCTTTAAATCAGGTACATTTAATCCTAGAGCCGAATCTAACGAAGAGGGTGTAAGTCCAGAAGTAGTGGATTCATTTGAACTTGGTTTGAAAAAAGACTGGTCTAGCAACTTTAGAAGTAACCTCACTTTATTTAGCTATAAGCATAAAGACAGACAATACATAGGTGTGGGTGATGCGGGTGATGGTACGGTACTTAATCAAACCCTACAAAATGCGGCAGAAACCGAAGGTAACGGAATAGAGGCCGAATTAAGCTATGTGGCTACCGATAATTTGAGCTTCGATGTTTCGTATGGCTATTTAGATTTTAAAATTATAAAAAATGATGTGATTCCACCATTGATTGGGCTATCAAACAGCCCTGAAAATACCTTTAACTTCGCAGCGAATTACTTACTTGAAACCGACATCGGAATGTTTATCCTTAATGCTAATTATTACTACCGTGATGACTACTTACTATTTGAAACGTCTGAGTTATTAGCGCAAGACGCTTACGGAATGGTTAATGCTAGCGTGATGTGGGAAAGTAACGAGGGTGATTGGTACGCTAGTTTACATGTTAAGAACCTAACTGATGAAGAATACCTAGTGGGTGGATATAACTTTGTAGGTGCACCTGATGGAAACGGTAGTTTTGCGCCAGGTCTGGGCGGTGATACCACTCTAATTGGTTACTATGGCGATCCACGTACCGTTCATTTAACCTTAGGGTATCGATTCTAAGCGAATAGTGGCCCAAGAGTCTTAGTAAAAGACGGCTTCAGTTGTGCTAATATAACTGACCGTCTTTTTCGTTTTACTAAGCAATATGTGGAATATTATGTACAAAGTACTCATTGCTGACGATCATCCTTTATTTAGAAATGCCCTAAATCAAGTACTTTCGGGGCAACTGACCATGCAAGTGGCAGAGTCTAAAGATTTTGCATCTACTATTGCCTTCTTAGAGGCCGACCCCGATATTGACTTAGTCTTCTTAGATTTGAATATGCCGGGCAATAATGGCTTAGCAAGTATAAGTGCCATTCGTGTTCAATTTCCAAATACACTTATTATTGTTGTATCAGCAGAAGAGCAAGAAAGTGTTATTACCAAGTGTGTACAACTAGGTGCAAGTGCGTTTATTCCAAAGTCGCTAGATTTGAACGAGATGTGTGAGGCGGTTAATCATGTACTAGAAGGGCAGCAGTGGTTGCCTAAAGATATTCAGTTAAACCCAAATGCAAGTAACGAAAATGCATCAATTGAAAAACTAGAACAGCTCACTCCTCATCAACTAAAAGTCCTTGTACTGATTGCCGACGGCCTTTTAAATAAGCAAATTGCTTATGAACTCAGTATTTCAGAGTCAACTGTAAAACAACACGCTTCAGCAGTACTTAAAAAGCTAGGGGTGTATAATCGCACGCAAGCGGGCATTATTTACCAGCAAGCTATACATATTGACTAAATCACTAACTTGGTCGCTACACTAATTTGTTAGAACATTACCCGCTGTATCAAGCGTTTTAAAGCAGCCTGTTTAATTGGTTTGGGTAAGTAGCGCATATTATTCTCTGATGCCAGGGCCTGAATATGCTCACTTCTATCTGCACTACTTAATATGACGGGGATATCCTGGCTATGCTGTTTTCTTATCTCAAGCGCCACTGCAACACCGGTATCTGAATTATTTAAATGATAATCAGCAATAATTAAGTCAAATCTTTGTTCGTTCATTGTATTTTGAGTAGCGGAAGCTTTGTCTTGCGCAGTCGTCACTTTAGCTCCCCACGAAGTTAACAAACTGACTAGGGCTTCACTCACTGCTTCATCATTTTCAAGCACCAAAACATTGCGGTTTTGACAAGGCATAGAAGCGCCTTGCTCAGCTAGTATTTTAGGCTTAGCTTGAACTTGAGCAGAAGCCACTCTAGGTAGGCAAATACTAAATACCGACCCTTTATTTATAATTGATTGCAAATGTAGGGGTAAGTTTAATAAGGCACTTGTGCGTTCTACAATCGTTAAACCAAGCCCTAAGCCAGGGTGTTCATCATTGGGATGAACACGCGTAAACTCTTTAAATATTTGTTTTTGATAGGCCAGCTCAATACCCGGGCCTGTATCAGCTATAATTACTTCACATTGCATGTTCGCGCGCCTGCGAACCCCTAGCAATATTCGCCCTGTTTTAGTATAGCGTAGCGCATTAGACAGTAAGTTTTGAATAATTCGCGTGAGCAAACGGCGGTCGGTATTTACCCAAATTGAACAAGGTACATAGTGAAAACTAAGCTTGTCGTGATTTACCATATATTGATATTCACAGCTTAACGAGTGTAACAGTTCGCCCAAATTAAATGCCTGCAGATTGGGCTTAACCTGATTGTTCTCCAGCTTAGTAATTTCAACTAACATACTTAGCAAAGCTTCAGCGTTATCAAGTGCACAGATCAAATTTTCTGTAAGGGATTGGCTTTTGATTATTTGCGTTTGTTCATTACTTGGCTTGCTAAGCAAGTCTTTAAGCATAGATGCAAATAAAGTAGCTGCATTTAAAGGTTGCATTAAGTCATGGCTGGTTGCCGCCAAAAATTTAGTTTTGCTTATATTGGCTTTTTCGGCTTGTACTTTTGCTGATTCTAATTCACCGGTGCGCATTAACACGCGCTCTTCTAAGACTTCTTTACTTTGCTGTAAGGCCTTTTGGATTTCAATATATTCAGTGATATCAGAATAACAAGTAATATATCCTCCCGCGGGGAGAGGATGGCCTGAAATTTCTATCATCTTACCAAACACGCTAGGCCTTACCACTTTGTAGGTAAGGCCAATAAGCATTTTATGCATGCGCTTTTGAATATGGTGGTGTTGCTCGTTTTTTTCTCCTAATAATCCCCGTTGTGCGTTGTATTTAAGAATTTCAAGAATAGGGGTGCCTACTTTTAAATATCCTTCAGGGTAGGCAAACAATTCCTCATATAAATGATTCCAGGCAACTAGTTTTAAGTCGGCGTCAATAACACTTATTCCCAGCGGGAGGTGCGTAATTGATGCTTGTAGAATCTCCCTATTAAATTGAAAGTCTTTACCCGCTTGAACAAGCAAGTCCGACATATTTTCATCATTATGGAGTGTTTTATCGGAAATAGCGCTTAGCAAAATACGTGTACTTGCGCTACCCAAATGCGCTGAAAGTAAATTTTGAGCCCGGTGTATTACACTTTGAGGGGCTTTATAGTTTTGATATTCGTCTATGAAGTCTGTTTGTTGCTTAAATTCTATGCTTATTTCTGGCGGTAGAAGCTTGTCAGTTAAATTTACGAGTTGATGGTAATCAATATAGAAATCATAATTTTGCTTGCGCTGATAGAGATCTTGTCGTCTTGGATTGTTAATAAGCAAGGACAAAGCAACAATAACTAAGGAATTTACAGTAAGCGATATAAACAAAACATCGGCTATCTCGTATGGACTAAGCCGCATATCTTCATTGTTAATTGATACTATGGCAGGAGTGAGCATACCAAATAAAATAATGCATATGCCGAATGTTAAGCCAAGTATAGCGCCAAATTTATGCGACTTGGACCAATAAATACCCAATATAATGGCGGGGAAAGTTTGAGCGAGCAGCGAAATAGCTATTGTACCTGTTTCTACAAGTGTGGCGTTTGCACTTATGTAGACATGATACCAATAGGCAATAAAGAGCATCACTAGAATAGTTATCTGGCGAATTCTCAATACTTGGGTTGCTGATAACTTGCGAGCTTGATCGCCTTTTTGGCCCAAGGTGAATAATAAAGGAGATAGCACACTGTTGGCCATCATATTACCTAGTGCGAGTGTTGCCATAATTACCATACTACTAGAGGCCGCCAAGCCGCCAATAAATCCGATAATTGATATAATGTACTGCTGACCCGATATGGGTATGGCTAATACAAATGTATCAGAGGTGAAGGTACTTGTAGGGAATATAATACTGCCCGCTAGTGCGATAGGTAGAATAAAGAGTGACATGCCGGCCAAATAACTAGGAAACAACCATCGAGCGGTTTGAAGTTCGTCATCTGTTCTGTTCTCAACGAAGTTAACGTGAAACTGGCGAGGAAGACAAAGCATAGAACAAACGCCAAGTACTACGTGACTTAGATAAATCCAATATGCAAAAGGTTTATCTATCATTTCCCGAGCCTTAGGTGAGGCTAAACTTTGCTCGAATAAATCAACGAATCCATCAAACACGTCGTAAACGGCATATATGCCAATAATACTTAGGGCTATAAGCTTTATGATAGATTGGGTGGCGATGGTTAGCATTAAACCTTTATTTTGCTCTAGTAAGTTCATACGCCTAGCGCCAAACCAAATTGCAAAAATAGCCATCCCAAGAGCAACAAACAAGCTTATTGATAATGAGGCTTGCTGAGTATCATTCACTAATAAATTAATTGCCGATGAAATAGCATCGAGTTGAAGAGCAATGTAAGGAATAACGCCCACAAAACAAACAAGCGAAACAATGACGGCTAGCGCATTCGAATGCTGGTAGTGCAAACTCACAAATTCAGCTATGGACGCTATTTTATATTGCTTACATACATAATTGATCCGCTTGATAAGAGCGAAGCCGAAAACCATAAACAGTATAATGCCCAAATAGGTAGGGACTAAGGCCCATCCAAACTGGCTAGCTTGCGTGGAAGTGCCAAAAAATGCCCATGATGTACAATGAATACCGAGCGCCAGTGAATATACGCCGGTGGGCAGTTTTTTAAGCCTATTTCCTAGGGAAGCAACCAGAAACAAAAACACAAGGTAGCACACCGTAATTAACAACAGCGTCCAAATTGAAAACATCTCATTTTTCTCGTAATAGATTTAACATCTAATTTACACGAAAAAGATCAATAAAAAATACACTTTTTATCTTGAAGCCCGCGAAACCGTCCCCATTATAGCCGTCAATGGGAATTACTCATGTCTTAAAACCAGAAATAACACATACGTGTGGAGCAAGTAATGAATCAAGATAATGTAGACAAGAATGAGCCAACTCAAGCGCCAGAGAATGCGGTTGAAGAAGTGGTATCAGGAGAAGTAGAGCTAGACCAAGGTGCTGATGAGCAAGGCCTTGATTGGAAGGCTTATGCCGATGAACTAGAAGCGAAGCTTAGTGCTGCTGAAGCAACCATTGAAGCGCAAAAAGATTCAGTGCTGCGTGCAAAGGCAGATGGCGAGAATGCTCGCAGACGTGCAGAACAAGAAATTGATAAAGCACGTAAATTTGCCCTAGAAAAATTTGCAGGCGAACTTCTAAACGTTGTTGATAATCTTGAACGCGCAACATTAGCAGCTGATGCTGAAAATGAAGCGGTTAAATCATTGCTTGAAGGCGTAGAGATGACCCATAAGTCGTTTATTTCTACTTTTGAAAAGTTTGGTTTAGAAACGCTTGACCCACAAGGTGAAGCATTCAATCCAGAGCATCATCAAGCGATGTCGATGCAAGAAAGCGATGAAGTTGCACCTAACACTGTGTTAGCAGTTATGCAAAAAGGTTACGTACTAAACGGTAGGTTGTTACGCCCAGCCATGGTGATGGTTTCACGCGGTGGTAGCAACTCAGTAGATACGCAAGCTTAAGTATTAAAGATGTCCACGTTTTATAGAATATAAACGTGAATGGATAAAAAAAATATTAGATCACCTATTGAAAATAGGGTTAATAACCCCACTTAATATTGTATAGAAAGTTGGGTAAAACAGATTTTGGAGAACATAAAATGGGTAAAATTATAGGTATTGACCTTGGTACTACTAACTCATGTGTAGCAGTATTAGATGGTAAAAGTGCAAAAGTTATTGAAAATGCTGAGGGTGACCGTACAACCCCTTCAATTATTGCTTACACGCAAGACGGCGAAACATTAGTAGGGCAGCCTGCTAAACGTCAAGCGGTAACTAACCCTGCAAATACATTATTTGCCATCAAGCGTTTGATTGGTCGCAGATTTGAAGATAAAGAAGTACAGCGTGATATCGACATTATGCCTTTTTCAATTGTGAAGGCTGACAACGGCGATGCATGGGTAGATGCGAATGGTCAAAAAATGGCGCCACCGCAAATTTCTGCTGAAGTACTTAAGAAGATGAAGAAAACCGCTGAAGATTACTTGGGCGAAGAAGTAACGGGTGCTGTAATTACTGTTCCTGCTTACTTTAACGATTCACAGCGTCAAGCAACTAAAGATGCAGGTCGTATTGCTGGGTTAGAAGTTAAGCGTATTATTAACGAGCCAACTGCCGCAGCACTTGCATACGGCATGGACAAAAATCAAGGTAATAACACTATTGCTGTTTATGACCTTGGTGGTGGTACATTTGATATTTCAATTATTGAAATTGATGAAGTAGATGGCGAGCACACTTTTGAAGTACTTGCGACTAACGGTGATACTCACCTTGGTGGTGAAGACTTTGATAACCGCATGATCAACTACTTAGTAGACGAATTTAAGAAAGACCAAGGTTTTGATTTACGTAAAGATCCGCTAGCGATGCAACGCTTAAAAGAAGCTGGTGAAAAAGCGAAAATCGAATTATCTTCTGCACAGCAAACAGAAGTTAACTTGCCGTACATTACTGCTGATGCAAGTGGTCCTAAGCATTTAGCAATAAAAGTAACACGTGCAAAACTTGAATCTTTAGTTGAAGACTTAGTTAAGCAATCATTAGCGCCGCTGAAACAAGCACTTGCAGATGCTGACCTTAGCGTAGGCGAAATTAATGACATCATCTTGGTAGGTGGTCAAACACGTATGCCAATGGTGCAAAAATATGTAACTGAATTCTTCGGTAAAGAGCCACGTAAAGATGTTAACCCTGATGAAGCGGTAGCGGTAGGTGCAGCTATTCAAGGTGGTGTACTAGCGGGTGATGTGAAAGATGTACTACTTCTTGACGTTACACCACTTTCACTAGGTATTGAAACAATGGGTGGCGTAATGACGGCACTTATTGAGAAAAATACTACAGTACCTACTAAGAAGTCTCAAACCTTCTCTACAGCTGAAGATAATCAATCAGCGGTAACGGTACATGTACTTCAAGGTGAGCGTAAGCAAGCGCAAGGCAATAAGTCACTTGGTCAATTTAATTTAGAAGGTATTCGTCCAGCTGGTCGCGGTACTCCACAAATTGAAGTTACCTTTGATATTGATGCTGACGGTATTTTACATGTATCTGCAAAAGATAAAGATACAGGTAAAGAGCAGAAAATTACCATTAAGGCATCTTCTGGTTTAAGTGAAGATGAAATTAACCAAATGGTAGAAGATGCTGAAGCGAACAAAGAAGCTGATGCGAAGTTTGAAGAGTTAGTACAAACTCGCAACCAAGCTGATGGCATGATTCACGCTACTCGTACTCAAATTGAAGAAGCGGGTGACGCATTAGGCGCCGATGACAAAGCTAAGATTGAAAGCGCTTTAGAAGAGCTGGAAACTGCTCGCAAAGGCGAAGATAAGGCTGAAATTGAAGCTAAAACACAAGCATTAATGGAAGCTTCTGCACCACTAATGGAATTAGCCCAAGCTAAAGCCCAATCTGAAGGCGCGCAAGCAGCCCCTGAAGGTGAAGCACAAGCTGACGCCGGTGACGATGTTGTTGACGCTGAGTTTGAAGAAGTAAAAGACGATAAGAAGTAAGATTAATTTCTACTTTTATTGTTAAGTAACAAGCAATAGGCGCAACCACTTTTTGAGCGGTTGCGCTTTTGTGTAAATAGCTATGAAGGACTCTTTGAGTTCTAATTTAGCGGTTTACCTCTTTGGGGAAGCGTTTACACAGAAGTTTAGATAAGCAATCAATAAGCAATAGTTGGCGGGTATATGTCCAAAAGAGATTATTACGAAGTTCTAGGCGTAGGCAAAAGTGCTGACGAGCGAGAAATTAAAAAGGCTTATAAAAAATTAGCCATGAAATATCACCCTGATAGAACTCAAGGTGATAAGGCTTTAGAAGAAAAGTTTAAAGAAATTCAAGAAGCCTATGAAATATTAACCAATAGCCAAAAGCGTGCAGCTTATGACCAATATGGCCATGCAGGTGTAGATCCTAATCGCGGTGGCGGTGGGCATGGCGGCGGCGCTGATTTTGGTGATATTTTCGGTGATGTGTTCGGTGATATCTTTGGAGGAGGCCGAGCCGGTGGCGGTCGCCAGCGTATGCGCCAAGGCGCAGACCTTCGTTACAATCTAGAATTAAGCCTAGAAGAAGCGGTACGTGGAAAAGACGTTGAAATTAGAGTACCTACCTTAGTTGAGTGTGAGCCATGTGACGGAACGGGAGCCAAAAAAGGTTCTTCGCCTACCACTTGTCCTACGTGTAAAGGAAATGGTCAGGTGCAGATGCGCCAAGGTTTCTTTGCCGTTCAGCAAACTTGCCCTACGTGTTCAGGTAAAGGCAAGATTATTTCAGACCCTTGTACTTCATGTCGTGGCCAAGGCCGTGTAGAAAAAACCAAAACATTATCGGTTAAAGTGCCTGCAGGCGTAGATACCGGTGATCGAATTCGTTTAAGCGGTGAAGGTGAAGCCGGTGAGCAGGGCGCACCAGCGGGTGACTTATACGTACAGGTAAACGTGCGAGAGCACGCAATATTTACCCGTGATAACAATAATTTATATTGTGAAGTACCAGTGGGCTTTACGACGGCTGCATTAGGTGGTGAAATTGAGGTACCTACCTTAGACGGTAAAGTTAAGCTTAAAATCACCCAAGAAACGCAAACAGGCAAAATGTTTCGTTTGCGTGGTAAAGGCGTTAAATCTGTAAGAAGCGGCTCAATTGGTGACCTTATTTGTAAGGTAGTGATTGAAACACCGGTTAATTTATCAAGTAAGCAGAAAGAGTTACTTGAAGAATTTGAAGTATCGATTAATGGTCAAGCTGCTAAGCATAGGCCAAAAGAGAAGGGCTTCTTTGACGGGGTAAAACGCTTCTTTGATGATTTAACAAACTAGATAGTTATTGGTGTAATCTAATTATACTTTATAAGACATAAAACGGCCTAAGGGCCGTTTTTTTTATTTTGAGGCTTTACCAGCTCTTCAATTGCACAAGTTAATGAATAAACGTAGACTAAGATCACGTTCAATTTTGTGGCTCAAATGTAATGCCAATCCTTTCAAAAATTTCCTATTTATTCACTACTTTTATTACTGTTGCCTCATTAAATATACAAGCTCAAAATCCTTCTGAAAACTTACCTGTGCCTTTAAACGAAGCGCAAATAACAGCGCGTTTTGCCGAGCTTGCTTTAGAATGCGTGCATAAAGAATACCCTAATATTATAAAGCATATGATGCGAAGTGATGATGATGTGCAGACCCCGAAGCTGCTATACCCGGCTTTTTATGGATGTTTTGATTGGCATTCTTCAGTGCATGGACATTGGTTACTGAGTAGAATTGCACATATGCACCCAGAGACTGTTCATTTTGAACGCATAATCAATAGCTTAGATAAAAGCTTCAGCGAAGCAAATTTGGCAGGCGAGTTGGCCTACTTTGAGCGCAGTGATACAGGTACTAGTTTTGAACGCCCTTATGGCTTAGCTTGGTGTTTACAATTAACGAGCGAGTTGCGTGAATGGGATCATCCCAAGGCAAAAGAATGGTTAGCAATATTGCATCCTCTTGAAAACAAAATTATTGCCAATATTAGTGATTGGTTACCCAAGTTGTCATTCCCCATCCGAGGAGGAGAGCATAGCCAAACTGCATTTGCATTTGGTTTAATGCTTGATTTTAGTGAAGCAGCCAATAACCGAAGCTTTAAAGCCTTAGTAGAAACTACGGTTCTGCGCTTGTATGAAAACGATATAAATTGTCCACTTGCTTACGAACCGTCGGGGCAAGATTTTTTATCACCTTGTATTGCTGAAGCCGATTTAATGCGAAGAGTATTTGCGCCACAAGCTTATGCCAAGTGGTTAAGTGAATTTTTACCCAATATACCCAATACAGTGCAAAGTGACTGGCTTGCTGTTGCCACAGTGAGTGATAAGAGTGACGGAAAACTAGCTCACTTAGATGGCTTGAATTTATCTAGGGCCTGGATGTTAGAGGGAATAGCCTTGGGCTTGCCAAGTGATGATAAACGTATTCCTGCTATTTTACAGGCTGCAGAGGCTCATAAAACAGCAGGCATTAAATCGGTAACTACTGACATGCATTATATGGGTAGTCACTGGTTAGGAAGTTTTGCTACCTACCTTACCACAAAACGTGGCCAATAATTGCGCCTATAATTTACTGTGAGGATGCGGCTAATTCGTCGAGGGTAGCCATAACTGTATTGCTTGCATTCTCCATTTGTTGCAGGTTAGCAACACATTCAGCTTTGTTGCCTGCGTCCATTGCTGCCATTGCTTTAAAG
The DNA here is from genome assembly GCF_048820975.1 of Glaciecola sp. 2405UD65-10. NCBI lineage: Bacteria > Pseudomonadati > Pseudomonadota > Gammaproteobacteria > Alteromonadales > Alteromonadaceae > Glaciecola > Glaciecola sp. 2405UD65-10. Next base: position 1,006,852 of record NZ_JBMEUF010000001.1, on the reverse strand, counting down.
CCGAATTGATGCACTTGCTCATGGGGTTTTTCTAAAGCGTGAAAGGCACTCTGCTTGCCAATATCTGAACCTGCATTAGATTGATGCCACTTGCCCAATCTACACGTTCGATGATCGCTCAGCTCGTTGCTCGATTTATTGTTAGCGCCTGTTAGCACACCGTAAACGTCGGCTTTCCAAACAATATGATCAAGTTTTACTGTTTGAATAAACGCAAGAAGAGATGATTTGGATATGGTTTGCGTCATGCGATTACAGTTATTAACAATATCGGTGTAATAGGTATTTAGTGTATCAATATTACCCGCTAATGTTTGATTATCTGCGCTTATTTCATCAACAGAGCCAACAGCATTGCGTGTTGATTGCAAAATACTCGTTACTAACTCTGCCACTTCGCTAGCTGATTTATTGGTTTCTGTGGCAAGCGTTCGTACTTCGTCAGCTACAACGCTAAATCCGCGCCCAGCATCACCGGCTCTGGCGGCTTCAATTGCGGCGTTTAATGCGAGTAGGTTGGTTTGGTCTGAAATGTTCGTAATGGTTGAAACGAAGGTGTTTATGCTATCAGCTGTGTCAGATAAGCCCGTTATGCTTGATGACATCCCCCCCATTTTAGTTCCCATGGTACCCATTGATGCAACAATTTCATTTAAAGAATTAGAAGAAATTGAGAAAAGATCATTAATGCTATCTATCGAATCAGATTCAGCGCTAATTTGTTCAAAAGACGATAATACTGAGGCTCTAATAGCGGTAATTTGTTCCATGCTATCTACAACGCAAGCTAATAGGCTTGATTGAAACTCGGTGTCTTGTTCACTTTGTCTATTGCTTAACTGGCCGTTTAAAGCGCTATTTTGAGCTTCAAGCTGAGCCACTTTTTGTTCAGATTGAGAAAGTTGCTCCGCAAGCGTGTTTTTTTCAGACTCTAGCTGAAAGTATTTTTTAGCAAAAACAAACATTAGCAATAAATTCCTTAGTGATTTTTGATCTTATTCATTATTAAAGACAAACATAGTCATATGTTTGTATCGGCTGTTTAGCAATTTTTCTAAAATAATTAACAGTGAAAAATAAGTTTGAGTCATTTTATTTGCCTTTAAATGACTAAGTTGTTGTGAAAACACTTCAAATAAATACAGAACTTAGCTAATCTGATAAACACACTCGTAAGTATAAAAACAAAAAGTTCGCATAATCACGTTGAGAAAGGGAAATACAATGAAAAAGTTAATGTTAATAAGTGGTGTTAGTTTAGGTTTATGTTTGTCATCAAGCGTCGCGCTTGCCGATGACCACGAGCCAAAAGCAGCGAAATCTGAAAAACAAGCAGCAAATCAAGTGACATTCCGTAAATCTATACTCCAATTAGTACGCTCGAACATGGGGCCTTTGGGCGCTATGGCGAAGGGTAATATTCCTATGGACGCTGAGGTGATTGAAACAAATGCAGAGCGAATCGCCTTTTTAGGCAATATGATGCACGATTACTTTTCATTAGATACCAGTGCGTTTTCTGTAGATACAGAGGCGAAAAGCGAGATATGGAAAAACTACGCCGATTTTACCAGTAAGACACAAGACCTAGTGGATGCGGCTGATAACTTAACGCAATTAGTTGCCAGTAAAGAAGATAGCGAATATCGAAAAGGTATTGCGAAGCTTGGTGCTACTTGTAAAGCGTGTCATGACGAATACAAGCAGGACTAAACGGGTAAATATCTTTTCTTACTAGTATCAAGCACTGGTTTTAATAGTCGTAGTAATCATCTTCAGGGATGGGGGCGAATACATCGACTATTAAATAGACCGTTACTGCGGATATGGCAATACAAATTATAAATAAAAACCAGTTGGTGCTAGCATTAACTGGTTTTTGTTCATGTGGCGATACCGGTGCATGATTTACACTTTTATAACCGCTTATCATTGCGCTAAGTAAATTTTGTTTATGCTTAATTTTATAATAAGCAATGGCACCAATATGCAGCGCTACGGCAGCCAGAATAATATTGAACCCCCTATGATGAATGAAATTAGCGGCATCTTCCCAGGCTTTTGGTAAAACGTCATAATAAGGGCCGTTACTAAATATATCATCGCTTATAAAAAGGCCTGTAACCGCTTGCGTTAAGACTAAGCTGAGTAGCAAAATAACAGAATAAGCGCCAGCAGGGTTATGCCCTAAATAGTGTTTAGTGTTTTTTGCTCGCATATAAGCAATTGCATGCTGCGGCGTCACAATAAATTGAGAGAACCTAGCGTAGTAGCTTCCTACTAGCCCCCAAACAATTCTAAAAAGAATGAGTCCAAGGCAGAAATAACCACTATAAAAATGCCATTGAATTGCATTGTCGAATATTTCAGCGCTCGCATATTGAAAAATGAGTGTTGCCACTAGCAGCCAGTGAAACAGGCGGGTAGGTAAGTCCCATACTTTTACTCTTTTTTCAGACATTTCATATTCCTTAAAATGGGGTTCTTATATTTAAATGATAGCCAGTGCTTTTTAATTGGGGCACAATAATAACAAGTGTAAGTTACAAAACAATAAAAAGGTATTGCTGTGATAAAAGTGGGTATTTTAGGCGCTAACGGCCGTATGGGGCGAGTTTTAATAGATGCAGCTTACCAACATGCGCAAGTAGGATTGGGGTTTGCGAGTGTAAGAGCGGGTTCATCGTTTGAAGGTTTAGATGCAGGTGAGTTAGCAGGCATTAATAAACAGTATATAAAAGTAGCGCCTTTGACTGCTGATTTAGCCAATCACGCTGACGTATTAATTGATTTTACTTTACCGGAAGCGTTACAGACCAACTTAGATTATGCGGTTCAACACCAAAAACCTATTGTTATTGGGACAACTGGTTTAAATGAATCACAATTGCTACTTATTGATAATGCCGCTAAGCATATACCTATTGTATTTGCAGCTAATTATAGCGTGGGCGTTAACTTAATGCTCAATTTGGTAAAAACTACCGCTAAAATTATGGGTAACTCCGCTGATATAGAAATATTAGAAGCCCATCATAGATTTAAAAAAGACGCTCCCTCAGGAACAGCTATGGCTATTGGTCACAGTATAGCAGATGCAATTGGTCGTGATTTACAAAAAGTGGCTGTATACGGACGTGAAGGCGATACAGGTGAAAGAGATTCTCAAACAATTGGTTTTGCAACAGTGCGAGCAGGCGATATAGTGGGAGAGCATACGGCTTTATTTGCAACCTTAGGTGAGCGAATAGAAATAACGCACAAGGCTTCAAGCCGACTTACTTTTGCAAATGGTGCATTAGCTGCAGCCTTATGGTTAGAACAAGGGCAAGAAGGCTTGTACTCGATGCAAGACGTACTTGGCTTAAATTGAACAATTTTAAATAAATAGCTAGTTTTGAGCCTTTTGCTATAAATTTGGATGCTAAGGCTTATTTTTACTTATTTGTGCACAATTTTTAAAAACTATTAGACCTAGTATTCATTGTAATATATACTGCACAGAATTTGCCAAAAGTAATTAGTTGTGGGCGAAAAATCCCAAACTAATTGGTCGGCAAGTGTTAATTCCATTGGCTTTCCAGTGGGGTTAGGCAGTCGCTGAGTTGAAATTTTGGCAGAGACATTGAGTGATTTTCTGAACGAAAATACACTTAACTGCAAGTTTGTTGCCGCTATCCATATTCCGAGCAACAAACCCTAGCTATCTCTACTTTTTAGGAGGTTGACTTGGCTGTTTCTGCCCTGTTAGTTCTTGCTGATGGTTCTGTTTTTAAAGGAACCGCAATTGGTGCCAAAGGTAGCAGTGTTGGTGAGGTTGTATTTAATACCTCAATGACCGGCTATCAAGAAATTCTTACCGATCCCTCATACGCTGAGCAAATTGTTACTTTAACCTATCCTCATATAGGAAATACAGGTATCAATAGCGAAGATGTTGAGTCTGATAACATATGGGCAAAAGGCCTAGTTATTCGTGATTTACCATTAGTTGCCAGCAACTTCCGTTCTGAACAAACTTTATCTGAATATCTACAAGGTAGTAATGTTGTAGGTATAGCTGATATTGACACGCGCAGGTTAACACGAATCTTGCGTGATAAAGGCGCTCAAAATGGATGTATTTGCACAATAAGTGCGCAAGACGATTTACAAAGCGCTATTGATACTGCACTTGCAAAAGCACAAGCATTTCCAGGTTTAAAGGGAATGGACTTGGCGAAAGAAGTGAGCTGCAAAAACACTCACGAATTTACTGATGGCGTTTGGTCATTAGGACAGGGTTATGCAACTCAGCAAGAAAACCTTCCTTTTCATGTAGTGGCTTATGATTTCGGGGCAAAACATAACATCTTAAGAATGTTAGTTGACCGTGGATGTAAATTAACTATTGTTCCGGCGCAAACCAGTGCTGAAGAAGCCTTAGCGTTAAATCCTGACGGCATCTTTTTATCAAATGGCCCTGGCGACCCTGAACCATGTGATTATGCCATTGCTGCTATTAAAACCTTTATAAACAAACAAATTCCTACCTTTGGTATTTGCCTAGGGCATCAACTATTAGCATTAGCTGCAGGCGCTAGTACGCAAAAAATGAAATTTGGTCACCACGGCGCTAATCACCCTGTTAAAGATATTGCGCGTGATGTTGTTATGATTACTAGCCAAAACCACGGTTTTGCGGTTGATGAAAATAACTTACCAGAGCACGTTAAGGTTACCCATGTATCGTTGTTTGATAAATCTTTACAAGGTATAGAACTTTCAAATGCACCAGCATTTAGTTTCCAAGGACACCCAGAAGCGAGCCCAGGACCACACGATGCGGCCCCTCTGTTTGACCATTTTATCGATTTAATTAAACAAGCTAAACAATAGGAAGCGCGATTATGCCAAAACGTACTGACATCAAAAGTATTTTGATTATTGGCGCGGGTCCTATTGTAATAGGACAAGCCTGCGAATTTGATTACTCAGGTGCACAAGCCTGTAAAGCCCTTCGAGAAGAAGGCTATAGAGTTATTCTTGTAAACTCTAACCCTGCTACCATTATGACTGATCCTGAAATGGCAGATGCAACATACATTGAGCCAATTCAATGGGAAGTCGTTCGAAATATTATAGAAAAAGAGCGTCCTGACGCTATTTTGCCCACAATGGGCGGGCAAACTGCACTTAACTGTGCACTTGATCTAAATAAATTTGGCGTACTAGAAGAGTTCAATGTTGAACTAATAGGTGCAACAGCCGACGCAATTGATAAAGCAGAAGACCGTGAGCGTTTTGATAAAGCCATGAAGTCAATTGGCCTTGAATGCCCTCATGCGGAAATTGCACATAGCTTAGAGCAAGCGCACGATGTAATTAGCCGTATTGGTTTTCCTTGTATTATCCGTCCCTCATTCACTATGGGTGGTTCAGGCGGCGGTATTGCTTACAACATAGATGAATTTAACGAAATTTGTACCCGCGGCTTAGATTTATCACCTACCTCTGAATTATTAATAGATGAGTCCTTAATAGGTTGGAAAGAGTACGAAATGGAAGTAGTCCGCGATAAAGCAGATAACTGCATTATTGTGTGTACCATTGAGAACTTTGACCCTATGGGTGTGCATACTGGTGATTCAATCACGGTAGCCCCTGCGCAAACCTTAACTGACAAAGAATTTCAAATAATGCGGAATGCAGCGATGGCTGTATTGCGTGAAATTGGAGTGGAAACCGGTGGTTCTAACGTTCAATTTGGGGTAGACCCAAAAACTGGACGTATGGTTATTATTGAAATGAACCCACGTGTTTCACGCTCATCTGCACTTGCCTCAAAAGCAACCGGTTTCCCTATTGCTAAAATTGCAGCGAAACTAGCAGTAGGCTTTACGCTAGACGAACTTGCCAATGATATTACCGGCGGTTTAACACCTGCTTCTTTTGAACCTGCAATTGACTATGTAGTTACTAAAATACCTCGCTTTAACTTTGAAAAATTTGCTGGTGCAAATGATCGACTCACCACACAAATGAAGTCGGTAGGCGAAGTGATGGCAATAGGTAGAAATCAGCAAGAATCATTACAAAAAGCTTTACGAGGCTTAGAAGTAGGGGTGAATGGATTAGACCCAATTATTGATTTAAATGACCCTGAAGCACGCAACAAGATTATTTACGAACTACGTGAGCCCGGTGCTGAGCGTATTTGGTACATAGGCGATGCCTTTAGAATGGGCATGAGTGTTGAAGAAATATTCGCATTAACAAATATTGATAAGTGGTATTTAGTTCAACTTGAAGAGATTATTCAGCTTGAAGAGTTAATTGCTCGAATTGGCTTAGGTGCGATTGATGAAACCTTAATGCGCACGCTTAAGAAGAAAGGTTTTGCTGATGCTAGAATAGCGGCATTGACGCTTGTTGCTGAAGACGATGTGCGTGACCTACGCGAAAAACTGTTGGTATTACCCGTTTATAAACGTGTAGATACGTGCGCCGCTGAATTTTCAACGTCTACTGCATATATGTATTCTACTTATGATGAAGAATGCGAAGCAAAGCCCTCAGATAAAAAGAAAATCATGGTTTTAGGTGGCGGTCCTAACCGAATTGGTCAAGGCATTGAGTTTGATTATTGCTGCGTTCATGCGGCCCTTGCTATGCGCGAAGACGGTTACGAAACTATTATGGTTAATTGTAACCCTGAAACCGTATCCACTGATTATGACACCTCTGATCGCTTGTATTTTGAACCGGTAACACTTGAAGACGTACTAGAGATAGTGCGCATTGAGAAGCCTGAAGGCGTCATTGTGCAATATGGTGGTCAAACGCCACTTAAACTTGCTAGAGCGCTTAAAGAAAACGGCGTTAATATTATTGGTACCTCACCTGATGCTATTGATAGGGCTGAAGATAGAGAACGCTTCCAACAAATGGTAAATAAGCTAGGCCTTAAACAGCCTGCAAATGCTACCGTTAGCAATATGGAAGAAGCCCTAGAAAACGCCGAAAAGATAGGATTCCCTTTGGTTGTTCGCCCGTCATATGTGCTGGGTGGCCGGGCAATGGAAATTGTGTATGACCTTAAAGATCTTAAACGCTACCTTAATGAAGCGGTCAAAGTATCGAATGATTCACCAGTATTGCTCGACCGTTTCTTAGATGATGCGATTGAAGTGGATGTTGATGCAATTTGTGACGGTAAAGACGTTGTAATCGGCGGCATTATGGAGCACATTGAGCAGGCCGGTGTTCACTCTGGTGATTCAGCATGTAGTTTACCGCCTTATTCATTGTCTAAAGATATTCAGGACGTAATGCGCAAGCAAGTGAGTGATATGGCGCTTGAGCTTGGTGTAGTTGGTTTAATGAATACTCAGTTTGCCGTTAAAGATAACGAAGTATACTTAATTGAGGTTAACCCTAGAGCTGCTAGAACGGTGCCATTTGTGTCTAAGGCCACAGGTTTACCTTTGGCAAAAATTGCGGCTCGTGCTATGGCGGGGATGCCTTTAGCTTCACAAAATGTGACCAAAGAAGTGATACCACCGTTTTATTCAGTTAAAGAAGTGGTATTGCCTTTTGCTAAATTCCAAGGCGTTGATCCTTTACTTGGTCCTGAGATGCGCTCTACAGGCGAAGTAATGGGTGTAGGCGTTAATTTCGAAGAAGCTTATGCTAAAGCCAACTTAGGCGCGAGTAACCCTCTACCTCAAAAAGGCAAGGTATTGTTGTCGGTTAGAAACAACGATAAGCGCAGGTTGCCAGATTTAGCTAAGGGCTTACTTGATAACGGCTTTGAACTTGAAGCGACCAGTGGTACAGCTAAAGAGCTAAATGATGCCGGCTTGACTTGCTCTACGGTTAATAAGCTTTCTGAAGGACGCCCTAACATTGTAGATGCAATAAAAAATGGCAAATATTCTTATATTGTAAATACAACAGAAGGTCGCCAAGCGATAACTGATTCAGTTTACATTAGGCGAGAAGCTTTGCTTAATAAGGTAGCGTATACCACTACCTTAAATGCCGCTTTCGCTACAATGCAATCTGGCGCGGCCGATGCGCATAGAAATGTGAACTCAGTTCAAGAGCTACATAAGCAACTTGACGCTTAAAAGTCCCTACCTAGTTTAGCCCTAATGTTGTACAATATTAGGCTATCTTATTTGAAACGAATGCTTTTTTAGCATTCGTTTTATTTTAGGGCTAGTTGATTTATTACCCAGAGCACTCTGGTGATTTTCTACGCTTCTATGTAAAAAAAACAATAAGAAGAAATCAATTACAGCACTGTTAATTTAACACTACGAATAAAAAAAGAGAAAAGCAATGGTTACTACTTACCCTATGACAGCTCAAGGGGCTGCAAAACTTCGTGAAGAACTTCAAGAGCTTAAATCAGTTACTCGCCCTCGTATTATTCAATCCATTGCAGAGGCACGCGAACATGGCGATTTAAAAGAAAATGCTGAGTACCATGCTGCTCGTGAGCAACAAAGTTTTTGTGAAGGGCGAATTCAAGATATTGAAGGGAAGTTATCGGGTGCACAAATTATTGATGTAACAAAAATGCAAAACACCGGCAAGGTGATTTTTGGTACTACAGTAACCATTTTAAACACCGATACTGACCAAGAAATTACGTATAGAATAGTGGGTGATGATGAAGCTGATCTGAAAAACGGTCTGATTTCTGTTAACTCGCCCATTGCACGCGGTTTAATTGGTAAAGAGATTGATGATGTTGCTGCCATTACAACACCTTCTGGCGTTGTGGAGTTTGAAATCATTGAAGTGGAATATAAATAATCTGAGGCATCTCAGGTTATGGTAATTTGACTAAATAGGCTAAACACTTTTTAAGGTTTAGCCTATTTTCGTTAAGCTTCTATATAACCACCCATAATGAGTTTTTTGTTTGCTAATTCAAGCGCATGCGTTCTTTCGTAAACAAAATCGGCATCACTTAGCATTTTCTCAAACCCCATTTGCATCAATTTTTCTTTTGTTTGCGGTTTTTTAACTATCACCACAATTTGTTTATCAAGGTCTTTGGCATCTTTAACTAAGCTTTCTATAGTTAAGGCAATGGTATCATCTAAAAATGACACATCACTTAAGTCAACAATAAGCCCATGATGGTTTTCAAGATTGTTTATTTCCCTAGATAAGGCTTTTGATACACCAAAAATCATAGTGCCGCTAAGGTAGAAATAGAGTAATTGTCCTTGTGCTTTATTGAGTAATACCCGTTGTTTCTTATTTAATGGCAGGCGACCATCTTCGTTGCCCAGCGCTTTCACATTTTTAGCTTGGGATACGCTTAGTTTTTCTATAATAATAATGTTAGCAATAAAAACACCAATACCAACGGCTACCACTAGGTCAACAAATACCGTTAGTAGCAACACGCCGTACATTATTAAACTCGTTTGTGGTGAGACCTTATGCGCGCGCTTTATAAAGCTCCAATCTAATATATCAATGCCTACTTTAATAGCTATACCGGCTAACACCGCAATGGGGATCATTGAAATAAGATTGGACGCGCCAAAAACAGCCACTACTAAAATTGCCACACGGCTAAGGCCTGACAAGGCAGTTTTACCGCCAGCCTGAATGTTCACCACTGTACCCATGGTTGCGCCTGCGCCAGGCAAACCACCAAATAATCCTGACATTAAGTTGCCTAAGCCCTGTCCCATTAATTCTTTATCAGACTTGTGCTCAGTTCGTGTTAAGTTATCTGAAATAACCGAAGTAAGCATTGAATCTATACAGCCTAAAATGCCCAGCACAATTCCATCTAAAATCATTGTTTGAAGAAGTTCTGCACTGAAGGTAGGAAATATAAAAGAGGGCAGGCTTACATCTATTGCGCCAATTCTACGCACATCGGTATCATTTAAAAAAATAACTGAAACTAGTGATATTCCCACTAAGGCAATTAATTGGGGCGGAACCCAATGTTTAATTTTACGCGGCGTAAAAAATATCAATAATAGGGTAGCCAATGCCATGGTAGCTTCTAAGTAGCTAATACTTGCAATAGTTTCAGGCATAGCGCTAAGTGCGCCGACTACACCACCACTGGGCGGTGAACTGCCCAAAGCGGGGGCTATTTGCATAATAATTAAAATACATCCTATGCCTGACATAAAGCCACTTACCACGCTATACGGCATTAAGGTGATATACTTGCCAAGTTTAAGGGCCCCAAATAAAATTTGAGTCAAGCCGGCAATCATCACCACGGTAAAAGCCATTGCTAAGCCTGATTCAGGATAACGTGCAACCATGGTGGTCACAACAGCTGCCATGATGACCGTCATAGGGCCAGTGGGCTCTGATATTAAAGTAGGCGTGCCGCCAAATAATGCGGCAAAAAATCCAATAATAATTGCCCCATAAAGGCCCGCTTCAGGGCCAGCACCCGAGGCTACGCCAAACGCAAGAGCCAAGGGTAGTGATACTATTGCTGCGGTTAAGCCGCCTAAAATGTCACCTTTTAGATTTTTAGTATTGATGATATTGAAAATATTCAAGAAATGCCTCGATAAAAAAATTGACTAAACAGTTACAAGCATGGGGTCTAATTCTAATTAAAAATGCCGAAAAAACGAGGGCTATCATGAATTTAATTAAAAAAAAGGCGCTTATATTTAAAAGCGCCTTTATAGCATAGTCTTTATTACGCAGTGGTCGGGTCAGGTATGTGTTTTTTAGCTGAACGAGAAATTATAAACCCGCCTAAAATTGCTGATAAAATAGAACCAGCCAACACACCTACTTTAACGCTGTTCATGTAGTCGGCACTTGCGGTTTCAAATGCCAAGCTGCCAATGAATAAACTCATAGTAAAACCAATGCCACATAATACCGACGCACCGTAAAGCTGCTGGAAAGTAACACCCTTCGGCAATTTGGCTAAGCCAGTTTTTACTGCTAAATAACATGCGCCAAATATTCCTATTTGCTTACCAATAAATAGCCCTAGCATTACACCTATCACAATAGGATTAAATATTTGTTCTGAGGTGGTTCCTACTAGTTGAACGCCGGCATTCGCGAAGGCAAATAAAGGTAATATGGCAAAAGCTACCCAAGGGTGTAGGCTATGCTCTAAATGGTACAACATGTCTTGGCCTGATCTGTTTTTGCCTTTCAAGGGGATAAACAAAGCAATAGCAAATCCAGCAAGCGTGGCATGCACACCTGATTTTAATACCGCAGCCCATATAATTAAGCCAATAATCAAATACATTCCGCTGCTTTTGATGCCAAATCGATTAAACAAAAATAATATACACAATCCTGCAGCACCCACTATAAGTGACAGTGTTGAAAGCTCAGCGGAGTAGAAAAGCGCAATAATGATAATAGCGCCAATATCGTCAAAAATGGCCACTGATAGTAAAAATAATTTTAAGGTAATTGGCAAGGTGCGCCCAAATAAACTATAAACACCCAAAGCAAAAGCAATGTCAGTGGCCGCAGGTATAGCCCAACCGTTTATGCCAATAGCTTCATCTTTATTGAAAAAAACGTAAATTAATGCGGGTATCATTATGCCAGCCAATGCGCCTATTGCCGGCAGCATTATTTGGTCTTTAGTTTGCAAGTGCCCCGCAAGTACTTCCCGTTTAACTTCTAAGCCAACTAAAAAGAAAAATATTGCCATAAGTCCATCATTAACCCATAACAACAAAGCTTTATTAATTTCAAAAGCGCCGAATTTAAACACAACAGGCGTTGATAAAAAGTTTGTATATAGAGTATTTAGTGGGCTATTTGCCAACAACATGGCAAGCAGGGCAGCTATAACTAGCAATACACCGCCAGCAGCTTCGTGCTTAAAAAGTTGTTTAATGGTATCCAAATTCTTCTCCTAAAATTAAATGAATAAGCGTAATTAAGCTGCATTTAGCAAAATATTAAATTCAATGGATAAATACGTAAGAATACCGCAAACGTTCAAATTTATTTACGGATTTTAAATAATAAATCTAACGATTAATTGTTTGTTAATCAGTACGTTTAATAAAAATTGCGATGGCGAATAATACACTAGCAAACACCCAAATAGGAATATCACTGAGTGTTTGATAAGGCGTTGCGCCATCGGTTAACCTTATATCGGCATGTAACACTGCATCTGTAAACTGTTCTATTTGATGGCTAATATTACCTTGGTGATCAATAACAGCGGTAACACCATTGTTTGTTGCTCGTAGTACCGGTAATCCAAATTCTTTCGCCCGCGCTTGTGCAATTTGTAAGTGCTGATGCGGGCCGTGAGAATCGCCAAACCATGCATCATTACTTACCGTAATAATGGCATCACTTTGCGCAGATATATTAGCTGATACCTGCTTAGGGAAGGCTATTTCAAAGCAGATTGCGGGGCTTAGCTGAGTGTTACCCACTATAAGATTGCTTTGCACATAATCGCCCCGGGTGAACGATGACATGGGTAAGTCAAAAATGGGTGCCAGTGGCCTAAGCAAGTTTTCAAACGGAACAAATTCACCTATGGGTAATAGGTGGTGTTTTGAAAATCGCTTATTATGTTGATACCTATAGGGTTCTGAATTTATTGACTTGTCTATTCCCATAGAAATTAAGCTATTGTAAGCAACCTTACTGTTAATATTGTAGTCAACCACGCCAGTAACAAATCCACTGCCTGCAGCGGTCGCTTTATTATCGATGTACTGAAGGACTTCCGTTGACATGATTTCTAGCTTAGGAATAGCCGCCTCGGGCCATATAATAAGGTCGTAACCCCAAAAAGGTTCTGTTAATGCAAGGTATTTATCAATCGTAATTTGGTCAAGCTCAGGTTGCCAGCGCATTGATTGTTCAATATTACCTTGAATAAGTGCTACAGAACGTGTTTCTTTATTAGGGCTTGTCCATGCTACATGCTGCAAACTCATTGATGAGACCAACAAGGTCAGTATAGGAAGGGCAGCTAAATAGTAGCGTTTTTGCATAAGCCCTATCGCTAAACTGGCACTCGCTAATATCAATAGTGCACTTAGGCCAATTTCGCCAACAATTGGCATCCATTCGCTTAATATACTATTGGTCTGTGAATACCCAATTGATAACCAAGGAAAACCTGTTAAGAAATTGGCACGACAATATTCTGTAAATAGCCAAAGCAAAGGCAGGGCAAGTGGCCATTGCGGAAGTTTAAAAAAACGTTGTAATAAGTAAAACGTGAGGGCTGGAAATAAGGCTAAATAGCCACACAGCAGTAACATAAGCGCTAATGAGGCAATAAGAGGAATGCCGCCAAATTGAGCTATACTTACGTGAACCCAAGATATACCTACGCCAAAGTAACCCAGTCCAAACCACCATGCCGGCCAAAATAGGCCTCGCTTGTGCTGCGCAAGCTTAGCAAGCATCAACAGGGTGGAAGGCATTAGTATTAATGCCAAGTACCACAAATTAAAAGGGGCAAAAGTAAGGGTAAAAGCAGCCCCTAGCATCAGCAAAATAGTATTGATGATGTAGGTGTTCAGCTTAATTCTCCAAATCGGGTAGGTAGACTTTCAGTTGTACCAATCGGCGCTTGTCAGAGTTAGTTACTTCAAAATGAATATTATCGACTTCTACTTTCTCGCCTGTTTCAGGCATGTTTCCGAAAGCGCGGAGCACCACTCCTCCAATAGTGTCAGATTCTTCTTCATTAAATGAAGTCTCGAAGAATTTATTAAAATCATCAACTGGCGTGAGTGCTTTTACTGAATACGTTGATTTGTTTAACGGACGAATGTTGTCATTCTCGTCAACTTCATCATCGTACTCATCTTCTATTTCGCCTACAATAAGCTCAAGAATATCTTCAATAGTCACTAAGCCTGACACACCGCCGTATTCGTCTACTACAATAGCCATATGATACCGCTGTTGCCTAAACTCTTTTAGCAGTACATCTACACGTTTACTTTCAGGCACAATAATGGCTTCGCGAATAGTGTCTTTTAAAACAAAATTCTTCTCATCATTGAAGGCATAGGTGAGTAGGTCTTTAGCGAGTAAAATACCTTCGATATGGTCTTTATCTTCGCTAATAACGGGGAATCTAGAATGCGCAGATTCTAATACAAGAGGTAAAAACTCTTCAGTTGTTTGCTCAATATCAATGGTAATCATTTGAGCGCGAGGGATCATAATATCGCGAACTCGCATTTCACTAACGCCCATAACTCCCTCAATCATTTCTTTGGTTTGAGGGTCTATAAGCTCTCGCTCTTGCGCGTCAGATATCATATCTGACAACTCTTCCTTGTTTTGCGGTTCTCCTTTAAAGCCGTTGAGAAATTTTGCTAACCAGCTTTTATCGGAAGAACCGTTGGTAGAGTGGGGATTATCATCGCTCATTATTGTATTCACACTAATTTAAAAGTAAAAGCATCGAAAATCGTATGCTGTAAAAAGTTTATTGTACTGCGTTTGGTATTTCGCGCAATAGTATAATAATTAAGTTATTTGGTATGGGTTATTAATGCCCAAACTCTCAAGTATGGCAATCTCAATGCCTTCCATTTGCTGAGCTTCTTTATCATCAATATGGTCATAACCCAACAAATGCAATACGCCGTGTATGCTCATGTGTGCCCAATGATTGCTGACTAACTTGTTTTGGTCTTGAGCTTCATTGCAAACAACCTGCGCGCAAATGGCTAAGTCACCAATAAAATTTGAGGGAACAAAATCAGGTAAGTCGCTTTCAAACGACAACACATTGGTAGAAGAATTTTTGCCGCGGTAGCTATTGTTAAGCTCTTTGGATTCTAGCTCACTCACCACGCGAATATTCACTTCTGTAGCCGCGTTGTGTTCAATGTGTGCTAAAGCAGCATTGATCCATAGAATAAAATCACTTTCGCTTGGAACTTGAGAGCTAAGATCTGCGTTTATGTCATCAGCCACTTCTAAAACAAGGTCTACTACATTGTTTTGTTGAGCATCTAATTTCGAAGCACTTTTAGGATTGTCATCCATTCGCTTTCTTAGCCTTCTTTACTGTTGCTGTCATTCGCCTGCTTATTTGCCGCTTCGCGCTCAGCTTTTTGCTGTGCTTTGAGTAACTCTTGTTCAGATTCATAATCTTCATAAGCTTGTACTATTCTTGCTACAACAGGGTGGCGAACTACGTCACCAGCTGAAAAGAAGTTTAAGGAAATGTCATTCACTTCACCCAGCACATCTATAGCATGACGCAAGCCTGAACGCGCACCTCGGGGTAAGTCAACTTGTGTTATATCACCCGTTATTACCGCTTTTGAATTGAATCCTATGCGCGTCAAAAACATTTTCATTTGTTCTACAGTGGTATTTTGCGACTCATCTAAAATAATGAATGCATCATTTAGTGTGCGTCCGCGCATGTAGGCTAAAGGAGCAACCTCAATTACGTTACGTTCTATTAGCTTCTCTACTTTTTCAAACCCTAGCATTTCAAACAATGCATCGTAAAGGGGGCGCAAATAAGGGTCTACTTTTTGTGATAAATCGCCAGGTAAAAAGCCTAGCTTTTCGCCAGCTTCAACCGCAGGGCGAGTTAATAGAATACGTCGAATTTCTTGTCGTTCTAATGCATCTACCGCACACGCTACAGCCAAATAGGTTTTACCCGTGCCAGCGGGACCAATGCCGAAGGTGATGTCATGAGTAACCACATTACTCACATATTTAGATTGATTAGGATTACGTGGTTTTATTACGCCACGCTTGGTCTTAATGTGAATTTCTTTGCCGTAATCGCCTGCTTCAGCGCGCTCTAGGCACTTTGCCTCTTGAATGGCTAAATGAACTTGATTGGGCTCTAAAATTGGAATGCTACCTTTAACAGGCTGCGTTTCAATATATAACAAACGCAGCAATTCACTTGCTCCGTTGGCTTGTTGAGGGTCACCCATTACTTTAAATTCATTATTTCTATAGTTTATTTCCACCCCCAAGCGACGTTCAATTTGCTTGATATTGTCATCAAAAGGGCCGCACAAACTAGATAAACGTTTTGTGTCTTGAGGTTCTAAAACTACCTGATTACTAACAATTTTACTCAATCTCTTTCCTATTTTTAAGCAGGCATTACTGTGATAACGCCTAATTCATCCATTTTGGGTTGTTTGGCTAAAATACTTTGCGGTGATGTAGCCACGCGTAGTCCCATTTCTGATTCGCGGCGAACAACGGTTCCACGCAATGAGTTACTAAATACGGCAGTCACATCAACATCTACAAACTCCCCAATCATATCGGGAGTGCCTTCAAAGTTTACAACTCGATTGTTCTCTGTTCGGCCTGTTAATTCATTTTCATCTTTTTTCGATGGGCCTTCAACCAGAATACGTTGCTGGGTATGCAGCATGTTTCGGGCAATTTGTTGAGAATTTTGGTTTATACGTTGTTGCAAAATTTGTAAGCGTTCTTTCTTGGTTTGCTCACTCACGTCATCAACTGCATCAGCCGCAGGTGTGCCAGGGCGTGCGCTATAAATAAAGCTAAAGCTCATGTCAAAACCAACGTGGTTGATTAAGTTCATGGTAGCTTCAAAATCTTCGTCAGATTCACCTGGGAAGCCAATAATAAAGTCAGAAGACATGGCTAAATTAGGACGCACTTTTTTTAGCTTGCGAATTGTTGATTTATATTCAATTGCCGTATGGCCACGTTTCATCAAGTTTAGAATGCGGTCAGAGCCTGACTGAACAGGTAAATGTAAATGGTCAACTAACTCAGGAATATTCTCATAAGCCGCTACAATATCATCGGTAAATTCAACGGGATGAGACGTGGTATATCGAATACGGTCAATGCCATCAATGCTGGCTACTAACTCTAGTAACTCTGCAAATCTACAAAGTGTTCCGTCGTAATGTTCGCCTCTAAAAGCGTTTACGTTTTGGCCTAGTAAATTGACTTCACGAACGCCTTGTGCTGCTAACTGAGCTATCTCAAGCAGTACGTCATCTACTGGGCGGCTCACTTCTTCGCCTCGTGTGTAGGGTACTACACAAAAACTGCAATATTTAGAACAACCTTCCATAATAGAAACGAATGCGCTTGGGCCTTCAGCGCGCGGCTCTGGTAAGCGATCAAATTTTTCAATTTCAGGAAAACTCACATCAACTACCGAACGTTCACCGCCATGTATTTGGCCTATCATTTCGGGTAAGCGGTGCAAGGTTTGTGGACCGAAAACGATATCAACAAAAGGCGCTCTTTTGCGGATTTCGTCACCTTCTTGTGACGCCACGCAGCCGCCCACACCAATAATTAATTCTGGTTTGTTTTTCTTTAAGTGTTTCCAACGACCCAGTTGGTGGAATACTTTTTCTTGGGCTTTTTCACGAATTGAACAAGTATTCAGTAAAATTACGTCGGCATCCTCAGCTTCTTCAGCCGCGGTGTAGCCATGGGTCGCATCTAGTAGGTCTGCCATTTTTTCCGAGTCGTACTCGTTCATTTGGCAACCCCAAGTTTTTACAAATAATTTTTTACTCATTTCACTTCATCAAGGTTAGTGTATATGCGCTTGCCAACAACGCTAATGCTGCAGTGTGAACATCATGATCGCACTATGTTCATATACGCTTATAAAAAAAGCGTTATTTGAGGCGGCAAGGGCCTACACTTGGATTTAAACAATTTACGCATATAGCGTTTAAGATAGCCGTGTATTTTACCCTTTATTCTTGTGTAAGGCTAGTCATAGTGAGTGAGCAGTAAACCTAGGATATTTAGTTGTATTGTCAGCAATATTTCACAAGCTTTATCAAAAAACCTGATTACTATCAATGTAATTGCGTAAGGCCTTATGGCATACTTTGCTGTACAAGCGCAGTAAAGAAAACGCAGAAAGGGAAGTGTATTGAAAATTAAAGAAGTTGATACAGTGGTAGTGGGTGGTGGTATGGTAGGTGCTGCAATGGCGCTAGGTTTAGCCCAGCAAGGCTACACTGTGGCGCTTATTGAAAAACAAACGCTACATAAGTATTGTGATGAGCAAGCCCCCGATATTCGATTATCGGCGTTCAACTTACATTCTGTTCGCTTACTTAAAACGCTAGAAGCTTGGCCACATCTTACACAAATGAGATACCGTTCATACTCGCGTTTATCTGTTTGGGAGAACAGCGAGCACAAAACTATTTTTGATGCCAGTGAAGTGAATCAAGATAACTTAGGTTATTTTTTTGAAAATCGCTTAATTCAACTAGCTTTGTACCAGCAAATTAACGCGCAATTCCCACAACAAGTGACGTGTTATTTTGATGATATAAGCCATATAGATACCCAGCAAGCAAGTATACGTTTAGCATCAGGCGAAATCATTAATGCCAAGCTAATGATTGGCGCTGATGGCGCTCAATCGCAAGTTAGGCAAAGTGCGGGTATAGCATGCACTGGCTGGGAGTACTCACAACACGCAAATGCTATTTTGATTCAAACACCCGAGCCAGTCCAAGACGAAACTTGGCAAGAATTTCACTCGCAGGGGCCGCGTGCCTTACTCCCTATGTACGAAAACTACGCCTGCTTAGTATGGTATGACAATCTTCAAACATCACAGTGGATACAGCAAGCCGATCACCTAGATTTACAAGCAGCTATTAATCAACATTTTCCGAACTTAATTGGCGACTTTTCTATTGTTGAAGTGGCTGGGTTCCCGCTATCTCGCATGCATGCAAAGCAATACGGAAGAGGCGATTGCGTGATATTAGGTGATGCAGCCCACACTATTAATCCCTTAGCGGGGCAGGGAGTCAATTTAGGCTTTAAGGATGTATCGGCTTTATTAGATATCATTGGCAATATTGGAATTAACGATTCATCTGAACTTATTGCTCAGTTTGAGGGCGCTAGGCGAGCAGAGAACTTATTGATGATGACCACAATGGATGCCTTGTATAAAACATTCTCGACCCCACTATTACCTATTAAGGCGTTTCGAAACATGGCATTGAGAGTAGCTAACAATGCCGGCCCTTTAAAAGCGAAAGCGTTAAAATATGCAATGGGGCTCTAAATAGTTGCCTTAAGCATTAAACAATAAGGATACCCATGACAGTTTTAATCATTTTAGGTGTGTTATTTCTAGCCTTGATCGTAATTATTCCATTAATAGAGAAATCTAACATGCGAGTCAGCGATGAATCAGCGGCGAAAATATCACGTTGGATTTGGCCATTAATGATAGTTGCCTTGATAGCCGGCATGTTGAAAGCTTTTTTATAATTTTTTAGCGACAATATTAATACTTTAAGCACACTTTTATTGGCCAGGGCTTACTTGCCCTGCCAAATATCACTTTCTTCTAGTTCACCTTGAATTTCGCAGTCATTTTTATCAAAGGTAATTTCTTTTTTCTCTTTGCGCTTTTGTCGGTAATCGTTGGTAACCGCCACAATGGTAGGAGTAAGAATGATGATAGCAATAACATTTACTAGCGTCATTAAGCCTAGGGCCATATCTGCCATTGCCCACACGGTGGGAAGTGATGCCATAGAGCCCCACAGTATCATCAGTAAATATCCCGTTGTATATGCGCGACGGCCTAGGTTGTTATCAAGTTTAAACATGTGTAAGTTACTTTCGCCATATGCATAGTTTGCTACTACAGATGTAAAAGCAAATAAACAAATAGCGGCTGAGACAAAATCACCCCCTAACTGTCCTAAGTGCGTTTCCATAGCACTTTGCGTTAAACGAATACCTTCCATTTGGCCTATGTCGGTTTGCGTGCCTAGCAATATTATAAATGCGGTACAGGTACACAACACCATAGTATCTACAAATACGCCTAACATTTGCACATAACCCTGCGAAGCAGGATGATTCGGATTTGGGCTGGCAGCAGCGGCGGCATGAGGCACACTTCCAGAGCCTGCTTCGTTAGAATACAAGCCACGCTGAATACCATTTTTAATGGCCGCAGCTAGAGCGCCAGCGCCTGCTTCTTGTAGCCCAAATGCACTTTTAATAATATGTTCGAGCATACCCGGAAGGTACTGTATGTTAATAGCAGTAATAACTAGAGCAACTAACACATAAGCTGCTCCCATGAAGGGTACTACATATTCTGCAAAACGAGCTATTGCGCGCAAGCCGCCAATTACAATTAGGCCGGCTAGTAAAATAATCACCAAGCCAGAATAATGAGTAGGGAAGTCATAGGTATTGTTTAGGGCATCAGTAATGGTATTTGCTTGTACCGCACTGAATATAAATCCGTAGCCCATAAATAAACAAAGCGCGAACACTAATGCGAAAGCCTTATTTTGAATACCTTGTTGGATGTAATAGGCTGGACCACCCCGAAATTGCCCGTTGGTATCTCTAATTTTATAAACTTGACCAAGCACGCTTTCTGCGTAACCGGTTGCCATACCTAAAAGTGCAATAACCCACATCCAGAATATTGCACCTGCTCCCCCTAAGGAAATTGCAACGGCAACACCTGCTAAATTACCCGTACCTACGCGAGCAGATAAACTCGTACATAAGGCTTGAAAGGAGCTAATACCTGATTTATCTGATTTACCAGAATTGCGCATAATTGCAAACATGTGCTTAAAATCAAATAGCTGAATGAGTTTTAGACGCCAGGAAAACCAAATGCCGGCAATTAATAACAAGTAGATAAGAACTTGCCCATCACCCCAAAGGATATTGTTAATAAAACCAACTACGCTTGCAACCGCGGTTTGAAGGGGAGTAATAAGTGTAACTTGTAGCCAAGAAATGATTTCGTTCATGAGGATAAGATAAAATAATTTTTATTGTTTTCTACATTGTGCAAGATTTTCACGTAAATCGCTAGTAGAAACAAAAAACGCCACTTATACGAGTATAAGTGGCGTTAATCTAATTTGGCTGGGGTAGCTGGACTCGAACCAACGAATGACGGGATCAAAACCCGTTGCCTTACCAACTTGGCTATACCCCAATAAGAACAACCTAATAACAAGGCAGATCTTCTTGGAAAAAAATGGCTGGGGTAGCTGGACTCGAACCAACGAATGACGGGATCAAAACCCGTTGCCTTACCAACTTGGCTATACCCCAGCAATGGTGCGGAAGGAGAGACTTGAACTCTCACGCCGTGAAGCACTGGAACCTAAATCCAGCGTGTCTACCAATTCCACCACTCCCGCACAGGACTCAAAACAGACTTGCAAGAAAAATGGTGGCTAAGGCGGGATTTGAACCTGCGACCCCATCATTATGAGTGATGTGCTCTAACCAACTGAGCTACTTAGCCATTTTCTCGCTCCGTTTTGGAGTGGCGCGTATTATGCTTAGTTGAACCGAATGCGTCAACCGTTTTTTTGATAAAAACAGCTAAAAAAGCACGCTTGCTTACAAAGTGAACAGTAAATGCTTGCTCTTGCATAAATACTATTCAGTTTTTGGTAAAATTCCATACTTAATATCAAACTTAGTAAGCTGCGCTTTAATTTTATCACCTAGTTTTCCAGTGCTCAAACGCGGCACTCGGGTGCTATCTGTTTCGTAATTAGCGTTAGCAAAAGCTGACGTAAAATCCACATCAAGTGCGCTTTGTTCTGTTACACGAGTTTTGGCTGATAACTCTGATATTTTCTGAATGCTTTGTTGGCGAGAAAATCGCGCAAAGCCTTTAAAGGTAAAATTCTCTTCTACGAAACGATTACTTAAACTTAGTAGCTCATCAACAACTGCATACATAAGTGCATCTTCGGTAAGTGAATCGACTATAATTAACATGCTTTTATCAATATCTAATATTTCTGGAAGCGTTGTATTAGTAGAAGGCGTGATCTTAAATGATATTAAATGCCGGCCGTTTAGCTTCATTTCACTTTCAAAATTTAGGTCTGCTTCGTCATAGCAAATTCTTGAAAACACCTCTTGAATTTGGTTTGGACTAAGCTGTGGGCTTACCTGAGTCGTGTTTGTGGCTTTAGACATGGCTATAAGCGGTAAATCATGGTGGCAGCTAAAAGGCGTTGTAATGTTACCTAAGGCTTTTATTTGGTTGGTTCTATATTTGAACAACTCTCTTACTTCATGTTCTCTGGCTTTCATTAATGCTAAAAATGCTGTTTGTATGATTTCAGAAGAGGGTAGCTGTGCTTCTACACGCCATCTTCTTCCATACACAATTTTTTCATCCTTTTGGGATTGGGCCTTTTTATAGTTGTCTTTACCTATAATCCCCACTTGAATAAAAATACTCGCATTATCTTCATCAACAAAGAGCACGTATTTAGGGTCGCAATCAATTTCAGCTACAATATTTTCAACTGAAGTTTTTGTATGTTGATAGCTTAAGTAATGCTGAGGAATACAGTTTGTGCCGTCATCTAAAACTACAGCTGGCGCTTTAGGTAAAGGTGTTTCGCCTGGCAGTAAAGGCATTACAGTGAAAGACGTTGTTTTCATAATTCTCGCAATTTGATATTGGCCGCTTAACTAGACCATTCATTTATCAGTTTTATTTCACGTAACTATAATACTGCTAAATGGGTGATAAGGGTTTATAGAAAATTATGAAATTTTTGTTATGTTTGTAACGAACGAAATTGGGCTCAGCTATTTAAAATTAAGAATTAAAAAAGCCGGCTTGGAGCCGGCTTATTAATATTCTTATATCTTCATTGCTTATACGTTAAATCTAAAGTGGATAACGTCACCGTCTTTAACGATGTATTCTTTACCTTCTAAGCGCCACTTACCAGCTTCCTTAGCACCAGATTCTCCATTATTGGCTACGTAGTCTTCGTAACCTACAATTTCAGCTCGTATAAAGCCTTTTTCAAAGTCAGTATGTATTTTACCTGCCGCTTGAGGAGCAGTAGAGCCTTCAGGGAAGGTCCATGCACGCACTTCTTTAACGCCGGCGGTAAAGTAAGTTTGAAGGGTCAGTAAGCTATAACCGGCTCTAATCACACGGTTTAGCCCTGGTTCAGTTAAACCTAGCTCTTCCATAAACTCAGCTTTTTCTTCATCCTCAAGCTCTGCTATGTCTGATTCAATTGCAGCGCACACGCTTACAACGGTTGCACCTTCTTTCTCAGCGATAGCGCTTACTTGGTCTAAGTATGGGTTGTTCTCAAAACCGTCTTCATTTACATTGGCGATGTACATGGTAGGTTTAAGTGTTAAGAAGTTCATGTAGCTAATGGCTGCTAGTTCTTCTTTAGTCAGTTCCAATGCTCTAAGCAATGCACCTTCATTTAAATGCGGAAGTACTTTTTCTAATACTTTTAACTCAAACTTAGCGTCAGAATCACCGCCTTTAGCACGTTTACTTACTCGTAAAATTGCTTTCTCGGTGGTTTCAAGATCAGCCAAGCCTAGTTCAGTATTAATAACGTCAATATCTTCTTGAGGATTTACTTTACCAGCTACGTGAACAATATTTTCATCATCAAAACAGCGAACAACATGGCCAATTGCGTCAGTTTCACGAATATTAGCTAAAAACTTATTACCTAAACCTTCGCCTTTAGATGCTCCCGCAACTAAACCGGCTATATCTACAAACTCCATAGTGGTAGGAATAACGCGCTGTGGATTAACAATTTCAGCTAATTTGTCTAAGCGAACGTCAGGTACTGGCACAACGCCGGTGTTAGGCTCAATGGTACAAAACGGGAAGTTAGCAGCTTCTATACCCGCTTTGGTTAATGCATTAAATAAGGTTGATTTACCTACGTTGGGTAAACCAACTATGCCACATTTGAATCCCATGTTCGCCTCTTGATATTGTTTGGAGTAATTAGTCTGCTTTAAAGCTATGTAATCGTTGCTGTGCTTTGGTTAAATCGTGCTCAAATATAATTGGCACACAGCGAATTGCTTCATCTATTGCTTCATCTATTCGTTTTTGGTCAAGGGGAGATGCTTTTGATAACACATACCCTGATACTTTTGACTTATGGCCAGGATGGCCTATACCAATACGAAGTCTAAGAAACTCGCGTTGGTTACTCATTTTGCTCACAATATCTTTGATGCCATTTTGACTTGAGCTACCGCCAACTTTAAATTTTGCCACGCCTGGGTCAAAATCCAGTTCATCAAATGCGACCATTAACTCATCAATGCCAATTTTATAAAACTGGCATAAAGCACCTACCGACTTACCGCTTAAGTTCATGAAAGTAGTAGGAATGAGTAGTCTTACGTCATTACCAGCGATGTTTCCACGGCCAGTAAAACCAAAAAACTTAGCTTCAAACTTTAATGTAATATTAAAGCGAGAAGCTAAGTTTTCTACAAATTGCGCACCGGCATTGTGCCTAGTGTCTTTATATTCGGGGCCTGGATTACCCAAGCCCACGATTAAGCGCAATGAATTGCGAGAGTCAGACACCGATTATTCCTCGGTCGCTCCAGCTTCTTCATCACCAGCTGCTTCATCTTCTTCACTTGCAGCAGGGCCTTTAGCAGCTTTAACAGTAACAACAGCTAAATCGTGATCTTCGCCTTTACCAAGATCAACAGACTCTACACCTTTAGGTAAGGTAATGTCAGAAATATGAAGTGTTTGACCAAGAGCAACATTGCTTAGGTCTACTTCAATAAACTCTGGCAAATCTTTTGGTAAACAGCTGATTTCGATGTCGTTCACGTGGTGCTCAGCGTGACCGCCTTCAATCTTAATAGAATCAGCACTTTCTTCATTAATAAAGTGAAGTGGAACATTAGTTTGAAGAGCTTGACCAGCAACAATGCGTTGGAAGTCAATGTGAGTTACTTTAGGCTTATAAGCATGACGCTGCATGTCTTTAACTAAAGCTTCTACTTTTTTACCTTCAACGTTAATTGTTAATACGTGTGAGTAAAATGCTTCAAATTCTTGTGCTTGAATTACTTTATTGTGCTCAAGAGTGATTGATACTGGCTCTTCGCCGGCACCATAAAGGATAGCAGGTACTTTCCCTTCGTGACGTAGGCGGCGGCTCGCACCTTTCCCTAAATCAGTTCGGATTGTTGCATCCAAGTTGAAAATTGCATCAGACATTATATGTCTCCAGTTAAATATTTAGATATGTAGTGTTTTGCGACCAAACACTACTTGAGTACGCCTGTAAAATTAAGCGTCCACCGTTCTAAAACGGCGGCGCATTCTACCATTGCTAATACCTAGGTACAATCTCAAATTGTTATTAATTGCCAGAATAATAAAATTATTACTTATTATTCGTTATTTCTGATACGCCAGAGTCATCAAGCACTTTTACGCTTATGATTTCAATGGCTGTGCCGAATTGTGATGTTGTCATTAGGTCATACAGTGGGCGAGCTTCAATTTCTACCTCTAAGCCGTTGCGTTTATGTTCTTTAGGTAATTTGATAGGGGTGTATTTACTGCCATCTTTACTAATGAAACTATAAAAGCCGCCTTCCATTTGCTGATAAACAATACGGCCGGTCAAGCGTAGTTCAGAATTATCCATTTTTTTGTTTGCATCCTGTAATACATTGTCATCTTTTTGCGTATTATTCGACGCCTTTACGGGCTTGGCATCAGCTGTGCTATTGTGTTGGCACGCACCTAGCGCTAGTAGGCTTAACAATACAATAATAAGTTTCATGCATTTATCCTTGTGCTTAAAAAGCATACTTAATCAAAGTGGTTTTAATTGTTCGTTTGCTGCTTCAAGGCCAGCTTCTTGTAGGGTTTCGTCTTCAATCTCAGAAAACGGACTTTCATATTCAACGCCGAACAATTTAGCATATTCCGCTATAGGGTCTAATCCAACCGCTGCTCTTCTAATGTCTACGTTTTTCTCATCTTCAATTGGATAGATATATGGTTTTTGCGTTTTGGGGTTAACTTTAATTTGCGTACCGTAGCGCTGTTTTACACCTTTACTTACCAAAATGTTATCGTGGAGCTGTGCAAATGCACCCGGCGGAATGTCGCCTCGTTCTGTCGCTTTTTGCATCATAGGAAAATAGCGTTCTTGAAATTCAATTGGCGCATGTTGTATAACAAGAAAAATGGTTTGTCCTGCTTTGGAGCCCCGATACTCCGTTCCTTTGGGCCATCCATGTTTATCAAGAATAGTGCTAATAATTGCCTGATTTTTATTATCCAAAATTTCTTGCAAGTGCCAAAGATAGTTTATGTCTTCTTGCGTAGCCTCCGCATCTGCTGATTTACTCAATGCTTTTTTAATTTTGTGGATTTCATTGCGATGGAGTTGATCATCTTTAAGCACTTCCTCTAAGCGTGTTTTAATTTCCTTAATAGTCTCTTTATCTAAGGGGACTTTCTCAGTGGAAGCGGGCGTAGGGTTTTCATTCTCTGGTTCTTTATTTTTGATATCAGCGGCAGCTTTCGGTTTAGGTAGCATTTCTTGAACTTGATCATCTTGCTCTTCAGTTGTTTCCTGAACAATCGAAAATGCAGCGCCGGCGTTTGCAAACATGCAAAAGGCCAAGCTTAATTTACTTATTCGCTTAACAGCTTTTTTTTGAAAAGATAATGACATGGGAAAATTCTCAAGTTTCATTGTTATTTAGGACGTAATCTACAGTTATTTAAAAGCCATAATAACCTAAAATAGACGCTTAATAAGCCAGCAATCATTCTGCACAAAGCCTTAATCCTTAAAGCCTTGAACAAAAGATAACATTTATCGAAAAGAGAAAACATTAAAAATTAGCCATGTATCGACTAATTAATGAAGTTAGGTATGACCAAAAGTGCGAAGAGTGTAAACAAAAAACGAGACCAATTGGTCTCGTTCTAATTAAGCTTTGCCCGTTTGAATTAGTATTCAAACATTGCCGAAATTGACTCTTCGTTAGAGATTCTTCGAATCGTTTCAGCAAGCATTTCAGAAAGTGTTAATTGCTTAACTTTCTTAATTTTTTGCATATCGGGATGCAGAGGGATACTGTCAGTCACAATGATTTCATCAATCACAGATTCTGCAATATTCTTTGGTGCATTACCTGAGAATACCGCATGGGTAGCGTAGGCAAATACACGCTTAGCGCCGTGAGCTTTAAGCGCCTCAGCCGCTTTTGCTAGCGTGCCACCTGTATCAATCATATCATCTACAATAATACAGTCGCGGCCATTCACATCACCAATAATATTCATTACCTGTGCTACGTTGGCTTTCGGGCGACGTTTATCAATAATCGCCAAATCAGTGTCGTTCAATAATTTTGCGGTAGCACGAGCTCGAACAACGCCACCAATATCAGGCGATACTACAACGGGTTGGTCAAAATCACGCTGAAACATATCGTCTAGTAATATGGGCGTACCAAACGCATTATCCACAGGGACGTCGAAGAAGCCCTGAATTTGTTCTGCGTGCAGGTCAACTGTTAATACTCTATCTACGCCAACGTTTGATAAAAAGTCAGCAACTACTTTAGCGGTAATAGGCACACGAGCAGAACGCACGCGGCGGTCTTGTCGTGAGTAACCAAAGTAAGGAATTACGGCAGTAATTCTTCCTGCTGATGCACGCCTAAAGGCGTCTATCATCACAATGAGTTCCATTAAGTTGTCATTCGTTGGCGCGCAGGTAGACTGAATGATGAATACATCAGAACCACGTACGTTTTCATGAATTTCTACACTTATTTCACCATCACTAAAACGTCCACAACTCACGTTTCCAAGTTTAGTATATAAGCGGTCGGCGACTTTCTGGGCGAGTTCAGGAACAGCGTTCCCTGCAAAAAGCTTCATATCAGGCACAAGATAGGTCCTCAGTGCGATTTAAATGTATTGGCTGGGGTAGCAGGACTCGAACCTACGAATGGCGGGATCAAAACCCGCTGCCTTACCAACTTGGCTATACCCCAATTATATTGCAACTAGCATAATTTTGCATCAGCTTGGGTTAATACTGAATGCAAAGGCGATGAATCAATACCTTTAGCAACAAAGCCTGAAACACCGTTCGGCAACTGTTTAAGCACGTTTTCAGCATCTTTTTTGCTTGAAAATTGTGCAAAAACGCTAGCTCCTGTGCCTGTCATTCTTGACGGTGCGTAGTGTACCAACCACTGTAATAAATTTGCAACCTCGGGGTGCGTATTACTGACTAATTTCTCACAATCATTTCGAGTTTCTTTAAATTGGTAATTAGAAAAGTCTATTTTAGGTGTATTTCTTGGTAAATCGGGATGGCCAAACACTGATGCAGTAGAAATATGTACTTTGGGTGTTACCACTAAATAAAATGTTTCAGGGATACTTACTGAAATAAGCGTTTCTCCAACACCTTCTGCAAAAGCGCTCATGCCATTTACAAATACTGGCACATCTGCACCTAAGCGCAATGCTATGGTAAGTAGTTGCTTAGTATTTAATTCACATTTCCACAAATGATTAAGTGCAACTAAAACAGTGGCCGCATTTGATGAACCACCACCTAAACCCCCTCCCATAGGAATGCGTTTGCGTACGAAAAGTTTTACGCCATAAGAATCGTCACGGCGATACGGCAATAGTTCCGTGGCGGCCTTTACAATAAGGTTATCTTCAAATTTTACACCCTCAATATTATTGGCAAGGGATATTTCCCCCGACAGATTAAATTGCGTGCCTATTTCGTCGCAATAGTCTAATAATTGAAACAGAGTTTGTAATTCGTGATACCCGTTTTCAAACTGAGAACAAACGTGTAGAAATAGATTGATTTTGGCTGGGCTAGGCCACCAAATCTTGCTGTTATCTTCAGCGCTTACACTTGTATTAGGGTGCATAGATGTGTTTGGCATATTTAAATTATACGCTCCATTTACTGACTTTAATTTTAACCATGGCGTTTGACGATAAATTACGTAAAGTGATGGCACTGGGGAGTTGATAGCTAACGCCGTTTATTACACTATTTTTATAAGCTTGATAATCAATTTGCCAAGGGCTGCACGATACTTGCCTAGGTTTACATTGGCTAACAAGTTGTTTAATTAAGCCATTATCGTATCGAACAATAGATGAAACTGTATTTAATTGCGCCTGTTGTTTTGTGTTGAATCTTCCCGATTCACCGCTCGCGCCTTTTATCCAATACTGCAAGTCACTAAGGGGTAAATCCCAGCCAGTAAGGCGGTAAACCAACTGGGCTGGTGATGGGTCTGTGTATTGTTCGCCGTCAGCCTTTAGCGTGGCTTTTTCGCCGTCGAATATCATTGTGCCGCCGCTAATGCCAAGTATATTTGTGACTGAAAACGAAAAAGCCTCGCCTTGTTGTTGCCAATTAATATAGGCGCTTTTTCTTTCTGTAGCGCTAATCCACGCAATTTTTCCGCTCAACTTCCAATGCGTAAGCTGAGCTAAATTTTGATTAAGGCTAATTACTGCTTGCTGTTCTAAAGTAGGTTTTGTGCTACAAGCCACAAGTAAGCAACTGATCAAAAACAAGAGGGTGGTAGTTTTAAATTGGCGTTTAATGACGCAATTGAAAGAACGAAATTGTTTATTTAACATACGCAGGATACTTGCTTTGCCTTGGTGAAGATGCATTTTAGCGATAAATAACATTCATTTTTGCTAGGTAATCAATAAACATACAAGAAATACGCCTTTTTTTCTAACCTTTCTGTGATTTTCTTTAAATTAGCCTCGGTTTTGACTACAATGCGCTGTCGTTAATTTAAGTCTAATAGAAACCAACATCCATGAGTTTTATTGCCATTGGCATTAATCATCAATCAGCTCCCGTTGCTATGCGCGAAAAAGTGGCCTTTACACCAGGCTCTTTAGCCAGTGCGTTAAAACAATACGCGCAAGAAAAACAGCAAGGGGCCTTGGTTATTCTATCTACTTGCAACCGTACAGAAATATTTGCTAGCAGTGAGCATATTAATACAAGCCAATTGGCATTGTGGCTAGCCAATTTTCATGGCCTTGATATTAATGAATTTGAAAAATATGTGTACGCGCATGAAGGTACGGATGCTTTAGTTCATTTGATGCAGGTAGCGTGTGGTTTGGATTCGTTGATTTTGGGTGAGCCTCAAATTTTAGGCCAGGTAAAACAAGCATTTTCAGAAGCTAAGCACATTGGTACGGTGAATAGTCAGTTTGAGAAAATTTTTCAATCTACTTTTACTATTGCGAAAAAAGTACGTTCGCAAACAGAAATAGGTGCTAATGCCGTTTCAGTGGCCTATGCCGCTGTTCAATTAGCAAAACAAATATTCGCTAAATTGGAAAATAGCCGAGTATTGCTAATAGGTGCAGGTGAAACTATTGAGCTTGTGGCCAAGCATTTACGCGACGTGAATTTACAAAAAATTACCGTAGCAAATAGAACATTAGCTAATGCCTGCAAATTGGTTCAAACCTTAGATTGTGATGCTGAAGGAATAACCATAAGTGAAATTCCCAGCCGTTTAGCAGATGCTGACATTGTTATTTCTTCTACAGCTAGCGCCTTGCCCATACTAGGCAAAGGTATGGTTGATGATGCCTTAAAAAAGCGCAAGCATAAGCCAATGCTGATGATTGACTTGGCTGTACCACGCGACATTGAAGATCAAGCCGGCGATTTAGATGATGTATATTTATATACGGTTGATGACTTACAAGATATTGTTCAACAAAATGTTGCCAACCGAGAACAAGCTGCCCAGCAAGCCAATCAAATGATTCAACAGCAAGTGCAGCATTTGATACAATGGCAACAACAACATAAGAAAATAGATTTAATAAAAACCTTTCGAGATGAAGCGCAAGCAACTAAAGAGCATTTAGAGAAGCGCGCGTTGCTTCGTATTTCGCAAGGTGAAGATGCCAATAAGGTCATACAAGAGCTAAGCCATAAGCTGGCTCAAGCAATGATGCATGGCCCAACAAAAGCGATGCAACAAGCAATAGCTGACCCAAGCGCCAAAGCACTTGATGTGTTTGAAAACGTATTTGGCGCAGAAAAAAAATAACATTGTTGCACATCCTTAAGGATATACATGAAAAGTTCAGTAGTAGAAAAGTTACAAACCTTAGTTGAGCGTTTTGAAGAAGTTCAAGCTTTATTAGGCGAAGCAAGTGTAATAAGCGATCAAGATCGCTTCAGAGCACTGTCAAAAGAATATTCACAGCTTGAAGAAGTGGTTAAGCAGTTTAATGCTTTTCAATCAGCGCAAGATGACATAGCGTCTTCAATGGAAATGCTGCAAGAAGACGATGCTGACATGCGTGAAATGGCGCAAGAAGAACTAAAAGAAGCGAAAAAATCATCAGAAGAGCTAGAAAGTTCACTGCAAATACTTTTACTTCCCAAAGACCCAAATGATGACAGCGATTGCTTCCTAGAAATACGAGCGGGAGCAGGGGGCGACGAAGCCGCTATTTTCGCCGGTGATATGTTTCGTATGTATTCTAGATACGCAGAATCAAAAGGCTGGCGCGTTGAAGTTATGAGTTGCAACGAAGGTGAGCATGGCGGTTATAAAGAAATGATTGCCCAAGTTACTGGTGACGGCGCTTATGGTATTTTGAAGTTTGAATCAGGCGGGCACCGCGTGCAGCGAGTACCAGATACAGAATCGCAAGGACGTATTCATACATCGGCTTGTACTGTGGCTGTATTACCAGTAGTACCTGAGTCAGAAGCGATAGAAATTAATCCTGCAGATTTACGTATAGATACCTACAGAGCTTCAGGGGCTGGTGGCCAGCACGTAAATAAAACCGATTCTGCTATTCGCCTAACGCACATCCCAACGGGCGTAGTAGTTGAATGCCAAGATGAGCGCTCGCAACATAAAAACAGAGCGCGTGCTATGTCAGTGTTGCAGTCTCGTTTAAACCAAATTGAACAAGATAAGCGTAATGAAGAAGAAGCCAGTACACGTAAAAGCCTAGTTGGAAGTGGAGACCGATCTGAACGTATTCGTACCTACAATTTCCCCCAGGGCCGAGTGTCGGATCATCGCATCAATTTAACCTTGTACAAATTAGATGACGTTATTGCTGGTGATTTAGGCGCACTGCTTGACCCAATAAGACAAGAACATCAAGCTGATATGTTAGCTGCTTTAGCGGGTGACTAATGGAGCTTAGCTTAGCGTTTAATGCTAGCGACACAATTGAAGGCTTACTTGATAAAGCCAAAACGGCATTAAGCGCGTCATCCCAGTTGTGCTTTCATGAGCCAGCGTTAGAAGCGCGTTTACTCTTAGAGCATGCTATGGGGAAGTCTCATACGTGGTTAATTACCCATGGCGATGAGTGTGTGGAAGTTAACCAACTTGCTTTGTTCACACAGTATATTGAACAACGCTTATCAGGAAAGCCGGTTAGTTTTATATTAGGTACACAAGATTTTTGGAGCCTACGCTTAAACGTTTCGCCTTGTACTCTTATTCCGCGCCAAGATACTGAGGTCTTAGTTGAAACAGCGCTTTCATTAGCCATTCCAGAAAAAGCTAAGGTACTTGATTTAGGCACGGGCACAGGGGCGGTAGCGCTTGCTTTGGCCTCTGAAAAACCTGAATGGCATCTTACCGGACTCGACAAAATACTAGAAGCGGTTGAACTTGCTAAAACCAATGCGCAATTAAATAAGCTTAAGGTGTGTTTTAAGCAAAGTGACTGGTTTAGTGCACTTAACAGTGACACCAAATTTGATTTAATTGTAAGCAACCCGCCTTACGTGGAAGAAAATAACGAATGTTTAACGCAAGGCGACGTGCGGTATGAACCTTTAAGTGCACTTATATCAGGCGCTGATGGCTTAAATGACATACGTTATATAATTGAGCAAGCGCCCTTGTATATGAATTCGTTGGCATGGATAGCCTTTGAGCATGGCTATGAACAGGCACAAAGCATTCGCACTTTACTCAACGAAAAAGGGTTTATTCATGCTAAAACTTATCAAGACTATAATAATCTTGATAGAGTAACGGTAGCGCAATACCTTAGCTAATTTAGCGCGATTTATTGCACGGCTGGTTTACAAAAAGAACCTACAATAACAACACTAACTAAAAAAAACAGCAGGATTAATTTTATGTATATGTTCGCCAAGCACCTTCATTTAACGGCAATTGCCCTATCATTCAGCTTATTTTTAATTCGCTTTGTGCTTCTAATGCGTAATTCGCCAAGTTTACAAAAAAAGTGGCTTAAAATTACCCCACACATTGTTGATACCGTCTTAATTATAAGTATTGTTTTGCTTTGTGTGAACTTGTCAGTATATCCATTTGTAAATGAATGGGCCACGTCTAAACTAATTGGTTTAGTGTTGTACATTTTATCAGTGGCCTTTGCGCTTAAATGGGCAAGAAATAACGCCATGCGAATCGTGGGCCTTGCCGGCGCAATCGCTTGGCTGGCTATAACAGCAAGTATTGCTGTTTCAAAAAACACTTTGTTTTAATTTTTATTGGTTAATGTTAACGAATAATAAATCTCACTATAGGAATGCAGAAAATGTCTAGTATTGAGCAAGTATTAGTAAAAAATATAAAAGTCGCAAATGACTCGCCATTTGTCTTATTTGGTGGAATGAACGTACTTGAATCTGAAGATTTAGCTATGCGAATAGCTGATAAGTACAAGGAAGTTACTACTAAGTTGGGCATTCCTTATGTGTTTAAAGCCTCTTTTGATAAAGCTAACCGTTCGTCAGTACATTCTTATCGCGGGCCGGGTTTAGAAGAAGGAATGCGTATTTTTGAACGCATTAAAAAAGAATTCGACGTACCTGTAATCACCGATGTGCACGAACCGTATCAAGCAGCGCCAGTAGCTGAAGTGGCCGATGTTATTCAGTTGCCTGCTTTTTTAGCGCGTCAAACGGATTTAGTGGTTGCTATGGCCAAAACTGGCGCCGTAATTAATGTAAAAAAACCACAGTTTTTAGCACCACATGAAATGGCGCATATTATTAAGAAATTTGATGAAGCGGGTAACAACAACATCATTCTTTGTGAACGAGGCAGTTGCTATGGCTACAATAATTTAGTTGTTGATATGCTAGGAATGGACTTAATGAAGCCTATGGCTCCTGTGATTTTTGATGCAACACATGCTTTGCAAAAACCAGGCGGAAGAAGCGATAGTGCTGATGGCAGAAGAAAGCAAGCTGCTCAGTTGGCAAGAAGTGGAATTGCGCTGGGTATTGCAGGATTATTTATTGAATCACATCCAGATCCAGACAAGGCGCTTTGTGATGGGCCATGTGCATTGCCTCTTGATCAGCTTGAAGGCTATTTAACACAAATGAAAGCAGTGGATGATTTAGTTAAATCATTTGACGATTTACAAATAGACTAACTGTTAAGAAAGCGGGCTATTAGTGAAATAATAGGCCCGCTTTTATTGTATTTTACAATTAGCGTTCAAGCGCTAATGCGATCCCCATTCCACCGCCAATACATAGGGTCGCTAGGCCTTTTTTAGCATCTTGGCGTTTCATTTCATGCAATAATGACACTAAAATCCGCGCGCCTGATGCACCAATAGGGTGGCCAATTGAGATTGCCCCACCGTTAACATTGATTTTATCAATATCCCAGTTCATATCTTTATTTACTGACATAGCTTGCGCAGCGAATGCTTCATTAGCCTCCACCAAATCAAGTTCGTCAACGGTCCAACCCGCTTTTTTCAAACATTTTTGACTAGCTGAAATAGGGCCGGTTCCCATAATTTTAGGGTCTACACCTGTAGACGCGCTGGCCACTATTTTAGCAAGAGGCTCTAAACCCAGTTTGTCGGCGTTTTCTTTTGTCATTACTACAACCGCAGCCGCGCCATCATTAATGCCTGATGCATTTCCTGCGGTAACGGTGCCTTCTTTAGCAAAAGCAGGTCTAAGCTTAGCTAAACTTTCTGCAGTAGTGCCATGACGAGGAAATTCGTCTTCTTTAAATATGAGAGGATCACCTCGGCGCTGCGCAATTTCAACGGGAATAATTTCATCATTGAACTTGCCTGCTTTTTGCGCGGCTTCTGCTTTTTGCTGCGAACTTGCAGCAAAAGCATCTTGTTCTTCACGAGTAAAACCGTATTTATTGGCGATATTTTCCGCTGTTGTTCCCATATGATAATTGTTAAACGCATCCCACAGGCCATCTACTATCATGGTGTCTTTCATGGTCCAATCCATCATTTTTTGACCATTTCTAGAATTAGGCAGTATATGAGGTGAGGCACTCATATTTTCTTGGCCGCCTGCTATTACTATATCAGCATCACCACAAGCAATGGCTTGATAGGCTAATATGACTGATTTCAAGCCACTACCACATACTTTGTTGATAGTCATAGCGGGAACGGTTTGGGGTAAACCGGCTTCAATAACCGCTTGGCGTGCTGGATTTTGTCCTAAACCAGCTGTTAATACTTCCCCCATAATTACTTCATCAATACTGGCACCATCAATGCCGGTTTTTTCTAATAAACCTTTTATGACAGTTGCACCCATTTTACTTGCTGGTACAGAGCCTAAGCTTCCACAAAAATTTCCTACCGCTGTGCGACCTGCAGCTACAATTACAATATCTTTACTCATTTAAAATTTCCTTATGGCCTATTTTGCTAAAAGAATACAGTAACAATAAAAAGTTACGATAAATAAATATTTATCCCTTATCACTAAAGCTGATATGCGATTACTTCTTAAGGATATTTTACATCTGAATTATGATTTAGCTTAGCTCACTTCCCAGTAATGCGCGATAAGACCTAAGCATAATAGGTAAAACTAATAAACTGCAGGCACAAAAAAAGCGCTAAGCCGTGTGGATTAGCGCTTTTTGATTAAGCTACTTAAGTTATTTTAAAGACGCTAAAATTTCATTAAGAGTATTACTTGGACGCATTGCTTCAGAAGCAAGCGCTTCATTAGCAAAGTAATAGCCTTGAATGTCTACCGCTACGCCTTGGGCATTGTTAAGCTCACTTACTATGATGTTTTCTTGATTAGTAAGTTGTGCAGCAATCTCAGAAAACTCTTCACTTAGTTCAGTATCCGCTTTTTGCGCGGCTAATTCTTGAGCCCAATATGTAGCTAGATAATAATGAGAACCACGGTTATCTAACTCTTTTACTCGGCGTGAAGGTGATTTGTTTTCCTGTAAGAACTTCGCTGTAGCGGCATCAAGGGTGTCAGCTAGCACTTGTGCTTTAGCGTTACCTGTAGATACACTTAAATGCTCTAATGAGGCAGCTAATGCTAAAAACTCACCCAGTGAATCCCAGCGTAAGTGATTTTCTTTTTCAAACTGTTGAACATGCTTAGGAGCAGAACCGCCAGCACCTGTTTCGAATAAACCACCGCCGTTCATAAGAGGTACAATAGACAACATTTTTGCACTGGTGCCCAATTCCAAAATTGGGAATAGGTCAGTTAGGTAATCGCGAAGTACGTTGCCGGTTACTGAAATGGTGTCTTCACCTTTAGCACAACGCGCTAAGGTAAACTCAGTAGCATCAACAGGGCTCATAATTTGAATATCTAAACCGCTAGTGTCATGATCTTTTAAGTACTCATTAACTTTCTTAATCATTTGGGCATCGTGTGCTCGATTGGCATCTAACCAGAAAATAGCCGGTGTATTAGTTGCACGAGCGCGTGTTACAGCAAGTTTAACCCAGTCTTGAATAGGTGCATCTTTCGCCTGACACATTCTCCAAATATCGCCTTCTTCTACTTTGTGCGATAGTAAAACCTCAGAACTGCTATTTACTACACGAACCGTACCGGCTTCCGTAAGAATAAATGTTTTATCGTGTGAGCCGTATTCTTCTGCTTTTTGAGCCATAAGGCCAACATTAGGAACGGTTCCCATGGTAGTTGGGTCAAATGCACCATTTTTTGTACAGAATTTAACAACCGAATCAAAAACACCTGCATAGTTACGATCTGGGATCATAAATTTAGTATCTTTTTGCTTACCATCTGGACCCCACATTTGTCCAGAAGCTCTAATAGCTGCAGGCATAGAAGCATCAATAATAACGTCGCTAGGTACGTGCAGGTTTGTGATGCCGCGATCTGAGTCAACCATAGCCATATCAGGGCGAGTACCGTATACAGCCTGAATATCAGCTTCAATTTCAGCTTTTTTGTCAGCAGGTAATGAAGCGATTTTTGCGTATACGTCACCTAAACCATTTTGTACATCAACACCTAGCTCGGCAAAAGTAGCGGCGTGTTTTGTAAACACATCTTTATAAAATACTTTAACAGCATGACCAAAAATAACAGGGTCAGAAACTTTCATCATGGTTGCTTTCATGTGAAGCGATAAAAGTACATCTTGTTCTTTGGCTGCGTTAATTTCTTTTTCAAAGAAAGCAACAAGCGCTGATTTACTCATTACAGATGCGTCAATTACTTCTTTATCAAGTAACGATACTTTTTCTTTCAAAACGGAAACATCGCCATTAGCGTTCACAAACTCAATTTTAACGTCTTGTGCGCTATCTACAGTACATGACACTTCGCTACCATAAAAATCACCGGCTTCCATATGAGAAACGTGTGACTTAGAGGTAGGTGACCAAGCGCCCATTGAATGTGGATTGTTTTTTGCGTACTGCTTAACCGAACCCGGCGCACGACGATCAGAGTTACCTTCACGCAATACAGGGTTTACTGCAGAGCCTAGTACTTTGGCATAAGTCGCTTTAATTTTAGCTTCTTCGTCAGTTTTAGGGCTTTCAGGGTAGTTCG
Organism: Glaciecola sp. 2405UD65-10; assembly: GCF_048820975.1. Lineage (NCBI taxonomy): Bacteria > Pseudomonadati > Pseudomonadota > Gammaproteobacteria > Alteromonadales > Alteromonadaceae > Glaciecola > Glaciecola sp. 2405UD65-10. The sequence goes on along the minus strand of NZ_JBMEUF010000001.1, from coordinate 969,164 downwards.
GAATGCTATATCCCTTGGCCTGTAACTCTTTAATTGCAGCTTGCAATTGAGGTACAGAAGCACTGATATTAGGTAATTTAATTATGTTAGCTTCAGGTGTTTTAGCTAATTCGCCAAGTTCTGTTAATGCATCACCAATACGTTGCTCTTCGCTTAAATACTCAGAAAAATTTGCAATAATACGGCCAGCTAACGAAATATCACGGGTTTCAACTGCAATTTTTGACGATGCAGTGAAAGCCTGAATAATTGGCAACAACGAATGTGTTGCTAGCGCAGGCGCTTCGTCTGTAATGGTATAAATGATCTTTGATGTATCAGTAGTCATTAAAATTCCTAAAGCTAGTTTCATTAAATGGGAAAGAAAACGAAAATACTTATTCTAGCGATTCGCGTTGTGTAGCGATAAATAAAGCTAGATTTTCCTTTTGTGTCTTTGATTTCAATGCAGAATTCTACCCGACTTTTGGTAAATTTTATATAGTAGCTAGACTAATTGGTCAGACTAATTAACTCATCGGACGAGTGGGTGGCGAATATTGGTAAACATTTTGGTAACCAATCCCTTTTAGTTGCTTTTTTTGAGGTATTAATTGCTGTTCACCGCTAAAAAGGTGTGCACTGGGTTCATCAATAAATGCAGAATCTTCCTTAGCAATGGCTTCTAATCTAGATGCTCTTATTACCGCTTCACCCCAAATATCAAACTGTGGATGGCTTGGCTCAAATACACCATAGGTCACACTTCCATAAGCTAAGCCTATTTTAATAGGTAACGTAGACGTGCTTAGCAATAAATCAATGCTCTGTATTCCCTGATTTACAATTTCTTTATTTGTGCTGCTAGGGTTATTTAGGCCAATTAACAAAATGTATTGGTCCCCATTTATTTTAATACGAGTGACATCTAAGTGCTTAAGGACTGTGTCAAAGTTACGGAAAAGTTGATAAATAAAACGCCAACTATTTTGTTCTTTATTGTCATGCATAAGTGCAAATTGCGTAAAATTACAAATATCTAAAAAAAGCACGGCAAGCGGTTTGGTTTGCTGTAATTCACCATTGGTTTTGTCAATTAGTGTTTGTGCTAATGAGACAGGGAATAGCTTTTTCAATAGTGTTTCGTGTTTGTTTTCAAGTGTTTTGATTTTTTTCCAATTTTGGTCTATCAAGTGTTGTATTAGCCACGCACACAAACCACAGGCTAGCGCAAAAGAAGATGCATTAACGTAACGCATGTTAGTTAAGGAATGAAAACTATAATTTGAGGCGCTGTTTATGCTAGGCAAATGGAAACTAGCAACTAAAAATAAACTTAGAAACACAAGTGACCATACAAAAGCGATGTGCTTTTCTGCATGAGAAAACAGGTAGTGACTAATAAACATGGCCAGCAAAAAGTAATATTGTAGATTGAGGTTTACTTCCCATAAGATACAAGCGAAGCATAAGTAGGTGGAAAAACTAAGCAGTAATACCTTGCGTGCTAATGTAAATTGCTGCTTGCTTAGTAATCTAAGTACAAAAGTAAATATAACTAAATGAAGCACCAAATTGAGTACGTGAAGTTGGATATTATAAAAGCTTGCTTGGGTATAAAATATGATTAGGAGTTTAGCTGATTGCAAAATAATGATGCTGATCATTAATTTTGTAATATATGCCAGTATGGACTGGCGAGTAGCGCTGTTGTTTAGTTTATTGAAGCGGTAATGGTATATTTTGCGCAGAAAAAAAGCGCGAATATACGCGCTTTGTTTGTCTATCAATGTATTCATCCTTGATGCACTATATAGGCGTGTATTTACTCGCTACATAATGCAGTAATGCTATTGCTCTAACAACTGATCCACAAGCCTAATTGCATCACCAATATAACTTGCCGGTGATAATTCTTTTAACTCTTGTTTTACTGTATCAGGGAGTTCAAGGCCATCTATAAATTGTGCCATGTGAGCCGCATCTACTTTCTTTCCACGGGTCAATTCTTTTAATTTTTCGTAAGGCTTTTCAATGCCATATCGGCGCATTACTGTTTGAATAGGCTCTGCAAGTAGCTCCCAGTTATCATCAAGTTCTTTTGACAAACTCGCTTCATTTACTTGCAATTTACTAATGCCTTTTAAGCTGGCTTGATACGCAATAATGGCGTAACCAAAACCCACACCTAAATTACGTAATACTGTTGAGTCTGTTAAATCTCGTTGCCATCTGCTTACAGGCAGTTTGCTCGCTAAATGAGAGAATATAGCATTAGCGATACCTAAGTTACCTTCAGAGTTCTCAAAATCAATAGGGTTAACTTTATGCGGCATGGTAGATGAACCAATTTCACCGGCAATAGTGCGCTGCTTGAAGTGCCCCATTGCTATATAGCCCCAAATATCACGGTCAAAATCAATCAAAATAGTATTGAAGCGAGCCACTGCATCGTAAAGCTCAGCAATGTAATCGTGTGGTTCAATTTGAGTGGTAAACGGGTTATGTTGTAGCCCTAGTGAATTAACAAATTCAGCAGAAAAGGTATGCCAATCAGTATTGGGATAAGCACTTAAGTGTGCATTGTAATTACCTACAGCCCCATTAAGTTTACCCAGCATCGGCACGGCAATTATTTGCTCTACTTGTCGTTGTAAGCGCACCGCTACGTTAGCCATTTCTTTACCCATTGTAGTGGGAGACGCAGGCTGTCCGTGCGTACGAGCCATCATAGGGATGCTGCGATATTCTTTAGCCAAGGTCTTAATAGCAGTAATTAATTCTTCACAATAGGGAAGAACGGCATTTTCTAATCCGCCCTTGAGCATTAAGGCATGAGACAAATTATTGATGTCTTCTGAAGTACAAGCAAAATGGATAAATTCGTTCACTGAATTTAGTTCTTCAAGTTCACTCACTTGCTCTTTTAAAAAATACTCTACGGCTTTAACATCATGATTAGTGGTACGCTCAATGTCTTTAATACGTTGCGCGTCAAGTTCTGAGAAATTATCAACAATTGCATTTAACAACTGATTTGCTTCATCTGAAAATGCTGGAACTTCGGTAATGTCAGCATGATTTGATAAGGCTTGTAACCATCTTACTTCAACCAATACTCGATGTTTGATCAAGCCAAACTCACTAAAATAGGGGCGTAGCGCACTACTTTTGCTGCCGTAACGGCCATCTACTGGAGAAAGTGCTGAAAGTGCTGAAAGTTCCATGGGTTTACCTTTATTAATTAGTAGATAGAGCGCAGTGCGCTGCGGCCACTTTCGACCATTGCACTGCGTTGAAATAAAATGTATCTGCGTTTGCCACCTAATTGGCGCCACAATACAGCAGACCGCACACCAGCTAACAATAAGGCGCGCACTTTTTTCTGATTAGTTTCTACGCTCAAGTGTTGCGGATTACCCGCCACTTGGATTTTAGGCGCAAGAGGGCTCACAATATCAGAATAGATTGAGGCTAAGCTTGAAATAATTTGAGCATGTTCAAAATCAACATGACTTAGTTGGCGCTGCACGTGTGAAACGCGCTCCCCAAGCTTGGCTAGAATATCAGGATGTTTACTCAGCTTTCGTTCTAGCCCCATTATAGAAGCAACATAACGCGTTAATTCAGCGTCTTTTAATTTATTGTTTGAGTCAAGTTGGCTAACTAGCGTGGTAAAGCCTATCTTCAAATTTTGTAAGGAGCCATAAACTTGTTGTGTGTTCTCAGGCGTTGTTACTAATATACTTGATAAACAAGCCTCTACAGCGGTTTCATCAGCGGTACCTTTTCGAGCAATAGCTTGCACTAGCGCTGCACTTTGGCAAATTCCCGCTAAGGCTAAATGTTGATCTTGATAGCTCATATTCTTCTTATGCGTGTTTAATTAATTCTTGATTGTTTTCATCAACTTTAACGTAGCTGTCAATAATGCCGCCACCTAAACAAATATCATTTTGATAAAACACCGCAGATTGCCCTGGCGTAACGGCTTTTTGAGGCGAATCAAACACAACTTTGGCTTGGCCATTTTCCATGGGCACAAATTCGCAAGCAATATCTTGTTGTCGGTATCTTGTTTTCACTGTCATACGGGTGTTTTCTAATGGACCAATGCGGTCAACCCAATGAAGCTGGGTAGCAAATAAGGCGGTTGAATAAAGGCTTTTATGATCAGCCCCTTGGGCCACAATTAACACGTTATTTTTTACATCTTTTTCAACCACATACCAAGGCTCTTCACCGTGCTCTTTTTTGCCGCCAATTAATAAGCCTTTTCTTTGCCCTAGAGTATGGTACATAAGGCCTTGGTGAGTGCCAATTTCTTCCCCATCCACTGTTTTAATGATGCCAGGCTTCGCCGGTAAATATTGGGCCAAGAAGTCACTGAACTTGCGCTCACCAATAAAACAGATACCGGTACTGTCTTTTTTGTCGAAAGTAAGTAAACCGTGCTCTTGCGCTATTTTACGTACTTCAGGTTTAGGTAAGTTACCAATAGGGAAAAGTGTTTTTGCAATATGCTCGTGGCTTAAGGTATATAAAAAATAGCTTTGATCTTTATTATCATCAGCGCCGCGCACCATTTCCCATTTACCGTTGTTGAAACGTCGCTGAGTGTAATGACCAGTCGCAATGTAGTCAGCACCTAAATCTTCAGCTGCAAATTCTAAAAAAGCTTTAAACTTAATTTCTTTATTGCACATAATATCTGGGTTAGGTGTACGGCCGGCTTTATATTCTTCTAAAAAATACTCAAATACACGATCCCAATACTCAGCGGCAAAATTAATGGTGTGAAGATGAATGCCTAGCTTGTCGGCAACGGCTTGTGCATCCGCTAAATCCTCGGCTGCTGCACAGTATTCTTCGTTATCATCCTCTTCCCAATTTTTCATAAACAAGCCTTCAACCTGATAGCCTTGTTGTTGCAATAGTAGGGCCGATACTGACGAGTCAACACCTCCTGACATGCCAATAATGACTTTGGTTTCACCTACAGGTTTATCTAGATTTGAATCAAGGTTTTGCATAGTGCTTGTTTGGGTACCTTTACAATGCTCGTATTTATAAGCATGGAATTTCGTTAATAGGAGTTGAGCTTAAAATTTGCGCGGAGTATATCAAATCTATATGAAGCCGTCATACTCAGTTGTTCTAATTTATAGTAACAAAATTGCCATTTTCAATACCATCAATAGTCCATTCACCAACTTTATAGCGAATAAGGCGTAAAGTAGGGTGGCCAATATTAGCCGTCATGCGTCTTACCTGGCGGTTTCTGCCTTCCGAAATAGTAATGCTGAGCCAAGTTGTGGGAATATCTTTACGTTCACGAATTGGCGGCGTGCGTGGCCACACCTGCGGTTCATTAATAATTGCGACGTCAGCTGGCGCGGTCATTCCATCTTTGAGCAGCAAGCCAGAACACATATTTGACAAGGCATCTGGCGAAGGTGAACCCTCTACTTGTGCCCAATATGTCTTTAATGTCTTTTGTTTTGGAGAGCTTATTTTATTTGCCAAGGCGCCATCATTGGTCAGCACCAATAATCCTTCACTATCAAAATCTAATCTACCCGCTGCGTATACATGTGGAATATCAATAAAATCCTTTAGCGTAGCGCGTGGCTGTGCTCCATTTTTTTCGTCGGTGAATTGGCATAGTACGTTGAAAGGTTTATTGAAAAGAACCAGTTTTTTTGGACCTTTGAAGATTTTTGACCTAGGCTTTATAGCCTGAGTAAACGGCTTATTGGCACTAGTATTTTTCATGGGTGTTTTCGGATAGAATTTTTTTGGCATTTACCAAGCCTACATCGTGAGTTCAAAAACAAAAAAGCAGGCGAATGCCTACTTTTTCAGTATAACTTAAACACTACTTGATGGAAGCATTGCAACTGACTTAATGGTAGGAGATTAATATAAACCTACCATTAAGCCAGTATCAGTTTACTTAACGAGCTGCTTCATCGTCATCGCTTGCTAAATCAATGTTTTCAGCGTGCAAGCCTTTTGGCCCCTGAGTCACATCGTATTTAACCTGCTGTCCCGCTTTAAGCGAGCGATAACCTTCCATTTGTATAGTTGAATAATGTGCGAAAATATCTTCACCACCATCTTCAGGTACAATAAACCCAAAACCTTTGGCGTTGTTGAACCATTTAACTTTACCTACTGCCATTACGCTACTTCCTATTCCTTGAAATCATAATCATTCGACCCCACTATAATAAAAGTTTGACGATAAACACATCCGATTACTATAGAAAAGGTGAGAGGTGGTATGCAGCTAAATTACCAACTAGCCATAAGGTACTTAGGATACAGGGAAGTTGTCAAGTGAATATCTACTTATTCGACCTATTGCGTACTAAATAAAAAGTAAATAACAAAATCATTGGTCTTATTGGTCAATTTAACACTATTATATAGATTATGAGTAAAGACATTATAAATATAGAACGCGAAAAAGAACGCGAACTTGAAAAAATGAAAACAGCACCACCTTCTATGTATCAGGTGCTTTTGAACAACGACGACTACACGCCGATGGATTTTGTAGTTGAAGTGTTACAAACGTTTTTTTCAATGGATACCGAGAAAGCCAATCAAATTATGTTGACGATCCATTATCACGGTAAAGCAGTTTGTGGCATATATACTGCAGAGATTGCAGAAACCAAAGTAATGCAAGTGAATCAATACTCCCGTAAACATCAACATCCGCTGATGTGTACGATGGAATTAGCGCAGTAAAGGGGAACTTATGTTAAATAAAGACTTAGAACAAACGCTTAATGAAGCTTTTGTTTTTGCACGTCAGCAACGACACGAATTTATGACGGTTGAGCATTTGCTGTTGATGTTGCTAGATAACCCTGCGGCACAAGAGGCCTTAAAAGCCTGTGGAGCAAAAATAGACTTACTTAGAGGTGAGTTAACTGATTTTGTTAATGAAACCACGCCTTTAATCACTGAAGAACAAGCGGTTGACCGCGAAACTCAACCCACACTTGGCTTCCAGCGCGTTTTACAACGTGCCGTTTTTCATGTTCAGTCATCTGGCAAAGGCGAAGTGAGTGGTGCGAACGTATTAGTTGCAATATTCAGTGAGCAAGAATCTCAGGCCGTTTATATACTTAAGAAAGCCGATGTTACTCGTTTAGACGTGGTTAACTTCATATCTCATGGTGTGAGTAAAAATGACGATGAAGAATCGCCCTCTGAGGAAATAACGTCAGATTCACCTGAGGCTGAAGAAAATCTTTCGATGCTTGATAAATATGCAAGCAACCTAAACATTGCCGCAAAAGAGGGCAAGATTGATCCGCTTATTGGCCGTGATTCAGAGGTTGAGCGTAGCATTCAGATTTTATGTCGACGCAGAAAGAACAATCCACTCTTAGTAGGTGAGGCGGGTGTTGGTAAAACTGCTATTGCTGAGGGTTTAGCGTATAGAATTGTGAATAATGACGTACCTGACGTTATTGCTGAAAGTACTATTTATTCGCTCGATTTAGGCGGCTTGCTAGCGGGCACGAAATATCGCGGTGACTTTGAAAAACGTTTAAAAGGTATTTTAAAAGAGCTAAGTCGCGACGAACATGCAATTTTATTTATTGACGAAATTCACACTATTATTGGGGCGGGCGCTGCTTCTGGCGGTGTTATGGATGCCTCTAATTTGCTTAAGCCGAAATTAAGTAGTGGTGAATTACGATGCATAGGTTCAACTACTTATCAGGAATACCAAGGTATTTTTGAAAAAGACCGAGCGCTAGCACGTCGTTTCCAAAAAATAGATGTAGTTGAGCCTAGTGTGAGTGACACAACTAAAATATTGATGGGGCTCAAGTCAAGATATGAGGAGCATCATAGTGTTCGTTTTACGCAAAAAGCTCTACAAGCGGCTGCGGAATTATCAGCTAAATATATTAACGAGCGCCAATTACCTGATAAAGCCATTGATGTTATTGATGAAGCCGGTGCCAGCCAACGCTTGTTGCCTGCATCAAAGCGCAAGAAAACAATTAATGTAAGTGATATCGAGCAAATTATTGCAAAAATTGCTCGCATACCTGAAAAATCGGTTTCTGCGTCAGACAAAGATGTTCTTAAAAACTTGTCGCGTAATTTGAAAATGGTTGTGTTTGGTCAAGATGAAGCCATTGAGACAATGTCACATGCTATTCAATTGTCTCGCTCAGGTTTGGGTAATGAAACTAAACCTATAGGAAACTTCTTGTTTGCTGGGCCTACAGGTGTAGGTAAAACGGAAGTAACTCAGCAACTTGCTAAAATTATGGGCGTTGAGTTAATTAGGTTTGATATGTCTGAGTACATGGAGCGCCACGCGGTAAGTCGTTTAATTGGTGCACCTCCCGGTTATGTTGGTTTTGACCAGGGCGGTTTGTTGACCGATGCGGTCATTAAAAATCCATACTCAGTGGTATTGCTTGATGAAATTGAAAAAGCTCACAGTGATATTTACAATATTTTACTGCAAGTTATGGATCATGGCACATTAACCGACAACAATGGGCGCAAGGTAGACTTTAGAAACGTAGTGTTAGTGATGACTACTAATGCGGGTGTTCAAGCCACTGTGCGTAAGTCTATGGGCTTTAAGCAACAAGATAGTAGTATTGATGCCATGGCTGAAATAAATAAGGTATTTACGCCTGAGTTCAGGAACCGTTTAGATTCGGTTGTATGGTTTAACCATTTAGATGAACAAGTTATTTTACAAGTGGTTGATAAATTCATTATTGAATTACAAGCGCAACTTGATGTGAAGGGTGTGTCGCTTGAAGTGACTGAAAAGGCTCGAGCTTACTTGTCTGAGAAGGGCTATGACAAGTCAATGGGTGCACGCCCTATGTCACGCTTAATTCAGGAAGAACTCAAGCGAGAATTAGCGGCAGAGCTGTTATTTGGCAAATTAGCTAAAGGTGGTGAAGTCATTGTTGATTTTAGTAAAGAGAAGTTGAGTTTCGAGTACAAGAGTATCGAAAATATTAAAAGCGAAAATGCGTAAATTAACAATTAATTGATACGTAAACAAAAACCGCTGACATTATCAGCGGTTTTTTTATATTCAATGAGAAATACCGTATTTACGTGATGTTTATTTAAATACAGTTATATCAACAGATGTTAGCGCGCGCGGTAGATGATACGACCTTTGCTTAAGTCGTAAGGAGTCATCTCAACGGTGACTTTATCGCCCGTAAGTATGCGGATGTAATTTTTGCGCATTTTGCCTGAAATGTGTGCAGTAACCACGTGACCGTTTTCTAATTCAACTCTAAACATAGTGTTAGGAAGAGTGTCTAACACGGTGCCTTCCATTTCAATACAATCTTCTTTTGCCATCTAGATGAGTAACCTCAATTTATTAATCTAATATACAATTGCAGCTATCTGCAATTTATTCCGCGCGAACCATACGCGAAAAGCGTTCAATAGTAAAGCTATTCCTAACATCATGGGGAAATTAGTAAAGGTTTTCGCGCAAAGTTATTTCAATGTTGCTTTAGAAAATAAAACCCACTTATTATTGCGCAAGCGCTGATGGGGATAAAATTTATTCTTATAATTCATTTTGTTGCATTGATCTATTTGATAGCCCAAATAAAGATAGGGTAGGCCAAGGTTAATACAAGCTTGAATTTGCTGCAGGATAAAAAACGTACCAAGTGAACGTTTGTTTAGCGATGGTTCGTAAAATGTGTATAAAGCAGAAAGGCCTGAGCTAAGCTTGTCAGTAACTGCTACGCCTATTAGTTCACCATCAATACGCCCCTCAATAAATATAGGTGACTGCCAGTAGCAGTGAATAAAATTTCTGTATTGCTCATAAGAAGGAGGGTACATGCTGCCATCAGAATGACTGGCGTTTATATATCGCTCATATAATGGATAGTAGTCATCACGCTCACCCTCATGAACGCTTATCTCAATATCTGCATTTTTATTTAAAATACGTCGCTGGCTTCTGCTAGGTAAAAACGTATGGGTAATTATTCGAAGTGATTCGCAAGCATTGCAGGCTTTGCAATGAGGACGATACAATTGCTCTCCACTGCGCCTAAATCCCGCTTGAATTAATTTGGGATAGCTAGCTTGAAGCGTTTCAGATGGTTCCATGCACACTAGCAGGCGTTCTTCCTGCTCGGATAAATAACTGCATTGGAAATCTTGTGTTACGCCAAATTTCATCACAAACAAATACTTAAGTTTTGAGGCTGCCAGCAGTCAACTTTGTTTGGGTATTTATTTAAAAGTTGCACAAACTCTTTTCTTGGAACGGCCTTACAACCTAAAGTAACAAGATGGGGATTAACAAGTTGGCAATCAATAATGCACATATTGTTCCTTAACATGTGTTGTGCAAGCGCTAAAAAGGCGACTTTACTTGCATCGCTCTGCAAATGAAACATTGACTCACCACAAAACACGCCACTTACTACCACCCCATATAAACCGCCAACTAATTGATTTTCAGAGTTATACACTTCAACACTATGGGCGTGGCCAAGCTCATGTAAACGCTGGTAAGCGTTAATCATATCTTGGGTTATCCATGTGCCATTCGCTTCGCCATTTTCCAAATTACCTCGCGGAACGTTGGCACAGTGTTTTATTACGCTACTAAACGCTGTATTTAGGGTGCAATAATAACCCTGTTTTTTAATACTTCTGCGCAAACTTCTGTTGGCGTTAAATTCAGTGGCGTCAATAACACCTCGTGGATTAGGAGACCACCATAAAATAGGGTCAAGGTCACTAAACCAAGGGAATACCCCTTGCTTATATGCCGCCACTAATCGCTCGGGCGATAAATCACCACCAAAAGCAAGAAGGCCGTTCGGTTCTTCAAGTGCAAATTCCAGTGCGGGGAAATAAAGTGAATGATTTAGCTTAAACAGTTCAATCATTTACTTAATCCCCAAAAACGAAAATGCTAAAATTAGTTTTCTAAAGCATCAAGGTATTTTTCAGCATCTAGCGCAGCCATACAGCCAGTGCCTGCTGATGTTATAGCTTGGCGGTATGTATGATCGCTTACGTCGCCCGCTGCAAAAATGCCCGGCACACTTGTTTGTGTCGCGTTTCCATTAAGGCCACTATTCACCACAATGTAGCCGTCTTTCATTTCTAGTTCGCCATCAAAAATGCCGGTATTAGGAGAGTGACCAATAGCAATAAATACACCCATAGCTTCAACATTTGAAATTTCATTAGTTTGTGTATCTTTAATATTTACACCGGTTACGCCCATGTCATCACCTACCACCTCTTCCAAGGTTTTGTTAAGGTGAAGTACCACGTTGCCGTTCTCAGCTTTATCGAGTAAACGCTTAGCTAGAATTTTTTCACTTCTAAATGTTTCTCTGCGGTGAATAACATGTACCTCAGATGCAATGTTAGATAAATAAAGAGCTTCTTCAACTGCTGTATTCCCGCCGCCTACAACCACTACTTTTTGATTGCGATAAAAGAAACCATCGCATGTAGCACAGGCACTTACGCCGCGGCCCATAAATGCTTCTTCGCTAGGTAGACCTAAATATTTAGCTGATGCGCCAGTACAAATAATGAGAGCATCGCAGGTGTATTGCGCATTTTCGCCAATTAGTTTGTAAGGTTTTTCACTGAAGTCGGTTTTTACTATGTGATCGTAAATAATTTCAGTGTCAAACTTTTCCGCGTGTTCTTGCATTCTTACCATTAAATTTGGACCGGTTAAATCATTCGCATCGCCGGGCCAATTTTCTACTTCGGTAGTGGTGGTAAGTTGCCCACCTTGCTGACTACCCGTCAACAATACGGGTTTTAAATTTGCGCGTGCAGCGTAAACCGCTGCGGTATAACCTGCTGGACCTGAACCTAAAATGAGAAGAGGAACGTGTCTTGAATCTGCCATGGGAAACTCCAAATAAATATAATCCGTTCGATATACGGGCGTTAAGCAATAATTCAATAGTGGGCATACGAATTTGATAGAATCAAAGGGTCTAGTTCATAGCCGAATTACTAAAATGCTGCATAGGGAATGCTTATTCCTTTCACCGCGATGATCAGATGAGTAATAATGCGCGTATTGTATAAAGTATAGTTGAGTATATCTAGTTACAATTTGTAAGTGGATAAATTTATAATAGAGAGTATGATAATTAGCGTTGCTCTTGAAACAAGCCTATTAAGTTTTAAAAGTGAAGGGCTTATTTTTAAAATCCCAATATAGACAAATACAATTATGCTACAGCAAATTCCAAGTTATATGAAAGCGGGCCAAGAATATATGCGCCTGTGGCCAATGAAAAAGCAATTGTATGCACTGTTTCCTGAGTGCAGAATCATTGCGGCAACTAAACTAGCAATAAAAATTATGCCGCCTATCGCGGTACTTGTTGTGGCTATGCAAATCCATTTTCTGGGCAATCAGGTTCTGCCACAAGCCCTTACAATGGGGGCATTCTTTATAAGTTTACCCTTGCAAGGAATGCTATGGCTAGGGCACCGTGCTGAGCAAGAGCTACCTCCAGCGATATTGTCATGGTACAAAGAAATTTATGCAAAGATGGCGACACATGGCTGTGAATTACGTGAACAACGTTCAAAGCCTCGCTTTAAAGAACTGGCGGTTTTACTTCGTACTGCTTTTAAAGATCTTGATAAAGCCTTTACTAAAAATTTGTTCTAAAATATTGTTAATCAGCGGTAACTAGCGGTGATTTACAGCGCCGGCAAATATATTGCTGTTTACCACGTTGTACCTTGTTGTGTCTAATTAAGCTAAGCTCAACGGTTTGGCAGTTGCACTTGTATTGAAAACTAGCCATTGCAAGGTCTTTTGTATCTAAGTTATGAGTAACTCTTGGCGCTAAATTAAACACTTCTTGCATTATATATTGCCATTCAATTCCGTGGGGTTTCACTCGCTTTCGGTAGATTTGATGCACCAATATGTGCGCCAATTCATGGGCAACTACTTCTTTTATAAAATATTCACTATTAGCGCTATACAGCTTAGGGTTTAGGCGAATAATATTTTTATTTAATAAAGCGCTTGCTGCAACTCTCCCGCGTTGATCAAACTGCAGGCTAGGGCAGCTTAGGCTCTTTGATTTGCGCACAGTAAATAGCTCAGCAATTCGTTCAACGGCATCGTCAAACAGGGTGCTGAGGCGGTAAACGGCTTGGTGCTTTTGTATTGGAGAAAGAATAAAAATATCTTTAGTTTTTTTGAATGGGGTAATTATATCAAAAACACAAAAAAAAGGGCCTGAAAATTCAGGCCCTTTTAGTGTCAAACTATTAGGCATTACTCAACCATGGTGCACTCTAAACAAAGTACGTAGGCGGCCATTGGATCATTTAACTCAGTTAAGGCTGACGCTTTACCTTCAACTTTCTTCGCCATATCCAGTAATGGGCTATTAGGTAGTTCAATGTGAAGGCCAGTCATCATAGCGCTCGCATTATTTAAAATGTTTTGCCACATTAACTCATCTTCGCTTAGCTCACGTTCAATGTAGGTTTGCTCATAATCCTCTAGATTCGCCATTGCTGCAGCACTTGCTACCGCTTCTGACAAACCACCTAATTCATCAACTAAACCCAGCTCTAGTGCTTGAGTGCCTACCCAAACTCTACCTTGAGCCACCGCATCTACTTCTTCAAGCGTCATGTTTCTTTCACGTGCAACTAAAGAAATAAAGCGTTGATAACCGCGTTCAATATTCATTTGTAGAATGTCTTTGTATCCCTGAGATAACTCTCTATCAGGTGATATGCCATTGAACTCATTGGTGCTTACGCCATCGCTGTTTACGCCAATATATCCAAACGAGTTTTCAAAGGTAGTTAACATACCAAAAATACCAATTGAACCGGTGATTGTGCTTGGTTCTGCAAAAATTCTGTCAGCGCTTGCAGATATCCAGTAACCACCTGAAGCAGCCACTGAATTCATTGATGCAATAACAGGCTTGCCAGTTTCTTTTATTAACTCAATTTCTTGACGTATTACTTCTGAGGCAAATGCACTACCACCGCCCGAATCAACTTGAAGCACTACAGCTTTAACCGTTTCATCTTTTCTAGCCTTACGAAGTAACTCAGCAGTACTGTCCCCACCTATTGTGCCTGGGTCTTGTTTGCCATCTAGAATAGTTCCTTTTGCTACAATAATCGCCACTTTATCTTTAGTTGATGGAGGCATTGGGAAAGAGGGTGAAATTACTGACAAGTAACCTTCGTAGCTTATAGTATTGAATGTTCCTTCTTCTTCGCCTTCACCTAATAGAGCAATCAGTTCTTGCTTGAACTCTTCGCGAGTACGAAGGCCATCAACCCAATCGTTGCCTAAAGCATATTGGCCAAAGTCACCTTCAACACTTTCGAATTTGGTGAGAAAAGATGCAAACGTTTCATCAAAGTTAGACGTTTCGAATTCACGAGCACCAGAAATATCTTCTTTAAACATGCGCCATAATTCGTTTAGCCAAGCTTCGTTAGCCAGTTTAGCTTCATCAGACATGTCATTACGTAAAAATGGTTCAACCGCTGATTTAAATTTACCTACTTTAAACACGTGCGTTGATACTTTGAGTTTCTCAAGCATATCTTTAAAATATGTACCATAGCGAGTGTAGCCTTCCATCAGCAATAAACCCATTGGATGTATATAAAGGTTGTCGGCTTGCGAGGCTAAGTAATACTGAGAACGAGCATAGTAGTCACCCATTGCGTAAACAGGCTTACCAGACGATTTGAACGCCTGTAGCGCTTCAGCCACTTCTTTTAACTTATCCATGCCACCACCGCTAAATTGGTCTAGTTGTAGAACAATAGCTTTAATGCGGTTATCTTCAGCGGCGTTGTCAATTGCTTTAATAAGATCAACTACAAGAATCTCAGGATTGTCGTTTCCTTGTCCGCTGATTTCACCAATGAACTTTTCAGCAGGGTCAATCCATGTTTTTTGGATTACTAGGCTACCCTCAAGGTTAAGTACAAGTGCGCTGTTCGCATCAACAGTCACCTTTTCAGAGCCTGAATTACTAATGCCGATGAATATAAAAATTATGAGAAGGACAAAAAGTATATTGAATACTAATCGACGGCTAAAATTGATTGTGTTCCAAATACCCACGAAAAATGATTTCGTGAAACTGCGTTTTTCTGACATGAATAGTCACCTTAATTCTTTTTTCCAGATTTTATAATAAACAAGTATAGGCATGCTTAACAGCCATCAAATGTAATAAGTTGTTTCAAATGCAGTAATTATTGCTTTTTTGTTAGTTTAGGAGGGCTTTCGTTCAACCATGATCGTAATAGTTTCGCTATATCGGCTGAATTATTATCAGCAAACATCATGAGCAACTTGGTCATTTGTGGCTTAACGGCTACTTTTTGTTTCCCTTTGCGTAATATTCCTTCTAAAGGCCTCGACATACTGACTCTTTTAATCATTTTATAATGTTCATGTATCGGCGTATGTATGTATAAATTTACCAAGCTTAGGTGTTTACTGCATAGTTTGTGTTACAAATGTAGGTAATGCGCTTACTATTAAAAATTGAGTAGGTTATTATCCACGCAAAAATAGTGAGATGAATCCACTTATTCACAGGAGTTTATATGCAGGCACTAGATTTACTATTGAATCGTCGCTCACAACCTCGATTAAACGCACCCGCGCCAGAGGGTGAGGCGCTTGAGAATATATTACAAGCAGCGGTTTGTGCACCAGACCATCGCTGTTTAGCACCATGGCGTTTTATTGTTTGTACTGGCAATGGCTTAAAAAAACTCGGTGAAATATACGAAACCGCGACCATCAGTGAAGGTAAACCCCAAGAATCAATAGATAGAGCCACTCAGCTTCCCCTTAGAGCGCCTATGATTATAGTGGCTATTTGCAACTATACTGAAGATGAAAAGGTGCCTCGAGTTGAACAAATTGCATCAAGCGCTTGTACGGTTCACGCAATGCAAATGGCCGCAGTAGCCCAAGGGTTTCAAGGTATTTGGCGCACGGGCTGGTATGCACAAGATGAGTCAGTTAAATCAGCACTGGGTTGTAAAAAAGAAGATGAAATTTTGGGCTTCTTGTATTTAGGCAGTACGCCGCTGCAAGCATCTGTTCGCACGCCGCGTGACTTAAGTAATATGGTCGAATATTGGGCGTAAATATTTAATTTTCCTAAGTACAACAAAAAGGGGCTAAATAGCCCCTTTTGTTACGTAATAAACCTTAAACCACATTTATTCTATCGAAAACTTCAAACCCGCGTTGTTTTCTAAACGCTCAATTAATTTATTACCTAGCGCTGGGGCTGAAGTGTAAAATCCGCCTTTCAATTTACTGGCCTCTTGGCTTAAGCATATTGCGCTTTCTGAAATCATTTTTGACGTTGAACCATAGCCAGGATCTAAATAACCGGCCACTGATGCATTAAATGTTTCACCGTTTTCGTGTTTACCAGTAAATAAAATGTCGTAAAATCCATTTTCTCTTTCTTCTTTACTTGGTCCTTCGCCAGGCTTTGGCCCAGCATCGCCCGAAAGTGATTTATCATTGCTTACATGTTCAGCAATGGCTTTACCTTTCTCGCCAGGCCCAGTCATCATCATTTCATCGTATAAGAAGTTTTCGCCATAAGCATAGTCAAGCAAATAGTTAGAGCGATGCACGTTTTTAGTGTTAATAGCCGCCATTACAAAAGGCGCTACCCACGTACCTAATTCCTCATCATAATAAGCTTTGTCACCTCGGGGTTGGTCGGCCATTACTTCAGATGTGGCTAAAGAATAAGGGTTCATTAAGGCTTTTAGTATGTTCGGATCTTTTTTCGCTGCCACTAAGGTTGCTTTCAAACTTGCCGCGGTTCCACCACTAAAAGTTCCTTGCATTTTTCTGACTCGGCCTTTTATATACTGAAGAGGGCTACCGGCAGTTGCTTTAACATGGTTTTGTAAGTAGTAAACCCCTAGATCAAAGGGGATAGAGTCAAAGCCACAAGAAAATACTATAACCGCGCCGCTCTTTTCAGCTTGGCTTTGGTACTTGGCAATCATTTGATGCATCCATGCAGGTTCGCCGCACAAGTCCACATAGCCCGTTCCGTTTTCAACGCAGGCCGCTAATAGTTTTTCGCCGTATAACTGATACGGACCTACCGTGGTTAACACGACTTTGGTTTGCGATACTAGTGCGCTTACAGCATTTTCGTCATCGCTGTCGGCCACTATCAAATCAACTGAATCCGAAATTCCCATTTCGTCGCGCACGGCTTTTAGTTTGTCTAAGCTTCTGCCCGCCATAGCCCATTTTACTTCATCTGAATTGGGATACGCATTGTAAAGATATTCTGCAACCAAGCGTCCGGTAAAACCAGTACTGCCGTAAACTATTAAATCGTAATTCGGTGAATTATTCATGGTATTCCTCTTTTTCGTGCCACAAACAAGAGCCACATACATGGTGAAGGCTTAATAAAATGTTCGTAACAATTATTTAACGATAAATAAACGATATATGAAAGAGGGGAGAAAAAGAAAATTGTTTAGTTTGATAGTTGCCTATTACTTCTATGAGTAATAGGCAACATAAGAAGGCAGGGAGGCTTAACTTACGGTTACAATTTTACATACGTTAGTTGCGCCCACGGTTTCCATTTGATCACCGTAAGTCAAAATAAACTTATCACCCACTTGCAATACACCGCTATCGCGAAGGGCGTTAATTACATCTTGCGTAATATAGCCTTGTTTACTTTGAGTAGAGTCAAAATAAACAGGCTTAACCCCTCTGTAAAGCGCCATCACATTTAAGGTTTCAGCATGGCGAGACATCGCAATAATAGGTAAAGACGTAGTAATACGTGACATTAAACGCGGTGTTGTTCCACTTTCGGTCAAACCCACAATCGCTTTAACACTGCTTAAATGATTTGCAGCATACACTGCTGACATTGCAGTTGTTTCACTAATGTCACTGAACGACTCATCAACCCTGTGCTTAGAAATTTTAACGCTAGGATGCGTTTCAGCCCCTTCGCATACACGCGCCATAGCCGCTACGGTTTCAACAGGAAAGCTTCCTGCAGCTGTTTCAGCTGACAACATAACAGCGTCAGTGCCATCTAGCACAGCATTGGCAACGTCCATAACCTCGGCACGAGTTGGCATTGGGCTGTCAATCATTGACTCCATCATTTGTGTTGCCGTAATTACCACTTTATTTAGTTGGCGAGAACGCGCTATTAATTTCTTCTGTACGCCAACAAGTTCAGCATCACCAATTTCTACCCCCAAATCACCACGGGCAACCATTACCGCATCAGAGGCTAAAATAATGTCATCTATTGCTTCATCACTTGCTACGGTTTCTGCGCGTTCAACCTTGGCACAAATTTTTGCCATGCAGCCAGCTTCTACAGCCAGTTTTCTAGCGTAGTCTAAATCAGCACCTGAGCGTGGGAATGATACCGCTAGGTAATCTACTTGCATTTGTGCGGCCGTTTTGATGTCTTCCTTGTCTTTTTCTGTTAAGGCTTCAGCTGATAAACCACCGCCTAAGCGGTTAATACCTTTGTTGTTAGACAATTTACCGCACACAGTCACTTCGGTAATCACTTTTCTGCCTACAACCGACTTAACTTTTAACTGGATACGGCCGTCATCAAGTAACAGAACGTCACCAGGGTTTACGTCATCAGGAAGCGCTTTATAATCAATCCCAACCGCTTCTTTGGTGCCATCAAATTTACCTAGTTCGGCATCTAATACAAATTCTTGCCCCATCTCCAAAATTACTGAGTCATCTACAAATCGAGAGACTCTAATTTTAGGGCCTTGAAGATCGCCTAAAATACCCACGTAGGTATTAAGCTTTTTAGCAACATCTCTTACCCGTTGTGCTCTTTCGATATGGTCTTGGGCACTGCCGTGGGAAAAATTCATTCTAACTACGTTGGCGCCGGCTTTAACAATAGCTTCAATTTTTTCAAATGAATCCGTTGCTGGACCAAGTGTCGCTAAAATTTTTGTTCTACGAGACATAGGGTTTCTCTCTTTGTATTAGTGTTAAGGTTAAGTGGTCTTATCAGTGCTCAAAAAAAAAGCACTTTCATTTAAAAGTACTTTTTATGTGTTTAGCTTTGTTGTATGTCTGACTTGTGAAACCGCGAACCCCGCAAGGTATCTTTCACACGTTTTAAATTCTCTCTAAATTTATTGCCGCGGCGCAGGGTAAAGCCGGTTGCCAGTACATCAATTAATGTTAACTGCGCTATTCTAGATGCCATTGGCATGTATAAATCAGTATCTTCAGGTACTGCCAAAGACAATACATAATTACACTCTTTAGCGAGCGGTGTGTCAGCTTGCGTAATACCTACTACCGTTGCGTCATTCGAGCGGGCTATGTGCGCCACATCAACTAAATGCTTAGTTCTGCCCGTATGCGATATAAAGATAACTACATCGCCTTCGGTGCTATTCATACAGCTCATGCGCTGCATTAAGATGTCTTCAAAATACACAACGGGCACGTTGAATCTAAAAAATTTGTTTACGGCATCGTGTGCAACTGAAGCCGAAGCGCCTAAGCCAAAAAATGATATTTTGCGAGCCTGGGTGAGCAAGTCAACTACGCGATTCACCATAGCAATATCAATAGATTGGCGAGCCACTTCTAAAGAAGCCATGGTTGATTCAAAAATTTTATTGGTATATTCAGACGGGCCATCAAATTCATCAACGTGGCGGTTAACAAATGGCGTACCATTTGCAAGGCTTTGCGCTAAATGTAATTTAAAATCAGGGTAGCCTTTGGTGTCGAGTCTTCTACAGAATCTGTTCACTGTAGGTTCGCTTACATTGGATAATTTTGCCAGAGTGGCAATACTTGAATGGATAGCCGATTGCGGATTAGATAGAATAACTTCAGCGACTTTCTTTTCAGATTTGCTAAATTCAATCATATCACGGGATATTTTTTCTAATATATTCATTAATACCAATGTATTTGGAGCGATTGTAGATAGCATTATGATAAATAAAAAAAAATCATTTGTCATGAATCTTGTAACTTTTTAACAAAAAAACTGAAAGTTTAACGAGTTTTTTATGTTTTTGGGCTGTTAATTTTTGCATACGAATGCAAACGTGATGTTAATAAGAAAGGCCGTAATGACAACTGATAAATCGGTCTAGTAATCTCTGAAGGTGTTGAATTATATGGCCTGATTAGATATTAGTCATTTTTTAAAAATATGAATTGGTTAACCAAATTCATTTGTAATTTTACTACATTTGTAGTTTACTAAGCGCATAAAGTAAATCATCCTAAACTTTGACGTTATTAAAATAGTCAAATACACATATTTTGAGGCGAATAATGGTTTCTAGTACAAAAATTGAACCTATTGATTTTGTGTTATTCGGTACGCTTGGTGACTTGGCTCGCCGTAAATTGCTGCCGTCGTTGTATCAGTTAGAAAAAGCGCACCTACTTCATGAAAGCACCACCATTATTGGTGTTGCACGGCAGTCTATTCCTAACAAAGAATATATTGAAACTGTTCGCGTAAATTTTGACGAATTTTTAGGTGAAGAAATTTGTGAAGAAACGTGGGAGCGTTTTACAAAACGACTAAAATTTGTTGCTATAAATATGGTTGAAGAAAAAGACTATAAAAAGCTGTGCAAGTTAGTAGACGTAGAACGTGTAATGGTATGTTATTTTGCAACACCACCTTCCATTTTTGGTGATATTTGCCGTGGTATGGATGCCGCCGGTGTAATTGATGAAAGTGTTCGCGTTGTTCTAGAAAAACCAATTGGCCATGACTTTGAGTCATCATGTGTTATTAATGACCAAGTAGCTGAGTTCTTTGAAGAACGACAAATTTATCGTATTGACCATTACCTTGGTAAAGAAACTGTACTAAACCTTATTGCACTGCGTTTTGCTAATTCCATTTTCGCGACTAATTGGGATCATAACTGCATTGACCATGTTCAAATTAGCGTAGCTGAATCTGTAGGTATTGAAGGTCGTTGGGGATATTTTGACGATGCAGGCCAAATGCGTGACATGGTGCAGAATCACTTACTACAAATTCTTTCACTAGTGGCAATGGAACCACCTGCTACGCTAGATGCCGACAGCATTCGTGATGAAAAACTAAAAGTATTAAAAGCGCTTCGCCCCATTAATTCAAGCAATGTGGCTGATAAAACCGTACGTGGCCAATATGTGGGCGGATTTGTGGCAGGGAAAGAAGTCCCGGGTTATCTTGATGAGCCTGATGCCAATCAAAAGAGCCGTACCGAGAGCTTTGTAGCGATTAAAGCTGAAATTGATAACTGGCGTTGGGCTGGTGTTCCATTCTATTTACGAACAGGTAAACGCTTGCCAACAAAGGCGAGTGAAATTGTTATTTATTTCAAACGCCAGCCGCATAACTTATTTGGCGATAGCTTTGCGTCATTACCACCCAATAAATTAGTTATTAGGCTTCAACCTGAAGAAGGCGTAGAAGTTACCGTAATGAATAAAGTGCCCGGTTTAACTAGCTCAGGCTCTATGGATCTTCAGAAAAGTAAACTTGATTTGAGTTTCTCAGAAGAATTCTCTGATACGCGTATAGCCGATGCCTATGAAAAGCTACTATTGGAAGTAATGATAGGTAATCAGGCTTTATTTGTTCGCCGCGATGAAGTTGAGCAAGCATGGCGTTACGCTGATTCAATAATTGAAGCATGGTCAGCAACTAATGAAGGGCCAGAATCTTATCAAGCGGGCACATGGGGCCCTGTAAGTTCAATTGGCTTGCTTGCTCGTGAAGGGCGCAGTTGGTACGAAAGCAAAATCAAGAGAAGGAAATAAGTCTAATGGCATTAAGTTCAACAAAATTTGCCAGTAGAGAGGCACTTAACGAAAGTTTCGCAAAAGAAATTTTAGCGTTACTGCAAAGTGCTATAGATAAAAAAGGCAAGGCCTCAATAGCGGTTAGTGGGGGTTCTACACCCAAAGCGTTATTTGAAACCTTATCAAACTGCGATTTTCCTTGGGACAAAGTTAGTATAACCCTTGCAGATGAGCGCTGGGTTTCTGCTTCACATAATGATAGCAATGAAAAACTAGTAAATGAGAATTTCTTGGTGAATAAAGCCGCAGCAGCCACTTTCGTAAGTTTAACAACGTCAGATACTGATGCTCTAAATGCTGAAGAAGTCATTAGTCAACGTGTTGATGACTTAGGTGAACACATTGATGTAATTATTTTAGGAATGGGCGAAGATGGCCATACAGCATCATTATTTCCTTGCAGCGCTCAAATTTCAGAAGGGCTTAACTTACAAAGAAAGTTAAGTGCTATAGCTACTCAGCCAACTACAGCTCCACATCAAAGGATGTCGTTGTCGTTGGCTAAAATTATTCAAAGTCCTAATGTGTTTTTACATTTAACCTCTGACAAAAAACTCGCAGTGTTAGAAGACGCATTAGCAAATTACACAGCCATAGAGAAACCAATCAAAGCGGTGTGTGAGCACACTAACGTTAAATTGATGTGGGCATCGTAAGGAAAGTATTATGAACTCGATTATCCAAGAAGTTACCGATAGAATTATTGAACGTAGTAAAGTTTCACGCGCGGCATATTTAGCCAAAATTGATAAAGCACGCCGCCAAGGGCCTCACCGCGGAGCGTTGTCGTGTGGTAACCTTGCGCATGGTTTTGCTGCCTGCGGTAAAGAAGACAAAGCTGATTTAAAAAGCATGACGAAGGCTAATATTGCCATTGTTTCGTCGTATAACGACATGCTTAGTGCTCATCAGCCTTATGAAACCTATCCACAAATTATAAAGCAAGCGGTTGCCGATGTTGGTAGCGTAGCCCAATTTGCTGGCGGTGTGCCCGCTATGTGTGATGGCGTTACTCAAGGAAATGCCGGGATGGAGCTAAGCCTAATGAGCCGCGACAACATTGCCATGGGTGCGGCAATTGGTTTATCTCATAATATGTTTGATGCAGCAGTAATGCTTGGCATTTGTGACAAAATTGTCCCTGGCTTGCTACTAGGTGGATTAGCCTTTGGCCATTTGCCTACCGTGTTTGTCCCTGCTGGCCCAATGCCATCAGGATTACCTAACAACGAAAAAGCACGCGTTCGCCAGCAATTTGCTCAGGGTAAAGTTGGCCGTGATGCGCTTCTAGAAGCTGAGTCACAATCGTATCATTCAGCAGGTACGTGTACTTTTTACGGCACAGCTAATAGTAACCAGTTAGTTGTAGAAGTAATGGGCTTGCATTTACCTGGTGCTTCATTTGTTAACCCCGGTACCGAACTACGTGATGCGCTAACTAAAGCCGCGGCTAGGCAGGCTACACGCTTAACCGACCTTGGCGATAATTACACACCTATTGGCCATATTGTAGATGCAAAATCAATTGTGAACGGTATTGTAGCGCTATTAGCCACTGGCGGTTCAACTAACCATACAATGCATATTGTTGCCATTGCGCGTGCTGCTGGCATTATTATTAACTGGGATGATTTTGCTGACCTTTCAAAAGTTACCCCGTTAATTACTCGTATTTATCCAAATGGTTCTGCCGACATTAACCACTTTACCGCAGCTGGCGGTATGTCATTGTTGTTTAAACAGTTACTGGCAGCCGGCCTAATTCATAACGATGTGAATACAATATGCGGCAAAGGCTTAGAACAATATACTAAAGAGCCGCGATTAATAGATGGCGAACTTGAGTGGGTAGATGGCGCGGAAGAATCTTTTGATAAAGAAGTATTCGCAGACGTAGAAAACCCATTTAAAGCGGATGGTGGCCTTTCGGTTATTAGTGGTAATTTAGGTAGAGCGGTAATGAAAACTTCTGCACTTAAAGACCCAATTTGCAAATTGAAAGCCCCAGCAGTTGTATTTGAAGACCAATACGCATTAGACGACGCTTTCAATAAAGGCGATTTAGACAAAGACTGTATTGTTGTTGTTCGCTTTCAAGGCCCTGCCGCAATTGGCATGCCTGAGCTTCACCGCCTAACTCCACCACTGGGCGTGTTACAAGATAAAGGCTTTAAAGTTGCATTAGTAACTGATGGCCGTATGTCAGGTGCATCCGGTAAAGTACCCGCAGCGATTCACCTAACACCCGAAGCATACAAGGGTGGTTTAATAGGTAAAGTGCAAAGTGGTGACCTAATTGAGATTAACACGGCTACCGGCGAAATGATTTTGCATGTAGATCAAAGCGAATTAGATAAACGTGAACAGGCGTCAATTGATTTAACTGATAGCCATCAAGGTATGGGGCGTGAACTATTCGCAGGTATGCGCTCAACCCTAAGTGGTGCCGAAGAGGGTGCGTGTTCATTGTTTGTTGAACAAGACCGCCTAGACGCAGGAGCGTTATAGCATGAACAGTGGTGGTCCTCGTTTCGTTGCCGATGTGGGCGGAACCAATATTCGCTTAGCGCTAATTGAAAATGGCCGAATTGCGAAAATAGAGAAATACTTGTGTGCTGATTTTGACAGTATAGCTTCGGCCATACAGCACTTTCAGCAAAACAATGTTGAAACTTCGTTTTCAGCAGGGTGTATTGCTATTGCATGCCCGGTAAATGACGACATGGTCAAAATGACCAATCACACATGGGCGTTTTCTAAGTTAGCTTTAAAACAAACACTTGGTTTAGAGCATTTATTTGTTATTAATGATTTTACGGCAGTGGCACATTCACTACCTACGTTAAATCATAATCAAGTGATACAAATTGGCCAAGGCAGTGCTAAAGAAAATGGCAATATTGCTGTATTTGGGCCGGGTACCGGTTTAGGTGTAGAGCATTTAACTCACACAGGGAATGCTTGGCATACTCTTGATGGAGAAGGCGGGCATGTTGATTTTGCACCCACTGATCCAAGTGATTTAATTGTATGGAATTATTTATATAAAAAATATGGCCGAGCTTCAGCTGAAGAGGTGTTATCGGGTCGCGGAATAGTTAATATTTATACCGCACTTTGTTTGCATGACGGTGAAATTCCACACTTAACAGAACCATCAGATGTAACAAAAGCAGGCTTAGATAGTTCTGATATTTATGCAGAAAAAGCTATTCATCAATTTTGTAGAGTGATGGGCAGTTTTGCAGGGAATTTAGCCCTTAATTTATGTACAAAAGGCGGTATTTTTATAGGCGGTGGTGTAACAAGCCACTTAGGCGAGTTTTTTATTAATAGCGAATTTAGATCGCGTTTTGAAGCAAAAGGTGATTTTGCGCATTATGTAAAAGACATTCCCACCTATTTAATTAATGAGCCAGACCACGGATTACTGGGAGCACTCGCTTTCTTAACTCAACAAACTCAGAGAATTAACGAAGATGAATAATTGGAAAATAACATCAGCAGATGTGTTTAGTCAGGGACCTGTTGTTCCTGTATTAGTTATTGAACGCGTAGAAGATGCAATTCCGATTGCACATGCGCTAATGGAAGGCGGTATCAAGGTGTTAGAAGTAACCTTGCGCACTGAAGCTGCCATTGATGTAATAGCCGCAATTGCTAAAGAAGTTCCTGAGGCTTATATAGGTGCAGGAACGGTTACAAATCGTGAACACCTGAAAGCGGTTACTGACGCAGGCGCAAAGTTTGCTATTAGCCCTGGCTTAACAGCTGATTTATTACAGGCAGGTAAAGAAGGCAGCATACCTTTGATACCGGGTATATCTAATATATCAGATTTGATGAAAGCCAATGACGCAGGCTACGATCATTTAAAATTCTTCCCTGCAGAAGCCGCAGGTGGCGTTAAAGCGCTGAAATCTATTGGTGGGCCTTTCCCGAACACGGTTTTTTGTCCAACAGGCGGAATTAGTTTAAGCAATTACAAAGAATATTTGGCATTACCAAATGTTAGATGCGTAGGTGGTTCTTGGTTAGCTCCTAACGATGCTATTGAAAATAAAGACTGGGCTGTGCTAACTAAATTAGCTAAAGAAGCGTGCTCTTTATAATTGTAAGGTAAATAAGAGGTTTTTAATAATCGTTTTATTCGCTTTGTAATGCTTCAAGTGGCGTCTTGCAAAAAGAGCCACTCAACAGTAAGCGGGCAATTGCTCGCTTACTGTAATTAATTTTTATTGTTCCAGCAAAACATACCTTCGCCTTGCCTTAATACGTATTCAATATAAAACTGCGCTTAATTAAAACGCGGTGCATATATACTCCTCAATTACCTTATCTATTTACTTCAAAGTAGCGTGTATTTACTTGGTAAAGCTTTACGCCATATATAATTCAGGCTTTGTTGTTACTATGAATTCATAGAAATTACAAAAAAAACAGTAGAACTAAGCAACAAAAACGATGTAAAGTATTGAAATTGAATGAGAACGAATACTTTATGAAGCCGCAGTTGTTCGCGCTTATTATGAAGTCTTCATAATAAGTTGTTATTTGCTCGTCAAACTATGGAGGTGCATTTGAAATTTACAGAGGGAATGGCGATATATGCGGCTTGTTTATCTACGATAGTTTTTTTTTGGAATATCGTTAAAAGCACCCCACGTTATAGGGTAGATATGGTATTTGGTTTAGATGCAGACTCAGATTCAGATAAATCAGAAGATAGAGTTGGAGTTTATATTTCTGTAAAAAACCCTTCCGCACATACAATCCACTTATCTAACGTTTCTCTATTGTACGCATATCGTTCGGAAACACTTCTAAAGAAGTTATATCATCTTATCAAATATCAATCTATTCCAAATACTGTTGGGTGGGTTCATACTAGTTTGTCTAATTATGATATAGATGATAAGTGCCCCATTGCTATTGAACCCGGGCAAGCCCATGATATATTTGTTCCAGAAAGAGTAATAACAAGGATGATTTCAGATAGTGTGCGTCCAGAGATTAAAGCGGTCGCGCAAGATCAATTATGGAGGAATAAATATTCATCAAAATTTAATTGTAGTAGCATGCAAATCAGCAATGAAGAATGAGCAAATAACAAAACAATCAAGCGGATTTTGGCAAGAGCGGCCAAAACCGCTTATTGTAAGTGTTAGCAGTCATGATGGAGTTTTAAATTGGTTGGTTATGATTGGGTATGCAATGCTTGTGGAAGTAAGAATGAAGCTAAGGTTGAGTATTGCCACTCATGCAAATGCCATGCTAGCGCTAGTGTTGAAGAGATAGAGCGGTTGAGAAACCCCGACGCTGTGAAGAAAAGAGAAGGTAAAAACTTATATATTAAGAAAATTACAACCTTAATGTACGCTCCATTTTTTGCCGTTGTGTATGGGATTTCAGGAAGAATTGAAGTTCTAGCGCTAACTACGATTGTTCTTTTAGTGACACTTAAAGTAAATTCAGACTTTATTAAGTTTGTTATAAGAGACAAATGGTTAGGTAAAACTGTTGGTATATTAAGCGTCTCTTTATTGGGGTTGATGATACTGAGACTTTATATAGCTGATGATAGCCACCTAATTACTTGGATCGTAGGAGGCTTTGTGCTCTTTTCTTTTGTTGCGTACTTTTTGTTGTTCAAAAGTAGTCATGGTCAATCGGCGTTTGAGAGATATTTTAGAGATAATGACAGCTAACAAAGCAAATAAAGCCGGATGCGGTTTAAAACCGGCTGCTGTATTAACATTGGCTGCGCGCCGCTTATTTGAGTGTTATCCCTTAAATCACCAAGTATTGATAAAGGTCTAAATAAAGAGCTATAATAAGGTCTTTATTTCACTGTGGAATCAATCATGCGACAAGTATTAGCTGAATGTTCAGCAAGCATCTCTGAGTTAAAAAAAAATCCCTCTGCATTACTTTCTGAAGCTGATGGGGCTACTATTGCTATATTGAATCATAATAAGCCAGCCGCATATTTAGTGCCTGCTGATACATATGAACAACTAATGGATCTTTTAGACGATTACGAACTGTCGAAAATCGTAGAAGGCCGCCGTTCAGAGATGGATGCAGCCATCGAAGTAAATCTGAATGACTTATAAATTAAAGTTTGTGCCATCAGCATACAAAGAATGGAATAGGTTAGGCGCGCCCATAAAATCTCAGTTTCAAAAAAAGCTTCGAGAACGATTAGAAAATCCTCATGTTGTCGCTGATAAGCTAAAAGCTTACAAAGCGGTGTATAAAATTAAGCTAAGAACTGCGGGTTACAGACTAGCTTATGAAGTAATAGACGACGAAATTATGGTGTATGTTTTGGCAATCGGGAAAAGAGACAAAGATGCGATTTACAAGAAATTGGCGAAACGGATTGACTAGTCACGGGATAGCAAAACGATGAAGACGGATATCTGGGAAAAGCGCCCAGCTACCGCTTATGCAAAGTGTTATGACAGAAAGGATTCCGCCAAATGGTTCAAAATTTAGTTTTAATCTTTCTTTTATTCTTTGCCAGTTATTCACTGGCTTTGGACAGTGAGGATATAAAGCAAGATAAATCTGTAAGTCTCGCAACGATTGCAGACAGCATCGCCATGCAATACCAGCAGATGGGCTGGTTTTCCGGCGCAATACTGATAACTAAAGATAATGAGGTGGAGTTTGCGTCATCTTATGGCTTTCAGAATGTCGAAGAAAAAATAAAGAACAGCATTCAAAGTCGCTTTAATCTTGGCTCAATCATGAAAGACTTTACCAAGGTCTTGATCTTGCAACAGGTTGAGGCTGGCAAATTAAAGTTAAGTGATAAACTAGTTAGCTTCGAGTTGGGGTTCAAACAAGCTGATGCTGATAAAATCACGATTGAGCACCTACTAAATCATAGTGCAGGCTTTGCTGATATCTTTGTGGCCGAATATCGTCAGAATCAACTTGCATTTGATACTCTAAGCAAGAAAATAAAGATATTGATAAATAACCCCCTTTTATATACACCTGGGACTGATCGAAAATATTCAAATTATGGGTATGTGGTATTAGGAGTGATTCTTGAGAAAGTAACTGGAAAGCCTTTCGAAGAACTACTCAAAAACAATATCTTCAATCGGGTTGAGATGTCTTCAACGACCTTCAGGCCGGTTAATTCTCATGAATATCAGTCAGTCCGATATACATTCCAGTACAATGGCAATTTGAGAAAGGTCGGTATTAATGAACACCCTAGTCCCGATGGAGGCATTGAATCGACTGTTGTGGATGTGCAACGATTTTATCGAGCCTTATTCTATAGCAATAAGTTATTAAAAAACTCAGACGCGATTAATCGCCATTTATTTGCAATGGACGGCTCCCATTGGGGCGCATATGGCGGTGGTCAGGGCATCAGTGCAGCCGCGGAAGTAGATTTGGACACTAGCTATGAAATAGTTGTTCTGGCAAACACTGATCACTTAGTTGCCGAACGCATTTCTGGTCGAATACACTCTTACATCAAAAATGGTGAGTATCAACCAATTAGACAATTGGAAAAAAACTTTGCCTTTAAGTACTACCAATCAAAAGGAAAACAACAATTCTATAAACACTTCAAACAGGTTTATGAAGAAAATGGTTACAGTCGATTCATCGGCAGAACAATTAATGAAGTAGGAATGGAACTACTTAGTACAAAATCATGGACCGAGGCATTTGATATGTTCGAATATTTAGTTTCATTGTTTCCCAATGCACCGCAGGCCTACGACAGTTTGGCATTCGCCTATTTATCGAAAGGAGATAGCGAGGCTGCAAAAAGTACTTTTAGCAAATCTTTAACTATTGATGGTAATTTTAAAAGTGATTACGTGAGTGATAATTACGGTCATAACAATATGCTCAAGTAAGGACAGGCTATCGCCAGCTCTTAGCTTTGCGTTAGGTTTATGGTTGAACATGTCATTTCCGAAGAATATTTAGATATCGTAAATGCAGATTTTGACCTTGTTGATGGATTAATGCTTCGCAGGAATGCTTGGAATAAAAACACGCTAGGCGCATGGAATGTAAAGCTTAACGAAGATTTCATGGGCATGGAAAAGGTTGTAAATCATTACCATTTATATCAACTCTTCTGGTTTCATGATGGAGAATTTAAAACTTCTGTCGAAGATATTTTAGAAGCTGGTCGTAACGTTAAAAAAGAATGGCAGACAAGGCTGGATGTGCAATTCCCAGACCTAAATGTGATTGTTTATTTTGATGAAAGAGTTTATGCCGAGAGATGTATTAAGGAATTTAATGTCACCGCTTTTATTGACAGATAAACCTAACACTTACCATAACCTTTTTTTGTGCAAAAGCGGAACAAACCGGTTATGGTAAGTGTTAGGTCTCTCTCAAAAAGGATATGTTAACGTTAATGGAGCAGAATAAGTACAGTAAATTAGCCGCGGTCGCTTTAATTATCTCTAGTATTTTAAGTATGTTTGTATTGGGGAATACAATTTTAGTTTTTTCTGGCCATGAAAATATTGAATGGCTTTGGTTACTAATGGCACTCTTAATTCCGATTGGGGTATTAATAAATTTATTTATCGCCTTCAAGGTTTATAGAGGGAGCTTTAGGTATATTAAAGTCGCGTTTTGGCTTTATATTTTACAGATAGTTAGTTTTGAGACTTTGAGTTTCTCGTTTTATTTAAGTTTAGGATTTACCCTTCTCATATCGTGGTCTATTGGTAGCGTGACTATCACCCTGAATCTATTCGCAATTTTTATGTCGAGCTTACTATACAAGGTAATGAGGAATGTTGACGGAACCATACAAGGCAATTAAAAGGGAAAATTTACAGTTTGCTATTTTCGCTCCGCTCAACATTTTGGCAAACTATAAATTTCCCCTTATTGGGGTGTTGTAAGTAAAAAAGGATGATTGGAATATGGACAGTTTAATAGGGCTTGCTTTTATATTGTCGGGCATTGTTTACTCGGTCATGCTTCTGATAGTTTGTAGTTCAATTGCTAGCGACTTGGTTTTACCTCAATCGACTAAAAGTTGGTTAATTGCATTAGCTATACTATTACCAGTGTTTGGGATGTTTATTGCAGCCTCCAAAACAGTGACTGTTGATTCTACATCTGGATCAGCTTCAGATAATGGAACATCTGGAATAACTGGTGGCGACTATGGCTCTTCGGGTGGTTGCGGTGGAGGTGGTGAGTGAATGACTTATAAACAAAGACGGATTTTCACGAAGAGCGCGTGAAAACCGCTTATCGAAAGTGTTATACATAAGGAGAAGATTCTATTGAACAAAAAATTTAAATGGGTATCTGTTCTGCTGTTTTTATTGTGCAGTAATAAAACCTTTGGTACTGATACTGAAGTAATTTCAGAGGCTATACTTAAAGCAGTAGAAAACAGGCAGACGATAGCTCCAATCGTTAAATTTGACCCGAAGTATCCTTTAAAAGCATCCAAACAAGGTATAGAAGGGTTCTGTAAACTTTCTTTTGACCTCGCAAATAAAGAAGCGTTTGCAAAGCCTATGAACATAAAAGTGATTGAATGTACACCCTCTGGTGTATTTGAAGACGCGAGTATATCAGCACTGAGGAAGTGGATATTTTTAAAAATTGAGCGTTTGAATACAGCAGAATCTACAGATGGCTTAGTAACAACCATGAGCTTTGAGTTAGATTGATTTTGGAAAATTTGGCAATGCATAATATAAAAATTAACGCGGACATTGCCAAGAGCGGCCGCCACCGGTTACAGAAGGTGGTATGAGCTTTGGTCATCGTGTTAATTTTAAATAAAAGGAATTTTAAGTGTTTTATTTTCAGCTAGTATTTTCAATATTGTTTGTTTTTCTAACTATCTATGGGTATGTAAAAAACAAACGAAACACTATGCTTCTAGGCGCTATATGTTTTGTAATTGCAACCGCAGTACAGCCATTTTCTAAAGGGTTTAACGATGGTTTTTCAAGCGCTAAAGAGCAACTGAAAGATTCAAATGGAAAGGACTAAGGTTTGAAATCAGCTCATAGCAAATCTATAACCGGATTTTGGCAAGAACGGCCAACGCCAGATATGTAAGGCGTTATAACTTAAGTTGACACCTTTTTATAATTACATTCAATCAAGGAGATATATGAATGAAAAAACAAATTTTCGCTCTTGCGGCATCAATGTTGGTAGTATCTGTAAATGCCAGCGAGAAAATTGACTCAACGGAAATAAAAGCAATTAATGAAGCTAAATTTTGTTACTACGCAGACCGAGAATATTCAGAAGGTTCAAGGATGCTGCAAGCTGGCCGCACAATGCAATGCATTCGCGAAGACGATGGTGCCAAATTGGTATGGCAAGCACTTGAGCAAGACCAGTTATAACAAACAGTCAACCGGATTTTGGCAAAAGCGGCCAAAACCGCTTATGCAAAGTGTTAGGTTTCAGGTGGATGATATGACACATTTCCATTGGCGCTCTTATAAAAAGTTTTTTGCAATACTTGGGTTTGGTTGCTTTCTTGTATTTATTGCATATTTGCGTCCGTTAACAGGCGATTTTAAAGCACAGGTAGTTTTACTGATTGGATTTGTTTTTATTTTCACATCCATTGTCGCCATTGCGCGCAAAGGAGTTTGGGTTGAGACTGATGAGCTTGGTGTAAAATATCGTAATCTGTTTAGTGTTAAAACAGTGTGCTGGGGAAACATATTGCAGAGCTATACATTTACGATCAGATGCACCACATGTGCCTATATTAAAACTACGAGTGGCAAATCAATTACTTTGCCAATCTCAGGCAGGCGGGCGATTGAGATTTGTGAAACGATAAATAGGCTTAAAAGTGAACAAAAAACCTAACAAATCGATTAAGGCAAATTTATCCGAAGAGCGCGCGAAAAGAGCTTATTGTAACTATTATATAACAATAGAAAAGGGAACGTCGTTTGTTTAAATTCACATTTTTTTTCTTTGTATTTGCTTTGTTTTTTAGTTTTCTAGCCGAAGCAGAAACTGAGGAAGAGAGAATAAAGTTTGAGGTTATGGCGGCTTTTAAAAGTCTTGTAGATGCATCTGAAAAGTTGGATTCGAGGCTTTATTTTGAACATTTCGATAAGGAAAAATTTGTTGGCTTAAATAGCGATGGAACAAATTGGAATTCAATAAATGATCTGAGCGCACTCATTACTGATGGGTTTGAGGCTATAAAAATTATCAATTCGCTTGAATTTACAAACGTTAATATTTCAGTCATCGATAGCTACACTGCAATATTGGTAAATGAGTACGTCCAATCTATGGCCCTAAAAAGTGGGAATGACATGGATTTATCAGGTGGTGGTGTTCAGGTATGGTCGAAGCGAAGTGGAGAATGGAAAATTGTTAGTGTATCAGCCAGTAATAAACCAAGTGGCGCTATTCGGTAAAAAGATGTTATATACCAAAACTATGAACGCTGTAAAATGGGCTCATAATAAACGTTTTAAGCGCATTTTTGGAAAAGCGCAGCAACACTCGCTTGTGCCCCTAATACACCTAAACTTTGCTGGTAAAATGCTATGAAACTAATACCGCCATCTGAAGAATATCAATATTCTTACCTTAACTATATCGAAGAACTTGGTGATGAAGAGCGTTATCCATTTCCCATGGATTTCGACTATAGTAATTTTAAGCAAATGCTAGGAAAAATATCTGACTTCGCGGCCGGAGTAAATCTTCCCCCCGGTTATGTTCAAAGCTCTACGCTCTGGCTTGTTGACTCTGGCGAGTTAATAGGTGTAACCAATATACGCCACCGTCTAAATAAAGAAATTGAACATTGCGGTGGTCATATAGGTTTGGGGATACGGCCTTCTTATCGGAGTAAAGGCTATGGCAATAAACTTATGGCCCTATCTATTGCACAGCTTGAAGATTGGGGTGTAAACACTATTCATATACACTGCTACAAAAATAACACGGCATCGTCAAAAGCTATTATATCTAACGGTGGTGTGCTGGATTCTGAACTTCCAATTGCTAATAATATTGTTCAGCGATATTTAGTTGTTCGCAGCTAATTGATGCATATTAAAGAAAAACTCGCCTAAATAGGGAAGCTTTCAGCGCTTTAAAGGGCAGATTATTGTCCCTTTACAAGCTGCGTAAGTGTAAACGTTTCGCCAGGGCCAATAGTTGTTGCTTTGGTATTTGCCGCTTCTATACACACCATTGAACAATAGCCATCATCCGCCATGTCATTCATACTCACTGATTTTTCTTGCCAAGGGTTCCATATAACCACTGAATCGTTGCCATAATTTTCTATTTGCTGTCGCATGCTGTGTTTATGATCTACTAAATGAATTACTTGTGCCGTGTTGGCCTTTGCATTATTCAAATAATGAATACGATCCACTTCTTCTTGAAATACATAAGGTAGGGCGGTTGTATTATTTTTAGTTGCACTGGGCTTGTCATCATAGTTCTCTGAAACACCCTCAACAATAGTAGATTGTACATTGTCTACTTGGA
This sequence comes from Glaciecola sp. 2405UD65-10, assembly GCF_048820975.1. Lineage (NCBI taxonomy): Bacteria > Pseudomonadati > Pseudomonadota > Gammaproteobacteria > Alteromonadales > Alteromonadaceae > Glaciecola > Glaciecola sp. 2405UD65-10. The sequence goes on along the minus strand of NZ_JBMEUF010000001.1, from coordinate 934,705 downwards.
AATAGGTGTGCAAAGCTTGTGTTATTTGAATATTTTCTTCGCCCTTGTTTTGAGTAATTAAAGATACTGTTAAGTCAGATCCAATTGTTAGCTCTAATATAACGTCCATATCTTTATATGCATCATATACATCAATGTTGGTAGGCCTTAGTCGTAATGTTGTTTCTACTACCTTGTTATGTTCTTGTATTTCTTTAAGCTCTAATAGTTGCCAAAATTGCGTTCTCAAAAAGCCATGGCTTGGCAAGTTGTTTGTATTAGCCAAGGCATTATCAAAATTACTACTATTATATGCCGCAAACCAAGGCCAACAAACAGGAATTCCGCCTCGTATAGGGCTGTTACTATCAAAAATAGCTTGGCTACTTAGCCACAATACGTCTTTATTGCTACTTGCTGGGATGTAAGACAATACGTGGCCGCCAAATAAACTAATGGTAGCATTGGCGTTTGCATTACTAACCTTAATACATAAGCCTTTGTCATCGTCATTTACACTAACAGAGCAAACACCATCTGTTTGCATCAATACCGCTTCTAATTGTTGTTTGCGTTCATTGTGAGTATTGCTTTGCGTCATACTAAGGCCTTTGAAAAGGTGATAAATTACATCAATAAAAAAAGCGGCCAAGGCCGCTTTTACATTCTTACATGGCTTAGCTATATTAAGCTAAATGCCACAAAAAACTATTTTGAAATGTGTGCTACTAAGTCGAGTACACGATTTGAGTAACCCATTTCATTGTCGTACCAAGATACAACTTTAACAAATGTGTCGGTTAAGGCAATGCCTGCACCAGCATCAAATATAGATGATTGAGTGTCACCTACAAAATCATTAGATACTACGTCATCTTCTGTGTATCCAAGAATGCCTTTTAAAGTAGTCTCTGAAGCAGTTTTCATTACCTTGCAGATTTCTTCGTACGAAGCACCTTTACCAAGATTCACCGTTAAATCAACCACTGAAACGTCGGCCGTTGGCACTCTAAATGCCATGCCGGTAAGCTTACCATTAAGCTCTGGAATTACTTTACCTACTGCTTTAGCCGCACCTGTTGAAGATGGAATAATGTTTTGTAAAGCACCGCGGCCACCGCGCCAGTCTTTTTGAGATGGGCCATCAACGGTTTTCTGAGTAGCTGTGGTTGCATGCACGGTAGTCATAAGGCCATCAACAATACCAAAGTTATCATTCAATACTTTAGCAATAGGCGCTAAACAGTTTGTAGTACACGATGCATTAGAAACAATCGCTTCGCCTGCATATGCTTCATGGTTAACACCCATAACAAACATAGGGGTGTGGTCTTTACTTGGAGCAGAAAGCACCACTTTTTTAGCACCCGCATCTATGTGTTTTTGAGCAGTTTCTTCAGTTAAGAACAAGCCTGTGCTTTCAACTACTACATCTACACTAACAGCATCCCAAGCTAAATCAGCAGGGTTACGCTCGCTAGTTACGCGAATTTCTACACCGTCTACAATTAATTTTCCGTCAACAACTTCTACCGTGCCGTCAAATCTACCGTGGGTAGAATCATACTTTAACATGTATGCAATGTAGTCAATATCTAGCAAATCGTTTATTGCTACTACTTCTATATCATTTCGTGCTGCTGCAGCACGCATTACTAAACGTCCAATTCTACCAAAACCGTTTATACCTAGTTTGATCGCCATTTCGTCTCCTAAGTGCTTATCAATGTGATTATTTGTAATAATATTACGAAAATTATGCACAATATTTTACAATAAAGCAAAAGAATATTGCTATCTGTTGTTTTATTACAAATATGAATACTTAATGCTATATTGCAAACGTATTCATTATCTTTATAAGGTAAACTCGAACAATAATGATTTGTTGAAAAATTGTTTATTTTGTTAAATAACGCAATATGGTCTGCTTAGATTATAGGACACCTTTTATGGCTCAGTTAGATTCAAACAGCAGTGCACATTCTTACAATAGCAACAAAGCAATGTTCGATTATTTGATTGAACAAAAAGGCATTGGTTCCAATTTTGTTGATGCTTGGGGTAAACCCACGGATATTAAGATAAGCAATCAGCTGAAAATTTTGCGTTCAATGGGCTATGAAGTTGACAATATTGAACAATTGGAAAGCCATTTAGAAGACGAGATTGTTAGCTATTGGTTAACACCACTTGCTCCTGTTGTTGTGAATAGAGTGAATGAGTCATTGCACATTCAGTTTAGAGTCACAATTGATGCTGCGGCTAAGTCGCACACACTTAAAATTAAATTGGAAAGTGGCGAGGTAAGCCAGTTCAAATTTGTACCTGTTGATTACCCCCTGCTACAAAGCCAACAAATTAACGATATTGAATTTCACGAATATGCGATTGACGTACCAGCCATAGAAACCCTTGGCTATCATGAACTACAAATATTGGTAAATCGTAAAATTATTGCAAGAACGCCTCTTATTGCTGCCCCGCAAGCTTGTTATATACCGAACAACATTCAGCAAGGTCAAAAGATGTGGGGCCTTAGCGTGCAACTATATTGCGTTAAGAGTTCTCGTAATTGGGGAATAGGGGATTTCTCTGATTTAAATTATCTTGTATCTCAAGCGGCTAAATTGGGTGCTGATTTTATTGGTTTAAACCCAATACATGCTTTGTACCCGGCTAACCCCAGCGCTTGTAGCCCTTATGGACCTAGTTCAAGATTGTGGCTTAACTACCTTTATATAGATGTTGAAAGTGTTCCTGGCGCTAATACAGATACTTTCACGCAGTGGATGAAGCAAAGCAGCGTTCAGCAAAAGTTAGTAAGCCTTCGTGATACTGAGTATGTTGATTATGAAGGTGTAGCAGACGTAAAGCTGGCGGCCTTGCAGATTGCTTTTGACGAATTTACTCGCATAAATAACACGGGACCCGTTAAAGACGAGTTTGACGCCTTTGTAAAAGCGGGCGGCAAGAGCTTGCAAACATTAGCATGCTTTGAAGCACTTCAAATGCATCTTAAGGAACAAAATAAGCCACATTGGGGCTGGCCAGTATTTCCTGAAGATATGCAAAATGCTGATGATAAAGCCGTTACAAAGTTTGCGAAAAAATATAAAGATAAGGTCGCATTCTTTTTGTTTTTGCAGTGGCAATCATTAGTGCAATTTGAACAAGCAGGTCAAATTGCCATTAATGCGGGCATGAATATAGGTTTATACCGCGACTTAGCGGTGGGGGTGAGTGAAGGCGGAGCTGAGATTTGGGGCAATAAAGATTTGTACTGTGCCGATATAAGTGTAGGTGCGCCCCCTGATATTTTGGGCCCCTTAGGGCAAAAATGGGGATTGCCGCCTATGAACCCTAGCCAACTCACTGCGCAACAGTATCAGCCTATTATTGAGCTATTTTCTTCTAATATGCATGCTTCAGGCGCATTACGAATTGATCACGTTATGGCGCTTCTGCGCTTGTGGTGGGTACATCAAGATGATGATGCTACCGATGGCGTATATGTTAACTACCCTGTAGATGAACTACTTGCCATACTTGCGCTTGAAAGCGTGCGTCACAAAAGCCTTGTTATTGGAGAGGATTTAGGCACCGTGCCTGATTCTATTCGCGAAAAATTACAGCAAAATGGAATGTACTCATACCGAGTGTTCTTTTTTGAGCAGGCGAAAGATGGCGGGTTTTTCTCACCCTCACATTACCCTGAACAATCAATGGCTACTCTTACTACACATGACATGCCTACGCTTATAGGGTTTTGGCATTGTGATGATTTAGCACTAGGTAAAGAGCTAGGTTTGTATCCAGATGATGATGTGTTGGCAAACTTGTATGATACTCGCCACGAAAATAAACAACATATTTTAGATACTTTACATGGGCACCATTCAATTAGTGATGCCATAAGTAAAGATGTGCACTACGTTGGCATGACAAAAGAACTTAATTTTGGTATGCAAACCCACATGGCCGGGGGCTCTAGTGCATTACTGAGCTTGCAATTGGAAGATTGGTTAGAAATGGATAAACCTGTTAACATTCCAGGAACATTTAACGAATACCCAAACTGGAAACGCAAGTTAAGTCTTACTTTAGAAGAGATTTTTGCGAAAGAGGAAGTGCATACCCTTACAGCGCAATTGAACCAAAAAAGACAACAAGCCAGTTATTAAAAATAAAGAGGTTATAGATGTCGATTGCACAACAAATTACTGAAGGACGTTGCGCTCAGCCTTTCGCTGAACTAGGTTGGATTCAAGATAAGAAAAAAGCCCATATTAAAATATGGTTTGAGAATGCCCTTAGTATTTCAATTGTTGATGCAAAAGATAAACACAATATAGCTGATTTACAAAAGGATGAGCACGGAATATTTTGTGCCACATTAAACGGCAAAAATGCCACTTACACACTTTATGAGGTAGTTGCACAAACACCACAAGGTGAATATCGCTACTACGACCCGTATCAATTTAAAGATACTGCTTATCATGCCGTACATTTTATTGATCATCAGCCTGAAAATTTGTATTTACAAGCGGGTGCCCAGCTAATGAGCACACCACAAGGTATAGAAGGGGTTAGGTTCACCGTTTTTGCACCGAATGCATCGGCTATGTCTTTAATGGGGAATTTTAACCATTGGGATAAACGTAGCCATCCAATGGAAAAAACGGACTTAGGTTATTGGGTATTGTTTGTGCCCGGCCTAAAAGCGGGCGAGCAATATAAATTTGCCCTTAAAGATGCCCATGGCAACACCTTACCCGATAAATCAGACCCATTAGCTTTCAGCCAACATCAATATCCATCTCATGCTTCTGTTGTATATGACCACAATGCTTACCAATGGCAACACAGTGAGCCCAAAGCGAAGAACTTGTATCATGAGCCTATGAGTATTTATGAGGTTCATTTGGGCTCGTGGCGCAGGCCTCAAACCCAAGCGCGTTATTTAACTTATCGTGAGTTAGCTGAAGACTTGGTGAGTTATGTTAAATATATGGGGTACACCCATATAGAAGTATTGCCCGTGTCAGAGTTTCCCTTTGATGGTTCGTGGGGCTATCAACCTGTGGGCTTGTTTGCTCCTACTAGCCGGTTCGGCGATCCTGATGATTTTAAGTACTTCGTAGATACCTGCCATAAGCATAATATAGGCGTGATTATTGATTGGGTTCCCGCTCATTTCCCCGAAGATGGGCACGGCTTGGCTCGATTTGATGGCACCCATGTTTATGAATATGAAGATCCTAGAAAGGGATGGCATCCTGATTGGAACAGTTGTATTTACGATTTTGGTAAGCAAACCGTACGTCAATTCTTGGTAGCAAATGCCTTATATTGGTTTGATAAATTTAAAGTAGACGGCATTCGCGTGGATGCAGTCGCTTCTATGTTGTATCTCGATTATTCGCGTAACGATGGCGAATGGATACCCAATATAGATGGCGGTAATCATAATTACGAAGCCATAAGCCTGCTTCAATGGATGAATACAGAGGTGTATGCAAAATTTCCTCATGCGGTCACTATTGCAGAAGAATCCACTTCTTTTGCGGGTGTTTCTAGGCCTGTTAATAATGGCGGTTTAGGCTTTGGATTTAAGTGGAACATGGGCTGGATGCATGACTCACTTCATTACATAGCGAAAGACCCAGCATACAGGCGTTATCACCATTGTGAATTAACATTTTCTATGGTGTATGCCTTTGATGAAAATTTCGTTTTACCGATTTCACATGACGAAGTGGTGCATGGAAAAGGGGCTATGATTCAAAAGATGCCAGGGGATGAATGGCAGCGATTCGCTAATTTACGCGCATATTATGGCTTTATGTTCGGGCACCCGGGTAAGAAGTTACAGTTTATGGGCAACGAGTTTGCACAAAGCGTAGAGTGGAATCATGATGCACAGCTTAATTGGGAACAAAGTGACTACCCAAATCACAAAGGCATACAGCTTTTGTACAAAGACCTAAATACACTGTATACAAGCGAACCATCTTTACATGAACTTGACCACAACAACGAAGGCTTTCGTTGGATTGATTTGCATAACGCAGAACAGTCTATCGTATCGTTTATTAGATTCGCTCAAAACAAAGTAGCGCCAGTACTTGTGATATGTAATTTCACGCCATCGGTGCACCACAGGATGCGAATTGGTGTGCCCGAGAAGGGCCGTTTCAGTTTAATACTCAATACTGATGATCCCAAATACGCAGGAAGCGGTTTTGCACTTGAACAACAATACACTAGCGAAGATATAGCGTTTCATGGGTGTACACAGAGCATTGAAATAAACATACCGCCTTTGGCTACGGTGTTCCTTAAACATTTAACTAAATAAAAGAAACCATTATGGGTCAACAAAGTTTAATTTCATCATTAAGTGCTTTTGAATTAAAAGAAGGTAATGCGTTTCCTTTGGGCGTTACGCTGCAGTCAGATGGATGTAACTTTTCGGTTTATGCACCTGATGCAGAAGATGTGATTATTTGTTTATTTGACAAAAACGAACAAGCCCTTGCTCAAATTACTTTGCAGCAAAGGGTGCAATCACGCTGGTTTGGATTTATTAGCAATGTTGGTACTGAACATTTGTACGGCTTGCGCGTAAAACCTAAATCTAGTCGGCGCGTTCATCCTGAATCAAGTATCAATAAGTTACTTATAGATCCATACGCGAAAAGTTTAAATAGGCCGTTGAATTGGTCAAGTCAACTTTATGAGGGGGATTCAAGCATGATGATCCCCAAAGCGCATATATTAGCTCCCAGCCCTGAAAATTACTTGCCGGTTAAATTGCTCGCCAAGCAACGCGTGATATACGAGGCCCACGTAAAAGGGCTAAGTAAACTGCATCCTGAGGTACCCGAAGCGTTACGCGGCACCTACCTTGGTGCGTGTGACCCTGCAATTTTACAGCACCTAAAGGAGTTAGGCGTAACCAGTGTGCAGTTTTTGCCCCTTATGACGTTTATGCCTGAATCGTTTGCCACTGACAAAGGCCTAACTAATTATTGGGGGTATAACCCCATTAATTTCTTCGCGCCTGAACCACGTTATGCCGCGCATGATGCTTTGAAAGAATGCAAAGAAATGATAGCCAAATACCGCGAGGCAAATATTGAGGTTATTCTTGATGTGGTATTTAATCATACAAGCGAGGGGGGCAGTGACGGCCCTGTATTAAGTTTTAAAGGTTTATGTGAAGCCCACGCCTATTTGCAAGAATATAATGATGAATCTGACGCTAACCAATATGTGAATTATTCAGGATGCGGTAATACGCTCAAAGTATCAGACCCTTTTGTTATGCAATTAGTGATAGATGCACTTCGATACTGGGTAACTACTATGGGAGTAAGTGGTTTTCGTTTTGACTTAGCCAGCATAGTGGGTCGAGAAGTGTTTGAGTTCAAAAATACCGCCACGTTTTTTAAAATATTACGTCAAGATCCTATTCTTAAAAGCGCAGTAATGCTTGCTGAACCTTGGGATATAGGGCCAGGTGGCTACCAACTTGGGCAATATCCCGACTATTGGTTAGAAGTTAACGACAAGTTTCGTGACGTTGTACGTGGATTTTGGCGCGGCGATAAAGGGCTTAAAAGTGAATTTGCTACTCGCTTTATGGGTTCAAGAGACGTGTTTAGAAAAAATGTTCGGCCCATGCATGCAAGTGTTAATAACGTAAGTTACCACGATGGTTTTACCTTACACGATATTGTTACCTACCAAGATAAACATAATTTAGCCAATTTAGAAGATAATCAAGACGGTCATAATCATAATTTAAGTGCTAATTACGGGCACGAAGGTGAAACTGATGACCCTGCAATTAACCAGATTAGAGAGCAGCAAAAACGAAACCTATTTGCCACTTTACTACTTAGCCAAGGCACGCCCCATATACTTGGGGGGGACGAACTCAGTAAAAGCCAGTTAGGGAATAACAATGCGTATTGTCAAGATAACGAACTTAATTGGTATAACTGGGATTTGTTACCGCGCCAGAAAGCTTTTTTAGCTTACTGCCAGTATGTTGTTAACTTAAGGCAAAGCCATAGTTTGCTACAACATATGAACTTTTTCGACGATGTTTATGATAATCAGCAGAATATTATATTTGCTGATTGGTATCGCCGAGATGGAAGCCATAAACGTGATATAGATTGGGTAAACCATGAACATCATTGCTTTGCTTTACATATTGCAGGTGAAGGAAACAGCCGCGAAAATACGCAACTTCACAAGCAAGAGTGGCTATTTTGCGTGAACAGCTTAGATCAAAACGTGGTATTTAACCTACCGATGCTTAAAGAAGTTGACGAATGGGCATGTGTACTTAACACCAGTGAAGCTGACACTTCATTGTATGCTTCGCAGCTAGTGACCAGTAAATTTGATTTACCTGCTCGGTCATTTTTGGTGTTTTGTAAACGCTAGCTAAAATTAGCTTTAAAAACGAAATTTAGCCTGCGTATTGGGCACTGTAAAAAACAGTGCTATGATCCACCGGATAGCTAAATTCAAATAGGAAACGGTAGAGTATGTCTTTGCAAGGAAATAGTTCGCTATGCGATGTTGGGTTTATTGGCTTAGGTGTGATGGGGAAAAACCTAGCGCTTAATTTGGCAGATAACGGTTATGCAGTTGCATGCTTTGACCTTGACAAGCTAAAAGTGCAAGACGCACTCGCACAAGACCAGCAAGAAAATCCAGACGGCCCCGCACGCTTTGTTGGTTGTAATTCATACACCGAACTATTAGCAAAGGTAAAAGCGCCTCATACTATTATATTATCAGTACCAGCAGGAGAGCCTGTTGACCACGTATGCAGGCATTTAATTGATGCAGGTATTCAAGCGGATGACATAGTCGTAGATACCGGTAACAGCCTTTGGACCGATTCAGTTGCGCGAGAACATGCTTATAAAGGTAAGTTCGTGTTTTTTTCTACGGCTGTATCAGGCGGGGAATCAGGAGCTCGATTTGGCCCGTCATTAATGCCTTCAGGTGACCCATATGCTTGGACTCGAATAGAACCGCTTTGGAATGCCATTGCAGCGAAAGTAGAGCCCAGTACTGGTAAACCTATTGAAAACTATGCTATTGGCACACCCGTCACTGAAGGGGAGCCCTGTACTACCTATATTGGCCCAATTGGTGCCGGTCATTATGTGAAAATGGTTCACAACGGCATTGAATATGCCGACATGCAGCTTATATGCGAAACCTACCACATGATGCGTGACGTGCTTGGTATGTCAGCTAAAGAAGTGTCTGAGGTATTTAAGACATGGAATAAGGGAGTACTAGATAGCTACCTTATACAAATTAGTGCTGAGGTGCTTGCGCAAGAAGACCCAGAAACAGGCAACGCGCTAGTTGATATGATTCTTGATAAAGCCGGGCAAAAAGGTACTGGCTTGTGGACAGCAGTAAGCGCCCTGCAAGTGGGTAGCCCAGCACAAACTATAACGCAAGCGGTGTTTGCAAGAAGCTTGTCAGCTTTTAAAGAAGAGCGAGTAAAAGCAAGCACTGTGTTATCAGGGCCTGATAACTTACTTGGCAGTGTAGACAAACAAACCTTAATTCAGCAATTACATGACGCGCTTTATTGCGCCAAAATATGTGCTTATGCACAGGGCTTTCAGTTGATGGCAATTGCGGGTAAAGAGCACGGCTGGCAACTCGACTTTGCCGCGATTGCCAAAATATGGCGAGCCGGTTGTATTATTAGGGCTGTATTTTTGCAATCAATTACTGATGCTTATGAAAAAAACGACAGTTTAGATAATCTGTTATTAGACCCATACTTTGCTGAACAAATACGTAAGTATCAAACGAATTGGCGCAAAGCTATTGCCGCCTCTACATTAGCTGGCGTGCCTACACCCGCCTTAGGTTCTGCACTTAATTACTACGATTCATATCGCTGTGCTGTATTACCTGCAAACTTGCTACAAGGACAACGTGATTTCTTTGGTGCACATACTTACGCCAGAATTGACCAAGCAGAAAATAAGAAATTTCATTTGCTATGGGGCAGTGATGATCGCAAACAAGAGAAAGTGCGTAAATAGTTACTTAAATCACACTGTTTGGTTTCTTTAAGGTACAACAATATGGCTGATATTTACAAAGATAAGTTAAGCGCTGAAGAGTATAGAGTAACTCGTTTATCAGGGACAGAGCGCCCTGGCACTGGAGAGTACCTTTATACAACTGAGAGCGGCGATTATCATTGTAAGTGTTGTGGCGCCATGTTGTTTCGTTCGCAAGACAAATTTGACGCAGGTTGTGGATGGCCATCTTTTTCAGCGCAAAGTAATGATGATAACGTTGTATACCTTGAAGATAATTCCTTGGGCATGCAGCGCATTGAAATTAAATGTAAGCAGTGCGATGCGCATTTAGGGCATGTGTTTGATGATGGCCCTTTACCTTCGGGTAAGCGTTATTGCGTTAATTCAGTGTCGTTACAATTTTCGTCTGAAAAGTAAAGCGCCTAATATTGAAGACATTAGTCGTATCTAGAATAAATTTCAATGTAATTTAATTACAGAAAAAAGCGATTAATTCTTCATCTATTTACGTTTTATTTACTCATTAGCATACTTTGCTCACAATCCTCTCGTTGTGTGTCGACTTATTACACACAAATAGCCTCAATAGCCTAAAATGTTCATAAAATTGAAAGTTTTCACCAATTTGGAATTTTTCAATTCATTGCTTAGAATGCGCTCGAAATCAATTTTTTGTTAATGTATTTGTACAGGAAAACGCTAAATGAATCAGCAGTATGAGCAGGAACTTCAGTCAAGTTGGCAGGAACGTCAAGAATATGCCGAGCGCATGTTACCCATTATCGGCAAGTTGTATCGAAATCATGCTGTCGAAATTTTAGTGTATGGCCGTACTTTATTAAACGCGAGCGTAATTGACCTGATTAAAGCACATAGAACCGTGCGATTATTTGAAGGTGTTAAATTAAGACTTCGTGAGAGCTGGCCTATATTGGAAGCTATTAATAATATGCAGTTAGCTCCGTGCCAGGTAGATCTTGGACGATTAGCCTACGAGTTTCATTACGGAAAAGGTAAAGATGAAACTGATTTACACGCTTATTTAGAAACTGAGTTAAGCAAAGTAAACAACAAAGAAGACGAGCACGAACCTAGAGACGTAGTTTTATACGGATTTGGACGAATTGGCCGCTTGTTAGCGCGCTTAATGATAGAGCGCCAAGGTAAAGCGAATAAACTTCGTTTAAAAGCAATTGTTGTGCGCGGTGGCAAAGAGGGTGATTTAGAAAAGCGCGCTAGTTTGTTAAGACGTGATTCAGTACATGGCCCATTTAATGGCAGTATAACCGTTGATGAAGAGCGTAAAGCAATTAAAGCAAATGGCTCGTTTATACAGGTTATTTACGCTAATCATCCAAGTGAAGTAGATTACACGCAATACGGTATTAAAAATGCAATTGTAGTAGATAACACAGGTATGTGGCGAGACCGTGATGGTTTATCGCAGCATTTACAAGCTAAAGGCGCTGAAAAAGTTATTTTGACTGCGCCAGGTAAAGGCGATATTAAAAATATAGTGCATGGGGTAAACCAAGCTGACATTAAATCATCAGATACTATATTGTCAGCGGCAAGTTGTACCACTAATGCAATTACACCCGTTCTTAAAGCACTCGATGAAGAATATGGCATTAGTAGCGGGCATGTTGAAACGGTTCATTCTTTTACTAATGATCAAAACTTGATAGACAATTTTCACAAAGCAGAGCGCCGTGGTCGTGCAGCTTCATTAAATATGGTTATTACCGAAACTGGCGCAGCACAGGCTGTTGCGAAAGCTTACCCTAAGCTTGATGGAAAGCTAACAGGTAACGCAATTCGCGTACCTACGCCTAATGTGTCTATGGCAATTCTTAATTTACACTTAAACAGTGATACCGATAAAGAATGTATTAACACCTATTTACGAAATGCGTCTTTGTTCTCAGAGTTGCAGCACCAAATTGACTATACGGCGTCAACCGAAATTGTATCAACTGATCTTGTAGGAACTCGCGCCGCTTCGGTACTAGATTCGCAAGCGACCATTGTGGCGGGCAATAGAGCGACCTTGTATGTATGGTATGACAACGAGTTTGGTTACTCTTGCCAAGTAATGCGCGTAGTGACTGATATGGCGGGTCTTAGCGTGCCTAGCATTCCTTAAAGAGTTAGTTTTACATAAGCAAACGAAGCTGTTGAGGTGTAAAGCCTTAACAGCTTTTTTGTTTTTATGTTTTGTAAATTTGCATAGTTTGCTACCATGCGTTAATAATAATAAAAACACACAGGCAAAAGCCCTATATATGAATATCACAAGCCAATTTGACAGTGGAAATATTCACGTAATTTCTGCTGAAGACCCAAACAATATTAAATTGTCTATCAATAAAGACAATCAATCTGAGTTTTATCAATGGTTTCACTTTAAGCTTCATTCTACTCCTTTCGTTAATCATCTAATCCATATTGAGAACTTGGCTGAGTCAGCCTATCCCGATGGCTGGGAAGGCTATCAAGCGGTAGCATCCTATGACCGAGATACTTGGTTTAGAGTAGATACTGAGTTTAACGGTGATACCTTAAGCATTGATTTTACGCCAGAGTACGACAACGTATATTTTGCTTACTTTGCGCCTTATAGTTATGAACGACATTTAGACTTAATTGCCAATGCACAAATGAGCTTTGATTGTAAACATGAGTTACTTGGGGAAACCTTAGATGGCCGTGAAATAAATTTGCTTGTGATTGGCGATGAAAATGACAGTGAAGGGAAGCATAAGATTTGGATTACTGCACGCCAACATCCAGGTGAAACTATGGCTGAATGGCTTGTTGAAGGGCTTCTTAAACGCCTTCTTGATGACACTGACGGCGTAGCTCGTGCATTGCTCGACTCGTGCATATTTTATGTGGTTCCTAATATGAACCCTGATGGCGGTGTAAGAGGGCATTTACGCACAAATGCGGTGGGTGTTAACTTAAACAGAGAGTGGCAATCTCCAAGTTTGGAAAAGAGCCCAGAGGTATTTCACGTACTCAACAAAATGCAAAGCACGGGTGTTGATGCATTTTTTGATATACACGGAGACGAAGCGTTGCCTTATAATTTCGTTGCTGGCAGCGAAGGAAACCCAAATTACGACGAACGTATTGCGATGTTAGAAAATACGTTTAAAGACTCATTAATGGCTACAACACCTGAATTTCAAGATCAATTCGGTTACGATAAAGACGAACCCGGACAGGCAAACTTAACGGTGGCTTGTAATGCGGTTGGCTTGAAATTTGATTGTTTAGCTTATACCTTAGAAATGCCCTTTAAAGACAACGCTGACTTACCTGACGCTAGTTATGGTTGGTCGCCAGTTAGATCATGTCAATTAGGTGAAGATTTATTAGTTGCTATAAGAGCCGTGAGCTTGAAATTATAATAACTTAGCATAAGCAAACCAAAATATTACACTAGAAGAATAATAAGGAATAATAAACGTGGATGCATTACTCAACTTTTTTAATCTGATCGACAGCTTCCTTGGAAGCGCTGCATGGTTTCCCTATGTATTATTAGGGACAGGTGCATTTTTTACTATTTACCTCAAATTCCCTCAAATACGATACTTTAAGCATGCGTGTAAGGTCGTAACAGGCAAGCTCGATAAAAAGGGCGACCCAGGTGATACTACACATTTTCAATCATTAACTACGGCTTTGTCAGGAACCGTTGGCACGGGCAACATAAGTGGTGTTGCACTGGCAATCTTTTTAGGTGGGCCTGCGGCTTTATTTTGGATGTGGGCTACCGCATTTTTTGGTATGACAACCAAATTTGTTGAAGTTACTCTATCTCATAAGTATCGTGAAAAAACACCCGATGGCACAATGGCCGGTGGCCCCATGTACTACATGGAAAAGCGACTTAATATGAAGTGGCTTGCTGTAGCGTTTGCTGTAGCAACCGTTATTAGTTCGTTTGGTACGGGCAACTTGCCGCAAAGTAATGGTATTGCTACTACAATGGAAGCCAGTTTTGGTTTTGCTCCATCAATAGTGGGCGGAGTATTAGCTATATTACTTGGCTTAGTCATATTGGGCGGTATTCATCGCATAGCCGCAGTTACGTCTAAAATTGTGCCCGTAATGGCGGTTATATATATTATTGGCGCTTTTGCGGTTATATTCGCCAATATTGAGAACGTAGGCCCTGCATTTGCATCTATCATTGGTGATGCTTTCACTGGTTCTGCTGCTGCCGGTGGATTTTTAGGAGCTACATTCGCTTACGCTTTTAACCGTGGTGTAAACCGTGGCTTATTTTCAAACGAAGCGGGTCAGGGTTCGGCACCAATAGCGCACGCTGCTGCAAAAACGAAAGAACCCGTTTCCGAAGGTATGGTATCTATTCTAGAACCATTTATAGATACTATTATAATTTGTACGCTTACCGGTTTAGTTATTCTTTCGTCAGGCGTTTGGAATCAAAAACATCAAAACGAATTTGACCGTTCTGACATGCTCTACGTCACAGGAACTTACGATCAAGGCAGCGAAGAAGATTCAGTAAATGTTTACAAATATTTAAATGACATTAGCGGTTCAACAGTAGCGCCTTATAATGGCGAAATCTCTGTGGTTAATGGTGTTGCTGTAAGCGGTGGCTATACCCTAATTAATGCCCGTTCATTTGCTGAAGATGTAAGCTACCATGCAGGCTCGTTAGATGATAATTTCAGTGGTACTTTAACCATTGAAGAGGGCGCAATTAAGCGTGACAACATTGTGGTTCAAGGTAAATCTTTGATTCACTCAGCCACCTTAACAACGAAAGCATTTACTAAGGGCTTTTTTGGTGATTGGGGGCAATATATAGTGTCAATTGGCTTATTATTGTTTGCATTTTCAACCGCTATTGCGTGGTCTTATTATGGTGACCGCGCAATGACATACTTATTTGGTCCTGCGTCGGTTATGCCTTATCGCGTAGTTTACGTAGCTGGGTTTTTCTGGGCGGCGGTGTCTGACACTACCTTAGTATGGGCCTTATCGGCGGTAGCAATTGTTGTTATGACGCTACCTAACTTATTTGGTATTTTGATGCTGCGTAAAGAAATGAAAACATCGGTTGCTGAATACTGGAACAAAGTGAATAAATAAGTCGGTTTTTGACTTGAACAAGTTTTTAAAATTAAACAAAATAAAAAGGTTAGGTGCATCGGCACTTAACCTTTTTTAATATATTGAGGATCACATGGCGATTATTAGTTGTCCGGCATGCAATAAGCCAATTTCAGACAAAGCAAAAAGTTGTTCACACTGTAACTATGAATTTGGTGATGCGAGTGCTGAAGATATTCAGCGTAAATTATCTATGCAGCGATATAACAAAATTCAAAAGCTTCAAAACCAATCTATGATTGCTATTTTGTTGTTTATTGTTGGGTGTTATTTTGTGTTTTTAGGTGACTTCCCAAATGATGAACAAGGTTTGATGATGTATAACGGCGCTGTGTTCGTAACCACGATTGGCTTTATATGGTATGCCATTAACAGAGTAAGAATTACGCTTACAAAACGCTCTTAAAAGCAAAAGCGCTCGTACTTAGTACATCATAAGCAAAACAAGCAGTAAAATTAGATTCAATAAGGTGGCTTTAAATGCAAGTTGAACAACTGGTCGCGGCAATGTCTAGCGACGTATACGACAAACTGATTCAGTCAGTTGAAACTGGAAAATGGCTTGATGGAAAGCCCCTTAGCGAAGAGCAGCGCGAAACGGTTATGCAAGCTTGTTTAATTTACCAGGCCAAAGTAAAACAGTCTGATGATCATATGACCGTGGGTAAAGACGGCCAAATAGTACAAAAAACGCGCCAACAGTTTAAACAAGAACTCAAAGAGCAGTCTTCAAATGAACAAAACATAGCGCGGTTTAAACAGGATGATTTTTAAGAGTATTTTTGTTCCCGCACATAAAAGCGAAGATCCTGACAAACGCTTAGCTAGCATTGATAAACTGCAAGCAAGCAACGAAAAGCATAAAGCTATTTTGCATGAACTGTCATTTAATGATAGCAATGAAAAAGTGAGTTTAGCCGCATTGGCTAAGCTTGATGATTTTGTTTTGTGGGTAAAGTCTGCAGAACATGCATTATCGCCAGTTGTTAAACGTGAAGCGCAAAAACAAGTATTTGTATTTCTTGAAGATAGCCTGCGTGTTTCAGATAAAGAATTTCAGTATTTTGTAAAAGAAAGCAAAAATAAGATTTTGCTTGAACAACTCTTATTTTCAAGTGAACGCTTAAGAAAATTTCCTGACCTAGCACTAATGATTGTTCACAACTTAGATAACAAACAAACCTTAAAACGCTTTTTTGAGCTAAGTGATAATGAAGAACAGCAAATTAGCGTACTGAGTAAAGTAGACGATTATAAAATGCTTAATCGCCTCAGTAAAAAAGCTATTTCTGACAAAGTTTTGGCTGTAATAACGAGCAAACAGAAAACGCTTGATCAGCAAAAAGAAATGCCAAGCAAGGTTAAACAAGAAATAACCCTAATTAATAGCCGCTTACTGGCCTTACTTGACTCAGAAAACTTCGAATACATGCAAAATGAATTTACTAAGCTGTTGAGTAGCTTTGAACAGCTTAAGAAAGATTTTCATTATTTAGATGAAGTAAGTGCGGCAAGTTATAGTGAAAAGTTTTTAAGTTTAAAGGCGAAATATACGCTCAAGATTAAGTCCTTAGAAGAAGCGCACAATGAACAATTGGCGTCACAAAAATTAAGCGATGATATTAGCGACTTGCAAGCGCGCTGTGATGAAGTTGAAAACCAAATAAAATTGCTATTTTCTGAGGACAACGCACAAGTAGATGCTCAGGTTAAAATATTGTCAAATGCCTTAGCCAGTTGCGAGGAAGACATTGACACTTTACATAGTAAAGATTTAACGATTTCACAGCAATCGCTGTTAAAAGCTGTGAACATGCGTATAACGTCGTTTAAATCTAGCTTAGCTAAAGTGCCTGAGTTAGCTCACAATGCTGAAGATATCAACAAGATCACAGCCAAGTTACTTACAATCCAAGCTTCGCTTAATGAAAGTGATCGCTTTGAATATGAGGAAATAAAGCAGTTTTCTGGGCAAGTCACTAGCGCCTCAAAAGAGTTTGCAGAGCGTAAAAAAAGCATGGGGCAGGCGCTTAGTTCTCATACTGTAGAGGCATATAACTTAGCCTATAGCAATGTTAAAAAGCGCTTGGCCGAAATACAAAACAATGCTCGTGAACAAACTAAAAAGCTAGAGGGCAAACTACGGGTAGCGAATCGCTTGATCCGAGAAGGCAAATTTACTGCTGCTATCAGTACTTTTCATTACGTACAAGGTTTGGTAAATGAGTTAGGGAATTCGCTAAACCCTAAAACTCAAACAGCGTTTGATAACACAAAGCTTGAAATTGAAAAACTTCAAGATTGGCAAGCTTACATTGCGCAGCCGCGCAAACCGGCATTATTAGAAGAGACTCAGGCACTTGCCGCTACTCCTATTGATGATCACTTTGAAAGGGCCGAGACGGTCAAGCAATTGCGCCAGCAGTGGTTATCATTCGGCATGCTTCACACTCCCGAAGACAAGGCTTTAAACGATGCGTTTAACGAAGCCATAGAAAAAGCATTTGCACCCTGCAGAGTATTCTTTTCACAACTAGAAAAACTGCGCAAAGAGAACCTAGAAAATGCTCAGGCTATTATTGCGCAAGTTAAGCAAGTAGATGAAGAAACGCCTGTAAATGCCTTGTCAGGTCAAATTGATAAATTTAAAAAACAGTTTAGCCAAGTGGGCGAAATTGAAAGATCGCAACTTAAGAAAGTTAATCGTGATTTCACGCAAAGTCTAAAACCTTTGCAAAAACGAATAAGTGCTTGGCAGCAAAATAATGCAGAACAAAAGCAAGGTTTGATTAATGAAGTGTTGGCATTGCTTGAACGTGATGATTCACAAGAAGCTGCCAACCAAGCAAAGCATCTGCAAAAAAAGTGGAAAGACATAGGTTTTGCTGGCAAGACTAATGAAAACGAATTATGGCAGGCGTTTAGAGCCGCCAACGACACGCTATTTAGTGCGTATCACCAAACACTAAACGTACATAAAAATGAACAAAGTGCAGCATTAAATGATGTCTCTTTAAAAATGGATGAAACAAAAGCCTTAATTGAAAAAGCAACAAACCAAGGTGAACTGGCTAAATTAGGCGAAAACATTGCCGCACTTGAAGCTGACATTAATGCACTTGATACAAAATTTGCGAAAACAGCGCATGCGAAATTAAAAGAAATTAAGCTGCTTATTAAAAAACAAATGAGCCAAGCTGCACTAAGTAAGCAAAGAGAAAACTTAGTGGCTTTATTTGATGTATTAAAAGCATACACAAACGCTGAAATACCCCCGCTTCCAGATAAGTTTCCTGGCCCTTACAAATCTTGGTTGCTTCAACAGCAATCTTTCCCCGCCATTGTAAAGGACTTAAACCGAGATGAATTAGTGCAGGTTGCGTCTATCTTATTTGATGATGCAGGAGTATCGTATTCTTTTGGTGATGATGAACGCAGAAAGTCACTGCAAATTAGCTTAATGGCCCATAAGTTAGAAGGGAACGAACCCGTACTACCTGAATCGGTACTAGGCGCTTATGTATCGCATGGCCCAATGTCTTCTACCGACATTGCAAGCATTGACATTATGTTTGCTATTTATGAAGCCAGGCTATAATTTAAAGACTTTATTAGGGATACACTAGCTTGAGTAAAAAGCATATTTATATAGCCTATACGGGCGGTACCATTGGAATGAAGCCATCTGCGAAGGGTTACATTCCAGCGGCTGGCTATTTAACGCAAACGCTTGCCAAAATGCCTGAGTTTCATCGTGATGAAATGCCTAATTTCACTATTCATGAATACTCTACATTATTAGATTCAAGTGACATGGTGCCTGCTGACTGGCAATTAATAGCAAATGATGTAGCAAGAAACTATGATAAATACGATGGTTTCATTATTTTGCACGGTACTGACACCATGGCTTATACATCGTCGGCTTTATCTTTTATGCTAGAAGGCCTACAAAAACCAGTGATAATTACGGGTTCGCAAATACCATTGGCGCAACTGCGCTCTGACGGCCAAGCTAACTTGTTGAATGCCCTGTACATTGCAGCAAATTATCCAATTCCAGAGGTTACCTTATTTTTTAACAATAAATTGTTTCGAGGTAATAGGGCGCGTAAAGTAGATGCTGATGGTTTTGATGCGTTTGATTCCCCCAATTTTCCTCATTTGCTAAGTGCAGGCATTCATATTGAGGTTAATCATAGATTAGCCCCACTGCCTGCCAAGCAAGAAATAATGCAGGTTAGCCCTATTATTAGCCAACCTGTGGGAATGATGTCCTTATATCCAGGTATTAGTGCTTCTGTGCTGACTAATATTATTCAGCAACCTGTGAATGCCCTTATATTACTCAGTTATGGTGTGGGCAATGCCCCACAAAACCCAAGTCTTTTAGGGCAAATAGCGCATGCTACTAGCCAAAATATTTTAGTGGTTAACTGTACTCAATGCGTAAAAGGACGCGTTAACATGACAGGCTACGCTAATGGAAAGTTTTTAGAGGAAACGGGGGTGATTTCTGGAGAAGATCTTACACCTGAAGCCGCGTTGGCAAAGTTGCACTACTTACTTAGTAAAACAGAATTAAGCTTTGATGAACGACGCAAGCTTATGGCTAGCAATTTGTGCGGCGAAATGAGTAATTAAAAATAAAGGGAGCGGCTAAGTGTTAACTATAAGTGATGTTAACAAAACTTATTCTAACGGAGTGAAGGCTTTAGACAGTGTAAGTTTGAGTATTTCTAATGGCCTGTTTGGTTTACTAGGGCCAAATGGCGCCGGTAAATCGTCATTAATGCGCACTATAGCTACTTTACAACAACCTGACAGCGGCAGTATTAAATTCAATAATGTAGATGTAGTGTATCAAGGTGATGAACTACGAAAACGTTTAGGTTACCTGCCACAAGATTTTGGTGTTTACCCCCGTATAAGTGCATTTGACTTACTTGACCACCTTGCTGTTTTAAAAGGCATAAGAGCAAAAGCTGAGCGCCATGAAGCCGTTAACGGTTTGCTTGCGCACACTAATTTATATACCCATAAAAACAAGGCGGTAAGCGCTTTTTCAAGCGGGATGAGGCAGCGCTTTGGTATTGCACAAGCGTTGCTAGGTGATCCTGAACTTCTCATAGTAGATGAACCAACCGCAGGGCTTGACCCTGAAGAACGGAATCGCTTTCATAATTTATTGGTGAGCTTAGGCGAAGATAAAGTCATTATTTTATCAACCCACATAGTGGATGATGTTTTAGAGTTATGTTCCGATATGGCAATTATGGGAAGCGGAAAAATATTGCTTCAAGGTAACCCTATTGATGTAACCAGCAAGCTAAGCGGAAAAATTTGGCGTAAAACTCTTTTGCCAAACGAACTCGAAGAAATGCAGCAATTACATAATGTGATATCTACGCGCCTTTTTGCTGGGCGAACGGTAATTCATGTTTTATCAGAAAATGCTCCTCAGGGGTTTGAATCGGTCCCTGCAAGCCTTGAAGACGCTTATTTTGTTACTCTTAATAAAAATAAAGCCGCGCCCACCGCGCCTAAACAAGCATAAGGGCAATATATGTTAAGGCATATGCTTTCATTTGAATGGCGCTACTTTATTCGCCAGCCTTCTTACTATGTCACCACGTCTTTGTTTTTTGTATTGTCTTTTTTGTCAGTTGCCGTTGAAAATGTACAAATAGGCAGTAGTAGTAACATTAATTTTAACAGCCCATATGCAATAGCAGAAACAAGCTTAATACTAAACTTTTTTGCCATATTCTTAGTTGTGAATTTTGTTGCAAATAGCGCAGTAAGAAATGACAACACACTAATGAGTGAGCTTTTATACACAAAACCTATAAAGAGTTTTGAGTACCAATTTGGACGCTTTTTAGGAGCCTACCTTGTCATTCTAAGCGTGCTAGCCTTGGTGCCCCTTGGCTTGTTTTTAGGCAGCGTTATGCCATGGCTTGATCAAGAACGAATAGGCGAGTTTAATCTTCTTTATTATATAAGCCCTTTCTTTATTTTCACTGTTCCAACAAGTTTAGCTTTATCAGCTTTACTTTATGCAGTAGCACTTCGTTTTAAAACTATTATGCCGGTCTATTTACTTGCGTTGTCATTGGTTATTTTATTTAGCATATCTGGGTTAATTTTTGACGATCCCAACCATGATAATATTCGCTCAATTCTTGATATTTTTGGTTTGTCAGCGTTTATGGATACCACGCAATATTGGACACCTAGCCAAAAGAATTCGAATATTATTGGTTTAAGTGAAATGGTGTTTGCCAACCGTGTGTTTTGGTTAGTGGCGGCCACGTGCATTCTTTTATTTTTTTCTCGTTTATTCCGCCCCTTAAGCTTAACCGTTATTAATGACAAACAAATACTGGCTGATGATACAAATGACTCGCCTATTAATAACGAGATTGATTATTCGTATCAGCAGGGGGCATGGTTTAAGCAATTTTTAGCGCGTACATCATTTGAAGTAAAACAGGTGGTATTTAGCCCTGCATTCTTAGTGTTATTGTTAATCGGCGGCTTTTTGCTGGTAATGAATTTCATAGATGCCACTGGCCTTTACGGTACGTCCCATTACCCCATAACACAATATATGGTTGAGTTAATAAACAACGGGTTTTCGTTAAGCCTGTTGGTGGTTATTACGTTTTACACAGGAGAGGTGGTTTGGCGCGAACGTGGCGCAGGTATAGGTGACATAATTGATAGTATGCCTGTGCATAGCCTCATATTTTGGGCGTCTAAATTGTTAGCCATTATTGTTGTGATACTGACTTTGTTTGCCGTAGGCATGTTGTGCGGCATTGTGAATCAGTTATTACATGGCTATACAAATATTGACTTGCCACAGTATGTAACTAGTTTATTGTATTTCAGAGCATCATTTTGGGTGCTGTTATGTATTTTAGCATTCTTTATTCAAGCATTATCGCCCAATAAGTATATGGGCATGTTGATATTCGTAGCCTACTATTTTGTTACTAGAAATATTCTGGTGCAAATAGGCTTTGAGCATAACATGTTTAACTATGGCGCTACCCCTGATATGGTTTATTCAGATATGAATAGCTATGGATGGTCATTACTCACGCAGCATTACTACATGATGTACTGGGGAGCATTGGCGTTAGTGCTAGCGGTTTTTAGTTATGCCATGTGGCAACGCGGGCCCGATACAAATTTAGCCAATCGCTTAAAAATAATTGGCTACAGTTTAGGGCCAAAGGGCCAATTTGCCGTAGTAATAGGAACCGTGCTTTTTATAAGCGTGGGCACACTTATTCACTACAATACCCGTGTTATTAATTCATTTGAAACCCGTGATGAACAGTTACAATTGCAGGTTGACTATGAACAAAGCTTTAAAGCCTTTGAAGATGACCCAATTCCTACTATTACCGCAGTGAACCTTGAAGCAGCAATTTTTCCTAAACTACGAAAACTTGAGGCCATTTCAACTATAAGTGTATATAACAACACTTCATCTGTGATTATAAAAGTGTTGGTCAATTATCCGCGAAATAGCAGTGTAGCAATAGATGGCGCAAATATTAGTGACTACAACCCTAGGCTTAAAACTGCATGGCTAACATTTAAGACTCCTTTAAAACCTCAGGAACGTAGTGAAATAAGCGTAAGGCTTAGCCGCCAACACTTTGGATTTAAAGACAAAGATGAAGACGCAAGCTTGGTCAAAAACGGGACATTTATTAATAATGTAGATTTATTTCCCTATTTCGGTGTTAACCGAAACTTTTACGTGAATGACCCTCACCAAAGGCGTAAGTATAATTTGCCCGTGCTACAAAGAGCGTATTTACTTGAAGATGAAAGCAAGTATTCGCAAAGCAATTTAGGCGCAAATGTGGGCTATATAGACTTCAAGGCTAAGCTCTCAACCAGTGAAGAGCAAATCGCATTGGCGCCAGGGAAGTTGTTAAATTATTGGAGTGAAAGGTCACGAAACTATTTTGTGTATGAGTCTGACGCGCCCATACTTAATCTTTTTAATATTATGTCAGCGAAGCTAAAAGTGAAATCAGCAGTGCATAATGGCATTGATATTTCAGTGTATTATCATCATCAACACAAGTGGAATGTAGATAGAATGCTAGCGTCGAGCATGGATGCTGTAGATTTTTTTAGCGCCACTTTTGGCCCATATCAACACAAGCAGTTACGAATCATTGAGTTTCCTGGGTACCGCAGTTTTGCGCAGTCATTTGCAAGTACAATTCCTTATTCAGAGCGCATGGGTTTTATTTCTGATTTACGCAATACTGAGAAAATTGACCCCGTTTACTACATCACCGCACATGAAGTGGCGCATCAATGGTTTGGTCATCAATTAACGCCCGCTAACGTGCAAGGCAGCCAAGTAATTACTGAAACCCTTTCTCAATATGCTGCGCTTCAATTGATGCAACAACAATTTGGTGAGGATAAAGTACGGCAGTTGTTGCGTTACGAACTTGATGCATATTTAAAGGGGCGGGCGAAAGAGCGCTTTAAAGAAATGCCTCTAATACGTTCTGAAAATCAAGATTATATTCATTATCGAAAAGGCGCCATAATTATGATGGCAATTGGCAATAGAATTGGCTTTAACGCACTAAACGAAGCTATAAATGCATTGTTAGAAAAGTATCGTTTTAGCCAAGGCCGTCTTGCTACTACGCTTGATTTACTGAATGCAATAAAAGAGGCTTCCCCTGTTGAGCACCATTCATTTATTGATGAACAATTTACTCAAATAAATTTATTTAATATTGCGGTACTTGATCACAACATTCAAAATCAGCAACTCATTGTAAATATACATGTTGAGAAGTTGGCGGTATCTGGCAAAGGTGAGGAAAGCCAACGGGCTTTTGATGACTGGGTAGAAATAGTGATTTTCGACGAAGATCCTAATGATTTTGCTAAAAATCAAAGAATTTTATACAGGGAAAAACACAAGCTGATAAATGGAAGCAACACGGTAAATATAGATATTGGCGCAATTGAAGCAGAAATTAGTTACTTAGGCGTAGACCCTTTTATTCATTACATTGACAGAGATATTTCGAATAACATTATAAACTTGCGCAAATAATTTCGAAGGTAATGCAAAAATAGCCCAAAGCGTTTTATATAGTTAAGTATTAAGACTTAACGTAAGACAACACGATGCAAGATACAGCAACACAGGCTATGACCGAGGTAGCATTAGGCTTATCCATGGCATTTTTTGCGCTACTTATTTTAGCGCTTATATCCGTTACCTTACCTGAAGAATCACTCGTTAAAGACACGCAAAAGAGCCTGCAGGTTAGCTTAGATAAAAGCATTGAATTACATGCAAAGGATTCAGCTGAATACAATACGCATTCACCAGAAGCGGCAGCACCAGTGTTCATGTTTTTTTACGAAAAAGAATGGTTTAACAGCGAGTTGCAAAAGTTAAGTATTCAGCAAGTTAAAAGCTCACTGGCTGAATCTAATCAAGACGTTTCTGAAAACAACCTTTTAACGGTGGTAGTCCCTAGTGAAAGTTCCTTCGAAGAATTGCTTTTTATACAGCAATCTTTGGCGCCAAACCCTGTGCAACTTGCTGAAATGTCAGAAGATTGGCGCCAGGCTTTAGCGCAGGCTGGAGTGCAATAATGAGAATTACTTGGTTCAGCCAAAGTGAGTATAAAACTACCGATGCTAATAGTGGGCTTAACGCCCGTTTATACATACTTTGTTTTGTATTTCTACTGAGCCTAATGTTAATAGTTGTTGAGCTTAGCTATGATGTTTATGTAGCGAGTAAAATTGCGCAGCGCTCGGTAAAATCACCACATTTAGCTATGGTAGACTTACAGCATAATCACCAATATATGCGAAGCAGAGCTCATGTTGAGGCGGCTAAACGAGGCTCGGTTAATATGCAAAGTAAAGACGAAGCCCTCAAGAATTTACAAACGCTTCGTATGCACAATGCCTTGCGATTTACGAATAACAAAGCTAGCAATAAGAAGTGACCCCATTTGACTCGGTTTGTTTAATGCATTTCGTTTAATACTTTTTAATAAGCTGCTTACGCGAATTCTTCATTAATTAGCGTAACCAAATAGGCTCAGCCTTCTGGCAGGCTATAAGCTACGCTTAAACAATACAGGCCTTGCCATTAATTGTGGTCTATAATCTGCATACTTGATAAAAACATTGTTGCACAATGCTAATGTTAACGTAGGCAGAAATAGAACACAGGAAAGCTTAATTTTTATGTTGCAAGCTGAGGATATGATTGGCCAGTACAAAATACTGCGCATACTTGAAGAAACACAAAGTAGTGTCATCTATTTGGTGTTTAGCGAAGCGTTAAAAAGCCAATTTGTAGTGAAAATGCTCACGCCAGCGCTAGCCTCTGACAAAAACAATCAAGCCGCTTTTCTTCTGCAAGCGAATATTATGCACGTATTTAGCGACTCGGCTAATGTGCTTAAGCTGCATCACATAGAAACAATTAACCGTAATAGCGAAAACGATAGCACGGTTCCCACAATCCCTTATATGGTAATGCCTTACTACTCGTCTAACTTAGCGCAATATTTAGCACTTAACGAACAAAAAATGAGTGTTAGTAAAAGCGCGCAAATCGTTACGCAAATCTTAACAGCACTTACATCGCTTCATAGCAAACATGTAATACATTTAGACATAAAGCCACAAAACATATTGTTAGACGAAGGGGGCAATGCTTATTTAGCTGATTTTGATAGTGCCTGTATTTTAGCTAACAGCTCTTTAGTCAATAAATTTCAACAGCTCAACTTTAAAACTAAACACTTCACAAAAGAATATGCCAGTCCAGAGCACAAGGTTGCCGTAGCATCAGATCAATCCCTTGCTTACTCCCTTAGCCCAGCAAGTGACATTTATTCTTTAGGGGCTATGTGGTTTAGGTTATTAACGGGGCGCTGTCCAAGCGATACTAAGCGCGAGTGTATCATTCAGTCTTTTCAAGAAGACGGGGGCTTGAGTGTTCCGCCGTGGGTAGTTGATATTATTTGTCAAATGTTAAACAGTGAGCCCTCTAAGCGCCCGCCAAGTGCGCAATTTTGTATTGACTACATTGCTCGATTTAATGATTTAGTCGAAAATTTCGAAACAGAGGAGTTCATTGGCGAATCGATTCATAATAACGATAGTCAATATGAACAATGGGGAAGTAAGCGTAAAATAAAGCCCCGTATGTGGATAAGTGCAGCTTTAATAGTGGCTATTTTCAGTTTTTGGATGGTGTACAACATGGTCGATAACACAGGACTTAGTGACCCACAAGAATTAAGCTCGATTAACAATAATGGCGCTTCTCAGGTCTTAACTAGTGAGCGTAGTAAACATAAAGCCAATACCATAGCGCAAGAAAGTGATTCTCGCGCAGGCCCCGAAAATAGAACAGATGAGCCTGAGAGTTTATTAAACCCGGGCAGCAATACTAAGGCTCAGCAAGAAACAACAGTAAAAGTTTTAAGCCTTACAGATAAGATTAAAACAGGTAAAACCGTGCAAGTTACGCTTCGAGGCGAGTCACACAAGCAAATAAATTTTGGCCTTAAAGGAATCGGGGAAAGCCTTGATTTCGCAGTAATGACTACCGAAGTTAGCCAAGAATTATATTCCATGTGCGTAAAAGAAAGGGCATGCAGAAACATCAAGCATTACAGTACAAAAAAGATTGAAAACAGGCTAAACAGCGCTACTTCTCCACAAACAAAGGTAAGCTGGTTTGATATAAACGAAGCGTTTATTCCATGGATAAACACAAAAATGGGGCAGCAGTTTTCTTTACCCACTTTACAGCAGTGGCAAGACTTCAGCGGCATAGTAGGTAGCGCTAGCCAAATTCACTGCAAAGATTGTAAGAGCCATCTTGCACAATTGTATGCCAGTGGTACTATGCCTATACAAGCGCTCTCAAGCAATAAATATGGTCTTTATGGCGTTTATGGAAATGTACAGGAATGGCTGCAAAATTGTTGGAAAGATGATGACATTGAGCGCTGTGACCAGGCTATGGTAGCGGGTGGTTCATGGATTGATAAATATGACACAATAAAGCAGAAGCCAGTTAGCCAACTACTTAAAAGAGCGGCAACCCCTACCACCGGATTTAGACTTGTTATGGAACTCGATGAATAAATCTTATTTTGTATTTATTGGTATGCTTTGGTGTTTATTGAATCAGTCTGTTGCCCAGGCCAAAGACTGGGAGTTAATGCTTGTTCCGCATCAGCATGAAGCAAACTTAAGTATTGACCAGCTCAAGCAACTTGAGGCTGGCGTGGTAAGTGCTATTAATAGTAACTTAGATAATGTGGTGGACTTGTCACAAGCCATTAAAGACTGCCGTAAAATGTGGTGCGGCTATGCTGGCATGCAAGACTTAATGCAGCAAATATTAGCTAAAACACCACAGGTTGAACTCGTTGTTATTTATTCTAATTCTGCAGCGCAGGCAACTAACGAACTTGATATAAACGTATCATTAATTGACCCTTTGTCACTGAATATTCGCTTTAGCGATACTTTACGTGCATCAGTAAATAAAAGCATGTTTGACGTAGGCGTTATGCTTGGCGGCCTAATTGAGTCCCAGTTAAGAGTAGATCATAACAGCAACCGCTATTTAGTTAATTTAAGCGGCTTTGCAGATGCTGAACTTGATGGCTTAAGTACACACATTTTAAGTAATGCCGCTAACAAGCAATTGCGTCTTTTAAAATCAGCACAAAGCTATTTGCTTTATGGGCAATATTTCCCGTTAACTAACACCCAGTACAACGTAAGTAGTAGCTTAAGTGCGAGTCAGTTAAAACAAATGTTACTGCGTTATTTCAAGGCGAAAAACCTTAGTGTGGAATTTGAATTTGACGTAAATACTCAAGCGTTAAGTGTTAAGCGTTCAGGTAACCCCTACGCGCCTTCTGTTTTAACATGGCTAAGCATTTTCTTACTAATGCTGGTATTAGCCGCTATTTTTATAAGGCGCCAAGTGCTGCAGCAAAGGCTTCATGAATACAGTAAAAAGCACAATGCCGATAAGTGGTTAGAAACCTACCATAAAGCGGCGTTTCCTTTGTATCGTTTACATCGAAAATGGCGCTCTAGAGCCAGTTATTGGGAACGCTTGCAACGAGATTCACTGCAACATTACGAGCAAGCTAAAATGTATGTTGATGCAGGTGAGTTGGTTACCGCCAAGCTACTTTTAAGCAAAGCTTTGCACACTAATAGCGCCAATAGCGCCGCTAAAGACCTTGTACAACATATTAAAGGTGTTGAAGGGGACTTGCAAAATTTATCAGAAACAGAACAATGGCTTAGAAATAAAATAGCCAAGGCTATGAATAACTACAAACAACTTGAGTCATCAAAAGCCTTGCGACAACTTTACCAAGCATTTGGTAAGGCGAATGAAGAGAAAGGTTTCAAAAAACAAGCTAAGGCAATTAAGAAGTTAATTAGAAACATTTTGAATAATTCTGCAATTAGCACTCAATCGATTGTTATTAACTGTTCAGCAGACGCAATTAGCACCGTAATGCTCAACAACGAAACCCTGCATTTAGGACGCCTACCTAGTAAAACTGATATTCCATGGATTAGTTCACGAGATGCCGTTTTTTATATTAATCATAAACAAGTGTCGCGAATAGGGCAGCATTGTTTTATTTCAAAGCGTGAGCAGGGCTTTGTACTAATAGATAGCGTAAGTAAAAATGGTACTTACGTGAATGGCGAACTATGTGATAAGAACGTGCCTGTAGTGCTACGCAATGGCGATAGAATTCAACTAGGCTCGCAGCATAATGTAAATTCAGCAACATTTGTGGTGTCACTGAATGACGCGTCTAATGTTATGCAGTTAACATTTTTACCGCCTTCTGAGAACTTAGTTGAGCGCAGCGAACTTAATAGAATTTGGCCTGATAACGCCCTAGCACTTAGAACGCAGTTGTCTTATGTACAAAATGAAGGCGTATTATTATTTAATGCCGTTACTCAGCGGATGCAAATATGCGAACGTGCTGATTTAGCAAAGTTACTTAAAAAACGTAAGCGTTCTATCACACCGGTTTGTTTGATTAATTTAGGTGAAAAGTCGAGTTTATCCCCGTTACCCAGCAAGTTAGCGCAAGAACATGGCTTTGATTTGTCTAATATGCAACTGCAGGTAGACGATATTTTACTGCTGGGTGAGGTACCTTTAGAGTTACCTTGTACTCTTAGCGTAAATTCACTTACGTTTACACTCACTGATTATCGAAACGCCAGTGTGCGCCACTCCCATTCAGAACTGCAAAATGTTACCTCTTAGCTGCAAAGCCTTATGAATCAAGCATCCATTATTAATTACGGGATTAGTGAGCACTTAAAATCTGATTTTGATATGCTGCGCGAAACTACCTACTATATTAATATTGAAAACGTTTCTACAAGCTCTTCAGGTGAAACAAAACACAAATTTCTCAATAAAAATGTTGATAAACTCGCGCAGCATTTAGTGTGCAGGCACTACGGCAATATTTGTTATGAATTAGCGCACTTATGTTGGGCAATTGTGCATACGAGTAAAGTGCCTGACCAAGCCATAGTTCAGTACTTTTGGCTAAATACAGTTTGTACACAATCCCAGTTTAAAACTCACTTTTTAGCACAATTGCATGAAGGCCAAGGCGTACAAAATACGCCAATCAATAACTGCCAAATAAGCATGTTATCAGAACACTTAAACATCGCGATTCATCAACATACTTTTTCTATAAACGCCGCAAGAGCTAACTTTCTATCATGCTTTATGGAGTGGTTAGCGTGCGCCATACCAGAAACGAACTCGTATATCTTTCACGCTTTAATTGGGAAGGGCCACAATGGTATTTCTGAGTTAGCAAGCACCTTACAACGTGATATTTACCAGTACTTATCAGAGCATCTACCGACGGCTAAACTCCAGCAGCGCTTTAGGCTTTTAGAGTCATATCACAAAGGCACAGATGTGTGTGATAGTACAATCATGCAATTTTATTGTACGCATAATCATCTTGAAGGCTGCGGTAAATTCAGCAATGTGGTGAATGATACGTTCTCGTTTATGCTTGCCTTAAAGCAAACAAATGAAGCTAAAATGCTTGATTATGCCGCCAGTTATGAAAGTTTCTTCAGTGCAGAAAGTGTTGATGGCTCTGCACTTGATGAAACCCAACATGCTGAGCAAATATTTTCTATTGTTCAGCATCAAGAAGCGTCACTTTTATACGAATTAGAAACGCTTTCTAGTTTACCGAAGGTATTTTCAAAAGCTCAATTTGATGCTTTGTATATGCTGGTTGAATATAGGCAGTTTTTTCCTGACTTTTCCCTTACTTGGCTGCGATGCCAAATCTTCGGGAAGTGGCAAAACAAGTTGATTCAGGCACATCGAAATAAAACCGTTGAAAACATTCACGAATGTGAGCCTGATGAAGGGTATAGCGATGCTCAGCAAAAACTATTGTTGTCTTTAGCTAGTTCGTATCAAGCGCAAATGGCTATGATACATATTGTTTTATCGGCGGCCACAAACTCACCATCTTCCCAAGCTTACGTTGATTTACTCTCTATTCTGCACGCCTTGTGCAAAGATCATCCTTCTTTAAAAGCGCATGTAAAAATAATTAATACATGTGTAAATGAGGTAAATACAGAGCACAGTACACAGCTTGATGAAGCTTACAAAACGCTTGCAAGATCTGATAGCTTCCTTGATATCAGGCAATCAGCTGCACAAGCTTTTAAAGCTATCAATCGAGCCGGCTTTACCTCTTCTTCTGCGCTAAGGCTTGAAGAGTACGTGAATGCTAATCATGATCTAACAAGCATCCAAAATACGCTTCGCCAAGTTTTGTCACACTTGGTATCAAAAAAGTTGTGTGAAGAAAGTAATTTTAACGCTGACCGTTTCATATTTGTTAAGGAATTTACAAGGCTTTATTTAAAGGACTCAAACTAATATGACGATTTCCCAACAACTCTTTGTTATTAATCAACAGTTGAAAGGTTTAAGCCGTAATAGGCTCAATAACGAAGCGCTTGGCCAAAACATGAGTATAAGTCAGCAGAGTATTATTGATGCAATTCGCTTTCCCCACCTTTTGAGTAGTCAGTTAGTGCATAAGCAAGTGCGAGCATCCATAAGCACGTATAAACGCTATAAAGCTGGTTTACGTTCTTTAGAGCTAAAGGTAAGCCCTATGCAGGCTGCAGCAAGTGATGACTCGGTAATTCTGCAGCGCACTGGGGAAGGCTTTAAAATCCAAGTCATACTAGATGATGATATTAGTGGGCAGGCCTACCTTATGTTAGATTTAGCGGCAAATTACAAAGGGCAAAAAATAAGTAAAATGTTTTTGCATTGCGATTTTAACGAACAATTTAGCATATTAAGCTTGGCGCAATCATTTCAAGCACCACTTAGGTTTCAAAGCTTAATTGAAGTTGATAGTGATGCGTTTAAAGCAATTACAAACGCGCAAAGTGAGTTATTTTTATCGTACTAATATAAATTGGGAGCAAATGCTGCGTGCAGATACATAAGTCCTCAAATGGGGCGCAGGTATTTATAGCCACCACAAAAGGTTTGGTGCAAATACAAAGCATAACTGCTTTGGCTAATAGCGACTTAGCGTCAGTGATGACTATTGATAGAACCGTTAATACAACTGGCGTGAGTGGCGACTATGCGCTATTTGTAGATAGCACGCAGGGTATTATTAAACGTTGGTTCGGGGGAAGTGCCTACAGATTAAATGTATCAGCCGCTATTGATGTAGGGAATAGTTGGCAGCTTGGCGTGTTCTTGGCTCATGGTTTAGCCAATATAAATAAGTTGGTTGAACATGGTGGCGATGAAATATTCATTGTGACGGGGGCTATTGACACCGAAAATCACTTGGTAATGGGGGTAGCCGATTTATCTCGCAAATGTTTAGCGGCTAAAACACATATCGAAAACTGGCAAGCAAAGGGCTTTAATGTTCACTTTTTGATACCCAGTGACAATTTTCGCCAACCCTTACCTGATATTAATGTTTTATTAAGGCCAATTGCCTCATTAGAACAGTTATCAACATTTCTAAGTACCGATGATGTGTCGAACCAACAAAGTGACGTAGCACTCATATCAGAGGCTATAGACACAACATACGAACCCGCCCAGCAACATGCAGATAAAAGCACACCAATACATGGCGCACAAAAAAATAAGCCTGTATTTGACTCAACAAAAGTTGATGCCAATGTGCTCAATACGCAAAAGCATTATGCATTATCAAAGCTATCAAAAGGCATTTTGGGTTTTGCCACTATTTTAGCCTTAGCCATAATTGCTCTGCTTTACTATAAACATCTTTTTAATGAGCCTGAACATAGCCAATACAGAATGTATGTTAACTTGTCTGAAAATAAAGCTGATTGCGGTTTTGCTGCTAAGCACCTAATAGGTGAAGGTGAGTTGCTCATATTCAACAATATACAAGCCCAGCAAATACGACACGTTTGCAGCATGCAAATTGCCACTTCTTTGAATATCGCTTCAGTTTGGCTCGTTTCTGAGGATTTACAAATAAACGCCTTACAGCCTAAACACAAAACGTTAAGCACAACTGACTTACCGCAAATTTGGGATATACCTAATGTGCAGAATCCACCTCGTGCCAAATCGCAGCTTCTACTGTTATTTACTCACGATACTGATTTAGCTGACCAACAAAATTTACAATATTATTTGCGTAATCAATCACAAAGCACTCAATTGACGATGCTAAATTCGTACAGCAACAATATTTTAATTTGGGCTAATAAATTGGGCTACAAGGTATATATTGTGCAGCAAAATTTTGCTTATTAAATTTTTTATCAAAATTTCTACAAAAAAACACGTCACCAGATAAAAAATTCTCCAAAGCGTTTCATACATCCTAATAGTCGAGGATAAACACTTTCGGAGTAGCCCATGTCATATCATTCTAAGCACTTAATTAAGCTCAAAAAAGCTTGGCAACTATTAAACAATCATAAACGCGTTCTGACTGTTGTGAGCACCAGTGTATTTTTTTCTGCTTGCACGAGCACCTCAGCCCCAGCAGAAGTAACTGATTTAAATAATCCGTATGTAAATGTACAGCGAATGGATGAGCGTTGTGTTCAACAAATAATGGAACAACAACAAGTATTAGCCCTAGCAAGTACTGCTCAGTATTTATCACTAGCAGATTCGGCTATGCATTGTGCTGAGGGCATAGTTTTTACTCCATCACACCCTGATACTCAAACGGCCATGCAATTTAGCGCCTTAGCATTTAATAACTACTTAAAAGCTGGCGACATAAAACAAGCGCAAAGCACTTTACAAGCGTTTCGCCAACGATTTCCACAGCAAGATTTATTATTTACTGACTACACCTCATTTGTGGATACCGCCACCGTGTTAGTGAGTCACGACCAGTTATCGGCTCATCAGCTTGAAGTACTCAACATAAGCGACAAGCTGCGCAGTGAATTGTTACGTCAACGCAAATGGTTAATGCAGTAAGGAAAATATATGAAAATTCGTAAACGTTATTTAAGCCTAATTTCATTAGCAATTGCATGCAACGCTGCTGCTAACAATGAATGGCAACCCGCTTCGGCAGAGTCGCTTATGCAGCTTCCTGCTAATTTAATCGAAAAACGTATTGTTCAAGATTTTAGAATGTCACCTTTAGCCAGTGAATTGTTGCTAATAGATGAAGAAATTTCTGCAACAGGACAGCAAATCGCTGCGCTTAAATCATTGGTAGCTAACAGTGACGCGCACGATTTAATTGACGAGAAAGTAGATTTAGTGCAACTAAAATCTCAATTTCTTGACTTAATGCAGCAAGGACAAGAGCTAAGACAAAACCAGCTACAAGACAAAATGCACGTGTATCAAGAAGTGTTGGCAAAACTATATTCAAATAGTAACGCACAAAGCAATGACCAAGCTTATCAATTAAAGCTAAGCCAGCAGGAAGCGCGCGCAAGAATGGAGAAAGTGATGCAGCGGGTTGACCAAGCGCTGTTGCAAGACGACGACTTTGAGCAAAGTCCATATGCGACCGAGTTTGCTGAAAACTTAAGTAAAATTGATCAACTAAAAGAAGCAATTTCAAAGCATCAGGCAAACATGGCTGCCACTGTTGATGGTATTGAGGTTTCTACTCAAGAGTATATTCGGCAACTGCTTATGCAAGCGGCCAGTGAGCAGTCATTGCTTGATCAAGAAGGGCTAATGCTTAGCTATATGTCAAAAATTGTGGCCTTAGATGCGCAATCATTAGAGTTTGCGATAAGCGAATCACAAGAGCAAGAGGCACTTAGCCAAGTGCCAAGTACCACTCCTGCTAGCTCAGTATCATTATTTTTATAAGGCATTATTATGAAAAACCGTATATTCACAATTAGTATTTTTAGCGCGTTGTTAGTTACTAGCTTTGCTAGCTCAGCCAATAATTTACGCGCGAGTTCTTATGCGAGTAAAGTTAGTAGCAGTAATACCTTAAGTTTAGATAACTTAGAGCGTGAACGCGCAAGTTTAGTAAAAGACTTGCTTAGCACCAATATTACCATGCAAGAGCGGGCTATATTATTGTCAAAACGCCAGCGCAGTTTAAGTGATATGGAAAGAATGGTTATGCGCGACGAGCGCTTAATGCAATCTAATGTAACACGTGTAAAACAAGCTTTTGACGAATATGACAATACCTTTTTAGTCCATGCCGGTGCTGAACATCAACGAAGTGCATCGCAGCAGTGGTTTAACAATATTGATTTAAGTAATCAGTCAATTATGCAAAGCAAACTTGGGTTTAGAAAGTGAGCACGCCGCAAAGCCCTAACATAATGTTAGATGCATCTAGTAATACAGGTAGCACTCTGCTTAGGTACTTTGCAATAGGTAAAATGGTGGGCGTTGTTATTGGCCTTGCAATGATACTGTTAGCGCTAATTAGCCTAACAACAAATTTGCAAGTGATTGATTTAGTAAACTGGGTAGGGCGCTATTTTGGTACTACGTTTACGGTTTTCTTCTGCTTACTATTACTTGTATCTGCGGCGGCTATCATTCAGCTTAAGGCGAGTGCGCAAAAAAGTTTATGGTATGAAGTAGGAATGCAGTGCGCTAATGGCTTATCTACACTGGCATTAACATACACACTTTTAGGTATTAGTTTAGGGATTGGAGCACTGGCACAAGAGAGCTTGAGTCCGGAAAACGTCAATCAAGTCATTTCTGTGCTAACCACTCAGTTTTCAATGGCATTTATGACGACGGTAGTAGGCCTGCCTAGTGCAGCAATAGTGCGGGCTTGGGTCGCTATTTTATACGTGCAACAAACAAGTAAACTAAATGATAAGGATAAATGATGAAAACGTTATTTATGATAGTCAGTACATTGGCCTGTATTTATTTACTGGCGCAAATTCCCACTGTTAAGACGGCTTTAGTTAGCCTTGTACCTAGCCAATCCCTTGGCTCCAATACAGGGCATAGTCAAACAAACCATGAGCAAGCTTTGCATAACAATATAAATAGTAGCCACGAAAAGTTGAGTGAACTTGAGCGCCAAATTACAAGCCTTAGCCAGCAAAATATTGCGCTGAATAAACAAGTGCTTAGCCTTTCAAAAGAGTTAAAAACCTTAAACGCTCAAGCGCAGAAAAGCGATAATAGTAAGAAAACGGTTAAAAACGAAATAGTATCTGAGCCGACCATAGCCAAGCTTAAAGAAATACAAACATCTAATAGTTACCTTGGCAATGAAAACGCACAAAGCAAACGTTTAAGTACAGATAACGCGCCTGTTTCAGAGCAAACAAAGCGTTTGCATCAACAGGCTGTATTGCGTGATCTTGCACTTAAAATGGAATTGTCTGCCTTGCAGCGTGTATCTCAATAATTATTGGCTTACGTAGTAAAAATATGATTGCTGACAGTTTAGAAAACACAGGGGAGCACTGTAAGTGAAGCTTAAGCCGAATCCGAATTTACTATATTTGTTGGCAATAATAGGCGTTATTGGCACAACTATACTGATAGACAGCCTTTTTATTGATACACCAAAAGATGTGCTTAAAACACAATTAACAAGCTTGCCTGCAAAACCGGCTTTGCCACCTATAGCAAAGCCCATCACACTAGCACAAAACCTTACTTTACCTCCGATTCCACAGCTCAATAAGCATACTACACAGCAAATTACTGAGCATACGCAACAACTTACTCAAGTGAATGAGGTTGATGATAAAAGCCAGAGCTTGGAAGAGCACAATTATAAGCGCGCACAAGCAATCGTTACAAAAACACAAGAAGCGGAAGCAATAGGGCAGCACCTTGATACGATGTCATCGCTGAACGCTGAACAACTCACCTTGCGTTTTCCGCCATCAAGAAGCGCAACGCAAATTATTTTACAATACATGCACAACTGTGTTGGTATTGATATAGGCGCAATAAAGAACAATAGCTTAATGCGCTTAAGCGATAAGGTAAGCCATGAAAGCCAAATACTAAGGTTAGTATCAGGTGAAAAAACACAAAAAGAGATAGCACTTTTAAACGCTTATGCCAAAGGCCTCTCTATGGTAAGAATCTACCCGCATTCTTTTGATAATACCTTTGCAGCACATGTGTTTAATACAATAGGCACAGCTTCATTAACGCAGTTAAGTGGTGAATATAAACTACGGGGGCAAAAATTAAGTTTAACCAATATTAGTATTAATCAGTTACCCATAAAAAATGACTGGCTACTTGCTAATATACAAATTTGCCGCGCCTAATAACCATAAAGCCCCCATTAGAATGGGTTGATGCACAATGTAAATACTTAAACTGTGCTGGCCTGGCCACATAAGCCATTTTTGTGTCGACTCGTTTGCATTTTGCACCACTTTTGCTAAAGGGTCATACTTAAACAGGTACCAATGTGCTAAAGGTACTCCTAAAAACACCATACCCAGCCAAGGTTGTATTGATACATAATCATTGGTGTAATGAGGCAAACCATCAAATAATAAATTGAAAGGCCATCGGCTCGGGAGTATTTGTAAGGCTCCAAATATCAACAATCCAAGGCCAATTAATAGGCAAATTAACGGGTGTCGCACCAAACCAACTACTATTAAGCTGCTTAATGCCAAAAAATGAAGTACGCCAAAAAATATCCAGTTTTGCGGAATAGCGAAGTAGCTTACTATTGATATTACAAAGGCGGCCAAGGCTATTTGTGATGTTCTTTTTAAGAATTTAGCCACTTTAAATTTTGTGTGGTGGGTAAAGCTTAATGAAGCGCCTAAGCATAGAAAAAATAAACTAATTATTAGCATTCTAAATATACGCCACCCACCGCCATCAGGAATGTCCCAATCAACATAAGAAAAATATTTCAGATCATATATAAAGTGAAATATAACCATAAGAACGATGGCTAGCGTACGTGTAACATCAAGTGTAATATTGCGCATATAAGGCGAACAAATGCTTTGTAAAACGGCGTAAGTAAATAATATCATGTTTATTAATCATTTTTTGCCTGATCTGCTTTAGCGTTAATCTCGTTGGAATACACTTAAGCCCTCATATGAATACACACCTAAAGGATAATAATGCTTAACAACATGCCTTCTGCCTCAGATTTTTGGTTTTTGCCATTAGGAGGTACCGGTGAAATAGGAATGAATGTGAATTTGTATGGCCATAGTGGACAATGGTTAATGGTTGATTGCGGCGTGACTTTTGATGCGCCTTTAGAGCGCAAGTTAGATAAAGAAAAATTAGTACAAAGACACAACAGTGTGACGGCTGATATGTCGTTTATAGAAAGTCGAAAAGACGCATTGTGCGGATTAGTGCTAACCCATGCCCATGAAGATCATTTAGGTGCCGTATTGGCGGTTTGGGACAAGTTACAATGTCCCATTTATACGACTGTTTTTACGGCTGAGGTACTAAAACGAAAAGCTTATCGAGCAAGATTCACCTTAGATTTACCCATTGTTGTAGTAAATGCAGGAAATGTCCTTGATATTGGTCCATTTACCGTAGAATGGCTTTCTACTACGCATTCTATTCCTGAAGCTAACGCGCTACTCATTAGTACACCTTTAGGCACTGTTCTGCACACCGGTGATTGGAAAATTGACGATACCCCGGTAGTTGGAGAGCGTTTTAACCGTAAGTTATACAAACAGCTAAGCCAAGAAAATATAAGTGCGATGGTATGCGACTCTACAAATGCGCTGCGCGAGGGCCATTCAGTTAGCGAAAAAGATTGCGAGCGCGGGTTGGGGGAATTTGTAAGTAAAGCCACGGGTAGAGTAGTGGTCACTTGTTTTGCCAGTAATGTAGCGCGGTTAATTACTATTGCTAGAATAGCCGAATCAACGGGCCGTTATTTATGCTTATTTGGCCCCGCTTTAGAAAACATGGTGAGTATAGCAAGAAGCACAGGATATTGGCCCGATGAACTTAAAATTACTCCAAGCCGCCATATAGGCTATTTGCCAAAGCATGAAGTATTAATTGTTGCAACGGGCTCGCAAGGTGAACCTAGAGCGGCACTATACAAGCTCGCGCAAAATCTTCATAAAGATTGTGATTTAGATGCTAACGATACTGTGATTTTTAGCAGTATTGTTATACCCGGTAACGAAAAGCGCATACAAAAGCTGATTGATTTATTCAAAGCACGCGACATTAACGTGGTCCAATCTGAAACCACCGATCTTACAATTCATGCCTCAGGCCACCCATGTAAACAAGATTTAACAAATTTATTTGATTGGGTAAGACCAAAGTGTATAGTCCCGGTTCATGGTGAACCTGAACATTTACAAGCGTGTTATGAGCTCGCTATTGACACTGGTGTTCGTTCTGGTTTAGTTGGTCTAAACGGTGATATATATAGCTTCTCGCCAAATTTTTCAATTCGTAGAAATGCTGTGAAAAGCGGCCGAATCGCAATTTGATTATATCAATAAAAGAAAAACAATCTTTCTTAAATTCACTTTTTATTATCTATCTCGCCTTTAATATTGTAACAACTTAATAACAAACACATTTAAAACTATAAAGGTTGGAAGATATGAACTCACACAAAAAATTTGCGCGCACAGCTTTAGCAACCGCATGTTGCTTTGTTTTTGCACCGGTTGCATTGGCGGGCGTTGAATTAGTAAACGTTACAAACGCACAAGGAACAACAAAAGTCACCATGGGTGGGTATGCCAAGGTTGATGTTCGACATGTGTCAGGTGACGTTGCATATCAAGATTACTGGCTAGGTAACTTCCCAGGCGGCGTAGCAACTGATACCTCTCATACTGGATTTAATGTGCGTGAGTCGCGTTTAAATTTTAAAGTACAACATAATGATATTAGCGCTGTAGTAGAAATGGACTTTTATGGCGGTGACGGTAACGAAGTGGTAAGCAACAGTACGAATCCACGCTTACGCCATTTTTATATTAACTATAAAAATTGGATGATAGGGCAAAATTGGTCAACCTTTATGCCATTAGCTGCACTGCCGGAAGCCTTGGATTTTGGTGGGCCACATGTAGGTGAAGTGTTTATTAGACAAACGCAAATTCGTTATACAACGGGCAATTGGCAATTTGCTATTGAAAACCCTGAAACCAATGGTGATGGTGACAATGGCACATCTTCTTCTGCCGTAGGTGTAACTGGAGCTAACGCCGACAAAGACGAATCAATCCCTGATTTTGTTGCTCGTTACAACCATAAAGCAGATTGGGGCCAAGTTTCTGTGGGCACATTGTTTCGCAAGGTTGACCAAGGCGGCATTGATGAAACCGCTATTGCTGCGAATGTGAGTGGTCGAATTAAGACGGTAGGTAAAGATGACTTCCGTTTTCAAATATCAGTGGGTGAGCCAGGGCGATATGTATCAGCTGCGCTAACACCTGATATAGTGCTAAATGCCGATGAGCAAACTGTAGTAGAAGAAACCACCGCATTTACAGTTGCATATCGCCATTTTTGGAATGAAAGCACGCGCTCTACAATATTTTATGGTGCTGCCGAAACCGATACGCTAGAACGAAAAAGAAACCATGTTGGTGTTAACTTGATTACCGATGTAGCACCACAACTGAATGTGGGTGTAGAACTAGGGCGTTATGCAATAGAAGATGAATCTATTGCAGATATAGACTCTACTTACTTACAGTTTTCTGCTAAATACGCGTTTTAACAAGTAGCCGAATACTTAAATATAACTTAGCGTAAAGAGCCATTTTAGCGCATGTCGTTGAAATGGCTTTGTTGTTTTTGAAACGCTTTGCGGCAATGCTCTATTAGCAATTTTAGCTTTTGATCAGGTTGGCGGCTTTTAGGATAAACGGCATATATGCCCATTTTCTTGCTGGAAAAACTGCTTAGCAAGGGGATCAGCTTTCCTTTGTTTATATGTTCATGGGCTAAGGCTTTTGGCAGGTAAGCTAGCCCTAAGTCAATTAATGCGGCTTTGCAAATAGCGTTTAAATTGTTGGTGCTAAAGCGGCCGTTCACTGTTACATATTGTTCTTTATTGCTTATGTTAAACAGCCAGTTGTCAGTGCCTACTGCGTCATGTTTATATATAAGGCACTCATGCTGAATAAGTTCTTTGGGGTGAAATACTTTACCGTGCTGTTTTATATAATTTGGGCTTGCACACACCACCCAATGAGAGTCTACCAAGCGTCTTGCAATTAAGCTTGAGTCTTCTAATTCAGCGGTTCTTATTGCTACATCATAGCCCTCATCAATTAGGTCAACAAACTTGTTATTTATATTGGCTTCAATTTTAACTTCTGGGTACTGTTTACAAAATTGCGCTAGCGCTTCACTTAATACGAGGTTTGCTGAAACGTCAGGCATAGTCACACGTATTGTACCGCGAACCTCATTGCTATAACCGCTAACCACGTCAGTGGCACTTTGTACTGCCTGCTTTGCTATCAAGCCTTTGTTGTACAATAATCTTCCTGCATCGGTAAGGCTAAGCTTACGTGTGGTGCGATACAATAATTGTACGTTTAGGCTATCTTCTAAGCGCCCAATACGTTTGCTTACTACTGAATTAGTTAAATGCATTTGTTCGGCTACTTTTGAAAATGAGCCTGTATCAACTACTTGTACAAATAATAGAATGTCGTCAGCTTTAATCATTTTTATCCTATATTCGCCTTTACGCCTTACGTATGTTTAAGCGTTTCTGATAAGCCTTACATTATGCCAAAAAAAGAAAAAATGAAAATCAATTATGCATATATATCAATTAAAGCGTAATGGTTACATTAGGCTTATAAATAACTAGGCAATTTATGTGTATTTTAGGGTGAGTTTTACGGTATGAGGTATGGTAGTAAATGACAAAGCATAAGCAAAACACATGCGAATGGGAAAATAACCAAGCAAAATCAAAACATGATATTGTATTTCGTACCGGCATTCGCTTAGCGCCCAATATAACTAGCAAGGGCAATGCGAATGAGATTCTTCACCAATTAGAGCATGCATGCGGTATTGAAAATATCAGTGCTGACCCACTTAAAAACCAACATTATCGTAAAGGATGGCGTTCCGGGGAGGGTAGTGCGCTTGCCGTCGTATTTCCGCAATCACTGGTGCAATATTGGGATATTCTAAAAGTTGCGGTCAAGAACAATCTAATCATTATTATGCAAGCCGCAAACACAGGCTTAACCGAAGGCTCAACCCCTAGCGGTAATGACTATGACCGGCATGTGTTAGTTATAAACACGCTTGCCTTGAACAACTTATATTTATTAAATAATGGTGAACAGGCGCTTAGTATGCCTGGCGTGACCTTACACAAGCTAGAGCAGACCTTATCTACCATAAATCGCGCCCCACATTCCGTTATTGGTTCATCAGGGCTAGGCGCCACCGTTGTAGGCGGTATAGCTAACAACTCGGGTGGCGCATTGGTGAAAAGAGGGCCTGCTTACAGTGAGCTTTCAGTATATGCACAAATAGACGAACACGGTGAACTTGTTTTAGTTAATCATGTAGGTATTTCGTTGGGTCATACCGCGGATGAGGTGATTAATAATTTGGCCGACGGTGCGTTCAATAAGGAAAGTCAAGATGAAGGAACGCGTCAAGCCAGCGATAAATTATATCAAGATAGAATTAAAGAAATAGATGCCGACACACCAAGCCGCTTCAATGCTGACCCTCGTCGATTATATCAATCTAGTGGTTGTGCAGGGAAATTAGCAGTATTTGCTATAAGGGTAGATACTCACGAAATTGCTAAACAAGAAGCCAGTTTTTATATTGGTACAAACAATCCAGAAGAGCTTTACCAACTAAGGCGCATACTGTTAAGTGGCTTAGATGAACTGCCCGAAGTGGGGGAATATACCCACCGAGATATTTATGATGTTGCAGAAAAATACGGTAAAGATACCTTTCTTAGTATTCTGCATCTGGGCACAAAACGTATGCCGACTTTGTTTGCCGTAAAAGGCAAAGTGGATGCGCTGCTAAATAGTAAGTCATGGTTACCTAAATACCTAAGTGACAAATTGCTCCAAAAACTGAGTTATCTTTTTCCAAATCATTTACCTAAAAGAATGGCAGAGTATAGAGAAAAGTTTGAGCATTACTTAGTTATAAAGTTGAGTGATAACGCAATAAATCAAGGTCGTGATTTACTCCAAGCATTTTTTGCGAAAGACGATACTCGAGGCGAGTTTTTTGAATGCAATGAAGATGAGGCTAAAAGAGCATATTTGCATCGTTTCGCCGCTGCTGGCGCAGCAATTCGCTACCAAACAATCCACAGTAAAGACGTAGGAGATATATTAGCACTTGATATAGCGCTTCGACGCAATGAACAACAATGGCTTGAACAACTCCCTCCTGAGCTAGACCAATATATTGAAAAAAAGCTGTATTACGGACACTTTTTTTGCCATGTATTTCACCAAGATTATATTTTGAAAAAAGGGGCTGATGCTAAACACGTAAAAGCTTTGATGCTTAAATTACTTGATGAACGCGGGGCGAAATACCCAGCTGAACATAACGTTGGTCATT
The DNA here is from genome assembly GCF_048820975.1 of Glaciecola sp. 2405UD65-10. Classification (NCBI taxonomy): domain Bacteria; kingdom Pseudomonadati; phylum Pseudomonadota; class Gammaproteobacteria; order Alteromonadales; family Alteromonadaceae; genus Glaciecola; species Glaciecola sp. 2405UD65-10. The sequence goes on along the minus strand of NZ_JBMEUF010000001.1, from coordinate 891,274 downwards.
TATATAAAGCTGAAGACCCTTTGAGAAATTTTTACATGCATTTAGACCCTACTAATACATTCAACCCAGGAGTAGGAAAAATGAGTAAAAACCAACGAAATTGTAACTGCTGTCTTTAGAAATAATGACAGTCGAATGAATTATCGTATAAACTATCATCAACTCTAGGAGACCTGAGTTTTTATTATTAACGCTATGTGAAGTTAGGATAATTGATTGATATATTGTATATGGATGTGTAATTTGTTGTTTGGGATATCCTATCAAGGAAATAATCAAGCAGTAGTGAAGATTATGCTATTGCTCGCACTCTTGTTCTTCCAAACCATCGCCTTTGCCCAAGAACCTTCAATTAACTTGCCTCGCTTAAGTTACCTTGATACCAATTCTGGATTAGACCAAAACACCATAGAAGATATATATGTAGATTCTCAAGGTTTCGTCTGGATAGGAACTGGCGAGGGACTTAATAGATTTGATGGTGTTAAAACCATGAAAATACATGGCAGTAGCAACGAACTTTCGAATAATGCAGTGTATAAAATATTTGAGCACAGCTCGGGTTTGTTTTTTCTCAGTACAGACAATTCGGGGGTTGTGTCTTTTAATCGAAACACGCACTCGGTGAAACCGATTATTGATTTACCTACTCGTTTTTCTGACGATTGGCAGCAGTATTCTGAAAGTATTATTGAGCTTTCATCAGGAAATTTGCTGATTGCCCTATCAGAAGGTATTTATGAGTACGATCTTACATCCAAAAACATTCGAAACCTGCATACCTTAAGTGATAAAGATGTTGTTGACGGCGTAGCAATACGAGCTTTGTATGAAATTAATGGACATATTCTATTCGGTACTTGGACTGGATTATATGCCATAAATACCAAATCTAATTTGGTTAAACCTATATTACATTCAAATGATTTAGCTGACCAAAGCAATGTAAAGTCACTGGCATCTTTTGACAAACAAAGCCTATATGTGGGCACAGTAAAAGGCTTGTACAAATTCGCAGTGAATGAAGTCATCGACTTTATTGAAAATAACACCGAAAGCCCGGAATATATTGTTTTAGATGAAAATCGTAATATTTGGGATATTGCCAGTAAAAATGGTTCTGAGGTTTACTTTGCGAGCGATATAGGCCTGTTTGAATATAATGAACAAAAAGATCAGTTCCGTTATTTATTTGAAACAAAAAAGAACTTTGAGGTTATATCGCGCCCTGATATTACAAATTTATCTTTCGATAATAATAGTAATTTATGGTTTGGTACCAAAATGAGTGGGGCTATGATGTGGTCACCCAACAGCGTGTTATTTACCAATGTCTATCATTCGGTTTTTTCAAAAGATAAAAGCACACTGAGCCACAATGCTGTATGGTCAATTTTTCAGTATGACAAAAACACATTATTTGTAGGTACTTCGAACGGTTTGAATAAGTACGATCTACAAACAAAAGATACTCAGCAATATTTGGTACAAGCCTCTTTAGGAGCTGATAATACAGAATCACAGATCTATCAAATATTCTCAACAGAGCGCGGCTACCTCTGGCTAATTACCAATGATGGTTTGCGATATTTTGATATTAATCAAGGGCGCAATGTCCCTCTACCATTTTCAAACGAAAAAGCCTTAGGTGTATTAAACGAATGGTCATATAGCGCCGTGTTCGAAGGTACAAACAAAATATGGACCATTACCGATAGTGGTATTTATGTAGTAGATAGAGAATCCCAAAAAACAGTACGCATTGATTCTCAAGCTTATGGTTTGAGTTTAACAAATGTTTTTCGCTTTTTAGGCATAGACAAACCAAGTAATACGCTTTTAATATCAGTATCCTCACAATTGTGGGGCATAAATTTAGATGATTACTCACTTAGTTTAATGCATTCAATTAAGCATGAAGCAAGCAATGATTCTTTATCGCCAGGTAGCTTTGTTCGTGATGATAACAATACTATATGGTTATCTTATCCTGGCCATGCAATATTTAAGCTTGAGGGAAATAGTTTATCATTGATAGATAAACTATCTACGCAAAACATTTTACCGACTAACTTAGTTTATGACCTTCGGTTTGATAATGAGGGTGAGTTATGGTTTTCATCTCATTCAGGCATTCATTCACTTAATCCACAAAACTTAATCGTAAAATCATACGGATATTTGAACGGGCTTGCTGCCACTGAATTCAATCAATTTGCGAGTGAAATATTAAGCGATGGTCGTTTTGCTTACGGTGCAAATGTTGGTTTTACTATATTTGACCCTAGCAAAATAAAGCTAAGTGACATGGCTGATTATAATCGAGCGCACATTACTGAGTTTACGCTTAGTAATAGAAAGCTAAGGCTGCCGCTTACTGATTTAAATGATATGGAAATTGAGCTAGAACATGATGATATTGGGCTAACTTTATACTACTCTTCTTTAAATTTTGATAAAGAATCAAACAAAAGATTTCATTATAGTATTAATTCTGATGGGGACATTGTTAACTATCCTAACTTTCGCGCAAATGAAATATCGCTAGCAAGATTACCGCCTGGCAAGCACACTTTAGAAATATACAGAGTGGGGCAATTAAATAATGAAAGCCCCGCTAGGCTGTTTTTACATGTTAATTATGCGCCGTTTCAATCACCAAAGGCCTATGCAGCTTATTTTGTATTTTGTTTAATTTCGTTAATTATTTTTTTGTATAGAAGACGAAAAGTACAGCAAAATTTGGCGTATGCGAATCAGCAAGTTAAAGAATATAATAAACGTTTAACTGATGCCCTAATCGCGAGTAATTCTAATATTTGGGAATGGCATGAACAAACCAATGATTTTCGTTGCGAGCGAATATCTACTGATATTTTGCCTGAGTTAAACACTGACACCTTACCATTGGAAAAGTACATTGAGTTGATTCACGAGGATGACCGTCAACATTTTATTGATACTTGGCAAAAATTTATAAGTAAACAAGACCAAGAATTTGACTTAAGTTACCGCGTTAGTAATCAAAATGGCATCTTTTTGTGGTATAGGGACGTTGGAAGTGTCACAACTTCCAAAGAAAACGGGCTGGTTGTTAAAGGCACCTATTCAAATTTAACTGATAAACGCGCTAATGAAGAGAAGTTAAAGTTGTTTGGTAATGCTTTTAAACATACTCGTGATTGGGTTCTCATATTTGATAGAAACTTAAAGATTGTTGCGACTAATCCGGCTTTTATGAAAGCGTTTAACGTAAATCGTAAGCAAGAATATGCAATTAATACTGTGCCTAGCGAGTATCAAGAACTTTTACACCATACCAGTATAAAATTAAAAGCATTAAGGCCAGGACAAAATCAAAAGCTAGAAATGAGCGTGAAGCTTCAAAAGCGAAACGTTAACGTATTGTGTGATTTGAACGCTATTGCAGATAAAACAAATCCTAAGGAAACTGATTACTATCTTATTATTGGTACTGATATTACCGAACAGATTAGTGCCCAAGAAAAGTTACAAAAGTTAGCTAATTATGATGTATTGACAGGCCTGCTAAACAGAACACTGCTTTTAGAACGAATAAAGCAGTCAATTAGCTTTGCCAAGCGCCATAAACATCAGTTGGCTATTTTATTTATTGATCTTGATGGCTTTAAGCCTATTAACGATAGCTTCGGTCACTTAGCGGGCGATTCAGTATTAGTTGATTTAGCTGCTAGAATAAAAGCTCAATTTCGAGAAGAAGATAGCGTTGCTCGCTTGGGAGGCGATGAATTTGTTGTTGTGTTAGAAGAAGTGGGGAGCGCTAATGCCGTTAATGAAACGGTTAATAAGCTGCTAACAGTGATTGCACAACCATTTGTTATACGACAACAAAGGATTAGTGTGAGTGCAAGTGTGGGTATTGCCTTCTATCCACATGATGCCAGTGAGCCAGAGAGCCTAATAACGAATGCTGATATAGCCATGTACGAAGCAAAAGCTAATGGCAAGAATAAGTTTCAATATTATAGACCTGACATGAACGAACAGGTGCAATCTAGAACTATTTTATTAAACAAAGTAAAAGCGGCAGCACAAGCGAATGAATTCGTAAACAATTATCAAGCTATTGTAAATGGAATAAGCGGCGAAAACGCTGGTTTTGAATTATTATTGCGTTGGCACGATGCTGAAGAAGCCATTTCACCCGCTGTGTTTATTCCTTTGGCAGAGCAGGCCGGTTGTATTGTAGATATTACAATGCAAGCTATAGAGCGAGCTATTAGCGATATAGCAAACTGGTTTAAAGAGGGATTTACCGGCTACGTGGCAATCAATTTATCCGCCTGGCACTTTGATTCACGACCTGACTTTGAAACTATTTTGAACCACTTAGCCATACATAAGCTGCCTTCAAGTTGTTTACGATTTGAAATTACTGAAGGTATTTTTATAGATAACAGCGAGCATGTCATTGCGTATCTACATGAAATGCGATCTTTTGGTTTTCAAATTTCCTTAGATGACTTTGGTACAGGCTATTCATCACTTAAATATATTAAAGATTTTCCCTTAGACCTTATTAAAATTGACAAATCATTTGTTGAAGATGTAACCACTAATAAAGGGACTGAATCAATTGTACAAACTACCCTATTAATGACTAGTTTATTGGGCTTAGATACCATAGCTGAAGGCGTTGAAACTAAAGCACAGTTTGATTACTTTGTAAGTAAAGGGTGTCAGTTCATACAAGGCTTTTACTTTACAAAAGCGTTACCTGCAGAAGAAATACCTAAAATACTGCACAAAAATTGGCTTATAGATAACAATAACCAAAATAATACTTAGTGTAAAAAATACCTTTACCCCCCCTTCTTTAAAGGGCTTTAGTTCATTCTGTATTGTAATTAGTACAATAAAAAAGTAAAAAAACAGTTGTTAAATTTGTGCATTATCGCATTATTATGTCATGTGAAATTTTTGTAAAAAATTATGGGGTTTTTAAAACATGTCCATGCCGTTGAATAAAGAAGCCAAAGAAATAGCAAACCTAATACCCGTTGATGCGATTGTGTCACCGCTGGAGATGCTATACAAATGGGAAAAAGAAAAGCCTACCCAACATTATATGAGTCAACCTGTTAAAGGTGAGGTTCGCACGTTTACATGGCAACAAACGGCTCAATTAGCACGAAAAATTGCTGCGCGATTAAAAAGCTATAATTATCCAAAGGGCACGCGTATTGCCATTTTGGGAAAAAACACTGCTGAGTGGGTAATAAGCGATTTGGCAATTACGATGGCAGGCTATGTGTCAGTGCCAATTTTTGCGACGGCAGGTCACGACACCATAAAATATGTACTTGAACATGCTGAGTGTCCATTATTGTTCATTGGTAAGCTTGATGACAATACCGCGGTTAAGTCTGTAGAAATTCCTAATCTCATAACTGTAGGCTTCCCTTATGACTCTATTGAAGCGAGTTTGTCTTGGGATGAATTTATCAATATTAAGCCGTTAAGCACAAGTCCTGTGCCAGATATGAATGATATCATGACAATTATTTATACCTCAGGCAGTACCGGACAACCTAAAGGTGTTGTACACACTTACAATACTATTTGTTGGGCCGCTCGCAATTCACTTACCGCATTAAGTGTTTCTGAGAATGATCGTATAATGAGTTATTTACCACTTGCCCATATTACGGAACGAGTGCTGGTTGAATTAGCTAGTTTTTATTCAGGCTTATCACTCTACTTTGTCGAGTCATTAGAAACATTCACTCGCGATGTAAAAGCGTGCCAGCCCACATTGTTTATATCGGTGCCTCGTTTGTGGACCAAATTCCAAATGGGCGTGCTCGCTAAACTTCCGCAAAAGAAACTTAGCTTTTTATTAAGTATTCCATTCGTTGGCAAGAAAGTCGCCGCTAAAATTAGAGAGCAAATGGGCTTAGGTTCAGCAAGATTATGGGCTTCTGGTTCAGCGCCCATCGCTCCGGCTACTATTGAGTGGTTCCACAAAATTGGAATAGATATTTCCGAAGGTTGGGGGATGACTGAAAATTCTGCGTACGGTACTAGCAGTGTACCGTTTAGAACAGACAAAATTGGCGCAATTGGAAAAGCTTATGATGGTGTTGATATTAGAATAGCAGAAGACGGCGAGATTCAAGTGAGTTCACCGTGCAATATGATTGGCTATTATAAAGACCAAGAAAAGACATCGGGTGTATTTACCAATGACAATTATCTGAGAACAGGTGATAAGGGCAAAATTGATAGTGATGGTTATGTATACATCACGGGGCGACTCAAAGACATATTTAAAACAGAAAAAGGTAAATATGTTACGCCTGCACCCATTGAATCAAAATTAATGGAAAATCCGATAGTTGAGCAAGTGTGCGTAACAGGAACTAACTTGCCACAACCCATCGCTCTATTGGTATTATCTGAAGAAGCACTTAAGCAATCTAAAGATTTGATTACTCAATCATTGCAAGAAACCTTAACGCAAGTTAATTCTAATTTGGAAAGCCACCAACAACTTGATCGCATTATTATTTTTAGTGAAGAGTGGTCAATTGAGAACGATTTACTTACGCCAACGCTAAAAGTAAAGCGCCATGTAATAGAAGAGAAATTTAAATCTGTTATTGAAGGTTCTTACAATGACAATATTGTTTGGAATAGTTAAATAATAAATCAATAACTTAAATACACCCTTATAAAAAAAGACGCATCAGCGTCTTTTTTTATAAGGGTGTATTAGTTTGCATACCTAAGTTCAAAAATGTATTGGTATCATCTGCGCAAATTGTTAAGAAGGTATATTATGTTTTTGAAAAAATTAATGCTTGGTATATCAATGACGTTAACTCTATCTGCTATGGCAAGTGCAGAGTTAGCAGTTATTGTACATCCGTCTAATGCGTCAGCACTGGACAAAAAGGCGGTCCAAAAAATATTCCTAGGGAAAGACACAAAATTTAGTAGTGGCACTGCAGCAACCCCTATTAACCTTGGCACGGATAACGCTACAAGAGGTTCTTTTGATGAATCGATTGTGGGCAGAAGTTCAAGTCAGGTTGCAGCGTACTGGTCAAAACTAGTATTTACCGGAAAAGGTGTTCCGCCTAAAGAAGTTAGCACTGATGCAGAAGTTATTGCACTCGTAAGTGCAAGCGAGCAAGCCATTGGATATGTGGATGCTAGCTCAGTCAATGACTCTGTAAAAGTCGTGCCATTAAATTAATTCCCAATACAAAGGTCTATCTATGAAAAAATTATTACTTGCATCAGCTGTTGCAGCCTCTTTTGTTTCTACTGCAGCTTACGCTGACACTCGCATAAACGGTTTTGCCAATTTTACTGCTGGTGTGGCTTTAGATGAAAACGAAGTTTACGGTTATGACGAAGACATTGATTTCAATCAGCATAGTTTGTTTGCTATTCAGTTAAGCAGCGACATTAACGATAAAGTTTCAGCTACGGGCCAAATTATTGCTCGCGGTAGCAATGATTTTGATGCTAAATTTGAGTGGGCGTACTTAACCTACAAAGCTTCAGATAATTTAAGTGTTTCTGCGGGTCGTTTAAGAGCACCGCTATTTTTATACAGTGAATCATTAGACGTTGGTTACTCTTACCATTGGGTAGATGCACCTCAAACTGTTTATGACATTGTTTTCAATAATTTAGATGGTATACGTCTCGACTACAATACCTATGCAGGTGACTGGGAGTTAGGTGCACAATTTGCTTTTGGTGTTATTGACAATCCAGATATTGGCCCAGCAAGTGACGGTAGTGCTAACGCATTTAAAGGCAACAACACTATAATTGTTACCCTTAATGCTGGATATGAGTCTTTCAAAGGTCGCGTAGTTTATGGGCAAACTTCAGCTTCGGGTTCATTTGCAGATGTTGATACGCTTCTTGCTACATTAGAACAAATTTCTCCAAGCTTCGCTGATCAAGTAGAAGTAGATGACGACACCGGTCAGTTTTTCGGCGTAGCGTTAAGTTATGACAACTTTGATTGGTTTGTGAATGCTGAGTATACCTTAGTACAAAATGAGGACGTGTTTTTCCAAGATGATGCAGCTTATTACGTTTCAGCAGGAACGCGCATGGGTAAACTTACACCATCAATTACCTATCAACGCCGAGATGGTGAAGATGGTTACCACTATACTGACCAAATTGCAGCACTTCCTGCCGCTTTTCAAGCAGCGCTTGGTCCAGTAATTGTAGGCTTAGAAGAGTCTCAGTTTGAGGACTACAGCATGGTGAGCCTTGGTCTGCGTTATGACTGGAATACTCAAATTGCACTTAAAGGTGAAATAGTTGCCTTTGAAGACCGTTTAGACGGTGATAACGATACGACTATGTTCCGCCTTGCAGTTAACTACGTTTTCTAAATAAAGGACCATCAATAATGTTGAAAAAAACTTCACTTATAATGGGTTTAATGATGGCTGCGCAAGTTGCTTATGCTGAAATTGTAGTAGTTGTGCATCCATCTAACAGTAACGCCATTGATAGCAAACTTGTACAGCGTATTTACTTAGGTAAAGAAGATAAATTTGCTGATGGCACTGAAACAATTGCGGTTAACCAAAATGTTGATACGAGTATTCGTCAAACTTTTGATGAGAGCATCGTAGGGCGTAGTTCAAGCCAAATAGCTGCGTATTGGTCTAAACTTGTATTTACTGGTAAAGGCATTCCACCAAAAGAAGTAGCTAGTGACGCAGAGGTTATTGACCTTGTATCTAAAAACCCGAACGTAATTGGGTATATTGATAGCGCGTCAGTAACGGGTGATGTGAAAGTAGTCGCACTTTAAAAGATATAGCTAAACTGCATTAAATCAGTGCATCAATTAACTTTGTTGCACGAAATAGGTTTGATAAAGCGGTTTAGCTTTTTTTTATTCTGTAAGCTTTTGATATTTAAACACAATAAATGTTGGTAGGGTTTTTGCTTTATGAATATTGTTGTGTGTGCTTTGAAGGTTACATTAGTGACTCTCAAAGGCCTTTTCGCTACCTAGCCTGTTTGTGTCCACAGGCTTAGGTAGCGTTTTTCTTTTCTCGTTTAATATAAATCCACGCTGTTAAGCTTCTTACTTCACATCTGAAAATTCAAATAAAGACTTACTCTCATTCATATTTTGCTCAAGATTGTGAATTCTAATTGCGCGGGTTACTTTTAATTGGTTTTGTTCAGTGCACAAATATTCTTTTGCACTAATGTAATGCTGCTTATGGTTGAAACAGGCAAATTGATCAATCGAAATATAATTCACCCAACCTATCACATCTCCCGCTGATATGATTTTACCAAGTGCGTCAAAAAGCTTTTCATTTAAGGTAACACTTGCACCGAATATAGGCTTATCGCTCACGCCTACAGAATTATGTTCATCTAACATTAGTTTAAGAGTAGGGCGCTTCTTGCCAGTGTATTTAATCACATTATTTGTTTGATTAAGCATTAAAATAAACCCCTCATATTAATAAAGCTGCATGTGACGCGGTATATAGTTTCACTGCACCTTAAATAAGTCTGTCTGATAAAAACAACAGTAAAGACTGATTCGGTTGACGTATTTTAAATCACTCTAGAGTATCTCACTTGATGCATGGGCTCTTGAATGTATTGATCGAAATTCATGCAAATATTACGGACTAACAAGCGCCCTCGGGGGTGAATGGTTAAATTCCCTACATTGTTGCTTATTAAATTGTCATCAATGTATGGCCCCAGTTGGCAAAGACTTTTTGCAAAATAGTCATCAAAATCAAGTTTATATTTTTCTGAAAATTGCGCTTTATCCACAAAAAAGTTACACATTAGTTGATGGATTAATGCGCGGTGTATAATATCGTCAGAATTTAAAACCACTCCTTTTTCTATCGCCGATGTTTCTTTATCTATTGCCGTGTAATATTCACTTAACTTTTTAAAGTTTTGTGCATAGGAATTTCCCAAATTACTAATAGATGACACGCCTAAGCCTAAAAGAGTGCTTGCTTGATCAGTGGTATAACCTTGGAAATTTCGCGCGAGGGTTTTATTTTCTGCAGCAACACTTAATTTATCATTTGGTTTAGCGAAGTGGTCCATGCCAATATAAACGTAACCTTGTGCTACTAGTTCGTTAATAGCTGTTTGAAAGAGGGCAAACTTTTCATTTGCTTTTGGAAGCCATTCATCTTTTATTTTACGTTGCGCCGCAAACAGCTGTGGCATATGCGCGTAGCTAAACAAAGATATCCGGTCAGGGTCCATGTGCTGAACTTCTTGCAGCGTGTCTAATAGAGTGGTTTGACTCTGCCCCGGTAACCCGTAAATCAAATCTATGTTGACCGAACGAAACCCTAGGGTTTTAGCCTGCTTAATAATAGATTTAATGAATTGGGTACTTTGTACTCGATTTATTTTTTCTTGGACATCTTTGTTTACATCTTGAACCCCAATGCTAATACGTGTAAATCCCATAACATATAAGTCGTTTAAATAGTTAGCGGGAAGTTCTCGTGGGTCTATTTCAATGCTTTTTTCACAAGCACTATCCACCTTAAATTGTTGCTCTATAAATACCATTAAATGAAATAATTGTTCAGGCTCAAGAAAGCTTGGTGTGCCTCCTCCAAAATGAATTGCATCAACGGTGAAACCTTTAAACTGTTTTGAACGGTGGCTAATTTCTTTCTTTAAATACTTTAAATAGGTGTCAATCTTGTCTTTATTGCGTGTCACAATTTTATTGCAGCCACAGTAATAGCAAAGCGAATGGCAAAACGGGATATGCAAGTAAAGTGAAAGCGATTTTGATTCTGCAGATTGTGCGATGTTTTTAATACTGCCAGTAAAATCACTCTCGGAATAATCGCAATTGAAAGAAACCGCAGTAGGGTAGGAAGTATATCTAGGGCCAGCGGTATTATATTTATTTAACATGGCGCTATCGAAATAGTCAGATATGGTCATATAGTTAGATCACCTTAAAACAAGTAGAGCAAGTGTAACTAACTAAACTACGAGCTACTTTGATCTACATTAAGGTTTTCGATGTTTCTGATTGATGGGACTATATCAACATAATCAATTACCATTATTCATGCAAAAGCATTAACCTATTTTTAACAAAATAAGGAATAATGCATGGCCCAATTGTTTTTAGTTCGACACGCACAAGCTTCATTCGGGGCAGCTGACTACGATAATTTAAGTGAGTTAGGTCATTTACAATCTAAATTACTAGGAAACTACTTTTCAGAGCGTGATATTCAATTTGATGCAACCATAACCGGAAGTATGAAGCGTCATATTCAAACCAAAGAAGGAATTTTGGCTAGTACCCAAATTGGCTCCGCGCATATTGATGAGGGGTGGAACGAATTTGATTTTGACAATATAGTCCGCGCTTATTTAAGCATTTTTCCAAGGCAAAAACCTGATGAAAAAGCGCCGCGTAGCGAATGGTACAAAGTGCTTCGAAATGCCATGCAGGCTTGGTCCGAGGGGAATTTACCCTCTTACAAGGGAGAATCGTGGGCTGAATTTGTAGGCAGAGTAAAAGATTCAGCACAAATGATTCAAGAAAGCTCGCATAAAAATGTACTTGTCGTGACTTCAGGCGGGGCGATGGCCATCTTCTTAATGACGCTACTAAAGTGTTCGGTTGCGCAAGCAATAAACTTTAACTTACAAATTAAGAATACCAGTGTGAATCAATTTTATTTTAATAAAGGCGGATTTCAATTGAGCAGCTTTAACAACGTTCCTCATTTGGACAAGCCCTTGCATATGTCTAAGATTACCTATAGTTAATTACATAACAAGGAGACTGTGATGAACTTCGATCATAGCACCAAAACTCAAGCACTCATGGATAAACTCACTCAATTTATGGAGAAAGAGATTTATCCCGTTGAAGAGCAGTATCATTCGCTTGTCGCTAATAGTGACGATATGTGGCAAAGCCCCGAGCTTATGGAAACCTTGAAAGAAAAAGCGAAAGCGCAAGGTTTATGGAATTTATTTTTACCTGAAGAATATCTTCCTTATGGCGCAGGTTTAACCAACCTAGAGTACGCGCCATTGTGCGAAATAATGGGGCGTGTATTATTTAGCTCAGAGGTGTTCAACTGCAGTGCCCCAGATACAGGCAACATGGAAGTGTTGTCTAAATATGGAAATAAAGAACAGCAAGAGCAATGGCTAGTTCCCTTGTTAGAAGGTAAAATTAGGTCAGCGTTTGCTATGACAGAGCCTGATGTAGCGTCATCAGATGCAACTAACATTGAAACGAGTATTGTTGATGATGGAGACAGTTACCTCATCAACGGACGTAAATGGTACACCAGTGGTGCAATGAACAATAATTGTAAGATACTTATTGTTATGGGCAAAACCGATACCAGTGCGCCGCGTCATGCTCAGCAGTCTCAAATTCTTGTACCAATTGACACTAAGGGTGTTACGGTCGTTAGGCCTATGTCGGCAATGGGATATTTAGATGAACCTATTGGGCACGCTGAAGTGTTATTTGAAAATGTACGCGTACCTAAAGCTAACTTATTATTGGGCGAAGGGCGTGGCTTTGAAATAGCGCAAGGACGTTTAGGCCCAGGTAGAATACATCATTGCATGCGTTTAATTGGTTGCGCACAGCGCGCGCTAGATTTAAGTTGCGAGCGAGTTGAGCAACGAATAGCTTTTGGCCAGCCATTAAGTAAGCAACAATCAGTCAGAGAAAGTATTTCGCAAATGTACTGTAAAATAGAGCAAGCTCGTTTATTAACCCTTAAAGCGGCTGATCATATGGACAAGTACGGAAACAAGGTGGCTAAAAACATTATTGCCGCGATTAAAATTGTGGCACCTAAAATGGCTTGCGAAGTTATAGACGAAGCTATTCAATTGCATGGGGCTTACGGCACCTCACAAGATTCGATATTGTCGGCAACGTTAGCTTATGCGCGAACCATACGTCTTGCCGATGGACCAGACCAAGTGCACATGATGCAGTTGGGCAAAAACCTAATTATTCAGCAAAATGAACAAAATAAAAGAGGGGTATAAGCAAATATGAAAGCAATAGTGTGTAATGAGTTTGCACCTGTATCTGCACTTAAATACGAAGATGTACCCAATCCAGTCGCAAAAGCTGGCATGGTGGTGGTAGATGTTCAAGCTGCCGGTGTAAATTTTCCTGATAGCTTGCTTGTGCAAGGCTTGTATCAAATGAAGCCGGAAGTACCTTTTATTCCTGGTAGCGAAATTGCCGGCGTAATCAGCGAAGTGGGGGCTGACGTTCCACATTTACAGGTAGGCATGAAAGTCATAGGTATAACCAATCTGGGTGGGTATGCTGAAAAAGTCGCTATTCCTATGAACCAAGTGATGCCAATTGGCGATGCGATTCCATTAGATGAAGCTGCTGGTTTAGCCACAGCGCATGCCACTGCTCATCATGCCCTTAAACAGCGAGCACAGTTGCAAGAGGGTGAAACATTGTTAGTTACTGGCGCTGCTGGCGGCACTGGTTTAGCCGCAGTGCAAATTGGTAAGATAATGGGCGCTAAGGTAATTGCCGTATGCTCAAGTGATGAAAAATGCCAAGTAGCTAAAGATAATGGAGCGGACATTACTATTAATTACTCTCGTGATGATTTAAAAGATACGGTTAAATCGCTCACCAAGGGTAAAGGTGTAGACGTTGTATATGAGTGCGTTGGCGGAGATACTTTTCATGCTTGCTCACGCGTAATGGCTTGGGCGGGCAGATTGCTTGTGATTGGTTTCGCTGGCGGTGAAATTCCCAAATTTCCAGTTAACTTATCATTAGTTAAAGGGTTTTCAGTAGTAGGGGTTTTTTGGGGATCGTTTACGCAGCACCAACCTAAAGACTTTATGGCTAACATGAAAGAACTTGTAACCTGGTATGCGCAAGGTAAAGTAAAGGTTGTTGTAGATCAGTCATTTGCGCTAAAAGATGCTGTAGAGGGAATTGATAAAGTAACCTCTAGGTCAGTCAAAGGTAAAGTGATACTAAAGCCATAGGCTATTTAACATTCCGCACAAAAAAAATGACCTCCGGCGAAGGAGGTCATTAAATGGCAAAGCTGCCTTTGCCTACCATGTTGAACTGGTTATCAACAACATAAAACTTAAATTCTTTCCGCTACTACTTTTGCTACAGCGTTTTCATTCAATCCATTTTCACTGATCCAAGCTTGCAATGTTTTACCGTCTTGTTCAGGTTTTGCTAAGTGCTTTTTTGGCATTTTTTTCACCAACAAAGTGCCTGCATCTACAGCGTCGTTTAAAATAGCGACGCGTATAAGGCTTTCACCACCACAGCTAATGCCGTTGTAATAGTCGCGTAATTTTAAATCAAATTCAGAACGAACAGATTTCATTTTTTTTCTAAGTTCACCTTTGTCATTTGCTTTAACTATTGCACAAATGTTTGCTAATGATTCAGCAACGTCAGCTTTAACTGGATTAGCTGCTAATACCGCTAGCGTGATAAAAGATGAGGTAAATAATTTTTTCAACATGTTATTTCTCCAAACCGTTTTAAGTACGGGATTGAAGATACATCAAAAATAGAAGGTTTAAAGCGCATCGAACAATACTTAAGTATGACTCAATATACACTCAATGGTATTGACTCAATGCGTTCTATAAAACTACCAGGCAGTAACACCACCATCAACTGCGATTGTTTGGCCATTCATGAACGAATTACCCGGAGATAGCATTAACACCATAACGTTAACGATTTCATCAATGTTGCTGATTCTTTTCATAGGGCTGCCAGCTCCTAATTTGCGTTTATCTTCTTCACTCTCCAAACCTTCAATTTTCATAATATCGGTAGGGCTGAAAAAAGGACAAATCGCATTTGTACGGACATTGTATCGAGCGTACTCAACAGCCGCGGTGCGTGTTAAACCTACAACAGCATGTTTAGCTGCTGAATAAGCACCGCCTTTTGGAGCGCCTCCAATACCGGCTAAAGAGCTTACATTTAATACGTGACCGCTTCCTGATTTTAGCATTGCAGGAATTTGGTATTTCATGCCAAAAGCTACGCCTTTAACGTTTACATCAAATTGCTGGTCAAACATGCTTTCAGTGAGTTCATGGCTTGGTGCTTGTGGGTGGGCTATGCCCGCGTTATTTACGGCAATAGTTAATTTTCCAAACTTTGCAATAGCCGTTTTAACTAAGGAATCACTAGATGATTCTTGAGCTACATTCCCTTCTTGAATCACGCAGTTGTTAGGATGTTCTAATGCATTTTTAGTTTCTTCAAGCCCAGCTAAATTGATATCGCTTAAGACCAGTGAACATCCTCTTTGGTTTAACGCTATTGCGAGAGCCTTACCAAATCCACTTGCCGCGCCAGTGATTATTGCTACTTGATCTTCAAAATTTAATAACTTATCCATTATACTGCCTTTTAATAAACACTACGATTTCTCGCATTAACTCTTCAGCACAATCTTCTTGAAGAAAATGGCCGCCATTTTTCATTATTTTATGTGCTTGCCCTACACATCCGGGTACTAGCTTTTGAAAAATCTTCTCTCCCCCTTTTGTTACCGGGTCGTTGTCGCTAAACAAGGTTAAAAAAGGTTTCTCAAACTGGCTCAATATTTTCCACGCATTAATATTATTTTGCGATTCGGGATCATTAATTGATGTAGGCACTAACATTGGAAACTTACGTGCAGCAGCTTTATATGATTCATCGGGAAAAGGCGCGTTATACGCGTTAACGGTTTCTTCGATTAAATTACTTTGCGTTGCCCTTTGTAAAATACTTCCAATGTCAAAGTTATCTGTAGATTGTGAATATTCTTGCCATTCGAAAAACGCTTCAGGCGCATTATGTTCACCAGTAGGAAGCATAGTGTTGGCCGCAATTACACTTTTAAACATGTGGGGCTTAGCCGCTACCAAGCGTAAACCTAACAGTCCCCCCCAGTCTTGGCAAAATAAATGATATTCACTTATGTTTAACTTTTCTAAAAACTTGCTTAACCAATCTAAATGGCTTGCATAAGTATACGCCGCTTGCTCATCAAATTTATCTGACTTACCAAAGCCAATAAGGTCAGGTGCTATTACCCGTAGGCCTTGCATCTCCGCTAGGGTTATCATATCCCTGTATAAATAACTCCAACTGGGCTCGCCATGCAGCATTAATATTACTGGCGCATCTTTTGGTCCGTAATCAATATAGTGCATTTTCAATGTGTCAAAAGCGTGGCTTACTTTCTTGTCGTCCAGCACTTCGGTGGGGCCTACATTTATGTAATTTTCTTGAAAGCTAAAGCCGGGTAGATCTTTGAATTGAGTAATCGGTGTACGCAATATTTTCATAAGTTATTTTTTAGCACTAATTTTTAACAATGATTTAACATAGTATAGTTCTAACGATAGAAAGATCAATAATTTATCTGAATAGATTCTAATAAGCGCTAAGCGCCATTTATGCGTGTTTTCAATGGTTAATCAAAACTGCTTATTCAGCAATATAACAGCAATAAATTAGTGAGAACGTGCTAAGTGTTTTAACATTTTCTTATCAACTATATAAATAGGTAATTTACATGTCGAATAATGTCATAAAACACACGGTACAAGATGGCGTTTGTATTATAAGTTTAGCAAGCAAGCCCGTTAACGCTTTGTCAAAGGCTGTTAGAGTTGGTGTGATTGAAGCAATGAATGCAGCGTTAAATGACGACTCTGTTGTTGGTATTGTTATATGTAGTGAATTAGCGTTGTTTAGTGCAGGGGCTGATATTTCTGAGTTCTCCGGCGGTGACTTATCTCCTATGTTGCCAGAAGTACTAGCCGTTGTTGAAGGAAGCACCAAGCCCGTTGTAGCAGCTTTAAATGGCGGCGCGTTCGGAGGCGGCTTGGAACTAGCACTAGCTTGTCATTATCGAGTTAGCGTAGCGAAAAATAAAGTGGGATTGCCTGAAGTGCATTTAGGAATTCTACCTGGTGCTGGCGGAACGCAGCGACTCCCTCGATTAGTCGCGCCAGAACTAGCCTTACAGATGATTGTAACCGGGGCACCTACCAAAGTTGAATTGTTGCAGGGTTTGTTTACTTCGCTTGTATCACCAGAAGCATTGTTAAGTACTGCGGTAAATTTAGCAAAAGACGCAGCAGGAAAAAATATCCCAGCAACGTGTAACGTGGCACTTGAAATGACACCGCAATTAGAAGAAATGTTTTCACAAACTAGCGCACAAACAGCAAAACAAGCAAGAGGGTTTTTTGCGCCGCTTAAATGCGTAGAGGCTGTGAAAGCAGCATTTACAATTCCATTTGACGAGGGTCTTAAAGAAGAAGGGCGCTTATTCATGCAATGCATGAAAACGCCTCAAGCCAGAGCACAACAACACTTCTTCTTTGCCGAACGCGCGGCTGCTTCTGTTCCTTCTATTCCTAAAGACACACCAGTACGCGATATTAAAAAAGTAGGAATAATTGGTGGCGGAACAATGGGCGGCGGCATTGCAATGAATTTTGCAAATGTTGGTCTCCCTGTAGTTATTTTAGAATTGGAGCAGGCTGCATTAGACAAAGGCCTAGCGTTAATTCGTAAAAATTATGAAAATTCAGCGAAGAAAGGCAAGTTAACACAAGAACAAGTTGAGCAAAGAATGTCATTGCTAACCGGCACGACTTCTTATGATGATTTGGGCGATGTTGACCTAGTTATTGAAGCGGTGTTTGAAAAAATGGAAGTTAAAAAAGCCGTATTCGAAGCGCTTGATAAAGTATGTAAACCAGGTGCTATTTTAGCGAGTAACACGTCTACCCTAGATGTTGATGAAATTGCAGAATGTACTTCGCGTCCGCAAGATGTAATAGGCTTACATTTCTTCTCACCGGCTAATGTAATGAAGCTGTTAGAAATTGTGCGTAGTAAACATACGGCTAATGATGTCATTAAAACCTCAATGGTGCTGTCTAAAACGATTCGTAAAGTGGGTGTACTAGTAGGCGTATGCTTCGGTTTTGTTGGGAATAGAATGATTGAAGTGTATTCACGTGAAGCCAACAGGCTGGTACTTGAAGGCGTTAGCCCTGAGCGCATTGATAAAATCATTTATGACTTTGGTTTGCCTATGGGGCCTTTTACTATGGGTGACATGGCCGGTTTAGATATTGGTTATTTTGTAAGGCAATCGCGCATAGAATTTATTGCCCATGACCCATCATATTGCACTATTGCTGATGAATTGGTTGAAGCAGGTCGTGTTGGCTTAAAAGCCGGTAAAGGCGTTTATTTATACGAGAAAGGTAGTCGTCAGCCCATTTTTGACCCTAGCATCATGGATATTGCTAAACGCAAAGCTGATGAACTTGGTATTGAGCAACGCGACATATCTGACGAAGAAATAGTGGAACGTTGTATTTATCCACTTATAAACGAAGGCGCTAACATCCTGATGGAAGGTATAGCACAACGTTCAAGTGACATAGACGTAATTTATGTTTATGGCTACGGTTTCCCTGTACATAAAGGCGGCCCAATGCAGTACGCAGACGAGATTGGCCTTAGCAAAATTGTAGAGCGCATGAAGTATTATGAATCAGCTTTTGGTGATTATGGTAAACACTGGTTTACACCGTCACCTTTGTTAGTTGAATTAGCAAATAAAAATGAAACCTTTGCTAGCCACAAGGCTTAAGTAGCAATTGTAAAATTAAAAATAGGTATAAACTATGCAAAATTATAAAGCCCCTGAAAGAGACACTTTGTTCGTAACACAAGAGTTATTGCAAATGCAGTCACATTACGAGCGTTTAGGTTTTGATGAAGTGAGTGAAGATCTTGTCAAAGCGATATTTACCGAAGCGGGTAAATTCTCTAACAATATTCTAGCTCCTATCAACGCAATTGGGGATCAAGAAGGTTGTAAAATAGATGATGGCGTAGTAACTACGCCTACAGGTTTTAAAGAAGCCTACGCACAATACGTTGAGGGCGGTTGGCCTTCAATGTCTCATCCGGAGAGCATTGGCGGGCAAGGTCTTCCATATTCCCTAGCTACATGTATAGCAGAATGGTTTTCAGGTTCGAATCACTCTTGGGCAATGTATCCAGGCTTAAGCCAAGGTTGTATCGAGACCTTGAAAGGCCATGGTACCAAAGAGCAACAAGATTTGTTTTTAGACAAACTCATTGAAGGTTCGTGGACCGGCACAATGTGTTTAACCGAACCGCATTGTGGTTCTGATTTAGGCATGCTTAAGTGTAAAGCCGAGCCAAATGCAGACGGCAGCTACAGCGTTACAGGGACTAAAATATTTATTTCGGCCGGTGAGCACGATATGTCTGATAACATCATTCATATTGTATTGGCTAGATTGCCTGATGCACCAGCAGGAACTAAAGGTATATCTCTGTTTATAGTACCTAAGTACAACCTTGACGAACAAGGAAATGTGGCTGATAGAAACTCTGTTAAATGTGGTTCGATTGAACACAAAATGGGGATAAAAGGCAGCGCTACATGCGTAATGAATTTTGATGGTGCTAAAGCGCACTTAATTGGCCAGGCGAACCGTGGCTTAAACTGTATGTTTACTTTCATGAATGTTGCTCGTATTGGTACCGGTGTTGAAGGTTTATCAGCTACCGAAGCTGCATTTCAAGGGGCATTAGCATACGCGCAAGACCGCGTACAATTTCGTTCAATGTCAGGTGTTAAAAACCCTGAAGGCCCAGCGGATCCTATTATTGTTCACCCTGACGTACGCCGCATGCTACTTACTCAAAAGTCATTTGCTGAGGGCAATAGAGCATTAGCCAACTATTGTATGAAGCTAGTTGATGTAACAAGCTATAGTAAAGACGAAGCTGAGAGCAAGTTAGCAGAATCTAAACTTGCTTTGCTAACGCCCATTGTTAAAGCTTTTTTAACTGAAACTGCTCAGGAAGCGACAAGTTATGGCATGCAAGTATATGGTGGTCATGGCTACATTGCTGAATGGGGTATGGAGCAATTAGCACGCGATACGCGAATTTGTACTATGTATGAGGGAACTACCGGAATCCAAGCAATTGACTTACTTGCTCGTAAAATTATGGGTTCTAATGGCGAACTGCTAAATATTTTTGCACAAGAGATCAAAACATATTGTGCAAAAGTACGTGACGAATCACAGTTTAAAGCATGGACCAATGCGATTGATTCACATGTTGATGAGTGGTTACAACTTACCAAAGACATTGGCATGTCGGCAGCTAAAAATCCAGATGAGCTAGGCGCAGCGTCAGTTGATTACTTGATGTACTCAGGCTATGTAACCGTTGGGTATTTCTGGTTGCAAATGGCCGTTGTAGCGCAACAAAAGCTAGATGAAGGCACAAATGACGAAGCGTTCTATCAAGCTAAAATTCATACGGCTAAGTTCTATTTTGATCGTATTCTTACCCGCACTCGCTCGTTAGTTTCATCAATCCACAGTGGTTCAGAAAACCTAATGGCTATGAGTGAAGACTTATTTAAAGTAGGTTAATAAGTTAAACTCACCACAAAAAAAGCGAGCATATGCTCGCTTTTTTAATGTTTATATTAGCGGTTTAAACTAAAACTAAATTAAACGTGTGCTTAGCTTGGATTATAATTTTTTGCCACTTCCGCTATTTGCTCTCTCATCCACTGATGTGCCGCATCGTGATCTGCACTCAAATGCCAATATAAGAAGTATTCAATTGGCGGAATATCAAAGGGTAACTCATACATGGCTAAATCGTAGTGCTTAGCTAAATGGTATGGCATACACGCTATTAAATCTGTTTTGGCAAGCGTACTGGGTACTGCTAAAAAGTGCTGCCCACGCATTACTACTTTGCGTTTTTCGCCGAGTTTATCAAGTGCAATATCAATGGGGCCAGCGCCAGTCATTCTATTTGATACATTAATATGACCAAGCTTCGTAAAATTATCCATCGTTATGTCATTTTGAATAACCGGGTGGTTTTTACGCGCCAGCACTACAAAGCGGTCTTTGGCAATACATTGCTTTTTCAAATGCACATCACTATAAGTCGAAGCATCTGCGAAAAAGTCTAAGTTGCCGCTAGCCATAGAAGATACTACTTTTTGGCGGCTAATTTCGTAGTTCGTTAATGTTATGTTCGGAGCTAGGTTTTGTAAGCGAGCCATTAATCGGGGCATAATGCTTACTTCTAGTAAGTCACGGCTGGCAAAATTAAATGCCTTTGTTGAAGTTTCAGGTTCGAATATATGGCTTTGCTGAACACTCTTTCTTAGCAAGCCTAAGGCTTCTCTAGCCGGAACAATAATATTCTGTGCAACAGGGGTAGGTGTCATTGAGTGGCCTGTTCGCACAAACAAAGGGTCATTAAGCATTTCTCGTAATCTTGCTAATGAGTTACTTACCGCTGGTTGCGTAATACACAATACATCAGCCGCTTTTGTTAGGCTGCCAGCTGTGTAAATAGCGTCAAAAACGGCAAAAAGGTTTAAATCGATTCTATGAAGATTCATTTACTGCGGTCCTTAGTAATCTATCACTATTATTAATATTCTATTAACATAATAGTTGAGTTGATGTATTAATCAAATTAATAGTACAAATTACCTTGAATTAATTTAAATTATGGGAAGAAAGCATGAATATTACGCAATTATCTGTGGGCGACGCAATTGAAAACGAAGATTATCTTCAAATTACACAAGCGCAAATTAACGACTTCGCCGTTGCCACCGGTGACCATCAATGGATTCATTTAGACGCAGAAAAGTGCGCAAAATTTAGTCCTTACAAATCCACTATTGCACACGGATTTTTAACAGTGTCTTTAATGCCTAAATTATTCGCCGATTCAATTACCGTAGATCCTAAAACCACCACAATGATCAATTATGGTTTAGATAATTTACGTTTTATAGAAGCGGTTAGGGTAAATGATGAAATTAAATATAAGTTCAGTTTAGTAGAAATTGAAAGTAAATCGACCGGAAACCTATATAAATTTGCAGGTGAGGTACTTATAAAAGGGCGCGACAAACCCGCTTTAATAGGCACTTTCATGACACTAATAATTCCTTCGTAAGTAAATATTAGACTAAATGTTAACTGGTTAGACCATCTTGTTAACTTATGCCACCAAATAAATAACAATTTATTTACAAATGAAAGTGTAAAGCCTACTATCCATGTGACGCTTACGGAAAGTTTAGTAGGTCAACACACTTTTAG
This sequence comes from Glaciecola sp. 2405UD65-10, assembly GCF_048820975.1. NCBI lineage: Bacteria > Pseudomonadati > Pseudomonadota > Gammaproteobacteria > Alteromonadales > Alteromonadaceae > Glaciecola > Glaciecola sp. 2405UD65-10. Next base: position 868,996 of record NZ_JBMEUF010000001.1, on the reverse strand, counting down.
TAGTTGAGGATGCGAGAAAACTTTAGGGTTAAAGCATCTGAATGACTACGTCATATTTTGGGGATAATACATGAAGTTTACTGCAAAAAAGACGGTCATCGCCGCATTTGTCGCATCACAATTACTCACCTTACCTTCTTTTGCTAATGCGCAAGAGGAAGCAGAAGACGATTCTGAAGTCGAACTAATCATGGTTACGGGAAGTTTTGTCCGCCGTAGCGAAAATTTTGAATCACCGTCACCACTTGCTATTGTAGATAGTATCGCTATAGATTCTATTGGTGCAAAAAATATAGCTGACATTACACAAACGCTTACCATCAACTCGGGTGCAGAAAATAACCCTGACGCCTTTACGCAAAATGCTACCGCGGGTACCTCAAATATAAATTTACGCGGGCTAGGTGTGGCATCTACCTTGGTGCTACTGAATAACCGCCGCCAAGTAGTTAACTCGCAACCTACTAACGAAGGCCTTAACTTTGTAGACACAAGCTCTCTAGTGCCTATGATTGCCATTGATCGTATGGAGGTTATAAAAGATGGGGCTTCAGCCTTATATGGCTCAGACGCAGTAGCTGGGGTAGTTAACTTCATTACTAAGCGTGAATATGACGGAGCAAAAATAACGGTCGATTATCAAGATGGTGCTCACGGTGACAACAAAGAACATATTTTGCAAGGTTTATGGGGCGCAACGGGTGATAAAGGCAGCGTAATTGCCGCTATTAGTTATACTAATCGCTCACCGCTGTTCTTGTCAGATCGTCGCTTAAGTCGTCCTCAGGATGATACTAGTGCTTTGGGGAACCCAGGTACATTTTTTATTGGTCCTTTGCCTATAATCGATCCAACTGGCTGTGAAGAATTTGGTGGTTATCCAAACCCAATAGAGGCTTTACAAGCATTTACGCCTTTTGAAGAAGGTACTTGTGGCTTCGATTTTGGTTTGGGTTACTCTTATGTACCTGACGAAACACGTATTAACGCATACTTTAAATCAACTTATGACATTAGTGATACTATTGTATGGACCAATGAAGTAAGTATGGCAAGGAACCGCGCTGAACGTGGCGGTGCGCCAAGCTTTCCTAACTTAAGAGGTCCTATTGTTCCGGCTAGCCATCCAAACAATGTATTTGGTATGGATGTTATGTTCTTCGGCCGTGCAGAAGGTAACGGTTTTGACTCAGATCCAGCAAACACAGAGTCAGATACCTTTAGATTTAATTCAGCGCTTACTGGTGAGTTAGACGATGGTTTCTGGGAAATTAGCTACACTAATGCAACGAATGATTTTTTATTCCGTGTTGAAGATGTGCTCAATACCGAATTTAACTTAGCATTGAATGGATTCGGTGGCGCTAACTGTGACCCATCTACAGGTGTTGCAGGCGAGGGCGGCTGTGAATACTTCAACCCATTTGCAACGTCTTATACAACATCACCAAACTCCCAGTATGTGATTGACTCTTTCTCAGCTGACCAAGTCATTGATTCAGAATCTAATTTACAAGTGTTAGAAGCGTTTGCATCACTTGATATATTTGAAATGGATGGCGGGACGGCCGGTGTTGCTTTCGGTCTGCAATGGCGTGATGAAGATTTATCACAAGACTACGACCAATTATCAAACCAAGATAGCTTCTCATTTGTTATCGGCAACCCTGATTTCAGTGATAGCTTAGATGTTTGGGCTGCGTTTACAGAATTAGCTTTACCGGTTAACGATGACTTAGATATTCAAGTAGCGCTTCGTTTTGAAGACTATGGCGGCTCAATTGGAAGCACTTTAGATCCTAAATTTGCTTTTAATTATAGAGCTACTGAAGATTTTTCTTTAAGAGCTTCAATATCAACATCATTTAGAGCCCCTTCAATTTTTATGCAAAACGGCGGTGCAACGAGTTTGCAACAACTTTCTGACCCACTACTGGGCGGAGCAAATGCGTTCGCTGCAGTGCGCACAAGTGGTAATTCTGAACTTACACCTGAAGAATCAACCGCATACAATATAGGTTTCTCATTTGAGCCAATTGATGATTTTTCTATTGAACTTGATTACTGGAATTTTGAGTTTGAAGATTTAATTATTCAAGAAAGTGCACAAGCTATTTTAGCGGCTAACCCGAGTGATACTGACCGAATAATTCGCGCAGGTGACCCTCTAACCGGCCCATTAGTGCAAGTAAATAACACCTATGTAAATGCAAGTTCCTTAACTACCTCTGGTATTGATTTAGTTGCAAGTTATAAAATGGAATCAGATGTTGGAACTTTTGTGCCTACATTTACCATGACGTACGTAACAGAATATGAACTTGATGATCCACAAGCTGGAAAAATTGATGGTGCAGGAAGACGTAACTTTGGCAACATAGGTGTATCTTCACCTGAACTACGCGCTAATGTTGGTCTAAACTGGAAAATGGACGCTTATAGCGCTAACGTGTTTGCACGCTACGTGAGTGCCTACGATGATGACCAAAATTGTTCTGACGCCACCGAGGCAACGGCAACGGGTTGTGCGGTTTCTGGCTTAAAAGAAATTGATAGCCACATGACATTCGACGCACAAGTTAATGTAGATTTAGGTCAAATTTTTGAAACCGAGCAAAACTATTTACTGACTGTTGGTGGAATTAATTTAACCGATGAAAATCCTCCACAAGTGTTTACCAATAGTGGTTTTGATTCAAAAGTACATGACCCTCGCGGACGCCAATTGTACGTTCGTTTAGCCCTTGAGTTTTAGGCTACTTAAGGTATAGACGAAACCTAGTGAATATACAGCTATAAAGCCCTACCTCTTAAGGTGGGGCTTTTTATTTGTTGAATATATGAGACCATAGGTGTTCAATTTCTTGTAAATGAAAAAAGGAGTCGTAATGACTAGTCGATTAAATGAACAAGAGTTACAAGCAGCGCTTGCTGAGTTAAACGAAATAGCGGGCGATGATTGTTGGTTAATAATTGATGGAAAGCTAAATAAAACGTTTACCTTTAAAAGTTTCATCCGCGCATTTGGGTGGATGAGTCAAATAGCTATATGGGCTGAGAAACTAAAGCATCATCCAGAATGGTTTAATGTTTATAATAAAGTTGAAGTTAACTTAGTTACCCATGATGTAAACGGTATTAGTGGGCTAGATTTTGATTTAGCGAAGAAAATGGAGATGTTTAAGCCCTAAAACGGGTAAATCAACACGCTTTTGTACGTTAAATAAGCAGTCAGTAAATTATTTGATATTAGGTGTTGCTATGTAAATATGGCTATGTATAATACGCACCTCTTGAAGAGCAGAACAAAGCGCTTCAAACCAGAACAATCGCGGGATGGAGCAGTCTGGTAGCTCGTCGGGCTCATAACCCGAAGGTCGTAGGTTCAAATCCTGCTCCCGCAACCACATAAAAAAACCACGCTAATTAGCGTGGTTTTTTTTGTCAAACCAAAAGGGTTTAGCACTAAATCGACGTCGCCATTGGACTTCAGCTCTAGCTTCTCAACTAAAGAATGTATTGCAATTTTAGCTTCGTTTGACAAATCTTCAGATGCAAGCTCGTCTATATAGCGACGAAATTCATCCGCAATACCAGTGTTCTTTATTTCCTTAAATGTAGGAGCAACTTGTTTGAGTTTAGCTTCTTCAAATCCGTGCTGTTCCAAATCTTAACCGCCCAATTATTGAACACTTTTTTTATTATTCATTTGGTATGTATAATAAAACAGGGGAAAAAAATCGTTTCCTATCAATTAAGTATCGAATTATCAGTGAAAAGTTTCAATAAATAAACAATTAAAAGTTTATTTTCTAATTTATTTGGGGCAGTATTTTGAGCGTAAAGGGACTTAATGCCATCGCACTGTATTTAGAGGTTACTGCTATGACAAATCAACAACAAGGATTGTTTAGACCACAAGCCGTGGCGAACCAATCTGCAAAATTAGATGGAAATGTGATTATTGCGCAGCCATTGGCGTCAAAAGTACTTCTGACTGCTTTATTAGCGGTCGTTGTTATTACCCTCATATTCTTAATAAACGCCTCTTTTCATCGTAAAGAAACCGTGATGGGTTATTTACAGCCCTCTGCTGGCCTTGCTAAAATAATGGTGCAGCGTTCGGGTATCGTCAATACACTTTTTGTAGATAATGGTGACACTGTAAACGCAGGCGACCCTTTAGCACTTATTCATATTCCAGAGTTTTTGTCAGACGGTCAAAACGTCAGTGCTCTGCTAGCAAATACGCTTAACCAACAACTCAACTTTGTTGATATTCGGACTAGTGAACTGACTAGCCAGTTTAACCAACAAAAACTAGCCTTAACGCAGCGCATTATAATGGGCAAACAATCTCTTAAAGAAACTCAAGCGCAACTGAAGCTGCTCAATGAACGCCTCGTTATACAAATTAAGCGCTACAGTAACATTAGACATCTAGTGGGCACTGGCGCTATTGCCAAAAATGACGCCAGCCAACAGCAGGATATAATGCTGTCACTTAAACAACAAGTATCGGAACTACATACCTCTTATCAAACACAAACAAGTCAAGTAGATCAATTAAACGCACAGTTAATTCAATTACCCTCAGAGCATACGCAGCAATTAGCCATGTTAAACGCAGAAAAAACCCGCATTAATCAACAGCTAGCAGAAGCGAGCGCACGCGGGCAAGTACTATTGACTGCCCCCATTGCAGGTAAAGTCACGAACTTAGTGGCCGAGACCGGCACAGCAATCCGCGGGCAATTGCCATTGGCAACCATTGTGCCCAACAATGATGTGTTAAAAGCTATATTACTTGTGCCTACTCGCGCCTTTGGTTTTGTTGAGTCAGGTCAGCAAACACGTATTAGGTTCGACGCTTTTCCATACCAACGTTTTGGTTTATTTGAAGGAAAAGTGACCCATGCAGCCAATTCAATTTTGTTGCCGGGTGAAGTAGAAATGCCAATTAATATCCAAGAGCCTGTATACCGTGTAGAGGTAGCCTTGGGTAAGCAAGAAATCCGCGCTTATGGTAACTCAGTCCCGTTGCAACCGGGCATGACCTTAAGCGCAGATGTTGTGCTTGAACAACGCAGTTTACTCAGCTGGTTGCTTGAGCCTATTTTAAGCCTAAAAGGGCAAGTATAAGACCAAAACTTAAAATAAATCTCAAGGAGAGATAATATGCAAGAATTAAAATTTGAGCAAGTAGAAGATGTAAATGGTGGAGCAAATCCGGGAACACGCCGCAGAGATCGCCGATCTACTATAGGAAGTAATCCTATAAGCGCAACAGACGTCGCCATGGCGGGTGCTGCAATTGCGGCGGCGGGACAAGGAGTGTCTAAGATACCTCACGGTGCCGCAAAAGCAGTAGGTGGCGCCATGATTGGAGTCGGCGGCGCCATGCAAATGGCCGCGGCAGCAGATCATTTTAGTGAATAACACTCAATAGTTCAAAATGAACGCATAAATACTGCGTTCATTTTTTACAGATTTTTACATGGGGAATTGATATGAGATTAATAGCGTCTTGCTTTACCTATATGACACTTTCATTCACGCTAGGGTGGAATGATGATTTTTTTGGTCTTCCATCATATACTTTGTTTTTATTGTTGTTACCGTTGGCGTTAGTTGATATTTATTATCATGAAAAGAAACTAAAGACAGATTCTCAAAACACCTAGGGGTGAGCGGTTTTATCCCACGTTATTGAGCGTAAATAGGGCCAAAAAGTCTTTTGAAAATTTAATCAATGAGCATGGCTGCTTAATAAAATTAACAGTAATTGTTGGTATTGGAATTATATTTATAATTTAAAAACATGTGAGTATACTTTTTACTTATAACGATTTTTATTAGCTTATCGAAGTTTTTCCAAAACTAACAATTTCATATTTTCAATGTTATTTGAAATTATCTTATTATTATTCGGATTGAATGTATGGTCCTATTCAAACCTTGATTGCGTAGGCATCATTTTAATGATAATCGCTAGCCTTTATTTATTGCATAACGTTTTTTATAACTTAAACATAATAAAGATAGTCCCAAAACATAATATATTTACGAAAATAAGAGAAGTTGGAGTGTTTTTTGATTTACCAATCCGAAGCTGCTGAATGCGGCCTTGCGTGCATGGCTATGATCGCCAACCATAATGGACACAAGCTAGATTTAACCACCCTGCGCAACCGCTATAGCGTTTCGTTTAAAGGCGCAAATATGCAGCAGCTTATGAAGCTTGCTGAGCAACTTAGTATGGTAGGCCGTGCGCTTAAATTGGATTTGGATGAACTTAAAAATCTCAAAACCCCGTGTATTTTGCATTGGGATATGAATCACTTTGTAGTGTTGAGCAAGGTCCGAGGCAGTAGTATCACCATCTTAGATCCTGCAATGGGTGAGCGCAAAATATTAATGAAGGACGTAGACAAATCGTTTACTGGAATTGCTTTAGAATTATCACCTACCACTGAATTTAAAAAGAAAGACGAGCGCGTCAAATTAGGTATCAGTGCCTTTTGGACAAATATTGAAGGTTTAATACCTTCTCTCACTAAACTGTTTGTTTTATCGTTGTTACTCCAAATTTTTATGTTGGCCGCGCCATACTACACCCAACTTGTAGTAGACGAGGTACTTGTGAGCGAAGATAAATCTTTGTTGGTTGTCCTTGCGCTTGGTTTTGGCTTTTTAGTGCTCATTCAGGTGCTTACCCAAACCTTTAGAAGCTGGGTAGTATTGCATCTAAGTGCCATAATGAGCGTGCAACTGGCCACTAACCTCATGCGGCATTTAGTGCACTTGCCCTTAAATTATTTTGATAAACGTCATATGGGCGACGTAGTATCGCGTTTTGGCTCACTAGACGCCATCCGTGATTTATTCACCAACACCTTGGTCGAAGGCGTGGTCGATGGCTTGATGGCCATTATCGTGCTTATCATGATGTTTTTATACGACCCCACACTATCCTTCATTGTACTGAGTGTAGTGGCACTGTACGCTATTATCCGCTTTGCATTGTATCGTCCTTTACATCAATTGACCGAGGCTAGCATTATGGCCGAGGCAAAAGAGCAGTCTAACTTTATGGAAACCGTGCGTGGCATGCAAAGCATTAAATTGTTTGGCCAACAAATCCAACGCTTAAACAGCTGGCAGAACAAATACGCAGATGCAGTAAATCAGAGCTATAAACTCGGTAAATGGACCATTTCCTATCAAACCATTAATGCCGTACTATTTGGTCTCGAAAACATTGTTATTGTTTACTTAGCAGCCATAGCAGTTATGGCGGGCGGCTTTAGTGTAGGGATGTTATTTGCCTTCATGGCTTATAAAAACCAGTTTACTAACAGAATGTCGGGCTTAATTGATAACATCATTTATATAAAAATGACGCGCTTACACCTTGAGCGTTTGTCGGATATCGCACTTACCGATAAAGAGAACGAGGGTTTAGATGCGCCAAAACGTCAAATAAATGGTCAGTTAAGTTTAGCTAAACTTAGTTTTCGCTACGCTAATAACGAACCCTTATTGTTCAGTGACTTAAGCATCACCATCACGCAAGGCAGCAATATCGCAATTATTGGTCCGTCTGGCGCCGGTAAAACAACCTTAATGAAAATAATGTTAGGTTTGCAAATACCTGAGTCCGGTAAAATTGAAGTTGACGGTATCGACATTAATCATATTGGCCTGCGAAATTATCGCAGTCAAATAGGTGCGGTCATGCAAGACGACCAACTGATGTCAGGCACGCTAGCGGAAAACATCGCCTTTTTTGACCCTCAATTAGACATGGCACAAGTTACGCATTCAGCGCAGCTTGCAGGTATTCACCAAAATATATCGCAAATGAATATGGGTTATAATTCACTTGTGGGCGACATGGGTAGCGCACTGTCGGGCGGTCAAAAACAACGATTACTCCTTGCCCGTGCCTTATATCGCCAACCTAAAATACTACTGCTTGATGAAGCCACTAGCCATTTAGACAGTGAGTTAGAGCATTACGTCAACCAAGCCATACAACAACTCAATATCACACGCATTGTCATCGCACACAGGCAAGAAACAATATTAAATGCTGATTTTATCTATGCATTGCAAGAGGGTAAACTGGCAGATGTAACACAAGAATATAAAGATTCTTTTAATGTCTAGTGCCTGGTGTTTTTTATTGACAGTATATAGTCAGTCTAAGCGATTTTTGCGCACACCGAAGATTAGTAACATTTTTGATTACTCAGTCTCTTGTTTTAGTTAATGAAAGTCATAGTTGCTTAAAGAGGCTTTACTTCATTTGCTAAAACTAGCGTGCCCTAAGAAGAACCCAAATCAAGTTTAGAATGACGAGGTTTTTATTATACTTAAAATATGTCAGGTACAGCCGAAAACAACAATTAAGCAGCGACGTTAAGGTCGCACTAACTTGGCAAAGACTTGCAGAATAAAGATGACTGAAAAAGTTCTGTTATTTCGCTAGATTATATGGTTGTTAACCACAATTTGAACTAAGTCGTTTGCCAATTGTTAACAACAGCGCGTCTTGAAATCATTAAAATTCATTCTACGTTTATACTCCGTAACGAGTGGTAATGTCATTAATAACAAGCGGTATATCCCTAGTGTTGCACGCTCCCGCAACCACATTAAAAACCACGCTATTTAGCGTGGTTTTTTTGTATGTATTAGTTGCTTTTATTTATCTTGTTTTGTTTCATCGGTAAAAGTGATGTAAAAGCAATCGGAATAAAAGAGTAATAAAAAGCCCCGCACTTGAGCGGGGCTTTTTCATTTTTGACTTACCTACATATTTCTATGGCGTCACAATGAGTGGATCAGAACATGCATCCGTTTCATCACAAACAATGTACGTAAACGATACTGCGCTTGCGCGTCGTTCACGGTCTCTATAAGTACCCGTATTTTCGCCGGTGTGAATTAACACGCCATCACGATAAATACTAATAGTCTCAGAGCTTGTGCCAACATACTCTAAATCAACCAGAAGATTGCCAAAGCGTGACAGCATGGCGCGAGTTACGCTCGCTTCTATCACATTGCTCGACACAGTAACTTGTTGCATCATTGTGTCTGTTAAGCCTTCTGAATCAGTTGCTGTTAGACTCACATCATACGTACCGTTTGTTGCGTAGGTATGTACAGGGCTCGTATCACTTGACATAGCGCCATCACCGAAGTCCCATGCGTAACTTACAATATCATCGTTTGCATCGCTACTCATGTTACTGAAGGTCACGGTAAGCGCTTCATCAACAAAACTAAACTCAGCCATAGGTGGGCGTGGACCCACTTCGCCAATTGCTGAAATATCCATGCCCCAGCTATTAAGTGTGCCGTCATCACCGTTAAAGGTATCAACAATGTTGAGTGTCCAATCACCCGTACCCACTTCACCGTTAAATGCATCTGTCTCATAGGTTTCTACAATATCATCATCGCCGCCACCAGAGTTAGAACGTAATAAGGCTGACGTACCCTCAGGTGATACTAAGGTAATAACTAAGTCACCACTGTATGTGTGTGTAATATCAACTGATACCGACATACCAAATACAGTGATTGGATCAGCCACAGTAATAACAGAGTCAATACCTACATCATCAGGATCATCTTCGTTTGGTAGCGTTGGAATAGGAACATCTGTTGCTACATACGAAATAACATTTAAGCCTTGTGGAATAACACTCAAGCTAACAGATTTAGATTTACTTATGTCGCCGCTAACCGCGTTTACGGTCATTGAGTACTCGCCCCAAGGGGTGTCATCCATTGTCATTACATCAAGTGTTACCATGTCATCAGGCGAGGCAGTCGTGCTTGATAACATACCAAGGCCTGATGGATCATCAAGTGACAAAGTAATTTCGTCGGTGAATCCGGCTATGCTACTAAGGTCAACTGTATAGCTGGTTGACTCACCTGCTACTATTTCTTGGCTTGAAGGCGTAACACCTAACAAGAAGCCTGGATCTGGATCTGCCGCTTCTAGTGCGTTAAACACATTCAAGCGTTTACCTGAAACAGTTCTTCCGTTTGCGTAGGCATTATCATCACCGCTAGACAATAGTATGTCTTTCATTTCTAGGGCGGTAAGGGCCGGATTAATTGACCACACTAATGCTGCAGAGCCAGTAACGTGAGGCGTTGCCATAGATGTACCTGAGAAAACAGAATAGTTATTTCCAGGAGTGGTAGATAAAATTGAACCGCCTGGGGCAGCTAAATCTACAGACGTTAAGCCATATGAATGGCCAACATCACCATCAGTTCGGCCAATACTCGCTACTGCTATTAGTGAATCATTATCATAACTAGACGGATAATGAGGGCTTGCGTCATTATCAACGCCTGAGTTTCCAGCCGCTGCTAAAAATAGGACGTCAGACTCTCCAGCCGCGGTAATAGCATCTTGAAGTGCTTGACTGAAAGAACCACCACCCCAACTATTATTAGTGGCGCGAACATTTATACCGCTGTTTCTTAGTTCAGTGAAATAATTGATACATTCTATTGCACCAGCAGTTGAACCGGTTCCTGCTGCCGTTAAAAATTTACAAGCGGCAATTGATACTTCATGGTTTACGCCAACCACACCAATACCATTGTTGCCCACCGCACCAATAGTACCTGCAACGTGAGTGCCGTGAGAATCATCATCCATTGGGTCTGAATCGACGTTGGCAGTATCAATACCATAAATATCGTCAATATATCCGTTACCGTCGTCATCAATGCCATTGCCTGGCACTTCACCGGGGTTTTGCCACATATTGCCGGCTAAGTCTTCATGAGTATAATCAACCCCGGAATCGATAACACCTATTACTACTTCGCTACTACCCGTTGTAATATCCCAGGCTTCTGCAGCGTCAATGTCAGCATCTACTGTCCCACCGCTTTGGCCGGTATTATTCAATCCCCACAAATCGCCGTAGCTTGGGTCGTTAGGCGTTAGTGATTTCGTCCAAACGTAATTAGGCTCTACATAAGCAACTGCGGGATTGTTTTTCAAAATCTCCATTGCTTCTTTAACCGTTTTACCGCGAAGTGATAAATTAGCTATACGCCCGTCTAATAAACTCTTAAAACGGTCATCAATTTCATCGCGGTTTACATCAGATATACGAGCGCCTACAGAACTACGTGCTCGCATCTTGGTTAACTTGCTAACATCCTTTTTGTATACAACAAGTACTGAGTCGTCAAACAACGAAGTTTCAGACGCATGCACACCCGATGCAGATAACACGGGCATTAATGCAAGCGTAAGTAACGATAGTTTTGTTTTCATGATAAGAAATCCCAATTGATATTAAAGCTAAAACTTAAAAGTCTTTGCTATAAAGTTATTAGTAATATCGATGAGGCTTCCAACATTAGGCTTTTTACACAACAATATGAATCTAAACTTAATAAGTACTAACCCGCCATAGGAAGTGCCGAAAATACGACTAAATCAGTAATAAATTTACGATTCACTCTCATTAAACTAATGAATTAGTACCAATTTTTCATTTTCAAATACGGTTTATATACGAGGCATTTAGTCTCTAAACCGATTTTCAATTTAAATAAAGAATCGCTACATTAAAATTATTAGCACTTTAGTACCATTTAATTTCTCAATTATTATAATTATTACAATGAGTTAGATTTAATTTGTAATTGAAGAGGATAGCTAAATAATGATTTTGGGTGATGGTAAATAGTAACAGAACGCTGTTCTATAGAAGGGTCAGTTAGTTAAATATACCTTTGCCGTTATAACAAGGAAGTAACAACGTGATAGGAAATAATAAGAAACATTTCTCAAGGTTTAACATATTAGCATTCAAAAGAGCGCTGATAAATTGGGTCATGTTTTTTTGTTATATTTTGTCACCACAGTTAGGACACGCTCAGGATCTAGGTAACAACACTGATTTACAAGACTCTAATTTATCGTTAAGTCTTTCAACAACTATTAATTTTAGTAGTGCTTTAGGCGGCTCTATTACGATTGGTCAGTACGGTTTATACAACACAACGAATATCATCCAAGCAGGCAGCAATGCCAATACCATCTCAGTTATTCAACAAGGCAATAATAATACAGCTGATATAACGCAGTTGGGTGTCGACAATACAGTTAATGTCCTTCAAGAGGGCGAAAATAACTTATTTAAAATCATCCAAGATGGAGACGGTAATGTTGCTAACGTTAATCAACTTGGTGAGCAAAACTTTATTGTTCATCAAATAGGGAACGAAATGACGGTTAATATCACGCAGTATCAAAAATAAAGCGTGAATTTTCGATCATTAACGGAGAATACTGTGAAATTTACAAAATCAAACATAACGAGTGCACTTCTTATAGCGCTTGCAGCTAGCGGCAGCGTAATGGCTCAAGAAGCAGATAAAAGTAAAGTAGATACTTATGTACTAGAAGCCGATTTTACGGCTGATGCAGAAGGTAATGTTATAATTATTACCCAGGAAGCCCCAGAAGGTTCAGTGCTAGGTAATGAAACGGCAGTGACCCAAGTAGGCGATTATAACGGCGCGCAAATTGACATCGTAGGTGAAGCTAATGATGTTATGGTAGAACAATTCGGTGCTGACAATATTGTTATTGGTAGTATTACCGGTGATGCCAATATTATGTACGTTACGCAGGATGGCCTAGAACTTACCGCTGATACAACGGTGGTTGGAAACGAAAACGAAATCATGATTGTGCAAGAAGGCGATGGTGGTTTGTTTGGTATTGATAATAGAACCATTAACTACATTGAAGGTGATGGCAACGAACTCGATATTTACTCGGGTGACGGCGGTAATTGGACTGACAACACAGTAGTAGGTTCTGACAACAGCATTGAAATAACTCAAGACGACGAGTGGCATGAGTCATACGTGAATGTGTTCGGTGATGATAACGAAGTGGAAGTAGAGCAAAGTGGTTTTTACAATATCGCTGATATTACAGTAGACGGTATTGATAACGATGTTGAAGTTGAGAGTGATGGTGAAAACAACTCTGTTAGCTTTTCTATCGTAAATAATGATAACAGCTTTGAAGTAGATCAATCAGGTGATAATAACATTGTTTCCTCTGGCATTTTCGAAGGAGCTGAAAACGAAGCTGAAGTCATACAGATTGGTGATTATAACGAGGGTGTTATAGAAACAGCTGGTGGCGCAGGAAATGATTTAACCGTAACGCAAATTGGTTCATCTAACTTTGGTTATGCTGGCGTTATTGGTGTTGATAATGTTTCAACCGTAACACAGATAGGTGATTTTAATGAAGCTAACACGATTAATTTTGCCGGCATAGCCAATGAAGTTGAAATAGTTCAGGAAGGCAGTGGCAACTTAGGTTTAGCACAAGCGGTACTGGATGCTGGTTCAGAATCAGCTAGCTTTAACACCATCAGCCTTTCACAAATCGGTAACGATAATGACGGGGCTGTTACGCTAGCTTCGGTTGGTGTAGCTGATTTTAACGAAATTACTGTAATGCAATCAGGTGATTTAAACTTACTTGATTTAGTTGTAAACGGTGACGGAAACCTTGTTGATATAATGCAAGAGGGTTCAGGTAACTGGATAAGTGCTGAGGATGGTTCTGCATTCCAAATGAATTCAGATTATACCGCTTTTACTGTTGAGCAAATTGGAAACGATAACCTTGTTATTGGTGATATTTCAGGTACAGGTGGTTCTGTTCTTGTTTCACAAACCGGTGATTTCAACGTAGCGACAGTTACGCAAATGTAAATAGTGTAGAAGGAGTAAGTTTTCATGATTTGCTCCTTCATTAATTCAAGCTTTTATTTGAAATGCTTAAAAATAATAATAAATGAAGTAGATGAAATTTAAATACTGTGTTTTAGCCTTTTTAATCACTTTTTCTTTCGCCAATACCAGTAAAAGTATTGCACAGGAAGAAATTGAATTATCTGGGCTTATTTTAGACAACACAATTAGTAGACAAGGTCACGAGTTTGCTAACCAACTTAGTCGTTTCTGGCAAGAAATCCCTAATACCTTTGGTAAAAACGTTGTAATTAAAGAAATAATCGTACCGCAAGCGGGTACCCAGCTAGACGTCATTTTTGATAATAAATCTGTATATAGAACTTACTTAGGAAGACGTTTGATGCCAATAGATGAGCGCGTGGGTCAAGCTGTATACCGATTAGTAGATGCAATAGCTCAGTCTGACAGTCGCTCCTCAAGCCCTGACTTAGCTGACGATGAATGGTGAATAAAATGAAAATAAAAAGAAAAAATGTGATAGTGGGAGCGGTTATCTCACTTGCTTGTACTCAAATGAGTTTTGCACAAGAACTCGTATACACTCCAATAAATCCTAGTTTTGGTGGAAGCCCCTTAAACGGTAGCTACTTATTGAATAAGGCTAACGCGCAAAACACAAAAACCGCGCCTACCACTACGCGAACTTATGCGGATAGATTACAAGAATCTATTGAGCGCGCATATATTAGCCGAATTGTGAGTGAAATTACTGACATAGCGTTTGGTGAAGAATCAGTAGATGCTGACGGTAACGTTATTCCAAGTATATTTGATGATAATGCATTATTTGTAAGTGGCGATTTTCAAGTAGAGTTAATTACTGAGAATACAGATAGTTTAGTGGTTGAAATTACTAATATTTTAACGGGTGAAATTACTATTGTAGAAATACCACGCTTCGGATAAACAATGAAAAAAATACTATTAACGTTTGCTGCAACACTTTTGTTAGGTGGTTGCTCTTCAATGACAAACTGGGCTCCGCCTTATGAGCAGGATGCAACCGTAATCGAGAACTCTGACAGTTTAAATGCGCTCCTTGCATTACCTAAACCTGTAGGACGTATTCCTGTGTCGGTGTATGGTTTTAGGGACCAAACTGGGCAATATAAACCTACCACTGGTGCGAGTTCTTTCTCAACGGCGGTAACACAAGGCGCAACCTCAATTTTAATGCAAACTCTGGGTGAAACAAGTTGGTTTATGCCTGTTGAACGTGAAGGTTTACAAAACATTTTAACAGAGCGTAAAATTGTAAGAGCCGCTAATGCTGAAAACGATCAAAGTGAGCTTCCTCCGCTTACCACTGCAAAGATAATTATTGAAGGTGGTATAGTGAGTTATGATACCAATACTAGAACCGGAGGCATGGGAGCTGAATATTTTGGAATTGGCGCTTCAACCCTATACAGGGAAGACCAAATTACCGTATTCATGCGTGCTGTTGACGTAAGAACAGGTCAGGTGTTGGTGTCGGTTTCCACTAATAAAAAGGTACTGAGTCAAGAAATTAGAGCGGGTTTATTTCGCTATGTTTCTTACAAACGCTTACTTGAAATAGAAACCGGCTTTACCACGAACGAACCTATGTTTGAATGTGTAAAACAAAGCATAGAAAAAGCCGTGGGAGAACTAGTTATAAAAGGTATTGATAAAGGCGTTTGGCGAGCAAGAGAAGCGGCTTAAGCTAAGCCGTAATAATTTGTAGTTTACATTATATGAAAGGATTGAAGTGGATTTTCTAAGTTATTTTTGGCTTATATGCATACTAGCGAGTTTACCGATGTGGTATCTCATTTTTAATAAAAAATACATGCAAGCGTCTAAAGTTTTTGTTGATTTAGATGATGATTTACTAATCGCGCATGTACCACTAGCGAGAGTGTTTACTCGTTTTGCTAAGGTTGTTCCTAAATCTAACATTGATAGAATTCAGATTGCGGGCAATATGATTACTATTTTTAGTAAAAGTAATAATGCTATTGATGTTTGGATTCCAAGAAAAGATTTTGTTGAACCAGCTAAGCAGCGTGCTTTAGCGCTATGTAATGAGGTTGATGTAGTATATGTAGACCGCTAACACGCGATTAGCAGCCTTTTATGCCTTAGGACAACACTGAGTGGTCTTTCAAAGACCACTTGATTAGTTCAACTCTGTTTCGACAGTGGGTTTTTCTAAAGATGCTATACACATGGGTCTTAACAGTATTAACGCTAATATGTAATTGTTCAGCAATCTCTATGTTTCTAGCGCCTTGAGCAATTAAACTAACAATAGTACGTTCACGTTTAGTTAAGGTATCAGACACTTCATTACAATCAGGTGAATATAGATTTTGTTGGTTAAACTCGCCTACTAATTGTTTTATCATCATTTCAAGGGTTTCGCGTTTAAACCAAAATTTGCCATTCTTAATAGTTTGAATACCTTTTATTAATATCTCCAATTTGTCATCTATGTAAAACACGCCTTTAACACCGTTTTTTAACGCAGTAAGTTCCACATCTTTTTGCGCTCGCTCTGCGTCAAATAAGACAATTTTGTGTTTATATTCTGAAGTGAACAATGCATGCTGAAAAAGGGCTGAGCTTGGATAGTCAGAAACATCTAAAAAGATAATTTTATAAGTGGCTAGTGCTTCATTACTAGGCTGGCCTGAAGTGATTTTTAAATCATATCCACATGCATCAATTAAATCTAAAAAATGCGTGAATGATGTGTGTCGTGCTATGCCCGATTCTGGCACTTTATTGCTAAAAACTAATGCTTTTTGCAATCCCATTTACTACTCCTTGTATACTTGCGTTAATGAATTTATAACGTATATCTTTTTTTAATTAAAGATACGCTGAATTGATGTAAACAACAAGTTGCATCGCTCAAAAAACAATCGGATTGCTTGTTCTCATATTAAGTGCCCCGCAACTGCTAACTATATGGGTATATATCAATATAAGGTTTGCGATATTAGCAATAGGCTTGTATACTTGCCGCAAATCGCGAACTCCCTGATTTTATTGTGCTGCCTTGAATGAGTAAAATTTCAAAGCATAACGCCTTTTACCTAAATGGTGCTTATATATGCTTTGCATATATCCTCAGTCAATAAATACATGTATAAAATCAAAGTAGCGCGCAAAGCAAGCTGCCACTCTTCATAGCGTTTGTTGAGTTGAGCTGTAGTGCTGAAGTATACAGTTACCCTAGTTTATTAACGGTAGGTGTAAAGTACTGATTATAATTGGCTCCGCTTGTCCGGGGCTTTTTTGTATGCATTAGTTGATGCCAACTAATGATTAACGGGCTATTTGCCCTTTTTTTGTATGTAAATTTGGAGTTGGGATTGTCACAACTTGAGAAAAAATTAACTGAACTACTCACACCAGCCGTTGAGGCAATTGGTTTTGAGTTAGTTGGGGTAGAGTTTGTGCGGGCGGGAAAACATTCCACCTTGCGCTTATACATTGATTCTGAAAATGGTATTGATGTAGATGATTGCGCTGATGTAAGCCATCAGGCAAGTGCCATACTAGATGTAGAAGATCCAATTAGCACCGAGTACAACTTGGAAGTGTCTTCTCCTGGTATGGACCGACCTTTGTTTAAGGCTGCACATTATGAAAGTGTAGTTGGTCAAACAATTACGGTTAAATTACAAATGGCTCAAGAAGGTAGGCGTAATTTTAAAGGCTTACTTGTTTCAAGTAGTGAGTCTAGTTTTGTAATTGAAGTAGACAACGAACGTTTTGAATTAGCTTATGACAACGTTATCAAGGCGAATTTAGTACCAGATTTTGATTAATCTTATTGTGCTCAATAATGGAGCAATGAGGCGAAGATGAGTAAAGAAATTTTATTAGTTGCTGAAGCAGTATCAAATGAAAAACAAGTGCCAAGAGAGAAAATATTTGAGGCATTGGAGTTTGCTTTAGCAAGTGCCACTAAAAAGAAAAATGAAGGCACAATTGAAGTGAGAGTTTCAATTGACAGAGAAACCGGTGATTTTGACACTTTCCGTCGTTGGGAAGTAGTTGAAGATGATCATGTGCAAGAAAATCCATTTGCAGAAATTACTATTTCAGCAGCACAAATTGATGAACCAGAAATTAAAATTGGTGAATTTGTTGAAGAACAAATTGAATCAATTGCTTTTGACCGAATAACTACACAAACGGCTAAACAAGTAATTGTACAAAAAGTGCGTGAAGCTGAACGTGCTCAAATGATTGCCGAATATGAAGATAAAGTAGGTGAGCTGGTTACCGGAACGGTTAAGAAAGTGAACCGCGACAACATTATCATTGATTTAGGAAATAACGCTGAAGGTGTGATTTTCCGCGATGATATGCTTCCGCGTGAGACTTTCAGACCAGGTGACCGTGTTCGTGGCTTATTGTATGTAATTAAGCCTGAAGCACGCGGCGCCCAATTGTTTATTAGCCGTACCCACCCTGACATGCTAGTAGAGTTATTTAGACTAGAAGTGCCAGAAATTGCTGAAGAAACACTAGAGATAAAAGCCGCCGCTCGCGATCCAGGTGCGCGTGCTAAAATAGCCGTTAAAACTAACGACAAACGTTTAGACCCTGTGGGCGCGTGCGTTGGTATGCGTGGTTCACGAGTACAAGCGGTTTCAAGTGAACTTGGTGGTGAGCGTGTAGATATTGTTTTGTGGGATGAAAATCCAGCTCAATTCGTTATTAATGCAATGGCTCCGGCAGAAGTGGCTTCAATTGTGGTTGATGAAGATGCTCGTGCAATGGATGTGGCTGTAGAAAGCGATAATTTAGCACAAGCCATAGGCAGAAACGGTCAAAACATTCGTTTAGCTAGCCAGTTAACCGAGTGGGAATTGAACGTGATGACGGTTGAAGATTTATCGACCAAGCACGAAAAAGAAAATCAGAAAGTGTTATCGGTATTTACTGAAGGCTTAGAAATTGATGAAGATTTCGCATTAGTTTTAGTAGATGAAGGATTCACTAGTTTAGAAGAAATTGCTTACGTTCCAGTAAGCGAATTATTAGAAATAGATGGCTTAGACGAAGAGTTAGTGGAAGAGTTGCGCGAACGTGCAAAAGCGGCATTAACCACGAAAGCTTTGGCAAATGAAGAATCATTAGAATCTTCAGAACCTAAGCAAGAGCTACTAGATTTAGCAGGCATGGAGCGACACGTTGCATTTGTATTAGCAAGTCGCGGCATCACTGATCTAGAAGCACTAGCAGAGCAAGGTACAGATGAAATAAGCGACATAGAAGAACTTACCGAAGAAAAAGCGGGTGAGTTAATTATGGCCGCAAGAAATATTGTCTGGTTTAACGAAGAATAGGTCAATTAGGAGTACTTATCGATATGGCAGAAGTTTCCATAGAAAAATTAGCAAGTGATATCAGCACCACGGTTGACCGATTGTTAAAGCAGTTCAAAGATGCAGGCATCGAGAAAAAGCTTGATGACAGCGTAACCGAAGAAGAAAAGCAAACCCTGTTAGACTTTTTAAGCAAGCAACATGGCGGAGCGGGTGCGCAAGCGCCGAAGAAAATGACTTTGCAGCGTAAAACCACGAGCACGATTAGCCTTGGCAAATCGCGAGCAGTTAAGGTAGAAGTGCGCAAGAAACGCACTTATGTTAAACGCTCTGATGTGGAAGTTCAGCAACAAGCTGAAGAGGAAGCGAAACTTAAAGCACAAGAAGAGCAGGCGCGCTTAGAAGCTGAAAAGCAAGCAGCTGAAGCCGCTAAAGCTGCCGCTGAAGAAAAAGCGAAAAAAGCAGAAGAAGCGAAGAAAAAACAGGAAGCTGAGCGTTTAGCGCGCGCAGAAAAAGCGAAGAAAGAAGCAGAAGAGAGAAAATCTGCTGACTCCAAGCTGACCGATGAAGAGCGTAAAGCACAAGAAGATGCGCGCACTGAAGCTGAACGTTTGCAAAAAGCGCAAGAAGAAGAAGCTCAGAAGAAACTAGAAAAAGAAGCTAAAAAAGCGGCTGAAGAAGCGCTTAAGTTAGCTGAAGAAAATGAGCGTCGCTGGAAAGAAGAAGAAGAGCGACGCAAAAAAGAAGAAGCCAAAGAAGTGCATGTTCACTCTAATCGCTATGCGCAAGAAGCAGAAGATGAAGAAGATATGCAAGTTGAGCGCGGCGGCCGTAGACGTAAAAAGTCTAAAAAGAACGCTGGTGAAGATTTGAAGCATAGCTTCAACAAGCCAGTTGCACCGGTTGAACGAATTGTTAAGCTTGGTGAAACAATCACTGTAGGTGATCTTGCTAGCCGTATGTCGGTTAAAGGCACAGAAGTAATCAAAACTATGATGAAAATGGGCGAGATGGCCACTATTAACCAAGTGCTTGACCAAGAAACAGCTGTTCTTGTAATTGAAGAAATGGGTCACAAGTATGAAATTGTGAACGAAAATGCATTAGAAGACGAACTAGTTGCAGTACCTTCATCGGGTAGTAAAGAGTCTCGTGCACCTGTTGTAACAATTATGGGCCACGTTGACCACGGAAAAACATCACTATTGGATTACATTCGCAGAGCAAAAGTTGCTGACGGCGAAGCGGGTGGTATTACTCAGCATATTGGTGCTTACAGCGTAGAAACTGACAATGGCCGAATTGCATTTTTAGATACACCAGGACATGCCGCGTTTACCGCAATGCGTGCCCGTGGTGCAACGGCAACTGATATTGTTATTCTAGTTGTTGCTGCTGATGATGGCGTTATGCCGCAAACCAAAGAGGCGGTGCAGCACGCAAAAGCTGCAGGTGTACCTCTTATTGTTGCGGTTAACAAAATGGATAAAGAAGCGGCTGATCCCGACCGTGTTAAAACTGAACTGTCTCAATTAGAGGTTATCTCTGAAGAGTGGGGCGGTGATCACCAATTCGTAAGCGTATCTGCTAAAACAGGCTTAGGCATTGATGAATTACTAGAAGCCATTAGCTTACAAGCTGAAGTACTAGACTTACAAGCTGTAAGAGACGGTTCTGCACGCGGTATTGTTATTGAATCTAGACTTGATAAAGGCCGTGGCCCAGTAGCTTCTGTATTAGTTCAAGAAGGTGAACTTCGCGCCGGTGATATCTTACTTTGTGGTGAGGAATATGGCCGCGTTCGTGCAATGAGAGACGAACACGGGAAAAGCATTGACGTAGCTGGCCCATCTACTCCTGTAGAAGTGTTAGGTTTGTCAGGCGTACCGGTTGCTGGTGAAAGTGCATTAGTTGTTCAAGACGAACGTAAAGCTCGTGAAGTAGCAGCCAAGCGCCATACTAAGCAACGTGAGCTTAAGCTAGCCAAGCAGCAAAAGGCTAAGTTAGAGAACATGTTTGCAAACATGGAAAGTGGTGATGTTAGCGACTTAAACATTGTTCTTAAAGCTGATGTTCAAGGTTCCATTGAAGCGATTGCTGATAGCTTGATCAAATTATCTACTTCTGAAGTTAAAGTAAATATTGTAGGTAGCGGTGTAGGTGGTATTACAGAAACTGATGCAAGTTTAGCAGCGGCGTCATCAGCTATCGTTGTAGGTTTCAACGTTCGTGCTGATGCCACTGCACGTAAGATGATTGAAGCCGAAGAAATAGACTTACGTTATTACAGCATTATTTATGAGCTAATTGACGAAGTGAAACAAGCAATGAGCGGTATGCTTGCGCCAGAATTTAAACAACAAATTATTGGCCTAGCGGAAGTTCGTGATGTGTTTAAATCACCTAAAATTGGTGCAATTGCCGGTTGTATGGTAACTGAGGGTATCATCAAGCGTAATAACCCAATTCGCGTATTACGTGAAAACGTGGTTATTTATGAAGGTGAACTTGAGTCATTAAGACGTTTCAAAGACGACGTTCAAGATGTTAAGAAAGGCATTGAATGTGGTATTGGCGTTAAGAATTATAATGACGTGAAAGTGGGTGACCAAATCGAAGTATTTGAAATAGTAGAAGTTCAGCGCGAAATTTAAATTTCGCTTACGACTTCAATAAAACGGAGGCCTAGTGCCTCCGTTTTTGTCACTTTAAATAATAGGATATAGTTATGCCTAGAGAATTTTCTAGAACGGACCGAGTGGGTCAACAAATACACAAAGAAATTGCTAGTATTTTACAGCAAGAATTTAAACACAGAGAGCCTGAAGTAGGCATGATCACCGTGTCGGGCGTTGAAATATCACGAGACTTAGCGCACGCGAAGGTGTTTATTACCTTTTATGAAAATGATGAAGCTAAAGTGGCAGAAGATCTTCAAAAGTTACAAGATGCGAAAGGTTTTGTGCGAGGCCTATTAGGTAAACGCATAAGAATGCGTAACGTGCCTGCAGTACACTTCTTCCAAGATGCTTCTATTCTAGAAGGCGCAAGGATATCTGCTTTAGTGAATAAAGCTATTGCTGCCGATGAAGAAAAAAGCAAGTCTGACAAGCCTGACGAAGAAAGTAACTAAATGGGGCGTAAACGTAAAGGCAGAGCCATCAACGGCGTATTAATTGTTGATAAACCACAGGGGATATCTTCAAACGACGTTGTTCAGCGGGTAAAACGCATCTATAAGGCACAAAAAGCAGGTCATACCGGTGCACTTGACCCTTTAGCAACGGGTTTGTTACCGGTGTGTTTAGGTGAGGCAACAAAATTTTCTCAATTCTTATTAGACGCTGATAAATCGTATTTTGTAAGTGCAATATTAGGCGAGCGAACCGATACCTCTGATGCTGATGGTGAAATAGTTGAAACTAAACCCGTAAATGTTACCGAAAGTGATATTCGCGCTGCTTTAGGGCAATTTAGAGGTCAAATAAAACAAGTTCCCTCTATGTTTTCAGCCTTAAAACACGAAGGGAAACCTTTGTACTATTACGCTAGGCAAGGAATCACTATTGAACGTCCTGCCAGAGACATCACCATTTATGATATTGAGTGGGTTTCGCTAGAAAACAATGTACTTTCATTAAATGTGCAATGCTCAAAAGGTACGTACATTCGTAGCTTAATAGATGACTTAGGTCAACTCCTAGGTTGCGGTGCCCACGTAAGCGTACTAAGGCGCACAGAGGTTGCACATTATAAGTCAGCGCAAATGTATACCTTCGAACAACTTGAGTCTTTGCAGGAAGAAGATAAATTTTCACCTTTAGATGACATTCTTTTACCTATGGATACCGCGATTGCGTCTTTAACGAAGCGTGTTGTGTCAGAAGAAGAAGCTATTCAGTTTTGTTTAGGACAAGCTGTAAGCTCTATTGACTTATCGAGCCCCAGACTAAATGAGGGTGAGGTGGTCAGATTGTATGAGGAAACAACGCAACGATTTCTGGGCGTAGCTACCGTAAATGAAATGAATTTATTGCAGCCGAAACGAGTTGTGGTTTACGCAAGCGATACATTAGAAGCTTAAGTGAATAAAGTTTACACTGAATATTGCTTAATTCGTAAGTATCATGGCCTTTTGACTTGCACTTTTCACTGAGCTCTATATACTACGCGCTCTTTCTGGCGGCTCTGAATTAGTGATCGGAACCGCTCAAACTTTTCTTTGGAGAAAAATATGTCACTAACTACAGTAGAAACAGCAAAAATTGTTGCCGATTACGGCGTAAAAGAAGGCGATACAGGTTCACCTGAAGTACAAGTTGCCCTTTTAACGCATAATATCAATAAATTACAAGGTCACTTTTCTGACCATAAAAAAGATCACCACTCACGTCGTGGCCTTTTAAGAATGGTTAGCCAACGTAGAAAGCTTTTAGATTACTTAAAGCGTAAAAACGTTGAGCGTTATCAAGACCTTATTAAGCGTTTAGGTTTACGTCGATAGTCGTAAATTTAAGGCTTAAAAAAAGCACCCATTGGGTGCTTTTTTATTGTCTAAAAATAAGTGATAGAAAATTATACTGAGCGGTTTACCAGTTCATTAAGCTTATTTTCTACTTGCTGAAGTTTTTGCAAAAGAGACGTATTGCGTTTCTCTAATAAAATGAGTTTTTCACTCATTTGACGTAATTCCGCGTTTTGTTTGTTAATTGTGTTTTGTAAGTTTTCTTGTTCTACGTTAATAGCAAGAATATCATTACTCTGCCCACTCACTTTATTATTTACACTGTCAACACGGTTTTGAACTTGCTTAATTCCATCTAAACTACTTGCAATTTTAGTATCGGTTTTCTTCAACAAGGCGTTAACGTCACTTTGAAAGCTGCTCACTTTCTTTTCTACCGTGCGAAGTTCTTGCTGATTGCGGCGCCATGCCGAAGCCCAAAGCTTGTCCATTTGCTCCCATAATTGTTCAGATTTATTACTCAACTCAGTGACTTTAATCTGCAATGCAACGGTTGAGTTATCCATCTCTTCTCCCGTGGCCGACAATCTATTTTCTAAACTCTCTATTCGTGCCTCGTTGGCAGACAAAGCACTTGTTTGCTTTGTATTCATCCAATACAAATAGCCACTGGCGGCTATAGCACCTACTGATAAAACCATTAAAAAGCTAACTAAAGCGTTGTTAGACTTTGTTACCACTTGAGTCTTTGTATTCTTTGCGCTGCCTTGTCGTTGACTCGCCATGGGAAGGCGATCACTAATTTCAACATTTATAGGTGCAAAGTCGTTATCTTTACTGTTATTAGACATTTACACTGTCCTTTTTTTAATTTTAAGTTATTTTTTAAAGTTCCTAGCCGATATAATACAACAAGTAAACGAAAGTGATAACTCATAATCTAACAATATGCATAAGAGCATACTAAAACACCTATATAAATCAAAAGGTGTTATGATAACCTTGATTTTTTTACAATTTATTTAATTTAATAAGTAAATTCGCTATGTGGCTAAAAGGCTTTTTTTGGCATGAAATTAAAAAGTAAATTATCATTCACATTAGGCATTCGCAGCTTAGCGCTATTAGTATGCTTAGGCTTAGTAATGGCGTTTTTACAAACATTTTTTGACTTCAAACAACGCCAATCCGAAGTAAAGACCACCATTAACGCTATTGTTTCTTCTTCTCAAAGCTCAGCTAGCAATGCCGTATTTTTATTAGAAGAAGCCATGGCAATGCAAGTTATCACTGGCTTAGCCAACTTTGAATTCTTTAGTTACATTGCCATTATTAATGAACAAGGGAATGTTATGGCCGAATTTCATCGAGACGATGATTTTGACGATGGCGTGGTCACCCTTGATACATATAATCCTTTTTTATCATTTGTATCTGATAATTTAAGTCGTATAACGGTCCCATTAACAGGCACAAATTTATCAACATCGGAAACTGAAACCTACGGTGAAATGGTATTGGTTATTAATAATCATATTGCCTTGTTAGGTGTATATGAGCGCGCGGTGCGTACTTTCAGTATTTCCATTGCAGGCTATATATTACTTACACTAGCACTAAGTTACCTGTATCACTTTTCATTAGCCGCGCCACTTATCAGGTTATCTAAACGCTTCCAACGCGTAAACACTAAGTCTATTGCCACTCAAAAAATTAGCCATCTTATTGGTCATGAAAGAAATGAATTTAGCCTCATTGTAAACGCGGCAAATGACATGCTGTATAGAATATCAAGTAGCCAAGTGTTATTAACAGAAAGAAGCCAACGCTTCCGTTTAATATTAGATACTGCTCCTGCCTTAATTTTCTCACTTGATAACCATCTAAATTTCGTTTTTGCAAACAAGGCGACTGCCACGTTTTATGGCTATTCCATTTATGAGTTAAAAGGGCGCAGTGCTACTGATGTAATTGAACCTATTGACGTACAAATGATGAGTGCTATAAACGACTTTATCAGTTCTACCACTCGCCAGCTCAATGAAATTTTACATCTTCAAAATGCAAGCCAAGCCAATTGCTATATGGAAGTTACTTTTGTTAAATTTAAAACGCCCGAAGGCCACAGTATTTTAGTTACTGCAACAGACGTGACTAAACGGGTACAAGCTGAAGAAAAAATAGAATCACTAGCTTATTTTGATCCACTCACTACCTTGCCAAACCGAAATAAGGTTTATGAAGTGCTAAATCAGCAAAATCATAAAACTGACAATGTGTACGGCATTGCTGCTATAGCAGATTTAGACCAATTCAAACGTATTAACGATACCCTAAGTCATTCAACGGGAGATCAGCTAATTGTGAAGCTAGCAAACAGATTACGTAATGAATTTTCGTTTTCTGATTTGATTGCTAGGCTAGGAGCAGATGAATTTCTTTGTATAGAAGAGGGAGTATCAAATGATCTGCAAGTCGCAAAAAATGGCGCTGAAGTATTAGGTGAACGTTTACGCAGTTGTATTAGTAAAGAAATCGAAATAGGCCTACATAGTTATGCTTTGTCAGCCAGTGTGGGCGTAGTTGTATATAAAAAGAATAAGGTGAGCGCTGATGAAATTCTGCAATATGCTGATACGGCTATGTACGAATCAAAACGAGCAGGAAGAAATTGCGTCACGTTGTTTAGAAATGAAATGGCCACACAAGCTGCCGAATTACTGCAACTAGAACGCGATATTATGAAAGCGATGTTTAAAGATGAATTCTTTTTTGTACTACAGCCCCTTATTGATTCTACTACACAAGAATTGAAAGGTGCCGAAGCTTTAATGCGCTGGCGTAAAGGTAGCGAAATAGTAAATCCTGGAGATTTCATTCCGTTTTTAGAAGAAAGTGCACTGATAGTAGATGTAGGCGAACGCATATTGAGTAAAGTATGTGCATATATTAAAAGTGCTTCTGATAAAGGCATATTACCAAGCGACTTTAAAATAGCTGTTAATATTAGTGTTAAACAACTAGCAAGAAATGATTTCATTGAAACCGTTTCTAAGGTACTTACGAAACATGGCGTAAAAGGGAGTGCCTTAGAGTTTGAAATTACTGAAAGTGTTGCTTTAAATAACATGGTTGACACTATCGCCAAAATTAAATTATTGAGAAAAATGGGAATTGGATTTTCTCTAGATGATTTTGGTACGGGCTATTCCTCATTGAGCCACTTAAAAGATTTACCTGTAGATAAATTGAAAATTGACCGTTCGTTTATTAATGA
Source organism: Glaciecola sp. 2405UD65-10 (assembly GCF_048820975.1). NCBI lineage: Bacteria > Pseudomonadati > Pseudomonadota > Gammaproteobacteria > Alteromonadales > Alteromonadaceae > Glaciecola > Glaciecola sp. 2405UD65-10. The sequence goes on along the minus strand of NZ_JBMEUF010000001.1, from coordinate 842,100 downwards.
TATTACGGTCGACAAGCAAGACGAAAACTTAGTGCGTTCTATTATACAACTATCTAAAAATTTAGGTTTAGTTACTGTTGCCGAGGGCGTTGAAACACAATCTCAAGTAGAATGGTTAATGTTAAATGGGGAAGTGTTATTGCAGGGCTATTATTTTAGCCGGCCCATTGAGCCTAACGAGTTTGAAAATAAGTATTTTGATCTTGCGCAAGTTCCCCAATAAAAAACACGTGATGGATACGTATTGTGAATTTTAATCAAGCTGCAAAACCCTATATAGTTCAAAAGCTAAGCGAAGCAAATAAATTGTTTAAGAACAACAATGATGATGCAGGATTCAAAGCCTTAGAAGATGCACACGTGATTGGCCAATACTCAACTTTTTACCACACTCAAGTGCATTATGAAATGTTAAAGTTTGGATTAAAACGCAAGGACCTAAAAGAGGTGCTTGGTCAAATTTTTAGATTAATAGGTGCATTAACTAAAACGGCTATTGGCTTGTTGCCAGATGGTAATACAGGTGGCTCGGATGTGAGTCCTTTTAAGGCAATGCCCATCTCTTATGCAAATAAAGTTATTTTGGAAAAAATAAAACATACGAAGTGATAAATAAGCATTAGCTGAACAAACAAGGACGTAATTTAAAGGCGGCTTTCCTTAAATATCACCTCGTCCAGCGCTTTCCATTTGCTTAATATGTCTCTTTATCCTGGCTATATCTTCGGGCCTATATTGCCCCTCATAGGTCATAATGGCCTCATATGCTATTTTATCGGCTTTCACTATTTTAAATGCTAGCTTTTCGCCGTCGTATATTCTTACCTCTTTGTTTTCTTCGTCATATTCAAAGCGACCAATAACGGCGCGAAGTGTTGAACCTGGCAAGTATTCGTCATAGCCGGCTGAAATAATGACGCCGCCGTCAATGTTTACAGACTGCGATATAGGCCAGCCAAAATCAAGCCTTGGCTTAGTTAGCATAGCGTGTTCTAAATGTTCTTTGATAAAGCTATTAAGTTCGGTTTTTATGGCGTATAGCATAATTATCTATTCCTGATGTAAATTACGAATTTAACTTTAGTGTAAGCAAATGCCGCGTTGCTGAGTGTAGCGCGCTATTAATTGCCACTTTAAGAACAATGACTTTGAGCTTAGGGCAATTGGCAATATATGGTAGTTGCTTGCATTTAAGCACGGGTGTTTGAGCACATCTATAGATATTTACATTTGTGCTAAATTTGACGCAAAAAAAAGGCTGAATAATCAGCCTTAATTTATTAAAGTGGTGGAGCTGGCGGGAATTATATAGAGCGTTTAAGTTATTGTATTAAATAAATATTGAACGTTGATTGGGGTCGTCGTGTTACTTCCTGTGTTACCATTATCAATTGTCATCAATATGAAATTTGATATGATTTATCAATTAACAATTTTTTTCTTCAAAACATTCTAATTCTTTTAGAAACGCTGCTGATAATGAGCCTGGTATTATGAACGTCCCCTCTTTACGTTTGCCATAAGCTTTTACTTCCCAGTCCTTACCAGCGATTTTTCTTAGATACTCAATTGGTACCGAAACTCCGAAAACCTCTTTCGTGTTGACCATGTTAAGCTCAACTGAAGCCTTACTATCTATATCAATAAAATCAAATGAATATCCATCTTCGCCATTGGCTGAATGATAAAAACCCCAATCAACATCCGACACAACAACATAAAGCTGAATAAATAACCGTGCGTCATTCTGATAGGTACTTCTAAACCTTAGTTGCACTGGGAATGTGTCAGTAAATCCTTTGCGGCTTAAGTATAGGGGCGTTCGTATAGAAGTGGTGTTGTTAAATTTGTCATACTCTACAGTTATATCAGTGCTAACTTTGCTAGCATCCTTAGGTGCTTTTTGAGGTATAGATGGTAGATGAATAACACAAGCTTGTAGGCTAACGACAAGTAACAAATAGATAAATATTTTCATAGAAAAAGTCCCTTTAATAGTTAGCTTAATATTGTATAGAAGTTAACCTACTGTCAATCACTATTGAAGTGATTTCAATGTTAACATTTATTAACACATATTAACTATTAAGAGTGTGCTGCTTTTGATTTAAATGACAGGTTTTGACAGGTTCAAAAGAGTTTAAATATAGCCCCGCCCGGCGCTTTGCATTTGCGCTATATGCTTTTTAATGCGTGCTACGTCCTCTGGCCTATACTGGCCCTCGTAACTCATAATATCGTTATAGGCGGGCCCCTGGGCTTTAACAATCTTAAATTTGAGCTTATCCCCCTGGTACACTCTTATTTCGCTGTTGTCGGAGTCATACTCAAACCGCCCGGTTATTTCTTTCAGCGTCGAGCCAGGTAAGTATTCGTCATAACCGGCTGAAATAATAACGCCGTCGTCTATGTCAACCGATTGCGTGAACGGGTATTGCACATCGCTTGCTACATCAACGCGAATAAGCATAGCGTGCTCTAGGTTTTCTTTGATGAAGTCATTTAATTTCGTTTTTATCGCATACAACATATGTATTAACTTAAATTGCCAGTGTAGGGATTAAACTATTTTAGCAATTTATTATAACTCTTACTTATGTTTTAACTTTACCTAGGGGTAATTTAACGATTGTTTTTCGCCTGCAATAAATTAATGATACTTGATATAAAATGAAATTAGCTTTAATTGTCACTGTGCAAGCTTGTGCTTTGTTTAAGTATAATAATGGTAATTGACATGGGGTGCGTTCTAACAGCGCTCTGGGACGCTTGTTAAGCGCTTCATTATATGAGCATTCCCTATTGAATCGCCGTGGTGAATTATTGCAACTTATCTTCCCAATCAGTACTTATAACTAAAAACGAATCGGTACCCAGTAACGCCGTACTATTGAACCCTGTAGATTTTAGCTCATAGTCAGCGTAAGCAAGTAAATAGTGAATTGATTGGCCTGGTAATCTTTCGGTATTTACCTCAGTTAGCAAGCCTATTTTTATTAATTCGCCACGAAAGGTTCTAATATTTTCCCTTGAATAACTGATGCGCTTATTTTTAATTCGATTCTGTTTTGCATAATTTAGGCAGTAAAGAAGATCCGAATTGGCAACTAACGTTATGCCATTAGTGTTGTTCATAAATCGACGGTAAACAAGCGCGTATAAGAGCCTACTTTCTAAAGATATTGAATCACTTTCTAAAAGGTCATATTCTGCTAAGGTGAATTTGTTGCTTTTCTTATTATTAAAACTCACTATTGCCACTCCTCTTTTCGGCTGCGTCATATGCGATTGTAAGCGCGTATGCTGTGCTGTTTTTTGGCTTTGTTGATTTATTTCTACTCAACCAACCATTTATAGCTGACTCCCACGACTTCATTTTATTTTTACCAACCAGCCAACCATTACTTTCGTAGTAGTGAAAAAACTGTTCCGCAATATTGTAATCAACTTGACCTTGCAATTTCATATGATCATAAACTTCACTTACAGACGGTTTTACAAAACGTTTCTTTTCACGCTCTATCTTTTTAGATTCAATGATAGGTTTACTTATAGATTCTGGGTCAAGCTCTTTGACTAGGGGTAGTAAACTTGTTTGACTAGGGTGGTCAAGTTGTTTGACTAGGGGTAGTAAACTTGTTTGACTAGGGTGGTCAATCTGTTTGTCTAAGGGCGGTTCATCTTCGCTGCTTGAATGAACTTTTACATTCGGCAATAACTCAATTGATTTAAGGTTGAGTTTATAGCGATTACTAGCCGATCCTTTTTTACCTTTTCGAGGCTCAATCTTTAAAAGATCATAACTCTCTAACTTAGTAATTTGAGCAATCGCAGTTTGCCGGCTAAGCCCGCAATATTTAGCTATCGTTAGATAACTAGGCCAGCATTCACCTTTGTCATTTGCATTATCTGCTAACTTTAGCATTACAAACTTAGCATTTGCACTGTGAAACTCTTTTGACCAGACTAGTGCTGATATACTGAACGACATAAACTAAACCACTCCACTTAATTCACCTTTCGCATTTCGCCTTGCTTTAAGGCGCTGCAATAGAGCGTGCGCTAGCTCTACAGAATAAGGATCTGCTAGTGTGTATCTAGTAAAATGAGCAAAACCACCGGCGCGATTCCTATGCTTTTCCGTCTGCCGGTGGATTAAGATCCCATGTGAGTTCGCCAGAGTTGAAATTGTAGAGTGTAAGCAGGTTTCACCATACTCACTAAATGCCTCTAATTGATTCGAACCATTGGGTCCATTGGCAAGCATCATAGACAAGCAAAGCTCTACTTTAAGTGGTGGTTTAGCTGGTTTACAAGAAAGCATATTAGGCCACCAATGAAAGGCTTTTTCTATGTGCCACCAAGTCTTGTACTAACTGCTGTATTTCTTCGTTAGACTTGCCATAAATACGAGCGGCCATTATGTGGTGAACTTCTTGTTCAATAAAACCAACTGACCGCTCACCTAGTGAAATTAAAGGAACCATTAACCCTTTTGATATGATGTGCTTTAAGTTTGTTTCGCTAATCGCTAAACAACGCTTTGCTTCAACTTTTGTCATAAATCTAGTTTGTTTAATATCGTACATTTTGTATTACCTTTGGTTGATTGTTAAATGCTGAAAACAGTTAAGCATACTTAACTATAATTGTCTTGTAGGCCATATTTGGCGTGGCATTCAAGGGGTTACTAATAAGACCCCAAAAGACCTAAAAAGACCTAAAAGGACCTTGTTTTAATAACTGAAAAAAATGTTTTTATGGCGAAAAGTTCTAAACCCGCCTAATTTTTCTAGTTCTTGCATGCCTATCGAGTAGATAATTACAGATAGCGACCTGTAGTTATCACCAGCGAGATAAAAGTAAAACACACATGTTTATAATTGTCTTGTGGGTCATTTGTGGCGGGTGATGTGTTGAATTTTCAGATTTCCTTCATTTTCTTTTATATTCGTTCATTTGCGTCTATTAATATAAATAAAAAAAATGTTTTAACTTTTAATTATAGTTTAAATAAATGTGTAGAACGCGATGTTAAGGCAAAAGGTGGAGCGGGGGGAATGCTCCACCGGCGGGCTATTAACTAACTAAACGCTCTAGATCGCTGTCTATTGAACTTAGATAATCCTTAACACCTGTCATTGCTGCTACTAGCTTTTTGTTCTCAGGACTTGCGGTTTCAAGCTCTTGTGCTTGCCCTAGCGTTAGGTTTAACAACTGAATACAGTTCTCTAATTTTGCTGATACTGTAAATACATCATCTTTATTGATCATCGTTTCATTGTTCATGGTATTTCCTTTTACTTAAAATTAACTACGTTTAATGTTTTTGCATTGGCACCTAAGCTTAAGTTGCCATTTGCGGCGTTTTCTATATGCGAACTCCACCAATCCATTACAGTGCGTCTGCGCTCTAAATAGTCAGTCCGATTGTAAGCACGCCTTACGGTGTTACTATCAACATGCGCTAAACATGTTTCTATAACATCAGCATCAAAGCCTTGTTCATTCAGTGTGCTGCTAGCTAATGAGCGCAAGCCGTGTGCTACAAGTTGTTGCTTAAAACCCATACGCTTTAGGGCCATGTTAGCGGTTGAGCTATTAGCATGCTGCAGAGGGTTTCTGTCGGATGGAAAAATAAAAGGCCGGTGGCCGCTAATAGGTTTTATATATTCCAATAGAGCTAAAGTTTGATCAGTTAATGGCACAACGTGATCGCCATTGCTGCTTTTTTTCATTTTTTCGGCTGGTATAGTCCAAGTTCGCTTTACTAAATCTATCTCTGACCATTCAGCTTTTGCCGCCTCGCTTGGCCTTACCATTGTATGTAATTGCCATTCAATTAAGCAGCGTGTGACTATTTTAATATTAGCCGTAGATAATGCGCTCATAACTCTAGGCAATTGATCAGGTGCAAGGCTTGGTAGGTTGGTTGCTTTCGGCGCTTCAAACGCTTTATTAATGGCTGCAAGCGGATTGTTTAATATGATCCCTGTGTTTGTAGCAAAGTACATAACCTCATTTAAGCGCTGGCAAACACGTTTAACAGTTTCTAAGCTACCTTTAGCGGCCAATGGATTAAGTACTTCAATTGCTTGTTTAGCCGTTATTTGTGAAAGAGGGGCTTTGCCTAAGCTTGGTAAAACATGCAATTCAAGAGATCGCCAAATATCGACAGCATAGCTAGGGCTCACTTGTGTTCGCTTTACTTCAAACCACCGGCTAGCGACAGCAAACAAAGTGTTTGAATGTTTTTCTTGCTCTAATGCCAGGTTATTGTCTCTATACTCTTTAGGATCTAAAGACTTAGCTAATAGGCTTAAATTGTCCTCGCGCATCTTTCTAGCGTCTACTAACTTGAGGGCAGGGTATTTGCCTAGCGCTATGTTCTTGCGCTTGCCTGTGTATGGATGAGTGTAATTGAACAACCAAACTTTTGTGCCGGTGGGCTTAATTCTTAATAACAAGCCGTTACCGTCAGCAAGTGAATATTCCTTTGCTTTCGGCTTTGCATTTTCAAGTTGTGTGTTGGTTAGAGGTTTAACTATTTTAGCCATTTTAGTAACACCATATAGGGGGTTAGTAACACCGTGTTACCATTCATGTTACTAAATAATATAGTTAACTACAATTAACTATAAGCACAGAAATACCTCTACAGCCCTTTAAATACTTGATTTTTAATAAAATTTAGGCAAAAAAAAGGCTGAAAAATCAGCCTTAGTTATTAAAAGTGGTGGAGCTGGCGGGAATTGAACCCGCGTCCAGAAAGCGTCAACCGTTGGCACTACATGCTTAGTCAGTCTTTATTCTCGTTAATAAGCTGCCGACAGACAGGCCACTTAGAAACATACCTGATTTAGTTTTAGTGCTTCAGCTATCAGGTGTAAGCTTCCACACGATCCTTTTTGGGTTTGACTCTTTGTAATTCCCCGTCTTAAAGGCGGAAGCTAGGGCAAAGAGGCTCTGAACAGGGTATTAAGCTGCTAGTGCGTAGTTTTCGTCGTTTGCGACTATTTTTTTGCGGCTTTTTTAAGAGGCCAACCGCACCTCTGCATGCACCTCAAGCATCATTGAATCCTGTCGAATCCAGAGCAGCCCCGAAGTAATTAGTAATTTTAGCATGTGCAAAGTTGATTTACATCATTTTTCACTCTTTGAGTTGCAATAAAGAGTAGATTTTAAGATCAATGGTTGATAAATTAAACTTACACACACAAAGGTATATACGCCGGTGCGAACAAAAAGTTTATTTTTATTAATCATACTTTTATTTAATCAGTGCCTTGCTTCTATAGCAAACGCTAATCAATTTACGCATGCCGTAAATAAAGTAGATGATAGTGTGTTGGTTATTTGCACAGGTTCGCAAGTTAAGTATATTTCAAGTGTCGATTACTTTAAGTTTGGCAAAATAGTTGAAGTTAATAGTAATCTTGATACTGAGCAAAAGCCGCTTTGCCCAGTTGAAAATACATTACAAGCATTAGACTTAGTAAGTGAGCCCTATAGTTTACTATGCTCTTATCGCACAAGCCTTAGTCTTAAGTCTTTGAGCCTACCTGTAAAGCCGTACACATTTACTCCTTTTAATCTTGCCACCGCGCGTGCTCCTCCTTTTTAATTCCAATTTAGTTATACGCCACATTTTTACTTTTTAAACTGGAATTATTTATGAATACCCATTATGTAAGCCTTCACAGGCCACTTATTGCTTGTGCTGTATATACTGCACTATCTAATTATACTTACGCTACTACCAATGAAATTAACGAAAGTGCCGCTTCAGGTTCTATTGAATCTATAGAGGTGATAGGGCAAATTAATACCTTGGCAATTGAGTCAGATATTGAACTGAGCCAAACCAGCTCGCCTGACTTACGAAAACAGCTATTACAATTTCCAAGCTTAAGTGTAAATGGTAATGGGAGGGTAACGGGCATTGTTCAATATAGGGGAATGTTCTCAGATAGAGTTAAACTGAGCATAGATGGTACTCACATTGCTGGTGCAGGCCCAAATGCAATGGATAGCCCGCTTTCACATGTGATTGGCACTTTGTCACAACAAGTGACCTTGTATCAAGGTATTGCGCCGGTAAGCGCAGGCGCCGAAACAATAGGGGGCGCACTTGATATAAGCGAACAGAAACCGAATTTTAGCAGTAATGATAACTATGATTTCAGCGGAGCACTAACCTTAGGTTGGTTCAACAATAAATCTAATAGCGCAAGTGGCACTATTAACGCAGTAAATAAGTCTAGCTATTTATCGCTGAGCGGCGACACTCAAAGCGGTGATAATGTTCAGGCTGGAAGTGGAATCACAGTGCCTAACACTTTTTATGATCGCCATGGCGCAAAAGTTAGAATGGGCTATAGAAATCAAAGTCATCAAATTGACTGGTACTTAAGCTCGCGCACAACGGGTGCTTCCGGTACGCCAACCTTAGCAATGGACATAGATTTCATTGATGCATTGGTATCAGGGCTTGATTACAAATACTTTATTGATAATCAGTGGACCTTTAAAGCAAAGTTATCGGCTAATAACAATGAACATGAAATGAACAATTTCGCGCTAAGACCCAATAGCTTGCCTACTTCTTTTAGGATAAATACTGTTGATAGTGAAGGGCGAGGTATAGCTACAAGTTTACTTTATGAAAAGGGCAATTGGGCAAATGAATACGGCGCAGAATACAAAACAAAAGAGCAAAATTCTCGTATAACCAACCCTAATGCAAGTGGCTTTTTCTTACAAAGTTTTGCGAATATTGAGCGCAGCTTAGGCTCTGTTTACGGGCAACTTTCTCAAACCTATGCGGTAAATAGCGGCTGGCAATCATGGCAAGTAGGAGCGCGTTTAAGCCAAGTAAGTGCTAAGGCAAACAACGTAGATACGAGTATGGCTATGATGATGCCGCCAGCAATGGCGCTTCGCGATGCGTTTAACAATGCCGATAAAAGTAAAGATTTTAGTTTGGCTGATGTTGTGGCTAAAACTAACTATATGGTAAATAACAATATTCAATTGCAAGCTTCAGTGGGTATCAAAGAAAATGCACCTAGCTATTCGCAACTGTACGTTTGGTTTCCTCTTGGTGTATCTGCTGGGCTTGCTGACGGCAGAAATTACTTAGGTAACTTAGATTTACAAAAAGAGAGTGCAAAAAAGATAGATTTTTCGGCGCATATTTTAGGCGATAACTGGTCATTTAGTCCCAGTGTTTTCTATTCGCATATTGATGATTATATTATTGGCTTGCCCTCTACCAATATGCCCGCCAATATGATTGCTGCAATGAATGGAATTGCTAATCCTTTGGTGTGGGGCAATGATGAAGCTCTTATTAAAGGCCTTGATGTAACTTATTCCCACCAAGTTAATCAATATTTGTCGATGCGCATGAATGCTCAGTACGTTAGGGGAAAGCAAACTGGCGCAATACAGCAAGATTTATATAGAATTGCGCCGCTCTCAGCAAACCTGAGTATTGCGTATACTCAAAATAATTATCAAGTAAATTTACATTCATATATTGTATCTAAACAAGATGACGTTTCGGCTTCGCAAAATGAAACGAGCACTGCAGGATATGCTTTATTTGATTTGAGTGTTGCTTATTATTTCAATAACGGCTTTACATTGAATGTGCTGGCTGAAAATATACTCGATAAAACGTATGCTGATCATTTATCGGGCTTAAGTAGAGTGAGCAATATTGAGTTGCCTGCTGGCAGCAAGCAACTGGGGGCGGGTAGAAACATAGGCGCTTATTTAACGTATCAGTTTTAGACCAATACGCCTTAACAAGCAAACGCATTATGCATGTTTCATAATGCGTTCTTTTTGCCTATCCCATTCTTTGTTTTTTAAGTCATTGCGTTTATCATGATCTTGCTTACCTTTGGCAAGATAAATTTCAAGTTTCACCCAACAGGCTTTCCAATACATTGCTGTGGCAACAATAGTCAGCCCTTTGCGGTCTAATCCGCCCATTAATTCTTCAATTTCACGCTTATTTAACAGTAACTTTCGCGTACGTGTAGGGTCACTAATTACATGAGAAGAAGCTTGAGTTAAAGGGATGATGCCAATATTAGTAACAAACGCTTCACCGTCTTTTATGTAAACGTAGGCGTCAGTTATATTCGCTTTACCAGCACGTATACTTTTCACTTCCCAACCTTGTAGGGTAAGGCCTGCTTCAAATTTATCGAGGAGATGGTAATCGTGGCGCGCCTTTTTATTTAAGGCGATCGTGTTATTATTTGTTTGCTTTTTTTTCATATGCGCTAGTATACCCTCGAAATGCTGGGCTGGGAAACAAGTTATCTTTATTAATAAAGATTATGTGGTTGAATTTTTTGTAATCAACCCTCACTTTTAAGCCATAGTGGATAAAATAATCAAGATATAAGGCCAATTTAAACTTAACGCATGCCTACAATTAATAAAAATGCTTTAGTACCTTACAGTGCTGAGCAAATGTACAACTTAGTCAACGACGTAGATTCTTATCAAGAATTTTTGCCTGGTTGCCGCTCAAGTGAAGTCATCAGCGAGTCTGAATCTCAGATGCATGCGAAAATGACATTGGCTAAAGCGGGCATTGAACAAGTGTTAGTGACTAAAAACACCTTAATACCAAATGAACAAATTATAATGCAGCTTTCTGAGGGGCCATTTAAACAGTTAGGGGGTGGATGGACTTTTACGCCGCTATCTGACGAAGCCTGCAAAATAGAGCTATCTTTAGATTTTACGTTTTCAAGCCGCCTAGTAGATATGGCCTTTGGTAAAGTATTTAAAGCCTTGACCAACAATATGGTTAAAGCATTTTCAGATCGCGCTAAAGAGGTTTACAAATAGTGAATAATTCTATTTCGATTGAAATTACCTATGCATTGCCAGAAAAACAAAGCTTAATAAATTTGTCGGTGCCAACAAATTGTTCAGTTAAAGACGCAATTGAACAGTCGGGTATATTGGCTTTACATCCTGAAATAGACCTTAGCGAAAATAAAGTGGGTATTTGGTATAAAGCTACCAAGCTTGATACCCCATTGAATGATGGCGATAGAATTGAAATATACCGTCCTTTAATTGCCGATCCTAAAGAAGTACGCAAAAAGCGTGCGGCAAAAGCAGTAGACGAAGGGCGTGCCAACAAGGTAACTGGCGGGCGCCCCAAAGCCTCATAACAACTAATATTTTTTACGCTTTAATCCTGTTTGCGCTAAAATTTTAGCTGAAATTTCTTCTACCGAATACTTTGTGCTATTTAAGCAGGGTATTTTTTCTTTGCGATACAAGTTTTCAACTTCGCGTAATTCCATTCTGCATTGCGGCATTGAAGCATAACGGCTATTGGCTTTTCGCTCCGAGCGAATTGCGTGTAGGCGATTTGCGCTAATTGTTAAGCCAAACAGTTTACTTTGAAAGCGCCTCAGGATAGGAGGAAGCTTTAAAATATCGCCCATATCTTCTTCAGTAAATGGGTAATTCGCTGCCTTAATTCCGTACTGCAAAGCTAAATACAAGCTTACCGGCGTTTTACCTGAGCGTGATACTCCCACTAAAATAATATCCGCTTCTTGATAGTCTTTTATATTCGAACCATCATCATTGGCTAAGGCATAATTAACCGCTTCAATGCGAATATCATAGGTTTTTTCATGCATCGAATGAGTTCGGTGCTTTTCAGGTTTAGAGGGCACGCCAATCACTTTCTCAAGCGGAGCCACAAATTGGTCTAAAAAATTATAGTTAATTCCAACCGAACTGCTAATAATACGACCAATGTCTACATTAACGGTTGTGAAAAACACCAAGGGCCTCTCGTTTGATTGCTCAAATGCACGTCGAATTTGTTCAACAACAAGTTTTGCATGTTGTTCTGTTTCAACAAATGGGACAGTAATATGTTCAAACTCCATGGGGAACAATGACAGCAAAGCGTGCCCAAACACCTCTGAAGTGATTGCCGTTCCGTCAGATATATAGAATGCTGTACGCACAACATCTCCTTAACAATGTTGTAATTTAATTACGAAAAAAAATAAATTTTACTTTCAATTACAAGCCAATTTACAATCATTAGGTGCTCAACCTAACACGATTTATGAAATTGTAATAGTAATTGAAAACCTACAATGTTTAGTCAGCTTTGGCTAATGAGATTTTAATTTTTAAGCTTTGTTTAAGAAGTTTTGCTGGAGGCTCCTACAGTGCAAGAATATGTTCTTTGGTATCAAGAGTTAGGCATGGATGACGTTAATCGAGTCGGCGGAAAGAACGCTTCGCTTGGTGAGATGATATCAAACTTATCTAATGCCGGTGTGCAAGTACCAGGTGGTTTTGCCACCACGGCTTACGCGTTTAATGAATTTTTAGATAAAAGTGGTGTGGAAGCAAAAATTCACGAATTGTTAGATGCACTTGACGTTGATGACGTTAACGCCTTAGCTGAAGCGGGAAGTCAAATAAGACAGTGGATTTTAGAAACGCCTTTTCAAAGTGAATTAGAAGACGAGATTCGAAGTGCTTTTGAAACATTGTGCGAAGGTAGCGGTAATGAAGCATCGTTTGCCGTTCGTTCATCAGCAACCGCCGAAGACATGCCCGATGCATCATTTGCAGGGCAACAAGAAACGTTTCTTAATGTGAAAGGTTACGAGTCGGTTTTAGTCGCCATTAAACATGTATTTGCTTCATTGTTTAATGACCGTGCAATTTCATACCGTGTTCACCAAGGTTATGACCATAAAGGCGTTGCATTATCAGCCGGTATTCAGCGTATGGTGCGAAGCGATTTATCAGCATCGGGCGTTATGTTTACTATAGATACTGAATCGGGTTTCGAAGACGTTGTGTTTATTACAAGTTCTTACGGTTTAGGTGAAATGGTTGTGCAAGGCGCAGTTAACCCTGATGAATTTTACGTGCATAAACCAACGTTAAACGCAGGCAATCCTGCCGTTCTTCGTAGAAATATTGGCAGTAAAATGACCAAGATGATCTACTCAGAAGATTTAGAACACGGTAAACAGGTTGAGATTGTTGATATAGACAAATCTGACAGCTTAGCATTTTCAATTAATGACGATGAAGTGATGGAACTTGCTAAGCAAGCTATGATCATTGAAAAGCATTACAAACGCCCTATGGATATAGAGTGGGCAAAAGATGGCGTTGATGGCAAGCTTTATATTGTTCAGGCGCGCCCTGAAACTGTACGAAGCCGCGAAGATATGCAAGTTATTGAGCGTTTCCAGTTAAATGGCCAAGCTAAACTTGTGTGTGAAGGCCGTGCCATTGGACATAAAATTGGAGCTGGTAAAGCTAAAGTGCTTGGCTCTATAGCTGAAATGGACAAAATTGAACAAGGTGACGTATTGGTGACCGACATGACGGACCCAGATTGGGAACCGATCATGAAAAAAGCGTCTGCGATTGTAACTAATCGAGGCGGTAGAACTTGCCACGCAGCAATTATTGCTCGTGAAATGGGGATTCCAGCTGTAGTGGGTTGTGGAAATGCAACTGATCTTATTCTTACTGATGATGAAGTAACCGTATCTTGCGCAGAAGGGGATACTGGGTATATTTATGGTCAAAAACTTGATTTTGAAGTGACTACATCGCGTATTGACTCAATGCCTGATTTACCGCTAAAAGTGATGATGAACGTTGGTAATCCAGATCGAGCGTTTGACTTCGCCCGTTTGCCTCATGAAGGGGTTGGATTGGCCCGCCTAGAATTCATTATAAACCGAATGATTGGCGTACATCCTAAAGCCTTGCTTAATTTTGATGAGCAACCTGATGATGTTAAAGAAGAAGTGCAAGAGATGATTGCGGGCTATGCTTCACCGGTTGAGTTTTATATTGAAAAATTGGTTGAAGGGATTGCTTCAATTGGGGCTGCGTTTTCACCTAAGAAAGTGATTGTTCGTATGTCTGATTTTAAGTCAAACGAGTACTTTAACTTAGTTGGTGGTTATCAATACGAGCCTCATGAAGAAAACCCAATGCTAGGTTTCCGTGGTGCTAGCCGTTATATTTCAGAAAGCTTTAGAGATTGCTTTGCACTTGAATGTGAAGCAATTAAACGCGTAAGAAATAAAATGGGTTTAGTGAACGTTGAAATTATGATCCCGTTTGTTCGAACCCTTGAAGAAGGTCAGCAAGTTATAGAGTTATTGGCTGAACAAGGTTTGGTTCAAGGTGAAAACGGCTTACGTGTAATTATGATGTGCGAACTGCCTTCTAATGCTTTGTTAGCTGACCAATTTTTAGATATCTTTGATGGATTCTCAATTGGCTCTAATGACCTAACTCAGTTAACCCTTGGATTAGACCGTGATTCTGGCTTAATTGCTCATTTGTTTGATGAGCGAAACGATGCAGTTAAAGCTTTGTTGTCTATGGCAATAAAAGCCGCCAAAGCGCGTGGTAAGTATGTAGGTATTTGTGGGCAAGGCCCATCTGATCACGAAGATTTTGCTGCTTGGCTAGTAGAGCAGGGCATTGATAGTGTTTCATTAAATCCAGATACAGTGGTAGAAACATGGTTGTACTTAGCTGAACAACATAAATAAGCCTTATTACAGTATGTGAACTTACTGTTTGCAAGTCTTAATAAGCATGATAAACCCGCCGATGTGCGGGTTTTTTTATTTTAATTGCACCCGTTGGTGGTTTACACACGTACACAGGAATTATGCAATGCTTTAGCATTTTGACTAGAGTCGTTTGAAGTGTATAGGTATACTGTTGTTTCACTAAATTGGGAGTTAACTTGTTGAACGTACTACCTCATTTGTCGTCATTGGACAACATCACGCCTGCTACACGTGACTTTATTAATAAATTGCGCGCCAGTGAATTTACAGGGGATATTGAATACTCTTATTCAAGTCGCTTAGCGGTGGCTACAGATAATTCGATTTATCAAAAAACACCACAAGCCCTTGTGCTGCCCAAATCAATTGAAGATATTCAACATATAGCCAAAAGCGCCCATGGTAATGTAGACATAAGCTTTAGTGCCCGCGGAGGCGGCACGGGTACTAACGGGCAGTCGCTCACGCCAGGTGTGGTTGTAGATACATCACGCTACATGAAAGAAATTCTTGAACTTAATTTGGAAGAATCATGGGTAAGAGTGCAATCAGGCGTAGTGAAAGACGCATTAAACGATTTTTTAGCCCCCCATGGCTATTTTTTCTCACCTGACCTTTCAACCAGCAATCGAGCCACTATTGGCGGGATGATTAGCACCGATGCTTCAGGCCAAGGCTCGTTAGTATATGGTAAAACAAGCGATCACCTGCTTGGTTTAGAAGCCGTGGCAGTTGATGGAAGCTTGATTAGCACTGGGCCAATATCATTAAAAGAAGCCCAAGATATTGCGCAAACAGGTGGCGTACTGGGCAGTATTTATCAACAGGTACTGAATACCTGCGTTGAAAAAAGACAGGCTATAATTGATAAATTCCCACGCTTAAACCGGTTCTTAACCGGTTATGACTTAGAGCATGCATATGACTTTGAGTCAGAGACTATAGACATAGGCCGTTTAATTGCCGGTGCAGAAGGCTCACTCGCTTTTATTGGTGAAGCAAAGCTTAATATTACCAAAATTCCTACTTTTACAACCTTGGTAAACATCAAATACGACAACTTTGAGTCTGCTTTAAGACACGCCCCAAGTATGATTGCAGCCAATGCAACTTCGGTAGAAACTGTTGATAGCAAAGTATTGAATTTAGCCCGTGCTGATATTATTTGGCACAGTGTATCTAGCCTTATTAGCGATGTACCTAATAAGGCAATGGATGGCTTAAATATGGTGGAATACAACAGTGAAAATCAAGATGAAATCACAGAAAAAATTGCACTGTTAACGTCTAGGCTTGACGACGAAATTGCACAAAACAAAAATGGGGTGATTGGTTACCAGTTAACGACTGATAAAGCCGATATTAAGAAAATATATGCCATGCGCAAAAAAGCCGTTGGCTTGCTAGGTAAAAGCAAAGGCGAGAAAAAACCAATTGCCTTTACTGAAGACACAGCTGTGCCGCCTGAAAACCTTGCTGATTTTATTATGGAGTTCAGAGCATTACTTGACGCGCATGGTTTAGATTATGGCATGTTCGGGCACGTTGATGCGGGAGTATTGCACGTTCGTCCAGCTCTAGACTTATGCGATCCAGAACAAGAGAAACTGGTTAATGTTATTTCTGAACAAGTGGTTTCTTTGGTCGCGAAATACGGTGGCCTAATGTGGGGGGAGCACGGCAAAGGGTATAGAAGTGAGTACGTTCCTGCGTTTTTTGGGCAAGAGCTCTATACAGAACTCAGAAAGCTCAAAGCGGCTTTTGATCCACATAATCAAATGAACCCCGGCAAAATTTGTACGCCCATTGAAACTAACTTTGAGTTAGTTAAAGTGAGTGACACTAAGCGAGCCACATTTGATAGGCAAATTCCTATTGCGTTTAAACAAAGTTTTGAACCGGCTATGAGTTGTAATGGCAATGGTTTATGTTTTAATTACGATGTGAAATCGCCAATGTGTCCGTCAAGTAAAATCACTCAAGACCGCAGGCACAGTCCGAAAGGGCGAGCGGGTCTTATTCGTGAATGGCTGTATCAGTTAAGTAAACATAATATTAACCCTGACAATATTGCCCCTTCAAGTTTCAAACACAGCTTGTTCAGTAAAGTGAGCAATACTTGGGGTAAATCTCATAAAACAGATTTTAACTTTGAAGTGTTTGAGGCAATGAACGGCTGTTTAGCGTGTAAATCCTGCTCAAGTCAATGCCCCGTAGGTGTTGATGTGCCAGATTTTAGAGCTAAGTTTTTAGCCATTTACTACTCAAAATATTTGCGCCCTTTAAAAGATTATTTTGTAGCCAATGTCGAAAGCCTAGCGCCTATGATGGCCAAAGCTCCACGCTTATTTAACTTTCTTGTACAAAATAAACCCAGTGAATGGTTGCTTAAGAATGCTATTGGCTATGTGGATACTCCTGCGTTATCTACACCAAAGTTAATAGAAAGAACCTTGGTTAAGCCATATGTTGTCAATAATCAACATGACTTAAATCAGTTAGCAAGCCTAAGTGATGAAGCCAAAAAACAACATGTTTTGATTGTTCAAGACCCATTCACCTCATTTTACGATGCTGATGTAATTGAGCATTTAGTTAAATTCTTAAAGAATATGGGGAAAACACCTGTCCTTTTACCATTCTCTCCCAATGGTAAGCCGCAGCATGTGAAAGGTTTTTTAGATAAATTTGAAAAAACCGCTCGCAGTACAGCTTCGTTTTTAAGCTCGGTACATCAACTGGGTATACAAATGATAGGTGCAGATGCTTCGTTGGTGCTATGTTATCGCGATGAGTACACTAAACTACTGGGGAATGAGTTAACTAATTTCTCGGTGTTAACGGTTACAGAGTGGCTTAAACAACATGCTCATGACTTTAATCTTTCCGGTATTCAAGGTTCTAATACTCAATATAAGCTGCTGGCACATTGTTCTGAAAAAACAGCGCTGCCAGAAACAGAAGCTACATGGAAGCAAGTTTTCGCACAATTTGGTTTGCAACTAAATGTTGAAGCCGTTGGTTGTTGTGGTATGGCTGGCACATATGGTCATGAAGCTGAACACCTTGAAAACTCTACAGGAATTTATAACTTAAGTTGGCAAGCGGCAGCTAAGGTCTCACAAAATGAAGAGATTGTTGTAACGGGCTATTCTTGTAGAAGCCAAGTCAAACGTTTTGAAAAATATAGGCCAAAGCATCCAATTGAAGTGTTAGCTGCAATAAGCGCGGTATAAACATGTGGGGCTGTTTCTATATGGGTAATCTTTGTAAAGAGAAGATGTAAATGTGCTTAAAAAGAGAAGGAGCTTTAATACAATTGCTCATTTCTATTTGTTTTAAGCACATTTATGCACATTACTCACTTGCCTGTGCGCTAGTTAATTTAGCATTGTTTTTAAAGCTTGACGCTTTAGCGATAACTTTACCTTCAATATCTGTATCAGATAGTGTAAAAGAAGTGTTAGCAAAGCTAATATCTTTAAGAGTGATTTGTTGCTTTTGAGTTTCTTGCAAAGCGGCAATAACTTCTTCTTTATTAATTGTTGATTTAGCGTTCAATTCGCCTTCGAATGCAAAGCTATTTATTGAGACGCTTAGGCTTAGTAATAATAATGATGTTTTCATTTTGTATCCAAGTTAAAAGTTTATTTAAAATTAATGTTGCGTAAATTAACAAAACTAAATTTTCTCATTAACACTTGCAAAGTATTGATATGAAAGTGCTTATTTAATTTTGTTGCTGTATATTACGACTGTTTATAGAAAACGTTTAACGATATAAATTGATTTTTCGCATAAAAATAACTAATGTATATGAGTTCATAATTAAGTATATTTCCTATGTCAAAAAGATTACCTCCATTAAATGCGCTAAAAGCCTTTGAATCAGCGGCTCGCCACTTGAGTTTTACAAAAGCGGCTGACGAATTATTTGTTACACAGGCGGCGGTGAGCCATCAAATCAAAAGTTTAGAAAGCTATTTATCGATAAAATTATTTCATCGTAAAAATAGAGCCTTGCTACTAACGGAAGAAGGGCAGTCTTATTTTCAAGATTTACGCGATATTTTTGTACACATGCAAGAAGCCACTGATAGATTAGTGGCAATGGGTGAGAAAGGCGCCATTACTATTGCAACGCCGCCTAGTTTTGCAAGTCAATGGTTAGTGCCTAGAATGCACCGGTTTTCATCTTTACACCCTGATATTGATGTGAGAATAAAAGCCGTTGATTTAGACGACGATTTTCTTGATAACTCAGTTGATATTGCTGTTTATTACGGCTTAGGCAATTGGCCTGGCTTGCATGTCACAAAATTACTGTCGGAATACTTAACGCCTATTTGCTCCCCATTATTATTAAAAAAGGGCGATGGTTTACGGGAATTGAAAGATTTAGCACAGCACACCTTGCTACATGATAATACCCGTGGTGCTTGGAAGAGTTGGCTACGCGAATTTGGCATCAAAGATATTAACGTTAATCATGGCCCTATTTTTAGCCATACCATGTTGGTTTTGCAGTCAGCAAGTATAGGGCAAGGTGTTGCACTTTCAGATACTGTATTGGCCAAACCTGATATTGATAGCGGGCGTTTAGTGTGTCCTTTTGAAGAGAGAATAGAATCTAAGCTGAGCCATTACTTGGTGTGTAAAGAGCATCAGGCTGACCAAAGTAAAATTAAGGTGTTTAGCCAATGGATGTTAGATGAAGTAAGTGATTTGAATTTATGAATACGGATGACAAGGGTAAGCACACATGGCTTTGGGGCTGTATAGCTTCGTTTTTCGCGCTAACGAGCGTAGCAATGGGAGCATTTGCTGCACATGGCTTAAAACATACTATGGATACATATCAGTTAGATATTATGGCTAAGGCCGCTCAGTATCAAATGTACCATGCCTTAGCTATGTTGGTGATTAGTGCTATATTATTGATATTAAGCGTAAATTCAGTAGAACAAAAAATCATTCAGTTTAAACATATGCTGCATCAAGCCAATGTGCTTTATACTGTTGGTATTATATTATTTAGTGGCAGTTTGTATGCCTTGGCGTTTAGCCAAATGAAAATATTTGCATATTTGACGCCCTTAGGTGGGTTTTCGTTCTTATTAGCCTGGTTTTGGCTGATGTTTGCATTCTTTAAATTAAGGTAAGTGGCTTGGATTTAATATTTTATTGTAGAAGCGGTTATGAAGCAGATTTGCTTGGTGAAGTTGAACACGCTTGTGCAAAACAAGGCTTGTATGGATATGCCAAATTAACTAAAAACAGCGCAGAGCTTACCTTCACTATGCCGCAACTTTCCGCTGCAAATACGCCAAATGCTTATACTGAACTTAATAAAAAACTGCCCGCATTGGAACAACTTGTATTTGCTAGGCAAAAGCTAATTGGGATTAGTGAACTAAGGTTTGAAACTAACGACAGAGTAAGCGAAATTTTAACTTTGTTGGAAAACCATAAAAATGAATATGCTAATTTGCCAGCGTTTACTGATGTGTTCACCGAGTATGCAGACACTGAAAATGGGAAACAAATGGCGAAGTTTTGCAAAAAATTTGCGGTACCACTTCGAAATCAACTTAGAAAAGCCGGTTTGTTGAGTAAACAAGCGCACAAGAAAGGGGCTTATCTGCATTTAATTTTTTCTGATAGCACTAAGTGTACCCTAGCCATAAGTTTACCCCATGACCGAAGCGAGCATCATTTAGGTATTCAGCGTTTGAAAATGCCTAATGAAGCGCCAAGTCGTTCTACGCTGAAATTAGAAGAGGCAATAAAATTATTTTGCTCACCTCAACAAGAAGCTGAATTATTTAGCGCGGGTATGCGAGCCGTTGACTTAGGGGCATGCCCTGGAGGCTGGAGTTACCAACTTGTTCAGCGAAAAGTAACCGTAGAAGCCGTTGACCACGGCGAAATTCAAGCAGAATTAATGGCTACAGGTTTGGTAGAGTATTATAGTGAAGATGGATTCTTGTATCAGCCCCAACAGGGCAATGTTGACTGGCTAGTATGCGATATGATTGAACAACCCACGCGGGTAAGTGAGTTGATGCTACACTGGTTAGTATCCGGCTTGGCAAATGCAGCCATTTTCAATTTAAAGCTTCCCATGAATAAACGCTTTAAAGTAGTACAACCTATACTAGATAATTTAAATAGCGCGTTAAGTGATAAATTTGGACATGTTGTTATAAAAGCTAAGCATCTTTATCACAATAGAGATGAAGTAACAGTATTTGTTATTGTTAATAGCCAACTGCTGAGCGCCTACAATCATCAAATTAAGTAAGAGGCTCAATTTTACAGCAAATTTTTATCCAAATTTGATGCTAAAATAGGCTAAAATACCCTTAAAGATAGACTTTGAAAAAAATAAGCATGAAAGTGGTGTAAATTCTGTTCAATGATCTATATAATTCGCCCGAAAATTTTAACGAACTAATTAAAGTGGGAAGCATGTCTGATTTAGCTCATTACAGAAATATTGGTATTTTTGCTCACGTTGACGCGGGTAAAACAACCACTACAGAACGAATTTTGAAACTTACTGGTCAAATACATAAGACGGGTGAAGTACACGATGGTGAATCTACTACTGACTTCATGGAACAAGAAGCTGAGCGCGGTATTACCATCCAATCAGCTGCGGTAACATGTTTTTGGAAAGATCACAGATTTAACGTTATCGATACTCCTGGACACGTTGACTTTACAGTTGAAGTTTACCGTTCATTAAAAGTACTTGACGGTGGTATTGGTGTTTTCTGTGGTTCTGGTGGTGTTGAGCCGCAGTCAGAAACTAACTGGCGTTATGCGAACGACTCAGAAGTAGCACGTATTATCTTCGTAAACAAATTAGACCGTATGGGTGCTGATTTTTACCGTGTTGTTAAGCAAACTCAAGACGTACTAGCTGCAAATCCTCTAGTTATGGTATTGCCTATTGGTATTGAAGATGAGTTTGTGGGTGTTGTTGACCTATTAACGCGCAAAGCTTACATTTGGGATGACACTGGTCTTCCTGAAAACTACTCAATCGAAGATGTCCCAGCTGACATGGTTGATAAAGTAGAAGAATACCGTGAAATGCTAGTTGAGACTGCTGTTGAGCAAGACGACGATCTTATGATGGCATATATGGATGGCGAAGAGCCGTCTATTGAAGACATCAAGCGTTGTATCCGTAAAGGTACACGTACAATGGACTTCTTCCCAACATACTGTGGTTCTGCATTCAAAAACAAAGGTGTTCAATTAATTCTTGACGCTGTTGTTGATTATTTACCTAGCCCTACAGAAGTTGATCCTCAGCCACTTACTGATGAAGAAGGTGAGCCTACAGGTCGTGTAGCTTTAGTTTCTGCTGAAGAAACTTTCAAAGCGCTAGCGTTTAAAATTACTGATGACCGTTTTGGTGCACTTACTTTCGTACGTATATATTCAGGTACGCTGAAAAAAGGTGACACAATCTTAAATGCGGCTACAGGTAAAACTGAGCGTATTGGTCGTATGTGTGAAATGCAAGCTGATGATCGCAACGAATTAGATAAAGCGCAAGCGGGTGACATTATTGCGATTGTTGGTATGAAGAGTAATGTTCAAACCGGCCACACGCTATGTGATCCTAAAGATCCAATTATCTTGGAAGCGATGGTATTCCCAGAGCCAGTAATTTCAATTTCTGTTAAGCCTAAAGATAAAGGTTCAACTGAGAAAATGGGTATTGCGATTGGTAAAATGGTTGCAGAAGATCCAACTTTCCGTGTTGAAACTGATGAAGATTCAGGTGAAACCATTCTATCAGGTATGGGTGAGTTACACTTAGATATCAAAGTAGACATATTGAAGCGTACTTACGGCGTTGAGCTAGAAGTAGGTCAACCGCAAGTAGCGTATCGTGAAACGATTACTCAAGAAGTTGAAGATTCATACACGCACAAGAAGCAATCTGGTGGTTCTGGTCAGTTCGGTAAAATTGATTACCGTATTAAGCCTGGTGAGCCAAACAGTGGTTTCACTTTCAACTCTGTGGTTGTGGGCGGTAACGTTCCAAAAGAATTCTTCCCAGCGATTGAGAAAGGTTTCAGAGGCATGATGGAAGAAGGCGTATTAGCTGGCTTCCCTGTGTTAGACGTTGAAGTTGAGCTTTATGACGGTGGTTTCCACGCAGTTGATTCATCAGCTGTTGCATTTGAAATTGCAGCTAAAGGTGCATTCCGTCAGTCAATTCCTAAGGCTGGTCCTCAGTTAATTGAGCCAATCATGAAAGTTGACGTGTTTACACCAGATGATCACGTAGGTGATGTAATTGGTGACTTGAACCGTCGTCGTGGAATGATTAAAGACCAAGAAGCCGGTGCAACTGGTGTTCGTGTTAAAGCAGACATTCCTCTTTCAGAGATGTTTGGTTATATCGGAAGCTTGCGTACTATGACTTCTGGCCGTGGTCAGTTCTCTATGGAATTCTCTCATTACAATCCGTGTCCTGCGAATGTATCGGAAAAAGTAATTGAAGAAGTGAAAGCACGTAAAGAAGCGAAAAAGTAAGTTAAATTGCTTTTAAAAGAGGCCCGTTTTACGGGCCTTTTTTTTTGAGTATTTTTGGCAAACAATACTATTTTTTGTTCTATTTAATGCCGGAATTTGGCTTTACTTTGATGTTTAGAAGCTTGCGGCTTATTGAATGTAAGTCTTTGCGAATCTTAGCACTACTGGCATTTATACTTGGCGCTGCTTGATAATGATGGCGATAAAAAATACTGATGTACTGCGCCAGCACCATTTTTAAGTCAGACGGTAATTGCGATTCTATTCGTTGATAAAAGCTATACAAGGGCTCACTGTTCTTGCGTGAAAATCCTAATTTATCTAATTTTCTAAGAACCTTATCTAAATCTGATCTAGGTTTATATGAAAACCACTTTTTGTATGGAACAAACAGTAACGCCAAAAACAATGCGATGGCTGCAAATGTCGCAATCAAAAAAGAAGTCAGATTTTTTTGATTCAATTCACCAAAAATTCTTTCAATTAAACTTGCTTGAGAATCTTGCCCGAATTCGAGTACAAATGTATTCCAATTAAAATCAATAACAGCTAAGTTTTTTCGCATTCTACTTAGAAAAGAGTCAGGGAATATACTAGAAAATGTATCGTTATAATAATGGGTTTCGTGTTCACTTAAAGACGACATTAAGCCTGATAGTGCTCTATTGGGGGCAATAAGGGCTGTTGGATCATAGCGTAGCCACCCTTTATCAGGATGGTATGCCTCAACCCATGCGTGGGCGTCATATTGTCTTACGCTAAGCATATTATCACTTTGCAACTCACCACCTTGATATCCTGCCACCATTCTCGCCGGGATATTTGCTTTTCGTAAAATGTAGGTCAGTGCTGACGCATAGTGCGAGCAAAAGCCTTTTTGATGGTCAAATAAAAATGCATCAATAGGTTTATTGCGCATCAATGGTGGGTGAAGCGTGTACTTAAAGATTTGCTTGTCAAATAGGCTATTAATAACATTTAGTTTTCCTTCAAATGTCTTTTTAGGAACAACATTCATCTCAACCCAAGTGTCAGTTCTAGGATTACTATCTTGTGGTAGTTGCAAGTATCTTTCATTATCTATTATGGGTGTAAAATTACTAAGTGGCGCGTGATATCTAGAGCGCAAAATATAGAGCGAGGGACTGTTTGAAATAGCTGAGGTGTATAATTGATACTGGCCATTAACGTATATTTCATCACTGCCCATATTATCTTCGATGTTGGGAATATCTAATGAAAAGAGCCATTTTGTATTGTTAGGCTCAGCCATAACTAAATAATGGTAATTCGGTTCATCATTATTACTATTGCTTTCTAGGCGATCACTGTAAATTTGATTAGTTGGCAATACATTTGAAGCGATTGACCATGTATTTCCGTCAAAGTAATCAAGTACTATTGAGCGCCAGTATCTGTGCTCAGGCGGTGGTACTGCGCCGGTAAATTCAGCTCTAAAAACAAGATCATCTGTTTTGGCTAAACTAGCAATATCACCAGGGGTCAATGATTCCGATAATCCTGTTTGAGCGCTTTTATCTACAACTGTTTGCCAAAAGGGGGGAAGTCGAGGAGCTACAATAAATAAGGCAACGGTTATAGGAAGGGCTTGAGCAATAATCTTTATACTTTGCTGATAACTTTTACTTAGTTTTAAGTCCCCTCTGTTGACTAAAAAGGCACTAATAAGTAGCAATACAAGCAATAAAAAATACGTCATCACAAATGCGAAAGTTTGGTGATAAACAAGCCCACATGCTATCAAAAACATTTGTATGGCTAAAATTAAATAAAAATCTCGTTTGTTTTGCATGTTAATTAGCTTTAAGCACCCAGCAACCACCAGTAAATTTACCATGGTAGCCATAAGGCCGTGCTCATTTGATAAGAACGCTAATAGCACCATGCAAAAAATTGCGAGCAAATTTAGTGTCATACTTTTAATATTAGGTAATTTGCGCGTGACTCTTAACAAGGCAATTACCATTGCACAAGCGCTTAAGACCCAAACCCATGACATTAATACTTGTGCCATGCTTAAAAGCACCGCTACAAAAACGAGTAATAGAGGCAAATAAACAGAGGCGCGAGTACTTTTGTTGACTGAGCGGTATTGCATTTTTAGAGCTCCTCACGATCTGACATAAGGGGCTGTTTGGGCGTATATATTGCGAGTTGATGCAAACAATCTTGCAAGTGCTTTTCACCTTGATTAGGTAAAATTGTATTTGTTTCTAAATCTAAGCCAAAACTAACATGGTCTTTTTCCAATTGTTGAGCCTGAAAGCACAAACACTGCAAAGCTTCTTCAATACCTAAATGTATGTAATCGCTCAAGCGCAACCAACCCGTTAAACTCATATTTTCATTAAAGTCTTTTGTGAGCATCCCTTGTCCTTTTGCAACATGTTTCCAGCTCACATGATGTATAGGATCACTCGTTTGATATTCTCGTATTCCTTGCAAGTTATCAGAAATGGCGTATTGAGAGTCGCTTGATAGCGCCAACTGATTCTCACTATTTGAACGATTGAGTATCAGAGGTGACTTCCTCATTTTGGGGTACACTACGATATCTAATTTAGGAGATAAATGTGTCCAACACTTAATTAGGCCAAAACCATAATGTGCGGAAATTGTAATTTTAGCGCATTGATGTATTCCCCGAGTTTGGGGCGGCAAAGGCAGCTTTAGATGGGTTAGTTGGCCATTAATATTTGCGTTAAGTTCTGCTAGGGGAGGGTTACTTTTAGTCAGCGCTAGAGATTTAATGTGCTTGATGCTTATTCTTAAGCTTCCCCCTTCGTAATTGTAGAGCGAGTGAATTTGAATAGGTAAATGAAACTGCCTATTTTCATAATCAGCCTGAATGGGGGTGAATAAAATAGTATGCTGGGTAAAGTAGAAAAAAGAGTGAAACACACATAACAAAAGTATGGCGCTTAAAAAATAACACAAAAGTAATATGGTGTTATTTTGCAGGTTTGTTCCTAGAATAAATAAACTACTAGAAATCGCAATTATTACCCAGCCAAAGCCAGATGGCATAATAAAAGTGTTATTAATGTTAAACTGAATTTCGTTTTTATTAGAACTTTGCTTCCCTAGCCATTCACGCCTAAGGTCTAAATACCATTTACGTAATTTACTAAAAGTAGTGTCTTGCTTTATGCCGTTCATCAAGCGGCGAGAGGGTCTACTTGTTGCAATAAATGCTCGCAATAGGTAGTTGCCGTTGCTGACATTAATTGGCCGCGTAGCCTATGTTCGAATACGGCAGGCAATACAAATTGCACATCTTCTGGGCTCACAAAATCTCGCCGCTTTACGAAAGCGGCTGCCTGCGCACTGCGATATAAAGCTTTTGTTCCCCTTGGTGAAATAGCATTTGGGAAGTCAGAAGATTCACGTGTTAGAGTAACCAGATTTAATATGTAATTTAACACGGAATCACTTACTACAACTTGATTCACGCGGCTCTGTAAAGAGCTTAACTGTTCAAAATTAATGACTGTATTAAGTACTGTTTTTACGTTGCTCTCTTGCAGCATGGCTTTTTCAGATTCATAACTAGGATAGCCTAAAGATAGTTGCATGTTGAATCTATCTAACTGGGATTCAGGAAGAGGGTGAGTACCAGATTGATGCAAAGGGTTTTGACTCGCAATTACAAAAAATGGGGAGGGCAAATCACGACTTATGCCATCTATTGTGACTTGTCTTTCTGCCATTGCCTCTAATAAAGCACTTTGCGTTTTAGGGCTAGCGCGATTTATTTCGTCGGCAAGAATAAGCTGGTTAAAAATGGGGCCAGCGTGGAAACGAAATGATTGCGTCGCATTTTCGAATATATTAACACCCAGCATATCTGCGGGTAATAAATCAGATGTAAATTGAATTCTAGCAAAATCAAAACCAAGCACCTCAGCTAAAGCATGAGATAAGCTTGTTTTACCCATTCCGGGTAAGTCTTCTAATAAAAGATGGCCGTTTGCCAATAAACACACCAGGGCAAGTTCAAGTTCAACTTCTTTGCCTTTTATAACTCTACTAATTTGTTTAATACAAGTATCTATATCTGATCGCATGGCAGTGATATTCTTCTATGTTTATAGTCGGCAGTTATTTTTATAATTAGTGAACCCTAAACCGCCGAGCGTTTTGGTTCTCATAAGCTAAGTGTATATGAGCGCCACAATTTTCGCATATTAAATTAAATACCTTAGTATGAATGCTTTTTGTAATTTCGCCAAACCAGATTAGGTGAGCATAATTTTAGAATTCACTACTGCTCAATATTGTCATGATTAGATAATAAATACGTTTTATAGTTTATCTTTGAAATTTAGAGAGCAAAAACAATAATACTTTTACCTTATTTATTATACATTAGTCCTGAAATACCCATTTCTTTGTTACTTCGCTTCTGCAATAATAAATTTGGTTTACCTAATAATACTCACTGAAAAGGATTTAATTTTATGGCTGTTCATCCCAATGCAGGAAACCCTGCTTCACAAAACGACCTTATAAACGTTGCTAAATTAACCAGTGATTATTACGCCTTACAAGCTGATGTAAATGACCCTACTCAAGCGGTTAGCTTTGGTACTTCAGGGCACCGAGGCACTTCTTCAAATGCTAGTTTTAACGACATACATATTGCGGCTATATGTCAGGCGCTTGCTGAATTTAGAGTACGCGAAAATATTACCGGTCCAATATTCATTGGAAAAGATACTCATGCTTTGTCAGAGCCGGCTTTGGTAACTGCCATTGAAGTGTTGTGCGCGAACCAAGTAAACGTGGTCATTCAAGAAAATAATGGTTTTACGCCTACGCCGGTTATTTCAAATACTATTGTTTCGTACAACCGAAATAGAATTAAAGATTTAGCTGACGGAATTGTAATTACGCCTTCGCATAATCCACCAACTGACGGCGGATTTAAATACAATCAAACCCATGGCGGCCCAGCTGACGGTGGCGTTACTAGCCAGATTCAAAATAGAGCTAATGAAATTATTGCTAACGGCCATGTGATTAAACGCATTACTTTAACCAGTGCAATGAATTCAGAATATGTAAGTCAAATTGACTTTGCTACGCAGTATATTGATCAATTAGATCAAGTTGTCAATATGCAGGCAATAAGTGAAGCTGGGTTAAAGTTAGGCACCGACCCACTAGGTGGTTCAGGTATTCATTACTGGGATAGAATTGCAGATAAGTACAACGTAAATATTGACGTTGTTAACCCCGTTATTGACCAACGTTTCGCATTCATGCCGTGTGATCGTGATGGTAAAATAAGAATGGACTGCTCATCAGCTTACGCGATGTCTGGTTTAATTAAGTTAAAAGATAAATTTGATTTAGCTTTTGGTAACGACCCTGATTTTGATCGCCACGGCATAGTGACCAAATCAAGTGGCTTAATGAATCCCAACCATTACTTGGCCGTAGCAATAAATTACCTGTGCCAGAATAGACCCAATTGGGACTCAAACGTTGGTATTGGAAAAACGCTGGTATCAAGCAGCATGATTGACAGAGTAGTCAAACACTTAGGCAAAAATATGTTAGAGATGCCTGTTGGATTTAAATGGTTTGTTGATGGGCTCTCGGAAAAAAGTATCGCCTTTGCCGGGGAAGAATCGGCAGGCGGAATTTTCCTAAAACAAAATGGCGACACTTGGGCGACTGATAAAGACGGCTTTATTATGTGTTTATTGGGAGCAGAAATTACTGCCGTTACAGGGAAAGACCCTGGCGAACATTATCAGTCTTTAACATCACAGTTTGGAGACCCTTGCTATACCCGTATTGACGTAGCTGCCACACTTGAGCAAAAGAAAACCTTGTCTTCTTTAAGTAAAAGTGACATTAGTGCATCTTCTATGGCAGGAGAACCCATTACCAATATACAAACTCATGCACCCGGAAATAACGCAGCAATTGGTGGCGTGAAAGTCAGTACTGACAATGGTTGGTTTGCAGCTAGACCATCAGGCACCGAAAACGTCTATAAAATTTACGCAGAAAGTTTTAATGGTGAAAGCCACTTACAAGAAATAGTTAAAGAAGCTGAAGAATTAGTGGCGAGCGTACTCTAGAAACGCCATTTGTTGGTGATTTGTTTCTATTTATGTGCTTTTTGGTTAATTAAACGCTTAATTATTTTGTATATAGTTAAAAGCTCTTAAAATTTAACGTATATGTAACAAACATACGTATGTTTTGTCTTATTCAGTATGGAGTTAGGTGTGTTTCTGTAATAAAATTACAGAGTATTCACTCACTCTTGGAATAAACATGAGCACGCAATCACCGAACACAAGTAAAGCGAAGGTATCACGCAGTCCTGGTAAAAATAGGGCTGCTAAATCTGCGAAAGGTAATTTGAACGGCGCTATTCCAGCCGAATTGTTTGATAAAAAAGCGTTTAAAGAAACGGTTATCAAACATCTGCATGGTTCCCTAGGTACTGACGAAAACAAAGCAGATAATCATGCTTGGTTTAAAGCCACCAGTGCTGCTATTCAAGAGTTAGTACTTGACCGTCTTAGGTCAACACAGAAATCTCACTACTTAAACGATACCCGTGCTGTTCACTATTTCTCGGCTGAGTTCTTAATGGGCCGTTTATTATCAAACAACATGCATAATTTTGGCTTATTTGAAGTGGCTGATGCCGCGCTAAAAGAGTTGGGTGTAGATTTAAGTGATGTTTTAGAAGAAGAGCCAGATATGGCTTTGGGAAATGGCGGCTTAGGTAGGCTTGCTGCTTGTTTTATAGACTCATTAGCCACCATGGATTACCCCGCTATAGGTTATGGTATTCATTACGAAAATGGCTTGTTTCGTCAAGAAATTAAAAATGGTGCACAAATAGAACGCCCTGATAGCTGGCGTGATTATGGTAACCCTTGGGAAATTTGCCGTCCAGAATCTATTCAAGAGGTGCCGCTTTTCGGTTATGTTGAAACCAAATACGGTAAAAATGGCAATATTCAAAAAGAATGGCACCCAGGTGAAATTGTTAAAGGGGTTCCTTGGGATATTCCGGTTGTTGGTTTTGGCGGCAGTACGGTTAATGTACTTCGATTATGGCAGAGCCAATCTTCAGGGCATTTTAACTGGGATGTATTTAATGCCGGCGGATACGTAGATGCACAGCGTGAAAACGTGCAAGCAGAAACAATTTCTAAGGTCCTATATCCTAATGACGAGACTGAAGCAGGTAAAGAACTTCGATTAATTCAGCAGTACTTCTTCAGTGCTTGCTCATTAAAAGATATTATTCGTCGCTATAAGCGTGCCCATGGAGATAACTGGGATCGTTTTTCTGAACAAGTAGTGGTGCAACTAAATGACACGCATCCAGCCATTGCCATTCCCGAGCTTATGCGTATTTTGGTGGATAGAGCCGAGTTAGATTGGGATACAGCGTGGAATATTTCTAAAAATACCTTCGCATACACTAACCACACCTTGTTGCCTGAAGCGCTAGAAAAATGGCCTGTTCGTATGATTGAAAAGATTCTACCTCGCCACATAGAAATTATTTATGAAATTAACCATAGGTTTATGCAAGAAGTTGAACGCAAATGGCCGGGTAATAATGAAATCAAGGCTAAGCTCTCAATTATAGAAGAAGCCGGCGAAAAAATGGTTCGCATGGGTAATTTGTCGGTAATTGGGTCTTTTGCTGTAAATGGTGTGGCTGAAATTCACTCCAAATTAGTCAAAGAAAACTTGTTTCCTGAATTTGATCAGCTTTATCCAGGTAAATTAACGAACGTAACAAATGGTGTTACACCTAGACGTTGGTTAAAAGCCTGTAATCCACTCTTATCTGATTTAATATCTAAAAAGATAGGCGATGAATGGCCCCTGCAGCTCGATAAACTCGATGATTTATCGCAATACGCTGACAACAAAACATTTCAAAACCAATTTATGCGGGTGAAGTTAAAAAACAAAGAAATACTGGCAAAAGAAATAAAAGCCTTAACCGGAATAGAGGTGTCAACTAAAGCTATTTTTGATATTCAAATTAAGCGCCTACATGAGTATAAACGCCAGCATCTTAACTTGTTGCACATTATGGCCTTGTATCGTCGTTTGTTAGAAAACTCTGAGTACGATATGCATCCTCGCGTATTTATATTTGGAGCGAAAGCCGCACCAGGTTACGCATTAGCAAAAACAATTATTTACGCGATTAATAAAATCGCTGACAAAATAAATAATGACAACCGCGTTAACCATAAAATTAAAGTCGTGTTTTTACCCAATTATAGAGTGTCATTAGCGGAAAAAATGATTCCTGCAGCGGATGTGTCTCAGCAAATTTCAACGGCGGGGAAAGAAGCTTCTGGTACTGGTAATATGAAGCTTGCTCTTAATGGTGCGGTTACCATTGGTACCTTAGACGGTGCAAATATTGAAATAGCCGAGGAAGTGGGCGATGACAACATTTTTATTTTTGGAAAAACCGTAGATGAGGTAGCGGCCATTAATGCGGCGGGTTACAACCCTTATGATTACTATTACCAAAACAAAGAGCTGAAGGCATTGTTAGATTGGTTAGATAGTGATTACTTTACCCCGGGCCAACCAGGTGCGCTTTCGAGCTTGAAAAATAGCATGTTAAGCGGCGGCGATCCCTATTTAGTATTAGCTGATTTTGATTCGTATAGTGAGTCTAACAAAGCACTGGATGAAGCTTATAAAGATAAATCAAGATGGGCGAAGATGGCAATTTTAAATACCGCTAAAATGGGTAAATTTACGTCAGATCGGTCAATAAATGATTATGTCGATAGAATATGGAAATTAGAGAAATGTAAGGTATAACTTAGCGTTCAAGCATGCGTTAACGTGGATTGAAGAAAAAAGCCGGTTTTCCCGGCTTTTTTAGTAAAGGTAAAAGATAAATATACGATATATAGATATACAGGAAAGATTTATTACAAGTTCAGGACTGATATCTGCTTTATGAAAGTAAATGACATTCACCATCTAAATGAAATCCCTAACAGGTATCATTTTATCGAAATTATTGAGCAGATAGCAGCTAAAGAAAAGTACTTTAGCTTAATGTTGCTTGATGTGATGCGTTTTTCGGATGTGTCATCTGCATTTGGTCATAAGGCTGGAGATGACTTACTTTTAAAAATTGTTAATCATATCAATTGTATTTTTTCTAATTCAGTAGCCGTGGGGCGCATTAGCGGTGACATTTTTGGTGTTGTGTTTGTTCATGCTGTAACAGCTTCTTCCTTGAGAAGCGAGCATGCTCGCTTATACAATCATTTTAAAACACCACTAATAGTGAACAAAACCGCCTTTATCGCTGATTTTAACGTTGGCGTAGCAATCCGAAAAAATCCTGATTCAAACATTAACACTATTATTTCCTTAGCTGAAACTGCGCTTAAAAAATCAAAATCAAACAGACATGAGAATTTCACCTTACTCAATGATGATACAAACGAAGCGAGTGGGCGTGGACTCACCTTAAAGGCTGACTTAACTAGAGCGCTCGAAAATGATGAGCTAGAGTTATATTTTCAACCTAAAGTTGACTTAAATACTTATGAAATTATAGGCGGTGAGTGTCTTTTGCGGTGGAATCATCCATTAGATGGGGTAGTGTTTCCAGGTACATTACTTAAAGCCGCAGAGTCATATAACATGATGAATGAATTAGGATACTGGACTTTAGAACACTCTTTAAAATCCATCGCCGCTATGAATGCTGCGGGGTATTTTGTGCCTATTTCGGTTAATTTATCTCCAACTCAGTTGTACGATCCACAACTCGTAACTACTCTAAAACGCTTACTGAATAAATATGACGTGCAAACTCATTTACTTGAAATTGAATTAACAGAAGACGTGGCACTTTCTAATTCTCTGCTAGTGAAGCGCCAATTAGCGGATATCAAAAATCTTGGAATTGCCATATCCATGGATGATTTTGGCAAAGGCTATTCAAATTTGAGTTTTATAAGAGACCTTGAATTAAGTGCCATTAAAATAGACAAAACCTTTGTGCTTGAATTAAATAACTCACCAGTGAATTCAGCCATTGTTCAAGCCACAAAAACAATATGCGATGCTAAAGGGTGTGAAACGTATGCAGAAGGAATTGAAACCGTTGAGCAGCTCGCTATGTTGCAAGCAATGGGTATAAATAAAGGGCAGGGCTTTCTTTTCTCGCAAGCAGTGCCGATTACCGAATACATTGAACAACTACATATAGGAAATTTTAACCATATTGTTAACCCTCAGGCTCGAATTACTAAATAAACCTGATACCATGTATATCTTAACCAGACACATGGGACATATTTGTGCAGCAAAAAGACATTTCAGGTTTATCTCGTTCTGAACTCAAAACACTTATTACAAAAGACTATATCGATTTTTGTCTTAAATATACCCTCAACGGCCAGCAACTAAGCTTTGTTTTAGATAACAAAAGCCACGTTACTTTACTTGACGATGGCATACTGGCTATTAACTTAAACCAGCATAGTACTCACACGAATGCCGAACAATCCAAAAGCATTGTTTTATCTTGCGCTGTGCACGGCAATGAAACTGCGCCAATTGAGATCTGCTGCTTATTAATACATAAACTTTTGTCAGAAGAATTAGAAACAGCGCACCGTGTTTTATTTATTTTCGGAAATATACCTGCTATGGCTATTTCCGAGCGTTTTGTCGACGAAAATTTAAATCGTTTATTTAGCCGTGATATTTCGAGTGAAAGTCTTGAAGGGCGCAGAGCGAAAGTGTTGATGAAACAGGTAGATGATTTTTTTGAAAAAGCGCCCTCAACTAAGTTGCATTATGATTTACATACCGCTATTCGCCCATCTAAAAATGAAAAGTTTGCCGTTTATCCGTATTTGCACGGGCGTGACTATAGTAAAGAACAATTAGCGTTCTTGTCAGCTTGTGAGGTAAACACCATTTTACTTTCGCAATCACCAACCGGTACTTTTAGCTATTTCTCGTCTTATCAACACCAAGCTCATGCTTTTACGGTTGAACTTGGTAAAGTTAAACCGTTTGGCCAAAATGATATGGGCAAGTTTAAAGCTGTTTTTCAAAAATTAGTTGAATTGCTGAGCGAAGCTGAGGTGTCGTTACCCGAATATGAAAAGTGCCCTCTAACAATTTATACTGTTAATCAAGTTATAAATAAACATAAGAGCGACTTTACGCTAAATTTCGCCGACGATATGGTTAATTTCAGCGAATTTAAAGCAGGAGATATTTTAGCTACCGAATCGGGAACAGAGTATCGAGCGCAGTTTGATAACGAAGCAATTGTTTTCCCCAATGCAAATGTAGCAATAGGCCAACGCGCCATTTTAACGGTGATTCCTTATGAGCTTTGAACCTTTTCAACTTGATAAGCGCTTAGCAAATGGCTCTGTTTTAATTGCCCAAGCTGACTTCATTCAAATACGATTAAGTAAAGATGCTCGCTACCCATGGGTATTGTTAGTGCCGGAAATCAACGACATAAGTGAAATGTATGAGTTGAGTCAGCAGCAACAGTATAAAGTTCTTGCGGTGTCTAATCTAGTTAGTAAAGCCTTAACTGAGGTGTTTTCGCCTGATAAACTCAATATTGCCGCCATTGGAAACATTGTGAAACAATTGCACATACACCATGTGGCAAGATTTGAGTATGATGAAGCATGGCCTGCTCCTATTTGGGGCTTAGGTGAAGAAAAAGCATATGCGCCCGAAATTTTTTCTGGGCGCGTAGCCAGTATTTGTAAAGCGATTGAGCACGAAAACAAAGGAGAAATACATGTTAATTACTACAACGAATAGCGTAGAAGGTAAGTCAATTGAACAATACTATGGAATTGTAATTGGTGAAGCAATTATGGGCGCAAATGTGTTTAAAGATTTGTTCGCATCAATACG
This sequence comes from Glaciecola sp. 2405UD65-10, assembly GCF_048820975.1. Taxonomy (NCBI): domain Bacteria; kingdom Pseudomonadati; phylum Pseudomonadota; class Gammaproteobacteria; order Alteromonadales; family Alteromonadaceae; genus Glaciecola; species Glaciecola sp. 2405UD65-10. The sequence continues at coordinate 806,947 of NZ_JBMEUF010000001.1, read as the reverse complement.
AGATATTGTGGGTGGCCGCTCAGGTTCTTACGAAGCTGAGCTTACCAAAGCTCGCAAAGTTGCATTTGCCGAGCTTCAGCAAGAAGCGCTTCTTTTAGGCGCGAATGCCGTAGTAGGCGTAGACCTAGATTATGAAGTAGTAGGGCAGAATGGCAGTATGCTAATGGTTAGTATTAGCGGTACTGCGGTCAAAATTAGCTAAATTAAACTACTTTTATCTTTGTCGGTTTTATCAGCATCTTCTGCTTCATCATCCTTGCTGTAAGGTGCTGGATTTTCGTATCCCTCTGGAAATTCAAAGGGTTTATTATTTTTCTTAAGGGCGGTAATGGTGCCAATTATGGCCGCAATTGCCACTACAATAATAACAACCACCCATGTGGTACTTAAGGTCATGATTTTTTCCCTTCGTTAAATGTGTATCGATATACCAAATTATCTAAATTTTCTAGAATAGTGTCTTTTCCACAAATAGTGGATTCACTTAGCGTGTTAGCTAACCTTTCTGTACTAAATTGCGTTTCTATTGCGCTCGCGGATTCTGTATGTGATAAATGCCAAGGCTCTTTAGCCACTCCACCTACATATTCTGCATATGGGAAGGAAAACCCAAAGTCTTTAGCATAAGTAGTTAGCCAACTACTTAACTTAGCACATGGCCCTGAGCCTTCATACTCTTGGGGGATAAGCTGAAAATCATGCTGTAAAGCCTCTACATTAGCTTTGTCATAAACGTCAAAGTCAGTTCCCCAATGATGTCTACTAGCGCCAGGTAAAGCAGACCAAAGCATAATTGCGTGTATTTTTTCTTCGTCGCTTAAGGTATTTGCATTTAACTTTTCGCCATTTAAGCGATACAGCGGCAATTCGCCCTTCCATTTCCTATTCCAAATAGATAATTGGCGTTCAAAACTTCTGAAACTACTGCAAATTTGCACATCTATTTTTTGCCTAAGAGCGGCCTTTTGCATTTGCTCAAATGCGCTTTTTACGGTTCCTTGAAGGAAATGCCCGTCAGTGACTTCAACTAAGTGCGCACTACTTAAACCCATAGCTTGATGAGGTGTTATCATGCGAGCAAATTAACCAGTACTTGGTAGTAGACTTTTTCTAAGGCAATCACATTACTAACATTTACACATTCATTGAGTTTGTGGATAGTGTCATTTTCAGGCCCTAACTCGACTACTTGAGCGCCAGTAGGTGCAATAAAGCGGCCATCTGAGGTGCCGCCAGCGGTTGATAAAACAGTATCAATATTCATCACGGTTTTGATGCCATCAACACAGGCTTTAACTAAATCACCCTCTGCAGTTAAGAAAGGTTGGCCATTCACTATCCAGTCTAAGTCATAATCTAGTTTGTGCTTATCTAATATTGCGTGCACACGAGTTTGAAGCTCTTGAGCGGTAACTTCAGTTGAGAAGCGAAAATTAAATACCGCATTTACGCTGCCAGGCACCACATTTGTAGCGCCCGTACCTCCATTTATGTTGGACACTTGCATACTAGTTGCTGGGAAAAATGCATTACCAGCGTCCCAAGTGGTAGTGCATAGCTCAGTTAATGCAGGCGCCAGTTCATGTATTGGGTTTTTAACTAAGTGAGGGTAGGCTACGTGGCCTTGTACGCCTTTTACCGTTAAATTACCCGTTAAAGAGCCGCGCCTACCATTTTTAATGACATCGCCTGTCACACTGGTACTTGATGGCTCGCCTACTATGCAATAATCTATTTTTTCATTTCGAGCTTCTAGCGTATCAATAACTCGAGTCGTACCATTGATAAAGGGTCCCTCTTCATCACTGGTAATTAAAAAAGCAATAGAGCCTTTATGATTAGGGTAATCAAGTACAAATCGTTTTGTTGCCACCAGCATAGCGGCCAAACTAGCTTTCATGTCGGCCGTTCCTCGACCATACAAAAAACCATTTTCTTCGGTGGGTTCAAAAGGAGGATACTTCCATTGGTCCACTGGGCCCGTTGGCACTACATCAGTGTGGCCAGCAAAGCAAAAAACGGGTTTTTCGCTGCCTTTTCGCGCCCACAAGTTAGTGGTATCTTCAAACACCATTGTTTCGTTATTAAACCCAAGTGGTGCCAATAGTTCTTTTATTTGCACTTGACAATTGGCGTCTTCAGGAGTAATAGATGCTTTTGATACTAAGCTTTTAGTTAATGCGATGACATCAGACAATGTTAAAAAACTCCTTATATTGAGATTCATTAAAGCCAACAATAATACCATTTTCGCTTTTTATTATGGGACGCTTGATCATTGATGAGTGCTCTATAAGCAATTCAGTAGCATTTTCTGGTGTTATATTAGCTTTTTGTTCATCACTTAATTTTCTATAAGTAGTACCACGTTTATTTACCACAGTATCAAGGGAGCTTGCATCAATGGCTTGGGCTAATACCTCAGCATCTGCGCCTAGCTTTTTATAATCGTGAAACGTGAAAGCAATGTTATGTTGCTCCAGCCATTTTTTCGCTTTTTTTATAGTGTCGCAATTCGCGATGCCATACATGGTCGTCATAATTAGAATCTCATTTTTTAAATTTTGCTGTGTATATCTCTATTCTTTTAAGCTAACTCTAAAGCAAGCTAGAACCTCTAATGTGGATAAAATCAGAGCTTAGTGTAATTAACTGCCTATAATGCTCAAATATTAACATAGTGATAGGGTTTATTCTGCTTACTGAATGCTCAAAAAGTAAATTAAGCTAAAAAATTTTGAGATCGCTAAAGTTATTCAATGTTATCCACGTAATCTGTGGATAAGTTTGTGAGTAGTGTAGGGGTTACTAACTAAGCCGCTAATAAATATAGATATTTTTAATAGCTCATTATACGTACGATTCGTGCTTATTCCCTTTCATTCACCAAGATGAGTTGAACTTTAGGCCTTGTTTTAGTATTACTAAGTCACGTTTAGCTATTTTGTTATGCATAATTATATGCTAACACCCCAATTACACACTCATGCACCTGTTGAACAAAGTAGGGTATGGGGATAACTCAATACAAGAAAAATAAAAAAATGAATTCACCTTTATCAATTTATGCCGGGGAAGAAGCACTGTCCGAAATCCAATCTTCTGGTTTTAACGCTAATATGTTCACGGCATTACTTGGCGCCAGTGGCGGGCCTAAATGGTTCGTACTAAGTGGCTTAGACCAAGTGGTTTTTAACGAATTTTTAGATAAAAGCCCACAGCACATAGATATTATAGGTAGCTCAGCGGGTGCCTTTAGAGCTTGTTGCTTTGGGCAAGATAACCCCAAAGAAGCAATACTCCGACTTGCTGATAAATACGCTAATACGGTTTATTCTGATAAACCCTCACCCCAAGAAATTACCGCTAAAGGCCTAGATATTCTAAGGCACATGATGGGTGAAACGGGTATTAATGAAGTACTAAATAGTGTTAATAAAAGGGTTCACATTGTTACGGCTAGGTGTCATGGATTAGTGGCGAGTGAAAATAAAGCTAAACAGTTTTCTGGGCTGGCTATGGCGGCAGGTAGAAATGCTATTTCGCGTCGAAAACTACAAAAAAGTTTTACTAGAGCAATTTTTTCATCAAACGAAAAACACTTGGATTTTTCAGAAAAAGTCCCGTTAAATACCGAACAATATCAGCTGAAAGAGAATAATTTTATTCCTGCCTTAATGGCTTCGGGATCTATACCTGTAGTAATAGAGGGAGTGAAAAATATTGCAGGTGCAAAGGCGGGAATGTATCGAGATGGCGGGATTATTGACTATCATTTCGATATGCGAATTAACACGCCAGGCCTGGTTTTATACCCTCACTTCTATTCAACACCGGTTCCAGGTTGGTTTGATAAATCAATTAAGCGCAGAGTCTGCCATCATGATAGTTATAAAAATGTGGTGATGCTTGTACCTAGTGAGGAGTTTGTTGCTAGTTTACCTTATGGCAAAATACCCGACCGGAAAGATTTTGAAACAATGGACGCACCAGAGCGAATCAAATATTGGCAGCGAGTACTTTTAGAATCAGAACGCTTAGGCGACGAATTTTTGAACATTGTGACTAAACAAAACGTTGAAGCCTTAGTAAAACCAATTAACTTACATAGATAAACTAAAAATTACTTGCGCATGTGGCTGTGCCTAGCTATTATACGCGCCGCTTTGGTGCTTAGTTATTTTGCACCACAAGCTGTTTTCTTTGCGACTATAGCTCAGTTGGTTAGAGCGCTACCTTGACATGGTAGAGGTCACTAGTTCGAATCTAGTTAGTCGCACCATTTTTAAAGGCTTAGAGTGAAAGTGGTTGCTAACATTTTTAATTTGAGTCGCAAGTGGGGCCGAGCTGGGGCCGTTGTATGTATCCTAGGCTTAATTGATATTCACTGAATAATTTTGAGCAAGTTACATCCTTTGTTTGAATTTTCGAAGCGTCCACGCTAAATAGACTTTCTAGCTGCCGAGTTACCATTTCTTTATCACTGTCTGACATCCCAAACGTAGTCGAGTATATAAGTTTTTCGGGTTCTTTCTTTTCCGCAACACATTTGAAAAGCTCCATGTTAATTGGGTGAAATGCAAAACCTAAAAATATAATCCTCTCTGCTTTGTTCAAAACTGATTGTAATCTTTCTCTTTGTGTTACGTATCTTAGTCCTTCTGTAAACGTACGAATATTGGAAGATAACTCTTCAATTTCTGTGGCATCGAGTTCTTTGCCGAATTCTATAACATTGTTCTTTGCTTTAAATAAGCTACCTAAAGATCCATAGGGATGGATGAACTCAATACTATTAACAGTGCTTTCTGCTTCACCTCTTTTAACCCCATACACAGTTTCTACACATCGGATTAAAAATTCTTCCACGCAACGGTCATAATTAAAAATAATAAATGAAATTTGCGAGAAGCGATTTTTTAATTCTCCTAAAGTGCAATTTTGAGATAAAGTTTGGAATAATTTTGAAAGCCAAATATTATCCAAATTCGCGTAATTTTTTAACTGTTTTGAAAATCCGTAGATCGTAGAATTTTTCTCACTTTCAGCTATACATTTTATTATTGCTATCTTAGATAGACTTGCAATTCTTTCATCATCTCTATTACTGTCAATAAAATTATCAATGGACATACTGAGCGGCATGCTATCAGCAATTCGATTACACAAAGCCATATCGGTTGTATGTTTATTAGAGTCTTGATCTGTCAAGATAATCCTTTTTAAGGTTTTATCCATTTTTTTGCAGTCCCCCCATTGGTCAACTTGGCATCTAAGAAAATTAGCTATATTTTTTTTTAACTGTTCACCTGTTGGAAAGCCTAAATCAACTCCTGCGCCAGCGCCTACGACATATACTGTTTGCATAGCAAATCCATTTTTTTATTTTAATTAGTAGAAATGATGGCATAAAACTAAAGCTATCTCTAGCTACTATGAATACATTTTTGAGGACTGACCAATGTTGAATTGTTAAGCATAAAAGAATTTTAAATCTACGGAAACTTCCTAAACATCAGGTAGTAAAAATATAAAGCTCCCTTTAAGTTAACTGTCGTCATCGTCAGTCCGTTTTAAAATTCCACGCAGAATGTAAACCTCGCGATGCTGCGTACCCACACGCAAGACCCTAGAAAGGACCCGCTTTTTTATTAGGCTGTTGGGTTGATGAATATAGAACCACTGTGTTTTTCTATTGCGTATTTTTTTCATAAATAAAAAAGGGGCTGATTAGCCCCTTGTACTTTTGTCAGTAAAGTTTCTAGCTAACTTCTAATTTACAGAAGCTCTCAGGCCGTCTTACGTTGATATCCATGTCTAGCATTGCTCGTACTGCTACATTGCCTTTCTTAAAGTTATCGCCGTAAGGATCAACCTCGATGTCAATCGAACCCCAGTAAGCCATTAGTAGGTCGCTGAAATTTCCTAGTAATACATTACCGCCGGGCATGTTCTTGGTATACATTGACCTGTAGCCATTTACCATGCCATCGCCTTGACCATTATCAGTCCAAATAAATTGTCCTGTATTTGTCGCTTTTTCAATGGTTTTTAACGTTGTTCCTATTGTAGGAGTAGTTAGGTATGTAAGGTTGCTAGTATCAACGTTTTGGTCAGCTAATACACCTTCCATTTCTACTAATTCTGCAAAGGTTGGCATTCCTCCGGCTGCCGTTAACGCACCGATGTCGCTAAGGTTTAATATACCTGTTGGCGATTTCGGATTACTGGCTAAACCTTGCAATGCTGCTTTATCTATTTCCGTTGCAAATAGGGCGGCTAGGTCATTTGTAATGATTGCTTCAATGTCAGGTAATCCTTGCTTTAACATTCTATGTGTATAGGTTGTCATTGCAGTAAGAGTTTTCATTGAAAGGTTAACTTGATCGAATGTCTGATTTGATTCGGTAATGTCGTCAGTGCCATCTAGATCTAACCATGTAGCCGTTGCTGTTCCAGTTTGTCTGGGAATGATTAAATCTCCACCTTGACCTACTGGAATTGATGTAGCACCGCTATTCACTACGGCTGATTTATTGCGTAAGAAATCAACCATCATATTAGGGGCATACTGCGTTTCAACTAAGCTTTGACCTATACTAGCTGCGTCAACGGCTGCTCGTTTTTGTAGCGCTTGTATCGGTATAGAAAAGCCTTTGCTCTTATTGCCTCTTTTGTGCTGTATTTCTTGGTTTAACTCTCGTTCGTAACCAATATCGACGCCATGATCACCAGCTAGTGAGCGAATCACATTTACTATTGAGTACTCACGCTTTTCCCTGTGTAAATCAGTCGATTGGAGCTCAAAAGCTTGTATAGGCTCTTCATTGCCACGTTTAGCTAAAATGGCTAGTCTTAAATCTTCGGTAGAATCGCCACTTCTTATAGCTTGTTTAGCTAATTCTGCTTCGTGATAGTTAAGCCCAATTTTCAATAGTTCATCACAGCGGTTAGCTTCTTTATCTCGGGCGCTTTGGGTTTGTATGTCGGTCATTTTTTTTGTCTCTTTCAAATTAATTAGATTTCGCGCCACTCCAACGGTATTGTCTGCAGGAATGCTTACAATACTCACCTCAAGTGGACGCCATTTCGTTACTCGATAGATATCAACACCGTTGCGCCCCGCACCGGCTTCAATTGAATATTCGAGTATCTGATAGCCTACAGATACCTTTCGTCTAATCTTATCTTTCACATCTTCAAACACTTCACTGGCTCGTACTGATTTGCCAAATCGGGTTTGTACTCGACCTATTCGGTCGTTATCGATTGTTGCGTTCTCTATTACTCCGACTTGGTCAGTAACATCATGATCTACTAGTAAAGGCGCGCCGTCCTTTAACAGACTTAAATCTACTGATTCGGGGGAGTGGTCGAGAACTTCAAGTACCTCGCGACCATCGAACACTCGTTCAATTGGTTGCTCGGATGAAAACGCCAGTTTAACTAAGCGCGATGTATCGCTAACCTTAGTTTCACTGACGTCTAAAAAACGTGTGAGCTTAGTATTTTTTATGCTCATTATAAAATTGCTCTTTTTAGGTTTTGTTGATTGAATTTTAACCTAAACAAGAGTATTATTCAACAGGTGAATGGTTATCTCCTTGGTCATTCACCATGTAAATGATGTATGGTTTTGGCCCCCTTCTTATGTAAGGGGGTTTTTTTCTTGAGATTCACAGCCTGTAAGCTCCTTTCGTGTAATCAAAACTTTTTATACATCTTTAAGGACCGTACTTGCGTCAAATATAAACTCAATAATTTGCGCAGCCTTATCAAGGTTTTTGTCAAAAACTTCTCTTTGCATTTCGTTTAGTTGCAAAATTCACTTAAACCACTTTTCTGATTTATATAGTAAGCAAGGGCCCAGGACGAACCTGAGCCCTTTATTAGATCATTCCTTATCATTGCTGCCTTTTACTATGAGATTAACAATGAAGAACGCTAATATTAAAAAGGCTATTCCTAATATAAATATTATGCCTATATCCCTAGTTATATATGTATAGATTGAACCTAGTAAATAAGTAAAGATTGCAAATACCCAGCAAATTAATAGAACTTTAAACATAATTGACTGCTCCTTTTAGTTGAGTCTCAGCCAAATTAATACGCTTTTTTAATCGCGCTACTTTTTGAAAAAGTTACATTATGGATATAGATGAAAGGAACATATAAAAGTTAAGCCCCGACTAGCTAGGTCAGGGCTTAGGTTCACTCAGCCATTGCAATACGTTATAGCCGAGTGAGTGTTTATTATTACTGATAGGGTGGCTTTACATAACTGCCTTAAAGTACAGTTTCTACTTCACGGCATTTTTACTTGCTTCTATATGCGCCGCAACACTGTTTCTTGATGTTAATATTTCTGATGCCTGTCTTGATGCTCTTGATAAATCACTTATAGTCCATGCTAAATCGTGTTTAACAATTTCTCCGTGTGAATTTTCATTCATTTCAGTTACTAGTAAAAGTGACAATGAAGCCACTTTTTCAATATTTGCATCAATTAAATTTTGTAAATCGTCATTAGTCAATGATTCTAAGTTTTCCATGTTCTTCACCTTTTTAGTTTACGTTTAAGCCTGTACAATCGTTGTACATATACAATATAAATAGTGGTACGTACCATTGCAAGATAAATCTAACAAAAAGTTATTTGAACGTAAGAACTCAACTCGTAAACAAATTAGATTTGAAGATGATTTGTTAGCAAAAATTGAAATTGATAGGCAATTGACAAACGAGTCTTTTAGCCAGTGGGTTAAAAATGCGTGTGAGAATAAGTTGAAGTGATAATGCGCGCCATTAAGCGTTAGCTTATGGCCTGCTATTAAAGTGAAACTATTAAATGAAACTATTATAAAGAAACTATTCAGCGCCCCAATTTTGTCCAATCCTACACGGGTTTTTGTCCAGTCCTAAACCCAATTTTGTTCAGTCCTAAACCTAATTTTGTCCGTTAGGTGAGGCTATAGGATAGCCAACCTTAATCAAACATTTCACTTATGCTTGCTTTTCTTGTTTGCTGTTTATCGCACATATATTCACTAAAAAACTGATACGAAGATGTATCCTTATCGGCATATACAACAAACTGGTTATTCGCTGATTTACCAAACGCAAAACCTTTTGCGGTCAGCTTTGCTAATAATCGTTGTCCTGTTTTTGTACCTAATCCGCACCAGTCATCAAAATGTTGCTTGCTTCTAAAGTATAGATTGTCCGCGCACCTAGACACCAATGCCCAAGAAATTCGGTCTAAAATATAAGCTTGTTTATAGCAACCAACTAAGTCGATAGTATCTAGCACTATAAGCTGGCTCTCTGGTATTTCTTTATAACTTGGCTCATCTGGGTTAAATTCACCATAATCAATATTTATATTGGAGTTATTCAATATTGACGAATAAATTTCTTTAAGCGTTTTTGAATCTTGTGTTTTATTAGCGTTAAATTTGTACGCACCAAGATAGCCGTTTTTCATGCGCGTTCTATCCCGTCTCAGGTATTGATTTGTTTCACAGATACTTTTAAATTTACTCAGAATAGTATCAGGGTTCGTCATAAGCCATGCTGAATAATCGCCAGCATTGCGCCAAGGTGACTCTTGCTTTGCTATCCAGTAAAATAACTCACCAATTATAATCGCATCTAAGAGCCCATCTTTTACGATTATTTGATGTTGTAGGAATATTTTAAGTGGGCGCGTAGACCGCGCCTTAGTATTGTTCATCTGAGCGAACCATAAGCCCCGAAGGGCTATGCTGCTTTGTTTGGCAAGTTGTAATAATCACGGGGCTGTATAGGATACATACCGCGTTTATTGCGTAGCTCGTTTAGCAGGCTAATTGCCATTAGTTCCGCTTTACCATCGGCTAACCAATACCGGTGAAAATGCGTTTTTCCATTGTGGCGATGTGTCCACTGTTCGGAACGCCTGCAGAAACAAATACCTCGTTCATTCTGTAAGGTGCTGACTGTTGTATTTAAGCATGATTCACCATAGGCTTGGTATGCTTCAGGACCATTCATTCCTTCTTTACCAAGTCGAAGAAATAGCAATAAAGATATTTCAAGTTTGAAAGGTGGGCGTTTTGCTATAGACTTACCGGTGTTCAGGTCGGTGCTGTCATCTAAATTATGGGTGGCGGCATTTCCGTAATAATTATTCATTATAACCTCACTATGCTTTCAAAATTGCAGTTGTTGATTGAATTAAGCCTTTATCATTCATTGCTTTTTCAACCTCTAAAATGGCTTCATCAGGAGCAAGCTCCAAAAATAGTTCAAACAGCAATATGTATTGATTCGAATCAATATCACCACTAATTTTTAGCTCATTTCTTAGCGCATCCATTCGAGCAACTACTAGCTCAAGAAGTAAATCGCGCATGGCTTGGTTTTTAGTCGATTTCATCATGATCTACATTCCTTCTAGTTCGTCGTCAGAGTTTAATGCTTCTACCGGGTATGGCTTGTCATTTGACGGTAACCTTGATCCCGTCTCATGCTCCAAGGCTTCCATTAGCGATAAGCCTGATAAAACAGTTTCTTTTTCTTTTTCAAGCTGGCTTAGTTGCTCTCTTAAAACTGGCGTTGATAAGTCCTGATATCGATCTGGATACATTTCCTTTCTTTTGTCAGTGATTTCGTCAATGAGCCATTCAAGCTGCTCTAAGAACAAAGATTTAGTCTTTGTAGAAACAGTATTTATTGTTCGAACATGCAAATAGCAGTTATTTGCTCTTGCTCTTTTTGTAGGTATTTCTAAGGGGGCTAAAAGCGCGTTTACTGCTTTAAAAATTTTAGTTTGATTATTCATTATCAAGCTCCGCCTTATTGAATTTTTCATTCCATGACATCAAATTTGGTGCGTGATAGCGAACGGCGCGTCCGTATTTAGTATATTTTGGTGCTTCAGTCCCGAGCAATTTGCCTGTTGAGCGTGAAAGCCTTAATGTGTAATCAGAAATGCAGAAAGCACTAGCCGTTGTCTTGCTCGTGTTTATTTCTTTGAGGTTATATCTTTTTTTGAAAGCTGCGAGTCTTTTTTCATACTCAATATTTTCTGTTTGTTTGTCGTCTAACATAATTAATTCTCTTTGGTTGTGATTGCTGACAAAACAAATAATACCAGTGAAAACAATATGTTCGACTAAACCTAGGTCATAACAAAATAAAAATAAATATTTTAATATGCGCTATTAATTCTTGACATTTTTAATGGCTGATTTAAAGCCTCCTTCACAATCTATCCCTAATATCTCAAATGAAATAGTTAATAGATAATTAATCATATCATTTGCAACTTTTTCACCATTGCCATTATTTTCAAAGTATGGATATAGCAACTTTACAGTTTCAAACTTAACCGGGGTCTTAGCTTTATTGGTTTGAATTTCACTTGCTGTTTCTGCGATGGACTCACAAACAATTTTTAATTCATTTAATCCCATTGATTCGCTAAACTTCCGACCTAGCATTCCTTGCGCTTCATTTTTAGGTATATTTTCAAGAGTTTTATATTTATTTAGATAATAAATTTGGTTCAATAATTCTTGGTGATGGTCAAGCTTGCTTAGATTATCAATCACCTTATTTAAGGCCTTCGATATATCATTAAGATCCCTACGTTGATTTGACGGAGTGTCATTGTTTGTATCTTTGAAGTTATCGACCATAAATTTAATCCTTACTAACTCTCTATAAAAATCCCTATATTTATGGTCGGTTTTGAAGCAATTGAAATGCGATAAATATGCTTTCTCATGTTTCTCGCTTACATGTAAATCATTGATAGCCGTATCCTTCATATTCTAACTTCCTCGCTGATTGCTTGTTCTGTAGGTCCAAAGTCGTTACTAATATCATCTAAAGCTTTAGCTGCTTGATTAGGCGCGAGATGTCCGTAATGCTCTTCAATCATTTTTGTCGATTTGTGACCAGCTAACTGTGCAACGGTAAGTAGGGGAGTATTGTTAGCTACTAGCTTGCTTATGTAGTGATGCCTAAGCGCATAAAAGTCTAGTTTATCGGCTACATTACCTAGTCTTAAAACATTAGCCCAAGGCTTTTCATGCGCGTCTCTGCTTAATTCTTTTCCGGTGATGGGCGAAGGAAAGACTATACTGTCATCGCTCGGATTACCTTGTTGCATTCTCCAGTTGTTTAGTACTTGTATGATTGAATTGTTTAACGGAATATTAAGCTTTGCTGGGTTCGCATGATGTCGAGTTTTATTAGGTGTTTTTACTAGCACTTTAAAATTGATGTTAATTTGATGCCAATGTAGGTTATATAGATCGCCCGGGCGCATACCGGAATATGCGGCAAGTCTGAAAAAAGGAAAGAACCAATTGGCAAAAGCTAAATTTTTCATTGACGGCAGGTGAGCTTTTCCATGATTACGACTGTTTTCTCTTCCGTTCACCAATTGTTGATGATAAGCACTTAAGCCTTGGTTTATTTGGATGATTTCATTGTCACTTAACAAACGCCTTTTCTTATTCTGATTTTTGTTTTGCCTTTGTTCCTTTTCAATGTCGCTTTCTGGCTTTAATTTGAACTTTTCAAAGTCTGCGGGGAATGAGTTAAGGACATCATTGATATAAGCATGCCTAACCATTGTTTTAAGGGCCTTGAATGATCTTGAAACAGTATCATGCGACCTAGGCTTACGTTTGCCTGTTTTCTTCACTATATCGCCTCTCGTGTACTCTGCTTGCCACTCAGCCAAGTCAGCCTTTGATATTTCGTCCATTGGCGTGTCCATAAAGCAATCGAAGGCTCGTTTGAGCATGTCTATTGTGTGCTTACCTTGGTTTTTCTTATCTTGCTGGTAAGTTGTGTAAGAGCCATTTAAATAGGTTGAAACAAGCTTACTATCTCTTCTTTCACTGTCAGAAACAAAGTTCGCTTTCTTTTTATCTATCTCTTGTTTTGGATCTTCGCCCTTATTGCGTTGATTTCTAAATTCAGTAATCAAATCGACAGCAGTCATTCGGCAAGCAGCACCATCTACAAATTTACCTAAGTTTAGTTTTCTGCGCTTACCAGCAAAATCTGTATATCGGTAATACCAAGTTCCACCGGTTTGAGTTTTACGTAAGTAAAAGCCTTTAATTTTGGTGCAAGTTAGTTGTCTGTCTTTATCTGCATTTTTTACAAATGCGGCGCTTGATGATTTTGTAATTGACGTATCGCTTATATTTGCCATGTAACTTCCATCTATTTTGAAAGTGGGACCAAAGTGGGGCCATTGATTGGCATCAAGTATAAACTATGAGCAACAAATAAAACAGGGTAGAGGTCTTTTGTTAAGTGGTGTTTTTTAGCAAGTAATTGAGTTATATGAATATAATTGTTTTTTGTTGTTTATATTGAAATATTTAAAAATTCTTTAAATTTGTTTGACATGGTAGAGGGCACTAGTTCGAATCTAGTTAGTCGCACCACTATTTCTAAGGGCTTTAGATTTTAGGCTAAAAATGTGTAACCTATTTGTACCCTATCCGTAACCTTATACAGTAGTCTAATTTATCCTATTTTTATCTCACCAGCGGGTACACGTACCCATTCAATATGACCATCTTTGTAAATCTTTGTTGTTTCTGCATTAGCATGTGCAGCCCTTGCCTGTGGGTCATACCCGGCTAAATCGTATAAGTGTATTGATAGGGCCCTTATTTCATGAAAAGTAGGGCGCTTGGCTTTCTCAATATTGCCCAATATTCCTAATTCATCACGAACCCGGCTAAACGCTTTACTTAAGTAATCACTAGTTAGCTGTGTGGGATGGTCGCACACTTTAGGTATATTTTTTCTCTTAGCAATAGCGTGAACAATATAAGGGCTTAATACTTTATCATTGCGGCTATCTTCAATAATTTGCTTTAGTGCACTAGTTATAGGTATTTCAACCCTAGAGCTTTCTTTTGTTTTCACTTTTTGCCGGTGGATGCGCATATAACCAAACACAAGCACACCATCTAACAATTCAGGCTTATCAAGCATGCGACAATCTTTATACTTTGCCAGGCTAATTTCTAAAACTGCGTGTGTAGTTTGAATAGATAACGCCATAGCTGTTTTAAGGTAATTGGGCGCCGCATTATAAATAAGCTCAAAATCTTCAACCTTTAATCGCTGCCTTAATTTTTTAGCAGTGGGCCTTAACTTTTTATCCCTGGCATAATTTTTACTCATTGCTGACATATCAACTAAGTAATCAAACACTTTGCAAAGGAAAAGTATTTTTCTATTTTGTACTTCAATGCTTTTGTTTGAAGCGTGTTGTTCAATAAAATCATTTACCATTTCTAGGTTTATAGATTTTGAATAAACACTACCATGTGTTTCTATTAACTTATCGCAGTTACTTAAAAAGGTTTTTAGCACTTGAGGGCTTAAGCGTTCATCGGTTCGCACTCTTCTAATTACTTTAGGCAACCACTTAGCTAATGGCCGGTTGTACTTATCAGCGTTTTCCATAGCCAATATGTGCGGGTTTCTATATTCAGCATTGAATATGCAAGCAGCTTCAACAGCATCGTTCCTAGTTGTGCCCATAGGGAACCAGAAATCTTTACCTGATGGATAGCGATACCTAAACCTAATAACGCCCCTGTGTTTAACTGGGCTTAATCCTGTGGGCATATCACTATTACTTGCTTGCTTGCGTCTTGGTGCCATTGCTATGCTCTTTTCTTCATTAATTCAGCCAATGATTGCGCTTTCGTTTTAGGTGAGTCACTAACTCTAATAATATAATGGCCAGTTGGCGTTCTTTCAGCGACATGATCAACTGGTAATCTTCCTTGTTTAATCCAGTTTCTTATAGTCGCGCATGTAACACCGCCTTCATAGAATTTCTTTGCGTACTGGTTAGGAGTTAAAATCATACAGCTACCTTTCTTCCTCTTATAATATCGGCGCCCACGGTCATTACATCGGTTAAAGGTAAATAAGTAGTGGTAGGCGAACCCCATCTTACATAAGGAGGAATAACAGCCACCATTTGACCTTTAGCGTTACCATCTGCGGGTTTATCATGTTCATTTAAAAATGCAATACGGCCATTCTTATACGTATTAAGATGCTTTTTGCCGCTGGCAGTTAATATAATTAGTTCGCATTGTATTTCAGTTAATAACTTTGACCATTCCACTGATAGATCACAGTTAAGTAACAAGACTGTACCTATACCATGGGTACGGCTTTCTTCTAGCGCTTTTTTAACGAATGGAAGAGGGCGCGAGTAGGGAGGATTTAGCCAAGCGTATGAGCCCGGATTAACATAAGCACCCCAGCAAGTTTTAAGGCAATCAAATTCTTCGGTTATATACTGATGACATAACGCATTTTTATCGCTAGCTGCAGCATCTAAAATAAAACCATAGGTAGCATTAAAATAAGCAAACACTTCTTTAGGCGTTTTCCAGTTATTGTTATTAGCCATTATTGCAATCATCCTTATTTAATAGATTGGTTCTAAAAACCCGTTTATGGTTTTTGCGTTTAGTGGGTGCTGACATTAGGCCTATTTTTCTAAGTTCATTAGCTTTCACCATGATTGATCTAATGGTTCTTTCTAAAGCTAAAGATACGCATTCAGGGCCATCTATATAGTAATTATCAGCTAAGTAGTTTTGATCATAGTTAGTCCAGGGCTTACCTTGATTAGCATGTAAATCAGGATGAAAATTTAAACGGCCTAGTTTATCAAAGGTGTATTCAGTCACTAGTAACCCCCTTTATTATCAATAAGCCATTGCGCCAGATTTGCGTAAGAAGTAGCTAACACGAAATCTAAGTCGCTATGTTGGCAGTTGGATACCTCAGTGTAGTTACCTAAACCCTTTGCATTCTCAATTACCATTGTATAATCACTTATGCCATGATAGGAAAGCGTTGCTGTTAAGCGTGGGTTTTCTTCTACTAGGTTGAATATTTTATCAAACACTATTCGCCCTCCGTTTCCAGTTTACGGGTTTCACTTTCAAGGAATCTGTAGTGTGGCGCCAGGCTTTTTATAGTCGCACTTCTCCAAGATTTTATTTTAATAGTTTCTTTTGTGACTTCACCTATTCCATACCTTTTTCTTACCCCTAAAACAGCTTTATTATTCTCAAAATCTAAAATAGGCATAATTATATATGCCCCGCATTTATCAGCTGCTTTTTGCCATTTTCTACAGAACTCGTACTGCGCGTCCGACCACTTGCATTGTTCGGGTAAATCATCTTTGTAGATATTAAAACCTACATTTGACCACCAGCATAAACCTCCAGTTTCAATGCTTTTTAATAGGGCTTTATCTCCATTACACCCGACAACCCATGACAAATAATATTCAGTAGCAGGCGCACAATTCATGGATACTAAATCACCCACTTTAGGGTTTCTTGCGTCCGTTTCCCATTCCGTACCTGCAAGGATTGGGTAGCTCAGCACTTGATTAAGTATCATATATCTTGATTTTGTGTAGGTATCTTTTTTCACTATTCGCCCTCCGCTTGTTTAAAAGCCTCTACAGCCCAACTGCCACCGTTAATAAGCATGTTAGTTATAAAGTAGTGGTTGAACCTTTTGTTTATTATAACCTCCTCATTTACACGACCTTTATTTAAAACATCTTTGACGGTTACTGATTTATAAGAATCGCGTTCAGACTTTCCTATGATTTTAATTCTATCACCAATGCTTAGCTGCCCAAATCCCGTTATTTTAATCATTCTATTTCTCCGCTCGTTTTCTTCGGTTAGTTCAGCGTTCATTTCACGCTCAGATTCAAGCGATGATTCAAGTGACTTTAAATTACCCTCGCTAAGTGAATAATCTTTGTTCGTTAGATGCGCCTGCACTTTTTCAAGTGATTTAATTAGACTTGCTTGTGCATTTTTAGTCTTTTTTAAAGTTTCGTTCTCGGCTTCAATTTCTACGATGCGTTCAATGTCTGCTAGTGAGCGCATGCGAAAATCAACTGGGGCGCTATCCGTTGCAAACCAGTGTGGATCAGAATCACCTTGCTCAAGCCGCGCCTGTGATTTGCCTATTACTTTTGCCACTTGCTCAAAGCAAGCCATGTTTTCTATGTTGGGTTTGCGGGTTTGGTTTTGGTTAGTCATTAATTTCCCCTTAGCCTTTTAAAACCTTATAGGATGCATAAAACAACAAAGCCAAAACGCCTATAGTTAATGGAACTGTTATAGGGGATAAAACCCAAAACCAACCCCAAGTAATATACCCTGTTAGCTTTAATGTAATAAAAATTAGGGTTAAAACACTTAGAAAACCCATACCATTACCGCTATTATTTTTTGAATTGCTCACATAACACCCCTTTAGGTTAGGTTAGTTAATAACGCGATAATGCCAACGGCTATGAGAATAATGCCGACCATCGCTCGCGTTTTGATTAGGTTAGTTGTTTTCATAATCTGCTACCTTTACGCAGTTTCTCCAGACTAAAGTGCGATCCGTAGTGTGGGATGTTTGACCGTCTGCGAAACAATAAGCTTTGCCGCCTTTTTCGTGAGAAAAATGACGAGGCACATCAGGGCACTTTTCATCCCAAACCATTACAGGCTCGTCTACTTTGAAATCTTCATAAGGGTTAACTTTTACTAGGTCGAGACCACAGCCTGAGGCACCTACCAGATAATCGCCTGATAATTCCCATGATTCAGTATTCCATTCATTGTCTTCTTGGGATTTAACCGCCCCATGCAACGGGTAACCTTGCCCGTTTTTATGGACGCAGTAAATAATCACCTCTTGACCATCTTTTGTACGCCATTTGTTAGACTTATCTTGTAATTCTTCGATTGTGTAATTACTCACATCAAACCCCTTTTCTTAGCTTCATCAATGCATGATTGCTTATATTCTCGCGCTAAATTTAAAGCTTCTTCTCTAGTGTCAAACTTGAACTTGCCACCCAAAGAAATATATTTACCGCGTAATTTTCCAGCCCAATAAGGATTAAATTTCTTATCGTGTAGCTGCCCCGCTGATACTCTTGGTGCGGTGGCAAAGCTTACTAGTTTTTCTTTGTATTCTTCGTGAGCCATAAGTCACCCCATTAAATAATTTATTAAAAAAACAAAGTTATAAACAACTAGGAAGAACAACGCAGAGAAGCTTATTGCTTTAAGTACTGCTGATGTAATCGTTTGCTTACTCATTGGAAGTAAACTCCCATAACTGATTTACATCTTTAGTCCATCTAACTTGTGCTATAAGGCCATAAACATTTTTAACATCATCACCACTAAACCCACGTCTAGTTAAATCATCTTCACTAAGTGCACTAAATACATTATCAAGAACATTTAATTGTTCTGGTGTTACTTCAAGAGAAACGGCATTTTGCATTATTGTAATTCCTTGGTTTTGATTTTAAGTTTTGCGAATGTTTGCGCGGTATCTTTAAGTTCGCCGGTTAACTGATTTAAACCAGTTGAATTCATAAGGCCATTAATAAACTTATTAGATAAAAACAAATTATCTATACTGCAGTTAAGGCGGTTGTTATCTCTAAACTGAATAAAATCATCACTGGTAATCTCGCCATGGTGTTCACGCCAAACAACTCTATGTTTTAAATCCCATTTGTTAGGCTCAGCAACTTTAACTTCAACGTAACCACATATATTGATTCGTTCTGTACCTAGTGGCCTATGATTCACTGGTATACTGCCTGGCTTAAACCAACCCGCACTACCACCAGTATCAAGACCTTTCATACCTTTATTCCAGCTAGCGCCACCTTTTACAAAGTGCCCAGTTCTACCGCATGTTATTTTGTTGTTTTTAAGACACCCACGAATAGAGTTTGCTGAAACATTCAT
Organism: Glaciecola sp. 2405UD65-10; assembly: GCF_048820975.1. Lineage (NCBI taxonomy): Bacteria > Pseudomonadati > Pseudomonadota > Gammaproteobacteria > Alteromonadales > Alteromonadaceae > Glaciecola > Glaciecola sp. 2405UD65-10. The sequence goes on along the minus strand of NZ_JBMEUF010000001.1, from coordinate 788,093 downwards.
ACCTTTAAATTTTTTATTAAACGCTTCGGTTAACTCAGGCAGTTTAAGTTTTGGGTACCACTGCTTTAACCAGGTTAAATGCTTATCTGTATAAAGACGTACAGGTCTACTGCGTCTAACACCCGCTTTAATATTGTGATTAAACAAACAGGCTTTAATTTGCACCTCAGTTTTATTTAAATTAAAACGCTTGTTAAAACGCTTTGTTAATTCATCAACAAAACAATTAGGGTAATGCTTAGTTAAAAAATTAAGCATAGGCTTGGTGTACGTCCAGCGCTTAGCCATTGTTAGGGCCCGCAACAGCTTTAGGCTTATTTACGTCTAACATGGGCGGTAAATCACCTTTAATGTGATTCATTTTAAATTCAGCGGCATCGAGGACGAGCTTTGCATTACCAATAGCTACTGCAGCAATACCTTGAATAGCTTTAGAGCGATTAATCTCAGCGTTTAAATCATCAGGACTCAAATCTTCATCACCTAAGCGCTCTAACTGCGCGAATAAATGGTTATTTAAATCAGTAAGTGTATTCTTCACTGTGTATCTTCCTTTGGTTTATCAATTCAATCTAATTAGTTTGCTTTAGCTAAAAGCAATTGATGTATTGCAGTACAGTAAACAGCTTGATGTTTTGCATCGTCTGCAGCGTTATGTTTAACCCCTGTAAACTCAATATCTACTTTAGGATCTATTCCAAACAATCGACCTATAGCCACAAGCGTTCTTACATCACGCACGTTTTCATGTTGCCAAGGTGGTTCACTATCATGGGATAGTAAAAAGGCATTTTTTAAAATGGTAATATCAAACGTGCTACCGTTACCCCATACGAGCAAATCATTCGCTTCACTATGATCTAGGATTTCATCAATAAGCAATTCAAGGCCGTAGCTGATAGACACGTTATTTACATCTTCAAATATGCGTTTAGCTTCAGCCCCTTGTTTACTCCACCAATTCATAGTTCTGGCGCAAACGTGATAACCTGGATTAAACTCTGGCTCTACTGCATAAGTGGTATCTATGACTATTTCTTTATTTGGCCCAAACTCTTCAGTAGTAGGGTTAAAGAACTGGTAGCCAATAGAAACAATGGCCGCATTATTTCTGGTAGATACAGTTTCAAGGTCAAGCATTAAATCGGTATACATATTAATCAGCCTTACATGCAATTAAGTAAAGCTGGATACTGCAAGCCAATAGGCGCGAATGGGATGTCATCATCAAAATCAATATTAGGTTCATTGGATTGCATTTCAGCAGGGGTTTTAGGCGTACCATCAGACTTAAGATGTTTATTGTTGTTTTGTGCCGGTGGCCGTTCAGGGTTTCCACCCCCTAGCATTTGCATGTTATTAGCAATAATTTCAGTCGTGTAACGGTCATTACCTTGTTGATCAGTCCATTTTCTAGTTTGTAACTTCCCATCTAAATAAACTTGTGAACCCTTTTTGAGGCATTCACCTGCTATTTCAGCTAATCGGCGATACATAGTTATTCGGTGCCACTCGGTGCGCTGTTGAGGTTGTCCTTGTTGGTCTTTCCAACTTTCACTAGTGGCAATGCTCAAATTGGCTACTGCATCACCATTAGGCAGGTAGCGCACCTCTGGATCATTACCAAGATTACCAACCAGTATTACTTTATTTACTCCACGCGATGCCATTATGCATTTACTCCATTTATTCTATTTTGTAGTTCGGTATTCATATCAATTAAGTAAAACCCTTTGCGAGAACATTTCATTACCAAGCGTTGCCCATTGATATGTGCGCTTATTTTGGCGTAAGTAGCTGCTGTAATGGATTGGTAGTATGTTGTTTGCATTGGTTAACCCTTAAGCTATTTTTGCTAATAAGTGTTGTTGAAAGTATTGCTGACCTTTGCCTGTGATCATGGTCTTAAAATACGTGTTAGATTCACCATGGTTATTTTTAAATACACCTTCTTGCAATCTAAACAAGCCTTGATCTATAAACTTTTGATACGGTTTATTGTGGTTCAGTCCACCGGCCATTAGGTAGCCATGTGTTCTAAGTGCTAAAAACATCTTGTTTTGACCTGTTCCCATGAGCTTAGCGAAGTCTTGAACGGTAATAGCGTTGGTAGAATTCATAACAGCATCAGCGAACTCAGCTTTAGGTTTAGCAATGGCCAGTTGTTCTTTTAGTTCTATGGATTGCTTTTCTGCTTCAATGGCCATGTTGAGTATTTCAAGGCGTGAAAGGTTAGGGCGTGGGGCTTGGTAGCCGCCTTTCTTTCTAATAGATGGTATTACTTCGCTAACTACCCATTCTTCGAACTTTTCGGCCTCTGGCAATTTAGAGCGCATGATAAGGCGGTAAACATCACGTTCAGGTATTAAAGACACTTGTTGTTCACCGCTTGAGGTGGGGATGTAACGTTTCGTTACCCCCTTGCAATGGTCAGAAACAGCCTTGCGTGAGTTAGTGTATTTAAGGAGGTCTGCTACATCTTTAGCAACAAATAAAGGTTCTTCTTGTGTGTCGACGACACGAATGTCGTTAAGATTAAATTTAAATGGAATTACGTTGTTCATAATTAGACCTAAGCGTTATTAAGATTATTTATGTAAGCCTGAGCTTTACATTAGTATTGTCTCAATATTATCTTATGTCAACTATAACTTTACATTTATTTTGTAGGCAATAAAAAACCCGCTCGAATGGCAGGTCTTTAATATAAAACATCAGTTAATTTGCGGTTACATTCACATTGGCTTTAGCAATCACTGTTTTACCAAGCTCTTTTCTCATTTTTTCCTTATCTACTTCTGAAACGAGTGTATTTGAAATACCCTCTTCAAGCCGCTCGATTTTCTCCGAAAACTCGTCAAGTAACTTTTGTTTCATTTTTTCAGATTTCCGCTCCTCTACGGATGAAATACCTAGCTTCAAAATGGTTACCTCACCGATATATAATACAATGTAAATAGCTAAGGGGGAGAATATAATAAGAGTGTCTTTTAGCTTGTCGTCTGGTAACCAAATACCAATTGCAGCAATGACTAAAGTGCTTAATCCTGCCGATGCTGTATCTTTACTGCTAAATGCTTTTTTGAAACTCAACTCTGTTTCTCCGCAACTTCCATTAGTGCAATGGAGGCATCAGCTAGATTTGAGTCTGCGGGAACAGTCGCTTTAAAGGTTTTTCCGTTGTAGCTGTATTTTAAAACAACTTCTTTAATTGGAAAAGCCCACTCCCATAAAGGAATGCTAAGGCGATAAGATACAAAAGCTAGATAAGGGCAGCACATAATTATGCTTATCCATATTAAGCCTTCAATGATAAGTGAGTCGTTTTCTAACATTACTTAATGTACTTTCTCTATGGAATACTTTGTTGCTTCGCTTCCATTAGTATTGCTTATTACAGTTTTTAAATCCACTTCAAATATTTGACCTTTTTTAAACTCTTCTCTTTTAGAGGCTATCCGAGTCCAAAATTCACTATCATTTATTTTTACATTAATCGTCTTATCGTCAAGTTTGATACTCCAGCCAGTGACCTTCTCAAATGAGATAACAGTAAACTCAATATTTTCTCTGTGAACCTTCTCAGAATATAAAGTTAGATCTTTTTTCGGTGGCGCCACAAACATAGCGCGTTTGTCTTTCGTAAACTCAGCAAAAAACTCTTCATTTTCGCCATCCGCTCTGATGTTAGTATCTTTTATAACGACCTTCTCTATGATTGGGTTTTCCATAGGTTTTAATATAAATTCTTCAAGGTTTTTTCTTACTGAGTAATTTTCAACAAGCTTAGCTACCTCAGGAGTAACATCTATTTCTTCATGATCATCGGCAATAATAAAAGTTTTCCCATTGTCTTTCTCTACAACAGTCTCTACTTTACGTTTGTTTAGTCTAAGGAGAAGGGTGATTAAGCTGGGAGCCGTTACTGCGGCAGTGGGAGCCAAAATACCTACAGTTCGCAAGGCTTCGATACCACCGGCATCTAGATAAGCAATAAAATCGACAACAAAAGACCCTGGTTCGTGAGCAGCAACATTAATTTTAGCTCTTGATTCTTCTCCCTGAATCGATTTTAAAGAATTCCTCACTAACTTAGTTAAGTCTTGTAGGCTTCGCCCAAGTGTTTCCGCATCTATTTCGTGGTCGCTCTCATCAGATGATATAAACGAAATTTTAAATTTCGCTTGCTCTTTTTTACTTTCTTCTTTGTCGATAGATTCAATTCCGTTCATTTACTTTCCTTGTTAAAACTTTAAATGTTTTTGAAATTTAGTTGATGTTCGCTTATTCGCTGTAAAATGGTTAACGGTACTTATTTATTTCATCATAGAATGGTTTAAACATTTCTTTTGAATAACTGGCTAGACCTGAATTACCAACATGGTAAATAATATCCTCATAACCATCAGAGGTGTAAACCCTAATTCTAACGTCAGGATCATTCATCATTTTATCTAAAACTTCTATAGGCAAGTAGGCTACAGCTTTGCTTTGGGTAAAGATTGTACCGGCGACTGAGTTATAACCATCATCACTTAGCGAGGTTGGGCCTACATTGAAAGACCTAATGTCACCATCAAAATTAAAATCAATTCTTTTAAAATCCGTATAAGCCCGAGTTCCACTGCTGCCATGCATTTCTAAGATTAGCTTAAAGTGATTTTTATCTGATTCAGTCCAGTATCCAGAGAATTGGGTGCTAGGGGTATTGTAATCATCACCACTAAAGTTATGTGTTTTAGAGATGGTAACCTCAGTAGATTTATCGAACGCGCTCTCAGTGACTCTTACAACGCCAATATCAGCTAGTTTATTCATGGTTGATACGCAACCAGTCATTAATATAGTGAGCGCAAGTAAAGCCGCAGTTGAATATTTTCTCATAGCTAATCCTTTATCTAATTTAGAGGGGTATTAAGTTTTATCTAAATCTACATTTTTTCTAATTAACTGGCAAACGGTATGCAATGCTTCAATTATTTCTTTATCTTTAACTGGATCCAAATTATCCACAACACCCCTGATATTATTAATTTTATCTATTGAAGGGTATTCATTTTTAACTTCGCATACCTTATTAAAGATAGTTTTTGCCTGGGGTTTCTTATCTTTATTTGATTTTAATTTATGGGTGATACTATCAATAAATATTCCATTATCTTCAGTGTCAAATTCAGGGCTTGGTTCCCTTATTGGCATTATATGAGAAAATCCAAAAGCGCTATTAGGTATAGGGGAATCTAAGTATTCTGATATTTTCAATAAATGCCGCTTATGAACTTGGCCGCTCTTTACCCAATCCCCTACAGCCTGTCTTGAAACCCCGCAAATTTCAGCCAAGTGAAGTTTTACTTTGCCTTTTTTAGAAAAGCCTTCTTTAAGCCATTCTGAAATAGCTTTTTCTTCGTAAGTTTGCGCCTGAGTTTTATTCATGCGTCAAATTATGCTTTACAAACACTTAAAATAAAACCAATCTCAGCTTGACACATGTAAAGCTTAGGCTTACATTTAAGGCAGGTATAACAAAAGTCTGACGAGAAATGAAAAAAATTAACAAGTCTGAAATTGCTAAACACTTTGGTGTTAGTCGACAAGCTGTTTATGAGTGGTTTAAAGCGGGTATACCCTCTAATAGAGTTTTGGAGCTTGAGAAAGTAACAGGAACCCCCCGCCATGAGCTTAGACCAGACCTTTACCCACCAGAAGAATATAAAGAAGTTAGTTAACCCAAGCATTTTATAAAAAGGATATTTAATTATGTATGACAACAGAAAACACGTAAGAGATAACAAGGTATTAGTTCGTTTTAACGAAGATGAAATTGAAGCTATACGCGCTTTAGCTGTACTTAAAAGAAAACAAACGGCTGCATTCATATATGAAATGGTGCTTAACCAAGTAAATAAAGAGTGTGATCATTTTAATTCAAAGGTTGTGTAATTGAAGTCACTCAAAGAGCTTGAATTTTCTGATACTCAAATGAGTTACTTTTCTCGTGAAGCATCCGCGCGGGGAATGACTGTAGCTGACTTTATTGAATCTTACACAAGGGCTTATTTACAGAGTATTACAAGTATCAATTCACTTAAAACAGCGCAAATAGTTAGTTTTAAGTCACTCAAAAGTAGCAAACAAGGAAACGAGTAATGATTATTCCAATGGCCCCAGGTACCGAAAGCTTAGCGCGTATCAAATTACTGCTTAGCTTAGGTAAGTTCAACCAGAATACAGAGGATGCTTTATGCCGTTACTTTGTAAATGGAATGGACGTAGAGGGCTGTTGTTTTATATATGACATTCGTCAACCCAATTTAGTAAGAAGTATTAAGCGCCTTAATGAGATTAACGACACTGTACAGAGAATAAAAGATTTAGATTTATATCACTTAACTGATTTAACAAGCCAACAACAAGGAGTTACCCAATGAGTAAGCCGTATGGAAATCGCAGGACTGATTACAGATTATTAGCCTGGTTAAAGAATGTAGGAATTAGCAAACAAGAATTACTAGTAGCTGCAGGTATAGCCAGTCTTATTTCATTTTCATTATTACTTGTTTAGTAGTGCATTTTGAATATGTGGGCCGTCTAATTTTGCTCTGATCCTTTCTTCCGGGGGTAGCGGTTAGGTAGCGGTAAATATTCTAGCCAGGTTTGGTTTTGACCTTATGGCCGGTGGCCCCGCCGGTGGTGATAAAGGGGCAAGTATTTAAAAGGAACCTTATTTTGAAGTATGAAGTAGGCAGGGCAACGAAAGGCAGGTTTAAGTGGGCAGTGTTTATTAATGGTATTGAGGGTTCTTTATTTGAATATAGAGAACAAGCGCAAGCACTGGCTAAACAGCTTAATGAAAAGTTTAAACGTAAGCGTAAATATTAGGTAATAAAAAAGCCCCATCAAAGCGCTGTAACGCTAGGGGCTAATCATTAATAGAGAGGTAAGTATGCAATACAGTAGATTTAAAATCAAGGTGGTGTCAAATGGCTAGAGCAAGAAACATAAAACCATCATTCTTTGATAATGATGAACTAGCAGAGATTAGCGCATTAGGTCGGTTGTTCTTTATTGCCTTATGGACGGTTGCTGACTATAACGGAAATGTTGAATGGAGAGAAAAGAAGTTAAAAGCAAAACTTCTACCATATGATAATTGTGATATTAAAGAAATCGCGATTAATCTAGAGCGCTCTGGATTCATTCGGTTCTATGCCGATAATGATAAAATTTGCTTACATATATGCAATTTCACTAAACATCAAAACCCTCATAAAAATGAAAGGGACAAAGGCGCAGAGTTATCAGTATTTAGCGAAGATAAAGCGCAAGTCATTGATTTAACTACACTCACGATTAATCGCGATTTATCCCGAATAAATACGAAAGACTCTAGTAGTAATCGTGCTGATTCCTTTAACCTGATTCCTGATTCCTTTAACCTGATTCCTGAACCCCTTAACACCGCAAATCAAAATTTGACGGAAACGCCCAATCAAGACAAGGCGCAAATAAAAAATCGCTTTGCTGAGTTTTGGTTAACCTATCCCAAAAAGACCGATAAGAAAAAAGCACTAGCTGCATTCACTAAAATTAAACCAGATGATTTGAAATTCAAACGCATTATGAGCGGATTAGCTAAACAGATTGAATGGAGAAAACAATCAGACGGTGCTTTCAAGCCTGAGTGGAAAAATCCAACCACTTGGTTAAACGGTGAGAATTGGAATGATGAAATACCACCAACACCTCAAGCCGCAAGTAACAGCCTAAGTCGTATAGGACAAACCATGGCAGACCGTCTTGCAAACTTGGAGCTCAACTGATGAACCGCCAAACGTTTAACGTGCAAATTACTGGCTTGTGTGACTACTACCGCCGTGAACTAAGTGATTTAGCTATCAACGTTTATTGGAATGGCCTAAAGGGTATGACTGATAAAGATTTTATCAACGCTGTAGCGCAAGAAGTAGCAACTAACGAGTTCTTTCCAAAGGTGCCGGATATTCTAAAACACGTTACAACCCAGCCAAGGCTTGAAAATAAATCTAAGCTTTCTTGGTGCAATAACACCAGTCAATTACTTGCTCAGTATAGCGAGGGTGCAGCATGAATATTTTAAGCTTATTTGATGGTATGTCATGCGGTCAAATTGCAATTAATAAAATCGGCATTAAGCCGACTGCGTATTATGCCGCTGAGATAGATAAACACGCTATACAAGTAACGCAAGCTAACTACCCTAACACTATTCAGTTAGGCGATGTAACAAAGTGGCGAGATTGGGATATTAACTGGTCAAGTATTGATTTAGTTACAGGTGGCTTCCCTTGCCAAGCGTGGTCTATGGCTGGTAAACAATTGGGCGATAAAGACGAGCGGGGTATGTTGTTTTGGGTAATGCTCGACATTATGTCACACGCTAAAAAATCTAACCCTAAAATCAAATTCTTGATTGAAAACGTGAAAATGAAAAAGGAGTTTGAGGAATATATAACCTTTCACACTGAGCAAGCCCTGGGCGAAGTTAACAAGGTTCCAATCAACTCAGCATTAGTAAGCGCTCAAAACCGCAATCGCTTTTATTGGTGCAATTGGCATGTTGAACAACCAGAAGATAAGGGAATTGTATTAGCTGATATTTTGGGGCTAGGTCATGTTGACCGCGATAAATCGCACTGCCTTGATGCTAGCTACTACAAGGGGGGCAACTTAAAAAGCTACTTTGAGAAAAATAGACGTCAGCTTGTTTTTTTAAATGAAATTAAAGACAGCTACAGAAAGCTAACCCCTATCGAATGCGAGAGATTGCAAACAGTACCAGACAATTACACAAATCATGTAAGCAACACGCAGCGCTACAAAATGCTAGGTAACGGCTGGACGGTTGACGCAATAGCGCACATATACAGTCAAATGGAACTTCCAATACAAGTCTTTGTAAGACAGCTTGATATGTTCGGTGATGCAGCATGAAACCCCAAACATGGACTATTAAACAAGAGTCACATAAATATAAATTAGTTTTAGCGGTTAGCGAGGCTTAATGAAGAAGTGCCCGGTATGTAGAAAGGAGTTCGTGCAGTACAACTCACTGCAGAAAGTATGCTCTGCTAAATGTGAAAAGAAATTAAATATTAAAACGAAAACGCAAAGCACCAAGCAAAAAAAAGAGTTGCGTAAAAATACGTTTAAGTCATTTGGTAAACACACCAAAGAACTACAAGATTTATTTAACACCTGGATAAAGATTAGAGATAAACGAAAAGGCTGCATAACGTGTGATACACCAATAGCCAGTGAATGGCATGCAGGGCACTTTATCTCAGTAGGCGCCAATACAACTTTAAGGTTTGAGCCCAGTAACGTACATAAGCAATGTTCTAAATGCAATATCACGCTAGGAGGTAATAGAAAGATGTATGAAAAGAACCTACCTAAGCGCATCGGCCAAGAACAATACGATTGGTTAATGGGCCCACATGAGGCTAACCATTATTCAGTTAATCAGCTAATAGCACTTAAAACACATTACAAACGATTAATTAAAACAGGTAAGGGCGGTTCTAAATTATGAAAATGGTAATAGGTATTGATCCTGACAGTGAACGCCATGGCGTAGCTATATATATAGGGGGCGAACTTAAAGAACTTAAGCAGTTAACCCTAATTGATTTAATAAAAGAATTTATTGTTGATTTTAGCTTGATTGGTCAACACCCTGTTAAATCTGTTTCTTTCTCTATTGAAGATGTATGTGCTAATAACTTTGTATATGGCCGTAACACTCACCAGAATGTGCGCATTCAATCTAACATCGCAAAAAAGGTAGGGGCTTGTCAGCAATCACAAGTCGAGCTAATAAGAATGCTTAAGCACTTTCGTATTCCCTATAAGCTACATAAGCCTACAAGAAAGAACTGGGCTAAGAACCGTGAACAGTTTGAGCTAGTAACCGGTTGGAGGCATCGAAGTAATGAAGATACACGAAGCGCTGCATACTTTGGTTTTTTAGAAGCGGGTGCATCATCATGAGTAGAGAAGGGAACATTAACGACAACGGCCCTATTAAATCGGGACGTAAAAAAGAAAACCGCAATGCTTACGCTGATAACTATGAGCGCATATTCGGCAAGAAGAAAACTAAGCCGACTGAAGATGTGAAAGGAGAAAAGGCTAATGATTAAAAATTTATGTAGGTTTTTCATTGCCGGAGTGCAAACAGCAATAACTCTAGCTTTAGCATCGTTGTTGGTTTTCTTATTTGGAGTCGCACTAATGGAGATTGGTATATTACGACCAGTTTTATATACCTTATCAATTAGTGCGCTCATTATATTAATAGGTTTTTTAACATTGGAGTTGAAAGAGTCTAAAAAAGAGGTGCTGAAAGGGCTGAATATTTGGAATTTATGAAGTGCAGGATCAAGCAAGGAAGAGAGGAATTTGAAAAGAAGTTAGCTGATATGAAACACCAGATTGGTGATAACAATGATTAACTGGAATGACTTATCCCCTGCACAAAAGCAAGCGCACGAAATCGACCAGCTTAATTGGGATAATGAGCAGTTAATGAGGGTTAGGACAAGAATGAGAATAGTGTTTTATGAGGGGATTTATATCCGTTTCTCTTACTACACAGTAGAAACTAGAAAGATAACTAGGGAATTTAAGGCTAATAAAATAAAAGCGCTTATGGATAATGCAGTTAAATATATTGGGGTTTTAAGCGACCCTTTTGGTATTTATCTAAATCTTTTAAAGGTTGAAAATGAATTAATTATCGACTCCCGCAGAAACGACAATCAACCAAAAACCAATCAATACATAGTTAAGGTGAATGATAATGCCTGATGTTCATGAAGCTATTCCCGCCGGTGGTCTTGTAATTCAAACAGCAAGAAAACATAGAGGATATACGCAAGATGAACTAGCAGCACAATATGGTATTTCAAGGAATACACTTGTTAATTATGAAACTGGTAAAACTGAACCATCTTTTTTAATGGTCTTTGAGATCCTAAAGATGATGAATTACTCCATAGAGGAAATTTATGATTATGCCAATGGTAGAAGACACTAGAACAATAAAGCATGCTAGGGCCGAACTTAGAGCGTGGGGTAAGTTTTGGCAGAGCTATACTATTAACACAGGCGGTTCAAGTTTAATGGCCAGCTTCATTCAAAGCCAAAAGAGCGCGACTAAATACCATAAGCGCCCAAGCGTTAAAATAGATAATAAATGCAAAGGGGTTGATGTTTCATATTCCGCTAGCTGCTCCCCAACAAGGTCAACACCAGGTAATCATAATCAAGATGTATACGTGCCAATAGATTTACGTGCTATTGACGATTTAATTGAAAATATGAAAGTTGAATGCAGACGCGCCTTGTCTCAAAAATACATCAGTAAATTGCCAATTAAGGGCTTTTGGATAGATAAAGCCGAAAGAATTGTTATGAATGAGCTGTAATGCACAATATTTTGGGTTTTTTTGACCGCTTTTTAATGCTTAAATAAGTTAAGGTTGTAAAAGTTAGCTAAACTGTACTTGTGTTCAGTAGATGCAAAACTTACTTCCATTATAATTAATTCATCGACTGGCTATAACGTATTGCAATGGCCGCTTGATTAGCCCTGATTTAACCATCGGGGCTTTTTTATGTCTGGATATAATATGCTTACAATGTACCGTACTAAACACGACACACATTGCTTAAGTGAACTAATCCTGCCTGATGGTCAATTAATTTATGTTCTTGAACGCCCATGGTTAGATAACGAACCTTTCGTGTCATGTGTACCCGCTGGGCAATATATTGTAGATCATGACACTACTGGTCAATTCCGATACTTTGAATTGCAAGACGTACCAGGCAGAACAGAGATAGAGATTCATCCAGCCAATAAGGTTGAACAACTTCAAGGTTGTTTGGCACCTTGTATTGATTTTCACAGAAAAACCAAAACCGCAATTCGTAGTAGAGAAGCATGCGAGTTAATAAAATCATTTTTCTATTCGCATTCTTGGGTATTACATATAATTGAGGTTAACTAATGAGTTGGTTTAGTGATTTATTTACAGGTGGTGCATCTACCTTAGTTGATAGCATTGGTGATGCAGGTGATAAATTATTTACTTCTGATGAAGATAAGCTGAAGCTCAAGAACCAATTAGAAGAACTAAAGCAAAAGCCTCACTTAATGCAAGCCATGGCAAATGTCACATCTGCATCACATAGAAGTGTTTGGGTTGCCGGTGGCCGTCCAGCTTTATTATGGGTTGCTGCATTAGGTTTATTTATGTTCTTTCCTATCCGTTACGCTATTGGCACCTACATATGGGCCAAGCTATCACTACAGGCCAATGAGCTTGTAGCTTATCCGTTTACTGGTAATGGATTAATGGAATTAACAGCAATGCTGTTAGGTTTAGCAGGTATGCGAACTATTGAAAAAATAAAGGGTGTTACAAAGTAATGACTACTTACAATTGGATCATGGTAGGTGTTGTTGCTTTTAATGCTGTATGTGCGTTCGTCGCATTCTTCTTATACAACCCCATTATAGCAAGGCTTAAATCGCTTGAGAGTGAAGCGAAAGATTTAAACTCCACTATTAACGATAATAAATACCATGTTGCAGAGCGCTTTGTTTCTAAGGTTGAGTTGAAAGATTTTATTGATAGAAATGATAAAACCCTAAACGACCTTAACGCTTATTTAAAGACGCTGCTTAAATCATGAAAATACTTATTGTAGATGATAGCCCAATAGACTTATCTATTATTAATGAAACCATTAGTAAGATAGGTGAGGTTACAAAATCATTCGCATGCACCCCAATTGATGCGATTGATATGGCTATCAAGATAAAGCCTGACCTAATTATATTAGATGTAATAATGTCTGGTATGGATGGTGTAGAAGTGGCGGGTAAGTTGGCGCGTTCTTCTGTTACTGCTGATATACCTATTTTATTTATTACAGCCGATGTGTGTGATAAGACAGAGGTAAGTTGTTACCAAGTAGGTTGCATAGACTTCCTTACCAAGCCTATCAATATGCACAGGCTAGTAGAAATCATTACACAGCAATCATTTGTTAATAGTATGAATGAGCTTATCAAATCAAATAGAGAATTTGCTGTCAACTTAATAACAAGACCTAGTGTTAACGATCCTATATTAACTGCATAAGATGTGAATAATAACTGCATAAGTGAATAGCAGTTAGAAATATCACGGTAATATATATTAAATAGTGAATAGGATCTGCATATGCCCTCACGTCCCGCTAAGTGCTGTAGAGTTGCTAAGTGTAAAGAGTTAGTACGTGATCACAGTAACCAAGGCTACTGCTTAAAGCATAAGGATAGAGCTGGTTGGGGTAACAATGAGCGCCTTAAAGGTAACGCTCATGAGCGAGGCTATGACCACAACTGGCGCAAACTTAAAGCGTTAGTGCATCAACGTGATAAACATTTATGTCAATCATGTTTAGCTAAAGGGATAGCTAAGACAGGTACTCACTGCGATCATAAGATACCCAAGCACCAAGGCGGCAAAGACCACCCATCAAACTTACAAACGCTCTGTAGTAAGTGCCACGGACTCAAGACAGCTATTGAAAACAATAATAAAAACAACTACATATAGCATAGAGGGGGGAGGTCAAATCCCTACTACCTTTGGAACGCTATACAGCATCCCAGAGACATTTTTACACCCGCGAAATTAAAAAATTCATGATTTTCTAAAAGGCACGTTATGGCTAGAGGTAGAAAGCCCAAGCCAACTAAGCAAAAGTTGCTGGCTGGTAATCCGGGCAAAAGAGAAATTAACCATAACGAGCCAAACTTTGCGCCCTTAAAAAATATAGCCGTTCCTGAATGGATGGCAGATTTTGAAAATGCTAAGGGCATGTGGGAATGGTTAGCCCCGCGATTATGTAGTGAAGAAATAGTTACCGAAGTTGACTTAGTTAATCTTGAATCTTATTGCATGGCGTACGAGCGTTGGCGAATGGCTGAAATAGAGGTTTGTAAATTAGGTATTGTGGTTGAGGGTTCTCAAGGTGGTTATGTAAAGAACCCAGCATTAACCGCAGTTAATGAAGCTAAGCGTCAAATACAATCTTTCGGGGCCTTATTAGGTTTAGACCCAAGCAGCCGAACACGCTTAATCGGCAAATCTAAAACTAAAAAAGATAATTCATTCGATGGCTTCTAACGGCAATAACTTTGTAAACGCAGCTAACAAGTATGCTAGAGATATTGTTAACGGAAGAATAGAAGTATGCAGATATGTTCGCTTAGCATGTGAGCAGCATATAAACGATTTGGCTAGAGAGAAAAAGCGCGGGTTTAAATATAAGTTTGACCGAGCGGCTGCGCAGCGTGTTTGCGTTTTCATTCAAAAGCTACCGCACACCAAAGGCAAATGGGCCGCTGAGAAAAAGCTTCTTGTGCTTGAGCCTTGGCAGTTATTAATAATATGCATTGTCTTTGGCTGGAAAAGAAAATCAACTAATAAGCGTAGATACCAAACCGTTTATATAGAGGTGCCAAGAAAAAATGGCAAGACTGCTCTTATTGCTGGTATTGGTTTATATATGCTATGCGCTGACGGTGAGTATGGCGCGGAAGTTTATTGCGGTGCAACTACTGAAAAGCAAGCCCTTGAAGTATTTAGGCCGGCTAAGCAGATATGTAAAAAGCTACCTGATTTAGTTGACTACTTCGGTGTAGAGATTAACGCCCAAAACTTAAATAAACCCGCTGATAACTCAAGGTTTGAACCTGTTATTGGTGACCCCGGTGATGGTTCAAGCCCATCATGCGCTATACATGATGAAGTTCACGAACATAAAACATCTGCGCAAATAGATACAATGGATACTGGAATGGGTGCCAGAGAGCAACCTATTCAAGCCTTTATTACAACCTCTGGTTATGACATTGAGGGGCCTTGTTATTCTATCCGTCAAGAAGTCATAGATAATTTAGAGGGTATAAGCCGAAACGAAAAAATGTTCGGTTTAGTTTATACATTAGATCCAGATGATGACTGGACTAAAATCGAATCGGTTAAAAAAGCCAATCCAAATTATGGCGTATCGGTTTCAAAAGAATATTTAGAAACCCAGTTAAAACGAGCAATAGCCAGTAAGCGCAGACAATCACAGTTTAAAACCAAGCATTGTAATATTTGGGTTCAAGCTAAAGATGCATTTATCAACCTTGAAAAGTGGAAAGCTTGTTTTGATGAAACGCTTTCACTTAATGATTTTGCAGGGTGTGAAGCAACCGTTTCACTAGATTTAGCATCAAAGTTAGATTTAACCGCTCGCGTACAAATATTTTATCGGGATATAGAAAGACAGCGCCATTATTACTGCGTTGCCCCATCATTCTATATTCCAGAAGATACCGTTTATTCAAATAGTGAAAACCCTAAATTAGCCGAGCGCTATGAAAAATGGGTAAACATGGGCTTCTTAACACCAACACCAGGTGCAGAGGTAGATTTCAGAGAAGTTAAAGATGAAATCTTAGAGCTTAGAGAATCATTCAAAATAACAAGCATACCAATAGACCCTCATGGAGCTACTGGTATTTCTCATGACTTGTTAGACGAGGGGCTTGAAGTTGTCACAGTTCCTCAGAATTACACGCAAATGACCGCGCCAATGAAAGAGCTAGAAGCCGCAATTGAATCTGGCCGCTTTCACCATGATGGAAACCCTATTATGACTTGGTGCCTTGGCAATATGATTGCCGCAGTTACCCGCGATGAAAAAATGATGCGCCCTGTTAAAGAAAAGCGCGAAAGTAAAATAGACGGTGCAGTTGCATTGGTTATGGCTTTATCAAGAATAATACCTGATCAAGAAGATACTCAATACGATGCACTAAAAGACTTAGAAGATATAAGCGACCTAATTATATGAAGCAAATCATTATTGATATAACTGGCGCACTTGGCCTAATCGCATTCCTTTACGGTGTTTATTTGCAGTACGGCCATTCAATCACGCTTATGTCAGGTGGTGGTGTGGTGGTGTTATGGGCCCTAATCAAAAGTAAGGCTAAATAATGTTATTTGATTTATTTGAGGGGCGTTCAAGTATTGAAAACCCTAATACACCGCTTTCAGGTGAAGAGCTTAGTAACTATATAGAAGGTGTAACTGGTGGTTCTGTTTCGGTGGAAGCCGGAATGAAGTTGGCCGCTGTTCACTCTTGTATTTACATCTTATCTTCAAGTATTGCTCAATTACCGCTGCACGTACTTCGAGTAAAAGACAATAAGGTTGAAAAGGCAACAGATCACCCCGCTTACTACTTATTGCATGACGATTCAAACTACTGGCAGTCTAGCTATGATTGGCGCGAAACTAAGCAAAGCCATGTAGCCGGTTGGGGCAATGGTTATACAAGGCTAATAAGAAATAATAAAGGTGAGTTGATTGAACTACGCCCAGCCATGCCTTGGGAAACATCGCTAATTAAAACGGCTAACCGTTGGACTTATGCAGTTGACGATAGCGAAGAGGGGGCTTTAGCGGTTAACCCTGACGATATGATGCATGTAAGAGCGCTAGGCTCTAAGGGCCGTATAGGTTCAAGTATCATTCGCCAACATGCCGACACCATAGGTTTAGGTATTTCTGCATTAAGTTACGGCAATCAATTCTTTGGCGGTGGCGGTAGACCTACCGGCTTAGTTACCACTAAAGGCGCTTTAAATACAGATTCTTGGGGCAGACTCAAAGAGATTTGGAAAAAATCAGCGACAGCTTTAAAAACATCTGAAAACAAAACGTTACTTCTACCGCATGATCTTGATTACAAATCATTGACGGTTCCACCAGAAGAAGCCCAATTTTTAGAAACACGTAAATTTAACCGCTCTGAAATTGCCGGTTTATTTAACGTACCCGCTCACATGATTAACGATTTAGAAAAAGCCACTTTTTCAAACATATCAGAGCAAGCCATTCAATTTGTTCGACACACTGTAATGCCTTGGGTTGTTAAGTGGGAGCAAGAAGCTAATCGTAAAATATTTACTAAAGCCGAAAGAATGGCCGGTTACTACTGCAAGTTTAACCTTGCTGGCTTACTGCGCGGAACGCCCAAAGAACGTGCTGAATTTTATCATTACGGCATAACTGATGGTTGGATGAATAGAAATGAAGCGCGCGTGTTTGAGGAAATGAACCCAGAAGAGGGCTTAAACGAATTCTTAGTGTCAGTGAACGCTTCGCAACCCGCAACAAATACAGGTGAAAACGATGAGTGAATATGAAAAGCGCTTTTTTCAGTGCGAGGTTCGCGCCCAAAATGAAGAAGAAACAACAAAAATAACAGGCTTTGGTTCTGTATTTAACAAGCGAAGTGAAAACCTTGGCGGCTTTAGAGAAATAATCGCCCCCGGTGCTTTTGATAATGTACTTGAAGATGATGTAAGAGCATTCTTTAATCATGATCATAACTTTATTTTAGGGCGAACCACTAGCGGCACCTTGCGCCTTTCAGTTAATGAAGAGGGCCTGGCCTACGAAATTGACGCACCACAAACACAAACCATTCGTGATTTAGTTTTAGCGCCTATGGGCCGTGGTGACGTCAACCAAAGTTCTTTTGCTTTTCGCGTTGCACAAAATGGTGAAGAGTGGGAGGAAGATGACGAGGGCGTTATTGTTCGAACCATCACTAAAATGCAAAGACTTTTCGATGTAAGCCCGGTATCAATGCCAGCTTATCCCGATGCTGGCTCTGCTGTGCGCTCACTTAACGCATGGAAAGAGGCGCGCGAATCAGGCGCTATTAAAAAAGCAGTAAATAACAAAGCTGCTAGAGAACGATTTTTAGAACTAATTAAGAATTGATCAAACTGGTTTTTAACACACCCGCCGCAGCGCGGGTTTTTTTGTAACTAAAAAAAGGTAAGTACCTATGAAACTGCATGAACTTCGCCAAAAGCGAACTACAATTGCTACACAAATGCGCGCGCTGCATGAAGATATTGCTGATAATGCGTGGAATGATGAACAACGTACCAAATGGGACGGTATGACCGGTGAGCTAGATAAACTTGATGAGCAAATTAAACGCTCTGAGACTATCCAAGCTAACGATCAGCTTTATGTTGAAGATACCCATGAAGAGCGTTCAAGTGCAAACCTTGATAACGATGAAGTAAACCTAGACAAGCGTTATCAAGAAGCCTTTGATACTTTTGTTAGAAATGGCGGCTCTGAGTTAACAGGCGAACAGCGCAAGTTAATGAACGAAACACGCGCCCAGTCTGTAGGCACAGATGCTAAAGGCGGTTATACCGTTCCGGTTGAATTCCGTAATGAAGTTATTGAGAAAATGAAGTCATACGGCGGCCTTGCTTCTGTATGTCAAATTCTAAATACCATCAATGGCCAAACTATTGAATGGGCAACTACTGACGGGACATCAGAAGAAGGTGAATTACTGGGTGAAAACGCAGAAGCATCAGAAGAAGATGTTACTTTTGGTACTGAAAACTTAGGCGCTAAAAAGTTAAGCTCTAAAATCATTCGTATTTCTAATGAATTACTAAATGATAGCGGTGTATCTATTGAAGCGCTTCTTACTGGTCGTATTGCTTCTCGCTTAGGTCGTGGGGAATCAAAGTATGCTGTTCAAGGCACAGGCGCAGGCTTGCAGCCTAAAGGTTTAAACACATCTGTTACATTGAGCCAAGCAGCCGCAGCAAGCGCAGCTATCACCTATTCGGATTTGATGAACCTTAAACATAAGGTTGACCCATCATACAGAAATGGGCCAAGTGTTCGTTTTGGTTTTAATGACAACACATTTAAAGCTATCAAGTTACTTAAAGATTCTCAAAACCGCCCTTTATGGTTGCCATCAATCGCTGGCGTTGCACCTTCAACTATTGATGGTGACGAGTTCTTTATTGACCAGGCTATTGAAGATATTGGTACAGGTAATAGCTCAGCGTTTTACGGTGACTTTAACCGCTTTATTCTTCGTCGCGTTCAGTACATGACACTTAAGCGTCTTGTTGAACGTTATGCTGAGTTCGATCAAACCGGCTTCCTTGCTTTCCACCGTTTTGACACTGTTCTTGAAGATACAAGTGCAATCGGCAAGTTACAACACGCATAAGCCGGTGGGGTAACTCACTAAATTTAAAAAGGCGGGGTTTCCCGCCATTTTTTTAGGTTCAAATAATGAAAATTAAAATTTTACAGTCAATGGTTGGTATCGACTTTGAATTATTCCCTGGTGACGTTGTGGATACATCAAACAAAGATTCTGATTTAACCGTTGATGATGCTAACCGTTTAATTGAAGCGGGTATTGCTGAAAAAGCGGCAGTTAAAGCGAAAGTGGCAACAAAGGCAGAAAAATAGTGATTACGATCAGCCAGTGCAGAATTCAATGTAATTTGCTTGAAGATGAAGTGGAGTACGATCCTTGGTTTAAGCAAACAATCCCCGCTGCTGTGGCGTTTCTTTCAAACACTATCAATAGAAAAATTTACGAATCAGAAGATAGCCTTTTAGCTGATGTTAACGCGCCTGAATCAGCAATGGTCATTACTGATGATTTGAAATTAGCGCTTCTAATGCTGATTGGGCATTGGTTTCTTAATAGGGAATCAACCAGCGCCATAAATCTTAATGAAGTCCCTATGGGATTTGAAGAAATCACCAACCCTTACAGGATTATAAATTTATGATCTTATCTGGCCGATTAAAAAAGCACCTTTTATTTTCAGAGGTCATCAAAACTAGAAATGAATATAACGAGACTATTGAAACGCTATCAAGCATTTTAAGTACTCGTGGCGAACCTGTTAGTTCAGAAGTATCAAAGGGTATTACATCTGATGGTAGCGATCATCAAAAAGTATCTGTATTTAGAATTAGATACAACCGGAGAGTAAAAGAGGGCTTAATCATTACAGTTGATGGCCAGAACTTTGAAATTACCAGTATTGACGCAACCGATCCCACTCAGCGCGAAATGTTAATAGATGCCGTCAACTACATACAAGACTAGCGGCTTAAAAAACCTAGAACAAGCCATAGCTGAACTTGGCAAGCAATCAGGGTTTAAGGTGCTTACAGGTGCTATGCGGGACGCAGCTAAACCAATTATAAAAGCTTCTAGGGATAATGCACCTAAAGGTAATACAGGCAAATTAAAAAAAGGTATTCGGTCACAGGTTTTCAGAGGAAAAGGGAAATCTGATAGCGTCGCCACTCTTCATGTTGGATTTCATCGCCAAACATCTTGGTACGGCCAAATACTTGAGCGTGGAGCAAAAAAGCACACCATAAAGCCCAGGGCAAAAGGCGGTAAAAAAGTACTTAAGATAAACGGCTCTTACCGTTCATCAACAAACCATCCAGGCACTAAAAGCTACCCAATGCTTAAACAAGCATTTGACGCACAACATAAAAACGCAATCAAAATTCTTAAACAGCGTTTAAAAGAGCGAATTATATTAGAGGCTGTAAAGAAATATGGAAAAAGCGCTAGGTAATATACTTACAAACAACACTGATTTGTACTCAGCAGTTAAAGGCCAAATATCGCCATTAAAGCGCGATGGATACCCAAGTGTAACGTATGAAAAAACAGGCCGAGAGGAAGATATAGATATCTCAGGCAACGGCACCGGCATTGTAAGAACATCTTTCACTATTACAGCTAGGGCAACCACTTACACAGCAGCTAAACAGATTTCAGAAATTATTAAGCGCTCAGTTAAGGGGCCATACACCCAAATAACAGAGCCTAAAATTTATTTATCAGTATTGGAGGATGAAAAAGAGGACCAACTTTTAGACCCCGACATTACTGAAATATCAATAGATTACACATTCCACCATACAGCCGCTTAAAGCGGCTTTTTTAATGAGGTTTTACAATGACTACTAGCATGATTGCAGGAACTAAACTTGAGTATTCTGTAGATGAAGGCACAACCTTTATAGAAATTTTAGGCGTTCCAGAAGTGCCGGAATTTCGAGAAGAAAAAGGCGAGCGCGAAGTTACCACAATTCGAGATACTACCCGCCAATATGACGAAGAGATGGAATCACCAACTGAAGTTACCTTAACTGCTAACTACTTAAAAGCCGATTCTTCTCAACTTGCATTTAGAGCGCTAGCGAGCAATGGCGGTGCATGTATTATTCGCGCTACTTATAGCGATGGCGATATAGCCGAGGCACCAATTAAACTTAAAAACTACGGTATTAATGGCGGTGACGCACCAAGCACTAAGCAATGGTCTTGTGTGATGCGCAGAACTGGCAGTATTACGTTTACTGAGGCCACTTCATAATGGACTTAGTTAAGCGACTTCTAAAGCATAAGGAAAAAACGCTTTCAGAAACCGTAAACACTAAAACCCTGGGCAAGGTTCAACTCTTGCCACTTTATATGTCACATCGAAGTGAGTTCCACAAAAAAGACCTAGTAGAAGGGGAGCGCAATTTCTTATTGCTAATGATTGCGTTATCCGCTGCGGAAGATGGGCAAAGACTAGTTGATTCACTTTCTATTGACGAAGTTATCAGCATGTTTGATGTACTAGGCCAAAGTAAGGACGGACTAGAGGACTTGTACACGCTATACAAAGCCGCTAACAACCTTTCTAAAGTCACTGTAGATGATGTTGAGGAAGCCAAAAAAAACTAACTAGCGCTGAAGGGAATATGTTTCTTTTCGTTTTGGCGCGGGACTTAGGAAAAACAGTAGAAGAACTCGCGGGCATGAGCAGTGAAGAGTTTACCTATTGGATGGCTTTTTATGACCATCAAAATCAAAAGTTAAAAGAAGCTCAAAAAGCACAAAAGGCAAAAATTAAACATGGCTAAATCCGTACTTGCTGAACTTGTCACGAAAATGACGGTTGAGTCCTCACAGTTTAAGAAAGAGCTTGAGAAAACAACCGCTAAAACTGCGGCTTTTGGGAAATCTCAAACAAAAGCCGCAAATGATAGTGTTTTCGGTAGCAAGAAAATGTCACAAGCCTTTAGACAGGCGGCTAACTCTGCATCTACCTTGCAAGGGCCTATGGGTGGTATTGCTTCAAGATTAAGTACTATTGCTAGTGGCTTTTCAGCCGTTGGCGTTGCTGGTGTTGCTACAGGTTTAGCAATAAGTGGTTTAGCTGTGACTATGGGAGTGGCTGTAGCTAAATTTGCAGCTATGGAAAAGCGTTTATTAAGAACTGAGGCGTTATTTAAAGCTACTAGCGGCGCCGCGGGGTTAACTACTTCTGAGCTTTCAGATTTAGCCAATGAAGTTGCAGAAAATACACTAGCATCTGTAGCAGGAACTACAGCCGCCATTAATGTATTGCAAACCTTTAAGTCAGTTTCAGGTGACACATTCACATCTGCAATAAACTTATCTCAAGATTTAGCCGCTGTAATGGGTTCTGATATTAAAACAGCCGCATTACAGCTAGGTAAAGCGCTTGAAGAACCTTTAGTTGGCTTAACTGCACTTCGTAGGTCAGGCGTTAGTTTTTCAGCCGCGCAAAAAGAAGTCATAAAAGACCTTGTTGAAACAGGACGAACGGCAGAAGCGCAAAAAATCATACTAGACACGCTAGAACGACAAGTTGGTGGTGCGGGTGCAGCCGAGGGCGCGGGATTATCTGGCGCAGTTGATTTATTAGGGCAACGCTGGGATGAAATGCTTGAGTCATTAGCTAAAACAACAGGCGTAGGAACTGCAACAACTAGCGCTTTGAATGCAATTGCGGGAGGTCTTGAGAATATATCTGGCATTTTCGATTCTCTTGATAGCTCAAACATCGACACATTAAACAGCCGGTTAGACTTTATTAATGATCGCCTTGCTGATAATGCAATCAGCGAATCAGCAAGAAAAGCTTTAGCTGCTGAAAAAGCTGGTATTGATGCGCAACTAGCGGCATACAAACAAAAAGAAGATGAACAAACCGCCATTATTAAAGAGGGCGAGAGACTTCGAGAGGATGCCAGAAAGCAAGCCTTAGCCGCTAAATTAAAAGCTGAGCAAGACGCTGGCGCAACAACGCTAGATGCTTTAAATAACCAACTAGGCACAGAAAACGAAAAGATAATTTCTCAATGGGAATCTAGAAACGAACTTATTGAGGGGCTTGTTTTATCTGAGGCTGAAATACAATCGCAGGGTTATGCAACCTTACTGGATTTACAACAAGACTACCTTGAAAAATCAAGCGCCCTTGCAGCCGATCAAATGTTTGACGTTGAAGAGAAGAAGCGACAGCAAACACAAAACATGATTAATGCAGAGCTTCAAGCCTCGCAATCAATGCAACAATCATTAATGAATAACGCAGCGGCTTTAGCGGGTAGTATTGCCACAATGTCAGAAGAGGGTAGTAAGGCGCAAAAAGTAGCCTTTGTTGCTCAACAAGCAATCGCCTTAGCAAGTACATTTATTAGTACTGAAATGGCGGCCATTGCTGCACTAGCACCACCCCCAATAGGCTTGGGGCCTGTAGCGGGCGCGCCTTATTCCGTAGCTATTCGTGCAATGGGTTACACCTCTATGGGTTTAATTGCTGCTCAAACTATAGCGGGTGCAAGAGAGATGGGCGGGCCTGTATCGGGGGGTAAAACTTACCTAGTAGGCGAGAAAGGGCCTGAGCTATTTACACCAGGTGCAACAGGTCAAATTACAAGTAATGACAACCTGCAAAAAAGTATCGGTTCAAACGCTTCACCCACTGTACACCTAAATCTAAGCGTCAACAGCCGCAGACCTAACGACATAATGGACGAAATAAACTCCATTAAAAAGCCAATGGTTAGAATGCTTCAATCTGCAATGAGTACTCCTATATGATTTTCCCTGTAGATAAATTTGCAAAGGTTGAGATTGAACAGCGCAATGATATACGCGCATCAAAAGAACGCTTAACCAGAAACCGAGCAAGGGGAACTAAATCCCCTTATTTCGCTTTAATGCTTACCACACCATCAATTCCTTACAATGAATACATTCCCTTATCTGCCGCAGTTGACGGCTACGAGGGCGCGCTAGAAATATTCGTTGTACAAAACCCTATTCCCTCAATTTATGAGAACGAGAACGACAATACCATTGATTTTGAACCCAAAGGCTCTAAGACAATCGGCATTGATTACACTGGCAATTATAGCGCGGGTGATTTTATTCAATTCTCAGGCAGCACAAAAGCTTACAGAATCATGGAAGTTGACGGCCAAAGCATAACGCTAACGCATCCACTTTTAACTGACATAGCAGCGGGTGAGTCAGTTTATTACGGTAAAAACGTGCAGTTTCAAATGTGCGTTAATGACACACACACCACGACTATTGACGTTAAGCAAAGCAAGTTCGGCATTATTGATGTGGAGTTAATAGAACAGCTATGAAGAATTACGGCTCTAGTATTATCGCTCAGTTACGCCAACGGCCCACAATCACATATTTAATTGAAATGGAAGTTGGGGCTACAACGTATTACTTCACAACTAGCGACACCAACGATACTTACAACGGCAACACTTATATTGCTGGCGTAGTTGATGACGAATCAATTGAAGATATAGAAATAACATCAACACCCAAAACTGATGATTCAAATATTTCTCTACATTCCCCAAGCGCCACACTCAAAGCGCTATTTTTGAATGAAAACTACATGAACAAGCCTATTAAAACTCTTAAGCATATAACTAATTACTTTGGTGATGAAATCGTTACTAAGACCGTTTTTGAGGGCTTAATCTCAAGCGTTGATATAAACGCAGAAGATAACCTTATTGAGATAACGCAATCATCAATTTGGGCTGATTACGAGCGGGTAACTGGTATTAAAACAAATACAACATCACAACAGCGACATTACCCAACTGATACAGCATTCGATCACGCTTCAAACGCAATTGACAAAGTGTATTGGGGGCAAGAATCGCCTGTTACAGAATCAACCGGCACAGGTGGCGGTGGTGGTAGTTCATTCTCTGGCCCTAGCGTGTTGATGCAATAATGGGTTTATTTACTAAGGTTTTTGACTTCTTTGTTGGCTGGCTTACACCAGACGCGCCAAAACAAGAGTTATCGGGTGCAGAGCTAACCAAAGCCGCTACAGATGCTTATATACACAAGATTTACGGCACCGTTAAAAAGCACACTGGCACGATTATCTTCAAAGCGACAAATGACGCTGATGACGATGACATTGCAAACGACCTACTGCACATAGTTATTGTATGGGCTGAGCAGGTTGAAAGCATAGACGCTGTATATGTTGATGATATAGATGTAACTTCAAACAGTGAATTATTCACAGCCGATAACGGTGATAAACTTCTTCATGTGCGTAACTTCCCAAATGGTATGGACGGCTACAGCGACCAATATTTAACCCAAGCCGGTTGGCGCACAAGCGACAAATGTTTAGGTAAAGCCTGTTCATATATTCGCCTTGAATATGCAGAGGGCGAAAACAAGCTTAGAAGTGAGCCAGCATTTACAGCAGATATAACCGGCACCACTAGCCAAAACCCATTAACGCACTTAAAAGATTTTCTTCAATCTAACATTTACGGCAAAGGCGAAAGCGTAAGCCGTTTAGATTTAACCGCATTTAATGCCGCTGAAAGCACTGCCGATACGCTTGTACCAATTTACGAGGGCGCAACAGAAACACGACCCCTGTTCACATCCAATGTGGCAATTGATACAGGCGAGTCAGTACTTGATAACGTCAATGCGCTACTAAAAGGTTTTAGGGGCTTAATGCCTATAATAGATGGCAAGCTAACACCCATCATAGAAAAAGACGATCCAGTTGTATCGGTGCCTATTTTGCATGACGATATTATTGAAGCGGGTAATTTAACATCTACATCAAAAAACAATCGTTTTAATAGGGTGGTTGTTGAGTATACCGATGATGAAGCGAACTCGACAAAGCAAGAAGTAATATACCCTGAAAAAGATTCAGCAATTGAAACTGCTTGGTTAGCCGCTGATAACGGTGTTGTATTAGAGCAATCGGTAAGCCTTGACACATGCCGCAATTATTACGAAGCCAAAGCATTTGCAAAAGCAAAAGCCGAGGTTAGCCGCGACTTAAAAACATTCACCGTTATATTAGAGCTATGGGGCATCATTTACGAAGTAGGTGATATTGTGCCTGTTACTTATGACGATTACGGCTTTATTGCTAAGCCCTTTCGAGTAACAAGCACTAAAGAAAGTAATACAGAGGTTGAGCTAACATTAAGAGAGCATCAACCCTCTATTTATGATTTTAACTTTTCAGGTGATTTGCCAACTTACCCGGCAACACATCACCAAGTCATTAAACCACAAAGCCCTAGCAACTTTACGTTAAACCAGTATTACAACCAACTTAAACAGTTAGAAGTTCAATGGAGCGGCACGACTACACGCTATGAAATACAGTTATTAAACAGTATCGGTGTAATCATTGAACACCAAGTGATAGCGCGTAAGTTCTTTGAGCTTAGAAACTTAAGCCAAGGCAATTACACATTTAGAGCCAGAGCGGTCGGTGTTGTTCTTAAATCTGATTATGTTGATTTTCAAATATCAGTAGACCAAACAATAAACAGCTTCACATGGCGCGCGTACGCAGATGATATAAACGGCAATGGTGCCAGTCTTACAGATAGTTCAAAAGCATTTATTGGCTTTGCTTTTAATCAATTAACAGAAACGGCAAGCCTAGCCGACTTAAGTAAGTTCGTTTGGATTTCGGCTGGCGGCTCAAATGGTTTATCAGCTTATGAAATATGGTTGAGTGAGGGGAATTCCGGCTCAATAAGCACTTTTCTTGATAGCTTAAATGGCAATGACGGTATACCCGGTAACGCTTGGATATACGCTACAAGCACACCTAGCGCATCAACTGGACGCGTTAACGACTTTGCATTAGTGCAGGGGCGTTACGTCTATCAAAAAACGGACGGTTCAACGTGGACTTACCGCTATGATTTGCAAGGGCCTAATGGCGCCGATGGCACAAGTGCCTTGGTGGGCTTTTCATCGGTTGAGTCAAATACTTTATCATGGAAAATAGATAGCGAAAATGTACTAGTACCGGCTAATGATACGGCAACAATTAAAGTGGGCTTCAATCGTGACGGTGCAACAGTTACACAAGACTTTATAAGAGCGCGTGTAACGAGAGCAGATACCGCTATTTATGTGAGCGCAAGCACCCCTCCTTTGGGCGGCGGCATGACTTTAACCGTTATTAACAACAGCACAGCCACGCCCACCGCTGAAATTAAATATCAAGATGCGGTGTTAATTGTCTATTTCTTTTTATTGAGAGATGGTCAAGACGGCAGACCGGGCACACCTGGCGCCGATGGGTTAAATTCAAATGTTGTGCGTGATGAAGTGGATAGCAGCACCACTAGTTCAAGCTTAGAAATTTTAAGCGTTAATGCACCCGCCGGCACATTCGATGTGAGTTTTAATGTAACAGGGTATGCAGAAGCAAGTTATACAATTGGAGGGCCAGAGCCTGAGCAGCGCGACCGCTCGACAAGAGTGAAACTTGAATTATTTAGGGGCAATACTCAGGTAGGTAGTGATTATTTTGACCCATCAAACAGCACTTACGAATTGGGTAACTCATTTAGCTTTAGTGCTGTTTTTACTAATCAGCCGGGCGGCAATGAATATTCAGTAAAACTAACAACTGAGACAAGCGGGAGTGTTGATAACCAACGCACTTATTATGACGGTTATTTGCAAGCTGAGGAAGTGTAGCAATGAAAATTACTATTACCGATGACGCTACAAACGAAATAGTCAAAACGATGTATTGCCCTGCTAAATGGCACACTAGCCAAGTAAAAGAGGGCCAAACGCTACACAAAGGAAATTACCCCAAAGACGTTTATACGTATAACGGCACTACGTTTGATTTAATCAATAACGATGTAATCAACAAGCAAACCGACCGCACGTTAATCAATTCATTATCGCGTTCAATGCGTAAAGCTGGTTTAAATACCGAACATCACATTACAAACTTAAACACAAGATTAAATTGCTATAACGCAATTGACCAAGCCGCAGGACGAGCACGTATGCGCTTAGTTAGTCAAGGTTTATTAATTGACCTTGAATACACTGAGGTAGCAAATCAGGTGCAAGCATGGCGCAACGCTGGAAGTATTGAAGCTGATGCACCCCGCGCAATTAATGACGATTGGCGAATTGAAAAAGGCCAAACGATAGAACAAGCCGCGCAAGATGTAGAGAACATAAAAGCCGTTTGGGATGATGCACTAATGCAAATTAGAAACTTACGATTAAAGGGCAAGTCGGCAATAGATAACGCGCAACCAAGTCAGTTTAATCAAGTCGCTGAACAATACATAAATGAACTAGAAAACCTTTCAATAGCATCTGTTTAAGTCGTACAGATACAATCGAGTATCTATCATGAAAATCACGCAAGACATCAATGAAAAAAAAGCATGGCTTTGTAGAGTGGGCCCACAAACTACGCTTGAAGAAATACAGCCTAAATCATGCGTAAAAGTTCGCTTTATTGAAGAAGTAAACCACCGTAAAACAAGAGTAATCGGAAGTTATATAGTTAACGCTAGCACTAAGTCAATTGACGCTTTCAATGCTAAAGACTTTGAAACAGCGGTTGCTATGAATGATTACATTGAAAAGCTTGACGGCTACACAATAAATAAAAATGACATAGATTTACGCGCAACTTGCTTGCTAGAAGAAATCGACAATCACGAAGTGTTAGTGGAAATGCTGCACTCGAAAGTTGGATTTAACGATGATATTTGGCTAGAGATAGCAACCAAGGGGCAAACACTAGGCTTCATGGGCTACTCATATACTCGCAAGTATGGCTCACAAAAGATAATTCACAGAACAGTTTAAACATCAACACAGGATAATAATATATGGCTACACAAGTGTTTACATATACGGGTAACGATGGCGACCCGTTGCCAAGCGGATTTTCTTTTTTGCAAGGTTCGGCCTTTGAAATACAAAACAACTCAGCCGTTGCTACATCAAGACCATCAGGGCTAGCCGCATTAGCTTTTTATACCGCCCCATCTTCTGATGGTGTTCATACTCACTCTTTATCAACAGGTAGTTCAGAGAGTTCAGGATTTTTCTTTAGAGGCTCTGGTACAAGTGACGCTTATATATTTGCTGTTTTAATAGCAACTGGCGAGCTTAAAATTGTAACTCGAATAGCAGGTGATCATACAACAATCGCTGAGGGCCAGTTTGTACCAAATTTTGCAACCAATACCCCATACGAAGTTGAAGTTCAGCTTGATGGAGAGCAGATCACAGTGCTGTTAGAGGGGAATCAAGTTTATAGTATTACTGAATCATTTGGTGTTGATAATGTTAAATGCGGCTTAAGACTATATGACACAGGCGGTTCGGTTAATTCATCATCATTTGGTGATGCGTCAGAGCTACCAGCAACAGGCAATGCACCCACTATCACGCTTACACCCACCACCGAAACTTACACGCTAGGTACAGGAGAGGGCGAGCCAACAATAACAGCTACGGCTAGTGATATTGAAGATGGTGATTTAACTTCATCAATAACCACAACAGGCAGCTTTGACGATACGCAAGCAGGTGAACAAACTAAAACATGGTCGGTAGTTGATAGTGACGGAAATATAGCTAGTAAATCGGTAACTGTCACATATGTAGCAAAGCCGCAAATAATAATATCAGGCAAACGAACTGATTTCACTATTAGTCAAGGTCAGCCTTTCCATATCCCAACAGGCTATTATTCAGATCCGATTGATGGTTACAACAAAATAACGCCTACAGTAGTTGGAGATATTTCCAATATAGGCACAACCATCTATCAATACAATTTCACTAACAGTCAAGGTGTTAGTGCTGATCAAGTTGACGTTACTGTAACTGTATTAGCTAAGGAAAATATCACTTCTACAGATTGGGCTAGTACTGTACAGAAATACGGTGAAGAAAATATAACTGTTAACGGCTGGAACTTAAAGCGTTTCGACTCACCAGATGGGCACACATGGGCTTACGGTTTTGAAGATGAAACAACTGTAAATGCTAGCGAACTAGCTCTATTAACTAACGATACAACTGATAGCCAAATATGCGGAAAAATCAAAGTTCCGTTCGATGCGCTAGGGCAAGCCGAGAAAACGCTTGTTAGTGTAGAAGTTACATATGACAAACCAGTTGACGGAAGTCAAATACAGGTCGCTTTTGGTAACTTTAGAGTGCAAGAGTGGTACAGAATATTAAAAAATTCTAATGGTACAAATACTATTAAGATGGAATTTTTGATGCGTCCGTACCATGACACAAGCTTTAGAATCACAAGCAACGGAACAGCGGCATTAGATCCAAGCCGATACAGCGGTAACAACGGACAGTTTCACGATGTGGGTTTGGGAAGTGATGGCGATATAGTTATATATAATAAATTTGGTAATGATAGCGGTGATGCGGTAATAACATCAATCAACGCTTTCGCTGTAGTCGGTGAGTCTATCTACAACAAAGACGGTCATTACCTGAGGGGTAAAAGCGATCACTACCTAACACCATTTAGACCAGACGACCCGCTAAACAAAGGCTTACCTGATAATATTGTTTATAGCGATATAGCTATGACAGGAAATAAAAACAATGTTAATGCTAATCACCTTTCTTTAACAGCGGGAAGTGATTGGGCGATAGTTGAAAGTGTTGAGGGGGTAAGATTAGGTGACTTGTGCGCCATTGGCACAAACTATAATCAAGCTTACGAGGGCTTCAATACTTATCAAAATAGATTAACAGGATCAATCGCATCTCAAAAAACAAAGGATACGCTAGGCTTTGCGCGGTATGTAGTAGAAATTGATGAACAAGGCTCAAGAATTAGAATGAGCGAACCATCATTAACAACATATAATTCTACTGACGATGGCGTGAACTACGCGGGAAGATATTATTGCTTATTTACTTTATCAGCCGAGCAAGCCGCGTTTATGGTGGGCGATGAAGATGGCAGCTGGTCAAACTCAATAGTTAATTACATATATAAATCTAGCAATTCAGCTATTGATTATTCAGCAAGCATAGAAGTAAGAGAGCTTGAAAGCTTAGACGAATTAGGCGAGTTTGGGTTTAACTATTTACTCCCACAAAATAACTTTATAGCAGCTTTTGAGGGTGAGGATCTAGATGCCGAATTTGGCGGCGAGCGTATTATAAACGCTCAATTTGATTTACCAGTTGGTGATTACGATTCAGCTTACCATACCGCGTGGAACTCTGATAGAAACTATTTATTTATACTTCCAAATAAACGCTATGCTTTGCACATGTATTACATGAGAAGTACAGATGTTGATGGTCGCTGGATTTGTAGTAGATGTACAGCGCACGACTTAAGCCAATGGTCTGTATCCCAAACAGAATGGCGACCTGAAAATACGCAAGGCATGACAAACAGCCCAAGAGCGTCAGGATTTAGCGCGGCTGGGGGTATCGTACACAAGCGCGAATTAGATAGAATTAATTACAGCGGTTGGGATGATGCAAGTATTGAAGCCGATTTAACAACCGCAGAAACGGCTATTAATCATGCGCTTGCGGGTTATTTATCAGCTTGCCAAATGATGGCTAATCAGTATCTTACCGACTACAGCGACCAAGGCACAAGAGCCAGTTATTTTATTCATAGGTATTATAGCAAGCCGCTAAAGGTAGTTAATGGCGGCAGCGGCTACAGTGAGGGAGATGTTTTATACTTCTACTGTGATGACGTGTCAGATACACATTCACCGACCACTTACGCTGTGCAGTCTGTAGATTCAAACGGTTCAATCATAAAAGCTTTCGTAACTAGAAACGGACAGCATAAGAGTGATTTATCAAGCGCCACTCACGCACCAACAAGAACAAGTGGGAATGGTACAGGCGCAATATTTGATACTACTGAAATGTTCACTCAATCGCATGGCTCAGGCAATGTTACAAGCTACCCGTCAGGATTAGCAGATGGGGGTTTTGCTAACGTATACGCTGGCGGTGTTCCAATGGGCGCTGTTTTTACGATAGATCCTAACCTTGATTTACGCGCAGAGTTTAAGCGCGGTATATTGCAAGATGTAGCAGAAAATGGCAAATCTTCTAACAAATGGTCATATGAGTTTTACGCACTACTTACAGCAATAAAGAAATATGGACTTATTATTAATGATGTTGCTACAAACACATACGCCCCTATAATCTTTGATAATGATTTAACTATTACACAAAGAGATAGGTTAAACGACAACAACAATTCTTCACATGCAAACTTTAGAAGATTACGAGCGTTAGTAGTTCCTGTTTTAAACTTCACGCCTACGCACCACTTAAAAACAAGCCAAGACCTTAAGCCTACGATTGATTTGAATGGCGGCTCAGACTTGCAAGTAGCAAACGATTGGCAAGATGGCGGTGCGGAAACATTCAGCCCTCTACATGGGTATGAAACTGTTTACGCTATTAATGAACTAGACAGAAACAGCACAAGCCCCCAAGTGCTTTCTTATGTGCGAACGGATGCAAGCGGTAATCAATCAGATATAGTTCAAAGAACAGTAACGCTAGATGCACCACCCGCCGCAGCATTACCCACACTAAGCCTAACGGCATCACCAACAAGCGCCCAAGGCGGTGAAACGGTAACAGTAACGGCAACAAGTAACGTGACTAACGTATCGTTCACTAGCACAGCTACGCTAAGTGGCACAGGCTTAACACGTACGTTTACAGCGCCTAGTTTAACAACTGCTAGCACTGTGACAGTCACAGCAGTAGCGACTAATGCTGACGGTGTTGAAGTGAGTGAAAGTGTAAGTGTGAATGTTGCTGCTGATATTGTGGTCACGGCCCCAGTGATTACACTTAGCCCATCCAACACAAGTTACACAATAAACAAAGGTGATAGCTTTATATTGCCAGTTGCGACAATGACAGATTATCTAGGTAATGAAACAATATTAACGCCTAGCACTAATAATCTTGATACTGAAGCAGCGGGTAATTATACAGTTGAATGGACGGGCTCAGCTAACGGACTTGCAGCAACACCAGTAGCAATTGCAATCACAGTTGACGAACTACTTTCAAGTGAGTCGTTTAACGCATTGTCGAGAGCGGTATTTGAAATAGATGGTAGCACTTCATTTGCTCGATATGCTGGACGCTCGAATGTTGAAACTATTCGTTTTAAAATCAAAAATACTTCAACTGATATTGTAGATAAAAATGGTTACTTAGATTTTGATTCTAACAATATTGCGCGAGTAGAAGTGATTATTAATAACGATGTAGCAATATCAAGCGACACGCAAGACGTTCAATTTAAAGATGAACATTTATATGTGAAGTTTGGAAGTATTAACGGTGTGGGAACACCAGTGGTAACGATTGTTATTTATGTAACAGGTGACAGCAACGGAATTGTTATAGCTGGCCCTGGCATGAAATCAGCGCCAATACTTAGAATGCTGTAAATGGCATGCCGCTAGCTAGTTGTTAGCGGCTATTCTTCACTTGTTTTTGTGTAACCTTATACAGTGGTTGTAAATTGCTAAGTTTATGTTTTTACTATTTTTAATATTGGTCTAGTTTGGCGTTTTTGCTATGTGTAAAATACGCAAAATATAGCGGTAAATCATTGTAATAAATAGTTTATTTGAGTTATACCGCTGTATCTTGACATGGTAGAGGTCCCCAGTTCGAATCTGGGTGGACGCACCAAATTCTAAAAAAGCCTCATCTTGTATGAGGCTTTTTTATGCACCATACCCACAAGATATTGTGTTATTTTAATTTAGAAATCTCGTTATCAAGCGCAACAGTTTTATCTGTAACAATGGATTCTAGCACTTCAATACGTGCGAAAACGTCTTTAAGTTTCTTATCCACAGCTGCATCCACTTCAGTTTTAATATCCATTTTTTCTAGTTTTTTCGTTTCAAACTCAAGATCGCGTATTTGTTTTTTGTTTACCGTGGTAATCAATATGTACAAGAAGCCACCTAGCGTTAATGTACATATAATTAAAAACGTCCATAAATTAGGTTCCATAATATTTCTCCATTAAAATTGTTGTAATAATATAGGCATTTAGCAAAATGTAAGCCATAATTTATTTTTAGTTAAATCATGAGCTTAGTGTTTTAAAAATTTTAAATAGTTAAAAGCGCAAACGTATTTTAGTAAAATACACTAACAAATAGTAAGTTTCGTACATAGTAAAATAGTCAGCCATTATTGAACGATTTACGTGTATTATTAGCATAATGTTGATATTAACAATATTTTGTGAAAAATAGCCTTTAGGAAACCGTACATTCGTGACTGAAAACCAAAACCTTACCAATCATCAAATAAATAAAACGCTTGTTATCACTGGGGCGTCATCTGGTATTGGCTTGGCAATAGCCAAATACTTTGATACACGAAACTATAATGTATTTAATCTAGATATTGTTCCATCAACCGTCGGGACGTTTATTGAGTGCTCGGTAACAAACCAAGCTCAAGTGAATGAAGAGATAGCGCGTATTGGGAAAGCCTATGGTATTGACGTACTTATTTCAAACGCGGGCGTACATTTTTCAGGCAATATAGAAAATACCAACAACGACGATTTTGAACGAGTGTTAAATATAAATGTGAAAGGCGCATACTATGCAACACGTGCTGCTATTCCTTTTATGCGAGCCCAAAACAGCGGCAGTATTATTTATATCGGCTCTGATCAATCTTTAGTGGCAAAGCAGAACTCTTTTATTTACGGGCTAACAAAACACGCGCTTGCATCCATGGCAAAGTCTACGGCTTTGGATTATGCAAAATTTAATGTGAGAGCTAATATTATTTGTCCAGGCACCATTGAAACACCTTTATATCATGCGGCTATAAATCGCTATTGTGAAAAATCAGGGGAAGAAATAGATAAGGTGCATGCAGAAGAAGCGCTTCAGCAGCCCCTAGGGAGGATAGGGCAGGCTGAAGATGTGGCTGCTTTAGCCTATTTTTTAGCAAGCGATGAAGCGTCTTTTATTACCGGTAGCAGCTACCCTGTGGATGGCGGTTATACCGCCGGTTAATACAAATCATGAAAAACGAACACGTATTAAATATTGTAGACCCCCACATACATTTACTTGATATAAACAAAGGTAAATATGAATGGCTGAAGCCAGGCAATGCTCCTTTTTGGCCTGACAAGCCCTTGATTGATCGTAATGTGGGTGTTGAGGAATTGCATCTAGCAAATGGTTTGCATTTACAAGGCGCGGTTCATATTGAAGCGGGTTTCGATAACGGCCAACCAGAATTAGAAATAGCGTGGATTGATGGTCTTATGCAAGAGAACGAGCTTCTTCAATTAGGCGGCATTGCGCATGTGGATCTTCGTTTAGCGCATCAGGATTTTGTATACAAGATAAAGCAATTAACAAGGCATCAAAGAGTTAAAGGCGTTCGCCACATAATTGATGATGATATTGAAATAATTTGTAGTAATACTCAGATAAACAAAAATATTGCTTATTTAGCTCAGCATAACCTGCTATTTGAACTGCAGTTTGATGTAAGTAATTTGCGTCATACTACAATTATTAACGACTTTTTTTCGCAATTCCCTTCGTTAAACCTTGTGCTCAATCATGCCGGATTTGCGCCTTGTTATACATCTAACTTGTTTCAAGTATGGCAATTAAACATCCAAAAGTTATCTTTATTACCTCAGTTATACGTAAAGTGTTCGGGTTTTGAAATGGTGAGTAGGCAGTACACTTCCACACAAATTAATCAGGTATTGAGTGTGTGCATAAGTGCATTTGGGAAACAACGCGTAATGTGCGCGAGTAATTATCCCTTGACTACTTTTTCATGCAGCTATCAAGAGTATTGGGAAAAGATACATTATGCCGTAGGGCTACTATTCAATAACAATATTGCTGATATTAGAGCCGTAATGCAAAAAAATGCGTCTAGGCTTTATCAACTAAAGCCATAAACGCATTTTTCAACGCTTAGCGTAGTGGTAATCGCTTAAATAATTTTATTTAACCGTTACCTTAGGTGAACGATTAACAATTTCGTCATTTAGCTCAATACCAATGCCAGGTAAGTCAGGCACGGTAAACACACCGTTTTGCGGTTGGTAATCTTGAATACACAACTCACGATTCCAATGTTTAATCGCATATGTGTGATGTTCGTGAATCAAGAAATTCGGAATTGCCGCTTCTAACTGCAGGGCCGCCGCCGTAGCAACAGGACCACCGCACACGTGCGCTTGAATGCGAATATCATAAACATCAGCATAATCGCATACTTTTTTCGCTTCGGTAAATCCGCCGCATAGCCCTACATCAGGCTGAAGTACATCAATAGATTGGTCTTCAAAATATGGGCGGCAATCCCAGCGATGGTATAATCGCTCACCACCCGCAATAGGCACATTTACGCGGTCAGATACTTTTTTATGCACAGCTGAATTTAAGTAATTCACAGGCTCTTCAAACATCATGCAGCCCACTTCTTCTATTACTTTTCCCATTTGAATCGCAGATGCACATCCCATAAGTGAATGTGCCTCAAAAATAATATCAACTTCGTCACCAACTTCTTTGCGAATAGCACGTAAACGATCGCCAAATAGCTTCATTTGCTTTGGCGTAAATAACTTTGTGCGATCAAAGCTAGAATCACCATTTTCGTCATAAACAATAGGGTCTACTTTTACCGCATCGTAACCTTCTGCCATGGCTTTTGCTGCGGAACGCGCGTAGTCATCGGGGCTTAACATTTTTACGCAGTCTTGGCTCCAGTCAAATTGCAATTGGCTTGCATAAGTGCGCAGTTTGTCATTGGTTTTTCCGCCCAACAGCTGATACACCGGCACATTTAAGGCTTTGCCTTTTATGTCCCAAAGTGCGGTGTCAATGGCGCTCATCGCCGAATATAATACTGGGCCGCCACCTAGCCCCCAAAAGCTTTCACGTAACATACGTGACCATAAAAGCTCAGTGCTAAAAGGGTCAAATCCTATGAGAACGGCTTCAGCTATTTCTTTTATCATGGCTGCAGCAGCACTGTGCCCCCAGTCATAAGCTAAACCGGCTTCACCTACACCGTGAATACCTTCATCAGTATGAATGCGAACAAAAATAGGGTTCCAAGGCGGTCGCTCGGGGCAATGAATATCAAATATTTCTACATGGGTAATTTTCATATTTATCTACTATAGCGTTTAAATGTCAAAGTGAGGATATTGTCGTTTTACTCTTCTAAGCATGGCTGGCCATGCTTTTTGCCCACCGGTTTCGCCCGTATGCACAATAGCGGCTTGTGCTTTTATGCCGTCAATTACACTGGCGTGTACAGTATGCACTGAGTCAAGGCTATGTTGTAATTTAACTTGTATTTCACAGGCTCGAATAAGGTCATACATGTGCATAAATGCATCGCCTATGGTCATTCCCATAGTGAGTGCGCCGTGGTTTCTAAGGAGCATAAAGTTAGCGGTCCCTAGGTCTTCTTGTAGGCGTTTTATTTCATCAGGGTTCACGGCCAAGCCTTCATAACTATGATAACTCATGCTGGCTAAAGCGAAGGCTGCATATTGGCTGTACGGTAATAAGCCATCTTTACAACTGCCAACTGCAATGGCATCTGGATGATGTATGTGTAGGGCGCATTGGTCTTCAGGCCTTGCATGATGCACAGCACTATGAATAGTGAAACCCGCTGGATTAATAGAAAAAGGGGAGTCTTCATCTAGCACATTCCCTTCAATATCAATTTTTACTAAATTTGAGGCAGTTACTTCTTCAAACGCTAAGCCAAACGCATTAATGAGTAAATCTTCTGTGCCGGGTATGCGCGCCGAAATATGGGTGTGAATTAAGTCATCCCATCCGTGCATTACCAATAAACGATAAGCAGCCGCTAATTCTACGCGAGTTTGCCATTCAACGGCGCTAACTTTACCGCGTAAATCAATATGAGGAATTGAATACATAAAATTGAGTCTCACTTACTAATGTAAAAACGGATATAAAAGAGTTGTATAAGTGCAATCCTTAAGGATATCACGCATTTGCAATTCTCAAAAATTTGCATAAACATTCCATTTCAAAGTGCGAAAATCAAACTACTTATCTACCTTGCATCACACCTTGCAAAAATCTTCTGCCATAAAGAAATATGCTTTTGCATACTCGCTTTGTATTTGCTGTGTTCTAGCTCTAAATTGTGATGCAAGTACGCGCTATATGCAGGCGGTAAATTAGTGTGTTCAACTAAGCTAAGTACTATTGGGCGTAGGTGATACATATATTTATTCAACTCACCCGCAACAGCTTGTATCTTTTGGGCAAAAAATAAGGTGAAGATATTACGCATTATGGCTATGTCATTTTCTTGTGTCACATTTTCGCATTTATTTATATCAAGATATTTTTCCAAAATAGGGCTATTAGCATTTAAATACTGGGTAATAACTATTTGGCTTTTAAATATGCGCCCTAGCAAACGCGACTGCTCAAGAGTTTGCATATGGCGCTCAAGTTCCTTGGAGGAAACGCTAATGTGTGGCGTTGAATTTCTGTGGTAAGTTTTGGCTAAGTACGTAAAAGCTTGCTTTGTAGCAAAAAAGTTGTCAGAACTGCTAGCGGTTATGTAGTCACTTGCTCCACTTATTTGGCGCGTAATTTCATTAGACTGGGTAATGAAATTAGACCAAACCTTAGAATATTGGGCTAGTTTAATACTCTTTAATTCTTCAAGTTTGTTGATTAGTTCTTTATCAGCTTGTGTATTGTTTAGAAACTCTAGGCATTTATCAAATTCAGTGAGCAGTTGGTTTTCATATATAAAACGGCTTGAGGGCAATTGCATCTTTCCTAGCGCGGTGTTTCGCTCAGCTATCAACGTATTTAAGGTGCATGCATTAAAAGCATTAAATTCACGTAAATTAATATTGGTTGGGGCAATACTATATATAAGCTCAGATTTACTAGGTAAAGGCGCAAGGCTAATTGGTTTGATAAAATCAGTGCTATGGGATTGAAGCTCAGTAAAGTCTTCTAAGCGTTGTGTGTAGGATGCAAGGTCACTTTCAAGTTGATGATGCTTAGAGCAAGCGCTAAGCGCGATTGTAGCGGCTGCGATCAAAATAGTGGTTAAATTATTGCGGTGTATCATAATTGATGTAATGGGTGTTAGATTTCCTTTGATACGGTAATTTAAGCAATAAGCTCAATAAAAAAACAATAGAGCAATGGGAAATAGCGCCAGTAGGGGGTCTAAATTCATAGAAATATTAATTTATTATAAAGTCTATTTGCAAGGCGTATGCGCATGTCGGTATACTCTGCGCACTGATTAAGGTGTAGTACATTGTTACGTATTTAATTTTTATATTTTAATCAAACAAATTTCTTAAATAAAAATACATGTGGCGCTTGGTAGGTGTCACCACTGGAAGGACTTTTATGCCTGTAATTACTCTCCCTGATGGAAGTCAACGTAGTTTTGACAAACCTGTTTCAATTTTAGATGTAGCAAATGATATTGGCCCTGGTTTAGCCAAAGCTACTATTGCTGGAAAAATTGATGGCCAACTTGCTGATGCAGTTGACATGATCACACAAGACGCAAGTCTGCAGATTATTACCGCACGAGATGACGCGGGTTTAGAAATTATACGCCACTCTTGTGCGCATTTGTTGGGGCATGCAATAAAGCAATTATACCCTGATGTAAAAATGGCAATAGGCCCTACCATTGATAATGGCTTCTACTATGACGTAGATTTAGAAGAGCCACTTAATCAAGAAGCCCTAGCTAAACTTGAAAAGCGCATGCTTGAGCTTGCTAAAACTAATTACGATGTAGTCAAAAAAGTGGTGACTTGGCAACAAGCGCGAGATGCGTTTGAAGCAAGAGGCGAGACCTATAAAATTCAAATTCTTGATGAAAACATTGAGAAGACTGATCAACCTGGTTTGTATCATCACGAAGAATATACTGACATGTGCCGAGGCCCCCATGTGCCAAACATGCGTTTTTGTCATTTTTTTAAATTAATGAAAGTAGCCGGCGCTTATTGGCGCGGCAACAGTGACAACAAAATGTTACAACGTATTTATGGTACCGCTTGGGCTGACAAAAAGCAGTTGAAAGCCTATTTAAATCGTTTAGAAGAAGCAGAAAAGCGTGACCATCGTAAAATAGGTAAAGCACTCAACCTATGGCATTGGCAAGAAGAAGCCCCAGGGATGGTATTTTGGCACAATGACGGCTGGACTATTTACACTGAATTAGAGGGCTTTATTCGCGAAAAATTACGTGAATATGGCTACGATGAAGTGAAAGGACCTTTAATGATGGACCGCAGCTTGTGGGAAAAGTCAGGTCATTGGGACAAGTACGCCGAAAACATGTTCACTACAGAGTCTGAAAAGCGTGAATATGCGATTAAACCCATGAATTGCCCAGGCCACGTACAAATATTTAACCAAGGTTTAAAATCGTACCGTGACTTGCCCTTAAAAATGGCTGAATTTGGTTGCTGCCATCGAAATGAACCGTCAGGCGCATTGCACGGATTAATGCGTGTACGTGGCTTCACGCAAGATGACGCACATATCTTTTGTACCGAAGATCAAATTTTAGATGAAGTCAGCGAATGTATTAAAATGGTTTACGATACATATGCTACATTCGGTTTTGATAAAATTGCCGTTAAATTATCTACACGACCTGAAAAACGTGTAGGAAGTGATGAAATTTGGGATCAGTCTGAAAAGGCCTTAGCAGACGCGCTTACTAGAAATGATATTGAATTTGACTATCAACCTGGAGAAGGGGCGTTTTACGGACCTAAAATTGAATTTACCCTCTATGATTGTTTAGATAGAGCATGGCAGTGCGGTACAGTACAGCTTGATTTCTCAATGCCAGGGCGTTTAGGTTCTACTTACGTAGACGAAGACGGCGAGCGTAAAGTGCCGGTTATGATTCACCGTGCTATTTTAGGTTCTTTAGAGCGCTTCATTGGTATATTAACCGAAGAGTTCACAGGAGCGTTCCCAATTTGGCTTGCACCTACTCAAGTAGCGGTCTTAAACATTACTGACTCGCAATCTGAATATGTGGCAGAGGTTGTTAAAACCCTCAGTAGCAAAGGTTTACGGGCTAAGCAAGATGTAAGAAACGAAAAGATTGGTTTCAAAATACGCGAACATACCTTGAAAAAAGTACCTTACTTGTTAGTCGTAGGTGAAAAAGAGAAAGAGTCAGGCCAAGTCGCGGTTAGAAGCCGAAAAGGTGATGATTTAGGCGTGATGAGTGTAGATGAATTTGCAGAATTACTGTTAAAAGATGTAAAAAGTAAAAAAATTCAATAGCACAACGCGCCGAAATAAGTATAATACGTGGCTGCGAGAACGGTCTTAACTCAGTTTTTCCGTTTTCGCCATTTTTTTAGTTCTTGGAGGAATAGCAAATTAAAGGCGTTAGCAATAAATCTCAGGGTGATAAATCCCGTATTAACGAAGAAATCACGGTTAATGAAGTACGTTTAGTGAAAGCTGATGGCGAACAAGCCGGAGTGGTCCCAATAAACGAAGCAATGGAACTGGCTGTTGAAGCTAGTTTAGATTTAGTTGAAGTTAGCCCGAATGCTAATCCCCCGGTCTGTAAAATTATGGACTACGGTAAGTTCTTGTTTGAAAAGAGCAAAGCCCA
Organism: Glaciecola sp. 2405UD65-10; assembly: GCF_048820975.1. NCBI lineage: Bacteria > Pseudomonadati > Pseudomonadota > Gammaproteobacteria > Alteromonadales > Alteromonadaceae > Glaciecola > Glaciecola sp. 2405UD65-10. Next base: position 746,231 of record NZ_JBMEUF010000001.1, on the reverse strand, counting down.
AAAAGAGCAAAAGAAAAAGCAAAAGCAAATTCAGGTCAAGGAGATTAAATTTCGCCCTGGCACTGATGAAGGCGATTACCAGGTAAAACTGCGCAACCTGCGTCGCTTTCTAGAAGGTGGAGATAAAGCCAAAGTAACCATACGTTTTCGTGGACGTGAAATGGCTCACCAAGAGATTGGCATCGACTTATTGAATCGCGTCAAAACCGATTTGCAAGATATTGCCACGGTTGAGTCTTTTCCCAATCGTGTTGAAGGTCGTCAAATGATCATGGTTCTCGCACCAAACAAGAAGTAGTAACGGTCTAAAGTTTATTGGTCTGCACAACTAGTAACACCTTGCTGCAAATACTAACTTCTCATTATGCGTTTTATTAAATAGCTAATGAGGTTTAAAACAATGCGGAGTTTTAGCAATGCCTAAAATGAAATCAAACAGCGGAGCCGCGAAACGTTTTCGTAAAACGGGTTCAGGTCGCTTTAAAAGTAAACAGTCTCACTTGCGTCACATTTTGACCAAAAAGAGTACTAAGCGTAAACGTCATCTACGTAGTAAGAAGCTTGTTCACAAGAACGATACCGCTCTTATTCAACGTATGTTGCCGTACGTATAACTTAGACTTAGGAGACTGAAAAATGGCTAGAGTAAAACGCGGCGTAGTAGCTCGCGCACGTCACAAGAAAGTATTAAAACAAGCTAAAGGTTATTACGGTGCTCGCTCACGTGTTTATCGCGTAGCGGTACAAGCAGTAACTAAAGCAGGTCAGTACGCTTACCGCGACCGTCGTCAACGTAAACGTCAATTCCGTCAGCTTTGGATTGCTCGTATTAATGCAGCTGCACGTCAAAATGGTATGTCATACTCTCGTTTCATCAACGGTTTGAAAAAAGCCTCTGTTGAAATTGATCGTAAGATACTTGCAGACATCGCTGTTCACGACAAAGCGGCATTTACTGCCCTTGTTGATGCAGCAAAAGGCGCATTAGCGTAAACTATTAAACATTAGTTTAAGTTCTTTTTCGAAAAAGCGAGCAGGATGCTCGCTTTTTTGGATCTTACGATTCATAAATTCAAATTGCTTTGCATTACTTGTTTAAATTATGGCCATTTCAGTGCAGTTTGCACCACAATAAAACTTCGCAGGCTCATTCTTTTTAACGGTTAATAGTATTCATATTTATAGCTTATTGATTTTATTGATTTTAATCACTGTGATTTTTATTGGCACTTTACTTGCTGTATTTTTAGTAACATTTGATACAGGTAGATGTATCACTACAATTTAAGTTAAAAGGATAACGGCGTCCAAGATCTCACTTCACAGTGATGATCGGGACGCCGTTTTTTTTTGGATTTCATTTGTAATGAATATGCCTTGTTTCTTTTGTACTCAACTAATTTACTAAACGGAGCAAGCTAATGGCTTATTTATTACCTACAGAATTTGTTACAAAAATGGTAGATGCTGGTGAATCAAAAATATACATGTCTACCAGAGATACCCTTATTCGTGCATTTATGGCAGGCGCAATTCTTGCGCTTGCGGCAGTATTTGCTATCACTATTGCAGTAAACACTGGCAACTTTCTACTAGGAGCTATTTTATTCCCAGTTGGCTTTTGCATGCTTTACTTGATGGGATTTGACCTACTAACCGGTGTTTTCGTACTTTGCCCTTTAGCTTGGCTAGCAAAACGACCAGGGGTCACGTGGCCGCAAATATTAAGAAATTGGGGCTTAGTGTTTGTAGGTAACTTTGCTGGTGCACTTACCACCGCCATTATGATGGCTTTCATTTTTACTTACGGATTCAGTATTGACGGCGGCGCTATTGCAGAGAAAGTAGCCAGTATTGGTGAAGCTAGAACGTTAGGTTACGCTGAGTACGGCACAGCAGGGTGGTTTACTATTTTTATTCGTGGAATGCTTTGTAACTGGATGGTATCAATGGGTGTTGTAGGTGCAATGATTTCTACACACGTTAGCGGTAAGGTAATGGCTATGTGGATGCCAATATTCTTGTTCTTCTACATGGGTTTTGAGCACTCTGTTGTGAACATGTTTTTATTCCCTTTTGGTATCATCATGGGTGGTGATTTCTCGGTAATGGATTATTTGCTTTGGAATGAAATTCCAACTGCTTTAGGTAATCTAGTTGGTGGTTTAGCATTTACAGGTTTAACTTTGTACACCACTCACTATAGAACTAAAGCAAAACGTGTGTTAACTGAAAAAGAAACAGCTAGCACGGCAACTTCTGCTACTGCTACTATTTCTTAATCATACTAAGGGAGTTACTTTTTTACTTAAAGTAACTCCAATATTTTTATGAAAGAATCCATTTCAGTAGTGTCGGCAATGCGTACCTCGAAAGGGCGTAAGGCCATCAATCAAGATGCACTTAAAAGTGAAATCCCCCATGACCCAGCCGTATTGCTATTAAAAGGTGCATGCTTTTTATGTGCCGATGGCGTGAGCTCGAGTACGGTGAGTCAAATTGCGAGCGATCAAGCGCTTAATAAATTTATTGAAAGATACTATTTGAGCTCTGATACTTGGAGTGTTCAAAAAAGTGCTCAGCAAACTATTGAAGAAATTAACGCCAATTTATATGCAACTACTCGCCAAAGTCCATTTCGCTATGATATTGAAAAAGGCTATGTTTCTACTTTTAGCGCATTAATTTTAAAAGGCCAAATTGCACACGTTTTCCATGTTGGGGATTGTGTAATTATGCGTATAAGAGATAAATCCTATGAGGTACTTACGAGCTCTCATCGCGTTAATTCTGAAGCGCAACAAAGTTTCTTAGGCAGGGCATTAGGCGCAGCGCCTAAAGTCGACATTGAATACAGTAATTTTGTAGCTCAAAATGATGATGCTTATTTATTGATGAGTGATGGAATATATGAGTACATTAACGATGCTACGTTATTTAACCTTGTATCTAATAAATCAGTTTATAAAAATAACCAAGCACTTGTTGACGCAATTCACGACCTTGCCTATGAAAATGGCAGCCCTGATAATTTAAGTGTGCAGTTTGTATCAATAAAGCAAATAAACCCACAACAACAATTACTCCCGCAGCAAAATGCAAAAATCCTCAGTGCTTTACCTATACAAGGTGACGAAATAGATGAGTTTATTATTCAGCGGGAGCTATATTGTTCTGCGCGAAGTCATGTTTACCTTGCAAAAGATATTTACACCAATAAAGAGGTTGCCTTAAAGGTTCCATCACTAGAACTACAAGATGACGAATTTTTATTACGCCAATTTGGGCTTGAAGAATGGATTTTAAAAAGAATAAATTCGCCTTATGTAATTAAAGTATCAAGCCCTAGCAGGCCTAGACATTACGTAACAATGATCAGCGATTATTTTCAAGGCCAGCACTTGCATCAGTGGATAATTGATAATCCAAACCCTAGCCTAGAAACGGTAAGAGAAATTATTGAACAAGTGGCTAAAGGTTTAACCGCCATGCATAGGGCACAAATTTTACATCAAGATATACGCCCAGAAAATATCATGATCGATGATTCTTTTCGTGTAAAAATTATTGATATGGGGGCTGCTCGAGTAGCAGGTCTAAGTGAATTGGTGCGTGATATAGATAGTAATGTGTTGGGTACGGCTATGTATGCAGCCCCCGAATACTTTTTAGGAGAATTGGGCACAGAGCAGTCAGATTTGTATTCGCTAGCCATGCTAACTTACTACATGCTCAGCGGCAGTTTTGCTTATGGACCTAACGTAGCTAAATGTACCACCATGCAATATTTGAATAAGTTGAAGTATCAAAGTGTTTTGGATTCAGGTAAAGCCATTCCTTTATGGATAGATCAAACGCTTAAGCAAGCATTGCAGCCTAATCCCGCTAAGCGTACCCAAGCAATATCTGAGTTTTTGTACCACTTACGCCATCCTAGTCCATCGTTTATTGAACGTATTAAAGCGCCTTTAATTGAGCGCCATCCAGTAAGATTTTGGCAAGTACTCTCGCTGCTTTTACTAATGTCGAATTTAGCACTGCTGGCAGCTTTTCTTTAATACTATTTACTAGCAAACAACAATTTACATCAAAAAGGAAAATAAAAATGATAGCCAATAGATCAGAAGTAACAGAATTAATTCGAATTCAGAAATTAAATAAAGGTATTTCTTGGAAGCAAATAAGTGAAGCTATAGGGCAGTCAAAAGAATGGTCTACTGCGGCTTGTTTAGGGCAAATGACTTTGACGAAAGCGCAAGCGGAAGCGGTGGGTAAGTTGCTCGACTTACCAGATGAAGCCTTAGCATGGTTGCAAATAGCCCCATATAAAGGTTCGTTGCCTACCGAAGTGCCAACTGATCCGCTTATATACCGTTGGTACGAGCTGGTAAATGTATACGGTACTACCTTAAAAGAACTCATTCATGAAGAGTTTGGTGACGGTATTATGAGTGCTATTGATTTCTCGATGGATTTACAACGAGAAGAGAACGAAAAGGGCGATAGAGTCAGTGTTGTGATGTCAGGTAAATTCTTGCCATACAAAATGTATTAGTTAAGCCGTAGATTCCAGTTTTTTGCTTAAAAAAAGCGTAAATTAACAGCGTAAAAACACATAAAAGTGTGTAAAATGCGGGGTTTAGTTTAAAACAATAAGCATCGTCTGTGTTGACTTTGCTTGTTATACGCTCCAAAAAGAGGAAAACATGGATCTTGAAGCGATCATCGATGAAGCGCGAAGTGCAGTAGAAACGGCGAATACGCCAGCTGAACTTGATGCCGTGCGCGTTGCCTTTATGGGTAAAAAAGGCAAGGTAACCGATTTAATGAAAGGCCTAGGTGCCTTATCGGCTGAAGAGCGACCTGCCGCAGGCCAACAAATTAACGTAGCCAAGCAAACCGTACAAGGTTTAATAAACGGCAAAATACAGCGTTTAAAAGAAGCTGAGCTAAATGCTAAACTAGCCGCTGAAGCAATTGATGTGAGTTTGCCTGGAAGAAGTGTACAAACAGGTAATCTTCATCCAGTGAGTCGCACTATTGCCCGTATTGAGTCGTTTTTCGGTGATTTAGGTTTTGCTGTAAAAGAAGGGCCAGAAATTGAAGATGGCTTCCATAACTTTGATGCTTTAAATATTCCTAAAAATCATCCAGCCCGCGCTGACCATGATACTTTTTATTTTAATCCAAATTTGATGTTGCGTACGCAAACCTCAGGTGTTCAAATTCGTACTATGGAAGCAGAAAAGCCGCCTTTGCGTATTATTTCTCCTGGCCGCGTTTACCGCAATGACTATGACCAAACTCACACTCCTATGTTTCATCAGGTAGAAGGCTTGATGATTGATAAAAATGTAAGCTTTGCTGAATTAAAAGGCATTCTGCATGACTTCCTGCATCACTTTTTCGAAGAAGACTTACAAATACGTTTTCGACCTTCATATTTTCCATTCACAGAGCCATCAGCTGAAGTTGATGTAATGGGTAAAAACGGTAAGTGGTTGGAAGTATTAGGTTGCGGAATGGTGCATCCTAATGTACTTAAAGCCGTTAACATTGATCCAGAAGAATACACAGGTTTTGCTTTTGGGATGGGTGTTGAGCGATTAACTATGCTCCGCTACGGTGTTAATGATTTACGCGCGTTTTTTGAAAACGACGTACGTTTTTTGAATCAGTTTAAATAATTAGAGTACAGCATGAAATTTAGTGAATCTTGGTTAAGAGAATGGGTTAACCCAAGCGTAGATACAAATGAACTAAGCGAGCAACTTAGCATGGCTGGCCTAGAAGTAGATGGCATAGAATCAGTTGCCGGTGATTTCTCTGGTGTGCTTATAGGAGAGGTGGTTGAATGCGGACCACATCCAGACGCTGACAAATTACAAGTTACGAAGGTAAACGTAGGTGGCGAAGAACTACTTGATATAGTGTGCGGCGCACCTAATTGCAGAAAGGGCTTAAAAGTAGCTGTTGCAGTAGTTGGCGCAGTATTACCCGGCAACTTTAAAATTAAAAAAGCGAAATTACGTGGGCAGCCTTCTCATGGCATGCTTTGTAGTTTTTCTGAGCTAGGCATGGGCGATGACCATTCAGGGATACTTGAACTACCAGCTGATTCACCAATAGGCCAAGATATTATTGAATACCTTGACTTAAACGACAAAGTGATTGAAATTGATTTAACACCAAACCGCGCTGATTGCTTAGGCATTAAAGGCGTTGCGCGAGAAGTAGGCGTATTAAACCAAAGTGATGTCAGTAATCTTTCTATCGCTGACGTGAGTGTAGAATCAGATGCTAGCCGCGCAATTACTTTACAAAATTCTGAAGCGTGCCCGCGTTATTTAGGCCGTGTAATTGAAAATGTTGATTTAAGTGCAAAATCTCCGCTGTGGATGCAAGAGAAGCTTCGCCGCAGCGGTATCCGTTCAATTGATGCCGTAGTGGATGTAACTAATTACGTATTGCTTGAGCTTGGTCATCCTATGCATGCATTTGATAATGACAAACTCAAGGGTGATATTACTGTTCGTTTTGCTCAAGATAAAGAATCATTAGTATTACTTGATGGCAATAAAATTGAAGTAAATAGTGATACGCTTGTTATTGCCGATGCTGAAAAAGCGTTAGCACTTGCGGGTATTTTTGGTGGTGAAGAATCAGGCGTAACCGCTCAAAGTAACAATATCTTTTTAGAATCAGCTTTTTTCAGCCCCGATGCAATTTTAGGTAAAGGCCGCCAATATGGCTTACATACCGATGCATCGCACCGTTACGAACGAGGTGTTGACCCAGAGCTACAATTACAAGCCATGGAAAGAGCAAGCCAATTGTTGCTTGATATTGTTGGGGGTAAAGCGGGGCCAATTATTACTGCTGAAGAATCAGCTTCATTGCCTGTAAGAAATAAAATTACATTGCGTAGTACTCGTCTTGAACGTGTTCTTGGCATTAGTTTCGACACCGATCGCGTAACTGATATACTAAACCGTTTAGGCATGCAAGTTGAGTTAATTGCTCAGGGAAGTACCTTTAACTGGGTGGTTCAGGCTCCTTCCTACCGTTTTGATATTGCAATTGAAGAAGACCTTATTGAGGAAGTGGCGCGTGTGTTTGGTTATAACAACATACCAAATCAAGCCCCTTTGGCGAGCCTCGCAATGACTTCGCGTACTGAGCGTAAAATATCGCTTAACAATGTTAAGCACTTATTGTGTCATCGTGGATTAACCGAAGCTATTACTTATTCTTTTGTTGACCCTAAAAAGCAAGCTTTGTTGTTTCCAGAAGCTAAAACATTAGTGTTACCACACCCTATCAGTGCTGATATGTCAGAAATGCGCGTGAGTTTGTTGCCCGGATTACTACAAGCGTTATCGTATAATCTTAAGCGCCAACAAAACAATTTGTCACTATTCGAAAGCGGCTTGGTGTTTTCAGCTGACGAAAGCGCAGAGAATGGGGTGAACCAAACAAGTAAACTTGCGGGTGTGTTTTCTGGAAATACATCGAATGAGCATTGGGCGATAGCTAATAAGAGCGTAGACTTTTTTGATGCAAAAGCGGTAGTAGAAGAAATTTTACAACAAAGCGCTGGCCTAAATGATGCAACTTATGAAAGCGCGCAACATACGGCTTTTCATCCGGGACAATGTGCAGCCATTTATGTTGATGGAGACCTTGTAGGCTATCTTGGTGCTATTCATCCGCAGTTTGAGAAGAAATTAGGCCTAAATGGTCGAACCTTTGCCTTTGAATTGGACTGGTCAAAAATCGAACAAAGAAATCTGCCGTCAGCCCTTGCCATCTCTAAGTTTCCAGCTATTCGACGTGACCTAGCAATGACCGTTTCTGACCAGGTAGAAACAGGTAAATTACTAAAAAGTATCGAAAAAATTGGAATATCTGACTTGGTTAGCTTAAACTTATTTGACGTGTACACTGGAGACGGCATAAACGAGGGTGAAAAAAGCCTCGCATTGTCTATTTGGTTACAAAGTGTTGAAAAAACACTGGAAGATGAAGAAATTCAAAATACTGTCGATAAAGTAGTTAGACATTTGCGAGACAATTTTAGTGCAGCATTGAGAGATTAAAATATGGCGTTAACCAAAGCGGATATGGCCGAACATTTGTTCGAAAAACTTGGCCTTAATAAGAAAGAAGCGAAAGACTTAGTAGAATTGTTCTTTGAAGAGATCAAATCGTGCTTAGAAGCGGGTGAGCAAGTTAAACTATCCGGCTTTGGTAATTTTGATTTACGTACAAAGAACGAGCGTCCAGGAAGGAACCCCAAAACGGGGGAAGACATCCCTATCAAAGCACGAAGAGTCGTTACTTTTCGCCCCGGTCAAAAGCTAAAAAGCCGTGTCGAAAACATTACGCCTTCCGAGTAAGGTAGGAATGCTAAAAGTTACAAACACGTTATTTAAGCGCTCAATTATATTGAGCGCTTTTTTATTGTGTTTCGCATGCACTGACAATAGTGAGTATGAGAAAAGCTCTGAAGATAGTCCTGAGCCTCCAAATCATGCTGTTGATGTTGATGGTCCTCCCTTGTTGTCACTCAGTGAATTACTCAGCGCTCAAGATGTAAAATTAGGTCTTGCAGAGTCGGCTGCGATAGATGATGAAGGCGGCTTAATATATTGGCAGAACATGTTGCTTGAAGCTGCCGATGAAGTAAATTTACGCGCAAAAGAGCGTAAGTTAATATCTGGTAAGCAGGGGCGCTTATTCCTAAAATTTCAGGGTATGAAAACAAACTATCAAACAGAGTTTGAATCTGCGTTTGTTAACTTTGAAGATTTAAATGCAGTTTACGCAAAATACCCTGCATTTAAAGACCTCCAAGAGCAATCAAAGGCCTTAGTGATTAAACGAGATGCGTTAATTGCTAATATGGCGAATGACTTATCGGTGCAAGGTTTTGAAGGAAATGCAGTGGCAGAAGCTAAACGTCGTTGGCAAGATACGCTAAAAAATCTATAGTTAGATACTGCACTTTAGCACGTAATCTAGTCATTATTATCTAAATGCTTAAACTTCAATATCTGGAGTTTCAGCATGCACGTTGCATAAGCGCGCCAACACAAACAAAAAGTCAGACAAGCGATTGATATAGCTAAGAGCCAATGGATTAGTTGTATGCGCCTTTGATGCACTTACAAGAGCTCGCTCAGCTCGCCGAGCTATTGTGCGTGCTACGTGGCACTGAGCACTATTTATTGAACCACCTGGCAAAATAAATCGCGTTTGAGGAGCTAGAGTACTTTGTATTTCGTCTATAAATTCTTCGAGCATTTTAACGTGCTCATTATGTAATTTATCTTCATCAGATAATGCAAAACCAATTAAAAAAATGTGCTGCTGACATTTATTAATGTTGCTAGCCCATGTTTGTAATACTTTATCGCCTTTGTTTATTAAAGCTGCTACAAGGCCAAGTTGAGAATTTAATTCGTCTAAGGTGCCATAACATTCAATTAAAATGTCATCTTTACTGACCTTCAACACTTCTTTCGCGTAAATCGACGTTTGACCCTTGTCACCTTGTTTGGTGTATATTTTCATAAATTTCTTATTCGTCTAAGTTAAGCTTAGGGACAGGTGGCTCAAATCGCTCAAGCCTGACAATTAACCCAAAAGCGGGATGATCAAAATAATGAATTTGTTTACTTATGATTCGTCGCCTTTGTTTGAAAGGGTAAGTAGATATTTGCGCAAGGCCGTCAGTATCCATTTTGATTCGATGTTGTTTAAATTCACTTTCTAAATGAAGGTACGGTACTTGGTTTACATATTCTAAATAGACTTTTAATAAGCCATCTAATGACCACTTTTTAGTTTGGTATTCAAGCTCTTCGTTTGAATCGTTAGCGGCGTGTTCAAGTGCCAGCCAGTCTACTTTATTCGGATTGTTCAAGCGCTCTTTAAGTTGCTCAAAGAAATCATTCTTATGAGTTTGTTCTGTTGCTAATGTAGCCTGATCAGATAGCGCTATTGGGCTGATTGTTGAATTTACAGCATTGGCATCAAGTAATTCACCGGCTCTAATTTTGTAAAAACTCGCTTTGTCTTTGCCAAATACAACCTGTTGTCGCCATGCGGTGTATAGAAGAGGGCGTATATCTCGTTGGCGATAGACCGTTTTTGCATAGTCTGCTAATGACAACTGTGATTTACTGACTAGGTGAGGACCTGCGCTATAATCATCGCCCGTAGCAAAAATTTCTTTTGGTATTTCTTTAAGAGATCCTCTTAAAGCACTTAGCTGATTTAACTGATATTCAGAAACACACGTAATTTGATAATCACTTAAATTAATGGATTGACTCACCGCATTAAAATAAGAAAAATCCAGTTGACTAGTGGAGTCGTTGAATAAGCTTAATTCAATATTTGGGGCCGCCAGTATGCGATTTATGTTTGGTTGGTGTTGATTGCACTTAGGTAAAGCGTACAAATATCGGTTTTGCGCAAAACTATTAGCAGTAAGTGCTAAGCTATAAATATCTACTATATTACTATCGCTAAATTCAAAGTCTGCATACTCAAAATTCTCACTATTACTGGGCGATATGTCTCTTTCAAAAGCAATAAGTTCTACCGTAAACCACCATTGTTGCGCTTGCTTACTTTGTGAAAAAGCGTTTGACGAAGATAATAGCAAAGCGACGAAAAGCACTGCTAGCCTATTGTGTAGTGCTTTTGATGTAAAGTTAATGGCGTTACGCATAACTATCCTTGGTAAATGATTCTAGCAAATTATGCACAAAATCTAAACGTTGTTGATTGGCTTCTGTTTTATGGGTGAACTTCAATTTAGAGGGCCCATCAAACGCAAATTTGCGTGGTTGTTTTTGAATAAGTTGAATCAAAAATCCAGCGTCAACTGTTGTTTCTTGTGCAAAATCTATGGTGCCGCCCAATTCATTAGCTTCAATTTTATTGATACCTAATGCTGCCGCAAGCAATTTTGTAACCGCCAATTGTACTAGATTTTTAGCACTTTGTGGCAATAAACCAAAGCGGTCAATCAATTCAATTTGGAAATCGTCAATTTCATCATTTGTTTTACAATTAGCTAATTTCTTGTACATAGCTAAGCGCATGTTTACATCACCAATGTAATCATCGGGAAGTAAGGCTGGTATTCTTAATTCAACCTCAGTTTGTTTACCTAATGTATCATTAAGGCTGGGTTCTTTACCTTCTTTTAAAGATTCTACTGCTGCTTCAAGCATTTCCATATAAAGAGTAAAGCCAACTGCGTTGATTTGACCAGACTGGCCATCGCCTAATAGCTCACCTGCACCGCGTATTTCTAAATCGTGTGTGGCTAAGGCAAAGCCTGCTCCAAGCGTTTCTAGCGAGGCAATTGCCTCTAGGCGCTTTGTAGCGTCTTTTGTCATTCTTCTAGGATGGGGGGTGAGTAAATAAGCATACGCTTGATGGTGCGAACGCCCAACACGCCCTCGCAACTGATGCAGTTGCGCTAAGCCTAAGTGATCAGCTCTATCAATAATAATTGTGTTAGCGCTGGCTACATCTATTCCGGTCTCAATTATGGTTGAGCACACTAATACATTGTAGCGTTGATGATAAAAATCATTCATCACATTTTCGAGTTCATTTTCACGCATTTGGCCATGGCCAATTGCAATACGCGCTTCGGGTACTATTTCGGCTATATCGGCAGCAGTTTGCTCAATTGTTTTAACTTCATTGTGAAGAAAATACACTTGCCCACCACGTAATATTTCGCGCATGATTGCTTCACGTATTATCTCTTTTTGTCGTTGTAACACGAAGGTCTTAACGGCTAATCGTTTCGCTGGCGGCGTGGCTATAATTGATAAATCGCGCATACCGCTAAGCGCCATATTCAAAGTACGCGGAATAGGCGTTGCTGTAAGCGTTAAAATATCAACATCAGCTCTAAGTGCCTTGAAGCGCTCTTTTTGCCTTACCCCAAAACGATGCTCTTCATCTATAATGACTAAGCCCAAATCGTTAAATTTAACGTCTTTTTGGATGAGCTTATGTGTACCTACGACTATGTCAACTTTACCCTGCTCAAGGCGTTCCATAACACGCTTTTGGTCTTTAGCCGTTACAAAGCGAGATACCACATCAATTTCAAAGGGAAACTGAGAAAATCGATTTTTGAAGTTTTCATAGTGCTGCTGGGCCAGCAAGGTAGTGGGCACCAGTATTGCTACTTGCTTACCATGCATTGCGCTAATAAAAGCCGCTCGCATTGCCACTTCCGTTTTACCAAAACCAACATCACCGCACACGAGGCGGTCCATGGCATTCTTGCTACCCATGTCTTGTAGTACCGCATTTATAGAGGTTTCTTGATCAACCGTTTCCTGATACGCAAAACTTCTTGCGAATCTTTCGTATTCATGCCAATCAATGGGATAAGCAAAACCGGGTTTGGCGGCACGTTTGGCGTAAATATCCAGTAAATGCGCGGCAACATCACGCACTTTCTCAGCGGCTTTTTGCTTCGCTTTTGACCAAGTATCATTACCTAAATTATGTAAGGGAGCGTGCTCTGCTTCACCGCCGCTGTATCGGCTAATTAAATTCAGTGACGAAACCGGTACATACAATTTAGCTTCTTTGGCATATTGTATGGTTAAATATTCGGTGGTTACGCCACCGGCGTCTAAGGTTTGAAGGCCAAGAAAACGCCCAACACCATGCTCTAAATGCACAACGGGAGAACCTTCTGACAGCTCAGCCAAATTACGAATTATTGCGCTTTCGTCTATATTAGTGGCTTTACTGCGTTGTTTACGTTTGCCAACCTTGTAACCAAGCAATTGTTTTTCGGTAACAAACAACAAGGCTGAATCAGATGCCGTGCAATCAAAACTATCTTCTACTTGGCCTACACATATATATGAGTTGTCTTTACTGCTTTCTAATATTTGCCCAAAGTGACTTATTGATTGTAATTCAATATCTGCTTTACGGAGAATATTGATTAAGCTTTCTTTGTGGCCCGTTGATTCCGCAACAAACAGCACTTTTTTGCTGGTTTCCTTTGCCTTTTTGACTTCAGCTTGTATGGCCGAATAAGGATTAGTAGCTAAAGTATTAATGCCTATATTAACTAATTCGCTGGTTTTGTAGTCAACGTTTGCCTTGCCTTTTGCTGCTTCATCACTACTAATCCTAGCACTAGGCCAAGCTTTAAGACTTGCTTGCAGCTCTTGTTGTGAAATAAACAGTTGCTCTGGCTTTAATAGAGGCCTAGATAAATTAAATTGATATTGCTCATGGCGATTCGTTAAATCTGACCAAAACTTTTCGCTAGCGGTACTGAGGTTGTCAGAATAAGTGAATATTGCATCTTCGTGTAAATAATCAAAAAGAGTCGCTGTTTTATCAAAAAATAGAGGTAGATAGTATTCCACGCCGCCAGGCATTGTACCTTTACTTACTTGGTACAAAACAGACTCTTGTTCATTTGAACTACGTTGTTCAAACTGTTCTAAATATTGCGTTCTAAAACGAGATATAGCGTCTTTATCTGTTGGGAATTCACGGGCGGGTAGTAAACGAATTTCTTCAACTAAGTCTAAGCTTCGCTGCGTAGCTGGGTCAAAATAGCGAATGGTATCTATTTCATCATCAAACAAATCGATTCTAAAGGGTTTGTCACTTCCCATAGGGAATAGGTCAACTATTGAGCCTCGCACGCTAAACTCACTGTGCGACATAACCTGCCCAACGTGAAGGTAACCCGCTTTTTCTAAATTGCGTCTAAATTCACTGGGATCCAAGGTTTGCCCTGAGCGTAAATAAAGAAGATATTGGCCTACATACTCCACCGGCGCCAAGCGTTGCAATAAAGTGCTAACCGGGACCAAAAATACACCAACTTGCTTTTTGCTTAATAGGTAGAGTGTTTCTAAGCGCTTCGATACAATATCTTGATGCGGAGAAAAGTGGTCGTATGGCAAGGTTTCCCAATGCGGAAACAAATGAATATCAAGTGCGGTATCGCCGCTAAAAAAACGTATTTCCTTTTCTAACTGGTAGGCTTGTGCCGTGTCATCTGTGATTACAATTAGCGGGCCTTTATGTTGTTTGGCCGCTTGCGCAATGGCTAAAGATGTAGACGCTCCTGCAAGGCCAGTCCACTTTATATGATCTGGTATTTTTCTCTGAGAAGTCGTTTGGGGTAAACGTGGATCGATAATTGACGGCATAAACAACTATATTCTTTCGTTGGGTATAAAATTAAAATACATTAGGGTTAGTCAGCTTTGTTTTGTTGCTTTCTTAAGGCCGCTGTTTGCAAATGTAAACTGGCACGAACCAATAGTTCTTGATCAGTGTCTCGGATATGCGTAAACAAAAAACTAATTTGATTGCGGCCATCTAATTCAACAAACTCAATCGCTTCAGCGTAACAATATACGGCAGTAGATTCTGTTTCTAAAAACAGCTTAACAATACAGGTTTCACCCAATTCAATTTCTTGAGTGGTTTCAATAACCACACCACCGCCGCCGAACTTAATAGCTGAAACACGATTGTTTGGATCATCTTGTTGCTGCAAAATGTACGACATCATTAAATCAATTTTTTTCGCTTGGAATTTTAAATAATCGAGTAAGTCAGTGAGTTTTTCGCCTAATCCACGAAGGGGCTTTAAGCTTTGTGATTGAATTTCAGCCATTTCACCTGCAATGCGAAACGCATAGGGCATAGACGCTTCAAATTCATCCATTGACTGGTCTTTGAGCATTAAGTGATTATCTTTGTCGCACAGCAAGTTCGCGCTAATTGGATGAGAAATTAGATAAAATTCAGTAAAACGTGCTTTTTTTTGCTCTTTAGATAACAAGGCTTCTTCCTTTTTAATCACTTATGTATTGTCTAATGTACACAGACCCGCAAATGATAGTAAACTTACTCACAAATAACAGCAACTTTTGTTAGGTTTTCATCAATATATGTCAATTTCAGCGTTTATCGCCATGCGCTATTCTCAATCAGGGACTAAACAAAGTTTTGTTGCTTTCATTAACCGATTTTCGATTATTGGTATTAGTTTAGGAATCGCCGCTTTAATTATAGTGGCGTCGGTTATGAATGGTTTAGAAAGCCAGTTAAAACAACGCATTTTGGGTATATTGCCACATATTGTGGTAGAACAAGCCCAGCCTATAGATTTTCCGCCAGCGCTTTCGTCGTTAGTGCTTGCACAAGTACCATTTGCGCAGCAAGAAGTCATTGTGCAATCTAGAAACAAAGTTAACGGTTTAATACTATTGGGTAAACATGCTGAAGCTAATCAATACTCAATAATTGCAAATTCAGTTATTGCGGGTAATTGGGACAATATAGCCAGTAAAAGTTTCAAGGTAGGAATAAGCCGTATTCTAGCAACTAAACTTGGTATTGATTTAGGCCAAGAGCTTCGCCTTATTAGTACACAAGCCAGTGTCTACTCTCCTTTAGGGCGCTTACCTAGCCAACGTTTAGTTACTGTGGGTGCCATTTTTGATATCAATTCAGAAATGGATGATAAAGTGATAGTTATGCATTTGGATGACGTTGCGCGTTTAAGTAGAAAGCGCAATTCAGAAATACAGTCTACACGTCTATTTTTAAAAGATGCCTTTACGTATAAGCAAATAAGTGACTACTTAGACACACAAAACTTAGTATATGAAACATGGCGAGAGCGCCAGGGTCCATTGTTTGATGCCGTAAAAATGGAAAAAAACATGATGTCGTTAATGTTGCTCTTAGTGATTGCCGTTGCTTCGTTTAATGTGGTGTCAGCCTTGGTTATGGTGGTTTCTGAAAAACGGGCTGACATTGCTATTTTACAAACGCAAGGTATGAACCAACGCGATATTATGAAAATTTTTTTATTTAACGGCGTGTTCAATGGCTTAAAAGGGATTGTTTCGGGCCTTATATTGGGGGTGTTAGGTTGCTTTTTCTTAAATGATCTTCTTGCCTTAGTGGGTTCTAACTTGGCATTTGGTGAAAACGGCCAAGGCCTACCGATTGATATACAGTACCCTCAATTAATATATATAAGTGTTATAGCCTTAGTGTTGTGTTTGTTGGCAAGTTGGTATCCTGCATATAAAGCACAATCTATTACACCAGCAAATAGCCTGCGCAGTGAATAGTTGCTATAATCAAACTGTTAGTACATATGCACGAATTCACGATGTGGGTTTAGTGCAAAATGCATAAATAACAAACAGTTAATTTATGTTATTTACAGTAATCCAATGTTAAGGAACTTAATGTGAGCAAAGTTTATATTAGCTCTTCTTCTTTGTTGCAAGATTCTTTTAGAGTTGCGGCAAAAGTTTACGACGATGGCTTCAGACCTGATTTTATAGTAGGCATTTGGCGAGGAGGGGCACCCATTGGTATCGCAGTTCAAGAGTTTTTTGAATTTAAAAATGCACCGACGGATCATATTGCAGTAAGAACATCTTCTTATTACGCTATTGGGCAACAAGCCAAAGAAATTAAAGTACATGGATTACATTATTTAGTTGAAAACGCTAATGCGGGTGACAAACTACTTATTGTTGATGACGTGTTTGACTCAGGCAGAAGCATTGAAGCTTTAATTAATCAAATACATTCTTTAATGCGTTTAAATGCGCCAAAAGATATTCGAATTGCTACGCCTTACTTTAAGCCTCAAAACAATAAAACAGAGCAATCACTTGTGCCTGACTATTACGTGCATAATTCTGAAGATTGGTTAGTTTTTCCTCATGAATTATCAGGTTTGAGTAAAGAAGAAATTTTAGATGGTAAACATGAATTGTCTGAAATAGCTGATATTTTGTTTGATAAAGACGAGTAATTCAGCCTAGCGCTAAATTGTTTTCTATATTTTGAAAATGCCACTTGGTGTTCACCACAAGTGGCATTTTTATTTATTGTCGATATAAAATTTATCGTGAAAGGTATAGATTAAATCAGGCTTGTAAATAACCAAGCATGTCATACTAAATCCATTAAAAAAGGCCTCGGGAAAGATCATTAACCAAATCATATTGGTGTAGTTGTAAACTATAACATCCCATTCATAAACGCCATCAAGGTAAAAGTAAGCGCTCAAACTCAGCATTTTTAGACCAATGGTGATTGCGCCAGGGAAAAACCCACATAAGAATAAGTATACAAAAGGGTGCCGAGGTAGTTTGTGAAAAGTGATTACAAAGATGCCGTAACTTACCAGTATAGGTAGATACACGCCCAATAAGGCATTAACCCCTAACATACTCCAACTCTCATAACCTATTGCCGTTAGAATAAGTAACACAAAGCTGGCACTTAACATCGCCCACCTAAAACCTAATACTAACGTAAGCGTGGTAAGGGCTATAAAATGAATGATTAAACCATCGTAAATGCTCACGCGAAATAACCAAAGCACAAAAATGAGGGTGGTGAAACCAAATACAATATGTTGAAATTTTTTGTTTACAATAATGTTTTTAAAATTAGTATTTTTAACGATAAACATAAATGTAAAAAAACTAATTACAGCCGCTAATGTTTGTAAAATTGTCACGTACTTTCCTAAAAAGATGATTTCCTACCCCGGTCTCAAAATTTACACAATAATTAGTTTATTGGCCGCTGGCTAATAAGGCTTGTGAAAAGGGTAGATTGAGGAATTTACTAGCATGTATTGAGCGCTAGTGGCTGTAGTGTAGCAAATCTATTAATTACTCTGCTATAGCCAATTCAAAAGAATCGTAATTTGATGTAAAGCTAAGGTACAATTGATTTTTATATTGATAAAATAGCCTTGTTCGTTTTATGACTCACCCCTTTAGATCACAATTTCCGTTTTATAACAGTGCCAATTCAAGCAATGTTGCACAAAGCACTATCTATTTAGACAGTGCTGCCACCTCTCAAAAATGCAAACCTGCATTAGACGCTATGAATGAGTACAATTTATATTACGCCTCTAATGTGCACAGGGGCGGCTATAAAATCGCGCAACAAGCTACCAAAAAATATGAAGCCGCTAGAAGCACCGCTCAATCATTTATTAATGCACCAAATAGTAAGGAAATTGTGTTTACCAGTGGAGCCACTGAAGCTATTAATATTATTGCCGCCGGCCTTCGTGCAGAGCATCTAAATGGTAAAGAAATACTTATTTGTGAAAGTGAGCATCATGCTAATTTGGTTCCATGGCAAATGTTAGCTAAACGATTTGATCTTAGCCTGAAAGTCATGCCTTTAGCTGAGAACGGACAATTTACCGACGCTACCCTAGAAATGTGGCTAGGTATGATCACCATAAACACTGCAATTTTAGCCTGCGCCCATGTATCCAATGTGCTGGGAAATATTTACCCGGTAGCAAAGCTATGTGCCAAAGCGAGCCGCATGGGGGCCATAAGTGTTATTGATGGCACTCAAGCGGGTGCACATATAGCTATTGATGTGCAAAAAATTGCTTGTGATTTTTACGTGTTAAGCGGGCACAAAATGTATGCGGCAACTGGCATTGGCGTACTTTACGGAAAGTATAATGCGCTTGAAAGTTTGCTCCCCAGTAAATTTGGCGGCGAAATGATACGAAGCGTAAGATGGGATAGTAGTGATTTTCAAGCTCCGCCTTTGAAATTTGAAGGAGGCACTCCCAATATTGCGGGTGCGCTCAGCTTAGCCGCTGCGATGAATTTCATTGTTGAAAATGCAGATGCAATACATAAACATGAACAAATATTGTATAAAGAGTTGCTGGCCAAAATTACAAGCGTTTCTGCAATAAATGTATTGGGTAACGTTGACGAATCAATACCGCTTATGTCTATAGATATAAATGATATTCATGCCCATGACATGGCAAGTGCTTTGGCTCAGCAAGGCATTGCGCTTAGAGCAGGGCATCATTGTGCGATGCCCTTAATGGATGCATTAAATGTAGAGGGAACCTTACGAATATCCTTAGCTTGTTACAATGATATAAGCGAAATAAATCTATTCATTGACGCTATAAAAAACAATATTGCGGACTATGATTCTGGAACAGAAACGCTAAGTAAGCAGCAGTTTATTGACAATAATGCCTTATCCATAAAAGCGTCTTTGCAAACTCAGTTTTCGACCGCTACAGGGTGGAATGAAAAGCACCGTTTATTGCTGCTACAAAGTAAAAATTTACCTTTGTTGGCGCCAGAAAACCGCGTGGATAGTAACTTTGTAGGCGGTTGTGAATCATCCGTTTGGATTGATGTTTATAATAACCAATTAATGGCTTATTCAAGTAGTAAAGTCATTAGGGGATTACTGGCTGTTTTATTAAGCGCAATAAACGAAACTTTGTCACTGAAAGATGATAATAGTGAAACAACGAATCTTGTTTATTCAACAGAATATCAATTAGCTTATTTAAATAGCTTAGGGCTACCTATGTATTTTAGCCAAGGTAGGCGTGACGGAATGCTCCAAATAGCAAAGCGAATTACACAATTACTCAGTAAAATTTAATCTATTAAAGACGTTTGAGAAATTTTTAGTTTGGATAATTACTGTTGAGCTTTAATTTGTAGGCATTATTCGAACATATGATTACATGATGGTGCAGTTATTAAATGATAAGGCAGTAGGGGGGCTTAGTTGCTAGCTTACTAAGGCGCGATTTGTTTGTTGATATATTTAGCCATAAATTCGTTTTTGCAAATGGGTTTTGAAAATAGATAGCCTTGCATGAAATCACAGTTTAGGTCTTTTAAGCGAGTATATTGCTCTTGGGTTTCAACACCTTCAGCAACTACTTGAATATCAAGGTTATGCGCCATGGTAATGATTGCTTTGATAAGATCACCGTTGTTGTAGTTTGACGTTAAGCCATCAATAAATGATTTATCAATTTTAAGTACGTCAATATCTAAACGTTGCAAGTAGGCTAAGGAAGAATAACCCACACCGAAGTCGTCAATAGCTAAATCAATGCCCGCTTTGTGCAGCTGTTTTAATTGGTGCTGTATAAGTGAATTGGGGTCCATTAAGGTATTCTCAGTTACCTCAATTAATATACTATGGGGAGCCAAGTTATATTTTTTATATGCTTGAATCCATTCTTCTACCCACTTTCCTGCGCGGTCAATTTCAAGCGGTGATGTATTAATACTAATTTGAATTCCGGTATCACATATTGACTGAAATTCAACAGCATCTCGAATGGCTTGTAATTTCACCCATTGGCCAATTTCAGCAATTAAGCCATTCTGTTCAGCTACTGGGATAAAATAATTAGGCGGGATCATACCTTTTTCAGGATGATTCCAACGAATTAGAGCTTCTGCTTTGTCTACATTTACACCATCATTCAAGAGAATAGGTTGGTAGTAAAGTTCAAATTGGTCCTCTAAAAGTGCAATGCGCATTTCTTCAATCAAACGGCGTTTCTTAATCGCTTGCTCTTCAATTTCATAAGTAAAGAACTCGTATCGATTACGACCTTTCTTTTTAGATAAATACATAGCTTGGTCAGCTCGTTTCACCATTTCGTCTACGTTTTGGCCGTCTATAGGATAAAAAGTGATGCCCAAGCTTGCGCTAATTTTTATATCTTCGGATTTAATTTTCATAGGTTTATTTAGTGCCGCTTTTGCGCAAGACACAACCTTGGTCGAATAAACGGAGTCATTTATGCCTTCTAAAATAAGCGTAAATTCGTCTCCGCCTAGGCGTGCAATAAGGTCTTTTTCTGTTATGCAGGTTTTTAATCTTTCTGCAGCTTCTATCAGAAGTAAGTCACCAAAATCATGACCAAGACTATCATTTACATCTTTAAAACCATCTAAGTCCAAAAATATTAATGTGAATTTAATATCATTTTTAATCAGTTCACTGATTTTTTCATAAAAATAACGCCGATTAGGTAAGCCTGTCAGGCCATCTTTATAGGCAAATGAATATAGCTTATCATTTGCTGTTTCAAGTTCTTTAGTGCGCTTTTGAACCTGATTTTCAAGCGAGCTCTCCCGTTGCTCTATTGTTTGAAGCATATTGTTAAAACAATCCGTTAACTGACCAACTTCGTCAAGTGATTGCTGTTTCGCACGTAGGCTATAGTTGCTTGATTTTGTGATTTCTTGAGCTGTTTCAGCTAAATACAGAATGGGTTTTAAAAAGCGCCGTCTTAGTAATAAGGATAAGAGCAGACTTACTGTAAACGTAAACAGAATCAAAGCAATGCTAAACTTAGTATAAAAACGGTTCCTATCATTTATATAACTATTATTTGTACGTATTATTAATTCACCGTATTGAAACGAATCAAATAATAAAGGCGATGTTAATTCTAGGCTATATTCTTCAGCTCTAGAGGGTTTAACATTAGAGGCTATTGCCACTTGACGGCCTTCATTATCATTTACAATAACAGATACAATATCCCTGCGAATCAACATGGGCTTTATAAGCTCATCAATCGCGTCAATATCTTGAAATATTAAGGCAGTCGTAATATTAGGAGCAAGCATCTTGGATATGGAATTTAAACTGTTGATTTGTTCATTTTTAGCGCTTGATATCTCATAGGTACTAAAAGCAATTGTTACTGTGGCTGTTGATACTATCGCTACGCTCATTAAGATAATAAGTAGCTTTTTATTCATTGTGTTTAGTGCAAAGAGCTTCCTCATTCCACATTCTCTACAATTCGGGCCAAGCGGAGAACTTTGGAGCTCATGGTTATGCCAGCGTCGCTGAGTCTTTGGGGGTAAATTTCGAAGCGTATTTTACCGCCCGTCAAAAAAAATCGGATTTGCCCGCCGTTTTCAATAAAAGTATCTGCTTCGCCTACAAGCATGATATTTTTAAGCGATATTAGTTCACTATTTTGCGCATCAGTCGCAGTGTCTTCTGTAATGAAAAGCATGTGGCAAGAAGCTAGCATTTCTTTTTCAAGGGAGATATGACGAATGAGAATAGGTAAGTTGTGAACATTGCGACCCTGTAGGGTCTTGCTTGCTACCTTTACGAAGTCTGAGCTTGTGCTGCATAATTCGAAATATTCATTACTCTCTAGTGATGTTTCCCAATGCCCAAATCGCGCAAAGTTATACAAAAAACCAGCTTTTAACTTGTATTCTTTCTCGTTCGCAAAAGAGCCGCTGCTGTAAGAAAGTAGTGGTATTATTAATATGCTGAAAAAGAAGGTTCTCATTGAAAACTCTTTATATTTTAGAAGTTTGCTGAGATGGTAAGCGCAAAATTTTCATCAATATAATTTGGGATGGTGTAGGTTTCACTAACATTATTAAACTCTAAATGTGAACCCGCAAATAAGTTTTTACCCGTCAAGCCTACTGACCAATGCGAGTCGACTAGCCAATTCCACGTTATGTCTAATGCCGCGTAATTGTTAGTGTTATAAGCATTTGAGTTCTCTATGCGAATAGTCGCAAGCACCGCGTGATTAGTAAAAGGTGAGTAGTCAGCTTTAGCGAATAATTGTCTATTTGTTGAGTTGTATCCTATTGCTGGCGTGGTGCCTAGTGGTAAATCGTACGTTAAATCAGTGTAGCTATAGCCAAGCTCCATTTTTATATTTTTTGCGGCTTGCCAAGCCAATACAAAATCACCTCCATTGGTAGTAGCTTCGGCTGCAGACACCACATCTAATTCAAGCTTAGTTGTGGTTAGCGCTAAACCTGCCAGTTCGAATTGGTTCGCTTGTAATAGTGCCAGTGCCGGTAGAAATTGTGCGGATTGGTCTTCAAAATTTGAGGTATATGCCACCACATTTTCCCCCTCAGTTTTATATAACGATAAGTCGATAGACCAATAATTATTACTAAACCGATAGCCTAGCTCATAAGAGACATAGGTTTCAGAATCAACTTCATCATTCCCATTCAAAAAGGTTTCTATTCTATAATTATCAAGTTGAGGGATTCCGGTGCTTTCACCTAACAGGCGACTAAGCTCTATTCCACTCACTTTAAAATTGTAATCGTATTCTAAAAGCATAGGGATTCTTACGCTTCTTGAAACAGCGCCCCATGCCAAATGGTTGGCGACTGGTTTGTAAGTTAACCTAGCGGAGGGTTGGTTTTGCCATCCAGTTAGATCATTGTGTTCAAGTTTTGTTCCTACAATAAGATCAACGCTGTCGGGAACAACACTATATTGCATTTGGAATAGCCCGCCATATTGCTCTAAAAAATGAATGTCTTTATCTGAAGTAAACACAATCCCTTCTTCAGAGTTAACCGCGTTGTATCGATAATTCAGCCCCCAATCTAGCTGAACACTGCTGTAGATAAAGTTCATTTGATAATCAATATCTATCGATTCAAAATCTTCCTTCAAATACAGTTCGGTTCCACTTTGTTTCAACCATGATAGCTGTAACATCTGATTAGCTGTGTTTGATATTCTATTGTCAACACGCGCCATTAAACGCGTATCGGTGCGGTCAAAGTTTTCAGAAAATGCTAGGTTCGTATTCGTTTCATCAATGGCTGCTCTTAAGTTCTGAGCTAATTTTGAATACGTAATATCACCTTGAAGTAATACATCCCACTCGTTATTTGGCGTAAAGTCTGTTCTAAAACCAAAAGCATACTGCTCTGCAGTATCAACGGGCGTGATGATTTCATCTCTATAAATTGTGCCATCTTTAGACGCTTTACCATCATTAAAATGAGCATAAATTCGATAACTGCCTTTATTACCAATGTCACCTCCATAGCGAATGTTTGCATCATGTTTAATTTGATTACCAAGAGAAAAATCTGCATAACCGTTTCGGGTATCAAGACTATGTTTAGTTATTATATTGATAACCCCGTTATTGGCGTTACTTCCCCATAATAAGCCGCCTTGTCCACGGATAACTTCAATGCGTTCAATATCGTATAAAGGCACATTCAATGCTTCCCAATAAACGGCAGCAAATTGAGGTGAATATAAACTTTGGCCATCAATCATTACCAATAATTTACTAGAATAACGCGAGGCGACACCGCGAGCAGTGATAGCCCATTGATTGTTATCGAGCTTTCTAACTATTAGCCCCGGTACTAACTGAAGCGCTTCAGGTACCGACATTGCACCGGAGTTTGTTATTTGTTCTTTGCTTAAAACATAAATAGAAGACGCGGTATCAAAAGCCGATTGCGCTCGCTTCATTGCAGAGGTGGCTTGCACATCCATTCCCATCAGGGCATCGAGATCAAAATCTTCATTATTGAGAGATGACGCTATCGCCAATGGAGAAATCAATAATAATGGCCATGCTAGGTTTTTTGTTATATTCACCAAACTCATTCCTACACGAAAGAAAATTAAAAGAATAATGCTTTAAATTGCAGCGACATGATGCTGTTTAAGTACACTTAAGAAGGTGAATTTTTTAAACAACTCTTTAGTATAGTTTATCGACAGATAATTAGTTTTTTTAAGCACTTATACATTATTAATGCAGTTAACTATGAAATCATTTAAATTAGAAAGTTATGATGGGCTATATTAAATTAAATGGTGTTGGCTACATTTCGATTAACTATTATAGCCAAGGTTTTGTTTGCTCAAGTGGGCGATGTGTTAGTAAGGTATGATAAAGCGCCGCTAGAAGTAGAAGCTTTTAAAGCTAACGAAAAATACAGTGCTAACTGGTAGTTTTAGCTACAATAATTTACTTAATTGGGTTTTTGCTTCTATCCACTGGCTCATATACTGGCTTGTCTGAAACTGATGATGACTCATTACTTGTTGGAGTATATTCAAAGATCTATTTTGCATTCTATTGGTATATCCACTTTGTATAATATCAATGAATTTGCGAGATATGAGTGCGGGTGCGTAGTCCATTTGGATGATTTTTTCGCCATTTTTCACTGCCTTAGTCCATGCTTTCTCGTTGCTGTACAATTCAATTGCGCTTGAAATAAAGGCCTCAAAATCATCCACTATAAAACCACCCCAAGCTTGCTTAGAAATGCCTTCAGCCCCAATCGGGCTCGTTATACTAGGCGTGCCACACAACATTGCATCTAGAAATTTTCCTTTTACTCCCGCTCCAAACTGGATTGGCGCTAACATAACTCTAGCGTTTTTAATGACGTCAAATTGATTTTCAGCAAACCCATGCACATGAAATCCAATCGCGGCGTTTTCAAGTTGTTTAGCTTTTGGCGATAAATAAGCCCCATATACGTGGCACTTTACCGTTATACCTAGTTTCTTAAAGTGCTTTACAATAAAAGGCCAAATATTTTCGCGTAAAATTTTAGCGCTGTGGTAATTAGGAGCATGTCTAAAATTACCTATGAATACAAAATCTTCGCGCTCTTGAAATCTGGGAAGGTTAGTTAATGATGCATTTTTGCTATTAATAATAAAGGGGCAATGAGCGATTTGATTTTTAGGCACATGCATTATGTCTGTCAGCAGCTCTTGTTCAAAATCTGATAAAACGACGGTTAAATCGGCTTGATAAATACAAGCTAATTCGCGTTTTGTCAGTTCGTTTAGTAATAGAGAGCGCTGTTCATTTGCTAATATTGATGCCGATGAAACAAAGCGATGACTTAATACTTTGGCTGCTTGTTGGCGAGCTTTGCGTAAAAAATGTAAATCTTCAGCATCTAATACTAACAGTGCTTCTGGACAAGACTTTTTAACGCGCCAAGCGAATTGTTCGTAGCATAAGAAGCGGTCAAATATGACTATATCAGGGGCGAGTTCTGTAACTTGCGAATCAAAGCTACTGCAATTTAATACGATAGGAAAAGAAGGAATAGCATCGTTTTCAAGATTCTGAGATTGTTCCGTTTTTTCTGCGGCACTACAGAAGAAAACTTCATTGCCATCATCCCTTAAAGCGTACATGTAGCTTAGGATATTTTGACCGGCCGCTGATGATTTTGGTTCAGGCCATACAAAGCCAATAAATAAAACTCGCAATTCTTCTTTCCTTAGGCTTAAGTTATTGTATATAGTGATATAAGCTGTAAATGTAGTTGGCGATAAAGCATAGGCGATATACCTATTTACCTAAGCCCCACAACGTAACAATGGATCTAGAATGATACCACAACATCAAGCTCATCACGTTATTTTAGGTGCCGGATTAATAGGCTGTTATCTTGGTGGGGCGCTTATTCATAGCCAACAGAAAGTAACATTTATTGCTAGAAATAGTTTTAAGCGCATCATTGAGAACGGTTTCACAATAAGTGATTACAAAAATAACGCGTTCGATGTTCCTTTAACTTTTTCTGCAATCAATGATCACGAGCTCAACAATTTAGAGGCGCGAGCTGATGTTTTGTGGCTTAGTGTAAAGTGTACAGCTCTAGAATCGGTTATTCCTACTATTGTTGACTGTATTAGCGACAAAACGATTATTATTTGTTGTCAAAACGGCGTAGCCAACCATAAGATAATTCAGCAAGCCTTTCCTGCTAACATTGTTTTAAGAGCAATGGTTCCTTTTAATGTTGTGATTAAAAGCGGCAACAACTTTTACCGAGGCTCTGAAGGTCATTTTGTTCTAGAGTGCGAAGGTAGTGCAAGTGATTCTATAAAATGGTTAGCTAGGCAAATCAGTTCTAGTTTACTTCCCACCGATACAAGCTACCACATGACGGCACTTCAATGGGCTAAATTACAATTAAATTTAGGTAATGCGGTTAATGCACTTGCTGATATTCCCGTTAAGGAAATGCTATCGACACGTGTGTATCGAGTTTTAATTGCCAAAATGATGGAAGAATTACTGCAAGTCACAGAAAAAAAACAAATAAAACTACCGAAAATTGCAAATTTGCCGAATAAGTGGATACCGAAGATATTGTTTTTACCTAACTTTATATTTAATCGCGTAGCACAATCAATGCTTGCAATCGATCCAAAGGTAAGAACAAGTATGTGGTGGGATTTACATGGGGGTAAAACAAGTGAGATTATGTACTTAAACCAAAAGCTTGTAAAAACCGCCTTGCAGATAGGTGTTGATGCACCAATAAATGCAAAAATTGTAGATTTTATTTTAAAAGCAGAAGAGGGCGACAGGGTATCACCGACTGCTTTTTTTGAATGGGCAGAAAATGCAATTAAGAACTACTAATAAATGGTTAAGTTAGGAGCTAATTTATCAATATGAACGCTATTGAATATGCGCAAAAAGCAACGGAGTTATTTGCGGTGCCGGAAACGGCGAATCAACTCAGAATTTTGTTTGATAGAGAAGGTTCTACAATGAAAGACATTGCTAGCGTAGTGTCGGGTGATCCTGGTTTAGCGGTTCACTTATTAAAATATGCCAACAGTCCAATTTTTCGATTTGAACGTAAAATAGAATCTTTAGAAAAAGCTATTCAAGTAATAGGTGTAAAAGCGGTTTACGAATTTGCGCTTGTGTTCGGTATTACAAATATTATTGGACCAGAACACGAGAAATACATCAACCTAAACAACTTTTGGAAACAAAGTATACTGTGCGGGCTATATGGCGTTTTTTTCGCAAAAAAAATAAAAGAGAAAGATGTGGCGCGTATGTACACAAGCGGCTTGTTGCATAACGTAGGCGAGCTTGCTATTTTGCGCGTTACGCCTTCCGTTATTAAGCAGTGCAATCGTTTAAGACCTAATACCCTGCCTAAACAAGCCCAAGAACTTGTACTAGGTTTTTCATACGCAGAGGTGTCAGCGTCGCTGTTACAACGCTGGCTGATACCTGATGCATTAGTTTCAACCGTTGCTATGCAGCACCATGATGATGCGCCCGCGGTTACTGTTGAATCACAAATTATTCAACTAGCATACAATTTAGCCGTAGTAGAAACTTACCCAGACATATACAGAATTGAGGAAGACATTCCTGAATTCTTATATGCGAGCTTACAGTTAAATTTAGATACTATTAATGAGGCAATTGAACATTGTAAGCCTGAACTAGAAGCGCTCTGTTCAATCTTCCGAGTTCAGTCAGTATAAACGCATCCTTATTGCGGTTAATAAAGGTTTACTTCACACTAAATTAATCAAATATAGCGACGGTTTGTCTGCTAATAGCAATTACTTCACCGTGAATATCCCATATGGTGGCCTCAGTATGTCCATATCCATTTGCTGCCTGCCTAGTATCCGCTTTATAAGCAAACCAATCCGTAGGACTAAGCTCTCTATGAGGGTGAATAAACTCTAAATTCCAGCTGACTGTGCTAGCCGGTGCCGGCCACTTAAGCATTTGAAGCAAGGTAGGAGGCCATGCGTCAATAAGGCTTACAATGTGAGCATCTGTTATAGTTAAAGGCGGCTTTTTAAAGCGCATCCAGCCATAATAATGGCTATTCTTTTTACCAGAAAAAGGAATGCCACCATCTTGTATCGAAAGGTCAAAGTGTCTAAGAAACTTAGGGGTTACCTTGGGAATTTGTGGAATAAAATTGCCTTTGATGGGAATAGAAAGGCCGTGTGTTTCGGTATTTGGCACTTCAATTTTAGAGCTGCGATTCTCTGCAAAGCAAAACTGCGATACTACACATATTTTGCCATCTTGAATTGCTCTTGCTTGAAGTTGAGATACATTTTTGCCCGCCCTGACAACTTCAACACTCACTTCAAATGCTTTTTCTGAAAGTAGTGGGCCTACAAAATTAGTGGTCATAGAACGTAACACGCGGGCGCTATCAACGTACACTTTAGCCGCAGCGTATAAAATGCCGGCTGATAAACCTCCATACACAGTGCGGCCTTGAGACCATTCTTTGCTAACGGTCATGGTGTTATTAGGCTGGTCTTTTAAAGATTGAGCTACACTCAAATATTCATCTATATGCATATAAACTAAAGTCTCATCTGGTCGGAGTAGTGCTATTGTTGTTTAAATGTAGTTGTTAATCAAGCTATATGCGGACTTAGGCATCATTCATTTGGTATATATTAACAAATAATTCACATAAATTTGCGTTCTATTAACATATGTATCAGTGTAAAGACTAAATGTTGTTAAAAGGATTACCATTTTATGCAAACCGACTCCACCGTAACAGCTGCACCTTCCGTCGCGTATCGGCGCTACGTTTTACTAATACTAACACTTGTATATGCTTTTAACTTTGTAGATCGTCAAATTATAGGTATTTTATCTCCGTTTATTAAAGCTGATTTAGGTCTAGACGATGCACAACTTGGTTGGCTAAAGGGCTTCGCGTTCGCCTTATTGTATACCGTAGTAGGCATTCCCATCGCTTGGCTTGCTGATAGATACAGCCGCGTTAATATAGTCGCTATTTCCTTAACAGTGTGGAGTGGATTTACTGCTTTGTCGGGCTTTGCAACAAGCTTTATGTCACTTGCGGTTGCGAGAGTAGGAGTGGGTATTGGTGAAGCAGGCGGAAGTCCTCCATCACATTCCATGATTTCTGATTTATACAAACCTACCGAACGAGCAAAAGCGCTCGCCATTTATTCCTTAGGCATTCCGTTTGGCGTAATGGCTGCATATTTTGCTGCAGCGTTTTTTTTACAAGGAGGAACAACCGATTGGCGAACAGTCATGTTAGCGGTGGGTATCCCGGGGGTCGTATTAGCCTTGTTACTTAAGTTTACGGTTAAAGAGCCTAAGAGAACCAGTGCGCCTAGTGGTAACGTTGGCAGTATGAAACTGGGTGAAGCCATTCGTACACTGTTAAAGATACCAACTTGGTGGGGCATGTGCTTAGGTATATCATTCGGTTCGTTCGGCAATTATGCAATATCTACTTGGATAATAGATTTTTATGTTCGCATCCACAGCGAAGTCAGCATTCAAGAATTGCTTATTTCGTTTGGTATAATTAATGGTACTGCTTACGCCTTAGGCGTATGGTTAGGTGGCGTAATAGCTGATAAATGGGGTAAAAAGAATCGCAGGGGTTATGCTTTATTACCGGCCTATGCCTTAATTATTGGTGTGCCATGCTTTGTTGCGTCACTTTATGTGGGCTCAGCTTGGGTGTCTATTGCACTACTCACTGTATTATTGTTCACCAGCGGTATGTATTTAGGACCTTGTTTCGCAATTGCACAAACACTTGCACCAGTTAACGCAAGGGCAATGTCTACCGCTTTATTCTTCTTTGTACTCAATATTATTGCGCTAGGTGGCGGGCCAACGCTTATAGGTATAATAAGTAACATGTATTCAGAAACCATGGGTTCTGGTGAAGCTTTGCGCTTTTCACTAGCCTTGCTAACGATTCCATATGTACTTTCAATTGTTATTTTCTTTTGGTCGTCAAAGAAAATTGAGAAAGATTGGGCTGCTGCAGAGGAAAGGCAAGCGGCTGCTTAGCAATTAGTTATGTAATTAAGACGCGCCTTGGCGCGTCTTACATGATAATCTTATTGGCTTTCCTTCATTATCCAAACACTAGGACAAACTAATAGTGACCAACAAAACTATTCACTTTGCCCACGCTAACGGTTTTCCTGCTGGTAGCTATAAAAAATTCCTAAATCACCTGTCACCTGACTACGCAATTATCGCGAAAGATAAATACGCACATGACCCACAGTATCCGCTGAATGATAATTGGGAAAATCAGATTGACGAGATGATTGACTATATCGAGCAAAACAAGACAAATGACAAAGTAATTGCCATTGGTCATTCTTTCGGTGCGGTGCTTTCATACATGGCTGTGTGTAGGCGGCCTGATTTGTTCTTTGGTTTAATAATGTTTGATCCACCATTAATTACAGGTTTATCTCGTTATTTATTTCGTTTCGCCAAAACGAATAGGCTAATTGATAAGTTAACACCAGCGGGCATTACGCGATTAAGAAACCAAAAGTGGGCGAGTCATCATAATTTGTTTGAGTATTTTTCAAGTAAAGCATTATTTAAAGATTTTGATGCAGATTGCATACACGACTATATTGATGCGGTGATTGACGAATCAAATAATGTTAAGACCCTGAATTTTAATGTTGAAATAGAGGCTAATATATTTCGCACAATTCCGCACAATTTACCTTCTTACAAAGGCAAGCTTAAAGTGCCGAGTACCTTAATTACAGGCAAAAATACCAATGTATGCGTACCCGTTTTACGTAATCCATTTTTGAAAAATAATAGTGATATAGAACATTTAGAGCTCGATTTTGGCGGCCATATGTTCCCACTGGAGAAGCCTGTGGAACTCGCTAAAAAAGTAAATATGATTCTTAAAGGTATGTAACTAAGACTTCTTAGTAGAGGCAATTTACATTCCTCGATGCTTATTTCAACAAATAAGCAAAGAGAAATATAAAATAACTAGAGCATTTCTGAGGTAACTAACACGACACCATTTTCAGATACTCTAAATCCACGCTCAATATCTTTCTCATGGTTTTCGCCAATAATAGTGCCATCAGGAATAGTGCAGCCTCTATCTATTATCGCCTTTTTAATTATGCAGTTTTTACCGATTTCTACCTCTGGTAACAAAACCGATTCTGTTACTACACTTGCTGATTTAACCGTAACATTAGAAAAACAAATTGACTGCTTAACTGATGCGCCTGAAATTATACACCCGCCTGACACCAACGAGTTTAATGCTTCGCCTGGGCTGCTTTCGTGTTCCCACACAAATTTGGCTGGGGGGAGTTGTTCTTGATACGTCCAAATCGGCCAACGCTTGTCATATAGGTTTAATTCTGGAACAGGGGAGACCAATTCCATATTGGCTTCCCAGTAACTATCTAAGGTTCCTACATCACGCCAATATGAGTGATTTTTAGCGCTCTTTTTAAAGTCGAATGCACAGACTTTATGGTTATCAATAATGCTGGGAATAATATCTTTACCAAAGTCATGATCAGAACCCGGGTTTTGAGAATCTTGCTCTAATTGTTCAATTAAGAATTCGGTATCAAAAACATAATTTCCCATGGAAGCTAAACATTGGCTTGGATCATGAGGCAGCGTCTCTGGCTCACTTGGCTTTTCAATGAAACCGGTGACCTGATTGTTGCCATCAACACCAATCACGCCAAAAGCCCCACGGGCTTGTTCAACAGGCACTGACATACAACTTACTGTCATTTTGGCGCCAGATTCAACATGTTGAGCCAACATCGGCCCATAATCCATTCTATAAATGTGGTCGCCCGACAATATCATTACGTATTTGGGTAATTCCGTCTTTATGATATCAATATTTTGATACACGGCATCAGCCGTACCTTGATACCAGTCTTCAGAAAAACGCTGAGAAGCGGGAAGTATTTCTATAGATTCACCCAACTCTTTTTTGAAATGTCCCCATCCTCTTACTAAATGCCGAATTAAAGAGTGAGATTTGTATTGGGTAAGGACACCTACGTTACGAATACCTGAATTAATACAGTTAGAGAGAGGAAAATCGATGATTCTAAATTTACCACCAAAATACAATGCAGGTTTCGCTCGCCAATTAGTCAGTTCGTGAAGTCTTGAACCTCTGCCGCCTGCTAACACAAGGGCGTAGGTGTCACGTGTTAAATTACTGATATAACGGTTATTGACTTTATCCATAATGTAAACTTCTTGTTATTGTTATGAGCAATTTCTATACTAAAGTACTTTGTAAGTATGAGCAAACACATACTTAAATTTAATGGCGTTCTATAGAGCTTGTTTGAGAAACCATTTGGATATGCACAAATTCATAACGCCTTTTTACAATATTAGACGGCATGATGGAACAAAAAAGCGCCTAACACTGGGTGCGAGGCGCTTCGATGTAATATCAATATTGGTGTTAGCTTAAATCACCAGAAGCTGATTCAAGATGAGCTCTTACAAACCATTGGAATTGCTCTAAATCTGCAAGCTGACTTGTCAGCATATCTTCAGATACTGGATCCAATTCACTTACTTCATCTATCGCTTTTCGGTGGTCTTCATTTACACCATCATAAACAGCGTTTAGGGCGCTTAGATGATCTTTTACAAGTGCTTTACCTAAGCTGTATTCTTCCCAAGTGCGACGCTCAACTACTGATTTAGGCGTACCTACCGGAACTCCGCCTAATGTAGCAATGCGTTCCGCAATTGTGTCTGTCATTTCTCTCACTGATTCTACTTGTGGGTCAAGCATTTCGTGTACGCCAATAAAATTAGCCCCTACAACGTTCCAGTGAATGTGCTTTAAGGTTAGCTGTAAATCAATTAGCGCAACCATTCGTTGTTCCAAAAATTTTATCGTTTGCTCTGCCTTGTCATTTTTAAGACCTGGTGCAGTAAATGAAGCTACTTTTAAATTACTCATAATTTTCCTTATTGTTAATATTTAAACAAATTTAGTGGTGAGTTATGAATATAAAATAGCAAACGTCATGCCGTTTCAATGAAATCTAAAAAAGCCATTAAAAACAGTGGTTTAAAAATTTATGTAACTGTGTAAATTTAGCAACAAGTTATATACTACGAATTACTTATGCAATACCGTGTAATTTTTACTCAATATAGTTTTAGCTCAAAAGGGCATAAGCTCAATAGCGCAAGTAAAATAAATATTTTAGGTGCGCTAATTACAGTTTACCTGCTGCCAAGGCTTTTCCCGTTTTTGATTGATTAGGGCGTTGTAATATCTCGCTTATATTATTCCCCACATTAATTAATTTTGTTAGGTTAACGCCGGTTGTAACACCCATTTCGTGGAGCATATAAATTAAATCTTCGCTTGCAAGATTACCTGAAGCACCTGCCGCATAGGGGCAGCCACCTAAGCCAGCTACCGAACTATCAAAACTCGAAATGCCTTGCTGTAATCCCACAAGTACGTTTGCTAAAGCTTGCCCATATGTATCGTGACAATGCAGTGCTAAGTGAGTTGCGCTTATGCGCGACAATAGCAAGTTAAGCAATTTATTTGTGTTGAGCGGGGTACCTACACCTATGGTGTCACCTAACGACACCTCATAACACCCCATTTCAAGCAAACGCAAACTTAAATCTAAAACCGCTTGCTTATCAATAGTGCCTTCATAGGGGCAACCTAACACACAAGAAACATATGCCCGAACAGGTATATTGTCAGATACGGCTTGCTGAACCACATCTTCGAATCTCACGAGGCTCTCTTCAATACTGCAATTAATATTCTTTTGAGAGAATGTTTGTGATGCGCTAGCGAAAATAGCGACCTGCTTTGTACTGGCATTTATGGCGTCATGGTAACCTTTTAAATTAGGTGTTAGCGCGCTATATACTATGTTATCGAATTTTTTTATTCCGCGCATAACATCGGCAGAGCTACTCATTTGCGGTACCCATTTAGCCGAAACAAAACTGCCTGATTCAATATGAGAAAAGCCGCAATCACTAAGTTGATTAATAAGGTCAATTTTTTGATTCACACTTAGCAATGACTTTTCATTTTGCAGGCCATCTCGTGGGCCTACTTCTACTACTTCAACTTGGTGAGGAATATCGTCAAATAGGGTGCTTTTCATAGTTGTTGGGCCTTATTGCTCATTGGCTAGCAAAGTCAGTAATAGCTCATTGCCTTCAACGGTGTCACCTGCGTTAACTCGGCATTCCTTTACTACACCGCTGAAAGGGGCTTTTAAACTATGCTCCATTTTCATAGCTTCTATAATAATAAGTACTTGGTCTTTTTTTACTTTTTCGTTCTGGCTGACCATTACCTTAACCACATTACCATTCATGGGAGCTACAACATCGCCAGCACTTGCTGATTCATCAGCTGTGCCAAAATCTATACTCGCTTTTTCAATACAAACCATTCCTGACTGTATTTGTAAATAAATACACTTGTTATTTTCATAGTAAGCGTAAGTCAATTTGCTATCAGGTGTAATAATCGTAATGTGTGAATCGTGCTTTTCAACCTCAAATGTATAGCTCACCTTGCTTACCTTGGTTTGAAATAAACAAGGTGCCAATTGTTGCACTTCAAAGCTGAAAGTTTCTTGATTGTAAGTATATTCATAGGCTTTATTAACAACATGATTAACTCTATAGCCACTTAGTTCGTTGGTTTCACTAATATTTTGAGCGCTTATTATGCCTAAAATTGCAATTTGCTGCTCAGGCAGTAGGGGGGCTTTCTCAAGGTTTATTAGCTTGTTATGGCGCTCAATGTAATCAGTTGATAATTCTGCATTAACGAAGGGTTCACTTTGAGCCAATTTAATTAAGTAGTCGATGTTGCTTGTAATACCGCACAGCATAAATTGTTGTAAACTGTTTATAAGTAACGATAGCGCTTTGTTTCTATCTTCCCCCCACACAATCAACTTAGCGACCATTGGATCATAAAATATACTTACCTCGTCACCCGTTTGAATACCCGTGTCAACTCTAACGAATGGTGAAATCTTAGGCGTAATTAAATGTTCTATTTTACCGGTTGAAGGCAGAAATTCATTGTTTGGGTCTTCTGCGTAAATTCGCGCTTCAAACGCATGCCCACTAATACTCAACTGCGTTTGTGATTTCGGCAAGGGGAGGCCGTTAGCAACAATAATTTGCCACTCAACTAAATCTTCTTGCGTGATAAATTCGGTAACAGGGTGTTCAACCTGTAAACGGGTGTTCATTTCCATAAAATAAAACGAACCGTCAGTGTCGTATAGAAATTCTACCGTGCCTGCACCGGTATAGTTGATTGCATGAGCCGCTTTTAGTGCCGCTTCACCCATGGCTGTTCGAACATTACTCGGAAAATTGGGAGCAGGAGCTTCTTCTATTACTTTTTGATGGCGACGTTGAATAGAGCAGTCACGTTCAAATAAATACACACCATTGCCATGATTATCACAAAATATTTGAATTTCAATGTGCCTAGGTTGTGTCAAATACTTTTCAACCAGCATGTGGTCATCGCCAAAACTATTTAAGGACTCACGTTTAGCACTAATTAAGGCTGAATGGAATTCTTCGTCACTCCATACTTGACGCATTCCCTTACCACCGCCACCTGCTGCTGCTTTTAGCAGTACTGGATACCCCATGGCTTGTGCTTGTTTATGTAAGAAACCAGGATTTTGTTCATTGCCATGATAACCAGGCACTAAAGGAACATTAGCCGCTTCCATAATGGTTTTTGCTGCAGATTTAGATCCCATCGCTTGTATTGCTTCGCTCGATGGCCCTATAAATGTAACATTGTTTTCTTGGCAAACTTGCGCAAATTCTGCATTTTCAGATAAAAAACCGTAACCAGGGTGAATAGCATCAACGTTATATTGTATTGCTTTTTCAATAATTAATGCAGTATTTAAATAGCTCTTGGATGCAGCGGCTTCGCCTAAACAAATGGCTTCATCGGCCATTTGAACATGTAATGCGTTTGCATCAACCTCGGAATAAACGGCAACCGTTTTAATATTTAGCCTTGCTGCAGTGCGTATTATTCTGCAGGCTATTTCCCCTCTATTGGCAATAAGTATTTTATTAATCATAAGAATCTACCCAATTCGCTGGGCGCTTGTCTAGAAAGGCTTTTAAACCTTCTTGCCCTTCTTCAGACACTCTAATTTTGGCTATATGCTTACTTGTAAGACACATTAGCTTTTCATCAATCTCTTGGTTTTCTACTTCATCTACTAATGCTTTAGCTTGTGCCACCGCATAAGGTCCATTTTTCAATATAGCTGAAATAACATCTTCTATTTGGCTATCTAATTCATCTTCGCTAACCGCTTCACTTATAAGTCCAATTCTTCTTGCTCTTCTGGCTGAGAATACTTGTGCCGTCATAAATAAATGCTTGGCGTTGCGGGGGCCTATCGCTTTTACAAGGTATGGGGAAATAGTTGCGGGAATAAGGCCTAACTTGACTTCACTTAAGCAATATTTACTCAAGCGGCTGGCTATTACTATGTCACAACACGCAATAAGCCCCACTGCACCTCCATAGGCTGCGCCTTGTACTCTTGCAATCGTTGGTTTTGGTAAGTTGTAAAGCTTGTTTAACATCAAAGCTAGGCGTTGAGCATCGGCCATGTTTTCGGCTTCAGAATAAGACGCCATTTTTTTCATCCAATTTAAATCTGCCCCTGCACTGAATGACTTTCCTGAACTTTGTAAAACCATTACTCTAATGTTGTCGTCAATTGCCACTCGCTCAAAGCAATCAATAAGGCTATTTATAACATCTTCGTTAAATGCATTGTGCACATCGGGACGATTAAGCGTAACCCTAGCCAATGCACCTTCTATTGATAAAATCACATCACTCATAATTAATATTCTCTTTGCTTTTACAGAAGTTACATTCTGAATATGCCAAATTGGGTATCGTTAATTTCACTATTACTTGCTGCACTTAAGGCCAATGAAAGAACTGAGCGCGTATCGGCTGGGTCAATCACACCATCATCCCATAGGCGTGCTGATGCGAAGTAGGGATGCCCTTGCTTTTCATAAGTAGCAATAACGGGGGCTTTTATGTCATTTATCTGTTCATCACTTAGTGGGGTTCCAGCGCGTTCACTTTGGCTTTGTTTAACTTGAGCAAGCACACCCGCGGCTTGCTCACCGCCCATCACTGATATTCGTGCGTTCGGCCACATAAACAAAAATCTTGGGTCGTAAGCTCGCCCGCACATACCGTAGTTGCCCGCACCAAAACTACCGCCAATCAATACTGTGAACTTCGGTACTTTTGCGCAGGCTACCGCAGTTACTAATTTAGCACCGTGTTTAGCAATACCGCCTGCTTCATATTGTTTACCTACCATAAAGCCAGTAATATTTTGTAGAAACACGAGCGGAATATTACGCTGACAACAAAGCTGGACAAAATGTGCACCTTTTTGCGCCGACTCTGAAAATAAAATGCCATTGTTCGCGATAATACCAACTTCATAGCCATCTATATGTGCAAATCCGCACACTAAGGTGGTGCCATATAAGGCTTTAAATTCGTGAAAGTCACTGCCATCTACTATTCGAGCAATAAGCTCTCGTACATCGTAAGGCTGCTTTGTATCTTTAGGTATAAGGCCGTAAATCTCTTCGCTAGAATACGCGGGAGCTTTTGGTGCAACACGTTGTAAACTATTTACTTTTGTTTTATGCAGTCGTGCTATGGCATCCCGTGCAATACTCAGGGCGTGGTGGTCATTGTTCGCTAAATGGTCAACCACTCCTGAAGTTCTGCAGTGAACATCGCCGCCACCCAATTCTTCTGCGCTTACCACTTCACCTGTGGCTGCTTGCACTAACGGTGGGCCAGCTAAAAATATTGTTCCTTGCTCACGCACAATAATAGATTCGTCAGCCATGGCTGGTACGTATGCTCCACCAGCTGTGCAAGAGCCCATTACAACTGCTATTTGCGGAATATTTAATGCCGACATGTTAGCTTGATTGAAAAATATACGGCCAAAATGCTCTTTGTCAGGAAAAACTTCGTCTTGCCGGGGTAAATTCGCACCACCGGAATCGACTAAGTATATGCACGGTAGGTTATTTTCCTGCGCAATGGTTTGTGCACGCAAATGCTTCTTTACCGTAAGAGGGTAGTATGTCCCACCTTTAACCGTGGCGTCGTTGGCTACTATCATGCATTCAATGCCACTCACTGAGCCTATGCCTGCCACTACTCCAGCACAAGGCACGTAGTCATCGTATACTTCCCAAGCGGCTAATTGTGCTATCTCCAAAAAAGCGCTGTTATTGTCAATTAGTGCTTCAATACGTTCTCTTGCAAGTAGTTTTCCTTTGCTTTTATGGCGCTCACAAGATGCCTTAGAGCCTCCCTGCATTAAATGAGCAACCGTTTTTTTAAGGTCATTTACTTGCGCTTGTAAATGCTCAGCGTTTTGCTTAAATTCATCACTTTTAAGATTAATCTTAGAATGTATGACTGCCACTTGATTACCTCGTTTACTTGTTTAAAGTCATGATATTAAAATGAAAAAAATTTCTAATTTGACTCATTAAATAGCTCGCGACCAATTAACATTCTGCGTATTTCTGAAGTACCCGCACCAATTTCATATAGTTTGGCATCTCGAAGTAATCGTCCGGCTGAATACTCATTGATATAGCCATTTCCACCTAATAATTGAATACAATCAAGTGACATTTTAGTGGCTAATTCCGCTGAATATAAAATAGCACCAGCGGCATCTTTTCTCGTGGTTTCTCCGCGATCACACGATTTTGCCACACTGTAAACATATGCTCTGGCGGCATTCATTTGTGTATACATGTCAGCAATTTTTCCTTGTATTAGTTGAAATTCACCAATAGCCTGGCCAAACTGCTGACGATCGTGAATGTAGGGAACAACCAAATCCATGCATGCTTGCATGATTCCCAAAGGGCCACCCGAAAGAACTAAGCGTTCGTAATCAAGGCCGCTCATCAGCACTTTTACGCCGCCACCTATTTCACCAAGAATATTTTCGCTAGGCACTTTTGCATCTTCAAACACTAGCTCACATGTATTTGAAGAGCGCATGCCTAATTTGTCTAACTTTTGTGCTTGGCTAAATCCAGGGGTGTCTTTTTCAACAATAAACGCGGTAATCCCCTTGGAGCCACCTGATACATCGGTTTTTGCGTAAATGATAAAAACGTTAGCGTCAGGGCCATTAGTAATCCACATTTTATTACCATTTAATATGTAATCATTCCCACTTTTATCAGCGCGCAATTTCATACTGACTACATCAGAGCCTGCGTTTGGCTCACTCATAGCCAATGCGCCTATGTGTTCCCCACTCACTAACTTAGGGAGATATTTTTCTTTTTGTGTTTGTGTCCCATTTTTATGCAACTGATTCACGCACAAATTTGAGTGCGCACCATAACTTAAGCCAATGCCAGCTGATGCTCTGCTAATTTCCTCCATGGCAACGGTATGGGCTAAATATCCCATATTAGAGCCACCAAACTCTTCACTAACAGTAACGCCAAGTAGGCCCATATCACCAAATTTTGGCCAAAGTTCATTTGGAAATTGATTGTGTTCATCTGCATGAGCAGCTAAATTCGAAATTTCTTTTTGCGCGAAGTTGAACACATGTTCACGCAACATATCTATTTCTTCGCCTAATCCAAAGTTTAAGCTTAAGTAGGGTGCACTTATCATAAATCGCCTCGTTTTAATTCATTTAGTTCGTCTTGGCATCTGGCCTCAACATCATCTAATTCGTTCATTAACATTTGGATGTCGTTCAGTTGTTGCTCCAAAATAGCTCTTTTTGTTTTTGTTAGGGTAAGCATAGTTTCAAGCTGCGCTGCTGAATTAGGGTTAGTATCGTATAAAGAAAATAAACGTCTTATTTCTGCTAAAGAAAAGCCAAGACGCTTTCCTCGAAGGATGAGTTTGAGTCTAACCTTATCTTTCTTATGATAAATTCTAGCTTGGCCTTGTCGTTCTGGTAATAACAGTTCTTGCTCTTCATAAAAGCGAATTGAACGAGGCGTAATATCAAAATGTTTAGATAATTCACCAATAGTAAAGGTAGTTAACGGCATAGTTGTTACTTAAATATTAATAGCATGTGACAATAATGCACTTTACGTTTACGTAAAGTCAAGTTAACGTAAACGTAAAGTTTGCAAAATTACTCAATTGCTGACTAAATTACAGTCATAAAACTCAGCATAATTATTTTAGAAAAGGAAAAAGCATGGCTAATACAAACCACAACAGTGACCCCGTCGTTATTGTAAATGCTAAACGCACCCCTATGGGCGCCTTTATGGGCAGCCTTTCAAGTGTGCCAGCTACAAAGCTAGGCGCGTCGGTAATATCTGCTTTAGGGGTAGAAAATATTACAGTTGATGAGGTGATTATGGGCTGCGTATTACCAGCCGGCCTAGGTCAAGCGCCCGCTCGCCAAGCTTGTTTAGGGGCAGGGTTGTCACAACAAGTGGCGGCTACCACCATTAACAAGGTATGTGGTTCTGGCATGAAAGCGTGCATGCTAGCCCATGACCTTATTCTTGCTGGAAGCGCGCAAGTTGTAATTGCGGGTGGTATGGAAAATATGAGCCAAGCGCCATATATTCTGCCTAAAGCCAGAGAGGGTTACAGAATGGGCCATGGGCAAATGCTTGACCACATGATGTTAGATGGCCTTGAAAACGCCTATGACAGTAAGGCAATGGGGTGTTTTGCACAAGATACCGCTGACGCACAACATTTTTCACGAGAACAAATGGACGAATTTGCGGTAAATTCTCTGAATAAGGCTAAACGCGCAATAGAAAATGCTGAATTCGTTGATGAGATTTCGCCAGTGACTGTTTCGAGTCGCAAGGGTGATGTGCTGATTTGTGAAGATGAAGGGCCAGGTAAAGCGAACATTGAAAAAATACCTAAACTAAGGCCTGCTTTTAAAAAAGACGGCACGGTTACGGCAGCTAATTCCAGTTCAATTTCAGACGGCGCAGCAGCACTTCTGTTGATGACAGCGTCAAAGGCAAAAAGTTTAGGCTTACAACCTTTAGCAAAAATTGTGGCTCACGCAAATCATGCGCAAGCGCCTGAAGATTTTACTCTTGCGCCTGTTTCAGCCATTGAAAAAGTGTTAGCGAAATCAGATTGGCAAAAACATGAAGTTGATTTATATGAAATAAATGAAGCATTCGCTATGGTAACAATGCTAGCTATTAATAAGCTTAAACTAGATGCTAACAAAGTGAATATAAAGGGTGGGGCGTGCGCTTTAGGCCATCCAATAGGTGCTTCAGGCGCTAGAATTTTGGTGACCTTGCTTCATGCCTTAAAGCAGAAAAATGCAAAAAAAGGCATTGCTTCACTTTGTATTGGCGGCGGTGAAGCTACAGCGATAGCTGTGGAAATGATGTAAATACAAAAGGTAAACCCATTGGTAAAGTAGACTCCTACTGGGTCAATGGGTCATATAACCATGCGCCATTTTCGAGAATGACTCGGCACCGCTGGTACTCTTTTTCTGCTTTCCACATTTTCTTGTTCAGTTTCACAATTACACCCGGAAAGAGTTCTTTGTTTGCAATGATTCTAGCGTGCATTTCATAGTCTTGCTTTTTTTGCGCCATTTCTTCTTTCGCTAGCCTCAACCAATTCAACAGTATCCTTTCCGAGTCTAATTCATTAGTAAGTGTGGCTAGTTTTTTCTTAAGCTGCGCGGGTATGTGCCTACTATTTAATGCGGCAATTTTAATTTCATGGTCGGCGTTTGCGTTAGATAAAGTATTAAACAAATCTGTTAAGGCCTCTGCTCTTTGTGCTAATACGTTGTAGCCCTCACTAAAGTCTATGATGAGTTGGCTTCCCGATACTGCACCAACACTACCAGCACGCAATGTTTTATGGCAAATTATGCTGCTTGCGAATAGATTACCCATTGGTTTTTCACCGCTACCAACTATTATTTCTCCTCTGCATTTAACTTTAGAATAGGCTAACTGCTTAGCGACATGAATGTCTTTACCCGAAATAATATCTAAACCTTGCCCGTGTTGTATGAAAATACTGCCACCCGCAATTAGCTGACAGTCTTCTATATTCATTTTTCCCGTAGCGCCCTGAGTGATAATTATGTCACCTCCAGCGCGGACAAGTGCGGATTCTACAAAGCCGTTTACCGTGACGTCACCATCTGCTACCACTTGCATTTGTTCTGTAATATCACCATTAACCACTACTGAACCGTTATATTTAATATTGCCTGTACCAACATTTACGCCTTTAGAAGTGAAGGTATCATCAACATTCATTACGTCGTTTTTAAACTTTGGTTGCCCTGCGATCGTAGCAATAACGGTATTTTCATTTTGTTCTGAAATAACCGTGTTTTTGCCTAGTTTAATCACCTTCCATTCACCAGGAGAGGCGGCAAGTTTTTTATTGGTAACAGTAAAGCCACTTCGCCCCTTAGTTGGAGCAATTCGTTTAGCAACAACTTGGCGCGCATCAACACTTAGTATGTCTCCTAAATTACGCATATCCACTTTACTGTCGTCTGATTCTTGAGGCGCTAAAATTCTATCAATAGCGTTAGGCACCGTTGGTTTAACTATCGAATCTTTACCTTTTTTAGGAGGAAGACCTTTCGCAACTACAATTTTTACTGGTTTATCAGAGCTATTATCAAGAGCTAATTGCAGTAGTTGGCGAATACGTTTTTCACTAATACCACGTTTTACACCGGCAGTTTTAAGTTGTTCTTTAACCGTATTAATATTAGGAAGCATGCTGCCACTATTAGCCGCAATACTTGCTGTACATTCCATATTATCTTCTGATAATGAAACGCTTACCGCCACTTCTTTCAATTCGCCAATAACTTGAGTAATTATCGCCATATCGTTCTCATCGCTGGCAATAGCAATACTTTCTTCTAATTCTAGTATTGAATTCGCTGACAAATGAAAATGGCCAAACTCAGAAGTGTTTACAAATTCAACTAGCTTTTCTTTATCTAGCAACGGACCAAACATTAGAGGGTCGACTGATGCAATGAGCTCTGATTTTTCTTTATTTGTGGTTAATGACAAACCTTTCATCTTTTATCTCTATTCGTTTTAAAAGTACATGATTAAACAGCAATTAAATAGACTGACATTGCCAAGATGTTTCATCATAAATAAGCTTTGCATGGGTATACTCTTTGTCTACTTTAAAATTAGCTTTACCTAATTTTACTATTACACCATTATACAAACTTCGATTAGCCACCACTTTGATATAGTTTTCATAATTAGTGAGTTGCGAGCGAACTTCTTCCATATTTATTCTTAGCCAGTTAACAAATACGCGTTCTAATTCTAATTCTTGATTGAGTTTTTCTCTTAAGGCAATTTGTTTGTCAG
Organism: Glaciecola sp. 2405UD65-10; assembly: GCF_048820975.1. NCBI lineage: Bacteria > Pseudomonadati > Pseudomonadota > Gammaproteobacteria > Alteromonadales > Alteromonadaceae > Glaciecola > Glaciecola sp. 2405UD65-10. Next base: position 702,427 of record NZ_JBMEUF010000001.1, on the reverse strand, counting down.
AATCTTTACGATTATTAATATTAGATATTTTGATTTCGTGGTCAGCATTTTTACTCGAAAGATCTTTAAATAGCGCAACCATTGATTCTAATTTTTTTTGTAGTGTTTCGTAACCCACAGTAAAGTCAATTAATAATTCACTGCCTGAAACTGCGCCAACATGGCCGGCTTTAACACTCCCGTGACTTTCCACTGAACTGGCAAATAATTTCCCCATAGGGTTCGTTGCATGACCTACTATCAAATCACCATGACATTTTACTTTTGAGTACGCCAGTTGTTTAGCTACATTCACATTATAGCCAGATTTAATATGCAAACCCTGCCCATGGGCTAAGTAAATATTCCCTTTAGCAATCAACTGGCAATCTTCATCTTGTATTCTACCCGTAGCACCCTGAGTAATAATAATGTCGCCGCCCGCTTCAATATAAGCTGACTCTACAAACCCATTTACGGTGATATCACCACCGCACTGAATTCTCATTTTTTCAGTCACATCACCATTAACAATAACGGCGCCTGCGTATTTGATGTTGCCCGTGGCAACATTAACACCGCGTGTTACAAGTACATCATCCACGCTCACTTTGCCGTTAGCAAATTTAGGAAGGCCTGTAAGCTTTGCTAGCACTTTATTTTCGTCTTTGGGAGAAACAAACACGTTATTCCCAAGCTTAATCTTTTTCCACTGTCCTGGAGTGGGCGGAATGATTTCGCCCTTAACGGTAAAGCCACTTCTTCCTGATGAAGGCGCTAATCTTATGGCAACTACTGCATTTTTCTCAACACAAATGATTTCACCAAAATCACGCATGTCAATTTTTTCATCTTCTTGCTTAGGAGCTAATACTCTATCAAGCACATTTGGCACTATGGGTTTAAGCTTAGAATCTTTGCCATTTCTAGGAGGCAGGCCTTTAGCAACAATTCTGCCTCGAACCATACCAGGGCCACTATCAAGTATTATACGTAGAAGCTGCTTGATCGATTTATCGCTGATGCCGCGAACAACGCCATTGGATTTTAAGATATCTTTTAATTGGGACAAATTTGGCGTGAGCCCCGCATACGCGGCGGTAATAATCAATTCGGCGCACATATTTTCTTGCGTTACTGAAACCTCAATACCAGCATCTTTTGCTTCTCCAATTAAATACTCCAAGCCTTCCATATTGTTCTGAGCAAGTTGTATAGATATATCATTGCAAGCATCAGAAATGGCTTTATCAGAAAGAAAATACTTATTGAATGGCGAAGCAGATACCGCTTTTGTTACAGCCTTGGCGTTAATCGGTGAATCTAACAACAAGGGTTCCACCTGTAGTATTAACTCGCGCTTATTTTTTTGCGTTTTGAGTTTAATGCCTCTTGTTTCCAAAACTAACCTCTATGATTATGTGTCAGCAATAGCGTTGCCATGTTGCTTTAATGCCTGAAGAATACGCAATTTATCGGGAACGTTGATAAATTGAGACATGAGGGTCTCAATTTCAACAAAATACTCCTGCAAAGATAAACATTCACGCTTGTTATTTTCGTAAAAACGCATTTGTAAATATTGTTGCCATTTACGTATTTCGTGCTCCTCTAACGAGAAAGGAAAGTTCCTACCTCGGTACCGAAACAATAAGGAATTGTAATGCTCATTCTCAAACCCGCCTTGAAAAGCGATCAGTTGCTCAGGTTCAGATGCTCTAACCTTAGTTGTCAGCATTTTATCGGCATCGCTAGGAAAATCTGTAGCGTATAAGCATTCGTCAATATTATTGGGTATGGGTTTACTATCTTCTTGCTTATAAACGCTCTGGCATAGTTCAGTTAAGGTTTGAATGGAGGCTATTTGCGCATAGTTTTGTCGGCAACGCGCTAAATCAATGCCTAAACGTTCAGCGTTGTTTTCACTTAAGGTATTTAAAGGGGCAACAAAAGGGCACTTATTAATTGCTACTGTAAATAATCGTAATTTATTCGCTTTAGTATCATCATCGTTTTGTTTGCTATCAAAGCGTTTAAATATACTTTCGCGCAACTCAAGGGCGGTCATAGATAACAAATCATCAATTGGATTGTTGAGATCAACGCAAATCACCGAATTATTATTATGTGGGTGCCTACATATAGGCATAATTAAGGTACAACAGCCTTGCTTAGAACCAATATACGCTGAAATATACACCAAAATAGTCTGCTGAAATTTGCCAAGAAGTTTATCGACTTCGCGTTTACTTCTAAGTTTCCAATAATAATCATAAAGTTTAGGTTGTTTAGTCTTAATCAACTTAGCCAAGGCAATAGTGGCATGTACATCACTTAATGCATCGTGGGCGCTAACATGCTCAATGCTATTTTCATTGCTCAATTGTTCCAATTTAAAAATGGGGAGGCCTTCATCGCTCATTGGCCAGTTTATTCCCTCAGGTCGAAGTGCATAGGCAGCCCTAACTAAGTCAATAATATCCCAACGAGAATTTCTATTTGCATATTCGCGTTCGTAAACGGGGTAAAAATTTCGAAAAAATAGATGTCTGCTTACTTCTTCATCAAATCTTATACTATTGTAGCCCGCCACACATGTTTCTGGGACTGACATTTCTGCATGAATTTTTTTAGCAAAATTAGGCTCCGACATTCCTTTTCGCATACTAAAAGAGGGTGTAATACCGGTAACTAAGCATGCTTGCGGATGCGGAAGGTAATCATGGGGAATAGCACACATCCAATTAATAGCTTTGCTAGTTTCTATAATGTTAAGGTCTAAATCGGTACGAATGGCTGCAAACTGGACGGGAAAGTCAACACTAGGTCGAATGCCCCATGTTTCATAATCATGCCAAAGAATAGTAGATGACACTAAATGTCCTAAATAGAAGTGAATATTATTGGTAAGTGTACATCAAAAATAGACTGATAAAAAATTGTTCTAAGTGGTGCATAATTTAATCTAAATGAGCCTTGGTTATACAGAACATGTCTATTTTTAACTTGTAAATATCTCAATATTTTCAGGTGCTTATATTTTATATTTTTTCTAAGCGTTTAAGTTTGCTCGTTATTCTGTTTTTTCAATTTATTTAGAGTGATTAGACTATTTTTGTATGCATGACGGGTGTCAATTAATTGACATAAACCCAGAGCAGAGAGGTAGTGAAGGATTAAATAATTCAACCTCAAAAAAGTTATAACAACAAAGCTATTTAGTTTATTTGCTTATATAAAAGTACTTAAGTTTGCGCGTAAAATGAATTCTCAAATGGAGAACACCAATGAGAGAATCGATAGTGGCACAAAGTACAATGTATCAAGGCGATATCAATAATTTTGCGTATGCTAATGCAGCAGGTGTAACCGCTCCGTTTTTTTCCATGCGTAAATTACGTCTTATATATAATGAGTTGACAGGGACTGAGCAGTTTGAGTATCACACGTTTGATGATTTTAAACACCAAGTGCTCAATTCGGTAGCCCCTCAGTTAGAGCTAAATAAATGGCAAGCAATCGCAGCGCGCAGATAAATTCCTGCACGTTAAGCCGCTGTTTTATTAGCTAAAATTATAAAGTCTCTAAATAATACATCATTGTTTAGAGACTTTTTCTTTCTCTCATATCGCTTTCTTAGTTTGTCTTATACGTAAGCGCAACAATACATTATTGGAATCTACTTAGAAATTCTGAAATACTTAGGGTTTTCCTAAATTAGAATTAAGTTGCTCATCTTTTATCTTAACCAAACTAAGATGTTCAAACTTATAATTGAAAGAGTGTAATGATTCACGAAAATAAGATTGACGTAAGCACATGTTTGCTCAAAGACCGTTTTAAATTTACAAAACGTTTCCATCAAAACCGCAAAATAAGCGATGTAGATAAGCAAGAACAACAACGTCAAATTCTTGACCAAGATATGGCTAAATCAAGTGAGATTCTTAAGCAACGTTTATCAATTAAGCCTTACATAAATTATCCAGACCTTCCCGTATCTGACAAAAAAGATGATATAAAGTCTCTTATCGAAAAACACCAAGTGGTAATAATTGCGGGCGAAACGGGTTCAGGTAAAACCACTCAAATCCCTAAAATGTGTTTGGAATTGGGGCGTGGCCGTGAAGGCATGATTGCCCATACGCAACCGCGTCGATTAGCAGCAAGAAGTGTTGCTAATCGTATAGCCGATGAACTACAAACTGAAATTGGTAGTACAGTTGGCTTTAAAGTGCGATTTACTGACCAAGTATCAGATACCAGTTTAGTTAAATTACTCACTGACGGTATGTTGCTTGCCGAAATGCAACAAGATAGATTTTTGAATCAATACGATACCATCATAATAGATGAAGCTCATGAAAGAAGCTTGAACATTGATTTCTTACTTGGTTATTTAAAACGCATTTTACCTAAACGTCCTGATCTTAAAGTTATTATCACATCAGCCACAATTGACCCCCAACGATTTTCTAAACACTTTAACGATGCCCCCGTTGTTGAAGTAAGCGGAAGAAGTTTTCCTGTTGAAATACGATACAGAGATTATCTTGATGAAGAGAATGCGCCTGACCAAATTGAGGCCATAGCGCTTGCGGTTGATGAATTATTCGCTAATGGAAAGGGCGATATTCTAGTATTTTTAAGCAGCGAACGTGAAATACGAGAAACACAACAAGCGCTACAAAAAAAACAATATCGCCATACCGAAGTAATTCCTTTATATGCGCGTTTATCGGCCAGCGACCAGCAAAAAATATTTCACCCTAAAGGTCAGCGCCGTATAGTGCTATCAACCAATGTGGCTGAAACCTCACTAACGGTGCCAGGAATCAAATATGTGATAGATACTGGTTTTGTGAGAATGTCGCGCTATAGCCATCGCTTAAAAGTACAGCGCCTGCCAATTGAACCAATTTCGCAAGCTTCGGCGAAGCAACGAGCAGGGCGCTGCGGGCGAACATCTAGTGGTATATGCATACGTTTGTATTCTGAACAGGACTTTTTGTCACGCGATGAATTCACCGATCCTGAAATTACCAGAACTCATTTGAGCAGTGTCATTTTACAAATGCTGTCGTTAGGCTTAGGTGAAATTGAGCAATTTGAATTTATTCAAGCACCTGAAGAGAAATTCATTAAAGACGGTGTACGCTTACTACAAGAATTAGAAGCGGTAGAACCGGTAAGAGGGCAGTTGAAGCTGACGCCTTATGGGCGGAATATGGCGAAACTGCCACTTGACCCTAAATATGCACGCATGCTGTTGGCCGCAAAAGAATATGACTGCGTTTATGAAGTTATGATTATAACGGCAGGCTTGAGCGTACAAGACCCTCGAGAACGCCCTCATGAGCAAAAACAAAAAGCCGATTTGGCTCACGGTGAGTTTGCTGATAAAAACTCAGACTTACTAAGCTTATTTAATGTATTTCAAACATTTAAACAGCAACAACAATTATTAACTCAAAATCAGTTAAGAAAATGGTGCAACCAACATTTTATTCATTACCAACGAATGCGCGAATGGCAAGATATTGTTCATCAAGTTAAAAACATGTTGGTTTCGGCGGGCTTACGTTTAAACAAAGAAGAGGCCGAGTATCAACATATTCACATGGCGATTGCGACAGGTTTACTATCGCAAATTGGCATGAAAGATAATAATCGCCAATACCTAGGCGCGCGAAATAGCCAATTCAAAATATTTCCTGGCTCAAGTGTTTTCTCAGCTAATCCAAAGTGGATAATGGCTGCCGAGCTTGTTGAAACATCGCAGCTTTACGCACGGCAAGTCGCTAAAATTGAAGTGGAATGGATTGAAGGTATAAGCGAGCACCTTACTAAGAAAAATTTTGCTGAGCCACATTGGAGTAAAAAACGCGGGGCTGTAATGGCATATATGAACGTGCTGTTATTTGGTTTACCCATAGTTAACCGCCGGCTTATTAATTATTCGAAGGTGAACGAGGCAGAGTCTCAAAACTTATTTATACGCCATGCGTTGGTCGAAAACGATACGAAAATCGATTATGCCTTTTTACGACAAAATCAGTCTTTAGTTGAGGATGTGGAGTTACTTGAAAAGAAAACTAGGCGAAGAGATATTCTTGTTGATGAAGAAGATTTGATTGATTTTTATCACCAACGAATCCCTAGTCATGTATGCAGTGAAGCTAGTTTTAAAAAGTGGTGGCAAAAAACGGTTCAGCAGACCCCAGATCTGCTAAATTTTGAAAAGCATCAACTTTTAAAACGTGATACCAAAGAAGTCACCGAACAAGATTACCCCGATGTTTGGCAACAAAATCATCTTATTTTGCCTTTAGAGTATCAGTTTGAACCAAACCAAGCATACGATGGAGTTTGTTTACAAATCCCCTTGGAGCAACTTAATCAATTGCAAAATACGGGCTTCGATTGGTTAGTACCGGGTATGCGCCATGAGTTAGTTGTGGCATTGATTAAATCATTACCTAAAAAGCTTCGTCGGAATTTTGTGCCTGCTCCTGATTACGCACAAGCGTGTTTGCAAGAGTTATCTATGCTTGATAAAAAAGGGCAAACACAAAGTATTGTACAAGCGCTATCAACTAAGCTCTTTAGAATGTCGGGTGTTAAAGTAGAAGAAGAAGATTTTGATACTAGCAGCCTTGATAGCCATTTACAGTTTAACTTTGCGGTTGTAAACGAAAGTGGAAAGCAGTTAGGCATTGGGAAGTCGCTGATTGAACTTAAGCAACGCCTGAAGGGCCAACTTGAGGATACGATTGAAAAAGTAGTGAGTAATGAAATTGAACAACAAGATATTTCAAGCTTTGATATTGAAACCTTGCCAGAAGTGTATACGAAAAAGCAAAATGGCTTCGAACTTAAAGCCTATCCGGCTTTTACTGTAAATGGCCACAAAATTGATGTAAGCCTTTTTACGTCAAAAGAAGAAGCTGATAGAAAGCATAAATTAGCTATAATAAAACTGATAAAGAATAATGTTCCTTCACCAGTTAAATATTTACAGTCAAAGCTGCCGAACAAAGCAAAATTAAGTTTATACTTTAATCCCTTTGGCGAAATTAAGTTATTGATTGATGACATTATTGATACAGCAATATTAAGTATATTGGAAAATAAGATAGGCCAATACAATATTCGTGAGCAAGCGCAGTATAAAAAAGCACTTGATATTGTCAGGATGGATATTAACGATGAAGCACTTAAAATTGCCCAGCAGGTAGAAAGCGGATTAAGCATCGCTAATAGCGTTCAGAAATATTGTAAAGGCAGCATACCCATTAATATTATTAGTAATATTAGTAATGTTAAGCAGCACCTAAATCAATTAGTATTTAAAGGCTTTGTATTTGCTACCGGTGAAAAAGAGTTAATAAACTGGAACCGATATTTAAAAGGCTTATTGCAGCGCTGTGAGAAGCTTAAGGTTGACCCAAATAGAGATAGGTTAAACCAAATAGAAATAGATAAAGCCTTGAATGCGATTGATGATAAGCGCCAAAAATACGAGAAAGAGCTAAGAAACCTTGACGAGTTTACAGAACTTTATAAAATGGTGGAAGAATTACGAATCAGTTTATTTGCTCAACAATTAGGTACCCAGTACCCAATATCCTTAAAAAGAATAATGAATAAAATGAACGATTTTTAAAACAATTGTTGACTCTTTTATGAGCAAACCATATAACAGTATTATAACAACTAGAGTATAACGAGGAGTCACTCATGTTAGCGTATGACGATAAGCGTAATTTTTACCGTATGATGGTAAATTCACCCTGCCAAGTTCAAATGGTGGACAGCCCATCTTCACAGCAAATATCAGCTGTATGCCGTGACATTAGCGCTACGGGAATGTCACTTGAGTTAGAGTCGCCTAGTGTAGAAGTGGGTGGATTAATGGAAATAACCATTGAAACAAATGGTGAGCAAATTCCTTCTCTAGTCGCTAAAGCAAAGGTTGTTCGCTGTGATGCCGAGACTGATTCAAGTTGTTTAGTTGGCGTAGAAATAAACGAGATGAACTAAGCTTATTTTAGCTTGCCATTTTGCAGTTAGGTGAGCTTTATCTAATCGTATTATCTTCCTTGAAAAGGGTACGGGGTACGATTAGTGGTCATATCTTTAGTTGCCAATAGCGGATTAACATAATCCGCTATTCATATCATTTAAATTTATCTTTCGTAATCACATCTTTACGTTAAAACCTAACTAAAGCTTAGGGCTCTTAACACAGACTAAACCTTTCAAATAGTGTCCTTCAGGAAAGCTTGAAGCGACTAAATGGTCGTAGTCTTGATTCAGACGTTGCACTATCTGTAAGCAGCAATTAGCATCTAGCGCGGCATCTGCAATCACTTTATTAAATAAATCACTTGGCATAAGCCCTGAACAGCTAAATGTTATGAGTACGCCCCCATCATTTAATATTTCACAAGCTAAGCGATTGATGTCTTTATAGCCTCTGGCGGCTTTTACAACATGACGTTTGTTTTCAATAAATTTAGGCGGGTCCATGATAATCACATCGAAGCGTTTACCTTCTTCCTTGTAGCGCCTTAAAAGCTCAAACACATCTTGTTTTTCATGGCTTACTTTATCACAATCATTTTGATTGAAGTTCAGATGTAAATTACGCTCACTTGTATCTAAAGCATTTTGGGACACATCTACATTAGTAACGTGCTTAGCGCCATTGGCTATGGCATATAGAGAAAACGTTCCTGTGTAACTGAAACAATTTAAAACAGCTTTGTTTTTTGAATATTGTCCAGCTATTTTACGGTTGGTTCGTTGATCTAAATAAAATCCAGTTTTGTGACCTTGTACTAAATCAACTTCTATTTTTATATCGTTTTCACGAATTACAACGGTTTCAGGAAGGATTCCTTGATGAGTTTTTACGTATAATTCAAGGCCTTCTTTTTTCCGCACTTCCACATCACTTCGCTCGTGAATGCAAAAGTCAGGAAACAGTGCGTTAATAGCTTGAATGATTTTATCACGATGCTTTTCGGCACCAGCACTAAGCAATTGCATTACAACTACATTCGCATACACATCAACGGTAATACCCGGTAAACCGTCGGATTCTCCAGCTACAAGCCTAAACGCGTCGCTTGATTCTGCATCTAACCAAGCCTTACGTTTTTCATAGGCTTGTTGGATTCGCATTTTAAAAAACGTGTTATCAATTACTTGTTCTTTATTAAAAGTCCATACTCGCGCTCTAATTTGTGAGTGCGGTGAATAGGCTGCTTTCGCTAACCAATCTCCATCATGTGAATAAATATCTACTGTGGCGCCAAATTTTATGTGTCCAACTTCTTCTTCAATAGCGCCATCAAACACCCAAGGATGAAAGCGCAATAAAGACTTCTCTCGTTCAGCTTTTAAAATAATACGTGGGCTCATTCAGAAAACCCCTCATCGGTGATTAGTTCACTAGAAGATGCGGCCAAACGTGCTAAGTCATCAACCGCTTCGTTTTGCGGATGGCCGTTGTGAGCTTTAACCCAGTGCCAGTTTAAATTGTGCTGTGCGCACTGTTCATCTAATAACTTCCATAAATCAGCATTTTTAACGGCTGATTTACTGCTTGTCCGCCAGCCATTTCGCTTCCAATTATGGATCCACTGGTTAATACCATTTTTTACGTATTGGCTGTCAGTGTAAATATCAACATCACACTTCTCTGTTAACAGTTCCAAGGCTTTAATAGGTGCCATCAACTCCATACGATTATTAGTTGTATGTGTAAACCCTTGCGAAATACGTTTCTCATGCTGGTTAAATTCTAGAAGGGCACCGTAGCCGCCAGGGCCTGGATTTCCTAAACACGAACCGTCTGTATATATACTTACTTTTTTCATTAATATTTACGTCTTTGAAATTTTATTATTTGGGTAGGCACAAATTTGATTCACAAGTATACTAGCGCTCAAGGTAATTGAAAGCGAAAAAGAAAAAGTACTTATGCGTCAAATTGTTTTAGATACAGAAACAACAGGTATTGACCCAAAGCAAGGGCATCGAATTATTGAGATAGGCTGTGTTGAGTTAGTCAATCGAAAACTAACGGGTAACACTTATCACGTGTACGTAAACCCTATGCGTGAAGTTGAACAAGAAGCTGTTGAAGTTCATGGAATTACCAATGAATTTCTGAAAGATAAACCTTTATTCAAAGATGTTGTTAGCGATTTCATTGCGTTTATAAAAGGCGCTGAATTAGTGATTCATAATGCTCCTTTTGATGTTGGTTTTATGGATCATGAGTTTGCACTAGCCAATGCATCTTTACCTAAAACTGAAGATATATGCACTGTTTTAGATACCTTGGTGCTGGCAAGAAGAATGCGCCCTGGGCAAAAGAATAGCCTTGATGCTTTATGTCGCTTTTACAACGTAGACAATAGTCATAGAACCTATCACGGCGCATTGCTAGATTCCGAAATTTTAGCAGATGTATATTTATACATGACGGGTGGGCAAACAAGCCTTTCCTTGGCGTCGGGCAATGAAGAGGCAAGTGCTGATGGCATTGAAGTGGTTAAAAAAATTAAAAGAGAAGCAAACTTAAAGATTATAAGTGCTAGTGCCGATGATATAGCAAAGCAGCAGGCTATTTTTGGCGGACAGTGATTTCGATTTACAAAACGGTATATCTTGAATTAGGTGCATTATTTCAAAAGATGCACCTTAAGCAATGTGCAATCTTTTCTAGGCCCTCTGCCATTTTTGCAGAAGCAGGGCGCTCTTTCTTGCGTACTCTATATCTGTCAATTTCCTTTATTTTCGTGCTTTCTGCGCATTCTTTTGCACAAACAAGCGCTGAAATAAAAGACCATGTAGTCCCCATTGGAACGGAATATTTAAATAGTATTAAGCTGTTAAATAATCGATTTCGAGTTGATGAGGATGTCAAAGAAGTTACTTTAATATTCTTTCGAGAATATGGCAGTGCGCCCGTTGTGCTAGTACGTCCTGACGGCAGCAAGCTATTTTTGGAAGGTGATGCTGATGATGACAGCTACACGTGGTTTGAAACTGACACCTACGACATGATTGCTCTAACCAATCCTATGCCTGGTCCTTGGCAGGCAGTTGGCAACATTTTACCAGAAAGTAAAGTCATGGTGATTGCGGATATCACCTTAAAAGCTGAGCCTATTCCTGACCTCGTTTTTTCTGGTGAAACCTTAAAACAAACGGCTATACTACAAAACGCTGGCGAAAAGATTGATATGACACAATTTCGTGATGTGGTGTCTTTGTCGATAGAGTTTGTGAGTACAAATAACCCAAACTTTCCAAATTTCGGATTAGGTACCCATGCGGTGGCTAATTTTGAAGATAACGGTACTGACTTTGATGAACAAAATGCCGATGGCATTTTTACCGGTCAATTTGATCTCACTATCACAGAGGGGGAATGGCAGCCAATTTTTACTGTTCGCACGCCTTTGTTTTCAAGACAACAAATCAACGAAAAAGTTATTTTAAGGCCAATTCCAATAAAGGTCACACATACAGTTGAATACGATGAAGAAAAAGACCATTTGTTAACGATTGCTGCAGATCCGCAATACGTAACAAATAGCAGCCTTTTAATTGATGGTACTGTGCGTCATCCCTCTGGCGAGCGTGTGCGATTTTCAGTTACCGATGTTTCAGACGAAGAAAAAAATATTGAAATTATTAATACTGAATACGGTATTTATAAAGTGAATATGAAAGTATTTGCCAGAACCTTATCAGGGCGTGATTTAGTTTTAACTGTGCCTGAGTATTCATTTGTTACCGAACCACCGCCTATTGTTGTTGAGCCTGTTGCCGAAGATGAATCACAAGAAGTCCTTGAAGAGCCGGTGCAATTAGAAGAAGATGATAGCCCACCTGTTATGCTAATAATAAGTCTAAATTTAATTTTATTAGTGGTGGGTGTACTCGTATTGTTTTTAATAGCCAATAAACGGAGTAATCCTGAAGATCATATTACAAAACGCTTAATAGTCAAAATTCGTAGTATTAAGTTTAAAAAATCAAAAACTGCTGAAGAAGACACAAAAACAAGCAAGGATTGATTGAAAAACAGGCAAGAGAACGATTCATTGAAAAAAGCGGTTGACTCAAGATGCGTGTCACCGTATTATCTGCGCCGCAATGAACGAGGAGCTATTCATAAAATTATGATAACTCGTTGTTTTATAGCGTTATGTTTTAAAGATCGTGTGGAGTGGTAGTTCAGTTGGTTAGAATACCGGCCTGTCACGCCGGGGGTCGCGGGTTCGAGTCCCGTCCACTCCGCCATTTTTAAAGCATCCTGTGCACATTTCACTGTTAACTATAAGTTTTATAGTCATCACGAGGAGTGGTAGTTCAGTTGGTTAGAATACCGGCCTGTCACGCCGGGGGTCGCGGGTTCGAGTCCCGTCCACTCCGCCAACAGTGTGTACATTACTAAGCGCAAGCTTGGTAGAGAAATAAGGTTTATTACCATGTGGAGTGGTAGTTCAGTTGGTTAGAATACCGGCCTGTCACGCCGGGGGTCGCGGGTTCGAGTCCCGTCCACTCCGCCATTTCTTTTGCAGTTCTAGTAAAAGAAATATATTCGCAATTACTTCCCCCTTAAGCACTTAGCAGTTACACTTTGCACATAATTTCCAATTTTTAAGAATCATGTCTATCACATTGTTATCTGGTCACAATATTTGCCAATCGTTTCGCGATGCAGAACAAAAAGTCGATATCTTAAGCCATATAAATATCCAAGTTTTTGAACAAGAAACGCTTGCCATTTTAGGAGCGTCAGGCTCTGGTAAAAGTACCTTACTACATATTTTGAGCACGCTTGATACACCCACCGCTGGTGAAGTCCTATACAAAGACAAAGACTTGTTAAAATTAACTGCAAAAGAGCAGGCTAAATTTAGAAATCAAGAGCTCGGTTTCGTTTACCAATTCCATCATTTACTACCTGAGTTTAATGCCACTGAAAATGTCGCCATGCCGCAACTTATTTTAGGTAAGAGTAAACAAACAGCACATGCTAAAGCGGCTGCCATGTTAGAGCGTGTAGGGCTTTCTCACCGATTATCACATAAGCCTTATCAGATGTCGGGCGGTGAGCGCCAACGGGTAGCTATTGCGCGAGCAATGATAAACGAACCTAGTATTATTATGGCTGACGAACCCACCGGTAACTTAGACAACGAATCAAGTCGTGACATCCTTGAGCTTATTAAACAGATTAATCATGAAGAAAAAACCAGTTTTGTTATTGTGACCCATGATCATGATTTAGCAAAACAGCTAGACAGAACCTTAACGCTAGTGAATGGAAAATTTGTGGAGTAGGGCTTTTGCATTCTTATATATATGAAATATCAAAGCGTTTTCGCCAGTCTAAACAACAAGATTCATACATAAGTTTTGTATCTAAATCATCAACCGCCGGTATTACTTTGGGCTGCGCTATTCTTATATTGTTGTTGTCAGTAATGAATGGCTTTGAACATGAGCTACGTACCAAACTATTAAAAGTAGTTCCCCATGCTGAAATCTTTGCTATTAATAGTGAGGGCTTAAAAATTAATAAGTCTTATATTGCTGGTATAGAAAATGATGCAAGAGTGGAGCATGTATTTTTACTCAACAAAGCCACTGGCTTGTTGCAAGCCGGTAAAAATATGAAGGCGGTTTCATTAGTTGGCGTTGATGAAAGCTATATAAACTATAAGTTTTCAGACAAAGCCTTATACTCTAAACTTCAAATGCATGAAAACGCAATTGTGTTGGGCACTAAGATACTAAGTGAACTAGAGGTGAGTGTAGGGGATAAGATTCAAATATTGTTACCCGCAAGTACCCAAGATTTAAGTTTTCAAGCGCCTAAAACAGCTTGGCTGCAAGTGGTGGGAAGTATTTCCCTAGGCGGCGAATTAGATAAGCAGTTAGGGCTAGTAAACAAGGCGATGTTAGCAAACTTATTAGATCTTCAGAATAATGTAAGCCATATTGAAATAATGCTTAAGGACCCCTTTGAAGCTTATTCACTAGTACGCGAATATGGTTATAACTTTGACCAAGCTGCTTATATGTCAGATTGGACACGCACGAATGGACACTTATACCAAGATATTCAGCTCATTCGCACCGTTGTGTACATTGTTCTTGCCTTAGTCATTGCGGTTGCCTCGTTTAATATTGTGTCATCGTTGGTTATGTCAGTGAAAGAACGCAGTAAAGAGATCGCAATCTTAAAAACGATAGGCTCAAGCAACCAAGATATTGCTAATATATTTGTTCTAAAAGGCTTGTACCATGGCGTGAAAGGGGCTTTGTGGGGAAGTGTTATAGGTGTACTTTTGGCTTTGTTTTTAGCTGATATTATTCAAGCGATTGAATTTATCTTTAATACCAAGTTATTCTCTAGCGACATTTATTTTACTCGCGTTATACCATCAAAACTAAATGTAATAGATGTGGCATTTACCGTAGGCTTAGTGTTATTTATTTCTATTTGCTCCACGCTTTACCCTGCAATGAAAGCCGCAGGCATTAAACCTGCAGCAAATCTTCACTAATATTTACAAAGAGCGGTTGTTATAAACCGCTTCATTTAGCTCGTTTTCTGATTTAGCAACAATGCATGCTACTGTGCAGTCACCTGTAACATTTACCACCGTTCGAGTCATGTCTAGTAGGCGGTCAATGCCTATAATTAATGCAATGCCTTCAACGGGTAAATTAACCTGTTGTAATACCATCGCCAGCATTATTAAGCCCACGCCTGGCACCCCTGCGGTTCCAACAGATGCCAATGTAGCAGTAAGCACTACCATAATTAAATCACTGGTACTTAAGTCAACACCGTATACTTGCGCAATAAAGACCGTAGCAACGCCTTGCATTATGGCAGTGCCATCCATATTAATTGTGGCCCCTAATGGGATAGTAAATGATGCAACGGAACCGTTTACTCCCATCTTGTTGCGTGCAGTTGCCATAGTGATAGGTAAGGTGGCACTGCTACTTGAGGAGCTAAATGCAAAAATAGCCGTTTCTTTCATTTTGAGTAGCAAGGTTACGGGGTTCAATCGGGCTAAGCTTGCGAGTAACAAAGGGTATGTGATTAGAGCGTGTGCAATAAGTAGCACAAACACTAATAAGAAATAGGTGAGTATATTGACAAAGGCTTCCATTTCTACAGTTGCCGCTAATTTTGCCATTAAGAAAAATACGCCATAAGGGGCTAAATTCATAATAATAATAACAATTTTCATAATAACTTCGTTTAAAGACTCAAAAGCTTCTTTAATCTTAGTACCATGATTACCCGCCATTGTAATAGCAACACCAAACAGTAAAGAAAACACAATGACTTGCAACATATTTCCTTCTGCCATTGAAGCAATAGGGTTTGAAGGAAACATATTTATAATTACTTGGGCTAAACCAGGCGCTTCTTTGGCTTGAAACTGCGCCTCTGTAGGCATTGTGAATCCTTCACCTGGAGAAACAAGTAGCGCAACCAGCAACGCAAAGGTGATGGCTATACAAGTAGTTAATATATACAACGCTAGCGACTTCCCTCCTAAACGACCTAATTTAGAAGGGTCAGACAAACTACTGACTCCACACACCAAAGATACAAATACGAGTGGCACCACTAACATTTTCAAAGAATTGACGAAAATTTTACCGCCAACCTCAAATATTCCTTGTACAAATAGCCCTTGAAACGAAACATTTATACCTAAAAGTGAAAAAACGAAATCGCCACTTTCGTCATATGACATTTGTATTAACGCACCTATCACGATTCCGGCGAGCATGCCGATAAGGATTTGAATGGTTAAATTTGATTTAGCTACTACGTTTGACATGTAAAGACCTGTTGTTTTGGTTATTAGTCTAGATACTTAAGATTAACAAGTATAACGTAAAATCTAAATCCTTTTATACACTCTAATACATTCATGTGACTGATATGAACCAATTTTTGACTTATAGGTAATTAAATGAAAATCGCTAAGCTTATTCTTCTGTATGCTACTTTGTTTGTTTTATTCGCGTGTGGCGGTGGCAGTGAATCTTTAGATAGAGATGACACGAGTACAGATGATGATACAGATACAACAGAGATATATACTATCTCTTTAAGCCTTGTTGATGCACAAGGAGAAGTTGCAACAGAAGTTGGTGACGGTGCTCCGTTAACCGTTCGGGCGTCTGTTACTAATAGTAGTGGGCAAGGAATTGCAAATGAGGTAGTTACGTTTGTATTGAGTCAAACAGAATTAGCTGATTTTGATAACGATACCGGTACAGCTCTAACTGATTCAGAAGGTCTAGCAACAATTGAATTAACGGTGGGGAGCTTATCGGGCAGTGGCACAATAACAGCAAGCGTGGAAGACGCAGAATCGGTAACAATTGGTTTTCAAAGTGCAGGGCTTCAACAAGAAAACCCATTTAGCTTAGAGTTGTTTGCCAGTTCATTGCAATTAGCTTCCAGTGGTGGCGATGAGATTGAACTGATTGCTGTGGTTAAAAATGATCAAAATATCTTATTGGCTAATGTACCCGTTTCTTTTTCAGCAGGCCAAGATGCGTCTTTAACTATTATTGATACGCAAACTCAGGCTGATGGAACAGCAAGAGCAACATTAAGTACGCAAAATAATCGTGAAAATCGTGATATAGAAGTTTCTGCAAGCACGTCTGCATTAAGCGAAAATGTAACTGTGCAAGTGGTGGGGACGGAAGTGAATATTAACGGTGCAAGTTCAGTTATAATTAACGATTCTGCGCCTATTACTGTAGTTTTGTCAGACTCTGATGGCAATGGTATTGCCAATCAAGTTGTCAATTTATCAGCCACGCTTGGCACTTTAGATAACGAAACACCTGTTACAGGAACAAATGGCCAAGTAACCGTTAACTACATTTCATCGCAGTCAGGTAATGATAAAATAAGTGCAAGTGCTTTATCAGCAAATACTACTTTCGATATAACGGTCCAGCAAGATGACTTTAGTTTTGTCAATTTACCTACAGAAGATTTAAGCTTAAATACAGATCATGCTCTAGAACTGCGTTGGTTTAAAGATGGCAGCGCATTTGCAAACGGCGATATTGTTGTGACTTCATCTCGCGGCATTATTGGGGCAGGTAATAATAGTGCGGTAACCAATGCACAAGGCATAGCCAGTATTACTATTAACTCAAGTTACGCGGGCCCAACATCTATCTCAGCTGTAGGAACCGATGCTAATGGTAATGAAGTTACAGCTCGTACACAACTTGAGTTTGTAGCTGAAACAGTGGATAGCATTTTCGTTGATGCAAGCCCTGATTTAATTGGCCCTGAAGGACAAACCTCTACCATAACGGCAACGGTGCGTGATGAAGTTGGAAACTTAGTAAAAGGAAAAACCGTTAACTTTAGACTAATTGCCGACGCTTCTAGCGGCAGTATTTCTCCTAATAGCGCCACCACCGACAGCAACGGTATTGCTTCAACCGTTTATACGTCAAATGCAGTAAGCGGTGACAACGGTGTTACTATTGGTGCGCAAAGCGATGGCGTTGAAAGTACGGTTGATTTATCTGTTGGCGCACGCGCCTTTGATATTGTAGTGGGAACGGGTAATGATATTGGTGATGAAGACAATACCAGCTATATTAAAGAGTTCTCAGTATTCGTGACAGATGCGTCAGGCCAGCCTGTAAGTAACGCTTCTTTATCAGCGAGTGTTGTCCCGGTAAGTGGAATTGCTTACTATAAAGGCTATTGGAGTTGGGATGATGAAAATGACATTTATGTTGCTCAAATAACTGCGAGCTGCCAATCTGAAGATGTTAATCAAAATGGTCGTTTGGATTCCGGCGAAGATACAAATGATGATGGCTTACTCACTCCGGGTAATGTAGCAACCGTTAATTTTAAAGAAAATGAAACTACTACTAATGAGTTTGGTCAGGCCGTTGTTCAGGTTCGCTATCCTCAACAATACGCGGTTTGGTCGCGAGTCAAGCTCACTATATTAGGCCAATCATCTGGAACAGAGTCAAAAACTTCGCAAATATTTGGATTGCCGATTTTAGCTGAGGATTTGACAACACAAGCCATTTCTCCGCCAAGTAATCCATTTGGTTCTAGTGCTTTTTGCAGTGTGAGTGACTAAAACTAACGAATAAAAAAAGGATCTGCTAGCAGATCCTTTTTTATTGCCGAAAATTAACGTTGAAACGGGTATACCGAGCCTAGATGCATAATTTGCGTGAGTTCATCCAAAGCCGTTCTAGACTCAAGTAAAAATGATGGATCTGCTAAGTCAGCGGCGCATAATTGGTCGCGATAATGCTTATTCACCCAAGTCGTTAATTTAGAGTACAAGCCATTGTTCATTACTGCGTTCTTATTTACCGCTTGTTGTTGCTGTTCATTTAATACTACGCGTAAACGTAAGCAGGCCGGTCCGCCACCATTTTGCATGCTTTGTTTAACATCAAAATAGTGGACATTTGTTATTGGATTATTATCCTGAATAAGCGTATTTAAGTAGGCATTAACCGCCTGGTTTTCTTCGCAATCACTAGGTGCAATTATCACCATGTCACCGTTTGGCAAGTTAATAAGTTGGGTATTAAATAAATAACTTTTTACCGCATCTTGCACGCTCACTTGTTCGCTTGGTACTTCTATGAAGTGAAAATCATTATTACCAAAGCTTTTTAAAATATCCTGTTTTACTTGCTGAGTATTCAAAAAGGCTTGGTCATGATAAAACAAGACGTTCTTATTACCCACGGCTATCACGTCATTGTGAAATACGCCTTGGTCAATAACATCAGGGTTTTGTTGCGCAAAAACCGTTTTAGTATCATCTAACTGATGCAATCTGGCAATCGCTTCGCTAGCTTCGCGCGTTTGCCTAGCAGGAAATTTCTTTGGCGCAATTTTACTGCTGTCAAATGCATATTTTCCATACACAAAAAACTCAGTGCCTGCATCGCCATACTCACTGCAAAAGCGGGTATGATTAGCTGCGCCTTCATCACCAAAGTGGTCATTTTCAGGCAGGTGTTGATGGTGCTCAAAATACTCACTATTATTAAATACCGCTTTTAAGATATTACCAGTAACTTTAGGCTCTATTGCGCGGTGAAACTTGTTAGTTAAATTGGCGGGTGTAAAATGGAGTTTATTGTCTTTACAGTCAGCGCTTGGTGAAACGGTAGCTGCGTTAGCCGTCCACATACTTGATGCTGAACAGCAAGCCAAAAATATGGCTGGCGCTTTCTTATAAGCGTCGCTCAACACTTTCTCATCACTGCCGGTAAAGCCTACACGTCGTAATGAATGCACGTCTGGTCGTTCTTGGGGGGCAAGCACCCCTTGAAACATGCCTAAATCGGCTAAGGCTTTCATTTTATCTAATCCTTGCAATGCGGCTTTCTTAGGATTACTAACAGCATTAGCGTTCGATTTAGATGCAACGTTACCAAATGAAAGGCCTGCGTAGTTATGGCTTGGACCAACTAAACCATCAAAATTTGCTTCTATTGCTTTCATACTTTACCCTTGCGCTCGTGTTATCGCTGCTTAAATATATTAATATCGCCTTTTTTAAGCAGTTGTGAATAGATATTTAGTCAAGAAGTATACTGACTTAAACTTGCTTGCCAATTATTTTTTACGAAAATCATAGTAAAAACAAAGGCTTTTGGGCATATGGATTAGATATTTATATAGAACAGCTTGTTTTCTATTCACTTTGAAGATATATCTTTAATAAGCATTTAAGTTAAAAGCACACCGCTATGGCAATGTGTTTTATAGCAAATCTCTCTTTTTACAAGGTTTTTAATTATACATGAGTAAATCACTGGTTATTGTGGAATCACCTGCTAAGGCGAAAACGATAAATAAATATCTAGGCAAAGATTTTATCGTAAAATCCAGTGTGGGTCATATTCGAGATCTTCCTACTAAGTCATTAGGCCTTATTGAGCCTAAAAAAACAGCCAAAGAACTCAAAGAATGGGATGAAGAGGCTAAAGCTGATTATTTAAAACAGCATGAGTACAATAAGCTTGTTGATAGAATGGGGGTTGATCCTCATCAAAATTGGCATGCCCATTATCAAATTTTGCAGGGCAAAGAAAAGGTTGTTAATGAACTAAAGAAACTTGCCAAACAAGCTGACACTATCTATCTCGCAACCGATTTGGATAGAGAGGGAGAAGCAATTGCATGGCATTTGCAAGAGATCCTAAAGGGCAAAGATAAAGAATTTAAACGCGTAGTGTTTAACGAGATCACAAAGTCGGCTATTCAAGATGCTTTCTCTAAACCTAGTGAAGTAAACATTAATAGAGTGAACGCTCAACAAGCGCGTCGCTTTCTTGACCGTGTTGTTGGCTTTATGCTTTCTCCATTACTCTGGAAGAAAGTTGCTCGCGGCTTATCTGCAGGAAGAGTGCAGTCGGTAGCTGTTCGTTTGGTTGTTGAGCGCGAGCGTGAAATAAAGGCGTTTATTCCTGAAGAGTTTTGGGATATTCATTCGGATTTAAAAACCAACATTGCTGATGCGCAAAATTTGCGGATGTTGGTAAACAAACAAAACGATAAGCCTTTCAAGCCCGTAAATGAAGAACAGGCCATGACGGCAGCTAAAGCTCTGGAATCGGGTTCGTATGAAGTCATTAGCCGTGAATCTAAGCCAACTCAAAGCCGTCCTTCAGCTCCCTTTATTACGTCTACGCTTCAACAAGCGGCGAGTACTCGTTTAGGTTTTGGTGTGAAGAAAACCATGACCATGGCGCAAAGGCTGTATGAAGCAGGCCATATCACCTACATGAGAACCGATTCTACAAACTTAAGCGCTGAAGCGGTTAATGCATGTAGAGACTATGTAACAAAGGAATTTGGCCCAGCCTATTTACCCGCTAATCCAATTGTATATGGTAGTAAAGATGGCGCTCAAGAGGCCCACGAAGCCATAAGACCTTCAAACGTGAATGTGACAGCACTTAGTTTGAAAGAAATGGAGCGTGATGCGCAGCGTTTATACGAGCTCATTTGGAGTCAATTCTTAGCATGCCAAATGAATAACGCTAAATATGACGCAACAACAATTAAAGTTAAATCGGGCGAATTTGAATTATCTGCAAAAGGGCGAGTGTTAGTCTTTGATGGGTGGACACGTGTTCTTAAGCAAATGAAAAAGAAAAACGACGAGCAAGTGGAGTTACCGAACGTGAAAACCGGTGACACCTTGACTTGCTTGAAAGTTGAGCCTAAACAACATTTCACTAAACCTATTGCTCGTTTTAATGAAGCATCTTTAGTTAAAGAGTTGGAAAAACGAGGCATAGGTCGTCCATCTACGTATGCGAGCATTATTTCAACCATACAAGATCGCGGCTATGTTCGTTTAGATGCCAAACGCTTCTACGCAGAAAAAATGGGTGAAATAGTAAATGATCGTTTAGTTGACAACTTTTCAGACCTAATAAGCTATGAGTTCACATCTAACATGGAACAGCAGCTAGATGATATTGCTCATGGCGAGCGCAAGTGGAAAAAAGTACTTGATTCATTCTATGCTGACTTTGAAGGTAAACTGGCACAAGCAGAGTTAGGCCAAGAAGAGGGCGGTATGTTGCCTAATCAGGCAATTCCAGTAGATGTGGAATGCCCTAAATGTCAACGCCATATGAATTTACGTACCGCCAGTACTGGCGTGTTTTTAGGATGCTCAGGATATTCGCTACCGGTGAAAGAGCGTTGTACTCAAACAATGAATCTTACCCCTGGTGATGAAGTCATAAAGGTTGACGATGAAGATGAGCTAGAAACGGAAGCGCTTCGAGCTAAGAAACGTTGTCCGGTTTGTGAAACCGCCATGGATAGCTACTTAATAGATGAGAATAGAAAGCTGCATGTTTGCGGTAACGTCCCTAGTTGCAGTGGTTACGAAATAGAAAAAGGCACATTTAAACTTAAAGGGTACGATGGCCCCATAATTGAATGTGACAAATGCCAGAGCAATATGGAGTTAAAAAACGGACGTTTTGGTAAATACTTCGGTTGTACTAACGAAGAATGTAAAAATACCCGTAAATTACTTCGCAACGGCGAAGCGGCTCCACCAAAAGAAGATCCTGTATTTTTGCCGGAACTAAAATGTGAAAATTCAGACGCACATTTTGTTTTCAGAGATGGCGCTTCAGGTGTATTTATGGCGGCTTCTACCTTCCCTAAGTCAAGAGAAACTCGAGCACCACTAGTTGAGGAATTAGCGCGCTTCAGAGACAGAATTTCACCTAAATTTTACTATTTAGCTGATGCACCTGCTAATGACCCTGATGGCAACCCCACAATGGTCCGCTACAGCCGCAAAACAAAGCAGCAGTACGTAATGTCAGAAGATGGCAATAAAAAGGCGACAGGTTGGTCTGCGTGGTATCAAGATAATAAGTGGGTAGTTGATGATAAACGTAAAAAGCCTGCGGCTAAGAAAAAGAAATAGTATAAGTATTCAGAAAACTTGATATAAATCTTACGCAATAAAAAAGAGAGTCATTTTTCAATGACTCTCTTTTTTTGTTCTAAATTTAAACAGCAATAGTTAACACTATTTACCCTAGCGTTGTTACGCGCTAGGAGTAGTCATGGGTGCACTAGTTGTTGTTTTTGCGTTAGCTAGGGCTGCAGTATTACCGCTGGTAACATAAGCGGCTCTATTCTCATTAGGCATCGGCTTAACCGCTTCACTTTCTTGAGGCATTTCAACTGATTCAGGATTAGTCATAGGGTGAGAAACGAAGCGCATGCTTTCATACGTTTGTTTCTCATCAGAAGCACTGATTCCTTTACTTGCCTTTGCTTTAGTCGCTTTTGGCTTTTTAACTGGCGTTGGAGCTTTAACTTCTGGAGCCGTTTCTGTAGGGGCTTTAGCTTCGCTTTCACTTGCTTCGCTAGTAGCAACAGGCTCAACTAATTCCTTAGTCGTTTCTACCTTTTGTTCTACTTGCTTTTCTGGCTTAGCGCTAGATTCTTTAGTTTCCACAGCTGTTTCCGCTTTAACAGGTTCAGCTTCACTTGCTTGAGTATCAGAGCCAAGTTCAATTTCAGCCTGTAAAGGGGTAGATTCATCATTGTTTTCTTGCTGTTTGCTTACTTCAGCGTCAAACATTAATTCTACTTGATGAGCTTCATCTTGTGGGCTTTGCTTACGCTTTTGGCCCGCTGCTCTTACGTGGCGAGCCGAACGTCTGCCGCGTGTGCGAGGCTTAGAGTCTTCATCTTCACTGGTCGGTTGAGATTCTGCTGACTCGTCTAACTCATCGATTTTAGCTTCCGTCTTAAGGTCAGGCTTTGTTGAATCAGATTTTTCTGGCTTAACTTCAGCTTTCACTTCAGGGTTAACATCCTGTGACTCAGTTGCCTGATTTTCGACTTTAGATACTTCTAACTCATCACTTTTAGCTTCTTGAATTGGCGCAACACGTGGTTGCTCTATTTCGTTCACTACAGTGTTTACTTGGTCTTTTTGCGCATCAGGTTTAGTCGTTTTAGATTCAGTACTAGGTGCTTGTTCAACCTTGTCCTTAATAGCCTTTGTTTCTTTCGCTACGGCATTATCATCAGCTACGCGAACACTGTTGCGAGCCGGTCTGCGATTTCTACGTTGCTGAGGCTTTTTGTTTACAGGAGCTTTAGGTTTGTCATTCGCTTTAGATTCTACCGCTTTTTCTTTAACTTGTTCAGTCGCTACTGCGTCAGTTGTATTAGCGTTTTTATCTGCACGGTTTTCTTGGTTCGGACGATTTCGCTTATTGTTTCTAGAGCGATTATTACGTTCGTTGCGCTCGCCTGACTTTTCGCTTCTTTCACCTGTACGATCATTTCTATCTTTTCTATCGTTGCGATTATTTCTGCGTTTATTGGTATTATGCTTACGAACTGGCTTTTTAGGTTCAGGCTTCTCTGGCTCTGGTGGAGTAAATAATCCAGAAATCCAAGCACCTAATTTGCTTAGTAAACCAGCTTCTTTGGCTTCTTCTTTCACTACCGGAGTCGCAGGTGTAGGAGCCGGAGCTTGACCAGGTGCAGACATACCTTGTAGAACTGGCTCTTCACGCTTAGCTACTTTTGCAGCAGGAGTATCAGCTGCTGTTTCTTGTTCCGCCACTAATTCTAACTTGTAACTATAGTCAGTTACTACTTCAGCCGCTTTACGACGAAGTATTTGAAACTTAGGCGTTTCTAGGTTTGGATTAGGGATAACAAGTAAATTAACTTTATGATTGGCTTCTAATTTCTGAATAGCAGGGCGCTTTTCATTTAATAAGTAAGTGGCTACAGAAACAGGCATTTGTGCTTCAATTTGCCCTGTATTATCTTTAATACACTCTTCTTCCATTATACGTAGAATAGACAGTGCCAATGACTCTATGCCGCGAATAGTACCGTGGCCGTCGCAACGTGGGCAAACGTTATGAGCAGACTCGCCTAACGATGGACGTAAACGCTGGCGCGACATCTCTAGCAAACCAAAACGAGATATTTTACCTAATTGGATACGGGCTCTATCAGAGCGTACAGCATCCTTCATGCGGTTTTCAACTTCACGCTGATGTTTAACCGGTGACATGTCAATAAAGTCAATAACTACCAAACCGCCTAAATCTCGCAATCTAAGTTGGCGTGCAATTTCGTCAGCCGCCTCTAAGTTTGTATTATATGCTGTTTCTTCAATGTCTCCGCCTTTCGTGGCGCGAGCACTGTTTATATCAATTGATGTTAAGGCTTCGGTAGGGTCAATCACAATTGAACCACCTGATGGAAGCCTTACTTCACGCTGGAAAGCTGACTCAATTTGAGATTCAATTTGGTAATGTGAAAATAAAGGTACGTCACCCGTGTATTGCTTAACACGGCTTACGAAATCAGGGCGAACCAATTGAACATGTTGCAGTGCTTTATCAAAAATTGCTTTGTTATCAATAAGTATTTCACCTACATCACGGCGTAAATAATCACGAATAGCTCTTACAATAACGTTGCTTTCTTGGTGAATTAAGAAAGGGGCTGGTTTGCTTTCAGCAGCTTGAGAGATTGCTTCCCAGTGGTGAATCAATACCCCTAAATCCCATTTAAGTTCTTCAGAAGATTTTCCAACACCAGCAGTACGGACGATTAGCCCCATACCATGCGGTAGACTTAGCTCACTAAGTGCCGCTTTTAGTTCAGTTCTTTCTTCACCCTCAATTCTTCGTGATATACCACCTGCACGAGGGTTGTTTGGCATTAACACTAAATAACTACCGGCTAAAGAAACGAAAGTTGTTAATGCAGCACCTTTTTGACCACGTTCTTCTTTATCAATCTGAACGATGACTTCGGTGCCTTCTTTTATTACTTCTTTAATATTTGGACGACCGTCGTATTTGTAGTCTTTCGGGAAGTAGGTTTTAGCAATTTCTTTGAGGGGGAGGAAACCGTGGCGGTCAGCGCCGTAGTCAACAAAAGCGGCTTCTAAGCTTGGCTCAACTCGGGTGATTGTGCCCTTGTATATGTTCGCCTTTTTTTGTTCGTGTCCTGGGCTTTCTATATCTAGATCGTAGAGTTTTTGGCCATCTACTAAGGCTACGCGCAACTCTTCTTGCTGAGTTGCGTTGATTAACATTCTTTTCATATTTTAATAGCTCTGTTTATATACAGATCTATCAGCAAACAAGCATAACAGAGACTCACGCCTGTGCAGTGAATAATCTATTTCGCGACAACTTATCACGGCTAAATTGTAGATTTATCTTAATGACCTAATTGTTTCTAACTAGGGTTTTTGTTTTGTTTGCTGCTAATTCTGTATAATTTTGTTTGGTGTACTACGCCAATTTTTTGTCATCATTTAGTCATATTTCGATATGACGTAGTTCACAGTAAATTCATTTTTACAAGAAGATGCCTTCATCAAAAGTCACTGTTAAAAGTGCTCAACACGCTATGAAACTGTAGTTCTGTGTCAACACATTAGGTGATTGATTATAAGAGCTGAACTAAATATAAGACGTCCATCTTATTTATCAGCATGCCTAAAGCGTAAACAGTTACTGCATTTACAGAAATTTGGAGGGCAAAATTATATACTTTAAATATTGTAAAGCACTGGCTCTACAACAACTTGATTTGTCTAAATTTTAGGGAACAAACGGTTCTCTTAAAGCTACAAATAAGTATAAAATTGCCACTCTCCAAACAAATGCATTGCATTATTTCGTAGAGCGTTTCCTTGCAAGTCGTGATATTATCACAACTAATTTGACAGGCATACAACATTCATGCCCAAACATCTAAAATAACTCAGGAATTTATGTTTAATGGCGAATGATTTCGACCAAGTGCAATTTCTCACTATAACCGAAGATAATCATCTACAAAGAATTGATAACTTTTTAATTAGCAAAATGAAAGGCGTACCAAAAAGTAAAATTTATAGAATTTTAAGAAAGGGTGAAGTGCGGGTAAATAAAAAACGCATTAAGCCTGATTATAAATTACAGACTGATGATCAGGTTCGAGTTCCGCCCATTAGATTAGAAGAAGCAAAAGAACCTGTTTTAAATGCGCAAAAACTTGATTACCTACTGCAAGCTATAATTTATGAAGATGACCGTGTTCTAATTGTCAATAAACCTTCTGGTATGGCTGTTCATGGTGGAAGTGGTTTGCATTACGGTTTGATTGAAGCTTTACGTGCTTTACGCCCAAATAGTCCATTTTTAGAATTAGTACATAGGTTAGACCGAGATACCTCTGGGTGTATAATAATTGCAAAAAAACGCTCCGCACTACGGCATTTACATGAGCAATTACGTGAAAATGTAATGGACAAAACATATCATGCGCTGGTGAAAGGGGCTTGGCCCATAAAACGCAATAAGGTAACGGCGCGTTTGCAAAAAAATCAGCTGCAAAGTGGAGAACGCATGGTATTTGCCGATCCTGAAGGAAAGCAAAGTGAAACACATTTTTCTTGTTTAGCGCATTTTGAACATTCAACCTTAATGCAGGCAAAACCAATTACTGGGCGAACGCATCAAATTAGGGTTCATTGCCAATACGCTGGACACCCTATAGCAAACGATTCAAAATACGGTGATGAAGCCTTTACCAAGCAAATTAAAAATATGGGCTGTAAACGCTTATTCTTACATGCGAAAAGTATTGAATTCAATCATCCTGCAAATGACAAACGAGTTAAGTTTGAAGCGCCTTATGATGAAGCCCTCCAACAATTAGTGAATAAATTACATGCCCAAAATTAGTCATATTATATTTGACTGGGATGGCACGCTTATGGATTCGACTGACAAAATTGTACGTTGTATGCAAGAAGCCGCTATTCGCAGTAATTTACCTATTCCAACACCTTTGCAAGTCAAACAAATTATCGGTATTAGTTTGTTACCCGCGATTGAAATATTGTTCTCAATTGATGTCAAAGAGGCAATTGTTGTGCGCGACCACTACAAAAGTGCATTTTTAGAGCAAGATACAGTGGCATGTAATTTATTTGAAGGCGCTCATGAAACTCTTTTAGCATTGTCAGAGTATTACACACTAGCGGTAGCCACGGGCAAGGCTCGACGCGGTCTTACACGCGCTTTACAAAATTCTAATAGTGCACATTATTTTGATAAAACTCGCTGTGCTGACGATGACAACGTTATGTCAAAGCCACACCCGAGCATGCTTAATCAACTACTTGATGAGTGGGGAATTACTCCTGCGCAAGCAATTATGGTAGGTGATACAACTCATGATTTAAAAATGGCGGCGGCAATTGATATGCCACGCATAGCCGTTTCGTATGGAGCGCACAATGTTAATGAACTTGCGCAATATGCACCTGTAGCAATAATAGATAAACTACCGGCACTTTTTGATATAGTGCGGAAAAATTTTAAATGACTGGATGATTAATCATCCCACAATAAAGAAGTATGTGTATGACAAACCAAATAGAGAGCGATTATCACACAATTTTAGGGCAAATTTCAGCCTTAACATTTAATGAAAAAGATATAATCGCAAATATGGCAAATATTAGTGCCGTATTGTTTAATAGTTTAGAAGAAGTAAATTGGTCGGGCTTCTATCTTCTTAAAGATGATCAGTTAGTTTTAGGTCCTTTTCAAGGTCAACCCGCATGTATTCGTATTCCAATGGGAAAGGGCGTTTGCGGAAGTGCAGCAGAAGCACGTAAAACATTAGTGATTGAAGACGTACATCAATTTGAAGGGCATATTGCTTGTGATTCAGCTTCAAATTCGGAAATTGTTATTCCAATTATAAAAAATGACCAATTAATTGGTGTGTTGGATATTGATAGCCCTTTATTTTCAAGATTTAGCAATAATGATGCTGTGAATTTAAATAAGGTTGTCGATATATTAGTCAATGGCATGGAATAATGTAAGATGAAACACTTCATAGATATCCACACAATCCTTTCTACACCAGAGGATATGGACGATTTGCACGATGACCCTGAGCAAGCGAGTGAAAAGCTCAATATGGTTCTGCATATGGTTTATGACCAACTCCATGAAGACATAAATGCCGAAGATGCAGAAAAAATACTTTCGTTTGTGTGGGAACATTGGCACCAAGATAAGTATTTATCGGATATTGAGGTTGACGATTTAGTTGATTGGGTGGATCATCTAGTGAATAATTGGGATAATGAAGCCCTAAACGATATTGAATAAAGAGAAGTAAGCGCAGTTAATGGAACAAGCTAAACTAACCAACCAAAAAGATACATTGGTATTTTTACAAAAAGAATACCCTAAATGCTTTGTCGCGAACGGAAAAGTAAAACCGCTTAAAATTGGTATATTCCAAGATTTAGCGAAAGATTTGGAAGACAAAGATATTGTTAGCAAGCGCTTGTTACGCATGAGTTTGCGTCATTATACAAGTAGTTGGCGATATTTAGCCTCTGTTAAGGAAGGTGTGCCTAGAATTAACCTACTTGGTGAAGACGGTGATAAAGTTGAACTTCAACACGCTGAGCATGCTGCAGAGCAGTTAAAAGAAAGCAAAGCTAAAGCCGCTAAAATTAAAGAAGCTAAAAACAAAGAGCAGGGTATAACTGAGCCAAGTAAACATAAAGGCTATAGCGGCAAGGGTGCAAACAACAGCACTGAAAGAGCACCATCTAAGCGCAATAAGTCGTTCCCCACCAGAAAGAAAACTAACTCAGGCTCTAATAACGGTGCAAAACCAGCCGCGGTCGAGATTAAAGTAAAAGAGAATATTTCGGATACGGATCTCAAGTTAGGTACAAACGCACTTATCAAATTAGGTAAAGAACCTATGCCAGTAACGATCACTGATATTGGTAAAGATGGTATTTCTGTGCAACTAAAATCAGGTATGACAGTCAGAGTTCAACAAGAGCAGCTATATAAGATTCCTTAAATATTACTAATAGCTGCATTATTGATAGTTTTATCGACCTTAGTGGGCCGGTTTCACATTACGCAGGTGAAGATGAATAAGTTAATGGCAAAAAAGATTCAAGATAATACTTTAATGACTAAACGTATTACCCCAATTAAAGCAATTATGCTCAGTGCGCTAGTTTTCTCAACAAGTGTATTGGCAGAAGTTGTTACTGAACCTTTGGTTTTGCCAGATTTGGTGCAAGAAAAACAACATTCGATTTCCGCTAAAAGAATTTCTGATTATTTTACACGTGCTCACTACAAAAAAATAAAAATTGATGATGCGCTATCAATACAGGTTTTTGAACGCTATTTAGATACGCTAGATGGCAGTAAGCATTTTTTCTTACAAAGTGACATTGATGCATTTCAAAAGTACGCAAAGAAATTTGATGAGGCGATTAAGTTAGGTGATTTGGATGTGGCATATAACATCTACGAAGCCAACTTAGAGCGAAGAAAAGAACGTTTTGAATTTGCACTCACGCAATTAAAAAATGAATTCGATTTTGAAAAAGCCGGCGATAAATTTTATTACGATAGAGAAGACGCTGTTTGGCCTGCAACAACATCTGAATTGGATGAGCTGTGGCGTCAAAGAGTAAAGTACGATGTACTTAACTTAGTTATTGCTGAAAAAACACAAGAAGAAGCAAAGGAATTACTGGAAAAGCGTTATACACGCGCAATTAGAAGATTGACCCAAACTAAAAGCGAAGATGTTTTTCAAACGGTTATGAACGCTTTTGCGCATAGCATAGAAGCTCACACTAGTTACTTGTCTCCTCGCAATACTGAACGTTTTCAAATGGACATGAATTTGTCTTTAGAAGGAATCGGCGCTGTTTTACGCCCCGATGAAGACTTCACTGTTATTGTTAGCTTAGTGCCAGGCGGGCCTGCTGATAAAACAGGGCAAATAAAGCCTGATGATAAAATTGTAGGTGTTGCACAAGAGGGCGAAGAAGAATTTGTTGACGTAGTTGGATGGCGTTTAGATGACGTAGTTGAACTAATCAAAGGTCCTAAAGGCTCTAAGGTTCGCTTGCAGGTTCAAAAAGGCAGTGCAAGTTCTGCAATTAATATTGTAGAGGTTACGCGTGACAAAATTAAGCTTGAAGACCGCCAAGCAAAAGCAGAAGTATACACGCCTAACTCAGGTGATTATGCTGGCAAAAAGCTAGGGGTTATTGAGATTCCGTCGTTTTATCACAAGCTACATATTGACGTGATTAAGTTAATCAACGAATTAAAAGCCGATGAAATCGAAGGTTTAATTGTTGATTTACGTGGCAATGGTGGTGGTAGTTTACCTGAAGCCATCGCCTTAAGTGGTCTATTTATCGACAAAGGCCCTGTTGTGCAAATTCGCTATGAAAGCGGCCGAATTGACGTAGAAAAAAACAATGACGGTATCATTCATTACAACGGTCCGTTAACCATAATGGTAGACCGTTATAGCGCATCAGCCAGTGAGATTTTTGCCGCGGCTATGCAAGATTTTAATCGCGGTATAGTAATTGGCGAACAAACCTTTGGTAAAGGGACTGTTCAGCAACATCGTGGTTTAGGTCGAGTTTATGACTTTTTTGAAAATCCACTAGGCGCGGTTCAGTTTACCACTGGTAAGTTTTATAGAATTAATGGTGGAAGCACTCAGCACTTAGGCGTGAAGCCTGATATTTTGTATCCGTCGGCAATTGACCCTGCCGAGTGGGGCGAAAGTAGCGAAGAAACTGCGCTTCCATGGGATAGTATTAAACGCGCACAATACACTACGTTCCAAGATAACTCACAAATAATAGCTGCACTCAACGAAAAGCACATAGCTCGAGCTAAGCAAGACCCTGAGTTTCAATATATCTTTTCAGACATTGAAGAATATAATAAGAAGAAGGATCAGAAATTCATTTCCTTAGTTGCATCTGAGCGTTTAGCTGAGAAAACTGAAATTGAAGCTAAGCAATTAAACAGAGTGAATGAAAGACTATCTCGTTTAGGTTTAGAGAAGTTAAGCTCACTAGAAGACGACTTACCTGAAGCTTTGGATGATATAGACCCATTTCTAGCAGAGGCGGCTAACATAACATTTGATATGATAAATAGCTCAAGTTATGCCTTAAACAGGGTAGCAAGCGAGCAATAATATACAGCTTGTAAAAGTCGTGATACTTTAGCCAATAAACAAAGCCACATAGTTGTGGCTTTGTAACATTATAATAAAAATAAAAAGAGGTTGTTATGAGTGCACGAGGTCAATTTTCCTCGAAGCTTGGTTTTGTTCTTGCCGCGGCAGGTTCAGCTGTTGGCTTGGGCAATATATGGGGATTCCCTACTAAAGTAGCTGAGAATGGTGGGGCCGCATTTGTTGCCATGTACCTCGTTATGGCATTTTTATTAGCATATCCAGTACTGATGGCTGAACTGATAATTGGCCGGGCAAAACGTGCCAATATGATTGACGCCCTTAAACAAATTTCGGGGAGTAAATGGGGGACTTTTACTGGCAGCATAGGTGCAGTAACCGTAATTCTCATATTAGCTTTCTATAGCATCGTAGCTGGTTGGATGATTTCCTATCTGCTTGATTCGCTAGCCAGTGTTGCATCTATTGAACTTGCTTGGCTTACCGCCGATTCAATTGCACGCAATCTTATCTTTATGGCTTTATTCTTAAGCTTAACCTGCATAGTGGTAATTGGTGGTGTGAGTAACGGCATCGAAAGATGGTCGGTGCGTTTAATGCCTACTCTTCTTATTTTGATTGCTTGCTTGATTATTTATGTAAGTACTTTAGATGGTGCTATTGATGGTTGGAAAGCCTTTTTAATTCCAAATGTGTCAAGCGTACTTGATGCAGGCCTAATGATTGATGCAATGGGGCAAGCGTTTTTCTCTATGTCTTTAGGGGTAGGCACCATGCTTGTTTATGGTTCGTATGTTCAAAAACATGAGAATTTACCCAAATTAGGTGCCTCAGTGGCATTGGTTGATATTGGTGTGGCTGTATTAGCGGGCATGTTAATCATCCCAGCTATGTATGTTGCTTTAGCCAACGGCGTACAAATATTTAACGGTGACGAATTGATATCGGGGCCCGATCTTATCTTTCAGGTTCTTCCTTCATTATTTAGCTCAATGGGTTACATTGGCACGATTGTTTCATTTGGATTTTTTGCTTTAATGGTTATTGCATCACTGACTTCATCTATTTCTATGCTTGAAGTGCCTGTGGCTTACTTGGTAGATAGCAAAGGTATAAAGCGTACAAAAGCAACCATTCTGCTCTCTGTTATTGTATTTTTTATTAGTTCTATCATTGTACTGAACTTTGAGCAATTGTTTGGTTTAGTCATTACGATTACTACAGAATATAGCCAGCCGCTACTAGGCTTAGTACTTTGTATTTTTGCCGGGTGGGTATGGAAGCGAGATCAAATCTTAACGGAATTAAAAAACGGCAATGAAGACACCGAGTCTAGCCTGTTTTGGAAAATTTGGCCGTGGTATGTAAAGTTTGTTTGCCCCGTGGTTATTGCGCTTATGTTTTACAGATCGGTAATATAAAATGACGGAACAAAAAATAATTAAACAGCCTACTTTAGTAGATGCCCTTATTCCCATTATTACGTTAATTGTGATGATGTTCAGTGCGGTTGTACTTTTTGGGGCAGACTCTTCTTTTGGTCCCAATCAAATTGCCTTATTAATTGGTATGTTTTTAGCTGCGGCAATTGGTCTTAAAAACGGTCATACTTGGAAAGACATTGAAAAGGGCATGGTTAAAGGCATTTCAATGTCCTTAGGCGCTTGCTTGATTCTGTTAGCGGTGGGTTCGTTAATTGGTACTTGGATGTTAGCTGGCACTGTTCCTACACTTATCTATTATGGTCTTTCGCTACTGAGCCCTAGTTTATTTTATGCAGCTAGTTGCGCTATTTGTGCGGTAGTAGCCATGAGTATTGGTAGTAGCTGGACTACTGCTGCTACCATAGGTGTTGCGCTTATTGGCGTAGCTACCGGCATGGATTTATCTCTACCTATCACCGCAGGCGCAATAGTGTCGGGCGCATATTTTGGTGACAAATTAAGCCCATTGTCTGAAACGACTAATTTAGCTCCAGCAATTGCCGGCACAGACCTTTTTGAACATATCAAATATATGCTTTGGACAACGGTTCCAAGTTTTTTAATTGCTATGGTGCTATTTGTTATTCTTGGTTTTCAAGAAGACGCTGCTAGTTCTGCAGAGCGCATCATTCAAATGCAAGAAGTACTTTCTCTTGAGTTTAATATAGCTTGGTACACACTTATTCCTTTGTTCGTTTTACTGTTTCTAGCAATTAATAAAATGCCGGCGTTTCCGGCCGTTGCAATAGGCGCTATTTTAGGTGGTGTTTGGGCACTTCTTTTTCAATCTGAACTAGTAATGGGTATGCTAACTACTGAACATTCCGATTTTATAACCAGTCTAATGGTTGTTTGGACAGCACTATTTGATGGGGTAAGCTTCTCAACTCCTGATGACAATCTTAATTCATTATTAAGCCGAGGCGGTATGTCGAGTATGCTGAATACTATTTGGCTAATAATTTGTGCGATGTCTTTTGGCGCGGTGTTGGAAAAAGTGGGTTTATTAACGGCCATTGTATCAGCTTGCTTGAAAGGCGCACATAGCGCTGGTGACATGGTTAGCAGAACTATATTAACTTGCATAGGTACTAATTTAGTAACCGCAGACCAGTACATTTCAATTGTAATGCCTGGAAGAATGTATAAAGAAGAATTTAAAAAGCGTAATTTACATCAATTGAATCTTTCAAGAAGCTTAGAAGATGGTGGAACAATTACCTCGCCACTTATTCCATGGAATACCTGCGGTGCATATATGCACGGTGTATTAGGAGTGCATCCTTTTGCTTATATATTTTATGCTTTCTTCAACCTTATTAATCCTATACTTGCCATTATCTATGCTTACGCTGGAATTAAAATACTTCGCTTAGAGCCCCCAAAAGTGGTAATTAAAGACAACTAACAGACAATGGGTTTAGCTTATGTATTAAGCTAAACTTTCTTTAAAAGGTGACCGTTATGAGCACAAGTTCCCTAAGTAAAAAACGACTAGACTATAAAGCATCTACACATCTAATTAGCCAAGTAAACCTTCAATTCGATTTAAGCCTCAATGAAACACTTGTTTCAAACACCATGCAGATATCACGCAATAAAAGTAACGCATCACGCTTATTTTTAGATGGTGAAAACCTAAACCTTGTGTCAGCGAGCATTGATGGGAATTTACTATCCGAAAATACCGATTACGAATTACTTGAAAATGGTTTATGTATTTATTGCGACTTGGAGAATTTCGAACTCACTATAAAAACGAGTATTGACCCGCAAAATAACACGAGCCTAGAAGGCTTGTATTACTCAAATAAAGCATTTTGCACGCAATGTGAAGCGGAAGGGTTTCGAAAAATCAGCTATTTTTTAGACCGTCCCGACGTATTATCAATATACACGGTGGCAATTACTAGTAATGATCCTAGCTTAACGTATCTTCTTAGCAATGGTAATTTAATTAGCGATTCAGGTATGGTAAACGGAAAACGTACATGTGTATGGCATGATCCTCACCCTAAACCAGCCTACTTATTTGCTTTAGTGGCAGGGCATTTTGACCGTCTTGAAGATGAATACACCACACTATCAGGTAAAAACGTTAAGCTTGAGTTATTTGTAGATGAAGGGCGTCTTGACCAAGGTCAGCATGCGCTCGATTCATTGAAGAAAGCCATGAAGTGGGATGAAGAAACCTATTCATTAGAATATGACTTGGATATTTATATGGTGGTAGCTGTAGATTTCTTCAACATGGGCGCAATGGAAAATAAAGGTTTAAATGTATTTAATTCTAAATATGTCCTCGCAAATTCCAATACCGCTACCGACACTGATTATTTTAATATTGAATCAATTATTGCTCATGAATATTTTCATAACTGGACTGGCAATAGAGTAACTTGTCGAGATTGGTTTCAATTAAGCTTAAAAGAAGGCTTAACCGTTTTTCGAGACCAACAATTCTCTGCTGACATGTTTAGTTATTTGAGCACGCGTATTTCACAAGTAAAGGTAATGCAAGAGCATCAATTTGCTGAAGATGCTAGCCCTATGAGCCACCCGATACGCCCAGATGAAGTAATGGAAATGAATAATTTCTACACCGTTACAGTTTACGATAAAGGCGCCGAGGTTATTCGAATGCTACATACTTTGCTAGGCCCTTCAGGCTTTAAGCGTGGCATGGATTTATATTTCTCGCGCCATGACG
Source organism: Glaciecola sp. 2405UD65-10 (assembly GCF_048820975.1). Lineage (NCBI taxonomy): Bacteria > Pseudomonadati > Pseudomonadota > Gammaproteobacteria > Alteromonadales > Alteromonadaceae > Glaciecola > Glaciecola sp. 2405UD65-10. The sequence goes on along the minus strand of NZ_JBMEUF010000001.1, from coordinate 666,555 downwards.
GTTGTGCAGTAACGTGTGACGATTTCGTAAGCGCAATGCAAGATGCAAATAGCACGGATCTTAGTCATTTTAAACGCTGGTATTCTCAATCGGGGACGCCTCAAGTTAGCGTTAAGCAAACTATTGATGTCCATGGGAATACCTTATTAAACTTTACCCAAACGCTGGCACCTACTGCCGATCAAGCAATTAAAGAGTTGATGTACATTCCTATTAAGCTTGAGTGCTTCAGTGAGAATGGAGATAAGTTAAACACGGGCCTAGAAAATGACACCCTAATATTAACAGAACAAGAACATACTATTGTTCTAAAAGGGCTTGATTCACGTGTTTCACCGTCGTTATTACAAGATTTTTCAGCGCCTGTTATTGTGCATTATGATTATTCGAATACTGACCTAATTAATATTATTGAAAATACTGATAACGATTACGCCAAGTGGGATGCTTATCAAAGATTTTTCTATGCACAATTTAAATTGATGTACGCTCGCTTAAAAGAAATCGGCGATGTGGAATCATCTGTTGATGTTACAAGCATTAAAGAAAGCGTTGCTGTAATGGCGCAAGTTTTAACTACTTTGAAGCTTGATAAATCAGTTTTAGCAGCTTTACTGGCTATACCTAGTGTTGAGTCTTGTATGGCTCATGTTAAAAACGTAGAACCGCAAATTATCATTAAAGCGCATGATGCATTATCACTCATTATAGCCGATGCCTTAAGTCCAGCCTGTAAAAACCTTTACCATGAGAATATAAATTCCGACTCTTATCGTTACGAAAAAGAGCAAGTGAATCAACGTGCGCTAAAATCGGCATGTTTACATATTTTAGCAAGAAGCAATTTTGAGAATGTAAGTGCGCTAATAAAAAACCAATATGATAGCTGCGACAATATGACGGATAAAATTTCAGCCTTACAAGCAGCGCAGATTGTAAGTGACTTTTATTGCGATAAGATTTTCAATGAACTTATGATATCGTTTGAGTCTCAGTTTAACACTGACGCAGTGGTTATGGATAAATGGTTTTCTATGCACGCAACGAGCAGGCGCCACGATATTTTGTCACAACTTGATTTATTACAATCACATCAACATTTCTCAAACAAAAATCCAAATAAAGTGCGCGCATTGGTAGGTTCATTTGCTTTTTATAATACACAGGGCTTTCATGCCGAAGATGGTAGCGGCTACAAATATTTAAGCGATTATTTAATTGAGTTAGATAAAATCAATCCTCAAGTTGCTTCTCGTTTAATAACTCCTTTAATACAACTTGACCAATATGGTGAGCAAACGCGCGAATTAATGACTCGCCAACTTGAGCGAATCTTTGCGCAGGAAAAGCTTAGCAAAGACTTATTTGAAAAAATAAGTAAGTGTTTAGTGAGAAACTAAGCATTTACTGGTTTTATTAGTATGCCAAACAAACATTTTATCTTTTCCGTCAATTTGACATATTCACAATGTGAAGAGCTTTATTTACAAGCTGTGAAATATTTAATTGTTACGTCAATTGACGGAAAACGAATTCAATTACCCAAACAGAATATGCGTAAATTTTTAAGTCCATCAGGTTTGAAAGGGCATTTTAAAATGGAAATTGACGATAAACACAAAATTGTCTCTATTGATGTAATAAAGTAACGGTTAACAAACTATTTACCTGTGCAATTTTTCATCAATTAGTAAAGTTTTGCTTTTAAAACAGTATATTTATAGCGATATTAGCAGTACTGGTACGATTTGTTCTTGCGATCAAGCGCAAATGATGTAATCATTTTGTTAATTTAAAATATACGAAGCGTGTTTTCGTGTTAACGATTAGTTTGAAGAAGGTAAACTCATGACAATAAAGCCTAGCGCATACAACAAGACCTCCATCGCAATAGGTGTTGCTGCTGTTTTAGCGGCTACCTCGCACAGCGCAAGTGCTGCCGACTGGACATTTGGTGATTTACAAGTAAATTTGGATTCAACATTTACGTTGTCTACTAGTATAAGAACTGAAGAAAGAGACATGAACTTAATTGGCCATAGTAACCAAAGCAATTTTAATTGGTCTGGGTACAACGCGGCTACGAATACTATATATCCAAGTGCTGATGTTTGGGCTTTAGCCGATGGTGCATACTCTACAAACGGCGACTTAGGTAATTTAAGTCATGATCCAGGCGAAGCTTTTTCTACACAAATTTCTGGCCTACACGAATTAGATGTTCGTTATGGTGATTTTGGTTTGTTTGCTCGTGGTTACTATTTTTATGATTTCGAGATGTCAGATAACGATAGAGATTGGGCGAACCCTATCACCGGCGTTACAGTTGATCCATGTCGAGATGACAAAGCGACAGAACAATTATGTAGAGACGTTCGTTTATTAGACTTCTTTGTTTACTACGATTTTTACGCCGGTGACATGCCTGTTAGCATCCGTTTGGGTGATCAAGTAGTCAGTTGGGGTGAAAGCACGTTTATTCAGCACGGTATTAATACAACAAACCCTGTCGATGTTCCTCGTGCTCGTACTCCTGGCGCAGAACTTAAAGAAGTGTTTATTCCAGTAGGCATGGTTTATGGTTCAATTGGTTTAACCGATACAATTGGCCTTGAAGCATACTACCAATACGAATATGAGCGTTCTTTATTGCCGGTTGCTGGAAGCTACTTTGCAAATAACGACTTTGGTGGTGAAGGCGGTTCGTTTAACTTAGTGCAATTAGGCTTTACCGGTAACCCTGACATTGATGCAGACACATTACTTAGCCAATTAAACGGCATTGGTGATGCGTTGCGTAATGGACAAATTTCTCCAGCTGATGCCGGAGCGGCTTATTTAGCCTACCCAACAAAAGTGGCTGTAAGAGACGTAAGCGGTGAAGCTCACGATGAAGCCAGTGATTCTGGCCAATACGGTGTTAAGTTATCATGGTTTGCTCAAGAACTTAATGACACTGAATTTGGCTTTTATCATATTAACTATCATTCTACACGTCCTGTGGTATCAGGTGTCACTTCCGACTTTACCGCTGCAGGTATTGGTGCAGACTTAGGTTTAATTGCTAGCACAACAATTACTCGTGATAATTTAACTGACTTAGGTGCATTCACGAAGTCTCGTTTTGCATATCCTGAAGATATTAAATTGTATGGCGTAAGCTTTAACACCACCGTAGGTGAAACAGCACTTGCTGGTGAGTTCGCTTATAGACAAGACGAACCTTTGCAAATTGATGACGTTGAATTATTGTACATGGGTATGCCTGAGCAACTAGCTAACGCCGGTTTGCGTCCTGATTTCGAAGGTATTTCACAACTAAATAATATAGGCCGCGATGTAGGGCCTGGTGAAACAGCTGAAGGCTTCTTGTTGTCGGATACTTGGCAAGCGCAAATGACCGCGTCACACGTGTTTGGCCCGAAATTTGGTACAGATAATTTAATATTATTGGGTGAAGCCGGTTATGTTAAGATTGTTGATATGCCAGACCCTGATGTAATTCGTTTAAATGCACCTGGCACGGCAAGAACGCCATCGTTAGAGCCTGTTGTTGACGAATTCGGCGATATCATTAGTGATAGAGCAGGCTTGCATGCAGGTTTGTCTGATGGACCAGAAACTAATCCATTTGGGACGGGAAGTGCTTGGGGTTATCGTTTATTAGCTATTGCTGATTACAATAACGTATTTGCAGGCATGAATTTACGCGTAAGAGGAACATTTGCACACGACGTTAGAGGAACTACACCAGATCCTTTATTTCTTTTCTTAGAAGATAGAAAATCAGCCAACCTTGGCATGACCTTTGACTACTTAAGTAAATGGTCGTTTAGTGCTTCATACAGTGCGTTTTGGGGTGGAATAGGCACAACAAATGCCTTGTCTGATCGTGATTTTGTATCTTTCAACATCAAATATGCTATTTAAGGACGTATCTATGATGAATAAATTTGGTATTGTTGCAGCAAGTATCGCTATTGCGCTTACTAGCCAGTCAACGTTTGCAAAAGTGTCTGAAGAGGAAGCCGCTAAACTTGGACAAAGTTTAACTCCACTTGGTGCCGAAAAAGCCGGTAATGCAGATAACAGTATTCCTGCATGGACGGGTGGTATTACAAGTGCTCCTGCTGGCTATTCTAAAGGTGATTTTCACATTGATCCTTTTCCAGAAGACAAAGTTTTATTTACTATTACCGGTGGCAACTACAAAGAGTACTCGGAATTTTTAAGTGATGGGCAAAAGAAACTTTTCGAAGCATACCCTGATACTTATCAAATGCCGGTGTATCAATCGCGTAGAACAGCGTCAAACCCTCAAGAGGTTTACGATGCGACGAAAAAGAACGCGCTTAATGCTGACTTATTAGAAGGCGGAAACGGTCTAAAGGGTGCTACGCTTGGGATTCCATTCCCAATTCCTAAAACAGGTATAGAAGCAATATGGAATCATACTTTACGTTATCGCGGTGAGTCTGTTGAGCGCAAGGGTGGTCAAGCAGCTGTAACAGCAGGTGGTGATTATAACGTTATAGGCTTCAATGAACAGTTAATGATTAAATATGCTGAACCTGATATGACACCGGAAAAGCTCACTGAAGACAACATTCTTTTTATGTTTAAACAGTCAGTTACCAAGCCAGCTAGATTAGCCGGCACTGCCTTACTCGTGCATGAAACTGTTGATCAAGTAAAGCAACCTCGTCAAGCATGGACCTACAACACTGGTCAACGCCGAGTTCGCAGAGCACCAAACATTGCGTATGATGCACCGGGTACTCAAGCTGACGGATTGCGTACTACCGATGATTTTGATATGTTTAACGGCTCTCCAAATCGTTACAATTGGGAGCTAAAAGGTAAGCAAGAAATGTATATTGCTTACAATAACTACGCGTTACATAGTGATAAAGTTGAATATGAAGATATTCTTCATACAGGGCATGTAAACCCAGCACTAACTCGTTATGAAAAACACAGAGTTTGGGTGGTTGAAGCGACGCTTAAAGAAGAGTTCCGCCATGTATATCAAAAGCGTGTATTTTATATAGACGAAGATAGCTGGCAAGTACATGTAGCTGATATGTATGACAATCGTGGTGATTTGTACCGAGTGGCCATTGCCCATGGGGTAAACTACTATGACGTACCAACGCATTGGTCAACGCTTGATGTTTATCATGACCTAAATTCACGTCGTTACTTGGCAATTGGTTTAGATAATGAAGAATCAATGTATGACTTCTCTATCAAAATGGATGACAGAGACTTTACGCCACAAGCCTTAAGACGAGAAGGCAAACGTTAATCGCAGAAACGGCTGGCAGTGCCAGCCGTTTTTTTTTACCGAGAGTGATATTGAGTGAAATTAAAATTTATAGCTGTATTCGCAAGCATTGCTTGTTTCCATTCTGCTAATATTCAAGCAATTCAATTAGACGGGTCGTTTGAAGCACCGCTAGTTGAAAGTTCTTTGTTGCTAGACGCTACCACGAGCGAAAACAGTATAGTCGTAGGTGAGCGCGGTCATATTTTATTGGCCCCCAAAGACGCTTTAGATTTTGTGCAAAAACAATCGCCTGTTAAAACGACTCTAACCGCAGTGACTAGCCTTAATAACACTGTTTGGGCCGTTGGTCATGATGCTACAATTCTTAAATCTTCAGATGCAGGCCAAACTTGGACCATTATTCAGCAAGATCCCGACTTAGATAGACCTTTACTAGATGTTCATTTTTTTGATGAAAGTGAAGGTATTGCAGTAGGTGCATATGGTTTATTTTATCGCAGTATTGATGGCGGAGAATCTTGGGTTCAAGAAAGCCATGCATCGGTGCTATCGCAAGACGATATTAGTTACTTAGATTCAATCAAAGATGATGAAGAGTTTTATCTTGAAGAGCTATCTTTTATTTCTCCCCATTTTAATCGGTTAAGTGAAGCCAATGGCAACTTGTACGTGGCAGGTGAAGCCGGTTTAGTAGCTTTAAGTCAAGACCGAGGCAACACATGGAAGCGCTTAGATATTGATTATTATGGTTCTTTCTTTGATGTGAAAGAAATTCAAAACGGATTAACGTTAGCTGTAGGTCTGCGTGGTAATATTTTCTTATTACAAGAAAGTAGTTGGAAGCGTATTGAAAGCTGCGTAACCACGACCCTAAACTCAATAGAAGTGCAGGGTGAAAAGCTTTACGTTGCGGGCAATAATGGTGTGTTGCTTAGCGTAGATCCATCTAAACTTAACAGGGATGAACAAGGGAAATCAAACTCTGAAGGCTGTAAAGCGCAAGTATCGATTAAAAAGGTCGATACAGGGCTATCCGATGCAATCTTAACACTGCTCTTTGTAAATGAAACCGTAACCGCTATCACAGCTGGTGGTCTTAAATCTGTGAACGTGGAATTATAATAATGAATGCATTAGTCGATTTTTTTGAAAAATTAATTTTCCGTAACCGTATGGCGGTTATTTTTATTTTCTTGTTAAGTACTATTTATTTAGTATTTCAAGCTTCTCAGCTCAAGCTAGATGCTGGCTTTACCAAAAACATTCCTTTGAACCACGAGTACATGCAAACGTACATGAAGCACAAAGAAAACTTCGGTGGTGCGAATAATATTCTAGTATCGGTGTGTGATACACAAGGTACTATTTTCAATCAACACTTCTTTGATACGCTAAAAGATGTGCATGACCAATTGTTTTTCATTAACGGAATAGACCGGTCTTTAGTGGTATCACTGTTTGCCCCTTCAACACGTTTCACCGAAATCGTTGAGGGTGGTTTTTCTGGCGGCCCGGTAATACCTGCTGATTTTGATTCATCGAACCCCAGTGCGCTTCAAGCTGTTAGAAAAAATATTGATAAAGCGGGTATCGTTGGTAGACAAGTTTCCAACGACTTTAAATGTGCAATGGTTACCGCGCAGCTGCTTGATATTAATCCAGAAACAGGTGAGCCATTAGATACGCTTACAATTGCCGCTGAATTAGAGGAGCAATTACGTGGCAAGTTTGAGAATGATAAAATAAGCATTCATATTATTGGCTTTGCTAAAATGATTGGTGACGTTGCTAACGGCGCTAAAGATGTAGTTGTCTTTTTTGGAATAGCCATAGCCATTACTGCCATTATGGTATTTTTCTTCAGCCGTTCAATTATGCTCACTATTTTACCTATTGCTTGTTCAATTGTGGCGGTAGCTTGGCAGTTAGGTTTATTGACACTGTTTGGTTTCGGTATGGATCCAATGTCAATACTTGTTCCATTTTTGGTATTTGCGATTGGTGTTAGCCATGGTGTGCAAATGATCAATGCGGTAGGTAAAAAGGCAGCCCAAGGCATTGATGTTAAAGTTGCTGCTCAACATGCTTTTAGAACACTTTTAGTACCTGGTGGCGTAGCGCTTTTGTCTGACACAATAGGCTTTATGACCTTACTGGTAATCGATATAGGTATCATTAAGGAGTTAGCTATAACTGCAAGTATGGGTGTAGCCGTAATTATACTCACTAATTTGATTTTACTACCTGTTTTGATGTCATACGTTAAGTTACCAACTAAACATAAAGAAAAATATAATCAATCATCTAAAATGGATGCTGTATGGGAAAAAGTTGCCGCATGTGCATCCCCAAAAGTGGCAATTGTTATTTCTGTGCTTACTTTAGCCTTGTTTACTTGGGGACATTTCCAGGCGAAAAACCTTAAGATTGGAGATTTACACGCAGGAGCTCCGGCTTTACATGAGGAATCGAGATACAACCAAGATACGTTTTTAATTACCGACAAGTATGAGATAACGGTCGATTATATTTCACTTATTATTGAAACTTCTCCGGAAGCTTGTACGAGTTTCGATGTAATGAGTGCTATAGACGAATTCCAGTGGAAAATGCAGAACGTTCCTGGTGTCCAGTCAGCTATATCATTAGCCTCGGTAGCGAAAAAAGTTAACGCTGGATACAACGAAGGTAACCCTAAGTGGCAAGTGCTTCCGCGTAATCAATCAACTATGGTTCAAGCAGTGTCACGCGTTCCTACATCTTCTGGACTATTGAACGGTGATTGTTCAGTTATGCCCATTATTTTGTTTATGGAAGATCACAAAGCGGAAACTATTTCCGATGTGGTTAAGGCTGTTAAAGAGCTTCGCGACGAATATCAAACAGATGATTTATCTATTCGCTTAGCATCAGGTCCTGTAGGAGTAATGGCGGCAACCAACGAAGCGGTAGACGCTTCACAAGACCCAATGCTTTACTACGTTTTTGGCGCGGTAATATTGTTATGTTTGCTGAGCTTTAAATCGCTTCGCGCAACATTGTCTGTTGTTATTCCTTTGTATGTGGTTTCGGTATTGGCGCAGGCCCTAATGACTTACCTACAAATTGGTTTAACGGTATCAACCTTGCCAGTTATAGCGCTAGGTGTGGGTATTGGGGTTGATTATGGCATTTATATACTATCAACCATGGCCCAGCGTCTACGCGAAGGCGAGGATGTTAAACAAGCTTATATCGCCGCCCTTAAAGAGCGGGGTAGTGCAGTGTTATTTACAGGTATTACATTAGCTATAGGGGTGAGTACTTGGGTATTCTCTAGTCTGAAATTCCAAATGGATATGGGAATATTGCTTACCTTTATGTTCTTAGTAAATATGTTAGGGGCGATTATCGTTTTACCGGCTATTGCTAGGATGTTATGGTTCAAACGTGGCAAAAATTAATTTTGCGTAGTTATGACAAAAAAGGCCGTTAAGGCCTTTTTTTTATGCAAAATATTGTAATGCTTATTCAGTTTGTAAAAATAAGGTTAATATTCACTGGTAAACCCTTAATTTTTTTAGCAAAATGCCGTTATAGATAAGGCAGATTCGCCTAATTTTTAATCAACCCCAAAACGAGACCAATTATATGTCGGTTACTCACCATCAACATTCAGTGTTATTAGAACGTGTTTTTTCACTTATCAATGAAAAAGTTGATAGCAAACAGTCATCTCAAATTATGAAATTCGGCCAGCTTCTACTTAAAACAATGGCGTTTGATGATATTGACGGTAGAAGTGACAGCGATTTATATGGCAGCATTCTAAGCTTGTGGCACTTGCTGCAAAACAAAAAGCCGGGTGAACCAACCATAAAAGTGTTTAATCCAGAAATAGCCAAACATGGTTGGCAATCGTCTCATACTGTGATTGAAATTATGATTGACGACATGCCATTTTTAGTTGATTCAATACGTATGGCAATAAATAGGTTCAATATCACCTCACACCTTATATTACATAGGCCAATGAAACTTGTGCGTAATAAAAATAACCAAGTGACACAATTCATTGAAGGTGAGGCAGATGACAACACGTATTCTAAAGAAACCGTTTTATTTATTGAAATAGACCGCCAATCAAGAGACAAAGACTTACAAAGTTTAACGGAAGAATTACGCTCAGTGGTGAGCGAGGTATCGTTGTCAGTGTCTGATTGGCAAAAGATGCGTGATCAACTTACTAATTTGACGCAAAATTTTGATAAATCAAAAAGCAAGGCGTCCGCTCAAGTAAAAGCACAAGGTAAAACGTTTTTAAACTGGCTAAATGATCATAATTTCACACTTATGGGCTATCGTTACTATGACGTAAAAGCCATTGAAGGTGATCATCGCTGGTGTCCGGTGAATAAAAGCTCATTAGGTTTAATGAAAAACTCGATTAGCGACAGACAACGTTTGTTATCTCAATCACCCGCCTCTGCTAGAGAAGAAGCATTGAGTGATAATCCACTCATGCTAACTAAAACCAATACCAAATCGCGCGTGCATCGGCCAGCATATATGGATTACATTGGTATCAAAGAGTTTGATGAGAATGGGCAAGTGTGCGGTGAACATCGCTTTGTAGGATTGTATTCAGCTTCATTTTACAATAGTAGTGCAACTGATCTACCCATGCTAAAAGAAAAAATTGACCGTATGTGTGCTTTGTCAGGTTTTGAAAAAGGTACCCATGCTTACAAGGCTTTCGTAAATATTGTTGAAACGTATCCTCGAGATGAATTAATTCAGTCATCAGATGACGAATTAGCGCAAATCATTTTGGGTATATTCCAAATGCAAGAGCGCGGTATGTCACGATTATTTGTGCGTAAAGATACCTTTGGCCGTTTCTTTTCTTGCATGGTTTTCGTGCCTCGAGAGCGCTACAACACTAAGTTAAGAAAAGATACCCAAGAATTATTACAACGTTCATTCAGTGCCGTTGGCGAAGTAGAATTTAATACGTATTTCTCTGAATCAGTATATGCTCGAACTCATTATATAGCTCGCGTTGACAACAATAATATGGAATTAGATGTGAACGAAATTGAAAAAAACTTGATCGAATTAACGAAAACTTGGCAAGACAAACTTAACAGTAAAATTGTTAAAGTTTACGGTGAAGAGCAAGGAAAAGGAATTGTTCGCAAATATGATAATGCATTTACCAGAAGTTACTCTGAACAAAATCTGCCAAGTGCAGCCTTAGTTGATATTCAACGAATAGAACAGTTAAGCGAACAACAAAAATTAGATATTTTGTTTTATAAGCCACAAGAAGAAATGGCTGATAGCAATACTGTTAAACTAAAGCTCTATCACAAAAATGAACCGATTCATCTTTCAGATGTTTTACCAATGCTTGAAAACTTCGGTTTGAGAGTGGTAGATGAAAGCCCATACAGAGTGACCAATGAACAAGGCGAAATTAGTTGGGTCATGGATTTTACCATGCTGTATAAAAAGCATGGCAATTTTGATATGGAAAAATCTCAAGAATTATTTCAACAGGCTTTTTCAAACACCTGGAATGGTGAGTTAGAAGATGATGGTTTTAACCGCCTTATTTTAGGTGGCGGGATTACGGGTCGTAAGGTCATAATTATTCGCGCTTATGCAAAATATATGCGTCAAATTGGCTCTTCTTTTAGTATAGATTACGTTGCCAATACAATGGCAAGCTATCCAGAAATAGCTAAATTACTTATTGATTTATTTAATCAAAAATTCAATCCGAAACTACGTCCGAATAAAAGTAAAATTGAGAGTATTGAGAACAACGTATTAGAAAAATTAGACAAAGTGTCTAATCTTGATGATGACAGAATTATTAGGCGTTATCTTGACTTAATTAAAGCCACATTAAGAACTAATTTTTATCAAAATAACGAACAAGGCGAAGTGAAGAGCTACGTTTCATTTAAGTTGTTACCGGCTAACATTCCTGAAATGCCCTTACCAATGCCAAAATTTGAGATATTTGTATATTCGCCAAGAATAGAGGGTGTGCATTTAAGAGGCGGGAAAGTTGCGCGTGGTGGCTTAAGATGGTCTGACCGAATGGAAGATTTTCGTACAGAAGTACTTGGCCTAGTGAAAGCCCAGCAGGTAAAAAATACAGTTATTGTGCCGGTAGGCGCGAAAGGCGGTTTTGTATGTAAAAAAATGCCAATTAATGCAAGCCGCGCTGAAATGCAAGCAGAAGGGCAAGCGTGTTACAAAATATTTATCAGAAGCCTCTTAGATATTACTGACAATATTAAAGAAGGTCTTATTATTCCGCCAAAAGACGTGGTTCGATTGGATGAAGATGACCCATATTTAGTGGTTGCAGCTGATAAAGGAACCGCTACATTTTCAGATATAGCTAATGGTATTTCTGATGAATTTGATTTTTGGTTAGGCGATGCATTTGCTTCGGGCGGAAGTGTTGGCTATGACCACAAAAAAATGGGTATCACCGCACGCGGGGCATGGGAATCGGTTAAACGACACTTTAGAGAAATAGGTGTGGATTGCCAAACAACGCCATTTACGTGTGTGGGTGTAGGAGATATGTCAGGAGATGTATTTGGGAATGGGATGCTGTTGTCGCCTCAAACTCAAATTATATGCGCATTTAACCATATGCATATTTTCTTTGACCCAAGCCCAGATCCAGCGGCTACGTACAAAGAACGTGAACGCTTATTTGCCGACCCTAGCTTAAACTGGGATGACTATGACCGTAGCCTAATTTCAAAGGGGGGCGGCATATTCAAGCGCAGTGAAAAATCCATTAAATTAAGCCCTGAAATGAAAAAATGGCTGGGTACACGTCAGATGTCTATGACGCCAAATGAACTTATTCATAATGTACTTAAAATGGAAGTTGATTTAATTTGGAATGGCGGCATTGGTACTTACATAAAAAGCAGTAAAGAGTCTCATAGCGATGTGGGTGACCGCGCTAATGATATTTTACGTGTTAATGGTAAAGACGTTAAAGCCAAAATAGTGGGTGAGGGCGGTAACTTGGGCTTAACCCAATTAGGCCGCATAGAGTATGCCGCAAATGGTGGGCGTGTAAACACTGACTTTATTGATAATGTGGGTGGTGTTGATTGTTCTGATAATGAAGTAAATATTAAAATTTTACTTAACACCTTGGTTCGTAATGGCGACTTAACCGTTAAACAACGCAACAAGTTACTGTACGATATGACCGAAGACGTGAGTGAAATTGTACTGCAAGATTGCTATCGTCAAACTCAGTCTATTTCTATCACTCAAATGATGGGCGTTAAGCAATTAAAAGAGCAGCTTCGATTCATCCATGGTCTTGAACGCGACGGCTCATTGAACCGTGAGCTTGAATTTATCCCATCAGATGAAGAAATATCGGAACGTGTAGTGATTGGACAAGGGCTTACTCGCCCAGAACTTTCAGTACTCATTGCATATGGTAAAATGGTGCTCAAAGAAGAGTTAAATATAGAATCTATTACGAATAATCCATACTACGAACGCTACTTAATAGAAGCCTTCCCGCTAGTTTTACGTAAAAAGTATGCAGCTCAAATGCAAGAGCATCCTCTTCGTAGTGAAATTATTGCCACTAAGTTAACCAATGAAATTGTTAATGATATGGGCTTAAATTTTGTTCATCGTTTGAGCGAAGAAACCGGTGCAGAGGTAACTGAAATTTGTTTTGCCTACTCAGTAGTTAAAGAAATCTTTAAGATGGGCGAATTATGGGAAAATGTAGAGCAACTCGATAATACTATTGATGCTGACTTACAGTTAGAAATTCTAGACGAAATGCGTCGCACCCTGCGCCGTACGGTTAGATGGTTCATTCGCCACGGTGAATTTAATGCTGATATACATTCGGTTACTGAATCGTATAGTAAAGCGTTTAGCACTATCAGTAACAACTTAAGCAAGTATCTTGTAGATTCTGAAGTGAACGAAGTACAAGAGCGAGTTGCATTTTTAGTCAGCCAAAAAGTACCTGAAGATAGTGCTGTTAAAATAGCTTCTTTGAGTAATCTATTTTCAAGCTTAGACTTAGCGCAAGTTTCAGCCCTAGAGAATAGACCTGTTGATGTGGTTGCTCGCTTGTATTATCAATTAGGAAACAAGTTAGAGCTGCATTGGTTCTTGGAACAAATTAACCAACAAAGTGTGGCAAACCATTGGCAAGCACTTGCAAGAGCTTCATACCGAGAAGAGTTAGACTGGCAACAGCGAGCTATTACTATTGTATTACTACAATCTGATACAAAAAGTAAGGACGCAGATTCGATGTTGGATCAATGGATTACCCAAAACGAGAGTAAGCTTTCTCGCTGGCATCATATGATGACAGAGTTCAAAACCTCTGATAATCACGAATTTGCCAAGTTTTCTGTCGCTTTACGTGAATTGATGCTGTTAAGTATTAGCGCAAACCATTAAACTATAGCCCATTCAAGTAATCAGCCCTGCTTGCAGGGCTTTTTTGTGCCAGGAAAACCGTGTACTCATTAGTTCAAAAAACATTATTAAAGTGTGACCCAGAGTGGAGTCATGACGTGTCGCTTAACTTTTTGCAACGTAGCCAAGGGACATTTCTACAATCTGTATACGCACAAGAAACCCCAAGTAAACCCACAGAGTGCTTAGGCTTGCATTTTCCAAACCCAATAGGCTTAGCCGCAGGGCTTGATAAAAACGGTGAATGCATTGATGCCTTTGCCGCGATGGGGTTTGGTTTTATTGAAATAGGTACGACTACGCCACGTCCACAAAGTGGCAATGAGAAGCCTAGAATGTTTAGGCTACCTGAGCACAAGGCTATTATTAATAGAATGGGTTTTAACAATAAGGGCGTTGATTACTTAGTTGAAAATGTGAAAAAGTCTCAGTTTAAAGGCATTTTAGGTATTAACATTGGTAAAAACAAAGATACGCCTGAAACCAAAGCGCTTGATGATTACTTAATTTGTATGAATAAGGTATACGAGCATGCTTCGTATATTACCATTAATATTTCCTCACCTAACACGCCGGGTTTACGTGATTTACAGTATGGCGATGCGCTTGATCACTTATTAATTGGATTGAAAAATGAACAAACCAATTTAGCAAAAATGCATAATAAATACGTTCCGCTTTTAGTAAAAATAGCACCCGATTTAGATGAAATTGCAGTTCAGCAAATAGCGAAATCGTTGTTAGATAGTAAAATGGATGGGGTGATTGCGACTAACACAACCCTAGATAGAAGCGCAGTAGCAGGCCATGAGTTTGCAAACGAGGCCGGCGGTTTAAGCGGTGAAGTACTTACTGAACGAAGTATGCAAATAACAGCCTTACTAGCAAAAGCTTTGGACGCTCGCATTCCAATTATAGGTGTAGGCGGTATTAGCAATGCAGAAGATGCTAAAAGCCGACTAGAAGCCGGGGCTTCTTTGCTACAAATATATTCTAGCTTCATATACCAAGGCCCTAAACTAATTAAAGAGCTTGTAAATGCATAATTTTATCGTAACGGCAGCAAAGGGTTTAGACGAACTTCTAAAAATTGAAATAGCTAATTTATTAAGCGGCGGTAACAGCGAACTAAAAAACGAAATATTAGCTAAGAGTAAAGTGCAACCTGGACAGGTTAGCTTTAGTGGCGACATAAGCGATGCTTATAAAATATGTTTGCATTCGCGCCTAGCAAACCGCGTGTTACTTGTACTTTGCACAGGCGCTGCCGCCAGCGCTAAAGAGCTTTATGATTTAGCGTACCAAGTTGACTGGCCGCAACAGTTTTCACACCAATCAAGTTTTGCAGTGCAATTTGTAGGAACTAGCCATGCTATTAATAATAGCCAATTTGGGGCCCTAACTGTAAAAGACGCCATAGTTGACGCCTTTGTTGAAGACGGCCAAGAGCGACCTAATGTAGAACGCCAACATCCAGATGTTCAAGTTCACGCAAGATTGCGCCGTGAAACGGCCTCTATTTGCTTAGATCTTTCTGGCACAAGTTTACACCAGCGCGGTTATCGTGAGGGCACAGGCGATGCGCCATTAAAAGAACAACTCGCATCGGCGATGCTATATAGGAGCGGTTGGGCTGACAACCAACATGAGGTGCTATTAGACCCCATGTGCGGTTCTGGCACAATTGCCATTGAAGCCGCAATGATCGCGGCTAATATTGCGCCAAATTTAAACCGCCGGTTCTGGGGCTTTGATTATTGGTTTGGTCATAACGCAAAAGTATTTGAAGCCATAAAACAAGATGCACAGGCGCAGGAGCGGGCACCAAAAGCTCAAATTTATGCGTTTGACATAAGTACAAAAGTACTTGAACTTGCTCAACAAAATGCTGAAAACGCAAGGGTAAGTGATTTTATTGAATTTAAACAATGCGATGTGAACAATGCCAGTGTAGTTAACAAAAGTGGTTATATTGTAAGTAACCCGCCATACGGCGAGCGACTTGATGACTACGTAGGTTTATTGCCGGTTTACAATAAATTAGGGCAACATTTAAAAGAGCAGTTCGCGAACTGGCATGTTGCTTTATTATGTTCAAACGAAAAATTACTTAAAGCATTAAAGCTTCGCGCGAGCAAAAAATATAAGTTTTTTAACGGCAAGCTTGAAACGCAACTGGCTTTATACGAACTGAATGAAGGCAATTTGCAACAATTTTCAGCAAAACCTAGTGATGATGAATTTAGTAACCGTTTAAGCAAAAACGTAAAGCGCATGAAAAATTGGGTGAAAAATCTCAATAGCAATGCATATCGTATATACGATGCTGATTTACCCAATTATAACTTCGCTATTGATTGCTACGGTGATTGGGTAGTAGTTCAAGAGTATGCCCCTCCCAAAACAATTCCTGAGTCGGTAGCACAAGAGCGCCTCGCTCAGGCATTACTGCATATACCTCATATTTTAAATGTAGATAAGCACAAAATTTCAGTGAAAGTACGTGAAAAACAAGTAGGTAAAAAGCAGTACGAAAAAGTGGAAGCGAAAGGGCAGCGCGTAGAAGTTAATGAGCACAACGCTAAGTTTTATATTAACCCTACTGACTATCTTGATGTTGGTTTGTTTCTTGACCACCGTATAACGCGTGATTTATTTGCACAGCAGTGCCGCGGGAAACATGTATTAAACTTATTTTGCTATACGGCGAGTGTATCGGTGCATTGCGCATTACGCGGGGCAAAATCGGTTACTTCGGTTGATATGTCAAATACCTATTTACAGTGGGGCAAAGACAACTTTTCGCTTAATAAACTGCAAGGCGCTTATGAATTCATACAGGCAGACTGTGTTAAGTGGCTTGAAGAAAGCAAGATATCAACTAAATTTGATTGCATATTTATTGACCCGCCATCATTTTCGAATTCTAAGCGAATGGAAAATACTTGGGATGTGCAGCGCGACCATTTAGCCTTACTTAGCAACGCAAAAAAACATTTATCGGCGAATGGCGTTATTTATTTTAGTAACAATTTACGAAGTTTTAAACTTGATTTAGCAGGTTTAGAAGCCCTAGGGTTCAAAGTTGAAAACATTGGGCCTAAAACCATTGATGAAGACTTTAAAAGGCATCCTAAAATTCATCATTGCTGGGTACTCACACTTTGAAACTAATTTTATATACCGGCCCACAATGTAGTTTATGTGATGACGCGCTTGATTTGTATCATCAGCTACCAGCAAGCCAGTGGGAAGTGTCAAAAATCAACATAAGAGACTCCGTTGATTTATATCATTTGTATGCGGTTAAAATCCCCGTTTTCAAAAGAAGCGATACACAAGAAGAATTACATTGGCCATTTGATTTGGCCACACTTAGGATATTTTTAGCGTGAATTTAATACAAATAAAACAAGGCAGTATTTTATTTGGACAGCCACCACTTTTAGATAATGCAGACTTTAATCTAGCAGAAAAGGAAAGGGTTTGTATTGTAGGCAGAAACGGCAGCGGTAAATCAACTATGCTGCAAGTACTAAGCGGCGAAATAAAATTAGACGGCGGCCAGCGCATTGTTGCAAGCCACGTTAATATAGCTCGTTTAGCACAAGACCCACCAAGCAATAATGACATATCTCTTTTTGATTATGTGGCAGAAGGCTTAGCTGAGGATGCTCAAGCAATAAAGGCCTACTATGCACAAGCCGCAAAAGTAGCGACTGATACATCTGAAGAAGCACTGAATGAGCTTCAACGTTTACAAGAACTACTTGATGCGAATAACGCTTGGCAGTTAGAGCAACGAATCGTTAATGTACTTACTCAGCTAGGATTAGATGGTGAGGTGAGTTTGCAAGGCCTTTCAGGTGGATGGCGACGTAAAGCTGCTTTAGCTCGTGCCCTAGTGTCTCAGCCTGACGTTCTACTGTTAGATGAGCCTACCAACCATTTAGATATTGAAATGGTAAAATGGCTAGAAAAGACGATATTAACGTATAACGGTTCCATTGTATTTATTAGTCACGATAGGGCGTTCATAAGAAGTATCGCAACGCGAATTATTGATATAGACAGAGGTGCAGTGACCTCCTATCCAGGAAATTATGAGGCTTATTTAGTTCAAAAAGCGCATGATTTAGAGGTGCAAGAAACCCATAACAAAGAGTTTGATAAAAAACTTGCCAAAGAGGAAGTGTGGATTAGGCAGGGAATTAAGGCTAGGCGAACCAGAAATGAAGGCCGCGTAAGAGCGTTAAAATCATTGCGCGAAGAGTTTAAGGCTCGAAGAAACCAGTTAGGCAGTGCCACTATTGTGAGTGCTGGCGGTGGTAAATCAGGCAAACGCGTATTTGAGCTTAATGATGTGAGCTATGGTTATCCTGACAAACTCATTATTAAGAACCTTGATTTGTTGATTAGTCGTTCCGAAAAAATTGCCTTGGTAGGGCCAAATGGTTGCGGTAAAACCACACTTATTAAGTTATTGTTAGGCCAACTTGAAGCGCAGTCCGGTGAGGTTTTTCAAGGCAGTAACATTGAAGTAGCTTATTTTGACCAACATCGAAATCAACTAGAATTAGATAAACCCTTAATAGATGTAATTGCCGATGGTAAGCGCGAAGTTGAAGTGAATGGCGGAACGCGCCATGTGATAAGTTATTTACAAGATTATTTATTTTCGCCTGAGCGGGTCAATGCGCCTGTATCGACCTTATCTGGTGGCGAGAAAAACCGCCTTATGCTGGCAAAGCTAATGCTAAAGCCAAGTAATTTGTTGATATTAGATGAACCAACAAATGATCTTGATGTCGAAACGCTTGAATTATTGGAGTCATTATTGGTTGAGTATCAAGGCACTATTATTTTAGTTAGCCATGATAGAGAGTTTATCAATAACGTAGTTACCACAAGTTTGTTTTTTGAAGGCGAAGGCAAGATAAACCAGTTCGTGGGCGGTTATGATGATATACAGGCCTGGTACGCGAATAAAAACAAAGCAGCTTCGGCCGATGACAAACCTCAAAGTAATACGGCAAAGCCGAAGGCTGATAGTAATAAAGATCAACTAAGTGCAAAACCTGCCGCGAGTTCGAAAGCTAAGAAGCTCTCGTACAATGAAAATCGTGAATTATTAGGTTTGCCAAAAGAAATTGAAAAATTTGAAAAAGAAATTGAAGAATTACAAGCTAAAGTAAACGAGAATGATTTCTTTAGCAAAGATGTAAAAATAACCCAACCCATTTTAGATGCCCTAAGTGTAGCTGAATCTGCATTAGAAACCGCATTTGAGCGTTGGGAAGAATTAGAATCAAAACAAAATAAAACGTAGTAACAGGAATTTACATGAAATTAAACCGTATCACTGCTTCACTTTTACCTACATTGCTTGCCATTAGTGCAGTGCCAATGCTTGCTAAAGCGCAATCTTATGAAGTAGTAGAACTGCCTACCAGTGACTTATCGACCAACCAATATGCATCATCAATAGATGAAACAGGGCTTATACTCAATATTGTTGAAGAGCGATTTAACCAACCCATTGATTTATCATTAATTAACTTAGATTCGCTCACGTTAAGCGACCCTGATGCGGCTGCACAGGGCAATTTTAATGGTACCGACTTAAGTGCTATTACAGCGGCGTTATATACAAGCACGCAATCAAATTCTGCTTTCAACCAAAAACTAGCTCAGTATGTAGCGTATAAAACCGACGGTGTTAGTACTGAATATATTAACGGGTTTGATACAGAAACTGATGCTACCAATGGTTTCACTTACTCTTTAGACACTGAATTAGGTGATTCTTATAACGGCACTTACATTGTTGGTTCAATGACGGGCGCTTTTACGCAAATTCCTTATATTAACGAATCTGGCGATGAACTAATTTATGTGGTTAATGATGTAAAAAATAGAGCGTTCGTACAGGTAGATGACTACGTTGCGCCATTATTACCTGTAGACGCAACTTTAGGTGGTATAAGTGAAGCTTCCGCAATCAATAGCAATTTACAAGTTGCAGGTTACTCTAGTGTTGCCGTTTCTGATTCAGTAACGAGTGCAATTGCGAACTGTGATGACCCTGACACTCGCGGCGATATACCTCTTGAAGTTTGTTACTACACGATTATAAATGAGTTTGAGTCGAGCTTAACGCGCCACGCAACAGTGTGGCAGCTTGATACGGCTGGTAATACAATAAGTACGCAAAGCTACGGGCTTACATTTGAGCCTGACAATGACGTAGATATAATATTCTCTAGTGTGGCGACAGATATTAACAACGAAGGCCAGGCAGTTGGTTCAACACCTGTCCCTATTGAAAGTACGTATACGCAAGCTGCCGCAATTTTTCAAAACGGGCAAACACAACGTTTACTTGCTGATGATGATTTATTACCTAACGCAGCTGTTGCTATCAACGATGATGGTTTAGTGGCGGGTTATAATACTGTTGTCATTAACTCAGCTACTCGCTTTAAATTCTTTGTTTACAACATAAATACTGATGAGCTTATCTTTCCAGATGACTTTTTTACTAGCTCCACATCTATTCCTAGAGCTATTAATAACAACGGTTTAGTAGTGGGTGACGCTGAATCAGATGCAGATACACGTCGCCGCAATGCCTTTTTATATGATGTAAACGCAAATACTTTTACCAATATTAACACCTTAATAGCTTGTGATTCAGACTATGAAATTATGACGGCTAACGATATTAATGATAACAACGAAATTGTAGGTGAAGCCCTAGTACAGAAACCATTTAGAAATGCAAAGGGCGAAATTGTCACTGATTCAAATGGTGAAGAAGTGTTAGTTGATACAGTCATTGCGGTGAAACTTAGCCCAACCGGAGGCTCACCTGTAGAATGCGAATTATCAGATGTTGAAATTGCCGATTCTACACGCCAAGGTGCTTCATTGGGTTTCTTTGGACTAGTTGGTTTATTAGTGTTTGGAATAGCGCGTCGACTAAAGTATAGATAATGAGCAAACCATTTTATACTTTGTGCTTTTTATAGGATATTCATCCTAACGTCTTTAAAGCCGCTATTTTAGCGGCTTTTTTATTTTTTATAACTTAGCTTCATAAAAACTGTATTTATAGACTATTTTATTGCTAAAAAAAGCTACTAATAAATTCAGTTAGTTAAGCACGTTTTTGCAATATTTCACTTTTATTACATTGAACGATTTTATAATTAGGTGTACTAATAAGGTGTAGGGAAAATTGAGAGTTGTCATCTAGATGATATCTCAACATTCTTTATATTTATAAACACGAAAGAGGTTATCAATGAAGAGACAAAAAAGAGACAAGCTGACCAGAGCGCATGCTAAAGGTTATCAAGCAGGTATCACTGGTCGTTCAAAAGAAATCTGTCCATTTCAAGCATCAGATGCTCGTTCAGAGTGGTTAGGGGGGTGGAGAGAAGCCCTCACCGATAGACAACTGGGTTTGAATACAAGGTAGCAATACTTCCGTAAAATCAAATACACAAAACCCCGCATTAAGCGGGGTTTTTACTGCCTAAGTTTTAGAAAACCTAGAACTTTGAAGTGTCTTGAAATAAACCCACTTTTAAATCATTTGCTGTATATATTACGCGGCCATCTACCGATACTTTGCCGTCGGCTAGCCCCATATACAATTTACGCTTAATGACTCGTTTAAAGTCAATTCTATAGCTGACTTTTTTCGCTGTTGGCAATATTTGCCCAGTAAATTTAACTTCGCCTACTCCTAGCGCTCTGCCTTTACCAGGGCCTCCAGACCAACCTAAAAAGAAGCCAACAAGTTGCCACATAGCATCTAAACCTAAGCAACCAGGCATTACCGGGTCACCAGGGAAGTGACATTCGAAAAACCACAGATCTGGGTGAATATCTAACTCGGCTTCAATAAATCCTTTGCCGTGCTCTCCACCTTCTTCAGAAATAGTAACAATCCGATCCATCATCAACATATTAGGCGCTGGAAGTTGGCTGTTTCCTGGTCCGAACATTTCACCTGTGCTACAAGAAAGTAGCTCGTCTCTATTAAAACTATTTTGTTTATCAGTCATTTTTTCTACTTATTTAAAAACTAAGGTGCTAATTTAGCGAACACTTGTACGCTTAACAACTCTGAGCAGTAAAATAATTAAAATAAATTTAGTTTCCCGTATACTAATATGATTATATGAAGGAAATTTTAATAGTGTGTATGTATGAAAAATAAAAAACTAAGCGCGAATGCTGAAAAGCAAAAGAGATTTCGAGACAAACAAAAGGCCTTGGGAAAGAAAATGGTAAGAGGGTACTTATCGCCGGTTGCAATGGAAAACTATAAAGAAATTGTTGAGAAAACAGGCTGGACTGATAATGATATTATCTCAAACTCGTTACGCATAACCTACGCAGCCTATAAAAATGGACAAATTCGTTTTTTGAATAAATGGTTGCAAGAAGATGATAGGAAAAAGCGATTAAAAAACATATCGTCTATGTCAGCGCAGGCCGAGCCTGAAATTATCGATAATTCTAATGTAAGCAAACAAATTGATGAATAATTTAGCTTAGAATAGGGAGAAGATTTAACTAGTGTGCTTATACAAAATTCGTTTAGCTTCATTCTTTACATCGCTACGCGAACGAAAAGCCCATAATTTATCACGAGCATGTTTTGCGGCTTCTTCAACATTGACTATGGGTAAATAATAATCACGCTCAATGTCAAAATCTAAAAATAGGGTTTCAAGTGGCGGAATTCTATGAGGCTCATGAATATATTCTGCTGGAAGCTTCTTTAGTTCAGGTACCCATTTTCGAATGAAGTGGCCTTCTCGATCTTTTTCCATTCCTTGTTTTATAGGATTGTATATTCTAATAATATTTGTGCCAGTTACCCCAGCCTGCATCTGAAACTGTGGATAGTGTATGCCAGGCTCAAAATCCAAGAAACATCTGGCCAAGTGCTTAACACCTAAGCGCCAATCAATATTTAAATGATGGCACAGAAAACTTACCAACATTGCACGCATTCTAAAATTTAAGTAGCCGGTTGACACAACCGCTCGCATGCAGGCATCTATAATTGGAATACCGGTAGTACCTGCCTTCCATCTTTCTAGGTTTTGCATTGATATGTCAATGTTAGCGTAGCTAAACTGCTCATATGCTTTATTTATTGCCCTATGTTCTATTTCATATTCTGATTCAAATTTTTGTATAAAGTGACAATGCCAAGTGAGCCTAGAACCAAACGCATCAACAGAGCGTTGCCAGCCTTTTTTGACTGTTAAATTCTCCGTAAATTGCACGACTTGTCTTATTGAAATGTTTCCCCAAGCTAAATAGGGAGATAGTCTAGAGCATGTCTTTCTCGAGGTGGTTGGGTCACCAATGTTGCCGAAGTAGTCTTTACCTCTTTGAGCGAAGAAGTGCTTCATTGTATACCATGCGCGCTTTTCGCCACCTGATTGAAAGTTATCGTGCGGCAGTTTCCATGCTTTGGGTATTTGAAAAGTGTGTAAACAGGATTTAAGATTAAAAGCCTTGAGTTTGGCAAGCTCTGGATCCTGAACCTGCGTAAACATTCGTTCATTCCAGTGTTTCCGCCAACTTTTTCTATTAGCCATGGGCCTCTTAACCGCCCCGAGCTCATATTCATACCAGCTTACATTGTTGGTCTTACACCACTGTAGTATTGATTTATCTCTTTCATAGGTATGAAATAAACCAACTTCCTGATGGCTAAATAGTCCAAATTTTCCTATGCGCAATAACTTTTCAAATACCTTTTCAGCATCGCCGAAAACCGTATGTAAAATCACATTGTAAGGTAATAACTGCTCATTAATATCCTTAATCGATTCATTAATAAATCGCCAATGCCTAATATCCATATGCTCATCAGCAAGCATTATTGGTTCAACAATATAAAGTAATAAAACAGGTTTACCTGCATCTATTGCATTTTTTAAGGGGGCGTGGTCTCGCAAACGTAAATCGCGCTTGAACCAAACAACGGAGAACTCGTTTTCTACAACCATTTATTTATAAACGATTCCTCTGGATCATAAATTTGAGTTTGTTTAGCTAAGTTAAATTGGCGCAAGCCGCGCGGATCCGAACCCACACCCGCTAGGTATTGCCAATTTCCATAGTTACTGGCTACATCAAAATCAATTAAATGATGTTCAAAGTAGGCTGCACCGTAGCGCCAATCCAAGCCTAATTCATTAATAAAACAACTTGCAACAAGCTGCCGCCCACGGTTTGACATAAAGCCCGTTGCGTTTAACTGTTTCATGCATGCATTCACAATCTTAAAGTCAGTTTCACCTTTGCACCATTTATCAAATAGTGCACTATTGTGATGACAGACACTGGGTATATTGAGCTTACTTTCTCTTAAGCCCCATTTTACAAACATGAGAGCTTCATGTTTTGTCATTTGCCACTGAAAAAATTCACGCCACAATAATTCAAAAAATAGCCAGTAAGTCGACTCATTTTTTACCACATTCTTTTCATAACTATATAAATATTGGCAAACTTGCCTAGGTGATATGCAACCTAAACTTAAATACGCTGACAAACGACTTGAGAAATTCCATCCATCAAGTCCATTTCGTGTTTCTTTGTAGCTAGCAATACCATTAGTTTTATAAAAATAGTCGTTAATTCTTCTGTGCGCTTCATTTTCGCCGCCGCTATATTTTGCAGGTTCAATATCAGCTTCAAGTTGGTAATAGTTACTCATCTTGACTTCACTTTTCACCTTACAAAGGAATGTCTCACACTGTTTTACAGTTAATGTGCTGGGCGAATTTATAGACGTGTATTTTTCTACGGCCTTTCTAAAGGGCGAAAAGGTATCAGGTAAGTTTGAGACTTCGAAAGGTAAATTTTCAATACTATAAAGATAATTACTATAGCCTGTGTAAAAGGTTTTATTCGGAAACATGGCTTTCAAACTGCTAATGTTGTCTTGTTCAAACACCCCACAATGATGCTCATAGCTGATAGCGTCTATGTCATTTTCTTCAATCATGCTTGAAATTATTTCTACGCTACTGCCATAAACAAGTTGTAGCTCAATATTAAGTGGTAACAGCGTCTTTTTTAAATCATCCAAAGCTTCATTAATGAATGCCTGTCTTTTCTTTCCTAAACGCGACAAGCCAAACTCTGATGGCGCAAATAAATCAGGCGTTAATATGAACACCGCCACTACTTGTTCACACTCGTGAGATAAGCGCGCCAACGCTTCATTATCGTTAACTCGTAGGTCAGTTCTAAACCAATGTAAACCTGTTTTATGCATATTGAATGTTGTTACTTACAATTCTACTTTGAAAATGTTTACTTATTTGAAGGGCAAACCGATCTTATTTAATAGTGTTTGAGTAAAAAAACGTGAATATACGTTTACATTTTACAGATGACAGGACTTTCATGAATAGCATTATTTGGTTTCGACAAGATCTACGCCTAATAGATAACCCAGCACTAGTAGGCGCTAGTGATAACGCAGAAGTGCTACCGGTATATATTTATGATACGAGTACACCTGAAAACGCACGTTTAGGCGGAGCATCTGATTGGTGCTTACATCATGCTTTGCAAGCGCTAAATAAGGCCTTGAATAATAACTTACTCATACTGAAGGGCAATCCTTCTAAAATCATACCGCAACTAATGGATGAACATAATATAGATTCAGTTCATTGGAATAGAATGTACGAACCTTGGGCTAGAGAGCGAGATAGCGAACTGAAGAGTGTTATTAAAGAGAGCGGAAAAATCGCCAAAAGTTATAATGGCAGTTTGTTGTGGGAGCCAATGGATGTGCTTAAGAAAGATGGCACCCCCTACAAAGTCTTTACACCTTATTATCGAAAAGGTTGTTTGTCTAAATCTCATCCTAGGTATCCCTTAGCAAAACCTGAATTATCATTTATAAAAACAAAAGATAGCGCAGAAGATTGTTCGCTAAAAGCCCTGGATATTGACAGCCTAAATTTGCTTCCTACTATACCTTGGGACGCCGAAATGAAAAAGCTGTGGGACATTAGCGAAGCTGGCGCTCAAGACAGGCTATCACGATTTCTAAATGATGCGATAAAAGACTATAACGACGGTCGCAATATTCCGTCTATTGAAGGCACATCAAAGCTATCTCCTTATTTTCATTTTGGTATTATGTCGCCCAACCAAGCATGGTATTCAATACTAGATTTCTTCGGTGGAAATACTGAAAATAAAGGCGTAGACGTTTACTTAAGTGAACTTGGTTGGCGTGAATTTTCGTATTATTTACTTTATCATTTCCCGCATATTCAAACTGACAACTTCAATGCGAAATTCAACAAGTTCCCATGGCGTACTGACTCAAAAGCACTGAAAGCCTGGCAATCTGGTAACACAGGTATTCCTATTGTTGACGCAGGTATGCGTGAACTCTATCG
This sequence comes from Glaciecola sp. 2405UD65-10, assembly GCF_048820975.1. Classification (NCBI taxonomy): domain Bacteria; kingdom Pseudomonadati; phylum Pseudomonadota; class Gammaproteobacteria; order Alteromonadales; family Alteromonadaceae; genus Glaciecola; species Glaciecola sp. 2405UD65-10. The sequence goes on along the minus strand of NZ_JBMEUF010000001.1, from coordinate 640,314 downwards.
AACGGGGTATATGCATAATCGAGTTAGAATGATTGTAGGTTCGTTTCTAGTAAAGAACTTGTTGATTGATTGGCGAGAAGGGGAGCGTTGGTTTTGGGATTGCTTGTTAGACGCTGATTCAGCCAGTAATGCAGCCAGTTGGCAGTGGGTTGCGGGTTCAGGGGCAGACGCTTCGCCATACTTTAGAATTTTTAACCCAATTCTCCAAGGAGAAAAATTTGATAAGCAAGGGGAGTATGTAAAGCACTATTGCCCCGAGTTAAATGAGCTACCGGCGAAGTATATTCACCAACCATGGAATGCACCGCAAGATATACTATCCCAAGCGGAAGTGACCTTAGGTGAAGAGTATCCGGCTCCCATTGTAGATTTGAAAGTATCAAGGCAGCGCGCCTTAGATGCCTTCGCTGAAACTAAGGGGGAATAAATGAGCGCTCTTTGTGTCATTTTAGGTGATCAGCTTTCAATGAAAATGAGCTCGTTGCAAGCCGTAAATAAAGACGTAGATACTATCTTAATGGCCGAAGTGAAAGCTGAAGCGAGTTATGTAAAGCATCATAAAACAAAAATAGCTTATGTATTCAGTGCTATGCGACACTTCGCTCAGCAATTGGTGTCAGAAGGCTATAGTGTTGAGTATGTTAAGTATAACGATGAGCGTGATAACAGCAGCATATACAAGGTAGTTGAGCAAATCGTAAGCACTAAAAATGTTACTAACATTTACATCAGCAAACCCGCAGAATATCGCTTGTTCGAAGATGTATCCACATGGGATAAAAAACTAGGCATTTCAACATCGATATATTCAGATAATCGCTTTATAGCGACAGAAGAACGATTCAAAGAGTGGGCCGACGGGCGAAAGCAACTACGCATGGAATACTTCTACCGCGAAATGCGTAAAGAGGCGCGTTGTTTAATGGATGGTGACAAACCCATTGGTGGTAAATGGAACTTTGACGCCGAAAACCGAGAAAAACTGCCAAAAGACATCAAACCTCCCTTACCAACTATGTTTGAGCCTGATGAAATCACGAAAGACGTGATTGATTTAGTCAGTGTAGAGTTTTCTGAGCACTTTGGTGACCTTGATAATTTTCATTATGCCGTTACACGAGAAGATGCCTTAATTGTACTCAATGAGTTTATTGACCAACGTTTGCCTAACTTTGGACAGTATCAAGATGCTATGGTGCAAGACGAACCTTGGATGTATCACTCACACATTTCTTTTTACTTGAACAGCGGCCTTTTGATGCCACTTGAAATTATTGATGCGGCCGAGCAAGCGTATTACAACGAAAAAGCGCCTTTAAATTCTGTTGAAGGTTTTATACGACAGATTTTGGGTTGGCGAGAATATGTACGTGGTTTTTATTGGTATATGATGCCTGGCTACACCGATGAAAACTATTTACAAGCATCACGCAAGCTTCCTGATTTCTATTGGACAGGCGATACCTCAATGAATTGTATTAGCCAAAGCGTTAAACAAACTAAAGAACATGCGTATGCACATCATATTCAACGCTTAATGGTATTGGGAAATTTTGCATTATTGGCAGGAATTGACCCAAAATACATAAATGAATGGTATCTCATTGTATACGGAGATGCGTATGAATGGGTAGAGCTACCGAACGTGAGTGGAATGGTGTTGTTTGCTGATGGCGGCAAGCTTGCGAGCAAGCCATATGCAGCAAGCGGAGCATATATTCACAAGATGTCTAATTACTGCGAGCATTGCGAATATAGTGTGAAAGAAAAAAGCGGTCCACAGGCTTGTCCATTCAATTATTTATATTGGGGATTCATAAACAAACACGCAGACAAATTTAAAAATAATCCTAGAATGGCTATGATTTATAAAACAATGCTTCGCATGGACGAAAAAAAGCTGTCACATATGCTAGAAGATAGTGAGTTGTTTTTGAAGGAACTTTAAGCTTGCCTCGCCACGTTAAAAAACAAAATTTGCCAACTAAGATTTGCCCTGTTTGTCACTTGTCCTTCACTTGGCGAAAAAAGTGGGAGAAAAACTGGGATGATGTTATTTATTGTTCTCAAAAATGCAGGCGAAATAAAGTATAAAATTTAAAACCTTTCACAGATAGAAGCGTTTTGAAAGCTTTGAACCTTGTTGATAAGTATACAATTATTATTTGCAAAGCTATAATTGTAGCCACTTTCAAGCAAACGTTACCCATATTCATCGCTTATATTTTGATGATAATAATGGTGTTCAATTTGTTTCAAGCTATCTCATTTAGGTTGTTTACATGCGTCATGATCAACATGAACATACAAACGCTATCGAACTATTCGACAGCGACATCAAACAGGGTTGTAGCCAATCTGGCATACACTCGCAAATAGGTACTCACCTTGAAGATGAACTATTAGACGATATAAATATAGGCTCTCCTAGCACAAAAAAAGAACTGGAACTTGCGCTATGGGGCAGCGGTCAATCGGTGTGGATGTGGTCAAAAACAAGTGACACTATTGATTTGAAGTTCTACGTTGAGAATAGATTTGAATTTAATGAAATTAGCGTACCGTTTAACAGCTTAACGGTCAACATTCATCCTGACGATGCAGAAAGCTTTTTAGACACATGGAAAAGCCATTGTAAGGGGCAAACAAGTGAACTATTGATTAAATTTCGGTATCTGAAAAACAAGGAGTATTTGTGGTATGTTTTAAGAGGGAAGGTTACGTCTACTGATAATAACGGGGCAACCGCGATTGTTGGTACATTCGCCGATATTACCGATGCAATAAGCAAGCAAACTAAACTATCGCTTATGTCACAAGCATTTTCAAAATCGAAACAAGCCATGCTAGTACTAAGTCAAAGCATGCTGATAAGCGAATACAACGATGCATGGATAGAACAATTTGACCCATTTGAGGTTTCTTTAAACGGCTTATCGTTGGCTGATTTAGTACCAATAACAAAGCACGATATGGTAGCCCTAGAATCAAAGGGCTTTATTGAAAAATCTACTACGCTATCTATTCCCGAACAAGATGAATGCCCAATTGAGCTTCTCATCAATCAATTTGAATCTAAAGATACACAAAGCAAATACTATATTGTAGTTGCAAAAGACCTTTCAGAATCAATAGCGACTAAACAAGAGCTGCATCGTTTAGCTACTCGCGATCAAGTGACGGGTTTAATCAATCGCTTTGAATTACAAAATCAATTAGATCATTTAATTAGCACTAAGATAAAATTTGAAGTGTTTTACATTGACTTAAACGGCGAGAAAGAAGTCAGTGATGCCTTAGGTCACGAAAACCGAGATAGGCTCTTACAAAATGTGGCCACAGGTTTGATTGAAGAGCTTGACGATGCTTTGCACATTTCTACTTGGGGCAGCAGTGAGTTTATTATAGTTTACAAGGCTCTTAATCATGCAGAGCGGCAGAGGCTAGTTACTCTTATTCAAAAAACAATCAGCAATAACACATTTATCAATTCAGGGCAGAAATTTAGTATTAGCGCACATATAGGCTCAAGCATGTTTCCTGAGCACGCAGAAACGTCTGGCGAACTTATTCGCCGTGCCGACGCAGCTTTATATTATAGTAAAGAAAATAGCATAGAGCGGTTTTCAATTTACTCAAAAGGCATGGCCAGTGAAATATTAAATAGAATTCGTCTAGTTAATAATTTACGAGAGGCGCTTGAAAAAGAGCAACTCAACTTCGTGCTACAAGGAAAGTACAATCAATCTCGAGAGTTAATTGGCGCCGAATTATTATGTAGATGGACTAGCAGTGAGCACGGCTTGGTTTCACCTACTGCGTTTATCCCACTAATTGAAAAGTATGGAATGGAGTCTCAATTAGGATTATTAGCGATACGAAGCGCCATTGCTTATATCAAAACCTTGTCAACTTACGGTGTTGCTGTTCCTATATCAGTAAATATTTCGGCATCGCAGATACTCGATGATAATTTTTTAGCGCAATTGCACGGTTATATTTCTCGTGCTGGTATTTCGCCTAATTTATTAGAATTAGAAATTACTGAATCTGTTTTTATAGATGACGATAGCCAAGCAACGAGTAAGCTCAAAGATATTAAAGCTTTAGGTATTAGAATTAGCCTTGACGACTTTGGTACAGGATATTCATCATTAAGTTATTTAGGGCAGTATAATTTTGACCTTGTAAAAATAGACCGGTCTTTCATTATAGAAATTGAACAAGACCTTAAAGCGCGCAAATTATTTGATGCAATTATGAATATTTGTACTGCGTTAGATTTAGATGTGGTGGTAGAAGGGATAGAAACAGAAAGCCAGTTTAGTATATTGCAATCATCGGGTGTCAGTAAATTTCAAGGCTTCCTGTTAGGAAAGCCTTCGCCCATAAATGATTTCTTAGATCAAATTAAAAGTCGCTAGTTAAACTCTTTATAAAAATCGACTCGCAAGTACGCCAAGAGCGATGGCAAACGAAAAGCTAAGCAGAGTTCCTAACATAATGTATTCCGTTAATTTTCGATCGTGTTGTCTTCGCATGTCTCCAAATCTAAACACGCTTTTAGCGGCAAGCAAAAATCCAATGGCAGAAAAATGTCCAAGCAATATAAAAGTAATAATTAAAGCACGTTCAAGTGCGCCTATATGCTCCCCCGCAGTTTGCAAACCTTGTTGCTGAATATTGTCACCAAACTGTGTTAAATAGGGTCGAAGTAACAATTGAATCAATATAGATAAGGGCTTGAATGACAATAAGTAAGCGATAAGAACCACGCCATGCTTTATTGAGACCATGGTTATTAAATCAGAAACCAAGGCGTTAAAAGTGATAGGACTGATATAAACGCTCACGGCAAAAAGAATTGCAAGGTGAGCAGCTTGGTCAATTACAAAATACTTAAACGTAAAACCCATATACGTTTTCCAAATATCTATAGCGTAATGAGTCAAAATAATTGCACTTAAGCCAATAAAGAATTCAGCATTAAGTTGTTGAATAAATATAAATAAGATCGCTGCCGTTAAAACAAAATGAGTACACATGTGTTTGAATAAACCAAGAGAACGTTCTTTATGCTCTACTTTTGAGGCTATCCAAGCATTCGGCTGTAAGTAAAAATCAGCTAATATATGGACAAATAATAAACTTGAAAACAATGGTATTAAACTAGTCATGTATTGTGAGCCTTTCAATCTGTTCAGAAAAATTAAGGAGTAATTTTTTAAAAAGATCAGCATTGGAACGTAATAGGTGTGTATTGATGTTTTGCCTACTAACACTTAGTTGGTCAGCAATTACCTTATGCTCAGGAAAACCTAACAAAATCCACCAATATAATATTTGCGCTTGCTTTGCTGTTATTCCTGATAACAGGCGATTTGCAAACTCCATTAGCAAGCTAAAATCAGCACTTAATTCTGAATAATTAATGTTTAAATAGCCACTTTTAAGTGTATCTAAAGTTCTTCCTGAAATAACGAAAACATCATCCATATTTTCGCCAAGGTTTGTTTCAATATTTGACGTATGACCAAGCGCGATTGATTGCGTAACACTTATTTCCTGGGGCAACATTGACATAAGAAATAGCTTAGTCAGTAATGACTGCTTTAAACTATTTTGCGCTTGTGAATAAAGAACCTGATACGCGTCGCCACGAAAGAAATCAAACTGATCATATTGATTGACTAAGGCTTTTGAATAGCAGTCTTTGATACTAGCTACCGCTTCTGAGCGCAAGGCTTTAGAGAGCTTCGTTGATGCAACAATGTCACTGGTTTCGACCGCAATTAGCATTAAACTATTATTCCTTAATATACGTGTTACTAGTTTTATCGTATTTTTTAGATAAAAGCAATTTAATTAGGTTGCTTTTGTGGCGAGCATACAAATTTGAATGCTCTTATTTGCGCGTATGATCCTGTATATTGTGCAAATTAAAACGTATATGTTTAAAGTTATTAGGTAATTCATGAGAATAATTGTTGATGCTGATGCATGCCCAGTTGTCATAAAAGAAATTTTGTTTAAAGCCGCAACAAGAACACAAACAGAACTTTTGTTGGTTGCTAATCATTATATGAGAACGCCGCCATCGCCTTATATTAAGTTTTTGAGTGTTCCACCTGGGTTTGATGTGGCCGACGATGAAATTGTAAAGCTGGCAGAAGAGGGCGATTTGATTATAAGTTCTGATATTCCTTTAGCGGCTGAAATTGTTGATAAAAAGGGAAGGGTATTAACACCAAGAGGTGAGGTTTTAGATAAACAGAATATAAAAGAGAGGCTAAACACTCGTGACTTCATGGATACAATGCGTGCTAGTGGAATTCAAACAGGCGGGCCTGCGCCAATGAGTCAAAAAGACAGAAAAGAATTTGCTGGCCACTTAGATAGAATTTTAGCTACCAGCAAATAGTCAACACGATTATTTAGGTTTGTTAAGTAAGCTTATAAGACTTGATGTATCGTGGCGGCCACCACCATTTGCCTGAACTTGGGCATATAGTTGGTCAACCAAGGCAGTAATGGGCAGGGTGCTTGTATTCGCTTTAGCCTCATTAAGTACAATATCTAAGTCTTTTCGCATCCAATCTACCGCAAACCCAAAATCAAACTCGTTATTGACCATAGTTGACCAGCGGTTTTCCATTTGCCAACTTTGCGCTGCACCTTTGCTAATAACATCCATTACCTTAGGAATGTCTAAACTAGCGTTTTCAGCGAAATGAAGAGCTTCCGAAAGGCCTTGCACTAGGCCCGCTATGCATATTTGATTAACCATTTTACACAGTTGACCAGAGCCAGTCGCACCAATAAGCTCATGCTTTTGACTAAAACATGCTAGCAGAGGGACAATATGTTGGTAATCGTCTTGATTTCCTCCAATCATAACGGTTAATTTACCGTTTTCCGCACCAGCTTGGCCGCCAGATACTGGAGCATCAAGAAAGCTGATTTGTTGTTCAGTTGCCGCTGCACCCAGTTCACGCGCTAATATAGCCGAGGTTGTGGTATGGTCAATTAAGTAGCTGTTCGGCTTCATTGCTGATAAAACACCAGCTTCACCATAAACAACTTCTCGCACGTCATTATCATTTCCTAAGCACATAAATACGATATCGGCATTTTTAACGGCCATTGATGGTGTAGAAAATGCTTCGCCAGAAAACTTATCCAACCATGCTTGAGCTTTCGAAAACGTTCGATTGTAAACCGCCACATTGTGCCCAGCGTTTGCTAAATGACCAGCCATTGGGAAACCCATTGCACCTAAACCTAAAAAAGCGACGTTCATAGTTAATTCCTAACATTAAATGTTGTAAGTGTTCATTAGTAATGAATATATCAAGTAATTAGCAAAGCTAACACATAACAATAATATAAATCGTGGCTGTGCGTGAATAAATACATAGGTAGTACAGTAAATATGAAAACTATTCACGTAGCAACGCGATAGCAAGCATTAAAATACAAGCCATTGATATAATTACCTTTAACTTATCCACTCTAATATATAATGGCGCATAATGTATATTATGTTAAATAGGATATTGTTCACATTTAATCCACAGTTTGTTCTACAAGGTGTGGATTCTATCGTGTGATTAAGTAAAAGTGCCAGTAATAAGCAAGTAAAAATGCCAGTAATTGCATTAATCCCCTCTTTTTTACCTATTTATTTTCTATTTTAAATAAAAGCGCCTGTAATTAACCTAAATTAAATAATTAATATTCAATTGGTTAGGCAAGTAATTAAGTGTAAATGCCAGTAATTCTCAGCGTTAGGATTTAAGTATCACAAAATTGTGGGTTTTAAGGGGCGCATATGTTGAAATTAACAAGCGGTCAATTATTTATTAAGTGCTATGAAAGCTCTCGGTGTCGCATAATCGCAAGATTTATATTGCTGTAAAATCGATGCTCGTATCGAACCAAGAATGTTATTAACTTTTTTATTGTTGGCAAAACTAGTTAGGAAGCGTTTTTCCAAGTCGAAAGCGCCATATTAAGATATGTCTTTGTTGATTACGTAAATGTCATTTATGATTATTTGTACTTTTTAAAGGCAATAGCTTTAAGCTGTCTAATTCGTAATAATAAACATTATTACGATTTGACTAAGTGGCAATATCCCTCTATTCTACCCATATGCAATATCATCCACTCACCGATGCTACAAAACTTCAGCCCGTTCAACGCGGACTGTTGTCGACACCTGAATTTTCATCGGTCTACCCTACTTTGAATGAGTTCCTTGAATTGCACGAAAGCAAAGGTATCCAAGCACGTGCTGACGTAAGGCACTTATTAAACTTCCTAGTTACCGGACTAAGCAACGCGAAAGGAACACAAAACCGTTTTCGAAACGAAGCTGAGCGTTTAATGCTGTTTTGCTGGAATGAGCGTAACAAATCTGTATTGGAAGCCAATCTTGAAGATATCAAACTGTATATCGATTGGCTTTGGAAACCACCAAAAAGAATCATCGCTGACACAACGATAGCGAGCAGATTTAAAAGCAAACCAAAATCCGATGTTCGATTAGTCAATCCTGAATGGCGTCCGTTTGTTTTACGAAGACCCAAAGCGAATCGTAAAGTCGAGATGTTGATTGAGCCAAAAACTACTAAACTTCAATCTAAACACGCGTACCGATTAACGCAAACGTCACTCCAAAACTCCTATGCCGCGTTGAGTGTGTATTTTAAATTTCTATTTGACGCCGAATTGGTTAGGCGTAACTATGTGACTGATGCTAAAAAAAGCTGTAAGTACTTGGTTAAAGGTAAAGTCTATCAGCCTCCGCATACGTTTGATGATGATACTTGGGATCTATTTATTGATTGTTTAACTAAAGCTGCTAATGAAAATCCAAGGTATGAATTACATCGCTTTGTAGTGTTAACACTCAAAGTCCTTTTCTTACGTATATCGGAATTGTCACAACGCGATTATTATACGCCATTATTCAATCATTTTAGGCCAGACTCAAGTGGTGAAGGTTGGGTTTTAAACGTCATTGGAAAAGGCAAAAAAGAACGACTAGTGACAGTGCCTGACTCTTATATAGATAATGTATTGTCGCGCTATAGAGTTTCGCTAGGATTAACTCCCCTGCCTCGAATTGATGAAGATTCACCCATAATACCGTCACTTAAAACCGGTGCGCCCTTGCGTCAAGATAGCTTAAATAACATTGTGGAAGAAGCGTTTGATTTAGTTATTAGGGAGCTTGTCAAGAGTAACAAAAAACAACAAGCGTTATCAATTGCTGGCGCTTCATCACATTGGTTGCGCCATACTGGGGCCACGCAAGCTCTAGATGAATTGAATGAGACAATGCTAGCTGAAGAGCTTGGTCATGCGAGTGTAAAAACTACTGTTGAAGTATATGTTGCGCCTGCGCACAGAGACAGAATCCGGAAAGGTGCGACAAGAAAACTTTAGCTTTTGAATGTGTGTGGCCGGAAGCGAAAACAAATTCTTTTGCGTAACTGCGACTAGATAATGTGTTTATCGAGGCGAATAACAAGCTTATTATCAGACCAACTCATTGTTTGCTCCAGTTGTGTATTGGCACTCTCCTCTTAGGTCTTTTAATCGATTGTTCTCCCTCATCAGGGATGACAGCGAATAGTACTAAACCGAATTGGACATTAAAGGGCAAAGCAACATAACGTTGCTTGCAGAGGACTATCGGCTCTCAAATATCTACTTCGCATTTTTTAAAATGTATCCAACGACTGGTAAAAATATCATTCCTAACAACGTATTGATGACTTGAGTGCTATTTGATTTATCCAACATAGCTCGATTTACAAAGCTCTCACAGTTATTATTTATCAAATTATACCTTAGCTTGCGACTTGAATTGATTTCGCTGATAGCGCGTTTCGCAACATCCACATTTTCAAACCGCCCTTCATTTGGTAACACGATAATTTTCCCATTTTGTGCATACCTAGTAACAAAGTCCCGAACCGTTGTGACCTGATATTGCGATGACATGTTTTCAATAATGTATATTTCATCGCTTAGGGGATGTTTACCAAGTACGAGCGCATGATGCTTTGGCCCTGCATGCCCCAATTCTTTTGTGATTGCGCCTACTAAACGGCACCCGGTTAAGTCTATTTTTATTAATTCCAAGTTATTTTCCTCATATCGTGTAATTAAGCTTTTTAAGTGAAATTGAAAATATTATTTACGAGAGAATATGATGCTTTTTAGGTGGTTTTTACTGTTTCAACGGCTCTTGCCATTTCATACCCGTGCCTTGCGATTGCATCGAAGTCGTCAGCTTTTATTATTTTTAAATTGGTAGGATAACTAGCCACCTGTCTAATAATCTTAGACGACTGCCACTTGAAATAAGCCATTTCATTCTCATCCAAGATCTCACTTGGCTTCTGCCCTATTAGCAGATACCGACCATTATTTTTATCTTGCAAAAGATAGTTCATAAAACTTCGTACTCTGAGAGCTCTCGTTTGCTCCATACAAATATCTAGCACTCGTTTTAGTCTAAATGGATTTATTGCTTTAAGTAAAAAACCATCTTGCAATGGACTTCCTGCATCTGAGACGATTATTGAATCGGCCTTTCTTTTAGTCTCACCTTTGCCACTATCAAACAAGGGTTCTGTGCCTAAGTTGTCGTATATTCCGCCGTCATAAACATGTAAGACGTCAAAAGGTAGATCAGTTTTAACAGCGCTTTCTTGAGGTGCATCCCACTGAACGCGCTTTAAAAAAGAATATCTTTTAGATTCAATGGCTAACGGCCCTATTCCGCCAGGAAATGCTGCTGAGACCGCTAGCGCTTGACTCAAAGAAAAAGTTGATGATAGAGCATAGCCAATTTTGTAGTCACCAAATGTGTCTTGCTTAAACCTAAATCGTCGTCCGGTTTCGGCTGTAGTGCCATTAATTGACCAAATTGGGTGCTTCTTAATATCTGACAACTTGACATTAATACCCCAGGAATTTTCAATGACACTAGCCAAAACATTTGCGCGTGAAAATATAAATCGCCAATTTGATGGTTTGAATAGGCTTTTCAGCGCTATGCGTTGTATGTCACAGTGACATAATGTCGAGCGTATGTTTTCGTATATCGTGTCTAAAAATTGCTTTGAGCTAGGCCACTCATAGTTATTGTTTTTGTATATCAGTCCTACAATTAAGCTCCCGCCTGACACAGTAGAAAGCTCCTTTATGTTTTCAAGGAGCCCCTGCTCTGCGTAATACTTCAAGGCGCCTAAGTGGAAAACCATAGCACGAATGCCCCCTCCCGAAAGAGCCAAGGCGATTGTCGTATTAGAGTTCAACACACGATTCACCTATCGTTACATTTATTTGGTTTTCAGCGACAATTATTTGAATGGCAGGCAAACCATCACACGCCATGGTTTCGCTTATTTCACATAATTGGACAATATCCTTTTTGCTTTGATGAGCACTCGTATTTGCAGGATGACTATGCCACTCGCCTATATAGTTTACGATGTTGGCTGTCCGGCCATTTACTTTTTTTAATGATTCTTTAACGCCCGATATTCCTCGTTTAAATGTGTCATTTGTCGCTACGCTGTCCTTGGGCGCACCAAATACGTCTACTATAAAAATGGTATCTAAATTGAAATCGACATATCCTACTACGATGCCACCGGTTTCTTCAGGAAGCCCACTATCTCTGATGCTATAAAGTTTATCTGCAAGACCTTGATCATAAGCAATGGATTTGTCACCACATTTGATAAAGACTTCATTGTATACTTCGTGACTATACGCTCTCGTCTCACCTGTTTCCCAATTTGTTTGCCACACCTTGATTGCAGCCTGTTCTTGTGATGACAGTATCTTTATTTGATCGGCCAAGGTAGAACTGTGGCGAGCAATTGACGAGAGTGGAAGTTTCAATGATATATCTCGGCAACTTCCGCCACTAACAAACTTCCCAAGATGATGTTTAAGGTGTGAATATCCCCATTCTTCATTGATAATTAATCGATAATATTGCGCTTCAATTGTTCTGAGGCGTATGGTTCTGGCATTATCTTCAAGCAATAATACGCTATCGTTTCCGCTTGGGCTGACAAAAACAGACATATGGCGAGGAACGCTGTCATCGAAGCTCGCTTTGCGAGGGTAATCTAAGCTTGTTGATGCATCTATCACCAAAGATGACAACATTAATGCTGATTTGGCAGCCTGACTTAACCGAAGAGCGTCCTCTTCAAACACATTGATATCGTCGGTATGCCCAAGAATGTCTTGAGCCTGAATCAATGCCGCCGCTGCCTTGTTCATACCTATGTGGTTTCGGTTAGCAGTATGTCGAGTCAAATTATGTGGTTTGATATGGTCTTTATCAAACAAATTCCACTTACCCCAGCCAGAGCGGATCCAAAAGTCCAAAAGTCCACTTCCCAACGCTCCCAACCCAACAAGAGCAAAGGAATCGCTAGAGAATTGACTGTTAGATTGAGCCGCAAATTCATCATTTGTATTTAGCTTAGTCACTTCCATTGGCAGAAGTTTCAACTCACCTAATGACGATGCGCACAAATGAGATCCACCTGCTATTTGATAATCTACATACAGTTTATCGTCGTCACTATGAAACAAAAATTTCGCTTGAAGGCCCAAATGATAAGGAGATTTGTTTAAGAGAAACGCTTGTTTGTAATATCGTTCAACTGTTCTTTCATCGTTTCTATAAATGGGCACTATCAACAATATGATCGTATTAAGCTTTGGGTTATCGAACGCACCATTATCACAGCACAAGGCTTGAATTTGATGTTTCAGTTGATTGACAACAGCGTCCCCAATACCCCTAGGTAATGCAAACAAAGTCTCCACATCATATGGGGGTAATAAAATATAGTCTTGTTTCACTGGTGAGCTTCGCACAGTAAAGACTTTAAATTCTAAAAAGCTAGTTTGGGTGCAGTCTTTTTGTATATTTTCATCTGATAGTATTAACGAAAACCCACCATTATCTCTTTGGTGAACGAAATCGGCGACAAGACGAATGTTGTCATTTTGTATAATAGAAGTGAAGTTATAAGGAAGTATTAGTTCATACTTAGTTCTATAAAACAGCTGCTCAATGGCCTGTTCATCCGAGTGAAGCGTGCCTTTCGACGAGTTTTCTATCCACCAATAGATCCTGGATAAAAATTGCTGCGCGGTCCAATTGCGATTTACTGCATCGTCATTTTCTGTATACAAACACAAGCTTGGAGGGTGCTCAGGAGAAACAGTCATATGCAGTATTTTGGGAAAGTCAGCTCTACTTGGCCATACTTCCGGCACAAGTGAATTATTACCGACTTTAATGGTCAATGCCTCTCGATATAAAATACCACTTTTAGACGCATCAGGGACGCCATCGCAAGTAAGAACGAGATTGATAAGTTCAAAGACGTCATCTTGTTGAGATTGCCAAAGTTCAATATTAGTTAATTCGAAACTGTCATTTTCTTCAATCGCTTGTTTTAATTTCAGCGTTCTATTAAACAGGTATGGTTTGTCTGCAATCAAAAGGCTAACCGCCGTTTTTACAAATGCCCGCTCGCGCAGGAGAGGCTGCAGCCGCGAGCGTTGCTGCAGCAACAGTACTTTTTACCAAACTCAATCCATAAGCTGATATTTCAAACGTTGTTGGTTTAGGACATGTATTATTTGGCTCTTCCATTGTTACTAAGAACTTACGACCTTTAATTTCATCAACTATATCGAGGTAGGTATTCTTTGCCTGAACATGCGGGGGCTGAATTGACTCATACGCTGCGTCATCTCTGCCGATTGGATGACTAGAGGAAAGGATATAACCATTTGGCTTTCCGCTCAATAACAAACGCTTTACCTCATCGGTCGGTATAGTTTTTGTTTTACCTTTTTCACCTGATGGTGCAAGTGCTAGATAACTACAGTGGTGTGGCAGAGAATAGATATTCCAAGCAAGACGGTCTTCGTTACCGTGATATTCAGTAATATTGACGATATCAGCCAATACCTCACAAGTAGAATCACCTGAAGCAAATAAATCGTAAATCAAATCGTCCTTTTTAAATCTCACATTAAAAATTAGTGCCGATTCATTTCTAATTTCTTTTCTTGCCCCGTCATCACAGTGTTTTTTGTAAGGAGAGTGGCAAAAGAATTCAACGCCGTCATTTTTCAACGAAAATGTATCCACGATTGTACCTGCATCCACAAAAAGGTAATCTCGTTCATTCATACCGATATCGTAACTTTGCATCAATTGTATTAAACTGTCAGGCTTAGAAAATATCTTAATACCCTCACCTGTTCTTAGGCGGTAACGTGCCTCAGCTCGCAAAATGGCGAATTCATCACTACGCTCATCAATTGTGACAGATTCAAGTAGCATAGCAGCAGGTACCCAAAGCTCTTTGATCTTAATGCGGTCCGCACTTTGATATTTTTGCGCATGCTCCAAATAAAAGAACTCTGTACAGCCTTCAATATGGTCTTTGTCAGCGTGGGTAAACATTACTACATCAAAAAAATCAAGGTTTGCCGATGCTAATTCAGTTGTGAGCGATTCCTTTAAATCGATTTCCGGTCTGGCGCTGTCCGTGCCTGACGGGTGTTGCCGATAGTCCATAAGTATGCGTTTATTATTCGACAGGATTATTTGAGAAGTATCACCATTCCCTACGGGGTAAAACTTAATTTTATGCATTGAAATATCCTCTTGTTACTAAGCTTGTTTGTAAAACTTATTGCAGCGTTAACAACTACTTCAAATTAAGTTTCGGCTATTACACTGAACGCGGCGGCGATTTACGTTTATCTTCGCCTCGACTCTGTTTAAATATTACACTAATCAATATGATTAGTAAAGGTAATCATAACTATCTTTTACATTAATCATAATATAATGTATAAATAAAGGAAATTAATGCGGAGAACACATGGAAATCGGTCATCAAGTCTCACAATCACAGCGCGAAAGATTAGCATATATCGATTTTGTTCTTTATTTTTTGGGCAAATTTAATAGATCAGCCTTAGAAGAACGCTTCGGCATAAAACCAGCGGCTGCAACTAGAGACATTGCGAGTTATAAGTCTTATGTATCACACAACCTAATTTATGAGAGTGGGTCAAAACACTATGTAATTTCGAACACATTTACACCGCTCTTTTCTCATCGACCGGACCGTGTGCTGGCTCAAATTTCAAAAGGTTTTGGTGGTATTAATAGTGGCAAAGAAGGAGAGTACATACCCTGTGAACTTCCATTTATCATGAAGCAACCTGACACAGCCATTATTGCCCCTATTTCTCGTGCTATATTTCTTCAGAAACCTTGTCTTATTGAATACATATCAACGAGTAGCGGACACTCTTTAAGAGAAGTGATCCCATTTGCGTTAGTCAACAACGGGCTGCGTTGGCACATGCGTGCCTTTGATAGAAAACAATCACGGTTTGCGGATTTTGTATTGGGAAGAATATTGACATCAAAAGTGATTGACTCGACGCCATTTGCTGAGGAAACCAGAAGCAATGACATACAATGGAACCGAATTGTGGAGTTGGAGTTAGTCCCCCACCCAAATCAAAAGCATAAAATTTCAATAGCGCATGATTACGAAATGGTTAATGAGGTATTGACTCTGCGAGTCCGCGCAGCAGTTGTTGGATATTTGTTGCGACGACTGAATGTAGATTGCACGGAAAACCACTCGCTGGTAAGTCCCTCATACCAGTTATGGCTAAGGAACAAAGCGACACTATACGGTGTCGATAACATCCATCTTGCTCCAGGTATAGAAGAAGCTCGCTAGCTTCACTTTTCTAAAGTTTTTGTACCCCTGCATAGACAAGAACACAATAACAAAAATTGTTTATCTCAGCCTTCGTGTTGATGCCTACCTTACTTTTAATGTCTAATACTAAAGGGTATTAGACATTAAAAGTATTAACCGTTTCAATCTATTAAAACATTAGCAGCGTAATCTTTGACGTAACATCATTAACTCAAATTATACGTAACCCGCCCTACCCGTTTATTGATTAAACATACACTTTTTTAATAAAAGATATGTTTAATCAGTGTTTCCCAGCAGGCTTAGCTTTGACCTCTTTGTGATTCTTTTTTATACGTTTAAAGGCAGCTAAATCTAAATCAGCAGTATTAATCGATATTTGCCCAACACCATGTACGTGACATATTAACTTGTCATAAGGCTGCTTATAAGGCGCTTGCATTGTTGACCCGCCAAACTCTCCAATATTACACACCACAATATGTTGATACATATGCCACTGAAGAGCAGAAGCCATGTTGTCGAATGTACTAACGTCCTTATTATGGGCAACCACAACGAACAAATCGGTTTTATCCCTCAAATCAGCAGCGAGCTTAATGTCAGTCGCATCATAACAAATAGAACCTGTAATACTGAATGGCCCTTCATCATCACCATGTACTTCGATAATATGCTGGCAAGGACGATGGCTTGAAATACCCAAAAGAACTTCATTCTGATTCATGTGTTCTTTACCTTGATCTCGAATAACCCATTGTCTGCGTCCTTCTCTGTAGTTAGGGATAAACCATCTGGCGATATTGATTAATTTACCTCCATGGTCTGTAAAAACTAAACCAGCAAAAACCATAGATCTTGTTTTGTCGGCCAGCCTTTTTAACAAATCTTGGTCATCTAGATGCACTGCAACTTCAGGAAAAACGATTAGATCAGCCCATGGTTTATTGTCCTCTTCATCAGCAATACACTTTGCTTCCAATGTCTTGAGCGTAAGACTGCAAATAGACGCTAAATGCTCTCTATGTTTCGCTCTCATACGAGGATTATTGAGCTCAATATCTGATGGGCTAAAATCGGTAGTTTTTGGGACAAGTTGCTGAACTGTTACAACTCGAAAACCACTTTTTCGGCTACTAGGACGGTAAACGTCTGTTGGTATAGATGGCATCTTTGACGCCTGACAGATCATACTATTCAATTTTTCAAGACGCGATTCAATACAGTACTGAAAACTATCCAAGTCTAGGATCTGTTGTATGTCAACACTTTTGACAAATGATGACTCAAATCCAGGCCATTGCAGGCAACGCATTAATAAATCCGAAAACCAATCACTTGTTGTAGCAAATTCACCCACAAGTGCCTCAGGTGAATGCATCATTCCCATGCGCCTTTTATACCAACTGCTTCTCAAGCCTTTGTAAGTTACAGTTTTACTCTTTTTCCACTGGGTTCCGGTAAAGTCTGCTCCCCCTAATACCGCCGCCCTTAAGATACTGCCAATCCAATAAAGAGTAGCCTTAGCATCATCACCTTGACTATCAATCCAAGAAGGTAGCTCGAACCTTGGGTCTTTAGTTACGTTTACTTTAGCTAGGCTACAAACGATTTTATCGATATAGTGGTTCCAGATTGTCAGCCAATTTGCTCCGCCTGCAAAGCTCACACTAATATTAGACGGTGATTTTTCAACGACAGATTGATTTGTTTTGACTAATTCTAATAGACCAAGAGCTAACTTCAATGCTCCATGCTCATATTTAAAGCCATTTAGGTCTGACGTAATCACCTTATTCAATGTTTGTTTTTTAGATTTAGGTGATGAGGTAATGAACGGTTCAGCCCATTTAAGTTGCTTGATAAGTTCAGTAAGCTTTTGTTTTTTCAGTTGCTTCCACAATGCAATCCAAAATGGGCCGCCTCTTTTAGCATACAAGGTTAAACCATCCGCTTTATTTGCGCCCAAATGTTGAATATTTTCGATATAAAGAGATGCGTAAGTGTCAAAGTTTCCTGTGATTTGAGCAGCGACCTCGAACAAAGCGCTTCTTTGAGGCTGATACTTTGGGGGTGAATTCGCCAGTATCCTATGAAGGTCTAACTGGATTGAATCTGTTTTAAGCTCAATAAGAACGGGTTTATTGACCACCGCAAGTAACATCAGCGCTTGCCTAAGCACAAAATCGTTTGCGTTCAGTGTCTTAAGCACTTTCTGCGCATATCGAACTAAAAGCTCAATAACTGAAAATGGTTCTAATCTAGAAGGATATTGAATTACCTGAAAGTACCCGTTGAAGTCACTAGCGCTTCGAAATAGGTCAGCAAGTATATAATCCATCATCGCTGCTGTAGTTTTATCACTATGTTTTCTTGAATCGTAGAAACTACTTCTTTGGTAAATAGCGTCAAATACAGGCTCAAATAGATCTGCATCAGGATAAACTTCTAGCGCCTTCCTCAGTACCAGACCTAGAGAAGGGTCTTTCATCCAGGCTAAAATGAGTTTTTTAGTCAGCAACTCATTTTCGGATTCACTTATTTGCTGTTTTGAATCGTCACCGTCAAACGTCATTTTGCGTTTACTACGCACTATAGATTCGAGTCTGTTAGCTGCAAAACGTTTTAGCGTGTCTGACCGAATGTCATGGTCAAAATTGGCAATTGCTAGCAAATTAGCATCTGGCGTATTGTCTTTTAAAAAGTTGATTTGCACGTCTTCAATGGTTAATAGATTTTCTAAAACTCCTGTGATTGAGTCTATTGAGTCCCTGTCTGTTGGGCCACTCATTTCGCTTTGTAGTAGTTTAATTCTATTGGACATACTGCCTTTATTATCTAAATCAGACAACAAATTCACTTTCGTCTTTTGTTCATTTATCTTTAACTCTTCACCCCCGTGGGATAAAAGCTTTTTCTTTATAAACTCATTCACTACTTCAGAAATCTGACTCATTGACAAATTATCTGTTGAAACTACTAGCCTTAAATCGTCAACATATCGACAATAATCGTGTAGCATCACACCACTTTTACTTGCCAAATGTTTACCAATAGCCCTGCCCATTTCTTTGTCAAAGTTATTAAGATAAGCGTTAGCAAAAAAGCCTGCTGAAACTAATCCTTGGGGTAATCCCAACTGAATCATTGTTGTATCGAAATCTAACTTTTTTGCTAGGGCTTTGTCTTTCTCTCGCCATTGCCAACCAAAAATACTCTTCACACGTTGCCAAAACTCTGGTTCAAGTTCGTGCCCAAAATCAACGGCTATCTCTTGTAAACGCTCAATGAGTATATTTAAGTCAATTGTATTGTAGAACTTTGAAAGATCTAAATTCACAACAAAGATATCTTCATTCCCAGCACTTATGCTGGCTACTTCCCTACCAAGCTCTAAAGGTCGATTGAGAAAGTTCTGGTAATCAGTAAAAAACTTACGATATGTTTCACTATTTCCCCAACGAAACCAAGCTTTACCGTCTTTATTCCAATCGCATAAAAGTCTATTGCCATAGCTGTATACTTCCTTTGTGCGAGCTTCGACAAATGATAGTTCACACTCTCCTTGTGCTGTCTCTACCGCATCGGCTAGGCACATCATTGTTGCAGTAGCCCACGTTTGGTCTCGAATAGTTAAATGGGCTAGTGGTCGTAATGGGAGCTTCGGTACGCCATCGTCATTAACTCTACCCTTTTTAACATGCCAACCATCTTCAGTGATGTGCCATTCCTCACTTTTAGCTGCGGGTACTAATTCAATTGGGTTTATAGGTTTATTATCAGCAAGTGCTTTAGACCACACCTTTGCATTGTCTTCAATAGTTAAAGCTGATACATCCAATGCTAAAGTGTCTGCATACCAGTTGAATGAGCGAATATAGCCATGGGTTTTCTTCCACGCCTGTGCAATAACAACTTCATCAGCCAAGTAGTCCAGTGTCGGTTTAATTGAGCGATACTTTTCATTAATCAGTTTCATATACGTTCCATGTTAAATATAACAAAAGGTATTGCTACATTATTTATAATAAAGCTCTATCTGCTATTGCATCTGTAAGATGGAGTTGGGTGTACTGAGTTTCTTTTAGTCTTTTACTTAAAGAGTCGCAGATTGCCATAAGTTCATAGACCTTTGCGACAATGCGATGTTGTTCAGCAAGCGGTGGCATGGGAAATATTATGCCTCTGCTTTTTGTCACGGAAATATTGTCTTGTCCTGCTGTACCTATTAATTCCATTGAATCCAAAAATATACCAGAGGTTAAATACGTATATATATAACGATTGAGACTTACTTCGATAGGCCTAAAAAAAACTATTGCTTGGTTACAGTTCCACTCGGGATAATCATCTGGAATTATTGCTATCTTGCCTAAAGGGGGACCAACGATATTCATCACAACATCACCGGGATACAAAATTGACCTAGTTAACTTATCCTTATGGTGCTGAACATCTATGAACTGAGGACGATAGTCAAATGCTATCGACTGGTCTTTGATGTTGTAAACTTTAAGATAAGGTACGCCGGTCGTTTCATTAAACTTGTCTTTAGGTGGCGTTGAACCCGATGTAATACCAAAACAAATGTCATCAAGCCTACTTAGACACCAACCTCTAGGCAAAGCAAACGGCTTTTCTTCTTCTGTAATTGGTGCAAGTGCTTTTTGTTTCTTAATTTTCTTGTCTTTAATTAACTGTTCTTTCTCTGCGGCAATACGCTCAAGTAGCTTAGACGCAGGTTCATCATTGGGGTCTTGTTTGACAAGTTTGCCCATTACTGCGAGTTGCAGGATGGTTTGTTTTAGTTGGTCGATGCTGTCTTGTGTGGTGAAAAGTACGTCGAAGTGTTTACTGATGCGTTGCCAACTGTCGTTGAGTTCGTCGGCGTCTTTGGCATTGGTGAGGGTTGCTAGTAGGGTTTCAACTAGGATTTTATGCGCATAGATACTGGCTTCGGTTCGTGATTCTAGTTGGTCGCATAGTGTCATTAGTTCTGTGACTTTGGCGACGATTCGGTGTTGTTCCTTAAGCGGAGCAACAGGCATTACAAGCTTCGGAATATCTCCAAGATTTAGTTTATTAGTATGACTACCCCCAGCTTTAATTTCATTATACTGCTTCAACAGCAATGGACTATTTAAAACAAGATGGGTAAATCTTGGTGTATAGTATTCTTGTATGAATTTAATTAGTCCAACACTCACAAAAAGACTGAATGGCCTCTCAGTATCTACAATAGTTGCCCGACCTAAAGTACCAATTCGACATATTAGAATGTCGCCAGTATCTGGGTTACAACGTTTATTAATTTCTAAATGCTGTTCTTTCGATATAAATCTACAATCACTAAATGATACTGTTTTGCCGTCTATATCTTTTACGGATATAAAAGGAACGCCGCTATCAATATAGTTAGGGCGGTGATGAACTCCATCAGTAATTTGAATTGCTAAATTCCCAATATATTGCCATTGCCAACTGGAAGGTAATTCAAACAAATTTTCTTTATTTATGTTTGAAGGCGATGGTTTTTGCTTTTTAACCCTTCCCTCTTTGATAAGCATTTCTTTTTTGGAAAAAAGTTTCTTCAACAGCTCACTAGCCGGTTCATCATTAATATCTTGCGGCACTAACTTGCCCCGAACTGCCAATTCCAAAATCAACTCACGTAACTTTTTAATCCCATGTAGGTCTAATTTTTTTGAGCTGCCACGACCTGATGATGGCTTTGTTTTGATGGTGGATGTCCAAATGTCAATGTGGTCGGTAATCAATTTTTGAGGGTTCCCGCCTCCAAGGGAATTACTGTTTGGTGTAGTCATTAGTTTGCACCTGAACTTAATGCATTACCTAATATGCCTTTTAATTGGTCTCGAAGCTGCTGAATTTCTTCTTGTTGTTCGGCGTATTTACTTAATAGCTCTTGCGGATCATAATTAACTTGTTCGCCTATATGCGGGTTTTTAATATCGAGGTTAAAGTTACGAGCAATAATATCGTCAATGCTAACTTGCCATGCTTGTTCGGTTGTTTGTCTGTTAGCAAAATCGTCAGCCTCGTTACCCCACCATTCGCACTCGGTTTCAAATTCTTCAAACCTCATAGGTTTGGTTTTATTGTAGTTTTTTACGCCTTCTGGGTAAGGGTGCTCGTAAAACCATACATTTTTAGTCGGTTCGCCTTTGGCGAAAAATAGAATGTTGGTTTTAATGCCGGTGTAAGGTGCAAATACACCATTGGGTAATCGCACTATGGTGTGTAGGTTACATTCTTCTGTAAGCAGCTTTTTGATCTTAGTTTTAACACCTTCGCCGAACAAAGTGCCGTCAGGCAATACTACTGCTGCCCTGCCGCCATCTTTTAATACTTCGATAATAAGTTGTAAAAACAAGTCTGCGGTTTCACGCGTTTGCATATCAGACGGGAAGTTTTTCTCAATGCCATCTTCTTCGGTGCCACCAAAAGGTGGGTTAGTAATAATCACGTCGTAGGTGCTATCCCAAGACGATAATGGGTCACCAAGGGTATTACCGTGTTTAATTTGTACGGGAACTTCTATGCCATGCAACATCATATTGGTCGTACAAAGTAAATGTGGAAGTTGCTTCTTTTCAACGCCGTGAATTTGCTTTTGCAGGGTTTGGTGGTCACTACCTGTTTTTACATAATTCGCTTTTATATGGTCAACCGAGCAGGCTAAAAAGCCACCTGTGCCACAAGCCGGATCAAACACTTGTTCGCCCAACTTAGGGTCTAGTCTGTTCACCATGAATTTGGTAACGGCTCTTGGTGTGTAAAACTCGCCAGCGTTGCCTGCACTTTGTAAATCACGAAGTATTTGCTCGTATATGTCTCCAAACATATGGCGCTCATTTGAGTCGCCAAAATCTACTTCATTTAATTTGTTGATCACTTGGCGCAGTAATGTGCCGTTTTTCATATAATTAAAGGCGTCACTAAACGCTTCACGTACTACAAAACCACGAGGGTTTTTATCAATAGGCGCAGTAAAGGTTTTCAATTCTGTAAACAGCTTATCGTTTACAAACTCAAGCAATTCATCGCCGGTAATACCTTGAGCGTCAGACGCCCAATTGCGCCACAAAAACTCTTCTGGAATTGGCGAGCGATAGTTATCTAATTCCAACTCTAAATCTTCTTCCTGAGCGTCGAATATCTTGAGGAATAGCAGCCAAGACATTTGCCCTAAACGCTGCGCATCGCCGTCTACACCGGCATCTTTGCGCATAATATCTTGAATGGACTTAATAACTGTACTTACAGACATAACGTTACTTCTCTTTAATTTGGTTACTGCTTGGGTTTTAGTTAAACCTTTTGGCTTATTTCGTATTAGGCGGTTTTATCTTGTGTCGCACTATAAATAGCGTGTTCAAGTTCTGTTATTGCCTGGTCGTATTGTTTGCGGCCACCAAAGCCTTTTTTGAGGATCTCGCTAAAAGAGCCAATTTCAGTGAATGGGTGGACTTTAATGGTTTGTAGGTTTTCAACTTCGCTTACGCCTGCGTCAGCGTACTTTGTCAGTAATTGGTTTAATACCGACTGCGCTTGTTCTGAATATTGAGTGAAGTAATTGTTCTTTTTCACTTCGTTGGCGCGTTCTTTACGAGTCATGGGCGGCTGATCAAACACTACATGGCATATCATATCAAAGGGGTCGAGGTCTTTTCCGACTTCTTGCTCTAACGCGTCCCAAATAATACCTTCATCGGCTAGCTCGTCAATTATGGTCTGCTTGCGTTCGGCTTCATTCCATTTTTTAACAAAGGCATCAAGGGAGGTGTATTGTTTATTTAGGGTCTTCTTGGTGTAGTCTTTAAAAGATTCAGTTACCAGTTTGCCGTCGGTATCGTAATATTGCACACGCTCTGCAACCTTTAACACCTTTACGCCGTTCACGTGATATTTGTTTATCTTTTCTTCGTCTTGCCAATCATCTCCACCAATTTCACCTTCTGGAAAATCGAAACCGTCATCTGCTTCAGAATCGTTGGCATCGGTGCTTGCCCATTCTTCAGCTAAATTGTCTCCCCCTTCAATGATGTCATCAAAGTCAGATTCATGATCGTTAATATCGTCAGCTCTAGTAACGATAACTTTCTCGGGAATACCGTCGAAGCCTTCATCTGCAAATAGCTCTGTGGCTTTTTTAAAGTCTAATATGGTAAACCATAGTTTGTTGAACTTATCGTCAATGCGGGTTCCTCGGCCTATGATTTGTTTAAATTTAGTCATTGACTGAATAGCTTGGTCGAGCACAACCAATTTACAGGTTTTGGCATCCACGCCTGTGGTCATTAATTCAGAGGTGGTTGCAATAACTGGGTAGGCTTTTTTAGGATTAATGAAGTTACCTAACTGCCCCTTTCCTTCGTCATCATCACCTGTAATTTTCATTACGTACTTTTCGTTTTTAGCAACTTGCTCTGGATTCAGATTAACAAGGGCACGACGCATACGGTCGGCATGGTCTATGTCGTTACAAAATACGATGGTTTTATCCATTACGTTAGTGCGTTTTAGGTAATTAGTAATGGTTTCAGCGACAAGTTGAGTGCGCTCATCAATTACCATAGTGCGATCGAAGTCTTTTTGGTTGTAGATCCTATCCTCAATCACATTACCTTTTTTGTCTGTTTGTCCTTTAGTGGGCCGCCAGCCCTGCAAATCCAAGTCAATATCAACACGTACTACTTTGTAAGGCGCTAAGAAGCCGTCTTCAATGCCTTCTTTAAGAGAATACATGTAAGCTGGGTCGCCAAAGTAATCGCTGTTAGATACTTCATCGGTTTCTTTTGGTGTAGCGGTTAAGCCTATTTGAGTGGCTGCATCAAAGTATTCTAATATTTCACGCCAAGCGCTGTCTTCAGCCGCACTTCCTCTATGGCACTCGTCAATTATGATTAAGTCGAAAAAGTCGCGGTCGACTTGTTTGTAGGCTTTTTGAGATTCTTCTGGTCCAGTTAATGCCTGGTAAAGCGCAAGATGAATTTCGTATGCCGGGTCAACTTTGCGCCCAGTGATTTTTGTCATCGCTTGGCCGAAAGGCTGAAAGTCACCTGACTTGGTTTGATCGACCAATATGTTTCTGTCTGCCAAAAACAATATGCGTTTCTTAGCTCTGGACTTCCAAAGTCGCCAGATAATTTGAAAGGCGGTATAGGTTTTACCTGTGCCGGTTGCCATTACTAACAGCACTCGGTTTTGACCTTTTGATACCGCTTCTACGGTTTTATTGATTGCTTGTAGTTGGTAGTAGCGAGGTGATTTACCAGTTCCATCGTCATGATAATCTTGGGTGATGATAGGCAGTTGTTGTAGGGTGTAACCTTTGAATGCGCAATATTTTGCCCACAACTCTTGAGGACTAGGAAATTCATCAAGAGTTATTTCACGCTCAATTTCATGCAGATTAGTTTTATCATGAAAAATGAAGCCATCGCCGTTGGAAGCAAAAATAAATGGAACATCTAACAACCGAGCATAATCTAAGCCCTGCTGAATACCCTTCCCCACTTCATGTTTATTGGCTTTCGCTTCTACTACCGCAAGCGGCATTGATACTTTGTGATAAAGCACAATGTCGGCAGACTTAACCTTTTTACGCGCCGCCGCCATACCGCGAACCACTACTTTACCGTCGCGAAGTTTAACCTCTTGACGAATTTGGTACATGTCATCCCAGCCAGCATGCTTTATAGCAGGCATAATAAACTTGGTGATTATGTCAGTTTCGCTCAGCGCTTTTTTATTGATTGGCGACAAGATGAAGTTCCTTTTTCATTGCAGCATTCCAATTCACATATGCACCCCACTGTTATGAATATAATGAGATTATTTTAGTATCGATTCAGTGATAATAGCTATTATTTAGACTTTTGGCTACTCTATTGTAAAGCGCCTTATCTATTGTAAAGCGCCTTAAACGCATCAGATAACAGTATAATGACGCCGTTGTATTTGCTTACAAATTTTTGTACGAAATTAAAAATGTTTTAGTCAAAATAAAGAAGCACAAGCGGCAGTCTAGGACTCATGCTACCTATCAATTGATGTTCCTTATCCATGTGTCGTTAGAATTAACAGCTATATTTTTCAGCTGCACATTTGCTGGTGAGTTTGAGGATGAAAATATTGGCTTTCACGCCGACTATCTTATACACGAGCTATTCATGAATAAGATGTTTCTTAAAGCTCGATTGCAGTTTTAGCATTCTCCAGAGTTTCATAAGTTAAACTTAGTTTTCTTTTTGTCAGTTATTATTGGCTATCGCTAGGTTTTGTTAACGTCTCAAGCAGCTCGTCAATATCAGCGATAGCGTTCATCATTATTGCTGCGGCGCGACTTGATTGCGTCACCTGGTATTTCTCTCCACATTTAAGAACAGTAAATCCTGTCTCACTTAATTCAATACTCGCAATTATTGTCATTCTTTCTACTTCACTCACGATGTTTCCTCTTTCTCGATAATACACACTTTTGACTTGACTATCATTTCAGTCGGCGATTAAGCTTGCGGAAATTCATACACAACAGAGTGACTAAATTGTCCATTAAATCGTAGTTTTTTGAAAAAAACATCGTCAAGTGTTGGCATTGATAGATTATCTTTACCTTCGTTAAATCTCAAATTTTCACTAGTAATCTGTTTTTTGTCGCTGCTGTTATGGTCGCTATCTGGGGGATGCCTTTCCTCTTCATTTTCTAGCACAGTAATAGGCGTCTGACTAGATACTACAATAGTCGAACTTGCTGCTGGTATGTCATCAGATAACCTTTTTGAATACTCAATTAACTGAGGCTGTGCAGGCGCAAATAAATGTGCTGTGCGGTTTTTCTCTTTTGCGTTAAGTCTTACAATTCGCCCTAAAATTTGCCGAAAATGAAGCTCTGTTTTTATTCTTGTAAGATGACAGCATACCTGTAATCTTGGAATATTTGTGCCTTCACTTACCATGGCAACAGCTACCAACCATTCAATATCAGTATCTTGAAATGAATTTATGATATCAAGACTATTAATATCATGATGGGAAACAACTATAACAGTACGCTCAAAGTTGTGTTGCAAAATCGTCGCAATTTTAAATGCATGATCTACAGTGGATGCCACAACTAATCCAGCTGCCCTACTGTTTTCTTTTCTAACATAATCCAGCTTTAAAATTGATTGTTGCAAACAAAATTTAATAATTGGTTCCGCCTCGACAATCGTTTGATAGCTTATACTTGAAGATTCTAGTGCATCCTCGATACTGGTATAATGATGTTTAACGTTTTTCCTGTCAGTGATGCTGATTAAATTATTATCAATTACGGTTACTGAAGGCACTCGACAAACTGATTCATTAATTGCTTGTGTTAGGCCATATTCATAATCACAAATAATGCTACCATTACTCTCATTATACCTTGAAAGAGTAACTGCGCGTTTATCTGACCGCCAAGGCGTGCCAGAGAGTGCCATTGTATAACTGGCGTGAGCCTCAATATTTCTTAATATATGCTGCGCCCAAACATTTGAATCTTCTATTGAATTACCACCACAATGGTGTATTTCATCAAAAATAGCGAATACGCGATATTGCTTAAATACATTCCAAAAAGACGTATCCTTAAAATTTAGCGATTGATAAGTTACACAAAGACCTTTAGACCCGATATGGCCATTCATTGGTGCATTTATAACCTGCTCGATAGATTTGCGCATGCTTTGGGCTGTGACCACAGAAGGTGTAAAACAAAAAACAAAGTCAATTAGGTCTAGATTTAGTAGTTTATCAACAACATCAGCCGTCATCCTTGTCTTACCAGCTCCCGGCGTAGCTACACATAGAAAGTGTTTATCATTAGATAAATAGCTAGCGATTGCTTTGTCCGAACAAAGCAATTGCCAATTTCTCAATCTCATTTGATGTCCTCTGATAGGAGCGCTTCTATTGCTTTAACTCTGCCTATTAGCTCAATGTTTTTCTCTTTCGACGAATTAAACTTGTTTTGTATTAAATGACGCCATTCTGGGTAAAGGACACAGAGTTCTTCATATTCTTTTGTTTCACCTGAACTTACTAACAATTCCGTTTGGTATGATTTAAGTCGTGATTTAAGACCATCCATTTTATGATCTACAGCCTCCATTTTTGTTGATATCTGTTCTGTGTCGTGTATTGCGTCCAATAAAATTTTATTAGTATTGTTATAGGATGTCCTTATACCCTTTTGTGAAGTAAGCGAAATGTAGCCATGTTTGACTAATGTTTTGAACTGCCCATTCACCCATCGTCTAATATCGTTCTTATCACGCTTTTCAGATGTACTTTTAAGCAATATGTCTCTTATCTCAGTTACACAATATTCGGTAGTACCTTTACTTTTAAGAATTGATAGTAATGCTGGATTAGGGGCGTATTTGTGTTTTGGCATTTTATACTTCTCATACAGTGGCTAAATAAATTAAGGAAACTTAAAAGGAAAATAATAATGCGGATTATAGTCCGTGGATACTTAAGCCGCAACTAGAGATATTAAAAGTCTTTGGGCGGTATAGAAAAATGAGTAAGTTATCAAAGATAGTCGGTAGGAAAATACGGCAGAAAAGAAAGGAAAATGGATATTCGCAAGAAGCGCTTGCATTAAATGCTAAATTGGATAGAAGTTATGTAGGACGTATTGAACGTGGGGAAGTAAACATAACTTTGGAAACTTTATATCAGCTTGCTAACACCATTAAATGTGATGTAAGAACGCTGCTTCCATAAACATAAGTTTAAATTACATTTTTAATGTTTCTAGTCTCTAAACCGTGACATTGGATGTTTCTCATATTTGTGAATATCTTTAGCGATAAATTTTTTAAATGACTCTAAGTCGTGTTTATCTGTATAACTAGTCTTTAGCATGCGGCCATTTTGATAGCGATAAAAGTTTATAGGAACAAACCAACAGGTTATTCGATAAAATTGTATCCAAGGAAGCTTTAAGTTTTGTTTATCAGCCAAATATGCAATTACTAAGAATTCGAAACCAATAGCCAATAAAATATCCTTAAATTCATCTGTTAGTATTTTAGCTTCTTCAGAAGAGCACTTGTTTACAATTAACCTGTACCCAAAGTTTATATAGTCTGTATTATAAAAATTATCTTGCAAGCCGTATAAGTTAATTGCTTCGCTGTAGTTTCGGTCTTTGCAGTAACTTTGGTGAGGACTAAGGCAGGTAATGAACATATTTTTGGCGTCGCAAATAACTTTATTGCTCAGATGAAGGTTATAGTCATTCTGCAAACGTTCTTGGCTATTTCTCGTGACTATTTCCCATGCCCTTACAAAACTTTCTATAAATGATTTGGTTTTAACACGATTTTTTAATGCTAAAATTCTAGTATTTATATCTTGTATGCAGTTGGTAAATCTCAATTTACTGTTGGCCGCTCTCTCAAAGTCACTCGCAAGTGCGTCCATCATATTGCGCTTGATGCTTAATTGGAGGCTTGTTCTTAATTGATTTTCATGAACCATGAACGCCATTGGTGTTGTATCAATGTATTCAATGACTTTCCTCATTTTCCACATTCTACTTAAAGAGTTTGGCGACGAAAGAAGTGTTTTTTGGGGGTACAGCATAGAATGTTTGTCTGCCAATAACTTTTTGCATTTTGGACAACTATAGCTCAATGCAAAGGGCGTTTTATTAAACCTAACATCAATTGAATATCCACAATTGGGACATCTATTTTTTATTTCAATTTCATGAATTGGACACGTAATAACATGAGGATATTGAAAAAGTACACTATGAAAACTCTCTTTAATACACAAAGGACAAAACCTTAGATGATCTGTGTTCGGTTTAAGTAACATGTTTTTAGTGTCATGTAGAGTTGCCGACGAAAAGTTTGTTAACGATAGTTCATCTTTAACAAATTTGTAAAAAATTTGATTTTCATTTGTCGTTGGCAACCCATGTGACTGGATACACTTTCCAGTTATCAAATTTATACTATATGGTTTCGATTCCTCTAAGCCTAAATAAGATTTAAATTCATTTTTTGTTAATCTATTTATGTAATTAAATCTATTAAAAATCGACCACAATGATTCTTCTGCGCATATTAAGTTAGGCGCCCAAACAGCTCTTTTTGCGACGTATTTTAGATTGTTTGAGCTCCGTAAACGCATGCTTAAAAAACGGAGTTCATATAATTGGCATATTGCGTGTGGTTGATAGCCTCTTCGATGATGTTTTTATCTAATGAGAAGCTAGAGAGTTCATCATTCCCATAATTTCGAAAAATATAGTTAACTGCTTTTCCTACGTGTTCCATCGGAATCTCTAGATCAGAATCTTTACCGTTAAACTGTTCTATATATACGTTCCAAAAGAGCTCACTATATGTGCTTAATCTAAATCCATTGTCAAAAGCGTTCGAGAAGTAAAATTTGGTAAATGAAGTTTTAGAACCTTTTGGCCATTCGCTTTCCTCATCATATCCCTCAAAAATGTACGTTAATTCTTCAAGCGAAAGTACACCATGAAATTTCGAACTGTGAAGCATAAATCGCCCAACAATCTGCGTATTTCCTGTCTGAGTGAAAGTGCTATATTGATGTGCCATTTCATAGGAGCCCACTAAAACGAATGTTAATCGAAGACCATGTTCATCCAATAAATTTTGAAAGTTACAAAGCCACCTATAACCAATTTCCGGAATATTCTGTGCTTCATCAATAATGAATAAAACGCGGTTAGATTTTTTATTCATCACTTGAGTTATTATATGATTTGCGACAAATTCATATTTAACCGATTTAGAACGCGATTTAGAAACTACAGTTGATTTGCCCATCACTGCTAGAATGAGCTCTTCAAGAAAATTATTTTCGGTACTGTTTTGAAAGAGTTTATAGTTCATTTTATACAAACACGCTTCACCTTCATAATGTTCATCTAGTAAATCCTCCAGCCAGTACCTTATAGACCTAGTTTTTCCTAGTCTCGGTTTCCCATAAATAAAAGCCCCAGGGACCATATTATCCAGCCATACCGTAATTTGTTTCGTAAATCTTGCAATTGACGGCGTATATATCGCGTAATCATCGCGATTTATAGGGTGAAGAGAGGTGTTCATTGACTTTAGCATTTTGCTCTTTTCTTTGGTGGTAAATCGTTTTTCACGGAAGTGTTTTTGCTTTTTTCTCCGTCGTTAAGCTCTAACTTTCTCAATCGCTCTTGTGTTCTGTGAAGGTCGTTAGTACCGCTCTTTACTTCGTCAAACGCATTAGTTAAATCCCGTCGAGCTTCGATATATGAACTCGTAATTTGCTTTTTATTTTTTAGCTGATCTTCATGATACTTTAAAAATGTTTCAACCGGATTGACTGTTGGCGATAAGACAATACTCTTCTTATTGATAAGGGAGAAAATAGCACGTTTTACGTAGATTGAATGCGGATATAGATGCCAAGGTGGGGATGGTGTTAAGTTCCCAATCTCAGAACCATCAGGAAGAAACACTTTTACTGTTCTTAAGTCATCAGCGTTAAATTGAATTATTATCTTTTTACCGCAAAGTGAATAATTAGAAGCAAATAAGGGTGATGTGTACTTTGAATATTGAAAATTGACATAAGGCCGGATCCCATTTTTTTGGCTACCTTTGACCGTTGCAGTTTGTGTTTCTAGTAACAAATTGTCAGCAACAGATTGATTTACATATGATATCTGTTTTTCATTACACTCCACTCGGTATTTGAAATATTCTAAGGGTGTTCTTTTTCCAATACTAGAATGTGGCGTTCCATTATAATTGGCAATTAGGCAGTCCATCAAACCATAAAGCTCTTCAAGCTGAATGTAGTATTTGCATGCTTTTATTTCAGGTACATCCCTCAAAGAATCCGAAAATGAAGACCCCGTTGTATTTGGTAACTTATTAAAGCCCCTTTGTTCCAACGTACCAAAGAAGCGCTCAACGAATGGCCTATCATCTTTATTTTTCCTAGGGAGCACCTTTGGCTTTATGCCCATCAACATTTCGAGCTTTTCAAAGACTTTTGAAGATAAATTAGCCATTGCGCCATCTACACTTAGTTCATTCCATTTAATACCAGTGTATTTATCCCCCAAAATTGAAGGAAAGCCGCTGTTGATGCCATATTCTAAATATTCAGCATCGCATGCAGACCAGGCTTTTACTGAATTGGCAACGCAGCGTAAAACATCATCTTTATTAATCTCTTTTCTTAATGAAACGTGATGCCCGAGCACCACTTTCGTAGCGACGTCGTAAGTGGAAATTAGCCAAACTCGTTCAACTACAAGTGGTACGATATTTCCAAAGGGAGACGGTACCAAGATACAAAAAATAGCATTAATTTTGTGCGCGTCTAGTTCAACTCTGTCTAAGACATCAAACACAGGTCTGTTGGAACCTGTACCAACAGCCATTTTAGCTTTGTAATTTGAACCAAAATAATTTCCAGCAGCTTTAGGTTCTTCTTTCAGGATACGTTTTACAAAGCTATTTAACGATATTTTTGCGAGTGACTTGGTATTAAATGGATAACTATGACTTTGCTCTAATTTCAGCTTTCTACATTGTTCGATAAATTTAGTATGTAAGTCCTCTAAAGAAACCCTACTTTGGTGAATATGATTCTTTTTGTGTTTTTTAAATAATAAAAATCTGATTTGCTCTTCTAACTCGGGATACCGTCGAAGTAATTGGGTAAATGCACCAGAAAACCCCGAGTTTGATAATACTGGTAAATTCGCGCCTTTTTGCCGTTGGTAGTTTTTCAGTCGTTTGTTGGGGATGCAGCCATGAAACCCATAGAGTTCGCCAGATTCGTCAAAGGATAGACATCGCTTTACAAGTCTTACAAGCGATTTTTCATCAATTTGGAAGCGTTCTGAAACGTGTTTTAAGGTACTTCCAGAAATGTAGTCTTTTACAGCATTATATCTATTATAAAATATTTTTCGATGTTCAGGAGATAACTCGTCAACGTTAGGTAATCGCCAAAGATCCGTGTTTAAAGCCTCATTTCCTACACCTGATGTAACTTTTCTAGCTCTTGCCATAACATTGCCAGTAGTCAACCTGTTTGTTTATTGTACATGAATAGGTTGGATTTTAAACGCTTTATTGCTTGCTACGGGTATTTTTACTTAATAGATAGTGTAACTGGAGATAATTATTGGTTTGCTAAATGTGTTGTATTAGATTCAGAAACATGACCTTCTGGGTAGTTTCTTCAAAGCGATTACCCGACGTTCGAGAAGTCTGTGAATCATAGGATTTATTGACGTTTTTGCTTGTTTCTCTTATAACAGGAGATGAGACAAACCGGACATAAGCATTGAGTCATCATTCGACGGGTTTCAGGCCCTTAGCGGACGAAAAATTAATTTAAATTGACCTGCTTTAAATCACCGGTCCATTCGTAAAGCGTTAGTACTTTTTATAAAGTTCACGTACCACTACCTTAGTAATTTGTTAGTTAAATCGTAATAGTCTTGCTTCCCTTACTTGATAGTAGTATTTATTCAAAATTCGGATTTTGATAAACAGAATTAATAAATGTGCATCTAGTTAGCCCGGCAGGGTATAACTGAGAGATTTGTAAATACTTTAATCCAACGGGAGATTCAACTTGCGCAATACTCTTTTTTATCTCTACAACCAGCCCGCAGTGTGACTCGTCTCCTATTTGAAGGTTTTCGCGAAATTCACCTATGATGTTAACCAGTGAATTGCTTTTAGATTTTGCAGATTCAATCAAAGATAAGTAATCACGGGAACTGTATTTAAGAATAAATTCATTTAATTGTTTTAGGGTTTTTGCTTGAACATAACTCTTCTGCTGAGTGCTTTGGTTAATCTTCAATAGACGAGCTTTTGCTTCCTCTAACAGCCCTGCATAATCTGATTGTGCATAATCTGAAATGAATCTTTTGAAATCAGAAGCACTCGAAAGTGACTTGAAAGTACTTAGCTGAATATTAGCTAGTCTCTTGGGTTTTTCTTTTAATGCGGTATCAGCAAACTTAGTAAATTCTGTATTTTTATATTTGTTGATAAAAGTATCGAACTCAGTATCACTGCGTAATGTTTCAAATTCACGCTGTATCGATTCTCGCTGAATTGCGTCTATTCTGTTTTTAGCTTTTACAGCTAAGTCATTAAAGCCTTGGTCTGTAAAATGACCAACTAATACCCTTAAACCTTCGAGAGAATCTTTATTTTGTTTTAGAGACAATTCTGCTTGCCAAAGAGCACGTTCTTGAAAGTTACCTGTATAAAATCCATTTCCTGGGTTTCTCAATATGTGATCAGGAATAAAGTATACTGAATGCTCAAAACCAATAACGTCATCGCCTCTTTCATTATAATGTGAGCGCATCGGTTTTTGTAAAAGAACGATAGCCGAATATTCTTCTGAAATGCACACATAAACCGTCATCCGAGAGAGAACTGTTGCAGATTGATGTCTAAAGTTTTGGCGAAATATCGACTGATATTCACGGGCGAACGCATCAAAATTCAAAAAGTATTTTGTAAACAGATTATGCGTCTGAGTATTTAATTGGTTCAACTCGTCCGTTGAAAATCGATGGTTTTTATTCCGAGCTAGCGGTTCAGAGTTTCTAATGACCTGACCGGAACAAGATTCGTTAACTCTATCCACTAGAGCCCCATCATCTTTAAAAGTATCGCTGGTAAAGGCTGTTTGGTCGTTCTTTCCCGACTTTAATGTCCTTTCTATACCGTTGTGTGTGCTTATAGTGACTGACGGCCATTTACTAGAAAAATTTGACGACAAATTATTGTACAAAGAGGCCATGTCATTAGACGTCAATATGCTACCAGGCACTATAGATTGACCTTTAACGTGCCTAGCATCAGGAATAGGTGATGTTAGCAGACAACCTTTGGTGAAAGCTATCAGAGTAATGATAATTGTGAGTCTTATGATGGTCATGGTATCTCCCTCTACCAACTAAAAGAATACATGACGTTAGAAAAAAGTTCAATCATATGAGCCTACCCTTATTCGAAATTACTATCGTAGTTCACTGGTAAAGTGTGTCTTTATTTAACTGTTCGTATAACAGTCATAACAAGTGTTGATTGATTTCGATAATGTGTTTGGAAAGATGTCAGCTCCATTCGTTTAAATAGTCGGTGGTTTTTGCTTGTGAAGGTTGACAACATCTTTGGGCGGGTTTACGGCACTTCCTGCCGAAAAACAAGGGGCATTAAATCTAATTAAAATCACCTTGATTTCGCAAAGATTGAAAGATAGTTGATCGCTCATAGTTATCTGTCAGCGCAGGTCGCATCCAATTAGCTGATTGGATGCGAATAGAAGCAAGCTACTAAGCTAGCTTAAATCTAACTTAACGTTTTGCATCCAAAGCAGCTTGGATCTTATCTAATTCATCACGGCTAAATTCGCCGTTTTCAATTAATTTAGTTATCGCATCTGAATGACCTTTCAGTACTCGATATTCACCGTCACCATCTACAATATGTTTACGGATCATTTTGGGATTACCGTCGCCACTAAACTCAATTTTTACATTATCTTCGTCTTCTGCATAAAACTCTAACCGCTCACCATCGCCTTTATTCATCACAAATACTTTTTCGATTGTGTGTTGTGCGCCACCTTCACCGGACATGTTAATACCTTTTAAGGCCTTTGATATGGTCTCTTTAGTATCAGGATCTAAGTTAGCTAATCTCGACTCTAATAACTCAGCGTCTTTAAGCTCTGCGGGGGTAAAAAACAAAGATTCAGTGCCCATTTCAGAAGCCACTTTTACCTTCACATCTTGATCTTTCACTACATTAATATCGATGGTACGGTGTTTCACACCTTCTTCGGCTATAACAACACCAGTTAGCGCCAAACTAACAACAACGGCACTTGCCAGTAGATTCTTTGTTAATGTTCTCATCATTTTCAACTCTGTACCTTTTAGTAATCTAAGTGCTAGGGTAAAGACCCTATACATATGTTTATGCTTATTCATTCTCAGCAACACAGCTTTATCTTCAGTTGATTAATAAAAAATTCCAAATCTTAGAATTGGAAACCCTTCCGATATAATTATTTGGGTTTCAAGCGACTAATTAAAAGTCTTTTTAGCTTAAACGTTCTTTTAGAGAAAAGGAGATAACCAATATAGCTCCACAATAGGAGAGCAGAAAATATAATTGATAAAGCTACAAAATTTTCAGCTGTAGGTCTTATAGCCTTTTCAACCATCTCGAAAAACGACCACTCTATTTCAATTACATCGATCCATTGAGCGCCAGTTTTAGGGAGTACAACGCCTAACTCTGGAAACTCAACTCCAAACGATAATCCAATATGTGTAAAACTATTGCGATATAAATCTGTGTTTGGTGATTCTGCTTCTACTACAAACGAGAGTACATCGATCTTTTGCTCAGGTAACATAAAAACCATCTTATCGCTTGTATGCATTCCATTAGGAAATTGTTTAACTTCTTGGCCATTCACAAAAACTTTAGACCATTTCGAATTAGTGGCGGTAAAAACAACTACTAGGGGTAATGATTGGGGCTGGCACCTAAAATCTTCGCCGCAGGCGGAGATAAAACGTTTTTTTATCTTTTGCCATTTCAAGTCCTCCATATTGATTTTAAGAGTATATTTTTTAACCCTTGGGGCTATGTTCTCATGTTCAAGACGTAACGAATTATTACTATATTCAAAGGCGGTTTCACCTAGCACATGATCAATGGTAGGCGAATAATATGCTATAAGGTTCTGTATCAAAGAGTCATAGGACCGAACAGGCGTATATTCATTCACTTTTCGAGTGTAAGGTATTTTATTTGTTATCTCATTCCAAAGATAACTTAACTCCATACTTACTAACTTTGCATCGTCCTTAATCATTAATCTCGTTTCCATTAAGGCCTTTCTCGAATCGTGATACTTTGCTTTAAGTTCCTTATAGATCTCACGATAGTTCTCTCTATTCGGGTTTCGTGTGACTGAACCACCGAAAAATTTTTTCTCCTCATCTACTAATTCCTCAAATTTAAAGTAGTAATTACTATCAAGAAACACAGATCCTAAACTTTTGATGAATTCATTTTCATAGGTATCATAAGGTAATTCGCTACGAGTCTTGGATTTCTTGTTACTCAAAAATCCATATTTTTTCTCCTTATAAACGAGATTTAACTTTTTAGGGTCGTTTTCGAGCTTTTTAAATGGGCGTGTTAAGGGAGGAGTTAAATAGAAACTTTCTAAGTTTGCATGAGGAAACAGAGCGTAACTTACGGTGACCACATGGTAAATTAGCAAAAGTATCAATGAGGATAGTAAGGTAAATAAAACCCCTTTTACTAAGCTAACCACGATTCAACTACTCCTTTTCAGCAATAATATGAGACCAAGACCAAATCAGTTCAATGCCGTTAAGAGTATAAGGAGAATTAAAGCTATTTACTACCCCTAGTAACAGCTGTACTTTTTAATTAGGTTGGTTTGTTAAAATGTTTGGTTGGGGACACTTTGGATGGTATGTGAATCTTCAAATTCATGCGTAGATAGGCCATCGGTACAGAAAATTGTTGTCTGGCATGTCAAAACCCCTACCATGAAGCACTTTATTTCTTAGTATTGTATGTCGACTTGGTGTATATGCACCAAAGTTGAAGTCGCATTGGATTTTGAAATCGTTTGCGTACTGTTCGTCAGGTGGGGCACGCAAAGGTGGTAATAGCGGTGTTTGTTTAGAAGTAAGGTACTTTTTATCTAAATGTGCCAATATTTTTTGAATAACGACGGTGTCTATAATGCAAGCAATTATCGTCGCATTAAGCTTTTGGCATTTTTCGCATTCGCTAATATCAATATTGAACACTCGTTCTCACTGGCCGGCTACGGACGTTTAGCCCAACTCATGCTTCTCGCGTGATAAGGCTTAAAACCCATTGCCTTACAGGGTAACCTTGTATTACGTCATCTACCAGTAGCGCTGCACTTTCGGCCATTCTTTTGGCTCCGCAGCTAGGGTAAAAACCTCTGCGTTTACAACTAAAAGCAACAAGTTTCTCATGCTTGCAATCTCCACATACCACTCTTAAGAATTCATGCTCTAAGAGACCACACCGCAAAAAATCGTCAAACTCACGCTCAACAAACTTTCGTTGTGAATGCAGACTCACTGTTAATGCACGGTCTCCGATGCCGTTCAGTCTTTAAGGGGGGGGGGAACATGACCCTAGGGCCTTATCTCAAGGACTAGCTTTTGCTTAGTATTCGTTCGGGCTCACTTGCGTCATGCATAAATTTACTACATTTCGGTCCTTATTCATGGCTTAATGCAGTAGAAATTAAAATACAAGAATTCGTTGTGAGTAAAGATACTCGCAGAATCGAAAATAAAGCGGAAATCATCGAATGTATTACGTCAATTTTTGTCATTTTATCTAAAAGAAATAGTTATAAATATTCTCAAAATTAAGTTAAATTAATGTAAGTTCGACTCGCTGCAATTGACGCAAACCAGAAGCACTTAAAATAGTATAACTTAAGTGATTGATATTATTATTCACCTGAAACTGGCATTTTTACTTTATTGATGAGTTACTGGCACTTTTACTTATTTAAAAATAAAGTAAAGATGCCAGTTATGAGTCCTGAAAGCCACGTATATACGAACTTATTTACTGGCACTTTTACTTAATCACACGTCTATTCTTGAATGAGAATTTACGGTTTCTAGGCTGAACTACCGTTTAGGTCTCTGATTTTCGATAATTTCGGCTAAGCCTCTAATTCATATGCCGAAATTACTTGATTTTACTATTTTCAGCTAACGTTACCGCTACTGTTATTGCCGAGTAGAATTTCATTAGAATTACGAAGCCCTTGGGCCTACTGTCATGAATTTTATAAGAGAACACTTCTGGATTTTGGCCATAACTTTCTGTATCAAATAAAAATGCACTTACTCGCTCAATAGTATCATCAGCAATTGTATTAATTTCATCGGAATTTTTAGAGCTTAGATCACGTAATTCATTGCTCATGACAAGTGCTGGTCCTTCCCATTTAGTTTGAGTGTGATGGTAATATAAGCCTCGTGCTATATGTGATAACACGTTATCAAAACGTTTTAGGTCGATTGAATACGCAGCGGTATGTTCTACTTTTCCATCTGGATGTTTCAGCATTACACGTTGATAATTATCTAAAAAGTTCGAATACGTGTCAGGACGCCTTTCAATTGCCCGCATAATCTTCGTGTTAAATAATTGCTCCTTTATGTCGTTTCCATGAAAGCACGTAGATAGACAAAATACTAAATATTCATCGTCTCTACTTTTATTATTATTGTGTTCCTCACAAGATGGCACCGTTATTAGTTCTTTGCGTAGACTGAATTCCCCAAGCAAATCTTTTTGTTTGGGAAATAAGGCTTTTGGTGGTATGTGCTCTTTCGTTGTCGCCAAATCGTCGCACATGTAACATGTATTGGTTCCCATTAACTACTCTACTTTCCTATCTTTACCAGATGAGGCACGTTTTTTTCGCTCAACTTGGACATATACTGTATCGGTGGTGGCGCTACTAGCATGGCCTAGGTCTTCTGAAAGATCCTTGAGCGGTCTGTCACGCTCAATTTCCATGCTTGCACCCGTGTGGCGCAAATAGTGTGTTGTAGCTTCATTTAGTTTTTGAGCAGCATCTAGTCCTTGTTCGTTTTTCATTTTTTGATATGCCGCATCAAATACTTGTTGAATGAGCCTACTTATCTGACGACCTGTTAGCCCGCCACGCCCTCTAACTTTCTCTACCAATACGGTTTGCTCACCCTTTGATGGTAGCGAAGACAGGCCACGCCACTCACGATAACGCTTTAAGTAACTTAAATAACCTTGAGGTACGGTAATATCGCGTATTTTCTTGCCTTTTCCGTAGACTTTAAACCACCAATTATTATCTTCATCTGTCCAAAAATGGCTCATCACGGGTGACCAGTCTTGTCTTTCCGAAAGTTCAGATAGCCGAAGAAACAAGGTTTTCATTGTAGATATTATGAATAAATTTCGTTCAAAAAGGGCGTCTGTATCGGCTAATTCAACCGCGGTATCGAGCAGATATTGCCACTGGTGCTCTGTTAGCCGGCTGATAGTTTTTACCTGGCTATCTTTTATCATGTGCTTGCAATCACGCTTCGCTAATGGGATGGGATTGCCAAAGCAAATTTCCTCATCAATCAGGTGTCGGTAAAATGAACTAAGCGCAACAAATGTAGATTCTAGGGTCTGTAGAGACGGTTTGTATTTTTTGGGGTCGAGTACTCGGTCTTTATCATATTTTGGCGGCGTTTGCCTAAATGGTGTCCAGTTAAGGTTTGAAGCAAAATATCCGTTGCTTAGATTAAACCTGTCATGTAACTGAGTGCTGATCCATTTAACAGGCGGCGCGACACAAAAATCAATGTAACGCAAAATATCAGCTTTGCGTAAATCGTCAACAGGCTGCTTATCAACCATAAACACCCACAGTAAAAACTTTTCGATGTCGTTTCGAAAACGCACGTACGTGTGTTCAGATTTGTTGCGACCAATATAAAGTAGATAATCCTTTGCCCAGTGCCAATGTTGCTTCATCCATTTAGGTTGATTCTCTAAGTATGCAGACAACTGCGGATAGTCACTAATACTCAGCTCAGTCAGTTCAGCATAAGTTGGAAACAAAGGTGTAGGTTTAGTCGTGGCCAAAGCG
The DNA here is from genome assembly GCF_048820975.1 of Glaciecola sp. 2405UD65-10. Taxonomy (NCBI): domain Bacteria; kingdom Pseudomonadati; phylum Pseudomonadota; class Gammaproteobacteria; order Alteromonadales; family Alteromonadaceae; genus Glaciecola; species Glaciecola sp. 2405UD65-10. Next base: position 599,686 of record NZ_JBMEUF010000001.1, on the reverse strand, counting down.
TGAGCAATCGTGAGTTAGTCTATATACAATATAACTTACATTTTATACTATGTCTAATACTAAACCGTATTAGACATAAGAGATGTTACATATAAAAACTATAACTGACTTGAGGTTTTTCGCCTAGATCCACATATTTCATAATATCGCCTACTTTTTTGGCACACTCGAGCGTTATCGGTAATCTCCCATCTAACTGTGTGTTATTCCAATTCATTTTGGTCAAACCCAGAATTTCTTCTGCTAATTCTTCTAATGATGAATCGTTCTCATATACATCTATTTTCAATGGATTAGGAACATACGCGCCAGGATAAGTTTGATAAAAATCAATGGTGCCGCGTGTGTATAGAACGCCTTCATTTTCATTTATTGAAAGTAATGTCCCTCTCTTTGGTGGATAGCTTGTTTGACTAAATAATCGTATATCCGTATTCGTGATAGAAACAAAATCCTTCGAACGCACGCTTTTCTCTTCTAGCACACGACAAAACCCTCTGATTTCTGTGTCGCGAAATTTTGAAGTCTTATGTATAACAATTCTGGCTGGCATTTGCATCAACGCTTTATCGTATTCAGATAACGCTGAGCTTAACAAATTGTATGCTTGTTCTTCTGACATAAATGGTCGCTTGTCATTTTTGTCAATGACTACAGGTGTTCCGCGTAAAATAACGCCATGACCAAATTCATCAAATACTTGCGCTAGACTAGTTGATATAGTCTCACCATCGCGACTCTTATAGAACCCAATACCGACGTAGCAACTTTTTGGCTTAAATCGTTCTTCTTTTAATCTCCACGGGACAGTCTTGTTGCCTTTATAGTACAAAGCCGTTGCAAAATTCCAGGCCCGAGTAGCATCGTCTTGATTGCCTCTATTTGCTTTTCCTGTTAACAATGTACTCTCTAGAACAAGTTGTAACGGTATCCCAAGGTGCATACATTTCGCTTTCAATAGGCGTCTAAAGTCATGCTCCATATATTGCTCTATTGAGCCGGTATCTTTTTTTGAGCCAGCATCTTTCTGCGTTAATGACACAAATAGCTCTTCTGGTATCACGCATATTATGACATCAATGGCTCGATTTTCTGCGAGAAATTGAACTTGCTCGTAGTACAAGTTAACTGCCGCGACTACTCGCTCTTCTCTTGTCTTAATACGACTCACTTTCACAATTGAAGATTTCTGAATTGCGCGAGTGAAACTTGGTGAAGATAATAATCGCGTGAAAAAACCATAGTCCGCCGAAACGCCACCAAATCCTTTAAACAGGTTTGATAATTCACTTTCTTTGCCGACAATACCATTGCGACATAAGTCTAACCAAACGTCTAGCTTATCTACTCCCTCTCCCCTGCCTACTATTCCAAGTCTTAGCTCTGAACGCCTAAGTTCATCCTTAGTATCATAAACACCCATTCGTTCTATTCCATTACGCGGACAAATATGAGTTCCCTTACCAAATTCCAATAGTGGCTCTTCAATTACGGTAACTTTCACTCGTTACTCCTCCTCATCGATATCGACTACATCTTCAGTGATGTTTTCTGGAACAAGCTGAATCAGGGAGCCAAACTTAACTTCTTGGTCTGTCATTTGAGAAAGATAAAAAGCAATGAACCGAGTTAAATTTCGAACAGCTTGATTATTTTCAAGCTTCTTCTGCTTCGTTACTAGTTTGTCGTGAAAACGGCTTCGTCGAAAAGAGTTATAGGTATAAAGCCAACTTGGCACAATCAAGGCATGGTACTGACCCATTGTATAAATAAACCTTAATTGAAAGCTTAAGTGCTTGTAATGCGCTAGACTTCCTGGCTCTTTCTTACTATCAACACGCTCAAAAACTGTTCTATGAGCTGTTTTCATGCCTTTCCATGTTTCTTTTCTATGAGTTTGCTTTTCGCTTTCTCTGTTGAAATAAAATTGCTTTTCATACATATCGAAATTTACATTATGCGGTATCAGTTGCTCCCGTATTTGGCCTTGAAGAAGCGATTTAAGCACATTTTCATATTCTACATATTCTGAGTTATATAACTCATCACTACCTACTTCCTCGATTGTTCCGACATCAATTAAAGACTTAAGCGCAGTGTTGGCTTCAAAATTATCAAACGTGAATATTTTCCCATCATGAAAGGCCCATCCTGCAAAACTAGATCCTTCAAGTTGTAGAGCAAGTCGAATGCACATGAGCATATCTGACTTCCTGCCCTTGTATTCTAGCTCTTTCTTTGCTCGGGAAAGCACCTCCTTTTTATTTATGGTGGTTTCAGCGATGAAAACCTTTGGCGGAAAATTAATGGGCGCTAGATTTGACGTGAATACAACTGGTACATCAGTTTTGGGTTCGCGAAGCGCTAAATAACCATCAATTTCACCAAGTATGAGTTTAAATTCGTGCAATATGCGACGTTGTGCAGTTACCCTTAAGTCTGTTACTTTTGACAAAATGTCACCGCAATCTATGATCTGCGTTTTCGCATTAAAGCTAAATTTCGGTCCTGTTATTTTATCAATGGCCTGTTGAGAATAGCTCTTCTGTTTGCCTACAAGCATCAAAATAAAGAGCTCATCAAAGTTTGACTGGTAGTCTTTATCAATAAAGATTGAGAGTGTTTTCTTAACCTTTTCAAGGTCTGTAGTTGCGGTTACCTGAAATGCGACCCGATCATATTCATCTCCTAAGTCTATTCCAGGATAATTCTTCTGCTTAGCATTCAAATTGTGCAGCTTTGGTAGGTGAAACAACTCTTTGAGGATAGGAATAAAAGCATCTTCCATCGCTAAATTTATGTCTAAGCGGCCTTGCTTGCTCGCAAGCTCTACTTGAGTCACTACTCTGGCTACAACTTCGCGAAGTTCGTTTTCAACATTTAATACATCCATGTGACTCCCTTTACCCTACTGATAATATATACAGTATACATTGGTGCTCAGTTTTTATAAATCAAGTCTCACATCGTATATTTTTAAAAATTAAACGAACGTCATAACTTAGGTATGTATCGATTAGTCTCCCGCATGTATTTTTGAAACACATCCCCATGCACTTCTATTAAATATGGCTCTTCAATTTTCCGAACAATCAGTTCAATGCAAATCCAGCATATTAAGGCGCAAGCCCATAGCAGTAGATGTGCGAATGTGAAACATAACCCCAACCAAAATATATAAATGCCGAAATAAATCGGATTTCGAGACCTTGCATAAATACCATGCGTAATGAGCGTCGTCGTTTCTTTCTGGTCGACACCAATTCGCCATGAATCACCCATTTGGATTTGAGATAAGAGCGTGACGAGTATTCCACAAGTCCCAACCGCAAGACCTAAAGCCTGAAATGGCAGTGGAACAACAAACAAAAGGGGCACTTTGCCAAAATACCCAATGAGTATCACACCAAACGCTAGGCAAAATGTAATCACAAACATAGTACCGGGCAAAATCTCTATCATCGGAGCGCTTAACGAGGCTGCTCTAATGCCAAAATCCCCATTCCTTTTATATTGCACAAAGCTTCGAGCAACTACTGCAAGCAATATAAAAGCACTTATCAACACCAGCGAAATCATATCTACCCTTTTTAGTTATATCATAAAAATATGATTATAAACTCTATACTTAATATAGGGTCAACACATATCGATGACGTTTAAGTGCAATGAGTAAAACTGGGGCATTAATTAACAACGGCTAATGCCCCAAATATGGCTAATTCTTCCTGCTGTGCACAAGTCGATATAACACAGGTAAAACTATCAATGTAAGTAAGGTAGAAGATATTATCCCGCCAATAACTACCGTCGCCAACGGACGCTGTACCTCTGCTCCCGTTCCCACATTCAGCGCCATAGGCACAAAACCAAGGCTAGCAACCAATGCCGTCATCAGTACCGGCCGCAAACGCGTTAATGCACCATCGACAATAGAGTTGATTAACTCTCCTGTCTCTTCCAGCCTTTGACGGATAAACGACAACATAACTAAACCGTTAAGCACAGCAATGCCAGACAGCGCAATAAAACCAACGCCTGCTGATATAGACAAGGGCATGTCTCTCACCCATAGCGCAAAAACGCCACCTGTTAATGCTAAAGGCACACCGGTGAAAATTATCAATGCATCTTTCACGGAGCCAAAGGCAATGACTAGCAATGCAAGAATTAAGAAAAGCGTCGCTGGCACAACAAGGCTTAATCGCTGACTCGCACTTTCAAGCTGCTCGAACGTACCGCCATAATCAACCCAATAACCACTTGGCAATACGACATTTTCTGCTATTTGCATTTTTGCTTCAGTAACAAACGAGCCTAGGTCGCGCTCTCTTACATTCGCCGTTACCACAATACGGCGCTTGGCGTTTTCTCGGCTGATTTGACTGGGTATGCTGGCATATTCAAGCGTTGCAACTTCTGCTATAGGCACATAATCACCATCCCCTGTCATAATAGGTATGCTGCCTAGCGTATCAAGATTATTGCGAATATCCTCTGAGTAGCGAACGACTATCTCGAATCGCCTGTCGCCCTCGAATATCAAGCCTGCCTCTTTGCCGCCAATCGAACCGCTTAACCAAGTTTGCAGGTCAGTGACGTCCAAATTATAACGCGCTAAAGCATAAGGTTTGGGATTTACGGTAAAGATAGGAATTTCATCAACTTGCTCAACGCGTGCATCCGCAGCGCCGGGTATATCTTGCAGTACCGCTAATATATCACCGGCCGAATCGCGCAGTTTATTTAAATCATCACCATAAATTTTTATGCCTAAGTCGGCTCTAACGCCACTAATTAACTCGTTAAATCGCATTTGTATAGGTTGAGTAAACTCGTAATTATTGCCGGGCACGCTTTGAAGTTCACGCTCCATTTGCTCGACAAACTCGGCTTTGGATAAAGTAGGATCTGGCCATTGGTCGACGGGTTTCAACATCACAAACGTATCGGTAACATTGGGCGGCATGGCATCTGTGGCAACTTCTGCCGTGCCGGTTTTAGCAAAAACAGTGCTCACTTGTGGGTACTGCATAATGACGTCTTCAAGCCTTTTTTGCATATCAACGGCTTGCTCAATGCCAGTGCCGGGCACTCGCATAGCGTGCAAGGCAATATCACCCTCATCAAGTTGAGGAATAAATTCAGAGCCAAGTCGCATGCTTAGCCAAACGCTTACAACAACCAATAATGTCGCTGCGCCTATTACTAACCAACGTAGTTTCAGCGCCCATAACAGAACAGGACGATACACCGATTTCGCCCCAACGATAATTGGGCTCTCTTTTTCACTGACTTTACCCGACATAAACATCGCAACGGCTGCTGGCACAATAGTGATTGAGAACACCATCGCAGCAAGTAATGCCAAGATGACGGTGGCCGCCATCGGGTGAAACATCTTCCCCTCTACCCCTGTTAAACTAAAAATAGGTATATATACAATGGTAATAATCATCACGCCAAAAAGACTAGGTCGTATTACTTCGTTGGTTGCTTCATATACAACTTCAAGTCTTTCCTTGATGAGCAGCACTGAGCCGGTTCGCCGCTGCGCTTCACTTAATCGCCTAATGCAATTTTCAACGATGATAACCGCACCATCTACAATTAACCCGAAGTCTAGCGCTCCTAAGCTCATTAAGTTTGCGCTTACGCCCGTTTGCACCATCCCTGTTATTGTGGCGAGCATAGCGAGCGGTATCACAGCGGCGGTAATGATGGCGGCTCTTATATTGCCAAGCAGAAGAAACAACACCACAATCACCAGTAATGCGCCTTCAATAAGGTTTTTACGGACGGTATTGATGGCTTTATCTACCAGCGCGGTGCGATCGTAAACAGTTTCTAATACCACACCTTCAGGCAAGCTAGCTTGGATTTCATCCACTTTGTCAGCCACTGCCAAGGCCACAGCACGACTATTTTCACCAATGAGCATCATGGCAGTGCCTAAGACGGTTTCCTTACCCTCCCGTGTCGCAGCCCCCGTTCGAAGCTCTTTGCCAATAGCCACCTCGGCAATATCGTTGACGGTCACTGGAGATTGGTTAGTGAGTGTTACTACTACATTACCTATATCTTCAATTGTGGCCAGTTGTGCTTGAGAGCGTACCAGTATCTGTTGACCGTTACGTTCGATATATCCGGCACCTTGATTGGCATTATTTCGCTCCAATGCCCGTAGCAGATCGTCGGTGCTCACACTATAATTAAGCATACGTTGAGGATCAGGATTCACATGATATTGCTTGGTAAAGCCGCCAATAGCGTTAACCTCTGTTATTCCTTTTACTAAAGCGAGTTGAGGTTTCACCACCCAGTCATGCAGTTCTCGTAGTGCCATCGCATCAAAGTCTCTGCCGTCAGCCGTCAATGTGCCCGGCTCAGCGCTGAGCGTGTACATGTAGATTTCACCCAAACCCGTGGCAATCGGCCCCATTTCTGGCTCAATCCCCTCAGGTAACTGACTTTTAATAATGCCTATCCGCTCATTAATGAGGTTTCTGGCAAAATACAGGTCGGTGCCTTCTTCAAATACGGCGGTCACTTGAGACAAGCCATAACGAGATAGTGAGCGGGTATAATCTAAGTTTGGCAAACCCGCTAAAGCGTTTTCAGCCAAAAAGGTGATGCGCTGCTCGGTTTCAAGCGGCGAATAACCTGTTGCTTGAGTATTGATTTGTACTTGGACATTGGTGATATCGGGTACGGCGTCAATAGGCAGCTTTTGGTAACTAAATAAGCCAAAACCAATGACTAAAAAACTCAGCATCAAAAATATACCGCGCCTGTCTATTGCAGTGCGAATAATGGAAGCTAGCATGTTAAGCCTCCCTTAAAGGCTTGCAGTAGCAGACACGCATACTTGCGTTGTATAAAGGCATTAATGGTCATGACCGGCCTCCGATTTTTCCAGATCTGCTTTAATAAGGTAACTATTGGTAGCCACCACACGCTCACCTATTTCAATGCCGCTTATGACTTCAATAAAGCGACCATCCGTCACACCGAGCTGCACGGGGCGTGGTTTATATTCATTATCATGGTTAACAAACACCACTTGCTTGTCTTCATACTCTTGAATGGCAGTCACAGGCACCATATGAGTCACGGTCTTCGTTGCAGTTGTTACCTGCGCTTTTACCAAGGTGCCTAATGGCCAATAGCCACTGCTATTGTCAACCGTAACATTGGCTAACAAATGCGGACTACCATCAGCCGATGGCGTCAGGTAGGCAATTTCAGATAGCTGCTCAAAGTTTGCATGCCTTAATTCAACAGCTTGTCCAACCTTAATTTTGCCGAGGTGCTGCGAGAACACGGTTAACTGTGCCCACACATCCTTGTAGTTGGCTAAGGAAAATAGTACTTGTCCGTTTGATAACTCACCATTGTTGGCATGCCGAGCTATTACGTTGCCATCAAATGGAGATGTAATTGAGTAGCTTTTTAAACTCTCATTTGATTCTACGACCGCTAAAACATCCCCTTTTTTAACTGTGTCGCCAATATTAACTTTGACGTCTTTGATCACACCGTCAAAACGCGCTCTAATATGGCTCAATGAGGCCGGATCTGCACTTATTCGGCCATAAAGTGTGGTCGAAAGCGCAATGTCGCCAGCGATGACATTTGTGGTGGTAATGCCATTTTGCATAGCAGTCTCGTCGCTCATCGTAACGACTTCACCTGCGTGTTTATCGTCCTCATGAGAATCACCATCTGCGTGTTTGTCTCCCGCGATTAACTGTCCTTGTATCATCATTAGCGTGACGCTTAAAACGAGTACTTTTAATATTGTGAATGTTTTTAATTGAGTAAATTTATTCATGATCGCTACTTCTTATCGAAATGTTTGATGGCTGCTGCATACTGACGTTGTGCGCTAGCTTCTTTGAAGGGTTGTTGTTTGCAATATCAGTTTTTGCAGTGCGACTTTGTGCAGTCTTAAGTGCAAGACCGGTAAGCGTTTCAATTTCTGTTTTGCTTAGGTGCACTTGAGACGCCGCCTCGATTAATGTCAGGCGCGTATTTAAGAACTCTTGTCGAGTAGATACCCACTCCAAATAGCTAAACCGGCCATCTAAATAGGCGCTTTCGACTAAATCCAAGGCTTCTGTAAGAGGCGGTATGACAGTTTGTTGGATAGCGTCAACCTCTAATAATGCGCGTGTGTGCTCACCTAAAGCTTGATTAACTGAATGTAAAAGACTGCGCACGTTACTCTGTTTTTGCACCTCTATTTCATCAAGGCGAGCTTTTTGCGCCTCGTATTCACCTAAGTTTCGTTTTTGTTGAAACAATGGCACGCTGATCCCGGCTATTAAAGCAGTTTCATCAATACCTTGTAGTCGCCGAATACCCGCTGACCACTCAATATCAGCTCGATTGTTGGCTTGCACTAATCTAAGCTGCGCTGCTTGAACACGGCTTTGTTTTGCGAACAACTCTATATGCGGACTGCTTTGGATAGCGGCAGAAAGCATCTCGAATGACCCAATGTCTTGAAACGCAAAAAGCTTACCTTCCACACGCTTAAAAGTGGGCGTTTGTTCGCCCCACATGATGGCAAGACTGCGCAATGCAAATTGAAGACCTTCTTGAGCTAATTTAACATCGAGTTTTGCTTGGGCTAGCGCTGCTTGGGCGCGTTTTTGCTCTAGCAATGGAGACGCGCCTGCATCAACGCGCTTAGAAACTGCGTTATAGGTATAGAGTGCAAGTGCCTCTGCGTCGTTTTGCACGTCTAAGGTGGCCTGTAATACGAGTGCTTCGATGTAACGACGATTCAGCTCGCCAAGGACATCCAATGTGCGTATTTTCTTTTCCACCTCTTGTTGTATTTTACGCTCAGAGAGTACGTCTAATCTTGCGCTAGGCTTGTCATTGAGCTGTAGGACAGATGACAAGGTCAAACTGACTTCAAGCTCCTTAATGCCCGACACCTCGCCGGTTCCCATAAAGTTCTCTAGTTCAATCCCTGCGTTCAGTGCGGGTTTAAGCGCGGCGGTTTTTGATTCACCGTCAATTACTCGCTGTCTAAATTCAAACTCATACAAACTTGGATTGTTGGCAAGTGTAAGTCTGATTGTATCTTCAAGGCTTAGCGTTTCTCGCACGGGCGCTTGAACACCTTCATCTATATAGCGATTAGTTTGCACCGCTTGTGCGGTAATTGGACTCAATGTTAAGCCCAGCATGCAAGCAAACGCAATGGCGCGTGCAGGCACAAAAATATGAAACATTTTCATTAGAATATCCTAATAATTTATCAATATTTTGCGTCGCGAGAGTCTTCAACGCGACACTATCAAAAGCGATATTAGGATGGTGTTTTGGGTGGGCGTAATAATCGATTGACGGGTGCGTCGATAATCGCATCCAAATAATTAAAGTGGTGGATAGACACCACGGATTGTAGATTGTTGATGTTGTGCTGACTTAACCACTGTGCATGCGTACCGTGGCAGTGGCCACAATGATGGCAATCGGCAGGATTATGGTGATCTGCTTTTGCTGACTCATCAAGCGCTTTAGTGGAAATATCGTTTGAAGCTTGATTGTGTTCTGAATGCTGGTGTTCATGTTGCAGATGTTGTGTATCTATTGCATGAAAATCTAATGAATTGGCCACAGCAGAAAACGACTGAAAGAGTATCAGCGAGATCATGATGTAACTTATACGTTTTAAATTTTTCATAAGTGCCAGTCTACCAAGCCTATTTCACTTCGTCACGACATTGTTCATCAGCAAATTCTAACTCTACTGTAGTATGTTCAAAATCATATTTTGCTAATGAACTTTGTATGCTCTCTTTCAATGACTGAATGTGTTCAACACTGACTTCCCCCTTTAAGACAAGGTGGACGGTCATAACATTGCGCTCTCCGTCTAAAGACCAAATGTGAAAGTGATGGAGGTTGCTTACCTTATCTTTTGCAAGCAAGTCGTTTCGGATTGTTGACATTTGCTCTTCATCTGGCGTTGCCTGTAAAAATAGCATCAGGGTTTCTTTTAGGTTACGAAACACATTGAAGAGAATGAACAAAGTGAAGCCAATGGATAAGATGGGATCTAAAATCGCCCAAGGCTTAAACATTAAGACGATGGATACGATAAATACTGCCACCCAACCGAGAACATCTTCTAGCAAATGCCAATTAAGCACTCGTTCGTTTAACGACGTTCCTTCGCTTAGTTTATAAGCGGCGAAACCGTTTACTGCCATACCAAAAATAGATAAAGCTAACATTCCCTCTACTTGGGGCATTTCAGGCGCAGCCAAACGTGGGATCGCTTCAAACAATATCCAAATAGAGCCTACCGTGAGCACTAAACCGTTAATCAACGCGCCCAATAAAGAAAAGCGCTTATACCCATATGAGAAGGTTTTATTAGCTGATTTATCGCTAAGCTTATTCAGTCCCCACGCTGTGCCAATCGACAAACTATCGCCCAAATCATGCACCGCGTCAGCCATAATAGCGGTGCTGTTGGTTAGCCAACCACCGATAAACTCGATGATAGTGAATACCACATTTAAAAAGAACGCCCAGCCAATGCGCCTTGATGCAGCGTCTGAATTTCCACCTGAGTGCGTATGGCTATGTGAGTGGTTATGACTGTGCATGTCTAATCTTATCCAAGATTGCTTTATTTGCTTGTGAAATAGGCATGGGTTTGAACGGGCTTACATTTGCCCCGCCCGTATTGCCCTCTGGTAACAAACCAATAGCCGTTTTGGTAACGGCACCAATCAGCCTGAAAATTTGCCCAAAGACTTCTTTAATGTCCTTGCGCTTTAATCCAAATTTGAACATTTCATAGTGTACTAGGGTATGATGAAAAGTAGAGTGTTGACCAATTACATGCGCATCCTCAAGGGCTTTAAATCCTGTTTCTTCATCTTGATTTGTAAATGCATGTTGAGCATCTCTTAATTTTTCTTCTACATAAGGTTTTGCTGCTTGTGTAAAATTCATAACACTTCTCCATTGGATGCGCTGTTATTACGAAGTTCTTGCTTAGCATCTTTTAAGATTAAGACTGCACCTCGCAAAACGATGATTGAAACAATAAAGCCAATCACTAAATCGGGCCAGCGAGTGTCAAATAGATAAACCGTCACGCCCGCTACAATTACGCCCATGTTGGCAATAACGTCATTCGCCGAGAAAATCCAACTCGCTCGCATATGTACTTCGCCGCTCTTCTGTTTTCTAATGATGGCTAAACATATAACGTTAGCGATTAGGGCAACAAAACCCATCCCCATCATAAACAATGACTCAGGGTCACTTCCTATTATCGAACGACGAGCAATATCAAATAAAATAATGAGGCCTAGAATCAATTGAAAATATCCGCTAATTTTTGCGGCATTTGCTTTGTGAGTGATGGTTTTACCCACGGCATAAATACCAATGCCATACACAACCGCATCCGCAAGCATATCCAATGCATCTGCAATAAGCGCCGTTGAGTCAGCCAATAACCCTACACTCATTTCAACGACAAACATCACGGCATTAATGCCTAATAACCAATACAACACCCTTTTTTGTTCTTGGTCTTTGATTTCAATATCGCACCCACAGCCGCTCATAAAAACACTCGCTTTACTGACTTATGACACAAGTGTAAACTCTATACTTGGTATAGAGTCAAGCGCATCAGGTAAAGTAAAATGAAAATAGGACAGTTAGCAGATAAAACAGGCCTAAGTATTCAAACTATTCGCTTTTATGAACGAAAGGCGTTGATAGCAGCACCAGAGCGCACGCAATCGAATTATCGAAGTTATTCGGACGAAGCACTAAAGCAGTTGCTGTTTATTAAGCAATGCCGTGCGCTAGATATGACGATTGAAGAAATTAGTCTAGTTCTTGAAACGCGCGCGAACCCGGACAATAGTTGCGAGAGTGTCAATGCGACAATTGATAATCATATTGAAGATATCGAAAGCCGCATCATTGAGTTGAATGCATTACAAAAGACACTCCTTTCATTTCGTTCAGCTTGTGAGGATGATAAAAAAGTAAAAGACTGCGGGGTCTTACAGCAATTGGATAATATCGTTACTTCTCGAACGTCAACCAATTAAATAATAAATAGACTTGAGTTTTTTACTGAATGTATAAGCGACAGAGCCTGCTGCCGCTTATTTTGTCTGTCTATTTATGCACGCCGCCACAAATAATAAACAGCAGGCAGCACAATAAGCGAAAGTAATAAGGCGCTTACCATTCCCCCCACCATTGGCGCAGCAATACGGCTCATCACTTCTGATCCCGTACCCGTGCCGTACATGACTGGCAGCAAACCAAATATAATGGAAGTAGACGTCATCATCACAGGCCTTATTCGCATTTGTGAGCCTTCAATCACCGCATTTTTTAAATCATCTTGGTTATAATCGTCGCCTAACTCTTTCACTTTATTGTCTAAATATGCAAGCATAATTATTCCAATTTCCACTGCCACGCCTGCAAGGGCGATAAAGCCAACACCCACGGCGACTGAAAAGTTAAAGTTTTCTAAGTACAGCAACCAAATACCTCCAATTAAAGCAAAGGGAAGCGTCCCAATAATCATGGCCACCTGTGGAAAGCTGCGAAAGTTGGCATATAACAATATGATGATAATCGCGAGTGTAAGTGGCACAACATAGGTCAATTTCGCTTTCGCTCGTTGCATGTATTCATATTGACCACTCCATGTGATCGAGTAGCCTGCTGGCAATGACACTTGTTCACGCACCACGTCAATTGCCTTATTGACGTAGTTGCCAATATCAACATCTTCGATATCGACATAAACCCAGCCATTGGGTCTCGCATTTTCACTTTTTATACCTGGCGGCCCATCAATAATATTAATATTTGCAACTTCACCGAGTTCGATATGTGCACCAGATGGGGTGACAAAAGGCAATTTTCTTAACTGTTCCGGTGAGTCGCGATAAGACTGTGGAAACCGCACTTGGACGGGGTAACGCTCTAAACCTTCGACGCTGGTCGTTAAGTTCATGCCACCTACAGCGCTGGCTATAAATGATTGCACGTCAGCAATGTTTAAGCCAAATCGAGCAGCCTTAAGGCGGTTAATATCAATATTGATATACCTGCCGCCAGCCACACGCTCTGCGTAGACAGATGCGGTGCCTTCTACCTCCGACAATACCTGTTCAATGTCTTGCCCTATTTGTTGAATCACTGCCAAATCAGGTCCGCCAATTTTGATCCCCACAGGCGTTTTAATACCGGTTGCCAGCATATCAATGCGGGTTTTAATGGGCATCACCCATGCATTGGTGAGTCCTGGGAAATCCACTAAGTTGTCTAGCTCATCTATTAGGTCTTTAGTATCGAAGCCTGCTCGCCACCGTGATTGAGGTTTTAGTTGGATAAAGGTCTCTATCATCGTTAAAGGCGCTGGGTCGGTTGCGGTATCTGCTCTTCCAACCTTGCCAAAAACGGTTTCCACCTCAGGCAGTGTTTTAATCAATTTATTAGTTTGCTGCAAAATATCGCGCGCCTCACCAATTGAGACCCCAGCATAAGTCGTTGGCATATACATAAAATCGCCCTCATCCAATGGCGGAATGAACTCACTTCCAATCTTGTTTAGCGGCCATAAACCCACCATCAAAACAGCAATCGACAGTAAAATGGTTGTTTTAGGAAAAGCTAAAACCGTCTTAAGTACAGGTCGGTACACACTCATCAATGCGCGATTTATTGGGTTTTTGCGTTCAGGTAAAATATTCCCTCTCACAAAGTATCCCATTAACACAGGCACTAAGGTAATAGCCAAAACCGCAGCTGCGGCCATCGCGTAAGTCTTGGTATAGGCGAGGGGCGAAAACATACGACCTTCTTGCGCTTCTAAGGTAAAAACAGGCACGAAACTTACTGTGATGATGAGTAAACTGAAAAATAGCGCAGGTCCGACTTCAGATGCAGATTTGGCAACTATCTCCCAACGATTTTCGTTAGTTAGAGGCGTTTTCTCGATGTGTTTGTGCATGTTTTCAACCAAGACAATCGCGCCGTCTATCATTGCCCCTATGGCAATAGCAATACCGCCTAAAGACATAATATTCGCGTTGATACCCTGAATATGCATGATGATAAACGCACATAGAATACCAATAGGCAGACTAATAATAGCAACAAGCGACGAGCGAACATGAAACAAAAATATCACGCATATCAATGCCACAACAGCAAACTCTGCAAGCAGCTTTTTGCTTAAGTTATTCACCGACCGCTCAATTAAGGCAGAGCGATCATACACGGTAGTGACTTCAACACCGTCAGGTAAACTGGCTTTAAGCGTGTCTAATTTGGCTTTTACGCCATTTATGGTTGCTTGAGCATTTTCACCAAAGCGCATGACTACGATGCCACCGACCGTTTCACCTTGCCCATTGAAATCAGCCAATCCGCGCCGCATTTGCGGCCCAATTTCAACTTGGGCAATATCTTTGATTAACAAAGGGGTGCCTGTTTTAGTTGCTCCCATTCCAACGGGAATATTTTCTATATCTTGTTGACTGGAAATATAGCCTGTTGTTCTTATCATATATTCAGCTTCGGCCATGTCGACAACAGACGCGCCAGTTTCTTGATTTCCTCGTTGAATGGCCATTTGAACGTGTGTTAAGGGAATGTTGTAGGCCTGAAGTTTCCGTGGGTCGACCATGATTTGATATTGTTTGACCATCCCGCCAATACTGGCCACTTCGGACACGCCCTGAACCGTTTGCAGCTCGTACTTTAAAAACCAGTCTTGTAAGCTTCTAAGCTCGCTTATATCGTATTGTCCTGTTGGGTCTGTTAATGCATACATATATACCCAGCCAACACCAGTTGCATCGGGACCCAGTTGTGGTTTGGCCGATTCTGGTAGATTAGGAATAACTTGTGATAAGTATTCCAGTACGCGACTACGAGCCCAGTACAAATCGGTGCTATCATCAAAAATAATATACACATAAGAATCGCCGAAAAAAGAGAACCCTCGTACCGTTTTAGCACCCGGCACAGATAACATCGCCGTTGTTAATGGATAGGTCACTTGGTCTTCAACAACTTGTGGGGCTTGCCCTGGATACGATGTTTTTACAATCACCTGCACATCCGATAAGTCGGGTATAGCGTCTATAGGCGTATTCTTGATGGAATATAAACCTGCACCCACTAATATTAGCGTAGCGAGTAAAACGAAAAAGCGATTATGGATGGACCAATGTATAATGGCTGAAATCATTGAGAGTCACCTTGATCATTAGCTTCGCCCATGCCGGTCATCTTCTTCATGTCGTCCATGAAATGAACAGTTCTCACTTCATACATTCCCGTATCAGACTTTATTATTTCGACATGTACTTCCTGCCCTATTGTAAAATCAGCCATATCAATCGTCTTGCTCACCATAAAGTTCATGGTCATACCCATCATGTTAAATTCTTCAAGCGGCCCGTGTGTCAGGTTGACCATGCCTTGGTCCATCGTCACTTCGTTGACCGTGGCATGTGTCCATGAACTTATGTCGCTGTCTTTTTCCTGCTGAGCAGTATCATCATTATTTGGAGCTTCAAATCGCATGAAGTCAGAACTAATGCTGCTTTCTGAATCTAATAAAAACTGTGCTGACGTCACGACTTCATCCCCGTCATGAACGCCGTTTAACACTTCAAAGACATCATCAAAAGCGCGCCCCAATGTGACATTAACTGATTTATATTTTCCATCGCCTAAAGCGAGCACGATGCGGTCAGAATCACCTGTTCGAATTACAGCCTGCTTCGGAACAGTAACTAGACTGGCGAGATTATTACCATCATTTGAAAAGGCGTCTATTGCAACATTAACGTACATACCTGGTTTTAATGATAAATCAGCGTTATCTAGCGTAAACCTTGCTTTGACGGTGCGCGTATTCGTGTCAATATCGGGATAGATGTAGTCAACCGTGGCGCTAATGCGCTGTTGAGGTAAATACTCATTATTTATAAGCGCTGTTTGGCCTACCGCTACATGACTTGCATCACTTGCCAGCACATCAGCCAATACCCATAAGTTTTTAAGACTAGCGATAGCCAGCATAGTCGTGCTCGGCTTCACATAAAAACCCTCTTGAATGTTCAATTGACTAACATAGCCACTTTGCGGCGCATAGTAGGTGATCGTACGCATGATTTTTCGCGTTTTGCGGATAGCATCAATAAGACTTTGTGGCGCATTTAATGATATTAGTCTTGATTGCGCAGCGTCAATAAGCGCCTTGTTATCTTGCCCCAACGCAATTACCAACTCTTCTTGCGCATTAACGAGTTCGGGAGCATACAATGAATATAGAGCCTCACCTTGCTCAATAAAGTCGCCTACGCTGCGCACACTTAAGGTTTCTACCCAACCCTCAACACGAGGATGGATATGCACGATATTATCTTGGGCAAGCACAAGTTCTCCATAGGTATCGATAGTCAATTGCGGCCGCGCCTTTGCTACTACTTCCGTCTTTACCCCTAGGTTTTGCACCGTCACAGGATCAATCTGCACCGTGCCCTTTGAAACTTGTGTATCTTCATTTGCATAAACAGGCACTAAGTCCATCCCCATTGGTGATTTGCCTGGCTTGTCGCGTTTGAAATTAGGATCCATCGGGGCAACCCAGTAAAGCGGATCATTGCCGCCTACTTCTGTATTTTCATCCATTGAATGGTTACTATGATTATTTGATGTAACTGTGTAAAAAGCGCTCAGGCCTATTATTAAGCCAATAGATATACCCGCAACGAGTGTTTTAAGGATCGATTTAGTCATGGGTATTGTCCTTTTTTTCAGTCTGTAGCAATGCCTTGGCAGACGAATATGTGTTTGAACGGATGGGAGAAAAGTAATCAATATTTGACAGCGCTTTACGCTTTGACACGTCGATGTTCAACAGCAATATTTGCGCATCAAGCTCGGCTATTTTTGCTCTCACCACCTCTGCAAAATCTCCAATATCATTTTTATAAGCATTGAGTGCAGCCGCTGATTGATGTTTCATCTGCGGCACAATGGTGTCTCGATAGATGGCAAAACGTTCAGATAGCCCAGTGTATTGCTGATACGCACTGCTTAAACCAGACATCAATTCACGCATAATTAGCAATTTCTCGGTGCGTATAGCCTCAGTCATTAATTTTGCACCGGCTAGATTGGCGTCTTGTCTCTTTTTTGAGAATAGTGGTACGCTAACGCTCGCGCCAATGGATATGAAGTCTGCTCTACTTTGCCCATTAGGAGCATCGTCTCTAAACGCATAGCTTGCATTCACAACGTATTGAGGCTTATAAGCTTGCTCGGCTAATTCAATATCAACATTTGATGCTCGAACACGCTGCTCGGTAGCATCGATGAGGGGATGGGTTTCAATAAATTCGTACAAGCCTTGTTCGTCATACTTATCTAATATCATCAGCTTTTCGATGGTACTTGCATCTACCTTATCTAGGTGTGGTGGCATTTTTGATTGATAGATATAAGTGCTGTATTTGACATTGTTACTCGTCGACAATAAAAATTGCGATAGCGTAGATAATGCCACACGCTTTTTCGTATCCAACGAAATCAGTCGGTCATTTAACCTCACTAACTCAAGTTCAGCTCTGATAATATCTTGTTGATTAGCCTTACCCGCTGATGACGCATAACTTGCACTGACAATATCGCCTAACTTATCGAATAAAGGACGAGCCTCATTGACTAGTTGATAGCTAGCCGATGCTTCAAATGCGTCTAACCATAAGTGAGTCGTCTGCTGTGTTAGGTTTAACCGACGCTCTTCTCGAAGGTAGGGCTGCTCATTAGCGATTAATGTAAACTTTTTCTCTTGAAGCGATAGTGAATCACCGCGAGGAAACATTTGCGATGCCCCCACTTTTACTTGCGTCA
Source organism: Glaciecola sp. 2405UD65-10 (assembly GCF_048820975.1). NCBI lineage: Bacteria > Pseudomonadati > Pseudomonadota > Gammaproteobacteria > Alteromonadales > Alteromonadaceae > Glaciecola > Glaciecola sp. 2405UD65-10. The sequence continues at coordinate 581,734 of NZ_JBMEUF010000001.1, read as the reverse complement.
TTGGCTCTTGGTTAATGGCAAAGCCATTGGCCGGAAAATTTAATAGGCCCAAACTAAAAGTAGGATCAGGCATTGCGTCTGCACCTTCACTGAGCACATTGAGCCTCGACTGCGTTAATTCACTCTTTATTAGCCACTCATCATTGCTAAGTGCTATTTCAATCGTATCTTGAAGCGTTAACGTTTGCTGTGATTGAGTTGAGGATGATTGATTTGAGGGTGATTGCGCTAACAGACAGGATGACTGTACAAAGACTAAACCAGCGATAAAGGCTTTAGCTGTTTTGAATGCCTGTGCATTGCAAGGTTTAAAAGTAAGGTGCTGAGACCAGCTCTGCATGTTTTTTTGAAATAATGTCAACATAAAACTTTCTCGTAGAATAAATGAGTGTAACAACGATAGTGAACATGTAGGCGCACTTTACAAAAGGCGCAAACCTATTCGACACGTTAAATAAGCCGTCGTTTTTAACGACGTTACGAGATGTAGTTAATTGGGGGGCGCTTAGGTTGGTGTAAAAACGGACCTAATGGGGTAGTCATAAAAAGGATGGATGGCTGCAATTGACTGTTCATTTCTACAGTCAAGCTACTGTTGCTTACAAACGCACTCGCTGAAATAAGCGAGCTACACTGGCACTCTCCTTCACAACACGACATAGTAACAGTCATGTCACAACAGTCCATTTGGCTTGGCAGGATCTCTTGTGATGGCGAATGATGCTTGCTCGACATGGTTTGTGCCATATCAGTCATCATTCCATGTGAGCTTTGATAAGTACTAGACGACATTTCCATACCACAGTCTTGCATGGGCGGCGCAAAAGCAAATGCATTACCAAGCTGTGATGCCAGCAAGGCAACGATTATTATTAAGCTTTTCACTACACAGCGTCTTTTCATTTTTTTAGTATAAACCAAATTTTACCGTTGGGTAAGTTCGTTTGGGTAATAGGCGCAGCGCGTCAGTAAATATGTTCATCGCAATCGGATGCATCCTACATTATCATCCATATCGCCGCACCAACCATCACAGCATTTTCAGAAAATGAAACAAAGCCTAATGGCACATTTGATCCGCCTCCTACACACGCACACTTTAAGTCGCGTTTATCGAGATACACGGCTTTAAACACTGAAATACCGCCCACGCCACCAATAAGCAGCATTAGCGGAACCGAGATGTATGGAAACAAACCGCTAACCATTAAAAGCCCAGCGGTGACTTCTGCAAACGGATACACAAAGGCGTACGGCACATAACGGCGTGCTAATATGTCATACCCTAAAAAGCCATTCACGAACCCGTCGATATTTTGCAACTTGAGTAAACCAAGCATAATCATCGACAGACCGATAAAGAGCATGATGGTGTCTGTAGCTCGAAAAGAAGAGGATGATTGAAACGATAAACCGGCCGCCAATAATGCGGCAATGGAAAATAAAGCAGCTACGGGGAAATATGAGGTATCGTCTTCTTTTTTGGATTTACCAAAGAAACGCTCCAAATCTTCAAAGCCGCCTATTCTTGTTTCATCAATAATGACTTGCGGTGTTGTTTCAACATCAAGCTTGTCTTTAATTTTTTCTATCTCTTCACGACTATTTAGAACCCTATCGTCAACATGATAGTTTTGCCGCTTAAGTAAATCCTTAGCTCTCAAACCAAAGGGACAAGTATGCTCTGCGGTTTCCATTCTATACAATGTCGCTGTCTTACTCATAAATAACCTTTGTCTTAATTTACGATAACACGCATGATAAACTACGTAGCTAGGTACGGAGTCAAGAGGTATAACAAAATGAAAATTAGTGAACTTGCCAACAAGGCGAATGTGAGCGTCGAAACAATACGTTATTACCAACGCGAGCAACTGTTAGACATACCCTCGAATCAAACTGGTATTCGTCAATATGCCCTATCGCACTTAGAAAAAATGCAATTTATAAAAAATGCAAAGTTAGCAGGTTTTTCTATTGCTGAAATCAAGCAACTTATACAGTTCGATTCTGTGAAAGACAGAACAACGATCTTGGCGCTTTCGGAGCACAAGAAGAAAGATTTACAAATAAAAATACAAGAATTGAAAAGCGCAATGACATTTTTGCAATCGTTGGTCAAGCAATGCAAATCGAGTGAACAACCCGAATGCCCAATTTTAGAAGGCTTGAAGGGAGACTGCTAAGAAGTCAATGTTTATCTTCTACTGTAAAAAACTCTTCAATGTTCTCGCATAAGGTCAAGCGAAGTATTGCCGCATTGTTATTTAACGTTTAATCGCGAAATGATAACTGTATATTTTTACAACATCTAGTGAGCTAGCATTAACGTAAGCGACTTAAGTTCAAAGGAGCAACGGTAAGGGCAACATATTAATTTAATGCTAATTACATGCAATTGAACTTTTATAAGATGATTAAATCAGTATGACATGATTTGGATGATACAATCTAAACGATTGGTGGCATGCAAAGTGAAAATAAAACAAATAGACTCGTGACTAGAGATAACATGCTAAATCCGAGTAGCGGTTATCCCTTTATGAAGGGTAACTCGCAATCACCGCAAATAACATTTAGCGACGCTTTGCCATAAATTTTAGTGCTGCACCCAGGGCATGTATACTTTGACCGTGTTTGGCGTTTTGCTACTTCTGGAATTAAAAAAGAATCCGGTATTGACGTAAGGCCCTCGCGCTGAGTTGCAAATGATGCGAACTGCGCTTCATCCCGAAGTGAAATGACGTTTGCGTTTATAAGATCACTTGTATGAGCGCAGTGTTCTACTAGCGAATTTGGTTTAAATACTGGATTTTCAACAATTATCGGCTCGTGAAGTTTAGGTAAGGCTAAGCGGTCAACCCAGCATAAATTGAATGTTTTATCATCTAAAAGCTCGTTAGCCGCTTGCATAAACGCGCCCTGCTTCATAATAAAGTCGCTCATATTGCGACCGACAATCGCCCCACCCGGCTCCCCAGTATCTGAGGGCATCAAACCTATATCCATCATCTTCTGCGCCCACTCTTTATTATGGTAATGACCCTCGCTCGGTAGACCAAAATGAAATTGCCATGCATGCACCATCTCATGAACCAAGGTCTGAAAAACCTCTATTATTCTCGACGAAGCAAAATAGGAAGGATTAATACTTAACTCACTGCAGAGCTCACCTTGCGCATTCCCCCACCGTTTTGCCGCGAAGAACCCCATCACGTTCTTCTTACGCTGGACTGTAAAAATGACAGGCGGCAATTCATTATTAAATAATGCGCGATTAAAGTGGTCAAATGCCTTTATCAGAGGCGCATAGAGTTCGTTAGTGGGCGACATTTTACCTGATGAACATCCGTGAATTAATGACATATTAGTCCCTGTACACTACACGAAAATGACTAGCTTAGTAAGACGATACAGTTATATATATTGCGTTTTTAATTACCATTTCTTTAAATTACAACAGTGTACACTGCACGTTTTTAGGGATAACGTAATTAACAAGTTGATTTTAATAACTAAAAGGAATGATAAAATGGCGAAAATGAAAGTACTTTCTTCAGCGAGAAAGCGAGCGTTTGATAGCGTACCAAAACTAACGAAAGAAGCAACTATTGGCTATTTCACTTTAGATGTCGAAACTAAAAAGATTTTGAACAAAATGCAATCTGACGTTGCCAAGGTCGGTTACTTAGTGTCTAAGACCTACTTTCAAGCAAAAGGACGTTTTTTTGAAACAAGTCGTTATATTGACGCCGATATAAAAAGAGCAACAAAGGCACTATCACTTAAAAGCACTATTGATTTATCGACGTATTCGCCAGAAGTTGCCTCTCGGCAAAAGAAACAAATACTTGCGCAATACAACTGGCAAGCGATGACATCTAACACGACTGCACTGTTAGCAGCACATGCAGACAGCTTAGTATCTATACGCATGAACAAAGAAGATATGTTGTTTGCACTTGTCTCGTATTGTTGGATGCGCCGCGTCGAGATCCCCTCATATAATCAGTTTGTTGACATTATCTCGACTGCTTTTCATTCTTATGAGACACGGATGCTTGATTTGGTTGAAAAGTCATTATCACTCAAAAAGAAAAAGTCGCTGTTGCAGTTTTTTTCTGCGCAATCGCATCTATATAGCATCAGAGAGCTAAAAAGAATCGAGCAAGGCCTTGGCCAGAGGATCCTCAATCAAAATGCGGCAATACTACAGGTGTTTGGCGATCACTTTTTTGAACTATCACCTGTTTACAAAAAAATGGGGCTCACAGACGAAGCGATTAAACATTTTTCAGATGCGATCTACTTAGGGAACAACGATGAAATCCGGCGATTGAAAAATGACAACAAACAGTCGCTTTACTATTTGTCTTTTATTTATGATCAGTTTTATAAGCGCCATGACTTTGCTGCAGATGCTATTTTAAAAGTAGTTAAACAATTTACAAACAAAGCAAAAGGTAATGAGCGGACCAAACGCGACGAGCAACGAGTCAGTACACTTGAGGCTAATAAAACGGTACTAAATAGTGCAAAAGATGCCAAGAGAGTGTTAGAGCTAGTATATTCCATCACCCAAGATGCGGATTTGTCTTTTGAAGAACGAAACGAGCGTGCACACCAACTAATAAGCGCTTTTTTCAATGCCGAAAACCCTGATTTTGAAAAGCATATTGAACGTGTTGGGGACAGTATTACTAAACTAGCTACCCATGCTGATTATTATCGCTCGCTGTTTGAAAACAGCATCAAACTCCAGCGCACACTAGGTCCGCTTATTAAGTCTATGAGCTTTGACACGCAAAGCAAGGACCAAGGACTGTTAGATGCCATAATCTTCTACTTATCCCAGCCAAAAAGTATTGATGAAGACTCACCTACTGCGTTCTTAAGTAAAATCGAATTGGCTCACCTGAATGAAGAAGACGATATCAATCCAATAAACAAATATCGGGCGTTCCTATTCATGAGTGTGGCGAAGGGACTAAAGAACAAGTCATTAACGTTAACTTATTCCTATCGTTACAGACAAACGCCAAGTTATATGATTGGTATCGAAGAGTGGAGTCATCATCGAAAAAGGCTGTTGGCAGCAGCATCGCTTGAAAAGTTTGCAGACGGAAAAGCGGTACTTGCCGACATTGGTCAGAGCGTAACGAGAAAATTTGAGGACGTCATTAAGCGGATTAACAACAATGAAAACTCACATTTTTCGACAAAAGAAGATGGTACCTGGCGGATTAAATATCCCGACCCCGAATTTTCGATCGCGAAATACATACCCACGCTATTGGGAGCTTCTCGCTCAGTTACGCTTCAAGATGTCATGTTCGAAATAAACCGGCAGACTGATTTTTCAAGTTGTTTTCGCAATCGTCTTCCACGTGCTGGTAAATCTGAAGTAGACGTGCGCTTACTGTTCGCCACAATATTAAGTTTAGGGACAAACTTGGGTCATACAGAGCTTGCTAGGGCAAGTAAGCTTTTTTCAGAAAAAGCGTTAAAAGATACAGAAAATTCGTGGATATCTACTCAAAACTTCCAACGAGCAAATGACCTTTTAGTCAAAACAATCCAATCTCTCTCCTTACCCACCATATATAATGAAAATGATGGCAGACTACATTCAAGTAGCGATGGTAAGAAAGTCGTGGTTAACGTGAACTCTTTGCTTGCAAATTATTCATACAAATATTACGGCAAAGAACAAGGGATAAGCGTTAATAGCTTTCTTGACGAAAAACAGTCATTTTTTCATGTCAATGTTTTAACGTCATCAGATCGCGAGGCCCCTTATGTCCTTGAAGGGTTAGTATCATCAAAACATGCATTGATGCAAGACGATATAGAGGAGCACTTTCATAGCACCGACACGCATGGTTATACTGAAGCTGTGTTTGCGGGTTTGCATTTCATGGACGTGTCTTTTGCACCACGCATTAAAAATGTTCATCATCAAACTCTCTATGCTTATGAGTCTAAAACAACCAGCAAATACTCTGATTCGCCATTAGCGCCGAAGACGCAAATTAATAAGAAACTCATATTGGATAATTGGGACGATATATTAAGGCTCATGGCATCTATGAAGTTAAAACGCTGCAGTGCTTCACAAATGTTAAAAATGTTATCCAGTAGTGAGCGAGACAACACACTATATAAAGCCTTTAAAGAATTCGGGCGCTTGCTTAAGACCCACTTCATTTTAAACTATGTAGACGATGAAGCGCTCAGGCAAAATATTCAGAAGCAACTTAACAGAGTCGAGTTAGGTCAAAAACTTGCTGACAAAGTACTGTTTGGAAGAAACGGTAAGTTACAAGTCGGTCTGCAGGACGAGATTCAATTGGTCATGGCCAGTAATACCTTGTTACGCAATATGATTATTCTATGGAACTACTTATTTTTGTCTGACTATTGTTTGTCTCTTGATTCACATGATGAACGTATGAATGTCATTGAATCAATATCGACTGGCTCTGTTATCGCTTGGGCGCACATTAACTTTATGGGTATTTATGAATTCAACCCAGTTGTGCGAAGCCAATTTGGATCTACATTAAGGCAGATGAGAGACGTATCAATTTAATTTTTTGTATTATTAAGCCATTTTAATCAATGGCTTATATTATAATATCGTAAATCAGTGACCTAAACGGTAGTTCAGCCTTTCTATTATAAGGTCTGAAAAACGCTGAGCACTGCCCTTACGTTTGCTGAAAACGAGAAAATGCCCTTTTACTAAATATGATTGTTCAGTTTGTGTTGTTAGATTTTGTTTTTAACCAGTTGTTAAACGATGCTTTTAGTTCAGAACTGCTGTAAGTCGCATTTTCAATCATGTAACCTTTGAAGTTTTTCAAGTAGAAGAAAGTGACACTGATAACATTTAAATAGTCTGCCTACTAAGTACATAAAGGAAGCTTGCTCATTTACCGTTGGCAGAGCAATATCTATCAGCAGTCTTTTAAATAGTTAGACTTCATTTCATTGCAGGCCGGCCCTGCTCTAAAAAACTGCTGGAATACTTCAATTCATGTAAACGAAACCTAGAGAAGTTCACCCGCTGCTTGTATCATCTGGCGTTTGTTATGGCCTGCATCAGGTACGATCTTCAAGTCCCAATTGAAGAGATGACCGCTTTCTATTGCTAACTTTTCACTTATTCTAAAAAATTGCTTACCACGCTCTAATCTATTTTTACCTTGTCGCATAGCGAGATCGGACTCATCTAGAAATCCGCTCGTGCTAGACGTATCATTTTCACCAAGAAGAATGACTAACTCTGCCCTAAAAGCATTTGACAAAGAAGGATGCTCTCTCGGTAAGGTATACGGGTAGTCACCGAATGCATCTGGAAATGTATAGACACCCGCATTTGCGGCTATAGCTTTGTTAACGCGACTATTCTGAAACATCAGTATCATTCGATGGACAAATTGACTGCCTGCCGAATGTCCAAAAATATCAAACCGATTAATCTCGAAAGCATTTTGCTCGTTAATGTGATCAATTATGTTTTCGATTACTTGAAATGCCCATTCTTCTTTCGGATTTTTCCTTCCAAAAAAATCATATATGTTGCCATCTTGGTAATCGTTCGTGGTAATTCTATAAAATTTGCTATGAAACTCTGGCGCAATGACGAGTATGTTTTTCTTTTGTGCAATCTCTTTCCATTCATCAAGATATACTTTGGCGTTTCTAGACATTCCGTGCATAACAACAAGAACTTTGTCGCCACTTGCCCAACGCTCAGGCTTATATGACCAAACGCGTATTGTTTTTCTGCCAGAGTGCTTGTAAGCATTCATAACGAAATAGCTAGAACCATCTTGTATTGACTGGATTTCGATAAGGTCGGGGCCTTTTGGTAAAAAATATTTATATGAGGAGCATCCAGCACATAAAACGATCGCTAAAATGCAAACAAATGTGCGTAATACTGATAAGTTAAGTGTCATTTCTAATTTCTCCTTCTTAAGTGATTGCCTTGGAGATAATCTATGACTGAAGCATGTTTGTTAAGTGATTTGTGACGAATTGAAGGGTTTTGTGACGAGTTGACTAGCACTTCCTTCTAGTCAAATTTAATTAAAAGCATTTCTTTGATATGGCTGTAATATGCTCGAGAAAGTGGTACCAACAGGTCAGAATGCAAAAGCTCTAGTCGTTTAGACTGATTAATAGACAGTATGTTTGTTGTCATTTTCAAATTTACAAGGTAAGAGCGATGACATCGTACTACAGACTCAATTGGTTTGAGTTGTTTTTCCAACGATGCAATTGTGCAGCGAATCATTACATTTTTACGTTTCCCTTCATGCTCTACGATGATATTGACATAGTTTCCTTGTGCACGTGCAAATAGAAAATGTTCTGTTGATAAATCCACAGATTCATTTGGTGAACTGCCTTCTAAAGTAATCATTGAAGGTATAGTTTTGCTTATCCCAAGGTCTACAACTGCAAGATCAGGATGATCGTTTTGGGGCCCAACTTTTTTTTGTTGTGTCAACGCAAATAAGCCCCTAATTATTATCACGGTGCGCGTAATAACGATTAATATCGGCGCTAACAAAACGCCATAAAAAAGAAAGAGAAACATATTTTCAAGGGTGAATGGCACTTCTGCAAAGATAGTTCGAGTAATAAACATAGCTATTGATACGAGTAATATCACGCAAGTAGAAACCGAATATTCTTCGAACAAAGAATTTGTTTGCTGCCCTTCTCTATTTCTTTTGCGACGAGCTAGGTTCAGATACTTTTTAAATAAAAATAACAGGCCAGAATGGATGACATAAATATACAGCGCACTTAAAAAAGCCACAATAAGTAAGTCACCAATACTAGAACGATGCAGTTGAAATGGCTGAAATACAATGAGAAACAGCATGACAAAGGCGCTGTTACCCATTATCACCACTTGCGTTGTTAATGAAGGCAAATCGAGAATAGACGTGTTTTTTAATATATTTTTAGTAGTTTGAATAAAGCTACCGTGCATGAATTTTTAACGCTCTGTTTATTAATGATGAATCGTCAACATTATTTGTGTTTACTATAAGAAGTGATTGTTTGAGTATAATGCTGATGAAAGCTATTTTCTACTCCCTTGTGACTGGTGTCTTTTTGACTACGTTGGTTTAGTGAAATGTCTAATTGTGTAAGTTTTTTATGGCGTGTAAATTACAATGTCATGCGTATCATAAAGGATAAGCTCTGCAAACTTAGCTTATCGAACATGCACAAAAAAAGGTGATGCTATTGCTAACATCACCTTTTTCTTAAACCTATGGACATTCAAGTCAAACGTTTATATTCACTTACATTGTTGGATTACCTTCAATATCTAATACAACTGGGTCTCCATAACCAAAACGCTTCATTCTTGCTAGCTGTGTTTGTGCGTCACCAACAACAAGGTAAATCATTTGCTGTTCATCAAAGTGCTTATCTATTAGTTTATGAATAGCCCCTAACTCTACTGACTTAAGATATTCTTGTTGCTGTTCCACAAAATTAGCTTCACGTTTAAAACGGCTCATTTCAGTTAACATACCGAGTAACTGATCTAAGGTTTCAAACTTACGTGCGTTACCTTTCAAGATCATATTTTTAGTGACTGCTAGATCTTCTTCTTTGTAGGTATTTTTGTAATTACCAATAAGGTCTTTAAATATTTCTAAAGACTCTAGCGTTACATTTGTGCGCACTTGAGACGATGCTACAAACGGAGATTGGTAGTTTGCGCCGCGAATATACGAATAAGCGCCATATGTGTAGCCTTTTTTAATGCGAAGCGTTTGGGCCAACCGCGCGCTCATACCACCACCAAGGCGGTTGTTAGCAACTTGTATAGGATAAAATTCAGCATCATCACCATTTACTACCGGCTTACCGGCCATTATGACTGATTGTTTTGCTCCGGGCACATCAATAAAGTATAAGCTTGGTTTTTTGCGCTGTTGTATAGCGGGCTGTTCGGGCAACACAACATCTTCGCCTTGCCACATATTTAGCTTGCTTAAGGCTTTAGTTACTTGCTCTTTAGACACGCTACCCACCACGTTAAACGTTGCCATTTTAGGTGATATGTTCTGTTGGTAGTATTGCTTTAAGTCACTTAATGCAATATTGCTTACCGTTTTTTCGGTTCCACCCACTGGATTTCCTGCCACATGAGAATCCGTATAAAGTGTTTTGAAAAAAGCATTTCTAGCAATGGTGCTTGCATCGCCTTTACCCTGGTTTATTACGGTTAAGCGCGTTGATTTTAATCGTTCAAACTCGCTTTCTTGCCATCGTGGCAACATCAATATTTCTGCTAATAGCGCAATAGTAGAATCAAAGTTTTTAGCTAAGGAACTACCTGAAATGGTCACATTCTGTAAGCTACTTGATACTCGTAAGCTAGCGCCTAAAATCCCAATGGCTTCTTCTAATTCTTGTGGCGTTTTATTCTTCGTTCCTTCATTCATTAGTGCAGCCATCAGTGATGCCGTTCCCAATTTGTTAAGTGCCTCTAACTGCTGGCCTCCTTCAATCACTAAATTGAAGTTTACAATGGGTAATTCATTTTGCTCTATACCATAAACTTTCAGCCCATTGCTTTGAGTTGTTTGCCATACTTGCGGTGTTGTTAAGGTTGGAAGCTCAGTAAGTTCCGGTTCACTGCGGTCAAATTTACTTGGCGTTTTTTCAAATGTTATTGCATCATTTTCAACGAACTGTTGTTCTTTACCCTGCTTAATTACCTCTTCAACCACATTCGCTTTTAGCGAGCCCGTTACAACAAGGTCTTTTTGGTCTTTAGGCACAAAACTCGTTATTATACTTGGCTTGTCTTTAATGTACTTTTCAAATACACGTTTCACATCATCAACGCTTACAGACGTAATATTTTTGATGTCTTCTTTTATAAATTCGGGTGAACCTGCAAACTCATTATAGCGACCCAAGGTTTGCGCTTTATCTAAAACACTCTCAATTTCATAGAAAAATGATGTTTCTTGCTTGGCTTTTATTTTCGTAAGTTGCGCTTCGCTAAATCCATTCTTGTCAAAGTCATCTAAAGCTTCTTCTATCGCTGAATAAATAGTGTCTAGTTTTGTGCCAGCGTTGCCGCGAACCATCATAGTAAAGGTGCCTGCGATTTCCTCTGACCTATTCCAGGCATATACACCCGGTGCTAGCTTTTTCTCTTCAACAATCGTTTTATACAAAGGAGCCTGTTTACCAGATGACAATATTTCTCCTAAAGCATTAAGTGCATAGGCATCTTTGTGATAGCTCTCAACTGTGGGGAAAGTTAAACGAATTTCAGGAATTTTAGCAAAGTTATCTAAATGATAGAGCTTTTTAGTGTTAGCCAAAGTAACGGGCTGCGGTTTCATTTTATCAACAACCTTCCCTGCTTCTATTTCGCCAAACCATTGTTGAACTTTTGCTTTAGTTTCTGCTATTTCAATATCACCAGCTATCACCATAGTTGCATTTGAGGGTACGTAAAACTGCTCATAGAATTCACGCACATCAGCTAATGTTGCTGCTTGTAAATCTTCTAAATCACCAATTACTGTCCAGTTATATGGATGATCCTTGGGATAAAGTGCTTTTTTAACCACATGGCCTACGTGACCATAAGGCCGGTTATCAACTCGTTGGCGTTTTTCGTTTTTAACAACTTGCTTTTCGCGCTCCAGAGTACCTTTGTCAACAGTATTGATCATATACCCTAGGCGATCAGAATCAATCCAAAGCAATTTATCAAAGGCATCTTTAGGCACTACTTCATAATATATAGTGCCGTCACTCCAAGTACCGCCATTTCGTGACCCTCCTAATTCGGGGATCATTTTTCGGTTAGCCCCTTTGGGCACGTTCTCAGAGTCATTAAATGACATATGTTCGAAAAAATGAGCAAAGCCTGTACGCCCCGGTTTTTCGCGGCTTGAACCCACGTGAACAATAGTAGATATGGCCACTATTGGGTCTGACTTGTCTTGATGAAGAATCACTTTTAAACCATTGCTTAAGGTAAATGACTCATAAGGAAGCTCGAAGTTATTTGAAGTACTAGATTGGTTTGCTTCTTTTTGCACCCCTCCATCTATGTTTTCAACAACAGTGTTTTTATTTTGGCTGTTCTCTGTTTTAAGTTCGGTGGTGCCGCAAGCCGATAATAAAATAACTGTTGTTATGGATAAAGCTAGGTGAGTCTTTTTTATTGAAGATTTTATTTTCACGTTCTGTCCATGATTATTATGTTTTTATAAAATGAATGTACTTTTAATTTGTAGAAAGTGAAAAGTTGAATATTAAACCTAGCTTACACCACGAATACTTAACATCAACAATATCTACTTTACGGCTAACTCTAGACAAAGTAAGCCAAAACAACAACACTTAAACCTGAAATGGACATATCCTGTAACATTCTTTCTACTAAAGCTTTGTGAAAAAAAGTTCTGGTAGCTTTAGTGAGCCTTCAAGAAATTGATTAAGTTATTCCACGATAGCGGACGTGATAAATAGTAGCCCTGAGCCCAATCACAGCCAATCTCTGTTAAATAAGTAAGTTGAGCTTCTGTTTCAACGCCTTCTGCGATAACGCGGAGATCGTAAAGTTCGGCTAAGTTTTGAATAATCATTACCATTTTATTTCGCGCTTCTCGTTCTGAAAAAAGGTCATTTACAAATGAGCGATCAATCTTTAAACAATCAGCTGGATAATGAATTAGTTGATTAAATGCAGTGTATCCCGTCCCAAAGTCGTCTAGCGCTAGAGATACACCCAATTCATGAAGTTCGTTTAGTATTTTCAAATTAGTGACGTCGCCTACTACGAATGCAGTTTCAGTGACTTCAAGTTCTATATACTTAGGATCTATTTTATGTGTAGTTAACTGATTTTTAAGCTGTGTAGGAAAATTTTCATTTTTCAACTCGACACCAGATATGTTTATGCAAACCATTCCTTTAAATTTATGTTCTGATTGCAATAGTGAAAGTGCTTGAAATGCCTCGCTTATTACCCATAAATCAATTTCTTTTATCAATCCAGTAGTTTCTGCCACAGGAATAAATTGGTCTGGCCCTATTCCTTCTAATTCAGGGCTGCTACAACGTAGCAGTACTTCTAGCGCTACAACTGTTTTATTTTTGCAATCAAAAATGGGCATGTAAACTAAAGTGAAATAATCTTCAATTAAGGCTAGCTTTAAACCGTTTTCTATTTGTTGACGTTGTCGTAAATTTTCAGCAATTTCTTGCGTAAAAAACCTGAAGCAATTTCGACCATTGTGTTTGGCGTTATACATTGCAGCATCAGCGTTATGAAGCAATTCTGATGGCTCCGTGGCATCATCGGGATATATAGAAATGCCAATACTTGCATAAACCATGTGGCTTGCGCCATCAACTACAAAGCCGCCATTGAAAATGGCTAATATACGCTCTGCAATATCACTCGCGTTTGATGCATTTTTTATATTGGGTAAAAGTACAACAAATTCATCGCCCGCTAATCTTGCCAAACTTCCTGCCATCGGCATATGTAATTTGTCTGCAGGACGAATAGCATTTGAAAGACGCTCGCTAAACTCTAGCAATAGTTTATCACCGGCTTCATGTCCAAATTGGTCATTTACTTGCTTAAAATTATCAAGATCAATATACAATAAGCCAATACTTTGTTCGTCTTTTTTAGCTTTCTCTATGGCTCGCTGTAAATTTGATTTAAAACTCCACCTGTTAGGTAGCCCTGTTAAGGTGTCATAATAAGCCATCTGACGAATATCATCTTCATGCAATTGCATAATTGTTTGATAAGCTTGTTCTTCAGAACGTAGTGCGGCTAAACATATAGAGTTCAAAGCCAACATGGTAAGCAAAAAGCGAATCGCTTCAGTAATGGTATAAGTGGTCATTAATAGAAATGACAATGGCGTTAATAATAATAAAATACTGCAAACGCTGAAAATACAAAATACAAACACCGCTGGCCAGAAACGGTTGATAAAAAGGTTAATGGCCGCAATAGGATAAACCCACAATATTCCCGTGTTACTTTTGCCTCCAGTAATAATTAAGCTCATGGATAGAACGAACAAAATACCACTTAAAATTAAAGCGGCTCGTTCAACGTTTTTGGTGCGGCTTAGTAGGTATAGGTTCAACAAACCTAAAATACCATTGCTTATTAATAGAGCTCCCAGAATATGAGCATTATCTATTAGGCTAAGGCTCCCCAGTGCAAATAAGAAAATTACCCCAAGAATTGTTAAAACCTGACATAGCCGGTAACGACGGCTATATCGGACTGCTAACATATCTTGTTGGCCTGCTGTGGAATGATGGGTATTAGTCATATAATTTAATGGTTCAAATGCACGTTTATTATGCTTTTTATGTTTAGTTTAGTCATATTCAGAACAAATCATCATTTACTATTTATTACAACTTATAGGTATTTTGCGCGTCAATAATAATGTATCGGCAATTTCTCTTCTTTTTATATGACAATTGTAAGCAAACCTACGTTATATAGACCTTAATTTGATAAATAGTAGGCGAGCGCACCGGTCTCTATTACATCAATGGTGCAAAAATGAAATGCGTTTACTGATCAAAACTCGCCGCTCTGTAGTAACATACTTGCACTCTATGTAATTAAGCTAACAAACAAAAAGGATATATGTTTTGCATCTACGAATTTCAGCGCTTTTACTCTGTTTTAGTGTTCATGTTAGTGCGCAAACTAATGCTACGCCGGTTATTGTTCAGCCTGTTAAATTTGAAAAGCAAACCACAACGATTGAAGCGGTAGGAACTGCCGAAGCGTTTCAATCAGTCAACATTTATCCTGCAGTGTCAGACAAAGTCACTAAGGTGTTATTCACACCAGGCCAAGCTGTTGAGCAAGGTGACGTGCTAGTTGAGCTTGATGACAGGCGCCAACAAGTTGCTGTGCAGCGCGCCGTTATTGAATTAAAAGATGCAAAGAGAAATTTAGAGCGCTTACAGTTGAGTCAAACTAAAGGTGCCGTTACACAAAGCGCCATTGATGAGGCCGAAACAATCAAAGATTTGGCACAAGTGGCACTAAGCGAAGCTGAAGTTGAATTGGAAGATAGAAAAGTTATTGCGCCGTTTTCAGGTATTGTGGGTTTGAGCGATGTGGAAGTAGGCGATAGAATTACTACCTCAACGCTAATTACGACCATTGATAATAGTAAACAACTTTATGTTAATTTTTCTGCGCCTGAATCAGGCCTAAATGCCCTGCTCACTGACAACTCAAGTGTATTGTTGCAACCATGGAGTGATCGCAGCGTTAATATACAAGCTCGAATAGGCCAAATTGATTCAAGGGTTGATAGCCAAAATAGAACCCTTCGTTTTAGAGCCCTATTTGATAATACTAAAGGCTTTTTACCCGGAATGAGTTTTAGGGTAACAGTGAATGCACTAGGAGATAGTTACGTTGCCGTGCCTGAATCAGGTTTGTCGTGGGGCACCGATGGGGCTTACGTTTGGCTTGTTGAAAATGATGTAGCCAAACGGGTTGACGTGCAAATTAAACAACGCTTGCGAGGTAGAGTGCTAGTAGAGGGCAATTTAGCTGCAGGTAATGTGTTAATTGTAGAAGGTACGCAGCGCTTACGTTTGGGCCAGTCTGTAGATATTGTTGAAACAAGGTAACTATTATGAGCTTACAAAGTAAAATCAATAATAATGCAAACAATCAAGCGGTGACTAATGATTTACCGTCTTTATCAGTAAGGCGCCCCGTATTGATTGTGGTCCTAAACTTACTCATTATTTTAGGTGGGTTTGCAGCTTTATCAAGTTTGGAGGTAAGAGAACTCCCTGATGTTGACCGCCCTCGCCTTACTGTTTCTGCATCATTTCCTGGCGGTTCTCCTGAAACGGTTGATACTGAAATTACCAGTATACTTGAGGGCGCTGTTGCACGTGTAAATGGCGTGCAAACTATTCGAGCACAAAGCGAAGAAGCTAATTCTAGAGTGCGCGTAGAATTTAGGCCGGGAATTAATTTAGAAGACGCGGCAAACGAAACCCGTGAAGCCGTTGCTCGAGTACAACGTGAACTTCCCGATGGCGTTGAACGCTTGTCTATTGTAAAAGCTGATAACGATGCACAAGCGGTAGTTAGTTTAGCTGTATCTAGCGAAACCCTTAGTTTAGAAGCCTTAACGGAAGTGGTTGAGCGTGACGTTGCCCCATTATTTTTGAGTATTCCTGGTGTTGCCGATATTAACTTAAACGGTGATAGAGAACGTGTAATGCGCGTAACTATTGACCCTCTTCGCTTAACCAGCTTTGGTTTATCAGTTACTCAAGTGTCAGACGCGCTATCATTAGCCCCCTTCGATGTGCCTGCTGGTAGTTTGCGTTCTACCGATCAAACTTTAATTGTTCGCGCAGACGCAACGTCGGTAAATGCACAAGATGTTGGTAATATTATTATTCAAGATGATACCAAAGTTTCGGATGTAGCCGATGTTTACTTTGGACCTGCGGATGCGCGAAGTTTGGTAAGGTTAGATGGCACACCCGTTGTGGGGATAGGAATTTTGCGCCAAGCAAGCTCCAACACCATAGAGATTTCAGATGAAGTATTAAAACTGACAAAAGAGATACGTGAACGCTTTCCAGAGCTAGACATAGCCATTACATCTGATGATGCGCAGTTTATACGAAGCTCAGTTGAAGAAGTGGTGACCTCTTTAGGCTTTACTATTGCGTTAGTGATAGTGACTTTGTGGCTGTTTATAGGTTCTGGGAGAGCCACTATAGTCCCCGCTTTAGCTATTCCTGTTTCATTAGTAGGTTCTTTAGCAATCATGTGGGTACTTGGCTTTTCAATTAACATACTTACGCTTCTTGCTTTAGTACTAGCAACAGGCCTAATAGTAGATGACGCTATAGTGGTAAGTGAAAATATTCAGCGCAAGCGTTCCTTAGGGCTGGGGCGTCGAGCTGCCGCAGTGCTAGGAAGCCGAGAAGTTTTCTTCGCCGTGATTGCAACTACGGCCGTACTCGCTGCGGTATTTATCCCAATAGCCTTTTTACCCTCTACCGCAGGAAAATTGTTTCAAGAATTTGGTGGGATATTAGCCTCAGCCGTTATTATTTCTTCTTTCGTAGCGCTATCATTAGTGCCCGCGCTCACTGCAAAGCTGCCTGTAAAAGAAAATCAAAAGCATCCCTTAGCTAAAATTGGTAATGTGCTCGCAAGCGCTTATGAAAAATCACTTGCTTGGGCACTTTCCAAAAGTATTTTAGTCTTAATTGCCAGCTTATTAAGCGGCTATGCCGCGTTTGTTGTTTATTCAAAAATCGATAACGAATTATTACCCGAAGAAGACCGCGGTAATTTACGTATTTTTGCTCGGGGACCTGATGGTGTTGGTATAAACTTTATGGACCGCCAAGCTATTCAAATGGAAGATGCCCTTATACCGTTTGTTGAAAATGGCGATATTGAATCAATTTATACCATTGTAGGAAGATGGGATCCTAACATTGTATTTATGACCGTACCACTTGCCCACTGGGACGATCGAAGCCAATCACAATCTGAAATTATTGATAAGTTAAACCCAACTATCGCCAACATTGCAGGTGCACCTGCAAGAGTAAGAGGAACAAATAGCTTAAACCTTCGCGGCCAAGGCGGAGGGCTGGAATTCGCCTTAACCGGCAATGATTACGCAAGCATTTATGAGGCATCTTTGTCTTTTACAGCAAAAATAGCGGAGCGGTTTCCTGATATTGGTGAAACTGACATATCATACAAACCTACACAACCGCAGTTACGCATTAATATTGATAGGCGCCGAGCAGAAGAACTTGGCGTATCATTTTCAGATATATCAAGGACGCTCCGTGTGGCTATTAATGGCGACGATGTGGCTGATTTAAACGTGGGTGACCAATCTGTTCCTATAATATTAATAGCGAATTCTAAAAATCTTGGTGACCCATCTAATTTAAACAACTTGTTTGTTCGTTCAAATCAACAAGGAAGTAATGGTGCTAACCAACTTGTGCCCTTATCAAGCCTTGCATACATTAGCGAAGAAGGGGTCGCAGCTGAGCTTGAGCGCCATGCACAACGAAGAGCAATTGAAATCGACCTTGATTTACAAGATGAATACACTATGGCAGAAGCTGTTAGCGTGCTACGAGAGCTAGCGAATGAAGAGTTACCCGAGAGTATTGGGATTGTATTCTTAGGAGAAGCCAAAACCTTCGAAGAAACATCAAACCAAGTAATGTATACCTATATTCTAGCATTTATTGTAGTACTGCTTGTATTAGCCGCTCAATTTGAAAGCGTAATTAGCGCCGTTGTCGTTATGTTAACGGTGCCTTTTGGTATTGCGGCAGCTATTTTCGCCTTATATTTAACCGGCACCAGTATTAACATTTACTCACAAATTGGCTTAGTGATGTTAATTGGCTTATTAGCCAAAAACAGTATTTTATTGGTTGAGTTTGCTGACCAAATGCGCGACAAGGGAATGAATGTAAAAGAGGCTATTTTATCTGCGGGCAAGGTTCGTTTGCGTCCTATAATGATGACACTCATGTCTACCGTTTTAGGCGGATTACCGCTTATTTTATCATCAGGAGCTGGGGCTGAGGCACGAAATGCCATTGGTTGGGTGGTGTTTGGAGGGCTCGGTTTAGCGGTCGTTTTCACCCTTTATTTAACCCCTGTTCTATACTTTTGGTTAGCGAATTTGTCAAAAGCACGTGCCGATGAGGCAAAAGCTTTGGAACAAGAGCTAAAAGATTCGGGCGCTCATAACTAGAAGCTTTCGTGGGTTACGTGTAACCAATTGGGCGCTCTTTTTACTTAGTTTTTAGGCCTAATAATGACCGCTTTTAATAGCTTTTGAATTATGGGTATAGCTTTTTATACATATATAAAATACGGCACAATTAAC
The DNA here is from genome assembly GCF_048820975.1 of Glaciecola sp. 2405UD65-10. Taxonomy (NCBI): domain Bacteria; kingdom Pseudomonadati; phylum Pseudomonadota; class Gammaproteobacteria; order Alteromonadales; family Alteromonadaceae; genus Glaciecola; species Glaciecola sp. 2405UD65-10. The sequence continues at coordinate 562,745 of NZ_JBMEUF010000001.1, read as the reverse complement.
AAACGCTAAATTTTTCGCTAGACTGCATTGTAAAGTAAATGTTAAAATTATGTTCAAGGTCAAAAAGTTGGCCTCTCATGAAGTATCTTAAAAAAGTAAAACGTTTTGGAGAGTATGAGATGACTGGTAAAAATTTCATTAAATTAGTTACGCACAAGCGCATTCCATTAAGTTGCATTGCTCTTAAATTAAATTGCAAATTACAAACTTTAAGGGCATTGGAGAAGCAAGAGAAAGTGCCCTATGCTTATATAGTCAAATTTATACATGCATTTAAGAGTTCTCTTTCTGAAAAAGAGGTTTATGCACTCAAGCATTAATTTTACATTGTTGTTGTGATGCTTATTAGTTGTAGCTTAATGAAACGCCTTGGCACCGTTTTATTAAGCTTTTAGTCGGCAACTAACAAATTGATTCCTTTGTAATATTTCATAATGCATATATTTCATGATAGATTCATAAACATACCGATACAGCGTTGACTCAGTTGATTATTGTTTTATGGAATTTACCCTCTTACTTATCGCTTTCATTTTTGGCTTCGCTTGCAAGCTAATTAATATGCCTCCGTTAATTGGCTATCTAATAGCTGGTTTCGTTTTAAATGCTTTGGGTTATGAGTCAAATAGTACCTTAGACACAATTGCAAATTTAGGCATTACTATTATGCTGTTCACTATAGGTTTGAAGCTGAACATTAAGGATTTAGCCAAATCTGAAATATGCTTGGGCTCTGTTGTTCATTCAAGTGTTTGGATTGCGCTTATTACGGCAATATTCACCGCATTTATTGCTTTGTCTGTGCCCTTCTTTTCTGGCTTATCATACGAACAAGCCGCATTAATTGCTTTTGCATTAAGTTTTAGTTCAACCGTTTGTGTCGTTAAAATCCTTGAAGAATCAGGCGAAAATAAAACACGCCATGGTAAGGTGGCAATAGGCATTTTGGTGATGCAAGATATTTTCGCCGTATTATTTTTAGTGGTGGCTACCGGCAAAATTCCGTCTATTTACGCCCTACTACTGTTTTTGCTTATTCCTTTAGTGCCATTCTTACGTAAGCTTATAGAAGAAGTTGGGCATGGCGAGTTACTTCCGCTGTGCGGCTTAACCTTTGCTCTAGGGGCTTACTTTTTGTTTGACCTGGTTGGAATAAAAGGTGATTTAGGCGCACTTATAATGGGAGTTTTGCTAGCGCCTAGCAGCAAGTCATCAGAACTGTCTAAATCGTTGTTAACGTTCAAAGATCTTTTCCTTATCGGCTTTTTCTTAACTATTGGCCTAAGCGCTATGCCCACCCTAGAAATGACAGTAATAGCAATATTACTTGCCTTACTATTACCTCTTAAATATTTGATGTTCTTCTTTGTATTTACGCGCGCTAAACTTCGAGTAAGAACCGCTTATTTATCAAGCCTTGTGATGTCTAATTACAGTGAATTTGGCTTAATAGTGATTGCCGTTGCCGTGTCGGCAAATATGTTGAGCAGCGATTGGCTAGTAATAGTTGCGCAGGCAGTTTCTATTTCGTTCGTAGTCACCAGCCTATTTTACCGTAAATCACATCAGCAATACGCGCGTCTTAAAGATCGCCTTAAGCGTTTTCAATCTTCTAGTGTATTAAAAGAAGATCAACACCCATGTATGTCAAAAGCAGAGGTGCTTGTTATTGGTATGGGACGCGTTGGTAAAGGTGCATTTAGTGCACTTACTAGTTCTTTAGGTGACACTGTTTGGGGAATGGACGCAGATGAAAGAAGAGTAAAACAACTGTTAGAGGTATCGCCGAATACCATAATGGGAGATGGTGAAAATATCGATTTTTGGGAAAGTATTGATTTTTCCAATATTAAATTAGTTCTGCTCGCTCTTCCCTCAATTGATGACTCATCAAATATTACTGCGCAATTAAGGAACGCTGAGTACACAGGTAAAATTGCCGCAATTGCACGCTATGAAGATGAAGTCGCGCCTTTGTTATCAAGTGGCGTTGATAAAGTGTTTAACTTTTTTACAGACGCTGGCCTTGGTTTCGCTGAAGAAAGTATCAGCCTGTTGTCTGAAAGAAATGCGTCTAAAAACAAATAACTATAGTTTAGGGTGCAAATCAGCACCTTAAACTAAGTGTAAATGAGAATGATTTATTTTCGTATAACACTGATTTCAAAGGGTTATTTTTCACACCTGCTACTAAACATAGTTTAAATAGCCCGCGTTTATGTTACTCTGTGCGCATAATAGATGCTTAGGATATACAAATGAAAGGTTCTTTAAACGTAGTTAAAGCGCTAAACGAAATTCTTACCGTAGAACTCACCTCCATTAATCAATATTTTTTACATGCTCGCATGCATAAAAACTGGGGATTAAACGGCTTAAATAACGCTGCTTATAAAAAGTCTATCAAAGATATGAAACAAGCTGATTGCTTAATTGAGCGCATTTTATTTTTAGAGGGCTTACCAAATTTGCAGATGCTGGGTAAGTTATATATTGGTGAAGATACTGTTGAATGTTTAAATTGTGATTTAAAATTTGAAAATGAACAAATTCCTAAATTAAAAGATGCGATTGCTTTATGTGAAACGGAGCAAGATTACGTTAGCCGCGATTTATTAACAGAAATTTTAGAATATGAAGAAGAATATGCTGATTGGATAGAAACCCAGCTATATCAGATTGATCATATGAGCATAGAAAATTATCTTCAAACTCAAGTGGAGGATTAAATAATGGAAGGTAGCCAAAAAGTTATTAGCGGTCTTAACCAATTGTTAGGATATGAATTAGCGGCAATGGACCAATACTTCATTCATTCTCAAATGTATTTAGATTGGGGCCTAACAAAATTGTATGATCGAATTAGTCATGAATTTGATGATGAAAAAGGTCATGCTACGAAACTTATTGATCGCATGTTATTTCTAGGCGGGCGCCCTGACATGACAACTCGAACAGGCTTACAAATTGGTGTTGAAGTACCTGATATGCTTGAAAGTGATTTAAGAGTTGAGTACGAAGTAGCAGCTAAACTGAAAGAAGTTATTGCTATTTGTGAGACAGAAAAAGACTACGTAACACGTGATATGTTAGTTGTGTTATTAGATGACACAGAAGTAGACCACGCTCACTGGCTTGAACAGCAACTAGGCCTAATTAAACGCTTAGGCTTGCAAAACTTCCTTCAATCACAAATCTAATTACTTGTACTAAACAACACGGGAATCGTTTTAACTGTGCCCGTGTTGTCGTTTTTTACCTCAATATATATATGCCATTGCATAGTAGATAAATTGCAGCTTCCTAAAAACGTTACTCCCCTCTTTTTATTGTTATTATCTTCAAATAAAACAGGGGTTTTTCCCATATACATATTTATCCCTTCAACCCATGCCTTTTGTATGCGCCAAGCGGAATCTACATCAATTTTGACAAAAAGCTCTTCTTCCACAACGGGAACTTGTTCGAATTCTACACTTGCGCGCAAGTCTCCATCTGAAAACGTACAAAATTTTTCTTGAATAGTACACACATGTTCGTTTGTTAACGGTTTATTAACATGATTGATGATGGCACCGCTAATCACTAACAGAATAAGGCCTGCGAGTGCATAAGCTTTAATATTTCTATGTAATTTGTTCACATTATGTTAACCGTAAAGTTTCCTTTATTGACCAAGATCAATCCTTGCGTCACTAATGTATCTTTTTGTATTTAAAAACATTAATATCTACCCTCGACAAGTGCATAGTTTACTTCTCTTCATCGCCCCACTCAACTAGGACGAGACCATAGATAAGTAAATCATCACGAGTTAGGGTTTAAATTATTTCTCCACGTGGAAGTTTTATATGAGTGACACAAGCCAAGTACATCCTGACTACAATTATAAAGTAGTTAGGCAGTTTACCATCATGACGGTTGTTTGGGGCATCATAGGAATGTCGTTAGGTGTATTAATCGCGGCGCAATTATTTGCACCAGCACTTAACTTTGATATTCCATGGTTAACCTACTCTCGTTTACGTCCTTTGCACACAAACGCAGTAATTTTTGCTTTTGGTGGTTGTGCATTATTTGCGTGTAGTTACTACATAGTACAGCGCACCTGCCAAGTTAGACTTTTTAGTGCAAAACTTGCTGCTTTTACCTTTTGGGGTTGGCAAGCGGTTATTGTTTCTGCCGTTCTAACGCTTCCATTTGGTTATACCTCAAGTAAAGAATACGCTGAGCTTGAATGGCCAATTGATATTTTGATTACTTTGGTTTGGGTTGCGTACATCATAAACTTCTTCGGCACCTTAGTTATTAGAAAAACTTCGCATATATACGTAGCAAACTGGTTTTTAGGTGCATTTATGCTAACCGTTGCTGTTTTACATATAGGCAACAGTATGGCCGTGCCCGTCACGTTCTTTAAATCATATTCGATTTATGCCGGCGCTGTAGATGCAATGATGCAGTGGTGGTATGGACATAACGCTGTAGGATTTTTCCTAACGGCGGGTTTCTTAGGCATGATGTATTACTTCGTTCCTAAACAAGCTGGCCGCCCAGTTTATTCTTACCGTTTATCAATAGTGCATTTTTGGGCACTGATCTCATTATATATTTGGGCTGGGCCTCACCACCTTCATTACACCGCACTTCCTGATTGGACTCAATCATTGGGAATGGTTATGTCTATTATCTTATTCGTGCCTTCATGGGGCGGAATGATAAACGGCATAATGACGCTTTCAGGTGCTTGGCATAAACTTCGTACTGACCCAATACTACGATTCTTAATTGTTTCATTGTCTTTCTATGGTATGTCTACTTTCGAAGGTCCAATGATGGCAATAAAAACCGTTAACGCACTTTCTCATTACACTGACTGGACAGTCGGCCACGTTCACTCTGGTGCGCTAGGTTGGGTTGCAATGGTATCTATTGGTTCTATTTATCACCTAGTTCCTATTCTGTTCGGACAGCCTAAAATGTACAGCACTAAGTTAATTAACGTACATTTCTGGTTAGCTACTATTGGTGTGGTTCTATACATTGTTGCAATGTGGATGTCGGGTGTATTGCAAGGCATGATGTGGAGAGCAGTAAACGCTGACGGTACATTAACCTATTCGTTTGTTGAATCTTTAAAAGCTTCTTATCCTTTCTATGTTGTGCGCTTTATTGGTGGTGTGTTTGTAGTAACAGGTATGCTAATTATGGCTTACAACTGCTACAGAACAATTATGGCCCCTAAAACACAAGAGAGCGAAGGTGATTTAGCATTAGGAGCAGCTAAGTAATGAAAAATGCACATGAGTTAATTGAAAAGAACGTTGGTCTTTTAACCATCTTGGTTTTGGTCGCTATAAGCTTTGGTGCTATGGCGCAAATACTGCCTCTAATGTTTCAACAGCAAGTGTTAGAGCCGGTAAAAGGCCTTAAGCCATATACTGCGCTTCAAATGGAAGGCCGTGATATATATATCCGTGAAGGCTGTGTTGGCTGTCATAGCCAAATGATCCGCCCTTTCCGTGCAGAAACTGAACGCTATGGCCACTATTCGGTAGCTGGTGAATCGGTTTGGGAACGTCCATTTTTATGGGGTTCTAAAAGAACTGGTCCAGATTTAGCTCGAGTAGGCGGAAGATACAGTGACGAGTGGCACAGAGTACATTTAGATAATCCGCGTAACGTAGTTCCTGAATCTAATATGCCTGGTTACCCTTGGTTACAAACAAATGTGTTGACTGGCAAAGATATTGTTAAAAAGCTAGAAGTTAACAGAATGCTAGGTGTGCCTTATACCGATGAAGACATCGAAGGTGCTGTAGCTGCTGTTAAAGGGAAAACAGAAATGGAAGCCCTGATAGCTTATCTACAGTCTCTTGGCACTCATCTAAAATAATGAGTCATTAAAATGGACCAAGGATTAGTTGGCAGTATTTTTACCGTTATCGTATTTGTTGCATTTATAGGCGCGTGCTGGTGGGCCTTTAGTTCTCGCAACAAAGATAAATTTGATGAAGTCGCTAATAGCATTATTGGCGACGAAGACATAAACGATAACAACGAATTAAGAAATAAAGATCAGGAGTCATAACATCATGAGTATGTTTTGGACAATTTGGATTAGTGTAATTTCCTTAGGCACAATCATTGGTTGTTGGTTTCTATTAAAGTGGACCTTAGCTAATAAAACCGGTGTGGCTGAAGGCGAAGATATGGGCCATGAGTTTGATGGCATAGTTGAAATTAACAATCAGCTTCCTAAGTGGTGGACGAACATGTTTTACGTCACCATTGTTTGGGGTTTCATTTATTTAGCAGCCTACCCCGGTTTAGGAGCGTTTAAAGGCTTTTTAGGTTGGGAAAGTTCAAACCAAGATGTGCGTTCTTTAGCAGAATCTAGAGAGCAGCTTGCTGAAGATATTGCTAATGGCAACATTAACGAATACGCAATTGAAGTTAAGCTAGCACAAGAAAAATTTGACCCAATTTTTGAAGAGTATGCAAAAACCCCTGTTGAAGAACTAGCTAGCAACGAAGAAGCGGTTCAAGTAGGTAAGCGATTGTTCTTACAAAATTGTGCTCAGTGCCATGGTTCTGATGCTCGTGGCCAGCGTGGTGGCTTCCCTAACCTTACCGACAATGATTGGTTGTACGGTGGTAGCGGCGCTAAAATTAAAGAAACTCTAATTAATGGCCGCAAAGGAGCTATGCCTGCTTGGTTACCCAGTTTTGGTGAGCAAGGTATAAAAGAAGTTGTTGCTTATACCTTAAGCTTAAGCGGCCGTGATGTTGATTCTACATTAGCCGCTGCTGGTAAAAATCGCTTCATGGCTTGTGCAGCTTGTCATGGTATGGATGGTAAAGGTAATCAAATGCTAGGGGCTCCTAACCTTACTGATAACATTTGGTTATACGGCGGTACCACTCCAGCAGTAACACAAACACTAAACTATGGTAGAAACGGCGTTATGCCTGCGTTCAAAGATACCTTAGGCGAAAACAAAGTACATGTTGTTGCGGCCTATGTTTATAGCTTATCTCAGTAATTATAAGCGTGTTTAATCTGCATCAATAAGATGTGTTAAAAAGCCTCGTTTAACGGGGCTTTTTTTGTATATATTGATACTTTATTTTATAATTTGGCCTCTGCGACCTCTATAGGAAAAACATGCAAGAACAAGACACCAAACCATGGTACAAACAATTTTGGCCTTGGTTTTTAATCGCTATCCCACTATCTTCCCTAATTGTTGGTTCACAGGTTATTCGCCTTGCAACCGATGGTACTAATTCTTTGGTAGTTGATGACTACTATAAAGAAGGTAAAACAATTAATTCTCGTTTGGATAAAATCGAAGCTGCTAAAGCGTTAAATATTACAACCGAATTGAGCGTATTTGATAACCAAATTTCACTGCAATTTTTAAGCGGTGCACCCGAATCAGGTGAAGCACTTAAATTAGACTTTTTCCACGCTACCCTTGAAGCTAAAGATTTTGCTGTGTTTTTAACACAGGATGCATCGGGTGTTTATCGCTATAGCGACACGCTCGATGTAGATGGTAAATGGCGAATTCGTTTAACACCTATTGATGAAAGTTGGAAAATACAGCAAATGGTTAACCTGCCGCAACAACAAGCATTTGCATTTAATCCTTAAGGTCTGTTGAGTCGATGAGTATTACAATAGCACCTGGCGCTTGTTTCCATTGTGGGCTGCCAAATACTGAAGGTGCAAAATATCCTGTCATTATTGCCGGGCAAACCCATAATATGTGTTGTCCGGGCTGCCAAGCTGTAGCCCAAGCTATTGTTGATAATGGTTTGCAAAATTATTATGACTTTAGAACCGAACCTGCCGCCAAGGGTGATTCAGCACTTGATAATACACTTTCAAAGCTTGCCGTTTACGACGAGCCTGAGTTACAAGATGAATTTGTATATGACGACGGCAATCAAAACCAAATTCAATTAACGGTAGAGGGAATCACTTGCGCTGCCTGTGGTTGGTTAATTGAAAAACAGTTAGCGAAACTGCCCGGTGTTAAACAAGTATCAGTAAATGTGTCGGCTCGCCGGGCCAGCGTCAGTTGGGATGCTAGCGCAGTTAAATTGTCAGCTATTTTATCTCGCCTCAAAAGCATAGGCTATGAATCCCTTCCCTTTCAATCTGATACCCATGAAGCCTCTTATAAGAAAGAATATAAAACGTATTTAAAAAAGCTGGGTTTGGCGGGGATTATGACCATGCAAGTGATGATGCTTGCAATGGGGCAATATTTCGATATTTTAGGCAATATTGATGAAGACGCGGTTGCCTATTTTAATGCGGTAAGTTTGCTGCTAACCACCCCCGTTGTGCTTTATTCTGGAAGCGTATTTTACATAGGAGCAGTGAAAGCTATTCAAGCACGGACCGTGAATATGGATGTGCCTGTTACTATCGCTATTTTAGCTACCTATATAGCAGGGCTTTTTGCTGTGAACAACAATGGTGGAGAAGTATATTTTGAATCCATATGTATGTTTATATTCTTTTTATTGATTAGCCGCTTTTTAGAACATCGTTCGCGCCACAAAGCATCTCAAATTTCTGCCAACATGCACAAACTCATTCCCGCAACGGCGTATAAACTTGAAAATAATGAGTGGGTGTCAGTACTTGCAAAACTCGTTAACAAAGGCGATGTTGTGATGGTTAAAGCGGGAGAATCAGTCCCTGTTGATGGACACATCCTAGAAGGGAAAAGCACTTTTGATGAAAGCATGCTAACCGGCGAATTTAACCCTGTTACCAAATCAAATTCTGACATGGTTTATGCGGGTTCGTTAAATCAGCAAGGTACTGTTATCATTAAGGTAAGCGCAGGTGTGAAGCATGCGATGATGACACAAATTTTACGATTACAAGAAATGGCAATGGCGAACAAGCCTCATGTTGCTGCTGTAGCCGATGCATTATCTCGTTATTTTGTGAGTGCAGTATTGTTCATCGCACTGGCGACTTATTTATATTGGAACAATCAAGGAAATGAAGATGCTTTTTGGTACAGCATTTCGGTATTAGTAGCAACCTGCCCTTGCGCTTTAGGGCTAGCAACACCTAGCGCGCTCACCTGTGCCATGGCAAAGTTAAACAAATTAGGCGTGTTATTAAAACGGGCTGATGCACTTGAGCAGCTTACTGTGACTAGCGATATTGTTTTTGATAAAACGGGCACCTTAACCCAAGGTAAATTTTCAATAAGTAAACAATGGCTAAAACCCGCGTATATTGAAAATTCACACAACGGCAATATTGAAGAAGCTGAGTTGCATGTGTTAGCCATTGCCAAGTTAATTGAATCACATTCTGAACATCCAATAGCCTTAGCTTTTGATCATGGTGAAACTATTAGTGATTTGCTAGTAAGTGACGTAAACATTGACATAGGTAAAGGCATAAGTGCAATAGTGGCCGGCCAGCAATGTAAAATAGGTACGGCAAATTACGCTACAAGTACCTTAAGTGAAACCGATAGCAAGAATGCTTATGGTGCAAATGTTCTACTGAGCATAAACGAAGAAATTATTGCGGCTTTTTGGTTAAGCGACACATTGCATAAGGATGCAAAGGAGATTGTTAATAAGCTCAAGGGGAACGACTTAACAATATTAAGTGGCGATCTGCAAATTAATGTAGAAGCGGTGGCAAATAATGTGGGTATTAGCAACGCGGTTGGCGAAAAATCGCCCGAGGGCAAGCTAAACTACATTAAACAATTACAACAAGAAGGTAAGCGCGTGTTAATGTTGGGCGATGGAATTAACGACGCACCGGTTTTAGCTGCTGCAGATGTTTCTATTGCTGTGGGGAATGCTTCTGATCTGGCCAAGAATGCCGCCGATATTGTATTGCTTAATCCTAAATTAAATGCACTTGTAGACTTGCTAAAAATGGCAAAATTAACCAAGCGCAAAATCAAACAAAATATTGCATGGGCCTTATCGTATAATGTATTGGTATTGCCATTTGCTGTTATGGGCCTTTTAACGCCTTGGCAAGCAGCTTTGGGAATGTCTTTAAGTTCTATCATTGTAGTGTATAACTCTACTCGTCTATTGCGCTAGTTAACAAGAAGAAAAAGTAATGAGTATAATTTATGTGTTGATTCCACTAGCCATTATAATAGTTGCTATAGCTATAGCGGTATTTTTCTGGGCGGTTAAATCGAATCAATTTGATGATTTAGAAAGACAGGGCTACAGTATTTTATTTGATGATGACCTTAAAGAAAGCCCTACGCCAGAAACAGACAAACTAGAAGAAAATAGTAGTACTCACAAAAGTGATTGAATTTAGTTACGTATCTGCTTTTCTAGTTGGCTTAGCTGGCGGTGTACACTGCATAGGAATGTGTGGCGGCATTGCTGGCGCATTTACCTTTGCCATACCTAAAGGAGCGTCTCAATCCCCTTATTTGCTAGCGTATAACGTGGGTCGCATTTTAGCCTACTCAATTGCAGGCGGTATTACTGGTTATTTAGGCAGTATTTTTAGTAATTCATTAGCATCGGGCTTAGCCATCTTGCAAGTGTTAAGCATTGGTTTTTTATTATTATTAGCCCTTTACATTAGCGACCTATACAAGGGCTTATCTGCTCTTGAAAAAGCCGGCGGAACACTTTGGAGAAAGGTTGCGCCATTAGGCAAAAAGTTAATTCCATTTAAGAGCCCTTTTCATACCATTGCTTATGGTTTTATTTGGGGATGGCTACCATGCGGTTTAGTTTACTCGGCTTTATCGTGGAGTTTAGCTTCTGGCAATGCAATACAAGGCGCGCTATTTATGTTTAGTTTTGGCTTGGGTACCTTGCCAGCACTGCTTGCATCTAGCGTGGGTGCAAGTTTCCTATTGCCTCTTTTGCAACATAAACGAACGCGCCAAATAATCGCATTATTGCTATTTGTTTTTGCAATGTTTTTGACCTTTAGTCTATTTGGTAGTATAAATTAGCTTGGATTTTATTATATGAAAGAGTCTTCATGAGCAAAGGAACCGAACTATCTATACACTGCCAAAGCTGCAGTTTTAGCCATTTATGTTTACCGGTTAGCCTAAGCAAGAACGAACTTGAGTCATTAGACGATATTATTGAACGTAAACGCCCTCTTCATAAACATGATAAGTTAGTGAATGCAGGTGATAAATTCACCTCATTGTTTGCGGTTCGTTCAGGTTCTTTTAAGTCTTATATTAGCGACAAAGACGGCGTTGAACAGGTCATTGGCTTTCATTTTCCTGGCGATATTATAGGCTTTGATGCCCTGCGAGACGACGTACATCAAAGCTATTCTCAAGCATTAGAAACAGCAATGGTTTGCGAGCTTCCTTACGAAACGCTTGAGCAAGTTTCAAATGATTACCCCAAGCTTAGACAACAAATTATGCGTTTTATGAGCGCTGAAATTAAGAACGATCATGACCTAATGATGTTGTTAAGCAAAAGAAGCGCTGAAGAACGCTTATTGCATTTTTTGAATCATTTGTCAGAGCGCTTTGATGAAAGAGGTTATTCTTCGAAGCAATTTAACTTGTCAATGACAAGAAACGAAATTGGCAATTATTTAGGTTTAACGGTTGAAACTATTTCTAGATTGCTGACTCGCTTTCAAAAAGAAGGCTTGATTGGCGTTGAAGGGAAGTTAATCACTATTTTAGACTTTGATGCAGTTCAGCAACGTATTCCTGAAAATGAATTATCGGTTAGAGCTATTTAACAAATCTATTTATTACCTTTCTTATTGATCTCAAACAAAGTGGTTGAATGCATTATTTAAGCACTTTGTTTATATTTACTATGAATATAAAACTGGAGATCAAACATGTCTGCCTACCAAAAGATATTAGTCGTTATTAACCCTCACTCTGATAATCAGGACGCATTATATCGCGGCGTCTTTTTAGCAGAAAAGTTTAACTGCCAATTAGTGTTAGCTAGCGCTGTTTACGACAGCAGTTATGACATGCCTAAATTATTGAATTCAAACCAGCGTGAACTTCTAAAACAACGAGTGCTTGATGCTCAACATGAACGCTTACAAGAGTATGCCAGTCCATTTTCTCAATTAAGCAATGTACTATACAAAGTTGTATGGCATAAACACTTTCACAGAGGCATAGTTAAATTAGCCAAAACAGAAAATGTAGACTTGATCATAAAAGCCGCCAAGAATCACGATAAGTTATCACAACGTTTATTCACACCCAGTGATTGGCATATATTACGGCACAGTCATGCTAACGTGCTTATGGTTAAACATCATGAGATGCCTGAGGGCGGTAATATTGTTTGCGCAATAAGTTTAGAAGATAAAGACGAGCAACATGAATGTTTAAGTGATGAGGTTAGCTTAGCTGCAAACGCTTTTGCCAAAGTAATGGCCGGGCAGCTTTGTATAAGCAACTCATTTATAGGCGCGCCTGTTCACATAAGTATTGAAGTTCCGCAGTTTGATCCCCAAACCTACAACAGCAATGTTGAGCTCAGACGCAAAAATTTGATAAACAAACTATGCGATAAACATGCATTAAATAATACAAAACATTACGTTATGGAAGGTTTACCTGAAGATACTATCCCTCAACTATGTTCACAGCTTAACGCTGAGCTATTAGTATTGGGTTCAGTTGGACGAAAAGGCATAAAAGCAGCATTATTAGGTAATACCGCTGAACACATTATTGATAAAATAGGATGCGACACTTTGGTGGTTAAACCTAAAACCCCATAGATGTAAGCCTTTAAGATGGTAATAGCGAGGCAAGGTGCGGTATAATTGCCTCGTTTTTATTAATCATGTGTAAACTATGTCAGCCAAATCAAAATCCACTTACAATTTCAATAAACTACAAAAGCGTATACGACGCGAAACAGGCAAAGCCATCATCGACTTCAATATGATTGAAGATGGTGACAAAATAATGGTTTGTTTATCAGGCGGTAAAGATAGCTATACCATGCTTGATGTACTAATGTATTTTCAACGAATAGCCCCTATTCACTTTTCAATTATTGCGGTGAATTTAGACCAAAAGCAACCTGGCTTTCCTGAACACGTTCTGCCCAATTATTTAGATGCCCTTAATGTTGAATACAAAATTGTAGAAGAAGACACGTATTCGATTGTTATGGACAAAATTCCAGAGGGCAAAACAACGTGTTCGTTATGCTCTCGCTTACGTCGTGGAATTTTGTATAAAACCGCCAAGCAATTAGGCGCAACTAAAATAGCCTTAGGCCATCACCGTGACGATATACTTGAAACTATGTTTTTAAACATGTTTTACGGCGGAAAACTAAAAGGAATGCCGGCAAAGTTAGTCAGCGACAATGGTGAACACGTGGTTATTCGACCTTTAGCTTACTGTACCGAAGCTGATATTCAAAAGTATTCTAATGAACTTGCCTTCCCTATTATTCCATGTAATTTATGTGGCTCGCAGGAAAACTTGCAAAGAAAAAATATCAAACTCATGCTACAAGATTGGCAGAAACGCTTTCCAGGGCGCATTGAATCAATGTTCAGAGCTATGCAAAACATTACTCCTTCACATATGTTAGATAAAGAATTGTTCGACTTTGCAGGCCTAAATAAAGATACTAAATTAGATGGTGAAGGCGATATAGCTTTTGATTCCCCAGAAATAAAGCTTAACGAATCGTATAACGATGACAACACCGAACATTTAAGCATCGTAGAATTAAAATAACTTTTAAACGCAGGAAATAGCAACGTGAAAATTGGTTTAGCACTTGGTGCAGGAGCTGCAAGAGGATGGGCTCATATTGGTATTATAAGAGCACTAGAAGAGTTAGGCGTGAAAATTGATGTTGTTGCTGGCTGCTCTATTGGCGCATATGTTGGCGCGGCTTACGCTAGTGGAAAATTAGATGAGCTTGAAACATGGGCTTACAGTTTATCTGAATGGCAAGTATTTAGTTTGTTGGGCATTGGATTTCGTCGCGGGGGTTTAGCCAGCGGACAGAAAGTGTTTGAAAAACACAAAGCAGAATTTTGCCCTGCTACCTTCGAAGAAATGAACCTCCCTTTTGCTGCTGTAGCAACTGACCTGTACTCAGGCAAAGAAGTTGTATTTAACTCAGGAGAGGTGATGGACGCCATACAAGCCTCATGCGCTATACCTGCCCTATTCCCGCCCATTGAACACGAAGGTCGCTGGTTGGTTGACGGCGCAGTAGTTAATCCTGTTCCGGTCAATCAATGTAGGCAACTAGGCGCAGATTTTGTGATAGCAGTAAACTTAAGCGCCGATTTTAGGCCACAGCTCATAGAAAAGTTTGAAATAGACCACGAATTGAACCAGAAAAAGACCGACAATTTATTAAGTAAGGCCCCGGGTGGTATTGTAAAACAATGGTTTTCACCAGACCCAAAACCGAATAAAAAGCAGGCACCAGGTATAATGAGCGTTATGAGTGGTGCACTAGAAATTCTGCAGGCCAGAGTGACTCGCTCTCGATTAGCCGGCGATCCACCTGATCTTCTTATTGAACCCATGCTACGTGATGTAGGTTTACTAGAATTTCAACGCGCCGAAGAGTTATCTAAAAAAGGGAATGAAGCTGTACAAAGGATCGCGCAACAAATTAAGTATCAGTTGAACCTAGAAATATTGAAAGAAGCCGAGGAAAAGAGCCCTGCCGTTGAGCCAAGTTAAACGCGTAAAGTGAAGCGCTGAGTTGTATCAAGCGCTTCGTTCCTCGAAATAGCTTTCAGTAGTTGCAATCCTAATCGATTCAATTTATTTCTGTAGCAGCAGGTACGGCAGTTCTCAATCAAATACCATCTAATACTTTTCGGGCATATTATGCTAAATGATTTATTCTTTTGTTACCGCAATTATTCGGCTTGGCGCAACAGGTAAATTGAGTGTGTTTAGAGATTCAATCGCGCTTTCATTTAAAAATAAGTTCCCTTCAACTATTTGTAGGCCATTATCTAAGGTTTGGTCTTCTAAGGAACTTGGAAATACCAAAGTGATGCCCGTAACTGATGGCATCATAAATGACAAAAATCCGCCCATCTTGTCGAAAAAGGTTTCGTATTGAGTAAGTAATTTTATAAGGTCATTTTGCGAGTATTGGCGTTTCAAATATTCAGGCTTAGTTTCTAATTGCACTGACATATCACATACATTTGAGGCCTGTTCCAATTCTACTATAACCAATGCTTTAGCTAAGTTTAAGGCACGTTCAGAAGGAACAGTAAAACGATTCTCTTCACTTACTTTAAGAGGGATTTGTTTTTTCTCTGTACTAATTCTGGCTTCCTTTACACCACATAAATCTTTTGTGTGTATGTTTAAAAACCCAAACGCAAATTGAAGAGCATCCATTTCTTCCTTATCAAGTTGCTTCACATGGCTATAAAAGCTTTTATATTCCACTGATAAGATTTCGGCGTTTGCACTATTACCAAGCCCTAGTACTAAGCCCACATAAACGAAACAATACAAAGGTTTCAAAAATTTCATAACGCTATGAGTTCCTTATTAATTCTAATCATTTGTCGTAATTCTTTCACGTAATCTTCGCCCCGCTCAGAGTATTTAAGTAAACCGCCTGCCATGGCGTTCGCAGTAATTGGCTTTTGATTACTCCTTAACTGGTAGCGAATGGCACGCATATCGGAGTAAGCAGGATGACGGTTTAAATTGCGCATATAAGAATACATTGCACTTGATAAATCGGTAAATTTAGCCACTTCATGGCTGGCATCTTCATTCCTGCGGCTAGGCACAAATCCACATCCCTTTTTAAAACACCATAGTCCAAAAAAGTTATACCCTTTTTGCGCAAACCTTGATGTCCCCCAAGCTGATTCATTGGCAGCTTGAACTAATACTAACTCAGATGGAATAATGTCAATTTTACGAAGTAGTTCTTGGTACATATCAGATTTGTCTTGGTTTGTTTCGACTCTGTATTCTTTAGTAAGCCATTTTAATTCTTCAATCTGATAATCTGATAGCCTCTCACCGCTTGCTTCTTTGGCTTGGTACCCAAGTATTTCTTGCCTTATTAGCTTTATATAGTCGTTTTGCGCTTTAACTGCCGGGGCTAAATAATTAAAGAATGCTTTTTTCTTTTCTTTGACTTGCTTGTATTCTGAGAATTTAGGGACGGGTTCGTAAGCGTTTTCAACCGACGGAATGGATGTAACTATGCTTTTTTTAGGGAGCATAAATATGATAACTAACACAACGGCTATTACTACCAGCATTGTGACTAAAATGATTTTTGCTTTATGCATCAAAAACTCCGGTTTCACCAACGTTTGATTCTTTAGTGCTTTCTATTGAATCTTTTTCTTTTTCACAAAATAAATCTTGGTACAAAATCGCCTTTACGTTGAAGTAAAACGGCCCAACCCATAAGTAAGCGAATCCAAAGCTTAATAACACGGGAATAAACATTACAATAAATATTGCATATAGCATTAGCATTTTAGGTAAGTATTTGTTTACCATTTTGACAGAAACAATAATCGCGCTAAATGGTCGCATTTTTTTGTCAGTAATAAGTGGTAATGCAAATGTAGTAGCGGTGAAAATATAGAACCCCGGCAATACATATAATGACAAGCCCAAAGTGAATGTTATTGAAAGTATTACTGAAGCAGCTGCCAACACTATAATTTGCTTATAAAAATAGAATGCATCACTCATATTTACTTTTAAGCCACGATAAGAATTAATAGCAAGCATGGCAACGCCAGCCCAAAGCGGCGCCAGTAGGCAAGTAATGGTGAGTTCAATAGTGGCTTGCTGGGAAACGATTAAGGGGTTGTTCTCAGTAATCAAATCTTCAATATTGGTAATGCCGTATGCATCTATAAATATGAAGTAAATAGCAAAAGTCACTAAAATAATACAAATTAAAACCTGAGCTAGAGTCCAGTTATTGCGTTTAGACAATTCGAGCGCTCTAGACAAAATTTGCTTAATGTCAAAATTATAGGGCGTTTGCATGCCTGGAGGTAAATTGTGTTTATTGGTATTGCTCATAGCCGGCTACTGCAGCTCCTACTTCATAATTCATTACAGGTATTTTACGTAATTTTAAACATTTTTGTTTAAGTAAATAGTAAAAGAATTGCCATAGTGATTAAAACAAGGCCCATAAATCTGTCAAACCAATATCCATGGGTTTGGTAAGCTTTTCTTATTTTTTTTATATTGCTCACATATGAGACAAAGCAAAACCAAACAAGTGTGGCTAATGCTAAATAAAGGCCGTAAAAAATTTTTGCGTGTAAACTGCTTGAAGCTGGAATAGCGACGGTAAACAAGGCTAAAAAAAATAAGGTCGCTTTGGGGTTTAAACCATTTGTAAGAAAGCCCAACATAAATGATTTATACCACTTACTACTTGTTAGCACCGCCTCTGACTCATCATTTTTAGTATCATCATTAGTAGGCGCCTTACTTTTAAGCGCCGAAAACCCAATATATATAAAATAAGCCGCTGCAATATACAGCAATGTACTAAATAGCCAAGGGGTTGTTTTTATCAACAGGCTTATACCTAAAACAGAATATGTTACATGTAAAAGGATACCCATCGATATACCAAAACTTGTCCACAACGCAGGTTTTAAACCCTTTTGAAGCCCTTGTTTTAGTACCACCGCAAAATCGGGGCCGGGGCTAACAACAGCAACAAAATGCATAAGAGCAATCGCTGCCCAAACTGAGTAATTAATATCCATTTACAACCTAATTATTGTTTTATACTTCTATGGGCAATGAATTATCAGCCCCCCATTCAGACCAAGAGCCGTCGTATACATATAAAGACCTAAATCCAAGCATATACGCGGCTTGAGCAAGTATGCACGCTGTTATACCGCTACCACAACTAAAAACTAAGTCTTTTCCTTGGTAAGGCGCAAAATAGCTAGACAATAGCGTTACACCCTTGAATTCAAAATTGCTCGTTTGCAAATCAGCATAGTGTAATGAAAAACTAGATGGAATGTGTCCACTCCTAAGCCCTTCTTTCTGTTCTGGTAGCTTTGCATTAAATCTAGCTAGGCTACGTGCATCAATAATAGCCGTATTTGCTGGTTTATTATTAACAATATTTAGTACAAACAATTGGTCAACAAACTGAAAATCGTTACACGGCTTAGCGAAGTATTTGTTTGTTTCTAGTTTACGTGAACATGTTTTGTGTAAAGGGTATGCAAGTCTCATCCATTGGTGCAAGCCGCCATCTAAAACAGAAACATTTTCGTGCCCTATAGTTTTAAACATAAACCAAACTCTAGACGCATAAAAATTGCCGTGGTCATCATAAATTATAATGTTATGTTTATTGCTAATACCAAGCTCACCTAAGCGTTGCGCAAAATCATCTGCATTTAGCATTGTGCTAGAAAGCTCAGATTTCTGATCTGAAAAAGTTGTTTCTAAATCAAAATATACAGAGCCAGGTATATACAAATTGGGCGACTGCAAAACTAAGGGAGATTTTTGACCCGGCCCATTACCCTCTTTCGTAGTAAATAGTATGACGGTATTTGAGTTATTTAACGATGCAATTGGCTCTTGCGTACCTATAAGCTCAAACAAAGATTCGGCAGATATAATACTCATGAACAGGGGCTTTATATAAAGAAAGATAGTACTTGATTATACAAGTAAATGAGCTTTGGGAAAGTGTATATTTTATTTATACTTAAGCTAAGGACTAACTTAAGGTCTTGCTTTAATTAAAGAAGTAGTTGGTGCCCGGGGCCGGACTTGAACCGGCACACCATTACTGGCGAGGGATTTTAAATCCCTTGTGTCTACCAATTTCACCACCCGGGCACATTACTACTTATTCTAACGCTTTTTCACTTTATTTACACTAACAAGCTTAACTGCTAATGGAGGCGGAACCCGGAGTCGAACCGAGATCCACGGATTTGCAATCCGCTGCATAGCCATTCTGCCATTCCGCCGCAAAAACTTGCTAACGCTTCAGATTGCAAGCGTTACACACTTCAGACAATCTAAGAAAGATTGGAGCGGGAAACGAGATTCGAACTC
The DNA here is from genome assembly GCF_048820975.1 of Glaciecola sp. 2405UD65-10. Classification (NCBI taxonomy): domain Bacteria; kingdom Pseudomonadati; phylum Pseudomonadota; class Gammaproteobacteria; order Alteromonadales; family Alteromonadaceae; genus Glaciecola; species Glaciecola sp. 2405UD65-10. Next base: position 543,642 of record NZ_JBMEUF010000001.1, on the reverse strand, counting down.
GCGACCCCGACCTTGGCAAGGTCGTGCTCTACCAACTGAGCTATTCCCGCTCTGAAATGTGGGGTGAATTTTACATGCAAATCAAAAGCTGTCAACCACATTTCTTATTAAAAGTTACTGTTCAGTCAAAATTTGAACAAATCGCCTTAAAAGTAGCACTTTATCTACTTATTTTTGCTGTAAAAGAGTTTTCCATGCCGCACTTGTGTACACAACCATAGACCAAATAGACAAAACGGCTGCGAAATAAAGCAATATTTTTCCTAAAGTCACCCAATAAATTGGAAAACCCATAAAATATTCTAATCCTGAAAGTAAACCAATTAAAGCCAGCATTTGTGCCATTGTTTTTGCTTTACCAATAAAACTCACTTTTACTAAACTAGACGCCCCTATTCCCGACATCCACTCTCGTAGTGCCGACACATAAATTTCTCTTACTAATAAAATAATGGCTGGGACGGTAATCCAAATTGATGAATACGAATGAGTAATCATAAGCAAAGCGGTGGCAACAATGAGTTTGTCAGCTACTGGGTCTAGAAACGCGCCAAATGGACTTGATTGTTGTAGGCGTCTAGCCAAATAACCATCAAACCAATCGGTAATAGCCGCTAACCAAAAAATGAATGCGCCTAATTCATGTGCCCATTTCCAATCTAAAAAATAAACGGTAACGAAAACAGGAATAAGTAGCACCCTGAAAATGGTAATAATATTGGGGATAGTCCAGATCACAACAGCATAATTCTCTTACGTAAATTAATGGAAAACATCATAACAGAACACACACTTATATAAATGTAATTTTAGGCGTGTAGATGGTCGTAAATGATGTCGGCTAAGTCTTCACTAATACCAGGTACTTTCGCTATTTCAGATTTACTTGCCTTTTTAAGCCCATGTAAACCCCCTGTATATTTTAACAAGCTTTGACGCTTTTTCGGTCCAATCCCTGGAATACCTTCCAAGGGAGATGTCATTTTGACTTTTTGGCGTCTATTTCGATGGCTACTTATAGCAAATCTATGGGACTCATCTCTAATATGTTGCACTAAATGTAAACCGGGTGAGTCAGACTCCACCGCAACGGTCTCGTGGCTGAATGCCCATATTAAGGTTTCTAAACCCGGCTTTCGGGTGGTTCCTTTCGCTACCCCAATAATCATAGGCTTTTTGTCATCAGGCCAATCCTTAAAGTGCTCTTCGGCTTGCGAAAGTTGCCCTTTGCCGCCGTCAATTAACAATAAATCAGGAATTTTTGCATCGTCATTTGCTTTCTTGTAGCGCCGTTTTAAAACCTGTGCCATGGCTGCGTAGTCATCCCCTGGCGTAATTCCTTCAATGTTAAACAAACGGTAGTCTGACTTTAAAGGGCCGTTACGATCAAACACCACACACGACGCTACGGTTTGCTGGCCCGATGTATGCGAAATATCAAAACATTCCATGCGTTTAATTGGCTCATCAACCATAAGTAGTTTTTCTAAATGCGTGAAGCGCGCAAAAATGGATTTTTGTTGATTCAATTGCGTTTCTAGGGAATTTTGCGCGTTTTTATTCGCTATTTGAAGATACTGCCTTTTTTCGTCTCGCACACCTTCAAAAAACTTGGTGCGGCGATTAGCCTCTTTACTTAATACTTCTTCAACCGTCAGCATGTCTTCGAATTTCAGGGGAAGGACTATTTGCTTCGGAATAAGTTTATTACCCGACAAATAAAACTGTAAAACAAAAGATCGTAATACCTCTTCATCAGTACTATTTTTGGGTATTTTGGGGAAGAATGCTTTAGAGCCCAATACTTGGCTATCTCGAATAAATATTGCAAAAATGCACGCTACGCCATGTTTAAAAGCAAAACCAAAAACATCTAACTCATCTTGGGTTCCGGCTACAAATTGCTGTTCTTGTACTTTACGAAGGGCGCTAATTTGATCACGATACTGCGCAGCACCTTCAAAATTAAGTGACTCACTGGCTTTTTCCATTTTCTCAACTAATGTACTTATAACCTGTGAATTTTTACCTCTTAAAAACATACCTGCTAAACGCACTTGCTCGTTATATTCATCATCAGTTACATACCCTTCAACGCAGGGAGCTGAGCAACGCTTCATTTGATATTGTAAACACGGCCTTGAGCGGGCTCTGTAATAACTATCCTCACATTGGCGAATAGGAAAAATCTTTTGCATAGAGCGTAAGCTTTCACGAACCGACCACGCACTAGGATATGGGCCGAAGTATTCGCCCTTCTTTTTCTTTGGGCCACGGTGAAAACTCAATCGAGGGTGTTCATGTTCTGAAATTAAAATAAAGGGATATGATTTATCATCTCGAAGTACTACATTATATCTAGGACGATATTTCTTGATGTAGTTGTTCTCAAGCAAGAAAGCTTCAGTTTCACTGGAAACTATTGTTACATCCATTTTGGCAATATTAGCCACTAATGAACGCGTTTTAGCTTCTTCTACTGTTTTACGAAAATAGCTTGATACACGTTTTTTAAGATTTTTAGCCTTACCCACATAAATAACTTTGTCGGCTTGGTCATACATTCTATAAACCCCTGCTTGATTCGTCAGGTGTTTTAAGAACTCTGTATGATCGAAAGGCGTTATTTCAGGCATCTTGTTTAATTAGTTTGATACAATTAATTTATGTCGAAGCGCTAAATGAGTAAGTTCAACATCGGTAGCAATGTTAAGTTTGTCAAACATTCTATATCTATAAGTATTTACTGTTTTAGCACTTATATTTAAGTGTTTTGCTATATCAGGCACTTTTACACCACGCGTAAGCATCATGGTAATTTCTAGTTCGCGATCAGATAACTGTTCAAAAGGATTGTCAGAGTTTAGATCTAAGTGCCCTATCGCAATTTGTTGAGCAATATCAGGTGAAACATATTTTTGGCCAGACTGCACTTTATAAATAGCATCTATCATTTCTGAAGGCTCGGCATCTTTGGTTAGAAATCCAAATGCACCAGCTTGCATAATTTTAGAGGGTATGGGATTTTCTTTGTGCATTGAAACACAAATAACTCGGGCGCTATCACATACCTTAGCAAGTTTACGTGTTGCTTCTAAGCCCCCTATCCCAGGCATAGAAACATCCATCAACACAATATCAGGGGAATGACGACGGCAAAACTCAACAGCCTCTTCACCACAATCGGCTTCAGCCACAACCTTAAAATCTTTTACATCATTAAGAATTCTAACAATGCCTGTTCTTACGAGATCATGGTCATCTACTACTAAAATTTTGATCATGTCAAAATAGCCTGCTAACTGCTTACCTATAGTGTGCTATAAGTAAATGATTATTATTATATGTTTTAGTTATCATACAATGATTACGCAGATTGAGCTATATTTTTTGAAAATCCTAGACTTTTAGCTAGTTGTAATTTGTAAAGTTAAAGTGCTTTAGCTACTTGATATTGTTCTCAAAGGCAGAAACGAAAAAGGCTCAGCGTTAGCTGAGCCTTTGAATGTGGCGGAGAGTGAGGGATTCGAACCCCCGGAAGGTTTGACCCTTCGTCTGATTTCAAGTCAGGTGCATTCAACCGGACTCTGCCAACTCTCCTTAAGTGGTGCGCATAATAGATACGTATCGCTCGTTTGTAAAGTCCTTCTTTCAAAAAAATTCGTATTTATGGTTCAAGCGCAGAATTTTTAAACAAAGTTTACAGTTTATAAGAAATAAACACCAAAAAATCTTGAAATATGGAACTAAACACCCTACTAATACACATAGTAATAGTATACTAAATCACACTGATTTAAATTGGAGAGTAAAATGGAAAGACGTACTTTGTATTCTAGTGCGAGCAACACCTCGGCAATAGAAATAAATAAGGTGCTTCGCAATACCTACATGTTATTAGCATTAACAATAGGCTTTAGTGCAATCACCGCAACAATCACTTCTATGATGAACATAGGCATGATTGGTTATTTTGCAATGATCATTGGTGCCTTTATAAGTTTATTTATAGTGCAGAAAAAAGCAGACTCATCAGCAGGCTTAATTTGGGTGTTTGTTTTCACCGGTTTGATTGGTGGTTCTATTGGCCCTGTTATTAGTATGTATTTAGCTAATGGCGCAGGCCACCTGGTAGCCCAAGCTTTAGGCGCAACAGCGGTTGTATTCTTTAGTTTGTCAGCCTACGCGCTTGTATCGAAGAAAGACTTCAGCTTTATGGGCGGGTTTTTGATGGTAGGAATGGTAGTTGCCCTATTAGCAATTGTTGCTAATATCTTCTTCCAAATGCCGGCAATATCACTTGCTATAAATGCGGTAATTATTTTTATCATGTCGGGTTTCATATTGTTTGACACTAGCCGTGTTATTCACGGTGGTGAAACAAACTATATTAGAGCAACCGTTAGCTTATACTTGAGCATATACAACATCTTTATGTCTATTCTTTCTATATTGAATATTACTGAAGACTAATACCTGCGAAAAAGTTTAATAAACGCCCCTACCATTGGGGCGTTTTTGTTTTATACTCATACATATTGAGTAACCCTTTAATTCATTCCTAAACTACATATGCCAACATCCTTTACCGTGATGGTAACTAAAAGCCCATTTGATTCTCGTAACGTTGAAAACGCGATCACTTTTTGCCGAGCTGCAATCAACAGTGGGCACAAAATTAATCAAGTGTTTTTCTATCAAGCGGGTGTGCAGTGCGCATCAAGTTTATTAGAACCAAATAGTGATGAAATTAATACTCGCCAAGCATGGCTTGAATTACATAATAAGCACGGCATTAATTTAAATGTATGCACTACGGCTGGCAGCCGCCGTGGTGTTGTAGCAATTGATTCAAGCCCATCAACACAAACATTTAGTCCAAACATTGAAGCTCCTTTTACGGCAGTAGGCTTAAGCGCCTATTTTGAAGCCTTAGCTGATGGTGGAGTAAATATACAATTATGACGCCTTATATTCTGATTCAAAGCACCCGCGCCCCCTACTCTAGCAGTGCCGCAGTAGACGCCTACGAGGCAGCATTAGCGGCAAGTAACCTTGGCTTGCGTGTGAAGTATGTTTTTGTTGATAAGGGCATTCATCAACTCAATGTTAATCAACAAGGACAGCTTATATCACATAAAAATATGGCAAAAAAGCTTAGCGCACTTCCCCTATTTGATGTAGAAGAGCTATACGCGCTTTCATCAAACAATATAGCCAAAGAAGACCTAGTGTTAAGCGATGATATTGAATTTATTGACCACGCCGCATTTGTTTCTTTATGTGAAAATGCGTCTCAAATATTGATGTTTTAACTCATGCTTATTCAAATATTAACTGATGATTTGCGCCCCTTACAACAGTATGAAAGTTATGAAGGCCCGGTTATTTTATTGCAAGATGCTGTATACGTGGCTAAAGAAATTAAAGTAAGTTACCCCGGCTTTGACGTGTATATGCTTGAATCGGAGTTTTTAGCAAGCGGTATTAAAACAAGTGATTATTACAATATAATTCAACCTGAACAGTGGGTTGAATTATGCGCTAATTTTAATCCAGTATTAACCATTCAATAAGAACAAGGCAGCATTTCGTATTATGACTAATCATTCCCCCTTAATTGTAGACGGACAAGTGTTAGAAACTGACAAAGAAGGATACTTGACTGATTTTACACAATGGTCTGATACAGTTGCTCAAGCAATAGCCAACAAAGAAGAAATTGAAATGACGGAAGAACGCTGGCAAGTAGTACACTTTGTTCGCGATTTTTACGAAAAATATGACACCAGCCCAGCTATTCGCGCTTTAGTAAAGGCAATGCAAAATGAATATGGGCCAGAAAAAGGCAATAGCCGATATTTGTATAGGCTCTTTCCAAAAGGTGCGGCTAAAATTGCGACAAAGCTAGCTGGTTTGCCCAAACCCAAAAAATGTTTATAAGTTTAGCGTAAATGCTTTTACTTAAGTGGCTCGTACAGAGTTGTTTTAAGTACCTACTTAGGTAATATCACTTAATTACCGAATGCTATAACGCCCAAAGCAGCGGTGTGAAGCATCCGCTGACTTTGGTTGCTATATATTAATTATTGCATCGAACTTAAGCCAAACAAATTGCCTTCAGTATCTAAACATACGCTTACAAATCCATACTCGCCAATAGACATCTTCGAGTTAATAACTTTCCCTCCTGCGTCTTTAACCCGAGACTCTTCAACAGCGCAATTCTCAACACCAAAATAGACAATTGTGCCTCCAGTGACAGGCTTTACTCCCTCTCTTTTTACCAGGGCACCACCCGCACCATAAGACTCCATATCAGTCAGAAAACCCTTCATAATGACGGTGGTGTCTGTAGGGTCAGATATCGTTTCAAATTCTCTCTGAAGCACTACTTTGTAGAAAGTCTCTGCTCTCTCCATGTCGTTCACGTAAATATCAAACCAACCCACTGCATTTTGTTTCATGCTGTTATCCTCTATGCGTTTAAGTTGACAACAATATAAAATATGTTCACCAGCCAGTATTGTACAAATCAGACATCATACTTACGAAAGTATTCAGCTGGGGTATAACCCGTGATCTTCTTAAATGAACGAATAAAATGGGATTGGTCAGTATAAAGGTCTACGTTATGTTCTTTTAATGATTGCTGCAAGCGCATCACTTTTAAAAAGTCATGGGGTGAAAAACCAGTTGCTTGCTTTAAAACTCTCTGCAGTTGACGAGGAGAATGATGGGCGATTTCAGCCATTTCTGAAACACTGTGTATATAATCTAAATTGGATAGAATTTTTTGAACAGTCTTATTTTGCACAACAATATTTTGCTCAACTAAACTTGATACTAAATCAGTAAAAATAGGTAGCTTATCTGAAAAACTCAAAGAAGCTGTTTTAATATTAACTTCAATAAGTGGTAACTTACCCAAATATTTTGAGCCTACAAAACCGTCTGCAGTTTCGCTATTATTCCCGTGCCAAACTCCAGGAAAAAACTGAATGCCCGCATAATCAAAATCTTTACCAAGTTGTAGTTCGGTATAAGTGGTTTTTAGTCCTGTAATACCTGCTATGTCGGTGTCCTTCTGATTAAACAGAATGTTAATACAGGCATCCGGAATGGCGTGCAAGGTAAAATCATCCCGCAGGGGGATTTCGGTTTTTATTTGCCAATAGCTATGAACAATATTCCTTAATTGTTGTGGTGGTTTGACCTCATTGTAAATAACGAGGTCACTACTTTTTTTCATTCCATCTTTTATTGGGTCATACATGCTATTACTTGTGCTAACTCTAGGTTGCTTATGAAAAACATAACGCCTCTTTTAAAGGCAGAAACACAGCGTTCAAAGATACGATTTTAGCGTTTTGTTTGGTCGCATCAATTGCCCGCGTAACGAAGTAGATTTTTGCTGACTTAATCCATTTAGGCAATCTATTCGCTAGAGATGAATTACTCCATCCCAACTCATCATCTTTCGCACGCCCTCTTAAGGTTGCTCCAACATAAGATGTAATAATATTAAAAGAAAAAATGATCTCAAACTTTTTCCTTTTGACATAAAGCCTCCTTAAGAGATAAGGAGGTGTCTACTAAAACGGCTCAATTACATTTTCTAAAGTGCTTACTAGGCATGACTTTTATCAGCTTGGATGTCTATTCCTTTAATTAACAACCAAAGACCAAACGTTATTTCAAAAAAAGCTCCTGGCATCATGAAGTAACTCAACACTTGAGGTGGATTAAGTAGAACAATATTTGAAAAACCATACACCACCATCGAAATATAAGTGAATAGCCCCCAAAAAACCAACCACTTAGGTATGTAATTAGAAACGTAGAACAAATACATGAAAATCGTGGCACCAATACCCATGATAATTAGAAGAACATCCCACATCGAGCCACTTATTTTCACAAATATGCTAGCTAATGTATGCAACTGCTCATCTTGAAATACAGTTGAAAATTCTGGATTCTTTAAAACGGCTATCACTGCTAATGTAATGATTGTTGCGACAAAGCCGAGAAGCCCTTCTCCAAACCTGAAAAGTAGTGCCACGAGAGCAAAATTTTTGTTTATCGTTTTAGTAACTAAGTACTGTGCCCATGAAGCCCAAATAACAGCTATAAACATAATAATATCTATAGTTTGAGCAAGTCTGAACTTTGTCTCAACCTCATCAAAAGCTCCAAAGTTGTATATACCTTGCTTAAATAGTAGTGAATTAAACATCCCTAAAATTATATAAATCAAGTACGCGGCACCTAAATGCTTAACATACAGCTTAAGTGATGAACCATTATTCCCCATTGATAATTATCCTGTGATTGCTGAGTGTTTAAATGTCTAATTTGGGGCGGCTGAAGCGCAGCGTAAGCCGTCCCAGCCGAGATAGCGGCGACAATAGCGCCTTGTTAGTTTTTTATAAGCCGCTCAATAATTAGGGTAAGTTCACTAACTACCAATTCAGGCTCGTCAAACTGCACAAAATGACCACTCATCTCCGTTAACACTGCCCGCCCTTGTGGAAAAGCTTCGGCCCATTGTTTCCATGTCTCACCCCACTTGAATACACCTTGATCACTAGCAAGCAAGTGCAGGGGATTGGGATTTTTTTTGATCGAGGCAATAACAGTAACTGGCATGTTTTTGATCTGTGGGTAGTTCGGTAAAGGTCTCTTACTCCAAAAATCCAAGTAGTTGTTTGACATGCCATTTTCCATATCAGCAAGCTTTACCGCAGCAATTTCTCTGTTAGCCTGCTCTAAATTAATAGCCCGCATAATATCCACATCATGCTCCGAAGACGGATCAAGCATCAGTAGTGCCTGTATTTGAGCAGGGTAAGACACTGCAAAATCCCGAGCTACACTACCGCCATAAGAATGAGCAATTAAAATGACCGGCTGCGTAATCCCTAAATTTAGTAAAAAATTGCTGGCATAATGAGCATACTCGTCAGAAGTAAAATGACGCTTTATTTTAGTTGAATTGCCATTTCCTACCCTTGAGTAGCGAATAACTGTCGCTTTTTCAGCAATTTTATAGAAGACAGGATCCCAGTCAGATAGACCAGCACCAGCACCACCTTCCAGCAGGACTGTATACTCACCACTGCCAGCGATTTCATATTCCAGCTCAAAGTCCCCAACCTTTGAAAACTTCGGTTCTGCGACCACAGAAAAGGACAACACAAAGAACGATAACAAAATGAATTTCAAAAAATCTCCTTAAAACACTAACAGCTTATTATGAAGACTTCTTAGTAACAACAGAACCTAATCATGTCCTGAACCCTTCATAGTTAATATTTATCAGTAGCTTACCTTGTTTTTACCACTTTTTTATAACATTTTTTATGTAGTTACTATTCGCGCATAGTAACTACAAATTAAACTTTTAGTTTTATCTTTATAAATCAACTGTCTACTCATAAACATCATAAAACTTTGTTGTTACCATGAATTCATAGTAACAACGTTAATTAGCGCAACAATCTAAGCGGCATACAGCTACTACTCGTGTACAACTGAGTGTTTATAATGAGCGTTACATCAATTAATTTGCTTATTGGGCTTGTATTGGCATAGGGCAAGCCAAACAATCAGCAATAGCCCTAATTACTTCCTACTCTTGAGGCGTATAGCTTTTATCAAAAGCAATTGGAACTATTAAAGCTGACAGCACTTTTTGTTTTGCCATAGGTGGTAGCTTGCTTAGCTCGTTTACTGAATTTGCAAAGCCTTCTATAGAAAGTTGATGCTTTGGTAATAGCAACATTGTTGAGCCGCTAATTTCTTTGTTTGCGGATTTAAGAATTGAATCAAAATCATTTTCTGCCGCAAACTCATGTATTAATACACTTAGCGTATATTCAATATCTTTATACAAAGACTGTAAGTTACGGTGAGTTATACGTTTTACATCTGCTTTTTCAAATTCTGCTTGTAGATAGTTAGCAACTATATTACTTAAAGCCCATTCAAATACAGTAAGTTGCTCGTCTACGTATACCAAATGCTGCATTTGAGTTAGCATCGCTTCGTATCTATTTATTGGCATTAACCGCAATTGCGGTAACGCTATTTCAATTAAAGGAAGCCTATATTGAATAGATAAACGCCCAATATCTTCCAAAATACTTTTTATTTGCGTGTATATATTGGCCGGTAAGTTACTTGCCAAATATCTAAGCTGTATTACTTTTTGCGCTTGATTATTTTCATGAAGTAATAGCGCATAAATCAATGCTTGAGCACCCAATGTATTGTGAGCCATTTTGTATAAACGCGCTGGAACATTGCTAATTAGTTGCTCTGCTTGCTTAATATGAGCATCTTTTAGTTGCCCTACGCCAGCTACTAAGCTACTGCTAGATTGCGTACCAACAAAACCCGACACTTGTGCACTTTTATCGTTTTCATTATTAAATAACGAAGGGTTTGTAGTACCTGTATTGTTGTAGCGCCCTGTCCATTGTGGGTCAAGAGCTTTAATACGTTCAGATAGTGGTGGATGAGTCGAAAATAATGACGAAAACTTAGTGCTAATAGCGTTTGAGAAAAATGCATGGCTAAAACTTTGCGCTTCGCTTGTTTCTAGTTTGGAACCGAACTTATATCCACCTATCTTTTTTAAGGCGTTAGCAATCCCATGGTTATTACGTGTAAACTATACCGCAGAAGCATCGGCTAAATACTCCCTTTTTCGGGAAACAGAAGCCTTTATTAAATTTCCAAAAAAGGTACCGCCATATCCAATCACAATAAGACCTAATCCGAGCAATGCGGCTTGGTTCCCCTTTTTAGAACGTTTCCCTACACTACTGCCTCGCATAATAAAGTAGCCAATGAGGCCAAGCAAAGTAATTCCATATAATATGCCCGTTAAACGCATATTAATGCGCATATCACCATTTATAATATGACTAAATTCATGTGCAACTACACCTTGCAGTTCGTCTCGTGAAAAGTAATCGAGCGCGCCTTGGGTAATACCAATTATTGCATCGTTAGTAGAAAACCCTGCTGCGAAAGCGTTAATCCCATCTTCATTTTTTAGTAAGTAAACAGGTGGCACTGGCGTGCCTGAAGCAATCGCCATTTCTTCAACAACATTTAACAGCACATTATGCTGAAGGTTGTCACTTCCATGAGTAACTAACACGCCACCTAAAGACTGGGCAACCACCCTACCACCTTGTGAGAGGCTTGATATTTTATATATACTGCTAATAGCAATAAATATAATCACTACACCACCAATTATGAAGAAGGCTTTCCAATCAAACAATGACTTTACATAAGTCCACGTAAGGGGTTTACCTTCCAATCCAGTAAAACCCAATACCCCCATTACTAATAGGTTTGTTAGCACTACAAGTGTAAGCACCGCTAATGTAAATAGCACAATTAATCGTTTGGTTTGCCCTCGGGCGTGAGCTTGAGATTCAAAAAAATTCATAGTAACGCGCAACGCCTTTTAAAAGGAAACCTTTGGTGCGCTTTGTATAGCCTGACTATCTGCAAATTCGAGTAAGCTTGCATCTTGTCCATGACCAAACATTCCTGCAAAGATGTTTTGAGGAAAGCTTTGCTTATATGTATTGTAAGCCAATACTTGGTCATTATACGCTTGGCGTGCAAAACTGACCTTATTTTCGGTTGACGAAAGTTCTTCAGAAACTTGCATCATATTTTGATTGGCTTTTAAGTCAGGATACGCTTCCATAACAATATTGAGCTTGCCCATAGCGCTACCTAGCGCGGCTTCTGCTCCTATCAAACTTTGCATCGCAGAAGCGTCGCCTGGGGAATTAGCCGCATTTGATAAACCTTGAGACGCTTGGTTTCGTGCGGCAATTACGTTCTCTAGGGTTTCTTTTTCGTGCTGCATATAAGCTTTTGCGGTTTCAACTAAATTGGGGATTAGATCGTAACGACGCTTTAGTTGGACTTCAATTTGCGCGAAACCATTTTTAAATTGATTTTTAAGCGCGACTAATTTGTTGAATACGCCAATCACGTAAAAAATAACAACAGCTAGGACTACAATTGCGATAATACTGCTGATTTCCATATACTTACTCACTCAATAATGCGGTGTAATTTAATGAAACAGTAGCATAAGTAAGGCAACATACAAGTATTGCTATTGCAAAATCAGGTAAAAAAAAAGCAGTTTATAAACTGCTTTTTTCAATTAACAACAACTACTTATTATGATTTGGGGCTTAACACGCTTACGCCGTTCATATAAGGAATAAGTACTTCTGGCACCACAACTGAGCCGTCAGCTTGTTGGTAGTTCTCTAAAACAGCCACAAGTGTGCGACCAACAGCCAAGCCTGAACCATTTAATGTATGTAAAAGCTCAGGCTTTTTCATATCATTTGATTTATAACGCGCTTGCATTCTACGTGCTTGGAAATCGCCCATATTTGAACATGATGAAATTTCGCGATAAGTATTTTGCGCAGGTAGCCATACTTCTAAATCATAGGTTTTAGTTGCGCCAAAACCCATATCGCCAGTACAAAGTACTACTTTTCTATATGGAAGATTTAACTTCTGTAAAATTGTTTCAGCATGGCCGGTTAGCTCTTCTAAGGCTTGCATACTTTGCTCTGGTAACACCAACTGAACCATTTCGACTTTATCAAATTGATGCTGGCGAATAAGGCCTTTAGTATCGCGTCCGTATGAACCTGCTTCGCTTCTAAAGCAAGGCGTATGCGCGGTCATTTTAATTGGCAGTTCTTTATCTGCAAAAATAGCGTCTCTAGCGATGTTTGTTAGCGGCACTTCTGCAGTTGGGATTAAAGACATCCCCTGACCTTCTTCTGTTGCTGGTTTGGTATGAAATAAGTCTTCACCAAACTTCGGCAACTGCCCTGTTCCATACAAGCTATCAGAATTCACTAAGTAAGGGACGTATACTTCTTGGTAACCATGCTCTTGGGTATGTGTATCAAGCATGAACTGAGCTATTGCTCTGTGCAAGCGTGCTATTTTGCCGTTCATAACAACAAAGCGGCTGCCCGACAATTTAGCGGCAGTTTCAAAGTCTAAGCCATTGTCGATTTTTGCTGAAACATCTACATGATCTAACACATCAAAATCAAACTCAGAAGGCGTGCCCCACTTTAAAATTTCTACATTTTCATCTTCATCTTTCCCAACCGGAACACCTTCGGCAGGAAGATTGGGTGTTTCTTGATAAAAAATGTTTAAAGCACTTAATACTTCATCTAATGATTTCTTTGCGTTATCTAAATCACTACCTAATTTGTCAACCTCGGCTAACAAAGGTGCAATGTCTTCGCCTGCAGCTTTTGCTTTACCAATTGACTTAGAGCGCACATTACGCTCATTTTGCAGTTCTTGGGTAGAAATTTGAAGTGACTTACGTCTATTTTCTAAATCATTATATGCGTCAATATCAAGTATAAAACCGCGGCTCGCAAGTGCAGCTGCAGTTTCTTCGATGCTATTTCTAAGCAATCGTGGGTCTAACATGGATCAATTCATCCTTTTACTAATAAAAATGCCAGCCATACAGCAAAAATGCATACGCTAACGTTGATTAAAATATTTAATGCAGCTTTTAAAATAAAACCACTCTGTAATAACATAAATGTATCAAAAGAAAATGTAGAAAACGTTGTTAAAGCGCCTAACAAACCTACGCCTAATAATAAGCGAAGGTTATTTGATAGTACGTCAAAGTTGTTTAACCAAGCGTACAAACATCCTAAAAGGAATGAGCCTATTACGTTTACGAGTAGAGTACCAAAGGGAAAGCCTTTACCCAATAATTTTGTGCTTTCTATTACTAAAAAATAACGTAAACACGCGCCAATTGCGCCGCCAATAGCTACATACAGATACGGACTCATATTGTTCCTTGTCTTAACGAGGCTAAAAACGCCATTTTATCTTTAAGTTTCTTTTCCAAACCTCTTTCAGCAGGCTGATAAAGGTCTTGGTCGTTTATACCATCGGGCAAGTAATGTTGTTCAGGAGAATAAGCATGTTCATAGTTATGCGCATATTGATAACCTTCACCATGCCCGAGTTCTTTAGTAATGGAGCTTGTAGAGTTTCTAAGATGCAAGGGTATAGGTGCCGTTGGATGCATTTTAGCGAGGCGTTTTGCAGCTTTAAAAGCATTATAAACAGCGTTACTTTTAGGTGCTAAAGCACAATATATTACCGCTTGCGCTACTGCTCTTTCACCTTCCTGAGCCCCCACTCTATGATACAAATCCCATGCATTCAAACATATTTGCATTGCGTTAGGATCAGCGTTACCAATATCTTCAGTGGCTATAGCCAATAACCTGCGGCAAATGGGCGTAATATCACTAGAGGCTAACAATAATCGGGCAAACCAATACAAGCCGCCGTCTACCGATGACCCCCTTATAGATTTATGAAAAGCTGATAATATGTCGTAATAATGGTCACCTTGCTTATCAAAATTACCAATGCGTTCACCACAAGCTTGCGTAACATGATTAATACTCAAGGCGTTTGCGTCATTTCCTATTAAGTTAATCGCCACTTCAAAATTACTCAGTAATCTTCGGGCATCGCCTTCACTTAAATTTAGTAGAAGTTCAAACGCATCATCATTAATCGAAAATCGTGTAGATTTTTCTGAGTTGATATAATCTAAAGCGCGCTCAATTAACACGCGTAAATCTTCATGTTGTAAAGATTGTAAAGTAAATACGCGCATTCGCGACAACAAGGCTGAATTAACAGAAAACGCGGGGTTTTCAGTGGTTGCGCCAATTAGCACTATGTCACCATTTTCTACATGCGGTAAAAAAGCATCTTGTTGCGTCTTATTGAAGCGATGTATTTCATCTACGAATACAATTTTACTTTCTTGAAATAAGCTGCCTGATGTAGAAGAAGTGATACTTTTAATATCCTTAATGCCGCTGTTTATAGCTGACATATTAATCACAGGCAATTGCCAATACTTTTCTAGTAGATGAACCAAACTTGTTTTTCCGCAACCCGGTGGCCCCCATAAAATCATGGAGCACAATTGCTGCTGCTCACACAAGCGCGTAATAGGCCCGTTAGGCCCCACTAAGTGTGATTGCCCTACATAATTTTCAAGTGAAGTAGGACGCAGAATATGGGCTAGGGGTTGACTCAAATCCATTAATTTTTAGCGCGTTGATCATCAATTACCCAATTAGCATTGGGCTTATAAGAAAATACACTGGCAGGCATAGTGACATTATATTCAATATCTGAAAAAGAAATGACGTTACGCTGCTGTTGTTGGTCTATAGACGTTAATAAAGATAACTGTTTATCTTTATTAAAACTTAAAATCAACATACTTATTTGTGCATCTGTATTTTGCGGCTTAATAATAAAATCGCCATCAAGTTTTTCAATATTGACGTTTGCCCACTGCTCTTCATCATCGCTAATTAGCAGCATCAACGGATTGGATGCCGTTAAGCTATCTTGTTCCATTAAAGTAAGCTGTTCAACGAATGGGTCAATATTGTAAACGGTTTGGCCATCAGCAATCAGTAACGATTCGTCGGGGCTTTTTACCTCCCAACGCAACATATTCGGTTTTTGAAGTAAAATAGAACCTTCTGTTTCTTGTAGCAGTTCACCTTGCATATCTGCAATTTCTTGTGAAAAATTGGCTTGTAAACTTTGAAATTTAGCGATCAATTGGCGTAATTCTGATTTTGCTGACGATTCAGTTTTAGTCTCAACATTACTCGCTAAGTTAGCGTTTTGTGCGTCTAACGGCGTTGCTTGAACGCCTTGAATTGACAAGCCTAATGCGCCGCACAAATATATAAATGGGGTTAAACCATTAAATTTCATATTAATCCTTAATTGGAGGTGGAGCTAGAACTTCACGGTTTCCGTTGTGCCCTGGCGTACTTACGACGCCGTTTTGCTCAAATTGTTCAACTATTCTGGCCGCTCTGTTGTACCCAATTCTAAATTTTCGTTGAATACTGGAAATTGAAACCTTTCGCGTTTCAGTAATAAAAGCAAGCGCTTCATCATAAACGGCATCGTATTCTTCATCGGCATTTTCAGATTGTTCACCCGGCAGAAGAATTTCGCCGCCCATATCCCCGTTTAATATTTCATCAATATAATCAGGTTCTCCGCGTGCCTTCCAATCGGCTACTACAGCGTGTACTTCGTGATCATCTACAAATGCACCATGAACACGTGTTGTAATGCTAGTACCAGGCGGGTTATACAGCATATCCCCCATACCTAATAGTGACTCAGCACCTTGTTGGTCTAAAATAGTACGAGAATCTATTTTGCTCGATACTTGAAACGCAATACGCGTTGGAATATTTGCCTTAATCAAGCCGGTTATTACATCTACGGAAGGCCGCTGAGTGGCCAATATTAAGTGTATACCTGCCGCCCTCGCCTTTTGTGCAATTCGAGCAATAAGTTCTTCTACTTTTTTACCAACAATCATCATCATGTCGGCAAATTCATCAACTATTACCACTATGGCAGGAAGTTTTTCAAGTTCAGGAGCGCTTGGTTCCATACTTTCTTCTGATTTCCATAATGGATCAAGTATGGGTTGGCCGCTTTCCTTAGCATCCTTAATTTTCTTGTTGTAGCCTTTAAGGTTTCTCACCCCCAAAGCTGACATCAAGCGGTAACGACGCTCCATTTCGCCAACACACCAACGAAGTGCATTTGACGCTTCTTTCATGTCAGTCACAACTTCTGCTAATAAATGTGGAATGCCTTCGTATACTGATAATTCCAACATTTTAGGATCTATCATAATCAAGCGAACATCTTCAGGCGTCGACTTATAAAGCAGGCTTAAAATCATAACGTTAACGCCCACCGATTTACCCGAACCGGTAGTACCCGCCACCAGTAAATGCGGCATTGCAGCTAAATCAACAACAACCGGTTCGCCGCTTATGTCAGCACCTAACACCATTGTTAATGGCGAATCTTTCTTTTGAAAGGCGTCACAAGCAATAACCTCACTTAAGCGCACCATTTCTCGGTGTTTGTTGGGTAGCTCTAAACCAATTACTGACTTACCAGGAATAACCTCTACCACGCGCACTGAAATAGCTGACATTGCACGAGCTAAATCTTTTGCAAGGGTGGTAATTTTACTGACTTTAACGCCTGGGGCTAAATCAAGTTCAAACCGCGTTATTACCGGGCCAGGTAGTACATTAACAACCTGTGCAGTTACGTTAAAGTCAAGCAGCTTAGCTTCTAACAATCGAGCTACTTGCTGTAACTCTTCTTCGCTAATTGGATTTTCTTTTTTATCAGCCCGTTGCAGCAAATCAAACGATGGAAGTGGCGTCATTTCCTGTTGGCTTGTGTCGCCATTTAGAGTATCAAGCTTTTCACTTGCGGTAGCAGTAGGCGTGTAAACAGGCTTTTGCGCTTTTTGAACGGGCTTTACTTGCTCTTGTTTTTCAGCTTTGGCTTTATTTCTGCTTACTGTAGGAACATTACTAAGGTCATCTTCATTACCACTTAATACCTTTTTAAATACATCTTCTGGAATACTGTAGTCGTCATTTTCATGTTCATTAGGTTCAGCTCGCAAACTGGTAATTTGAACACTAGAAGTTGATGTATCATTTTGTTTGTTGTTCTCTAAGCTATCTTGCTTTGCTCTAGGTGATGGTAATGACAATGCCGACATTTTATTGGGCAGTTTGGCTACCTGCTTGGCTCCGAAAATTACGCTCTCACCTATGGTATCTATAAGTTTAAACCATGAAATACCAGTAGTGAGCGTAAACCCGGTACAGAAAAAACATAACAACAATAAAACCGAGCCCACAAAACTGAAATGCGGTATTAATGCATCACTTATTATGTCACCCATTGCGCCGCCAGCAGATACGCTGTAGAAGTCATCAAAATTGATGCTCGCAATGCCTGTAAAGCCGAATACAAGTAGAACAACACCCACTAATCGAAGTGCTATGGTTAAGTAATCGAGTTCAATTAAACTCTTTACGTGAAGAAAGAAAAACCATCCAACAAAGGCCAAACAAAATGGAATTAAATATGCGGTAATACCAAAGGTGAACAATAATATATCAGCAAAATAAGCGCCTACTGGCCCCATAATATTTTGCACATTAGATTCTAAACCTGCTTGGCTCCAGCCAGGATCGCTAGGATGAAAGTAAGATAAGGCAACGAGCAAGAAAAAGGCAAAAGCACATGAAATAATCATGCCTACTTCCATAAGCCTTTGAACGCCTGATAGTCTGGTCATAATAATAATTTATTCTTTATTTTTGTTTAAGGTAAATAGCGCAATACGCAGAGGTTTCGTTTTAATTCTTTTACCCTCTGGTTATTAACCCTCAATAATTAACTCGTAGATTAACATAATGTTAGGTCTTAAACAGCACTATATAAGGGGCATTTTTGGTGATTATTTTAAGTTAATTTTAATACTATTAGTATGTTTAACTTCTTCCATCACAACATAGGTCCTTGATTCGCTTACACCAGGCAAACGAAGTAATGTATCACCTAAAAACTTTCTATAGCTCGACATATCGGCTACGCGAGTTTTTAATAGAAAATCAAAATTGCCTGAAACTAAATGGCACTCTTGAATATCTTCGTGCTCTTGCACTGCCGCAGAAAATTCTGCAAATATATCTACAGATGTTTTCGTTAATGTAATTTCAACAAAAACAAGCATTGCCGCCCCTAGCAAGTTTGGATTAAGCCTTGCTTGGTAATTTACAATGTAACCTTGCGACTCTAAACGCCTTACCCTTTCTAAACAAGGGCTTGGACTTAAGCCCACTACCTTAGATAATTCCACATTCGATATCTTACCGTTCTTTTGAAGCTCTATTAGAATGCGTCGGTCAATCTTATCAATGTGATTTGGTGTTTTTACTAACAAAACTTTATGCCGTCATAATTATACTTTTCGTTATTATATTCTAAAATTTTAAAAACTTCGAAATTTTTATTCTTACACTTTGCATTACAATAATGGTTTATTAATCAAACAAAGAGCAAAGCAATGATCGTTGGCGTTCCTAAAGAAATAAAAAATCATGAATATCGCGTTGGCTTAACACCCGCCGCTGTAAAAGAGTTTGTTGCGAATGGTCATAAAGTGATTATTCAAACAAATGCTGGTACCGAAATTGGTTTTACTGATGAGCTTTATGAACAAGCAGGCGCAGCTATTATTAATAGCGCTGAAGAAATATTCGCCACTGCAGACATGATTATAAAAGTAAAAGAGCCACAACCAAACGAATGTAAAATGTTGCGTGAAGGCCAAATTTTATATACCTACCTACACTTAGCACCAGACCCAACGCAAACCGAATTGTTAGTGGCATCTAAAGCTACCTGTATTGCATATGAAACGGTAACTGACAACCGTGGCGCACTACCATTACTTGCACCAATGAGTGAGGTAGCGGGCAGAATGGCGGTGCAAGCTGGTGCCCATTATTTAGAAAAAGCACACGGTGGTAGTGGTACTTTATTAGGTGGCGTACCGGGCGTTGCTGCAGGTAAAGTGTTAATTATTGGTGGCGGTGTAGTAGGTGTAAACGCGGCAAAAATGGCTGTGGGCTTAGGCGCTGATGTAACATTGCTTGACCGCTCGCTTCCACGCCTACGTGAACTTGATGATATTTTCAATTCACAAATTAAAACCGTGTATTCAACCGAAGACGCCATTGAGCATTATTCATCAAGAGCTGACTTAGTAGTTGGTGCGGTACTTATTCCAGGAGCAGCTGCCCCTAAATTACTCAATAAAACACATATTAAAAACATGAAACCTGGTTCAGTGTTGGTGGATGTAGCTATTGATCAAGGCGGCTGTTTTGAAACGTCAAAAGCCACTACGCACCAAGACCCAGTTTATGTTATTGATGATGTTGTTCATTACTGCGTTGCAAATATGCCAGGCGGTGTAGCACGGACATCAACAATGGCGCTTAACAATGCTACATTACCTTTTGGTTTAGCCTTAGCAAACAAAGGTGCTAAACAAGCTATGTTAGATGACCCACATTTATTAAATGGATTAAATGTACATAAAGGTTTTGTAACTTATAAAGCAGTAGTAGATGCACTAGGTGAAACATTAGACTTAGCATATTGTGACGCTAAAACCGCGCTAAATAAGTAGCTTTATATACTTAATTGATACGAAAAAGGCACGGTATCTAGTACAAACTGGATACCGTGCCTTTTTGTTTTAACTCGCTTTTTCTAGTTACAGAATAGAAACGTTAATTTTGTTTAACACGTCTAGCGGAGATTCAGCTTTAGTAATTGGCCGCCCTATTACTAGATAATCTACGCCAGATTGCATTGCTTCAGTGGGTGTCATTATTCGCTTTTGATCATCAACGCTGCTACCTTCTGGACGAATACCCGGCGTCACTAAACAAAACTCTGGATTGAGTTGTTGACGTAACATTAAGGCTTCTTGCGCAGAACATACCACGCCATCAGCTCCCGCATCTTGTGCTAACAAGGCCAAACGCGACACTTTATGGCTAATGTTTGTCACTTCATACACATCGCTAAATTGCTGTTCATCCATACTAGTAAGCACAGTAACCGCCGTTAAAATAGGAGATTTACTTGCTGAAAGTGCTGCGTCCTTAGCTGCACTCATCATTTGTGCGCCGCCACTAGCGTGAACGTTTACCATCCAAACTCCCAGTTTACTTGCTGCTTTTACCGCTTTAGCAACCGTGTTAGGAATGTCATGAAATTTAAGGTCTAGAAATACGTCATAACCCTCATCGACTAAATAGCGAACCCAATCAGGGCCAAACAAAGTAAACATTTCCTTGCCAACTTTTAAGCGACATTGCTTGGGAGAAATCTTTGATACAAATGATTTTGCAAGTGCTAGTTCATCAAAATCTAGCGCTACGATTACAGGGGAAGTTTTAGAATTTTGACTACTCACCATCTAATCCTTTTATAGGTTTAATAACTGACCATTTTTTGCATGAAGGGCAAAGCCAGTACAACTGACGTCCCGAAAATCCGCAGCTCTGACAACGATATTTTGGGCGCTGTGCTATTTGCTTATCAATAAGCTCGTGCAAGTGTTCAATACTTTGTTGCGTTCGTTCGTCGTTAAGCAATTGTTGATATAACGACAACAAAGACTTAAAGCCTCGCATGGTTGGGTGCTGTTTTAACTGCATCAGCAAGGTCTCAACCGCTGGCTCAATATCACCTTTTCTCGCAATAATATTTACTTTTGCAATGTACGATGACGCACACTTCTGCCAATATGGTTCAAGAATTTTTTCAAGTTGCTGCCAATTATCAGACTTACCGGCACTAATTTCCAACAAAGGGATGGCTTCACTTAACCAATCTAAATCTCGCTTTGGAATTTCGGTTAAGTAATCAATAGCTTGGCTGTAGTTTTCTTGTTTAACGGCAAGTTTGCCTAATTCAAGCCAAGCCCTAACTTGCTTGCCCTCAACCATTACAGCTTTCTTGAGCGTATTTTGCGCCTCTTCTAACTTGCCATCAGATACTAAATCTACGGCTTGCTCACAATAAAAGTGAGATAGCAACAAATATAAATGCTCATCATTTGGGGTGACTTTAAGACTTCTACTGGCTAGATCTACCGCTTTATTCCACTCTTTCGTAACTTGATAAATACTAAAAAGCTTTTGCTGAGCAATAGAAAAGTGTTTGTCGTTTTCTAACAACTGAATGAACACGCCTTCAGCTCGCTCTAAAAATCCTGCTAATAAGTAATCGGTACCAAGCTCAACTAAGGCTAATGCTTCTTGGCGTTTACTTATTTCGTCACGGCTGATCAGGTTTTGATGAACTCTTATAGCGCGATCTAATTCACCGCGGTGTCTAAAAAAGTTCCCCATCGCAATATGCGTTTCTATAGTGTCATTGTTTACACTAATCATTTTTATAAGGGTATCAACAGCTTTGTCAGGTTGATCTGACAATAAGAAGTTTAAGCCTTTGTAATAATGAGTAGATAAAATGGAGGATTGTTTACGCTGAGCACTGCGTAAACTATTGCGTCCCATTACCCAACCGTAAGCGGCAGCAACAGGAAGCAATAAAAAAAGTAGTTCTAGCATCTACGACGACTTTTCAACAGATAATTTGTCTAAACGTTTCTTTAAACTGGCAAAACGCACTTTTAAAGATAAATATTTGGTTAAAATTGTTGATACACCAATGAAAAAACCAACAAATAAGCAAACTACCATAAAAGTAGATATGCGCATGTCAACTTGGGCAATCAAATAATTAATAGTGACCACATCAGCATTTCTGGAGCCAACAACAATCGCTGTTAGCAACATGAATATTACCAAGATGACCAGGACAATTCCTTTCATACTAATCCTACTACTTGTTCAAATTTTTAGAATTGCTTATAAGTCTACTCTATCGCGCAATTCTTTGCCTGCTTTAAAGTGAGGAACATGTTTGCCTGTAAGCTCAACTTTATCGCCGGTTTTAGGGTTGCGGCCAACTCTAGGGGCACGGTAATGCAATGAGAAGCTACCAAAACCACGTATCTCTATTCTGTCGCCACGCTGGAGTGTTTGAGCCATTTGCTCGAGTAATTCTTTTACTGAATTTTCTAAATCACGGCCTTGTAATTCGCCGGTCTTAAGTGCTAAACGTTCAATAAGTTCTGATTTGGTCACGTGTATCTCCAATATTAGTATAGGTACAATGTATTGGGTAACCGAGTGTGAAAGGTGTAAGAAGGAGCGGCTAGATTAGCCGCTCCGAATAGAGCAATTACTCGCCTTTTGCAGCTTTAAATGCTTCTGCCATTGCGTTAGCAAAGCCAGCATCTTCAGTCTGGTTATTCACTTTATCAAGCGCTTCTTTCTCATCTGCTTGATCTTTAGCTTTCACTGACAAATTAATTACGCGATTCTTACGGTCAACACCAGTGTATTTTGCGTCAATAGTTTCGCCTACTTTCACAACTTCACTTGCGTCTTCAACTCTTTCACGAGCTAAGTCACCAATGCGGATATAACCTTCAACTTCTTCAGCTAGTTGTACAGTTACACCTTTAGCATCGGCCTCGATTACAGTTCCATTAACAATAGCACCTTTCTTGTTATCTGTCAGATACTTATTGAACGGATCTTCTTCGATTTGTTTAACACCTAAAGAAATACGCTCGCGCTCAGGGTCAACTTGTAGTACTACTGCACTAATTTCATCGCCTTTCTTATATTCGCGAACTGCTTCTTCACCTTGTTTCTGCCATGAAATGTCAGATAAGTGAACAAGTCCATCGATGCCGCCGTCTAGGCCGATAAAGATACCGAAGTCAGTGATTGACTTGATCTTACCTGATACCTTGTCGCCTTTCTCGTAAGACTTAGCAAACGTTTCCCAAGGGTTGTCGATGCACTGTTTAAGGCCTAAAGAAATACGACGACGTTCTTCGTCTATTTCAAGAACCATAACGTTTACAACGTCACCTAGGTTAACAACTTTAGATGGGTGAATGTTTTTGTTAGTCCAGTCCATTTCTGAAACGTGAACCAAACCTTCAACGCCGTCTTCAATTTCAACAAAACAACCGTAATCAGTAAGGTTAGTAACTGCACCGCTAAGCTTAGCGCCTTCTGGGTAACGGTTAGCAATTTCTTGCCATGGATCGCTGCCCATTTGCTTCATACCTAATGATACGCGAGACTTATCTTTGTCGAACTTAAGAACTTTAACGTTGATTTCATCACCAACATTTACGATTTCACTTGGGTGCTTAACACGCTTCCAAGCCATATCTGTGATGTGAAGTAGACCGTCAACACCGCCTAAATCTACGAATGCTCCGTAGTCAGTTAGGTTCTTAACGATACCTTTAACTTCATCACCTTCTTCCAAGTTAGCTAACAATTGATCGCGCTCAGCACTGCTTTCCGCTTCAATTACAGCACGACGAGAAACAACAACGTTGTTGCGTTTAGCGTCTAACTTGATTACTTTAAACTCTAGCTCTTTGCCTTCTAGGTGGTTTGTTTCACGTACTGGACGTACGTCAACTAATGAACCAGGTAAGAATGCGCGAACTGTGTTAACTTCAACCGTAAAGCCGCCTTTAACTTTACCGTTAATAACACCTTTAATAGTTTCTTTCTCGTCGTATGCTTTTTCAAGCTCAACCCAAGCTTCGTGGCGCTTAGCTTTTTCACGAGATAGAATAGTTTCACCGAAACCGTCTTCAACTGCGTCTAGAGCAACATCTACTGTGTCGCCAACTGCGATTTCAAGTGACCCATCAAGCGCTTTAAACTGCTCAACAGGGATAGCACTCTCTGATTTTAGTCCAGCATCTACAAGTACGATGTCTTTATCGATTGATACTACAGTACCTTTTACAATAGCGCCGGGACGCGTTTCTAATTGCTGGAGGCTTTCTTCAAAAAGTTGTGCAAAATTTTCAGTCATATTTAAATTCTAAGTTAATCCGACCATTCGATCCAGAACGACGGGGTTATTAAAAAATACCAAATTCATCCTAAACTCGGTTTTCAATTGCAAGTTCTTGCTACTCACCAAACAATTTTGAATCTATAAATTGTTTTGCTTTTTCAAAAACTTGCGCTATATTCATGGCAGAAGAATCAATTATTAATGCATCATCTGCTGCAAGAAGAGGTGACGTACTTCTGTTCAAATCTCGTTCATCTCTTGCTTGTATATCCGCCAAAAGGCGCGATAGTCTAACATCTTGACCCATAGCTTTCAACTGTTCATAACGCCTTTGCGCCCTAACCTCTGCGCTAGCGCTCAAAAATATTTTAGCTACGGCATCTGGGAAAACAACCGTTCCCATATCTCTTCCGTCGGCAATTAATCCAGGTGGTTGAGAAAACGCACGTTGACGACGCAACAGCGCCTCACGTACAAGCGGTATTGCAGCTACTTTTGAAGCTGCACTTCCCACTTCTTCGGTGCGAATATCATCAGTAACATCCTCACCTTCTAAAATAATACGATGGCCATTATTTGTTACATCAAACGTAACATCTAAGCCTGTGGCTAATGGTGTTAGGCCATCTATATCATCAAGTTCCATTCCATGGTGTAATGCGGCTACCGCTAGTACACGATATATTGCACCGCTATCAAGGAAATGCCATTGATATGAATCAGCTAACATGCTGCTCAAAGTGCCTTTCCCAGCCCCGCTAGGACCGTCAACGGTGACTATATGCGTTGTTTGCATAAATATTTCCTGTTACTCAAAATCGCGGCGATTATACGCCCCTCAATAAATAGTGCAACGCCACAGCACCTAAACTGGCTTTCAATTAGTATTTATAAGCAAATGGGCAATAAAAAAGCTCCATGACTGCGTCAATGGAGCTTTTAAAATCTAAAATAAAGTACAGTTTATGCTTTTTGGCACACTCTATTAAATTCATCAAAATAGTTAGGAAAAGTTTTAGCTGTGCACTTAGGGTCGTTAATCGTTATCCCGCAGTTGTCATCTAAGGCAACAAGCGAAAAGCACATAGCAATTCGATGGTCGTTATAAGTATCAATTTCTGCGTGCTTAATTACATCAGGCGGCGTAATTTGTATAAAATCTTCGCCCTCTATAACCTCTGCTCCTACTTTGCGTAATTCAGTGGCCATTGCAAATAAACGGTCGGTTTCTTTAACTCGCCAATTATAAATATTAGATATACGTGTAGTACCTTTAGCGAACAAAGCCACGGTACCTATAGTCATTGCCGCATCAGGGATATGATTCATATCCATATTAACTGCATGCAATTCATTGGCTGTAACACTAATACTATCAGCTTCCCAGTTTACCTTCGCTCCCATTTTTTCAAGAACGTCAGCAAATGCAATATCACCTTGAATACTGCTTTTACCAATACCCGTTACTTTAATAGTGCCACCCTTAACCGCAGCCGCCGCTAAAAAATAAGATGCCGATGAAGCGTCACCCTCCACAAGAAAGTGCTCAGGTGCCGTGTAAAACTGCTCACCGTCTATTATAAATTCAGCGTATTCGTTGTTTTGCACATTAACACCAAATTTAGCCATGCTATCTAAGGTAATATCAATGTAAGGCTTAGAAACTAAGGTGCCTTTAATTTTAATACGAATAGGCCTTTGCAACAAAGGTGCAGCCATTAGAAGCGCAGTTAAAAATTGACTAGACACGCTACCATCAATTTCAAATTCGCTGGTGGTAATTTCAGCCGGCTTAATTGCTAAAGGGGGATAACCCGCCTGTTTTAAATACGTAATGTTAGCGCCAGCATTTATTAGTTCATCAGCTAAGTCACCAATTGGCCTTTCTTCCATGCGGGGTTCACCCGTAAGCTCTAGGTCTACGTCTGAAAATGCTAGTGCGGCGCAAAGGGGGCGCATCGCAGTACCCGCATTACCTAAAAACAGACTTAGTGGTTCGCTAGACGAAAATTTACCACCAACGCCAGTTACCACACATTCTGTATTGTTATTACTCAGTTCATACTTTACGCCTAATTGCTTCAAAGCAACCAACATGTGTTTTATGTCGTCACTGTCAAGTAAGTTAGTAAGGCGTGTTTGCCCTTTGCTTAAGGCTGCAAGCAGTAAGGCTCTATTTGATAAACTCTTACTTCCTGGCAAATTTACCTGTCCCGAAACTTCTTTTACTGGGGATAGAGTTAGTTGTTCCATTAGCCTTTCGTCCTTTCAAATTCGCGCATAAACTCAGTAAGTGCCACAACGCCATCTAAAGGCATTGCGTTATATATACTTGCTCTCATGCCGCCAACATCACGATGCCCTTTTAGCGCTTTCAAGCCAGCTTTATCAGCGGCACTTAAAAACGCGTCATTTAAGCTGGTATCAGCTAAGTGAAAACCAACGTTCATTCTTGAACGATATTGCGGCGCAACATGATTGGTATAAAGAGAGCTTGAATCAATACAGTCGTAAAGGGTTAATGATTTCTTTGCATTCATAGCTTCAATATTTTGAATGCCTCCTTGCTCAAGCAACCACTCAAAAACTAAACCCGCTAAATACCATGAGAAGGTAGGTGGTGTATTGTACATGCTATCTTTTTTAGCTTGTAGCGCATAATCATATATGGCAGGGGTATCAGCGCGGCTGTATGACAATAAGTCATCTCTAACAATAACTACCGCTAATCCTGAAGGACCAATATTTTTTTGTGCACCAGCATACACAATACCGTAATCGGCAATATTAATTTGTTTTGACAATATATTTGATGACATATCAGCAACTAGCGGAACATCACCTGTTTTGGGTACCCAGCTAATTTCAATACCATCTACCGTTTCATTAGGGCAGTAATGAAAATAAGCGGCATTTGGATCCACTGACCACATGCTTGGATCTGAAACAAAAATATTGCCATCTTTTTCATAGTTGCTCGCTACTACATCACTACGCATGTATTTAGAAGCTTCAGCTACAGCCCCTTTAGACCACTGCCCTGACACTAAATGCTGGGCGAAGTCACCGCGTTTGGCAAGATTTAAGGGCACTGCGAAAAATTGTGCGCGTCCACCACCTTGCAAAAACAGCACTTTATAATTATCAGGTACTGAAAGTAACTGCCTAAGATCAGCTTCGGCTTTATCAGCAACAGCAATAAAAGGTTTACCTCTGTGGCTAACTTCCATTACCGAAGTGCCCTGCCCATTCCAGTCAAGTAATTCTGCTTGGGCTTTTTTTAATACTGCCTGGGGCAATGCTGCTGGCCCCGCGCTAAAGTTATATATACTCATTGAGATTTCCTACGTAAAAAAAGGCAGCGGTATAAATACCTTAGCTGCCCTTTTCAAAGTTTCACATTGTTAACCAAATTTAAGCTTCTGTGTCAGGCGCTTGGTCACTTTCTTGTGAATCCGACGGTTTGTCGCCAGATGAATCTACTGTAGTTTCTGATGTTTCTTGATCAAGTTCAGCTTCTTCGAGCTCTTCTGCTTCAATTACTTCATCAATTTTCTGGAGCCCTACTACATGCTCACCCTCAACTGTTCTAATTAAACGAACACCTTGAGTATTTCGACCCACACACGATACTTCAGAAACGCGCGTTCTTACTAATGTGCCTTGGTCGCTAATTAGCATCATTTCATTGCTTTCATCAACTTGAACAGCGCCAACTACTGAGCCGTTACGTTCAGAAACCTTGATTGAAACAACACCTTTCGTTGCACGGCTCTTAGCTGGGTATTCAGAAACTGGTGTACGTTTACCATAGCCATTTTCTGTAGCGGTAAGTATGTCACCATCGCTTGACGGTACAATCAAAGATACAACACGTTCGTCTTCACCAATTCTAATACCGCGAACACCTGAAGCTGTTCTGCCCATTGCTCTTACTTGTTCTTCAGAGAAACGCACTACTTTACCAGCATCTGAGAAGAGCATAATTTCGCTGCTTCCGTCAGTTAAATCTACGCCAATAAGTTCGTCACCGTCATTTAGGTTTACAGCAATAATACCGTTAGCTCGTGGACGTGAATATAAAGTCAATTCAGTTTTCTTAACTGTTCCGTTTGCCGTTGCCATAAATACAAATTTACCTGCTTCAAACTCTTGAATCGGCAGTATTGCAGTAATACGTTCGTTTTCTTCTAATGGAAGAATATTAACAATAGGACGGCCACGCGCATTTCGGCTAGCTAATGGCAGTTGATACACTTTCAACCAATATAAGCGCCCACGCGTTGAGAAGCATAAAATGTGATCGTGAGTATTAGCAACCAGTAATCGTTCAATGAAATCTTCATCTTTCATCTTCGTTGCTGACTTACCTTTACCACCACGACGCTGCGCTTCGTAATCTGACAGTTTTTGATACTTAACGTAACCTTCACGTGAAAGTGTAACAACAACTTCTTCGCGCTCAATTAGGTCTTCAATATCAATGTCGTGGCTAGCTGCGGTTATTTCAGTACGGCGTTCATCACCAAATTCGTCTCTAACTTTGACTAATTCTTCTGTAATTACTTCCATTAAACGTACAGAGCTGCCTAAAATTTCTAAAAGTTCCGCAATTACGTCAATCAAATCACGGTATTCAGCAAGAATTTTATCATGCTCTAAGCCGGTTAACTTGTTCAAACGTAAATCTAGAATAGCTTGCGCTTGCTCGTCGGTTAAATAGTACAAACCATCGCGAATACCGTATTCGTCAGCTAACCAATCAGGACGCGCCGCATCGTCACCTGCTCTTTCAAGCATTTGCGATACATCACCTAAATCCCAACCACTTGCTACTAATGCCATTTTAGCATCAGCAGGGCTTTTAGAAGCTTTAATTAGTTCAATGATCGGGTCAATATTAACAAGGGCTATAGCTAAGCCTTCTAATATATGAGCTCGGTCACGGGCTTTTTTAAGCTCGTATACGGTACGACGAGTTACTACTTCACGGCGATGTAAAACAAACGCTTCAAGTACTTCTTTTAAGTTAAATACTTTAGGCTGTGTTTTATCTAAGGCAACCATATTGATGCCGAACACAGTTTGTAACTGGGTCAAGGAGTATAAGTGGTTTAATAATACTTCAGCAGATTCATTACGCTTAACTTCAATAACAATACGCATGCCATCTTTATCAGACTCGTCGCGTAAAGCAGAAACACCTTCAACCTTCTTCTCTTTAACTAGCTCAGCAATTTTTTCAATTAAGCGAGCTTTATTAACTTGGTATGGAATTTCATGAACAATAATAGTTTCTTTACCATTATCTTCTGTTTCTATTTCAGCTTTCGCACGTAAATAGATTTTACCTCGGCCCGTTTTATAAGCGTTGATAATGCCTTGGCGACCACTAATAATCGCTGCCGTTGGGAAATCTGGACCTGGAATATATTCGATTAAGTCTTCAATCGACATATCAGGGTTTTCAATTAATGCGATAGTACCGTTAATAACTTCATTTAAGTTGTGTGGCGGTATATTTGTTGCCATACCAACAGCAATACCTGACGAGCCATTTACTAATAGGTTAGGTACTTTAGTTGGCAGCACTTCTGGAATGTGCTCTTGGCCATCATAGTTAGGTACAAAGTTAACGGTTTCTTTGTCTAAGTCAGCCAGTAATTCATGCGCAATTTTTGCCATACGTATTTCGGTATAACGCATTGCTGCGGCTGAGTCTCCATCTACTGAACCAAAGTTACCTTGGCCGTCAACTAACATGTAGCGAAGTGAGAAAGGCTGAGCCATACGAACAATGGTATCGTAAACCGCTGAGTCACCATGTGGGTGATACTTACCGATTACGTCACCAACAACCCTTGCGGATTTTTTATAAGGCTTATTGAAATCGTTTTTAAGTTCATTCATTGCAAATAATACGCGGCGATGAACAGGTTTCAAACCGTCTCTTACATCAGGTAAGGCACGCCCTACAATTACACTCATAGCGTAATCAAGGTAAGAATTTTTTAATTCTTCTTCAATGTTAATGGGAGAAATTTCGTTGGCATTATCAGACATAAACCAAATGTTCCTTTTATTCTATCGATGCTTTTTCTGACGCTATTCATTATATAAATGAACGTTAGTCTTACTGAACCGATAACTTTGTTATTATTAACGTTTATTAGCATAATACTAACACTAGTTTGATAAAAACAGTAGCGTATTCGTGCGTGTAAAAGAGCTAAAATGCAGCCTAATTGTTACTTAACACCCTAGACTGTTTAAAATTCACACTATTGCGAAACTAAAAGTATGTAATATTAGAAAAAATTAAAACGCGTGAATAAACTGAGGTATTATTAATATCTATACTTTCGCAATAGTAGCCCGTCTTAAGGAATATATAATGAGCAACGTTGATGCCTCTGAACTTTCAAAATTTGAACAACTCGCGAGTTCTTGGTGGGACAAAGAAGGTGAATTCAAATCATTACATGATATAAATCCTTTACGTGTTGATTTAATTGAGGAGGCTGTTGGCGGCCTTTTTAATAAAACGGTAATTGATGTAGGTTGTGGTGGTGGTATTTTATCAGAAGCATTAGTAAATAAAGGTGCGAATGTAACTGGTCTTGATATGGTTGACGCCTCTTTAGAGGTCGCTAAATTACATACCTTAGAGTCCAAAGTTGATGTGAATTATGTTTTATCAACGGCTGAAGACTGGGCTAATAAGCATGCACAATCCTATGATGTAGTGTGCTGCTTGGAAATGCTAGAACATGTGCCAGATCCAAAATCTGTTATTCAAGCCTGTGCTGAACTTGTTAAACCGGGCGGTTTTGTTATTTTTTCAACGCTTA
Organism: Glaciecola sp. 2405UD65-10; assembly: GCF_048820975.1. Classification (NCBI taxonomy): domain Bacteria; kingdom Pseudomonadati; phylum Pseudomonadota; class Gammaproteobacteria; order Alteromonadales; family Alteromonadaceae; genus Glaciecola; species Glaciecola sp. 2405UD65-10. The sequence goes on along the minus strand of NZ_JBMEUF010000001.1, from coordinate 512,290 downwards.
ATAGAAACATAAAGTCATACTTAATGGCGATAATGGCGGCGGAGTACATTTTAGGCATGGTGCCTAAAGGCACGCATGATCATAGTAAATTTATAAAGCCAGCTGAATTAATTAAGATGATTGAGACAAGCAATTTATGCCCTCAATTTATAACTGGCCTGCATTTTAATCCAATATCTCAAGCTTATTATATTGACAACAAAAACGTAGATGTGAATTACTTTGTCGTTTGCCAACTGCCGCTTAACGCATAAGTTTCACTTGCTTTTTAAAATTAATACAAAGTCTGATTTTATTTTCATCGCTTATGCTAATTACTGATAATGATTAAATTTTTAGTATAAAAAAATATAGACCAAATTAAGCTATTTTTTCAGCAAAAATACTTTACGAAATATCTTGCATATATACGATCGCATTTCTAATTACTATTTATGGGTTAGTTCATACTAACCCATAAATTAGCTGTCAATTTTTTGACACCGCATTTCTAAAAAACACTACATATAGTGATTGCAATACAAGCCAAGACACACTATCTTGTGCCTAACCACATGAGTCAAAATCTTGGAATACTTTATTCTAAAGAATGATTTGTGCTGCACTCCGCTAAAATGACTAATAAAACATGTCGCAGTATTCACTGTAGGCGTGTAACAAGAGCTAAAAGAGCATATTTAATATGAATAACAACCTGCTAGTGACTAAAAGAGATGGTTCTCAAGAACCAATCGATTTAGAAAAAATCCACAAAGTAGTCACTTGGGCTGCACAAGGTCTAGACGACGTTTCTGTATCTCAAGTTGAAATCAAAGCCCAAATACAATTTTATAACGGTATTCGTACCGAAGAAATCCATGAAACTATGATTAAATCAGCGGCTGATTTAATCACTACGGAAACCCCTGATTATCAGTATTTGGCTGCTCGCCTAGCGATATTCCATCTTCGTAAAAAAGCGTATGGCCAATTTGAGCCACCTAAACTATATGAGCAAGTGAAAAGTATGGTTGAGCAAGGCAAATATGATGAACATTTGCTTAATGATTATACCGAAGAAGAGTTTGCACTTATGGATGGTTTTATAGACCATTCAAGAGACATGAACTTTAGTTACGCTGCTGTAAAGCAATTGGAAGGAAAGTATCTTGTTCAAAACAGAGTAAGTGGCGCTATTTACGAAAGTGCGCAATTTTTATATGTATTGGTAGCGGCTTGCTTGTTCGCGAAGTATGAAAAAGATGTGCGCTTAGATTACGTTAAACGTTTCTACGATGCCGCATCAACGTTCAAGCTATCATTACCAACGCCAATTATGGCAGGTGTTCGCACCCCTACTCGCCAATTTAGTTCATGCGTACTTATTGAAACCGGCGATAGCCTTGATTCAATCAACGCAACTGCTAGCGCGATTGTTAAATATGTAAGCCAACGTGCGGGTATTGGCATCAACGCTGGGCGAATTAGAGCATTAGGCAGCCCTATCCGAGGTGGTGAAGCTTTCCACACAGGCTGTATTCCTTTTTATAAGTACTTCCAAACTGCCGTTAAAAGCTGTTCACAAGGCGGTGTGCGCGGTGGCGCGGCAACCTTGTTTTATCCTTTATGGCATATGGAAATTGAAAACCTACTTGTGCTTAAAAACAACCGCGGCGTTGAAGAAAACCGCGTTCGTCATTTAGATTATGGTGTTCAATGTAACAAGTTAATGTACTCACGCATGATTAAAGATGACTACATAACGCTTTTCAGTCCATCTGATACACCAGGCTTGTACGATGCTTTCTTCGCCGATCAAGATGAGTTTGAGCGCCTGTACGTAAAATACGAAAATGACACCAGTATTCGCAAAAAGCGTGTTAAAGCCATTGAACTGTTTGGTCAATTTATGCAAGAACGCGCAAACACTGGCCGTATCTATTTACAAAATGTTGACCACTGCAATACGCATAGCCCATTTGATCCTAAAGTGGCACCTGTGCGCCAAAGCAACCTGTGTTTAGAAATAGCGCTACCGACTAAACCTCTACAACACGTAAATGACCCTGACGGCGAAATTGCGCTTTGTACTCTTTCGGCATTTAACTTAGGTGCAATAGAAAGTTTAGATGATTTAGAAGAATTGGCTGAACTGTCAGTTAGAGCCTTAGATTCATTATTAGATTACCAAGATTACCCTGTTCCAGCTGCTTATAACGCTACTATGGGTAGACGTACCTTAGGAATAGGCGTAATTAATTTCGCGTATTACTTAGCTAAGAACGGCGTTAAATACTCAGACGGCAGTGCTAACCCGCTTATTCACCGAACTTTTGAAGCGGTTCAGTACTACTTAATGCGTGCGTCAAACAACTTGGCGAAAGAAAAAGGTGCATGTCCTAAGTTTAATGAAACTACCTATTCTCAAGGCATTATGCCCATTGATAGCTACAAAAAAGATCTCGATAAAATTTGTAACGAACCGCTTCAATATGACTGGGATGCATTACGCGAAGACGTTGTAAAATATGGATTACGCAACAGTACTTTATCGGCTCTAATGCCTTCTGAAACTTCTTCTCAAATTTCTAATGCAACCAATGGTATTGAACCGCCACGTGGTCACATTAGTATAAAAGCGAGTAAGGATGGCGTATTGAAACAGGTTGTACCTGAATACAAGCGTCTTAAAGACCAATACGAGTTGCTTTGGGATTTACCATCTAACGATGGGTATTTACAGTTGGTTGCTATAATGCAGAAATTTATAGACCAAACCATTTCAGCAAATACCAGTTATGATCCAGGGAAATACGAAGGTAACAAGGTACCTATGAAGGTGTTGTTAAAAGACTTGTTAACCACCTACAAATTAGGCATTAAGACTTTGTATTACCATAACACTCGTGACGGTGCGTCTGATAAATCTGATGCTGAATTAGCAATAGATAAAGCAAATTCAAACGCACAAGAAGTCATTATTGAAGAAGATGATGATTGCGCTGGCGGAGCCTGTAAAATATAGGGTACACCTAAATCGCGTATTGTTGGTTTTTAGTTTGAATTAGCAATACGCAACCCTTACTGTTCTGTATTAAAATGATAATAATAAATTTCTAGCTTAACTTTATAATCGGGCAATTAATTAATGAAATATACGACGTTTAACCAAAAAACAATCGACACCATGCGTGAACCTATGTTTTTTGGAAACCCTGTCAATGTAGCGCGCTATGACCAACAAAAGCACCCTATTTTTGAAAAACTGATTGAAAAACAAATCAGTTTTTTTTGGCGTCCAGAAGAAGTAGATGTTAGTAAAGACCGTGTAGATTTTGGAAAATTAACTGATGCTGAAAAACACATTTTCACGTCTAACTTGAAATATCAAACCTTACTTGATTCAATTCAAGGCCGTTCTCCGAACATCGCATTCTTACCTATCATTTCTTTACCTGAGCTTGAAACATGGGTAGAGACTTGGTCATTTTTTGAAACGATTCACTCACGTTCATACACGCATATTTTACGAAATTTATTTACCGACCCTAGCTCCGTATTTGATGACATTGTGGTAAATGACGAAATTAAGCGCAGAGCGGGCGATATATCGCAATATTACGATGATCTTATATTTGCGACGCAACTTTATCAAAGCCAAGGCGAAGGTACCTACGAAGACGAAGGTAAACCCTACCCTGTTAACATGCGCGAACTAAAGAAAAAACTTTATTTGTGCATGAATTCAGTTAACGCACTAGAAGCCATTCGTTTTTATGTTTCATTTGCATGTACGTTTGCATTTGCAGAGCGTGAATTGATGGAAGGTAACTCTAAAATCATTCGTTTAATTGCACGCGATGAAAACATTCATTTGACCAGTACTCAGCATATTCTAAATTTGTGGAGTAAGGGAAATGATGATCCAGAAATGGCTGAAATTGCTTTAGAATGCCAAGACCAAGCTCGAGAAATATTCTTAACGGCAGTTCAACAAGAGAAAGAGTGGGCTAAATATTTGTTCAAAGATGGCTCAATGCTGGGCCTCAATGAAGAAATATTGTGTGATTACGTTGAGTTTATTGCCAACCAACGTATGGCAGCAATTGGCTTAAAAACTGAATTTGAAAGTAAAAGTAATCCCCTGCCTTGGATGAATAATTATTTAAGTTCAGACAACGTGCAAGTAGCACCACAAGAAGTAGAAGTGAGTTCATACTTGGTGTCGCAAATTGACGCGGAAGTAAGCGCGGGTGACTTTGACGATTTTGATCTATAACGATTAAACGTGGTTAATCTAAATGCCTTTACAACCCAATTCTAAGGTTCACTTAGCCGGTGATACTCAAAGTCCTGAGAAACCTCAGACGAGTATCACTTTAGAGCAAAAGCAATATACTCATAGAGCAGGTGAAACAATATTAGAAACCTTGCAACGAAACGGCATTGATACAGAATTCAACTGCAAGGAAGGGTTTTGTGGAGTGTGCCGTACAAAGTTGTTAAAAGGAAGTGTTGAATACAACTTAGACCCTTTAGCGTTTATAGATGACGATGAAATTTTAACTTGTTGCACGCACCCTAAAGGCAATATTGAAATCAAAATTGAGTATTAGTGTATCAAATACTTAACTGATAGAAACGAAACAATAAAAAGCCCTCAAAATGAGGGCTTTTTATTGTTTATAAATCGAGGCCTATTCTTGAAGCTACTTCAATGTACGACTCTACCACCGAGCCTAAGCCTTGGCGGAACCTGTCTTTATCTAATTTTTTCTTAGTGTCTTTATCCCACAAACGGCAGCCGTCGGGCGTAAATTCATCGCCTAATACTATATTTCCGTCAGCATCTACACCAAATTCCAATTTAAAATCAACTAACAACATACCGCCGTCTAAAAATAGAGGAGATAAAATGCTATTTACCTTAAAAGTAAGTACCTTCATTTGCTCAATCTGGTCTTCCGTTGCCCAGCCAAATGAAATGGCATGAGTTTCGTTTACCATAGGATCATGCAAAGCATCGTTCTTAAGGAAAAATTCAAACGTTGGAGGGCTTAGTGCTAAGCCCTCTTCAACGCCTAAGCGTCGACATAGAGATCCGGCCGCAAAATTTCTCACAACACATTCAACGGGGATCATATCAAGCTTCTTCACTAAACTTTCGTTGTCAGAAAGTAATGATTCAACTTGGGTTTTAACTCCGGCTTCTTCTAGTTGCTGCATAATGTAGTGATTGAATTTATTGTTGACCTCACCCTTGCGGCTTAGTTGTTCAATTTTCTCACCGTCAAATGCCGATGTATCGTCTCGAAATTCTAAAATTAGCTTATTAGGATCTTCTGTTACGAATACCGTTTTTGCCTTTCCGCGATACAGCTCACTTACTTTTTGCATGTTTAGTGCTCTCTTCTTATTTATCTACTAAATATCAAGGTTGTCTGAAGCCATGTAGTCTTTAAATACTGGGAATAGATCAGTAATTTGGCTAGGTGTAAACGCAATGTTTTCATCATCTTTGAACGTAACGCTAGTCTTTGCACCCACTCGCTCTACTAAGATACGATAATTTTCTTTATCTAATGACAACTCGTCTTTACTAAACCAACCTGAATACCAACTTTCTTCTTGGCCTTTGTAGGCAACAAACATGATGCCTGAGGATTGGTCTAGGTCAATTACATCAAAGCCCATTTTACGCAAAACCAACAACAAACGAGGCCAAGTATTGTTGTATTGGGCGTCTACAATAATAGTAGATTCATCAGCACCGTTAATCCCTAATTCAGAATTAAAACCATCTCTAATTTTTGCAATGCGCTGGGTTTGCGCTAAACGAAGCCCAAAATCATATTCAGCAATAATGTAGTTTAAAAAGTTTACTTCATTACTGCGCTTCGCTATTGGATCAAGCTTATTGAGTGCTTCGTTTCCATCAACATCAATGTAAGCAATAATTTCATTTGTAAGCGCCGCTGTACGTCCGTGAGGTTCCACGTCTAATGACAACTTGAACCTTTTAGCTTGCTCTACATAGCTACTTGAGAATTCGTACCAACTGGAATCTAACTCCGTTTTACTAATTACCCAATCGGTTACTAGTATATTGTTCTGTTCATCAAAGCTTTCAACGCCAATATTATTTTGCTCAAGGTAGGTGAGTACCTTATCCCAAATTGTTTTTTCCAAGGCTTGGCTGTCGTCAACTTGGTCAAACAAAACGGTGGCATCTTCACTGCCCTCTTCTACATGCGAGCCTGCAACTAACGGTAACACAAGTCGAGGAGAACTAACTCTAACTTGATCTCCAATTAAGCCTGTGCGTGACTCACTTGTGTCTAAATTAGGAATATCATATCTGTTAGAGCGCGTAGGCGCATCAAGCTCTTCAGGCGTTTGAAAGCCTTCGTCAAGCCCTTTGGTATCCAAATAATCGTAATCGCCAGTTGCTCGCTCACGCGAACCTGGACTTGAACATGCGCTAAGCACTACGGCCGCACATAAGGTGATGAGAAATTGTTTATTCATTTATTTTTCTATTAATCCCAGTACATTCAACTCATGTTCGATTGCAGCTTGCTCATTTAGTTCAGGTAATACCATCGGCAAACGCAAATTAGGTGTTTTTATTAATCCCATTTTGTATAAAGCCCACTTCGGCATTACAGGATTTGGAGCAATAAATAAGGTTTGGTGAAGCGATTCTAATGGCTCATCGCTTGCTTTAGATGCTTTGCTATCACCGGCAAGCGCGAATTCACACATTTTCGACATGCTATTTGGCATGATGTTCGCGGTAACTGAAATGACACCGTCACCACCACTATTCATAAATTCACAACCGGTGGCGTCGTCACCACTAAATAATAAAAAATCTTTAGGAAGATTAGCTTGTAGCTCGGCTAAACGAGTCAAATCACCCGTTGCATCTTTTATTCCTACTATATTTTTGTGCTTTGCAAGTTCTACTACCGTGCTGGTTTGCATATCTAGCACCGTTCTTGATGGAACATTGTAAAGAATAAGAGGAAGTTCTGATGCATCTGCTACCGCGTTGAAGTGGGCAATTAAGCCCTTTTGCTGAGGTTTGTTGTAATAAGGTACAACGCTTAAAAAACCATCAACACCTAGCTTTGCAATTTCTTTAGTTAAGAAAACAGCTTCATCAGTCGCATTTGCGCCTGAACCGGCAATAACAGGCACTTTTCCTGCCACATATTCAACAATTTTCGATATAACATTAATGTGTTCATCAAAAGGTAAAGTGGCGGATTCACCTGTAGTTCCTACGGCTACTATGCCATGTGTGTTATTTTCGATATGAAAAGCCACTAGCTTCTCAAGACTTTCATAATCTACTTCGCCAGACGCTAACATTGGCGTCACTAATGCGACAAAACTGCCCTGAAACATCATTACTCCCCTTTTAATCAATGCGCAATATTAGAGGCCTAAGAGCTTAAAAACAAGCTTTCTTATAGATTTATAGTAATAAAATCTAATTCGTACACACAAAAGAATTCATGATCGCCTGCTGGGTATTTTTTGCTAATATAAAATGGCTATAATTAGGATAAACTTATTCATGTCTCAACAATTAATTATTAACATTCTTGGTCCCAACTCAATGGCGGCTTTAAATATAATCGCAGCGCAAATAAGTCAGCATAATTGCAATATTTTAGACAGTCGCCATGCGCTGTATGGAACTGATTTTTCATTAACCATGATTGTAAGCGGTCATATTGCGGACATTACCTTGGTCGAAATTGATTTGTCGCAATTGTGCGTTGAACATTCCCTATTATGCATGCTTAAGCGTACATCGGGCCATCAAAAGCAAAATATTGGGCAATATATTAATCTTGATTTTTCCGGTACTGATGCAGCCGGTGTTATGCAAAAGGTCTCCCAGGCTTTGAGCCAAGTTAATGTATCGGTGCATGCTTTACGCCAAAAAACGGTATTGATTGATGACGTAAGAACCCTTAAATGCAAAATGATTTTATCTGCGCCTGAAGGAATTGATTTAGATGGCTTTGATACCCACATTAAACACTTACTTAATGAATTAGGTTTACATGGCAAAATTAGCCATTCTAATGACACTAGCAATAATCATTATATTGATAGTTGGTAAACTTGTTCCTACATCGTTTACAATAATTATTTTAGCGCTTTAATAAGGATTCATAGATGATACAAGAAACACAAACCGCTCCGGCTTTCACGCTACTTAACCAAGATTCAGAGTCGGTTTCATTAAGTGATTTTGCTGGCAAAAAAGTGCTTGTTTATTTTTACCCTAAAGCATCCACTCCTGGTTGTACTGTTCAAGCAAATGGGCTAAACGATAGCCTCGAAGCGCTATCAGAGCATAACGTTGAAGTACTCGGTATTTCGATTGACGCACCAAAGCGGTTAATCAACTTTAAAACTAAGCAAAACCTAGCATTCACCTTGTTGTCAGATGAAGATCATAAAGTTTGCGAAGCATTTGGCGTATGGCAACTTAAAAAGTTCATGGGTAAAGAATATATGGGAATTGTAAGAACCAGTTTTTTAATAGACGAACATGGCGTAGTAAGTAAAGTATTTGATAAGTTTAAAACTAAAGATCATCATGAAGTGGTACTTAACTATTTAAATAGTTAAGCGCCCACATTGTCATTACCGCGTAGGCGGTAAGCTCATTAGCACGGGTCTTAATTTAGAAAATTCCCTCGGAGGTTCTCACCTTCGTGGGAATGGCTCACGCACCTCAACCGTCATTACCGCGCAGGCGGTAAACTTATTTGCAGTGCTACTTATCTTCCAAAATAATATTTTCTTCTAATCGCGGGTTTGACCAAGCCGTGATTAAAGCTTTTACTAAGGTCGCCAAAGGAATAGCGAAAAACACGCCCCAAAATCCCCAGAGCCCGCCAAATAATAAAACTGCAATTATAATATACAAAGGGTGTAAACTTACCGCTTCTGAAAACAATATAGGAACAAGTAAGTTGCCATCTAAACCTTGTATTATGGCATACACCAACATTAGGTAGCCAAATTCAGAACTTAATCCAAATTGAAATAAACCTACAATGGCCACGGGAATGGTAACCACCGCTGCGCCAATATATGGAATGAGAACAGAAAAACCAACCAGTACGCCTAGTAGAACGGCAAAGCGTAAGTCTAACAAAGTGAAGGCTATACTCGTTACCGAAGCAACGATGACTATTTCAATAACTTTACCGCGAATATAGTTAGCGATTTGTGTGTTCATTTCTTCGCCAACTTGCGTTATTAAACGGCGCTCAGCAGGTAGTATAGAATTTAAGCTGCTAACGAAAATCTGTTTATCATTTAGCATAAAAAACACCATAAGCGGCACCAAAACAATGTAAATAAGTAATGCAGCAATATTGCCTATAGAGCTAAATGAAGCTGACAATAGCTGCTGACCAAATTCTACTACACGCTCATTTAGCCCTGCCATTGCAGTTTTTATGTACTCAACTTCAATTAACGATGGATACTTTGCAGGTAAACTCGTTAACCATATTTGCGTTGAATCCCAAATAAGCGGTATTTCTTGAACAAAATTCACGCTTTGCCTAGAAATAATCGGAATGATACTAACAGCGGTAATAAAACAAATAACAAAGAAAATAAATAGAGTAAAAGAAGTCGCTATCCAGCGTCTAATACCAATTTTTTCCATTCGAGAAACTGGTACATCTAATAAATAAGCAATAACTATAGCCACTAATACTGGCATTAGCATCTCACCGAATACATACAACAGCGTTGTCATTATCAAAATAAACAATAACAACATTAAGGCATTGGGATCTGAAAACTTGCGTTTATACCAATTTCCAAAAACTCCTAACATTCACTCTTCCTTTTTGATTAGTCAACATTCTACTGCTTGCATTTAGTGTATCAGTTTAGGCACAAATACTCTCAGTGATAAATAGATTTTTTAACTACACTATAATATTTTTTGTTATGCTGAAACTAAGCTCATTGTAAGCGGTCTATATGTAAGTAGAGTGCTTAAATCAATTGTAGGAAATTTGCGGCTTCATGAAGTTTTTATCGATAAAAAAATTATTAGTAGTATGCTCAATGAGTTTCTTAATTAGCTCTGTTGCGCATTCAATGGCGCAAACATTTGAGAATAATCGGAACCAATTGCCCGAAATAGGGGTCGTTGCGTCTGACGTATTAACTATTGATAAAGAACGAATAATTGGCGATATCATAATGCGCCAACTGCGCGGGCAAGCACCATTAGTGTTAGATCCTGTTCTACAAGAATACATCCAAGGGATTGGGAACCGTTTGGTTATTGAAGCCGATAACGCCAAATTTCCATTTAAATTTTTTATGATTAACAACCCTGTTATAAATGCTTTTGCATTTTACGGTGGTCATATAGGTATCCACACCGGATTAATTGCTCAAGCTTCTACCGAAAGCGAACTTGCTTCGGTATTCGCCCACGAAATAGCACACGTTACCCAGCGTCATTTAGCTCGAAGGGCGCAGAGTCAACAGCGTTCAGCGCCACTTCAAATAGCCAGCTTAATTGGTGGTTTATTGCTTGCTATAGCAGACCCTGAAGCAGGTATTGCGGCAGTAAATGCCGGTATGGCGGGTTCTCAACAAGCCTCAATCAACTTTACTCGAAATAACGAAAAAGAAGCAGACAACATTGGGATTAATATATTATACCGAGCCGGTTTTGATCCTCAGGGAGCCCCTGGCTTCTTTGGCAAATTGGCTGAGCAAGCACGTGGACGTTCAAACCAATTAGCATTCTTACAAACTCACCCCTTACCTGAAGATAGAATTGCACAAACGGTTACACGCGCCAGAAGTTATGGTGAGAAAAGAGTGCCCGCTAGCCTTGATTTTCATTTGGCTAAAGCGCGTGTGATTGCTCGTTATATTACTATTCCTGAACGGAATATACCGTTTTTGCAAAATCGATTATCAAACAGCAATACGGTTGAGCAAAAAGCCCTTAAATATGGCTTGGCTATGAGTCTATTTGAATCAGAACGATATAGTGCATCAAAGGAAATACTAGACCCATTGCTGAGTCAAGACCCTGAAAACCTGTTCTACCTTGACTTAATGACCGATATTTACATTAAGCTTGAAACCCCTAGAAAAGCGATAAACTTATTATCGCCTCATTGGAGCCATAGGCCGCAGAACCAAGTGTTAACGTTAAATTTAGCGAATGCCTATATTAGTGCGCTTAACTACGAACCGGCAATTGAAATGCTTCGAGACTTACTGCTACTTGATAACCAAAACTTTTTAGCTTATCAGTTGTTACATGATGCATACGAGCGAAACCAGCAGAAAAAAGACGCCCACATGGTACAAGCTGAAATTTACGCACTGATTTCTGCCTATCCTTTAGCTATAGATGAATTACAGTTCGCGTATAACCAAGTAAAATCTGATGCTATTGAAAAACAGCGTATAAAGGGGCGTATTTCACAATTTCGTGAGGCTGAAGCCGCTATGATGCGCACAAGTATTTAACGCACCTTAATCTTTAGGCGCAATATTTTGATATGATTTTATTGCTGCGTTTAGCGATTCGCTCGATTGCTCTCCAAATAAAGCAACCGCATTCCCGTCATTTGGACCTACAATATAGGTTGCTGGCAAATATTGAGGACGTTCAAATTTAAACGGGGTATGTAGTTCGCTTATTACGGCAAACTCAATGTTATATTTTTTTTCTAAAGCGAGTAAACGGTCAAGAGGAAGTTTGTCAAAGCTAATAGCGAAGACCTCAACGTTATTCGGCGCCTGCGCTACAAATTCATTAAGCGCCGGAATTTCGCGTAAACACGGTGCGCACCATTCTGCAAAATAATTAACAATTAATACTTTATCGGTAAAATCATCATAATTATATTGCTGACCACCAGTGGTCATAAAGTCGTAATGGTTTGACTGATATTTGAAAATTACTGTAATCAGCACTAAAAGCAGTACGATAAATGCTAGAATCCATGTTAGTTTTTGTTTCATTATTATTATGTTTTAATTTTATGAGGTTAAATAATGCCTAAAGCAATTTTGTTTCACAACCCTCGTTGTTCTAAAAGTCGTCAGGCTCTTGAATATATGCAGCAGCAACACGCTAATATTGAGTTAGATGTTATTGAATACCTCAAGCAGCCACCAAGCTTAGATGAACTGGAATCGCTGTTTAACGCTCTCAATATTGAAAGTGCGCACACAATGATACGCCCAAAAGAAAAAGAGTATAATGAGGCAGGCTTGAACAAAAATGCCAGTAATGAATCGGTTTTAGAAGCCATTTCAAACTACCCTAAACTTCTCGAGCGCCCTATTGTTAGCTTTGAAGGTAAAGCGGCCATAGGACGTCCTTTGTCAAATATAGAGGCCTTAATGAATGTGTAAAGTGTTAGTTCTGTATTACTCTAAACATGGTAAAACGGCATTGCTCGCACAAAAAATTGCAATGGGTATTGAACAACAAGGTGCCCAAGCCATTGTGAGGACCGTACCCGACATTACACATAAAACAGAATTCGTTCCCGATGATAGTGTCCCCTCACAGGGTCATTTATACGTAACAAAAGAAGATTTAATGCATTGTGATGGCCTTGCTCTGGGGAGCCCTACTCATTTTGGTAATATGGCCTCGCCTCTTAAATACTTTATTGACTCCCTTACAGATATTTGGCTAAAAGGAAGTTTAGTTGACAAGCCCGCATGTGTTTTCACGTCATCCTCTAGCATGCATGGTGGCCAAGAATCGACGTTGTTGTCGATGATGCTGCCGCTGTTTCATCATGGTATGTGTATACTTGGCTTGCCATATAGTGAACCTGATTTACACACAACGCGATCTGGTTGCAGCCCTTACGGCGTATCAAGTGTTGAAATAGTCAATAAGAATAAGTTGAGCGACGAAGAATCCACTTTAGCAATTGCAATGGGTAATAGATTAGCTCGCCACGCGCAAAAATTAGGTAAGTAATATGACAACTAACATTCAACAAATTAAACCAATGTCTTCAAAGGTTAAAAGCTATCGGTTCTTGGCGCTTATTTCGCACATTGGTTTACTCTCTTGGTTGTCCATTTGGTACCTATTACTCAATAACTCTCAGCAATATTCATTTGCATTTGTGTTCATTGTTTACTTGCTGCCCCTGCTTTTACCCTTACATGGTGTAATAAAAGCAAAACCCTATACTCATGCTTGGGCATGTTTTATTGTTTTATGGTATTTCTTGCACGGCATAACGGTTATCTATTCTGAGCCAAGCTACATTGTTCATGCGATTATAGAATTAGTATTAGCGATAGGGATGTTTGCTGGCTGCAGTTTATTTGCAAGAAACAGAGGCCAAGAACTTGGTAGCGCTTTACCTAAACTGAGTAAAGTAATGGAACAAGAAAAAGAATATTTCGAAAGGAATACTAAACATGACACAACTGATGCCTAGCGCAAAATATACAATACTACTAATAGCCTTTATTCTTCTTAGCGCTTGTGGCGGAGGAAGCAGTAATGATAGTGGCCGCCCCAGTTTAGGTTCGCTTACACCCACTGAATCAACAGGTTCTATAGTGCCCATTTTAGATTCCGACAGCATTGAAATTTATGGTGATATTGAGCTTAAAGCGCAAGGTGCAGGTGGATTCGCGATAATTCCTAAAAGTGCCTATCAAATTGAAGAAATCAAGTGGCTGCAAACTGCTGGTGCCACCCTTCCATTTCTAGCATCAAATTCTCAAACAATTGGCTTTGATGTGCCTAGTAGCGGAAATTATGCAATTCAAGCCCAAGTTAAATTACAAGGCGAATCTGAGTTTAGTACATATGACATAAGTTTTTCAGCGCTTGACGCCGGACAAACAACCAATATCCGTTTAGATCATAGTGTTTCTGAATTAGGAAAAGTATCATTACACCTTGGTATTCCGGCGGGTAAAACTATCAGCAGCATTGAATGGCAACAATTAGCTGGGCCACAAGTTAACTCTCTTGAACAATCTGACGCATATTTGTTTTTTGATGCGCCATCAGTTGTTCATGACGCTATTATTAAATTCCAAGCGCAAGTTTCATATTCCGATGGCACCACCGGAACAGATGACGTTTTAGTCACTGTAAAAAATGTCAATTTTAACGAAACCGGCCTGTTCTATAGCAACAACTTTATTGTAAGTAGCGACATGTTTAGCGCAAATAGCAGCAGCCCATTTAAAGATGCGATTGAACAATGCATTTACAATAACCAAATTCCTAGTACGCCAATTTGTAGTTTTGATGATTTGCCTCTTATAGGCACGTCTACTAATGGCAACACGCCAAGTGTAGAGCAAATATTAGATCGCACTTTAGTGTCACATGAATGGATGGCGGAGCGTTTTAAAAACTACTTAGAAAATTCTTCTGCGGGCGTTGATATGCGAAATTTACTGCGCGGCGTCACGGGTGTTGTTATTTCTTATGATGTTCGCCCCTCTTTTTATTGGGCAGCCACTGGCGCAATTTATTTAGATGCCAACAATTTTTGGCAAAGCCCAGCAGAGCGAGACACACTAAATGACGTACCTGATTACCGCTCAGATTTCGGTAGCGAACTGCAATTTCAAATGTTGTGGCGTTATACTAAAAACAACGATTATTATCCAAGCGGTCGTTATCTTAAACAGTCTAGAGAATCCCGCAGTTTTAGTGATCTTGAAGCCTCTATTTCTTGGCTGATGTATCATGAACTTGCGCACGCTAATGATTTCTTCCCAAGTACGGTTTGGTCAAACATAAACCCAAATACAACGCCCTTAGCGTACTACAACGAAAACGGTACCAACTCAGATATTTTGGACCAGCAGTACCCGCTAAGGTCAAACGAAATGCACGCCCTTGCGCAGGTGAGGTATAGAAACGAAACGCCAACAGCGACACAAAAATCTTATCAAGGTGACGATATAAAACAATTTTTTGAGCCCGATATAGCCCCATCATTTTATGCTTATCTCACAACAAGGGAAGATTTTGCCGTATTGTTTGAGCGCTACATGATGCTGTATAGGCTTGACTCTGAAGCTGATGTCGCTATTAGCGATAGCCAATCAAGTAATGATTATGGAATAACGTGGGGCCAAAGAAACCGCATTACTGATACCAACCTAGCTGACCGAGCAGTGTTTGTGGTAAGTAGAGTTTATCCTGATTTACAAGGTGTTCGCAGTTCGTTAAACGAACTCCCCCAACCTATTTTGATGAATACTAGTCAGGGTTGGTTTAGTAACGTTAATATATCGCCCAGTACAGAAGCTACGCAACGCAGCAAATTTAATAATAAGCAACAAGTAAATCTGCAAGAACAATTTATAATTGATAGCAACAGAGATAGCCAGCTAGGTTTACTCAACCAGCCCTAAAGGCGATATCACAACTTAAGAGTAGATTTAATAAAAGGAATGGTTACTTTGCGCTTGTTTTGAAGTGAAGCTTTATCAAGCGCTTGTAAATGGCTCATTAAAACCCCCATATCTCGACTAGTTCTATTGAGTAAAAACTTTATAGCATCATCTTGAAAGCTCATTCCAAGAGCCTGTGCGTGTTGAATTAAAGCTTGTTGTTTCTGTTCGTCGTTTAAGGGCTTCAGTGAAAAATTCACACCCCATTGCAAGCGAGTGCGCAAGTCAGCTAATGTCAATTCTAGTTGGCTAATAGCTTGGCTTGAGGCCATTAGCAACAAAGTATTATCGTTTTCAACGAACTGATTGATAAAATCAAACAAGCCCCGCTGCCAGTCGCTAGAAGCGCTAACTAAATCAATGTTATCAATACAAATTACTTGATTAACAATAATACCCTGTAATACTTCCGTGGGAAGATTAACAAGTGAGGCCATATTAACGTACTGATGGCTAATACCCTTGCGTTGCGCCATTTCGGTAATAGCCAGTAGCAAATGGGTTTTGCCCACGCCTGAACTACCATCTATCATGCAAATACGCTGCGAGGCAGGCATGAAGTTATCGGGTTGTGTAAGTACACTCTTAATGTGTGCCACACTGGCGCCGTTATCACCCTCAATAAACGTTGTAAATTCGTTTTCTTTACTAAATGAAACAGGTAAAACTAACTGCACGTATTCCCTACTCCCGCCAATAAAATTGCATGGTTTGATCATTGCTAACAGAAGACTCTGTTTGTAAACGAGGGTCTAAAGATAAAATCGACTTAAGTTGCTGTGCCGATATACTTTGTTCTATTAAGAAATACGATTTTTTACTTTCTTGTTTGTTCAAATAAACTTTGCTAACTGAAGGTAATGATTCAAGTAAATTAATAACCGATACGTAATCAGATAAAGAATCTACATTGTTAAATACAACTTCAATTGCTTCTGTTATTGAGGTATCTGATGACTGATTCACTGCAAATTGTTTAGCTAAAACATTAGCATATTCGTCTACAAGTGCACTTAGCCCTAATTCTTGGCTTGCGCTAAACAAAGTACCCGTTTCAACTGTTTTACCGTCAGTAAAAATATAATCAATTTTAAACTGAGTATCTGGCGAAATCGCATTAGGTAAGCTTAATGAATCAGTAGGATGACTGAGTTGTTCCAATTCACTGTTAGTAGGCAAATTGGCTTCACTCTCATCTTGATTGTCTGACGCTGCATTACTAATATTGCGTAAGCCCTGATTAAATTCACTAACCGCATCAAACTCTTCTTTTAAAGCCTTTTGTTGTTCTAAGGCTAAGGCGTGGTCATTCTGATTATAAGATTCAATGGTTGCACTTAATAAAAAATCAGCATTGTATCTAATGCTGTTTGCTCGTAAAACTGATACAAACTGATTCCATACATCATATACAGACACATTGCTTGTATCTTGTAGATCCCCAATAGGAATAATGAGGTCAATGCCTCGGGCAAAGGCTTTTAATTCTATGGTACTAATTAGCGCTGATGCATCTTTTTGCACACTTGCTTGATTCTGATAAAGTACATTTTTTCGCTTGTTGAGGTCTTTATTGGCTAACCAAACAATACCTGTAGGCCGCAAGCTAGCCCATACATTCAATCCCGACGCCATTAATAAGTTTTCAACCTTTTGACGATTAAATGTAGCCTCAAATATTAAATTATCTTCTTTTTGTAAAAAACTGCTAGCGATTAAAAATTGTTCGTAATTATCAACTGCTCTTTTAATAGCAGGTTCATTAAGTACTGTTGGTGTGCCACTTAACTTTACGAATACTTGTGCTAAAGCTTCCTTACCGGCTTCCTGCTGTGCATATATAGATTGCCCCACTACAGGGACCCTGCCCACGTTAACGTGATCGATGTTACGTGCACACACAGAAGAAGCCCCGCTAAATAGCAGAGTAATAAAAAGCAATAAATGCGTTAACTGGTTCAAAACAATCCTTTCTTTGAGTTTGAAAATAGTCAAACGCGTATTGTCGACCATTTGCCAGCAATTTGCATCAGAATTTTTTCCTTAAGTTTTTAATACCCTTTAATTGTCCTAACTGTTAATATGTGCGCGTTTTTTCAAGTCGAGGAAAATTAGTGACCGATACAAGCAAAAAATCACTCAGCTACAAAGATGCAGGCGTGGATATTGATGCAGGAAACGCGCTCGTTGATAGAATTAAGTCAGTAACTAAAGCGACTAACCGACCTGAAGTTAAAGGCGGGTTAGGCGGTTTTGGAGCTTTGTGCTCATTGCCAACTAAATACAA
This sequence comes from Glaciecola sp. 2405UD65-10, assembly GCF_048820975.1. Taxonomy (NCBI): domain Bacteria; kingdom Pseudomonadati; phylum Pseudomonadota; class Gammaproteobacteria; order Alteromonadales; family Alteromonadaceae; genus Glaciecola; species Glaciecola sp. 2405UD65-10. The sequence continues at coordinate 494,535 of NZ_JBMEUF010000001.1, read as the reverse complement.
AAACCCATTGCTGGTTTCTGGTACTGATGGTGTTGGCACGAAGTTACGACTTGCCATGGATAATAATAAACATGATGGCATTGGCATCGATTTAGTAGCGATGTGCGTAAATGACCTTATTGTACAAGGTGCCGAACCTTTATTTTTCCTTGACTACTACGCTACAGGTAAACTAGACGTTGATACCGCAGCTACCGTTGTTACAGGTATAGGCGAAGGTTGTAAACTCTCTAACTGCGCGCTTATTGGTGGTGAAACTGCTGAAATGCCGGGCATGTATCATGGTAATGATTACGATGTAGCGGGTTTTTGTGTAGGTGTAGTTGAAGCTGACAAGGTTATTGACGGTAGTCAAGTAAGCGCAGGAAACAAGCTGATAGCCTTAGCTTCATCAGGTCCTCATTCAAACGGTTATTCATTGATTCGTAAAATCATTGAAGTGGCAAATGTTGACACTAGCGAATTATTAAATGATAAACCCATTATAGAACACCTTCTAGAGCCTACACGTATATACGTGAAAAACGTGCTAACACTCCTAGAAAAATACCAGGTAAATGCTATTTCGCATATTACTGGTGGCGGTTTTTGGGAAAATATCCCGCGCGTTTTGCCTGATAATGTTACCGCATCAATTGATGGTTCTTCTTGGCAGTGGCCTGCTATTTTTGACTTCTTACAAGAAAAAGGAAATGTACAAAGAACTGAAATGTACAGAACTTTTAATTGTGGTGTTGGTTTAATGATGGCTGTTGAATCCGAAAGTGCTGATGAAATAGTCGCTATGCTAAATCAGCTTGGCGAGAAAGCGTGGGTGATTGGCGAACTTATACCAAAGGTTGATGATCAAGACGTTATTATTTCACCTTTATAAGCCTATTGGTTAAATCAAATGAATCATATTGGCCAAAAACGAATAGTTGTTCTGATTTCAGGCTCAGGCAGTAATCTACAAGCAATTATAGATGCATGTGAGTCGGGTCAAATTAACGGTAAGGTAGTAGCAGTATTAAGCAATAAGCCATTTGTAAAGGGCTTAGAACGCGCTAAAAAACACAATATTCCTGCTATTACCTTGCAACATGGCGACTATTCGAGCCGAGAGAGTTTTGACAATGCTTTAGCTAATAGCTTAGTTGGTTTTAATGCTGATTTAATTGTACTAGCTGGCTTTATGCGCATACTCAGCCCTGATTTTGTAAACCAATTTCAGGGCAAAATGCTCAACATACACCCTTCTTTGTTACCAAAGTATCCTGGTTTACATACCCACCAAAGAGCCCTTGATAATGGTGATCTAATTCACGGAGCTTCTATCCATTTTGTGACCGCTGAACTAGATGGCGGTCCAATAGTCATACAAGCACAGGTCAATGTAGAATCAAATGATAGCGTGGATACTTTGGCGCATAAGGTTGCGCAAAAAGAATGGATTATCTACCCAATGGTGGTATCTTGGTTTTGTGACGAGCGCTTAACCTTATTAGGTGACCAAGTGTACTTTGATAAAACAATAATAAAAACTCAAGGAATAAGTTATGAAAGCTTGGATAGCAATGCAAAGCCTATTATTTAGTCTATTAATTGCAGTTAGCCTTTGCTCGGGCGTTAGCAAAGCGCAACAAAATGAAGACGCGCTTAAATCCGATATAATTCCCAAGCCCGCCAATTTGCAGAGTAGTTTACGCACGTTTGAAGCCACTTTCGTTGCATTTCGTTCCGGAAATGATATCGGTGAGGCGAGCTTAAAATTATCAAGCAATAAAACGGGCGAATACGACTTACTTTATCAATCAAAAGTCTCACGTTTTTTCCTTTCTGATAAGCGAGTAGAACGCACTGCTTTTACAGTAAAAAATGGCTCATTAGTCCCCTCCAATTATTCATATGAAAGAACGGGAACAGGACCTAACAAGTCCCTTGAGCTCAAATTTAACGCCGCAGCACAGAAAGTACTCATTAATGATAAAGAATCATTAAGCTGGGAGGGTGAGCTTGAGAATCAGTTATTCCGCTTAGATTTTCCGTTTCAACTTTCACAAGGTGTAAAAAACTTTGCTTATGATTTTTTCAATTATCGTGGACAAAAAAAACACTACGAACTTGAAGTCGTTGAAACTGAAAATTTAAGCCTGCCCTATGGTCAAATAATGGCGATAAAAGTGATGATTAAACGTGACTCAAGTAACCGTCTTACATACGCTTGGTTTGCACCCGCACTAAATTATAATCTTGTTCGTTTACAACAATTTAAAGACGATAAAGAACAAGGTGACATTCAATTATCGGAATTTTCCTACTTATAATTCCACTTATACTGTTTATTTTGTAAACATTTCTATAACATGAGTATAAAGAACATACCGGCAAAGCTTGATCTTTGTCGGTTTTCTCGCTACTTTGCACATATCTGGTCAGACCTCAGGAGATCCCATGTCAGATTTATATTGGTTTTTAATAGTTTTAGCAGTATTTGGTGTCGTTGCTTACCAGCGCTTCCCTCTTACTAAAAGTGTTGTCATTTTAACCATTACTATGGTTATTGGCACTATCTTTGGCAGCATTGGTTTAATAGCTTGGATTTTATTTGCATTACTTGCAGTACCATTAGCTTATAAACCATTCAGATTAGACTTTTTAAGTACTAAGTTACTTTCTTTTTACAAGTCAGTGTCACCTGAAATGTCTCAAACTGAACAGGAGGCTATTGATGCCGGTACTGTATGGTGGGATGGTGAATTGTTCAGTGGCAAACCCGACTGGCAAAAAATGCACGGTATTAATCAACCTAAGCTAAGTGCCGAAGAACAGGCGTTTTTAGATGGCCCATGTGACGAAGTGTGTGGCATGGTTGATGAGTGGCAAATTAATCACGTAGATGCAGATTTACCGGATGAAATTTGGGCGTTTCTAAAAGAGCATAAATTCTTCGCAATGATTATTGAGAAGAAATATGGTGGTTTGGCATTCTCAGCTTACGCGCAGTCACGTGTACTGCAAAAGCTAGCGGGTGTAAGTGCTGTTTTAAGTTCAACCGTTGGTGTACCTAATTCATTAGGCCCAGGCGAGTTACTACAGCATTATGGCACACAGGAACAACAAGATTATTACTTGCCTCGTTTAGCTAAAGGTGAAGAAATTCCTTGTTTTGCACTAACTAGCCCAGAAGCAGGTTCTGATGCAGGTGCAATTCCTGATGTGGGTATAGTTGCCAAGGGCATGTTTAACGGCGAAGAAGTGCTAGGTTTGCGTTTAACTTTCTCTAAGCGATACATTACGTTAGCCCCTGTTGCCACGGTGGTAGGTTTAGCATTTAAAATGCATGACCCAGAAGGCTTATTAGGTGATAAAGAAGATTTAGGTATTACCTGTGCGTTAATTCCGCATGATACTGAAGGTTTACAAATTGGCCGCAGACACTTCCCTCTTAACGTTCCATTCCACAATGGCCCAGTGAAAGCAGAAGATATGTTTGTACCGCTTAGCTACATTATTGGTGGTGAAAAAATGGCGGGTAAAGGCTGGCGTATGCTGATGGAATGTTTGTCAGTTGGCCGTGTTATTACTCTGCCTTCTTCAGCCGCAGGTGGCGCAAAACAATTAGCATTATCAACCGGTGCGTACTCGCGCATTAGACGCCAATTCCGTATGCCTATTGGTCAAATGGAAGGTGTTGAAGAAATGTTGGCTCGTATTGGCGGTAACGCATACTTAATGGATGCCGTTACTTCATTCTCTACAACAGGTGTTGATCTTGGTGAAAAACCGTCGGTAATTTCAGCTATATGTAAGTACCATTTAACTGAAAGAATGCGCCAAATTGTGAATGATTCAATGGATGTTCATGGCGGTAAAGGAATATGTTTAGGTCCTAATAATTACTTAGGAAGAGCTTACCAAGGCGTTCCTATTTCAATTACTGTTGAGGGTGCGAACATACTCACTCGAAACATGATGATTTTTGGTCAAGGCGCTATGCGTTGCCATCCATACGTACTACAAGAAATATATGCGTCGAATTTAGAAGATAAAAAAGAACGTTTAGAAGCTTTTGATGCTGCAGTATTTGGACATATTGGTTTTGCAGTTAGCAACACCGTTCGTTCACTTTGGTTTACCTTGAGCCGTAACTGGTTCTCAAGCACACCATTTAAAGATGAAACAGCTACCTACTACAGAAGCTTGCAAGGCTACTCTGCTAATCTTGCTATGCTGACTGATATCGCCATGGGCGTACTTGGTGGGTCTCTTAAACGCAAAGAAAGATTATCTGCGCGCTTAGGTGATGTACTCAGCTACTTATACTTAGCGTCAGCAGTACTAAAAAGATATGACGAACAGGGCCGCAACAAAGACGACCTACCTTTACTACACTGGGCTATGCAAGATTGTTTGCATAAGATGGATATAGCGATTGATGACTTTATTCGCAACTTCCCATCAGCACCAGTAGCGGTTTATTTGCGTCTTGTTGTTCAACCATTTGGAAAATTAAATGACAAACCAAGTGATAAAGTTGAGCATAAAATTGCGCACATGTTGCAACAGCCAAATACAGCACGTGATCGCCTAGGCGAAGGTCAATATCTGTCACGCGTTGAAGGAAGCTTGTTTGGTGATTTAGAACAAACACTTGAGAATATTATTAAAGTAGAGCCAATCTTTAACAATATTTGTAAAACCTTGGGTGAAAAACTTCCTATGACTGGCTTAGACAAACTGGCCGATAGAGCTTTAGCCGCTGGCATTATAAGTGATGCTGATGCAGAGCTACTAAAAGAAACGGAAGCTGGAAGATTACGTACTATTAACGTTGATGACTTTGACCCACAAGAGCTATTAGCCGCTAACAGCAGCAAAGTAGTTAAAGTAACAAAGAAAAAATCAGTTAAAGCCGCGTAGCTAACAGCCTAAGAAAACTATTAAATTAGTTTTCGTGTTAAACAGTTATAAAGACGCCAATATGGCGTCTTTTTCTTTGTCTGTAAGAAATGCTTGATGTAAAGCATTCAACTTAAGCGTGTTGATTTGACTATCACTTAACTTCAGCTCTGTGCGCGCTAGTTGATATTCACTTTGTAAGCTATTGTTAGATATGCCTGGATCATCAGTATTTAAACACACAGGAACATCAGCTTGAATAAATGCTTTCACAGGGTGTTGTGGAATATTTGTCCACGTGGCAGTTTGGTAATTTGATAAAATGCAGGTCTCAACACCAATTTGATGCTTTGCCAGGTAATCCATTAATTTGGCATCTTTATACGCGCTTACGCCATGCCCTATCCTATCTGCATGCAATAAATGAATAGCATCCCATATACTGTTTGCTTCTTCAGCCTCACCCGCATGAATGGTAATTTTAAGGCCTGCATCTTTGACTATGTTAAAATGTGTTGTAAACAATGCCGCGGGATAACCCTTTTCATCGCCGGCTAAATCAACTGCGACTACACCATTTTCAAGCGCTAACAAACTTTGCAGTTCTTCTTCACACTTATCTGCACCGTAGGTGCGGCTTAAAATACCAATGAGCTTGGCGTTGTATTGAAAATCGATATTTGCTGACCTAACACCATCTACTACCGCTTCAACCACGCCTTGCATAGGCAAATCAAAAGCTTGTGACATATAGCGAGGAGAGAATCTTAGCTCAACGTGATGCAAGCCTTCAGAAATTGCGTCTTGCACGTTTTCATATGCAATTTGATTACATGCGTCTAAGTCGCCAAGAACAGAAACGCCAAGATCTAGTTTTTGCAGGAACGCAAGTAAATCTGACGTTTTGTCTTGAATATGAACGTACTTGCTTAGCGTATCAAAATGAGTACTTGGAAGAACAACATTATGTTTATTCGCCAAAGCTATAATACTTTGTATACGAACGTTCCCGTCAAGATGCCTATGAAGGTCTATTAAAGGAAATGCGCTCACTGTGCTTATTACTCAAGTTGTAGATTTTCTAGTGCGACTAATATTTGCGTGCGAGATTTTACATTTAGACGCTTAAACAACATGCTTATATGGGCTTTAACGGTAGCTTCTGTCACACTCAGTGTGTCAGCAATTTGCTTATTCATCATCCCTTGTTTAACTAATAATAAAACTTGAAACTGTTTAGGCGTGAGTTCGCGCACTTTTTGTGCAATTTCTACCGCTTCAACCTCAACATTAGCGAGTTGTTCGCTCACGCCTTCGGGTAACCAATTCTGCTTATTAAGCACGCTTTCAATAGCTAGGGTCATATCAGAGGTTGGACTGGTTTTAGGAACAAATGCATTGGCGCCAAATTCCATAACCTGAGATATAACATCAATAGAATCAGCCGCCGAAATCACTACAATAGGTAAATCTGGGAACAATTGGCGCAAACGAAGCAAACCGTAGAAGTTATCACAGCCAGGCATAAACAAGTCCAACAACAACAACGAAACGTTGCGCTGTGTTCTTAAGGTTTTTAATGTGCTGTCAAACGAATCAGACTCCAAGTAAGAGACTTTAGGAAACTCATTTTGTAGAGCTCCCTTCAACGCTTCTCTATACAAGGGGTGATCATCAGCTATTAAATACTTCATCATAAAAGGTTACTTCTTATTGTTATTTATACTTATTCACGTTTTTATAGCATATTATTAACGTAAAGTAACTTTTACATTAATACTCAAATTACACGCACACGAATTTGCATACACTAAATAAAGGACATGCGATATAATACTAATATATAACTGCTAGGGCATTAAATAAAGCTTTGCGCTAGTAAAAGGTAAGAAAAACACGATTTTGGGATGCAAACGCACAAATAACATGACTGACAAAACCAATCTAAACAAACCTGATACGATATATTCAAGCCCCAAAGAGAGTTTAGCGCGTTTCTCCTTTAACAAAGAAGTGGTTGACGTTTTTCCCGACATGATTAACCGTTCAGTGCCTGGTTACGCCAGTATTATTGATGGTATTGGCAAAATAGCGAAGCAACATTGTGCAGACAAACCTGTGGTATATGATTTAGGTTGTTCTTTAGGAAGCGTAAGTTTATCAATTGCCAAGCAAACGTTTTCTAAGTCACCTTATATAATAGGGATTGATAATTCCGCCGCAATGATTGAAAAATGTTCGCAGCATATTAACGCTTTCAATTATGGACATTGTATAGAATTGCAGCAAGGTGACTTAATAAACGCAGAACTTAAATCGTGCGATTTGGTGGTTATTAACTTCACTTTACAATTTGTTGAACCCACCCTACGCCAAAGCGTTATCAATAAAGTTTACAAGCACCTTAAGCCTGGTGGAATGTTGATATTAAGCGAAAAAGTCAAACATGAGAATGGTGAAATAGACGATTTTCTTATAGATCTTCATCATAATTTTAAACGTGAAAATGGCTATTCAGACTTAGAAATTAGCCAAAAGCGAAGTGCTCTAGAAGATGTTATGAAACTCGACACAATAGAAACGCACAAAGCACGTTTGAATACTGCTGGATTTAATGCACTCACCATTTGGTATCAGCAGTTTAACTTTTTATCTTTAATAGCAATTAAGTAGTTTGATTATGACGAATAACAGCCACGACACATTTACTTGGAAAAGCGATTTTTATCAGTCCATTATTGGCACCGCCTTAGAATCTTGGATTAGCGCATTAATGCCCCAATTAAATGATTGGGAAAAGAACAGTGATGTGGCTAATCAAAAGCGTTGGCAGAAACAATTAAATCAACTGCCCTCCTCTGACCAAGCAAGTTTAATAATTAATGATAATGTGCTTGTGAGCCCTATAGATAATTCAATTGAAGTGAATGTTCAAAAAACAAGTTCTATACTTAAGCAATTTATGCCTTGGCGCAAAGGGCCTTTCACATTCTTTTCTATAGAAATAGATACAGAATGGCGCTCTGATTGGAAATGGGACAGAGTACTTCCGCATATTGAAAGCTTAAAAGATAAAAAGGTACTTGATGTAGGATGCGGCAGTGGGTATCACCTCTTTAGAATGGCTGAAGCAGGCGCTAAAAAAGTCATTGGCGTTGACCCTACGAGTCTCTTTTTTTACCAGTTCCATTGTTTTAATCGCTACAATCATGACTTTGACATTCAATACCTTCCACTTGGCATTGAAGACCTTCCTGCTAGTCATTATTTCGATACTGTTTTTTCAATGGGTGTTTTATATCATCGAACTGACCCAATTAAGTTTTTAAAAGAATTAAAAGCGCAATTAGCACCTAAGGGCCAGCTCATACTAGAAACCTTAGTGGTAGATGGAGACGAACAGACCGTGTTTATGCCCACCGACAGATACGCACAAATGCGTAACGTTTGGTATTTACCGAGTATTTCAGCACTCACTTTATGGTTAAATCGCGTGGGTTTCAAAACCGTTAGCTGCGTAGACATAGATATAACGAGTACAAAAGAGCAACGCGCAACACAATGGATGGATAACCATTCCTTGCAAGACTTTCTAGATCCTAAGGATACAAGTAAAACAATAGAAGGTTACCCTAGACCAAAAAGAGCCGTAATAATCGCAAGTTAAGTAATAAAAGTCTTAATATCGAATCGTTTTGCTAGTTGGCATTAAACTTGTTAGTCCTTAGGTATTCATAAAGTATTTGACTGTAATTGTTAAGCTGATAGTTTCTAATTAATTGCTTAAACATAAGTTACAGCATAACCAACGTGCATAGGGGTTAAACTTGAGTACAAGGGATCTAATTTTATCTGAATATATTCAGAGCGAAAAATTACCTGATAGCTATTTTGACTTTGCACTAAAATGGTTCATACCTTTAACGGAAGCGTTGGCAGCGCACCAAAATAACGCAGGCAAAACAATTTTCATTGGTGTAAACGGTAGCCAAGGCTCAGGGAAATCAACGGTAACGGGTTTATTAGTTGAATTGTTAAGCCGAGTGTTCGACAAACCAAGCATTGGCATGTCAATTGACGACTTTTACTTGTCAAAACAAAAGCGCTTAGCTCTTTCTGAAAACATCCATCCTCTTTTTGCCACCCGCGGCGTTCCAGGGACTCATGACACGGCCTTACTTGCATCAAGCATTGATGCTTTACTGCAAAATCAAGCTTGTGTGCTACCTGTTTTTATAAAATCTATTGATGATGTAGCACCAACGTCACAATGGCGTGATATTAATCAAAAATATGATATTGTAATATTAGAAGGATGGTGCGTTGGAATAAATGCTCAATCAAATCAACAGCTAACACAAGCAGTTAATAGCATGGAAGAAACACAAGACCCTAACGGGGACTGGCGTGCTTATGTAAACAAAGCTTTGGCTTCAGATTATCATGAAATATTTGCAAAAATGGATCAGCTGGTAATGTTGAAAGCACCTAGTTTTGACTGTGTGTATCAGTGGCGCTGTGAGCAAGAACATAAATTGATTGAACGCTTAAAACAACAAAATCTTCCTACTGAGCAGACCATGACTGATGAACAAATTGATGCTTTTATTCAGCATTACCAACGTTTAACTGAGCATGCTCTAGAAATTTTGCCTAGTCGATCTGATTTTGTATTTGAACTCGACAAAAACCGTGGTATTCACTCTTGTCAAACCAACTAAATATGCAGTCTGAGAACACCTTATTAGCTACCAACATTCAAATTCTAGTCTTTACAGATTTTGATGGCACTTTACTTGATCACTACACTTATAGTTTTGAAAATGCCAGTGAGTGTATGGCACGTTTAACTGAAGCAGGAATACCTATAATACCCAATACCAGTAAAACGTTTGCAGAAGTAAAAGAGTTACTTGAAGAGATGAAACTAAGCAGCGGATTCATCACTGAAAATGGTGCCGCTGTATATATGCCCAAAGGGTTTCTTCCCGAGAAGCCTCGCGGAGCCGTTTGGAAAAATGGTTACTGGGTAAAGTCTTTTGCACAACCAAGATCATATTGGCAAGACTTAATTAAACGAATTAAATATAACTATCCAGATCAGTACGAAGCATTTAGTGATATGGATATTAACCGAATTGTTGAACTTACCGGCTTAAGCGTAAAAAAAGCTGAGCTTGCCGCGACCCGCCAATATTCAGAGCCACTATTTTGGACTGGCAGTGAGTCGCAACAGGAAAAATTCATTAGCGATATTAAGAGTATGGGAGCTCACCCACTAAAAGGCGGGCGTTTTTTGCACGTTTGCGGTGATAGCAATAAAGGTAAAGCCCTTCAATGGCTCAGTAATGAATATAAAAGACAACACAAAGAGATGCATGTGAAAAGCATTGCCTTAGGAGACGGCAATAACGATATCGACATGTTAGAAGTAGCAGATTTTGCGGTGAGAATATCATCTCCGGTGCACAGCGCACCACAGTTGAAAAGAACGAAACACAACTACTTGAGTAAAGCACATGGACCAGAAGGTTGGTCTCAGGTAATGAATCAATTGATTCCAGAGAAAAAATAGAGGACGTTAATGGCTGACTTTTATCAAAATGGCATAGTTACTACCCTGCACAATCTTGAACATCGTGACTTAGATGAGTTAGAGGACGAACTTGTAAAGTTTTCTAGTCGACGCCCTATGGGGCTTATATTACCCAGCTTATTTTCAGAACTTGAAGGGAAAGCTCTACCAGCTACAATTGAACATATAGCAAAGGTTCCCTATTTAAGCCAAATAGTGATTGGTTTAGATAGAGCAGAACAATCACAATTTGAATACGCATTGGACTTCTTTAAAACATTGCCTCAAGACCACTGCGTTTTATGGAACGATGGGCCGCGTTTAAAAGCTTTGGATGAAGAGTTACAAGCCTTAGGCTTAGCGCCTAAAGAATTAGGCAAAGGCAGAAACGTTTGGTACTGCATGGGTTATGTACTGGCAACAAATAAAGTAGAAAGTGTTGCTTTGCATGATTGCGATATTCTAACTTATGACCGCTCTCTTTTAGCTCGCTTAATTTATCCTGTTGCTAATCCGCAATTTAACTACGAGTTTTGTAAAGGTTTTTATGCTCGAGTAGCCGACGGAAAGGTCAATGGACGTGTATCACGTTTATTAGTCACGCCTCTGCTTCGCGCCTTAAAACACACATTAGGTCATAATGATTACTTAGAGTTTATGGACAGCTTTCGTTATCCATTAGCGGGTGAATTTTCATTCAGACGTGATGTACTTAACGATATTCGTATTCCCAGTGATTGGGGTTTAGAGATTGGTGTACTTTCTGAAATGCATCGCAATTATTCGCACAATCGATTGTGCCAAGCTGATATAGCGCGTGTGTATGATCACAAACACCAAGATTTATCGTTAAATAACGATCAAGGTGGTTTATCAAAAATGTCGATCGATATTACAAAAGCCTTATTTAGAAAGCTTGCAACACAGGGCACCGTATTTAGCACAGAAACGTTTAGAACGATTAAGGCAACCTATTTTCGGATTGCCTTGGATTTCATTGAGACCTACCACAACGATGCAATAATGAACGGTTTAACACTTGATGTTCATGCCGAAGAAAAAGCAGTAGAAATGTTTGCTCGCAATATTATGAAGGCAGGCAAAAACTTTTTAGATAACCCAATGGAAACACCGTTTATTCCTAGTTGGAATCGCGTAATAAGCGCTAAACCAGATGTACTAGAGTGTTTACGTAAAGCCGTTGAGGAAGATAACGCTGAATTTTCAAGGTAACACTATTATGCACAATGTTGAGTATTTAAAAGAAAAAGTATTCCATCACCTGGAATTGATTTACGGCACGTTAGACAAAGAAATCGATTTAGAGGATGTGACTCAAGAATTGCTTAAAGCGATGCGCTTGAGCAATGAACACGATGTAATTTTACCTGAAGCCCATGCAAATTTATGGAGTGAAGAAGACATTGTGCTCATTACTTATGGGGATTCGCTAATAGAGCCGGAACAAAACATTGTTGATGGAATGAAACGTCCGCCTTTACAAACCTTGCATCAGTTTTTGCATAAGTACTGCGGACACGCAATAAACAATGTGCATATACTGCCATTTTTTCCATACAGTTCAGACGATGGGTTTTCAGTCATTGATTACTCCACTGTGAGTGAATCGTTAGGTGATTGGGAAGATGTAACCAAAATAGCCAATGAATTTGGCTTAATGGTAGATTTAGTTATAAACCATTGCAGTGCAAGAAGTGCTTGGTTTCAAAACTTTATTCAGCGAAAAGAACCCGGTAAAGATTTTTTCTATACCAGTGAGCCAAATCCAGAGCTTGATAAGGTAACGAGGCCGCGCACAAGCCCCCTGCTTCGTGAAACCGAAACCCTAGAGGGTACAAAGCAAGTTTGGTGTACTTTTAGCCATGACCAAGTTGATTTCGATTTTACCAACCCTAAAGTGCTGTTGGCGTTTATTGAAATTATTAGACTTTACTTAGATCGCGGTACACGAATATTTCGCTTCGATGCCATTGCGTTTCTTTGGAAAGAGCTAGGTACTAATTGCATAAATTTACCTCAAACACATGAAATGGTTCGCTTACTTAGAACGTTAATAGAGCACGCTGCACCACATGCTCTTATTATTACCGAAACCAACATTCCTAATCAGGAAAACTTAACTTATTTCGGTAACGCCAATGAAGCGCATTCAATTTATAATTTTTCTTTGCCACCACTGTTGCTTAACACCTTAGTAACCGGTGACTGTAGTTATTTGAAAAACTGGTTAATGAGTATGCCGCCAGCGCAAAACGGCACTTTCTATTTTAACTTTATCGCGTCTCATGATGGTATTGGCTTAAGGCCAGCCGAGGGTTTACTTAGTGATGAAGAGATTGAAGATTTAGCCAATTGCATGCAAAATTTTGGCGGCAAAGTGTCGTGGCGCAGTACACCAAACGGAAAGCAAAAACCTTATGAATTAAACATTGCATTAATTGATGCATTGCAAGGCGACATTTCAGGTGCTGACGAATTTCAGCTTGAACGTTTCTTATGTGCTCATACTATTATGTTCGGCTTAGAGGGAATTCCCGGTTTATACATACATTCACTTCTGGGTACGCCAAACGATGATGAAAAGGTGACACATACGGGGCAAAACCGTTCAATTAACCGCCACAGATGGGTGTATGACGAATTAGTTGAAGAACTTGATGATGTGCACTCGCTTCATCACCAAGTGCTAACGCAAATTACTCAGCTTTTGGCTATTAGAAAAGCACAAAGCGCATTCCACCCAAATGCAACGCAGTTTACCTTACAACTTGGCCCTCAGGTATTCGGTTATTGGCGCCAAAGTATAGATAGACGCCAAAGCATTTTTTGCATATCTAATATATCAAAAGTAGAACAAAGCATTCGTTTGTCAGATATTAACTTGATAGGTACCGAAAACTGGATAGACTTATTAAGCCAAAAAGCAATCACAAGTGATTTGGCTGATGTAATTTTGCAGCCCTACCAAAGCATGTGGATTTCTAACAAATATTAATGTTCGTAAGGGGCTGATATTTTATATCAATTAGCCCCTTTTACTTATTAACTATGTTTGCCTATACAAATTTGCGTTCACGTTTCGTTTCAATAGTTTCTATATAACCGTGCCAAGTGGCATAACCTAATATAGGCATGATGACTATGAAGGATATAAAAAACGTAACGAAGCCCAAGAACACACAAAAAAGTATTACGCTCGCCCACACAAACATCGCTAATTTATTTCGCCATACTGCGTTCATACTGGTGAGTACGGCTGTAGCAATATCCACTTTACGTTCAAGTAAAATAGGTTGCGTGAACGCACTAATGAAGAAAACGATGGCGGCAAAACCTGCCCCTACAACTGTACCTAAGGCTAAAAACGGCCAAAGATTAGCAAAGGTCATATCTAGGTAACTTGGATATAGGGCGTGGATTATACTTGCTACGCGTAACCAGAAAATCATTAGCACCATTAACAAAATACCGAAGCCCCACTCGTTGACCGCGTTTCTCGACATAGCTTTTAAGGAATGCCGAAAAGAAGGCTCACTGCCTTTTTCTAACTGCCATGATACGTCATATAACCCGGCTGCTAAATATGGCCCTAACAACATAAAGCAAATCATTGCAGGAAAAATAACTAAATACCAACCAGAGCTTGCAACTAAATAACTTATAGCAATGGGAACGAGGGTAAAAATAATTCCGTATGAAAGGCTAATGATTTTAGCTTGCTTAAAATCATTAATAGCTAAGGCAATCCATTTAAAGCAATCAAACTTATCTAACTGAACGCATGGAATAACTCTGGCAATACCGCTGGATGTGATGGCGTTGTCTGGCGCTTGTTCTATTTTCTGTGACATAACGATCCCCTTAAGAGAATAAACTGACATAGACGATGTAACAAAAACAAATGTAAACAAAACGTTTACTCTTATTCAATACTATGCAAGTTATGCTTTAAGGTCAAAAAATAAACAAAATTAATTATTCGACGCTTTGTGCCAATTTATGAGGGTACTAAAATGTTGGTGTAAGAATATGTTTAAATCTGAAAAACTCATAATATCAACGCTATGACCTGCAAGGGTTTCGGCCACAAAGCGATGACAGTTTTGATCAAACAAATGATAATCTAATAAAGTATATAGCCGCGAGCGCGCCAGCCCTACCGAGTTTTCTTCAAATAAGGGGGTGTTATTAGCATCACAAGCAACATAAATGGTTGAACCTGAGCGTTTTCCTAAAAAGCGGTTCGGTGACAAACACCTCACCAAGCCTTCTCCTGACAATTCATATATTGTGTTGTCTATCCATATACCGGTATGATCAAGCAACCCATATATTCCGCAGCACACTATACTGCCATTGACTGGCGTTACGCGAAGTTTACTTTCGCCAGGCATACTGCCAATAATTTGCTTTCGTTTTAAGTAATTAGTATTCGCTTTATTACCGGCATAAACACCAGCAAGTGCTGCGCTTAACCATATTAGGGGAGCTGGCATAGTAATCTCCTGCATTGTTATTCAATACAGTATATAGACTCATTAAAAGTATGCTAATACTTGAAAAAGTTAATTTGTTTCAAAACATTACTTAACACTTGCACGCCATTGGTTTACTCTTACAAGCCCTTTTTAGCAGTCAGTTTACTTATTCATGCAAAATATTACTCAATCCAAAAAACTAGCCAACGTGTGTTATGACATTCGCGGACCCATATTAGCTCAAGCCAATAAAATGGAAGAAGCCGGAGAGAGAATATTAAAACTGAACATTGGCAACCCTGCCCCATTTGGCTTTGAAGCCCCTGATGACATCCTTAAAGATGTGATTAAGCAACTCCCTAGCGCACAAGGCTACTCGGATGCGCAAGGTATATACAGCGCTAGAGTTGCCGTGATGCAGTATTATCAACAAAAAGGGATTAGCAACATTGCAATAAACGACGTTTTTTTAGGTAACGGCGTTAGCGAAATGATTACCATGTCTATGCAGGCCTTACTTGATAGCGGCGACGAAGTGCTTATACCAAGTCCTGATTACCCCCTCTGGACAGCTGCGGTTAATTTATCTTCAGGAAACGCAGTACATTATCGCTGCGACGAACAAGCGGGCTGGTTTCCAGATATAGATGACATCACAAAAAAAATAAGCCCTCGCACAAGAGCGATTGTGCTTATTAATCCAAATAATCCAACGGGGGCGGTCTACTCAAACGAATTACTACAGCAAGTGGTAGATGTTGCTCGCAAGCACAATCTGATTATTTTCAGTGATGAAATATATGACAAAGTGTTATACGACAGTGCACAGCACAATTGTATTGCTGCCTTGGCACCGGATCTCTTTTGCGTGACCTTCAGTGGTTTATCTAAAAACTATCGTGTAGCTGGGTTCCGTGCAGGATGGCTTTTGGTGAGCGGAAATAAAAAAGCGGCAAGTAGTTATATTGAAGGCTTAACTATATTGTCATCTATGCGTATGTGCGCAAACGTACCCAGCCAACATGCTATCCAAACCGCGTTGGGAGGTTATCAAAGTATTAATGATTTAGTAAATGGTGACGGCAGGCTTTTATCGCAGCGAAATTTAGCCACAGACGGTTTAAACGCCATAGAGGGTATATCTTGCGTGAAACCCATGGGCGCAATGTACTGCTTTGCGAAAGTAGACGCTAAAAAATTTAATATAAGTAGCGATATTAATTTGATTTTAGATTTACTCAAAAGCCAAAAGATTTTATTAGTACATGGCAGCGCTTTTAATTTATTTGAAGGGTGTTATTTTCGATTAGTATTTCTTCCAAACAAAGACACCCTAGTTCCTGCTTTAGAAAGAATGACCACCTTCTTTAATAGTTATCGGCAGTAGATTTGCATATGCTATATAGTTTATTGAGCAATTTGTATTTAATGCGTGAGAAATAAATGAGCCAGCAAAATTGGACAGAACGAAGATATGAGCGCGAGCGCGCACTAGATGGTGATAACAGAAGTGCGTATCAGCGTGATAAAGCAAGGGTATTGCACAGCGCGTCGTTTAGGCGGCTCCAATCAAAAACCCAAGTTATGGGTATAGGGGTAAGTGATTTCACTCGTACTCGCTTAACTCATTCACTTGAAGTCGCTCAAATAGGTACTGGAATATGTTCGTATTTGTCCATTAAATACCCTGATATAGCCAAGGAAATTCAATTAGATGAGCATTTGATTGAATGCGTATGCCTTGCACACGATATTGGGCATCCTCCTTTTGGGCATGGCGGCGAAATTGCTCTTCATCAAAAAATGCATGCGTTTGGTGGTTTTGAAGGAAACGGCCAAACTTTTCGTATATTAACCAAACTTGAAAGCTATTCTGAATCTGCTGGGATGAATCTAAGCAGGCGAGCACTACTTGGCGTAATTAAGTATCCTAATTTTTTAAATGTGCTTGATGAAAAGAAAGAAAAGAGCAGTCAGTTACCTATAAACAATCAAAAAGTTAAGTCTGCCGATTGGCTTCCGCCTAAAGGCTTATTTAACTGCGACAGAGAAGTATTTGATTGGGTAATGGCAAGTGTAAGCCTTGAAGATAAAACCAAATTTATGGTTTATGAACAACATAACAACAAGCATGCCAAAACTATGCATAAATCGGTAGACTGCTCAATTATGGAGCTTGCTGATGACATAGCTTACGCTGTTCACGATTTAGAAGACGCCATAGTAATAGGCTTGGTAAACCAATCTAGTTTTCATGAAGAAGTGACTGAGAATATTTTAAAAATAGCTGATACTAGTTTAGCCAAAAATATTGTTAATTTGGAACAAGCCTTATTTAGCTCAACAAATCACATCAGAAAAAACGCTATAGGCAAGTTGGTCAACTATTTTATAACGAATATATATTTGAATCAGAAGCATACCTTCAGTGAAATTTTACTTGATTACACCGCCCTTTTACCCGAAGAAGCCTTATATTCTCTTAACCTTTTAAAAGGGTTTATTTTTAAATATGTGATCAAAAAGCCCGAGTTACAACTAATAGAACATAAGGGGCAGCACATACTGGCTAGCTTGTTTGACGCTTTTCACAACGAACCAATGCGATTGTTACCCTTAAATACAATGGAAAGGTGGAAGCAAGCCGAAGGCGAAGAGCTTAAAGCTCGTATAATAGCTGATTACTTATCAGGTATGACTGACGATTATGCTAACCGTGTGTTTAAAAATTTGTTCATGCCGGGTCAATTTTAGATTTAGTGTAAGTTTCTATCTATTGAACCGGTCATATAAGTAGAGTGACTTTCAATTTAAGAGTATGAAACGGTATGCCAAAATTTATTCATTTACGATCTAAATCATCATCTGCACTGAGTGAAAATGATGTTACTGATGAACATGTGTATAAAAATAGACGAACCTTACTTAAACAATTAGGCTTTATAGGTGCATCAGGACTTTTAAGTAATAAAGCATTGGCAGGCCCGTTTGATTGGTTTAAAAGTGATGACCCTACACCCACCTTTAAGCAGCAAGCATTAAGTTTTACTCAATCTAATGCCAAGAATTACCCTATACCAAGCACCCCCGAATCTATTGCTACCTCGTACAATAACTTTTATGAATTTGGTACCGCAAAAGATGATCCTATTAAACATTCGCAATCTCTTTCAGTAGAACCATGGACATTACAAATTGACGGCTTGGTTGAAAAGCCTATTACCTTGTCTTATGACGATTTATTTAAAACACTTGATTTAGAAGAAAGGATTTATCGTCTGCGTTGCGTTGAAGCGTGGTCAATGGTTATTCCGTGGATTGGATTTGAACTTGGCAAACTTATTGCACTGGCTCAACCATTAAGCAGCGCTAAATATGTTGCTTTCTCAACGCTTTTATCACCTGAGCAAATGCGTGGACAACGAAATCAGTTTGTTGGCGGAGGTGTTGAATATCCGTATGTTGAAGGCTTGCGCCTTGATGAAGCAATGCATCCCTTGGCGTTTTTAAGTGTGGGAATGTATGGAAAAACATTGCCACCACAAAATGGCGCCCCCATCCGCTTAGTTACGCCATGGAAGTATGGTTTTAAAAGTATTAAATCTATCGTTAAAATAAGCCTAACAGATAAGATGCCACCAACCAGTTGGAATAGGCTTATTCCTAGTGAATACGGTTTTTATGCTAATGTTAATCCTACCGTTGACCACCCCAGATGGTCACAAGCGCGTGAAAGAAGAATTGAAGGTTCAAGTGTGTTTGACCAAGAACGTGTTAATACACAAATGTTTAACGGCTATCCAGAGGTTGCTGATTTATACAAAAACATGGATTTAAGAAAGTTCTATTAAATGTTTATACCAGCGCCGCAAAAACCTATTCGAGTAAAACCTCGCTTTCTTACTCTTGCTCGCATAAGCACTCATGCAGGCATATGTTTGTGGGCTGTATGTTACTTTTACCAAGCCTTTACCGGCGCCCTTCCGGGCGATCCAGTACAGGCATTACTTGATTTCACTGGAATAGGCGCATTAAATTTACTACTTATAAGTTTAGTAGTAAGCGTACTTAGTCAGCATCTAAAATTTTCACAACTTATGCGTTTTAGAAGAACATTTGGGGTTTATGCTGCGGTTTACGGACTCTTGCATTTAAGTACTTTTATTGCTTTCGAACTTCAGTTTGAATGGGCGTTAGTAGCTAAAGAAATAGTTAGCCGCCCATACATCTTGCTCGGTTTCACCGGCTTGCTTTTATTACTAGCCTTGTTAGTTACATCTATTAATAGTATTAAAAAAAGGATGGGGCCTTCATGGCAAAAGCTCCACAATTGGGTATATCTTGCTTTAATTTTAGTGAATGTGCATTTCATTTGGTCAACGAAAAGTATTGACCTGCAAGCCATTATTTATGCATCGTTAAGTACAATCGTATTGCTAAGTAAAAGAAAAAAAATAATAAGAATATTTAAATAGTACTTGCATTAGTACTTATACAGTACTACTGTATATGCATACATACTGAACAGGTAAACAGTCATGGGTATATTTACAGTTGCACACACAGTTACATCACATCACAAGGTGAATCTATTAACCGATGCATCGGTTGATACAGCAAACCATTTTTATGATTTTAACAATGGGGCTAAACACACAAGTGTACAAGATGCTCGCTGGCACTGTAACATTAGCCAGCACTTTAGTTTTAGTTCATTGTCTTCACAGCAAATTCAAGTCAAAGCAACTGAGAAAATGAATCAATTCGATTTACTTTGTGCATTGTTGAAAGCTGGCAACTGCTCTCGAATCTATATAGATTTAATACTAAGTGACAAACAACAAGATATTATACGCCCTTTACAACAATTAGGCGGCACTGAAATAATCAATGCAAGGCTTGTTCATATGTTTGGGAATATGAGCAGCATCAAAGTTTCATAACTTAGCGTTTATGACTGATTTTATGCATTTACTTGAGTGCAAAGCCAATCATCAGCGCCTTTTAAAGTATAAAGTTCTCTTGTTTGAGGCTCGGTGTACAAATTTAGATAATCTACAGAGTCAGGAGTAAACATGAGCAATACAAAGTTTTCATGAACTTGATTTGCTGCATCGCTGTTACTGTCTGTAATTGAACTCTCGTGATCACTTTGCACTAGCAATTCATTGTCTAATGGCACTTTGGGATGTGGCCAGGAAAACTGCTCTTGCGCTTGTTTAGATAGGCTCTGCCATACATTTAGGGCAGTTTCTTTCATATATTCAAGCACAGCCCCTTTTGCAGCCTTTTGCTCTAGCGCCCCCTTATAAGAGTTAGCTAAGTTGTTATTGATCTTAGCGTCCTTACTATGCAACACAACTTCACAAGCTAATCTAAACTGCTCTCGAGTATCTTCAAAGTACCAACAAAGCTCCGCCCTTGATAAACTCTCCCACTGGCTCACCTTTTCACTTCTTTTGTCGCAAATAGCTAAAATAGCGCCATTTTTTAAGCCTCTGAATACCATTGTTCTATTCTTCGGCATACCATTGTTATCAACACTCGCTACCTGAAAAAACTTAGCTGTAGGTTTAGCGCTGTGTACATCAATGGCTTTGCAAAGCCTTTCAATCCACAAAGGCGAGCATACAGACTTAGACATGCTTAACTCGGGAAAATAAGCGGTAAAAGTTTTCGGTGGTTATTTTTGCTAACTCCTCAACGCTAATACCTTTTAGTTTTGCAATAAATTCAGCCACATTAACAACATGCTTAGGCTGATTCTCTTTGCCGCGATGAGGAACTGGCGCTAACCAAGGCGAGTCAGTTTCAATAAGCAGCTTATCAAGGGGAATTTGCTTAACTGTTTCTTGCAGTTCTTTTGCTGAATTAAACGTAACAATGCCAGAGATAGAAATATATATTCCCATTTCAATAGCCGCTTGGGCCATTTCTAAGCTTTCTGTAAAACAATGTAATACAGCACCAGTAGAAGGGTCATAATGCTCACGCAAAAGTTGTAGAGTATCTTCTTGTGCGCCTCGCGTATGGATAATTAGTGGTTTTGATAGCGCATTTGCAACCTTAATATGATCTACAAATGATGAAAACTGAACGTCTTTTGTATCGCTACTGTAAAAATAGTCGAGCCCGGTTTCACCTACAGCTACCACATCATCATCAGTAGCATGTGCAAGCAAGGTATCATAGTCACAGGCGTCCTCTTGATGCAGGGGATGAACACCACAAGAAACCGATACATTACTAAATTTGCTAACCGTCTCTTTCATTTGAGCAAACTCTTTTACTGATACCGCAACACATAACATGTGTTCAACCTTGGCATCAGTCGCGTCTTGTACAACTTGGTCTAGTACTTCACCTTTGGCTTTTAACCTATCTAAATGACAATGTGAATCTACAAACACTAAACACTCCTAAAATCTGAAATTTGCGTAAAAACGCGCTGTAAAATAAGTTGAAAGTTAATACCTGCTTGTTCAAGTTTTGGTTTGAGCTTGCTGCATAAATCACCAATATTTTGTAATTCATTAAGCTTTGATAAGCTTGCGTCTTGCTCTAAGCATTTCTTGTATTCTAATATACTCCATTGATATGCCCATTTTAAGGCAAGAGCGGGCTCTGCTTTCCACTTTTTTGCAACGCTCTCAGCGAATATTTTATTTTCTTGCAGCTGCACAATATCATCAACAAACTCATGATAATTAGCCGCTTTATCAGTTAATGCCTGCAAATACTTAATGGGCGAGCCACTATATGCATGTAAGCCTTCACCTGTTACTGTTTCGCTTGTATTACTACTTAACCACTCTAGACTCTGCTTTTCACTAGGCAAGTGTAAGCGAATCTTCTCACATCTACTTTTAATGGTAGGCAGCACCCCATTAGCTTGAGTGGTCGACAAAATCAAAAATGTGTTTCTTGAGGGCTCTTCCAAGGTTTTCAGCAGTGAGTTACTTGCCGCTTCTGTCATGGCATCAATACCATGAATGATAATTACCTTATTACCCATAAGTTGAGCTGTGGTTGTGACAAACTCTGATACCTTACGAATAAGGTCTACGCCTATACTCGGTTTATCAGATACCACTATTTGCACATCGGGATGTGACTGAGCCTCAAATAAACTACAGCCTTTACAAGCATTACATGCGTTTTTATTTTCACAAACCAGCGCTTTAGCTAAGGCTAAAATAAGCGTTTGTTCACCTACGCCGTCGTCAGCTAAGAACAACAAGCCATGATGTAACTGCGAGCTTGCAATACGCCCAACAAGTTGGCTATAAGTTTGTTTAAACCAAGGATACATATTTAGCTCCTACTTGCATGATGAAATTCGCTGTACCACGCATCTAAGCTATTCAGTACTGACTCTCTAACACTGTCTACATCTTGTGATGCATCAATAATTGCCGCTGAATATGCGTCTTGTTGTTGCATCGTCTTAATTTCTGCTAAATACCGTTCACGAGCACGCTCAAAAAACGCAATTCCGGCCATTTCAATGCGGTCAAGCTCCCCGCGGCCCCTAGCTCGTGAAAGCCCTAATATAGGCTCTATATCTAAATAAAGTGTGAAATTGGGTGAGAAGCTACCCAAAGTCATAGTTTTGAGTTGTGACATAGTAAGATCAGGTACTTGTCGCCCTCCTCCTTGATACGCCAGCGATGATAAGTTATGCCTGTCGCCAACCACATATTGACCTTGGTTTATTGCCGGTTTTATTACGTTATGCACCAATTGACTTCTAGCAGCATACATAAGTAATAGTTCGGTCTCTTGTGTCACCTCTTCTGTTGACCAATCTTGTTTCACACAATCTCTTATAGCTTCAGCCATGGGCGTACCGCCGGGTTCGCGAGTGCAAAGTACATCATGGCCTTTGTTTTTTATATATTCTGACACAGCACCAATCACGGTACTTTTGCCGGCTCCCTCTAATCCTTCTATTACAATAAAAGCTCCGCTCATTTAATTCTATTTCTCTTCTTTTAATTTTTTCAGATAAGCCCTAACCGCCCTATTGTGTTCCTCTAAGTTTGTAGAGAAAACATGCCCACCTTCACCACTTGCTACGAAGTAAAACGCATCGGTGAGAGATGGCTGCAATGTAGCATTAATTGACAACTCACTTGCCATTGCAATAGGTGTAATGGGGAGTCCCTTAATGACATAGGTATTGTAAGGCGTAGCTTGTCGTAAGTGCTTACGTGTAATATTACCATCGTAGCTATCGCCAATGCCATAAATAACCGTTGGGTCAGTTTGTAGCCTCATATTAGCGTTTAAGCGATTTGTGAAAACACCGGCAATTTCAGCTCGCTCCGCATCAACAGCGGTTTCTTTCTCTACAATTGACGCTAAAATTAATACTTCATACTGATTTTTTAAAGGCACATCTACAAAACGCTTATGCCATGCACTTTCTAATAATGCTTCCATCGAAGAATAAGCACGCTGAATAATAGAGCTCATATTTTGCTTGTAGGTGTAATGATAAGTATTCGGTAATAAGCACCCCTCTAAACTACGATACTCATTCGCACAAAAACCTTGGTTATTAGTTAAAAGCTCATATAAGTCAGCTACTGTGCCTAAGTCATTATTTAAGTTTTCGCTACTTTTTAACTGAGAAATCCATTGCGCGAAAGTTTGGCCTTCAACTAAGGTAATAGAAAATTGCTTAACTTCACCGGCATTCACCATTTTAATAAGGTCAACTACAAGGGATTGAGGCGGTAGTTCATACAAACCAGCTTGAATACTTGAATACTCAGGGTTTAATTTAAGCCATAATTTAAAGCCAAGTGAGTCTATTTCACTATATTTACTCAGTTGTTTTTTTACGCGATAAAGATTGCTACCATCTTCTACTTCTAAAGACACCGCTTGTGTATTGCTAAGTTTCAAAGATTCAAAATTAACTAATTTATAATAAGCAGTCGCCAGCGCTATAAATGCCAGTATCACGCCAGTTAATGCGGTAAAAAGAAGAAATTTTTTCATGCCTTGCAATCGCTCTGTGATGCCGTAAATATGCCATTAGCGATGTCACTTAAAACATCGTTGTTATATGCCACGCTTTCATGTTTGTGGTTTTGATACGAAGATACAGGAATAATAAACTTAACGGCATTAGTTAAAAACACACTGCTGGCGCTCATTAAATGCTCGGCACTTATATTAGTGACCTTGTATGCTATTCCTTGGGCAGCAAAGTACTCTAAAACAAGACGTCTCATTACGCCCGAAACGCCTGCTTGTTCAAGAGACGGTGTTAACCAAAGCTCGTTTACTTTCAGAAATACATTTGCTGATATAGCCTCAATAATGTTGCCATTTTGGTCAGCTAAAATAAGATCTTCAGCGTCTTGCGTGTCAGCTAATTCTATTTTCGCCATAATTTGTTCAAGCCTATTTAGGTGTTTAATGCCGGCAAGTAAAGTTTGGCTAGAAAGTGGGAAAGAACACATTTTTAAGCGATAAATAGACGCAATGCTATTGGCACTAAACGCGGTGGTTTTATGAAAGCTGATAGAAACCATAGTTTCCGCTTTGACGGGTAATTCATATCCGCGCCCACCTAAGCCTCTTGAAATGTGTATTTTAACAACAATGGCTTCGTTATCTAAACCAACACTTGTGAGTAAAAGGTCGTTAATTTTGTTGACTAATAGCGGCACATCTAAATATATACGCAATCGACTCGTATCGTGTACAAGCCTGCTAATATGTTTAGAGTAATTGAACAAACACCTATTGTAGGCATACATTGTGGTAAAACAGCCATCCCCATAATTAAATGCTCTATCTTGAACATTAACTTGAGGTGTTGCTGTATGTGAATTTAGCGTATTTAAGACAAGAAAGTGCATGGTTTATCTTTTACATTTTTGTTCATTCAAACGGCGTCCATTGTCAGCTAAATATTGCATAAAAAAAAGTGAAGAAACGAAAACCATTTCTTCACTTAATTTAACAAATCTACTTCGCTGTGACTATGTCAATTTACGCTTTATTCACCCTTAGCGAACAACAATGAACCGTTTGTCCCACCAAAGCCAAAAGAATTACATAGGGCATAGTCTGCAGAAAAGTCAGATGACTTATGTGCCACAAAATCTAAGTCACACCCCTCACCTGGATTATCAAGGTTTATAGTGGGTGGCGCTTTTTGGTCGCGAAGTGCCAAAATAGTAAAGATGGCCTCTACTGATCCTGCTGCACCTAACAAGTGGCCTATCATTGATTTTGTAGAGCTCACTTTAAGCTTAGCGGCATGGTCGTTAAAAATTGATTTAACCGCATTCACTTCAGCAATATCGCCAGCAGGCGTTGATGTACCATGAGCATTAATGTAACCAATTAAATTACGATCAATACCTGAATCATCTATGGCATTTTCCATTGCTTGGGCTGCGCCCTCTCCGTCAGCAGGAGGTGATGTCATATGAAATGCATCGCCACTCATACCGAAGCCTACTAATTCAGCATAAATGGTAGCGCCACGAGCTTTGGCATGTTCATATTCTTCAAGCATAACAACGCCGGCACCTTCACCCATAACGAAACCATCACGAGCGCTATCCCATGGACGGCTTGCGCTTTCAGGATTATCGTTATTGGTTGACAGCGCACGAGCGGAAGCAAAACCAGCAAACGCCAAAGGAGTAATAGTTGCTTCAGATCCACCTGCAAGCATCGCGTCAGCATCATTATACGCAATTGTGCGCGCCGCAATGCCAATGTTGTGAACGCCAGTAGTACAAGCGGTTACCACATTTAAATTAGGTCCTTTAAGCCCTTCCATAATAGACAAGAAACCGGAAATCATATTCGTGATAGTGGATGGTACAAAAAAGGGAGAAACGCGCTTAGGGCCACTTTTAAGTAATTTAGAGTGATTTTCTTCAATTAGCGGTAAACCACCAATACCAGAGCCTATTGCAACTCCTACTCGCTTAGCATTTTCGCTGCTAATTTCTAAACCTGAATCAGCTAAAGCTTGCTTTCCAGCCGCAATACCTAATTGAATAAAGCGGTCCATCTTTTTCGCTTCTTTTCTAGGAATGTAAGCTTCGCAATCAAAATCTTTAACTTCGCCCGCTATTTTGGTATTAAAATCACTTGTATCAAAGTGTGTTACAGCGCTTATACCGCTGGTACCTGCTAATATATTAGTCCAGGTGGTTTCAACCGAATTACCTACGGGCGTAAGCATACCCATGCCAGTTACTACTACGCGACGTTTACTCACGCAATCCTCCTACCTTTTTTGAAAGGTAACAATTGATAAATAAAAATAATTCTTCAGATACAAAAAAACGGCCCAGAAGAGCCGTTTTCCTTGAAACTTTATTACGCGTCGTTATTAGCGTTAATGTAGTCTATCGCTGACTGAACAGTGGTGATTTTCTCAGCTTCTTCATCAGGGATTTCAGTATCAAACTCTTCTTCAAGAGCCATTACCAATTCAACTGTGTCAAGCGAGTCAGCACCTAAATCATCTACAAAAGAGGCTTCAGATTTTACTTCTTCTTCTTTAACGCCTAATTGCTCGACAATGATTTTCTTTACGCGATCTTCGATATTACTCATAATTACAGGTTTCCTTTACATACCTTTAAAAAAATTAGCGTGGATAGTTTATTGACCTTATCCCTGCCATGCAAGCTTAACCAATCATTTAATTTGTGGTCAAACCACAACGTTGTTAATTATTAGTTAAAAATAGCTTAGTATCAACCTAAAATCACGTTTTAATTGCGATTTATTGGTTGATGTTGGTTTAGCTCATAAACATTCCACCATTTACATGGATTGTTTCACCGGTTATATAACCAGCAAGGTCTGAACATAAAAACGCCACAGTGGCCGCAATTTCATTTGGTTGGCCTAATCTATTAGCAGGAATATCATTAAATATTGCTGCTTTTTGATCATCACTTAAGTTGCGCGTCATGTCAGTGTCAATGAATCCGGGGGCTACTACATTAACGGTAATACCTCTTGAAGCGATTTCTCGCGCCATAGATTTACTAAAGCCAATTACCGCGGCTTTAGCGGCAGCATAATTAGCTTGTCCACCATTGCCCGTTGAACCCACCACTGAACCAATTGTGACTATTCTACCATACTTCTTCTTCATCATGCCGCGCATTACCGCTTTTGACAACTTAAATACAGAAGTTAAATTTGTTTGCAGAATATCGTCCCATTCACTTTCCTTCATGCGCATGATCAAATTATCACGCGTAATACCGGCATTGTTAATGAGTAAATCTATTGCACCATATTCTTCTGTAATTGCTTTTAAGCAGCTGGCAATGTCTTCGTCATTAGTAACATTTAAACACAAGCCCTTACCTTTACTACCTAAATAATCGCTTATTGCCTGCGCACCACCATCACTAGTAGCGGTTCCAATAACAAAAGCGCCGCAGTTTACAAGCTGTTCGGCTATAGCTCTACCAATTCCTCGGCTAGCGCCGGTTACTAGTGCAATTTTTCCTGATAAATCATTCATCTTTTGTGTCTCGAGTTTATAAATCTGATGGCGAATTGAAGCTGCGTGTAGCGATGCTTTTATCAATTCGTTTAATAAGCCCTGTGAGTACTTTTCCAGGCCCTACTTCAATAATGTCGCTTACACCTTGCTGGGCTAAATAATTAATGCTCTTAGTCCACTGAACAGGCATGTAAAGTTGCCTCACTAATGCATCCTTTATGGCCTTAGAATCATTGGCAACAGCTACATCTACGTTATTAACAACAGGTACTACCGGAGAAGCAAAAGGCAGTTCATCTAGCAGATGACTCAGTTCTTCACTGGCTCCTTTCATAAGAGCGCAATGAGATGGCACACTTACCGCTAAAGGTAGTGCACGTTTTGCACCCGCTTCTTTAATTGCCGCAGCGGCTTGAACAACCGCTTCTTTTTGACCCGCTATGACTACCTGACCTGGCGAGTTAAAGTTGACCGGTGCAACTACTTGTTTGGTTTCGTTAGCCACTTGCTCACAAATTGTTGCAATGGCCTCATCATCTAAACCTATAATGGCATACATGGCACCGTCACCTGGCTTCACGGCAGCTTGCATAAATTTACCACGAGCCGACACTATTTTAACCCCTTGGGATAAATCAATGACCTTTGCAGCCACAAGCGCGCTGTACTCACCTAAGCTATGGCCAGCATAATAATCGGCTTGAATGCCTTGTTCCGACTGTAGAACTTGTAAACATGCAATACTGGCTGTTAATAAGGCGGGTTGTGTAATTTCTGTTTGATTAAGAGATGACTCAGGGCCTTGCTGACAAATCTTCCAAAGATCATAGCCTAAGGCATCTGAAGATTCTTCAAAGCACACATTAACCGACGGGAAATTTTCAGCTAAGTCTTTTAGCATACCCAATGATTGGCTTCCCTGACCTGGGAAAACACAAGCTATTTTGCTCATGGAATTATCCTATTATTTTAATTTTTTAAATGTTACGTGTTACTTACGCTATTTTTATACAGTGCAAAAGCGCAAATTACCAGAGAATAAGCGCTATATAGCCATTTGATTAACTTAATATTTAACTAAGGCAGAGGCCCAAGCAAATCCACCACCAAAAGCTTCTAATAGTAGATGTTGCCCGCGCTTTATTCTTCCATCGCGGATGGCCGTATCTAAAGCAGTGGGAACAGTAGCAGCAGAGGTATTGCCATATTTTTCAAGTGTTACCACCACTTGGTCTAACGACATATCTAATTTTTTAGCGGTTGCTTTAATAATTCTAAAGTTAGCTTGGTGCGGCACTAGCCAATCCAAATCTGATTTTTGCATATTGTTAGCAGCCAAGGTTTGTTCAACAATTTCGCTCAGTTTAGTGACTGCGACTTTGAATACTTCGTTGCCCTTCATCACGCCCCAATTTTCATGTACGGAAGCTTCATCACCGCGTGTTGGATTGCCAACGTACAATAATTCAGAATATGAACCTGCGGCATTAATATGGGTAGAGAGAATACCAGGTTCTTCACTTGCTTCAATGATTGTGGCGCCAGCCGCATCTCCAAATAAGATCACCATCCCTCTATCTTTGGGATCAATCAATCGGCTTAAGCAGTCAGTCCCAATAACAAGAATACGTTTTGCCATGCCACTTTTTATGTATTGGTCTGCCACACTTAATGCATAACAATAACCAGCACAAGCCGCCGCCACATCAAAAGCAGGAATATTGTCTACACCAAGAATTTTTTGAATTTCACAGGCGGTGCTTGGTAATGAATATCTACCGCTAGTAGTAGCGCATACAATCATATCTAGTTGGGATGCATCTATACCTGCCGCTGATAACGCTTCTTTTGAAGCCTCTGCGCCCATAGTGGCTGCCGTTTCTTCTGCGCCTACTAAGCGACGTTCTTTTATGCCGGTTCTATCTGTTATCCATTCATCTGAGGTGTCTACCATCAGTTCTAAATCTGCATTTGAACGGACTTCGCTCGGGTAATAACTTCCCGTCCCTATAATTCGCGAATACATGTAATTAATGCTCCAGTAAAGCTTGCTCTATTTTTGATTTTATTTTGTCTGGAACGGCACTTTCTGCTTCAGAAATAGCCTGCACAATAGCGTAGTAACATGCTTCTGTAGATGCGTTCCCATGACTTTTAACAACAATGGACGGCAATCCTATCAGACTAGCACCATTATACTGGTCGGGGTTCATTCTTTGGTGCAAACTTTTTAACAAAGGTAGGCATAATTTGCTCAATAATCGAGCAAGTAGGTTCTTTTCTGTAATCGCAATCATTTCACTGCGCAAAAACGCAGCTATTCCTTCACTCGCCTTAAGCGCTACATTGCCAGTAAAACCATCTGTTACAACAACATGTGATTTACCTGCAAAAATATCGTTACCCTCTACATAACCAATATAGTTCAACTTATCAAAAGAGCGTATAAGAGAGTCAGCATGTTTAACTAAAGAGTGGCCTTTATTATCTTCTTCGCCAACATTTAATAAAGCCACTTTGGGATTATCAATACCTTCACTTTCTTCCATCAACACAGAACCCATCACTGCATATTGGAAAAGATTCTCTGCGTTATAGTGAATAGAAGCACCTAAGTCTAGCAGTAAGACTTTGCCTTGATCTTGTGTGGGTAATATTGTGGCCAGCGCGGGGCGAGATATGCCCGAAATAGTCTTTAAAACATAATAGGCGCTCGCCATAAGTGCACCCGTATTACCGCCGCTTACGCAACCATCAGCGCGTTTTTCTGCGGTTAAGTCTAGTGCTCTGCGCATGCTTGAATTTTGTTTTTGGCGAATAGCCATTGCGGGTTTATCGTGCATTTGCACAACTTGCTCACAACACTCGTAAAGCAATCTTGTTGAGTACTGCTGAGTAATTAAGGTTTGGTAGTTAGCTTGCTCGCTGGCATCGCCGCAAACAATTATAGATACATGAGGGAAGTCGCGAAGGATATTTTTGATAGCATTAAAAAAAACATGGGGGCCGCGATCGCCCCCCATGATATCAACTGCTATAGTGATAGTAGACAAAGCTAATGCTTAGTTGCCAATCACTTTGTTACCTTTGTAGAAACCATCAGCTGTCACGTGGTGACGACGATGAGTTTCGCCAGAGGTTGCGTCAACAGATAACGTTGCGCCAGTTAGTGAATCGTGAGCACGACGCGTTCCGCGTTTTGCTCTAGATTTTTTACTTTTTTGTACCGCCATAGGTTACTCCTAGTCTCGCTTAAGCTCTTTTAAAACCGCAAATGGGTTTACTCGCTCAGGTTCCGGATTAAGTTTACCGAATTGTAAGTCCTTAGCTTGAATTGCGCAATCTTCTTGTGGATGAAGCGCAACTATTGGCAAAGACAAAATCAACTCGTCTTCCAGTAACTGGAATAAATCAACTTCTCCATGGTCATCGACCTCTACCGGTTCATAAGCGTCGGGTAATGAGTTCCCTTCTTCGCTCCCCTGCACGGGAGAAAAACAAAATTCAGTATATACTGAATGATTGAGTACCTCATTACACCTTTGACAAACTAGCTGAACGTGTGAACGCATCTCGCCTTTAAAGTAAGTAAGACCCTGCGCGTCTTTTAAAAACTCCACTTTAACAGGCACTTCAGCCTCAACTGCGGCTACCGTATTACTGAAACGCTGCATTTCATGCGCTAAGTATATGCCGTCATAAGACGACTGCTTTTGCGCACTTTTTACAGGATCAAGTTTTTTAGGTAGTTTCACGTTTGTCATAGCGCGCGCATCATATAGAGTTACGCAGCAATAGTCAATGTTTAACAAGGGTGTAAGAAAATATAATATATGCAAGCTGGCCACAACTTGCAGGTGAAAACCGATAAGAATGAAGATAATATTAAGCTATTATTGCATTATTTAAATAGATTGATACAAAATGCCCCCTATTCTACTTGCTTCATCATCACCCTATAGAGCTCAATTATTAGCCAAATTAAATTTGCCTTTCATTCAAGCTTCTCCTGAATTAGACGAAACACATTTACCGCATGAAGTCCCCGAATCCCTTGTTAAGCGCCTTAGTTTAGCAAAAGCAGAAGCCTTATCTGAAACCTACCCGGAGTACTATATTATTGGCTCAGATCAGTCTCTTTGTGCGCCAAACGGTGAAATATTGGGAAAGCCTCATACGGTTGAAAATGCGATTCAGCAACTTAGTTTACTAAGTGGGAATCGGGTTACCTTTTTTACAGGTTTAAGTTTAATTAGCCCTAAAAGTTGTAGCGAAAGTATGGCTAAACAAACGGTGGTGGTGCCCTTTATTGTGCATTTTAAAGAGTTGAGTAAGGCAGAGATAGAAGCCTACGTAAGAGCCGAAATGCCGCTTGATTGTGCTGGCAGTTTTAAATCAGAAGGCTTAGGTATAAGCCTATTTGAAAAGCTAGAAGGAGAAGACCCAAATAGTTTAATAGGCTTGCCTTTGATAAAGCTCTGTCAATTATTTAGCAATGTAGGTATTAATCCTCTGCTTATGCAAAAAACCAGTACGAAACCGTAATGGCTGCAAAAATACCTGCAAAATCTGCAGCTAAGCAACAACCTACTGCATACCGGCTATGCTTTATCCCTACAGCCCCTAAATAAACGGCTAATACATAAAATGTTGTTTCGGTTGAGCCTTGCATTACTGAGGCTAACCTACCCACAAAAGAATCAGCGCCATGATGCTGCATAGTTTCAATCATTAGGGCTCTTGCACCAGAGCCACTTAATGGTTTCATTAATGCGTTAGGTATTGCTTCAACAAAACGAGTATCCATACCCACTAACGCTAATACATAAGCGACCGATTGGGTAACTAAGTCCATTAAGCCGCTCGCTCGTAACATTGCGATGGCAACTAGCATAGCCAATAAATACGGAATAATTGAAATGGCAACTTCAAAACCTTGTTTAGCGCCTTCAACAAATTGCTCGTAGGTATTTTGCCCTTTGCGCCACCCCATTACTAATACCACTACAATGAATAAAAACAATGCAAAATTAGCTATAAAGCTAGATTGACTGGCTA
Organism: Glaciecola sp. 2405UD65-10; assembly: GCF_048820975.1. Taxonomy (NCBI): domain Bacteria; kingdom Pseudomonadati; phylum Pseudomonadota; class Gammaproteobacteria; order Alteromonadales; family Alteromonadaceae; genus Glaciecola; species Glaciecola sp. 2405UD65-10. The sequence goes on along the minus strand of NZ_JBMEUF010000001.1, from coordinate 462,011 downwards.
GCTGGTCTGCAGCAAGGTTAGCAAAGTATAAAATAACTGCTGCTAAAAAACTAAAGATCCCCACTAAATACAGCAAAACGGTTTTATTAAATAAATTGATTTTTTGAACCGCGCAAGTAATTAAAAGACCCGCCAGGGTGGATGCACTGGTGGCAAGTAGAATAGGGATAAATACGTCAGTGGGCTGAGCAGCACCTTGTTCCGCTCTATATAAAAATACAGCAATAGGAAAAAGCGTGACTGAGGATGTATTTAATACTAAAAACAAAATTTGAGAGTTCGTAAGCGTATCTTTAACACTTGATAAAGACTGCATGTCTTGCATTGCTTTTATGCCAAAAGGAGTAGCCGCATTATCTAAACCAAGCACATTAGCTGACATATTCATGGTAATGCTGCCAAGTGCTGGGTGATCACGCGGGATATCGGGCATTATTTTACGTAAGAACGGTGAGAGTACGCGAGAAAACTTAGTGATTAAACCTGAACCTTCGGCTACTTTAAAAATGCCTAACCAAAAAGCAAGTAAGCCAATAAGGCCCAGCGCAATATTAACACTGGTTTTAGCCATATCAGTAACGGCCGTCATCACGTTTTCAAAACTACCGAAATCACCTGTGATGGCCACTTGCACGCAAGTGGCAACAAAGGCACTCACAATAAAAGCCAACCAAATCTTATGCAGCATAATTTGCTCTCAATTTATAATTATTATAGATGTAGCAGCTAGCAAGAGACTGATAAGCAAGTCTTATTGAAATAATAGTAAATACGTAACTGTCTTATTTCACTGCTTTTAATATTAACAAGACTATCATAAGCCAAAGCGAGAGGGGAATAAAATGCAGGTATAAAGTGCTAACAAACACAATGGCTGTTAGCACCAGAAGCACTTAATTAAGCGGCAAAAAATAGTAAATTACAAAACAGCTTTAAGTGCGGCAATGCATGTATCAATTTTTTGCCTATTGCTGCTTTCGCCCATTAAGCCAATACGCCATACTTTGCCGGCAAGTGCACCTAAACCAGCGCCAATCTCTACGTCAAATTCGTTTAGTAGTTGCTTACGAATTTTAGCATCATCACAGCCTTTGGGAATATCAACCAAATTGAGTTGCGGTAAACGATACGCCGCATCAATAGTCATGTTAAGCCCTATTTTTTGAAGTTCGTCACGTAAGTAATTATGATTATTTTGATGGCGTTCCCAAGCATTTTCCAATCCTTCTTCTTTCACCATCAACAGGCTTTCATGCAGGGCATATATACTATTTACTGGCGCGGTATGATGATAAGCTCGCTGCGCCCCCTGCCCCCAATAGCCAAGAATAAGATTAAGATCAAGGAACCAACTTTGTACGGGTGTTTTTCTGCTTTTTATTTTTTCTAGAGCGGCTTCACTGAAGCTTACTGGTGACAAACCAGGTACACACGACAAACACTTTTGTGTACCTGAATATATAGCATCAATTTGCCAATCATCTACACGAAGTTCAATACCAGCGAGCGTAGTTACGGCATCAACTAGCGTTAAACAATCATATTCTTTTGCAATCGCACATAGGGTTTGGGCATCATTTCGAACACCCGTAGACGTTTCCGCATGAACGAATGCCACTATTTTTGTATCGGGGTTAGCATCAAGTGCAGCACGTAATTTTTCAGGCTTGGTTTGTTCACCCCATGGGTCTTCAACAAGCACTAGTTCACCGCCTGAACGTATTACATTTTCTTTCATTCGGGTACCAAATACGCCATTTTGGCATACAATAACTTTATCACCCGGTTCAATTAAATTGACAAAGCAAGCTTCCATACCCGCTGAGCCCGGTGCTGATATGGGCATAGTCAATTCATTTTTTGTTTGAAACACATATTGAAGTAGTGTTTTTGTTTCGTCCATTAACTTAATAAAGCTAGGATCTAAGTGGCCAATGGTTGGTCTAGAAAGAGCCTTTAGTACTCGTTCGCTTACATCTGAAGGACCCGGGCCCATTAGTAATTTACGTTGAGGAATAAAACTTTGCATGAGAACCCTTATTAAAACTCGAATAGATGATGAATGTAAACCAAGCAAACATCCTACTATAAAAGCACGGTTATGGAATTAATGTTTAGTATTTTTACTGTGAATATTGACTTAGAAATAAGCAATGCATACTTTGTGGGTATACGCGTACAAGTTGTAAACAATTAAGCCACCTTAAGAGCGCATATCTTGGCTCAAACCCACTAAGCCTGCAAAAAGCATAAAAAAAACGAATTAATTGTTAGAAAATGCCAAAAACACCTTTATTTTTGTATTATTTTTAAGCTATAGTGATTTTTCTGTATTCTGATTTTTGTTAGCACGTCTCCCAAAAGAACGTAGCGTACCTATTTACCATCTTATATAGATGGTGTGAAAAATACGTTTACTAGCTCATTCATTGGTAAAAATACGTATTGTTGTAACCGTTAGCGCATGGCTCTGCATAGAGCCGACCCCTAAGCCTGGAACTTTTGTTCCGGGCCTTTTTCTTTTTACCACTTATTGAAAAGTCAGTTAGGGGATTTGTTCTTCTTTTACTTGTCTTAGTAAACCTTCTTGAACCGATGACGCAACCAGCAAACCTTCTTTGTTGTAAATTTTGCCTTGTACTAAAGCTCGTCCGTTTCCGCTAAATGGGCTTTCCATTTCATACAACAACCAGTCATCAAACTTGAAACTATGATGAAACCACATTGCATGGTCTATGGTCGCTAGGCGAAGCGTTTTATCTTGCACCGCTAGGCCATGAGCCTGCACGGCGGTACTTAAAAAGTGGTAATCAGACGCGTAAGCAAGCGCTGCTTGATTAACCGCTACATGGCTAGATATTTCATCCCTACCCTTCATCCATAATTGACGCTTAGGATCACGTTTTTGCGCCCTAAATGAGTGAGCCCCATCTATGGTACGAATATCTACAGGACGATGAAACGGCAATGCTTTTCGCGTTCGCTCTGAAATCTTATCCATGTTGTCATCGTAAAATTGTATGTCTTTTTCTACTGAATCAGGATCAGGCACGTCTGGCATGTCGGCAAATTGATGATTTAAGCCTTCTTCAAGTAGTTGAAAAGAAGCCGTCATATAGAAAATGGCTCGTCCATTTTGCACCGCACGCACACGTCGCGCTGAAAAACTGCGTCCATCTCTTACTAATTCCACCTCATAAACAACAGGCTTACTGGCATCTCCCGGTAACAAAAAGTAACTATGGAATGAGTGTATCACGCGATTATCGGGCACACTCTTATAAGCCGCCATTACAGATTGACCAAGTACTTGGCCTCCATATAAGGCTCTAAAACCTAAATCCCAGCTATTTCCTCTATAAAGGTCTTTTTCAATTTGTTCTAATTCAAAAAGTGTATCTAATCGTGGATGGGACAAACTATCACCTATATCAATCTAAAAAACTTATCTTAGGCAAATCATAGCATTTGATTGGCGAATATTTCGAGTATTCCTCAGAATTAAATATCAATAAATGCCAGCTTAGTAGGGTTTTCTCGGATAAAATTGAGTAGGGAGTTGCCCTTGGTAAGCAAAATAGCGGGTATCTTTATAGGGAAGCTTCATAAATCCTGACATTCCTAAGCCTTCTATTTTAGCAATATGGCTAATGAGTTGTTTAAGTAAATCGGCGAAATTTTGCTCTTGGCTGTGGTCAAGCAAACTATAATAGCTGTGAACCTTTAAGTGCTTAGGAAGCGCTTCAAATATGATACAACCGGTATGATGAATACGGTTAAGTTTATGAATCACGCTCATCATGGGCTCTGGCAACTTAAGCAATTCATCTGGATCGTCGCCATCTTCAAAATACGAATGCATGCGGCTTTCATCTTCACCCACTGACACTTTGCTCAAATCATAGGGAATAAGCATCTCTTTTTGAGGAATAAATGCATTTTTTTCGTGCTCGCGTTCTAAATGCAGTGTATTTTTTGCATTGAACATGCATGATTTAAACACACCAGTGCCTTTTATTGCACGTGCAAGAGTCACCATGTTGTCTACGCTGCGGTCAAAAGAAACCTGCATACTTGGGTCATAAAGCTTTAAAGATGAATCAACATATATTCCATCATCTTGCCAGCGAATCGCTAAGCCCCCTACTACAGGGTATTTTCCTAAACGGCTAACGGCAGAAATAAAACCTTTCTCAACCTCACCCATTCCGTGCAAATAGTTTTTATAATAACGTTCAAATTGCGCATCGTTTACATACTGTAAATTTGCGTTATCAAAGCCTTGTTGCTCGCGCAAAAAGGATTTTCTAGAACTGTATACCACCGTTTCAATATCTTTGGTTTCTTGGCTTATCCACGTAGGTAACAAGCATATACGCGCTTGTGGCTCTTTTTCTGATATTACAATGCGCTGCCAGAATTTGTAATTGGCTAGTAAATAATCTCCGGCTTGGCGACGCAAGGTATCGTCATTACTCATCATAGCTTCTAAACATTCGGCTAAAGCTTGTGGTAAGCCTAAACTGGTGGGTTTGATTACCTCTCTTCCAAAGCGAGATGATTGCCCCGAAGCTAGCGCATAAATAGTACTAGCGAGGCCTTGTTCGTCAAATCGAGGAGATGATAATTTACCGTTCATTTGGTCGTCCCCAATAAAATACACATCACCTAAACGAGCATTGGTTTCTTGCATGCTTGATGACATCATATCTAAAACGCCACTCCCCACGTGCTGCCCATGTTCATCTAACTGGGCAAATACAGATGAGCCCCAATCAATTAGCATGATGGTTTTACCATGTTCATCCCACACAATATTTGACGGTTTAAGATCACCGTGAACCACTGGTTTATTTTCGCCGGCTTGCTTATACGAACGTAGCATAATCACTAAATCACAAAGTTGGCTTAGTATCAGCATAATATCTTTTATAGCCAAGGGGCCGTATTGTAAAGAGTAGACTTCTAAATCAACTCCTGGTGCACGTTGCATGGCTAAAATACTTTGGCGTTTGATTTTTTGAAAAGCGATTACGTGGGGAATATGTGGATGTGCAAATAATCCTTGCATGTAGGCTTCTTCCTCAAGCCTATCTTGAATATGTTGCGGTAAAGTGATTTTTGAAAACTTAAATACGCGCTCGTCACCTGTTTTAGAGGAAGCAGCAAAGGCGAAACCAAACGCGCCCTTGCCAATTAGCTCTACATTGAAATACCCAAGTTTCTCTAATTGTGTTTCACACAATGAGAACCAATCTTTTAACTTTTTAGCGTCTTCATTTGATAACAAATAAATCGATTGGTCATCGGGAATATAAAAATGCTTTAAGCTGAGTTCACGCATGTTATATGGTTTATATTACTAAGGGGAAGGAACAACAATTTGCACATGAGATAGCGAATTATCATCAATTTGTATTTGCGAAGTAAGCGCTGAAAGAATTGGCTTCATACTTTCCTCAAACTGCCAAGGTGGATTAATAACAACCATACCAGAACCGTACATTCCAACTAGTTCACTTGGTTTTTGAACCGCAAACTGAATATCAATCATGCCTTGTTCTGCAAATTCAGATAAATTGCTAAGCATCTTTTCACTCAGGCTAGCCTTAGGATTATCTTCAATTTCTTTCGTATTTCGATTAATTCGCGTAGGTGATAATAGCGGGTACCAAATGGCAATTATGCCTTGAGGCCATTTTTGAATGAGGCTTTTAACCGACTCTTCTACTTGCTTATACTCTTGTGCTTGTTCGTAAGCAGGGTCAATTAAAACCATCCCTCTATTTGGCTTAGGCGGCGTTAAGGCATTAAGTGTTTCAAAACCATCACGTTTGTGAATATGTAAAGATGTCCCTTTCGTCCAGTGTGATAGGTCTTCAAAGGCCTGAGGGTGCAACTCACTCATATGAAGGGTGTCTTGTTCACGCGCTTGCGCCTCTGCAATAAGCGGTGAACCCGGGTACATACCTTTATCTAAATACGATGACACTATATGTTGATATTGTTGAATAACAGCATTACCACCTGCCATTTTGGCACTTAGTTTAGCTGCAACCACTTCGTCTACATGCTGGCTATTGTGAGCAATGGCGTGTGTCAGCGTATAACACCCATTTCCAGCATGCGTATCTAGATAGAAATAAGGCTTAGCTTTAATTTGCAATTTTTCAATAAGCGCCAGTAAGCATAGATGTTTTAGCACATCGGCATGATTTCCTGCATGATAAGAGTGTTGGTAACTAAGCAAAGTTAAGCCTTAAAAATTATTGGATGTTTGAAAGAATGGGGAACATAGCAAATTCACTCTGTGTTGTATATTAAGCTCTTTCATATAAAAGACCACAACACAAAGTGAAAGCCAATTTTTTTAATTTAGCGCAAGTGAATCAGCATCTTTTCAGGGTGAGTTAAATAATCCATCCACAAATTATTGAATTTCACCATAGTTGCACCATCAATAACGCGGTGGTCACCTGACCAATTAAGCATCATCATATTTACCGCGGCTACCTCTCCATTATCCTTAAACCGAGGAAGCTTTTGCGTTTTACCTAGCGCAACAATCGCTACCTCGGGTTTATTGATAACAGGCGTGGCAGTAATACCGCCTAAGGCACCAATATTGGAAATACTGATTGTGCCAGCACTTAAATCTTTATTGCTTAGCTTGCCAACACGCGCAGCATCTATAAGCCTATTTAACTCAACGGCCACGTCAAATAAGCTTAAGTTTTGCACATTCTTAATATTTGGCACCATAAGCCCATTTTTACCGTCTACCGCCACACCTATATTATGTGATGATAAGTAAGTCAGTTCTGTGGCTTGACCATTCAAACGCGAATTTATAATGGGGTATTGTAAAAGCGCTAATGACAAGGACTTTATAAAAAACGGTAAAAAACTTAATTTAAGGCCCTGCTCTTCAAATTGCGGTTTGAGTGTTGAGCGAAGCGCAATCAAGTTGTCCATATTAAGCTCATCTGACACAGTGAAATGCGGAATAGTACTTACACTGGCTACCATTTGCTTCGCCATGGCAGCTCGAATTCCTTTAATTGCTTCAACTTTATCAATTTCGCCAAGCGCTAAAGTAGCTGCATTGTCGTTAAGGTCATCTTTTACCGCTTTACTGGGTGTTGAGCTATTACCCGATGTACTTGATTCATTAGCGGCCCACACATCTTGTTTGAGTACTCGGCCTTTTTTACCGCTAGCCTTTGTTGCACTTAATGCCACACCTAACTCTTTTGCTAAGCGCCTAACGGCCGGGCTAGCAATTGCTCTACCTACGTCAATCGGCGCTTCAAAATGCTCACCTTGTTTGTTATCAACACGCTTCACCGCTGCCGTATTTTGAGGCACCGATGCGTTGTGTGTAACATCGTTTTTAACACTCGTTTCTTTGTGGCTAGTACTTTGGGCCGTGCTTTCAATATCACTTTCACAAGTAATTTCACTAGCGCTTTGTTCAAGCACTAACTCTTGATCAAATAACGGGCTATGCACTTTCGCAATATCACCTTTTTCATAGTGTAAACGCAAAATTTTACCATTGTGCTTAGCTGGAATCTCTACCACCGCTTTGTCAGTCATGACTTCAACTACGGCTTGGTCTTCCTCAACCGTATCACCGGCTTTTACGTGCCACTGTACAATTTCACACTCTACAATCCCTTCGCCAATATCAGGCAACACAAATGACTCAGTTACCGTGTTATTTGCAGTTGGTTGCTCAGGCTGCTCAATAGATGATTGTTCAATGATTTGCTTGTCATCTTCTTCTATTAATGCAAATAAAGGAGCGTGTACTTTGGCAATATCCCCTTCTTTATAATACAGTTTAGCTACAATACCATTGTGCATAGCCGGAATTTCAACCGTGGCTTTGTCGGTGGTTACATCGGCAATCGCTTGATCTTCCACAATGACATCACCTTCTGCAACGTGCCATTTCAGCAGCTCACATTCAACAATACCTTCACCAATATCAGGTAGAATAAAATCTCTCATTATTTAACTCCTAATAGTCCATGGTTTGTTTAATGGCTTCGTATGTCTTTAGGTGATCTGGCATGTATTCTTTTTCATGCGCTAAGGGGTATGGTGTATCAAGGCCGCATACTCGCTTAATTGGCGCTTCTAAATACAAGAAGCATTCCTGTTGTACGCTAGCCGCTATTTCGCTAGCAAAACCACCCGTAAGAGGCGCTTCGTGGTTAATCAGCAAGCGGCCAGTCTTATAAACCGACTCAAACACACTGGCGGCATCCCAAGGCAAAATACTTTGTAAGTCAATAATCTCACATGAAATACCCTCTTCTTCTGCCATGGCAGCAGCTTGTTCAATTACCTCTACTTGTGCACCCCATGCTAATAAAGTGATATCGCTACCCTCTTTTACAATATCTGCCTTGCCTAAGGGCAATTGATAATCCTCTTCGGGCACTTCTCCAACTGAGGCGCGATAAATCTTTTTAGGCTCCATAAACAACACCGGATTGTCATCGCGAATGCTTGATAGCAACAAACCTTTTGCTTGCTTAGGGTTTCTAGGAATAACAATTTTTAAGCCCGGTACATGCGCAAAAAAAGCTTCTGGTGATTGCGAATGGTAATGCCCTCCCGCAATACCGCCACCGTAAGGCGTACGTATAGTTAAAGAACCACATGTAAACTGGCCACCACTGCGATATCGGAATTTTGCGGTTTCATTTACAATTTGGTCAAACGCTGGAAAAATATAATCACCAAATTGAATCTCTGCCACCGGAATTGAACCTTGCGCTGCTAAACCATTAGCAAAGCCAATTATGCCTTGTTCGGTTAGCGGTGTATTGAAACAACGCCCTTTACCAAATTTTTCTTGAAGATTAGACGTTGCCCTAAACACGCCGCCAAAATGGCCAACATCTTCGCCAAATACCATAACGCGCTCATCGTCATTCATTGCGGTAATAAGGGCATTGTTAACCGCTTGGAGTAAATTCATTTTAGCCATGCTTATTTGCTCCCTGCAGTTTTAGGATAGTGGCTTGGATATTTAGCAACATGTGCTTCAAGTTCTTTAAGTTGTTTCTGTAGATGCCAAGGCGGTGTGTCGTATACATCTTCTACAATATCTTGTAATGGGTTTATAGGTGCTTGCTCAGCTTGTTTGAGGGCGGCTAAAATTTCGTCGCGCGTTTGGTTTTTATAGTCAGTAATATCACTTTCGCTATACCAACCCTTTGCTTGCATCCATTTGGCAAAACGTAATATTGGATCTTTTAATTGCCACTTAGCTTCTTCATCTTTACTGCGGTAGCCTGATGGATCATCAGATGTAGAGTGAGCAGCTAAACGGTAGGTCATAGCTTCAACCAGTACTGGGCAGTTTTCAGCTAATGCAATTTCTCGAGCTTGTTGAGTGGCTTGGTAAACAGCTAGTACGTCATTGCCATCAACTCGGATAGTTCTAACACCATAGCCCACGCCTCTTGAAGCTATGCCATCACCCGCGAATTGCTCTTCTGCTGGAGTAGAAATAGCGTAACCATTGTTGCGACAAAAGAATATAACAGGGCAATTCAGAACAGCCGCCATATTAAGGCCAGCGTGAAAATCGCCTTCTGATGCTGCACCTTCACCGAAATAGCAAATAGTTAAGGCCGGCTCTCCCGCCATTTTTTGACCATAAGCATAGCCCGCGGCTTGCGGAATTTGTGTCCCTAGCGGTGACGATATAGTCATAAAATTAAGTTTCTTATCACCGTAGTGAATAGGCATTTGCCTACCTTTGTTTGGGTCAAGGCGATTACTAAACATTTGATTCATGAACTGCGCAGTTGTGTAGCCTCGGTAAACCAAAGCCCCCTGTTCGCGGTACTGCGACATAATCATGTCGTTACTTGATAATGCCGCGGCTGATGCAACTGTTGCCGCCTCTTCCCCGCGGCTACCTAGGTAAAAACTAATTCGTCCTTGGCGCTGCGAGCCTATCATTCGGTCATCTAGCAAACGCGTATACTCCATGCTTCGAAGAATTTTATTCGCTTGCGCTTCGTCTATGTTTACACTTTCAGCGCTTTTATGAGCTTCGCCGTTTTCAGCTAATAATTGCAGCATGGGAATGGCTAAAGAGTCTTTATGTATAACAGCAACTTCGTGGGTTAATTTAACGCCCAGTAAGTGGTTTCTATCCTGAACAGCTTCATTCGTCGACATTGCTTCATCCTTCAAACACGTAAGTGGAGATTATTTGTTCATGCTAGCTAAATTTTTAGATCTTAACGTTGCTATTTGTAAACCCTTTGTAAACATAAAAAGTATAAATATCCTAAAATCGCTGTGCGAAAAGAATGATTATCCCGCGGCGAATATTTGCGCATTTTTTTAACTAATCGAAAACTAAAAATTTGACGTAATATGTTTATTAAACTTCGCTTGAATATAAGTATGATTCGGTATGGTCTTTGCTTAGCAGTTAAAGAAAATAATCAAATTCTAAGCGAGGGACATTTGCAGCCCCACTGGAGAAATGAATGAAATTACAATTAACAGCGTTGGCCTCGGCTCTGGTTTTAGCGGGAATACCTTCGCTGCTATATTCTCAGGAGGCTGCGCAGCATATAGCCCAGCTTGAGCAAAAAACAAAAATACTTAGGTCAAGCCCGAACCGAGATAAACGCCCTCACTCACACATTCGAAAATTTACGTTTGAACCTGAGCTTAAAGCTGGCATCTACACTTATATTGTAGAACTAAATGAAAAATCCATAGGTCAATACGACAATGCACCTAAAATGTTGGCCCATACAAAAATAAGAAACAAAGCGGCATCAAAGGTAAATAGTAATTACACCCAAGCAATGAGCAAAATAAAGCGTCAACAAACACGTTTTTTAAATTTTGCCAAAACCAAAGCGCCTAAATTAGCCCTGCAAACTACCTATTCTCATGCACTTAATGGCATGGCTATTCGCCTAACACAAGCACAAGCCATGGAACTTGCTGAGCATAACGAAGTAGTTAGCGTTACGCGTGAGAAAATATACCATCCTGATACCGATAGAGGTCCTAGCTTAATAGGTGCTCCCATGGTTTGGGATGGCTCAGCTTTAGCTACAGTCGCTCCTACACAAGGTGAAGGTGTGGTAGTGGGTATTATTGATTCAGGAATAAATAGCGATCATCCGTCTTTTGCAGAGGTATCAGGGGATGCCTTCGTACATACCAACCCGCTAGGAGATGGCGTTTATTTAGGGGATTGCGCTGTTGAGTTTCCAGAGCTGTGCAACAATAAGTTAATTGGTATTTATAGTTACAGTACCATTACCAACGACTATAGTGATACCACTGTGTTTCCCCCCAGCCTACCTGAGAATGGCGAAGATTATGGCGGCCATGGTTCACACGTAGCGGCAACTGCTGCCGGCAATATATTGTATGATGTTGACGAAGTATTGCCAGAAAACGGTGAAGAAGAAAGTTCTGGCGTGCCTACCGGCTTTACGTTTTCACAGTTATCTGGCGTAGCGCCTAGAGCCAATATTATTTCTTACCAAATATGTTACGGTGGCTCTGTTGATGCCGGTGACACCTATGGAGACTGCCCTGGTGCAGCCATTATTCAGGGTATTGAATCAGCCATTTTAGATGGTGTCGATGTAATTAATTATTCAATAAGTGGCGGCGGTGACCCATGGGACAGCAACACTGAACGTGCATTTTTAAGAGCCCGGAATGCCGGTATATTTGTTGCCACATCAGCGGGTAACAGTGGTCCAAACCCTTCTACAACAGTTAAAAATGCGCCTTGGTATACAAGTGTTGCGGCTAGTGAACATGGCCGCCAAAATGTCTACGCCAAAGAACTTACTAATTTTAGCGGTGGTACAAGTAGTTTAGGTGACATTTCAGGGCAAAGTAATACAGGCTCTATTAGTGGCGCAATAGTATATGCCGGTGATTATACTAATCCAAATGACCCCGGCGGTGACCCCGCACAATGTTTAGAGCCCTTCCCAAGCAATACATTCAGTGGTGAAATAGTATTGTGCGACAGAGGAGAAATTGCACGTGTAGAGAAAGCTGAAAATGTACAAGCCGGTGGTGCTAATGGTTACATATTAGCTAACGTACAAGGCGGCGATACTTTTTTAGCGAACGATCAATACGTGGTGCCGGGAATTCATATTAACGCTAATGATGGTGATGCACTGCGCGCTTGGTTACAAACAGGAACCAGTCATAGCGGTACAATTACCGCCGGCGTGGGAAGTCAATTTATAGATACCTCTCGTGAAGATGTACTTGCTAGTTTTTCATCTAGAGGCCCAAACGCCACCAACAGCACGCTAGCACCTAGTTTATCAGCGCCGGGAGTAGATATTTATGCTGCGTATTCTGATCAACAATTCGGCCACGACGGTGACACGGGCCCTGCGGCTTCTGATTTTAACTACTTATCAGGAACCTCTATGGCTAGCCCCCACGTAGCTGGAGCTGCCGCTTTAGTTAAATCGGCACATCCTTCGTGGACACCTGATCAAATACGCTCTGCCTTATCACTTACCACCACTTCAAGCGTGCTAAAAGAAGATGCAAGCACCGATGCAGATTTTTTTGATATGGGTGCAGGTCGAATTCAAGTAGATAAAGCCATTGCAAGTGGTTTGATTATGGATGAAACCGCGGCTAACTACGCTAATGCAGACCCAGATTTAAGCGGTGACCCTAGAAGCTTAAACTTACCGTCTATAACCGACAGCGAATGCAAAGGTACCTGCACTTGGTCACGCACGTTCACAGCCACTACTAACGCAACTTGGGACATAAGTACTACTCCTATTACAGACGGCTTAACCGTAAGTGCTAGCCCAGCAAGTTTTACCCTTGTAGAGGGACAATCGCAAACCGTGCAGTTTGAAATATCAAGCGCACAAGTGTCAAAATCTGAGTATGCGTTTGCCGAAGCAGTGCTTACATCACCGGGCCTTCCTGACGCGCGCGTTCCTATTAGTATTTTAGCCACTATTGGTGATTTACCCCTTGAAGTAGATATCAATTCAAGCCGCAATATTGACTCACTCTTAATTAGTGATATTAACGTAATAGATATCGATTCATTTTACTTAAGTGCATACAAACCTGTTAAAGCCAGTGTTGAAAGTGGAACAATTATCGAAGATTCAGAAAATGACGAAATTACAGATGATATTAACGACGGTACTTTCATTAAGCAGCTTTCCGTAAGCGAGAATGCTAGGCGTATTGTGGCAGAAATAGTATCGTCAACAGCGCAAGACTTAGATTTATATTTAGCACTTGATGCAAACAATGATGGCGCAATAGCTAGCTCTGAAATTGTAGCTGAAAGTTTGTCGTCTGATAGCTTTGAAGAAGTAGCACTCAATTACCCGGTATCGGGTAACTACTTTATTATAGTACAAAGCTTCACCGGCACTAACACCCCTTCTGATGACTTCACATTGCAGTATGCGGTGGTAACAAACGAACTAGCGCTTAACGATGAATTAAGTGTTGAAGCACCAAGCGCTCTTCAAGAAACTGCGCCTATAGATATGCGCTTTATTCATAACCTTGATGGTGCACAAGCAGGTGATACTTTTTATGCTGCAGTAGATATGGGAACAAGTGAAGGTGGTGATGAACTTGGATTAATTGCCGTTGATATAATGCGCGGTGATGATGACGTTTCCATTACCGGCCAGCCCGCGCGGGTAGAAGCAGGTGATTTAGCCGCGTTAAGCGTAGAAGTTGCGGCTAACACCACAAATGAAACTCGTAATTATAGTGTAGTGTTACCCTTGCCGGTGGGAACAGAATTCGCCAGTTTCAGCACCGAATATAGTGGCTCGCTTGAGAACAATCAAATTACATGGCAAATTGATAAAGATGCTGGTAATAACAGCGTAAACACTTTAGGTTTCACTTTACGAATTTTAGAAGGCGTAGAGCCTGGCCCGATTAACGTTGTGGCGCAAAGCGTGTTGTCGAATCAGGACTTTTCTGAATTAGAATCATCATCAATATTTACTGACGTGCAAATTGAAGGCGCACCGGAAATATCATTTAACGGCCAAACTAATGCGCAATTGATTGTGCGTGAAGGCGCTACGCTAACAATACCCATTACTATTTACGAACCTAATTCTGACGCCGTAAATGTTGTATGGACGCAAACGCAAGGTCCAAGCACATCAATAGACGAAACTGCTGGCGTATACTCTTTGCAAGGGCCAAGTATAGAAGAAGACACTACGCTAATGTTTGATGTGAGTGTATCTGATGGAAATAATAATACAGCAATGGCATCAATAGAAGTTGATGTTAGAAATAATAATGCTCCAGTAATTAGCAGTGTAAATATTCCCGAAACCGCTAATGGAGGTCAAAATATTAGCATTAGTATTAACGCAAGTGACGCTGATAATGACAGCTTAAGCTATGCCATAAATGGCAGCGAAATATCGGGTAATACTTCCACCCAAATAGCCCCCTCAACCGGAACAAGCGTATCATATACAGTCAGCGTAAGTGATGGTATTGACAGCACTGAACAAACGGTAACGGTAAGTTTGAGTCAAAGTACGAGCACGAGTAACGATTCAGGTGGCGGCGGCAGTATGCCTTTATGGATACTCAGCTTAGCGGCTATTGCTTGGTATAGACGAACTAAGAATTAAGGACTATTCGCCAACAACGGGTTAGGCGTAACCAATAGCAAGGCATACCAAAGGCCGCTTGCACTGTGTGTTTGCGGCCTTTTTCATGGCGCTAATAAACTTGTGAGCCAATACGCTTTTGTAAGTAAGCTACCCGCCAATACATAAGTACAGCAGCCACTGACAAGCCTACAATAAACCCTATCCAAAATCCGGCAGCAGCCATTCTTGGAACAATTAAGTCGCTTAAACCTAATACAACACCTGTAGGAAAGCCTATTAGCCAATAAGCAATAAAGCTAATAATAAGCATAGCCCTAGTGTCTTTATAACCTCGCAAAGCACTGGCTGAAACTACCTGGATTGCATCGGAAAATTGAAAAATAGCCGCCAATAATAGTAGGCTTGCAGCGGCGCTTATTACCGCTGTTTCGGTACTGTACAAACTCGCAATTTCAAGGTTAAAAACCACTATTGTTGAAGCAGTAACAAACACCGTACAAACAGCCATTAATACTGCCGCCCAATACGATGTTTTAGCATGCTGCGCTCGCCCTTCTCCCACTAAATAACCTATTCTTATAGCCAAAGCTAGGCCTATGCTAAGGGGTATCATAAAAATAAGTGAAGTCACATTTAAAGTGATTTGATGGGCCGCCACCGTAAGCGCGCCAAACGGTGCCAACATAACCGCCACCACGGCAAATAAGGTCACTTCAAAAATAAGTGTAAATGCAATGGGCACACCCAAACGCAAATGGGCTTTTATATCGCTTAAATTTACCGGAAAAATTTCACTGTACAAGGCATAAGGCTTAAGCTTTTTAGCTACGGCAGTATATGCAAATGTAGCAATAGCCATGGTATAAAAAACCAGCATGGTCGCCAAACCGCAGCCCGCTCCTCCTAACTCAGGCATACCATACAAACCATTTATAAACACATAGTTTGCGGGAATATTAACGAGTAAGCCGGTTACCATAATAACCATAGTGGGGCGTGTTAATGACAAGCCCTCACAGTAATTACGCAAGGTTTGATATATCGCAAATGCGGGTGCTGCATAAAATACAAACTGCAAATAGTCTATGGCTTTACTTGCTACTTCCTTAGGCATATCAATAAGCATGACAACATGAGGCAAATAAAATGATAGGCCTAAAGCCACAAGTGAAATAGCCAATGACAAATACAGCATCTGCACAACTTGATTAGCCACTTTATGAGGTTCTTTTGCACCATCAAAACGCGCTATAACTGGTGACAATGCTAAACAAACGCCCTGCATAAATATGAGCATAGGTAGGCTTATACCAAAACCAATGGCCACAGCTGCCATGTCAGTCGAACTATAACGACCCGCCATTATTGTGTCAGATACGCCCATAAGGGTTTGTGTAATTTGAGCAATGAGTAAAGGCCAAGCTAAACTGGCTAATACTTTTAACTCGCTAAAAAAATTAACGCGCTTTGAAAGCTTTTCCATACAACTATGATTGACCGCTAAAAGTTTTACTCGAATGAGTGAGGGCTTGGTTCATTATCATCATTTCTTGTTCAGTTAAATGACGATACTGGCCTGGTTTAATGCCACGTAAATCAATATGCATAATGCGTTTGCGCACTAAGCGTGTAACTTCGTAGCCTAGGTGCTCGCACATACGGCGAATTTGGCGATTTAAACCTTGCTGTAAAATAATTTCAAAGCCGCACTTACCTATTTG
The DNA here is from genome assembly GCF_048820975.1 of Glaciecola sp. 2405UD65-10. Lineage (NCBI taxonomy): Bacteria > Pseudomonadati > Pseudomonadota > Gammaproteobacteria > Alteromonadales > Alteromonadaceae > Glaciecola > Glaciecola sp. 2405UD65-10. The sequence continues at coordinate 445,615 of NZ_JBMEUF010000001.1, read as the reverse complement.
CTTAACTTCACACGGCAGTGTGACCGTATTTAAAATTGGCACGCCTGATGACATCTTATTAATAAAGCGTTCCGTAATAGGCTTGTTTACGGTTACTCGATACAGTTTATCGTGCGCGTTTTCTGCCCTAAGGATCTTATTCACAATGTCGCCGTCATTGGTAAGCAGAATTAAGCCCTCAGACGGTTTATCTAAGCGACCAATTGGAAATATACGTTGCTTATAACCAATGGCCTCAATTATATTGCCTTTAATTTTTCGTTCGGTAGTACAGGTTATACCAACGGGTTTGTTGTAGGCAATATATACGCGATCGCTTTTATTCTCAGCAACCGGCTTTATGGTTTTACCGCTCACGCTAACCACGTCGGTATCAAGTACTTTTGTACCGAGTTCAGGTAATTCACCGTTAATACGAACAAGGCCTTTTTCAATTAAAGCATCGGCTTCACGACGCGAGCAATATCCCGTATCGCTTATGTATTTGTTGAGTCTTTTCACACTATCTCTTTGTATGTTTTGCTAGAAAATGAACAAAATAATTTATCGCTATATTGGCAAAGGTTTATACGCTGTTAATTAAACAGGGTCAAATCCAAACAACTATAGTAGATAAGCAACACAAATGAAATTAACCGCGAATTAATAGTAAAGAAATAGCCTTACTTTTTGAGTAAGGCCTTTATTGCGTCAGTAAGCCCTTCTAAAGTCAAAGGGAACATTCTATTTTCGACTAGTTCCTGCATAATTTGAATGGATGCATGATAGTGCCAATAGGCTTTTGCTTGCGGGTTTAACCAAACTGCATATTCAAAATGGTGCAAAATACGTTGCATCCACACGCTACCGGGTTCTTCATTCCAGTGCTCTACGCTGCCACCAGGATAGGTAATTTCGTAAGGCCCCATGGTGGCGTCACCTACAAATATAACTTTATAATCAGCCCCGTATTTTTGAATAATTGAGTAAACGTCGATAGATTCATTGAATCGGCGGTTATTATCTTTCCATACTCCTTCATAAATACAATTATGAAAATAGAAAAATTCAATATGTTTGAACTCAGTGTGCGCGGCTGAAAACAACTCCTCACATTGCTGAATATGGGGATCCATTGACCCACCCACATCAAAAAATAACAATAACTTAATTGCGTTATGTCGCTCTGGCGCCATTTTTATATCTAAGTAACCGGCATTTCGCGCTGTAGAGCTTATAGTATCAGGAACATCCAATTGTTCACTTGACCCTGTTTTGGCAAATTTTCTCAAACGACGCAAGGCCACCTTGATGTTGCGCGTTCCAAGCTCAACATCATTTGATAAATTTTTAAACTGGCGTTTATCCCACACTTTAACGGCTGAGTTATTACGATTCTTTTCTTGGCCAATCCTAATACCTTCAGGATTATACCCATTAGCACCGAAGGGGGAAGTCCCCCCCGTACCAATCCATTTATTGCCGCCTTCGTGGCGTTTTTCCTGCTCTTTTAAGCGCTCTTGTAATGTTTCCATTAGTTTATCAAGACCACCCAATGCCTTAACTTTTGCTTTTTCTTCTTCACTTAAAACACGCTCAAGCGCTTTTCTTAACCATTCTTCAGGAATGGTTTCATCAAATAAATTTATCGCTTGTACGCCTTTAAAGTACTCAGCAAAGGCTTGATCGTATTTATCAAACTGACTTTCGTCTTTAATTAATACCGCACGGCTTAATAAATAAAAGTCATCAATATCGGAAGTGACTAATTGTGCATCTAACACCGACATCAAATCTAAAAACTCAGTAATACTCGTTTTTACTCGGTGTTTGCGTAAGGTGTAGAAAAAATCAAGCAACATTAGCGACGCGCCATAAACATCAATTTTTCAAATAAGTGAATGTCTTGTTCATTTTTAAGTAGGGCTCCATAAAGTGGCGGCAAGGCATTTTTAGCATCAGAATCATGCAGTACCTCAGCAGGTATATCATCTGCAACTAATAGTTTTAACCAGTCTATTAGTTCGCTCGTAGAAGGCGCTTTTTTTAAGCCCCCTACTTCTCGTATTTGGAAAAAAGAACTCAAAGCTTGATCTAATAACTGCTTTTTAATATCTGGGTAGTGAACTTTTACTATTTTCTCCATTTGCTCTTTTTCAGGAAACTCAATGTAATGGAAGAAACAACGACGTAAAAACGCATCAGGTAATTCTTTTTCGTTATTTGAAGTAATAATAACAATAGGACGTTGTTTGGCCACCACGCGTTCTTGGGTTTCATATACTGAGAATTCCATTTTATCGAGTTCTAACAATAAATCGTTGGGGAACTCAATATCGGCTTTATCTATTTCGTCTATCAGGAGTACGGGGCGTTTTTGAGCAGTAAATGCCTGCCACAATTTACCTTTAATAATATAATTGTTGATGTCTTTAACCCGCTCATCACCTAATTGTGAGTCACGAAGGCGAGAAACCGCATCATATTCGTATAAACCTTGCTGCGCTTTAGTGGTTGATTTTATATGCCATTGTAATAAATCTGTATCCAGTGCGGCAGCAAGTTGTTCTGCTAACATGGTTTTACCAGTGCCGGGCTCACCTTTAATTAATAAAGGTTTTTCTAAGGTAATTGCTGCATTTACAGCCAGCTGTAGTTGTTTACTTGCAATGTAATCTTCGGTACCAGTAAAGCCCATAATATTCCTATTTATCTATTTTTTAATTCTTTCAAACAAGTTGTTAATAACTTATAGCAAAAAAACACTTTGTTTTTTCACAATAAAGCATAATCTTATCACTGTACGAATTTTACGTTAAACACGACAGTAAAGATTATTAATACCCACTAGTAAATATTAGTGATACACAAATATAAAAGGACAAACCACATGAGCGTATTTGAAGATAGTTCATTATCTATAGGTAACACACCGCTAGTTAAACTTAACCGCGTAGTTTCGGGTAATGTTTATGCAAAAATAGAGTCACGCAACCCTAGCTTCAGTGTAAAGTGCCGCATTGGCGCCAACATGATTTGGGATGCAGAAAAAAGCGGAGCGCTCACTAAAGATAAAGAAATTATTGAAGCGACCAGTGGTAACACCGGTATTGCTTTGGCATTTGTTGCGGCCTCTCGTGGATATAAAATCACCCTAACCATGCCTAGTAGCATGAGCCTTGAGCGAAGAAAGCTACTTAAAGCATTAGGCGCAACCTTGGTATTAACTGAGCCACCAAAAGGAATGAAGGGTGCAGTGGCTAAAGTGGAAGAATTAATGGCTGCAAACCCGGGCAAGTACGTAGCGATGAATCAGTTTGATAACCCTGCAAATCCACAAATTCATGAGCAAACAACGGGTCCTGAAATCTGGAAAGCGACCGATGGAAAAGTGGATGCATTTATAGCAGGTGTTGGCACTGGCGGCACTATTTCGGGTACCTGTAAGTATTTAAAAGCACAAGGTAAAACCGTTACGGCAGTAGCCGTTGAGCCAGAAGATTCACCGGTTATTACTCAGGCATTGGCGGGCGAGGAAATTAAACCGGCTCCACATAAAATTCAAGGAATTGGCGCAGGTTTTATCCCCGGCAACCTTGATTTATCAATTATTGATGAAGTTGAACGTGTTAGCAATGAAGACTGCATGGATATGGCGCGCCGCTTGATGAAAGAAGAAGGTATTCTTGCTGGTATATCTTCTGGAGCAGCGGTAGTTGCCGCTAAGCGTTTTGCAGAGCGTCCTGAAAACAAAGACAAAACAATTGTTGTGTTGTTAGCATCAGGTACTGAACGTTATTTAAGTAGCCCCTTATTTGCTGGTGAATTTTCTGATTTAGAAGAAGTTCAATAGTTTAAGACCGCTAAATAAAAATTATGATGTTAAAGCATGCCTCAAGGCATGCTTTTTTTTATCAAGAATCTAGACTAAAGACTTATTAATTTAGCACTTAGGCCGATAACCAAGTATTGATACGTAGTTAAGAGTAAATGATGAAAAAGCTATTTATAGTCGTGGTGATGAGCTTTTTAGTATTAAGCGCATGTTCAAAAAGTGGAGAAGACGGGGTAAGAACAGGGAAGTACGGAATGATGAGTGAAGACACGCCTCAATATAGAGCTGTAGTATTTTTACGCGCTGTATACAATGACGATAATATTGATCGTGCTGTAGAAATGAGTACTAAGAGGTTAGGCAGAATTATTAAGGGCTTCCACACAAATAAAAACGTGCAACGACAATTATTTAGCTTGCGTTTAGATACTATGAATACAGAGCCTGTTTCAGGTGGCAGTATGTTGTTTTCTGAAAGACAAGAAAAAGCTGATATTGAAATGAAAATTATTGGTTACTATGAAGGCGATAAAATTACTGATCTGAAAACACTGTCATTAATTAAAGTAAGCGGTGATTGGAAGGTTGATAAAGTGTCTAATACCGTTCCTTAACACCGCCTTTCTCTTTAAAGAAAGCCCTAGAGCCCCACGGCTACTCCTTCGCGTCGTGGGTCAGCCCCACCATAATACTTACCATCTTTTATTAAAATACCATGTAGGCCACTGTTTAAATCTGAGATTTTAACCGTATGCCCTCTTGCTTCTAACGCCTTTGCCAAGGCTTCTATATTAGTGCCTTTTTCAAGCGTGGTAACATCATTTCTATTGGTAATTCGCGGCAAACTTATTGCTTCTTGAATTGACATATCAAAATCTAAAACATTTAAAATAGTATGCGCCACATAGTTAATTATTCGGCTTCCACCAGGTGAACCTACTACTAACATTAATTTGTTGTTTTTATTAAACACCATGCTAGGGCTCATTGCGCTGCGCGGACGTTTGTTGGCTTGTACTCGGTTTAACACAGGGGCGTTATCATTCACCGGATCTAATGAGAAATCTGTTAATTGGTTATTTAACAAAAAGCCTTCAACGAATAAGCCAGAACCAAACATAAACTCGATACTAGATGTCATTGATACCGAATTTCCCTGCTTATCTACAATTGAAATATGACTAGTACTCATTTTTTCATATGCGTTGTCTTGACCTACGTGCAAATTTGCATATGGTTTGCCCGCATTTTCAACCGCAAACGGTTTATCAAGACTAATAGATTCAGCACGCTCACGTATATATGCAGGGTTAATCAGCGGTACAGCCGACACATCTAAAAAGTCTAAATCTGCTATGTACAAGCTTCTATCAGCAAACGCTAAAGCGCTCGCTTGACTGAACAAATGAATAAATTCTTCACTATTTGCTCCATATTTCGATAAGTCGAATTTTTCTAGCGCTTTAATAATGCTGTACATGGTTACGCCACCAGAACTTGGAGGTGCCATGCCACAAATTTTAAACTCGCGGTATGGATTGCACATTGGACTGCGTTCAATAGCTTCGTACTTTTCTAAATCACTAGCCTTTAATAAGCCTGGGTTAATTGGGCTTAATCTTACTCGTTCAGCTATCTTTTCAGCTAAGGAGCCTGTGTAGAAAGCCTCAGCCCCCTCTTTAGCGATTGTTTCTAAGGTAGTCGCCAATAAGGGATTTTTTTTCAAAGAGCCCGATTTTAGAAACTCTCCTTTTGGCTTAAAATAATTTCTGCTTTCGGGGAATGCACTAATACCTGGATGCATATTTAAAGACAACAGCTTTTCAAGTCGCGGTGACACCACAAAGCCGTTCTTAGCTTGCATAATTGAATCGGTAAACAAAGCCTCCCACTCTAACTTGCCAAACTTTTTGTGGGCCATATCAAGCGCTTTTAAAACACCCGGCACCCCTACTGACCTTCCGCCAACAACAGCATCGCGCCAACTCATAACTTCCCTATCTTTTACAAACAAGCTAGGGCTTGCTGCGCCAGGGGCAGTCTCACGGCCGTCAAAGGTATGGAGTTTTTTGCCCTCATTATCCCAGTACATAATGAATGAACCACCACCTATTCCCGATGACTGCGGCTCGACTAAGGTTAGCATCGCTTGAATGGCTACTGCCGCATCTATTGCCGAGCCACCAGCTTCAATAATTTGCTTTCCCGCCCAAGCTGCATAGGGGTTGGCTGCTACAACCATGTACTCATTAGTACTGGCGAAATCCTTAGATTCGATACCGGTGGCTGCTTCTGGCTCTCGGTCCTCAAGTTGTTGCGCTTGCACCGAGGCACTTAAGATACAGGCAGTAGCAGTACTGAACAAAATAGATTTTATTGTTTTTCTCTTTGTACATTTTGACATCAACATCTCACTTGTTTCGACTGCTTAATTAATATAGCCATTGGTTTGAACATATCTCGTAAAAACGCTTAAACGCTGAGAGCTTAAGCAATACTCAGATTTTCCCGATAAAATTAATATTACTTAACCATAAGAAGTAAATAAAGCTAAACTATAGGCTTAGCTCATATTAAGCTGCACGTTTTTAATTTAGGAGAGAAAATGGGGCCAGTGCCTTTTCTGCATTACCGTATATTGCCATACATAGTGGTAGCTTTAGTCAGCGTTGTTGTTTTTTTATTGGGGAGCCCTTTAGAAGCCTCCTTTGAATTTAGCCGTGTAGGATTAGAAAAGGGAGAGTATTGGCGTTTAATTACAGCGCATTTTGCGCATACTAACAGCGTGCATCTAATACTTAACTTGGCAGGCTTGTTCATTTTATATTTGCTATACGGTGAATACACTAAACCTCGTTTTTATGCTGTCTTATTCTTATTATTAGCGCTTGTTGTGTCATGTAATGTATATCTATTTAATCCTGAATTGCATTTTTATGTGGGCTTGTCAGGCGTGTTGCATGGCTTATTTGCATGGGGCGTAGTGCAAGATATTACACATAAAAGAAAAAGTGCTTACTTATTGTTAGCGGGTTTGTTTATTAAAATAATGCATGAGCAATTATTTAATGACACTGCGTTTGTGGCTAACTTAATTGATGCTCGAGTAGCGATAGATGCCCATTTATATGGGGCAATAGGTGGTTTAAGTATAGGTATAATATTGTACTTTTTAGATTCGTCGCATAAAAATAAGGAGCGTATTTAACGCTCCTTTCGCTTTTGTATATGGCTGCTCACACTTTTACTGTAGCGTGCTCTCAAATAACTTAAATATTCTGCGATATTCATCAAGCCACGAACTCGGCTGCACAAAGCCATGGGGCTCTACAGGGTAAATAGCAGTTTCAAAGTTCTCTTTTTCAAGTTCAATTAATACTTGTACCAAACGCACTACATCAACAAAAAACACGTTGTTATCAACCATTGGCGCATTAATTAATAACGGCTTATTTAAACCTTCAGCAAAATAAATTGGAGAACTACGCTCATAAGCAATTGGGTCAACATCGGGCGTATTTAATATATTAGAGGTGTATGGGAAATTGTAATGCGCCCAATCGCTCACTGGGCGAAGCGCCGCACCTGACTGAAATAGTTCGGGTGATTTAAATAATGACATAAACGTTAAAAAGCCGCCGTATGACCCGCCATAAGTACCTATTCTACCGCGGTCTACGTTAGCATTGTTTACCAACCAATCTACACCGTCATGAAGGTCTTCTACTTCGGGCGTTCCCATTTGGCGATAAATAGCAGTTCGCCACTTGCGCCCATACCCAGCAGAAGCTCTGTAATCCATATCCAACACTACATAGCCTTGTTGGCTTAAAAAACTGTGAAACATAAATTCTCTAAAATACCCTGACCACCCTAAATGTGCGTTTTGTAAATAACCAGCCCCATGATTGAAAACAACCGCCGGACGCTTATTTTCCAAATTTGCATTGCTGTTATTATCTTTAGGTAAATATACTCTTGAGTATATAGCTTGCTCAGTGTTTGATGATTCAATTGCCACTACTGATGGACTTGTCCAGTCAATAGCAAGAAAAGCATCACTTACTGTATTGGTCAATCTTTCTGGGCTAGCCTGCTCACTTAATGCCAATGTGTATAGTTCAGGTGGCATAGTTAAACTTGAGTGTGTGAGCAAAAGGCTATCATTATTAGGACTTAATACAAAATCAGTTAAGCCGTTTAAATCTGTCAACGGCTCTATTTCTCCGCCTGCGGTATTCACACGGTAAATTTCGTATATACCGGGATGTTTAATATTGGCTTTAAAATAAAAGTAGTCGTTGTTGTGACTTAACTGCACGCTATCCACAACGAATTGACCTTGCGTAATAGCAATTACGTCTGTATTTAAAGCCTTCGTGTACAACTGTGAATAACCACTGTGCTCACTGAGAAAATACAAGCTCTGAGAATTTTGTAGCCAACCAAATTGGTTAAATCTATAGTTGACCCAAGCCTCATCGTGCATTCTATGCTGTGTTTCAAAGCTTGATTCGTAGGGGTTGAGCGTTACTAGCCAGCGGTCTTTGTTATCCCAAGCTTCCAGCATAAGTGCTACTTGTTTGTTTGACTGATGCCATAAAATGGGTTTTTCACTTGCGTAGCCACCAACCATTAAGCGTATATGGCGAGGCAATCTATTACTCACATACGTCTCACCTTTGGCTTTTGCATTTTCTTCTTTTACCGCTTTTAAGACATCTTCATTGTAGCCGGGCAAATTTTTAAAAGAAATGAGTGAGACTTCTCCTGATTTAATATCAACAGAATAAATATAGTGTGAATGCGGCTTTGCATCCGCCACTCTTTGCCTAACCGACTGTGCTTTAATGCGCCCATTTTCTTCTATGTAATCAGGCATAATATCTGATGCATCGCGAGTAGGTTTGTTATCACGGGTGACCAATATTGCGTGTGTTCCCTTTGGCGACAAACTGGCATAAACACTTGTTTGTCCTTTATTAAGGTACACTGTTTGCGCCATAATAGTATTGTTTGCTTTAGCTATGGCGGCTTTTTGATTAAAGGAATCTCGTTTATTTTTGCGCTCTGTTTGCACATATTGAATTAATTTTTGTTGCTCAGCGGCAATATAATCTTTTGCAGCTTCATTCGCTTTTTCAGCGTCTGCGAATTGCCAATTAAATACTTGCGATTGTAATCCGCTCTTAGCATCAACGGTATAAAAACTGTTACCTCGTTGAAACGAAATTCCTTCTACGGCTTCATTATTCACGTAAGCTAAATTATGAGCCGCATAAATATCTCGCGTAAGTTGCTTTATTAATTTTGTATCACGAAACTGCACAAATATGTTGCCTTGAAATGTCCAAGCCACAAAATTGAAACGAGGATCATTAAGTACACTTTTTGACTGCTTATGTAAATCTTGTAGCGCTAGTTTACTACCATTACCCTTAGTCGCTTGCGTTACATATATATCGTTTACTGCCTCTCCCTCTCTTTTACGCGAATAATAAATCTTATCGCCTAAAGGCGAAAAGAATGCAGACTGCGGCTGGCGGCCTATCCAGTCAGGGTTTGACATAATTTGCTTTAAGCTAAGCTCACCATCCGTAGAACTTGCTAAGCTAGCATTTGGCTTTGCTTGGCTTATTGGTTCGCGCACTTGTAAATTGCTTATTAGGCTGGGTTCAGATACAGCTGTTTCAGATACATTTGAGGAAGAGTTAGTATCTGAGGTGGCCGTACATGCTAAAACAGAAAACAACACTGTAGATACTAGGGTGACTTTAAGAATATTTTTCATAAATTAATGTACTTGTAGGTAATTAGAAAAAATTATAGATAGATGAATGCATATTTACGACTACTAAGCGTTAAATATGATCCAAAAGTGGTACAAACTTTTATTAACAGTAACAATTTTAACCTCTAATAGAAACACGGAATTTATAATGAAAACAATAATTTTATCGGCTTGTTTATACTTCATTACGGTATTAGCAATTAGCGGAGCAAGTAGCGTAATTCCTGCACAGGCAAATGAATGCCCTAGCGTACTCAAACATATGAAACGTAAACTTAACTCTCAAGAAGTGGTTAATATGTGCCAAGAATATGGTGGCAAAGCCGTCCTTTTTGTCAATACAGCGAGTAAATGTGGATTCACCCCACAGTTTGAAGGCCTAGAGGCACTTTATACCGAATATAAAGATAAGGGCTTAGTCGTTGTAGGGTTTCCGTCGAACTCATTCGCTCAAGAATTTTCTGATGAAGGAAAAACCGCTGAGGTTTGCGAATTAACTTATGGCGTTAATTTTCCCATGTTTGAAACTATTTCGGTACGAAACGATGATGCTGACCCTATTTATGCAAAACTTGCTCAAATGACAGGTAAAACACCTAAATGGAACTTTAACAAATATTTGATGAGCGCTGACGGTGAAACAGTAAAGCATTATGGTAGCCGTGTAACACCTGATGATAAAGACTTTCTAAGTGATGTATCAAACGCATTGCCGAAGTAGTAATTAAAGTATAGACAAAAAAAAGCCCCATTAAGTAATGGGGCATATCAACACACTCAACTAGGAACACTAATAATCACAAAGCTAATTGCAATCATTGTATTATTATAGACTATAGTATAGAAAATGGTTCACTTTTTTTTATTAAATACATAAATTAATTAGCCTATACCCGTTCAAAGGCAAGCTTTAAATCTTCAATTAAGTCTTCTGCATCTTCAATACCTATAGACATTCTGACCAAAGTATCTGAAATTCCCATCTCTTCGCGCTGTTTAGCACCATTTTCAAAGAAGATAGTGCTAGCAACAGGTAATATTAGAGTGCGTGTGTCACCCAAATGCGTAGCGGTAATAATGGTATTTAAATGATTCAAAAAAGCTCGCATATCTATATTACTTTGAAGTTCAAAGCTTAAAATACCACCAAACTGATCATTAAATAAGTGTGCAGCTCTTTCATGTTGTGGGTGTTCTGCTAAGCCGGGATAAAAAACTTTTTGCACTTGTGCTTGCTTAGATAAAAACTCAGCCACGGCCAAACCATTTTCACAGGTTTTCTGCATTCTCATTTGCAATGTTTCTAAACCTATAGAAACAAGATGAGCTGATTGCGGAGCCAACGTTGCCCCCATGTCTCTTAAGCCTTTTTTGCGAATTTGAGTCATCCCCCACACCGCAGGATCAGCCGACTTATAAACCTCTAAAATGTTTTCAAAGGTAGTCCAGTCGAAATTTCCCATATCAACCACAACACCGCCAAGAACGTTGCCATGCCCTGCAATATACTTTGTTAATGACGTTGTAAGCATATTCGCTTTTACAGACGCTGCATCTAACATAACCGATGGCGTCATAGTGTTGTCTAATACAAATAATAGGTTTTGTGATTCACATAAATCGCCAATAGCGCTTAAATCTGCCACTTGAGTACCTGGGTTGGCTATCGTTTCGCTAAACACCATTTTTGTATTTTCGTTAAGAGCGCTTTTTACATTACTTACATCTGATACATCAACATAGCTGATATCAATTGCAAAACGCGCAAGTGAATCAAAAAAGCTTCGAGTATTACCAAATAAATAAGTACTCACCACAATATGATCCCCTGCCTTTAACAGTGAAAACATAAGCGCTGAAATGGCTGCCATTCCGGTTGAAAATGTAGCCGCACCTACCCCGCCTTCAAGTTCACTTAGGATGTTTTGTAAGGCAACTGCTGAATTAGATGAGCTGCGCGAATAAACGTGACCTGGTTTTTCACCCTGAAATACAGCTTCTAAATCGGCAACATCGTCAAACTCAAATAATACTGAATTATTAGTCGCTTCATGCACAGCGCCATGCTGTGGCTTGTTAATTTTACGATCGGCATGCACTAAGCGAGAAGCAAGTTTCAATTTCTTCACTAATAAGTTCCTATATAATTTGATGCGTGATGGTGTTTTTGTATTAAAACCAGTGTAAACGGGCAAAAGTGTACCATATAACTAGGCTAAGATTTATTTTCACTTTAAGAACTTTTAACTAAGTAATAACGCAATATTATTATTGAAGATTTATATTTGTCATTTACACTACAACTCTTATGTGTATTTTATTTATAGCTGTTAACCAGCACCCGAAGTATCCGCTAATAATTGCGGCAAACCGTGATGAATTTCATCAGCGGCCTACCGCTGTGTCTCATTTTTGGCCAAATCATAGTGACCTTCTTGCCGGCAAAGATTTAGAAGCAGGCGGTACATGGATGGGGATGAATAAACAAGGCAGAATAGCGGCGCTTACGAATATTCGAGCACCAGGTAAAGAGCGTGAAAATGCCATTACTCGCGGTGAATTAGTGACCCACTTTTTAACGGACAACAACAGTAATAGCGAATATTTAGCTAGGCTACAGAACACCCATGAGCAATACAACGGGTACAATTTACTGTATGGCGATGTGAAAGACTTGCATGTGTATAACAACTTTGAAAATGCAGTATATACCCTAGGTGATGGTGTTTATGGCCTTTCCAATGCCAGCTTAGATATTCCATGGCCTAAAATAGATGCGGGTAAAAAGGCACTAGCCGATTATTGCCAGCATGCTGATACACTAAGTCATGAGCATTTATTTACTTTATTAAATAATTCGCAAGCAGCTAGTGACGACATACTGCCGAAAACGGGTATACCCATAGAGTGGGAAAGAAAGTTATCGTCTATTTTTATTCAAAGCGAAAACTATGGCACCCGTTCAAGTACAGTGTTGTTAATTGACAACAACAACCACTGTTATTGGGAAGAAAGAACCTTTACACCGCAGGCAAAATTAAGTGATACGCAGGTCTTTGAATTTGATCTACAGAACAGATAAGTCTTAATAAACAAAATTAATCTAAAATATCTAAAAAAATAAGATATTTTTCTCGAATTCTAGTAATAAATTGGCATAATGCCCAACACTTGCACTAATGCTAACAAAAAAGGAAACAATATCGTGTTTGAAACGTTGCCAGCCCTTGCGCCTGATCCAATTCTTGGTTTATCTGCCGCGTATAAACAAGATCCTAGCCCATATAAAATTGACTTAGGCGTAGGTGTCTACAAGGATGAGCAAGGTAATACACCTATATTAGACTCTGTGGCCGAAGCGCAGAAGATACTTTTACAAAGTGAAACCTCGAAGGTTTATATTACGCCCCAAGGGAACCCCGGTTTCATTAATGGCATGCTTACGCTTCTTTTAGGTAATAATTCTGCGGCACTGAATGACAGCCGAGTTGCTGCCGTTCAAGCACCAGGTGGCTGTGGCGCACTGCGTATACTTGCTGAGTTACTTATGCGTGTAAATAGCAAAACCAAAGTGTGGGTAAGCGATCCTACTTGGGCTAACCACATTCCTTTACTAGGTGACGCGGGATTAGAACTACATACCTACCCTTATTTTGACAAGGCTAGCGCCAGCATCAAATTTGACGAAATGATGGATTGTTTATCAAAAGTCAATGCCGGTGATGTGGTATTACTTCACGGTTGCTGTCATAACCCTACCGGGGCTGACTTAACTAAAGAACAATGGCAAGAAATTGCAAAACTTGCTAACAAAGTGGGTTTTTTACCCTTTGTTGATACCGCCTATCAAGGTTTTGGCGATGGCATAGATGAAGATACCTATGGCCTTCGCACGCTAGTTGAAAATGTAGATGAAGTTATTGTTGCAGCATCATGTTCTAAGAATTTCGGCTTATATCGTGAACGCGTGGGTTTAGCCGCTATTATTTGTAAAGATGAAAAAACTAAATCAATTGCGCAATCACAAATTCAATCGGTTGCACGTGGAATATACTCAATGCCTCCTTCATATGGCGGCGCTTTGGTTGATATTATTTTAAATACACCGACCTTGAATCAACAGTGGATAGCTGAAGTTGACGCTATGCGTAATCGTATGACTGACTTACGCGCAATGCTAGTGAACAATTTAGCCGCACAAAATGTTGATAAAGACTTTAGTTTTATAAACACGCAAAAAGGTATGTTCTCATTCCTTTGCATACCGCCAGAACAAGTACAACTTCTTAGAAGTGATCATGCGGTTTATTTTGTAGACTCTAGCCGAGTAAACATTGCGGGTATTAACCACAATAACGTAGAAGCATTGGCTAAGGCTATTGCGCAAACTATGTAAAGCAATCTCAAAGCGGTAATACCTAGCTCTTACCGCTTTTCTCTTCCTGTCATTTCCCTTCTTGTTTTTAATGTCATTAAACATTCACATTTACGTCACTTAAGCTTAAAGAATATCTTTTACCTTCGGGCGCTAGCATAATAATAAATCGGAACTTTACCGTATGTTAGATACCAAGCAGGTTATTACGTCACGCTATCCTCAAGTAGCAAATAACAAAATTTTAAATAAACCGGTAACGGCGCTTTTTAAACACCTGTTGTGTGAGCAAGAAATAAACGAGTTTCAACATGAGTACCCGCATTTGTCAGGCTTTGACTATGTTGAACAGGTACTACGCTATTTTGACTTTTCTTTTAGATTGAAAGATCAGCAAAAAGAACGCATACCTAGCTCTGGCAGGGTTGTTATAATAGCCAACCACCCTATTGGCTCTCTTGACGGCTTAGCTCTTATTAAATGTATTCAAGATATACGTGATGACATAAAAGTTGTGGCAAATGAAATGCTCATGGCCATAGAGCCTTTACATGAAATTTTGTTGCCTGTTAATAACATGCAAGGCAATACACCTAAACATAACTTACACAACATACATTTACATTTACAAAATGAAGGCGCCGTTATTGTTTTTCCAGCAGGAGAAGTATCAAGATTGCGTCCACAAGGTATACGAGATACTAAATGGCAAACCGGTTTTTTAAGAATTGCTAAGCGCGCACAGTGCCCTATTCTACCTATATGCATAGATGCTAAAAACTCCGCTCTATTTTATGGCGTATCAATGCTTTACAAGCCAGCAGCAACGGCTCTTCTAGTTAAGGAAATGTTTAACAAGAAAAGTAAAAGCATGGATGTACATATTGGGGAAATTATTCCCTACGAAGGCTTTGCCAATTTAACCATTAATATGAAAGAACAGGTTAAATTGTTCAAAAAGCACTTGTACCGTTTGAGAACTAAAAAACCAGCCGTAATGCCTACGCAAAGTGCAATCGCCCTTCCTGAAAATAGGAAAACCTTGCATGAAGCGCTAAAATCCGACTGTGAAATGCTAGGTACAACAAGCGATGGAAAAGTGATTTACTTGTATCGATATCAACAAAGCTCGCCAATTATGAGAGAGCTTGGAAGATTACGAGAGATAACCTTCCGAGCAGTGGGTGAAGGCACGCATCAAAGGCGTGATGTTGACCAATTTGATAAAACCTACTTTCACTTAATATTGTGGGATCCTAGTGATTTGGAAATTGCAGGAGCCTATCGATTTGGCGATGCAAAACAGTTAGTAAAAACAAGCACGTCTATTTACTCCAGTACCTTATTTGATTATACCGAAAACATGCAGCCTTATTTTGATAAAGGCTTAGAGTTAGGCCGAAGTTTTGTACAAGAAAAATACTGGGGAAAGCGCAGTTTAGATTACCTATGGATGGGGATTGGCGCGTTTTTGCGTAACTATCCTGAATACCGCTATTTATTTGGCCCCGTTACGCTAAGTGCCCAGCTTCCCAAAACAGCGACTGATTTGATAGTCAGCTTTTATCTGCACTTCTTTCCTGATAGCGACAATGTAGCTCACGCTAAAATTCCCTACCACTGCGCCGTTCAGCAAGTTGATGCATTTGCGGGTTTGACGTACAAAGAAGCCCTACCGGTGTTAAAAACAAAACTTGCGAACATGAACGTAGCGGTACCAACTCTTTACAAGCAATATGCTGAGTTGTGTGAAGGTGAAGGTGTTAGGTTTACGGCCTTTAATATTGACCCTGACTTTCAAAACTGCGTAGACGGTTTAGTTATGGTAGATATCACCAAGTTAAGTGATAAAAAAAGAAAGCGTTATCTTGAATAGTAAAACGCTCACCTTGGCAGTGAGCGTCTTATTTAAAACAGTACTAATTAGGCGAGCATGCCGCCGTCAACAATTACACTGGCGCCGGTTGTATAACTTGATGCATCTGACACTAAATACAAAACAGTACCTGCCATTTCATCTGGATCAGCCACTCTGCCTAAAGGAATGACTTTTAATGCGGTTTTTAGAATGGTGTCATTAGTGGTAAGTGCTGAGGCAAACTTAGTATCAGTTAAGCCCGGTAATAGTGCATTAACACGAATATTTAAGCCACCACATTCTTTTGCAAATGCTTTAGTCATACTGATTACAGCGGCCTTAGTGATTGAATAAATACCCTGCATATCGCCTGGGGTTATGCCATTAACTGAGGCGGTATTTAATATTACACCCGAACCTTGTTCTTTCATCATTTTGCCCGCAGCAATTGACATAAAGAAATAGCCTCGAATATTCACATCTACTGTTTTATCATATGCCGCCAAATCAGTATCGAGAATATGCCCAAAATATGGGTTTGCCGCAGCATTATTAACCAGTATATCAATGCGCCCGTGGGTATCTTTGATGTGCGTAAACACTGCTTCAATTTGAGCTATTTCACCCACATGGCAAGCAAAAGCACTGGCCTTTCCACCACTTTCAACAATGCTATCAGCCACCGCTTGGCAAGCATCAATTTTACGGCTAGATACAATAACGTGTGCGCCACGTGAAGCCAATAATCGAGCAATTGACTCACCAATACCGCGGCTTGCGCCAGTGACTAAGGCAATTTTACCTGTTAAATCAAATAAATCTTTCATCATAATTCCTTACGCTAATTAAGCTAACATGCCGCCATCTAAAGTGAAGGCGTGTCCGTTCATAAAGCTACTTTCATCACTTGCTAACCAAGCAATGGCACTTGATATTTCTTCAACTTTCCCTAAACGCTTCAATGGGCTTGCTTTAATGATCGCGTTTTGGCCGCGTTCGTCTAGTTTAGCAAGGGTATTTTGCACCATGGGTGTGTCAATAAAGCTAGGGCAGACTGCGTTAAATCGTAAATTTGCTCTGGCATATTCAACGGCCGCTGATTTAGTCAGGCCCATAACGCCATGCTTTGAAGCACTATATGCAGATATTGCGGGTGATGAACGTAAGCCCGCTACCGATGCAACATTTATAACATGGCCGCCGCCACTAGGCGCCATGCAAGCTATTGATGCGCGCATGCAGTGCCAAACGCCTTTTAAATTGACGGCTATATTGCTATCAAAATCGTCATCACTTAACTCATGCATAGGCGCTGGCTTATGATCAATTCCCGCATTGTTAACTACCACATCTAGGCCGCCTAGCTCTTTCATTGCAAATGCGAATAAGGCTTTTACGCTGTCGGCCTGCGTAACATCTACTTTTTGGAATTTGACATCAAAGCCATTGTCTTGCGCTTCTTTTGCTACATTTTGGCCTTGCTCTTCGCTTAAATCTGCAATAACAACTTTTGCACCGCGGCTTGCCAGTAGTTTAGCACTCGCGGCGCCTATGCCTGATGCACCACCAGTAATTAAAATGCGTTTATTTGTGACATCTGCTGCTGGAGTCATATCATTCACCTACCTTTAAAATTAGCTTACCGAAGTTTTCGCCTTTAAATAACATCATCAATGTTTCAGGGAAGGTTTCTAAGCCTTCAACAACATGATCTTTTACTTTTAACTCACCTGATTTTATCCACGTTGCTATATCTTTCATGGCAACCGGATATTCTTTGATATTGTCAAACACCACAATACCTTCCATACGAGCACGATTCACTAACAATGATAAATAGTTAGACGGGCCTTTTACCGGTGTGGTGTTGTTGTATTGACTAATAGCTCCACAAATAACAATCCGTGCTTTCACATTTATTTGCGTTAATACATCATCTAAAATATCGCCGCCCACATTGTCAAAAAACACATCTACGCCTTTTGGACAAGTTTGTTTTAATGCGTCTTTTACACTTTCATTTTTGTAATCAATTGCCGCGTCAAAACCTAGTTCGTCAATTAAGAACTTACACTTCTCTTTCCCGCCGGCTATCCCTACTACTCTGCAACCTTTAATGCGTGCAATTTGGCCAACTAAACCGCCTACTGCACCGGCGGCGCCTGAAACCACTACGGTCTCCCCCGCTTTGGGCTCACCGGTTTTCAGTAAACCAAAATAGCCTGTCATGCCAGGCATCCCTAATACACCTAAATAGTAAGGAAGCGGCGCTAGGCTTGGATCAACTTTGTGTAAGCCTGTTCCGTCGCTCACTGCGTAAGACTGAACACCGTTGTATCCGGCTACGTAATCGCCTTCGCTAAAGCTTTTGTGTTGGCTTTTTATAACCTTGCCTACCGTACCCGCGCGCATTACTTCGCCAATTTGTACCGGCTCAATATAAGACTTAGCGTCATTTAGCCAACCGCGCATAGCTGGGTCTAAAGAAATGTACTCTACTTTAATTAATATTTGCCCTTCTTTTAATTCAGGCAGTTCTGTTTGCTTGAATTCCCAAGTATCGTTTGTTGGCTCACCGAAAGGCCTTGCTTTTAAACACCATTGTTGGCTTGTGGTCATAGTAAATTATCCTTAAAACCAATCAGCGTGCATTTCATTACACACTGTGTTGTTATTTGTTAGTAATTGAATGTCGCGCGCAATAGTGGGCAGTTCCCAATCTATAAAGTAATTTGCGGCCTGAATTTTACCGCGGTAGTAATCTTGTTTTTGCTTGTCATCACAAGCCTTAAGTAATTGCTCAGCTTTGCTGGCCTGCTTAATCCAAATCCAACTCACCACAATGCTAGAAAATACATTCATCATTGCCTGAGCGTTAGCGCTTAGGGTAGCGGCCTCTTCGCTTCTTATTACTTGGCTAATATGCACAATTAAGGTTTGCATATGCTGTAAATAAGGCATTAGTTTTTCTGACATTTGCGCGCTTTGGGGTAAGTTTTTGCTTGGGTCTAGCGTGCCTTGCAATAGCTTTGTAATTTCCTTTTCAAGCACTTTTAAGCCTAAGCCATCGCTTTGCCATAATTTTCTAAATGACAAATCAAGTGCTTGAATACCATTTGTTCCCTCATGTATTGGATTAAGTCGATTATCACGCCAAAACTGCTCTGACATATACTCACGAGTATATCCAGCACCGCCAAGTACTTGTATGCCTAAGTCGTTAGCTTTTGGCCCATACTCTGAAGGCCACGCTTTAATCACCGGTGTAAGTAAGTCAAGTAATTCGCTTAATTCTTGTTTGCGTGTATCATCAATACATGTATTTATTTGGTCTATCAAGTTAGCGCCATACATACACAATGACATACCGCCTTCGGTATACGCCTTTTGGGCTAACAGCATACGTTTAACGTCACCATGCATAATAATAGGCGCTGCATCATCTTCTGGCTTATTATTGGGTGCCACGCGGCCTTGTGTGCGGTCTTTTGCATAATCTAATGAGTATTGAAAGCCACGATAGCCAATTACAGCCGCGCCAAAGCCTACGCCAATGCGAGCTTCGTTCATCATCATAAACATGTAACGTAAACCAAAATGCTCTTGGCCAATTAAGTAGCCATGGCAATCATCGTTATCACCAAAGCTAAGGGCCGTAGAGGTGGTTCCGCGGTAGCCTAATTTATGCAACAAGCCAGCAAGATGCACATCATTGCGCTCGCCTACGCTGTTGTCTTGAGCTAAGCGATACTTAGGTACTACAAATAAAGAAATTCCTTTTACACCAGGCGGGCCGCCTGGCACTTTAGCCAGTACAAGATGCACAATGTTGTCAGAAAGCTCGTGTTCACCGCCTGATATATAAATTTTGCTTCCTTTAATACGATAAGTACCATCATCTTGCTTAACCGCAGTAGTTTTAATATCAGCTAAAGAAGAGCCAGCGTGCGGTTCGGTAAGCGCCATGGTACCGGTAAAATCACCCGTTAACATACGCGGCATAAACGCTGCTTTTAATGTGTCATCAGCAAAGTGAGAAATAACATTGATAGCCGCAGAGGTTAAAAATGGATAAGCAGTAGTAGATGGATTAGCAGCCATAAAAAAGGCAGAAACAGCGGTCATTATAGTTTCAGGAAGTTGCATACCGCCATCTTCAAAACTATAACGCCCGGCAATAAACCCAGACTCTCTAAATGCGTCAAAGGCTATTTTGACGTCATCTATCATTGATACTTTTTTGCCATCAAACTGAGGTTCGTTTTTATCTGCAATGTGGTTATGAGGTAAAAACAGCTTGGTTGCCATTTTATTAGCAGTATCAAGCACAGCATCAAAGGTTTCTTTGTTGTGCTCGTTAAATTTCTCATTTTCGCACAATTGCTCTACGTTCAGCACATCATACAATTGGAAGGGTAATTCAAACTCATGAATGAGTGTATCAGCAGCCATCTTAGGACCTCGCTTAAAAAGTAATATGTAAATAAAACGTTATTTAATAATGGTAGAGTAAAATCACTTACCCTTAAATTGTCATTTATGACATAATAAAAGCTAAAAGCGACACATATTCATTGTATTGATGGTTAGCCTATTACTTTAATTGATAATGCATTGGGAACAAGGAAACACTAAAAAATGCCTTACTTTAAGCCTTTTAAAGTCATTATTGTGGGATTTGATGGCGCACTAGCGAGTGCGCTTACAGGTGCACTAGATTTGTTTTCGTTTACCGGCGTTAGTTGGCAACGTTTCTCTAATCAAGAGTTAGAACCACGTTTTACCGTTGAAATTGCGAGCTTATACGCAAAGCCTTTTCGCTGTAGTAATAGATTGGTCATTCAAGCCCATTGTGATTTAAATGACGTGACCGAATGTGATTTAGTGCTAGTTCCCACCATTGGAGACTCACTAGATAAAACCATTCAAGCCAATCTAGCGTTAATACCGCATTTAAAGCGTTTAGCGAAAACCCAAGCTGATATCGCAAGTAATTGCAGCGGCGCATTTTTACTGGCTGAAGCAGGCTTACTGAATAACAAACCCGCTACCACACATTGGGGATATGCTGAAAAACTTAAAACTGAATATCCACTCATTGATGTACAAGATAAGCAACTGGTTACCCAAAGTGATAACATTTTCTGCGCCGCCGGCGGGAGTTCTTTTTATGACTTGGGCTTGTTATTAATAGAGCGATACTGCGGGCGGGAAATAGCCAATCAAGTAGCAAAAACCCAAGTGATTGATTCACGACGCTCTGACCAACGTGTTTATGCCAATACAAAATTATTTAAACGCCATCCTGATCCTGTGGTCGCGCAAACCCAAGATTTTATAGAATTACACTACAAGCAAAATCTAAATGTGGCTGATTTAGCGCAAAAAGTGAGCGTAACAACACGTACACTGAATAGGCGATTTCAAGCAGCTATTAACTTACGTCCCATTGAATATATTCAAGCTATTCGGGTTGAGCAAGCAAAACGTTTACTGGAAACCGGCCAAGGAAACATCAAGTCTCTAGCCAATCTGGTAGGTTATGAAGACACTTCCTCCTTCACGCGCTTGTTTAAAAAAACCACCCTGCTTACACCAAAAGAGTATCAAGATAAGTTCTACAGAGCGTCTATTTAAAGTCAAATGTTTGACGTTTCTGTTATAATCCACAGCGACCTAAAACGGGCGTAAACAAAGACCCGTCACACACAACTTTTAACTTGTTGTTTACAACATTTAATGGACACATAATATGACATTATTTAAGCAATCTATGCTCGCATTATCTATTGCGGGTGTTTTAACACACGCCAGTGCACAAGAATCAGATAATACTGAAGCAGAAAAAGGCCTTGAAACCATTACCGTTACAGCACAAAAACGCACACAATCCATTCAAGATGTGCCTATCTCTATTGCTACCTTAAACGGTGAAAAGTTTGAAAACTTATTTTCAGGCGGTGATGATATTCTAGCCTTAGCGGTAAGAGTGCCTGGATTATATGCCGAATCTTCAAATGGCCGTGTTGCCCCGCGTTTTTATATACGTGGTTTAGGTAATACTGACTTTGACTTAGCGGCATCACAGCCGGTATCGGTAGTTATGGATGATGTAGTAATGGAGAACGTAGTATTAAAAAGTTTCCCATTATTTGATATTCAACAAGTTGAAGTTATTCGTGGGCCACAAGGCACTCTGTTTGGCCGCAACACAACCGCAGGTATGGTTAAGTTTGATTCGGTAAAGCCATCTGAAGATTTTGACGCATATGTTAAAACCTCAATAGCAAGTTACGGCACATTTAATCTTGAAGCGGCTGTTGGTGGTAGTTTAGGTGACGATTTAGCAGGCCGTTTTTCAGTACTTTCACAAAATCGTGATGACTACATAGACAACGCAATGGATGACAAATCTAGCGATGTAATTGGTGGTTTTGATGAATTAGCGTGGCGCGGACAATTACTATATACCCCCAATGATGATCTAGATATTTTATTTCAAGTTCAAGGCCGTGATTTAGAAGGCACAGCATCAATATTTCGTGCAAATGTGTTTGATCTTGGTTCAAATAATTTAAATCAAAATTATGATCGTGAAACCGTTTATTATGATGGTAATTTAAATGGCAATGGGTTTGACAACAACCCGCAAAAATATGAAGGTTTCGGTTCTACTTTAAAAATTGATTATGACTTTGGTGATGTTACCCTTACTTCTATTACCTCGTATCAAGAAGCTGATGGCTTTAGCCTAGGTGATGTTGACGGTGGTTTTGGCAACGGTGATACCTCGCAACCAGGTTTTATCCCATTTTCAGCTGTTACTCAAGATGACTTACAAGATTTAGAACAAGTAACCCAGGAAATTCGTTTTGCAAGTGATACCAATGATGCCCTATCTTGGCAAGCTGGTGCATTTTACTTTGATTCATCTTTTGGTGTTACTAGCCGCGACGGATTTTTCGGTGATACTACCGTATTTCATGAAAACACTACTTGGGCAGTATTTGGCCAAACATCTTATCAAGTAAATGACAAATTAAGTATTACCGGCGGCGTACGCTACACCCATGACGAAAAATCACTTGAAGTAGGCGCACAAAACGTGAATAGCTTTGCGCTTTCAATTGGCGCAGCAACAATTGATGACTACGCACCAGTAAACGTTGATGACGGCCAAACCAGTTTTGAGCTAAGTGCAAACTACAAGCTTGATGACGACGTGTCGCTATTTGCACGTTACGCAAATGGCTTTAGAGCACAAAGTATTCAGGGGCGTGATATAGCGTTTGAAGGGCAACCTTCGGTAGCTGATGCTGAAACTATAAACTCAATTGAAGGTGGTATTAAAGCTGACTTTATGAATGATAAGCTGCGTATTAACGCGGCAGTTTTCTATTATGAAGTGGATGATTTGCAAATATCGGCAATTGGTGGAAGCAGTAACGGAAATGCTTTATTAAATGCAGATAAAGGTAAAGCGGCCGGTTTTGAAATTGATGCCCAATACTTAGCAAGTGAGAATTTATTGCTTACTGCAGGTTACAGCTATAATGATACCGAGCTTGATGATGCTGATTTATTGGTATCGCCTTGTGGCGGTGGCTGTACCGTCACTGATCCAACAAATTCAGATGGCCAAGCTTTTGTAGATGGCAACCCATTCCCTCAGGCTCCAGAAACTACCTTTAGCTTTACCGCACGTTACGCTGTTCCTGTAGGTGATGATGGCGAGTTATTCGCTTACACTGATTGGTCAGTGCAAGGGCGTACTAATATGTTTTTATATGAATCAGTTGAATATAAAACTAATAAGCAGTTTGAAGGTGGTTTACGCCTAGGTTATGAAAACTTCGCTGACGGTTACTCAATTGCGTTATTTGGCCGCAATATTACTGATGAAGATAACGTAAAAGGCGCGATTGACTTTAACAATTTGACGGGTATTGTGAACGAGCCTCGTATTATTGGTATTGAAGCGAAAATGTCTTTCTATTAAGCAAGTCAGTTTTGCAGAAAAGCCAGTCTTATGACTGGCTTTTTTATTGCCTATATTAATCCTATTCCACATTTAAATTGAGGTACAAACATTTTGCCCATTCTCTCTTCAAACGTATTTTTATTCGCTGTGTGTGCTTGTGTTTGGGGTTCTACTTGGATTGCCATTAATTATCAAATACACGATATGCATATTATGTTATCAGTTGCTCTTCGCTTTGGCTTAGCTGCCGCTATTATGGGAATATTTTGTTTAGTAAAAGGCATCAGCTTAAAGCTACCATTTAAACAACATAAACTAATCGCCTTGGCGGGTGTGTTTTTATATACCATGGATTACTCTTTCCTATACGCTGCACAACAGCATATGATCAGCGCCCTGCTTGCAGTATTAAGTAGTACGGTTATTTATTTCAACGTGATTTTACGGCGCGTGATTATGGGTAAAGCCATGCGTACTGAGGTGATACTAGGAGCGACCGTGGGTTTAGTGGGTATTGTCATGATATTTTTGCCTGAATTTGAAGCCTTTAGCACTCAGCAAGGCATTGTGGTTGGGCTTATGTTTGCCACCGGTTCATTTTTATCTGCGGCGCTTGGCAATGTGGTATCTGAAAAAGTATTATCTGGCGAAATTAGGGTTTTACAAATGAATTTTTGGGCGATGACGTATGGCGTAATCGTTACTGTTACAATTGCCATAATAAGCGGCGCTAAACTTATTTGGCCCAGTGAAAGCTCATACTACATCTCTTTATTATATTTGGTGGTATTTGGTTCTATTATTGCGTTTGGCGCTTATATGCGTTTGCTCAAGCAAATTGGTGCTGATAAGGCAGCTTATGTTGTGCTTGTTTACCCGGTAGTTGCCTTGGCCATATCAACCGTTTTTGAGGGCTACACGTGGAGCTTACTCTCATTGTTTGGTGTTGTATTTGTATTATTTGGCAATGCTATTGCCATGGGTAAATTAAACAAGATATTGTCTATCTCATAAATGAAAAAGCCGCATAACGTTAAAATACGCAATGCGGCTGTTACTGTTTACCACCATTTATGCGGTTTTGGTTTTACTATCCTCACCTTTAAACCATCCAATTATGGCTCTCATATTCGTTTTAAAATCATCTAGAATAAGATACAAGGATGGAACCAATAACAAGGTAATTACCGTGGCAAATAGTATTCCGAAGGCTAATGAAATAGCCATTGGTATAACTATTTGAGCCTGCAAGCTCTTCTCAAATACAATGGGCAGCAGGCCCATAAACGTGGTTAAAGACGTCAAAATAATCGCTCTAAAGCGCTGAGTACCAGCACTTAATACCGCATCCATTAAAGAGTAACCTTCTTTTCGTGCTCTATTTACAAAGTCTACCATTATTAATGAGTCATTCACTACAACGCCCGATAAGGCAATAATTCCGCATATTGAAAGTACGCTAACGGCATGACCTAAAATTAAGTGCCCTATAATTGCGCCTACTAAGCCAAAAGGAATAACCGACATAATAATAATGGGCTGTGAATATGACTTTAAGGGGATAGCCATAAGCGCATATATAGCTAGCAAGGCAAACAAAAACCCTTGGGCAAGTGACACCATAGCTTCTGCCTGCTCGCGCGAATTACCTTGTAATTTAAATACTACATTTGGATAACGCTCAAGCATTTCGGGTATCACATTTTTCACTACATCACTTGATACTTCGCCTGGGTCAATAATATCTTTGTTAACTTTTCCATTAACAGTAATTGAGCGCGAACCATCTACGCGAATTATACTTGCATAACCTTCAGCTAAGCGCACGTCAGCCACTTGATTAAACGGCACATCATCACCGTTAGGCGCTCTTACTCGCATATTTTCTAGGTTTCCAACAGAATTACGCTCTTCTTTTGGATATCGCACCATTACTTTAATTTCTTCATCTTCACGCTGTAAGCGCTGAGCTTCGGCACCGTAGAATCCATAGCGCACTTGTTGGGCTAGTTGCGATAAACTAATGCCTAACGCTTCTGCTTGAGGTTTAACTGATAACTGAATTTCATCACTGCCACCGCTAAAGGAATCAGTTACTTCCGTTACACCATTATAGGCCTCAAGATAACTCTTAAGTTCTAATGTAATATTTTTTAGTTCTTGAATATTACTTGAACTAAATTCAAATGATAAATCGGTACCGCCACCTGGGCCGCCTGGCGCGCCAATATTAATTGAGCGCACTCCTGGGATTTCTTGCATATGTTTGCGCCAAATTTCCTGCATTTGTTTATCACTTAGCTCGCGGGTTTCTCCCTTTGTAAGTTCAATAAACAATTGCCCCGAAAGAGTGCCTTGGTCAAACGCTAATGAATGCTTAATGGCTGGACTGCCTGTTTTATCAATAACCTCTTCATCCATTTTATCAGCTGAGCGTAATAGTTCTTCAATGGCTTGATCACGTTGACGTAACGATGATCCCGCTTCCATTTCTACACTGGCAATTAGAAAATCAGAAGGTATGTCAGGGAAAAATACAAAGCGCACTAGGCCGCCAGCAAACAGGCCAATAATCACTATAAACATGGCAACAAATGACGCTAAGGTAGTGTATCGATTAACTACCGCTTTTCGTAAAAAAGGTCCATAAGATTCATGAATGAAAGAATGAATTCGCTTATTCATTCGCTCGCGTAAACGTTGAAAGAAGTTTGCTGTTTTTGGATCATAAGGCTTAATCTTCATGTGCGCTAAATGTGCAGGCAAAATCAACTTTGATTCAATAAGTGAGAAAATTAAGCATAGAATCACCACCATACCAATGGTTTTCCAAATAACGCCAAACGTGCCACTTACCATCAACATGGGCGAAAACGCAGCTATCGTTGTGAGCACGCCAAAGGTCGCCGGCATGGCCACCTTTTTAACACCGCGAATAATATTATCTACGCTATGGCCGCTTTTATCCATTTCAGAATAAGCAGACTCCCCCATAATTATGGCGTCATCTACTACTATTCCCAGTACTAAAATAAAGCCAAATAAGCTTAATAGGTTAATTGATACCGCTATATGCTCCATGGGCATAAACATTAACGTACCTAAAAAACAAACAGGTAGGCCAACCATTACCCAAAAAGCGAGTTTTAGTTTCAAAAACAAAGATAAAACAATGAATACTAAAAACGCACCCATAAACATGTTTGATAACATCATATTTAAGCGGTCAGCTAAATAAAATGAACTATCACCCCATGAATCTGCATTAACACTGTTTGGGAGTGTCTTCTTCTTTTTCTCTAAGTATGCGTTAACACTCTTTGATATCTCAAGAGCATTTTGATCACCTACGGCGCGCACTCTAATGTTCATCGCGTTTTTATTGTCAAACTTCGCAAAGTTGTTGTCTTCAATAAATCCGTCATTGATAGAAGCTATGTCACCAATTAATAAGCGTGTGCCGTCACTTCGATTAATTAACGGGATACTGGCAAAATCCCACGCGGTGTATGCTTGGCCTTTGGCTCTAAGCAAAATATCGCCATTTTCCGAGCGAATTGAACCTCCCGGAATATCTATGGAAGTTCGTCTAATGGCGTTAACTACATCGTCAAAACTTAAGTTATAGGCTTGTAGTTCAATTTCGGATATTTCTACTGACACCTCATAATCACGGGCCCCAAAAACGCTTACATCAGAAATACCTGACAAATTCGCAATGTCATCGCGCATTGATTTAGTTAATTCTTTTAACTCACGCTCCGACACATCACCGTAAACTGAAACCCACAGCACGTCTTGTTGTGCTTTTATTCGATACACTACTGGTTTTTCGGTATTAGCAGGAAAAGTCGAAATGGCATCAACTTGCACTTTTACTTCATCAAGTAAATTTTGTACGTCGTAGCCATCCTCAGCTTCAATTGAAATAGAGCCTAAGCCTTCCCGGGCGGTAGACGTGATCTTTTTAATGCCCTCTAAGTCTTTAATAGCCTCTTCAACTTTTAGAACAACACCCTCCTCTACTTCCTGTGGTGCTGCACCTAAATATGGAACCTGTACACTAATCACATTAATTACAAATTGGGGGAAAACTTGCTTTTGAACCGTAATAATGCCAAAAATTCCGCCCAAAATGATAAATATCATGAGCAAATTTGCTGCAACATTATTGCGAGCAAACCACGCAATTAAGCCTGATTTCGTATCTATTTGATCACTCATAAGCTTAACTCTTCTTTATTGGTATTTTCATCATTAGAAGGCTCGGGCTTGTCATTTATAAAGCGCACAGGCATACCATTATAGGGAGTAGATACCGCACTCATTACAACTTTTTGATCAAGCGGCAAACCACCGCCAATGTATACAAAGTTCTCATCAGTTCGCACCACGCTAACTGAATTGATTTGGATTTTTTTATCCTCTGTTACGGTTAGAACGGTTCCATCTAGGCGCATAACAAAGCGAGGAAGCTTCACTATCCCTTGGGCTATAACACCACTTACTGCGGCGCTTACAAAACGGCCAAATTTTAATGCACTTGTATGTGAATTACCTTTTAAATTGTAAGGGTCTTTCACTTCAACCACACCGTATATTACGCGTCTAGCTTCATCTAATACGGCTTCATCTCTTACTAAAAGGCCCTGCCAAGTGTGTTGCTTACCCGCAACAGAGGCTGTTAGAGTCACCTTCGCTTGTTCTTTAGAAAGATCACCAATAAAGGCTACGTCGTTATCAGTAAGTGGCAATCTGACTTCAGCCACATCAGTAGAATACAATTCACCCACTTGCGTACCTAAAGGAACAAACTGTCCTAAATCCACTAAGCGTTGCCTAACCAATCCGTCGTAGGGCGCGGTAATTTTCGTTCTTGCTAAGTTGCGTTGGGCACGCGCTAAATTGGCCTTAGCCCCCTTTAGGTTAGCTTGCTCTCGCGCTAATTGGGGTTTACGAAGCCCTAGTTGAGGAGGAATTCCACTATTTATAGAACTCCATTCTTGCTCTGCTACTCGTCCTCGAGCGACTTCTTCATCTAATAAAGCTTGCGCTCGAGCTAATTCAGCTTCAGCCAACAATAAGTCGGTTTGGTAATCGTCACTTTCGAGCTCAAATAAGACCTCACCTTTTTTAAAAAAACCGCCCTCGTTAAAGTTATCTGATATAGAAACTACCCGACCGCTAACCTGAGCGCTCAGCATTGTGGCATTTTTAGGTTTCACTGCGCCTTGCGCATAGACTAAAAACTCTACCGTTTCTGAAAAAATGGGTTTTGCATCTACTAGAAAATCTTTAACAACGACTTCTTTTTTCTCTGGTGGTGCCTTTGACGCAACAATTACAATGAATAAAATTATAGCGCTTAATAATATTACGATGGGAATTGCAATTCTTTTTACACGAATACTCATGTACGACCCTTTAAATGAATGTGTTAAACGCAGTCGATTATACGCAAGTTTTTGATAAACAGACTAGTTTACACGCCTTGACTTGGCCATAAAAACACACATATTTTGTGTCTAAATGTTACAAGTGTAAATTGACGCGGTAATTTACACTCAATAAATGTTTAAATAGGACAAAAAGCAATCTTTTAAGCATGCTTAAGTGATAAGCAATCATAAATGACTGCAAGAATTATTCACTAAAAAGCTAAAAAAAAAGCGGTGCCTAAATAGACGCCGCTTTTTATTATATGTGTTGCTTCGCTAATTACATCGAAAGAATTATAGCGCTGCTTCTAGCTTTGGTAATTCTTCAAATAAGTCACCAACTAAACCATAATCGGCAATTTGAAAAATAGGCGCTTCTTCGTCTTTATTAATCGCCACTATTACTTTTGAATCTTTCATGCCCGCTAAGTGTTGAATAGCGCCTGAAATACCAACAGCAATATATAACTGTGGAGCAACAATTTTACCGGTTTGCCCTACTTGCATGTCGTTTGGAACAAAACCAGCATCTACTGCCGCTCGTGACGCACCAATTGCTGCGCCTAACTTATCGGCAATCCCATTAAGTAAGGCGAAGTTTTCACCATTTTGCATACCACGGCCACCTGAAATAATAACATCAGCTGCCGTCAACTCTGGGCGCTCTGATTCAGTAAGTTCAGCCGATACAAAGTTTGATTTCTCAGAAGCTTTAACAACAGAAAGTGCTTCTAATTCAGCACTTCCGTCATTACTCGCTGCATCAAAGGCAGCTGCTCTTACTGTTACTACCTTTTTGCTATCAGCTGATTGCACAGTTGCTATTGCATTACCAGCATATATAGGGCGAACAAACGTATCAGCAGACTCAACTTTAATGATGTCAGATATTTGTGCTACGTCTAATAATGCAGCAACACGTGGCATAAAATTTTTGCCTGTAGTGGTTGCAGCAGCAAATACATGGCTGTAGTCAGCCGCTAACTCTACAACTAAATCAGCAATATTTTCTGGCATTTGATGCGCGTATTCCTCAGCATCGGCTACAAGTACTTTAGCAACACCTGAAATCTTTTGAGCTTGCGCTGCTACATCACCGCAATTGTGGCCTGCAACAAGTATTGTTACATCACCGCCAACCGTTTGTGCTGCATGAACTAATTTATTAGTTTCTGTTTTAAGTTGTGCGTTGTCATGCTCTGCGTAAATTAAAATGCTCATGAAATCACCTTCGCTTCGTTTCTTAGTTTGTCTACTAGCGCTTCTACGCTTTCTACTTTAACACCACCTTTGCGAGTTTCTGGCGGCATGACTTTTACCAAAGTCACTTTTGATGTTAAATCTACGCCTAAGTCAGCCGCATTTTTTACATCAATAGGCTTACGCTTAGCTTTCATAATATTGGGTAGCGAAGCATAACGTGGTTCGTTAAGACGAAGATCAGTTGTTACTACTGCAGGTAAACTAAGTGCAACAGTTTGTAAGCCGCCGTCTATTTCACGAGTTACATCAACTTTGCCTTCACTCACATCAACTTTACTAGCAAACGTGCCCTGTGGCATGCCAGTAAGCGCGGCAAGCATTTGGCCTGTTTGGTTATTATCAGAATCAATGGCTTGTTTTCCTAGAATAACAAGCTCAGGCGACTCTTCTTCAACAATCACTTTTAACAATTTAGCAATTTGTAAAGAATCTAATTTAGCATCAGTTTCAATATGAATACCGCGATCTGCACCTAAAGCTAAACCTGTTCTTATTTGCTCTTGGCAAGACTTTTCGCCAATAGATACAACAACAACTTCAGTGGCTACGCCCTTTTCTTTTAAACGAATAGCTTCTTCTATCGCAATTTCACAAAATGGATTTATTGCCATTTTCACATTGTTTAAATCAACGTCTGAATTGTCAGGTTTAACCCGTACTTTTACGTTGTAATCGATAGCACGTTTTACCGGCACCAAAATTTTCATAGATTCCCCTATTTTAAAACGAATATAAATCTTTACAGATTAATGTGTTAACAAAAAAGCATAAAGCTGATAGCCAAACCGTTTACATATACACCGTTAACTTAATAACGACTCGTACTCAAACAATTGTAATTATACTTTACCATTAACGATAAAAACTTTACTAATTAACAAGTAAAGCGCAATCTATATTCAGTTAACGTGTACGTCAACCTAGATTGGTTTTTATTTAACGTAGATATTACAATGTTTTCACAGTACGTAATATTGAATTGACGAATACTGTACTATAACCCTAAATTGCTTGCGTGCGGAGAAGCCAATGGAAAGAGAAGTAATGGAGTTTGATGTAATTGTTGTAGGCGGCGGCCCTTCTGGTCTGTCCACTGCCATCAAACTTAAACAACTAGCCAATGATAACAGCCAAGATTTAAATATTTGCGTCTTAGAAAAAGGTTCAGAAATTGGTGCGCACATTTTATCAGGGGCTGTTTTTGAAACAAAAGCGCTTGATGAATTATTACCCAATTGGCAGCAAGATGGCGCTCCGGTCAACACAAAAGTGACGGGTGATGATATTTATTTGTTAAAAAATGAACAGTCCGCCACTAAATTACCTAACATGATAACGCCAAAAACAATGCACAATACCGGAAACTATATTGTTTCTATGGCTAATGTTTGTCGTTGGCTAGGTGAACAAGCAGAAAGTTTAGGTATAGAGGTATATCCGGGATTTGCTGCCGCTCAGGTTCATTATGATGAAAAAGGTAATGTAGCGGGTGTGATAACCGGTGATATGGGAGTCTCTGAAGCGGGTGAACAAAAAGACACTTACATGCCTGGTATGTTACTTACCGCTAAGTACACCGTATTTGCTGAAGGGTGCCGTGGTCATTTAGGTAAAACCTTAATTGAGAAATTTGACTTAGCTAAGGACGTAAGCCCGCAGCACTATGGCATTGGTTTTAAAGAAATTTGGGATATCCCACCGGAGCAACATAACGAAGGCTTAGTTGTTCACACCGCAGGATGGCCTTTAAAAGATGCCACTGGCGGAAGTTACTTTTACCATGCTGAAAACAACCAAGTGTTTGTTGGGCTTATTGTAGACCTTAATTACGATAACCCTCACCTAAGCCCTTTTGATGAATTTCAGCGATTAAAGCACCACCCGGTTATTGCCAATACTTTAAAAGGCGGTACACGAGTAGCTTACGGCGCAAGAGCCATTGCAAAAGGCGGCCTTAATTCATTGCCTAAAATGACTTTCCCTGGTGGGATAATGGTAGGTTGTGAGGCCGGTACGCTAAACTTCTCTAAAATAAAGGGCAATCACACGGCCATGAAATCGGGAATGATTGCGGCTGAAACATTGTTTGAACTATTAAAAACAGAACAAGCGGTATGTGACCCAGTACAATACGCTGAAAATTTCAAAAACTCATGGGTGTATGACGAGCTTTATGCATCAAGAAACTTTGGCGCTGCCATACATAAATTTGGCAACTTTATTGGCGGAGCTTACAACACTATTGACCAAAACATTTTTGGTGGAAAACTCCCGTTTTCCATTAGTGATTCAAAGCCTGACTATGCAGGAATGAAAAAAGCCGCCGACATGCCCAAAATTGATTATCCAAAACCTGACGGTAATCTTAGTTTTGACAAACTCTCTTCTGTGTTTTTATCAAACACCAATCATGAAGAAGACCAACCTTGTCATTTGCATCTTAAAGATCCGAGTATTCCAATTAAGGTTAACTTGCCAGACTTTAACGAGCCGGCTCAGCGTTATTGCCCAGCGGGTGTATACGAAATAATTGAGCAAGCTGATGGTGAAAAGGCCTTCCAGATAAACGCGCAAAACTGCGTTCACTGCAAAACATGTGATATTAAAGAGCCTCAGCAAAACATTAATTGGGTGGTTCCTGAAGGAACTGGCGGCCCTAATTATCCAAACATGTAGGCAATTGTATAAATGTTAGAAACCTTACATTACCAATCTTATGGTCGCAGCGATAGCAATGCGCCCTGCTTAGTGCTTATACACGGGCTTTTTGGCAGCGGTGACAATTTAAGTATGATTCGCCGCCATTTTGAACAAGATTATCGTGTAATTAGTTTAGATTTACCCGACCATGGGCAATCTCCTTGGTCAAGTGCATTTAGTTTTGAAGACTACGCGCAGCAAGTCATTCTTACCCTAAGCTCCTTAGGTATTGAAAAGGCCAATATAGTTGGGCATTCACTAGGTGGCAAAGTAGCAATGTACGTTACCTATCTGAAACCTGAATTAGTGCAAAAATTGGTTGTTGTTGATATTGCACCAGTTAGCTATGAACCGCGCCATAATAACGTATTAGACGGCTTAACATCGGTAGACCTAAGCAAAATTGATTCAAGAAAAGCGGCACAAGCGAGCCTTGAAGAATTTGTTGAGGATGCAGGTACTCAGGCCTTCCTACTAAAAAGTTTGTATCAAGACGCAGCTCAATGGAAGTGGCGTTTCAATGTTGATTTAATTGTTAGGGAGTATTTAAGTATGGCCCATTGGCCGCTAGAAGACGTAGAAATATTTTCTGGCGACGTGTTATTCATTAAAGGGATAAAATCTAACTATATTACTGAAAAACACCAAAGTCGCATTTTGAAACAATTTCCAAATGCTAAAGCCAAAATGGTAGATGCGGGGCATTGGTTGCACGCTGAAAAACCAAGTATTGTTAACAAGCTAATCACCGAACATTTACAAGATCAGTGATTAGCGTAAAGTTTTAGAAAGTTTACAGCGAAAATGCGCGCAAATTTTCTCTTTTTGCGCATTTATATGGTAATATCCGCGAAATTTTATTGATATTGTATCTTAAGTATGTCGCCAGATAATTTTCAACACATTGAAGCAATTGTTTTAAATATAACCTTAGTAGGGTTATTTTTGCTTATGGGCTACGCGGTTCATGATGTGATGAAAAAAAATGATGTTCCCAAAATAGGTAGATTCGTCGCTTATGGCGTTTTAGGCCTAGGAGCACTAGGTTTTGTAGCTAAAGGTATAATTCAAGTGGTATATATGTCGTCAGGTGTTTCAGGCTAAACATCGGCGCAAGAATTCTGGAGTAAGCGAATGGCAAGTGTTGGTTTATTTTTTGGTAGCGATACAGGTAACACTGAACATATTGCAAAAATGATCCAAAAAGAGTTGGGTAAACAATTAATAGAAGTGAAAGATATAGCTAAAAGCACTAAAGAGCAGATAGCGGAGTTTGATCTTCTTATTTTTGGTATCCCAACTTGGTATTACGGTGAAGCCCAATGTGATTGGGACGACTTTTTTCCTGAACTAGAAGAAATAGATTTTGAAGATAAGCTAGTGGCTATTTTTGGTTGTGGTGACCAAGAAGACTATGCTGAATACTTTCTAGATGCAATGGGTATGATTCGCGATATCGTTGAGCCAAAAGGCGCCATATTGATTGGCCAATGGCCTAGTGAGGGATACGATTTTGAAGCATCTAAAGGCATGGCCGATGACGACCATTTTGTTGGTTTAGGAATTGATGAAGACCGCCAACCAGAACTGACTGACGAACGCGTTAAAGCTTGGTGTAAGCAAATTCATGAAGAAATGTGCTTAGCAGAATTGTAGTCAACGGTTGACGTATAAGGAGTGTTGGGAAACTATGGATTGTTGGTCAATACTAGGTATTCAAAAAACGCAAAACAAACAACATATAAGCAGTGCGTTTGAAGCATTCGTTAATTCACATGAAGCTACAGAGCATGAGCAGATACAAACACTGCGTCGTGCTCAAGCTTTAGCTCTCCAGTACGCAGACTTCACAAGCACAGAAACACAATTCTCCGCCCTATTAGATAAAGTACTAAGTGAGCCCGTCAAGCGCCAAAATAACGAATATTGGGCACCCGTGCTTAGCGCCTTGCATCAATTAGAAAGCATAGAAATTGATCGAACACGCGCTTACGTGTTCGCAATGTTCATTAATCACTTCGATGATAAAGATGTAGCTATTGAAGGCCGCTTAGTGCCACAAGATATTGTACAGCAGTTTTCAGAAACCTATAATTGGGAATTTAATCGCCCAAGCCTAAGCCAATTTTTTGTAGAAGAAAAAATAGAAGTTGTTTTAAATTATTCAGTCATAAGTAGCCCTAGTTCGTTGAATAAACGCGATTCACTGCAACCTATATTTAGTAAACGTACACTTTTTTTAAATATTGGCCTTGGTTTGTTTATATTTGGGGTGTATTGGATGTATAAGCAATCTAATGAGCCACCTCCAAGCATAGAAGCCCCTGCCCCCATAAGTTTTGACACCAACTTATTGGCGTGCAACAAAGTGATTTCTGCAGAGCCCACCGAGGATTTTAATACTTGCCTTGAGTTTGCTAAAAACGGAAATATGGCAGCACAAAAAAGAATGGTTTGGGCATATTCGCGTGCAGG
Organism: Glaciecola sp. 2405UD65-10; assembly: GCF_048820975.1. Classification (NCBI taxonomy): domain Bacteria; kingdom Pseudomonadati; phylum Pseudomonadota; class Gammaproteobacteria; order Alteromonadales; family Alteromonadaceae; genus Glaciecola; species Glaciecola sp. 2405UD65-10. The sequence continues at coordinate 409,920 of NZ_JBMEUF010000001.1, read as the reverse complement.
CGATTATTTAGATTGGCAAGAAGTATTTAATTGGTTAAAGGTAACCCAGCGCTACGAGCAAAAAGCAAAGATTTTGTCTTTTGCGGTTATGCACTTTATGGGTAATACGCCTGAATTAAAAGAAATGGGGGAACGTGGTTTAACGCGTTTAGTCAATCAAAATCAAGCCAATGCAAATGTTGTATTAGGAACAATGTATGCCTTAAATACAAATGTTCTTCCGCAAAGCAGCAATCCTTTATGGTTATTTGAGCGCGCATATACAAAAGATCCCAATGTACTTGCCCCTATAGACTTATCAACTATTTTTGCCAACGGTTATTTATCTAAGCCCCAACCTGAAAAAGCAAAAAGTATATTGCAAGATACGGCTGAAAAGTATTTTCCGAATGGCACTAACAATGTAGCCTGGTTTTTATCAACACTTGATCAAAATACTATTGCTGATCCTTCATTTGCTATTGGCCTAGCGAAGCAAGTTGTAGAAGATCCTAAATACGCTACCACACATACATACGTTGACACATTAGCAGCTACCTACGCCGCAAATGGGCAGTTTGATTTAGCGATTGCAACACAGCAAGAAGCAATAGGCCATGTTAAAAACTTAGAGATAAGTGACGAAAACAAAGAAAAATTAGTGAGTGAATTTACAGCGCGTTTAACAATGTATAAAGAACAAACTAAAGTTGTTGAAACAACCTTACATAAAGACAAAACAGTATTCTTTGAAACCTTACAAAAACACACCTTGAATAGGCTATTAAACAGCTTTTATCAAAATATTACCGCCCCAAAACCAGAGCTTAAGCCGGAACAATAAATTTAGCTTTCTGCAGGGCGTTTACAAAGTAAACTTGCCCACAGCTTCTTTCAATGCATTCATATGTGCTTCAATCTCATGATTAGCGTCATTCGAAGCTTTTGCCGTATTAGCTGAACTTCGGCTCAATCGAACAATAGTCTCCAAACGCGATACCACATCTTCAAGCAATGAATCTTGCGCGGTAGTATCATCTACAATTTTATGGTTAACAACGGCCAATTGATTAATTTCCGTTCTTATTTGATTAACTTTAGTAGTTACTTGCTCTGTTAACTCGGCCCCACGGGTCACCTGCTCTGCACCTTCATTCATAGCACTTACTGCTTTTTGTGAATCTTGCTGTAAATTAGCAATCATTTTTTCAATCTCTGCAGTGGAGTTTTGAGTTCGTGTAGCAAGCGTTCGAACTTCATCAGCAACCACAGCAAATCCACGCCCCTGCTCACCCGCTCTGGCCGCTTCAATAGCTGCATTTAAAGCCAGTAAATTGGTTTGCTCGGCAATTGTTTTAATGACATCAAGAATACTGCCAATTTTATTGCTGTTCTCACCTAATCTATTTACTATTTCAGCACTATGTTTTGATTGCGCAGTTTGTTGCTGTACTTGCTGTAAGCTTTGATTCACAAGCGCTACCACATTGTCACTTAGTCCAATTACGTCAAATACTTTGGTGTCAGCTTGTTTAATTTGTTCAATATTACTTAAGCTTGTATCTTTTACTTTGTGAGTAATTTCTGAAGTAGTATCAATTTGTTTTTGCTGCGAAGCGGCTTCATCAAGTGATTTTTCACCCATAGCAATATTTTGTGTGGCAACATCCCTTAAGGTGGCTTCTTTCTCATGAATACTGCCAACTAACGCTCGTAAGGCTTCAATTAAACGATTGACGTTTTTGGCTAAAACAGAAAATTCATCGCACCCCGAATCATCCATTGTTTTGCTTAAGTCTCCCCGGCTCAAAATTTCTAAGCGTGTATTTACTTGGCCTAAGGGAATAGCAATACTACGCGTAGCTATTATAGCTAAGCTTACAGTTGCAATTATGCCTATTACTGAAATTATCACGCTTTTTAGTACACTACTTTGCACTGAATCTAGTATATTTTGTTGACCTATAAGCGCGTCATTATTCACTACATCAGAGAGCTCATTTAAATGGGCTATTGTGCTTGTTACCGCATCATCGGCTAGCTTTCTTTCACTTGTAGCCTTTGCTTGTGCATCTAGTTGTGATTTTTTAATCACAAACATGCCTTTGTTACTGCTCAAATGTTGCAACATAAGTGAATATTGCTCATCAAACATCGCAAGTATGCCTTGGTCATCAATTGATTCTGCCACTCGCTTTGCATAATCAACATCTACCTTTACATTACTCAGGCTATATTCAAGGTTATCGATAATATCTAAAGTCTTTTGGGGATCTGTTTCTCTAAATAACTCTTTAATTGAGCTCAGCATTAAACCTAGCTTATTATCTATGTTAGTAGACATACCAATAAGGTTTTCTAAATCTCTTGTGTTTCCTTCCAAATAACTTAAATCGAGCATTAATGCACTGGCCTCATCAGTGCTGTTAAGTGCGTTATCATTTGCAATAGCTAGATTTTCACTCGCTACCAGAGCAGATGCCTTACTATCAAATAAAGCCTGACTGGCCTTAAAGTATTGCTCACTTGCAAGCACTGCTTGTTGAAGCTTTTCGTTGTTTTTACTTGAAACAAAAGCATTCAAATTTTTTAATTCTTCTTCAAACTCAACTTTATACTCTTCAAAATCGGCTCTAATAATATCTAAATGAGGAAGCTCGGTTTCAAAATAAGCGATGTTCGTTATTCTAGCTAGAATGAGAATATTTTCATTGACCTTCGCCGCAGCGTTTTGCATTGGCATTTTTTCAAAGGCAACGATTTCAGCGGAGTGCTTAATATCACGCAAACCGAAGTATGATAAGACGCTAGTGACGACAAGAAGCACAGCTAAAGACACGAATCCAATAATTAATTTTTGCACAACACTAAAACTAAATACTGCTTTTTTTGCTACCGAATCTTTTGACTTCATAATTCGTTCACCATGTAATTAAAAATTTAAGATTTAACAATATTATTATTACGGCAGATGCTGATAATTCTTTAAATCTAGCCTATAATGTTAAAAAATTGAGTAATCGAATTAATTGGATTTGCAAGCGCATGGATCAAAATAAAGAATTAAAGAAAGCGGGTTTGAAAGTAACCTTACCAAGAATCAAGATTTTAGAGATTCTTCAAAACCCGAAAAATCAACACATTAGCGCTGAAGACGTTTACAAACTATTAATAGATATGGGTGAAGAAATTGGCTTAGCGACTGTTTACAGAGTGCTCAACCAATTCGATGATGCTGGATTGTTAAACCGTCATCATTTTGAAGGTGGAAAATCGGTATTTGAAATTAGCCACAAAGCTCATCATGATCACTTAGTTTGCTTAAAATGTGGCAAAGTTGTCGAGTTTGAAGATGACACCATTGAACAACGCCAAGAAGCTGTAGCTAAAACCCACGATATGAAACTAGTTAACCACAGCCTTTACTTATACGGTGAATGTAACAAACCTGATTGCGACAACGACCTAGACGATTAAGTAAAGCAGCCCGCTTAGCGCGGCTTTATTTAATCATAAATTAGCGCTTACAATTTAAATTTATATTTATTGTAAGCGGTTTGGGCCTTTTGCCAAAGAGGCCCTGGTATTCCGTCATTGATTTTTCTATCGTCTACTTGAACAACCGGCCCTATTTCTTTACTCGATGATGTTAACCATACCTCGTCTGCAGTGCATAAGGTCTCTACGCTAATATCCTGCTCACTCACTTTAAAACCACCATCTTTATGCATCGCTTCTAGAGCAATGTTGCGCGTAATGCCTGGTAGCAATTGATTATCAAGTTTAGGTGTCATAATTATCCCATCTTTCACCACAAACACATTGCACGCTGCGGCCTCAGTTAGCATTTTCTGTTCGTTGTACAATATAATTTCATCCACTCCAGCATCTTGGCCTTGTTGAAAATGCATCACATTCCCTAGCAAAGAGGTTGATTTAATATGGCAACGTTGCCAACGTTTATCTTCACCGGTAACAACTTTATAGGTTTTAGTTTTATCTATTTGTACGCTTTGTGATGGACTTATTTCAAAGGCATAAGCAAATATTGTTGGTGCGATATCTTTTGGATATGCGTGGTATCGCTTAATATCACAGCCTCGGCTAATATGGATGTAAACAGATACAGCTGTACTTTCAAATTGCCCAATTAAGGTTTGAATAATATCAGCCCATTCACTGAGTTCGGCCTTATAGTTTAACGATATTTCAGATAAGCCTTTGTTCATCCGCGCTAAATGCAGGCCCAAACCTACAGGTTTAGCGTCATAACAAGGAACCACCTCGTAAATGCCATCACCAAATAGAAAACCGCGATCCATTGGCGATATTTTCGCTTCTTCTTGCGCTAAGAATTCGCCGTTTAAATATACTTTATGACTCATTTTCGTCCTTAATATTTGCTGCTATTACCTTGCTACTTATAGTGTTTAACGCTTGCTGCATTTTTATAAAATCGATACTACTTTTTGCAATTGACTGCGGTGAAAACTGAATGTGTTGCCCGCTGGTACATTGGGCTAATAAAGCCAAGCCTAATCTTGATACGGTGGCAATAATTGGATAGCCACCAATGGTTTGGCGATCGTTTCTCATTATAATCGCTTGTCCGTTTCCTGCAATCTGAATTGCACCAAGAGCTACCGCTTGCGAGGTTAAGGTCCTTGAACTCGATTCAATTTTAGGCCCAATTAAACGCACGCCCATTCGGTCGGCTTTGTCACTTACTTGATACGTAAAAGCACTGAAACGAAGTTTCTGTAAATCAGAAAAACAATCGCTCTGATACGTAAAATGCACCGGAATTGGCAGTGCATTTTTTTCGCTATTATTTTTTAAGTTTTCCAAACTTGCGAAAGATGCCAACACGGGAGGAAGTGCAATCTTTGATTGCTTCAATAGGCTATTAATTGAGGCCTCACTTGTTTGCATTCTAGGTGTTGCTAGAAATTCGTCGCCTACTTTCATCCCCTCACCGTTAGCGTGAAAGCCACCTATGTTTTCTCGCTTGGTTCCGCCAGCACTGCATAGGAACAATGGCAAATCAATTGCACAAGAGCAAGCAATATAGTTAATCCAGCCACATTTTACATTGCGTAAGGTCAATGTGTTATTTGGCCGCACTAACACGGTTTCACCAATGGGCACTAATTCGTTATTAATACGCACTTGTGCCTGTGCACCCGTTACACAAATTAGACATTTATTTTTAAACAATAGCGTAATATTACCGCCCATAACTTCAATTGCAGGCTGGCTTAACTTGTTTCCACACAAGGCATTAGCCAAATTAAAGTTAATAGTGTCTAAGGCACCTAATTGTGAATAGCCGTTTATTTGAGCGAACTTACGCCCAGCATCTACCCAATGCGCGTAAAGCCCTAAGCCCTTTACGACTATCATGAATTTTCCTCTGCTTGCTGTAAAAATACATCAACACTAATGGGCTCAAAAACAATTTCGTCACCTACTGCAAAGGTAAATTCAGTATTATTCAGTAGAACCAAAGGAGTATAACCAATAATATGCCAGCCACCTGGTGATTGCCCTGGGTAAATCGCCGTTTGGTTATCAGCAATAGCCACTGCGCCAGCTGGAACTTTTATTCTAGGCTCTTCTAAACGAGGGGTTTGCAATGATTTATTTAGCTCACCTAAGTAAGCAAAATTGGGCATAAAACCCACCGCATAAACTCTGTATGCGTGTTTGCTATGCAGCTCTATAATTGTTTCTTCGTTCAAGCCTGAATGGCTTTTAATGCTTAGCATATCATTAGGGAGGCTTGGACCTAATGGTTCATAACAAACCGGAATTCTATAAGTGGTTTGCGTGTTTGTATTCTGACTACTCACTTTTACATCGCGTAAAAAATGACTCAATCCATAATGGTCAATAAGCAAAGGATCAAACTCAAGCAGTAGTCCTGTGTAAGCGGCCACGCAATCAATTAACCACACTGGGCGGTTTTGTTCAATGGCAGTCATCCACGCTTGTACTTGCTTGTTTTTATCAAGTAAGCTCATGTCACTTGATATTTCACCCACCTCGAGTAAAACAGCGCTTTCATTTAACCATTGCAGTGAAACATTGGGGCTTAAGGCTTGTTTAGGGGCAGATTCAAACATCATACAACTAACAAAGAATGAATCTTTTTACACAGCGCAATGGCATGGCTATTGTCGGAATGCACGCACAAGGTGCTAGCATTTAATTGCAGTGTTTTACCCGTTACGGTAGTCACTGAGCCCTTATATATAATGTTATGTGCTTGCGATAAAGCCTGTTCGTTATTTAATACAGCATTAGGCTTACTTCGACTTTCAAGAGAACCATCATCGGTATAGGCTCTATCAGCAAAGGCTTCTAAAATAAGCTCAACATTATGCTTACTAGCCGTTGCTTGATATTTCGCGGCACTTTGCGTCGCTTGAATCATAAGCGGATAAGGTGTGTGGTAGGTATTGATTGCCTCAACAATATGTTCGAATACAAGCGCATCACGCATCATATCGTTATACATGGCACCGTGGGGTTTTACATGGTTTACGCGCAAGCCTTGGCACAATGCCAGCCCTTCTAAAACGGCAATCTGAGCATGAATCATAGAAATCAGTTCTGCCTTACTAATTTGCATGCTTCTGCGCCCAAAGCCTGTTAGGTCAGGGTATGAAACATGGGCACCAATTTGAATATTATGTTCCTTAGCTAAGCGAATTGCATTTTGCATAACAAGTGGATCACCTGCATGATAACCGCAAGCTATGTTCGCTAAAGCGATGTACGGCATTATGGCTTCATCGTCTCCCATTTTCCACGAACCAAAACTTTCACCCAAATCTGCGTTTAATTGCATGTAATCTCTCACCTAGTTTGTAAGACTTTGTTATACTCTGGTTTTATCATACAAGATAGTACACTAAGATGCTCAAAATTGGCCAACGCAATACACTAGTTGTTACAGAAATTTTTCCCCTTGCTTATGCATTGAACACGCCAGAGCAGTCCCTCGAAGCGCCTGTAATGCTAAAAGAATCAGACCGCGTTTTTGAATTAGAAGACGAAATTGAAGTGTTCGTTTATACGCAGGCTGATGGTGAACTTCTTGCTTCACTTGAAATGCCCAAAATCTTAATGGATGAATTTGCCACCCTAACCGTGATGGGAGCAAGTGCCCATGGATATTTTTTTGATTGGGGCTTAGGTTCTGATTTATACGCGCCTGAAACCCAGGTGCATACAGATCTAGATATTGGCAGCAGCTATGTTGTGCGCCTTACTACCGACAAACTCGGCAAGCTTATTGGCACCACCAAAATTGAGCGTTTTTTAGAAAGCAATGGTAGTAGTTTACAAGCTAAGCAGGCGGTTAGTTTGCGCATTTATTCTAAAACACCTCTAGGCTTTAAAGCCATAGTTGATAACAAGTATCAGGGCTTATTGTTCAAAAGCGATTTAATTGCCCCACTTAAAATTGGCCAACAAATTGATGGTTTTATTAAGTTTATTCGTGATGACGGTAAAATAGATTTATCGCTGCAACTTGTAAACAAGCAAACGCGCTTAAGCTTAGAAGATTCAATAATTGAAGATTTAAAAGCGCATGATGGTATGTCTACTATTACCGATAAAAGCACGCCCGATGAAATTTTCTCGTATTTTAAAGTGAGTAAGGCCGCTTATAAAAAAGCAATTGGTGGGCTTTATAAAGCTAAAAAAATAAGAATAGAGAAAAACTGCATTTATTTAAACACCTAAAAAGGGAGTTTCTTTTGGAAAAAGTCGCTATATTTGTAGATGTACAAAACATTTATTACACCACTCGCGACACCTTTAAACGGCCTTTTAATTATCGCCAGTTTTATCAAGATATTGCAAAACGCTTTGATATTGAGGGGGCTTATGCCTACGCTATTGATAAAGGTGATGATCAACAGTTAAAATTTCAAAGCGCCCTTCGACACATTGGTTTTGAAGTGAAATTAAAACCCTTCATACAGCGCAGTGACGGTTCAGCAAAAGGCGATTGGGACGTAGGCATTACTATTGACGTGCTTGAAATGGCTGAGCGTGTTGAGCATATTATTTTACTTTCAGGTGATGGCGACTTTGCTATTTTACTGAAAAAAGTCAAACAAAAATTTAACTGCAACACTTCTGTTTATGGCGTGTTAAACCTAAGCGCCAATGCTCTTATTTCTGCCGCTGACGAATTTATCGACATTGACCAAAAGTGGCTGCTTTAGGTCGCTTAAACCTCAGATTCATCATCTTTTGTGACGTCATTTAAAAAATAATCTTCGCTTATGCTCTTATTGGGTGACACACCTAAGGTCTTAAAACTTTCAGCTTGCGCAATAAGATTACCCTTCCCCGTTGATAACTTATTCATAGCCGCTTCAAAATGCTTGCCTGTAGTATCCATGCTCTTACCAATTTTCTCCATGTCTTGCACAAAGCCTGCAAATTTGTCGTACATTCGTTTTGCTTTATCCGCGATGGTTTTGGCGTGTTGATTTTGGTATTCGTACTGCCATATGTTGTTAATGGTGCGAAGGGCAACTAACAAATTGGTTGGGCTTACCAACATAATTTGGTTATCTAAAGCAAGTTTTATTAATTCCGGCTGCTCTTCAACTGCATTAATAAATGCAGATTCAATTGGAATGAACATCAAAATATAATCTAAAGATTTCACACCCGCTAAATCTTGATAGTCTTTCTTGCTTAAGCCTTTTATGTGCCCCTTTATAGAGTTCACATGCTCTTTAAGCGCTTGCTTGCGAAGGTTTTCATCTGTCGCATTCACTGCTTTTTCATGCGCAATAAGCGATACTTTTGAATCGATTACAATATCTTTGCTATTTGGCAGATGAACAATAACATCTGGGCGATACAATTTGCCCTCTATGTTGTTTAACTGTTTCTCAGTTTCGTACTCATGACCCTCTCGCAAACCCGATTCGCTCAGTATGCGTGATAACACCACTTCCCCCCAGTTTCCTTGTTGTTTATTATCACCTTTTAAAGCGTTAGTCAGTGCCGAGGCCTCTTGCGTTATTTGTTGATTTAACTCTTTAAGCCCCAATATTTCAGTTTTTAAGGATGCTCTTTCTTGGCCTTCTTTAATGTATTGCTCTTGAATTTGGCGTTTAAAATCGTCTATTTGCGTTTTGAGCGGTGACAACAATTGGTTAATACCTAGTTCACTGGTTTGCGTGAATTTAACTGCTTTTTGCTCAAATATTTTATTTGCTACGTTTTCAAATTGGGTATTAAGTTGTTTTTCAGCGTCTTTCAAAAGCATTAACTTCTCTTCATACCCTAGCTTTTCTTGTTTAAAGCTAGCTACAAATGCATCGTGCTCAGCGCGCAACTTTGATAACTCAGACTGCAGTTGTTTATTCTCTTGGTTTTTATCTTCTAGTTTTTCTTTAAGTTCGTTTAACTGATCAGCTTTTTGCCATAGCTCGCCCGTTAATTTATCTTGCGATGACATTCGTTCTTGTTGCTTGCTTATGCGCTCATGTGCCAAAATAATTTGCTGCTGTTTGTCATCTAATAATGATTGCTGAGTTTGCTTTTCTTGCAACATAGATTGCTCTAACAGAGCAATTTGTTGTTCGTATTGTGAAATCTCGTTCTGCCATTTCAGCGTATCTTGATTTTTGCTTTGCTGATTACGATATGTAAGAGCCGCTACCATCCCGAACAATAATACTGCGAATATTATAGACGATATTATAAAAGGCGTATTTTCAGCTAGTTGTGTTAACCACAAGGGAAGTTTTTCACTGCTCATTGAGTTCTCGTTATTATAATTGGGCTTAGCCTTGAGTTTTTATGCATGTAAAAAAAGGCGTGCAATAGTTAACTATTGTCACACCTTTTTAGCTGTAAGCCTATACAGTATTAGTAAAATTTATAATATTCTGGATTTATTTAGATAACTCTTTATGTAAATCAGCAATATTCGCTTTCCATATAGCAGGGCCGGTTTCATGAGCATTTGCACCGGTGCTATCAACAGCTACCGTTACTGGCATATCTTCTACATCAAACTCGTAAATAGCTTCCATACCCAAGTCTTCAAAAGCAACAACACGTGACTTTTTAATTGCTTTAGACACTAAATAAGCAGCGCCGCCTACTGCCATTAAGTATACGGCCTTATGTTTAGCAATGCTTTTCACGGTAGCAGGGCCGCGTTCAGCCTTACCAATCATGCCAATTAAACCCGTTTCTTCTAACATCATGTCAGTAAACTTATCCATACGCGTTGCCGTTGTTGGACCAGCAGGGCCAACGGCTTCGTCACCTACGGCATCAACCGGGCCCACGTAATAAATAAATCGATTGGTTAAATCTACACCTTCTGGCAAGCCCTCGCCATTTTGCATCATGGTTTGAATGCGTTTATGAGCGGCATCACGACCGGTTAACATTTTGCCACTTAGCAATACTGTTTCGCCTACTTTCCAGTCTTTAATGTCTTCTTTGGTTACTGTGTTTAAATCAACGCGGCGAACGTCAGAACCCACTTCCCAAGTAATTTTAGGCCAATCTTCTAATTTAGGCGCTTTCAGCTCAGCTGGTCCGCTGCCATCTAAAAAGAAGTGAGCATGGCGCGTAGCTGCACAATTGGGAATCATTGCAACGGGTTTTGAAGCAGCGTGTGTAGGTACCGATTTAATTTTAATATCAACTACTGTGGTTAAGCCCCCTAAACCCTGCGCTCCTATACCTAAAGCATTTACTTTGTTGTAAATATCTACACGCAGTTTTTCTTCAGTGGTTTGCGGACCTCGGTCGATTAAACCTTGAATATCTACAGGATCCATCAAGCTTTCTTTTGCAAGTACTGCCGCTTTTTCAGCGGTACCACCAATGCCTATTCCAAGCATACCAGGCGGGCACCAACCCGCGCCCATTGTAGGCAGGGTTTTCACTACCCAATCAGCAATGTCATCACTTGGGTTTAGCATTACCATTTTCGATTTGTTTTCTGAACCGCCGCCTTTTGCTGCAATCATGACTTCTATTTTGTCGCCAGGTACCATATCAATATGAACAACCGCTGGCGTATTATCTTTGGTATTAACACGTGTGCCAGCGGGATCGGCGACTATTGAAGCACGTAATGGATTGTCTGGGTCAAGGTATGCTCTGCGGGTACCTTCATCAACCATTTCCTGTACTGTCATGTCAAATTTATCAAAGCTAACTTGCATGCCTATTTTAACGAAACACGTTACAATTCCGGTGTCTTGACATAAAGGGCGCTTGCCTTCTGCCGACATTCTAGAATTAATTAAAATTTGGGCCATTGCATCTTTCGCAGCTTTACTTTGCTCACGATTGTATGCTTCCTCAACTGCTTTTACGTAGTCAAGTGGATGATAAAAAGAGATAAATTGAAGTGCATCTTGGATACTGTCAATTAAGTCTTGCTGACGAATTACAGTCATAAAGTCCTCGTAGAATGAAAAATGGTGAAACCATACATAGGTGAGTATACTACTCGCAAATGAATAATCTACCAAGTGATGAGCATTAGGAATTTGGTCTAATGGTAGCTTTCATTCATATTACTGTGTATAAGCCTGATTGAAAACACCATATTAGCCATAAATTAGAGGTTGGTTTGCTCGGAAAACTAAACATAGCGGTCATTCAAGATCTATCTCATGACCATCTTATTGCATTTTTTAAACAGCATGAAAATGAACAATGGGCATGTTTGCTTGATAGCTGCCAGCAAACATCCATGGGCGGGCGATTTGATATTATGGCGTATGCGCCAAGCCTTACTTATCAATTTACCCAAGGTACACATAAACTCAGTGGTCCTTGTGTAGCCTCTTTTTCGACCAACATTTGTGAAACTACCAAAAACCCCTTTGAGGTATTATCAAATTTACATGCACAGTTTGCTCAACTAATTGATATAACAGATATCACTCATATACCATCTGACATCCCATTTTTAGTGGGCGCTTTGGCCGCATTCTCATATGACACCAACATAAGTAGTGATAACATTCTTGATGGCAAGCCGAATCAGTATGAAATGGATGATATCAACGTAGGCTTTTACACAAGCTCTGTCATATATGATAACCAAAGCGGATTAACATATATTTGCAGCATATATCCTGATGTAATTACCAGTATCCAAAATACGCTTAAATGCATAGATATTGCTTCAATTTCAGCTACAGCATTTAGTTTAACTAGCAAATGGCAATCAAATGTCACTGAGCAAGAATATAGTCAAAACTTAAGTAAGATTCATGACTACTTGCACGCTGGTGATTGCTACCAAGTCAACTATGCACAGCGTTTTAATGCCAATTATCAAGGCAGTGAGTTTTCCGCCTATGAAACCTTGCGTGAGGTTAATAAAGCGCCGTTTTCAGCATTTTTCAGGCTACCTAATTCGTGTATTTTAAGCCTTTCGCCAGAACGACTACTTCAGCTTAAAGATCAACATGTAGAAACCAAACCTATTAAAGGCACGCGTAAGCGGTCTATAGATCCTATTGAGGATAAACGCCTGGCAAACGAACTGCTTAGCTCAGAAAAAGATAAAGCTGAAAACTTAATGATTGTAGATTTGCTACGAAACGACATTAGCAAACACTGCATGCCCCACTCGGTCAAAGTTCCTAAACTCTTTGCTTTAGAAAGTTATCCCGCTGTACATCATATGGTGAGTACCGTAATAGGAACACTTAAGCCAAGTTCTAGCCCTTATGATTTACTAGAAGGAGCGTTTCCTGGCGGGTCTATTACAGGCGCACCTAAAGTAAGAGCCATGCAAATCATTCAAGAACTAGAGCCTGATAAACGCGCCATATACTGTGGCAGCGTAGGCTATATTGGTATTCGTTACGATATGGACACCAATATTTGCATTCGAACTTTATTGGCTGAAAAAAACACCCTTTACTGCTGGGGCGGAGGGGGTATAGTAATAGATTCACAAGCAGCAGACGAGTATCAGGAAAGTTTACATAAACTCGCAAAGATTTTGCCCATTTTAAATAGTTAATAAAGTGACCACATGACCGAAGCTGATTTTATACGCGCATTTAGCCAAACTTGGAAAACCCCTATTGGGGCCAATGAAGCATTTATTGAGGCGAACCGGCCAGCAGCGGTGTTAATTTGTTTGTATTTACACCAAAATAAATTGCATGTTTTATTTACTGAGCGCGCCAGCCATTTAAAACATCATGCAGGCCAAATTAGTTTCCCTGGTGGTAAGGCAGAACTTGAAGATGAAAGTTTGGTGCATACAGCATATCGTGAGGCTGAGGAAGAAATTGGGCTTAATACCGAACATTTGCGATTACTTGGTCAGTTAGGTACCTATAGAACCATAAGTGGCTTTGCCGTCACTCCCATTTTAAGCGTATACGACCAAGCACTTAATCTGCATAGTGATCTGCAATTAGATGCTAATGAGGTTGCTAGTGTGTTTCATGTTCCCTTAAATTATCTCATGGATAAAAAGCATTACTATACCGAAATGGTAGAAAACGCTAAAGGTCGATTTCCTGTACACTTTATTCCTTATCAAAACCGCATGATATGGGGCGCTACTGCAGGAATGTTGGCGCTTTTACGCGATCATATACGCGCTAATTCTTAGCCGTATTTAATATAAAAAAACGCATAGTTTGCAAACTCAAGCTACGAACTTTAAATTACATTAGATTAACATTTCTAATACTACTAATTAGCATTTATCACTTGTTTTACCTTTGAATTGTGCAACACTCCACACATATAACAATAGGAATAATTATGATCAGTGTTTTTGATATGTTTAAAGTGGGTATAGGCCCTTCTAGTTCGCATACCGTTGGCCCTATGCGCGCAGCTAGCATATTTGCAAAGCAGCTGTCTGATAACGGCCTATTATCAAATGTTACACATATCACCACCGAATTATTTGGTTCATTAGGGCAAACGGGCAAAGGCCACGGAACAGGGAAAGCGGTTATTCTGGGTTTACTGGGTTATTCGCCCGAAACCATTGATGTACAGCAAATTGATACAATGCTGGCGCAAGTTGAAAACAGCGCTAGTTTAGCGGTGTTGCAGTCACATACTATTCAATTCCCGAAGCAAGGTGCCATTGTATTCCATCGCAGAAAAACACTCGCCAAACATGCCAACGGAATGCGCTTAAGTGCATTTAATAATGGCCAAGAAATTTGCAGTAGCACCTACTATTCTATTGGCGGCGGTTTTATTGTTGAAGAGAGTGAATTTGATGCGCACAAAGCAGAACAAATTAACGCAGCAGATACCCATATCCCCTTTCCTTTCTCTTCTGCTAATCAACTTTTAGATATTTGCAAAGAAAACAACTTTCGCATTAGTAGCTTAATGCTGAAGAATGAATCGGTATTTATGCCGGAATCTGACATACGCGCTAAATTATTACATATTTGGCAAGTTATGCTTCAGTGTATAGATAAAGGCTGCAATACCGAAGGCATTTTGCCTGGCGGTTTAAAAGTCCATCGCCGTGCCCCGGCTCTATTAGCCCGGCTTGAAAACGAAAAAAGTAACGACCCTATGCTAGTGATGGATTGGATAAATATGTACGCCCTAGCAGTTAATGAAGAAAATGCTGCCGGAGGGCGGGTGGTAACGGCTCCTACAAATGGCGCAGCAGGTATTATTCCTGCCGTAATGGCGTATTATCATAAATTTATAAAACCCATGAGCGATGACAGCGCCTGTCGATTTTTACTCACCGCTGCCGCTATTGGTATCTTGTATAAGAAAAATGCGTCTATTTCAGGAGCTGAAGTGGGTTGCCAAGGCGAGGTAGGCGTAGCTTGTAGTATGGCTGCAGGTGCGCTCACTGAAATAATTGGTGGCTCGGTTCAGTCAGTTGAAAATGCTGCTGAAATTGGAATGGAGCATAACTTAGGTTTGACCTGTGATCCGGTTGGTGGTTTGGTACAAGTACCTTGCATAGAGCGCAATGCAATGGGCGCTATAAAGGCCATTAATGCATCTAGGTTAGCACTGCGCGGCACTGGTAATCACAAAGTATCCTTAGATAAAGTCATTAAAACTATGCGCGATACAGGTAACGATATGAAAACTAAATACAAAGAGACCGCACGTGGCGGCCTAGCTGTTAATATAATAGAGTGCTAATAACTAATAGCTTACTTAACCGGTAAGGTTAAATCTTTAAACATCTTTTCTACATCATCGTTATTCTTTTGCATCATTGCTCGCTCAACAACCTCTTTCGTTAAATGAGGGGCAAAACGCTCAATAAATTCATACATGTAGTTACGTAAAAATGAGCCTTTTCTAAAGCCTATTTTAGTGGTGCTATAATCAAACAAATGGCTCGCGTCAATTTTCACAAGATCAGAATCAAGCTCTTCATCTACTGCCATTGATGCAATAACACCTACTCCTACACCAAGCCTTACATACGTTTTAATTACATCAGCGTCGGTTGCGGTAAACACAATTTTAGGTTCAAGACCTGCTTCGTTAAATGCTCGGTCTAATTCAGAGCGGCCAGTAAATCCAAATACGTAAGTAACTAATGAATATTTAGCTATGTCTTGAATAGTAAGGTTTAATTTTTTCGCTAAAGGATGCGATTTATTCACAATCACAGAGCGATTCCAGTGATAACAGGGCAGCATGACTAAATCATTGTATAAATGTAGCGACTCCGTTGCTATAGCGAAATCAGCCTCTCCTTTTGCAGCAAGATCGCTAATCTGCGAAGGCGTTCCTTGATGCATATGTAGGGATACTTTAGGGTATTTACTCATAAAACCCTGAATAACGTCAGGAAGGGCATAACGTGCTTGAGTATGTGTAGTAGCAATATTTAACTTACCTTGGTCAGGCAATGTATGCTCACGCGCAACCGCTTTAATGCTCTCAACCTTCGCTAGAATTTCGCGAGATATATTAATCACCTCTTTCCCAGCTTCTGTTACGTGGGTCAGATGCTTACCGCTTCGTCCAAATATTTGAATACCAAGTTCGTCTTCAAGCATCCTTACTTGCTTACTAATACCTGGTTGAGAAGTATATAAATTCTCAGCAGTGGCAGACACGTTGAGATTATTATTGAGCACTTCCACTATATATCTTAATTGCTGTAGTTTCATTGATTCCCTTAAATGTTGAGCAGAGCCCTTAGAAATACGTTCACGTATTCATAATGTGTTAAATAGATTGGAAGAATGGCCGATAAGTAAATATCAAATTGTGTTCAAATGATACCGAAAAACGTTTATTTTTGCATATTAAATTTGCGCATCGCTAACTTAGCGCATAAAGCCATAAGGTAAAGGCATACAATTTCATGAGTGAAAACGCTGAAAATAAGCCATTAATTAAAGATAAGTTTGATTTTTCTTCGGTCATTGCTGTGGCCATTCATGATATGAAAAACTCCTTAAGCCTATTGATGCAATCTATTGAGCAGTTGTCAGACACTATTCCACAAAATAGTGAAGACGCACGCAACAAGGTCAATAGCGTTCATTACGAAGCCAGCAGAATGAATACTACCTTAGTGCAGATTCTGTCATTATATCGTTCAGAAATAGATGCTCTACCAATTAATATAGACGAATGCTTTATAAATGATTTGTTAGAAGAAGTGGTGGCATCAAATTTAATTTATACAAAGCAAAAAGACCTTACGATTAACGTGCAAGTCGATGAAGATCTGAATTGGTATTTGGATAAAGAGCTCTCTTACTTGTTAATTCATGATGTATTAATTAACGCTATACGCTACGGCGGTAACTACATATCGTTGTCGGCATACGTAGAAGATGAACAATTGCACATAATTGTGAAAGATGACGGCAATGGCTATCCAAAAGAAATGCTAGATATGTCTAAAGTAAACTTAGACAACTTTTGCATTTCAGAAGGCAGAACAGGATTAGGATTATATTTTGCACGCTTGATTGCCCAAACACATAGAAACGCTGACAAAAGAGGTTTCATAAAATTGGCTAACGACGATAGCACCGGGGGCAGTATTTTTGAACTAGTTTTACCCTAACATGTAGTATATTAGCCGCTTTATGGAATAACTTAATGGAATAAAGAGCACCGAGACAAAAAATGACCTATACGATTATCATTATCTTAATTGCTGTTTTAATAGTGTGTGGCATTACAGCCACCGCAATTCAGCAACACAATGAAAAAAAAGCATCCGAAAAACGCGAGGAAATTAGTAAACATCGAACTGTTTTCGAAGAAACAGAAGAAGCTGTTGTTGCCGCTTCTCAGATGCCTGTTTCACAGGTTCTTATTGCTATATTAAGAAAACGTTCATTAAATTGTTTAATCGCTATTAATGAACATAACCCCTCTCAAGATTTAGTCAGCAAAATTGAAACCGTAAAACAGGCTATAAAAAAAATAGACCTAGACCAAGCCGTGCCTGATCAAAATAATTTCACCTTACCTAGTTCAGATAAAGTAATTATTAAGTACATCCAGGCAGTCAAAAAACTGCGCCAAATACTGCGTTCTGAAAATTCAAAAGGTAATGTTTCATCTAAACTTTTTACACAACAAGATAAAGCACTTGAAAGTCTACAACTTAGAGTCAATGTTGAAACTCTTCACAAACGTGCGAATGACGCTCTTAGTACTAACATGGCAGGCTCTGCCCGCCAGTATGTAGAAAAAGCGATTATTGCCCTTGAGAAACATAGGCCCCAAAATGAGTTCACTACCCAGAAAAAAGCTGAACTAGAAACTTTTAGAGCGGGTTTGGAAAGCAATGTAAAAGATCAAAACTTGCAAAAGCTCATGGAAGAAAAACAAAAAGAGAATGAAGATTTAGATGACTTATTTGCACCTAAAAAGAAATGGTAGTTTATAAACACCCATAAAAAAAGCGGCACATCCAAAGGAAGTGACGCTTTTTATCATTTTACTAGCAAACGTAACTGTTAACTTTTTTCAGTTATCATCACTGATTTCACATTCACAAATTCACGAATGCCGAAACCACCGTGCTCTCGGCCATATCCACTATCTTTAACACCACCGAATGGCAAGTTCGGCTGAGCTAAGCCATATCCATTAATATTTACCATTCCTGTGTCAAAATGTTTAAGCGCGAGTTCAGTTGCTTTCTCAACGTCCTTTGAAAATATACCGCCACCAAGTCCGTATCTTGAATCGTTCGCAACCTGCATCGCCTCTTCGTCGTCTTTAACCTTGATCAAGCTAGCAACAGGGCCAAACAACTCGTCATCATAAGCGGGCATGTTTGGCGTAACGTTTTCCAATATTGACGGTGGGTAGAAAAAACCCTCCCTGCTAGGGATTTCACAGCCAAGTACCGCTGTTGCGCCAGCAACAATAGAATCAGATACCTGCTCGTGAATTTTATCACGCAAGTCTTCACGCGCCATAGGCCCCAAGTCAGTGTTTTCATCATTTGGATCACCCATAGTAAGTTTGCACATGGCATGGGTGAACTGTGATTTAAACTTATCGTAATTTTTTTCAGTCACAATGAAACGTTTAGCTGAAACACAGGTTTCACCATTGTTTATAACACGGCCTTGTACGCAAGCTTCTACAGCTAATGGGATGTCGGCATCATCAAGTACTAGGTAAGCATCGTTACTGCCTAATTCTAGAACCGTTTTTTTCGAAAGCTTCGCTGCGTTTTCAGCAACCTTTTTACCCACACCATCGCTTCCGGTGAATGTTACGCCGCGTACTTTATCGTGCTCAATTAAGCTACTAGCGGTTTCCCCGTCAATGATTAATGACTGGTAACTGTATTTAGGAAATCCTGCCTCTAAATACATTTCTTCAATTTTTTGAGCCATTCCAAACACGTTTGCCGCATGTTTTAAAATAGTGGTATTACCGGCCATTAGATTAGTAATACTGTATCGAATAACCTGATAAAGCGGGAAATTCCAAGGTTGAATACCTAATATTACGCCAATAGGTTGATAGCTCACTATTGCCTTACCGCCGTCAAATTCACGCTCTTCATCAGCAAGCATTGACTCAGCTTGTTCTGCTGTGTATCTACAAATAGCGGCGCAAAGTTCAACTTCTTGGAAACCTTGCGTTTTAACCTTGCCCATTTCATCGGTCATTAGCTGAGCAAGTTCCTCTTTATTCTCTTCAAGTATATCGGCAAATTTAAACGCCAGTTTGCCGCGCTCTTTTACTGTTTTAAGCTTCCACGACTCAAAACAAGTATGCGCATTTTCAACGGCATTCTGGGCCTCTTGTTCACTTAATAAGTTATAAGTGTTTAGGGTTTCTTCAGTAAATGGGTTAATTGTTTTTGCGGTGTTATCCACTGTTATACTCTCCTTTTGGGAATTTAATTCTGCAATTCAGAAAAACTTATTAGGAGATAAAGCAAAAGCAAAGCCAAGCTCTTAATACATGCAAAATAAAGTGTAAGCCATTGTTTATATTAAATTTATATGTAATTACAACGCTTATTGAAATAATCCCATATAAATTAAGTGTGAAAAATTTGCTTGCTCACTGTGAGATTCGTACATGCCTATTTTAAAACAACATTTATACAACATTTGTAAAGTACAGCGCGATTATGCTTAGTTAGAACGTTAATCGCGTGCAAGAGTTACGACACCTACTTTACTTACATATTTAACTTTTTTTGGCTAGTTGTTGCGCTTTTGCGTTACTAAGGTCAACTAACATGTCTACTAAACTAGGGTTCTCTCCTACTACCTTTTCAATATGTGCTAGCGTATCTACTTGCGCTTGTTGAAGCTTATTTTTGGCATCAGCATGCACGAAGGCCAATCCAGTGCGCATTTTACTCTTGTTTATTTTGCTAACTAATTTTCTAACGGCCTTAGAACGGCAAACTTGTGGAGCAATTCTAGAACCCGTTGCTGCTTCTTTCTTACAAATTATATGAAAACGACCTTCAGAATTTAGCTTGTTATAAGCTTTATAGAAATTACGCTCTGCATTTGCTACGTCCCTTATAATATTATTAGAACTTTTCTCTTGTGCATTAATAGATAGAGGAAGAGTAAGAGCTGCAACACAAATAGCGATAGTTAACTTTTTCATTTTGATGTTTCCTTAATAAATATAAATAAATAATTTTAAAAGTCAGGTGACTGCCTGAACTCGGAAACAAGATTAGCCTGGGGAGTGACTTAAGTCGCTTATGAAAGTATTAGGTTTTCAATTATAAGAATTTAGCTTGCTGAAAAAATTCAACATTCTGATTTTAAAGGTTTTTTGGCAAACCTTATGGAAACCTTATGGCCACTAATTATTCTATATTAACGTTAAAAAGTGTATTACCTGAGAATTTCGAGGTAGTCACAATTACGCTTTCGTTGTTTGGGTGCATTTGAAGCACTAACACCCCTACCGCGCCAAAGTCGAACACCAACTTTGATTCACTGCTAGTAAAAGACTGTTGCCACAACTGGGTAATATTCTTCTTAAAAAATAAACTCTCGCTATTTGCAACCCAAGTTGTGCCCTCAGAATTCTCTAACGGAATTGAAAATTGTAAGTTACCCGCAAAATCTAAAATAAGTAATTTACTGTTTAAGTCTTCTATTGCAATGTATTTATTACCAGCAAGGCTTAAACGTTTAGCTTTCATATCTTTAAACAAACTTGTGGTGCGGTCTTTAATTGAATATAAGCTTGGTTTAAATACCCCGTCATCATCGTTTAAAAAAATAAGCGTATCGTTATTTAACCAATCCACGCTTTTAATTTTATTTTCAAATGTAAATTCGCCGGCTATATCTAAACTATTGCTGTTATAAATTGTAATAGTGTTTGAAGTCGTAACTAAAAATGCATCTTTTGAGGGTGACAACGCAAGCGATACTTTATTCTCTGCAGAAATATCTCTTACTTTCTTTCTTTTGCTGCCATCTTTAAGCCATATTTGATACTTGTTATTAGATTCAAGATAAACACCCCGCCCCTCATCATTTAAAGGAATGTAAAGCATTTCATCGCTAAAAGAATTTAATAATGGTGTTAATGTGGCATCAGTATCACTGAAGTTAACAGATACTATATCGTGATCTAAATACTTAGAAGCAAATACAAAACGTGATTTGCTGAGCATCGTAATGCTGATGTACGGATTCACCTTATTGTCTAGGTCTAGTTTAACTACATCTAAATTTTTAGTGGTTAAATCTAATGTATTTACTTCCCAATTTTTAATATTCAACCAGCTTATTTGTGTACCATCCTTGTTCCACACAATAGATGAAACTACATAGTCTAGCTCAAGTAATGAAGCTTGATTGCTCCCCTCAATATCGCTTAAATATAAAGCCGAACTTGTCCCTGAATCCCTATAAAAAGCTACTTGAGACTTGTTAGGTGAAACAGCCGGATATTGATCACCGTTTCCCGTTATACTGGGTGAGCTAATTTGATATTCGTCTTGAGTAACTAGGTCTCTAGAAAAAATAGCGGTTCGAGTTATTTTCCCACGGTAATTAGTTTTACTATAAATGAGTGTATTGGCATTATTTAGTAGTTGCCCTCTAATTGTTTGATTGCCTTCACAGTTAAATAGCTTATTGTGATTTGAAGTCTCACTCGTTGCTGAAAAAGGTTTTAACCACAGCTCACAATTTATACTGCCATCTATCATTTTTAGTAAGCGATAAACCAAATTACCCTTGTTATCGATTGCTACTGGGAAACTTTCGTAATCATGCTCAACCACTACGCGGTTGGTTCCGCTGTTCATATCTTTTATAAAAATGTTTAAATCACTTTTACCTTCAGGGCGATATGAATATGCTACGAAACGTTGATTAGGGCTAACTATTGGAAATAAGGCTAAACCTTTGGTAAACAACATATCGCTTGTTTTGGCATTGGCAAGCCTTGTGGTCGTTTTTTGTGACGAATCAAAAACTACTTCACTTGAATCGTGTGAAGTAAGAGGTAAAAAAACATACAACAAATAAATAAGCACAGTTAAGAGCAACAGTGCACTTATTAACTTAAATTGCTTAAGTGGTATCTTTCTGGCTAAATTTTCATCATTTGGAGAGATAGTTGTTGCGCTTTCCTCTGCGCTATTATTTGGGTCTGCTGAATGTTCCGTTTGCGCTGTTACAGTGTCCGTGCTCGTTTTCCATACAGGAATTACTGTTGGTTCAAAGCTATACCCTTTTTTATAATGCGTTTTTATAACGGGTTTAGTTAACTCAGTACTGCTTAAACTTTTTCTTAAAGTCGAAATAGCACGATTTATTGCGTTGTCATCAACAAAACCTTGCTTCCAAACTTCATCTACTAACTCTTGACGGCTAACAATGCGCTCATCATTTTTTAAAAAATATATTAACAAATCAAAAATTAGCGGTTCAAATTCTAACTTAACACCATTGACTTCAACACGCTGAAGGTCTGGGAATACGCTAAAGTCCGCGAAATTATATGAGTGTGGAAAATTCGGAGACTGCACCTGCTGCATAAGCAATGTTTATCCTTTTAGAGCGATATTAGCCATGGTCGTAAATATAGATACTACTAAGTGACTGCAGTATACATTTATGTATCGGCAAAAAACATATTATCAATAAAAATTAATAGCTTACACATCCTCATAGGGTCCATCAGCCTAATCTTTTTTAAATTATGGAAACTGAGAGTCATGTATCCTACAACACGTTTAATAAACCGGCAGTTTATAATTTTATCTCAATATTGAAAGTAACTTTGATGAAACAAGGTCTAGTTTAGTATCAAATGCTAAATGAATTATTTCTATTTTAGGAGCACCATGCAAGGCCATTTTTCAACTAGTCAAATTATCAAATACTCTCTCATTTCGGGCATCGTTGCGGGAGTGCTGTTTATTGCTTTTCAATCACTGTTTGCCATGGGAACCATTACCGGCCGGCATGCACAAACTTACATGGAACTAGGTGCATACTCAATATTGCAAGCAAGTGTTATGGCATGGCTTGTTCATTTACTAGTATCAATCGCCTATGCTGGTGTGAGTACGATAATATTTGCGATTAACCCCTCTATTTGGGTAAGCATTGCTCAAACAGTTGCTTTAGGTTGGGTTACAACTTTACTGGCAACGCCCGCAAATGTGTTTGTGATGAAGTTACTTGGAACACTATCAGTGCCGGCCTTAAGTTCACTCCCTCCGGTTAATACAAGCATCGATGCAAAGTTAGTGTTGCATATTGCGTTCTTTGTATTAGTAATTGCCATACTTTATGTGTTCCATAAGCGCTCAAACAATCCGAACGCATCTTAAGTAGTGTGGCTACGTAAGTTTTTAATTTGCTGTGGCACGTTCAGCAAATGGTCATGCTTAAGCCAAATTGTCATTTCAGTATTTGCTTCAATAACAATTGAAGCATCTACCCCTTGCCTAAACCAAAAAGCCTGACGAATTTGCATCGAAGTTAATTCGTTTGTTGGCGTTATAGTTCCCTCACCTTCTAGAACAAAAAGCTCAAGCCCGTCGTGTTTGCTAAATGAATAACTTTCACCGGCTTTAATACGAAGCACCGTCACTTTTTCATGATTGTTTTCATATAAACAACAAAGTTCGGTTTGCCCGCTCGTTTTATCAAATTTATCATAAATATTAACATTCATTTGAAAACGATCAGCTAGTTCAAATTGCCATAGTTTAACAAGGATTACGCAGCCTTCATCAGAAAAAGGGATGTGTGATGACTGCGGCGGGTTTCGTATATAGGTACCGGCCGGATAGTCACCATGTTCGTCTTGGAACACGCCCTCCAACACTAAAAACTCTTCACCGCCTGTGTGAATATGGCCTGAAAAATGACTATTAGGGGCATATTTAACCAAACTTGTTGCGCGTGCAATTTCATCCCCTATTCTGTCAAGCGGTTTACGCTCTACACCTTTCATTGGCGACACCTGCCATGAACTTGCATGTGTATCTATTAGTATATTTTTTGAAAAATCGCTATTAATATTCATAAGGTTGCATTTCCTTTTTGCTCTAATACAAGCAGTAATTGTTGTGCCGCTACCGACAAGCTATCTTGCTTACGGTAAATTACTCCAATTTGTTTATTAAAAGCTAAATCACTTACGTTTAAACAAACCAATCCTTTATTTTGCATTTCATGCTTGCAAAGCTGAGGCACAATTGAAATACCTATATTACTCGCTACCAATTGCCCAATAGTACTAAGTTGCGAAGCCTCCGTAATAATTTTAAGCGATATATTGGCCTGCGCCATTGCTGTATCTAACCACTTTCGAATACTCGATTCTCTATTCATGGCAACAAACGGAAATTCAGCGATTTCTTGCAGCCTACATGACTCTTTTTTAGCAAGGGGATGAAATTGCGGCATAACCACGCAAAATGAATCGCTCATTAAAGGCTGGAAACTCAAACCCTCTAATGCAGGGGGAGTAAATACAAAGCCTAGTTCTGCTCGTTGTTGCTTAACATTATCAATCACTTTTTCCATCACAACATCAAGAATTCGAATGCTTATATTTGAAAATTGCTGAGTAAATGTTTGCAGAATTTGTGGAAGTGGGCCGCTAGCAAAAGACGGCATTGCTGAAACCACTATACTGCCCTGCTGCGCAGTAAATAAAGCTTTTACATCATCTATTGCGCCTTCGTAATCTATTAAAACCCGTTGAGCTTTGGGAAGAAACAATTTACCTTCAGGGCTTAATTCCACACGCCGCGTGCTGCGGATAAATAACTGCCCGCCTAGTTGGGACTCCATATTTTTAATCGCGGATGATAAGGCCGGTTGAGACAAAAATAGTTTTTGCGCCGCTTCTGCAAACGTGTTTGATTTAGCGACTTCTACAAACGCTCGCATATTTTTATAAGAAATCAAATAAACACCTCATTATTCCATTTTATCTAATAATCATATCATTAAATCAATTTTACAAAAGCATATAAGTGTTAAATACTAAAGGTGTTCAAAAAACAATCACTATCAGGAGGGTTTTAATGGCTGGCTTTAACAAAGTGGTAAATAGCCTTGAAGAGGCAATGCAAGGCCTTGAAGATAACATGACGATAATAGCCGGCGGTTTCGGTTTATGCGGCATACCCGAAGGGCTTATTGCACAAATTAAAACAATGGGCACCCGCGGCCTTACTGTAGTATCTAACAACTGCGGTGTAGACGGTTTTGGCTTAGGCGTTTTATTGGAAGACCAACAAGTCAAAAAAATGGTGTCCTCTTATGTTGGTGAAAATGCCCTATTTGAAAAACAATTACTTAGTGGTTTATTAGAAGTAGAACTCACTCCGCAAGGCACATTAGCTGAAAAAATGCGTGCTGCTGGTGCTGGTATTCCCGCATTTTACACTGCAACTGGCTACGGTACGCCGGTTGGAGAAGGCAAAGAGGTAAAAGAATTTAATGGCCGCCCTTATATACTAGAAGAAAGTATTGGAGGAGATTTTGCCATAGTAAAAGCATGGAAAGCTGACCGTTATGGAAACTGCGTGTATCGACATACCGCTATGAACTTCAACCCAATGGCAGCAACGGCAGGTAAAATTACGGTTGTTGAAGCCGAAGAAATTGTTGAGCCTGGTGAACTTGCTCCAAGTGAAATACATACGCCGGGCATTTACGTAAACCGCGTGGTAAAAGGCAGTTTTGAGAAACGCATAGAGCGTAGAGTTTTAGCAAAAGAGGAGAATTAATCATGGCATTAACACGTGATCAGATTGCAATGCGCGTTGCTCAAGAATTTCAAGATGGCAACTATGTAAACCTTGGTATTGGTATTCCCACTCTAGCCGCTAACTATGTACCAAACAATATTGAAGTCATGCTGCAATCTGAAAATGGCCTGCTTGGCATGGGCGCCTATCCAACTGAAGAACAAGTAGACGCTGATATGATAAATGCAGGCAAAGAAACCGTTACAGCCATTACCGGGGCTTCTATATTTTCCTCAGCTGAAAGCTTTGCCATGATCCGCGGCGGCCACGTTGATTTTACCGTGCTAGGAGCGTTTGAGGTTGACGTAAACGGTAATATTGCTTCGTGGATGATACCTGGAAAATTAATAAAAGGCATGGGGGGAGCCATGGATTTGGTGGCAGGAGCAAAAAATATTATTGTGACTATGACCCACGCTGACAAATACGGTAACTCGAAGTTATTGCAATCATGCACCCTTCCCCTTACCGGCGTAAATTGCATTACTCGCATCATTACTGACTTAGCTGTTCTAGAAGTCGCCAATGGCGCATTTCATTTAAAAGAACGCGCTCCGGGTGTAAGTACTGATGAAATTAAAGAAAAAACGGCCGGTAAACTCATTGTTGAGGGTGACATTCCAGAAATGACATTTTAAATGAGCAAATTAATGCTATTTTTGAAGGCTTAATATTTAGCTACAGTAAAACCGTTTAAGTGAGTATAATAGCGCTTTATTATTTAATTGAGCGCTATTTTTTTGTTATTTTCTGAACTGCCTATTGACCATCGTATAGTGAAAAACCTCACTATTATGCAACTTGCCAACTTGACTGACATCCAGCAACAGGCAATTCCTCATGCTTTATTAAATAAAGATATTATTGCAGCTTCAAAAACTGGCTCAGGAAAAACCTTAGCGTTCGTTGTACCCATGGTGCATCGCTTATTAACCCAGCGTTCGCTGTCTAAAGCCGATCCCCGAGCTTTAATACTGGCTCCTACTCGTGAATTAGCAAAACAAGTATTTGGTGTTGTTCGCCAGGTAATTGCAAATACGCAGCTTCAAGCCAACTTAATAGTAGGTGGCGAAAATTATAATGACCAAGCTAAACTGCTGCGCCGTAATCCGCATATAGTAGTTGGTACGGCTGGGCGTATTGCTGACCACTTAAAAGATAAACAAGTTTTTTTAAATGGCCTTGAATTATTAATATTAGATGAAGCCGATAGAATGTTAGAGCTTGGATTTAGCGAACAATTAGCCCAAATACATAGGCAGGCTGATCATCGCAAACGCCAAACTATGATGTTTTCAGCAACTATTGAACAAGCCCAAGTAAAACAAATGACTCAAGAGCTGCTTAATGCGCCTCAAAAAATAGTGGTAGATAGCTCACATCAGCCCCATAAGGATATTGAGCAACGTTTTTATTTGTCAGATGGTGTTAGCCAAAAAGATACCCAGTTAACAAAGCTAATTAGTATTAAAGAACAAGAGCAAGCCATTGTATTTACCGCCACCCGTGAAGACACGCAACGATTATGCGGCATGCTCAGTGAAGCAGGTTTTAACGCGGTCGCATTAAGTGGTGATTTGCTACAACAACAGCGCAACCAAATACTTTCTGATTTTAGCCAAGGTAAATTCTCGGTACTAGTAACCACTGATTTAGCCGCCAGAGGCTTAGATATTCGAAACGTTGCTTTGGTAATTAACTATGATTTACCTAAGTTCCCAGAAGAATACATTCATAGAATTGGGCGAACTGGGCGCGCAGGCAATACCGGATTAGCGCTTTCTATAGTAGGAAAGAAAGATTGGAAAAGCTTTGAGAGTATTAAAGCCAACTATATTAATGATGCCGAGTTTTTAAGTATTGAAGGAATAGAAACTCAATTTAAAGGCATTAAGAAAGTAGTGGCTAAAAAAGCGAAAGTTAATAAGGCCAAACCGGCCGCGGCGCAAAATTCAGGTAATAAAAAAGCGCCTAAAAAGCGCTTTAATAATGCAGATTCAGTAGAATTAGGCAATATTCCTATTAAGCGCAAAGCGCGTACTAGCAATCTTGATGATTCTATTGACGAAGATTAGTATTCCCACCAAGCTTCTTGCCACCACTCCAAAAACTCTTCAAAGTCGATGTAACCATCGCTGTTGTCGTCAATCATGTTGAAACCTTCTTGTACATGATTGGCTTTAGTTTTTGGCGAAAGTATTGTCAACATTTCGATAAATTCTGGTAAATCTATTTGGCCGTTATTATCACGGTCAAAATATTCAAATTCTTTGCGAATCTCTGCAATCTTATCAGCGCTCAAATTTGCTTCTGGCGATTTTGCGTCTGTCATATCTGTTACATCCATCTTTCAAGTGTTATCAGAAGTTTACTCTTTTATCATAAGGGGTGTCTAGCTAAATAACACTCGGTTTACCTAGTTGAATACTACTTCGCTTGGTTTTTCGCTAAGGCTCGTTGGCGTTGCGCCTCAGCTTTTTCTTGGCGCTTTTGCAACATAATATCCCGAGCTTCGGTTCCCACATGTTCTTGGGCTCTTTGTTTAGCAAGGTTTACTTGTTTTTCACGCTCTCTAAATCGCGCAAGTTGTTCGTCTGTATGGGTGCCAAAGCACGCTGGGCAACTTACCCCAGCTTCATACTTGTCACTTTGTTTATCTTGTTCAGTTATGGGCAAACGGCAACCGTAGCATTGGTCATACTCACTTTGTTCTAAATCATGATTAACCGCTACACGGTTATCAAATACAAAGCAGTCTCCTTCCCATAAAGAATCTTCTTTAGGTACGTCTTCTAAATACTGCAGAATACCGCCCTCTAAGTGATATACCTCGTCAAAGCCTTGCTCTTTTAAGTAAGCTGTAGATTTTTCACAGCGTATACCACCGGTACAAAACATAGCGACTTTCTTGTGTTTTGCTGGGTCTAGCTCTTTAGCAACATATTCAGGGAACTCGCGAAATGAAGCGGTTTGAGGATTAATAGCATTTTTAAATGTGCCTATTTCAATTTCGTAATCATTGCGAGTATCTACCACTGTTACATCAGGGTCTGAAATCAGTTCATTCCAATCTTTAGGTGCTACATAAGTGCCTACGGTTTTAAGGGGATCTATACCTTCTACACCCATAGTCACAATTTCTTTTTTTAATTTCACTTTAGTGCGGTAAAACGGCTGCTCTTTGTGCCATGAAAATTTATGTGAAATGGGCGAAATACGATCATCATTGTTGAGGTATTCTAAAAGGGAATTTATATCTTCTTGCGAACCAGAAACGGTGCCGTTTAGGCCCTCTAGCGCAAGTAAAATGGTACCTTTAATACGGTGAGATTCCATAAAATCTCTAAGCGGTTCACGCATGTCTAAGTAATTTTCAAGCGTGACGAATTTGTATAAAGCACATACTAGGTAGTTGTTCATATTGTTTCCTTTGCGAGTTGGAACGTAAAACCAAGGCAAAATTGCGGCGCGAAGATTACCACACTAGTACGGAAATTTCTAACCTTAGCTTTTATGCTTTAGGGCAAGGGATTTAAGAAAAAAAGTTTTCTGCGTCTTGAATAACTGAAAATAAATCGGTTTCGTTTAATGGCTCTTGTGTTTTACTGGTGTTTGCGGCCTCCTCTTGAGGAGCCGTTTGATGAAGCAATTGCGTTTGATAAGGCATGTTATGCTTAACTTCGTCATCTATTAGTATTTGCTCGGCTGCATGGTGCAAGGCTTGTGGGAAAAAACTGTTCTGCCAGTGTATATCTGAAGAAATACTATGATTATTTGAACTATTTATAGCTGACTGCAAACGTTCAATATAGAGCAAGTGACGCGAATAATCGCTTTCACTAGCATAAAGTGGAGATTTAGGAGCGCTAGGTAATTCCAAGACATGTTCAAGTGATGGATTTTGGACATTAGCATCAAATTCATAGGGTATATCATTAGCAGTATTAGGAAGCTGCATTGCCAAGTACAAACTAAATAATGACCCGGGCGTGTTACCATGCACACTGCCATTGGCAGCGTCATTTTTAATTTTATGCAGGCTATTATTAAGCCTTGCTTCATGTACTAGCCAATTCAGCGAATTCATTGCTTTTTAAAATCTACCTAACATTATAAAACTCAGCGAGCCTTAACCTAAATTACAACGCGTATAAGCTTATCGGCAACTAGGCAAACAAACTCAAGGCTTAGCGTTATTAGCCGATAATTAGAAATAATAAAAACATCCAAATCTGCTACAGTATATAAAGTGTACAATATATATTAAATATACTTATCAGCCATCCATTCTCTAGTTTGGATTTAACTTAATAGGGTATTATGACCACCTTAGACTATTCGAATAAACGATGTTTGATTGTTGAAGATCGTAGACCCTTTCTTATGCTAATGCGTGGGTTAGTTAATAGTTTAGGGGCAACTAAAGTTACAACGGAATTGTCAGCTGAATCTGCCATTAAAATATGTAAGAGCGTAAAGTTTGATATTATAATTTGCGACTTACATTTAGGGAATAACCGTAAGAATGGCTTTGAGTTTTTAGAAGAAATCCGAAAATTGCACCTAATTCGCCCGTCTACAGTTTTTATAATGGTAAGTGGTGATAGTACGCGTTCAATGGTACTTGGCTCGCTAGAAAAACAACCTGATGATTATCTAATCAAACCTTTTTCACAAGCACAATTAAACGCTAGGGTGTCGCGCGCTATAAGCAGACGTATAGCGCTTTCGGCTTTATATAGCCAAATAGACCATCAAAAATATGCTTTGAGCATAGAAACCTGTAAGCATTTTTTAGCAACCGAGCCCCGTTACAAAAACCACTTATTGCAAATTATAGTTCAATTATTTTGGAAAACTGAGCAATATGACGATGCACAGCAGATTCTTGCCAGTATTTTGAAACAACGTGAAGTACAATGGGCTTTGTGTAGTATGGCCAAAACGCTTTTACTTAAAGGTCTATATGAAGATGCAATTAACACGGCCAAGCGTGCCATAGACACATCTAAAAACAATGTAGAAGCTTACGACATATTGGCTGATGCCTATCTTCAATATAACAAAAAGCCTGAAGCCTTAAAATTTATCCAAGAAGCTTTAAGCTTATCCCCTCTTTCAATAAACCGTCATTTTAGGGTGTGTGAAATAGCTCGTGAAAACGGTGACTATGAATTAGCGATGCAAAGCGCTAAATCAATTTTTGATTTGTCAAAGCGCTCTGTGCATAAAAATATAACGCATATGTGCGGATACGTACGAAGCATACTTGATTTAGCTGAACACACAGAAGATAGCAGCGCCCAAAATAAGTACATGCAAGATTCATTGATGGCCTTGCATAAGGCTAAAAGTGAAGAGAATTTACGATCGCAGTTAGATGATTTTGATTATGATATATTCGAAAAGCTTGTACACTCGCGAATGCTTTTTATAGAAGATAAGCCCAGTGAAGCAAAACAAATTTTGGAAGAGAGCCAAGTTGAAATTGAAAAAACATTTACTGAATATCCGGTTGCCTTAGCAGCCGACAGTTTAAAAGTCATGATTGATTTATGTGATTTCGAAGAAGCCCATAAATTGAGTAAAATTATACTTTCCAACCCTGATAAAGTTGATAATTCAATTATATACTTAGCAGAGAATGCTGGAGTAAAAACACAAGCCAAAAGAAAAGAGTATATTCAACTTAATAAAGTAGGCATTAAGGCTTACAGCGAAGCGAAATTTAAAGACGCTTATGACTTATTCACCTCTGCTAGAAAAATTGCCCCACTTAATATTGGTGTATCATTAAACTTACTACAATGCTTATGCAAACTAATAAACACCGCAACAAAAGTTGAAGGTAAATACATAGTAGAAGCCAGGGAGTTATATAGATTTATTACCAGTTTGCCTCTGAAGAACACTCACCGAGCCAAATTTGAAACAATGAAGCTAGAAGTTGAAACGCTCATTGATGAATGAAATCACTAACGCTATCACTTCGTAATTATTCTCTATTTTCGTTAGGTAATCACTCATTTATACATTTCTTTCCATGTTTTAGTTATAAGCGTTCAAACTAAAGTGCCATTCATTACTAGGCTTGGCATAAAGAAAAAGCCAGCAAATGCCACTGAACCACTTAAGCCAAAGGCAAAACAGCAGAAAGTAGCTTGCACGAAAAATACCTTTGGCTTTGCTGATGCGCTTGTTTGTATTGCTACAATAGCAAGCTGAATTTTCTGGTTTAACTTGTTGTAGATATTTTGAACATGCCTAACTAAAGGCATGAGGTACATAGCGAAAAATGCGAAAGCAACTTCTATACCGCCAAACTGGGCAAGAATAGCAATCTCTGGCGCAAATGCTGCAACACAAACAATGGCTAGGCCACAAAGGGCTTTTTGAAGTAGAGTTAAATCTTCCCAATTTTTCATTTTATTCCTTTAAGTACATAATGCTTTACCTAAGCCGTTTTTGGACGCTCTTCCTAAAACGGGTCAACTACACATCCCTTTTATGACGAACAAGTGACTTTAAACCAACAAACGTTAGACTTATCATTATAAATAATGCTGAAAACAACGAAACATTTGCTTCAAGTGGTGAGTCCAAAAGACCGAAAAAAACCCATGGCATCAAAACTATATTACACAAAATAATACTTAAAAAGGAAACTACAAATCTATTCTGATGAATTTGTGTGGCTATCCAAATATTACTTGCTACCAGAACAAAGCCGACTTGCAGCACCAGCATACTCGGAATTACTAATATAAAGGCTAGCAGTTCGTAATAATCCGCATATCCACCATGCCCTGACTTTACTCTGTGGTTATTGCGAAGTGCTTTACTTAAGCGTCTGAACGGGCTTTGCATGAGTAAATCTAACGCCGCCTTAATGTGAGTGCACGTGTGCCATGTTTGAGCGATAGCGACTTCGGCACGCGTTCACGAGTTAGACTTGAAGGCTTTGTCATATTTGCTTCCAATTTTCGCGTAACATAGCGTAATAAATATGATTTGCTATGCGTCCGTTTAAGTTTTCTGCGTTTGTGATTACACCCTCTTGAACAAAGCCCAAGCGCTCACAAACACCACGGCTAGGCATATTACCCTCACTTACTGGTATTTCTACCTTATCAATATCAAAATATTCAAATGCCCAATCAATTAAGAACTTACAACTTGATGTCATAATTCCTTTTCCTTGAGCATGTTGCGATAGCCAATAACCGATTTCTACTTTTTTTAGGCTCAAATCGATATAGTTAAAACCTATGCAGCCTACAACATTCGATTTGTAGAGTATGAAACAAACTAGAGATTTTCCATCAGCATACTTATGCAATGAGTCTTTTATGAAATTCTTGTAATGTTCAATTTCTTTCGTATGTGGTGGCCACGCCATCCACTCCGATAAATATGCATTCTGTTCTTCAATTATGCTGAATACTTCTGGTGCTCGATGATAGTTAATTAACTCTAGACATAATTCGTCATGAATTTTTAGACTAAACATTTAGACTCTCCCTCCCTAGTTAGCTCACTTTAGGTACGCTCGCATACATACCGCCAAGCTCACCTGACAAATATTGATACACTCGTTTTTGTACATGTCGCGTAGCTCCATTTTACACAAAAACGCGGAGGTTTTGGCGTCACACTGGAAGCGTTTGTTAGCAGTGTTGCCTCCATGACTTCGATTTATATTTTTCAGGTATTTCTTGATCCCAAGGATCATCGTAGCCAATTGATTCCAGAGTATCAAACCATAAATCCCGCTTACTTTCTGGCAACTTTGCGCCGCACCATGGGCAATTATTTATAGTAAGCTGGCTGTTACCGTCTCCATGCTGAATGGAATATTCATCGAACACTTCATCATAATGTATAGTGGCATCATTGCAATCTTTTGGGTTCGGATGCTGTTCACAATAGAACTCTGCATATTGGGCCATATGAGCACAAGGATAATCAGCTACGGCCACTCCTCTTTTCTCAAGGGTGTCTACAAGTACTGCATATTTGCATTCCGAACAAGAACGAAAATGATCCATCACCATTTCTTGGAGATTACCATCGAGGGAGTTAATATCACCTTCAATCCAACATTTTTTGAATTCGCTACAGTCCATGACTCTCCTGACGGCTAACACCTCATTAAGAGGCGATTTACTGCTCTTGTAAATTGTCCGACTTCAATAGTTCTGTTAAGTTTCTAATGTAAAAGGGTTATTTGTAATCTTCACTTTGATTCTGAGATAACTTCTTATTTTTTGCTCGAATACGAAAAATTTCAATAATATTTTGTAGTGTCAAGAAGAAGCAAATCCCAGCAATTATAAGGCATCCGAAAAATAATTGAATAACGATATCTCTCGCCCAAAAAGCCATACCTGCGCAAATTAAACCTACTGATAGCTCAATTAAAGCAGATTCCCATAATGGACCTGTATTTGTCGACACTGGTTGCGCGTAGTGCTTAATCTTGTAGCCCATATATTCCTCTAGGAAACTTAACTTCCAAATATGGGGCGCAAACATGTGTGCGATAATGGCGAAGCCGCGCACGTGTTTGCGTCCCAACGAGCGATAGCGAGTGACATAATTTTTTTGTTATGTGAACGCTATTCGCACGCCATATTTGCCTGTTGCTTACACTTTGAAATAGATTCTTCCGCTGTACTACCCCCCATACAGAAATCTAGCCTCAATAGCTTTTCTTCGCGGATTGGGGTATTGGCGTCAGCCAGCGTCCAATCCCAATCTTTAATAACTTTTGTTCCTGGCTCAGAAATAACCTTTTTAGGAACTGAGCTAATAAGATCGATGCTTTCGGTTGAACCACTTTCGTCGACTATTACCTTAAATATTCCACAGCCAGCAATTCCCTTCATTGCCAACTCTACGGGATAGCGTGGCATGAATTGCTTCTCTCTAAGCCAAGTACTTTCGGCATTTGTTGGATTCAAATGAGTTAATTCTACAGAGGCATAATTACCAGCAGCAAGTACACCAGTAGACAGAAAATAGGTGACGAAAAGTAAATTTTTGTAGTTCATAAAACCTTCCTTAGTGAGTTCACATAACACTTTGCATAAGCGGTTTTGATTGGTCTTGTCAAAATCCGCTTGATGCATTTGTTAGGCACGTGCATGCTAAGACCTCGTTCTTGATGGTTCGAATCTATCATATCTTGGTAACTCTGCATCCAAATCTTCCCAGCTAGCTTTTGACGATATAAAGTTATGGGATATGGGACGCTCAGCAATGGGTGAATCTAATAAGCCCAAACGAATCCTAAGTTTACTTGGGTTATCCGAGTTAGAACTGAATATTGGTGACGCACAAACAGTGCAAAAATGCCTCTTTTTACCTAGTTTGAACTCATAAAAGCCAAGCTTACTGCCATAGTCTATGACTTTACATTTATTCGTATCAATAAAGCCATTAGTAGCGAAAGCAGTTCCACTATTTTTCCTACATAAAGAGCAATGGCAGTGAATAATATCGCTTATAGGGCCAGTGATTTCCACGTTAATTGCACCACACAAACAAGAACCTTTATACATGGATAAATCCTTTATTTTGATATCTAACTAATAAGTGCCTAACAACTTATTATGAATACTCCATAATAATTGCGAAAATTTTTCATCAAATAAGCTCTACATATTTTATTTTTATCAATACTTTACACTGTTATTTGTAGCTTTTTCTACTGTTATTTTTATGTTCTTACTATGAATTCATAGTAAGAACATAATTTGCTTATTTCTTTCAAATAACTGGCCTGTAGGTCAATTATCTCTTTTTTTAAATGTTGTTTACTGAGCATGCTCAGTTTCCAAGCTTATTAATAAAGGAGTCAGTATCGGCCAATTCACCATATTTAGAAAGTATTCAACATGTTATGAGAACCAAACATTATTCAATACAAACTGAAAAAACGTATTTATTGTGGATAAAACGGTTCATTTTATTTAGTGGAAAGCGGCACCCTAAAGAACTTGGTGAGCAATAGGTAACAGCGTTTTTAACGCATCTTGCGGTAAACCGGCAAGTAACGTCATCTACTCAGAACTTAGTTTTATGCGCTATTGTGTTTATGTATAAGCATATTTTTGAGAGGGAACTCACCTTATTGCCAGATGTAATAAGGGCGCGAGCACCACACAAATTTATACACACGTATTGGGTCAACATGCATCAGGTGCTGTCAGCCCTTTTGACAATGATTAAAATAAATGGGCTTTCTGCTGTCTTAGAATTATGCCCTACTCACTTTTTATTTGGCTAAGTATTCAACATCTTCAATAAGGTCATTAATTTCATCCACTAGTTTTTCTTTTTGCTTGTTAGAGCTTAATGCGAGCAAGCCTAAAAAATATTCGCTGCTTGCTTCAATGTTGCTTTGGGTAATTTGATTAAACGCTTCGCTTCTATACTGTTCTGGATTGATAATTAGTTCAAGCAATGCGGCTTCAAACTTAGCGCCACGTTCAGGGTTATCAAATACGGCTTTTAATGCTCTTTGATACTCACGGCGGTATTCAAGCCACAATACGCTGGTAGATTCAAACCGCTCTGTATACGTTTCAATGAATTCTTTTTGCTCAGGCTGTAACTTACCTATCCATCCTTTCACATTTTTTTGATTGCGCTTAATCCAGCGTTCTTTGCGCTTCTCATCAGAGCGCTCCTTATTTTCAAATATCTCTTCTTCATCTTCCTTATTTTGCTTTTCTAAAGCATTAAAGAAGTATTCAATTTGTTCTTCATCTAAGGTTTTAGCTAGGGTTACTATATCTGGGGCTACGTAGCTTCGCGCCCGCTCCCAGTGTGACCTTGCTCTTTCACGGTGTGCTACAAATTTTGACGGGTCAAGCTGGTCTTGCTCTACTTCTTTAATAATATCTTGTAACTGTTGCTTATATTTAGGCAGTTCTTGCGCCTTGTGCCACTGCATCCATTTTGCCAGCATTTCATCAAATTGATCTTCTTGCTTACTGCTAAGTTCTACATAATCATCTAAATACCAATACACAAGCCAATCAATGTTATTGTATGCAAACCGAGTAGAGCAAGCGCTAATCATCAACACGCATAATAATATAACGATTTTTTTCATACGCTGGTTCTCCTTTATTTTTATTTTGTATATCCTAATTACGACTCTACCTTTTAAAAAGGATTCAAATGACCATAAAAAAAGTTGCAGTACTTACTTCTGGTGGCGATGCACCTGGCATGAACGCTTGTATTCGGGCAATATGTTTACGCTGTGAACACCACAATGTTGAAGTGCTTGGCTATAAATCGGGCTACATAGGTTTGATTAATCAAGACAACATGATTTTACACCCAAGCATGGTACACAATTTAATTCAGCGTGGCGGTACACTTTTACATAGTGCTCGATGCGAAAAATTTAAGCAAGATGAATACATTAAGCAAGCGGCCAAAAACCTAAATGATGCTGATATTGATGGCCTAATTATAATTGGTGGTAATGGCTCATTCAAAGGCGCTGAAAAACTTCAAAGCATGTGGGATAAACCCGTTATTGGTGTACCCGGTACAATTGACAACGACATAGCTGGAACTGACTACACAATTGGATACCACACGGCTATTCAAACTGCGGTTGAGTCACTCGATAAAGTTCGTGACACAGCAGAGGCATTCGAAAGAATATTTTTAGTCGATGTAATGGGCAGAGAAGCCGGTTTTATTGCCTTAAATTCTGCTATATCTAGCGGTGCTGACCACGTGTTACTGCCTGAAACGTTTACTTCGGCAGCCGAAGAGCTGGTTAAGATTTTAGATAAACTGGATAAACGCCGTCATCATAGGGCGAACTCTTCGCACATTATAGTGGTAACAGAGAACATATGGCCAGGCGGTTTGGAAATTTTAAAAGACTCCTTGCATGCCGAAACCGGCGTAGCTGTTCGAATACTCACTTTAGGCCATGTGCAGCGCGGTGGTTCGCCAGTATGGCAAGACCGCCTACTAGCCAGTAAATTAGGTGACTTTGCAGTTGAAGAATTAATGAGAGGAAGTAAGGGGGTTATGGCTGGAGTAAGAAGTGCTATCCCAGTGGCGGTTAAATTTAGCGAAATTGAGAACGCAAAGAAAACACTCAACCCATATAGTATGAAAATGTTAGAAAGCATCACATTACTTGGCTAAGTAATGTGATGTAGTACGCATAAAGCTGCTTGCTAAATTAATACTGAATATTAAAGCGCTTTAGCCAATGCCCCCACCACCATGCAGGGCCTACAAGCAAATAGCGTAAATCTTCAAAGAAAGATGGCTTTTTACCTTCAATTTTGTGCCCTACAAACTGCAGTATCCACATTATTACAAACAGTGCCAAACTAAAGTGAAGCACGTTTATATTGGCGGCCTCTAAAAACTTGATACCATAAAAGGTTGCAATCATAAGTAGTGTCATTGCTGCGCCAATGGGCCCGGAAAGCTTAAAGTAATAATACAACGTGGGAACCGCAAATATATGTGCCCAATTAATATTATATTGCGCAATAAATGCCGGTACGGGAATAGACCAAATAAGGCCAATGGTAACGAAGAAGATACTGGGTACCGCTATAGCATGAATTAAAATATTGGTTCTGTTTGTATGGCTTTCACTGTATCGATTTAATAATCTATCAATTTCGCGCATTTCTACACCCCTGTGTATTGTGTACTTAACTGCTTGCATATTTTTATTGTTAACGTTTAGTTTACATTTGATCTGCATAAATACAAGAGCGGGCACCAAATGCACTATAAAATACAGTGCGCTTAGCTTATGCTATGTACAAAATTAAGCACGCAACTATATGAATTTATACAATATGACCACAAGCACCATTCGTTATGACCTTAGCTTACTTAGTAGCACTGAACATCTGCTACAAGTAAACATGTATATCAATCACTTATCTAGCAATGAAATTGAGCTTAGTTTACCGGCATGGATACCGGGGAGTTATATGGTGCGTGATTTCGCTAGAAACTTACACGCATTGCAGGCTGCATGCCCAAACAACGAAAGCGCCAAATTGGAAGTTACTCAGCTTAATAAGCAATCGTGGAAAATAAGCTGTACAAAAGGCGAAGCGCTGGATGAACTGTTAGTCACTTACCAAATATATGCTTATGACCTATCAGTAAGAAGCGCTTTTATTAATCAAGACTACGCATTTTTTAATGGCACCAGTGTATTTTTATATATAAACAACGTTCATAATATTAAACATAGCGTAACAATAGATGAAGCTAGCTTTGCTTCACTTACCCCAAATGCATTGTCGCGAATTGCCACGGCTATGCCTAAGAGCAATGTGCATACACCTGGCAAAGCGGCTTACACATGTAATAATTATTATGACTTAATTGACCACCCTTTTCTGATTGGGTGTTTGAATTACCACAGTTTTAGCGTAAACAACACGGTGTTTCACTTAGCATTTACTGGTCAGCACCCTTACGATCTTCATCGAATTGCTGATGATCTTACACCCATCATTAAGCACCATATGGCTCTGTTTGGTGAAATTCCGTGCGAAGAATATTGGTTTATGACCTTAATTTGTGATGGTGGTTTTGGTGGGCTCGAACACATTGCTAGCACCGTGCTGCAATACAACCGTTTTGATATCCCTTTTGTTGGTGATAACAAAAACATCACACCGGGCTACCAACAGTTTTTAAGTTTATGTAGCCACGAACTATTTCATACTTGGCACGTTAAACAAATTAAACCGCAAGTAATGCATCAGGTAGACTTATCTAAAGAAGTGTATACCCCGCAGCTATGGATTTATGAAGGTTTCACTTCACTATATGATGATTTAAGCTTGGCGCGCACCGGCCTTATTTCACCAAAAGATTATGTGCAGGTATTAAACGAAACGCTTACCCGTTTATTGAAAAACCAAGGGCGTCATAAACAAAGCGTGAGCCAATCTAGCTTTGAAGCATGGTCAAAATTTTATAAACAAGACGCAGGCTCGGTGAATCATATTGTAAGTTATTACAATAAAGGAGCCGTAGTGGCTTTATGCTTAGATATAACTATTAGGCAGCATTCACAAGGAAAGCATAGCCTAGATACAATTATGCAATTGCTTTGGAAACAATACGGAAAGCCGTGTATTGGCACCCCTGATGATGTGATTACCCAATTATGTGAAAAGGAGTTAAATTTAGATATTAGCCACTTTCTGAACATGGTCACCAGCACTACGGTCGACCTACCTTTACACAGTATTTTGCAGCAAATAGGTTTACAACTAAAACTCAGACCTTCACAAAATGCCCTTGATAAAGGCGGAGAGAAACCCTTAAATAACAAAACTGACTGGGGCGCGGTTGTATCTTCAGTTGATAAAATGTTACGAGTAAACGCTGTTTATGATGGGCGCGGTGCCAGTAAAGCGGGTTTAATGCACGGAGATACAATTGTTGCTGTTGATAGTTGGCAGTGTGACGAAGCAAAGCTTATAACAATACTTAATCAAAAACATGTTGGCGAAACACTGCCTATACATGTATTACGTGATGCTAAATTAATTGAATTAGAATTTACAGTGAGTGAAGCCCCAGCAGATACCTGCGCAATTACCGTTGAAGATGAAACGCTGTTTCATACCTGGCTAGGGCTGCAATAAAGCAGCTTTATTTAGCCTTAGGTAAATCGACTAGTAAAGCTGGGTCTAAGCGTTCTTTAAACCAATTTATTCGCCAATCTAAATGGGGGCCAGTTACGCGCCCTGTTGCCCCTATTTCACCTATTAGTTCACCTTGCTCCACTCGCTGCCCTTCTTCTACATGCAATTTACTCATGTGAATAAAGGTAGAGCTCACGCCAAAGCCATGATCAAGAATTATTGTGCCGCCAGAATAATACAAATCCTTATGTGCCATGCGAATAGTGCCACCGGCTGGCGCAATTATAGGCGTACCGGTTTTATTCGCTACATCTAAGCCATAATGCGGCCGTTTTGCTTGCCCGTTAAATATGCGCTGCGAGCCATATACCCCGCTTATTCGGCCCTGTGCAGGTAAAATGAAATCAGCTAAAAAATCTAGCGCATCAGTATTATAGGCACGGGCATTGGCAACGGCTTTGTTGTCTTGCCTTATACGGGCTAGCACCGCTTCGGGTGGGCTTACGTATTTTTGTTCAACACCTTCTATTTTATCAATGTTGTATTGGCGTTTAGCTAGCGAAAGCGTCATGTTTTGTAAATCAGTATCATTTTCACCGCGCCAAGAAAGCGTTTGTCTTAAGGCCGCATCACGGCCAAACCCAAATGCAAACTCACCATTTTTCGACACTAATACATTTTTACCATTTAAGAATAATTCAGTACCAGGGCTGGTTTTGCCACGAATCAACGAACCTTGTGTTAATTCGCCCAATAACATTGGCTGGCTGGCCATTACACTGGCACTAAACAAACATACACTCACAAAAACAAGGTGAATAAATCGCATATTAATTATGCCCACTAGTCACAATTATGCCCACTAGTCACAATTGCGCCCTTACCAACGCCTTCAAATGCGCGTACCTCAAGTTGCTTGCTTGTTTTCATTTGTGTTTGTTCAAGCACGTACTGCGCTAAACACTCTACGGTAGAATCATAAGCAATTATTTCGCACACTGACTTATCAATCGCCATTTCAAATTCACCTTGTGATGCTTCGTATTTAAAGCAATACACCTCAGCATTTGGCTCAATGGCAAAACTTAAATCACTTACCTCAACCAAATCAAAATCACTACCTATGTAAATATCACTCCAGCGCTGGGCCCAATATGATTGCCACTGAAGTGAATCAACGCCCTCTTCTTTAATAATAATTTTTGACCTGTGACCATGCGCAATACGCTGACAATTTCCTTCATGCTTTTTTAAGCCGTGGGTGTAATGGTAAAATGGTGTATTAATTACTTCCTCACGTAAGGAAATTTCAATGTCATGCACGTTTTCAGGCAGGTGTGTGGTAATTACATCTTTTAAATAAACCGTTACACTTTGCTTGTTTATTTCGCTGTCATAAACAAAAGCATAAGCTTCTGGCGGGCAATTTAACGCAATTGATTTTTGCTCAGCAAATACGAAATCCACTTGCACTCGCCCATCGTCAGCACGGGGATGAATATTAGTGCTACGATGTTCTGCAGGTATCACCAACTTGTGATCAACGTAGTCATCAATGATGCGTTTTAACTGCTTTTTCACTATACCGAAATCTTGCACCATGCTTTCATCGTTCAAGCCACCATCTAGCACTACATCAACAATCCAGCTTTCACCCACCATTCCACGCACTGGGCAAAGGTAAGAGAAATCCATTACGGTTAAATCATTTACAAATAATTTCATTACTCAGTATCGCCCTCTTGTTCGCTAGCATAACTATTATCTTGCGAACTGCTTTTACTTAACTGATCTTTTAAATTAGGCGGTAAACCCACTATTGTTAAAGTATCAGTATGCGGGTTGTAATGCACTTTTTGGCCTAAATGCTTACGGTCAAAACTTATACTTAATCCGCCACCGGCGCCCGAGTATTTGTTCATGGAATTTAACATGCTTTTGTCGGCCTGAAACTTTGGCTCCAATGGATTTTCCAATCCAGCGTTGTAATCGGAAAAGCTATGGTTACTTTCCGTCATTTTGGGCAATATTTCATCAATATCGCTTACATTAACATCTTCGCCCATGCCTGCTCTTTCTTTGTAGTACTGCGCCACTGAGTCTCGATGCTGGTGTTTTTCATTGGCATCTAACGGCTGCGAGGCTAAATAAGTATCAAGTTGCTGTACAAATTGCTTATTTTGCACTTTGGTGTCTACTTTTTCTTCGCAGCCTATAAAGTTCATAAAGAAATCAGATACTTTTCTACCCATTCTGCCTTTTATAAAACTTATGTAGCGAAAATCCTGTGGTGACGTTTCAAGGGCGGTCAAATCTATCCTTACGGCAATTTGCATTTTGCTCAGTTCAAGGAAGCGATTTTGCGATAAATCCAAATCTTGGCTTACCGTCACAAGCTCTTTAGTATCTAGCATGGCTATCATTAAGTAATCGGTTGCTAAGTATTCATACTGACTAAAAATCACATAGCCAGTTTCAATCATGGCCTCTTCAGTAATGGCACTCAACAGCTTTTCACTGGCTTGAACGCTAAAATCATAAAACGATAAGCTTTCAGCGAAATATGAATCAAGCAAGTTTTTAACCGTTGGATCTAGCAGTTCGCCAAAGCCGCCAACGCCTTTGCTTGGTTTGCCACTAAAATTACTGTGTAGCTGTGCGGCTAAGTCACTAATAGGTTCGGAAATCTCAAAACAACTAGGACGAGGGATAAATACAAGTTTACCCTCTTCGTTTAAATTAATTTGGTGGACAACAAACTGGTTTACGTTTGCACTCATAAAGTTATGATTACCTTTAAAATAGAATATTGGTTATTCGTTGTTCACTTAAACAAACTAACGAACAAAAGTTGGTGAAAAAAAACCACAGGCCGTATACTGATACAAAACCCAATAATGCAATTGTAACGAGTTTTTCTCAAAAAATCATAGGACAAATGAATGCCCATACAATCACGGTACAGTAATGAAGAGTTTGAAGCTGTTATGCAAGACGTTTTTGTTGCCCTAGAGCAAAATCAATCTAACCGAGATTTATCTATAATGGTGCTTGGCAATGTGCTTGCCAACATATTTAATAATCAAGTAAACAAAGACAAACGCCAAGATATGGTAGAACAATTTTGCAATGCGCTGAAAAAAAGTACATCGGCGTAAATTACTGATGATATATACTGAATCACCCCATCGCCAACAAATAACAAAACAAGTGAGTTGGGGACACTGGTTTGCATTAGCCAATATTTTAATGGCTGTTGTAATATCGTCTGTTTATTTGTTTTCCGGCCCAAGCGCCGAAACCCCCATTAGCGTTATTTACATGGTAACAACTTGGTTGGGTCATACCAGCTTTTTAACGTTCTTAGGTTTCATTATATTAATATTGCCTTTGTGCTACAAAATTACCCATTTAAATACACTAAAAGCAACCGCCTCGGTTATTGCCGCTCTATGTTTGGCTCTGCTCGCCTTTGACGCGCTATTGTACAATAAAACAGGTTTTCACCTGTCGTTTAGTTCAGCTGAATTATTAAAAAGTGAAACCCGCGGGCAAGTAAACGCTTTTGGTTGGCTGCAATGGTTTTACCTTGTTCTGCTATTTGTAATATGGTTGATGTTTCAACTAGTCGTCGCAAATGCTATTTTCAAACGCATTGCTCGCTTACAAAAGTTTAAAGTTAGCCCATATATTATGGTGTCATTAGTATTATGCTTCGTGGTAAGCCACGCAATTCATGTATGGGCCGACGCAAAGCTTTACACACCCGTGTTAAAGCAAGATAACATGTTCCCGCTGTCATACCCTGCTACGGCAAAAACCTTAATGGCTCGTTACGGCTTACTAGATTTAGAAGTTAGGCAACAGCGTGAAGAACTGCAATACAACAGCGAAAACAACCGCTTTAACTATCCGCCTCGCCCGGTATATTGCAGTGTTGATAACAAAGTAAAGGTAGTGGTACTAAGCAGTTTAGAGCCTGTAGCACGCACATCGTATAATGGCTTAAAGGCCAATCAGTTTCATTTAAACTTACAGCAAAAACCCAGTAAATTATTAGACCAGCTCTTATATGGCATTCCTAATAATCTGCTTAGCTTAACTAAGTCACCACCGGTAGTAGTTGAGCTTCTAGAAGCCTTTGACGTAACTACCACCACGTTTATTGAAACCAATACCAGTGAAGACACCGCCGAGTTTTTAAACGCGATTCAAAGCAGTGAAAATGGATTGTTTATAGGTATATTAAGCGCAGATACATTAGCCGCACTTGACCAAACCTTACTTGATGAGAATACTGAATTGATGATAATTCAGCAAAATGAAAGCGAAAACTTCTATAAGCTTTACTCTCGTTTTGTAGACTTTAATCAAATTTCAAGTAATGAAGACATAACGCCTACTATACTTAGTAAGTTTGGTTGCTTGGCTGACGTGAACCGGTACTCAACAGGTCAATCTTTGCTTTCGCCTAGTAAAAACTGGTTAGTT
Source organism: Glaciecola sp. 2405UD65-10 (assembly GCF_048820975.1). Classification (NCBI taxonomy): domain Bacteria; kingdom Pseudomonadati; phylum Pseudomonadota; class Gammaproteobacteria; order Alteromonadales; family Alteromonadaceae; genus Glaciecola; species Glaciecola sp. 2405UD65-10. Next base: position 365,007 of record NZ_JBMEUF010000001.1, on the reverse strand, counting down.
AGCACCGAAAAAAATAACTTAATTATAGTGAAATATCCTTTACTTACCTCAGTAGGGAAAGACGGTAGTTTTGAAGTATTAGACTTAAATGACAATACTAAAAAGTTACTGGAAATTGACACTAACTTATTAAGCCGTTCAATCAAGCATTTAAAAGATTTTAGTGACCGATAGTCAATAACTATATTTGAGAGCTTATTTAAAGCTCTCAAATATTGACGAAAAGTCTTTCCCCCCATTTCCGCCTTTTGCGTGTAATTCAAATAACGATTTAGCTAAAGCCCCCATAGGCGTGGTGGATTGATGCTCAAGCGCAGTTTGCATAGCCAAACGCAAGTCTTTGTTCATTAAATCAACCATAAAGCCTCCTTTATAATTATTTGATGATGGCGCATTGGGCATAATATTGGGCACAGGATTGTATACTTGTAGTACCCAGTTATTACCTGAGCTTTGCTGCATAATGTCTGACATCACTTTAGGATCTAATCCGTTGTCTATGCCCATTTGCAATGCTTCGCAGGTACCTGTCATGAGTACGGCCAACAACATATTATTACAAATTTTAGCTACTTGCCCGGCACCCGCTTTACCTGCATGAAAGCAATGCTTCCCCATGCCTTCTAAAATGTGCTTTGCCTTTTGTACGTCGGTATCATCGCCGCCCATTATAAATGTTAATGTACCTGCTTTTGCACCAGCTACCCCTCCTGACACAGGCGCATCTACAAATCTGTGGCCTTGGCTGCATACTTTATCTTTAAGTGCTCTTGCCGTGCTGGCTTCTATGGTGCTGCAGTCAATGAATAAAGTATTGCTATTTACCGAGCCTATTATTTCATCATAAAGCGCAGCTACATGGTGCCCTGCAGGTAACATACTAATAATCACATCTGCCTGTTGGGCGGCCTCTTTTGCTGAGTTCGCCCCCTTAGCGCCGGCCTCTATTAGCGGCGCCATGTTATTTGGCACCAAATCAAACACGCTTAAGCAATGTTTGTTCTTTAATAGGTTTAAGGCCATACCTTGCCCCATATTACCTAAACCATAAAAAGTGATGTTAGCCATGATAATCTCCAAATTCTTGAATTAAGGTCGCTAGCGGATGGGGACTTAAATTAAATTGCGTAAAATGAGATTCAACCACGCGTGATGTCACATCTAAATAATGCGAAAACTGCCAAGCGGCTTGTTTGTCTTTATCAATAACTAGGGCGCGAATCCCCTCTTTAAACTCACCTCCTAAACAACAACGCCTTGCCATACTCAATTCCATTTCAAAACATTGAGCCAAATTTAAGTGTTTAGCGCGTGCTAATTGCTGCACCACCAAATGTAAAGAAATTGGACTGGCAGCTAAAAAACTAGATAGGGCACTTTTAAATACTTTATTGTTTGGCAACTGCTCGTTTAATGCAAGCAGCAAGGTTTCGACTTGCCCTAGGTTGTCGCATTCGTCAAATCTAGCAAGTTCATTGTATAAACCATGTAACTTACCTTGTGGCATGTCAGTCTTACTCGTGGCATGCAATTGAGCAAATAGGTTTTGCAGATATTCTTGTTCGAACGATTTACTTGATGCCAAAGCCTGTAACACTTGCTCTTTCTTGCTATTCATAATTGCATAATCAGCAAGGCCTATTTCTACGCAGTCGAGCGCGTTAACATTAGCCGCACATAATCCTAAAAATGTGCCAACGCCCTTAGGCATTTTATTAAAGAAGTAGCTAGCCCCTACATCTGGAAACAAACCAATAGATACCTCAGGCATTGCTACACGCGCGGTTTCTGTCATCACTTTTATACTTGCGCCCAAAAATACGCCCAGCCCGCCCCCCATAATTATGCCATTTCCCCAACAAATTACGGGTTTAGGGTAAGCATGCAAACAATAATCAAAGCGATATTCTTGGGTAAAAAAATCGGCAAGGAAGTCAGGTAATTTTCCTTCATCGTTGGTATCCATAGCCTTATACAATGAAACAATATCTCCGCCGGCACTAAAGGCTTTATCAATGCTGCTATCTATAAATACAGCACCAATGCGGCTGTCATTGCGCCACGCCATTAATTGCGTAAACATTGTTTTTATCATATCAAGATCTAAAGCATTAAGTGCCTCAGGTTTGTTTAGCTGCAAATGACCTATATTGCCATGTTCGTTTGCTATAACTTTCACGATAACTTTATTATCCATCTTGCTATAACACCTCAGTTGCTTCTGACAATAAACGCCTTGCAATAATTACGCGCATTATCTCGTTAGTACCTTCAAGTATTTGATGCACTCGTACGTCTCTTACATGGCGCTCTAGGGGATACTCTTTAATATAGCCATAGCCCCCATGAATTTGTAAGGCTTCATTGCATACTTGAAAACCCACATCGGTGGCAAAGCGCTTAGCCATTGCACAATATGTGCTTTTATCATTGTGCTGGTTATCTATTTTACTTGCAGCTAAACGCACCAGTTGCCTAGCGGCCACTAATTCTGTTGCCATGTCAGCCAGTTTAAACTGCAGAGCCTGAAAGCTCGCAAGAGGTTTGGAAAACTGTTGGCGGTCAAGTAAGTATTCGCGTGCAGTATTTAGTGCTTGTTGTGCTGTGCCCAATGAACAACTCGCAATATTGATGCGCCCTCCATCAAGGCCTTGCATAGCAAACTTAAAACCTTGGCCTACATCGCCTAACAAGTTGGAAGCCGGTATGCTTACGTCATCAAAATTAATCATTCGCGTGGGCTGTGCATTCCAACCCATTTTTTCTTCTGCTTTACCGTAGGTAACGCCCTTTGCATTAGCAGGCACAACAAAGGCTGATACACCACCTGCACCTTCGTTTGACGTTCTAGCCATCACCACCAACACTTGAGTTGCCCCCGCGCCAGAAATAAACACTTTGGCACCATTTAATATGTATTGGTCCCCCTCGCGTTTAGCGCTGGTCGTTAAATTAGCGGCGTCTGAACCATTTCCGGGCTCAGTCAAACAATAGCTCGCAATAGCATTCCCTGTTACCAACTTATCCATCCACGCATCTTTAACTTCACTGCTTCCCCAATTGGCTATCATCCACGTTGCCATGTTGTGAATGGTCAGCATGGCGGTAGTGGTAGTACACCCCATAGAAAGCTGCTCAAATATAATAGATGAATCGAGCCTTGATAAACCAAGCCCACCCGCATCCTCTGGCGTATATAACGCACAAAAGCCAAGTTCACCTGCTTTGCGAATTGCCTCTACCGGAAAATAGTGGTCTTTATCCCATTTAGCCGCATTCGGCGCGAGTTCCTTATCAGAGAATTGTTTAGCTGTAGCTGCGTAAGCAATTTGTTCTTCACTTAATTCAAAATTCATAATACTGCCCCGCTATTTTAAATGAATCGTCATATTGACATCTGACACCGCATCATCTTCAAACCATCTTGCGGTGATGGTTTTTGTTTCGGTATAAAAGCGAACAGCTTGTTTACCGTAGGCGTGTAAGTCACCGTAAAAAGAGTTTTTCCACCCAGTAAATGAGAAAAACGGAAGCGGTACTGGAATAGGCACATTAATACCGACTTGCCCCACCTCTACATTGCTTTGGTATTTTCGAGCTACACCACCACTGGCTGTAAAAATTGAGGTGCCGTTACCATATGGATTAGCATTGACTAATTGTATTGCTTCATCAAGGGTATCTACGCATATACAGCACAGCACTGGGCCAAATATTTCTTGCTGATATATAGCCATACTAGGCGTCACATCTTTGAAAACCGTAGGGCCTATCCAGTTCCCATTTTCATAACCATCCACGGTAATTTGCGAGCCATCAACTAAACAAGTTGCACCTTCATCTTTACCCTGTTGAATGAGTGATAAAACGCGCGCTTTGGCTTGCGGGGAAATAAGCGGGCCAAAGCCTGCTTGTTTGTCATCCCATAGTCCAGGTTTCACTTCTCCGATCTTGTTTGCCAGTTCCTCTATCCATTCTTGGCTATTGCCCACAAAAACGGCTACAGAAATAGCCATACAACGCTGCCCAGCCGCGCCTACACTTGCTCCTACCAAGTTGTTCAATACTTGTTGTTTGTTAGCGTCAGGCATTATTACGCAGTGGTTTTTTGCCCCTGCAAAGCACTGTGCACGTTTCATGTTATTGGTGGCCGTTTTATAAATGTGTTGGCCTACTGGCACACTCCCCACAAATGACACCGCTCTTATATCACTATGTTCAAGCAAGTAATTTACTTCATCTTTACCGCCGTGCACTACGTTAAGCACCCCAGCAGGCGCGCCTGCTTGCATGAATAATTCGGCAAGTTTCATGGGGGTTTGAGGGTCTTGTTCTGACGGTTTGAGTACAAAGGTGTTTCCGCAAGCAATAGCCAGAGGGAACATCCATAAAGGGATCATTGCCGGGAAATTAAACGGCGTAATGCCTAAACATACGCCTAAAGGCTGAATCATGCTGTAGGTATCAATATCACTGGCCACATTCTCAACGGTTTCCCCCATCATCATTGAAGCAACATTCGCGGCTTGCTCTACTACTTCAATTCCTCGCCAAACATCGCCTTTAGCGTCGTCAAAAGTTTTCCCCGTTTCTTGGGAAAGAATTTTAGCTATGTCATCATGATTTTCTTTAAGCAAATGTTGGTAACGTAGCATTAACCTTGCGCGCTCTGATACGGGGACTTTTTTCCAAGTATGAAATGCATTCGTTGCGCTGTTAATTGCTTGCTGAAGTTCGCTATTACTTGATACCGGCAGTTGCACTATTTCTTCATTATTAGCGGGGTTTGACACGCTAATAACTTGATTATTGCTGGAAACCAAGAATTGTCCATTTATAAGTTGAGGCACTTTGTTCATGAATATATGTCACCGTTTTTGGTTGGTTTAGCCAAGGGTTTACCTTTACGTTAACGTCAACTATAAATGAAATGCCTTTACCTTGTAAACAAATTGTTATCACCAATGGTTGAATGTGTAAAAACGCATTTGTTATTATTGATTACTAATGACAACTCCCACCTTGTCGATATAAATTACGATAGGTTTAATATTGAGTATTTTTAGACTAAAGAATAGCTATTTAGTGTGATTTTTAATCCATAACATCACAGGGATCTCATGTTTCCAAACGCAAATTTGCAAGAGCAATACGTTCGCCCCTTACGTATTGCTATTGTTGAAGATAACGCCACCGCTCGTACAAACTTGCGAAGCCATTTAATGGCTATCGACAACTATGATATTGCCAGTTACAGCAACGGCAAAGAGCTGCGCAATGGTTTGCGACTCAATAACGTTGACTTAATACTAATGGATTTTCATTTAGGCCAAAGCAAAAATGGGGTCGAATGGATTCAACAGCTTCAAGAAAGTAAGTTATTTAAAGCCAATATGGGATTGGTGTTCATTACATCTGATGGTATGCCGCAAACTATTGGTCAAATCCTTGATTTGTATCCTGATTTTATTTTAATTAAACCTTACACAATAAAAAGTTTGCGTTTGAATTTGAGTCATTATCTTCGCTTACGTGCTGAAACTATGCCGGTATTAGACTACATGGCTCAGCAAAATGATGACTTGGCCTTAAGCTTAATTAATAAAAAAATTCAGACATTAACGAACAAGCGCTTTAAAAATGATTTTCTAAAGCTTAAAGGTCGTTTGCTTATGCGCGAAAAGCAATACAATGAGGCCGTTGAACTCTACTCAGGCATTTTGAAAAAGTCTTCAAACGTATTGTGGGCACATTGGGGACTAATTAAAAGCGAGTTCTTTACTGGCAAATGGCATCACTGCCAAAAGTTACTCAATCACTTGGTGTCTGAAAGCCTAACAAAAGATAAAGCATATGAATGGTTAGCGAGTGTTGCGCTAGGTAAAGAAGAGTACAAAGAGGCCGAAGCTTTACTGAGTAATATCAAAGATAGTGAATTATCAATTCAAGCTACGCGCTTGAAGGTCCTTTGCTACAAAATGTTAGACAAAAATGACCAAGCTCAAAGCTTACTAGAGAAAAAAATCCAAAGTAACTTAACCGTAAAAGACAGAATGATTGATTACGCCATGGAGTTAGCGAGGTTTCATATACATCTTGCTGAGTCAGCAAATGAAAAAGCTGAGCCGAATGATCATGGGAAAGCACAAGCTGAAAAAGATGCAAATTTATCAGCCGCACGACGATTGATTGGAAAGGCTAATAGAGGAAGTAGTGACAGGCAGGCTGAATTACAAAAAAATTATATGCTTGCACTTGCTTATATGCTTGAAGGTAATATTGAGAAAGCAGAAAAAATGATTGAACAAGCGAGTCCATTTCAAACTGTTTCAAATATAAAGACAACTACCCTTTTGGATGCTGTAAAAATATGGTTTGGCGTGGGTAATTCAGAAAAAGCCACTGAAATATTAATGGAATGTGATGATGCATTACTCTCACAAGATAGCCATATTGAAAGGTTAATATGCACAGAATTGGTCAATGATATTGAGCAAGACAATGACTTACAAAAAGAAAGAGCCCTACAAAGTAATGACAGAGGCACTAAGCTCTATATAAACAAGCAGTATGCTGATGCGCTAGTGTGTTTTCATAAGGCTTATAAAACTCTGCCTGGTGTCCCTGCTTTTGCACTTAACTTATTACAATGTATGGCTGATATGCAGCAGTTTGAATACCAAGGAATTGAAGCTGAAAGCTTATACAAAGACTTGGCTACCATTAGTTTGTCAGACAAAAACGAAATCAGACTTGCCCATATTAAAGTAAACCTTGGTATCAATTAAGACCTTCATTTAACAGTATCTATTCAGCTTGATCAACTTAGTAAATGCATAACCGCATTTACTAAGCGTCAGTATTTGGGTTAGTGTTTGAACGTGATATAAAATCCTGCCAATCTTCACAATCTATTACAGGAAAACCTAAATGATAACCTTGTAAATAATCACACTTCAAATCACGCGCAGCTAAACTCAAGCTTTTAGTCTCAATACCCTCTGCTATTACCTTCATTCCTAAGCTATGAGCAAGTGATGAAATCGCGTCAATAATTTTATAATTACGGGGATTTTGTTCTAACTCCAAAAAGAACTTTTTATCAATTTTTAATATATTGCATGGCAAATCTGCTATGTACTCCATTGAACTAAATCCGGTTCCAAAGTCATCAATTGCTACATTAAAACCTGCATTCACTAGTAACTCTAAACACTCTCTTGCTTTTTCAGGTTGCGGCATTAAGTGGGTCTCAGTTACCTCAAGAATAACGTCATGTGAATCCACATTGTATTGTTCACATGCTTTTTCAATCAGGTTAGTAAAATTAAAGTTATGACATACATTTGCCGGTAAATTTAAACATAGCTTTAAACCTGGTTTGTCTTTCTGAAACGTTTTTAATTTTAATAAACTTTGCGTGAGCAGCCAAGAATGAAACTCCATATCTAAGCCTAGTTCCATTACAATATTTATTACTTCAATGGGATTCACCCATCGGCCTTCATGCTGCCATCGAGTTAAGGCTTCAACCGCATAGAAATCGGTATTATCCACATCAACAATCGCTTGAAATGCAATTTGTAGTTTGCCGTTTTGCAATGCCTTGGGAATTAGGTCTTTAAGACGTTCACTTTCATCTTCTTCGTCAAGCCCACATTCGTTATACGCTACATACTGGCAGCGACCTTTATGTTTTGCTCGGTATAAAGCCATATCGGCCTCACGCATTAGCTTCTTATAACTTTGCGCTTTACTGGGGTACATTGCCACGCCGATTGATGGGCTCACAGGAATAATTGAGTTTTTCCACGTAATATCAAAGCTTAATGTTGCAACTAGCTTCTTAGCCACTATATGAGCAGACTTTTCGCACGTTTCTGGTAGCAAAATAGCAAACTCATCACCTCCTAAGCGCCCAGCTACGTCTGAACTTCGCAGTGCTCCAAGTAGCTTTTTAGCTACCATTTGCAGCACATAATCACCCGCTTGATGACCATAAATGTCATTTATTGATTTAAACTTATCTAAGTCAACTACCATTAATCCGAAGTGATGTTTATAGCGTGCGGATTCATTAAATGTTTGATCAAGCTTTTCTAAAAACAAGCCTCTATTTGTTAGCCCCGTTAGCGAATCATATAAGGCCATTTGCTCTAATTGCTTATTTAGCTTCCATTGATTAACTGCATTTCTAATGGTTCGCAGCAAAGTGGTTGGGGTAAGCTCGTCTTTCACTATATAGTCTTGGGCGCCAAGTTTTAATAAGCGCACCGCGCTTTTTGTATCTTCCTGCCCGGTAATAATAATAATCGGGCAAGCTGAAAATCCCTTGTCAGACTGTAATGATTCTAGTAGTGATAAGGCGCTGCCATCGGGTAGATTGTAGTCAAGTAAACAGCACGTCGGTGGCGGCTTGCCAATTAAACTCTTTTTAGCGCTTTTAATGGTAGATAAACACTCAACGTGTTCAAAGCCGTGCTCCACATCCTCGAGTAACCTTAGATACAGAGTCATATCCGCAGGGTTATCCTCTACAATTAGCAACGACGTCATCTCTTCACTCATATTTTGCCCTTAACATATTTGGCTATTCATTATATGCGCTAATAATCGATTTATTTTTCAACGTGGTATTCTCAATCACATTTAGCTCGCACTTTACTTATTTTAAAATTTAGACGCAACGTATTTGTTTGATTTTCATACAATCATTTGTCATTTGGGTAAAACAACTAGCTCGAACCAAAAGTTTTCTAATTGCCTTATGGTGTTCATGAAATCAATATCAGCTACTGGTTTGGTTAAGTAAGCATTTACGCCCAAGCGGTAACTTTCTATGACGTCTTTATCTCTATTGGATGTAGTTAGCATGACCACGGGTAAGTGTTTTAAAGCGCTGTCATTTCTGATGGCTTCTAAGGTTTGCTTACCATCCAGTATTGGCATATTTATATCCATTAACACTAAATCGGGTAAATCTTTATTTTCTGCAAATATTCTAAGTTTGTTTAACGCTGAACGGCCATCACTGTGCACTGACAATCTACAAGCAATTTTGCCATCTTCCAAGGCCCTTTCAATAGCCACCTGATCTGATTTATTGTCATCTACTAACATCAAATGCACTGTCTTTTTCATCATTGTTCCTTACTATTATCTTTTGGAAGCTCAATAGTAAATGTAGAGCCTTCGTTTACAGTTGATTGCAAATAAATTTCGCCGCCCAATCTCACTACAATCTTTTTGACAATAGCTAAGCCTAAGCCTGTTCCATTGTATCGGCTGGCATTATGTAATTTTTTGAAAAGTCCGAAAATTTGTTGTTGATGGGCTTTTTCTATACCTATTCCATTATCTTTAATATGCAATAGATGCTTGCCATCAGGGGTAAAGTCAACCTCTATAGTAATAACGGGAGGGGTATCGTCCTTTGTAAATTTTAAGGCATTTTGTATTAAATTTTGCAGCGCTAAACGCAGTTGGTCAGGATCAGTCTCTATGGTAGGTAAGTCATTAGCTACATTCATAACAGCCTGTGTTTCATTAATTTTCACATTGAGATCTTGAATTACGTTACTAACCAATTCATTTAGATCGCATTGCGTCAAATAGACTTCTGAATGCCCCACTCGTGAGAATTTTAGAAGGTCATCAATTAGCGATGTCATACGTTTTGATGCACTATCAATAAATTCTTTATCTTGTTCTACTCTTTCGGCTTTTCCAGAAGCTAAGTCAGAAATTAAATATGAAGTATAGGTTTGCAGCGTTCTCAATGGCTCTTTTAAATCATGCGATGCTACATAGGCAAATTGTTCCAATTCTTCATTTGACTGTAATAGCTCATATTCAAGCTTTTTTTGTTGACCAATATCTTCAATAACTGAAATATAATGGCTGGGACAGTCGTGTTCATCTAGTACCATAGACACTGTTAATCGCGCCCAAATGATCTCGCCCTTTTTATTAATATATCGTTTTTCAATAATGTAGTGGTCTATTTCGCGGTTATATACTTTTTTAACTAATTCCACATCTTCGTTTAAATCATCAGGGTGAGTAATTTCCATAAAGATTTTTGACATTAACTCTTCGCGATCGTAGCCAAGTATCTCGCAAATCTTGCCATTTACTCGTTGCCAGCGGCCTTCAAAGTTAACGTGTGCAATTCCAACTGCCGCTTGTTCAAATGTGTCTAGAAATTCTTTCGCCAGGTGTTTTATACTCTCTTCGCGAGCTTTCATATCGCTCACATCAATAGATGAGCCCATGACTTCGATATGCTCACCGCTGTTATCAGTAGAGTAAAGTGAATTTTTAGATAAGGTCCATACCCAGTGCCCCTCTTTATGCAGCATTCTATACTCAATAGTAAATCGCTCGTGAACCTTCGCATGTCTTAAATCTAGTAAGTGCTTTTTAAGGATTTCACTATCATCTGGGTGAATAACGCTGAACAAGCCATCGTTTTGGATAATGTTTTGTAATTCGTCAAGTGAGTAACCCCACATAGTAAAAACTTGAGAATTGGTAAAAATGACCTTGTTCGTTACAATATCAACAATAAAGATAGCCGCATTTGATTGCGCTAAAACCGCATCCAAAAATTGATTTTTATTTTCAACTTCGGTTTGTAGGTTTTTAAGCTCATCAACACTCATTAATGTACCTGACATCAAAAGTGGTTTACCTGAAGCATCAAATATAGTGTCACCGGTGGTTCTAAACCACCTATATACACCACTGTAATTGGTACCTCGGTACACAATATCGTAGGTATCTTCACCTTTTAAATGCCTATCTAATCGCAATTTCACTGACTCGCGTTCGTCAGGATGAATATGATTAAACCAATCTTCAAAAGTAACATCTCCAGCTATGTTCTCTAAACCTATAAAAGAGAGTAGTTTTGAGCTAAACCAGACCTTGTTAGTTAATAAGTTCCATTCCCAAATACCCACATCAGCTACGTCTACGGCTCGCTGTAGACGACGAGACGTTTCCATAAAGCGTTTTTTGTGTACCCCTACATCAGTAACGTTCATCACCGAAGCGAAAGTGTATTTATCATTTTCAAATTCATGCACTGATAAGGTCACTTCTATAGGTACCTGTTCGCCTAATTTTGTTCGCCCCCAAACAATTCTATTATTGGCCATATGCTTACTAGCCGTATTAACTTTCATGAAATCATTTACCAATACGCTATGGTTTTGAGCATGCTCAGGTTCAAGCAATAAACTGATATTTTTGTCTTTTAGTTCGCCGGGACTATAACCGAAAGTTTCCTCAAGTTTTTTGTTCGCAATTTGTATGTTTTGCTGCTTGTCTATTACTAACACGCCTGTAGGGAATAGCTCTACAGAGAACTGAAATATTGAATTCGCTTTAGTTTCAATTTCAAGCTTCACGCGCTTTAGCCGCTCTTCTGAGGCTTTTTCTAAGGCTGAGGTAAGTTCAGATGAGCTAGGCAAAGCAATAAATTTGTCTATATAAAAATATAGAACGAAGGCTGTAGTAATCGAAAATAGAGCAGTAATAGCCTTCAATAATCCATGCAAGCCATAAGATCCATTCCATATGGTGTACACAGAAAATAGGTGGGTGACACCGCAAGATAAAATAAACAGAGCAAATAAAACAAAGATTCCACTGAAAGGTTGGTCTTCGCGTTTTTTAAGTAGATATAAAAGTATGAATGGTATAGAAAAATAAGAAAACGCGATTAATAAATCTGAAATTACATGTGTCCATAAAATACCCGGCTGCCACAAATAGCAATGACCGTGTGGCATGTAATCTGAGCTAAAAAATTCACCCAATGGTCCTTCCATATAATAGTACCCCTTGTCATCGCTCAGTTGATGACAGTTATTGAACTTATTTTAAAAACATTCGATTAATCAATGTAGTTATTGTGTGTTAGCGTGAATATAATTTCAAATTGACTTGTTCAAATACGACCATTGTCTAGTGTACACTTTTTAAACAGATGCATACATCATGCCTATATTTTAATATTATATATTTTTATTCTGCGCTAAATGAAAAGTGCTATTCTATGCACCAATGTTTTAAAGGAAACTAACAATATGTCTTCAAACTTACATTCGTTGGCGTTCACAAGTAACAAAGGTGTAGAAGTCGCTTTGTCAGACTTCACTGGTAAAGTGGTATTGTTTGTTAACACCGCCAGTAAATGTGGCTATACCCCTCAATATGAAGGCTTAGAAAGCTTATATCAAAAATATAACAGCCAAGGTTTTGAAATAATTGGATTTCCTTGTGACCAGTTTGCTGGTCAAGAACCAGGAAGTGACGTTGAGATAGAAGAATTCTGCCAACTTAATTTCGGCGTCAGCTTTCCACTTTCAACAAAAGTGGATGTGAATGGTAATAATACCCACCCTATTTTTGAAATTTTAAAAAATGACGCACCCGGCATATTGGGAACAAAGCGAATTAAATGGAACTTCACTAAATTTCTGGTAGGAAAAGATGGGCGCGTCATAAAACGCTTCGCTACTGCAACTAAACCAGCCGCATTAAGCGCAGATATTGAAAAAGCACTACAAAGCGCCTAATTCTTGACGCTTCTGTATTTGTACATAAAAATACTTTCCCATCCACTTATACGGCGCTTTCGCGCCATATTCACATTCCATTTCAAATAATTTTTGGTAATTATCATCAATGTGTTGTTTATCAAACATATAATCATGTATGCATCGAATACCGGCTGTCGCCAAAATTTTGACGCCAGTCATCGCCTCAAGTTTATCTATAACTTGTTGGGGTTTTTGGGCATTGTGCGGATTTAATCGAACCGTATTCTTTGAGGGCATCCCCTCTTCAACGTACTTAAAATTGCCGTACAGTAAATTATTAAATACTTTAGCATCATAATTAAAAAATGATAACGAAAGCACTCCACCTGGTTTTAATAATTGCACGAGTTTTTCAATACATTCAAGGGGCTTGGTCAACCACTCTAAAACTGCGTGGCATATAACAAGATCGTAAGCACCATCTAGTTCATTTATTTCGCCTAAAATCACCTTTGTATCGTGGAAACTAGCTAACCTTCCATATGCTATGTCTAGTGTATCTTGAGACACATCATTTAAGGTAACTTTATGTCCATTCTTAGCAAATTCGCAAGCCATCATTCCTGTACCACCACCTGCATCTAGCACTTTAAGTGGCTCACCTAAAAGGTAAGGTTGCAAATAGTGAACCAACAATTGGTGACGCAGTTGACCTTTGCTGGTTCCATAAATATTTTCGTCAAATTTATTAGCTATGCCGTTAAAGGAAGTCGTTTCCACTCTAGGCACACGCGCCTTTTTTGTTTTACTCATATTGTCCTAAATGAATTAAGCTGGATTAGGAATATCAATAAATTTTACATCTATTGCGTATTGATTTTGAACCCATTCACCTACCGCTTTAACACCATAACGCTCTGTAGCATGATGACCTGCAGCAAAAAAATCAATGCCTTGTTCGTTTGCGCTGTGCGTAGTTTGCTCTGAAATTTCGCCCGATATAAATGCATCAATAGGTGAATTTGTATTTTGCGATGCTAAGAATACTTGGTCAATGTATGATTGGCCTCCCCCCGTACACCATGCGATATTACGAATACTTTGTTTTTGGCCTACACTTACAGTGCTATTTGGCGCTAGCGATTTATCTAAAAATGTTTTCAGCTCAATATGGCTCATAGGCTTAGGCAAATTACCACGCATTACAATCCCTAATGGTTGTATTGATTCAATGGAAGTGATTTCAGAACACTGTAACATTTTACCTAGTTGGGCGTTGTTGCCTAAACTTGCGTGAACATCTATGGGTAAATGGTAAGCCAATAAATTAATATCATGAGCAAGCAATTTACCAATTCGGCGTTTCTTCATACCTGTTATTTGGGCGCTTTCACCTTTCCAAAAATAACCATGATGCACTAAAATTGCATCCGCATTTTCTAATATAGCTTGATCAATTAGCGCTTCACTGGCCGTTACACCAGTGACCAATTTGCTAATATTATTTCGGCCCTCAATTTGAAGTCCATTGGGGCAAAAGTCAGAAATGCTGCTGGCAGACAACAAATTATTTAAAGCACTTAATAATTCATTTCTTAACATTTTATTATCCTTTTATTAAGAAATTAGACATTTTCAGTTAAATGTGTATAAACTGTTCAATAATAACATTATTTAACCATGTAAAGGTGTATTTTAACCAATGAGCAAATTAGATAAAGAAACCGTTTTAGAAAATTTTACCCAAGCCTATACGAAAGCAAATGGCAAAGCGCCTTCTGTTGAAGCAAAGGGTGGCTGGTATAGTGTAGATGGTGGCAAGAATATTCGCTTAGCCCAATTAGAGGAGCTTACTGAAGAGTTAAGTGGTCAAACTAAAGTAAGTGATGAAAAGCCGAGTAAAAAAACAGCAGCCAAAAAAGAGACTAAGAAGAAAGCTAGTCCTAAAAAATCTAAAACCCCTAGTTTTTCGGTAAAAGATTTTTATACTCAGCAAATTCAAGATGCCAACCCTGGCGCCAAGGCTCCTAGATAATTCGCAAGGCGTAAACTAAAAAAAGACCGCTTAGGTCTTTTTTTAGTTTATTAAAATAAGTGACATCAAATCAGCTATTTTAATTTAAACGCGCCACGTGTTTACTTTCGTTAACACATTGCTTAAGCCGCTCTCAATGCCTTGTGAAACTGCCAAACCTAATTTTTGTGCGAGGGTCTTCTTTGCTGCATATTTAAGTTTAAACAATTTATAGTGTTCATTTTGTTTCATTAAGAAGTCATCAGATGTTTGTACTTCATCAACCAAGGCTAGTTCTTTAGCTTTTGTGCCGTACCAATATTCACCAGTAGCCACTTTTTCAATATCAAGTTGCGGCCTATTATCCGACACAAACGTCTTAAACATGCCATGTACTTCCTCAAGCTCTGCTTGAAACTTATCACGACCTTCTTGCGTATTTTCACCAAACACCGTCAAGGTGCGTTTAAATTCACCAGCAGTATGTAATTCTAGGTCTATATCATTTTTCTTTAATAGCTTATTGAAGTTAGGCAATTGAGCTACCACACCAATAGAACCCACTATAGCAAATGGTGCCGATATCACTTTATCAGCAACACAAGCCATCATATAGCCGCCACTCGCAGCAACCTTATCAATGCTAACGGTTAGCTTTAGGCCTTTGTCTTTAATTCTTTTCAGTTGAGAAGCCGCTAAACCATATCCATGTACTACACCGCCCCCACTTTCTACTTTAACAAGTACTTCGTCATCAGGGTTAGCAATACACAAAATAGCCGTGATTTCTTTTCTCAAGGTTTCAACTTCTTTCGCCATCGACGAACCATTAAAATCAACAATAAATAAATGTTTTGATTTTTCAGACGCACTATCGCTTTCTTTTTTCTTCGATTTTTTCTTAGCTTTCGCTTGTTGTTTCAGCTCTTCTTTTGACAGTAAAGCTTGTTTACCCATTTTAGCTAGGTCATCAAAGGTGTCAGACAGCGAATCTAATTCTAAATTGCCTGTACCTTCATGTGACTTTTGCTTATTCGCAAGAACCAAAATACTTAAAACGATTGCAATAATCGTTACCACTATTGTTACCGCCTTAGCTAAAAACAATCCATATTCAAATAAAAATTCCAAACACCTTACTCCAATGCTAGTTAAACCACTTACTATATGGGGACATAATACCAATAAAAAACCCGCCTAGTAAGGCGGGTTTTATTTGTTTTAAAACTTAACTAGTTTTGTTGAACAACAGATTCATTTGTTACCTGAATCACGGTAGCTTCTGATGCCATGTAAGCGGCAACTTGACTTTGCATCTCAGCATATACCGCCGCACTGCGCTCAAATGACAAGCTGCTAGCGTGTGCCCCTGAGTTAAATAGGACTAAACCACTAATTGGATCACCCATTTGAGTAGATGCAATGGTATCAAGCTCCATAATTTGCGCTAATGGTAACTGACCAGAAAGTGGCAAACTGGTGGTAACAGGAATTACCTGATCAGGAAGGTTTTCTTCACTACCATCACCCACTACTGTCATCATATGCACCGGTGTGTTACTTGCTAAATTAGCAAAATAATTAATCGGGTCAGATGAATCGGTTAGAGTTTGAGCGGCAAATGCAAATTGCGTAAACAGGCTATTCACCGCAGCTAACTGTTCAGTATTAAGGGCAGCCAAGAAGCCAAGAGTTGCCGCAACAAGCTGCTCTTGAGTAACTTCAACTGTTCCAAACTGAGCCACTAAAGCGGCTTGGAAATCTGGTGAACCTTGTTGCAATAATGAACCTTTAACTAACGGACCAAACGCATTCGATTCCAATAGGAAGTTAGCGATACCGCCACCTGGAGATTCTAGCGATGCCGCTTTTACCGCATAAAGGCTAGAAAAAGGCGCCGCTTCACCTGGCAATGGATTATTAGCAATTGAGGCAAACATACCACCTGTAATAGCACCTAATGAGACCCCCATTACAGACACATTGCTAGGATTAACTTGAACATTTCCACCTGTTGCATCAAAGAGTGCATTTAAACCTAAACGTACACCTAGCAAATCAGCAACCGCTTGCTTTGAATTGTCACGCGCTGTTGGCAAACTGGCTAAATTAAGATAATGCGTAGCACTAACTGTTGTTGCGTTTATATCATCAACACCATTGCCAGTTAAATCAAACCCACGTGAACCGTGAATAGGTTGGTCAATTGAAACGGTCGCAAAACCTGCTAACGACAATGCACCTGATATATTCAACATGGCCTCTTTTTGAGACGTAATACCGTGTACCAGCATAACTACTGGCCAGCCGCCATCAGGCATTTCAATGGTTTGCCCTAGTGCAGCAGCTACCGCTACATTTGGAACAGTAATTTGTACATCTAAAGTTTCTTTACCATTTTCACTGCCCTTCGCTTGCGGAACCGGTGAGAATTTAGTAATGAAACGTGAACTGTCAAACATAGCGTCACCAAGGCGGACGTCGTTTAAGCCCACTTGCTGACAAAGAGCCGCATTAGGGCCTGGTGTAGCAGCGTCTAAAATGCCTGTACCTAGCGCACTACGTAATGCAATACCAGAATCGCAGGCTGCATCCCAAAACTCGTTAACAGGAGCCATTGGGTTAGTTGCCGTTGGCACACCTGAATAGTAGCTTAATGAAATATTCGCATCATATACGGTTGCGGCACAATTTACAGCGAATGCAGATGCAACAAGTTGTAGCGTGTCATTGATTAACGTGTCGGTAGCAGCATCTCCTGTTGTTTGCCCCGTTGCGGCTAAAAACTGTCCGGCAGCAGCGGGTAAAACGCCCGCACATGATTCTATACTTGAATACTCAAGCGCCGCTGGAAGGCCAATAGAAGCAGCTAATGAATTACCGTTAATATCAAAGGTTGCCACTACATTCTCATGCGCAGAACCGTTAACATTAGGATTAGTAACCACAATAGACGGCTGCTGGGCTGCTGATGTCACTGCAAACTCAGCCACTTGCAATTGCTTAACGGTAGATAACGCGGTATCAACCGATTGTGTTGTAAAAACTTGTACATAGCTAATTTCGTCGCGCGAAATTGACACAGAATCAAGTGCATCAACATAGGTATTAACTAGAGTTTGTAGTGACAACTGTGATTCTGTTGCTAAAGGAGCAGTAGCAATATCTTGTTTCACTAAATCCCACGTAGTGGAACCTTGAACACCTTTACCCGAAGAATCCTTCAAAGCATTTGTAATTACTAGCATGTGCCCTTTTGCTGCGGTAAAAGGTTTAAGCGGAATCACGTTAATCGTGTTTCCGTCACTTACTGTTAAGGCAAAATCTACCCCTAACTGTAATTCAGTACCCATTTTGCAGCCGGCACTGGGAATGGCAATTGCCTGACATTCAGCGTCTGCAATGTCGAGTCCAAGGGTGGCTTCAAAAATTCTTACGCCTGCAGCAAGTGTGCTTTCGTCTAAAGTCACGTTAGTAGGCGTATCAATTGCTACCTGAAAGGGATAATTGGTAGACCAGCCATCTTGCGAATTCAGCGCGTTTTGAGGGTCAGAGAAGTCGCTAGTATCAGCAACAGGAATATTCAAGGTGTAATCAAAAACTTGACCTTCACCAGGTATCATTAACAAGTCATTTGGAATACTTAATACACCAGCTGCAGGGTCAAAGACCACTCGAGTGAATGGTGTATCAACGGTTGTATCTGCTTGTATATCTTTAATTGTGTCACCACCGCATCCTGCTAAACCTAATGCTGCTAAGATACATGTGCTCACTAAGAGTTTCTTCATTCTATCTCCCTACTTCTATTGTAGATATATAATAAGTTATTTGTTTTGCATACCTGTTAGAAACTAGTGCGAATAACAATATGAGAACGCTTTGCTCAAAACATACCGCCTAGCTATTTACTAAATAACTCATATGACCAGTTTATCTAGGGGACTATATTATTGACTTTATGTGCAATTTGCAAAGTGTTTGTAAACGTAATGTAATAAAAAGTGTATTTTTTATGTTTCCCTAGCTCATTGCTTTGTCAAAACAAGATAGTACGATACTATCACCGCGTTTTTTACCATATGGAATATGATCAATGATTGAACAATATCCTCACTTAGATTTCCAAATCACTGAACGTAGTTTAATTGATAAAGTAATATTAGTTACGGGAGCCGGCGACGGCATAGGTAAAGTAGCCGCTCTTACATTTGCGAAGGCGGGTGCTACCGTTATTTTGTTGGGGCGCACTGTGGCTAAGTTAGAAGCCGTTTATGACGATATTGTAGCCAAAGGGTATCCTGCACCAAGCATTGTTCCTTTAGATTTACTGGGTGCAAAAGCATCAGATTACGAAGGACTTGCTTCAACAATAGAAGATCAATATAAGCGCCTAGATGGTGTTTTATTAAACGCAAGCTTGCTAGGTAACCTATGCCCTTTCGGACAAATTAAAGAAAAAGAATTTGCCGATGTAATGCAGGTCAATGTTAATAGCCAATTCTTATTAGTAAATGCCTTATTGCCACTTATAAAACAGACAAAACTTGCGTCGGTGGTATTCACTACATCATCAGTAGGTCGCAAAGGTCGTGCTTTTTGGGGAACGTATAGCATTTCAAAGTTTGCTACTGAAGGCATGATGCAAGTATTAGCAGATGAATACAAATCATCGTCGGTTCGTTTCAACTGTATTAACCCTGGCGCCACACGCACCAATATGCGTGCAAAAGCGTATCCAGCAGAAAACCCAGAATCGCTTAAAAAGCCTGAAGATATTATGAATACTTATGTTTATTTAATGTCAGATATTAGCCGCGGTGTTTCGGGCCAGTCACTTGATTGCCAAGTTAAAAAATAAGGTTTCACTAAACGTGGCTTAAATAAGCAATTAGCCACGTTTAGTAAACTTAACTTTGTCTTAATTACTTACTTTTGCCCACGTGTCGCGCAAGCCTACAGTGCGAT
This sequence comes from Glaciecola sp. 2405UD65-10, assembly GCF_048820975.1. Lineage (NCBI taxonomy): Bacteria > Pseudomonadati > Pseudomonadota > Gammaproteobacteria > Alteromonadales > Alteromonadaceae > Glaciecola > Glaciecola sp. 2405UD65-10. The sequence goes on along the minus strand of NZ_JBMEUF010000001.1, from coordinate 345,474 downwards.
TAAAAACAAGTGAGTCATCGGTGCTATCAATATCTACGCTGAAGTAACCCGTTCTTTCAAACTGAAACCCACTCAATGAACTCACGCCTTTTAATGATGCCTCTACTACAGCCGATACCGTTTGTAATGAGTCTGCATTAATACACGCTGTAAAGTCATCAGCTGCCGCTGGATTAGGAACGGTGAATAAGCGATCGTAAAGCCTTACTTTCGCAGGAACACCATGACTTGCACTTACCCAATGAATTACGCCTTTCGCTTTTCTGTCTTCTGGGTCTTTGCCCAGCGTGTCAGGATCGTAAGTACAATAAACGCAAGTCACCTTTCCATTTTCGTCTTCGTCAAAACGCTCGGCTTTAAGGTAATAAGCGTTACGTAAACGCACTTCTTTACCTATCACTAAACGTTTAAATTTTTTGTTGGCCGATTCTCTAAAATCGTCAGCTTCGATGTATAAAGTTTTACTAAAATAAATATCGCGATTACCCATTTCTTCATTGTTCGGATGATTAGGCGCCGACAAAATTTCAACTTTATCTTCAGGGTAATTTTCAATAACCACTTTAATAGGATCTAACACCGCCATTCTGCGCGGTGCGGTTTCATTTAGTTCATCACGAATACACGCTTCTAACATGCTCATTTCAACCATGTTATCCATCTTTGTAACCCCTATTCGTTTGCAAAACTCACGAATAGAAGCGGCGGTGTAACCTCTGCGGCGAATACCCGCAATAGTTGGCATACGAGGGTCATCCCAACCTGCCACATGGCCTTCGTCGACTAACTGAATTAATTTACGTTTGCTTAGTACCGTGTATTCAACATTTAGGCGGCTGAATTCGTACTGACGAGGTGTGCAATCAATACTGATGTTTTCAATTACCCAATCGTACAAACGCCTGTTATCTTGAAACTCTAAGGTACAAAGGGAATGGGTTATCCCCTCTATTGCATCTGAAATACAATGCGTAAAATCGTACATTGGATAAATGCACCACTTGTCGCCCGTTTGGTGATGATGCGCAAAACGTACGCGATAAATAACAGGATCACGCATGCACATGAAAGCCGAGCTCATATCAATTTTAGCGCGTAAACTACATTCACCTTCTTTATATTCACCCATGCGCATCTTCTCAAAATGCGCTAGGTTTTCTTCTACAGACGTATCTCGATATTCACTGTTAACGCCTGGAGCTGTTAAAGTGCCGCGTAATTCACGCATTTTTTCTTGATTGTTGAAATCAACGTAGGCAAGACCTTTTTCAATCAATTCAACGGCGAAGCCATATAACTGATCAAAATAGTTTGACGAATATTTCTCTTCATCGTTCCAAGAGAAACCTAACCATGACACGTCATTTTTAATAGAATTAACATAATCAATGTTTTCTTTTTCAGGGTTAGTATCATCGAAACGTAAATTACAGCTACCTTGATAATCTTGCGCTACACCAAAGTTTAAGCAAATAGACTTTGCATGCCCCATATGTAGGTAGCCGTTTGGTTCAGGCGGAAAACGTGTAGCTACAGTTTGATGAAGACCAGAAGCAAGGTCTTTTTCAATAATTTGACGAATAAAATTGGTCGGACGGTAGTCAGTCTCGGCCATATAGCGACATTCCTTATAGTGTATAGATATTATATTTTATGCGAGGAGTATATCATTACCTTGCAACAAGATATAAAGGTTATTTTTGTTTTACATATCAAGCTATTTAGTCAGAGTTTAGATTAGCCCGATTCTATTTAGAGCTTGAACTAACTTGTGAGTCTAGTGTATAAAAAACAACTGCGTTTTTACAATAAGAAGTAAATGAAAAGTAAATCGACATCATTTGACATAGCCCATATGGCCGGCGTTTCTCAATCAACCGTGTCAAGGGCATTAAACAATAGCCCTTTAGTTAACCATGAAACCCGCGAAAAAGTAAAACGCATCGCAGCCGAGCTCAATTATAAAGTAGATAAAAGCGCTAGTAACTTACGAAAGCAACAAAGCTCAACCATAGCGCTTTTATTATTTGATGACCCTACCTCTGATGATTCCTCTATAAACCCATTTTTTATTAGTATGCTAGGTAGCATTACAAAGGCTTCTGCCGCCGCGGGTTATGATCTATTGGTGTCGTTTCAAAACTTAGGCGATGATTGGCATGCCGAATATGAAGATAGCAACAAGGCTGATGGTCTAATATTATTAGGTTACGGCAGTTACACTGACTATGAGTACAAATTGTCGCAGTTAGAAGAACAAAATACACATTTTTTACGTTGGGGCGCTCCCGATAATAAACACCCAGGTGTATCAATAGGCTCTGACAACTTTCAGGGCGGATACATAATAACTCAGCATTTACTCACGCTAGGGCACAGAACTTTTGCTTTTATTGGCGACGTTGGCGACAACGCGCCTGAACTTAAGGCACGCTACGAAGGTTTTGTAAAAGCCATTGAATATGTAGGATTAACGCCTGACAACATTATTCAAGTAGATGCTATTTCGACTGAAACCGCAGGTTACGAAGCGGCCAATATTTTACTCGACTCTGTTCAACCCAATGCAATTGTGTGTGCATCTGATTTAATGGCAATAGGCGCAATACGTGCAATACGGCAACGCGGTTTGCTTATTCCTGATGACATAGCCGTAGTAGGATATGACAATATTCAAATCAGTGAATTTTGTACACCCGCTCTTACAACGGTGCAACAAAACACTCAATTAGCCGGGCAAATTTTAGTCAGTAATTTAGTCAAACTCATCAACAACGAAAAGGTTGACGATATACTTATGCAACCTGACTTAGTGGTAAGAAAGTCGTGCGGAATTCAAGACTAAAAGCGAGGGTTACATAAACTTTCATTTAATTGTTAATTTGCCAAAATAGAAAACGCCACTATTTCGGCAAACATAGTTAAAGGGTTACTTTGCAGCTGATACCGTTTCTTTTACAAAAAATACGGACGCACCAGCCAACAGCATTGATACCCCGGCTAATACAATAATATTACTCGCCACATTGTCAAAGACTACGCTTAATATTAGCCCCGCCGTTAAGCCAGAAACGATTTGCGGTAAGGCAATTGTAAAATTGAAAATGCCCATATACACGCCGGTTTTATCAGCAGGTAATGCCCCCGCTAGCATGGCATATGGCATAGCAAGAATGGCTGCCCACGCAATGCCAACCCCTATCATAGGAATGATTAAGGAAACTGCACCAGCTGGTACCGTCACTTGCGTAATGAGTAAATCAACATGCGTTGGCGTGAGATCTTGGAAGAACATAAAACTAATATAGCTAATTCCGCCTAAAAATAGTGAACTCGCGTACACTAATTTACGACCAAATTTATCAGCTAAACGAGCCAAAAATATAGAAAATATTGCCGCAAATAAAGAATAGGCAGCGAACAAAATTCCAACCCAATCACCCGCAGCGCCTTTCGCATCTACAATGGCTTGCGGCACTACGTTGTTGATAGAGTCTAAATAATCAGGGTCAAACCATTTTACCTCCACTCCCCATATATGTTGCGTAATGGCAGGCGTGGTATAAACCCACATTATAAATAAAGCAAACCATGAGAAGAATTGAACGAGTGCTAAGCCTCTCATAGTTTCAGGCATATTTTTAACCAAAGCGAAAAACTCTGTTAATTTTTCGCCCATGCCTTTTTTGGTGTTTAGTTCACTCTCAACTGTGTTGGCGTCTAAGCCTTTATAGGCATAATAATCTTTAGGGGCATATTCCTTCGTTTTAAACACAGTCCACAGTACAGTACCAAGAAGCACAGTAGCACCAATATAAAAAGCCCAAACCACAGAATTGGCAACTTCCCCTTTTTGTGCTGTGTTATCGAGCCCAATTACGTTGGTCAGCATAAAAGGCAAAATAGAGCCTATAACAGCCCCAATGTTGATAAGAATTGACTGTACAGAATAGCCCACATTACGTTGCTGGGCGGGTACCATGTCAGATACCAATGAGCGAAACGGTTGGAAACAAACGTTAAATGAAGCATCCATTAATGCGACCATTAACACACCAAAAATCATAGGCGCCATAAACGCAACAAATAAAGATGCGTTAGGTAATAAAACCATACCAATTACTGCCGCTATAGCGCCAGCTAATATAAATGGTTTACGTCGCCCTAACTTATTCCAAGTTCGGTCAGAAGCCGCGCCTACAATCGGTTGTACGAGGAGTCCCATTAGTGGTGCGACTATCCAAAATAATGATAAGGAATGAAGATCTGCGCCTAAATCACTTAAAATTCTTGATACGTTAGCGTTTTGCAAGGCGAAACCAAACTGTACGCCTAAAAAGCCAAAACTGACATTCCATACTTGGAAAAAACTTAACTGAGGTTGTTGCTTATTCATTCATCTCTTCTTTAAAAAGTTACTCGATGGGCATGTTAAATATTTGTAATTAAAACCCAGTGATTGTAACTGGCAATTAACAGTAGACCAAATACTTGCATACGTATTCAGGCTTTATTTTTATTCATGCCAGTCTTTAAACCGTTCTAGTAAGTAATCAATTGCAACGCGCGCACGCAAAGGGAGAAATTGCTTATTTTGGTATACAATTGAACTGTTGGCACCAGCACTCCAATATGGAGCTAAAATAGGTACAAGCATTTTTTTCTCCACGCCCTCATTAAAATTAGCTTTGGGCATATATGCAATACCTAAGCCCTGAATACAGGCATTTACTACACCACTAGCAGTGTTGCATCGCCATCTGCCATCTACTTTCACATTGTACGTGGTGTTTTTGTTACTAAAGCGCCAAACATCGCTGTTGGCGACAATACAACTGTGCTGCTTTAAATCATCGGGGCAATTAGGCGTGCCATTCTCATGTAAATATTGTGCACTAGAAACCGCCATCATAGGACGCTTTGCTAGCGGGCGTGCAATTAAACTAGAGTCACTTAGTTGCCCATAGCGAATTGCGAAATCTATGCCCTCTTCCACAAAATTAACGTTACGGCTGTTAAAGTTAATGTCTATGTTTAATTCTAAATGCTCTTTTGCGAAGTCAATTAATGCTGGAACCACATATTGTTCGGCAAAGGTACCCGCAGCAGTCACTCGCAAAGTACCATTTAGTTGATACTGCTTAAATCGTAATTGTTCATTGGCCTGGCTTAATGCTTGTACAATGTCTTTACATTGCTCGTAATACGCTTGTCCATCAGGGGTTAAGCTTACTAATCGAGTAGTTCTTGCTAATAGAGAACATGCGAGGCGCTCTTCTAATTTAGCTACTTGGCGGCTAACATGGCTTGTACTGCAATTAAGTATTTTTGCCGCAGCTGAAAAACCTTGATGCTCTGCAACTGCCACAAACTCATTGATACCGTCAAAACTGTCTAACTTTCTCATACTGATTTTTTTGCTACAAGCCTGTAAATATTAACAATATACTAGTCTATTGTTGCCATATAGCAATAATGATTTGCAATTTTCGTATATTATCATCTCAAAGAAAAACAATTACTATGATGCAACATTGAATAAACGCGAGAATATTATGAAAAAGATACTAATTCCTTTAACAAACCATGCAACACTTGGCGAGACCGACGAAGCTAATGGCACATTTTCGCCTGAATTAACTCATGCGCTACACGTTTTTACTAATGCTGGTTTTACATATGACCTTGCATCAATTGAAGGTGGAAAAGCTCCTCTTTACGGCACTGACATGGAAGATGATGCGATTAATAGCGAAATTTTAGCTAACGATGATTTTAATGCGCAGCTCAACAACACCAAACAGGCCTCTGAAATTTCAGCAGATCACTACGATGCCGTATTTTATCCTGGCGGATTTGGGCTACTTTCAGATTTAGCAGATAATGCTGAATTTGCAGCTATAAGCGCAGCGGTTTATGAGAAAGGTGGAATAGTGGGCGCTGTATGTCACGGTCCGGCAGGATTGTTGCCAATTACTTTGTCAAACGGTAACAAGCTTATAGCAGATAAGTCAGTAACAGGTTTTACCCGCGAAGAAGAAATTGATTACGATACCATCAATAAGATTCCATACTTGTTAGAAGAGAAGCTAGCGCGTACTGCCGGCCGATATAATAAAGTGCAACCATGGCAAGAGTTTGTTGTTGTGGATGAGCGTTTAGTGACAGGCCAAAACCCTAGCAGTGCAGCTGCGGTTGGCGAAGCTATGGTTAAATTGCTTAAATAGAAAATAAGCTCTTTTAATTGTGAGAAAGGCGCCTTATAAGAGGCGCCTTTTTTATTTTAAATAATGTTTAGCGGCAAACAAGTATCACCACTTAAGTTTCACGCTCAAGTCTGACACCAATATACCCGTCACTTTCAGCGATTGCGTATTAGCATCATAAATTGCCTGCTTTTTGTTTTTCGTAGATTGTTCACTTACATCATAAGGTTTATTGTCTACCCACACCTTGCTAGGTTTTTTAATTACACCATGAATGTGAAAGTTCACCTTTCTACGGTAAGGTGCGCCCTCGAAATTTCCTACTAGTTTACAGCGCAAAGCTAAGCTATTTTTACGATGCTCAGAAGTATCTTTGCCAGTTTCTATCTGACTTGCCGCACTGAAACTAAGGGTTTGAAAGTGTTTTTTAGCAAGGCTATTAGGCGATTTACCGTCATCATCATACATCACATAAGTATTATTTAAGACGCTGCTATGATGATAGTAATGCACGTGTAAATCTTTAGTAGAATATGCTTCGGTATTGTTAATATCATTTACCATGGGCACAAACGAACCCGCTTTGACCATCACCGGCAATTCATTTAAAGGCGCATCAATGGTATGTGATTTACCACCTTCGTAAATAGTATCAGTCCAATAATTAAACCAGAATCCCTGTGGTAGATTTACGATTTTTGATAGCTCACCCTGCTCCACTATAGGAGCAACTAAAAATGCATCGCCCCACATATAAGCGTCAGTTCGTTCTATAGCTTGTTGCGGATAATCTATGAATAGCGGACGCATCATAGGTAAGCCGCTGAGTGAGTTTTGCATGCTCAATGAATAATTATATGGCAGCATGCGGTAGCGTAACTTTACGTATTCTCGAACCATTCCCTGGGTAGTTTCATCGTGGAATACTGGCTCAGGCGCAATATGGTCTTGTGCATGAGGCCTATAAACCGGTTGGAATACACCATATTGTAGCCAGCGAATATATAACGGTGCATCAAAGATATCACCGCCAGCGAACCCACCTAAATCTGAATGGGTGTATGCTAATCCAAATATGCTCATTTGTAAGGCAAGTTCAACTTGAGTCTTAAGCCCTCCCCAAGAGCGTTCTACATCTCCGGTCCATGGCACCATGGCATATCGCTGACTGCCAATGAAGCCAGAACGCATCATAATAAAAGGCCGCTCGTTTGGTCGGCTTTGTAACTGTTTGTTGTACACCATTTTGGCCCAAGTGTGTCCATAAGCATTGTGCAGTTCGTTAGCGGTATGCATCGCCCCGTTAAAATTATGAAGAGCATCAGCTGGATGCACCTCAGGCTCGCCTAAATCTCCCCACCAGCCAGCAACACCTTGTTGATTAAGTTTTTCGTAAAATTGCCAAAACCAATCTTGTGCATTTTCATCAAATACATCCACTAAACCTGTATTGCCAAAATAAAAATCAAAACGTTTAGGTTCGCCCGATGGTGTTTTACTTAAGGCTTGATTATTAACAGCGCTTTCCCATTGGCTTGAGCTTGACAGTATAAATGGCTCTGTAATTAAAATGGTTTTAACGCCTTGATCACTTAAGGTTTTAATCATTTTTTCAGGCTCAGGCCAATTCGCTTTATCCCATGATAAATTTCCCATATGACCTTTTATGTCGGCCCCAAACCAATAAAGATCAAGCACTACTGCGTCAACTGGAAAGCCCTTTTCTTTAAACAAACCTATGGTATCTAATACTTCCTGCTGGCTTTTATACCCAAAGCGAGATGCATAATTGCCAAGCGCCCACCGCGGAGGCAATGGTTGTTTGCCCGTTGCATCAACAAAGGTTTCTATAAGCTCCTTATAGTTGTTACCCGCGCTAAAAATATACGAGGTACGCCCTGCATCTGCTTCAAATTGCAGTACGTTAGTTTGTGTATGACCAATGTCTAAATATCCATTGGCTGAATTATCAAATGCAATAATGTAGGTTTTATCAGACATAATGGCAGGCAAGCCATAATACATTTGCTTCGATTCGCCGTTGTAGCCGTAGTGCGCTTTATTATATAAAGGTAAACGATGACCTCGGCGGTCCATACCTAATACTCGTTGGCCGCCGCCCATAATCTTTTCATTATCATTTAATGAAAATCGAAATCCGCGAAGCGTTTCATAGTGAAACAAACCCACCTCTTCTTCACTTAACAAACCACTGTTATTGTAATAACTTAATTTGTAGGGCTTGCTTTGAATATGTATCCGCAAATTGGGAAGAATCAGTTCGTATCCCTCCTCAACAATATTCCATTGGGTGTCTTTAAAATGCGTAGGGTTTTCTGGCAAAGCAAATGATGGAAGCTGACCTACCCCTTTCGGTTGGTAGAAAACCTCTACCGTCCCCTCATTTAAGGGCGTAATTCGAACCGGCCCATCACTTAGCTGCAGTTCAACATACTGTTTTGTATACTGCGCACTTATAAGCTTGCGCTGATTTGGCTGAGCATAACTGCTATATGCAACAAAAAAGGCAAGTATAAAGGCATAAACATAATAGGTAGTTTTATTCATTGCTGCTTCCTAATTTCACTTCGTAAACTACCGAACCTAAAGGCGCTAGCTTAATATCAATGAAGTATTTATTTTCGCGGCGCTCAATTTGGTTTTCAGTTTCAACCATTAAATCAAGCAAAGGTGTCATTGGTTTATTAAGCTTCCATACATCCATTAATTCATTGGGTAATTGCAAGCTAAGTTCAACCTTAGATTCTTGAAAATTACTCACTACAATCAAAGCGGAATTATCCACATAGCGAACAAATGAAAATTGATGCTTACTGTATTTGCTGCTTAAGTTATTTATATTGAATGAATGCAGGCTTTGATATTCACCTAACATAGCGGGATGATGCGCTGATATGTTCATTACATCTATGTAAAAACGTCTTAACGATTGCTCGTTATCACTTAACTGTGCCCCATCAAAGTTGCCTTTATTCATCCACCGTTGATGCGCGGGCACGCCGGCATAATCAAAAATAGTTGTGCGGCTAGGATCACCAAAACCCGTTTCTTCACTGCCATCTTCACCCACATCTTGGCCAAAATAAAGCATAGTAGGAGAATCACTTATTAAGGCTGAAACCACCAATGCTGGCATTCCTTTAGCAGCACTCCCTGCAAACTCAGGGCTAGCTATACGTTGTTCATCATGATTTTCTAAAAAATGTAGCATGTGAGGGGCTATGTCTTGCATTGAGCTTTGCACATCTTCGAGTGATTTAGTATCGCCAGTCCCCTGCATAACCAGCTTTAAAGAGTCGTAAAACTCAACTTTGTCATATAAATAGTCCATTTTGCCAAGCTTAATGTAATCACGATACAAACTCGGGTTATATACTTCTGCTAGTAGCAAAGCCTTAGGATATTTGTGTTTAATAGATGAGTTTAAAAAAGACCAGAACTCTACCGGTACCATTTCAGCCATGTCATAACGAAAACCATCAACACCTTTTTCAAGCCAATAATGGGCTATGGCTTCAAATTTATACCACGAGTCAGGTAAGTCGTTTTGTTGTTGCCAAAAAGCGTAATGCTCTGCATGCCCTAATTCATTGTATTCGTTAGGTAAGCTTGGAAAATCATAAGTGCCGTCTGGACGAACGCCGTAGTTAACCTTAACGGTTTCATACCAATCATTTGCACTTGGTTTAACGGCGCGCGAGCCATTACCCGTCCATTTCGCTGGCTGCTCTGTGAATTTTCCATCCGCTAATGGATGGGCTTCGCCGCCTAACACTTGCTGCTTTGACTGCTGCTCTGGTACTTCGAAAGAAGTACTGGGAATATAGTAAAAATTGTTGTGCTTACTGTAAGCCACACTTGTATCATCGCTGGCGCCAAAATTACTTTGACCCATTGGTAAGCTTAGCGATTCGTAACGGCGTGCAACATGGTTTGGTACAATATCAACAATTACTTTCATGTTATGTTTATGCGTGCGACGTATTAATGCTTCAAACTCAGCCAAACGATGCTTAGGATCTTCAGCTAAATCAGGATTAACATTGTAGTAATCTTTCACCGCATAAGGCGAACCTGCTCGCCCTTTAACAACATCAGGGTCATCTAAAGAAATTCCGAACTTGGAATAATCATTTATAAGGGCGTGATGCATTACGCCGGTATACCAAACATACGAAGTACCTAGCTCGGCAATACCTTGAAGCGCGGCATCATTGAAGTCATTGAATTTTCCTACACCGTTTTCATCAATAGTGCCCCAAGGCTTATTATTATTGTTCGTATTTCCGAACAAACGGGTGAATACTTGATATATAACAGGTTTACCTTCACCCTGAGCATGATGCATGGACAAAGGTGTTGGTAGGTGGTTTGCGCGCATATCAAGTTTCATCTGTTTGGTACTTAAGCCATTGGCTAACGTTTTATGGGGTTTTTCACCGCTCGTCTTTTGCTCACAAGCTCCAAGACTAAACACACATACCGCTATGCCTAGTAATGTTAATTGCCGCTTTTTTGAAAGAAATGTTAATTTGTTATTCACACAGTAACCTTATTGAACCGTAAACTTATAGTCCTAGGATAACCGTTAACAACTTGTTAATGAAGCTACATACGTATTCATAAAATATGCATTGCTATAAATTTGAACTACATATTCTTTTTGGTTTTTGTGGTTGGCTTTGCATGAGCGGGTTTATCTGGCCAAAAATGCTTTGGATACCGTCCTTTCATTTCTTTTTGAACGGCTTTATAGCTGCCCTCCCAAAATCCGGGTAAGTCTTGCGTTTTTTGAATTTCACGCTGAGCAGGAGATAAAATAGATATTGTTACTGGCCAATGTTTATTCCCAACGGTAATAGCTTTGTTTAAGCCATATAATTCTTGCATTCTAATTGCTAAAGTAACCGAACATTCCTCTTGGCTATTTACCGCATAATGTAAAGGATGATTATGCCCTGAGGGAGCTTTAAAGTACGCTGGAAATTCACGTTCAAGTTCTTGCTGCTGTGAATAATCTAGTCTACTTTTTATTATACTCATCCACTCTAGGTTGAGCGCTTGCTTCATGCTCGTAATATTGTGCAAAAACGGTAAAAGCCAATTTTCAGCATCATCGAAAATCCGTAGTGGCGACATATTTGGAATAGTTGCATTTGCACTTAGCAGGCGAGCACACTCTAAACGCATAATAAACTCGCGCACCTTTATTAACTTTTCATGCTCAAAAAAATGGGCACCCTTTTCACTAATATGTTGCATTAATAAAGTGCTAGCTTTTGCAGAGTTTGGGGTGCTGATTGCTTGTTCATTAAGAATAATTGCCCCCAAAGCATCGACTTGCTTTGATGCAATTTTCTCATTTTGTTTATCCCAAAAGGTGTTCACGCTGCGCGTTTTCTGCTCATTAATATGGTTGCGTATACTTTGCGGACTAAGGCGATGAAATAGACTAATTTGGGCATTGCCACCATGGGTACTTAATATGCGCTGCTCCAAACAAATAAGCCATTCTATGTGCATATTTTCATTTACAAGCGCACTATGAAACTCAATGCCGTTGCCACTACTCATAAGATAACCACCATCAGGTTTTTGCTTGGCTATAGCATCAGGAAAGCTAGCTAACAAAATGTTATCTAAAGATGATAATTCAAATGAACAATCCACTGGAATTTTAAAATGTTTAGCCCACCTTTTAATATCACTGTGAATAGGATGGCGGCTATTGCTTTGCAAAAACCTAATTTGAGCTTCAATGTCTAAGCTACCAGCATCTTGCGAAATAGACTTACCTTCTAAAATACTAACAATAAATATAATAAGTAGTGCATCATGATGATATTCATGTTGCGCTAATAAAAGTAACTTCGCTAGCCTAGGATGAGTGGAAAATTTGGCGGCTTTTTTTCCTAACAAACTTAGACTTTTGTCAGCATTAATAAACCCTAATTGAGCCAGTAAATCACTTGCGGCACTCACTTGGGCTTTGCTTGGCTTATCAATCAGCGGTAAATCGTCAAATGAACTGCCCCACTCTTTGAGCATTAGCAATTCGCGGCTAATGTCCATGTCAGTAATTTGTGGTTTACTCGCCTGAACAAGGTATTGTTGCTTTTGTTCATCCCATAAGCGGTAACATATACCTGCTTGTTGGCGACCGGCTCTTCCCGCTCGCTGCGTACTAGACGCTTTAGAAATAGCTTGTTCAACTAACATGTTTGTGCCGCGACTAATATTAAACTTCTGCACTTTTTCTAGACCAGAATCAATAACAACGCTTACACCATCAATGGTTAAACTTGTTTCTGCAATATTGGTAGCCAAAACTATTTTACGAACGCCTTTAGGGGGAACATCAATAGCTAACTGTTGTTCTTGGGCTGATAGTATGCCTAATAATGGCGCTACAATAGTATTAGGGAAAATACCGTTTTCAATCTTTGATTTAAGACGGCCTTGCACAAAAAATATATCACTGGCGCCCGATAGAAATACGAGTATATGGCCCTCGTGCTCTTCGAAAGCTTCTTCTATAACTTTTATAAGCCAGTTTCGAAGTGCAAACTGCTTTGTGTTTCGCTGGCCCTTATGCTGTATATTTGAGGCTAAAAGTGGCCTATATATATACTGTATTGGATAAGAGCGCCCCTCACATTCTAAGAGTTTAGCTAAGGGTAGCAAGTCCTGAACAGGTTTAACCTCCAAAGTAGCTGACATCACCAATAAACGTAAATCTTCACGTAAGCCTTGCTGAATTTCTAAAGCTAAGCCTAGTGCAATATCAGAATAAATACTGCGTTCATGGAACTCATCAAAAATAATGAGCGCAACATCACTTAATTCAGGATCTTGCTGCATGCGCGCGCTTAGCATGCCTTCTGTCATAATTAATAAACGAGTTTGTGTAGAATACTTGGCGTCACCACGAACATGGTAGCCAATATGCTGACCTACCTTTTGACCTAATTGCATAGACAAATATTGCGCTATAGAACGTGCAGCAACTTGTCGAGGTTGCAGCATAATTATTAACTTATGTGTAAAACAACTGAGCTTTAGCAATGCAAGGGGTAAACGAGTTGATTTGCCTGCACCAGGAGGCGCAATCAAAATACAATCATGATTTATGATTTGTTGGCTGAGTTCGCCAAGAATTTTATCAATTGGCAATAAAGATGGGGTTCGCATATTCCATAAAAACTGTTAAGTGAACTTATAGGTGAAAACGTACTACTGAAAATCCAAATGGCATATATTCAGTGCTAAGAATTTATGAAAACAAATGGCATCAGTCAAGCTGTACTAATGCCATTGACATGGATGTGTTCCTATAGGTTTGCGTTCACAAGGGCAACAGTATTTTGAATTTCTGTGTTATCTGGCGCCAAAGCAATTGCCCTATCAGCTAAAGATTTAGCTTCATCAAACTGCTTATCTTCGTTTAATGCTAAGGCCAAGTTATTTAACGCAACTAAATTATTAGGGTTAATCGCAAGCACTTTTCGGTAATTAGCCATGGCATCACTCCCTGTTTGCATAGTAGCCATAAGTAATAAGGCGTTTACTGCCCTACTATTTGATTGACTAAATGCAGTTAACTCATCCATTGCCTGAGCTGTTTGTCCAGCGGCATGCAAATGCTGAGCATAAGGAATTAAAGTGCGCTCTGTTGGAAACTGATTAAACGCCTCTTTATATAATTTAGTAGCCGTCATCAAGTTACCTGAACGAAGTGCAATATCCGCTTTTTTTACCATTACATCAGGGTTTATCGCACTAAGTGAATCAACCGTGTCTTGGGCTTGTTCTACATTGCCTTGAGATAAATATAAGTCACTTAATTGAAGTTTAAAGCGCACATTGTTGGGGTAGTTAACCAGTTGCTCTTCTAATAGCAAAATACTTTGCTTAACGCCATCCACTTTGCCTAACACGCTAAGTATTGAATTAATTTGTTCAATACTTAAAACATAAGTATTTAAGGTATTAGAGATTGCACTTAACGCTTTCTCATTTTCGCCTACAGCAATATAAGATTCAGCTAAGGTATACCAATACGTTACGCTTTTCTGCTCTTCAAAGGTGAAACTTTCAAGCACACTAACGGCCTTGCTTTTTTGTTTTACCATAGCGTAGTACAAGCTTAAAAGAATAGAGTCTTCAACCCGTGTAGCGCTTTGTTCGTAAATTGATTCAACATACTCAGAAACATCTGTATTTAAATTTAAACTCAATGCAGCGGTTTGACGCAATAAAGTTATACTGTAAGGAAACTTCGCTATTCCAGTTTTCGCTGTATCTAACGCACCAGTATAATCCTGCGTATTCGCATATGCATTTGATAACAAAATATACATATGCGAGTTATCAAACTCTATTTCAGTGGGTTTTAAAATTGATTTTGTTTTTTCAAATTGCTTACTTAAGTTATAAACATCGGCTAAATACATCGCGTTAGATGAGTTAAAGGGCTCTGCTTCTATCCAATCATTAATTGTATTTTCAGCTTCTTTAAATTGCTGATTTTTGACCAAATCACCCACTATAATATTTTTAGCGACCAATACTTGTTTCTGTGAATAGTTGTTTGGGTTTTTATATGCGTCAGCAATAAGTTCCTTGCTAGCGGCTACAGACTTTTCATAGCTGGCTTGCTTACCATTTACCATGTTAAAAATAGCGAATTCTAATTGAGTGGCCACATCTGCATCTGGACTTATTGAAATTACGTCTCTTACATTTTCAAGCGCTTGGTTATCACCTACTGATTCTAAACCTTCAATGTAAGCCACCACATTCTGCAAATCTGATAAATTCGAGATACTGTTTTTCTTAAAAGTATCAAGCACATTATCATCCCCGCCTAACTTCGCTTTAGCATAAGTAAGCATGTTGTGGTAATTGGTTCTTACTTTTAAGCCGCGTAGTCCTTTTTCTAAAAAGTTGATGGTTTGCTCATAATTACCCAATGTAAAATTAAGATCAGCCGCTAATAAGTAGTTTTTGTGAGTCTCATAACCACCCGATAAAGCGCGTTCAATATGAATTTTAGCGGTCTCTAGATCATTGTCTTTAACTGATATTAAAGCTTTTAATTGATTGGCAACCGGTTGATTAGGTGATTGCTTTAATATTTCATCTACGTATTGTGCAGCTTCAGGCCAATTTTTTCCGCGAACTAATGATTCGGCGGCTAGCACTTTAATTTTAGCAAATGCTGGGCGCAGCACTTCAAGTGCTTTGTATGCATTTGCTGACTTTTCATATTCGGAATTTACAAACGCAAAGTTGCCAAATAAGTGTAAAAACAAATAATTTTGTTGAGCTGAGGCAAATTCTTCGTTGATTGAATTCAACTGATTATAAAATTCAATTGTATTGCTGTTCTCGCTAAAAGTGGCTACCGCATTAGCTAATTTACCAATTAAGCTTTGCTCAGAATTTTTTAATCTAGCAAAACCACTTTTGTCCTGTTCTAAACGCGATAACAGCAAGGCTTCAACTACATCACTATTTTGAAGCCCAGCTTGATTATTTGCTTTGTTCAATTTAGTAGTTTCAAGGGCAAGCGACATATCAGTAGTCATGTACAATGCTTCTACTTTACGCTCAAAAGCATTAGGATTTAGAGAGGATTTAACTTTATTAAACTGATCTATAGCGCCATAGTAATCACCAGAAATTGCCAATACTTCAGCAAGCTTCGCTCTTATTGCATCTGCGCCTGTATTTTCAGATAAATATTTCTTAAGAACAATAATAGCGGTACTAGATTTATTATTTTCAACTAGCTCTTGAGAGTTAGTAAGGGTTTGTTCTTCTGTTAAGGGTTTAGAACAACTAATAATTAACAGTAGGCTTGAACTAATAATGATGCGCTTGAGGTATTTCATATTGATAACTCCTTGTATAGCCAAAAATAATAACAAAAAAAGCGGCACTAGGCCGCTTTTTTTTCAAACAATATTTTAAATATTATTATTTTCTAGCTCTGAAACCTAATGCAAACAAACCTAAGCCAATTAATGCAATTGCAGAAGGCTCTGGAACGTTAAATACAACACTTGCTTCACCGTCAAACGTTTGGATATCACCAATAGCGTCTGGACCAAAGCTGATTTGTGAGAAGAAATCTTCTAAATCACCATCAGAGATAAGCATTGAGTAGAACGGGTCAGGTTCAATGAAGAACGCTTCGCCAGCTGAACTCAAAGAGAAGTTGTCTGAGTATAAGCTAAAGCCACCAGCTGTTGCATTACCTACAGAACCACCAGTACCGATAAGACCTGAAAGCAATTCAACATCGTCATCTAATTCAGCAGCGCTGAAGCTAGTCGCACCAATACCTGCGATAGCTGATTCAGCAAATGAGTTAGTGTCTCTTTCAACGTCTAAGAAAAGGTTGAAATCGCCAGTCCAGTTACCAGTTGTAACAGTTGTACCATCGTTGCTGATTACGTTACCGTCAATGTTGATAACAGAATACAAACCGTATCCAGCGTTGATGTTCAAACCAGTGTCAGTACCAAAAACAGTACCGCTAAAGTTTGTATAAGATAAAACGATAGTTGCAGAGAATTGACCAGCAGCGTTATTTACAACAACGATTTCGTTGTAGTCGCCAGTGATTTTGTCAGCAACAAAAGTAGTAGATGCAGCACCAGTGTCAGCTACGCCTTGGCTGTTATCAACAGTAAAAGGTAGGTCAGCGTATGATGCAGCAGAAGCTGTAAGCAAAGCAGCACCTAAAGCAAGTTTTTTAAAATTAGTCATCATGGTTTCCTTGAAGTTAAATTCTTTCACCATGAACAAAGCATAGATAGTGCCAACTTTGCAAGCCATTGATTTAACAGGATTTAATATATTTCGTGTTTTTTTTAATCAATGGTGTGTAAAAAAGTTCGACACCTTTAAGGACACTAGCTCACAGCCTTTTTCGCCACACCAAATTTGATTCGCTGTATAGGACCTTTATTCCCCCATCGCAAGTGTGGGAAAACAAGCTTGTTTTTATAGCCATCGAACTGAGTCACTTTAGGCGCAACCACTACATCACCTCGGTTCAATACTAACTTTAGTACATTTGAACAAAGCAAGCCAGAACAGAGCTTAATTGCCATTGGCGTTGATGGACCGCGCTTTTCTTTAAAATTAGCAGATGACGGGTCAACTAAGTAATCACGATGCATTAACACAGGTGCTAAGCCAATCAGGAGTTTGATGTAGCTTTCTTCATCATTTTTACTGCTACTAAATTGGTAGTAGTCGTCAAATGACATTGAATCTTTTGTAAATATAGCCAAGGCTACGCCCATACCAATTGGAGCTGCTAACAAGTTTGGAATGCCTTTGTCTTGCGCTTTTTGATAAACCGTCTTTCTTGCTTCTAATGCAAAAAAATCAATGCCGTCTACGTAAATATCTACGCCATCAAAAAAATCATCAACGTTGTCTTTAGTCACGCCGCCTGGGAATTCTTTAACTTGCGCGTTGGGGTTTATGTCGCGCACCATTTCGGCCATAACGGTACATTTAGGCCTGTCAACAGTGGACATAAACGCACCCGCTTGCCTGTTGAAATTATGAACTTCAAATTCATCAAAATCCGAAAAATGAAAATTTTGAAAACCCATTCGAGCAAGCGTTAAGGCATGTTCACCGCCCGCGCCCCCTAAACCAGCAATCGCTATTTTAGTATTTTTGATGATTTCTTTTTCTTCGTGGGTAATCCAGCCAATATTTCTGGAAAAGGCGTTATCATAATCAAACATTGTCGTATCCTCATTTTATATTCTAGTGTATCGACTAAAATGAAAGAAGATTTAGCACTCGTTGTACTGCAATAAGTAACTCTTACGAATAAGAAGAGAACAGTATTATTATGAAACACTAGATATGCAAGTAAGCGTGAATCTAAGCAAAGTTAGCGGCTATTTAATAATCATGAAATAACCGCTACTTTGAAGGTATAACATCTAAAGGTATGCTTTATGAAGTAAGGGAGGCTCTAGCCAAAAAGAGCAAATCTATTAATAGATTTTTTTCATAAATTCATCAAGCATAGTTTTAAACGCTGGTTTTAAATTATCTAGGAAGTTTTTTGATTCTATGTAGTAAGGTACACGTCTTCCTACGTATTCAAACTCTGGGCCAATTTGCGTCATAGTTAAGCCAACTACTTGCATACTCTTACCTAGGCGTGGGTCAGCCATGAAATAGATATGGTTTTTGCCTCGGTTCTTAAACATGGCAGTACACGCCATATATAAACCTACGGCTATGAATGGAAAACAACGCATGTCATTCTCGTCATAATGTTCAATATTGATACCGGTATTTGCTGCGCAAGCCGCGGCGTCTATTTTACGTCGTCTAAATACCTTCGGAATCAAAATACGAGAAACTTCTGCTACTTCATTACGAGGGAAATTTTCAGGAAGAAGATCTTTTCTTTCAATATGCTCAATACCCTGCTTTTCAATGGGTAATATCTGATCATCTTGCTCTGGCATAATCAGCCTTACGCAGCCAGCGTAATCTTTAGAGCGGTTATGCTGAATAAGGCACTGTTCGGCATAGTCATCATAATTATCACGCTCTAAACCGGTTTCGTTACCCTCAAATATTTTGATTTCTTCACAGAATACTTCATGTCTTATTTTATAAGCACTTTTAAGTTCGTCAGGGCTTTTGGCCAATACTGCTGAAAAATGATCTGTAAAATGCTCGAACACCCATTGCGCTTCGATTTGAAATTTCATTTGTCTCTCTCTTATTCTAGCAATACGCTGTTTTTTTAATCTTAACGCGTCTGCTCGAGTTTTATCGGCTTTAATTGAAAAATCTTTGACATTTACAGATTGAGGAATCTCATTACTTGAAATTGTAGATTGTGCGTCGAACATGGCTAGTGTCTCCTAATTTTATATTTTTTGTTGCAATACGTCTCAAGTCGTACATAAATCTTGATTGGCACCTATTAATAGGTATAAAAATGGAAACAGAAGAAACTAACATAAAAAAACTTGTATCTTTTTAGTTACAGTGTCGCAAAATTGCTACAACTCGTTCTCTACTCCCAATGCATGTTAAACATAACACTATAAAAGTAAAGAATTATTTTTTATTTTGTCTATCAATTTAGACCTCACACTCCATTCACTAAATAAATAAACAAGCACCTCAGTTAATGAAAGCTTGCGCGATATTTCTTACATGATATGGCAGTAAATGCCATGATTTAAAGCTGTTTATTGAGTTTATGGTATGTATAACAATACTAAAGTAGAGTTTTTAAAGAATTATCACTGTGAATAATTAAAACGCGTATTACGCAATAATAATGATAAAGAATATGGAAATTGGATAAGATTTTTGCAAATAAATCAGAATATATTGTTGTTTTTTTCTAAAAAGACTGTGTGCCCAACAATTGAACGATATGAGAAGCTTTTAAAAAAAAACCAGCTACATCGCGTAAGCTGGTTTTTATTACTCTATTTTAAGCAAATTTACATTAATTTACTGGCGTAACAATTACCTCAGGGGCTTTTGCATCAGGTCCTTTAATGGTAAATTTATAATCACCTGCAGCGGGAGCGGGCTGAATAGAAATATCAGCACTGCTACCATCAGCGTATAGTTCAAAGGCTTGGTTAACACTAATCACGTTGTCATCACCGCTAAGCGCGCCTAGATTTATATTAGCCCAATCAGCATCGGCAACTTTGAAATTCACTGCACCGCCATCTAGCGTTATGTTAACAGAGTATTCGCCATTACCTTGGTAGCTTAGTTGATCAACTGCTCCCCAGCCATTCATGCTACCGCGAATATACACCGCACTATTACCAAAAAACTCTTCTTTAAACACTCTTATTTTAGGTTCATTAAGGTCAACAGTATCGAAAATAAATACATAGTTTCCAGCCTCTTGAATATCAAGTGCTAAGTTGTTGTTACTTGCTGCGAGGTATTGGTTATTACCTAGGGTAACAGTAATGTCAGTTGCATCTGCGCTTACACCACCTAAATTCACAGTAGACCAATCTTCACTTGCCACTTTAAATAAATGCTCACCAGCAGGAATGAATATACCTTCACTATGGTAAATACGCCCACCTTGATACTCTAATTCGTTATCTGTGCCCCAACTGTTCATTGAACCGCGAATATAAACGGGAGTACCAACATATGGCTCTTCATTTACTACGGTAAGTATAGGAGCCGCTGTATCACTGGCATCTAAGGTAAATACATAACTTGCATCACTGCTTACGCTAATGCTCATATTACCGCCGCCAGGATTAAGCGTTTTCGCAATGTCTTCAACTACAATAGGATCATCATTGTTGCCTAAATTAGCTGTAGACCAATCTTCTGTTGCTACCTTAAATCCGTAGTTGATACCTGAAGTAAGCTGAATGGTTGCTTCATAAACGCCCTCGCCTTTGTAAGTAAATGCGTTATCTAATCCCCATCCGTTCATGTCACCACGCACATAAACGGGTGAATCACCGTAAGGAACTACGTCAGGCGCACCAGCGGTTGCAATAGCTGATAAACCATATGCACGTTGAGTACCTTGAGGTTTGGTAAATACAGCTATTGTTAATGCCGGAACGGTAAACGTGCCTTGGGTAACACCATCTGCAGAAGTATCGCTAAAACTAGCGCCGCGTACTACAGGGTCTATTGAGTTCATTAAGGTGCTGTACAGCTCAAAACCCTCTGCAGTGCGCACTTCAATAGATTTTTCTTCTGTGCTTGAGTTCACCACTACCATTAAGGCATCGGTGCTTGAGTCTAAGTCTTCGAGCATGGTTGCGCCTTCAGTATTAATACCATCATCAATACTCATGGCAATCATCCCAAACTCCTGCCTTGCACCAATATTGTGGAAACCCACTCTTTGCTTAATTTCGTCACTAGTCGTTAATCTAAACAAACGGCTTGAAGAACGAATACTTAACAATTCTTGAAATACCTCAGCAGCAAATTCAATTTCATGCATGCCCGCGGCGCGGTCAACTGAATTCATGAAGTTTGCTATTTCGTCCCAACGTGCTTCGTTGTCACCCGCTAATGGCAAACCTACGTTAAAGTTATTGGTTTGCATGGTGAAATCAACGTAGTTAAACCAATCGCCCGAATCGTAAGTGTTACGGTCCATTGACTTAGAGCGAAGGAAATCCCCTCCCATTTGTAAAAATGGAATCCCTTGCGACATAAGTGGAATGCCAATACCTATATTTTGCGCTCTTACTCGTTGTTCTAGCGAATACGAACTTGGTAAAACATAGTTAAATTGGTCCCATAAGGTTTCATTATCATGCTTTGACACATAATTAATGATGTCAGCAGGGTCAGTGGCGTAACCGCCTAGCACACTGGTTTGTGCATCGCTACCGCCTGATGTTTTCAAAACAAAGTCTGTAAGCGTGCCTGCCATCGACATTTTAACTTTGTCTTGTGCATCTAAGCTTGCTTCGCTCGATTCTTCACTGAAAATTAAACCTTGGCGAATAGCCTCGCGGATACGGTCATTGTAGGTGCCTATTTCAGTACCGGCCATATTAAACTGGCTAGCAATTTCAAAATCACCATATGCAGCGGTGTCTTTACCCCATCCTTCACCGTAGAAATACACATCTTCGTCAATCGCTTTTACTGACTCAAATAACGCTACCATTGTGGTTTTAGACGCTTGGCTCATAATATCGAAGCGAAATGCGTCAAACTTGTAATGCTCAGACCACATAAGCAAAGAGTCCTCCATGAATTTTTCCATCATGCGATTTCTTGGCTCTGTGTCATCACAACAGGTTTCTCTAATTATATCGCCCGTTTCTATATCATAGCGATGGTAATAACCCGGCACTACTTTATCAAACACTGAGTTTGCGAATAATCCTGAAGCATTGGTGTGATTATAAACAACATCTAAAGCAACCCTTAGGCCAATCTCATGTAATGATTGGTTCATGGCACGCATTTCTAAAATGCGCGCTGTGCTATCAGCATCAGTTGAGTAACTACCCTCAGGCGTATTAAAGTGCTTTGGATCATAGCCCCAGTTAAACAAATCGTAGTTACGCAGTTCCTCTGCAAAGGCCTGTGCCGCACCACCTTCTGTTACCGTACTGAAGCTTTCAAATACTTGTGCAATGGTCATGCTAGTTGATGTACCATCAGTGCATACACTGGCAGCCGGAGCAATGGCACAAAACTGTGCAATAGTGCTTGTCCATTCAATGGTACGGTTTGGATCTTCGTTTATGGTTGCAATGTCATTTGCAGGTAGCATATGAAAATGCGTAAGGCCAGCTTCTTGTAAGTTTTTAAGATGCGTCATTGGCACCGAATCTTGCTCAGTAAACGCTAAGTATTTACCGCGGTTAGCTTCGCTGGTTGATTCATCGCGCACACTAAAATTACGAATGTGACCTTCATAAATTACTATATCTTCAAAATTTTCTACCGTTGGAATAATGTGGCTATCCCAACCATCTGGTTTCAAGTCATCGTCATTTAAGTTCACAAATTGTGAGAACCTACCGTTGGTTGATAAACTAACTGAATAAGGGTCAGTCACGTCTAACACTTCAATTTCATCGCTTACGGGTGAATAAACGCTTACTTCATACCGATATAGCTGTCGGTCAAGTTCCATCCCGCCTTCATAAGACCAAACGCCTGAAGCAGCGTCGTAGTTCATTGGATAGCTAGTATCTAAGCTCTTACCTGAATTATATATGTTCAAGTTTACATTTTGTGCGGTTGGAGCCCATACTGCTGCAGTAATACCCGCATCAGTGTATATTGGACCTAGCGCTGCTTCATCAGCGTCAGCATCACCTTTTGTATATAGCTCGTCAATCACGTTACCAATTTGCATACGAGTGGCTGCAACTAGCTTGCCTTCATCATTGTACGCACCTAAAATCGCTTGGGTTTTCAACACGGCCTTTGCGTCATCTTCTGACCAATCACCCGCAAATGCAGTAATGCCATTTAAATGAGGCGCAATTTCTTGTTGCTCAGTACTTAAATCAACTTCGGTTAATTCAACACTTGTGCTATTCAGTACGCCATCTTCTAAGGTAATCTCAATATTAGCGCTGTCTGAATAATGCAGCTTAACGGAATCAACTAATGCATCATCAACTGCCCAAAGTATAGTCTGGCTATCAAGCCAATGTGCTTGGCTACCTTCAACCGAAACAGGCTGTTCACCTAAGGCATCAACAGGAAATTCATAAATTGCACTATTACCGCTGAATACGAAATTCATGCGGGCAAAACGTTCATCTTCTTGAGTTAACTTACCTTTGAAGTCGCCTCCCCCCATTTCCTTGCCAGAATCATCAGTACCAATGTGGATAATAAAGTTGTGGCAAGCCCCTGGCGTGTCGGCGTAGCCTGGAATTAAGTCTAAAATCCAGTAAGCACCATACACAGGGTCTATTCCGTTGTGGACTCGGCCATCGGTCCAGGCTGTATCAGCGTCTACATAGGCGGCGCATTCATCGTTGTTCCAGGTGTGCAACTTATACCCATTGTAAGCAGGATCGTTAGGGCTGTTATCTGCATCTACCGCATTTCGGTTGAAATACAACACTGCCTGATCCGCACTAGGTGTAAATACAGGGTCAGCGAGTTCAGGGTTATAACCTACTTCACATGCATCATTTGCTGAATTAGGAACTTCGGGTGCCACGCATATAATAGGCGGTGGCGCTACACAACGTTGCGTTGCTGAATCATAAATATTAGGCACATCACAGGCTGCAATTTGCTCGCCTGAATCAACCTCAGAACCACCACACGCTGAAAGTATTAAAGTACTTAAAGCTATTATGGTAATCCCAATCATTTTTCTTATGTTAACCATCTTTGTTAACTCCACGTTGTTGCTTGTTGCGGGAATACTCGATTGGCAGTTAAGGCTGCCAAATAAATGTTTGTTAAATTTACTCATAATGAATACGTCACCCCAAGGTAGTATTGCGTGCCAAAATACTGGATAGTGCCCGTTCTCGATTCGCTACCGAAGTAACTTTTCGTAGGTTCATCAGTAATATTATTTGCTTGGAACAACACCCCTAAATTCTCATTAATCTCATAAGAGGCTTGAAAATCCACAACTAGCTCTGAATCAAAGTTAACTACTTGTGAGTTCACCGCTACCTGTTGTGACACAAATGGGTCGCGATAGCGGGCATTTATGCGGGTTTCAAACCCTTTGGCGTTGTCATAAAACAAAGTGGCAGACAATACCTCAGGTGATAGTCCAGGTAGGTCGCTTGAGTAAATCCCTTGGTTTGGGTCTGATATACGGGTAATTTCAGTTTCTGTGTATGAATAGCTTAAATTTGTTCCAAAGCCTGACCACATATCAGGTAAGAAGCTAAATATTTGTGTGTATGAAACTTCTAAACCACGAATATAACCCCCTTCACCATTATTCACCGCGGTAGTGTATGCGCCATCTAAAACAGGAAGTGAAACAGTAAGAGGCAAACCACCCGTGTCTAGTACTGGTGTTAACGGGGTACTTGGGTCGTCGTCTAAATCCTCTCCAACCACAATGTCAATGGTATCTGGAACGTCAAATCCATTTGCCCTAAAGTTGTATGGATCGGTGGTACTTCTATCTACAAACGACACAATATCTTTATAGAATAAGGCAATAGCTAAAGCACCATCGGTTTCAGTAAAATAGCGCTCGTACGATATATCGTATTGGTTGGCATAAAACGGACGTAAGTAAGGGCTGTTATCGCTTTGGCCTGACACTCTTGCCTCCCCTAAGACCTCAATTTCACCGGTATCAATATCACGCTGAGCAATGGGCTCATTGATAGTTGTACCTGTATTCGCAAACATTTGGTTAATAGGCGCACGGCCCATTACTTTTGCGGCAGCAAAGCGAAGGTAAGAATTATCTGTAATCTGAAAGTTTAAGTTAAGAGACGGTAAATAATCGGTGTAAGTATCTTCAAGAATAATGGAGCGAAATTGATCGGTAATAAGCCCTACATCGTCCGTTATAAACTCTGCGCCGGCTTCAATATCTCCGTCTACATCTTGTAAAAAGGTTGAAGCTTGCTTTGAATCCACCATGCGTACACCAATGTTACCCGTAACCGGAATGTCGCCAATCTCAAAATTAAGGTTAGCCATGATGTAGGCTGATGTCACTTCTTCGTAAACTTCACCGCTTTGCAATACTGACCAAGACGTATCGTTGCCAGCTACCGCATCGGGATCTGCATTAAGTACACCATCATATCCGCCCCAAGTTTGTTGTGGCTGAGGAATACCGCTGGGGAACCAAGCGTTTAGCGCTTTATCTAAATCGATGGCTAAATAGCTAGGGAAATAAGAAAACTCACCTTCCCAATTCACTACCTCAACCATATCTTGAGTAAGCTGAAGCGGCGGTTGTGAAGTAGAAACGCCAGAGTCACTTCCGTATTCATACACTGACCGGTCGTTCGAATACGTTCGGTCTGAGTAACGAGCTCCAAATTCTATTGAACTAATGAATGGGTTATCGTCAAGCAAATAGGTAAAGTCTAGGCGATATGCATCAAGTTCGTCTTCATTTTGAAAAGGATAAATACCGTATTTAGTGGTCAAAACACGGTCAATATCTGAGAAAGCATCTTGTTGGCTAAAGCCTAAATCTGGCAAATCTAAGCCATTTAACGCATAAGTAATGGAAACGTTCTCGTCAAACTGCGGATTTTCAGCGGTAGCGTCATCAACTACTAATGACCATAACAAGCCATTTCTAAAATCACTTTTTGCTCTTGAATTTGAAATATCGAAACTGGCCGTCCAGTTATCGTTAATTTCCCATACGCCATTTAGGCCTAGGTTCATTATTTCATCAAACTCTTGGTTATTATCATTAACCAATTCAATCCGAGTGTTGCCATCGGATGCTCGGTTAAATGTTCCACCAATTACGGTGTTATCATCAATTATAGGGTTGCCAACGGCTACGTCAGGCGCTTCTAACTTGACTCTGAATCCACGCGCAAAAGCTTCGGAATCAAACTTAGAATAAAACGCATCGCCTTTAAGCGTAAAGTTGTCTACCGGCGCCCACTCCAAGGCTACAACATAACCATCGCGAGTTTCGGCCCCGCCCTTATGTTGCATTTCAAAACCTTCACCAATTATTTCACATTCTTGGCATTGCTCTTCAATACTTAGATTAGGGTTATAGTTGTCGGTGTCTCCGGCTAGACCATCAACATCTAATTCACGGTTTGACGCTAAGCCTATAAATTGAGTCGACACACTTGGTTGATACAAGCGCGCATAACCTAGTGCTAAACCCAGTGTGTTATCTAAAAACTGGCCTTGATAAGAGAAGCTTAAACGGTGGCCAAATTCATCAGCATCTGATACTTCAGAAGCGCGATTGTTATACATGCCTCGAACGTTTATATTAAATTTGTGTTTTTCGCTGTTGGATAACGGACTGGCGGTTTTCAATTCAACAGTACCCGCAACGCCACCTTCAATTAATGACGCTTTGGGGGATTTATAAACAGCGCCCGATGAAATAAGTTCTGATGGATATTGGTCAAATTCAATTGAACGGCTGCCGCTTGTAGATACTTGCTCTCTGCCATTTAAGGTTGAGAAAACGAAATCACCAGATAAACCACGAATGTTTATTTCGGCAGCTTGACCACCTGTTCTTACCGCTGAAATGCCCGGTAAGCGAGTAAGTGCATCGGCAATTGAAACATCGGGTAAACCGCCAAGATCATCTGCTGATAATTGCTCAGTAACGGTATCGCTAAAACGCTTTTGATTTAATGATTTAATCAGGCTCGTGCTGAACCCTCTTACTTCAATAACTTCGAGCGCTTCGGGATTTTCAACATCAGCGTTGTCTTCTTGTGCGTATATTGACGAACTCCCGATTAACATACCACTAGCAAGCAAAGAGCTAATGATAATATTGGGTTTAAATTTATTCATACGAGTGTCTCTTATAATGTGAATGTAGTGTTGATAGCCGAGTCGCTTAAAATCTAACTTTGTTAATGATCCGTATAACCGAATCTATCAAACGCTTACCTACCTGATATTATGTTACATTTTTCACTAACCATTAACATCTTTATGCATACGTATTCATAACCTTGTTAACAATAATTTTACAAAAACATTCTCAAGAAAACGCATTTTTCTATTTATTTTTATCTTTACTGTTATACTCAAACAAATTAATCAAGTGGTAATGAATACTTCTCTCACGTTAGAGAATTTGAAAATTATCAATTACATAGTGCTCACTTTTTCATGATGAATTCTTCCGCTATAACAAGTGCGCTTGCAGATGCACAAACGCAACTAGCCCTTGCATTAAGCGAATCGCACACCTATATTCAGCTGGCAGTTGTTGCCGCGATTTATGTTTTTTCTTTTCTTATATCAAAGGTAGTACGCAGTAATATTGCTATTACCAATATTAAGCCTGACGAACATGCTCACCCCTTGAAGCGATTGCTGTACAAAGCCTCATTGTTAATAGGCCCATTATTAGCGGTTTTTTTAATAAAAATATTTGATGAACTTGCTACAAGTTTAGCCATGCCTCATTGGGTAATAAACCTCACCTTAGCCATAGCGGTGCTGCTACTTGTTAATTCTATTATTAACGTATTTGTTAATGAGCCAGTGGCAGCTCGATTATTTAAGTGGATTGGCTTGCCTATTGTTTTTCTTCAAGTAGTGGGGCTACTTGATGACGTAATTGCAATACTAAGCGACATTTCACTTAATATTGGCAATGTAAGTGTGTCGGCTTATGGCATTATTCGAGTACTTATATTTGGTAGCTTATTGTTTTGGCTTGGGCGTGCATCTAATAGTTTCGGTAAAGCGGTTATTCGCAAACAAGCTTCTTTAGATGTACCTACGAAAGAAGTCTTCAGTAAACTATTTGAGGTAACGCTTTTTTGCATAATTGTTTTACTTTTATTAAATGTAATGGGCATCAACTTAACTACACTGGCTGTTTTTGGCGGGGCCTTAGGTGTAGGTATTGGTTTGGGCTTACAATCAATTGCTTCAAACTTTATTTCAGGCATCATAATTCTGCTAGATCGCTCGCTAACCATTGGGGACTATGTAGAACTTGATAACGGACAAACAGGTTTCGTACGCGAATTTAAAATGCGTTATGCAGTATTAGAAACCTATGATGGGAAAGATATTTTAGTTCCCAATGAAATGTTCATATCTAACCTTTTAGTGAACTGGTCTCACAAAGACCCAAAACAGCGCTATAGAGTTGACTTTGCCGTACCCTACGCCACAAATATTCGAGAAATGGTTGAGTATGTAAAAGATGCTGTGGCCGAACATCCTCAGGTCTTGAGCGGAGAACAATACCCTGTTGAAGAACGTCCTGACTGCGAAATAGATAGCTTTGGTGATAGCGGTGTGAATATGTTTGTTGAGTTTTGGATGATAGGCGTTGATGACGGTAAAAATCGCGTAGGCGGTGATTTATTACTCATTATATTTGAAACCTTGAAAGAAAATGGCGTTGATATGCCCTTCCCTCAACGTGAAGTACGTATTTTAAAAGACGAAAACAAATAGTAATAAAAGGGCAATGCTTAAAATTGCCCTTTAAACCATGACCATATCCCAAGTGAAAACCCATCAAATAAGTTAATACCCAGCGCCGACTTTAGTAAGTACAATAATAGCAAGCCGACTAAAGCTGAAAATGTCAGAAATATTGAAAGCACAAATGCAGAAGTGAAAGCGGATATTTTTGCCTCTCTTCTTGATAGCTCTCGTCTGTTTTTACCAATTAAAAATACATAGTAAATACGTACATGGGTAAGTGGGATAGATAAGGTTGAACGTAAGTCAATAGAGTGCTTTTTCCAACTACGAACACCTAAGGCCGCATGTAAATGTTCAAGTTGCTTAGGCGTAAAACTGCTGGCCACGTCTTCGGGCATTCGCTCAAGAATATTTTTAATTTCAGGCGCTTGTTGCTTAGGAATAACTTTACGCTCAGCCAAGTGAGTGGTTCCATTTAATTAAGTGAAGTCACCTAAGTTAACGGCAATACATGATAAAATTTGAGTTAAAAAAAAGGCTCAAATTATATTTGAGCCTTTTATTAAAGATGCTAAAACATCAACTTAGCCAGAGCTTACCAACCGGTAATTTCACGAAGGCCTTTGCCGATGTCAGCCAATGAACGAACCGTTTTAACACCGGCCGCTTCTAAGGCTTTAAATTTCTCGTCAGCAGTACCTTTACCACCAGCAATAATAGCACCAGCATGACCCATGCGCTTACCAGCAGGTGCAGTTACACCAGCAATATAAGAAACAACAGGCTTAGTTACGTGCTCAGCAATGTATGCTGCAGCTTCTTCTTCAGCGTTTCCGCCGATTTCGCCGATCATAACAATTGCTTCTGTAGCTGGATCTTTCTCGAACAACTCAAGAATATCGATGAAGTTAGAGCCTGGAATTGGGTCACCACCAATACCTACACAAGTAGATTGGCCGAAACCTTCATCGGTAGTTTGCTTAACCGCTTCGTACGTTAATGTACCAGAGCGAGAAACAATACCTACTTTACCTGCTTTGTGAATGTGACCAGGCATAATACCAATTTTACATTCACCTGGCGTGATTACGCCTGGACAGTTAGGACCAATCATACGCACACCCTTCTGTGAAATATATTCTTTCACGAAAAGCATATCAATAGTTGGGATACCTTCGGTAATACATACAATTAGTTCAATGCCTGCATCTGCCGCTTCTATAATAGAATCTTTACAGAAAGGTGCTGGTACATAAATAACAGAAGCAGTTGCGCCTGTTTCTTTAACAGCATCTTTAACAGTATCAAATACTGGCAAGCCTAAATGTGTTGTGCCACCTTTACCAGGTGTTACACCACCAACCATTTGCGTACCGTATTCGATAGCTTGTTCAGAGTGAAAAGTACCTTGACCACCAGTAAAGCCTTGGCAAATTACTTTAGTGTCTTTATTAATTAGTACACTCATGCTGCACCTCCTGCCGCATCAACAACTTTTTGAGCTGCATCGCTTAAGCTTGCTGCTGCAATAATGTTAAGTTCACACTCTTCTAATTTCTTAGTACCTAACTCAGCGTTGTTACCTTCTAGTCTTACAACTACAGGTACATTTACACCTACTTCTTCAACCGCACCAATAATCCCTTCAGCAATCATGTCACAACGTACAATTCCGCCGAAGATGTTAACTAGTACCGCTTTAACGTTACTGTCAGATAAAATGATTTTAAACGCTTCAGTAACACGTTCTTTAGTTGCACCGCCGCCAACGTCAAGGAAGTTAGCTGGGTTGCCACCATGTAATTTCACAATATCCATGGTACCCATTGCTAGGCCTGCACCGTTAACCATACAACCAATGTTGCCGTCTAATGCAACATAGTTTAGTTCCCACTGCGCCGCTTGTGCTTCACGAGCATCTTCTTGCGAA
Source organism: Glaciecola sp. 2405UD65-10 (assembly GCF_048820975.1). Lineage (NCBI taxonomy): Bacteria > Pseudomonadati > Pseudomonadota > Gammaproteobacteria > Alteromonadales > Alteromonadaceae > Glaciecola > Glaciecola sp. 2405UD65-10. The sequence goes on along the minus strand of NZ_JBMEUF010000001.1, from coordinate 314,703 downwards.
GGATCGTGCATTTCACGAACTTTAGGCTGGCGATACATAGCGTTACTATCTACTGCTAATTTAGCATCTAAGCAGTGAAGGTTACCGTCATCTTTAATCACTAAAGGATTAATTTCGATAAGCGCTAAGTCTAAATCTTCAAACATTTTAGCCAAACCAATAAAGATTTGAGTAAATTGCTTCACTTGAACACCTTTAAGGCCAAGTGCAAATGCGATTTCGCGAGCTTGGTAAGGCTGAGCACCCACTAATGGATCAATTTCAGCTTTTAGAATCTTCTCTGGTGTTTCTTCTGCAACGGTTTCAATTTCTACACCGCCTTCTGTTGACGCCATAAACACGATTTTTCGTGAAGAACGGTCAACAACTGCACCTAGATAAAGTTCTTGATCAATATCTGTACATGACTCAACAAGGATACGACTAACTGGCTGGCCATTTTCGTCTGTTTGATAAGTTACTAGATTTTTACCTAACCACTTTTCAGCGAAAGCTCTAATATCTTCTTTATCTTTGACTAGTTTAACGCCGCCCGCTTTACCGCGACCGCCCGCGTGTACCTGACACTTAACTACCCACTCGCTACCGCCAATGGCACTAGCGGCTTCAACAGCAGCTTGAGGTGTATCAGCAGCAATTCCGTCAGAAACGGGCAAGCCGTATTCTTTGAATAACTGTTTACCCTGATATTCATGCAAATTCATGGTTATTTATCCGATTTTGTTGATTATAGACTTAGCATTATATTCTCGAACGAAAATACTCTGGTAAAGTCTGGTTAAAACTGCGCCGAATTCCCTGTGAATTCGGCGTTTAAAAGATAATACATCTGTATTATCAAACTGAATACTTTATATCAACATATGTTGATAAATCTCTAAATTCGCTTAGCCTTAAACATCTAAGATTAAACGAGTTGGGTCTTCTAGCATTTCTTTAACAGTTACTAAGAATCCTACTGATTCCTTACCATCCACTATACGGTGATCATATGACAATGCTAAGTACATCATTGGTAATATTTCAACTTTACCGTTAACTGCCATTGGACGGTCTTGAATTTTATGCATACCCAAAATCGCACTTTGTGGTGGATTTATAATAGGGGTAGACATAAGTGAACCAAACACACCACCATTGGTGATGGTAAAGTTTCCGCCTTGCAATTCTGCTAACGACAACTTGCCATCTCGACCTTTAAGCGCTAATTCTCTAATGCCTTTCTCAATACCCGCCATGCCAAGCATATCGCTGTCTTTCAGTACTGGCGTTACTAGGCCACGAGGCGTAGATACGGCAATTGAGATATCAAAATAGTTATGATAAACAATGTCATCACCATCAATTGATGCGTTCACTTCAGGATAACGCTTAAGTGCTTCGGTAACCGCTTTTACATAAAAAGACATAAAGCCTAAACGAATACCGTGGCGCTTCTCAAACCCATCTTGATATTGCTTACGCAAATCCATAATAGGTTTCATATTAACTTCATTGAAGGTCGTTAACATTGCAGTTGAGTTTTTCGCTTCTAATAAACGGTTTGCAATTGTTTTACGCAAACGTGTCATTGGTACGCGCTTCTCAACTCGGCTACCTTCGGCAACACTCGGCTCGTTTGATGCTGATTTAGCTGCAGGCGCTGGAGCGCTGCTGCTATTAAGATGCTTTTCTACATCTTCTTTAGTAATACGACCACCTTTTCCAGTGCCTTTTACTTTACTTGCATCAATATCTTTCTCAGCAAGTAAACGGCGAACTGATGGGCTTAATGCATCACTGTCATCGCTTTCATCTTCTGATTCAGCAGGTGCTGCAGATGCCGCTGGCGCTGACGCGCTAGCACCGCTTACAAACTTGGCTATAATTTCTTCAGCTACAACAGTAGAACCTTCAGAAGCAATAATTTCGCTAATTGAACCATCTGCCGGAGCAACTACTTCTAAAACCACTTTGTCTGTTTCAATATCAACTAGGTTTTGATCGCGGCTAACTGCTTCGCCAGCTTGAACATGCCAAGTTGCGATGGTTGCATCAGCTACCGACTCTGGTAACACTGGAACCTTAATGTCACTCGCTTCACCTTTACTTTCTGATGATGCAGGAGCTTCTGCTTTGGCAGCAGGCTCAGCTGAATTACCCGTATTGGCGACTGCACCTTCACTTACATTGGCAATCACTTGTTCGCCTAAAACAGTCGCGCCCTCTTCGAACAAAATTTCACTCAACACACCGTCAGCGGGTGATACAACTTCAAGTACCACTTTATCGGTTTCGATATCTACTAAATGTTGGTCGCGGGTTACTGTTTCGCCTGATTTAACATGCCATGTTGCTACGGTTGCATCAGCAACTGATTCAGGTAAGACGGGAACTTTAATCTCATGAGCCATCTGGGGTTCCTTATTTAATTGTGAGAGCATCTTCAACCAATGCTTTTTGTTGTTGAGTATGAACTGCAAAATAACCAACTGCAGGCGACGCAGATGCTTTACGCCCTGCATATGTTAAATTAGCGCCATTTGGAATTGATTGCCAAAAATGATGTTGGCTACAATACCACGCGCCTTGGTTTTGTGGTTCTTCTTGACACCATACCCAATCTTTTACATGAGCATACTGTTCAACCACTTTATCTAATTCTTGTTGTGGGAATGGATATAATTGCTCAATTCTAACAATCGCAATATTATTCAATTCCCCTTTACGACGCTGCTCTAGCAAGTCGTAATATACCTTGCCTGAACACATAACAACACGTTCAACTTTAGCGCTATCTAGCTCATCAATTTCACCAATTACGTTGTGGAAAACACCTGCAGATAGTTCTTCTAAAGAAGAAACCGCTAGCGGATGACGTAATAATGATTTAGGTGACATTACAATCAAAGGACGACGCATGGGACGCACTGATTGGCGGCGAAGCATGTTATAAACTTGTGCTGGCGTAGAAGGTACACATACCTGCCAGTTATGATCTGCACATGATTGCAAGAAACGCTCTAAGCGTGCTGAGCTATGTTCTGGACCTTGCCCTTCATAACCGTGAGGAAGCAATACTGTCAAGCCACATAAACGTCCCCATTTCGCTTCACCTGAACACAAAAATTGGTCAAATACTACCTGAGCGCCGTTAGCAAAATCACCAAACTGAGCTTCCCAAATAGTTAATGTAGCAGGTTCTGCGGTAGCATAACCGTACTCAAAGGCCATTACTGCTTCTTCTGATAATACTGAGTCATATATTTCAATATTACCTTGCTTGCTGTGTAAGTGTTGCAATGGCATGTAATCGCTGGCATCACTTTGGTTGTGAAGAACAGCATGCCTATGGAAGAAGGTACCACGACCAGAATCTTGACCCGTCATACGAATCTCAGTGCCACCATCTAAAATTGTTGCATAGGCCAAGTTTTCAGCCATGCCCCAATCTAGCATTTTGTCACCGCTAATCATACTAGCGCGGTCAGCATACAGTTTGTTAACGCGAGACTGCAGCTTATGTTCTTCAGGGAAACTATTGATTGACTCGCCTAGTTCAACTAAACGTTCAATAGGAACACTACCGTCGTAATCTACATCCCAGTCATGTCCAATATAAGGTGACCAATCAACAGAATGTTCTGTCATTGGGCGCCATTCTTCAACTACGCATGCACCGTGGTCAAGCGCGTTTCTATATTCAAGTGCTAGCTTATCAATATCATGCTGGGCAATTATTCCCTCAGCAATAAGTTGGTCAGCATATATTTGACGTGGAACAGGATGTTTTTTAATTTTTTGATACATCAAAGGCTGAGTAGCATTAGGCTCATCAGCTTCGTTGTGCCCATGACGGCGATAACACACTAAATCTATTACCACATCACGTTTAAATTTGTTTCTATAATCTAGCGCTAATTTTGTAACAAAAGAAACCGCTTCAGGATCGTCAGCATTCACGTGAAAAATAGGTGCTTGGACCATTTTTGCGATATCAGTACAATATTGAGTTGAACGCGTATCTTCGGTTTTAGAAGTGGTAAAACCTACTTGGTTGTTAATTACAATTCTAACTGTGCCGCCTACTGAGAAGCCTCGCGTTTGCGACATGTTAAATGTTTCTTGCACAACACCTTGACCAGCAATCGCTGAGTCACCGTGAATTGTAATAGGTAATACGGCTGAACCGTCAGTGCAGTCGCGACGATTTAAACGCGCTCTTACTGAACCCATAACAACAGGATTAACAATTTCCAAATGAGAAGGGTTAAACGCTAACGCTAAGTGAACGTTGCCGCCCGGGGTAGCAAAATCAGATGAGAAACCTGCATGATATTTAACATCACCAGCGCCTAGGCTGTCGTCGTGCTTACCGGCAAATTCATCAAACAATACCGATGGATTTTTGCCAAGTACATTAACAAGCACATTTAAGCGGCCGCGGTGAGCCATACCCAATACTACTTCTTTAGCACCAGCTGTACCTGCTTCGGTAATAAGACCTTTTAACATTGGAATTAAGGCATCACCACCTTCCAAACTAAAACGCTTTGCACCAGTAAACTTAGAACCTAAATACTTTTCCATGCCATCAGCGGCAATCAAACCTTTTAAAATTTTGATTTTAGCATCGCGATCAATAGCAGGTTTAGCTTCTACTGACTCAAGACGTTGTTGAATCCAACGTTTTTGCTCAGTATCAGTAATGTGCATGTATTCAGAACCAATAGAGCCACAGTAAGTTCTATTTAATGATTTAAACAATTCTTTAAGGTCTAGTTTATCTGCGCCTACAGCGTAAGAACCTAAACTAAATATTGTATCAAAATCACTCTCAGACAAATTATGATGCGATAGCTCTAAGTCACGAACGCGCTCTTGCTTCCATAAACCTAGCGGGTCAAGATTAGCATGTTGATGACCACGAAAACGATATGCATTTATAAGTTGAAGAACTTTTACCTGTTTTTCATCACCAGGTGAAGATGCGCCTGGCGCTGCAGAAACAGAGCCAATGCGAGCTGCTGGGCCAGCGGCCGCAACTTTTTTAAATTCTTCACGAATATTTGAATGATTTTCTTCAACGGCAACGCCGTCAACTTTTGGTAACGCATCAAAAACTGATTTCCAGTTTTCAGAGACGTCTTGAGGGTTTTCGAGGTATGCTTCGTATAACTCTTCTACATACGCAGCGTTAGCTCCTGCCATGTGTGAAGAGTCCCACCATGCTTTCATCACGCTATTTTGCATCGTTTAGCCTTGATTAGTGTTATTGACTGTATTGTATTCTATGTAGTTTTTAATTTAAATCTTATATAACCAATGTCTTAGGTTTTTTTTAACTTATATAAAAAAAATAGCCATCCATTGCTGGATAGCTATTTAAAAACTAGTTAAAAAAACGCACTAAGTGTTTCAATTATAAAGCTCGCTGTAGCAACATTGATTTAATTTGCCCGATAGCCTTTGTTGGGTTAAGACCCTTAGGGCACACGCTTACGCAGTTCATGATGCCGTGACATCTAAATACGCTAAATGCATCATCTAAATAGCTCAAACGTTCGTCAGTAGCAGTATCACGGCTATCAATCAAGAAACGATACGCATGTAACAAACCTGCTGGACCTATAAATTTATCAGGATTCCACCAAAACGAAGGACATGAAGTTGAGCAACAAGCACACAAAATACACTCATATAGCCCATCAAGTTTAGCGCGCTCTTCTGGCATTTGAATATGTTCACGTGCCGGCGGCTGCTTGTTGTCATTAATCAAGAACGGTTTAATTTTTTCATATTGCGTATAGAACTGGCTCAAGTCTACAACCAAATCACGCACAACTGGCAAACCTGGTAGTGGACGAACCACTATTTTACCTTTTCCTAGCGCTGATAACGGCGTAATGCATGCCAAACCATTCTTACCGTTCATGTTCATGCCATCTGAACCACACACGCCTTCACGGCACGAGCGACGGAAAGATAAAGTAGGATCCGATTCTTTTAAAGCAAGAAGCGCATCTAGCACCATCATGTCTTGGCCTTCCTCAACTTCAAGAGAATACTCTTGCATGCGAGGTGCATCATCAACATCAGGGTTATATCTGTAAATTGAAAAGTCTAATTTCATGGTCAATACTCCTCTTAGTATGTACGCGCTTTAGGAGGGAATGCCTCTCTAATTTTTGGCGCCATATTGACGTCGCGTTTACGCATAGTTTCGCTCTCAGGAACATATACTGAATGACACAACCAGTTGTCATCATCACGTTCAGGAAAATCAAAGCGACTGTGAGCACCACGGCTTTCTGTTCTAAAGTTAGCAGCAACAGCTGTGCTATATGCAGTTTCCATTAAGTTATCAAGCTCTAAGCATTCAATGCGCTGAGTATTAAAGTCACTGCTCTTGTCATCTAAACGAGCGTGCTGTAAGCGTTCACGAATTTCACCTAGTTCTTTAAGGCCTTCTGCCATAGCTTCACCTTCACGGAATACCGAGAAGTTAAGCTGCATGCACTTCTGCATATCTTTCTTAATTTGAACTGGGTCTTCGCCTTTACCTTTATCAGATGATTCCCAACGATTGAAGCGAGCCATAGCGCCTTCTAAATCAGAGGCTGATGCGTCAGATTTAACTTCAATTTCGTCAATACTCTTACCTAGGTGTAGGCCTGTTGCACGTCCAAATACTACTAAGTCAAGTAATGAGTTACCGCCTAAGCGGTTTGCACCATGAACAGATACACATGCAATTTCTCCGCATGCGAATAAACCATCCATTGGCGTTTCGTTACCGTCTTTGTCAATGTTGATAACTTGTCCATCAACATTAGTAGGAATACCACCCATCATATAGTGACAAGTTGGAATTACTGGAATTGGTTCTTTAACTGGGTCAACGTGAGCAAAGGTACGAGATAGCTCTAGTATACCCGGCAAACGAGACTCAAGAACATCTTTACCTAAGTGATCTAGCTTAAGTTTAATGTGTGTGCCCCACGGCCCTTCACAACCGCGACCTTCACGGATTTCTGTCATCATTGAACGCGCAACTACATCACGGCCCGCTAAATCTTTCGCGTTAGGCGCATAACGTTCCATGAAACGCTCGCCATCTTTGTTAAGCAAGTAACCGCCTTCTCCGCGGCAACCTTCGGTTACAAGTGTTCCTGCTCCAGCTATACCCGTTGGGTGGAACTGCCACATTTCCATATCTTGTACTGGTGCGCCTGCACGTAAGGCCATACCAACACCGTCACCAGTGTTGATGTGTGCATTAGTAGTAGAAGCAAAAATTCTACCTGCACCGCCGGTTGCGAGAACAACCGCTTTTGATTTGAAATAAACCACTTCGCCACTTTCAATGTCTATTGCAGTACAACCTACTACTTGACCTTGTTGGTTTTTAACTAAATCTAGTGCGTACCATTCAGAGAACACTTTTGTTTTGTTTTTAACGTTTTGTTGGTACAAAAGGTGAAGAAGAGCATGGCCTGTTCTGTCAGCAGCAGCTGCAGTTCTTGCCGCTTGCTCACCACCAAAATTCTTTGACTGACCACCGAATGGACGTTGATATACTCGGCCATCTTCAGTTCTTGAAAATGGCAAACCCATGTTTTCCATTTCAATAATTGCTTCTGGACCAGTTTTACACATGTATTCAATGGCTTCTTGGTCACCAATGTAATCTGAACCTTTTACGGTATCATACATGTGCCATTCCCAATTATCTTCGTGGGAATTACCCAATGCTACAGTAATGCCACCTTGGGCAGAAACGGTATGAGAACGTGTTGGAAACACTTTTGATAAAAGTGCGCACGAACGGCCCGATTCTGAAATTTGCAAAGCTGCACGCATTCCCGCGCCACCCGCTCCTATTACAACTGCATCAAATTCATGAACAGGTAAAGTCATATTAAACTCCCAACAATACGAAAAGACCAATCGCAACATAAGCAAATGCGATTAGATTTAAAATGAACTGCAAAGCAGCACGCAATTTATGCGCTTTTACGTAATCAGTAAGCACCTGCCATAAACCTATGCGCACGTGCATCATGATTGCAACCAATGCTGCCATGGTAAATGCTTTCATATAAACTGAAGCAAATAAACCCTGCCAAACTTCAAAGGTTACAGTTGGGGTGGAAACAAAGAAGTACAGCATGTAAGCTGCGAAAAGTGTAATGATAGCCGCTGATGCACGCAAGGTTACGTAATCTTGGATACCATTTCTTTTAATTGATGCTTGGTTAGTTATCATATTAACACTCCAGCAATAACGATGGTAATTACAATCCACAAACCAATAGCTATATTAGCACTGGTATTGCCCGACTCTAACTCTTCCCAGTAGCCCATATCCATCACTAAATGGCGTATGCCACCAATGAAATGAAATGTGAAAGCAGAAAGCGTTCCTATGGCTATGAATTTACCTACGAAACCATTCATTAGATCACTAACTAAAGCAAATCCTTCAGGCGACGCAATGGAAGTTGCCCATGCCCAAATAACGAATAATAATGCAAAGAACATCGCAACACCTGTAATACGGTGCAATATTGAAGCTCTCCCTGCGGGTGGTAATTTGATTGTGCTCAAATCGAGATTGACTGGTCTTTGTTTTTTCACAATAAAACGCCTGTGTGTTTAAACGTGCACTTACGCAGAATTATTTTTTTATGCCAAGTAACACGTGGTTGTGTGTTAATAATTTAACAATAGCGAAAATTTAATTGTTAAATTTTTGTGAATGAAATATTAGTAAAGTATGTACAAATATCCCTTTAAATTCAGCGGGTTTGAATATATCAACCTCAAGCTTGAATAGCAATGTTTACTTGATGATTGGGACTTTAGTAGTAAACATATGTTTATAACCAACATTTATTACCAATATCAGCTAGAGTGATGAAGAATATATATTAAACACATGTGCATTTAAATTGACTTCGCTAGTGAATAAGTGAAGAATATCGGCACTTTTCCCAAAAAGTGTAGTATTTTGTGAAAGATAGTGAACAAAATCCTCGCTTTTTCCGTTAGATCGGATACTCAAAACTTAGGAGAGCAATTTAATGTCAAATAAGACCGCTACCCTCAAAGCTGGTGACGTAGAAGTAGAATTTCCAATTTTGGAAGGTACTGAAGGCCACCCAGTTATTGACGTAAGAGCACTAGGTGCACACGGATACTTTACTTTTGACCCAGGCTTTATGGCGACTGGTTCTTGTGAATCAGCAATCACGTTCATAGACGGTGCTAAAGGTATTCTACTTCACCGCGGTTTCTCAATTGAAGATTTAGCTCGTGATGCGAGTTTTCTGGAAGTTTGTCATATGTTATTACATGACAAAGCGCCAAATAGTGAAGAGTATAACGAATTTAAAGAAACCATTACACGCCACACCATGGTGCACGAACAAGTAAATATGTTCTTCCATGGCTTTAGAAATGATGCCCACCCAATGGCAATGCTTTGCGGTACTGTTGGTGCGTTATCGTCTTTCTACCATAGTGATTTAGATGTTGCTGACCCTGACCAACGTAGCCGTTCTGCGCATCGTTTGATTGCCAAAATGCCAACGCTAGTAGCGATGTGTTATAAATACAACATAGGGCAGCCTTTCGTTTATCCACGTAACGATTTGAGCTACGCTGCAAACTTCTTAAACATGATGTTTTCTGTTCCTGCTGAAGAGTATGTCATAAGCCCAGCTGTAGAGCGTGCTATGGATAGAATCTTTATACTTCATGCTGACCATGAACAAAACGCATCTACCTCAACTGTGCGTCTAGCCGGTTCATCGGGTGCTAATCCTTATGCTTGTATTGCAGCAGGTGTAGCATCTTTATGGGGTCCTGCTCATGGTGGCGCTAACGAAGCTTGTTTAAAAATGTTAGAAGAAATTGGCACTGTTGATCGCATTCCTGAGTTTATTGCTCGAGCTAAAGACAAGAGTGACCCTTTCCGACTAATGGGCTTTGGACACCGTGTTTACAAGAACCACGATCCACGCGCAACAGTGATGCGTGAAAGCTGTCATGAAGTACTACAAGAGCTTAATGTTGAAAACCCATTATTAGATGTTGCGATGGAATTAGAAAGAATTGCCTTGAGCGACCCTTACTTCGCAGAGAAGAAATTGTTCCCTAATGTTGATTTCTATTCTGGTATCGTATTAAGTGCTATTGGTATTCCAACCAATATGTTTACTTGTATTTTTGCTTTAGCAAGAACAGTAGGTTGGATTTCACATTGGCATGAAATGATGAGCCAGCCAGGTCAAAAAATTGGTCGTCCTCGTCAATTGTACACAGGCCATAGTAAGCGTGAGTACACACCTATCAAGAAGTAATTCTTGTTGCATTAAAACGATAATAAATGGCGCTTTTTGAGCGCCATTTTTTTATGCCTTACGGAGAAAATTATGCATTTTTCAGCTAAAGTTCTTGGATACGCGGGACTTTTACCCTTTATAGGCTTGCCGCTACTAATTGTTGCAGGGGCCTTGTCGTACTTTCAGGCTTATACTTATTTTGTGCAGTACTCAGCAATTATTTTGTCATTTTTTGGCGGGATACACTGGCTAGATGCGCTGCAAAATAGGCGCAAAGATCACCAGCTATACGTTGCAATGTTGCCAAGTATAGTTGCCTGGGTAGCACTTATATTCCTGGAAGGGAATTCTTTACTAAGCGCCCTTTCGGTCGCATATATCGGAGTGTTAATGTATGACAAATATGTATTAGCCTTGGAAAAAGATATTCTTTTAGACTACACCTACTTACGTACAATGCTTACTACCATAGTGGTTATAAGTCATTTGTTTATGGCTTATCTGTAATAAAAAAGGCGAATGTTGATTATACATTCGCCTTTTTTATTGATTTTTATAGCTCGTTAACCGCGTATTAATTGCTCTAATTCCGCCGTTTTTTCTTTCATTAGCGCCTCATCGTTTTTACTCTCAACGTTTAAGCGGATTACCGGCTCAGTATTAGATTTTCTTAAGTTAAAGCGCCATGTACCAAACTCCATTCCTATACCATCGGTTTTATCAACGACTTCAGCATTTGCTTGGTAATGTTCTATTATAGTCTTAATAGTTTTACCCGCATCTTCAACTCTATAGTTAATTTCACCTGATGACGGGAATAAGGCTATGCGCTCTTTTACTAATGAAGAAAGAGGCTTTTTAGTTTTGCAGAGTAATTCAGCTACTAATAACCATGGGATCATGCCTGAATCACAATAAGCAAAATCTCTAAAATAATGGTGTGCGCTCATTTCACCACCGTAAACCGCATCTTCTTTACGCATTCTTTCTTTAATGAACGCATGCCCCGTTTTAGATTTAATCGGCTTACCGCCAGCATTATTCACGATATCTTCTGTGTTCCAGAAAACGCGAGGGTCATATATGATCTTAGCCCCTTTATTTTTATCTAAAAATGCTTGAGCAAGCAATCCAACAATATAATAACCTTCAATAAATTCGCCTGTTTCATCAAACAAGAAACAACGGTCAAAATCGCCGTCCCAAGCAATACCCATATCTGCTTTATTATCTATTACAGCTTGTGCGGTATCTGCACGGTTTTCTGGTAAAAGAGGATTTGGAATACCATTAGGGAAATTACCGTCTGCTTCATGATGCACTTTGATAAATTCAACCGGCACGTTTTGATGTTTAAAAAATAATTCTATTGCATCAACAATATGACCTGCGCTGCCATTCCCCGCGTTAACTACTAACTTAAGTGGGCTTAATTTCGACACCGCAATATATTCATTTAAGTGCAGTATATAATCGTTTACGCAACTAATTCGCTCGTAAAGTTTAGTCTCTAATAGTTCAATTTCTTTTACTGAATGAGCGCCTTCAATAAAGGCTGCATCACTTACTATATCGCCGGAAGCAAAATGGCTAAGGCGAGAGCTGACTAAATTTTCATCATAAGATTCAGCTAATTCGCGAATAGCGTGTAGACCTGTATCACCACTGATGGGTACCGACCCGGCTTTAACCATTTTCATACCGTTGTAATCAATAGGATTGTGGCTTGCGGTAACCTCTATGCCGCCGTCAACCCCTAGATGTTTGGTCGCAAAATAAATTTCTTCGGTCCCTGCAGCGCCTATATCTGACACCTTCGCTCCGCCATCAATCAAACCCGCAGTAAGAGCAAGCTTTAAAGGTAGTGATGTTTTACGTGCATCGGCACCCACTACAACTGTTTTTGCTGTTAAGTATTCAGCAAAGGCTCTACCTACACGGTAGGCTACATTTTCATTTAATTGAGTAATTAACTCACCACGAATATCGTAAGCTTTAAAACAAGTGATTTTTGACATATTTATTTATAGATATATACAGTAAACAATAGAGTACTGGCAGTATAACAGAGAGATATTAAAATGAAACGTCGTAAATTTATCTTTAAAAAACAGTACTTAGTTTACATATATGATTTTAATAATAATCAGCTTAGCAGAAGTGCTTAGCTAAATGCCCCCGCCTGAAAATCCAAAATTGCTTGTTGAATTTCCTCTTTTGTGTTCATAACGAAAGGGCCATATTGTTCAATTGGTTCATTAATTGGTTGACCACTCAAAAAGATAAATTTGGCACTTTTACGTGTCACTATCTGTATCTTTTCGGTCAAATTGAGTACGCCTATTTCGCCTTTTGAAAGCAAACGCCCCGCTATAACAATACTCCCCTCATACACATATATGAATCCTGATTGCCCCAAGCATGTGCGAAACGATATCGTATCATCATAATTCATATGCATGTCGTAAAACTGAGTTTTCCGCAAATTATCTTTAACCGCTCCCTCAACGTCACGTAGCCTTCCCGCGATTACGCGTGCATGCGATTTATCACCAATACTTATTTCATTAATTTGCGCACTTAGAATATCTTGATAAGCTGGCTTAGACATTTTTTCGCTAGCGGGTAAATTAAGCCATAACTGAAAACCTCTCATGGTGCCTGCCGTTTGCATTGGCATTTCTTCGTGAATAATTCCCCTGCCTGCGTTCATCCACTGCACGCCACCATCTTCAATTATTCCCGTGTTTCCAACCGAATCTTTATGTTGCATTTTACCCGCTAGCATATAGGTAACGGTTTGAAATCCTCGGTGAGGATGTGCAGGAAATCCGGCTATGTAGTCTTGAGCTTGGTCTGAACCAAATTCATCTAACAATAAAAAAGGGTCTAAGCGCATCAATTGAGCCTGCCCAATTATTCTTTTTAACTTTACGCCTGCTCCATCAGAAACAGACTTACCTTTTAATATTGTCTTAATACTGCTCATCATTACCTCTAGATTTCAGTATTTGGAATAAATATTGGCCCAAATACTGAATTGTCGCTAACTAATTTGTTATCATGCCCGCATATTAAAGCATGCGTTTATCAAAATAATAAATGCGAAATTTTGCTAATTCCTTTCTATAAAATAGAATGGTTCACTTTATCTTAGTTACCGGATTACCATTACATATGTCATACCAAGAACGATTCTCTGGCTTAGCCCGTCTATATGGAGCTGAAGGGCTCAATAAAATTGCGTCAGCTAAAGTTTGTGTCATTGGTATTGGTGGTGTTGGCTCATGGGTAGTAGAAGCCTTAGCTCGAAGTGGTATGAACAATATTACTATGATTGATTTAGATGATGTGGCACTAAGCAATGTAAACCGCCAAATTCATGCGCTAAATTCAACACTCGATCAAAGTAAGATTGAAGTTATGCAGCATCGAGTAAAAGATATAAACCCTGACTGCCAAGTTTCATTGATTGAGGACTTTGTCACCGTAGAAAACGTAGTGGATTATATTCCTAGTAACGATGTTTTTGACGTAGTCATTGATGCAGCCGATAGCGTAAAAGCTAAAGCAGCTATAGTGGCAAGGTGTAAACGTTTAAAATTAAAAGTTATATGTATTGGCGGCGCCGGCGGCCAACTTGACCCACTACTTATTAACAAAGGTGACTTAGCCAAAACAATCCAAGACCCTCTTTTGGCTAAAGTACGTTCGCAGCTTCGCAGAGATTATAATTTTAGCACTAATCCCAAACGCAATTTTGGTGTTGAATGTATTTACTCAAGCGAACAATTAAAATACCCCTCGCCTGATGGCGGTATAACGCAAAGTAAACAGTCTAGCCAAGGTGCCAATAAAATGGACTGCACTACAGGGTTTGGCGCATTTGTGGGAGTAACCGCCACTTTTGGGCTTATTGCAGCATCACGCGCCATTGCATATATCACAAAGTAGAAAGTGTGTTTAATTGTATTGCTCACTATGTTCTTGGCGGTATTTTTTTACATCTAAATAAACTGCCACACACAGCCAAACGCCAATTAATGAAATAAGTAAAATGGTGTTTTCAGCCATAGCCATCACTTGCTCACTCAGCAAACTAGTGGCTGCAATAAGCAACAAATAATAAGGAAGATTTAGTAAGCCCGCTAGATACACAATTTTTCTTGCTCTGCCTTTTGCACCTTGAGAGAACATAAAAAACGCTAAAGAATTAATATGAATCATCGCCAATAAGAGTTGTTTCCATGACGGAGGCTGATCTTCTTCTGAGCGATGCTTAGTTGAAGCTTTTCCTAGCTCGTAATTTAATAAAGAACCTAAAGTAGCGGCTAAAACCATAGCTAAGGTTAAATACACGATATCAAGTGCAGTGGGTTTAGCGCCGACCACTAAAATAACCGCGAAAAACTGCCCGGGGAAATAGAATCCAATGTAAACAATAGCTTCTAATAGTATGATTAAAAAAATCACGCCATAAAATCCATCTTTAAATACATCATTAATTTCATTTAGCAAATCAGCGCCTGGTGGCACAATCTTAAAATGAACAAAAATGCTGATCATTGCCAATGCAATTAAAGCGCTAAAAGGTAGAAATGCGTTATATTTCAAAGTTTAATTCCTAAAAGTAATATATTGATTACTATGGTAAAACAAGGATAGTTCAGTTAAGGTAAATTACGTTTTTTTAATCATACTAAATATTCCATGAGGTTACGCTGTGTATCGCCCGAAAACAACATTAGAACAATGGCGTATATTACAAGCGGTGGTTGATCACGGCGGCTATGCACAAGCGGCTCAAGCACTCAATAAAAGTCAGTCTTCTTTAAACCATGCGGTATCGAAACTGCAAGTTCAGTTAGGTGTACAACTTTTACATGTAGTTGGGCGTAAAGCGCAGTTAAGTGAAGCGGGTGAAGTGATGCTTAGGCGCTCACGAGATTTAACTCAACATGTAGAATCGCTTGAACAGCTGGCCATCAACTTGCGCCAAGATTGGGAGCCTGAAATTACAATATGTGTAGACCTAGCCTACCCTCGTGAAGCTTTACTACCGGTATTAAAGCAATTTCAAACACAAAGTAGAGGCTCTCGTTTAAAAATTATTGATACCGTATTAACCGGAAGTGCCGAGGCGGTCAGCCATAAAAAAGCGGATTTAGTCATTTTAATGCATGTTCCTAAAGGGCACTTGGGCGAACCACTACAAACCGTTGACTTTGTTTTAGTTTGCCATCCCTTACACGAGCTTGCTAATGCAACAGGCCCACTTGATCCAAATGCACTCGCCCAACATCTTCAAATAGTAATTAAAGATACGTCGCAATCTCCCCACGAGGCATCAGGATGGTTAAAGTCAGAAAATCGATGGACGGTAAGCCAGTTTGACACTGCAGTTTCATTACTCATGGAGCAAATTGGCTTCTGCTGGCTACCAAAACACGTAGCTGCAAAGTATATTCATAACGGTAGTTTAAAAAAGCTGAAAGTTAAAGGCAGTGAATTTTTAAGAACAACTGCTTTTTTAGTATGCCCAAGCCCTGATGAAATAGGCCCTGGCACACAAATGTTAGCCGATTTAATTTTGCAAAACAGGAACCTTGAAGCCCCGTCTTTTTAAGCTTTACCTAGCTTTTAAATTCGCGAGAAACTAATTTAAATACAACAATAGTGAAAATAATGAAAAATGAAGAACTTGCTCAATTAATGAAAGATAGCGCCAACGATGCGGTCACTATAGCCAATGATGAATTTTCAATACCATTAGATTACAGTAAGCAAAGTATTTCGTTGGTAGATGATATTTTGCTTTCTTACTTAAAAAAATATCAAGATATTGCTTTAGATGACAAAGCGGTATTTACCATTTGTAATGTATATGGCGCATATGTGGGTGAAACGTTTAAAAAACTATGTGGTGGGCAGTGGTTTTACGATGAGAGCAACGTGGATGCCCCAGCGTTGTTTTTAGTTATTGGTGACCATTCATTTGCATTTGCAGGCATTTGTTACCAACGCTTGGTAAATAATGGTGATATGACCGTACTGGAATACTTTGAGCAGGCAATAAGCCAGCACACATCTCATTAATCGATGTGTTTAAACTTAAGGCGTTTTCCAGTCTATATAAGCGTCTTTTAAATAGCGGCTTTTTAAATGGTAGGAAATAAACAGCGATAGCAATACTAAGTTTAGCCCATGCGCCAAGGAATACTGAAAATGCGTTTGGGATAGAACGTAGGTTTGAACTGCTAAATCCAATAGAAGAGCAAGGCTGACTACTTTGCTCAGTAATGCAAACAAGTGATAGCGTTTACTTTCCCACAAACTGTTCCGCTTGCTAATGAGGTACAGGGCAAACAATGAGGGGATCATGGGGATTAATGATAAGTTGAAGTGTTCAGGCTGTGGATAAAACATCCGAATCAAAAGTTCACTATCTTCACGAAACGATAAAGAAACGATTAATATTAAAAGCCCTCTGCATACAAATAGAAGTGCTATATATAAAAGAAGGGGCGGTTTCATTCGCCCCCCTTCATCAAAACATTTTAAAGGATATTTCAACACTAGATAAAAAAGTCACAAGATTAGTTTGCTGCCAATGATACCTCAAAACTAAGTATTGAAACATTCCTCATCTATAATGAACTCACAACTTAGGCTCTTACCTGTCCGTCACCCACCACTAAGAATTTTTCAGTTGTTAATGCTTCTAAGCCCATTGGACCATAAGCATGGAGCTTACTTGTTGCAATACCTATTTCAGCCCCTAAGCCTAATTGGCTGCCATCAGAAAACCGTGATGATGCGTTTGTCATTACCACTGATGCATCAACACATTGTTGAAACAATAAGCTATTCGCTTCATCTTCAGTGCAAATAACTTCAGTATGGTTGCTGCCAAATTGATCAATGTGAGCAATTGCGCCATCAATATCATTTACTGTTTTAACCGCCAACTCTAAACCTAAGTACTCTTGCCCAAAGTCATTCTGTTTTAAAATAGTGGCGTTATCAAAATAAGGGGCACTCGTTTCACATGCGTTTATTTTAACTTTATGTTTAGCTAGCGCATCTTTCGCTAGCGGCAAAAAAGTATCTTTTATAGCTTCGTGAACAACTAAGCCTTCAAGTGCATTACACACACCGGTTCTTTGAGTTTTACCATTGAGTAAAATATCGAGGGATTTTTGTAAATCAGCATGCTCATCTACGTATAAGTGACAAACGCCCTTAAAGTGTTGTATCACCGGCACCAAACTGTTTTCCGTAACAAAGTTGATTAACCCTTCACCGCCACGAGGAATAATTACGTCAATGTAGTCTTTTTGCTGCATGAGTTCCATCATATATTCGCGTGCTGGATCAGGCACAACCGAAATTAACGCTTCGGGTAAATTATGTGCGCGTAATACTTCGTGCATCACGCTTGCAATTGCTTTAGACGAATGCAGGGCTTCTTTTCCGCCACGCAAAATAACACTATTGCCCGACTTAAAGCATAAAGCGCCTGCATCAGCAGTTACATTTGGGCGCGCTTCATAAATCATGCAAACCACGCCTAAAGGAATATTTACTTTACTAATTTGTAATCCATTTGGGCGAGTCGTTACTTCACGTTTTTTACCTACTGGGTCAGGCAAAGAAGCAACTGTTTCAAGCCCAGCGGCCATATCATTAATTCTATCAGCATTAAGTAACAACCTATCTAACATAGAATCAGGCAAGTTATTGACTTTTGCGTGCTCCATATCAGCTTTGTTGGCGTCTAAAATAGCTGAAGTATTTTCTTTCAAGGCTTTAGCCATATCTAGTAATACTGTGTTTTTTTCTTGCTCTGATAAACGTAATAATACGCGAGCTGCAATTTTGGCTTGTTTCGATAATTCGCGAATCATATTATTGGGTTCCTAGTACGGCAATGTGCTCATCAGATATTATTGAATCGGTAAGTAAAGATGAATTGTCATCGAGTTTGTCTCGAATGTCTTTATCGGCTAAATAATTAAGCAAACAACTACTGTAATTTGTTTTTGCTTTAGCCAACTTTTTGCCAGAATCGTTTTTAACCATAATGGTGTCACCTACTGAAAACTCACCATTGATAGCCAATAAGCTACTGCTCGTTAAGGTATCTTGAATATCACCTAGTTCCATGTCGGCTTCATCAACAATCACTTCACCACGGGCTTTTGAAGTGTGAGTTCGCCAATGAATTGCTGAAGAAACAGGTTTGTTAAATGCTACAAAATGCGTACCTGGATTGCTGTTGTCGAGCAACAATTCAAAGTTTTTCCCATTGAAAGCATCTAAAATGTAAGTATCAATACCATGGCTAGTTGCCTTTTCTGCGGCTTCAATTTTAGTGCGCATGCCACCGGTTCCAGTACTACTAACGGCACCTGTTGCCATTAAATATGTAGAAGATGTAATTTTGTCAACGGTTTTGATGAGTTTTGCATCATCATGGCTATGAGGATTTTTATCATATAGGCCTGCTACATCAGTACATAAAATAAGTGTATCAGCACCAATTGAAGTGGCCACCATCGCTGATAAATTATCGTTATCACCTACTTTGCGATCATCAGAAGTAACCGTGTCATTCTCGTTTACTACGGGCATTACGCCATGCTCTAAGCAAGCCTCAAGCGTATCTTTAATGCTTATGTAACGTTCGCGGTGGCTTAAGTCATCGTTTGTGAGTAATAATTGCGCGGTTGGGAAGTCGAAAAGTCTATCCCAAAGTTTCATCATGCTTGTTTGCCCTGTTGCTGCCATTGCCTTTTTTAAGGTTTTAGACATTTCAGGTGCATCAAACCACTTTTTACCAGCAGCTACTGAGCCAGATGAAACCAATACAACTTGTTTGCCTAATTGCCTACATTTTACAATGAATTGAGCAATAGCTAGAAGGTTATGCGGGCTGCATCCGGTATTATTTGGAGCAATTAACGCACTACCCACTTTTATTACTACGCGCTTTTTATCACTAAACGACATACTTCCTCTTTATTTAACGGTGAATTATGAGAACAATTAATTAGTGTTCTACTTAATATTATGACGCTTTCCACTAGAAACTGCAACGAATGAGACGAAATAATACACACTTACTCTATAATCGGCTGTATTTGCAGGGTCTTTAACAATTTAAATACAATAAGTTAATGAAAATTAGAACCAGTTCTATTATTTATATTTCTAATTAATATAATAAAAGCTATTTGTGGCTTTAGATGGGTATATTTCTTCTTAATACTCAATTACAGCTATAGTGAAAAAGTTGAGGCTAACATGTATAATCAGCGCCATTATGCTACAACGCCACTTTTAAACGGTGACTTGTAGCTTCGTAGCAAGACTAAGTTCCGGCTATTTATCTTCTTCAAACAGGCACAACAAACACTCATGAGCGTTAAAACATATAAACCGCAACAAACTACGACATTAGAAACGTCAAAGAAATCCTTAGAAGATTACGAGCAGAAAATTGCCGTTAAAACCATGCCTGATGGCCTAGGCACAAGTAATCAAAGCACAGGATCACGCATTGGTTTCGTTAGCCTTGGCTGCCCCAAAAATCTTGTTGATTCGGAGCGTATTCTTACGCAATTGCGCACTGAAGGTTATGACGTTACTAACAGCTATGAAGATGCCGACATGGTGATTGTAAACACCTGTGGATTCATTGATTCGGCGGTGCAAGAATCACTTGATACAATTGGTGAAGCTTTAACAGAGAACGGAAAGGTACTGGTTACAGGTTGCTTAGGCGCCAAGAAAGATGAAATTATTGAATTGCATCCTAACGTATTGGGTGTGACCGGCCCTCACGCCTACGATGAAGTATTGTCACAGGTTCACGAGCATGTTGCTAAACCAAAGCACAACCCACTAATAGATTTAGTACCTGACCACGGCGTTAAGCTTACGCCCAAACATTATGCATATTTGAAAATTTCAGAGGGCTGCAACCATAGATGCACCTTTTGTATCATTCCGTCAATGCGCGGTGATCTAGATTCACGCCAAGTAGGCGACGTTCTAGGTGAAGCTAAGCGTTTAGTCAACGCGGGTGTAAAAGAGTTACTGGTAATTTCCCAAGATACCTCAGCCTATGGCGTTGACGTGAAGCATAAAACCGATTTTTGGGAAGGCATGCCGGTAAAAACGCATATGCAGCAGCTGTGCGAGGAGTTGGGCAAACAAGGTGTGTGGGTTCGCTTGCACTATGTATACCCCTATCCTCATGTAGACAAACTCATTCCTTTAATGGCCGAAGGTAAAATTTTACCCTATTTAGATATTCCTTTTCAGCACGCCAACAAGCGCATTCTAAAGCTAATGAAGCGTCCTGGCAGCTCAGATAGAGTCTTAGAACGTATTAAGCAGTGGCGAGAAGTATGCCCTGAGCTAGTGATTCGCTCAACGTTTATAGTGGGTTTCCCTGGTGAAACAGAAGAAGAGTTTAACGAGTTGTTGGACTTTTTAGAAGAAGCACAACTTGATCGCGTAGGTTGTTTTAAGTATTCACCTGTTGAAGGCGCTAAAGCCAACGACTTACCTGACCATGTACCTGATGAAGTAATGGAAGATAGGTTGCAACGTTTTATGGCTGTGCAAGCACAAATTAGTGCACAAAAGCTGCAATCACGTATTGGTCAAGAATACTTAATATTAATTGATGAAGTCACAGATATTGGTGCTGTGGGCCGTTCTTACATGGACGCGCCAGAAATTGATGGCAAAGTTTACTTAAGTGATGAATTTGACGTGACGCCGGGTGAACAAGTTTGGGTTCAAATTATTCACGCCAACGAACACGATTTATGGGGTGTTAGAGTAGAAGACTAAGCCTTACGCTCAAGCATTTAAACGCGCCAAGTCTTCCGGGGTATCTACCCCGTGAGGCGGCGCGGCATGAGCTTGTTCAACGTGTATATCATAGCCGTGATACAAGACTCTGAGTTGCTCTAGCGATTCAATTGTTTCATAAGCACTTGGCGCTAACGTAATATACTTGTGAATAAACCCCGCATTGTAAGCATATATACCAACATGCCTAAAGTAGTTGTTTGCTTGCATGTGTTGCGTATTTTGCACCCAATTTCTATCAAAAGGAATGGGGGCACGTGAAAAGTAAAGCGCTTTGCCGTTTTGTGCGAACACTACTTTAACCACATTTGCGTTATCTATATCACTACGTTGTGATATTGGAAAGCACAAGGTTGCCATTTGCATCGCGCTTTCATTTAAGTTTTGCGCTACTTGTTGTATGTTTTCGGGTGGAATAAAGGGTTCATCACCCTGCACATTAACAACCGTGGTATTGTCATCAATGTTGAGCTTAGTTAGTACCTCGGCAATTCGCTCTGTCCCTGATTCATGGTTATTTGCGGTATAGCACACTTTTCCACCAAAACTTTCAACAATATCACCAATCCTTTGATCATCGGTTGCCACAATCACATCATCAGCACCAGCTTCTAAAGCGCGTTCATAAACGTGCTGAATCATGGGCTTGCCTTTAATCAAAGCTAAAGGTTTACCGGGGAATCGAGTTGACCCGTATCGAGCCGGAATAATAACGACAAAAGACATACTATATCCTTATGAATAACAATGTTTAATTAGCATGGTACTGAAATGTTACTTCAGCGACTCATATTCGCTTAAGCTTATTTCACGCGCTTCGGTTTCAAGCAATACAGGGATATTGTCTTTTATTGCATAGGCAAGTTTATCAAATTTGCATACCAATTCTTGCTCAGATCGCTCGGGTAACGTGGTTAATACAAGTTGCCCTTTACAGACTGGGCAAGCAATGATATCGAGTAACTTTTTATCAAAAGCCATGTTTTCTCCGTTTCGAATTATTTATAAGTTTCTTGTGCGAGTTTGGTTTGTAAAAACGCATAAAAGGTTTCGGGTAATACTGCATTTACCTGCAAATACCAGCAATCACTATGCGCAATATTGGCGCATTTAATTGCGTCTTTCTCTGTCATAAGCACAGTATATCCTGATGGGACATCGCTTGCTTGAAAATGATGGTGGTCAGGTAGCGAAATTTCCTTGCTTGGCATAATTCCGATATTGTGCAAAGTGCTAAAAAAACGCTTAGGATCACCAATACCCGCCAAGGCGGCTACATTTTTGCCTTCTAAACTGAAATCTTGAAGGCTTCTTCGTTCATTACTCGCAACATTGACCCAACTCGTCGCTTTTAGCGCCATAGTAAATAACGGAGAACGCACCGAACTTAACTTATTCACCAGCGCGTTTTCTTCTTCATTTGCATTTAATATGCAAGCGTCAACCGAATTTAAACGCCACGCTCCTTCACGTAATGGGCCCATTGGAAGCAAATAGCCATTTCCTATACCGCGCTTATCAAGAACACACAATTCAATACTGCGTGCTAAAGCGTAGTGTTGTAAGCCGTCATCACAAATAATTACACTCGCTTTCGTATGCTGTTCAATGTATTCACTGCCGCGCGCCCGCTTTGGGTCAATTACAATAGGGCAATTTAAGCGTTTCGCCATAAGCGCAGGTTCATCGCCTACTACACTGGGCTTACAACGCGGTGTTAATAAGTGAGGGAATGTAGTTTGTGAACCGCCATAGCCTCGCGATAATACTGCAGGTGTGTGGCCTTGTGACTGCAAATACTCTACCAGCGCCAAGGTAACGGGTGTTTTGCCATTGCCGCCAACACTTATATTCCCTACAATTATTACCGGCAGCCGTGAGCGCTTAATGCGCTTAAAACCTAATTTAAAAGACGCTCTGCGCAAGCTAGATATACACCAAAACAATAAAGTGAATGGCGCTAAGATCCACACCCATTTTTGTTTTGTATACCACGCGTTTTGAAGACTCATGATGTGCGTCTAAATATCTGCTG
Source organism: Glaciecola sp. 2405UD65-10 (assembly GCF_048820975.1). Lineage (NCBI taxonomy): Bacteria > Pseudomonadati > Pseudomonadota > Gammaproteobacteria > Alteromonadales > Alteromonadaceae > Glaciecola > Glaciecola sp. 2405UD65-10. Next base: position 291,453 of record NZ_JBMEUF010000001.1, on the reverse strand, counting down.
AGAACTGCATGTCGTGCAAGGTTTTGTACATACCACCTTTTGCTAACAATGATTGATGATCACCCATTTCAAGTACCTCACCTTGTTCAACCACCATAATCACATCTGCGTTTTCAATGGTTGATAAACGATGCGCCACCACAATCGAAGTACGGGTACGCTGCAATTCATCCAAAGCGTGTTGAATAAATTTTTCTGATTCGGTATCAAGGGCTGAAGTAGCTTCATCTAAAATTAGAATGGGCGCATCGGCTAAAATGGCTCTTGCAATTGCGATTCTTTGTCGCTGACCGCCTGATAGCATTAAACCATTTTCACCTACTAAGGTATCAAACCCATTCTCTTGCTGTTCTACAAAATCTGTTACGTGCGCTATTTTGGCAGCTTCAATAATTTGCTCTCGGCTCACTTCTTCCTGCTTGCCATAAGCGATGTTATTGGCAATAGTGTCATTAAATAACACTACCTGTTGGGATACTAAAGCGAATTGTTTACGAATGCTTCTTAAACTAATGTCATTTGTGTTTACGCCGTCTAGCAAAATTTCACCTGAATCCGGAGCGTAAAAGCGGGTTAACAAACTAGAAAGTGTTGATTTGCCACTACCCGAACGCCCCACTAATGCAATAGTTTGCCCCGGCTTAACGTCAAAACTAACATTTTTAATGGCAGGGCTTTTTTTACTTGGATAAGTAAAAGTAACATTTTTTAAACTGATCGCGCCTTTGGATTTACCTAAGTCAATTTTACCTGTGTCTTTTTCGTTCTCTTGATCAAGTATTTCAAAAATGCTTCCGCAGGCGGCCATACCTTTTTGAAACTGAGTATTTACCGTGGTGAGCGCTTTCAAAGGTTTTAGTAGCATCACCATAAATAGCACTACTTTTATAAAGATTCCCGGGGTTAATTCTTCAACCATGCTAGGCAAACTAGCCGCATAGAGTACAAATGCTAAAGCAATTGAGGCTATTATTTGTATACTTGAAACGCTAAGTATTTGTGAAGTTACGAGCTTCATATTTTGTAAGCGATTTTGATTGTTTTTTTGCTCAAATTTGCTGGCCTCTAAGGCTTGAGCGTCACTCATCAATACCACTTTATGGCCTTTTACAGCCTCTTCAACACTAGAGGTTAAAGACCCCATTGCTTGTTGAATAGCTTTACTGACCTTACGAAATCGTTTACTTACAAAAGTAACAATCACGGCCACCAATGGGCCTATTAATAGAAATATAATAGACAATTTCCATGAGGCAATAAACATAGCGACTATTAAACCCACTACAAACATACCTTCACGTACTAAAGTTAGTAAGGCTTTTCCTGAAGCAGCTCGCACCTGTTCAGTGTCATAAATTATTTTGGAGATTAAGCTGCCCGACGAATGATGATCATGAAATTCAACTGGCAAATGAATGAATTTATCAAACAGTTCTTGGCGCATCTTTTTAACCACTTGTGTGCCAATATATTCAAGTGTGTAAGTGCCCATAAAGTTAAAGACTCCACGAAGAATGAACAGCGGCACAATGAAATAAGCAGCCAACTTTAGAAAGTCGTAATCACCGTCACGAAGGCTATTGTCAATAAGTGGCTCAATTTGTGATAACACATACACATCAACTAAGGCATAGCCAATCATGCCTATAATAGAAATAAGAAAAAGGAATCGGAAAGGTTTGATGTACTTGAGAAAACGACTCACCGTTACGCGAGACTTTGGTTCAAGTGGATCAGAGGCTACATTATTTTTTGGCATAAACTACGCATGTTATTAAATCTTTGCATATTCTACCTAATTTCCAATAGATACACTAACTTATTGCTTTGCCTATGACTAATTTCACATCTTATTACTGGCTTCACTTGGGGCCTTGAAATACCAGCGCTTGAATTCATCTGTCCGATATCGGCTCATGTTTATGCCTTTGGGTGAAAAATTAAAAGTGATTTGGCCATCAGTGCCTGTGGTTGCCTTATAAGCACCTACATTGGTGTATCGCTTCAGTACCAAGGAATGCGGGAAGCCCCAGCGGTTTGCGAAGCCAGATGTAAACACCACATATTCAGGCTCAACCGCCGCCACAAAAGGCGCAGTAGATGAGCTTATACTGCCATGATGCGGGGCCAATAAAACTGACGCATTTAACTCATTTTTTGTATATTTCGCCAGCATAGCTTGCTCAGTTGGCTTTTCAATATCACCACTTAATAATACTGAATGGTGGCCATCATCAATTTTAATCACACAACTGTGTGAGTTCTCTTCACCTGATACTGATTTAAGTGGCCACAAAATAGTAAAGCTCAAGCCTTGCCAAATAAAGTTATTTCCTGCATTGCAGACATCCAAAGGGCTTATTACGTCTTTAATTGATAAATTATTCAGTAAAATTTGCCTACCTCCCGCATGGTCATTATCAAGATGGCTCAACACTAATTTATCAATAGGCGGGTAACCCTTACTTTTGAAGTATGGCATTAGCACCGCCTCTGCCATGCTAAACGAACCTTTGAAAGACGGGCCAGTATCGTAGACTAAATAGGCGTTATTGCTTTGGATCACCATGGCACTTCCCTGCCCCACATCAAATACGCTCAATTGCCATTGGCCCTGTTTCGGCTTTTCATTATTCAATATTACAAAGGTGAAAAGCGTGAGTATCGACGAAGCAATTAACGGCACTCGCGCTTTTGTGTTAGGTAGTAGCACTAAAAGCGCTAATAAAGCACCTAACATAATTATTACACTGTTTATGGCATAAGACGCTGTATCAAGCGCTTCGTAGCGCTGAAACTGACTAAGAACATCAACGGTAAATTCAAATATGCCATCAATAAGCAATAAAATGCCGTGAACTTGGAAACCAAAAGCAATAAGCGCTGCGCATAAAAGGCACAATGGAACTAAAATCAGGCTTACAATGGGGATGGCAAATATATTCGCGAATAAGGATATATATGGGATGGAGTCAAATGCCAGTGCGGTCATGGGAATAGTGCTAATGGATAAAAACACTTGTAGTGCGAAACCATATGCAAATACACGCCACACTGTTGATACCTTGTTTGAGCGATTATTCAATGGCCAACGCCACATAAAAAACCAAATGAGGCATACTGCAATAAAACTAAACCAAAAACTCATACCCAATGGGGCAAAAGGGAAAAGCAGTATAAATATGCTTAACAAACTTAGTATACTTGCTTGCCAGCGCCAAAACAGCCCCATAAGGATGAGTAAAGCAATTACGGCCAAGCCAATTAATGCTCGCAAAACAGGTATTTGAAAGCCAGCGAAATATGCATAAATAATACAAACACCTAACGATAAAATGAAATGTAATGGTTTGCGGTTTATTTGTATGCCGCAGTGAGATAGCATCGTTGCACGAGCTAGGAATAACCCTTTATTGACCAGCAACATAACACTAAAAACAATACCTAAGTGCATTCCCGATATGGCAAAAAGATGCGCAGTTCCGGTATTTTGCAATAACTGCCAATCTTGTGGCTCTAATAAACTACGCTCACCATACATAAGGGCCAACACCCACTTCTGCATGGGTAAATTATAGTTGAGCAAGTTATCTATATTGGCTTGGCGATAAGAAACACTATTATTGATTAAGGTGTTTGAGGGACTCGCTTTCACGTAGGCCGTTGCCACAATATTTTGGCTAACCAACCACTTTTGATAATTAAATCCAGCTTTATTTGCCAGCCCTACTGGGCGTTTCAGTTTTACAAATAAGCGCCACTGCTGCCCTTGTTTAAGCTCTTTTAATGGTTTAAACCACGACACCCTAATACGTGGCGTAAAGATTAATTCACGCTTACCGACTTTGGACGCTTTAAAATTAAAGTAACTTGATTCTGTATCACCGCTTTGTTTTGACACAATACTGTCAACAAATCCTTCTACAATTACGTTTTGTTGGTAGTATTTGGAAGGCAATTGCCAGTGAAGATAGTAGTTTGCGGCCAATGTTGCCCAAACCAGTCCTAAGATACCCCCGCAGACCAAAAATAAGGACCTATACCTAAGTAGAAGAAATAATATCAATATGATTAACGCAAGCAGTGAAATTTTCGGCAAATTAGGCCATAATGCACTGCTCAGGAATATACTAGTAAATCCCAGCATTAATTTTTCACTAACCGTCATCTTTAGGAACCCATAAAAGCCGTACTCATTATGCCGAAAAAGTTTATCCGACGTTATTTACCTGATCACAATAAAGTTAAAACAAACAAGTCTTTAAAAATGTTTGGCTCTTTATTGCATGACCCAAATTTATGGCATTTAAATAGACGCTCAGCGAAAGGAGCGTTTGCGATTGGTTTATTTTTTGCGTTTTGGCCAGTACCATTTCAAATGGTATTTGCCGCAGCCCTCGCAATCCCATTTAGAGTGAATTTACCTTTATCAGTAGCCGCTGTGTGGATCACTAACCCGCTCACTATGCCTCCTATATATTACTCGGCTTATTTGTTGGGAAGTACTGTACTTGGGACTGAAATGACTGACTTTAAATTTCAGTTAAGTTGGACATGGCTAAGTGAATCTATTACTACTATAGGCCCTGCATTTGTAGTGGGTTGTGCAATATGCTCGGTGGTGTTTGCCGCTATAGGATATTTTGGACTAGATTGGGTGTGGAAAAGCTCTGTGGCCAGAGCTTGGAGAAAAAGAGCGCACGCAAAACGTGTAAATAAAGATTAATGATTGTTACTTAGCCTAGCTATAAGCTGGCTAAGTAATCAACAAAAGCTTGTTCATCCCAGGTTTCAATCCCTAATTCACTGGCTTTCGTTAGCTTAGAGCCCGCTTTCTCACCCGCCACTAATAAATCAGTTTTAGCTGAAATACTGCCTGAAACTTTAGCGCCTAAGTCTTGTAGTTTTGCTTTTGCTTCAGCACGCCCCATTTGTTGTAGTGTGCCGGTTAACACAACCGTTTTACCTAGCATTGGCTGAGCATCTGCACTAGGCGGTGTTATGTCAGGCCAGTTAACACCTGCGCTAAGTAGCTTTTCAATAATAACTACGTTGGCTGGTTCATTAAAAAATTCATAAATATGCGTGGCAACAATAGCCCCTACATCCTGTACATCTTTCAATGCTTCTTCGTTAGCGGCTATAATTTTTTCTAAGCTTAAAAAATGCAAGGCTAAGTTACGCGCCGTAGATTCACCTACTTCGCGTATGCCTAATGAATATAAAAATTTAGCTAAGCTCGTACTTTTAGCAGCATCAATTGAGCGCAGTAGATTAACCGCAGATTTATCCCCGAAGCGTTCTAAGCTCACTAAGGGGCTGAGTGTTAATTTAAAAATATCAGAGGGATCTTTTATCAGTTCTGCATCAACTAATTGGTCAACAATTTTGTCACCTAAACCTTCGATATCGAAAGCTTTACGCGACGCAAAATGCTTAATAGCCTGTTTGCGCTGAGCTGAGCATACAAGTCCGCCGGTACAACGAATTACGGCTTCATTTTCAATTCGTTCAACATGAGAGTTACACTCAGGGCAATGACTCGGAAACTCTATATCTTTGGCTGTTTCAGGGCGTTTATCCAATATTACAGACACAATTTGTGGAATCACGTCACCTGCCCTTCTAATAACAACCGTGTCGCCAATTTTTATCCCTAAACGAGCTATTTCATCTTGGTTATGCAAGGTGGCATTAGATACGGTAACCCCGCCTACAAACACCGGTTCTAATCGTGCTACAGGCGTAATTGCGCCGGTTCTACCCACTTGAAACTCAACATCATTAAGCACGGTTAACTCTTCTTGAGCAGGAAATTTTTGCGCCATCGCCCACCTAGGAGCTTTAGATACAAAACCCAAGCGTTGCTGTAACGCAATGTCATTTACTTTGAATACTACGCCATCTATGTCGTAGCTTAGGTCATTTCTTAATTCACCTATTTTTCTAAAGTAATCTAAACAAGCCTGTGCGCCTTTAGCAACGCTAGTTTCTTTGCACAAAGGCAAACCCAACTTACCAAGGTAGGCCAACCGTTCACTATGGCTACTAGTATCACTAATTTCACCGCCTTCTAGCACGCCTAAAGAGTATGCATACATTCGCAGAGGCCTTGCCGCTGTCACTTTAGAATCAAGCTGTCGTAAACTGCCAGCAGCTGCATTTCTCGGATTAGCAAAAGGTTTCTCTCCCTTCTCCTTTTGGCTAAGATTAAGTTCGTCAAAGCCCTGCTTTGGCATAAACACTTCACCGCGAACTTCAATTCTTGAAGGAATATTTTGAGAACGAAGCTTAAGCGGTACATTCGCTATCGTCTTTACGTTCTCAGTTATGTTTTCACCAACTTGGCCATCTCCCCGAGTAGCCGCCTGAATCAACACGCCGTTTTCATACAATATAGAAACGGCCAAACCATCTAATTTTGGTTCACAAGCAAACTCAATAGTGTCCTTAGAATTTAAGCGGTCTTGAACGCGGGTTTCGAAGTTAAACAAATCATCGTCTTCAAAACCATTATCTAACGACAACATAGGCATTTCATGTTCAATTTGCTCAAACTTTGATAATGCTTTTCCACCCACTTTTTGGCTAGGCGAATCTGCTGTTTTTAGCTCAGGATGTTTTGTCTCAAGTTGTATCAATTCTCGCATTAGGCGATCGTATTCAATATCAGGCACACTTGGGTCGTCTAATACGTAATACTGATAATTAAAATCTTCTATAGATTGCTTAAGGCGATGAATATCAGCTTCAGCTGACTGGTTTGAACTATTTTCAGACATAAAAACTATTTACTTAAAATATAATTGTTAAAAAAAGCAAGGGCTCATAATTGAACGCTTGCCTCTTAGGTTAGTGTCAACTCAATGAAAAATATAAGCTAGCGGCTTAATCTTTTACGCTCAAATTCGCGAATTCGTTCTACATATTGTTGTACGCTTTGTTTGCTTAAAACGACTTTGTTACCATCAAGTATTCTACAGTCGAACTCTTCTGATAACTTTCTAGCGGCATTATGCATCATATTGAATACTTGCTGAGCATCACCATCAATAGGCAACATCATAAACAACGATAAGCCCAAGGTTGAGAAGTTTTCGATGTTATCAATGTCAAAATTGCCAGGTTTAAGCATATTTGCCAAGCTAAATAAGATTGGGCCCTTGCCGTTAGTATTTACATGGCGATGAAAAATTTCGTGTTCGCCAAATTTAAACCCTAATGTTAATAACATTGGCAATAAGGCGGCACCTTCTATAGGGCTGTTCTTATCGGCTTTTACGTTAAGTACTAATACAACTGGATCACCCGTGTAAGCTTCTTTTTCCACAATCGGCTCTTTGGGTTTGTCTTCAATGTGATGATGGTCATCATGTCCAATTAAATCTAGCTGTTCTTCACGAACAATAGGCTTGCTCTCTTTTCGATCAAAATCAATACGCATCTGATCTTCTTCGCTATCTTTAATAACGGGCTCTTTGCGCAGTTTATCAGAAACTGACTTTTTATTTCGTCGCACAAAGCGTTTAGCTTGTTCAGCAAAACTTAACTCTTTTTCAACGCCAGGCTTATTAGGGTCTTTTACAGGCGCTTGCGGCCCTTCTTGAATATTTAAGCTAAACTCAGGGGCTTTTTCATCCCCTGAATATAGCGGTGTTTCGTAAATAGGCTCAACCGTTGGCGCTGTTTGAGCGGGTTTTGTTTGTTCGCTTTGCGCAGGCTCTATGGGTTTATCACTTTCTTCTTGGTCAATATCAGCAGGGGTAGGCTCTAAAGCCGACTCGTCACTTTGTTTTTTTAATAAAAACTCTGGCGGCTGTCCAATATCTTCACTGAGTATATCTTTAGCAATACTAGGTTTGTGGAATTCAGGTTTAGGCTGCGTTACCACGTTTGAGTACATGGGAGCTACTTTAACTTCCGATTTCACTTCTGTTTGAGCACTATCTTGTTGCGATGACTCTGTGTCAGACACATTTTCGTTTAGCACAGTAGAATCATTAACGCCGTCAACTTTGTCACTCTGATCGCTTGGCTCAAACTCACTTGCTTGTGCAATGGGCTTTGCTGGTTCTTGCTTTTCATGTTCGGCGTCATTCGAGGTATATTCCCCTGCAACTGGCGCAAAATCTTCACCCTCGCCTATTTGCCCTGCACCAACATTTTGTTTAAACGCATTTTCATCGCTTAATTCAGTGTCTACTTTATTTAACGATTCGCTAGTTTCGGATTGCTCTATTGGCTCAACAAAAGGCATATCACTTTCTTTTTGTTCGCTCTTAGGATTGAAAACAACTCGAGCTTTGCCTACGCCTACGTCATCATATAAAGGCACGTCGGCATCTAGGTCATCTTCATGCTCAAATCCTGGTTCCCAGTTTTTTGATTCAAAACTGGCACGCGTCGACTTTTTGCTATTTTTGCGAATAGTCCAAATTCCATGTAACAGCACGCCGCCTATCACGGCAATACCAATTATAAATAATGTGAATCTAATATCTTCCTGCATTATTGCCCTTTATTTTTATATTATTCTGCAATTGCCAAAGCCTGTTCCATATCTACCGCAACCATGCGCGATACACCCGGTTCAGCCATTGTCACACCGGTTAAATGGGTCGCCATCTCCATTGCAATCTTATTGTGGGTGATGTAAATAAATTGAACTGATTTAGACATTTCTGAAACCAATCGACAAAATCTTCCCACATTAGCATCGTCTAACGGTGCATCTACTTCATCAAGCAAACAAAACGGTGCTGGATTTAATCTAAATATAGCAAACACCAATGATAATGCGGTTAGCGCTTTTTCTCCACCAGATAATAGATGAATTGTACTATTTTTCTTCCCAGGTGGCCTTGCCATTATTGTAACCCCTGTTTCTAACAGGTCATCGCCGGTTAAATCAAGGTAAGCCGAGCCTCCGCCAAACACTTTGGGAAATAACATTTTTAAATCCCCATTTACTTGGTCAAACGTATATTTAAAACGAGTACGCGTTTCCTTATCAATCTTTCGCATGGCAGTTTCAAGGGTATCAAGGGCTTGAGTAAGGTCATCATTTTGATCATCTAAATGCTTTTTGCGTTCAAATTGTTGCTCATATTCTTCAACCGCTGCTAAGTTCACGGCGCCTAATCTAGATAAACTTTGCACTACTTTATCAAGTTTACTTTGCCAAAGTTTTTCTTCAGCCTGTTCATCTAGAGTAGCAATAATGTCTTTCACTGACTGCGATAATTCAGCTAGTTGCTCAATATGCGATTGGGCTCGCACCTTTGTGGTTTCACTTTGAATACGCAAGCTCGCAATTTCTGCTTTTATCTTATCCATTTTTGCAACTATACCGTGTTGCCCTTTTTCTAAATCCGCAATATCGCTTTCTATTTTTTCCAAGCTCACTCTCGCCGTTTCTAATTTTGCTCGGTGTTGCTCTTGTTCAAGCAATAGGCTTTGCAGCTTTTGTTCTTGCTCGTGACTTGGCATATTCAAATCTTCAGCTTCTTCTTGCAGCATTGCTAGTTTTTCTTGGTTTGCGATTAAGCTAGTTTGCTTACTTGCGGTTTGTTCTTGCAATACGGTAATGCTATTTTGTAGTTGCTGATACAACAGTGCGTGTTGATGTAGTTTAGCTTGCAGCTGATTGAACTGAATTTGAGTATTTTGCTGCTGTTGCTGCAAATTATCGCTTTCGTGTTGGTTTTGTGAGCGATTATCTTCTAAAAGCGCTAGCTCTTCACTTAACTCTTCAACTTGTTCAGTGACGGTTTCTAATAACATCGCTTCTTGCTCTAGTTCAATTTCTTGCTTGCTAATATCTTGTAAAAGCCTATCGTTGCGTTTTGCAAACTGGCTCTGCTGAAACACTAAGTTTTTGTGTTCCAGTTCATATTTTTGTACCTGCACCTTCGCTTCTTGCAAAATATTGCTTTGCGCTATTTGTGCACTTGCCAAACTTGCTTCTTGCTCAACTAAGGCTGCTAACTTCAGGTTTGCCTCTTCAAGTTCAGGTGTTAATTGCTGCAATGTTTGCGAAAGCTGATCTATTTGTGCTTTACGCAGCACCTTAGTATCACTTTGTTTGGCAAAAATAATACTCGAAGGCGTGAGTATAGTGCCATCTTTGGTCACCACCTTTTGAACATTGCCACCTTCATTTATTTTATCTAAAGCATCAACTACTGTGTCGCACACAAAAATATGGTTTGTAAATTCTGGCACCGCGTCATTTAATATAACCGACGCTAAACTCCCCTCAGTTTTTTTACGAATAAAATTTTCATCAAACAATATAGGCGGCGAATTGTGAGGAAGTTTTGTTAGCAAGTTAACGGTTAAACTGGTGTTTAACACTGAACCTTCTTGAATTTCTTGAAAGGCAGCATCCAATGCTTTTTCGTAACCTGGCTTAACTGAGAAGTACTCCCAACAAGCTTTGGCGCTGTCTAATTGCAAATTTTCTAGAACACCATTAATACCCGCCGGTAGAACCTGCATATCTTCTAACGTTTGTTTCTTAGTAGTAATGCCTAATACTTGAGCTTCTTGTGATGACACAAGCTTTCTTTGTTCAGATAATTGACTTCTATGACGAGCTTGATCATCTGATAATTGTTGCCAATTCGTTTGTGCTAACTCAGCTTGCAACATTGCGTCTTCTAAACTACTTTCGGTTTGCGCGAGGCTAAGCTCTATATCAGCAATATTTTGCTCACTAAGCTCTTGGTTTAACTCTACAATACGTGTGTTTAGGCGTTGTTGAATAGCTAGACTTTGTTGAATTTGGCCGTGCTTTTGCTGCAATACCTGTTTTTTACTATGGTAAATATCGTCATCTGATTTGCTCTCTCGCAAGAAAGCCTGCAACTTTTCATCAACTTCATGCTTTATATTTTCAAGTTCAAACACTTGCTCTTCAAGTAGTTCTTTTTGCGGCTCTGCATCTAACAATTTCACTTTAGTTTGTTCTAACTCTCGGTTTAACTGTTCTACATTTATAGTTAAAGCGCTCTCAGCCTGTTTCAGCTGAGCAACTTCTGATTGAATTTGTGTTAAACGTTTTTGTGCAAATAATTGTGACTGTTCAAGCTTGGTTATTTCCGTACCTGTATTAAATACTGTTTGCTGAATATCATCAATTTGCTGTTTTACCATTAGTTGATCATTCTTTAAGGCATGCAAGCCCGATTCATCACCTTGTTGGCTGCTGCTTAGGCTATCTAATTCAATGTTTTTTTCGTCAATTTGCTGCTGTAAATTAGCTTGCTGCTTGCTTTGTGCTAACCATTTAATGGTTGCTAGTTCGGCTTTGAGTGTGCGTTCCTCTTGCTTGAGTTCTTTGTAGCGAGTTGCCGCAATCGCTTGGCGCTTTAACTTGGCAATTTGATCACCGAGTTCTTGACGAACATCTTCTAGCCTATCAAGGTTTTCCTTTGTGTGAGCAATGCGTGTTTGCGTTTCTTTGCGGCGCTCTTTGTATTTGGAAATTCCAGCGGCTTCTTCTATAAATACACGTAAATCTTGAGGTTTAGATTCAATTAATTTTGAGATCATGCCTTGTTCAATAATGGCATAACTTCTTGGGCCTAAGCCTGTTCCTAAAAACAAGTCAGTAATATCTCGACGCCTGCATTTGGCGCTATTTAGAAAATAACTCGATACCGCATCTTTCGTTACAAGGCGCTTGACTGAAATTTCGTTGAAAGCTGCAAATTCACCTTGAATACGACCCGAGCTATTATCAAACACTAATTCAACAGAGCATTGCGAAACAGGTTTGCGCGCACTGGAGCCATTAAAAATGACGTCAGTCATAGAATCACCGCGCAGATTTTTAGCTGAAGATTCACCTAGTACCCATCTGACCGCGTCAATTACATTTGATTTCCCACAGCCATTTGGACCCACAACCGCAGTCATATCCCCTGGAAAAGGAATATTGGTTGGATCAACAAAGGATTTAAACCCTGCTAGACGGATCTTTTTGAGTCGCATGTAATTATTATTATGGTTCGATTATTCAGTTATTTTAAGCGTTTACCACTTTATAAAGTAAACTTCGCACAATTCAAATAGGTATTTATATAGTGTAGATCATAGCGTGTTCAAACACCAATATTGGCCTTATAGCGCGGTAAATTTGTTCATTGACACACTTTGTGACGATTTGTGACTAGCTCTCGTGTTTGACTACCTTTATAATTTGCATCAATTATTACAGCCTTATGCTGTTACACGGTTTAATTTTCACTAATGATACCCATTAGTAAAATCAAGAATATGGAGATAATGTGCATTACGAAACAAAGTACTCACCGCAAACAAACAGAGGCGGTGCTAGCTATTTTTTTCAAGGCTTTGATTTAATCAAAACTAAAGGCCTTAAACGGTTTGTGTTAATTCCTTTGTTTATTAATCTTATTCTTTTTTGTTCGGCATTTTATTTTCTCCTCGACTACATTCAAAGTTCTGTTGATTATATTATTAACATTATTCCTGACTGGCTAGGTTGGCTAAAAACAAGCCTTATATACATACTGTGGCCCATCGCAATCATTACGGTTTTACTCATTTTCGCGCTTATATTTGGCACACTAGCCAACTGGATTGCCGCGCCGTTTAATGGTTTATTGAGCGAGAAGGTTGAGCGTTATTTAAGTAATGAACAAATGGGTGATGAAGGTTTAATGGATGTTGTTAAGGACATACCCAGAACCATGGGGCGAGAGGTATCAAAGCTAGTTTACTTCATTCCCAGAGCGATAGGATTTTTGCTCTTATTCTTTATACTGCCTGTTATTGGGCAAGTAATTTGGTTTTTATTCACCGCGTGGATGATGGCAATACAGTATGTAGACTACCCATTTGATAACCACAAAGGTAGCTTTCATATAACCCGCGATACTTTGCGGGATGATAAATCACGCGCTTTTAGTTTTGGCATAATGGTAAACATTTTTTCGTTTATTCCAATTGTTAATTTTATTGTAATGCCTGTTGCTATTTGTGGTGCCACAGCTCTATATGTAGATAATTACAAACACATCAAAGAAAGGCAGCGCTAAATTAAAAGGCCTTGCCGATATTCGCCAGCCTTGATTTATTTGCTGCTCAAGTGAAGTTTAATTAAGCGCTTCTGCAACAGCAATAAAACCGTGAGCATTACTTAATTGAGATTTCCATAGCTGTAAATATAGTGGGGGAATATGATTAGTATCATGATGCTCCATAAACGTAATATCTATTGATGGCTTTACGCTTTGGATACCTAGCTTGTTGCAAGTTCTAGAGGGTGAAATAGCAAGCTCTGCATTTACCGGCAATTCATTATTAATGCTTATTTCATAATTCACGTCAGCTACTTTCTGATAGTGTTGTTGCCATGTATTGAAACGACTAGAGCTATATAAAGAATCGCCAACATAGAAGTTAGGAGCTGAAAAATTTGAGCAATATTGCTCAGCTAAATCACTTGAAATAGCATACTCATCAATAAATCCTGCAAAATGCGCCAGTTCGTGCACAAATACAGAATAGGTATCTGCTTGGTCTAGATACATAAGGCCATGTTGAACGTAAGCCGTCCCATTAGGCAGAAAAAAGACCAAATGTGTAAAGTTCTGCTTCCCTATAGAAGCGGCTATCTCGCTTAAATCACAACGTTGGCGGTGCCCCTCAAGTTGGCAAGATAACGCCCCTTCGTTCAGCCAAACAAGATTGTTGATACAAATAGGCAATTGCTCGAAGCGTGCATCTTTTTGAAATTTTCGCATAAACTTTTTAGCCTGGACGGCACTGTCTAAATTATTTGCCACAAATTGTAATTGCTGGGCACATTTAGGCTGTAACTGTTTATCTTTATTTAGCCAATCCTGAACGCTTACAGGAGAATGAAGCTCATTTAATATTGCTAAATCCTTTGCTTCATCAATGCTTTTTCCTGCTGACTTAAAATGAATGTTAGCTTGTTCATGCTTCCCCTGCTTCCATAATAAGCGGCCTAAATAATATTCACTAAGGGGATCATACTTAGCCGCTTTAACTAGCCATTTTATGGCTTTTTCCTTATGCCCTGTATCGTACCAATATTGTGACAAGGCAATAACAGCAGGCTGGTACTCAGCTAATGCAGCGCGCTCTAAATAGCTAATCCGTAAGTCAAAGTCGTTTTCTACAAGCGCCAATTCAAAATAACTTGCACTATGTCCACTTTGCGCCGCTTGCAACCACCAAAATTTTTTAATGGTTTCTTTAGAAGTGCGCCTAGCCAGTTCGAGTTGAGCTTCAAGATGATTCATTAAGGCGGCTTGGGTAAGCCAATACTCATTAGACTGCTCTATTGCCTTTCTGACCATTGTGGAGAGTAGTGAAGATGAGCCTGATGACAAATATTGGTGAGAAGCCGCTGGCCAAATTAGATTTAGCTTTTGTGTATTCTTAGGCTGCTCAAAATAATGGGTAAGTACAACTGAGCTATAGGTAGAGCTACCAGAAAGCCCAGTACTCGTCATAAAGAACAGTAGCAGCAGAACGAGTAACTTACGTGCAATCAACATAGTCTATTTGGGTGCATCAACAGGCTGGACTTGGCGCAAGTTAGCTAATTCAATGCGTGAATACTTGTGCTCAATATATTCATACACATTGGTACTTAACGATAATTTAAAGTAATTTTCAGCTTTGCCTCTGTGTCCTTGCCACGCATAAAACTTCCCTAAATAGAAATAAGCTTCACATAGTCTATGATTCAATTGTGTTTGGCTTTTCACATCGGCCAGCAAACTAGCAATAACTCTACTCTCAGGCACCTCGCCTAAATAAAAATCTATAATACTGCTCGTCCAGTCATTTGAGTCAATGAATTCGCGGTTATCAGCAAGCTCAACAATGGCAAGTTCTGCATTATTGCTGCGCTTTGTAATGTAGTGCCATATGGCTCTTATAGGGTCACTTTTATCTTCATTTAAGAACTGCTGAGTATCTTGTACTGCAAGCTCAGAACGGCCCCCATAGTACAAAGCAATCCCTCGATTTAAAATGGCGTTTGAGTATTCAGGGTTTATGTCCAAACTTGCGTCAAATGATTCATAAGCTAACATAAACATGCCAGCTTGAATGTAGTGCACCCCTACTGAGTTATGCGCCGCCGCAAAAGCCGGGTTGAGTTTAATTGATTCTGCGTAATCGCGACGCGCTAAGCTAGATAAACCAATTGCATCATAAGCAACACCGCGTTGAAACAGTAATTCAGAACGCTCTTTTGAGCTTAACTCCGCCCGATACAGCCACTCATTGTACTGAGCGATTGAAATTTGAATACGCGGGCTAATAGGCTCAGCCTCAGCTAAAAGCAAGCCGCTCATAAATGGATCGGGTTTTTGACTACTCACACACCCGGTAAAGAATGTTGATAAACACAACAAAACTACCAATTTTAAATAATGTTTTCTCACAATATTACTGGTTCCCTAGTATTCTTAGGATGCATTAAGTTCAATATAGCAAAATTTACTGCAACAAAGCATAAGCTTTTACTTTTTCTTAGCCTCAAATGCGGCTAATTGTTCTGGTGTTGCAGGTAATTGATGATTTGCTTTCCATTCGCTGTAAGGCATCTTGTAAATATGTTCACGGGCTTGTTCATCACTTATATCAAGACCACGTTCATTAGCTTCCTGCAAATACCATTTTGATAAACAATTACGACAAAAATCAGCCAAAATCATTAAATCGATGTTTTGTACTTGTTTGTTATTATCTAAATGACTAAGTAAGCGTTGCAAGGTTGCCGCTTCTGCTTCTATTTGTTTATTTTCCATGATTAAAATTCTTTACTATATTCACTAAAAAAAAACCGCCAACTGTTTGAAACAAGCTAGCGGTTTGTATTTTCAATAAACGTTATTTAACGTTTATTCATTACCTGCGTTGTCTTCGCTAGCTGGTTTTTCAAGCAGCTCTTTCATACTTAAACGAACGCGGTTTTGACGGTCAATTTCCATTACTTTAACGTCAACTTGCTGGCCTTCAGAAAGGTGGTCAGTCACTTTATTCACACGCTCATGAGCGATTTGTGAAATGTGTACCAAACCTTCTTTACCAGGAAGCACTTCAACGAAAGCACCAAAGTCAACAATACGCATTACTTTACCGTGGTAAGTTTTACCTACTTCAAGTTCAGCAGTAACTTGCTCTATACGCGCTATAGCCGCATCAGCTTTAGTTTTTTCTGTTGCGAAAATTTTGATTGTACCGTCATCTTCAATTTCGATGTTAGTATCTGATTCTTCAGTAATAGAGCGAATAGTTGCGCCGCCTTTACCAATAACATCGCGAATCTTGTCAGTATTAATTTTCAAAGTATAGATGCGAGGTGCATATTCAGACATTTCTTCACGGTGTCCGCCAATTGCTTGGTCCATAACACCTAAAATGTGTAAACGCGCTTCTTTAGCTTGCTTAAGCGCTTTTTGCATAATTTCCTGCGTGATGCCTTCAATTTTAATATCCATTTGAAGAGCAGTAATCCCGCCAGTTGTACCCGCTACTTTAAAGTCCATGTCACCTAAGTGATCTTCATCACCAAGGATGTCAGATAGTACAACAAAGTTGTCATCAGACTTAACTAAACCCATAGCAATACCGGCTACAGATGCTTTAATTGGTACGCCAGCATCCATAAGGGCTAGTGAAGTACCACATACTGATGCCATTGAAGAAGAACCGTTTGATTCAGTTATTTCAGACACAACACGCACTACATACGGGAATTCTTCTAAGCTAGGCATTACCGCTTGAATACCACGTTTAGCAAGACGACCATGACCAATCTCACGACGCTTAGGAGAACCAATCATACCAGTTTCACCAACACAGTATGGAGGGAAGTTGTAATGCAACATAAATGCGTTTTTAGTCAAACCCGAAAGGCCGTCAATCATTTGCGCATCACGCTCAGTACCAAGTGTTGCAACTACCAATGCTTGGGTTTCACCACGAGTAAATACAGCAGAACCGTGTGTACGTGGAAGTACGCCAGTAGCTACGTGAAGGGCACGAATCGTTTCTGGATCGCGGCCATCAATACGCTTTTCACCCGCTAGAATGCGTGAGCGTACAACGTCACTTTCTAGTTCATGAACTAATTCTGATACTTCTTTTGGATCTAAGCTTTCGTCAGCTGAGGTAAGTTCTTCAACTGTTTTGCTTGTAAGCGCTTCTACAGCGTCTTTACGCTCCATTTTGTCAGAAACTTGGTAAGCTTCTGTCATGCCGCTTTCTGCTAAAGCTTTTACTTTATCTTTTAATTCTACGTTCTGCTCTGGAGCAACCCAGTTCCACGTTTCAGTACCCACTTCAGCAGCAAATTCACGAACAGCAGTTACAACCGCTTGAGATTGCTCATGGCCATACATTACCGCGCTAAGCATTACATCTTCAGAAAGCACTTCAGCTTCAGACTCAACCATTAATACAGCGCTTTCTGTACCGGCAACAACTAAGTCTAGTTTGCTAGTTTCATTTTCTGATGTACGGGTGTTTAATACAAACTCGTCGTTGATATAACCAACGCGTGCAGCACCTACTGGACCATTAAACGGGATACCTGAAATAGATAATGCCGCTGATGTACCAATAAGAGAAATAATATCAGTTGGAATTTCTGGATTTGCAGAAATAACCGTAATTACCACCTGAACTTCGTTTTTAAAGCCTTCAGGGAATAATGGTCTAATTGGACGGTCAATCAAGCGAGCAATTAGTGTTTCGCTTTCAGAAGGACGACCTTCACGTTTAAAGAAACCACCTGGGATTTTACCCGATGCGTAGGTTTTTTCTTGATAATTTACGGTAAGAGGGAAAAAAGACTGATCAGGCTTTGCTTCTTTTTTACCCACTACTGTTACCAGTACAGTAGTATCATCCATGCTTGCCATAACAGCAGCATTTGCTTGTCTGGCGATTACGCCAGTTTCTAGAGTTACAGTATGTTGACCATACTGAAAAGTTTTAGTAATAGGAGTCACACTCTATCCTTTAAGTTATTTATATATTCGCTTATTAAATGCGAGGCATAGTATATATCGCCCTATCGTCAATACCAACCGATTAATCTTATTTTCACAGTGAATTTTTTAATTTTTTGAGGGAAATTTGCCTTTTCCCTAGTCTTTCTTTTCTCCAAACGGGTAAGTTTTTGCACAAAAAACCTTTTATTAGCCTTCGCACTTCGCGTTTTAATCTCGTTAGCTTTGATGTTTCCCCATCTAAAAGGTGGCAAAACCGGGGGGTATTTAAAGGTAATTAAGAGAATAGTTGTTTAATAATAAGTATTTAAAACAATAACTTTATATAGACAATTGGGCTTTATTGCACAATTTTAATGTCGATAATTACATAACAGGAATTTAAGTATTTGTTTAGCTGCACACCGGGATGGTGGGAATGAATTATGATTTTAATGAGAATAGATGACTTTAAAAGTAAACGCTGCGTTGCTGAGTATTTGATACTTTACAGTACAAGCGCTACTTGCGCATTAGTTAGTACCGCATATTTTTTAAGTGACTTAGCGGCTCACTGGGCCTTACTAAGCGTAGCGCTTATGCTTATGAGCATTGCTCTACTTTTAGTGACTCAGCAAATTCGCAGCAAACGAGCGCAAGAGTTTTATCAAGAATGGGTAAGCACGCTAGATTCTAAAGACATACTAGAATTAAAACACCGCTTGCGCGAACATTGCGCTGAACAAAACCTCATTGATAGTATTAAAAAATAAGACTAAAAAAGCCCGTACTTTATTTAAGTACGGGCTTTTTTTAATTGGTGCGGAAAGCGGGACTTGAACCCGCACGGCCGTTAGGCCACCAGCCCCTCAAGCTGGCGTGTCTACCAATTCCACCACTTCCGCAAAATACTATGACTACTGAGGTTGGTCAGATGAATCGTCAGTTGGGATACTTGACGGTGCTTCTTCGCTGGCCTGTTCTACAGGAATTAGCGCTTCCTCAACATTCGGAATTTCTGAATCTTCAACTACTGGTGTTATGGTTTCAAACTCATCAGTTGTATCGCTTGTGCCGGCGGTAATACCACCAATAACAAGACTAATCGCAAAAAACAAAGTAGCTAAAATTGCCGTTGTACGAGTCATAAAGTTAGCTGAGCCACCAGAACCGAAAATGGTGTTTGAGCCGCCCGAACCAAAAGATGCTCCCATATCTGCGCCCTTGCCTTGCTGAATAAGCACAAAACCTATCAACAATATAGCTACTATCAAATATGCGATTAACAAAATCTCGTATAACATATAAATCCTCTTATCCTGCTGCTTTACAAATGGCAGCAAAATCTTCTAATTTCAAACTGGCGCCTCCAATTAGGCCACCATCAATATCTTCATTTGCAAATAATGCTTCTGCATTGCTTGCGTTTACACTGCCACCATACAATAACTGAGTGTTGGCAGCGTTTGAATTCCATTTTAATAACTCTGTTCTAATAAATTTATGTACTTCTTGCGCTTGTTCAGGAGAGGCTGTTTTGCCCGTTCCTATTGCCCAAATCGGTTCATAAGCTATTACACAGTTGTCTATAAATTCGTTTCCGCAAATAGTTTGCACTGCTTGTAGTTGTTCTAATACAAACTCATTTTGCTGGTTAGCTTCTCGTACTTCTAAAGGTTCGCCTACACATAAAATAGGTATTAAACCTGCATTAATAACGGTTTGAACCTTTTCAGCTACAACAATATTGCTCTCGGCATGATCTTGTCGACGTTCTGAGTGACCAATAATAATATACTCAACGCCTAATTCTTTAAGCATTGACACCGATATATCACCAGTATGTGCACCCGATTCAAATTGACTACAATCTTGAGCCCCTAAAGCAAAATCACCTTTAGACGCTGCAGTTAAATACGGAGCGGGTAAGCAAAGCACTGTGTCGATTGTTGAACTAGACTCAAGTGAGTCAGTGAATGACTTTAACAAAGCTAAAGAACCATTCATTTTCCAATTGCCTGCAACCATAGGTTTGCGTACATTCGCCATCATTAACTCCATTTACAAAATTTAGAACGCACCGCGAAAAGCGGCGCTGATATTAACTAACCACACCCAATTATACAAGCGTGATAACAACAAAAAGTAGAATTACTTTACATTTTTTACCTGCTGCGCAATGAACTCTGACCATTTATCAGAATCTTCTTTGCTTTGCGCTTCAACCATAACCCGAATTAACGGTTCAGTGCCACTTTTTCTAAGTAATACACGGCCCGTTCCGTCCATTGCTTTTTCAGCTTCTTCAACAGCTTCAATTACTTGTTTATCAAGCAGCGGGTTTTGTGAACCAGCAGAAAATTTAACATTGATTAAGCGCTGAGGAAACTTTTTAAATCCAGCGTTAATTGCACTTAAGCTCATATTAGCACGAAGCATTGCAGCAATAACTTGCAAACCCGCAACAATCCCATCACCCGTAGACGCATATTCTAAATTAAGTACATGGCCTGAATTTTCACCGCCTATAGACCAATTTTTCTGCAACAGCTGTTCCATTACATAGCGGTCACCTACATCGGCTCGTTCAAACGGTATTCCAAGTTGCTTAAGCGCTAACTCCATTCCAAGATTAGACATCTTAGTACCAACAACACCACCTTTTAATTTACCTGAACGCAATGCATCACGGGCAATAATAAAGATGATTTGGTCACCATCAATCACCTCGCCGTTCTCATCAACCATCATGATTCTGTCGCCATCACCGTCAAGGGCGAAACCTAAATCAGCACCGTGCTCCTTAACCGTTTCAATGGTCGTTCGTAATGAAGTAGCACCTACTTTATGGTTAATGTTTAAGCCGTCAGGCTTAGTACCTACCTCAATAACTTGTGCGCCTAATTCGCTTAGTACGTTAGGTGCAATATGGTATGTAGCGCCATGGGCACAATCCACCACTATTTTCATACCAGAAAGTGACAATTCTGATGGGAATGTGCCTTTACAATATTCTATGTAGCGCCCCGCAGCATCGTTGACCCTGCTTGCTTTGCCTAATTTATCAGACTCAACACAGGTCATCGGCTCAAGCATTTGGCGTTCAATCGCTAATTCAATTTCGTCATCTAACTTGTGCCCTGTCGATGAGAAAAATTTAATACCATTGTCATAATAAGGATTATGTGATGCTGAAATTACAATACCGGCTTCAGAGCGGAATGTTTTTGTTAAATATGCAATGGCAGGCGTGGGCATGGGCCCTAGTAGACCAATGTTAATACCGGCAGCCGATAAGCCTGATTCTAATGAAGACTCTAACATATAACCACTTATACGCGTGTCTTTACCAATTAACACTTTGTTAGTGCCTCTATTGGCTAGCACCTTCCCTGCGGCCCAACCTAGCTTAGTAACAAACTCTGGGTTTATTACGCTTTCGCCTACTTTACCGCGAATTCCGTCGGTTCCAAAATACTGTCTTTTCGACATGTCTTTTCCTTATTTATTAAACTTGCTAACCATTTGCACAATTTTCATTGCATCAGCGGTTTGTTGAACGTCATGAACACGAATAATATTGGCTCCGTTTATTGCCGCTATTGTGCTTGCAGCTATGTCTCCCGCTAAACGTTCATCTACCGGCTTATTAATCACGTTCCCGATCATTGATTTACGTGACATACCAGCTAAAACCGGTAATCCTAAATCAGTAAACTGACGCAAATGATTTAAAATTGCGTAATTATGACCTAGTGTTTTGCCAAAGCCAAATCCTGGATCTATTATTATTTGTTCGGAGCTAAAACCAGCCTTAATTAATTGCGCTAATCGTTTTTCGAAAAACGCGACTATTTCAGCCACAACGTCATTATACTCTGGCGCTTCTTGCATATTCTGCGGACTACCTTGCATGTGCATTATGCAACTTGGTACGCCATGAGATTTTGCCAAGTGCGCAGCTGTTTCAAGCGCATTTGGGACTGATAAAGCGCGTACATCGTTAATTAAGCTCGCCCCCGCCTCCACCGCAGCCAACATAACTTGTGGCTTACTGGTATCTATTGAAATTATAGTGTCTAGTTCAGCGTTAAGTAACTCAACAACTGGAAGCACTCGGTCTAACTCTTCTTGCACGCTTAATTCTTTTGCGCCTGGGCGGGTAGACTCCCCTCCAACGTCAATAAACGTTGCGCCGCTATTAACCATATCAAGCGCATGCTTAAGCGCAGATGAAGCACTAGTAAACTTGCCACCATCTGAGAAAGAATCAGGTGTAACATTTAAAATCCCCATTATTTGGGGGCTATCAAAGGTAATTTCAGTTCCTTTGAACAACATATATATCGTTTCCTTGCGTGGGTTCTGAAGTGTTTTTAAACAAAATTTTGCGATAAAACGAGCAACACCGACATAAGTCGGTGTTGTATTTTACTAACTGCGTGAAAACTTAGTGCGTAGCGCCGCTTGTTTCACCGTCATCTTTTGGCTTATCTTCTTTACCGACATCCATTGACGCACCGCCAGTAGGTTTATCAGAATCAGAATTATCAGCCTTGCCCCAATCAGCAGGTGGGCGAACTTCTCTGCGAGCCATTAAGTCATCAATTTGCTTGGCATCAATGGTCTCATATTTCATAAGCGCATCTTTCATCGCATGTAATACGTCCATGTTATCACGCAAAATTTGCTCTGCACGCTGATAGTTGCGGTCAATCACGCTTTTTATTTCAGCATCAATTGAACGTGCCGTTTCGTCAGAAACGTTAGCAGATTTACTCATAGAACGACCTAAGAACACTTCGCCTTCTTCTTCAGCGTATAGTTGCGCTCCTAATTTAGACGACAAGCCCCACTGCGTTACCATTTTCTTGGCTATGTCAGTAGCACGTTCAATATCATTTGATGCACCGGTAGTAACCATATCTTCGCCGTATATGATTTCTTCAGCTAAGCGGCCGCCATACAAGGATGAAATCATGCTTTCTAAATGACGTTTAGTATAACTAACACGGTCTTGCTCTGGCAGGTACATAGTTACCCCCAACGCACGCCCACGAGGAATAATTGATACCTTGTAAACAGGGTCATGCTCAGGAACAACTCTTCCAACAATCGCGTGGCCAGCTTCGTGGTAAGCCGTCATGGTTTTCTCTTCTTCCGACATTACCATGCTCTTACGCTCAGAGCCCATCATGATTTTATCTTTTGCTTTATCAAATTCTTCCATAGCAACCATACGTTTGTTAGAACGTGCTGCAAATAAAGCAGCTTCATTCACAAGGTTGGCTAAGTCAGCACCAGAGAAACCTGGTGTTCCACGCGCAATAACTGAAGGTTCAACATCATCAGCAATAGGCACTTTACGCATGTGAACTTTTAAAATTTGTTCGCGCCCGCGAATGTCTGGCAAACCTACAGTTACTTGGCGATCAAATCGGCCAGGACGCAACAGTGCAGGGTCAAGCACGTCAGGGCGGTTAGTTGCAGCAATTACAATAATACCCTCATGGCCTTCAAAACCATCCATTTCAACTAGCATCTGGTTTAGGGTCTGCTCACGTTCGTCGTGTCCGCCGCCTAAACCTGCGCCACGTTGGCGCCCTACTGCATCAATTTCATCAATGAAAATAATGCAAGGAGATGATTTTTTCGCTTGCTCAAACATGTCACGTACACGAGATGCACCCACACCTACAAACATTTCAACAAAGTCAGAACCTGAAATGGTAAAGAATGGGACTTTAGCTTCGCCTGCAATCGCTTTAGCAAGCAAGGTTTTACCGGTTCCAGGTGGGCCTACCATTAAAACGCCCTTAGGAATTTTACCGCCTAATTTTTGGAATTTTGTAGGATCGCGTAGGAAATCTACCAATTCAGATACATCTTCCTTAGCTTCATCACATCCTGCTACATCAGCAAACGTGGTTTTAATTTGGTCTTCACCCAGAAGGCGAGCTTTGCTTTTGCCGAATGACATTGCGCCTTTGCCGCCGCCACCCTGCATTTGTCGCATGAAGAAAATCCATACACCAATAAGCAATAACATGGGAAACCATGAAATAAATATTTGCGATAAAAACGATTGCTGTTCAGGCTCTTGACCAAATACACGCACATCATTTTTGTACAATTCGTCAATTAATTTATCATCATGTAATGGGATATAGGTAACAAATGCATCGTTGTTACGCTTCACACCCGTGATTTTGTTTTTGTCGATTTTGACTTCGCTAATATTTCCGCGTTCAACTTCTTTCAAAAACGTTGTGTAGTCAGTTTGTGCACTGCTTGTGGTTTGACCATTAAAGCCTTGAAAAACCATCATCAGCACAACGGCTATGACTAACCATAAAATAAGATTTTTTGCCATGTCGCTCAACGCAATTACCCTCTATTAAGGACGAACTAGTTACTTCTATTAGCTACTGCTAATACTCGATTTGCAAAGATTACTACACTTTGCAGCCCTTCGCCACTAGATACCATTGAACTGACGGGCTTGGGGACTTTATAAAACGAAATGTGCTTGTACATTCACGCACATTCTTCCGACACTGTAAATAATACGTTAGTTCCAAATAACTTGTTCACTTTAATACGTAAAATAAATAAGCCCTAAGAAGTAATAAATAATAACGAAATACTTAGATTAGTCGCATTACATTAAAAGTGGGGGTAGAATAAGAAAGATCAAGATTAAATAAAGCATAAAATAGGCAATTAGCAAAACATGACGTTAACCAACAAGCAAAAACAGTATTTAAAAGGTTTAGCACACCCCCTGAAACCAGTCGTTCAATTGGGAAACAATGGACTAACTGAGGGCGTAGTAGCTGAAATTGATAATGCCTTAAGTCACCACGAACTCATTAAAGTAAAAGTACCCACTGATGACCGTGACGAAAAAGCGCTTATTATGGAAGCCATTATAGGCGAAACAAAAGCGATAAAAGTACATGCCATTGGACACGTACTTGTACTTTACAAACCAAGTAAAGAAGCAAAGATTTCACTACCACGTACCTAAGTTTTAGATATAAAGGTACCCCATAAGTTACGCACCATATAATAACAATAATAGGGATTACTTATGAAACAAGCACCATTATTTGCCATCGTTACTGGGGGTTGTTCTGGATTAGGACACGCCACCAGTAGTTTTTTGATTGCCGCAGGTTGGGAAGTGTGTATTTTTGACATTAACCAAGAACAAGGCAAACAAATTTCTTTTACTTTGCATCCTACTCGATGCTCATTTAAGCAAGTAGATGTAACTAACGTTGAAAGCGTTGAACAAGCAGTCAACGATTTAGCTGATGAACGAATTTCGCTATTAGTGAATTGCGCGGGCATTGCTCCTGCCAAACGTATGCTAAATAGGCAAGGTGAAGCCATTGCATTAGATGATTTTGCGAAGGTTATTAATATTAATTTAATTGGCTCATTTAACGTTGCGCGACTAGTAGCCGCCAGTATGGCTAAAAATGAAGCAAGTAATGAAGATGGTCAGCGCGGTGTTATTATCAATACCGCTTCGGTAGCGGGCTATGAAGGGCAAATTGGCCAAACTGCGTATGCTGCAAGTAAGGCGGGCTTAATTGGCTTGACCTTACCTATGGCACGTGATCTAGCCGCCTCTGGTATTCGTGTCAATTCAATTGCACCAGGTATTATGGGAACCCCCATGCTACTGGCCATGCCTGAGAACGTTCAAGAGGGCTTGGCAAGTAATGTTCAACATCCCAAACGCTTAGGCTTACCGGAAGAATTTGCTAAATTAGCGCTGCATATTTTTGAAAATTCTTATATTAATGGTGAAACTATTCGCCTTGACGGCGCGCTAAGAATGCCGCCAAAGTAAATTGCTAGTATGGGTGGCGTTTATTCTTCGCCACCACCATTTACCACATTTGAAATGCCAAACAAGCGTGATATTGCCGCATAATGAATCGAGTTTTTTGGATAACGGCCTCTTGCGTTTAGCTTTCCTGCCGTTTGCTGCATCATAATCTCCAATGCTTCATCTACGCACGCCACCGTGTAAACATGAAATACATTATTTTCTACCGCGTTTATAACTGCCTCACTGAGCATTAAATTCACGTGGTTTGATTTAGGAATAATAACGCCCTGCTGGCCATTTAAACCTCGTTTTTCACATAAGCTGAAGTAGCCTTCAATTTTCTCATTTATGCCGCCAACTGCTTGTACTTCACCAAGTTGATTAATTGATCCCGTTACCGCAATGCCTTGTTGTAAAGGTATGTCAGTAAGTGACGAAATTAATGCCATGAGCTCAGCTAGCGAAGCGCTGTCGCCGTCAATGTAACCATAAGACTGTTCTAGCGCGATATTCGCCGACAAAGTTAACGAAAATGTTTTCGCATATTTATTACCCAAATAACCGGTTAGCAATAATACGCCCTTAGAGTGTATTGATTGCCCTAGTTCTACTTCGCGCTCAATATCTACCACCCCGCTAGACCCTGCATAAACGGTAGCAGTAACACGAGCTGGCGTACCAAAGGCGGTATCTCCAACCTCCAATACTGTTAAGCCATTTAGAGTACCAACTGCATCACCTTGGGAGCTAATTAACACATGGCCTTCTTCAATATCTTGCATGAAAGTGTCACTTACCCTGCCAGAGCGATGCTTTTTGGCTTCAAGCGCAGCTATCACATGGTGGCGCTGTAGGGTGTCATCAACTTTCTGTTGCTCATTAAAGGTTTGCAAGCAGTAATAATGAGCCTCATTAAGTAGTTCGATTACATCGGCAAACTTTGCGCTTAACTTGCTTTGGTGTTCAGCTTGACGCAAGCTATAAAGCAGTAACTCTTCCATTGCGGCATGATCAACCTCTTTCAAATTCAGGCTTTTTGCTTGTTGCTGCACCCGGGCAACAAAATGATTCACATTAGTTTGGTTTAAATCTATTTCGTGATCAAAATCAACAAGTACTCTAAACAGCTCTTTAAACTCTGGATCATACTCTTGCAAGGTATAATAAAGTTCGCTAGAACCTAATAGAATTACTTTTACATGCAAGCTTATAGGTTCTGGTGTTTGCGTAATTGAATTGACCATACCAACTTCCTGCTGGGGTAATTCAAGTTTAATTTGGCCGAATTTCAAAGCAAGTTTTAAGGCTTCCCACACATGTGGATTTTCTAGTACCTTATCAACATCCAACACTAAATAACCTGAATTGGCTTTATGTAAAGCCCCAGGCGTAATCATTCTATAATTGGTATAAACCGAACCTTGAACGCTCGTATACTCAATTTTTCCGAACAGATTTTGATAGGTTGGGTTTGCTTCGTATACCAAGGGTGGCGAGTCATCGGCCTTATGTTTAACTAGCACATTGGGAACATATGTATCTATAAATAGTGCTCGTTTGTCATACTCATCTGACTTATCTTCTTTTTCATCAACAACAAGCGTTTCAATCACCATGTCAATAACATGCTTTTTTAACTGTCGTAGGTATTTCAAAATAGCAATGTTGTCGCTGTACTTACGCTCAAGTTCTTTTAATAAGGGGCGAATCCCTTGCTCAACGGTTTCTTGCTTTAATGCCTTTTGTTTTTCAACACTTTCACGTTGCCAAATAGGCAATTCTAATAAGGCTTCGCCTAAGGTTGTTTCAAGCGCATCAATTAGGTCGTAATAGTGCTGCCTGTCGATGTCGGTTCTACTTGTGAATTCAGCATCATTAAGTGGCTTACCATCTATAATAGGAGAAAAGCTAATGCTATTGCCATCTTCTATTAAAGCCACACTTTTTTCTAAAGCTAGGTGCTCGACTTTATCAATGGCCGCATCGTATTTTTGATCATAATGGCGAGTGATGCTGGCTTTTTTCCGTTGAAAACCAGGGTTTTCGAACATTGCAGGAAACGTTGCTAAAATTTCATCAATAAAATTCTCAAGATCGCTCACCAATATTTCACTTTCACCAACCGGTAGCGATAAAGCAATAGGCTCACGTTCGTTATCAAGATTATTCAAGTAACACCAATCGCTTAGTTCTGACACACCTTTACGACATTCTTTTATATACTCGTGCACCAGGGTGTAACGACCCGTAGCCTGCTCTCCCATAACAAATAAGTTGTACCCAGGTAAGGCCACGCCTAAGCCGAAAGATAACGCGTTTTTTGCGCGTTCTTGCCCAATTAGAAGGTGTTTTGGTACTTGTGGAATATCAATATTGGCTTGTGCATTTGAATTAGCAAGCGCCAACATTGACTGAGATACTTGTGAACGCAATTTTTCTGGCTTAAGGCCCAATTGGTCAATTCGTTTTTTTAGCGCGCTTGGTAAAGGTGTAGACATCAATTAAACAAACTACTTAAATCATTTATACAATATAAATAGTGTACATTAAATTATAGTTTGTCACATTCACATTTGTTCTAAAGTGCTTTTGTGGGGATTTTTCACAGGAAATCGCCAAAATGACAACTTAAGTGCTTGTTCAAACATGCCAATACACGTTATTCTACGAGGCTGAGCTCATGACAGGAATTCGGTTAAAAAACATACTTGATGCAACTAGGGCATGAACCTAATGTGCATTAAAGATAACTGTCATATTCACCTTTTAAGAAATAATAAAGAGAACGTAGCGTTAATGGCAAACCAAGAATCAACACCCTCAAACACTGTCAACACAACTGGCCTTGATTATCAGCCCGGAGCAATAGAGGCCAAGGCCCAAGCCCATTGGCAAGAAAATAAGGTGTTTGAGGTTGAGCCCGATAGTAATAAAGAAAAATTTTATTGTTTATGCATGTTCCCCTATCCAAGTGGCAGGCTTCATATGGGCCACGTTCGTAATTACACCATTGGTGATGTGGTAAGCCGCTTTCAGCGCATGCAGGGTAAAAACGTTTTACAACCAATGGGCTGGGATGCATTCGGCCTACCCGCTGAAAACGCAGCAATAGACAACAATACTGCGCCAGCCAATTGGACTTTACAAAATATAGATTACATGAAGAATCAGCTGCATTCATTAGGTTTCGGCTACGATTGGCGCCGTGAAGTAACTACTTGTAAGCCTGATTATTACCGCTGGGAACAATGGTTTTTCACTCGTTTATACGAGAAAGGCCTAGTTTATAAAAAGAATGCTACCGTCAACTGGGACCCAATTGACCAAACCGTGCTTGCCAATGAGCAAGTAATAGATGGAAAAGGTTGGCGCTCAGGTGCCACTATTGAACAAAAAGAAATACCTCAGTGGTTTATTAAAATTACCGATTACGCCGAACAACTCCTTCAAGATATTGAAAAGTTGGAAGACTGGCCAAGCCAAGTAAAAATAGCGCAGAAAAATTGGATAGGACGCTCTGAAGGTGTTGATATTCGATTTGATTTAGCCACTAGCGCTGCAGGCTTGAACGAACTTGAAGTTTATACAACTCGCCCTGATACGCTTTATGGTGTTACCTATTTGGCTATTGCAGCCGGACATTCCATTGCTGTAGAAATTGCACAAAGTGACGAAAGTATTGCTAGCTTCGTGGATGATTGTAAAAACACCAAAACAACCGAAGCTGAACTGGCCACCATGGAAAAGAAAGGTATGGCGACCGGTTTGTACGCCATTCATCCTCTAACAGGTGAAAAGTTACCTATTTGGATAGCTAACTTTGTGCTTATGGGTTATGGCTCAGGTGCAGTAATGTCAGTCCCTGCGCACGACCAAAGAGACTGGGAATTTGCGACCAAATACGAATTACCGATTATTCAAGTTGTTAAATCAGATGATGAGCAAGCCGATTTATCAAAAGGCGCGTTAATAGAAAAGAACGAACTCATTAATTCAGGTGATTACACCGGTTTAAGCCATGAAGACGGCTTTGCAGCAATAGCTAAAACCCTTGAAGATTCAGGCCGAGGCAAAAAAACCGTTAATTACCGTTTACGCGATTGGGGGGTTTCACGCCAACGTTATTGGGGAGCGCCTATCCCAATAGTAAATGATGCCCAAGGCAACTCATTCCCTGTAAACGAAGAAGATTTACCGGTTGTACTGCCTGAAGACGTAGTTATGGATGGTGTTACTTCGCCAATAAAGTCAGACCCCACGTGGTCTCAAACAAGCCATAATGGTCAGGCGATGGTAAGGGAAACCGACACCTTTGATACTTTCATGGAGTCATCTTGGTATTACGCACGTTATGCCTCGTCTCCTGATAACGCTATGTTAGATCCAAGTGAAGCAAACTATTGGCTACCGGTTGACCAGTACATTGGCGGTATAGAACATGCAATACTTCATTTATTGTATGCACGTTTCTTCCATAAACTATTGCGTGATGAAGGTTTGGTAGAAAGTGATGAACCGTTTAAACGCCTATTGTGCCAAGGCATGGTGCTGTCAAACGCATTTTATACGGTTGACCCTAGCGGAAAGAAAATATGGCAATATCCAAGTAATTTAACGATTGAGCGAGATGATAAAGGCCGAATTATAAAAGCCTATGTGACCAGTTCTGGTGAAGAAGTGGAACACGCTGGTATGATCAAAATGTCGAAATCAAAGAACAATGGTATTGACCCACAGGCCGTAATTGACTTGTATGGTGCTGATACCATAAGACTTTACACCATGTTTGCAGCTCCACCAGAGCAAGATTTAGAGTGGACCGAGTCAGCGGTTGAGGGAGCGAATAGATTCTTACGTCGTTTCTGGCGTTTAGCGATTGACAATAAAAACTCAGACTTACAACTCGTTAGTTACAGTAATAAAGATTTGGATAAAGCACAAAAAGCACTTCGATTTGAGCTTCATGGCACGATTCAAAAGGTCACCGACGATATACTTCGACGCCAAACCTTTAATACCGCTATTGCTAAATTAATGGAGCTGCTTAATTACTTGCAAAAGTTTGATGTTAAAAACGATATTGATTTTACATTGATGCATGAAGCTATTGTGGCGATGATTAAAATGCTTAACCCTGTTACACCGCATATTTGTGAAGCTTTGTATAAGGAATATGAATTGGAGGGTGAGCTTCAAACAGCACTTTGGCCGCAATGCGACACCAGCGCGCTGGTTGAAGATGAAAAACTGATTATTGTGCAGGTCAACGGTAAGTTACGGGCAAAACTTACGGTAAGCGCTGACATCACAAAAGATGCATTACAAGAAGCGGCGCTAGCACATGAGAATGTACTGTCGTTTACCGAAGGGAAGACGATTAGAAAAGTAATTGTGATACCGGGTAAATTAGTCAATATAGTGGCTAACTAGGAGAACGTAGCGTGGCTAAAACACCAATGTGGAAAACCTGTTTGATTAAATGTATTAGCGTATGTGCATTGGTGTGCGCTATAAGTGCGTGCGGATTTCATTTGCGTGGCTCTCAGGCCCTACCTGACAGCCTCACAAATGTGTTGATTTCTGCGCCATTGCAGTACTCCCCTCTTTCAAGAGCTTTAGACCAACGTTTGAGTGTTTACCAACTCAATGGCATTATTAACGACGAAACCACTGAGTTAACAATTGATGTTGAACAAACGGTAAATGTCAACTTACAGCCCGAACAGTTCGAAAGACGTCTTCTATCAGTATTTAGTACTGGGCAGGTAGCTGAATATGAACTTGTTTATACTGTTGAGTACTCAGTGCAGTTCCCTGGTTTTGAAACTATAAACAATAGTTTGTCGGTTAGCAGAGAATACCAAGATGACCCTGACCAAATTCTAGCAAAATCCAGAGAACTTGATTTGATTTTAGGTGAATTACGCCGAGAGTCAGCTGATCGCATCATTCGCTTGCTATCAAGCCAATACAAAACAGCTGTTATTAGCCCTGAGCCTGCGAAATCTAAAAAGGTAAGCAAAATTCAAAGAGCGGTAGGTAATTAATTTGCAATTTCAAGCTTATGACGCAGAGCGACAACTTAATGCATCTTCACTGCCACCATTTATTTTGGTGTTCGGTGATGAACCTCAACAAAAGCTTGATATTATTGATGCAATTCGTGCAAAAGCAAAAGCAGAAGGCTTTGATGAGCGACAAAATTTTACCTTAGATAGCGAATTCGAATGGGCTCATCTAATTGACGCCATGCAAAGCATGTCATTGTTTGCCGATAAGCAATATATTGAGTTAACTCTCACTTCGAGTAAACCAGGAGCCGTAGCAGCAAAGCAATTTCTAGAAATTGCTAACATGCAAAACAGTGATGTAGTGCTTGTTATTCAAGGCCCTAAAGCTGGCAAAGACGTGCAAAAGACAAAATGGTTTAGTGCACTAGCAAACGCAGGTTGGTTTTGTCACGTTTACGAATTGCAAAACAATCAATTACATAAATGGCTGGCAGCACGAGCTAACAAATTAAACTTACACATAGCACCGCAGGCTCTCACCATGATTGCTGATATGTGTGAAGGAAATTTGATGGCTGGGCGTCAAGAACTTGAAAAGCTAGGCTTACAATTCCCTGCAGAACATATTATTCAAGCGCAAGATATAGCTAAAGTGATGGTTCAGCAGTCTAGGTATTCTGTGTTTCAATTTACTGATGAAATATTACGAGGGGATTTTACTAAAGCGATAAAAATGCTTTGTAGATTAGACGACGAAGGATTCGAGCCCGTTGTGATCTTATGGAATTTAGTGAATGAAGCCCAAACACTGACGCAACTTTTCGAAATGCAGGCACTAACAGGCCATGTTGATTTTAAGGCCCTACGTATTTGGTCTCAAAAACAAAGCTTGTACCAAAATGCACTTGCTCGCCTGTCACACTCGAATATGCAAACCATTAATACCGCATTGAGTGAAGCCGATATTATGTTTAAATCAGCGTATGTAGCTAAACCTTACGTTGTGCTAAGTCATCTAGCTTTACTATTCATGCCAGCGCAAATTAGCGAATTATCACTTGCCTAAATCTGTAATGTGCTTGTACGGTGGCACGTTTGATCCGCCTCACTATGGTCACTTGTATCCTCTTCAACAAACGGCTGACTTACTCGGTATAAAACGTATATCGTTAGTTCCGTCTCATATACCGGCATTAAAACACGGTGTAAGTAGTACAGCGCATCGCGTGGCAATGACCACTTTGTTAGCAGAAGAAGACGAGCGCATGAGCGTGAATCTAATAGAAGTTAATAACAACAAAACTAGCTACACAGTTGATACCTTGCGTCAATTAAAGCAAGAAGACAAGACAAAGAATTTAGTGTTCATTATTGGTCAAGACTCGCTTTCTACACTGAATAAGTGGCATAATTGGAAAGACATTTTTAAATATTGCCATTTGCTAGTAATGATTCGCCCCTGTGAAGCGGATACAAAGCAAAACAGGATGGCATCAAAATTGTATGATTTTAATACAGGCGAACATGCTATAAACGATTTTATTGGTTCAAAGATGGATAAAGAGAGTCAATTGTATTTGTCGTCAAAACTTGCCCCCGTTAATCTTATACGCCAGTGCAATACATCTGATGCGTTTACAGATATAATAAGCAAGTTGCCTGAGGGTAATCTCTGGTTAGTAAATAACGCGCCATACTATTGCTCATCTACATCTATACGAGAGAAGATTAGAGCAAATGAAGAGGTAAGTTCTTATTTACCCCTTAAAATTGAAAATTATATAAAACAACATCAACTGTATAACAGTTAAATTAGGAAAAGCATTGAATCATAAAGAGTTTATAGACTTTGTTGTTGACAAAGCCGACGATATGAAAGCAAGAGACATAGTAATAATTGATGTTTCTGAAAAATCAACCGTGACTACCACCATGGTAGTGTGTTCAGGTAATTCAAAGCGGCACGTGTCTTCAATTGCTGAAAATGTAATTGTTGAGTGCAAACAAACCGAACATGCTCCTTTGAGCGTTGAAGGGAAAGACGTAGGTGAATGGGTTTTAGTAGATTTAGGTGAAGTTGTGTTGCATGTAATGCAAGACCAAACACGTGATTTCTATCAGTTAGAAAAGCTTTGGCAATAAACGCCTAATGCAAATTCAAATTATCGCAGTGGGGAACAAAATGCCCCATTGGGTGGTCGAAGGAACTGAAGAATATTTGCGTAGGTTTCCGGCTGATTTTTCTGTTAGCTTTACTGAAATTACCCCTCAAAAACGTGGTAAAACAGTAAACCTTGAGAAAATAAAAGAAATTGAAGGGAATAAGTGTTTACAAGCTATACCTAAAGGCAATCGCATTATTGCGCTTGAAGTTTTAGGTAAAGCATGGACTACCCCAAAACTCGCTAGCCAAATAGAGACATGGAAAATGGATGGCCGAAACGTTAGTCTATTAATTGGAGGGCCAGAAGGCCTTTCAAATGACTGCCGAAATGCCGCTCACCAAATGTGGTCTTTATCTCCGCTTACATTGCCACATCCAATGGTAAGAGTAATCGTTACTGAAGCCTTATACAGAGCTTGGTCAGTTACGCAAAATCATCCGTATCACAGAGAGTAGGCATGGCAAAAGCGAAACAGACAATTCGGGATCATAGTGCTGAGGCAAATCTTTTTGCTCGCAGAGCCTTCGTTTCCGTCTTTTTCGTTATTGCGTTCATGCTTCTTATCTTAATCAACTTGTATGATTTACAAGTTCGACAATTTGAAGATTATCAGACGCAGTCAAATGGTAACCGCATAAAAGTGTTACCTGTTGCACCAAATCGTGGGTTAATTTATGACAGAAACGGTGTAATACTCGCTGAAAACAGGCCCGTATTTAGTTTAGAAGTTGTTCCTGAAGAAGTAGACGATTTAGAGCAAACTTTAGCTGAAATCACGCAATTAATGGATATTACCCCTGCTGAAATAACACGTTTTCATCGAGATCGTAAACGCCAGCGCCGATTCAAGCCCGTTGCACTGCGCCAACAACTTAGCCATGATGACGTAGCCCTATTTTCAGCTAACCAACATAAGTTTGCCGGTGTGACTATTGAAGCACGCTTATCACGATTTTATCCATTTAGAGACACCCTTACCCATATGCTTGGATATGTTGCGCGCATCAACAAGCGCGATGTACAAAAATTAAAAGCAAATGGAGAGGAAGCAAACTACGCTGCAACCCATGATATTGGTAAACAGGGTGTCGAAAAATTTCATGAACGCATTTTGCACGGTAAGGTGGGCTTTCAGCAGGTTGAAGTAAATAACAAGGGGCGAATTATTCGCGTATTAGATTTTCAGCCCCCTACCCCAGGTAAAGATATTGTGCTTAATATTGATATTACCTTGCAACAAAAGGCTCAAGAAGAATTAGCGGGTCGCCGTGGCTCAGTTGTGATTACCGACGTAAAAACAGGTGGCGTTTTAGCTTTGTATTCAAGTCCTAGCTATGATCCCAATTTATTCGTTCATGGCATAAGCCAAACTGAATATTCGAAATTATTAAATTCTAAATACAGCCCACTATTAAATAGAGCTACCCAAGGGCGATATCCGCCCGCATCTACTATTAAGCCGCATTTGGCTTTATTAGGCTTAGAAGAAGGTGTAATTGACAGCGAAACCGAAATTCGTGACCGCGGGGTTTATCAATTGCGCAATGTGTCGCACGTTTGGCGAGATTGGAAAAAATATGGCCACGGAAAAGTTGATGTAACAAAATCTATTGAAGTGTCATGCGATACCTTTTATTACGATTTGGCTTATCGCTTAGGGATTGATCGTATTCATGATTCTATGAGTCAATTTGGTTTCGGTGAATTTACAGGCATTGATTTATATGAAGAATCCCAAGCTATTTTACCCAGTCGAGGATGGAAGCGAGCTAGATTTAATGAGCCTTGGTACATAGGTGACACTATTTCTGTTGGAATCGGGCAAAGCTACTGGAACGCTACCCCTCTACAGCTAGCAAATTCTCTGAATATTTTGGTAAACAAAGGACGTAAGTTCACACCAACATTATTAAAAGGCTTTTTAGTTGAAGGCGAGTTAGTAGATGAGCCGCTTAAAGAAAGCGCAGTAATTGCGGTAAAAAATGAGGCGAATTGGGACATAGTCCTCGATTCACTTTACGGCACCGTTAATAGAGAGCACGGTACCGCCCATTCAGCATACCGAGGCGCGAAATATATAGCGGCAGGTAAAACCGGAACAGCCCAATTGTTTACCATTGCACAAGATGCTGAATACGAGGCTGAATCGGTGAATGAAAATTTGCGTGACAATGCTATGTATATTGGTTATGCCCCTTATGATGATCCACAAATAAGTATAGCGGTCGCTATTGAAAATGTAGGTGGCGGTGGGTCAAATGCCGCTCCATTAGCCAGGCATGTAATGGATTATTATTTTGAAGCGCAGGAAAAAAATAACGAAACGGAAAATATGGCTCAAGTACCTGTCAACGCAGTTAGCCAAACTACATCATCATTGGCTGAACAATGAAAAAGACTGAATTTAAAACCAATAAGCAAAGCTTCTTAGAGCGCATTCATATAGACGGTTTTTTACTATTTTCACTTGGTTGTTTAATGGGAATTGGCTTGCTAACAATTTTCTCATCAGGCGGGCAAGATTGGGA
Organism: Glaciecola sp. 2405UD65-10; assembly: GCF_048820975.1. Classification (NCBI taxonomy): domain Bacteria; kingdom Pseudomonadati; phylum Pseudomonadota; class Gammaproteobacteria; order Alteromonadales; family Alteromonadaceae; genus Glaciecola; species Glaciecola sp. 2405UD65-10. Next base: position 254,895 of record NZ_JBMEUF010000001.1, on the reverse strand, counting down.
GCTAGTTAATCGCCAGCTCGTTCGCTTAGGACTCGCAATTGCTATTATGTTTATTTTGGCACAAATCCCAATTATGGCGTATAGGCGTGTAGCAATATACTTTTATACGGTCGGTATTGTGCTGCTGCTGGCCGTATTGTTATTTGGGGTAATGGGTAAAGGCGCTCAGCGCTGGCTTGACCTTGGCTTTTTTAGATTTCAACCTTCTGAAATAATGAAGCTTGCCATGCCTATGATGATTGCCTGGTTCGTAAGTAAACATAGCTTACCTGCTCGTTTACAGGACGTTTTTTGGGGCTTTGTACTTGTGTTTATTCCAACCATATTGATTGCAAAGCAACCTGATTTGGGTACATCTTTATTAGTTGCTACAAGTGGCATATTTGTTTTGTTTTTAGCCGGAATGCGCTGGAAGTTGATTGCTTTTATATCGATGTTAGGTGGCGCATTTGCCCCTATCATGTGGTTTTTCTTAATGAAAGATTATCAAAAGCAACGAGTCATTACTTTCTTAGATCCTGAAAGTGATCCACTTGGATCGGGCTACCATATCATTCAATCTAAAATAGCAATCGGTTCAGGCGGGATTGAAGGTAAAGGTTGGTTGCAGGGAACTCAATCTCAGTTAGAATTTTTGCCTGAACGCCATACTGACTTCATATTTTCCGTATTTAGCGAAGAATTCGGACTCATGGGTGTGGCAGGTTTACTATTTATGTACTTGTGTATTATTTTAAGAGGCTTGTACATCGCCAATAGAGCGCAAGATACATTTAGCAAATTACTGGCGGGTAGTATTACCCTAACCTTCTTCGTATATGTGTTTGTTAACATGGGGATGGTGTCAGGAATTTTACCTGTTGTAGGCGTTCCATTGCCGCTCATTAGTTATGGGGGAACATCGATGGTGACCTTAATGGCTGGGTTTGGTATTCTTATGGCAATTAGTACACAAAAACGATTGTTATCCAGATAACAAACTGTTTGTTTAATAACAATTTCTATAAATATAACGCTCAATCTTTTGGTGTAAGTACCAAAAGCTAAATAAGGGCGAATGAAGGATTATTGCTATGCACTACACGGCTACCTGTTCATTATCTCTTATCTCAAAACAACGTAAGCTAATTTGCTTGTTTATTTTTATTCTAGGCGTGTTGCAAGGATGTAATTCATCTCCTCAAGGGAGATATAAAATAGCAGAAGATTCAGCACCTAATTACGATTACGGCGAAATTAAATATACTGACGTAACACCTAAATATGAACCCTATAATGTGTGGACTAGTCGCCCTTATCAAGTTTTGGGGCAATACTACACACCGCTCATTACCGGCAAAGGCTATGAAGCTGAAGGTAAAGCTTCATGGTATGGGCAAAAGTTTCATGGTCATAAAACAGCTAATGGCGAAACTTTTGACATGTTTGCTTTAAGTGCTGCGCACAAAACCTTGCCTCTTCCCTCTTTTGTGAAAGTGACAAATTTAGCCAATAATGAGCACACCATTGTAAGAGTAAATGACCGTGGTCCATTTCATGATGACCGTATTTTAGATTTATCGTACGGTGCAGCTAAAAAACTAGGGTTTCACGAACATGGCGTTGCCGATATAAAAATAGAAGTTGTGCACGTGAGTGAGAATGGACTAGTTAGCGTTGGAAAATCAGAGCCTACGGCTCCACTTGTTGAAGCCGCGCCTCCTGTATTACTGGCACAAACGCCCAATTCAGTTCCGGTAGCTGAAGCCAGTCCTACTTCTGAACAGGCGAACTTGCCAGGATTGTTTGTGCAAGTAATGGCTATACAAAATGAAGAAAAAGTTAAATCTTTAGCCGTGGGCTTGAGTAACTTGTTGCAAGTATCAACTAACACCCCAAAGGTTGCTAATATATATAAATTACAATTAGGGCCACTTGCGAATGAACAAAAAGCAGAAAAACTAATCAAAGAATTGTACAAAATAGGGTTTGACCAAGCTTTCGCTGTAGAGGTTTCGCCCTAACAAGGGGGTAATTCCCTTAATTTTGTCTCAACGGAACATAAATCAAACAGTATATTGGTAAAGATACAAACTAAAACCGTGTTTCGACTGTAGTTTGTTGTCACAATCAGCTAAAATTGCTGGCTAATATTTGAATATGATTTTCGAATAATTTTTAACACTAATTCAGGAAATAAAATGCGTTTTAAAATACTTGTGACATTATGGATAACTATGGTTTTACACGCAGCGAACGCTGCAATTGTAATTCCTCCACCGCCGGCGGTGGCGGCAAGTGGATATATGTTAGTTGACCATACCACAGGCCATATCATAGCTGAAAAAAACATTGACCAACGTTTAGCGCCTGCTAGCTTAACTAAAATAATGACTATTTACGTGGTAGGTAAAGAGCTGCAAGCCGGTAACATCTCATTAAATGACATGGTGACTATTTCTGAGAACGCTTGGGCCAAAAACTTTCCTGACTCATCAAAAATGTTTATTGAAGTAGGTACACAAGTTTCGGTTAGCGATCTCTTAATGGGAATTGTTGTGCAATCAGGTAACGATGCGTGTGTGGCGATTTCAGAACATATTGCCGGTAGTGAAGAAGCATTTGCTAGCATGATGAACGCCCATGCACAAAACTTAGGCATGACAGCCACTAACTTTGTTAACAGCCACGGCCTACACAACGCTGACCACTACACCTCTCCTCGTGATATGGCAACTTTATCATCAGCTCTTATAACTGAAACGCCTGACATGTATGCCATTTATAGCGAAAAAGAATTTACTTATAATGGTATAAAACAATTTAACCGTAATAGCTTACTTTGGGACAAGAGCCTAAACGTAGACGGTATAAAAACTGGCCACACGTCAGACGCTGGCTACAGCTTAATTACATCAGCTACCCAAGGTGACATGCGTTTAGTGTCAGTGGTAATGGGTACTGAAAGTGAAAGAGCAAGAAAAGCTGAAAATAAAAAGCTTCTTCGATACGGCTTCCGCTTTTATGAAACGGTAACACCCTATGAAGCCGGCCACAGTTTTGCTGATCACCGTATTTACATGGGCGCTAAAGAAACAGTAAGTTTAGGTATTAATTCTAGTACACCTATGACTATTCCGCGCGGCCAAGCAAAAGAGTTAAAAGCCAACTTTGAGCTAAGTACTCAACTTCAAGCACCTATTGAAAAAGGCATGACTGTAGGAACACTAAACATTGTATTAGATGATGAAGTACTTATTACCTACCCCCTTGTTACTTTAGAAGAAGTTGAAGAAGGTGGCTTTATTAGCCAGGCCTTGGATTGGTTTAATCTTAAAACAGGATTGGAAGAGTAACCATGGATACAAAGTTTGATGAATTGTTAGAATTTCCATGCCTACAAACATTTAAGGTTATGGGCGTAGCCCACCCTGACCTACCTGATGTAGTTATTAATCGCCTACAAGAACTTGCACCAGGTGATTATTCACCCAAAGTTAAACCGAGTGCAAAAGGCAATTATCATTCATTGTCAATTTCGGTCCAGGTAACAAGCAAAGACCACATGGAAAGTATTTATGTGGAAATATCTAAATTAGAATTGGTTCGCGTGGTTCTATAGCTTTGAGTAATTCTCCCCATTCTGAGATACATACTAAACGCAAAGAATTGCCTGTTTTAGTAAGAGATTTAGGATTTCAGCCATACCTCCCTATATGGGATAAGATGAAATCATTTACTGATGAACGCGACGAACATTGCGCCGATGAAATTTGGGTCTTAGAACATCAAGCCGTTTTTACTCAAGGGCAAGCAGGAAAAGAAGAACATCTTTTAGCAACCGGTGATATCCCGGTGGTTCCTGTTGATAGAGGCGGGCAAGTCACCTACCACGGTCCCGGCCAACTAATGATGTATGTTTTATTAGATATACGTCGTAGAAAGCTTGGTGTAAGGGATTTAGTAAGTGCCCTTGAAAACTGTATTGTGTTAAGCTTAGAGCCGTACGGAATTGAAGCATATGCTAAAAAAGATGCCCCAGGTGTGTATATTAATGAGCAAAAAGTCTGCTCAGTAGGTTTACGCATAAGAAAAGGCTGCTCTTTTCATGGTTTAGCACTTAATATAGATATGGATTTAAGCCCATTTCAGCGAATAAACCCCTGTGGTTACGCTGGGCTTGAAATGACCGACAGCAAACGTCTTCATGGTATTCAAACTATTGCTGAAGCTAAAAAGCAAGTAGTTGAAAACTTTTGCAAACTATTGAATCTCCACCCATTGATACATAAAGAAGGTTTTAATGAGTAACCCACGTTCTCAAGCTGGTGTAAAACTTCGTGATGAAGATAAAGTTAAACATATCCCCATTACTATAGTCCCTACAGAAAAAGCAGATATGCTGCGTAAACCTGCTTGGATTAAAGTAAAATTACCAGCAACAACTGACCGTATTGACCATATAAAAAAGACTTTACGTAAAAATAAACTGCATTCAGTTTGTGAAGAAGCAAGTTGTCCTAATTTGGCTGAGTGCTTTAATCATGGTACAGCTACGTTCATGATCCTAGGGGATATATGTACACGCCGTTGTCCGTTTTGTGATGTTGCTCACGGTAAGCCTTTACCTCCGAGCGCTGAGGAACCCGAAAAACTAGCTAAAACTATTGCTGAAATGAACCTACGCTACGTGGTTATTACCTCGGTTGACCGTGATGATTTACGTGACGGTGGCGCTCAGCATTTTGTAGATTGTATAAAAGCAATAAGAGAGCACAGCCCCACTACTACAATTGAAGTATTAGTGCCCGATTTTCGTGGGCGAATGGACAGAGCTTTAGAAATATTTAAACAAGCCACTCCTGATGTGTTCAATCATAACTTAGAAACTATCCCGCGCCTTTATCGTGAATGCCGTCCGGGTGCAAATTACCAGTGGTCTCTTGATTTACTCAAGAAATTTAAAGAGCAGCATCCAAGCATCCCGACCAAGTCAGGTTTGATGATGGGTATGGGCGAAGAAAGCGAAGAGATGCAAAGCGTTTTAGATGATTTGCGTTCACACAAGGTTGATATGTTAACCTTAGGACAGTACTTACAGCCTAGTAAGCATCACTACCCTGTTAAACGTTACGTTACACCTGCAGAATTTGATTTGTTAGGTGACTACGCAAAAGAAATTGGCTTTACTCACGCGGCTTGTGGTCCAATGGTAAGGTCAAGCTACCATGCAGACAAACAAGCTGCTGGTGTAGAAGTTAAGTAAATTTTTTCTAAAGATTATAAGCGTTAGCTACTTACTGTTGGTATTGGTAAAAAGGTTTTTTTTTACTTAGCAGTAAGTAGCTATAACAACACCACAAACTCCCCTCCCATATTATTTTCTAATGCTATGTTTAAATGCGTTTGATCTTTATAAATCTAAAGTGATGGTTTTACGCATTTACTATCATTTCACCCTATAAAGATTTGCACTTTCTAATCGATAAACTAGTTTAGCTGCATCTGAAAAACTCACTATATTCTTTCAGAGTACCGATTTACTATTGATTAAATCTTATGTTCACATGTATTGACAAGTCACTACATTTTATCCCCAAAGAGGTAAAGTAAATGAGTAATGCAAAGATAGGCGATGTAAACGATTCTGCAAAAAAGTGCCCAGTTATGCACGGTGGTTTAACAGCTTCTGGCACGTCTAATATGGACTGGTGGCCGGAAGCTCTTAACTTAGATATTCTTCACCAACATGACACTAAAACAAATCCCTTAGGCGAAGATTTTGATTACCGTGAAGTAGTTAAAACGCTTGATTTTGATGCCTTAAAAAAAGACATGATTGAACTTATGACTAATTCGCAGTCGTGGTGGCCTGCTGACTGGGGTCATTATGGTGGCTTGATGATTAGAATGTCATGGCACGCTGCAGGTTCATATAGAATTGCGGATGGCCGCGGAGGCGCTTCTACTGGTAACCAGCGTTTTGCACCTTTGAATTCTTGGCCCGATAACGTTAATTTAGACAAAGCTCGCCGCTTACTGTGGCCTATAAAAAAGAAGTATGGCAATAAACTGAGTTGGGCTGATCTTTTAGTATTTGCCGGTACAGTCGCATACGAAAGCATGGGCTTAAAAACCTATGGCTTTGCATTTGGTCGCGCTGATATTTGGCACCCTGAAAAAGACACCTACTGGGGAGCGGAAAAAGAATGGCTCGCACCTAGTGACGAGCGTTATGACAGCGTTGAAGCGCCTGATTCAATGGAGAATCCATTAGCCGCGGTACAAATGGGCCTTATTTACGTTAATCCAGAAGGTGTGAATGGAAAGCCAGATCCGCTTAAAACAGCTTTACATGTGCGTGAAACCTTTGCTCGAATGGCAATGAATGATGAAGAAACGGTAGCACTGACTGCAGGCGGCCATACTGTGGGCAAATGCCATGGTAATGGAAACGCAGAAAATCTTGGGCCTGATCCAGAAGGCGCTGATATTTTAGAGCAAGGCTTAGGCTGGATGAACAATGAAACTCGCGGAATTGGTCGAGATACTGTATCAAGCGGCATTGAGGGTGCGTGGACAACTAATCCAACACAGTGGGACAATGGATACTTTGAACTGTTGTTAAACTACGACTGGGAACTGAAAAAATCACCTGCAGGTGCGGAACAATGGGAGCCTATCAACATTAAAGAAGAAGATAAGCCTGTTGACGTTGAAGACCCAAGCAAACGTTATAACCCTATTATGACTGATGCTGATATGGCAATGAAAATGGACCCAATTTATCGTGATATTTCAGAAAAGTTTTATAATAACCCTGACTACTTCAGTGAGGTGTTTGCCCGAGCATGGTTTAAATTAACGCATCGTGATTTAGGGCCAAAAGTTCGCTACATAGGTCCAGAAGTACCTCAGGAAACGTTAATCTGGCAAGATCCTGTGCCTGCTGGCAGCACTGACTACGATGTAGATTCTTTAAAGGCAAGTATTGCAGATTCTGGCTTAAGCATAGGTGAAATGGTATCTACCGCATGGGATAGCGCCCGCACCTTTAGAGGCTCTGACTTACGAGGTGGTGCAAACGGAGCACGTATACAATTAGCGCCTCAGAAAGATTGGCAAGCTAATGAGCCTGAAAAGTTGGCTAAAGTGCTATCAATATTAGCACCGTTAGCGCAATCAGCAGGTGCCAGTTTAGCTGATACCATTGTATTGGCTGGTAACGTAGGGCTTGAAAAAGCGATTGATGCGGCTGGGTTTGATGTTGAAGTACCATTCTTATCGGGCCGTGGTGATGCTACTGATGATATGACCGATGCTGAATCGTTTGAACCATTAGAGCCTCAGGCTGATGGCTTTAGAAACTACTTGCCAAAAGACTACGTAGTGAAGCCAGAAGAACTGTTATTAGACAAAGCACAGCTACTAGGATTAACCGCGGCAGAAATGACCGTTTTAGTAGGTGGTATGCGCATGTTAGATACCAACTATGAGGGCACATCTCATGGCGTATTAACTAGTAACTCAGGTTCATTAACGAATGATTTCTTCGTTAGCATTACTGATATGAAATATACGTGGAAGCCAACTAGCAAAAGTACCTACGCAATTGTTGATAGAGCATCAGGTGAGCAAGTTTATTCGGCAACTCGTGTTGACTTAGTCTTTGGATCTAACTCAATATTACGCTCTTATGCAGAGGTGTATGCGCAAGATGACAACAAAGAGAAATTTGTTAGAGACTTTGTGAAAGCTTGGACGAAAGTTATGAACGCTGATCGTTTTGACGTAAATGCGTAAATAAATATAATGACACTAAAAAGCCCGCTTTACGCGGGCTTTTTAATTATTCAATGTGGCTGCAAACGCAATTGCCAATTCCCTTGGTGTTGCTCATTGCAAGCTTCTTCACTATCAAAGCGCACATGGCGACGCGCATCTTTTAACTTAACGCCAACTCTTAAAAGTTGCCCTTGAATTTGACGCCTCAAATAAACATCTAAGTCTTTACTATTCGCAAGCTCAACTGACGCTTCTGTATCAAACACGCAAATTACGGCTAAGCTAGCAGGAAAGTTATCGTAGCTAGCAGTATGAGTAATCCATTCGAATCCGGGAATTTCACATTTAGCCAACTCACAAACATGTGTTAGCGCCTTCACCACGTTATTGTCTAATTTCTTAACGGTTTTTTTCACTTTATTTTTAATTACTTACGATAAATTAAACTAAACAAGTATTACTTGTAGTCACACAAATAGGCAGTATTTACCGCGACTTTTACCTTAAATTTTACATTGGCTTCGACTGTAAACACTTCACCACTGCCAAGCGTTTCCCAATCATTAGTGTTTGGTAATAAAACAGTCATGGCACCGCTAACCACACTCATGGTTTCATGTTTTGACGTAGCAAATTCATACTCGCCAGGTGCCATAACACCTAATGTAGATGTTCCCGCCTCGGTATCAAAAGCGATGGATTTTACGTTCCCGTCAAAATAGTCATTGGTACTAAACATTTTTACTCCTAATATAATTTTCCACGGCGCTAATGTATCAGTTTTACTGAGTACCTGCACCGCTGATCACATATATAGCACTAAAATAATGACCTTTGAGCAACATATTAGCGCAGAATAAACGCGCCGCTCACTTAACGCTTAAATAATGTGTATAGCAACGCACCGCCTAAAGCCGCAATGCCCGCACTTTGGTATGGATGTGACTTAACAAAAGCTTCAAGCGTTTGTGCACCTTCTTTGAAATTAGACACTAATTGCTCATCTATAGTAGACGAATGGGTAGCATTTGAACCGGCTATATTTTCTTCAGCTGCTTCGTGTAACTCGTTCTTGTCTTTATCGCTGAGCGTATCACCAATAGTTGCTGATACTGGTTTTGTAGATTGTGATACGGTAGTCATAATTACTCTCCTAAAATTTGATCAATACTCTTGAAATGCTAATTAAACATAATTTTTAACGCTTAACTATTCGGTAGAATTTACACACTAACCTTGTTAACTATTCTTGGTTAACCTTACGTGAATGCGCTTTTTTACTACCAAAAATTGAGTACGCTATTAGACCTAAGGCAGCCAATGCGCCAATTGTTTTTACGGGGTTACGTTCAACCATATTCACTACGCGGCTTTTTCTTAATTGTTTTGCCGTAACTAAGCCCTTATCCATGGCGGCTTTGCCACTAACAGCGGCTTTGCTTATATTTTTCTGTGACATTTCGCTTACGGTATCAATTAGCTGATCACTCATCGTCTTACTATTTTTTAATGGATTGTTCATTAATGTTCTCCTATGTTTTAAAAATAATGTGTTACTTACGAGCAATTAAAAATTGCTACTATTTAAGCTAACTGCAAAGCATGTACCATCTATTCGCATTGCTTAGGTTTTATGGCTAATGTGTTTGGCGATACCGCCCCTCAAGCCCACAGAATATTCCAAATGCAATCATGCCTGCGCCTAATGCACTTGCTAAATAAGGCCCGAAGGGAAGCTGAAGTAGTGTTGAAATAGCTTTTCCCATACCTCCTACTTCGCTAGGATCGCTTTGATGCGCAGCAAACAAAAAGAAACCACCTATTAAAGAATACAGCGCGCCTCGCCCTGCAAAGCCGAACCGCCCGCTCGTTTTTGCAAGCTTTACAAATTTACCTGACATATCGGGTACAAATTTATCCATAAAATCTGCTTTGACTGCGTGTTTAAATTGAATTACACCAAAACTAATAACGACCAAGCCAAGCGCTACCACTAATGCAGTGCCCCACGCAGAATTAAGTAAAAATACTAACGTAGACTCTTTACTTTGCTCGCTTGATGATGATTCTCGCAGCAATACTTTTAACGCGGCGTATGTTGCCATTGAATACAAAAAAGCCGAGCCCCAGTAAAAAGCTCTTAATAAAGCATCGCTTGGCTTTGACATGTCTAAGTCATCAGGGTTAGTAATGGCTTGCACTGAACGCCATACAACATAGCAAGCGAAACCAATAACAACGCTTGCTAGAGAAAACTGGCCGAAGGGAGATTGTAATATTTCTTGGAAAACTGCTTTTTTGGAAACATTTTGTGTATTTCCCGCAAAGAAAACAGCATAAATAGTTAAAAATCCTAATACCGAATACACTACACACTTAGCGGAGTATCCAATTCTAGCAATTATTGTTACATATCGTTTTTGGGTTCGAGTCACCGAACTATCCTCTTGTAGTCTTCTAATTAGGCTTAGCAAATTTAGCGCCTAGAAGTTTACAAAGGTTTAAATAGCGCGTTGATACCTTTAAAAATCGTATTCTAAAATACATTCTTCACAAATATATTAGACTTGCCGCTATCTAAATAATGCGTTTACGCAAGTAAGTTTTACCGAGTCACCCACTTATATTGAAAGATTTACAATGCTTGCCTTGCTGAGTTAAACAAGATGCTTACGCCTTAAATGCGACCACCTATATACAAAATAAATCAACATTGCCCAACTTGTACCTACTATCCAACCAGCAATTACATCTGAAGGATAATGCACACCTAAATAAACACGGCTTACACCAATCGCTAACGTAATAAACGTTGCGAGGGTAAACATAAAAATACGTATTCGTTGTTGAGTATTTTGCTGTGCAAGCAAACCGGCAATAGTAAAATAAACCAGTGATGACATCATTGCATGGCCACTTGGAAAACTGCTTGTATAAACGTAGCTACCGTGTGGCACTAAGTCGGGCCGTGGGCGGCTGTAGCCGTATTTAAGTGAAAAGCTGACTAACATGCCTGTTGCAATGCCTATTAACACTAGCAAAGCGGCTTTAGGCTTTTTAATTATTAATAAAAATATAGTCACCACTAAGGTCACTATTACCAACATCCCCACACCACCTAAGGCGGTAATATCTCGCATCATTTCTTCCACCCACTTAGGGCCAAGCGGATCGCTTAAATCATTTTGCTCCCTAAACAGTAATAATAGGCGCGTATCAATGGCCAAGGTACTTTCAGCCATAACCAGTGCGGCAAGATTAATAAATGCAAAAAGCGCTATTGAGATAATAATAAAAATCGACAGTTGCCGAGTATCTTTTAGTAGAAGTTTGATAGTTTGCATGAGCTTACCTTTTGCTATTTTGACCTGCTTTAAATAAGTAATTAAAAGCACTCTATGCAAATCATGAGCCGTTAAAATGAAACGGATATAATGTAAAGCTGTTTAGATAAAATTTAACGCGCTAAAAGGTTAACATTTATAGGCATTATAAAATGAGTAAGAATGAACACTCGAAGATTTACATTAGCAAGGTAAAGGCTACTTTTAAAAAATGGGATAGTTTAAAAGTAAAGAGAATTGGTCGGTGTGAGAGGATTTGAACCTCCGACCCCTGACACCCCATGACAGTGCGCTACCAAGCTGCGCCACACACCGACCGAGCCACGCATTATATGGATTTAAAAAATTAAATCCAATTGTTTTTAAGGCTTTGTAAAAACTTTGCCCTTAAATGCTTATTAAACACACAAAAGTGCATATTTAAGACTCTAATGCAGCTAGTCTTCCGAACCAATTCTACTAGCCACTGCGCCATCTTGGCCTCTATATTTCGCATCGTTTCTTGAATTATAGGGTTGTTCCGCAAAACCTGATAATAATTCAAAACTAAGTGCGCCTATTTTCATACCGGGCTTCAAGGCAAGTGGTAATTTACCTGAATTAAAAAACTCTAAAACGATATTACCTGACCAACCTGGGTCAATTCTATGCGCCGTTACATGCACCATTAAGCCTAATCGCGCTAAGGAAGAGCGCCCATCAAGCCAACCTACCATATTAGCGGGAAGTGTTACTGACTCATGGGTAACCGCTATTGCCAGTTCACCAGGGTGAAGAAAAAAAGATTTTCCTTCTTTTATATCTATTTCATCACTCATTACCGTGTCTAAGGCAGCTTGCACTTCAGCTTTAGGGCCACTTAAATCAATAAAGGGGGCAAAATGATCTTCAAACACACGAAACTTGCTGCCTAAAGTAACATCAACCGTTAAGCCGCTAATACTTTGCTCGCTAGGTGCAGGCACAATATTTATGTCCCCTGCCGCTAAATGTTTTTTAATATCGGTATCGCATAAACGCATGGTGTACTTCTTTGTGTTGAACTAATGAATGAAAGGTCAAATTTGACCCCGCTACCTACTAGAATTATGGGCTTAGAATGCACTGCATGCAAGCTAAGATATTAATATTTAATATGTATTTAATACTAATCTAAACGAGTAACTTCTATGCTTGATGCCATGTTTGCTGCAAGCGGAAGAACTTGTGCTATTTCACAGAGGTTTCGGCTTAAGTTAATAGCCGCTTCACGATAAATAATAGACACTGGATGAGCCTGCTGTTCATGTAACAGTGAACGCCCCTCATCGGCAAACTCTCGTATAATAGGATTCAAAGGTACTTGTGCAAGTATAGGTAAGTTGTATTTACTCGATAATTTTTGCGCGCCCTTTTCTGAAAAAATAGCCGTACGCTTATGGCAATGGCCACATTCAAAGTAACTCATGTTTTCAATTAAGCCTAAAACGGGTATTTCTAGCTTTTCAAACATTGCTATTCCTTTGCCTGCGTCGCTTAAAGCAATATCCTGCGGCGTAGTTACCACAACCGCGGCGGTTAAAGGAAGTTGCTGGCACATGGTTAATTGAATATCGCCGGTGCCCGGAGGCATATCAACAATCAAATAGTCTAAGGTGGGCCATACTGTTTCTTTTAGTAATTGCCCTAAAGCTTTGCTCGCCATGGGGCCTCGCCAAATAGATGCGTGCTCGTTATCAACAAGGTAACCTATAGAATTAGATGCTAAACCATGCGCCATTACCGGCTGCATGTTTTTTTCATCTTTGCTTTGAGGATGCTCACCTTGTGTTCCTAGCATAATGGGTATTGAAGGGCCGTAAATATCAGCATCTAATATCCCCACTCGCGCACCTTCTAATTGTAATGCTAGGGCTAAATTAAGTGCGCTGGCTGATTTCCCCACCCCTCCCTTTCCAGACGACACCGCAATAATATTTTTAACATTAGCAACCGGCATTTGTTTGGCGTTAAAAATAGGAATATTGTACTGCTTTTGAATTTGCTTAACAGGCAAACCCGCTTCCGACAGACTCGCTTGAACCTGCGGCCACACAGAATCCACTAAAAACGGAAAACGTATCCACACATTATGTTTATTATCAACATGAGCAGTAATTAAATTTTCTTTTTTAAGTTCAAAAAAGTCTTCAATCAAAGCAATGATTTGTTCAAGGGTTTCACCGCTTAGCGGTTTATTTTTACTTGAGAAAAACGACACTTAGCCACCTTAGTAAAATGAATCATGTTAGAAACTACGAATTCACTAGAAATTATCAGTAATTATGCCTAATTCAAGGTGCAAATAATACGAGTTTCGGCTAACATCTGCCCCTATATTAGATTTTAAAAATTACAGGGTTTTACTTTACATGCAATCAAAGCAAAGACGCATACTGGTCACCAGTGCTTTACCTTATGCAAACGGTTCGATTCATTTGGGCCATTTACTTGAACATATCCAAACCGATATTTGGGTACGCTTTCAACGTTTGCGAGGTCACCAATGTTATAGCGTTTGCGCTGATGATGCCCATGGCACGCCAGTAATGCTCAAAGCTCAAGAGCTTGGCATAAGCCCTGAAGAGATGGTGGAGCAAACGCGTGCAGAGCACCAACAAGATTTGCAAGACTTCCTGGTAAATTACGACAATTACTACATTACGCACTCGCCTGAAAACAAAGAGCTGTGCGAACTAGTTTATAATAGACTAAATGAAAATGGGTACATTTCAAAGCGTACTATTAGCCAGTTATTTGACCCTGAAAAAGAAATGTTTTTGCCTGACCGTTTTGTTAAAGGCACATGCCCCAAATGCGGTGCTGAAGATCAAAACGGCGATAGTTGCGATGTATGCGGCGCTACCTACAGCCCTACTGAAGTGAAAAACCCACGTTCTGTTGTGTCAGGCGCTACGCCAGTGTTGCGCGATTCAGAACATTTTTTCTTTGACCTTCCGAAGTTTGAAAGCATGCTCAAAGAGTGGATTCGCTCAGGTGCAATTCAAAATGAAATGGCCAACAAACTGGAAGAATGGTTTGAACAAGGCCTACAGCAATGGGATATTAGCCGTGATGCCCCTTATTTTGGTTTTGAAATTCCCAATGCACCGGGTAAGTTTTTCTACGTATGGGTAGATGCACCGGTAGGCTATATGGCGAGTTTTAAAAACTATGCAAATAAGCATGGTATTGATGACAGTGAATTTTGGCAAACTGGAAATGATACTGAGTTGTATCATTTTATAGGAAAAGACATTACCTATTTCCATTGTTTATTTTGGCCAGCCATGCTTGAGGGAGCAGGATTCAGAAAGCCAACGGGTGTTAACATCCACGGATTTGTTACCGTAAACGGGGCTAAAATGTCTAAATCTAAAGGTACCTTTATAAAAGGAAGAACCTATTTAGACCATCTTAATCCGGAATACTTACGCTATTACTTTGCCAGTAAACTCAATGACAGCGTAACTGACATTGACTTAAATTTTGAAGATTTCGTACAAAAAGTGAATGCTGATCTTGTAGGTAAGGTGGTAAATATAGCCTCAAGATGTGCAGGTTTCATTAGCAAAAAATTTGATGGCAAGCTTTCAAATAATATTGAAAACCCTGCCCTATTAGAAGAATTTCAAGTTGCCCATAATGCAATAGCACAGGCTATTGAAGAGCGCCATTATCACAAGGCTATTCGCGACATCATGGCCCTAGCTGATAAAGCCAACCAATATATTGATGCCCAAGCGCCTTGGGTCACCATTAAAGACGAAAACAAGCAAGACTTTACCCACGATGTTTGTTCTATGGGAATACACTTATTTAGAATTTTAATGGTGTATTTAACGCCCGTTCTGCCCAGCTTGTCTAAAGATGCCCAAGCATTCCTTAATGATGAATTCACGTGGGATAGCATACAAGACATTAAGTTAGGACATAGTATTAATAAGTTCAAAGCAATGATTCAACGCGTAGATGCCGATAAAGTAAATGCGATGGTTGAAGCGTCTAAAGAACACTTAAAAGCTACCAGCCAAGGCACTGAGAAAGCAAGTATAAGCGAAGCGGCTACAAGCGCTGATATTGAACCTATAGCCGATACTATTAGCTTTGAAGATTTTGCAAAAATAGATTTCAGAATTGCCAAAATTGTACACGCTGAAGCTGTAGAGAAAGCAGATAAACTGCTACGTTTAGAACTAGATATTGGTACTGAACAACGTCAAGTTTTTGCGGGTATTAAATCAGCATACAAAGCCGAGGACTTAATTGGCAAGCATACGGTAATGGTCGCCAACTTAGCTCCCCGTAAAATGCGCTTTGGTATGTCTGAAGGTATGGTATTGGCCGCAGGCCCTGGTGGCAAGGATATATATATTCTTGAGCCACACAGTGGTGCTACACCTGGAATGCGTGTTAAGTAGTTTATTATTGCGACGGTGTGCGCGAATGTGTATGCCTAGCGTTAGCGGTTGATGCTGAAAATTTAGGTTTAAGTTTCCACTTGGGCTTTATAGGGCTAAGTGGAATTTCTCTTTTTCTGGCCGTAATGATATACATTGAGCTAAACCACGGTAGGTGTTTTTGAAACCACTTTTGTAAGCGGCTTTGGCTATTTAATTTTTTGCGCATAAACATAGATGAATAAATTAAATTGTCGTGTTGAACAATTTCAAAATCTAGTAGTTGTAGCCAATCCTTTATACGTGATGCGGTAAAAAATCGACCTTTGTGAAGCAGATTTTTTCGGTTAATTGGCATGTACTTCATAATACCTGCAATACTAAATGGATTAAAACCAGCAATCACAACTCTGCCATCAGCCGTAATAGCTCGGTCTATTTCACGAATAATTTGATGTGGGTCTTGGGCAAAATCAAGCTCACCTAATAGCACAAACGCATCCACACTGCTATTTTGAAAAGGTAGCTGTGCTGATTTAGCGCATAATTGATTGTGCTGATTAGCATGTGGTGCACAGCTAAACTGATTTTTTACCGAGCACTTGTGCAAGGTCACTTGGCTACTTAAGCTACCTATTTTTACTAGATAATAACCAAAAATACGCTCGGTTATAGGGATTAGCGCTTGTTCAAGCTCTTGGCGTGCAATGTCGCCTTGGCCCAACTGTTGCCACCGCTTCGGGTAAACTGGCGTAGTTTTGCTTCGGGCTGAACGCATGAACATCTAATTACTCCACAACTTGAAAGTTACACTTAAACTACCTAAAGTAGGACATAGACTCCTCAGCCTGTCAACGGAATCAGCAGCTATACTATGAATCAAATTACAAAAGAACCCTCTGCCTTTAGTATTTATCCTATACCCGCATTTGATGACAACTACATATGGTGTATTCACAATAGCACACACGCAATAGTGGTGGATCCAGGTGACGCGAAGCCAGTAATAGACTTTTTGCAGCAAAATACATTACAGCTTCAAGCTGTATTAATTACGCACCATCATTTTGACCATGTGGGCGGTATTACCGAATTGCTAGGTAAATATCCAAATATACATGTTTATGGCCCTAATAACCCTCGCATCAAGGGTCTTACCCACTATGTAAAAGAGCACGATAAGATCTCGTTTAACTCTCCAGAAATAAGCTTAAGCGTGCTTGAAACACCCGGCCATACTCTTGATCATATAAGTTACTTCAATGAAGCACTTGTGTTTTGTGGCGATACATTATTTTCCGGCGGTTGCGGAAGAATGTTTGAAGGCACACCTGACATTTTTTATCCCTCTCTTAAAAAGTTAGGGCAATTACCCGAGCACACTAAAGTGTATTGCACCCACGAATACACGCAAGCGAACCTTGCGTTTGCAAGCCATGTTGACCCAAACAATAAAACATTAAAAGAATATGCAAATTGGGTTACCAATAAACGGGCAAACAAGGAAACGACGCTTCCTTCAACAATTTCTAAGGAAAATGAAATTAATCCGTTTTTACGTTGTCATATTCCTTATATGCAAAACGCTATGCAAATTGCAGGTGCACAATCTAACAACGAACTGGCCATTGCTACGTTCGCTTCATTACGTAAGTTAAAGGATGAATTTTAATTTACACGTAATTATCGTACAATTTGACGCTTAAAATAATAATAAAGGACGTTATGAAGTTTTTACTCCTAAGTACCGCAGTAGTTTTTATTGGTGGATGTAATATCACCAGCGAGCCCCAAGTAGAACCAATAACGGTCAGTGAAGCTGGTTTACAAGAAGATACTTGTAAAGGGGCTAGCAATAAAAACAACACAGAACAATTTTGCGAATTAAGTTCAAATGAAGCTGAAGAAGGTGTGGCTAAGCTTATACATCCAATTGAAGAAATTGATATAAGCCTAAGAACACCTGAGCCTGAAAAGCCGCCCGTTATTGATGATGTGTGGATACGTATACAAAATAGTTTAGCCTTAAACATTCCCCAACAAGAAGCTCGCCTAGAATCACAAAAAAAGTGGTATTTACGCCATCCGGCTTATATGCAACGAGTGGCAAAACGCGCTAAGCCGTTTCTGTATTATATTGTTGAGCGCCTTGAACAAGAGAATATGCCAATAGAACTAGCGTTATTACCCATTGTGGAAAGTGCCTTTGACCCATTTGCATATTCCCATGGCAGAGCGTCTGGTATGTGGCAGTTTATACCAGGAACAGGTACGCGCTTTGGTATGAAGCAAACCTGGTGGTATGATGGCCGCCGTGACGTAATTGCCTCTACTGATGGCGCTATAGCCTATTTAAAATATTTGAATAAGATGTTTGATGGTGATTGGCTTCATGCTCTAGCGGCTTACAACAGTGGCGAAGGTCGCGTAATGCGCGCCATTAAAAAGAATAAGAAATTGGGTAAACCCACTGATTTTTGGTCTTTAGCTCTACCCAAAGAAACCCGCGCATATGTGCCTAAATTATTAGCCTTAGCAGATATATTAAAAAACCAAGATACTAACAAGTTTCAATGGCCCAGTATTCCTAATGTCCCCGTACTTAAAAAAATAGACGTAGGTTCGCAAATTGACCTTGCACTGGCTGCGAACATGGCTGGCATTACGATTAGCGAATTACAGGCTTTGAATCCGGGTTACAATCGTTGGGCAACTGATCCTGACGGCCCGCACACACTATTTTTGCCCGCTGACAAAGCATCTCAATTTAAAGAGAGTTTAGCGCAGACCAGCCAAAAAGACCGATTGAACTGGGTTAGACACAAAGTTAAAAATGGTGAAAGTTTGGGCTTAATTGCTAAAAAATATGCCAGCAGCATAGATGTGATTAAACAGCTGAACTCCCTTCGTAACAATACTATTTACGTAAATGATTATATTTTAGTGCCTGTATCACTTAAAAGTTTACATGAGTACAGCTTATCAGCTGACCAACGTTTAGCTAAAGCGCAAAACATAGCGCGCGCTGAACACAAAATTACACATACGGTAAGTTCTGGCGACACCTTGTGGGATATAGCAATGGCACATAACGTTGGTGTACGTAATTTGGCGAAGTGGAACAAAATGGCCCCCACTGATCCACTTAAAGTGGGTGCTAAGCTTGTTGTTTGGACTGACCAAGTACCCGTACCAAATGCCAACTCACCTGTTATTAGAAACGTAGTTTACACGGTTCGTTCAGGCGATTCTTTGGCGCGAATAGCCGATAAGTTCAGTGTCAGAGTGTCTGATTTAGCCAAATGGAACAATTTAAATCGTAAAAAGTATTTGCAGCCGGGTCAGAAAATAAAAATAAAAGTTGATGTAACCAGTACTTAAAACAAAGGGAAGCTAAATGCTTCCCTTTTTCATACTACTTAGACTAGCAAGCTAAATTACGCTTTTCGCCACTTAGTGCCTTCTTTGCTCTCTTCTAATACCACACCAAGCTTGACTAACTCATCACGCACCGCGTCAGCAGCTGCCCAATTCTTATCAGCTCGAGCTTGAACACGCTTTGCTATTAAATCTTCTACCTGTTGGGTAAACTCGTCATCGCCATTCACTGCTCCTTGGAAGAAAGATTCAGGATCATTCTCTAATACACCCAAAATATTACCTAACTTCTTAAGCACGCCTGCTAAATCTTTGGCTTCTTGACTTGACGTTTCTTGCTTATTTAAATCTTTAGCAACATCAAACAAAACAGAAATTGCGATTGGCATATTGAAATCATCATTCATGGCCGCTTCAAACTTACCTAAATAACCCCCTTTAGCAATATCAACTTCCATATTAGCTTCAACAGAGCGTAGCGCATTATACAAACGCTCTAGGCTAGCGCGAGCTTGATCTATGTTGTCTTGCGAGTAACTCAATTGGCTACGATAGTGTGCCGACATTAAGAAAAAACGTAAGGTTTCAGGATCATGCTTTTTTAAAACTTCACGCAGCGTAAAGAAATTACCAAGCGACTTCGACATTTTAACATCATCAATTTGCACCATTCCTGCATGCATCCAGGTGTTCACGTATTGTGTGTCAAAGGCACAGCATGACTGTGCAACTTCGTTTTCGTGGTGCGGAAAAATCAAATCAGAGCCACCGCCATGAATATCAAAATGCGCGCCTAAATGCTTATGATTCATGGCTGAACATTCAATGTGCCAACCAGGACGTCCTGCTCCCCAAGGTGATTCCCAGCTTACCTCGCCCTCTTTCGCCGTTTTCCACAGCACGAAATCAAGTGGGTCTTGCTTGTCATTACTGGTTTGAACACGGATGCCAGACACCAATTGCGATAAATCTTGCTTACTTAATTTGCCATACTCTTTAAATGCCGACACCTTAAATAGGATATCACCCGACTCTGCTTGATACGCATACTGCTTATCCATTAAGCGCTGAATAACATCTATAATTTCTGGCATATGGCCTGTAACACGAGGCTCAATATCTGGAACCAACAAATTAAGTGCAGCGAAATCTTCGTGCATATGGCCTATTGTACGCTCGGTAAGCTGCGCTGGCGTTTCATTATTTTCATGTGCGCGTTGGATAATTTTGTCGTCGATGTCAGTGATGTTTCTTACATAGTTAACCTTGTACCCTAAATGACGCAGGTAGCGCACTACAATATCAAAACTCAAATATGTGCGCGCGTGCCCCATGTGGCTTAGGTCATATACCGTAATCCCACATACATAAATACCCACTTCGTTGGGATTAATAGGAGTAAACGGCTGCTTTTCTTTACGTAAAGTATTGTAGATTTGTAACATAAATAATGATGGCTTAACGATAAGTTTTATTTAAAATATATGATGAATTCTAGCATCTTGGTACGCTTATAGGCTACCATTAGTCACATTAAACACAAATCTCCTTGAGGACATAACATGGTTGTATTAAAAACGAACTTCGGCGACATCAAAATTAAGCTTTTTGCTGATAAAGCCCCTAAAACTGTAGAAAACTTTTTGTCGTACGTAGAAGACGGATTTTTTGACAACACTATTTTTCACCGTGTAATCAGTAATTTTATGATTCAAGGTGGTGGTTTTACGCCAGGTATGGAGCAAAAAGAAACCAAAGCAACTATTGAAAACGAAGCAGATAACGGCTTAAGCAATAAAATTGGTACTCTTGCAATGGCAAGAACAAACGATCCACATTCAGCTACTTGCCAATTTTTCATTAATGTAAATGACAACACTTTCTTAGACTTTAAAGCCGCTAACTCTCAAGGTTTTGGATACTGTGTTTTTGCAGAAGTAGTTGAAGGAATGGACGTGGTAAATAGTATCAAAGCGGTTGAAACAAGCCGTTCTGGCATGCATGACGATGTACCTGTAGAAGATGTTGTGATTGAATCAGCTGTTGTTGAAGCCGAGTAATTTCAAATTCTAAGCGAACCATTGAATAAAACTTTATTCATTTCTGATTTGCATTTAAGCGCTGAGCGAGAAGATATTGCTCAGTGCTTTTTTACATTTATGAACAATGAAGCTATTCATGCTGATGCCCTATACATTCTTGGGGATTTATTTGAAGTGTGGATAGGTGACGACAATAAAACTGAATTTAGCAATGCAGTAGCAAACGCTATCGCTAAGGTCGGTGCAAAACTGCCCGTTTATTTTATTCACGGTAATCGAGACTTCGCTGTTGGTAAACGTTTTGCTGAACAAGCTAAAATGACCCTCCTTCCTGAACAACACGTAATTGACCTTTACGGCACGCCTGTTTTGATTTCTCATGGCGATGAATTATGTACTCGCGATTTAGACTATATGCGTTTTCGTAGAAAAGCACGGGGGTGGTGGTGGCCAAAACTCATGCTTTCCTTACCATTATCTCTCAGAAAACGAATTGCCAATAAGGGGCGGGAAACTAGCCAAAATAATCAGAAAAACTTAAGTGCTGAAATTATGGATGTAACGCCTGAAGAGGTTTACAAGGCGATGCGTAAGTTTAAGGTACTACATTTTATTCATGGTCATACCCATAGGCCTGATATTCATCATTTCAACTTAGACGGCAAAGAGGCGACGCGCATTGTGCTTGGTGATTGGTATACACAAGGGAGTATTTTAGAAGCTAGTAAAAACGGTATAAATCTTGTAAATCGCTCTTTTTCGCAATAAAAATGCAACAAACTGTTTAAAAATGTGAAGATTTATTGAATAATTAAATTTACCTCTTTTGATACCGTCACATTTTAAAGGAATAAATTTGTTTAATCGAAGTAGAAAATACATATTCCTGCTCTTCATCAATTTGATTGTATTAATTGTACTGTACATAAATACTGACAATGATTCCTCAAACGATCCATTTAACACCGAATTTGTGCTTAGCTTAATTGAAGAAGCTGAAGCAAGAAGTAAAACAATTCGTTTGTTAGAAGATAATCTAAACAACGCAAATAATAGTTTATTTGAAACCCAAGTACAGCTTCAGCAAACGAGAATTTTAACGAGTCAAAGCGAACAAAAATTTCAATTATGCCAAACTGAACTTCGCGCTACCAATCAAACCAATACTTCACACAGTGCTAATTCAGCTGAGAAATGTGAAAGCCAGGCGCGCAACTTATCGGTTTCATCGGCAAAATTAGCTGAGCTGGAAACGCAGCTAAAACAAAGCCAACAAAATTATATTGAAGCGCAAACTGCGCTTACAAAAACGCAACAAAAATTAGATTCGCTTCAAAAAAAATCGGCTAATGAGGTTTCTATTTTACAAGCTCAGGTTTCAAGCTTAAACACTATATTAAACAAGCCCATCTTTCTTACAAAGCATTTCATGAACGCCCGCTATTGTGACAAACCAAGTTACAGCTCCCGTATTTGCGTGACCGAATTCATGATACGCCCTAGTTTCAGCAAACTCCCTGCTTCTGAAGTAAGCGTAAAGATTATAGATAGTAATGATAATATAGTTACCGAGGAAAAGTTTGAGGCCTTCAAAGAGCGGCTTTATAGAATTCCAATGGGGAGAGGTGTTGAACTTGCAAGCGGTTATTATAGCGCTGTTTATACCGTAGATAATCAAACAATTGTTGCCGAAGCGGTAAGCCTTTCACAATGAAAAATCCGAGTAAGCCTTATATACAAGCCAATAAGGTTCAGTGTAAATGCTGGTGGAGCACAAGGGCTAGCTAAATTACTTACTACACACCTTACTACACATCCCAATCTGTTAGCGTATAAATTTTAAGCGTTACTGGAAAGTTGAACGATATTCAGTATACTCGCAACGCTAAATTATATGCAAAGCAAGCAGGCTAAATGAAACTTATTATAAACCTTATTCGAAATATATTAGGGGGGCTTATTGCCTTTGTTGACCTAATTACACGTGGAAGGAAGTTAAAAAGAAGCGCTCAAGATCAAGCCAATGTGGCAGAACAAGCGCAAAATTTAAGCTTATATCAATTTTTTGCATGTCCGTTTTGTATTAAGACGCGACGAGCTATTTATAAGCTCAACGTGCCTATTGAAAAACACAGCGTATCAAACGACTCTCAATACAGAACCGAATTACTTGAACAGGGTGGAAAAATACAAACACCCTGCTTGCGTATTCAAAGCCCACAAGGCGTTACATGGTTATATGAATCATCTGAAATAATTGCCTACCTGCAAAAGCGCTTCGCGTAAAAACTGCCAATTAACAGCTTAAAGCAGCGCTTTGATTTAAAGCTTTCTCTTCAGACTTGCGCTGCCAAATATTTTCATGGATTATGTAGGCTACCGTATTAATTGCGGGTTCTACAAGTGCTATGAGTCCACCAATAAGTGGGCTTCCTGTTAACACCCATGCCACTGTAAACGCAACGCTAAAATGCGTAATAGCGAAAGTTATCGTTTTTATTCCAGTTTTCATATCAATATTCTCTAAATTGGTTTCAGTGAGTAAATCATAGAAGAGAAAGCCCATGCTTTAAATTGAAAAATACCGATGAACATCATCGAAAAATGTAAAGCAAGTGCGCCATATAGATATAGGTCATGCCTGAGTCCATATGGTTAATTTGCTCGCATATGTTAAAATAAGCACTGAAGTTTTAGCTAACAAATAGAATTTATGTCAACAACTACCCTGCTCTCACCTATTTTGTCTTTTTTAAAGTGTGAAACGCCTGATGCGTGGATAAACAAAGCAAAATTACCCGAAAACCTATCAATGCTTGTTATAGACCACCTAATTTGTGAGTTAAAAGCGGCGCAAAGCGCAATGTTCCTTATTCGCAAATACGCTGTTGATAAAGACAGTGGCGATGCTTTATTAGCTTGGTTGCAACCTTTTGAACAATTTATTTATAAGCGAGAAGGCAATTGGCGAGAGCTGGCAGCTAAGAATAACTTACGTAAATCTGTTATCCCCAAGTCAGATTCACCTTACGGACAAGAGCTAATTGACAAGATGGTTTTGTTAATTAAAGAAGAGCTTCACCATTTTTATCAAGTGTTAGAAATGATGGAGCTATATAACATTGAGTATCAAAGTATTACACCTTCTCGCTACGCCAAAGGCATGCTGAGACATGTGAAAACACACGAACCCAATGCTTTGGTTGATAAACTAATATGCGGCGCATATATTGAGGCGCGATCTTGCGAACGCTTCGCTAAAATAGCGCCCCATGTTGATGAAAAGCTCGGTGAATTTTATATATCTTTGCTTCGTTCGGAAGCGCGGCATTATCAAGATTATTTAGCCCTAGCACAATCTATAAGCCATGAAGATATTACAGCACGTGTTGAGTATTTTGGCCAAGTAGAAGCTGATTTAATCAACTCAGTTGATGAAGATTTCAAGTTTCATAGCGGCGTCCCCGTTTGATATAGCGCTAAGGTGAAGTTGTAGAAAACATGTTGCGGTGTTTCGGTAATGACGGGTGTTTCGGTAATGACGTAAATTTTGCTAACGACGGGGTTTTGCTAAGCAGAAAAATTAAGTCAATAACAGCAGTGACTTATCTACACCGTAATAGTCTGCTCAGTGCTTTTAGTAGGATCGGTGGAAATATTCGGCACGCTTATAACCACATTACGCCCGGCATTTTTTGCTTCGTACAGTGCTTTGTCAGCATTTGCTATTATAGTATTAAGGCGGTGTACAGCTTCGCTACTATTGGCAACGCCAAAACTAGCAGTAACATTATGTTGTTGACCATTAAATTCAATACTTGCTTGCTCAATGGCAAGTCGCGCTTTTTCAGCAATCTGGCTCGCTTTTTCAAGTTTGGTACCGGCTAGCATCAAAACAAACTCTTCCCCGCCCCATCGGGCTACAACATCTTCTTGACGTATTTGAGCAGAGAGTACGGCAGCAATACGTTTAAGGACAAGATCGCCACAAGCATGCCCATAGTTGTCATTAATCGCTTTGAAATGGTCAATATCAACCATAACAACACTTATAAATTTCTCTTTTTTCGATTGTTGCTCAAATCGCCAGTTCAATTGAGCGCGATTAGGTAATTGTGTAAGTGGGTCTTTTTGATATTTCTTAGCAAATTCACCTTGGAAATATGCGATTGTAAAGCGAGTCACGAAGGCCACAATAGCCAGTAATACAAAAATGTAAACGGCAAGAATAACAAATTGCGTTGTTGCTGCTGTTTGCCTAGCTTCAAGTGGATTTACGATAAACAAGCGCCAGTTTAAGGCATCTATTTCAGCTTCAGCAATAAGATAGTCACTTCCATCTACGTTTACCAGTAAGCTATTTAATTTCGAGTCTTTAGTGAGTTCTGAACCCATTGCTTTAAACCATGGCATTTGATGAAGGCTCAATATACGTTTGCCATCAGCCACAAGGCTTTCATCGGAAGAAAGCACAATATTATCTTTGTGGTCGGCAAAAACAAAATCATAGCCAAACTGTTTCTTAAACTGATTAAACGAATCAAGAAAACTTTTTAAGCGCCGGCTTACACCAATGAAGCCAAGAAACTCACCGTTCTCAGCAAACACTTTAATATCGTAATAAATTCGAATATCTTGCCTATTACCCAAAGCGCCAATTATTTTTTCTTCACTTTGCTTATCTCTAAAATACCATTCAACTTTACCTTCAATAAGTGCTTGTTTTGAGCCGTCAGAATTATATTGCAAACGCATTTTTTCACTGGCAACAAAAAAGTCCATATCAAATTCTTGAGATAACTCTTTTAGCTTACTGTGGATTTTTTCAGGTTGAGTAGTTGGGTCATTTAACCATGTTTTTAAGGGGGATACTTTGCTTATAGTTTCGGCAACATATAATGGTTTCATTATTTCCTGAACCACTAAACTAAGTGCTGGCGTTAAACTTTTTTGCTCTTGTAAACTTTGAATCTCAACCGATTTTGAAAGTGTGATAATTGCGCTTAAGGCAATCGCAAATACAGTTAACACAAAAACTATAAATGATTTTGAATCTAGTAATTTTTTCCATATTTGCATGTAGATGTAAAGCTCGCTTTTTGACTCCGCCTAATAGTACGCGATAATACCGCTAGCTACCACCATGATTGGCTTAGAAGGCTAAATGAAAAAGCAAAAATACGTAGTATGCTATTATTTATGTCTGATAAAACGCAATGAAAATAGCGCTTTCAAATTTTTTATAGACTTTAGTTTATTGCTAAAAAAAAGTTAAATTTAGTGTGCATTTATTGAACATTAACGTGTTAGAAATGTTTCATTCGCTAATTATCTTCTTTTAGCTGCCGCTTTAGTTTGTAAAGATAAAAAGTGATGGCAAGTAAAACACAAATACTCGCTGGAAATAATAAGGCATAAAACTGAAACTGCTTAAAGGTAAAGGCGCCTGCTACTGCACCAAAAACAAAACCTATAATAATTAAAGTGAAAAGAATAGCCTTGCGGCGATCAAATGCTTCACCTTTTAATTTTGCTCCTAACATAATTCCTAAGTCTGTAAAAATGCCAGTAACGTGAGTGGTGCGTACAATGGCGCCACTGAAAGTAGTTGCAAAGGCATTTTGTAAACCACAGGCTGCTGACGCTAAATAATGCCCATAAATAGAATTTTGAATCAATAAATAACAAGCCAAGAACAATAAAACAGCTTCTAAACACAGCATTGCGCTGTAGTTGCGCCCAATTTTTAAGGTACGACCATTTATAAAATATCCCGAAATGGCTGAGCCGACCAAAAAGCTAAATAATACGCCTATTAAGTGAAGCCCTGTGAATAAAAAGCCCTCAGCGGATACAGAGCCCTCAGCTAGTAAAGAGCCCTTAGCTAGCTCGGCCCCTAAAAGCGTAGCGGTGCCCGACAAGTGCGAAACAGATTGATGCTCAAACCCTAAAAGTCCAGTCGCGTTAACAAACCCCGCCACGGCGGCTAAAATAAACGCGCCATATTCGACCCATCTAGGTAAAGTAGAAATCACTTCATTCCTCCCTAACGAAAGCTAAATATAAAGTAGCTTCAAAATAGCAGGAAGTCTAAGCATTGTTAGCTAAATCTGTAAATAAACGAACTTTATTTTAGCAATTTAACGAGTTCATTTAAGTCACTTACTACATGATCAGGCTCTTGCGCTAGCGGATATAGGGCTTTGCCCGGACGCGCAATAAACGTAGTTTGCAGGCCGGCTGCTTTTGCACCAGCTACATCCCATCCGTGTGCGGCAACCATCATTGCGTCTTCCGCAGCCACATTAAGTTGCTCAAGTACCCACTCGTAAGCACGCAAGTCAGGCTTGTAAATTTTAATATCTTCAATGCTATAACGCGCTTCAAAAAATTCGGTTAAGCCCGCGTTTTCAAACTGTGCTTTAACCCCTTTATTTGAAGAGTTAGTTAAGCTAACTAGCTTATAGCCTTGTGCTTTTAAGCTGGCCAATGCCAACTTTACATCAGGATGTGGCGGTAAACTGACTAAAGGGGTGGCAATGGCCGTTTTTGCGTCTTCAGCACTTATTTCAATATTATTGTTTTGAGCCACCATTAACAGTGCCGCTACACCAATTTGCCCGAAATCATGATATTCGCCGCTAACAGTACTCACTAATGAATGATGCAACATGGTTGAAAACCACAACGGTAATAAATCTTCTCTACCGCCTAATGCCTGCCCAATGGAACCGCGCATAGACTCCAAATCGAGTAGTGTTTCATTTACGTCAAATATTAACACTTTTGGCTGTTGCTTAGATTCGTTAGATGCCATGGCATTTGCTCCTGTTATGCATATTCCTGCTAGTAAAATTAAAAATAGATATTTTGCTGATTTAATTTTTCTCATCTGTCTTTCCGATGCTTTTATTATTGAAGTGAGTAGATTATATTGTTTCACAAAGTTAAATAAACCCATCAAAACTAAAACCAATGTTTAAATATATTGAACAGTCTAAAAGTTGAGTAAGCAATGTATAGCGTAAATGATCTAGAAACATTTATCGCGGTGGTCGAAAATAAAGGCGTACTGGCCGCCGCTCGCGAACAAAAAATATCTCCGGCTACCGTGAGCCACCGTTTAAGTAAATTAGAGCGTGAGTTATCAACGGTATTAGTATTTAGAGACAGCCGCCGGATTCGATTGTCACCTGCCGGGGAGCTATTTTATGCGCGCGTAGGTGGGATAATTGAGGCGCTTTATGACGCAGAGCACGAAATAGGCGCTCGTTCTTCGTCTGTTAGCGGCCTACTTCGCGTAACTATGCCGCCGTGGATATTTTCTAAATATGTAATGCCTCAATTAAGTAAATTTGAGCAAGAGTACCCACAGCTAAAACTCGACTTCCTTATTAGCGACCAATTTGTCAATGTGGTTGATAACACACAAGATGTTGCCATACGTGTTGGGAAGCTAAATGATTCTGCGCTTTTATCACGCAAGCTGGTAGATAACTCCCGAATATTATGTGCATCACCGGCGTATATTAAAAAACGAGGAATGCCAAAAACATTGGCTGAGTTAGAAGAACACAGTTGGGTATGCCTGCCATGGCAGCAACAGTTACGGGTATTTGACGAACATAAAAATACGCAAACATTGCACGCTAACACACGATTTACTATTTCAAATTCTGACAACATGACACAAGCGGCTTTGGCTGGGCATGGCATTGCAATCAAATCCTTAATAGCTATTAATGATGATTTGGCCCAAGGACGTTTAGTCGAGGTTATGCCAAATGTATTAGCAAACAGTGATGCACCGGTATGGTTTTTGCGCGCTCAAAATGCCCTACCTATGCGCAAAACTGAAGTTTTTTATACATTTATGAAGTCGCTTTTACAATCAGCAACTCAGGCATAAAAGTAATATAACGCTCATATTGTATAAAATATATACAAGTGATAATGTAATCAATGTTGTTACATTTATTTAAACAAATACAGCAATATCGAAAAGGAGTTTGACCATGACCATTTTAAAACTAGGTTTTGCAATGGGTGGTGGCGTAAGTTTAGGGACGTTTAATGCAGGCGCCCTATCGCAATCTATAAAATTAGCCATAGTCTATGGCAAAGACAAAAATGGCGAGCTGTTTGATTCGGTTGAAATAGATGTATTTTCAGGCGCGAGTGCCGGCTCAATATCCTTAGCATTAATGCTACGCGCACTCGCTGCTCAAACACCTTCACAAATTCAACAGGCTAATATTGACTTAGCTACTGAGTTCTCAGAAGACGTACTTAATGCTTTGCCAGCGAATAAAAAAGACGCCCTAATAGCCGCACAGGTAATGCAAAATGTGCAGCACAACATTTGGGTAAAGCAAGTTAATATGGAAAATTTGCTAAGTAAAGGGCAAGACAACGACCTTGCGGGAACGTCTTCTCTTAAACATACCGCTGGCATTTTAAACCGCGGAGCCCTTGAAACAATAGCCGTAAATTTAATAAAAGACTCACCTACTATTAATTTAGATAAATCAAAAGCACTTTTGGGTGAGCGCGTACTATTTGCAAGCTCTTTAACCAATCTAACGCCCATTATTCAAGACGCAAAAAGCGAATTTAAAGTAGGTTTAGGCGGTGACTTCGCTCTTCAAGACGGCATGACTTCGTATACACATAAAGAATCTCGAGTGTTTGATTTGTATTTAGGTGAAAAGAATGGCGAAACCTTAAGAGACTCCGAAAAACATCCTGATAGATGGGTTCGTTATCACTTGGGTAGCCGGCAAACGGGCACTATTGGCGATATGTCTGACGATAACCATGACGTGTGGTGGCGAATTGTGTCTACCGCGATGGCCTCGGGTGCTTTTCCCATGGCATTTGAACCCATTGTTTTAGAACGTTTTAATTTTGAATTTGCCGATACGTGGCCAAGGGAATTGCAACATCAGGCGAAATTTAATTTTACTTACATTGACGGTGGCGTCTTTAATAACGAGCCCATACGTGACGCGTTTAAACTCGCTTCATTCATGGATGCTAATGACGAAAGGCTCAATATAGAGCGAAGTATTATTTTTGTAGACCCTAGCATAGCCAGTAATCAGTCTACGTTTAACTTACCGGTACACCCGCGCTACGCGCTTACCAGCCCTTTATTTGGTGACAATCCAATAGGTGATATTGACGGTGTAGATTTAGTTAGAAAAGCATCACTTGATAAACTCCAAGGACATCTTGGGAGTATAGTAAGTTGTATATTTAATCAAGCTCGTTCTATTGAGGGTGATAAAATATTTAAGGTAAGAAAAAAGTTCAAAAATAGAAACGAGATCAGAAAGTCTTATTACTTAGAAGCTCCTATAGATGTATCTAATGAACTACTTAAAGCTCTACTGAGCCAAATTACGCATTTACAGGAAAGTGATGACAAGCTTTCTTTATTTCCGAATACAGGCTTAAACGTACTAGCCGAAGTAAAAAGAATAGCGCGTGAAGAACCGCAATTATTCTCGGGCCTTGATTATGAGCGAATTGAAAGTGATTTAAATAACATTCTGCAACACCAATCACCTAGTTACTCATCATACTCGTGGTATTTAGCGCTGCGTTTTATTATGTTAGACCAATCTATGAGTTTAACGGGTAAATCTGATAAGACCCGTTTTTTCGCCATAGGGCCATGTATTGATTTTGCCGACCCGACTAAACCGGAGCTCATTAAATTACCGGGTGATAAACTACAAGCTTTCGGCGGTTTTTTTTATGAACCCACTCGTAATATTGACTTACAATTGGGAAAATATTGCGCGCACCAAGCCTTAAGCACTGAAGATTTTTTAGATATACCGCCCTTACCTAAACCGGCACCCGAGTTAAGTGAAAGTCAGGTGCGATTGTATGATAAAGCGCTTCACAAAGGCACCAACCAACTCATTGATAGAGTGCTTAATATGGTGAGTGATAGTCATATTCCATTTATATCGAGTATACCTAAATTCGCTTTGAAGCTGTTAATCAGCAAAGTACTGTCGGGTGATAGTTTAGCCAGTAAGGTGGAACTTAGAATTAAAATACCGCAAGGCTTATCACTTGAGTTAGATGGGCGCGGGCGCCTCCCTATTATAGGAGATAAAGATATTCATCCGGTACAATTTAGCGGTGAAAGTTACCTTATTACCACCGCCGAATTTAAAGATAGTAAATGGGTGGGAGAGCATATTACCCGTGGCAATTCGATTATTATAGATAAAAACAACCGAAAATTTGCAAAAATTCCCCTCCCAAGCCAGCCACAAATGCAAATTATACATCAGCAACTATCAGTTCATGGCTATGCCTATTTGGTGTATGACTTTTCAGGCAAAAGAACCGACCATGACTGGCAAGTAGAGGCGCCATTAATGCCTATGCACTCAGTGCTAAGCCAACAGGCTTAGCACCCTAATTGGCTTTTATTGCTTTAGACACAAGTTGTTTACTATGCAGTACCATGTTGTGCGTATTTCGTCTTAATTTTAACAGTGAAATATATGCTAAAGGCACTAAAAACAAACTGGTTACGGTACTAAACAAAAGGCCACCTATGATAGCTATTGCCATAGGTGAATAAGGCGGGCCATCACCGCCAATACTGACATCCCCAAAAGCAAGTGGAACCAAGCCTAGCACAGTGGTTAACACAGTCATAAGTATTGGCCTAACGCGTCCCAGACAACCTTCAATAGTCGCCTCGCTTATTGACCTTCCTGAATTGACTAACTGATTTATACGATCAACTAGCACTATGCCGTTATTTACCACTATGCCCATTAACACCAACATACCAATCATCCCCATAATGGTCATTGAATTGCCCGTAAACCAGAAGGCCCAAAATACACCCGTGAATGAGAAAATTAACGAAGTAAGTACAGATGTGGGCAACAGTAGCGATTCAAACAAGGCGGCCATAACGATATAAATCATAATAACTGCCAAAATCATATTCGTGACCATTATTGACTCTTCTTCGTCTTGGCGCTGAAAACTGCCCTCCAAAGACCATCTATATCCACTTGGTAAGGAAATATTTTGCATAAGCGATTCAATGCGCATTTTTGCTTCGCCAATAGTAAGCTCATCTTCTAAATTAGCACCTATTCCTAGAGCTGTTTGCCGAGAGCTTCTTTGAATTTGCGACAATCTAGGTTTTACGCTAATGGTTGCTAGCATATCTAGTGTAACGTTTTTATCAGCATCACGCAGAATCGTTAAGCTTTTCAACGCTTCTAATGAATTCTGCAAACTTTCATCAAATAGTAAACGAATATTTATTTCGCCCTCAAGGTCACTTCTAAACGTGCGTAAATTTGTGCCACGCAGCGCTGTGCCCACAATGTTGGCCACTTCCGAGGTGTTTAAGCCATAACGAAATGCCATTTCACGATCTATGCGTACTTGCATTTCTAAATCTTGTGAATCTATATCCGCTTTTACGTCGGTAAATCCATCAATACTGGCAAGCACAGGAACTATTTGATCGGCAATTTGCATGAGTGTTTCAGATGATTGGCCAAACAA
Source organism: Glaciecola sp. 2405UD65-10 (assembly GCF_048820975.1). NCBI lineage: Bacteria > Pseudomonadati > Pseudomonadota > Gammaproteobacteria > Alteromonadales > Alteromonadaceae > Glaciecola > Glaciecola sp. 2405UD65-10. The sequence continues at coordinate 222,390 of NZ_JBMEUF010000001.1, read as the reverse complement.
AGTGACTCTTACCCCACCCCCGGTTCCTGAATCCCACTGAAAAGAAGGTTCTGCCCTAGCTAACAAGGGCATGTCTTTTTTCATTTTTTGCTTTAAATCAGAAAGCTTCATTGGCAAATTATCATTCAGCGTGATGCCTGATGTCGCAAAGCCAGGTCTGAAATAACTATATACTTGCTTAATATGAAACTCATCTTGGTTTGCGTATAAATACGCTTCCATTTTGGCCACTGCCACTTCCACTTCATCTAAGCTGTAGTTACCCTGGATGTTGTAATTTAACCATAAACGACCTTGCTCCCCATTGCTGTCTTCATCGCTTTTAAGCTGGCTCATAGGAATAGCAGTACTTGCTAGTAGCACTAGGGCTATTAGGCCTGTTTTTACTTGGTTAGCAAGTATCCACCGCAATGTTGATTCGTACTTTCTGGTAGCCCAATGAGCTTGCGCTTTTTTAGGCTTGATTTTTATTTTTAATTTGGTGCTAAGTAAAGGGATTAAGGTTTGTGCAATAAGTAAAGAGGCAAATAAGGAAATACAAATAGCAACCGCTACGTGCTCTAAAAACACGGTAATTTCGGCTTTAACGCCCACAATATTGGGTAAAAATACAATCGCAGTTGTGGCTGTACCGGCAATCACGGCTAAACTAACTAAGCCTACTCCTTTGCGAGTCGCAAGTTGTACATCGTCAGTCTTTTCACGCTCTTGAAATATACTTTCAGTCACTACAACGGCGTTATCAACTAGCATGCCCACGGCTAACATTAAGCCCATTAATGACAGTATATTTAAGGTGTAGCCTAAAAAGTACATACACGCTAAGGTAATACAAATAGCAAAGGGGACTGATAGCACTACCACTATGGTGGTCGCTATATTGCGAAGGAAAAGATACAACACTATTACAGAAAGCACAGCGCCAATTAACCCTGACATTAACAAATCATTAAGCGAAGTGGTAACACTGTTCGCTTCATCATCCATTACAAATACATTGATGCCATTAAAAGCCGTGCTATTTCTGGCAATTTCAATTTGTTCGAGGACCGCCTCAGATACGTCTACTAAATTAGCACCCGATTCTCTAAAAATATTTAAACCAATTGCGTGAGTTTGGTCTAAATGCCGCCCTTCTAAGGCCTCTGGGGTTTCAAATTTAACGTCAGCTATGTCTGACAAACGCACATTTCGCGTAATATATAAATCTCTTATTTCTTCAATACTTTGATATTCACCGCTTGGGTTCACCGTTATTTTTTGGTCAAGATCAAAAAATTGACCACCAGTCATAGAGAAATTAGCGCTTTGCAGCGTTTGAAATAATTGCCCTATATTAATATGCAGCGCGGCAATTCGATCGGAATGTAAACGTATTGAAATTTGCTTTTTTTGCACGCCATACAGTTCAACACGCGACACCCCCTTGACGCGTTCAATCGGCATTTTTAAATTGCGTTCAAGCAAGTCATAACTAGTGGAAATATCTCTGTCACTTGACAGTCGCAATTGAAAAACAGGCATATCAGACAAATTAAATTTATATACCATCACGCGCTCTACATCATCAGGAAGTAAGTGCCTTATTGCATCTATTTTCTCTCTAGCTTCAATGCTTTTCGCTTTGATGTTTTCTTCCCAATTAAACCGTACAGAAATTTCGGCACTGTTTTCATTTGACCACGAACGCATACGTTTAATACCTGACATAGTAGCAAGCGCTTCTTCTACCGGCCGCGTAATCATTTTTTCAACTTCAGCAGGAGTGGCGTCAGGATAGGGAACCTGAATGTACAACTCTGGAAAATCAATGCCTGGAAACTTTTCCAATGGCAACAATTTACTTGCACCTAAGCCCATAATGAGTAGGGAAAAAAACAGCATTCCAATGGTAACAGGGCGGCGTAAAGCAAACGATGCTAGCGCCGCTCCGGCAAGTCCGAACTTATCCATAAATATTCTCTCCGTTGGCAATAGATGAGCTTTCGCTGGCGTTGTTAGCTTGCTGTGGGACAAATTCTTTGCGATCGAAAATACTATACAAAACGGGGATAAGGAAAAGCGTTAGCATACTGGCAAACAGCAAACCAAATATAACGGTAATTGCCATTGGTGTTCGAATTTCAGCACCGTCGCCTATGCCTATTGCCATAGGCAGTAAGCCCAGAACCGTGGTTAGTGTTGTCATAAGTATTGGGCGAAGGCGACTGTTTGCTGATTCAACAATAGCTGAAAGCTTATCGCTGCCGTTTTCACGAAGCTGGTTTATTCGATCTATTAAGACTATCGCATTGTTAACGACTATACCGGCCAACATGATCAAGCCAATAAATACCACTACACTCACGTTTGTGCCTGTTAAATATAAGCCATAAATTGAGCCCGCACAGGCCATTGGCACCGTGAACAATATAATGAAAGGATGTAATAAAGATTCAAACTGCGACGCCATAACCAAATACACCATGAACACAGCTAAAGCCAGTGCGAAATATAGAGATTCAAAGCTTGCTGACATTTCTTCGCTTTGCCCAGAAACTTTGGCTTGCAATGCAAGGGGGAGCTTCATGTCATCAAGTACATTTTGGGCATCTAAAGCCGCGGCTCCTAAATCTCCATAGGCTAAATTTGCGCTTATTAGCACTACTCGCTGCTGCCCTACCCGCGTAATTTCACTTGGCCCAACTGACATTTCAATATTCGCGACGGTAGAAAGGGCAATGGCTGGTTTTGAATTTGGATTAACAATTAAGTTACCAATATCCTGAATAGAGTTTCGCTGGGTTTCTTGATTTCTCACTAATATGTCGACCTTGCGGTCATCAATAGTGAATTTACTCGCAATTTCACCGCCAACTTTACCCGCAATTAAAGATGACACCTGTGGTGCGTTTAACCCCAATTGCGCCAATTTGGCGTGGTCAAATACAATTTTGAGTTCAGGATTTCCGCTTTGCAAAGAGCTTTTAACATCGGTAAAGCGTTCGTTAGATCCTAATGCTTCGCTCACCTTGTCGCCATAGCGTTTTAGAAGGTCTAAATCATATCCAGCAATTTGAATTTCCAGCGGAGTGGTAAAACTAAATAACTCAGGGCGTCCAAATTTACTGGTAACGCCAGCCTTGCGCGCTAAAAATTCACGCATGGCTTCCATTGTTTGTTGTTCATCAAAATTTGTTGACTGCTCGCTCATCACCACATTAAGTTTGCCCCAGTGTTCTCCGCCTTGAGCAGGCGAAGCGTTCATTAAACTGCCTGTGCCAACCAATGAGTAAGTACGTGCAACATTACTTTGCTCTTCAGTAAATTCTGATAACGATTTAATAAGCGCATCGGTAGTTTCTAAGCGAGAACCGGTTGGAAGCGTAACTTCAACATTGAATTCCCCCTGCGACATTGGAGGAATAAGTTCTAAGCCTAATTTAGGTATCAATAAAATAGATAGCAACGAAACGGTTAAAATCCCAGTGATAACCAGAAACTTGGCTCGCATTGCTGCATTCAGTGCTTTTGCGTAAGCGCGCGCTGTGTGTTTATAGAACGCGTCAAAAAGCCACAAAAAGGGTTTGAAGATTAAAGAGAATAATTTTGAAAACACTCTAAAAATGGCAATACATAAACTCGTAAGTGCTAAAGGAGTGAAGTAGAAAATTACTTTGAGTAACCATCTAACAGGCATGGTGATATAATAAAACAAGCTAGCAATTTTCCCTTGCGGCTTTTGTGAATTAGGCTCTGTATCTAAGCCTTGTGCGTCAGCTTGTCGTGTTTGCTTTTCGCGCGCGGCAAGCATGGGAATTAAAGTTAATGCCACAACTAAAGAGGCAGCCAAGGCAAAGGTAACGGTAAGCGCTTGATCACTAAACAATTGCCCGGCAATCCCTTCTACAAACACTAAGGGAAAGAAAACCGCCATGGTAGTTAAGGTAGAAGCCACAATGGCCATAGATACTTCAGATGTACCTTTTGCGGCAGCTTCTTGGGAATTAGCGTTGTTCTTTTTATGGCGGTCGATATTCTCTAGCACAACGATGCTGTTATCCACTAACAGCCCAATAGCTAAGGCTATTCCCCCTAAACTCATTATGTTTAAACTAATATCGTAACTGTACATCAGGTTAAACGTCGCAATAATAGATACGGGAATAGAAATAGAGATAATAAGCGTTGACCATATATTCTTTAAAAAGAAATACAGGATAAACATAGCTAATATACCGCCCACAATGGCAGCAGATTTGACCTCATCAATGGCGCTAGCAATAAATATAGATTGGTCGTAAACCATTTGGAGTTGATAAGATGAAGGCATGTTATTGCGAATTCTGTCTAAGCGCTCATTCACCGCCTTGGCAACTTGCACTGTATTCGCATCACCTTCTTTATAGATGGCTATCTCAACGCCTTCAAGGCTGTCAAAACGGGTGATTGAACTGCGCTCTTTGTAAGTATCAACCACCTCAGCCACGTCGCTCAGTTTAATATGTTTACCGTCTCGAGTAGCAATGTACAAATTGCGCATATCATCTAAATTTTCAAACTGATTAATGGTTCGAACCAAATATTCTTGTGAACCGTCTTCAACTCGTCCGCCCGACACGTTAACGTTTTCATCTTGCAAACGCTGCGTAATGTCAGCAAGCGAAATACTAAGTTGGCTAGTACGCTGCTGATTAATCAACACATGAATTTCGTTCTCAAGGCCGCCGCCAATTTTAACCGATGCAACCCCCTCAACCGACTCTAAACTGCGTTTGATATCTTCTTGGGCGTAATTGCGCACACGCTTCATAGTGGCTATATTCATGGCCGTAGAGCTTGGCAAATCGCCATTAGCTTGCGCATTGTTTACGCCTAAACCAAATCGTAAAATGGGATCTAAGCTTGGGTTGAAACGTAGTAAGAGTGGGCGTTTAACATCAAGAGGAAGAAAAATAACGTCGAGCTTTTCACGCACTTCTAAACTTGCCAGTTCCATGTCTGTGCCCCACTCAAACTCAAGCACAACATCAGATTGCTCAGCTTTAGAAGCTGATGTAACGGTTCGTACACCTTTAACAACGCCCACCGCTTCTTCAATAGGTTTAGAAACTAACTGCTCTACTTCGCCTGGCGCAGCGCCTAAATAATCAGTGCGAATGGTTAACGAGGGATATGATAATTCAGGAAGCAAATTAATAGACAAACGCCCTAAAGAAACAAATCCAAATAAAAGCACCGCTAAAGTAAACATCCACACTGTAACCGGGCGTTTAACCGCCACATCAATTAGGTTCATGACTAATCCCTCAGTTAAATATTAACGATTTCAACAGGTGCGTTGTTCTTTAAATTCTGATGCCCTGTTATAACAACGTGCTCGTTTGCGCCAACACCCTCTAGCACTTCAACTAATCCATCTTCTTGATACCCAATCTTAATACCAACCTTTTTAGCCACGCCGTCATTTACAACAAATACGCTTAAGGTGTTATCTAAAGCTAGCATTGCCTTTCGGGGTAAAAGAGTGGCATTTTCGCGGGTGTCATAATTTAAACTCACTTGCGTGAACATACCTGCTTTTAATTTAGCTTCGTCATTAGGTACGCGAAGTGTGACTTTAAATGTGCCTGTTTCAGGGTTAATTACTGGGCTGATACGCTCTACAAATGCCTTCACATCCTGATTGTTAAGTGCAGTAATTTGTAACTTAGCTTGTTGATCTTTATGCACCTTAGAGAGCTCTTTTTCTGGCAAATGCACAATGCCGTACAACTCTTTTAGTTGCACTATATGGAACATTCTTTCGCGCTGAAATGACTCAGTTAAATTGCCTACTTTTGCGTTTCTTTCAGCAATGTAGCCGCTAATTGGAGCCACAATAGTGGTTTCTTTTAAATCTAATTCAGCTAACGCTAACATGGCCTTAGCTGACTCATATTGGGCATTTAATTTATCGTATACGTCATCACTCACTAACTTCTGGTGATACACTTTATTTATTTTAGCCAGCTCTTTTTCAATTCCCTGTAAATCGGCACGAGACCTACGCAAATTAAGTTCGTATCGCTGAGGGTCTAACTTAGCTAAAACTTGTCCTTTTTCAACATAATCCCCTTCTTCCACCATAATGTGCTCTATAATCCCTGCAGCACGAGCAACCACAAACGCTTCTTCTTTCGATTCAAGTACTGCGGTAGTGGTATAATTAGAAGATATATCACCAATGGTACTTGACGCCACTTCTACAGGAATAGGAATTACTTTGACTTCTTCTTTAACTTCCTCTTGCTTTGATGCACCCGCCTCACCGCATCCCGAAGTTATTAACGCAAGCCCTAACAATGAAGCAACAGCAAAGGGTTTTACGCATCTTGTAAAGCTTGCGTTTCTTTTAAAGGTATTCAAAGCGTCCATATTTAGATTCCAAATGTGTAAGTTTAATGTTCCAACAAAATATAATTCGTTCTTTAGCATTGATTGTGCCATTCAATTTAAAGCGATTAAATTCAACGGCTTAAGCATTTAACTGTGTGATGTCATGTATTATACGACGGCAAGTGTTAGCGAAATTCACTAATTCTTGGTCATTTTGTTACAACATGTGTAATTAGGGTTTTTCTACTTTGCTTTTTCACTTAAGCATTAGATAATTACTTCAGATGATAACGCTAAATTACTACAGTTTGCTTAATTCCACTGACGGAGCAACCGTTGTTAATGGGGTGTTGTTATCAAATTATAAAAATAGCCGCACCTACAACGAAAGAAGGTATAAATGAGAATTTTAATAGCGAGTTTGTTATCTATTGTGATTGGCTGGGATGCCCTTGCACAAGAAACACCAAACTGGGTTCGATACCCAGCAATATCACCTGATGGAAGCACTATTGCTTTTACTTACAAAGGCGATTTATATCGTGTAGCGAGTAGCGGCGGAGAAGCTCAGCGGCTGACTTTCCATAAAGCACATGATTACAAACCGGTTTGGAGTAAAGATGGCCAGAGTATTGCCTTCGCTTCAAATAGATTTGGTAATTTTGATATTTACCTAATGCCTGCACTAGGGGGCAATGCTAAACGATTGACCTTCCATTCAAGCAACGAAGAGCCTTACACCTTTGATACTACTGATTCGTCTATTTACTTCAAGGCGCAGCGTATGGACACAAACGCTCATCGTCAATACCCCACAGGCCGACAAACCGAACTTTATTCAGTGCCTGTTGAGGGAGGCCGTGTTGATCAAATATTGACTGTGCCAGCTGAAGACGTTCAAATAAGTGAAGATGGCAAACAGCTTGTTTATCATGATAACAAAGGCTATGAAAATCCTTGGCGTAAGCATCATAAATCGGCAATTGCGCGTGATATTTGGACCTTCGATCTAAACGCAAAAAAGCATAAAAAAATCACGTCGTTTTATGGCGAAGACCGCAATCCCATATATGCAAGCAATAACAGTACAATCTATTATTTGAGTGAACAGAGCGGTAGTTTTAACGTTCATAGCGTAAATTTAAATCGCCCGTCATCAAACAAGCAATTAACCGAATTTACATTGCATCCTGTTAGGTTTTTATCAAGCGCGGCGGGTATTTTAGCGTTTAGTTATCATGGTGATGTATACACCATGAACAGCAATGGGTCACCTAAAAAGCTCAACATTAGTATTCGCACACAAGACATTGGCAACGCCATTGTAAATGAAGCTATTAATGGCGAAATAAGTGAAATGGCGGTATCTAGTAGCGGCAAAGAAATTGCCTATATTGCGCATGGTGAAGTATTTGTAAGCTCAACAGACGGTGCGTTTACTAAACAAATTACGCATACTCCCACGCAAGAAGCTTTCGTTAGTTTTGCCCCTGAAGATGACTATTTAATTTACGCTTCAGAGCGTGATAGTAAATGGAGTATATTCACCGCCCGTAAAAAACGCGAAGCCGAACCTTTCTTTTATGCCTCTACCTTGATTGAAGAAACTGCTCTTTTACATAATGAAAAAGACAACTACCTTCCAAAGTTATCTCCTGATGGCAAAATGCTTGCGTTTATAGAAGATAGAAAAACTCTTAAGGTAATGAATCTTGAAAGCAAAAAAACGACAAGCTTAATACCCGCTGACCAAATGATCCATATGCGTGACGGTGACCAGACCTTTAGTTGGAGCCCTGACAGCGAATGGATATTGTTTGAATACAATAAGCTGATGAACAATGCAGACGTGGCTATGGTACATGCCTCGGGCAAAGAAAAGATGAAGGTAATTGTGCCAAGTGGATACTATGATAGTAATCCTTCTTGGACCAACAATGGCAAGCAAATTATTTGGTTTTCAAACCGCGAAGGATTAAAGAGTTATGCGACTAGCGGACGTAGTCAAAACGATGTTTACAGCCTGTTTTTTAATCAAGAAGATTGGGATGAGTTTAACTTAAGTGAAGATGACTTCGCACTGATGCAAGCTATTGAAGAAGCCAATACAGTTGAGGAAGAGCAAACTGACGATACAGACAAAGACAGCGCAAGCAAAGAAGATGATAGTAAAGAAGAAGACATTCAAGAGAAGCTGACATTTGATTGGGATGATCTGAACGAAAGAGTAGCCAAATTAACGATTCATTCTTCAGCGCTAGCCGATGCGGTATTAAGTGCTGATGCAACTACACTTTATTACTTGTCGCGCTTTGAAGATAAATATGACTTGTGGGAAACCGACTTAAGAACACAGGAAACGCGTAAAGCAATTCACTTAGGTGTAAATAATGGAAGCTTGTTGTGGGACAACAACTTGGAAACCTTATATTTATTAAGTGAAGGCAGAATATCTACTTTAGATCCAGAAAATGGTGCAAGCGAAGGGGTTTCTATTTACGCCAATGTAGAAATAGACGAACATGCTGTTCGACTTGCTTCGTTTGACCATGTATGGCTTCGCACTTCAAAAATCTTTTATGAGCCAACATACCATGGCATTGACTGGCAACTAATGAAAGAGGAATACAGAACCAAAGTTGCTCATGTGGGTAATGGTTACGAGTTTACTGAGTTATTGAGCGAAATGATTGGTGAACTAAACGTCTCTCATGCTGGCGCTTCGTATCGCTCTGGCGGACCAAGTGACGACGCAACCGCATCACTGGGGATATTTTATGATTTTAAACACAAAGGTGACGGTATCAAAGTTACCGAAGTCATTAAAGGCGGCCCGTTAGATAAAGCCAAATACAACGTAGTGCCAGGCATGACTATTGTAAAAATCAATGGCAAGCTGATTAGTAAGGATATTGATTTTGCAAAGCTTCTTAACAAAAAAGCAGGCGAATATGTGCTACTTGATATAGAAGATAAAAATGGTGAAATTCAGCAAATCACCATGAAGCCAATTTCATTGGGCGAGCAAAACGAATTGCTCTATAAACGTTTTGTTAAGATAAACGAGCAAGAAGTACTTGAAAAGAGTAACGGAAAACTAGGGTATGTGCATATTCCGGGCATGGGTGATGGCCCTTATCGTAGTATCTATAATGATATGATGGGTCGATTCTACGACAAAGAGGCAATGGTTATAGATACGCGCTTTAATGGTGGAGGTGATTTGGTAGCCGACTTAGCCATGTTCTTTACCGGCGAAGCTTTTTTAACTTACGCTATTGAAGGTAAAGTAGTAGGTGGTGAGCCTACGTCGCGTTATACCAAACCCATTATCTCATTGTTTAATGAGTCTATGTACAGCGACGGCCATTGTTATGCCAGTGCTTATACTGACTTAAAACTTGGTAAATCAGTAGGTATGCCAGTGCCGGGCACATGTAGTTTTGCAGGCTGGGAAGGCTTACCTTTAGGAGGATACTGGGGAGTAGTGCCAATTAGCGCTAAAAATAAAAGTGGCGAATGGTTAGAAAATAATGAAACCACCCCCGATATAAAGGTTAAAAACGCGCCTGGTGTTATAGATTTTGGTAAAGACCAACAATTAGAACGAGCGATACAAGAGATCTTAAAAGAAATTAGATAAGCGTAAGCTTCTATGTAGTATAAAAGAGCGTGTTAACACGCTCTTTTATTTTTCTTGTTGTTTTAATAATTCACGCATTCGTTCTTGTACAACATCTACCAGTAAATCAGGCTGAAACTTTGAAATAAAGCGATTACAACCTACCTTCTCAACCATGGCTTCATTAAAGCTACCACTTAAAGAAGTATTAAGTGCAATGAATAAAGAGCTCATTCTTGCATCACCTCTGACTTCAGCGGTGAGTCGGTACCCGTCCATTTCAGGCATTTCTGCATCAGTAAACATCATCAGAATTTCTTCTGTAACATCTTTGCCTTCATCAGCCCATTGACGCAACAGGTTAAGCGCCCTTTTACCATTCTTCTCTTCTATAATTTCTAAACCTAACTGCGTTAGCGTATCGCGAATTTGTCTCCTAGCCGTTGATGAATCATCCACTACAAGTACTTTGCGTCCACTCATATGTTGAGTAACGCTATCATCTAGCGCCTCTTCTGAAATTGACGTGTCATAATCTACAATTTCAGATAATACTTTTTCAACATCAATGATTTCTACAAGCTCGGTAATACCATCATTCTCTAAATGAGTAATGGCCGTTAAATAGTGATTTTTGCCTGCGTTAGTAGGCGGCGGCTGAATATCGCTCCATGATGTATTCACAATATTCATTATTTGACCAATCAAAAAGCCCTGAACACTTCGATTATATTCAGTAATAATCACGTTCGCGACGTCATACACTTCATTTAAAGGATTCATCTTTATAGATGAGCGCAAATCAATTACAGGAATAGATTTTCCTCGGTAATTAATCACCCCTTTTAGGTTTGTATGCGAGCCAGGCAACTGATTTAACGTTGGCACAGTAATGACTTCTCTCACCTTGAACACGTTAAGCGCAAAAGTATGGCGAGAACCCAACTTAAACATAAGTAGCTCTAGGCGATTTTCTCCAACGAGTTGCGTTCGTTGGTCTATCGATGACATCAATTTGGACATTTGTCGTCTCTAGTTATTTAATTTACAGCGAATTTAAGCGTTATCTAGATAAGTTATCGGCTTGATATAGGGTATCTGAAGAAAAAAGCAAAATTGTTACTAAATCATTAGGTAGTTTTATTTTTACCCTGTATAAGGTAGCCTAAGTTTTCGCTTATTTTTAAAAAAGTAGTCTCTTATTTATGCAAAACATTGTGTGGATTTGCAAACCATTTCAGCGCTTGAGCGTGAACGAACTATATGATGCTTTAAAGCTTCGTAGCGATGTATTCGTGGTTGAACAAACCTGTATTTATCCTGATTTAGACAATAAAGATTGTGTTGATAATGCCCATCATCTTTTGGCATACAAGGGCACTGATTTAGTGGCCTATGCTCGTTTATTACCGCCTAGCATTTCGTACGATAACGTGAGTTTTGGCCGAGTGGCTGTAGCTGAAAAATACAGGAGCTTAGGTTTAGGTCGTAGCTTGATGAAAGAGATATTAATTCACTGCGACGCACTATGGCCAAATCAAGATATTGATATTGGCGCACAAGAATACTTACGTGAGTTTTATACATCATTTGGCTTTGAAGTAATATCAAACATGTATCTAGAAGACGGCATTGAGCATATTGATATGCGCCTTCATCATAAACATTAGGCTGAGCAATACTACTTAGCTTTTACAAATTTAATATACTAAACACAAACGAACTCACGTTTATGTTTACTTGGAGTGACAATGAGAATTGCTATTTTATCAAGAAATCCCAAGCTTTATTCTACCCGGCGCTTAAAAGAAGCCGGAGAAGCCGCGGGTCATGAAATGCACATAATAGACACCATGCATTGCTATATGGATATTACTAGTAGCAAACCCAATGTGCGCTATAAAGGTAAAATGCTACCCACATTCGATGCTGTGATCCCTCGTATTGGGGCATCGGTTACATTTTACGGTACTTCTGTTGTTCGCCAATTTGAAATGATGGGCACATTTAGCATTAATGAGTCTGTGGCTATTAGCCGCTCTCGTGACAAGCTTCGTTCACTTCAATTGTTGTCACGTAAAGGCATTGGCATGCCAAGAACAGGCTTTGCCAACCATCCTGATAGAATCGATGATTTAATCAAAAACGTAGGTGGTGCGCCGGTAGTCATCAAATTACTAGAAGGCACACAAGGTATTGGTGTGGTACTTGCCGATACGAACAAGTCAGCTGAAGCCATCATTGAAGCATTTATGGGATTAAACGCTAGTATTTTGGTGCAGGAATATATTAAAGAAGCCGGTGGCGCTGATATACGTTGTTTAGTTGTTGGCGGTAAAGTAATTGCCGCCATGAAACGCCAGGCCGCCCCCGGAGAATTTAGGTCTAACCTTCACAGAGGTGGCAGTGCAAGCGTTGTGAGGCTTTCGCCGCAAGAGCGAAAAACCGCTGTAGACGCAGCCAAAACAATGGGCTTGAATATGTGCGGCGTTGATATATTGCGCTCAAATAACGGCCCTGTGGTAATGGAAGTTAATTCATCTCCAGGTTTAGAGGGTATTGAGCGAGCTACCGGCAAAGATGTGGGCGGACTAATTATTGATTATATTTCTAAAAATGCCTCGCCTAATAAAACCCGTACTCGTGGAAAAGGTTAAATGAAAAAAATTACGATTGGCAGCGAGGAAGTTTTACCCGGTGAAACTAAACGCATTCAACTGCCTATGCCTCCATTATATACTGATACTAATATGTCTATTCCCGTTCATGTGCAACGTGGTAAACGAGATGGGCCCACAATGTTTGTATCAGCCGCGATTCATGGTGATGAATTAAACGGTATTGAAATAGTAAAACGCTTGTTGAAAAGTCCTGCTATTAAAAACTTACGCGGTACGCTTATTGCGGTGCCTATGGTTAATGTATATGGCGTGCTTAGTCAAAGCCGCTACTTGCCCGATAGACGCGATTTAAATAGATGTTTTCCAGGCAGTAAAAAAGGCTCTTTAGCGGGGCGAATTGCGCATTTGTTTTTAAATGAAATTGTGTATCAATGTGATGTAGGAATTGATTTACATACCGGCGCGATTCATCGTAGTAACCTGCCCCAAGTGCGCGCTGATTTAGATGACGCAGAAACCTTAGAAATGGCCAAGGCATTTGGATTACCTGTATTGTTAAATGCCGAGTTACGTGAAGGCTCGTTGCGCCAAGCAGCCGGTGAGAAGAACGTTAAAGTAATTCTATATGAAGCAGGACAAGCGTTACGCTACGATGAGTTCTCTATTCGAGCAGGCGTTAAAGGCATTATTAATGTTATGCGCCATACAGGAATGTTAAATAAAACGAAGCAGAAGGGTCGAGAAACCAAAATGTTTGTTGCGCGACAAAGCGGTTGGGTGCGCGCAAATGAAAGTGGTTTTGTTGTGCACGTATCACAACTTGGCGACCATGTTGAAAAAGGCCAAGTTTTAGCCACTATTTCTGACCCTTTTGGCGATATATTAGATAAAGTTTTATCTCCTCAAGAAGGTGTTGTAATAGGTAAGCAAAATATTCCATTAGCGCAAGAAGGCGAGGCTTTGTATCACATAGCGTATTTTCGCAAACCTGATTCTGTAGCAGAGCACGTAGAGCAAGTTCAAGATGACTTAGTACCACGCGATGCCCCAATTGTTGATTGAGAAAACAAAGATGACTACAAATAATAAAATTACCTTAGGTGCACTAGAAAAGTGTGATTTGCCCGATTTAGGAATTTATAATTTAGCAATTAGAGTAGACACAGGCGCTGCTACATCATCATTGCATGTAGAGAATGTAGTGGAGTTTGAGAAAGATGACGCGCGTTACATCCACTTTGACATCCATCCTGATGTGTATGACGTTGAAAAAATAACGCGTCATACAGCCAAAGTAGAAGCAATGCGAAAAGTAAAAAGCTCAACCGCCACTCGTGAGAGGCGCTACCTCATAGAAACTACCTTCGCTATTGGCGAAAACGCTTGGCCAATTCACATCACATTGACCGATAGATCGGAAATGACTTACTTAATGTTATTAGGCAGAGAAGCGATGCAAGATAAAGTATTAGTAGATCCTAGTGAGGAGTTTTTATTTTCTTGTTAATCCTTTGTTAATAAACTATAGTCATGGTAAGTCAAATTTTAACCACTTTTGACTTACCTATGCGCACAAGTGCGTTGTCTTGGTAGTGGCTCTTTTTTTTGGTACGAGCTCATCCAAGCTTATCGATAGTTTATCAAAGTATTAACAGGAGCTACATCAGTGATATTAAACCATTTATGGGGTATTTATACCCATCCAAAAGAAGAGTGGAAAAGCATAGATACTAAGCATGAAAGTTACTTTTATGCGCTTAGCCACATTATGATTATTGCCCTTATCCCTTCAGGTATGGCCTACTACGCATCGGCGTATTTGGGTTGGGATATTGGCGCAGGATCTACCGCAGATACTATTCGCTTAACACAACAAAGTGCAATGGCTATGTCTGTTGCAATGTACGCAGGTTTAGTCGCAGGTGTTGTTGCGCTTGCTGTACTTATTCACGAGTTAGCACAAACATTTGACGCCACGCCTAATTATACTCAAAGTTTAGAGATTGCCGCATATACCGCGACTCCTTTATTTATGGCAGGTTTTGGCGCATTTTATCCACAACTGTGGTTTTTAATGTCGGTAGTGTTGTTGGGTTTATCATACTCAGTGTACTTACTGTATACCGGAGTGCCTATTATGCTGCACATTCCAGAAGAGAAAGGGTTTATATTTTCAAGTTCCGTCGTAACCTGCGGGTTGGTGTTAATGGTAATACTAATGGCGGGCTCGGTTATTTTATGGAGCATTGGCTTCGGCCCACAATATATGTAGTCTTAATGCCGCTCTAATGGCTACATCAAAATACAAAAAAGCCGAGACAACACCTTCTGTTTCTCGGCTTTTTTAATTTTAGTTAGTGCTTAGTTGCCCATATTATGCATTTCTAAATTACTGAGTTCAGCTTGAACTGTAGGGCTACCTTTAGCCGCTTCACCACGCGCTTTATCAATACTTTCAAGGTAATCTTGATCAACGTCTCCGGTTACATATATGCCATCAAATACCGAGGTTTCATAATTCGCTATTTCAGGATTTTCTTCTTTAACCGCATCGACTAAGTCTTGAATATCTTGGAAAATAAGGCCATCAGCCTTTATACATTCACAAATTTGTTCAATTTCTCTACCGTAGGCAATCAATTCAGTGGCCGATGGCATATCAATGCCATATACGTTCGGAAATCTAATTTCAGGGGCTGCGGAAGCAAAGTACACTTTATTTGCACCCGACTCTCTTGCCATTTCAATAATTTGTTCAGACGTAGTTCCTCGCACAATGGAGTCATCAACCAACAGTACGTTTTTACCTTTAAATTCTGAAGATATAGCATTAAGTTTACGGCGAACTGATTTACGACGCTGAGTTTGTCCCGGCATTATGAACGTACGTCCAATGTATCGGTTTTTAACAAAGCCTTGCCTATATGGCTTTTCTAAGGTGTTTGCAATTTGCAGCGCCACATCCATTGATGTTTCAGGAATAGGTATCACCACATCAATATCTAAATCAGACCATTCGCGCTTAATTTTTTCGCCTAACTTGCGCCCCATATTAACCCGTGAAGCGTAAACTGAAATACCATCAATAAATGAATCAGGGCGAGCAAAATAAACAAATTCAAATATACAGGGGCTAAACTTAAATATAGGAGAACACTGTTTGGTGAATAACTCCCCTTGTTCGCTCACGTAAATCCCCTCACCCGGCGCTACGTCACGCACAAAGGTAAAGCCAACCGCATCTAAGGCTACGCTTTCAGAAGCCACCATGTACTCGTCACCATGCACGGTGCTGCGTTTACCTAGTACAAGAGGACGAATACCATTAGGATCACGAAATGCTACCATGCCATAGCCAATAATGGCGGCAACTACAGCATAAGCGCCCTTAATTTTAGAGTGAGCCGTTTCTACCGCTTTAAATATATCGTCAGGGGTAACATCTAAATTGCTGGTTTGTGATAAGGCATGCGCAAATATATTAAGCAGTAATTCTGAATCTGATGTCGTATTTATGTGCCTGCGCGCAATACGGAAAACTTCGTCTTGTAACTCATGAGCATTGGTTAAGTTACCGTTATGCGCAAAGGCTATACCAAAAGGTGAATTCACGTAAAATGGCTGCGCTTCTGCAGAGCTAGATGAACCCGCAGTTGGATACCGGCAATGACCAATCCCAACATTTCCTTTTAAACGCTTCATATGACGTGTGTGAAACACATCTCGAACCAAGCCGTTCGCTTTGCGCAAGTGAAACATACTGTCTTCAATTGTCATAATACCCGCAGCATCTTGCCCTCTATGTTGCAATACAATAAGTGCATCATAAAGTGCCTGATTAACTTGTTCTCTGCCTACTATTCCTACTATGCCACACATAATTATGCCTTATGTTAACCTGAACGATTTATTGCCCGCTTAAAAAGCTGGACTTGTCTTTCATAAATTCAAAAAACCACTCTATGATAATGCCAAACTCGGGCACTAACAGGGAAGATTGCCACCACGGCGCGCTTGCGAAGGTGGTAAAAGTATCAAGAAAAAATAGCAGAGCGCTTACAATTAGCACACCGCGAAGCGCACCAAAAACTGCGCCTAAGGCTCTATCGGTGCCACTTAAACCCGTTGCTATTACTAGCTGGGAAATAATATAGTTAAACAATGCACCTACAATAAGGGTTCCAACAAACAAAATGCCAATTGCTGAAGCATCACGAACCATGGGTTCATCAATTTGTGTTAAGTATTGTGCAAGTTGCGGGTAAAACGTGCGAGAAATTAAAAAGGCGGCAACCCAAATAACCAAAGAGATGGCTTCTTTTACGAAACCGCGAACCAAGCTGATTACAGCTGATATCGCAATAATGCCGATGATGGTAAAATCAAACCAATTCATAGAAAGTGCCTGGCTCCATAAAGTGCGTTAAATGAGGTCCGTCAAAACAGGCGCGAAGTTTAGCAAAATAAACTAATTTGCGCTAACCTCAAATGCAGTAATTTTACCTTTTAATTTAGTAATTTCTCGTAAATGGGGTAAGGCTAATTCTAAGGTTTCTTTGTCAAGTTCAGGTCCAACAAACACTTTAGTCAATTCACCTACGCTTGTCATCACAGGTCGGCTATATGCTCGGTAGCCTGCGTCATTCAATGTTTTTAAGAGTTCTTTTACGTTTTTTTCATGACGAAAACTACCAAGCTGAACTACCCATCCTGCTTCTTTAATATCTAAAGTAGAAAGGGGCTCTGTTTGCTGGGCTTGATTGTCACTAGTATCACTGGCGGCAGTTTCACTACTTTGCGTGTTATTTGCTTGAGTAACAAGCTCTTCACTGTTGGGAGAATCTGCGCTAGCCTCTTCAAACACTTCATCAACAGCAGTGTCATTCGTAATATCCACCGGCATTTCAAGCTGCTCATTGAGTTTTTCAGTGTCAAAAGGCTCAACAGAATTCACTTCTACCACCTGCCCAACGGCCGGGATATCAACAAATTCTTGCTTATTGATTCGCTTTTCACCGTCAATGAATTCGGGTAAAACAATCACCACCAATGCCACAACAATTATGGTGCCTACGAGTCGATTTTGTAAGGTACTGCTCATGTAACAGTTCATCCTAAGGGCAAATAGTTATATTTACTTACCATTGCTTGTTAAATTAATTAAAACCTAAAACACCATACTAATACTTAGGGTAAGGCTTTCATGCACTCTTGAGCTACAATAAAAGAGCCCACTACCAAAATCAAGTCGTTAACTGTGGCCGTTTCTAAGGCCGCATTTAACGCGTCCTGCACACTCAAATGGCAAACACACTGCTCATTCAAAGGGCTTAAATATTGAGCAAACCTAGCGGCTTTTTCTCCGCGTTCGGTAGGTAAATCAGTACAATGCCATGTTTCAACATTTAACTGTCGAAACACGCCCAATGTTGCCTCAATGTTTTTATCGCTAAGCATACCAACAACAATATGACAGCGCGAAAAATGCATCTGCTGCAATTTTTTGACCACTAATTCTGCTGCCGCTTCATTATGAGCAACATCCAAAATAATATACGGATTTTCTGACAATATTTGCATACGTCCAGGCATGCTAACGGTGTTTATAAGAGATTGCATTTCACTTTCATTTAATAAGATTGGCTCTGGCTTATTAAAATATTGCGCAATACAACTTATTGCACTTATGGCTGTCATTACATTTGGATGCGGAATGTGCGCGTCAGAAATATCAAATGCTAGCCTTTTTTGTTCTGTTATTTGTAGGCTTGTATCATCAAAGTCGATGGTTCTATATCGCACATTTACTTGATGTTGCTGAATAACCTTCAACACGCTCTCATGAACAGGTGCATAGCCAATTATAAGCTCTTGATGAGGTTTGATAATCCCTGCTTTTTCGCGCGCAATGTCATTTGTTGTATTGCCCAAATACGATTGATGATCCAAGCCAATACTTGTAATAACGCCAATATTAGCATCTACAATATTAGTGGCGTCAAGGCGCCCGCCTAGTCCCACTTCTATTACAATTACATCTAGTTTTGCTTGTGCAAAGGAGTAAAACGCAGCCAAGGTTGCATATTCAAAGTAGGTTAAAGATATATCTTGTTTGGCTTTTTCAATTGCCATGAACGCTGAACAAATTGATTCATCTGGCAGGTCTTGACCATTTATTCGAATGCGTTCGTTAAACGCTGTAATATGCGGCGAAGAATAAACACCAACCGACAAACCTGCTTTCAAGCAAGCTTGCTCTATAAAGCGGCAAGTGCTTCCCTTGCCGTTAGTACCCGCAACAGTGACCACACAAACCTTTGAAAAATCAATAGCTAATTCATTAAAAACGCGATTGATTCTTCCAAGGCCCATATCAATACTTTGGTGGTGCGTATTTTCAATATACGCTAACCACTGTGGTAACGACGCTTGGTCATTTAACATGCAATGTGAAGCCTTGTAATACTCGCAAGCACTTATTCTGCTATTGGCAGAGGGCTTGGGCTTGATTTCGCATGATGCAATTTGCTCAATACACTGTGCATTTTGTCACGCATTTGGCGCCTATCAACAATCATGTCAATGGCTCCTTTTTCCAACAAAAACTCACTGCGCTGAAATCCTTCTGGCAGTTTTTCACGCACGGTTTGCTCAATTACGCGTGGGCCAGCAAAACCAATTAAAGCCTTAGGCTCAGCAACATTAACATCACCTAACATAGCCAAACTTGCAGATACACCGCCCATAGTTGGGTCAGTTAGTACTGAAATATATGGCAATCCTTGCTTGCTTAATTTAGCTAAAGCAGCACTGGTTTTTGCCATTTGCATAAGAGATATTAAGGCTTCTTGCATACGGGCGCCGCCACTGCTTGAAAAACATATAAATGGGCAATTGTTTTCAAGGGCTGCATTTACGCCAGCTACAAACTTTGCGCCAACCACAGAGGCCATAGAACCGCCTAAAAATGCAAATTCAAAACTAGCCACTACCACCGGCATACCGTTTAAAGAGCCTTGCATAACAATAAGTGCATCTTTTTCGTTAGTCGCCTTTTGCGCCGCATTGATGCGATCTTTGTAACGTTTTGAGTCTTTAAATTTTAAGATGTCTTGTGGTTCAAGGTCACTCGCTAACTCTTTGCGGTCAGTTGCGTCTAAAAAAGCATTAATTCTTGAACGCGCGGTGATGCGCATATGGTGATCACATTTCGGACAAACCTCTAGTTGCTTTTCCAATTCGGTTTTGTAAAGCACAGCATTGCATGATGCACATTTAGTCCAGATCCCTTCCGGTACGTTACTTTTCGCACCCGATTGTGTTTTTGGCAGTATCTTTTCAATCCAACTCATGAAACGTTCCTGTTGTTATCATTCTTTTACGAATACTAAAGTGAGTATAACGTATTTATACGGAAATTAATCGCGGAATTAAACCACATTTACGCTCGCGACTAAACGTTTAAGTGGTCTAAGGTGTTACGCTTGCTAACTTCAGTATCTTGTTTACTTTCAAGCTTTTGCTACTAATTAATTTCATCGGGCAAAAACATAGGCCCTATTTGAGTAGTGGGTAAATTAAATTTTTCGGGATAGTCCACTTTAACCAAATATAAGCCATGCGGCTTTGCTGTGGGCGCCGCTTTGGTGCGATCTTTTAAAGCCAACAAAGTGGCTAACCAATCTACAGGCTGTTCTTTTGTACCAATGCGAAGTAACGATCCCACAATATTGCGTACCATATGATGTAAGAAGGCATTGGCCTTAATATCAACAATAATGTAGTGACCTAAGCGGTAAATATCTACTGAATGTACATTGCGCGAAGATGTATGGCTTTGGCAGTGGGCAGCACGAAACGAGGTGAAATCATGCTCACCCACCAAATATTGTGCCGCTTCATGCATTAACTTTTCATCTAATAATTCATAAGCATGGGTAACGCCATTGCCGAATACGCCTGAGCGTAATGGGTAGTTGTAAATAATGTAGCGATAACGCCTTGCAGTAGCAGAATAACGAGCGTGGAAATCTTGCGGGACACTTCTGCACCAAGTAACGGCTATGTCACCGGGTAATATAGTGTTGGTACCGCGGGTAAATGCTTTTACTGGACGCGCCACTGGATTGTCAAAATGCACTAATTGCGCAGTAGCATGAACACCGGCATCGGTTCTGCCCGCGCAAGTAATATGAACAGGCTCAAGCAAAATTTTATGTAAGGCATCTTCAACTCGTTTTTGCACCGAATCGGCGGTAGCTTGGCGCTGCCACCCTCTATATTGCGTACCCGTGTATTCAATACCTAAGGCTACACGCTGCCCAGCTTCAATAATATCTGAATCGTTCATACTGCTATCTAGTTTGGTTTCTGCGCTGACGCTGACCAGACACCTTATTTAACTTATGTTTTCTTACACTTCTGCGCATTCGGCTTAATTTGGTATGATCAAGCTTTTCAGGCAAGTGTATTTTAGTCTCGGTTTCTTCTGGTAATTGCACCATTTTCCGTAAAGCATTTACTTTCTCAATATCAAGCTCAACCCATGCGCCCTGTGGTAAACGCTTAAACAATTCTAAGTTTCCGTAACGTACGCGAATCAATCGGCTAACTTGCACACCTTGTGATTCCCACAAACGGCGAACTTCTCGGTTACGTCCTTCTGACAAGGTTACGTTAAACCAGTGATTTAAGCTTTCAGGGTCACCCGGCCTTACGTGTATGTGATTAAATTTAGCCATACCATCTTCTAACTTAACGCCTTGGCTTAAGTCTCGAAGCATTTTCGGTGTGACCTCACCGTATACGCGCACCGCATATTCACGCTCAACTTCGTGGCTAGGGTGCATTAGCCTATTGGCAAGTTCGCCGTCATTGGTAAATAACAATAAACCGCTGGTGTTAATATCTAGTCGGCCTACGGTAATCCAACGCTCACCTTCTAATTTAGGTAAACGCTCGAATACTGTAGGGCGCCCTTCTGGGTCGACTCTTGCACATAACTCACCCTCAGGCTTGTTGTACATCAGCACTCTGCAAGGCGACTTTTCTTTTGCTCGTGCAATATCATGCCCATCAACTGCAATTTTGTCGTGGGTTAATACTCTATCGCCTAAGGTGGCAAGCTTGCCATTAACCTTAACTCGTCCGTCTTCTATCCATCTTTCCATTTCTCGGCGTGAGCCTAAGCCATTATTGGCTAGCACTTTTTGTAGCTTCTCAGATACAGGTGTTTTTGCTGTCATTAGTGTATATTTGCCTTATTAGCAGGCAATAAATCGCCTTGGGTTTGGTCTAATTCAAGTGTTACCTCGGGCGAATTAGTCGCGTCTAGTGCCGCTTCTATATTTGCCGCAAATTCTTCTGCAGAGGGTAATTCACTTAGTGATGTTAATGAAAAATAATCTAAAAAAGTAGCGGTGGTCGCAAATAATGCTGGCCGCCCTGGCACTTCTTTGTTGCCAACTACCTTTATCCAGTTTCGTTCACTTAAAGAACGTATAATATTACTGCTTACTGCTACGCCTCGCACTTCTTCTATTTCGCCGCGCGTAATGGGCTGCTTGTATGCTATTAATGCCAATGTTTCAAGCATTGCTCTTGAATATTTAGGTACCGTTTCCTGCCAAAGCTTGCTCAGTATCTGGCCTAAACCCGAAACTGATTGAAATCGATAACCTGAAGCAACTTTCACTAAATTTATGCCGCGGGGAGCATAATCTAATTCAATTTCTTTGAGCGCTTTATTTAGTTGGCGAACTGACACAGCTAATTCGGCGAGTATGGTATTGCGCATGCGTTCAACACTTAAGGGTTTCTCGCTCACAAAAATAGCCGCTTCTATCAATTGTTTTAGTTGCTGGTCAGATATCTTGCTCATATTCCCCTAGTTTAACATGAAGATTAGCAAAAGGTTCCCCTTGTTCTAGTACTATTAAGGATTCTTTCACTAATTCTAAGATGGCAATAAATGTCACCACTACACCGGCCTTCCCTTCGTTAGCGACTAACAATTTATTAAGTGGCGTATAACTCTGATTATTAAGGGTTTGTAAAATGTAACTCATCCGTTCACGGGTCGACAAAACTTCTTTATCTATATGGTGATTTTCAAATGCATCTGCGCGCTGCATAACTTGGTAAAACGCAACAACAAGCTCTTGTAAATGAACCTGCGGCAAATGCTTTATAGCTTGCACATTACTGCTGGTATCGGCTGAACCCACGTGAGTATCACGTCTTAACCTAGGCGCAGCATCAAGCCGTTCTGCCGCTTTCTTTATTTGCTCATATTCTTTTAAACGCCGAATTAACTCTGCTCTTGGGTCTTCTTCGTCTTCATCATTGCTATTATGTTTGGGTAACAACAAACGAGATTTTATTTCAGCAAGCATTGCAGCCATTAATAAATATTCTCCCGCCAACTCTAGCTTTACATCCGTCATTACATCAACATATTCCATGTACTGCTGAGTCACCTTTAATACAGGTAACTCTACAATATCGAATTTTTGTTTGCGAATTAAGTAGAGTAGTAAATCAAGTGGCCCTTCAAAGGTTTCAAGAATGACCTCTAGGGCGTCAGGAGGAATGTATAAGTCTTCAGGTTTGCTTATGAGCGCCTCGCCGTTAACGAAGGCTAAAGCCAAAGGTTGCTGTTGCGTAATCTCAGCTTTTTCGTCTTGGGGTTTTTCGCTCATTTTTCACCCTATTCAAAGGGGCTAGGATCGCCGCTGCCGTAGCGAATAATAGTAGATTCGCCTTCTGACATATCAATAACAGTAGTGGCTTGCTCACCCAAATAACCGCCATGAATAATCAAACCAAGTCGCTTTTCTAACTTATCTCTAATTTCATCAGGATCGCTTTCAGCCCCTTCTGCGTTTGGCAGTATTAAGGTGGTTGACATAAGCGGCTCACCCAGCTCTTCTAATATGGCCAAAGCAATGGCGTTATCAGGCACACGAATACCAATGGTTTTCCGTTTAGGATTCTGTAAACGCTTGGGGACTTCTTTAGTGGCTTTAAGAATAAATGTGTAAGGGCCTGGCGTGTTGTTTTTAATTTGCCTAAAGGCGGTGTTATCTACTCTTGCGTAAATCGAGAGTTCAGACATATCGCGGCACATTAAGGTAAAATTATGGTTTTTAGGGATGTCTCTTATTTGACAAATTTGCTCAAGCGCGTTCTTATTTTCCATTTGGCAACCAATGGCATAGCCCGAATCGGTTGGATACACAACTACTTCCCCTTGCTTAATTAACTCGCATGTTTGCTTAATCAATCTTGCTTGAGGGTTATCAGGGTGAATATAAAAAAACTGACTCATGGTGTTCGCTTCTAATTTTATAAAGCGTTTTAAACGCTAGAACAATGCTTAATGTAAAGTATATCAAACATTTATTCCCCTTGCTCTATATAAAAAGCCCTGAACGATTTCGGTGTACACGATTAATTGAATATAGCTTGTTCGAAATATTCAGGGCAAGTAGGGAAACAAATAAATGGTTTGTATACAAATGTTGGAATAATACAGTCTAAGCATAGACAAAAAATAAATATAATTATATAAACGCATGCAACACATATCTTTATATGATGTATTATTGATTATGTATGCAACTAAAAGTGAGCTAACGAATGCGTCCACAAGAACTCAATTTAATTATTATTTTCGATGCCATAATGACCGAAGGCAGTATTAGCCGAGCGGCGAACCGCCTTTCTATGACCCAACCTGCGGTATCAAATGCCGTAAGTCGAATGCGATCGGCATGGAAAGATGATTTATTCGTAAAAGATGGGCGCAATATAAAACCCACATTAAAAGCCATAAATATGTGGGAGCAAATTAAACAACCCATTAATGAGCTTTCATCGGTTATCAAACCAAATGATTTTGATCCCGCTACATCTACTCGAACGTTTAGAATTGCGGCGGCTGACATAGTGGTGCAAATGATGATGCTAGGTTTGCGCCAAGAAATCGAAAAAAATGCACCTGGTATTAATGTACATATGATGCCCTACACCATAGTCAATACTGGGCAAGTGTTAGACGACGCATCAGTTGACTTAGTAATAGGCTCAGGTGATCCGCAAACCGGCAATGTGCGCAGCCAGCACTTATTCCACCCTCATTTTATTTGCGCAATGCGCCCTGGTCATCCTTTAGCGAAAAGTAAACTTACCCTTGATGAGTTCGCAAAAGCCGAACACTTACTTGTTTCGCTATCAGGCGATGTAGTAGGTGTTACTGACGAGGTACTTGCACAAAATGGCTTGTCACGCCGAATTGCTATGTCGGTTAATCAATTTAGTATGGTGACGCCACTGTTGGCAAATAGTGACTTAATTTGCGTTGTGCCGTTATCGGCCATTTCAAACGGCTTAATTAACGGCGACATTACCGGTACCTTACCCCCCTTAGATTTATCACCGCCCGACGCCACCATATATTGGCACTTACGCCAAGATAAAGACCTTGGCGTAATATGGTTACGCCAATTAGTTCACCGAATTATTAAAGAGGCTGAAGCAAAGATGATTACTGAATCTATGCCTAAACTATGTGGCAGTAACAAAGAGTTGTGTGCAAAATTAACCCAATCTGTTGGTTAACTATTTTACTAGGGAATTTTTATGCTATTTGGCGTTGTTTGCATTTTGTTGTGGGGGCTTATTCCTGTTGTTTCTGTGTTGGGAATGAAAGGCTTAGATCAGTACCAATTTTTATTTTTATCAAGCCTTGTTTCCTTCGTTACATTAGGCTCACTAACGCTAATGCAAAAGCAAGGAAGAAAATTAAAATCTCAATCAATAATATTTTGGCTGCAAGCCATTATTCTAGGCTTATTAGGCACATTTTTTTACTACTTTTGTTTGTATCAAGGCTATAAGTTAGGAGCAAACATTGAAGTTTTGTCTGTTCAGTATACATGGCCAGCCTGGATCATCGTTTTTGCTTTGTTAATCAGCAAAACAAGGTTTAAGTGGCATCATGGAATAGTTATAGTTTCTGGTATTGCCAGTGTGTTGCTAGTGATTAGTAAGGGAAACATTAAGGCCTTAGTTGTGCCTGACTTAGCCGTGCTTCTATGGGTATTGCTTGGCGCAGCTGGTTTTGCTCTGTTTTCAGTATTGTCAAAAACCGTTAAAATGGCTCCGTTACCACTTAACACAGTATTTTTTGGTGTCGCATCTGTTGCATCATTTATGTTAATGCAAAGTAAGTCGCATTTTGCACTACCGGCTTCTGACAATATTGCCGCCGTGCTAGCAAATGGTATTTTAGTCAACGGGGTGTCTTACTATTTTTGGCTTGCCGCGTTGCGTAAAACTAAAGCAGAGTATTTATCTTTGCTTACCTTTCTAACTCCCTTAGTGTCAGTAATATACTTGGTTTTGTTATTTAATGAACCCTTCTACCCGGCCTATTCCTTCGCATTTGCTATGGTAGTTATAAGCGGCGTAATATCAGTAATAGCGGGTAAAAAAACTTAGCTTCCTTGCGGCGTCTTTTCTTGAATAATTGGGTTACGTTCAAAACACTCCCAAATAGGCCGCAAGTTAGCAGGTATATGCAAACGGCGCCCTAATTCTGTCCAGCGCGAAGGGCCATGAAAATCTGAGCCTGATGAACCTAGTAAATTAGCTTCAATGGCAATATCAACCATAAGTTCATGCTTAGCTTTTGCTAAATTAGGATGCTGCACTTCCATCGCATCGCCACCAGCTTGCGCAAATTCATTGGCTAGCTTACGTAGCCATTTGGTGGTCATATCGTAATGAAAAGGATGAGCAATGACCGCTTTTCCACCCGCCTCATGAATCCATTTAATCGCGTTTGGAATATCAATCCAGTCAGGTACTACATAGGCTTTTTTCTTAGCCCCAAGGTAACGAGTAAACGCTTGCTGAAAGTTTGCACATAACTCGCGCTCAACTAACACTTGGGCAATATGTGCCCGGCTAATGCAGGCCTTATTTCCTTCATGGCTCACTACGTGTTTTATAGCGTCTTCATAAACATTATGAATCCCAATTTTGGCAAGCTTCGCTGCTATTTTAAGCGCGCGTTCACTACGTTTTTCTATTTGACTGGCCAAACGCTCTTTTAAGCGAATATCGGTATGGTCTAGATCCAATCCCAATATATGAATTTCAAAGCCGTGCCAACGAGTGGATATTTCAGTGCCGCTCACGATTGAAACTTTGGGCTTCTTTTGTTGCTTAACAAAATCTAATGCAGGGGCAATAGCATCCACGCAGTCATGATCAGTAATGGCTAAATAATCAACCTGCATCTGTTCTGCACGCATCAATAATTCTGGCACACTTAACTTACCATCAGAAAAATGCGTATGGCTATGTAAATCTATTTTCAACAAGTGACATACCTTAGTCGATTTTATTATGTGAATTTTGCCGCAAATAACATTTCAAGGTTGACTTTAGACCCGTTTTGGTTTCTTCTATAGGCCTTAGTGCAAGACTAACTTTTCCGATTACGGCTTAATAAAAAATGTTGCTTGCAAAGTGATCTTTCAATACTGATTGACACAATAAGTCTGTAACAAGAGTGTAGCACAAATTACATTCGCTAAAACGTTATGACTTTGAACCAGTATAAACGTCACGCTCACTAATTAAATTATGAAACAATACGAGTACACGATGCAAAACACATTATCACAACTAAACATTACTTGGTGGTGGCACGACCAGACTTAGGGCTCAGGTTGTATGTGCATGCACGCGTATCCAAGGCCCAATTAGGGCCTTTTTTATTGCTTCAATTTAGGAAATGGCCCAACAAGCATTCAACGAATAAAAATAGATTAAAAGGAACACAAACATGAACTTGTCGGACTTAGGCACTGAACCGGGAACGGTAGAAAGCATTCTTATTGATGCCCCTTACTGTGCCAATCCTTTAAGCGCTTATCAAGCCCTAGCCAGCCAGCATTCAGTGTTATTGGAATCAGCTGAAATCAACAGTAAAGACAATTTAAAAAGTTTACTATTAATTGATGCTGCGCTTCGTATCCAATGTGACAAACACGAAGTAAACGTAAGTGCATTAAGCCCTAATGGCGAAGACGTATTGCCCTTTCTTTGCCAACAATTACCGCAACAGCTGGTATCCCAAACCGCTAAAAGCGCGGTATTTCGCTTCAGCCCAGCAAATAATTCCTTAGATGAAGATTCTAGACTAAAAGAAATGAGTGTGTTTGATGTACTTAGAGTGCTAAAAAATAGCTTAAAAGTATTGCGCGACCACCCTCATTCGGTATTTTTAGGCGGGGTGTTTGCATATGACTTAATCGCCAGTTTTGAAGAGTTACCTGATGTACCGGATTCTTTAAATAGCTGCCCTGACTATGTGTTTTATTTAGCCGAAACCTTAGTGTTAGTTGATCACCAACAAAAAAGCACGCAAGTCATTGGCAGTGTATTTAGTGGCCCCAATGTGGCAAATGCTTATTTTTCTGTACACAAGCGCCTTGAAAAAATTCGCCATGATTTAAGCCACTTAAGCTACGTTGAAGATGCACTTTTACCAATAAGCCATGCGCCAAGCGTAAGTGTTAACAAAGATGACGCGAGCTATTGTGAAGATGTATTAAGGCTGAAAGAAAATATTCTTGATGGGGATATTTTTCAAGTGGTCCCTTCGCGTATTTTCTCAATAGAGTGCCCTTGCTCTATTACCGCGTATCAGCAGTTGAAATTAACTAACCCCTCACCTTATATGTTTTATATGCAAGATCATGACTTCACTATTTTTGGCGCTTCACCTGAGTCGGCAGTAAAGTACGAATCTTATAACAATACCTTAGAGGTGTATCCCATTGCCGGTACGCGTCCTCGCGGCAAACGTGCTGATGGCAGTATTGACTTAGATTTAGATAGCCGCTTAGAACTTGACTTACAACAAGATCAAAAAGAAAAGTCTGAACATATTATGCTGGTTGATTTAGCCCGAAATGACGTGGCAAGAGTGAGCAAACCTGGCACCCGCCACGTGAAAGATTTACTTAAAGTTGACCGCTATTCACATGTGATGCACTTAGTATCTCGCGTAGCGGGTGAATTGCGCGAAGATTTAGACGCACTGCATGCTTACCAAGGTTGCATGAATATGGGGACCTTGGTGGGCGCTCCTAAAATAAGCGCAGCATCGCTCATTCGCCAAACTGAAAAAGAAAGAAGAGGCAGTTACGGCGGCGCTGTTGGTTATTTAAATGGCCACGGCGATTTTGACACCTGTATTGTTATTCGATCTGCTTTTGTAAAAAACAATGTGGCGCATGTGCAAGCAGGCGCAGGCGTTGTAAATGACTCTGTCCCGCAATCTGAAGCTGATGAAACGCGCGTAAAAGCTCAAGCGGTAATAGCCGCGGTACAGCGCAGCCATAGCTCTCCTTTGATAGCCAATACGAATTCAGGAGAACAATAAGATGATTGATGCAAAAAATATGTTCGTTGTGCTTATTGATAACCAAGACTCTTTTACCTACAACCTTGTAGATGAGTTACGCGTGCTAGGCGTAACGCTCACGGTATACAGAAACACCATAGATACTCAGCAAGTTATGACAAAACTAGCGGAATATAATGAAAAAGGGCAGGCATTATTAATGTTATCTCCCGGCCCTGGTGCACCAAGCGACGCCGGTAACATGCCAAACATTATTGCAGAAGTAAAAGGACGTTATCCAGTGTTGGGTATTTGCTTAGGTCATCAAGCAATTGTGGAGAGCTATCACGGAACAGTGAGCCGCGCACCCTATGTAATGCACGGGAAATCATCACTTATGCGCCATTATTTTGCCCCAGTGTTTAGTGAACTACCCTCACCTATGTCAATTGCACGCTATCACTCTTTAGTAGCCACCAATGTACCCGAATGTTTGCAGGTAGTTGCTGATATTGACGGTTTACCTATGGCTATCGTACATCAAGATGATAAAATGCTGGGCTTCCAATTTCATCCCGAATCAGTATTAACTTGCCAAGGAAGCCAATTGTTATTCCAAGCCATGCAGTTTTTAGTCTCAAGCCTTAGTGAAACAGGACATGTTCATGCAAACTGATTTTTACCCCTTATTAGAAACACTTTATAAAGGCGAAAGTTTAAGCCAAGAACAAAGCCAGATATTGTTTACTCAAGTATTAAATGGTGAGCTTGACAGCATTAATTTAAGCGCCCTGCTAATTGCTTTAAAAATGAAAGGCGAAAGCAGCGATGAAATTGCTGGTGCCGCTGAAGCCATGCGAAATGCAGCTTTACGTTTTCCTCGCCCAAGTTACGCATTTTCCGATTTAGTAGGTACAGGTGGTGACGGCCACAACACCATAAATATCTCAAGCGCAGCTTCAATTGTAGCGGCAAGTTGCGGTATTAAAGTTGCCAAACATGGCAATAGAAGCGTATCAAGTAAATCAGGCTCAAGTGATTTGTTTGCGGGCTTTGGAATGAAGCTTGATATGTCACCTGAAGTAGCACGAGCTTGTTTAGATAAAGCCAATTTCTGTTTTTTAGCGGCGCCAAGCTACCATACAGGAATGAAACACGTGATGCCGGTTAGAACCGTACTAAAAACACGTACTTTGTTTAATGTACTTGGGCCATTAGCAAATCCGGCACAACCTACCCATGGAATTTATGGTGTATATACGCCTGAATTGCTAGCGCCCTACGCGCAAACTTTGCTTAATTTAGGGCATAATAAGGCCTTAGTAGTGCATGGCTCTGGTTTAGATGAAATAGCCCTACACGGGGATACACAAGCCATTTTGGTAAATGATGGCAAGCTAAGCTCAATGGTAATTTCACCTAGTGATTTTGGTATTGAACCACAGCCCTTAGCCGCAATTAAAGGCGATACGCCTGAATTTAACGTAGCGGCCATTGAAAAGGTGTTAAGCGGCAAAGGCGAACTAGCGCATACTCATGCTATTGCAATGAATGCTGCGGCACTTATGTGGTTGCACAAGCCCGAACTTAGCTTAAAAGATTGTTTTAAAGAAGTGATGCAAAGTATTAATAGCGCCTTACCTATTGCTACTATTCGCTTAGCAGCAAAAATCAGCCAAGGAGAAAGCGTGTGAGCGCAGCAGTAAATACCCCTAATGTTTTACAGCGAATTGTTGCTGATAAACGTGTTGAAATTGACGCAAAAAAACTAAGTTTTCCAGCAGAAAACTTTATTGATGAATTACAAGAAAGTAATAATTCATTTTATGACGCACTTGCAGCGAGCGGCACCAGTTACATATTCGAATGTAAAAAAGCGTCCCCTTCTAAAGGGCTCATTCGTGAGCATTTTGATTTAGATGAAATTACCGATGCTTACATGAAAGAAGCCGCATGCTTTTCGGTATTAACCGATGAAAAATACTTTCAAGGAAAATTTGAGTATTTACAGTTTGTTAGTCAAAAAGTGCAGCAACCCGCGTTGAATAAAGACTTTTTTATTGATGAATACCAAATACACTTAGCCCGTTATTTAGGCGCTAATGCCGTGTTACTTATGTTGTCTGTATTGTCAGATGAAGAATACAAAGCATTAGCAGCGCTTACTCATTACTACAAAATGGACGTGTTAACTGAAGTCAGCAATGAAGAAGAAACTGAGCGCGCACTAGCACTAGGTGCACGTATTATTGGCATCAATAATCGCAACTTGCGTGACCTTTCTACCGATTTAGCCATGACAGAAAAGCTAGCCCCCATGATAAGAACTGACGCGCGTTTCAATGGTGTAATTATTTCAGAATCTGGCATATATCATCATAGTGATATTCAGCGATTATCACCTTTAGTTGATGGTTTTTTAGTAGGAAGTGCCCTAATGGCGCAAAGTGACTTAGACCAAGCCATTAAACAATTAGTGTATGGCCCTATTAAAGTTTGCGGTGTAACAAGTGTTGAGCAAGCCGCCATGATTTCCAGCTTTCCAGTGACTTACATGGGCTTAATATTCGCCGCTAAATCAAAACGCTTTGTTAGCCTTGAAGCCGCTTTAGACATCACCCGACAAGTTAAAGGTGATTACGTTGGTGTATTTCTAGACGCGCCAATTGAGCAGGTCATTGAGTATGTAAACAA
Organism: Glaciecola sp. 2405UD65-10; assembly: GCF_048820975.1. Classification (NCBI taxonomy): domain Bacteria; kingdom Pseudomonadati; phylum Pseudomonadota; class Gammaproteobacteria; order Alteromonadales; family Alteromonadaceae; genus Glaciecola; species Glaciecola sp. 2405UD65-10. Next base: position 190,673 of record NZ_JBMEUF010000001.1, on the reverse strand, counting down.
GCTTTCGCTAAGTTGCGTACAATTGCATGGCAATGAAACCCAAGAATACCTTAGCCAGTTGCACTCATCATTACCCTTGCATTGCCAAATTTTTAAAGTGATTGCCGTAGATGTTGATGATGCAGCCAGCGTGCATAGCGCGGTGGCCTCATGGCAAAACTTATTAGATAGCTCGCTTATTTCAAAAATTTTATTAGATTGTAAAGTTGGCGATCAATTAGGCGGAACTGGCCAATCCTTTGATTGGCAAGTAATTGAGCAATTACCTAATAAACACCAAATTGCCCTTGCCGGTGGCTTGAATATAAAAAACATTACGCAAGCCAGTGAATTTAATCTTAGTTTATTAGATGTAAATTCAGGGGTAGAAACGCAAAGCGGACAAAAGTCAGAGGCGCTGCTGAGTGAACTGTTTATCAAACTTCGCGCTTAACACACACATTCAAAGAGACAACTAAAATGAATAAATTAGACTCAAAATTTGGCGACTTCGGCGGTATGTATGTGCCGGAATTGCTTATCCCCGCGCTAGACCAGTTAGAACAAGCATTTTTAGATGCAAAAGAAGACCCCGACTTTCAAACAGAATTTTTATCTTTGTTGAAAGACTATGCTGGTCGCCCTACTGCGATGACACTCACGCGCAACCTAGTGAGTAATCCGAATGTAAAACTTTACCTAAAACGTGAAGATTTATTACACGGCGGCGCGCATAAAACCAATCAAGTACTTGGCCAAGCCCTTTTAACTAAGCGCATGGGTAAAACCGAAGTAATTGCTGAAACAGGAGCTGGCCAACATGGCGTAGCCACGGCTTTAGCCTGTGCTTTATTAGGTTTAAAGGCACGTATATACATGGGTGCTAAAGATGTAGAGCGCCAATCTCCAAACGTATTTAGAATGCGCTTAATGGGAGCCGAAGTGATTCCTGTTGATTCAGGCTCTGGTACATTAAAAGATGCCGTGAATGAAGCTTTAAGAGATTGGTCTGCCAATTACGAAACTGCGCACTACCTGTTAGGTACGGCAGCGGGCCCTCATCCATTCCCTACCATTGTGCGTGAATATCACCGCATGATAGGGGAAGAAACCCGCGCACAAATTTTAGAGAAAGAAGGCCGACTACCTGATGCCGTAGTTGCTTGTGTGGGTGGCGGTTCAAATGCAATAGGCATGTTCGCCGATTTCATTGACGAGCCAAGCGTTCGACTAATTGGTGTAGAGCCTGCAGGTAAAGGCGTGCACACCAAAGAGCATGGTGCAACAATAGTAAAAGGTACAAAAGGTATATTGCACGGCGCTTATACATTCATTATGCAAGATCAAGACGGCCAAATTGAAGAATCTTACTCTGTGAGTGCTGGCTTAGATTACCCTGCGGTTGGTCCACAACATGCTTTCTTAGCTGACACAGGAAGAGCTGAATACTTTGCAGTAACTGATACCGAAGCGCTAAATGCCTTTCAATTACTCGCAAGTAAAGAAGGGATTATACCGGCCCTTGAGTCTTCACATGCCTTGGCTCATGCACTTAACATGGCCGATGAAGCTGAAGAAGAAACCATTATTGTGGTGAACTTATCAGGGCGCGGTGACAAAGACCTTGCCCACGTAACAAAGATTTTAGGAGACAAACTATAATGAACGCATCATTGCCTGCAACTACGAAAGATACAGGGCGTTACGAAGCGATGTTCACCCGCCTAGATGAAAAGAATCAAGGCGCATTTGTCCCCTTCGTTATGGTAGGCGACCCTGATTTTGATACCTCACTTGCCATTATTCGCACGCTTATAAGCAGCGGTGCTGATGCGCTGGAGCTTGGTATTCCATACTCTGATCCTATTGCTGATGGCCCTACCATTCAAAAAGCGAGCATTCGTGCATTACAATCAAACATCAAAGTGAAAGATTGCTTTGCGATTATTAAACAAATTAGAAGCGAATTTCCGCATATCCCCATTGGTTTATTGCTTTATAGCAACCTGGTTTTAGTCAACGGGATTGACGATTTTTATCAACACGCACAAAATGCTGGTGTTGATTCAATACTCATAGCTGATGTCCCTTTGCGCGAAGCTGACCGCTTTATCACAATTGCTCAAGCCCATGAGATACAGCAAATTTTATTGGCGCCGCCTAATGCATCTGATGAAACATTGTCTGCCATAGGTGAAAAATCAAGTGGTTACACATATTTACTAGGGAGAGCAGGCGTAACCGGTGCAGAAACCGAAGTGGAATTGCCTGCCGCAGAACTGGTAGCCAAGTTAAATAAATATAAAGTTGCTCCGCCACTGCTAGGATTTGGTATTTCTAATCCTAAACAAGTAGCCGCAGCCATTGAGGCGGGCGCTGCTGGTGCAATATCGGGTTCTGCAACAGTGAATATAATAGCTAAATACTTAGATGATCATGATGCGCTGCATAGTGAACTAGGTAAGTTTGTGAGCCAAATGAAAGCGGCCACTCAACGATAAGATTTAAATTAAGGAAGTCGTATGTATTACATGATATATGCACAAGATGTAGAAAATAGCTTAGAGAAGCGACTGGCCGCTAGGCCAGAGCATTTAGCACGATTGAATACTCTTGCTGATGCAGGAAGGTTATTAGTAGCTGGACCAACCCCAGCAATTGATTCAGAAGACCCAGGTCCAGCAGGCTTCACTGGGTCTTTAGTAATTGCTGACTTCCCGTCTTTAGATGACGCTCAAGCATGGGCCGATGCAGACCCTTACATTACAGCTGGCGTTTATGAAAAAGTAACGGTTAAGCCTTACAAAAAAGTACTGCCGTAAAATGCGACTATACTATAAGTGCGCCGCTGTTATTTAACTGCGGCCACTTTCTTTATATAGACAGTACGCGGTGTTTATTCGCCTAGCCCATTTTTTCGTCATTATCTTCAATAATTTGTTCTTCATCTTCTGGGTCTTGTGAAAGCAAAATCGCTAACCACTGGGTGCTTTCTTGTGACTCAAGGGCTATTTTCACTACCATAGTTAACGGCACTGAAAGCAACATCCCGACGGTACCTAGTAGCCATCCCCAAAAAATCAACGATAAAAACACCACTAAGGTAGATAAGCCCAAACCCTTACCCATGAAGCGTGGCTCAACCATATTACCCATTACAGTATTAACCACTATAAAGCCTAGACCGGTTAAGCCAGCAGTCACAAATCCCATTTCAACAAAAGCGATTAAAACCGCCGGAATAGCCGCTATAATTGAACCAATATTAGGAATGAAATTAAGCATGAATGCGAGTACTGACCACAACATAAAGTGATCAACACCTAAAAAGTATAACCAAATGCCGATGCACAAACCGGTACCCAAACTCACCATCATCTTAATAACAAGATATTGATTAACTGACTGCAGAAATCGGTCAACATGCGTTAAATTCATTTCAGGATCTGACATCGCAATATGAATCCTGCGAGGCATTGATTCGGCTTCAAACAACATAAAAATAACGGTTAATAGAATTAAAAAGACATTAGATAGCACCGTACCCATTCCGGTTAATAGGTTGGTAGCCATGCTCATAGCCATGCCTGGGTCGAGATAAGATAAGAACAAGTCTTTGTCGATATTAATGTTTAAAAGTGATAGTTTTTCAATCGCCCAAGCGAATTCGCCTGACAATTGTTGCCTATAAACGGGCAAGTTGTTTTGAAATTCACCCAGTGATTGCGTAATAAGCCCAGCAAGCATAAATCCAATTACAACAATTAAGAGTATAACTAAAGTAATTGAGAGCCAGCGAGGAACATTAAACTTAGCTGACCAATTGATGAGTGGGCTAACGGCCATAGCAATAAACGCTGATAATAAAAATGGTACAAAAATAACGCTTGCTGCTTTAATACCAGCTAAAACAATTACTACAGCAGCCATTATAATAAATGACTTTGTAACGGACGATTTTACTTCCATTAAATGATTCCCTTACCAACGATTATTTTACACAAGGATATAACACGTTCATGAATTTAAATCTTGCGACTATTCGTATTAAAAACTTGCGCTTGCGCACCTACATTGGCATTAATGAAGATGAAATATTGAATCAACAAGATGTTGTGATCAACATTACCATTCAATATGACGCGAAGCGAGCAACTGATAGTGACCAAATGCAAGATGCATTAAATTATAAAACAATTACTAAGGCGATAATACGATTAGTTGAAGACAACCGGTTTTCACTACTTGAAAAGCTAACCTCTGAAGTACTTACTATTGCGGCTGAACATCCATGGGTAATTTTTGCAGAAGCTGAGGTAGATAAACCCCATGCACTCAGGTTTTCAGACTCTGTGTCACTTGCACTTTCGTGCACCAAGGACTAAAGATGAAGCACATTCTTATTACTGGCGCCACGGGTTTAATTGGTCGAAGACTCGTAAAAAAGTTAACTGGCAATTATACAATTTCAGTTATTACCCGCGATCCAAGCCGAGCTCAACGCTTGCTAGGTAAAGACATTCACGCCTTAACCTTAGATGGACTTCACAACGTAAATAAGTACGATGCAATTATAAACTTAGCAGGCGAACCTATTGCAGACAAACGATGGAGTGAGCGACAAAAAGCGGCAATATGCCAATCTAGATGGACTATCACCCAGCGTTTAGTTGATTTAATTAACACTGCACAAACCCCTCCTGAGGTTTTCTTGAGTGGCTCAGCTATTGGCATTTATGGGCGCCAAGGCGATACTCCCATAAATGAAGACTTTAGCGATTACCATGATGAATTTAGCCATCAGGTATGTAAAAAATGGGAAGACATTGCGAATCAGGCTAATACAAGGGTGTGTATCATGCGCACTGGCATTGTACTTGATGAAGAAGGCGGCGCATTAGCTAAAATGATTATGCCCTTTAGATTAGGCCTAGGCGGCCCAATTGGTGACGGCAAACAGTTTATGTCGTGGATTCATATTGATGACATGGTAAAAGGTATTTTACACATATTAGAACACCAAGCGTGCGTAGGCCCTTTTAATTTTACCGCGCCCAACCCGAATACGAACGGGTATTTTGCCTTAAAATTAGCGCGGCGCTTAGACCGACCTTGTTTGTTTAGAGTCCCGGGCTTTGTGCTAAAAGCCTTAATGGGTGAATCATCAGAATTAGTTTTATATGGGCAAAAAGTGATGCCTGAACGGCTAATCGCCGCTAATTTTAATTTCGCTTACCCTACCTTAGTTGATGCGCTTGATGCATTAGACATTTAAGTAAGCTATAGCGTTAAATTAAAAAAGGCTGATTATAATAATCAGCCTTTTTGTTTAATTCATTTACACCATCTTTCGCAGTAAATGCGCTGTGTTAAGTGACAATAAACGCCAGCAACTTATTGCGCCTAAAATCCCTACCACTATAGCCCCAACAACAGGAGCTATTAACCAATACTCTACATGCAAAGAAGCTGGCATTTGAAATACCTGAGTTTGCAGCAAAAACAAACTGAATTCATTTGCTAAGGCAGCCATAAACCCTGCAACTGCGCCTATTACAATAAACTCATTTATTACGCTAAATCGAATACTTAAGCCTTTTAAACCAAGAGTTCTTAATATAGCTAACTCTTGTAAACGTTCATCCATGCTGGCTTGTACTTGAGCAATCAAAACTAATGCACCCGCAATTAGCACCAACACTAATATGAATTCCACCGCCATAGATACTTGGTCAATAATTTCTCTTATTTGATCAATTCGTGCATCTACGTCAAATAGCGTTACACTTGCAAAAGGTGCCATCAAAGGCGCTATTTCATTTTTTCTAGATTCATCTAAATAAAAACTCGTAATGTAAGTAGCGCTAAAATTCTCCATGGCTTTAGGGTGAAGCACAAAGAAGAAATTTGGTTGTAAGGTTTGCCAATCTACTTCTCGTACACTGGTTACCGTTGCACTAATAACTTCACTTCCCACGTTAAATGTTAATTTGTCTCCTAAAGCAATTCCTAATCGATTAGCTACGCCATCTTCAATTGAAAGCGGAACTGGCTCGCCTTCCTGCCAATCGTTATGCCACTGCCCTTCAATGATTTCATTTCCTGACTGAAGCTGGGTGCTCCAACTCAAATTGGCTTCACGCCCTAGGCCTTGACGGCCGTCATTATCAGAATCTTCCCCTTCTTTGGTGACCTCGGTTCGAACAGTTTCATCATTAATGGCAACAAAACGCCCTCTTACCACTGGGTAGAAGTCTTCGTATGTCACCATGTTGGTATCAAAATGCTCCGTTAAGGCAGGCTTCTGAGATTCAGTAATGTTTGCCATAAAATAATTAGGCGTGCCCTCAGGGAGTTGGTCGCGCCATTGCTTTACCATGTCATTGCGCATTACCAACACTACCAAAAGCAGCATAATAGTAATTGCGAAACTGATTAGCTGTACCGAATTACCCATTGCTCGCCTGCGGATCCTAGCCCAAGCTAAAGTCCATGCGCCCATACTGCCACTGCCTAATTTGCGCCCTACCACAATGAGTAAGAAAGTTACCGCTAATAAACTCAAAACCAATGCAACGCCAGAAACAAACAAAATACTGCTCACACGCAAGTTCCCGCTGTACACCCACATGAGAAGGAAAACCGCACCGCCAGAAAAGAAAAATTGTAGGGCTTTTGATGAAACCGTTGCACTAATGTCTTTTCGTAGCACTCGCAGGGGAGGAACTGAGAAAAGCTGTAATAATGGATAAATAGAAAACAACAAAGCGCAGGTAACGCCGGTAAATACAGCTATCCCTAATGGACGCCAATACCAAGTGTTTAATGCAACCTCCACTTGGTCCTGAATAGCGAGTACAACTCCTTGCTGTACTATATAACCAATAATACTCCCCACTACGATTCCAAGCAGCGTTATAAAACTAATTTGTATGAGATAAATTTGACGCACCATTGCGCGGCTAGCGCCTAAGGTTTTCATAATGGCTACTGGGTCAAAGTGTCGTTGACTAAAACGCTGAGCAGCAACCGCAATAGACACCGCAGCTAATACAATAGCGAGTAAACTGGCGAGTAAGAAAAATTGCTCCGCTCGCGCTATTGAATTGCCAATAGGAGAATCATCATCTTCAATGCTGGTCCAGCGATGAACCTCTCTATTGAGTTGCGGACGCAGCCAATCGTAGTAATCTTCAATTTGTTCAGGCTCACCGGTAAAGTAATACTTGTAGTTCACTCGGCTACCAGGCCCCGTTATATTGGTAGCAGCAATGTCACTGGCATGCATCAATAATATTGGATCGGTGTTAAAAACGCTAAATCCTGCGTCAGGAATTTCACTTAAAATTTTACTTACTACAAGTTTAGCATCCCCCACTTCAAGCTCTGAGCCTAATTCTACTTGTAAGGTTTGTAGTAGCCGTGCATCAGCCCACACTTCTCCTTGTTTAACTCCCTCAGCTACGGCTGCGCCTTCACCAAAAGGAACCGTGGATACTTTCACTTGGCCTTTAAGCGGGTATGCGTTGTCAACCGCTCGCACATCTGACAAGGCTAACTCGTCACCGGCGAACACCATTGAGCGTGTAGATAATTGAAATGCGGTATTTAAGCCTTGGTTTTGGGCCTGAGAAATCCAAGCTGGGTCAACTTCATTGCGTGAACGCAATTGGCTATCAGCAGCGATAAATTCTGCACTTCTATCAGTTAAGGCTTGTTGTAAACGTTCAGAGAATAAACTCAGCGATAATACCGATGCGACTGACAATACAATAGCGAGCAAAATAATGGTCAACTCGCCGCGCCTTGCCTCGTGTTTAAACAAGCGCCATGCTAAATCAAAAGTGATCATAGTTATTATTCCCCTGAAACCACTTTTAAGCGCTGAGTTTGTTCACTTAATTCACCTGCATTCATATGTAATTGGCGATCACACTTATTTGCTAGCTCGTTATCATGCGTCACCAATACAAGGGTGGTGCTTGAATTTTTGTTTAGCGCAAATAAAAGTTCTTCAATTTTATGTGAGTTCGCAGAGTCAAGGTTACCGGTAGGTTCATCGGCAAATAAAATTTTAGGCTGCGTTATAAATGCCCTCGCTATAGCAACGCGCTGCTGTTCACCGCCTGACAACTGATTTGGAAAATGATGAGCACGATGCTCTAAGCCAACTTGCTTTATAATCTCATTCGCACGCTTTTTCGCGTCTTTCAGGCCTGCTATTTGTGCCGGAAGCATTATGTTTTCAAGGGCAGTAAGGCTTTGAACCAACATGAAGCTTTGAAATATAAACCCTACTTTTTCACCGCGTAAACGGGCTCGCGCCTCTTCATCCATGGTGTGTAAAGGTTGTCCATCTAGAAATATATGACCGCCACTGACTTCATCTAAACCCGCCAATAAGCCTAATAACGTTGATTTACCCGAGCCAGACGCCCCAACTATTGCTACACTCTCTCCTGCGGTCACATTAAAAGTAATGGGTTGAAGGATCTGTAACTCACCTTCATTCGTAGTGACCTTTTTAATCACACTTTTCGTTTCAATCATTAAAGAGGCTTTGCTCATAGTGACAAATATTTCATCCTGTTGGCTATTTAAGGCGCTTAAGCGCACCCCATTTTGGGTTATTTTACTTAGTCTTTTATTCTCTAGTATTGTTCATTCAGATCAGCCTAATTCTTTCGAAACAAACAGCTCTTATAAAGTACTCGTACTTGGCGACAGTTTGTCAGCAGCATACGGGCTAAGTGCAGAACAAGGCTGGGTATCATTGTTAGCTCAAAAATGGCAACAAGATAACACCCCAATTTCAGTGGTAAATGCAGCCATAAGTGGAGACACCACTGACGGCGGATTAGCGCGTTTACCTCGGCTTTTAGCCCTTCATGAGCCTAGCCATGTGTATATAGAATTGGGCGGAAATAATGGACTTCAAGGGCATAACCCTAAAAAGATAGAACAAAACTTAAGGGCGCTTATTGAACTCACTCAACAAAACGAGGCTAAAGTGATTTTGCAAGAAATGCAAATTCCAAGTAATTATGGTACGCGCTACACTAAAAGCTTCAATGCAATTTATCATGATTTAGCTAAACAATACGAAGTACCGCTCGTGCCGTTTTTTCTACAGGAAATTGGTCTAAATAAAGAATTGATGCAACGTGATGGCATACACCCCACTGCGAAGGCTCAGCCAATGATTGCAGATGCCCTGTCAAATGCATTAAAAGAAGCAATTTTAGCTGAATAGTGAAGTGATCGAAAATTAACGCTCTAGTACCTTTACGATCTCGTCGGCCGTTTTGAATTTTCGTAAATCCATAAACATGTCGTGAGCCTCAGGGTATTGGCGCTTTAGGTAAAGAAACCACTGCTTTATTCGGTTAGGGTAATATAGTCCTTTACCAGAATATATTTCGTAACCCGAATACTTTATAAGAAGTTCGCGCATTTCATCCCACGTAAAGGGTTGGTGCCCGTGCTTAATAGTATTGGCTAAATTAGGCAGTGAAAGTGCGCCGCGACCTAACATAATGTCAGGTGTTTCACTTTGTTCAATGCAATTAAAGGCATCTTGCGCTGTCCAAATTTCTCCATTAGCAATTAATGGAATATTGGTATGATGCTTAATTTTCGCAATCCAGTCCCAGTAAGCCGGAGGTTTATAGCCATCGCGCTTGGTTCTGGCATGCACAACCAGTGATGAGGCCCCTGCACTTTCAATAGCCTGCGCATTTTCAATCGCTAACGAGGTATCTTCGTATCCCAAGCGAACTTTAGCGGTAACCTCATGATGGCTAGGAACGGCTTCACGAACAGCTTTTACGATTTTGTATAGCGTTTCTGGGTATTGCAGTAGCACCGCTCCACCTTTTGATTTATTGACTGTTTTAGCAGGGCAACCAAAATTTAAATCAACGCCATGTGAGCCTAGCTCAATAGCCGTTTCGGCATTAACGGCTAACCAATCAGGGTCTTGCCCTAGCAGTTGCACTTTTACTTTCACGCCATTACTTGTGTAGCCACCGTTATGCAATTCAGGGCACAAGCGATAAAATACACGATGAGGTAATTTTGCAGCAACCACCCTAACAAATTCAGTAACGCATAAATCAAAGCCACCCACTTCGGTTAGCATGTCTCGCATTAAATGGTCAACAACGCCTTCCATTGGGGCTAATACAATTTTCATAAGGCTTACTGCGATTTCATGCTAAGTGACAGTAACATGTTATCTAAAATTTCATTAATATCAGAAAAACTTTCGGTTGCGTAATAAATACTCATACTTGAGTCAACGCTGATCTTATGGCCGTTCCCGTGCTCTTCTGCAAAGGTGTGCGTAAGTGCATCTTTCACTCGTTCAAAAAATGCTTGCGCGGCGTCTTCATCAATGTCGGCTAAACATAAAATAAATTGGCCTGGGCCAAATACACCGAGTATGTCTGAACTTCGCGTAATTTTTTCAAAGGTATTAGCTATTTGTTGCAATACAAAATCGCCCTTGGAAGCGCCAAGCGTTAAATTCACCTCAGTAAAGTTATCAATATCAAATATTGCTAATGCATTGGTATGTTTAGGGCTTGGCTCTGGTAATTTTAAGAGCCTATCGATCACAGCTGTATTGTTCAACAAACCCGTTACGGTATCTAAACTTCTTTGATGTATTAGTTTACGTCTGAATAACCAAGCCACACCCACAATAACTAATCCAAAAACGACCACAGTAATCGCAATAATTTGATTTCTCTGGCGCTCTTTTTCTGCTAACAACTCGGTTAAGTTACCAATTTTATCTTGAAATTCAGCTACGTCATTTATTGCGTCTAAGTCACGTACCTTAATCGTCATCTCAACAGAGTGCTCATAAAATTCATCAAATGCTTCTTGTGCTTTTTCACGGTTTAACAACTGAATGTAAACTCGGACTTTAAAACGCAAATAATCTTTACTTAACTTTACGTAGTTTAAATAATTTCGAGACGCTTCTTTTTCTTGAACAAGAAAATCTTGCAAACATTCGTTGTCTTGTGAATATAAGCACAACTCTGCAGCATACCAACTGAACAAACCTTGCGCGATAGTATCATTGAAGTTTGATTTTATCGCGTTCCATTTTTCTATCGTTTGTTCAAGTTTAGCGTAGTCCCCTGTTCGAATATAAAACCCCGCTTCCAAATAATACTGTAAAAAATTGGTTTGCACGGTATTCACATTTTTATTAATTTCAATAAATTCATTCAGTACTTCTTCAGCGGCATTCATTTTATATGATGCCATTAGCACTGTAAGCGCACTGGCTTGTATGGTTAAGCGGTTTTCATCAGTGTAAACATCACGTGCGTATTCCAATGCTTTCATATATTGTTCGGCAGCTAAGTTATGGTGCCTCATATCAGCGTAGTACATGCCTACGGTATTGTGTGCGTGGGCTAGTGCGGCTTTATCACCCGTTCGAGTCACATCTTCAAGCAGCTGATATATATTCGCTAAGCGAACACTTGGGTCTCTATTGCACACTAATTCATAATTTAAACTTGCGCTGGTTTTTATATCTAAATATTTATCTACTGCCGAATCTTTAGCTAGCATGTAGTAATTACAACGTTCAGGGTTCTCTTGCACATCGTAAACAAAACCATACTGATAAATTGCAGCTAAGTAATAGCGAGCGTTTCTATCAGCAGATTCGCTAGCTAATACTTCTTGAACAATAGATTGCCCGCCAGCGTAATCACGTGAACAAATCAAAGCATGGCTTTTACGAGTCAGTAATTCAAAAATTTGAGTTTGGCTTAGGCTAGGATCTGTTAAGTATTGGTCAATTGTGTCAACAATGTCTGAAGAAGGACAATCGTAAGCTGGCGTGTATGAAGTGGCTATAAATTCATTTACGTCAAGTAAAGGCGTAGATGCATGTGTGCGAAACATAAAGCATAGTGATGTAAGTATGAATACTACTTGTAAGAAACATTTCATTGCTGTTTTAATCCAACATGCTATTTTACTAAAAGATAAGCGCAAAGTGTTTGGCAAAGGCGCTATACAAGCCTCTTAGCTTAATCAGAAAGCCTTGAAAAAACAAGTTGAGTTAAAGATAAAACGCATTAGTTTGGACTAAACAAGTTTTATGGATAACAAAACCAAAAAAACCAGCTCAAAGAGCTGGTTTTTCTGGTTTTAAAATGGCGTCCCCTAGGGGATTCGAACCCCTGTTACCGCCGTGAAAGGGCGGTGTCCTAGGCCTCTAGACGAAGGGGACAAAAACTGAATTTTGCCTGACACGCTACATTTCAAATTGTATTGTAATCTTAAGTAAAAGTACATAAATAATGTACTTAACTTTAACTACTTATGTTATTTAACGTTGTGCCTAGTAAACGTTAAATACCTAGTAGCCATTTTAATATTGAGTAGTTACCTACTTAATAAAAAAGTGGCGTCCCCTAGGGGATTCGAACCCCTGTTACCGCCGTGAAAGGGCGGTGTCCTAGGCCTCTAGACGAAGGGGACACATTGTATCCTTGGTGGAGCCAGGCGGGATCGAACCGCCGACCTCTTGCATGCCATGCAAGCGCTCTCCCAGCTGAGCTATGGCCCCGTGCTTAGGAGCATAACAAACTGTGTTGTAACACTTCCCTTGACAGCGGGGCGCATTCTAGGCATCGACGCCGAAGTTGTCAACGCTTTTTTTAAGAATTTTCGCGATTGCTTATGAATTCAACAGCTTTGTCTATTCTTTGCACAACTTGTGTTTGATTTATCAGCGCCAAGGTCACATCGAGTGATGGCGAGTTGCCTGAGCCGGTCACCGCAACTCGCAACGGCATACCTACTTTCCCCATACCTACTTCAAGTTCTGTTGCGGTATCATTAATAGCTTGCTGAATATTTTCAGCAGTCCAATCAACTATTGCGGCTAACTTTTCTTGGGCAAGTAATAAATTAGCTTTCGCTACAGGGCGTAAATGCTTTTTCGCTGCGTTTGCATCAAAGTCTTCAAATTCTTCGAAGAAATAACGACTAATGCTTACTAGCTCTTTTAGGGTGTCTACGCGCTCAGCTTGAATTGCAATAACCGATTCAATTGAAGGACCATTCGTAGTATTGACGTTTTGATCTTCAAAGTGCCACTTAGCATGCTCAGCCACTTCACTGCCAGGGAGGGTTTTCATGTAATGCTGATTAAGCCAATTTAGTTTTTCAGTATTAAACGCGCTGGCAGACTTACTAATGTTGTCTAAACTAAACAAAGAAATCATTTCATCTACTGAGAATATTTCTTGGTCACCGTGTGACCATCCTAAGCGCACCAAATAATTCAGAACAGCTTGAGGTAAATAACCGTCATCTCTGTACTGCATCACACTAACCGCTCCGTGGCGTTTAGAAAGTTTTTGACCATCATCACCTAATATCATAGAAACGTGCGCATATTCAGGCACAGGCGCTCCCAGCGCTTCTAATATATTAATTTGACGTGGCGTATTGTTAATGTGGTCTTCTCCGCGCACAACGTGGGTGATGCCCATTTCCCAGTCATCTATGACTACACAGAAGTTATAGGTAGGTGCGCCATCAGTACGGCGAATGATCAAATCATCGAGTTCGCTGTTATCAACCGTTATATCGCCTCGAATATGGTCTTTAAAACTCACTGCGCCTTCCAGTGGGTTTTTAAAGCGAATAGAATAAGGTTTGTCGCTAGGATGATCGCTTCGGTCACGCCACGTGCCGGGGTATCTGCGTTTTTCTCCGCGCTTTTCTTGCTCATCTCGTATTTCATTTAGCTCTTCTGCTGTCATGAAACATTTGTATGCCTTGCCCTGCTCTAATAGCTGATCAATGTATTGGTTGTATGTATCAAAACGTTCTGTTTGGTAATACGGCCCTTTGGTATGATGCAAGCCTAACCAATCCATGCCTTCTAAAATTGCTTGTTTAGCTTGCTCGGTTGAACGCTCAATATCAGTGTCTTCAATGCGAAGTACAAATTCCCCACCTTGGCTTTTAGCGTATAACCAAGAATATAGTGCAGTTCTTGCACCACCTACGTGTAAATAACCAGTTGGACTGGGAGCAAAGCGAGTAACAACAGACATGTTAATTTCCTGAATAATAAATTGCGCGTATTCTACCGTTTTGTATAGGTGAGCTAAAGAAAAGACATGCAAAAAAGACGAAAAAGAGCCATTTATGGCTAAAATCGCTGTATTTTTATGCAAACAGAAAATAATTCGCAAAAGAGTGTTGACTCTTTCATTCGCAACTCTATAATACCGCTCCACTTGCTTAGGCAAGATTAGAAAAGATTTGGACGCTTAGCTCAGTTGGGAGAGCATCGCCCTTACAAGGCGAGGGTCACTGGTTCAAGCCCAGTAGCGTCCACCACTTTCTTTTCTATACAATTCAGATATATCGGACGCTTAGCTCAGTTGGGAGAGCATCGCCCTTACAAGGCGAGGGTCACTGGTTCAAGCCCAGTAGCGTCCACCACTCTTTTTCAAATACTTACGCAGTTTTCAATCTCACTAACACTTATTGCAAGCACCATATCGCTAGCGCACGCTTTTTTGATGTCGCAATCTTATTCAAATGAAGTCCCCTTAATCAGCAGACGCTTTTTTACTTTTAATAAATAACAGTGTGTTAAGCAAATGCTATTATATTTCGCTCAAGACTAAATAATATAGTTTAGTAGAAAGAATTTAAATTATATTGAATGTACGCATGGCAGGACGATGCAGCTATAACCTACCTTTAATAACTAAAACTTAGACCTTTGCTTATTTTTGTCTACTTTTTGTAATAAACAATTTTCAAGTTATGTTACTAGCCATCAAACTGAGTTAGTATATGTTCTATAAAATAGGCAATATAACATTTGATAAAGGATTAATTAATGCTAGAAAAACAAAGACATCACTTGCTTTTAGAACTGCTGGCTGAAATGGGCTATGCATCGGTGCCTATATTATCAAATAAATTAAAAGCTTCGGAAGCAACTATTCGCCGCGATATTACCAAGCTTTCAAAGAGAAAAGCGCTCACCAAAATTAGAGGAGGAGCACAATCAAACAATGTGAGTTCTCATCCTCACGAACGCAGGCACCTTAAAGGATCTGTTTTTCTAGCTGATACCGAACAAAATAAAGATATAAAAGTACTTATTGCAGAAAAAGCAGTTGAGTTATGTGAAGAGGGTGAATCAATAATAATCAACGGTGGTAGCAGTACATATATGATGAAGGATGCGCTTGCTAGCCGTCATTTAAATATACTAACGAACTCATTTGCGCTTGCTCAAGCCCTAGCTGACAACTCCGATAACCAAATAACCCTGCCGGCCGGGGAACTCTATAGAAAACAAAGTATTATCTTAAGTTCATTTGAAAACGATGGTGTGGCAAATTACCATGGTTCTAAAATGTTTATGGGTACACCTGCAATAGGCGAGTTTGGCTTAATGGAGACTGACCCCTTACTAGTGCTTTCTGAGCATAAGCTTTTAAAGCAAGCTGACAAATTAATTGTATTGGCCGATAGCTCTAAACTCGGTAAAAGAAGTTCTTTAATATTATGCTCGTTAGATCAGGTTGATATTCTTATAACCGACAATAATATTGATCCAAAATTTTTGAGCTTATTTGAAAAACACGATATTGAAGTGATAATGGTTTCGCTACCAGAGAAGTAAACTCTTGATTATGATCAAGGGTAATAATTAACCCGCCTTCGCAAAAATTAATAATACATAACGCTATTTCTTCCTAAAGATTCACTCTAATTCCTTTTTAGCCAAATACCCACTACCCTTTTGTTAATCAATTTCAAGGTGACAGCGATTACCAAATTGTACCAATTTTAACGGCCAAACTGTGTTACTCATTAAGGCACTTGCATGTTGTTGGCCAAACAAAATAAAAATAAGCAACAAGAAGAATATTTTAATAATTATTTTTCATCTAGCTTAAAAGGTGGGATATACGTTCGAGGTCTTTTACACGGCCATTGCCTTAATTAAAGATACTGACCGCTATCAAGCATCTGCCAAATTAGAATGAATAACCACTAGGCAAAGGGTTATCACCATCCAAGCTAGCAATTTTTTAAGGATGTTAATACTAAAAGCGTATCTGCACAGCAGTATGAAGCGACCTTCAGTACGAGTAAACTAGGTGATAATAACATCCAACTGAGGGCCTTAATACCAGCTGTTTTGGATGTAGAGATTAGCCAAGGGGAACAGTACGCGGCACAAACCCTTGAACGTATGCTCAAAAATGGCGTGTTTAAAGGCTTGAAACTGGCACAGAATAAATTAACCGCACTTTGGTTAACACGCTTATGCACTTGTACGTTATATGCACAATACAATAGGACGAGAAAAATGATTATTTCAGCATCTACTGATTACCGAAAGGCAGCAAAAGCCAAACTACCGCCATTTTTGTTCCACTATATAGATGGAGGGTCATACAAAGAACATACCCTAAAACGTAATACAGAAGATTTAGCTGAAGTAGCCTTACGTCAACGCGTATTAAATAACATGTCTGACCTTAATTTAGAAACTGAAATTTTTGGTGAAAAACTGGCAATGCCAATTGCACTTGCGCCGGTCGGATTAACAGGTATGTATGCCCGTAGAGGCGAAGTACAAGCAGCAAAGGCTGCTGAAAATAAAGGCCTTCCTTTTATCATGTCTACGGTTTCCGTTTGCCCTATTGAAGAAGTCACGCCCCAAATTGAGCGCCCTATGTGGTTTCAATTGTATGTGCTAAAAGACCGCGGTTTTATGAAAAACGTATTAGAACGCGCGAAGGCAGCTGGCGTTACCACACTGGTCTTTACAGTTGACATGCCAGTACCCGGCGCGCGTTATAGAGATATGCATTCAGGTATGAGTGGCCCTAACGCGGCATATAGACGAATCTTTCAGTCAATGTTGCATCCTCAGTGGGCCTTTGATGTAGGCGTGTTTGGCAAGCCGCATGATTTAGGTAATATCTCAACATATCGTGGAGAGCCAACAAAGTTAGAAGACTATATAGGCTGGTTAGGTGAGAATTTTGATCCTTCTATTTCATGGAAAGATCTTGAATGGGTACGAGAATTCTGGGATGGGCCTATGGTTATTAAAGGCATACTAGATGTAGAGGATGCTAAGAATGCTAAAAGTTTTGGTGCTGATGGTATTGTGGTGTCAAATCATGGAGGCCGTCAACTAGATGGTGTTATGTCATCGGCAAGAGCCTTACCTGATATAGCCGATGCTGTAAAAGGAGATATGACTATTTTTGCTGACTCCGGCATTCGAAATGGTTTAGATGTAGTCAGAATGTTAGCACTTGGTGCTGATTGCACCCTACTTGGACGTTCGTTTATTTATGCTTTAGCTGCACAAGGGCAAAAAGGCGTTGAGCACTTGCTCGATTTATACGACAAAGAAATGCGTGTAGCAATGACTTTAACTGGCGCTAACACTATTGCAGATTTGAGCCACGAGTCATTAGTGTTTAGATCTTAGTTATTTGCCGGAAGCAGCTGAATGCGCTTAGCTAATTTAGCGATACTTTCAGGCGTGTTATCTTGTATCAGCTGATTTGGATTCCAAATTTCAATAGCCGAAAACAAGATGATGGCTATATTGACGTAGATTGGTTTACTTATGACTATGATGGCCCTAAGGCCGCAAGAAAATAAACGGCTAAATAGTCTTTAAAGTGGGGTATGCATTACCCCACCTCGTTTTCCCCCCAAAAGTTATAATTGTACAACGCGCTGTGGACTGCTCAAATCTATCACTAAGAAGTAAAATAAATGTTCAAATATTTAAACTTCATCAACGATTAATAAGCTTGAAAATACTTAAACGCCTCTCGATCGTTGTTTTTTTGCGCTAAATATAAGCCTAACTCTTTTAAGCTATCGGTACGTTCATAATTTCCAATCAGTTCTTTTAAGGTATTCAATGCTAGTAGAGAATCTTTACTATCAAGTGCCAACACATAAGTATATGCCATTTGCTGATTACTTTTATCAAGTTCAAGTGCGTTCTTAAACTCAACAATTGCTTTCTCGAGCTGTTTTGTCCTGACCAAATGAAGGCCATATGAATAAAACATATCCGCCGATTTAGGTGATTTATTTATCCCTTGCTGTAAAACAGATGCAACTAAATCCTCACGCTGTTTAGCCCTATACAAGTCGGCTAAATTAACATATGCAGGCGTGAAATACGGGTCTACGTCTATAGCGTTTTTAAATGCTAGTTCAGCACCTATCAAATTATTTTCCTTGAGCGCATCACGACCTATGTTAAGTCGCCCTTCTCCGCGCCAAGCACTCACTTTGTTTGAAACCATAAGTTCGGAAAAAGCACTGGCAAATAACGGTAACTGAGTTTGATCTAAAGGTATTCCAACTAAGGCCTGTGCAGTAGCAACTCGTATTGATTTTAATTCATCTCTTAACAAGGGGCTAAGCAATTCCCCTCGTGCTTGAGGATCAAGCAATTCACCGATTCTTGCGGCCGCTAGACGAATTAAATCATGTTCACTGTTTATAAATTTACGCATATCGCTTGGCTCAATGCGTCTACCTATTCGCAGCATCATTTCCAACGCACTTGCGCGCGAAATCACGTCAATAGATTCATCATTAATAATATTGATATGGGATTGATAAGTGATATCTTGTTTGTGTCTTAATTTAAATAAGCTTTCTTCATTTATTTTTAGTGGCCTAGCGCTATCGAACCAATCTTCCACTTTAGCTTTAGCCCATTCATTAGAGTCTTCCGAATGACAACTTAAGCAAGCATTCGGTGTATTAAAAGAATCTGAAACATGGGGCCTTGGGATTTTAAAACTATGATCCCTACGCTCATCTACTCCCATAAATGTTGCATTCGGCATATGGCAATTCACGCACTTTGAACCTGAACTAAGCGGTGTATGCCGATGATGCGAAGGTACATCAAACTCGCTCGCTTTATGACATTGCAAACAAACGCCATTTCCTTCTAATTTTAATTTCATTGTATGTGGGTCATGACAATCAAGACAGTTAACCCCCTTGCTATACATTTTGCTTTGCAAAAATGAACCATATACATAAACTTCCTCTTTGATTTGGCCGTCAGCAAAATACAATGGATCGGTAACTAGAGAAGGAGAAAACTGATCAAGAAATAGCACATCGGCAGAGAAACCATCAGTGAGAGGTGAGCGTAATGAGTGACAAGCAAAACACGTGTCCATGAATGTGTTATCTCTGGGCTCTCCCGCCCATATCGCTGTTTTGGCATTTTCAATGAGGCTCCACCGCCCGCCCACTTGCTTGTGTAACTTTTTAGCATCGCCACTATACTTGCCATCTACAACATGTTTATTCATGACCCCATGGCATGAAACACAGCCAACATTAATTGCAGAGAAGTCTGTGTTGAAGGTATTTTTCGCCAGGTTGTAATTACGGTTAAGCTGATCTGAATGACAATCGGCACACATTCCATTCCAATTCTGAAGCGGCTGGCGCCAGTGAAGACGGTCATTCACGGTGATTTCTTCTGTATAATTGTGGTACCAGCGTTGCCCCCCTTCTTCTTCAGTTCGACTATCCCAAGCAAACGGTAAAACTTGAAGTCGTCCTTGTTGCGTTTCGACTAAATATTGCTGTAGTGGGAAGTGGCCAAAGGTATATTTTACGGCAAATGTCTCGCCACTTGCAGGTGTGCTTTGTTCATCAATTGCAGCGCCGTCAAACACTGTTACCATGTATTGCTCATCTTGCCTAAACATATGAGCCTTCTGATTAAAATGCTCAACATACTGGTTATTGAAGTCTCCTTTTACAGAAGAGTTGGAAGGAATAGCCATTGCCATAAAATGGTCTGATAAATGCCACTTTTGTTCTTGGTCCTTATGGCATGAAACGCAATCTTGTGTAGTTAAATCCTTCGTATCTCGCTGATATTGATGTAAGAGCTTTGACGATTCAGAACTTGCGATACTGGGAAAAATAGTGAATAAAAAACATAAAATAGTCAGGCTAGGTAAACTGACGTGCCACTTGCTAAATAAATGAGCTAAGGAATCCATCCACTTGCCATTTACGCGTTTACTTTTCAAAATATCTAATCCTAAATTCACAACACTGTTAACGTAATTTTAACAGGCTTGGTTAGCACATTCATCCACAATATATAAATAGTTCATCATTAGCAGCCTATTCGTGATACGCACTGAAACATACAATAAAAGTGGATACATCGGTAATAGTCTATTGGCAACACGGGCAGATGACAATTATGACAACACTTCGCGACAATACTGTCATGGAAAAAATCGCAAACAAGAAAATTTACATTGAAATCAATAATTAGCACTAAAAATCAATAGCTTAAAGCAAATAAAATTCTGGAACAATTTTTGTATTGGTATGATTAAGTAATTAATAATTACCAATATATCTGTTAATACTGGAGAAATTTATGACGACTCACACTGAAAAGTTAGATACCTTTAATGGCTGGCAAGTAGTCGCAAATGTTGCCGCTTTGGTGGGCTTAGCCTTACTTCCCTACCTTATTTACATTATTGCCTTAATGGTACAGTAAACTTAAGCAGCATAATATAGGCAAAAAAAAGCTGCCAAACAATTTTGTGTTGGCAGCTTTTATCAGTATGTTGTGTTACTAAGGTTTAGTAAACGTAACGTGCTTGTACATAGTAGGTACCGCCGTTAAAGCCAAATGGGCTTGACTCAGAATACAACTGCCCTGACCCCCCTGCACTTGGGTTTTCTTGCGGGTAAGTATCAAACAAGTTATCTGCGCCAATCACTAGCTCTAAATTATCAGAGTACTGGTAAGCTACTTGTGCATCAATCAATACCTCAGCATCAATACCGGGAACGCCATTTCCAGTGTCATCCCATTCGCCGTAGTAGCTTGCACGTAGTAAAGTTCTTACTTTACCTTCTGTGTGGCTCCAAGAAATGTTTGCGCGAGTATTTGGCAGTAAGTCTTCAATTGCACTTACGCGGCCCTCATCAATTGGGTTAACCGTACCTGTATCGTCTACTTCGGTTTTATTGTAGTTTGCAGCAACGGTAATGCGTGAGTCACCATTTAAGAATGCAAAATCAATATTACCTACAATATCAATACCGGTTGTTGTAGTGCTAAAGCTATTTGAGAAAAATCTAAACTCAGACAAATCATCAAGGCCAATAAAATCTTGGCGATTAATGGTCCCATCAGCGTCTAATCCAGTTAAGGCTGCCGATACCGAAGCGTAATCAGAACCGCCACCAGCAAAATTAAGAGCCGATAAGAAATCAACGTTTGCACCTAATGCAACACGGTCAGTCAATTCAATATTGTAGTAATCTACTGTCCATGTGGTACCAGCTACTTCAAAGCCTACACCAAATGAGTAGTTAACCGCTTCTTCTGGCCCTAATTCAGGACGGCCATTACCCGCGCTTTCAACGAAGTTAGCCGCTAATTGCCCAGCAACCGATGACAAAGGTAACGTTCCTTGGTCAATCAATACGCCGTTAACGTTTTGCGTAGTTACATTGGTAATATTCGCTTGGCCTGCTGTTGGCGCGTGGAAACCCGTTGAATAGGCTGCACGAAGACGCACTTCATCGTTTACATGGTAAATACCAGCTAGTTTAAAGTCAGTTGTGTCACCAAATTCACTAAAACTTTCAGTTCTTACCGCGGCTTGTAAGGTAAGCTGCTCACTAATATCGGCTTCTAAGTCAACATAAAACGCGGTGCTGTCTTGTGATGCAGATGAACTTTCAGGGAAACCACCAAAACCATTTGAACTTGATGCAAATCCTTGGCTAGCTAAAGGGCCTAAGGCATATGAAGCAGCATCACCTGCAAATAAATCAAACTCTTCTTCTTTGTATTCAGCACCAAATGCCACGTTAAGATCAGAATATAAGCCCGCATCTACAGCGTATACAAAATTAAGATTAAATAGTGTTTCTGTTTGCTCTTGTCCCCCAGGTACAAAATCGCGAGGTGTATCTGGGCCTAAAGAAGCATTAATCGTATTGTTGATGAAAAAGTCGGTTCTGTTTGAGCCGCGCTGAGCACTTACGTCATACATTAAGCCCGTACCTACATCTAATTCACCACGAATACCCACGGTCAATGACATATCTTCATTGGTTCCACCAAATCGAGGCGTAAAACCAGCAGGGATAGTTTCAATAAATGAGAAACAATTATCGTCAGCCATTACTTGCGCAAGGAATGTTGGATCAGGATTAACGCCGCCGCTTCCGCCTAATGGAATACCCGCGATACATGAACCACCTTCACCTAGCCCGTCTAAATCACCCACTAGCACAGAGCTAACACCTTCTTCATCAGCTAAGCCTGTTAATGGATCAACTAATGGACCGGCATAAACACCACCGCGTTGGCCAGAAGGCCCGCCCACTACGTTTCTATAGAAGAAACCGCCGGTTACTTGTCTCTCACCGTAGTTACCAAACAAATATGCTTGCGTGTTTTCATTAATATCAAATTCAGAATTAACAAACAACTTAACGTCGTCTTCTACGTCAGGCTGGCCCCAGTACTGAGGTACTTCGTTGGTATATGAGTTAATTGCGGCAAAGTCTGAAACAGGCGTATAACCGTTTTCAATTTGAAAAGCAACGTCATCACGAATCACTGAGCGGATAGTGCCATCCACTTCTTTAAATTCACCTGTTACATTAATAAAACCTGACTCACCTAAAGCGAAACCAGCATTAGCAGCCACAACGAAATTATCGCCGTCGCCTTCATAAGTAGAGCCGTAACGAGCCGTGACTTCAAAGCCTTCAGCACTGTCTTTTAATATGAAGTTAAGTACACCTGCTATTGCATCAGAACCATATTGTGAAGACGCCCCATCACGCAATACTTCAACGCGCTTTAAGGCCATTGAAGGAATAGCAGAAATATCTACCCCCTGTGCGCCATCAGAAATACCGCCGCCTAAGAACGAGATTATTGAACCACGGTGACGGCGCTTACCATTAACTAATACTAGTACGTTATCAGGTGATAAACCACGCAAGTTAGCTGGGCGTACAATAGTAGCCGCATCACTTATTGGCTGTGCGTTTACATCAAATGATGGTACAGCGGTACGTAACATGTCTTGTACATCAGCTGATGAATTTTGGCGGAATTCTTCACCGCTAATAACGTCTACCGGAACAGGAGAGTCAGCCGCAGAGCGGTTGGTCATTCTGGTACCCGTTACAATAATTTTTTCAGTTTCAGCGCTATCTTGTGCTGTTTCCTGAGCAAATGCTTGATGCGAAAATGCACCAGCAAAAGGCATTGCACACGCTAATACGAGTGCGCTTTTCTTAAATGTGTTTTTTTTGTAAGTTTTGATTTTCACTTGTTTCCCCTATGAATGAAAATAGTGCAAACATCAATAAACCTCTATGTGCTTTAATTTATAATATTGATGCTTGCTGAATTTTTAGGCTAAGCATAAGAATGAATGTGCGTTCATATCGCAGTTTACTTAGTAATAGCATTAGCCCTATTAGTGAGCAAAAGCAAAATACATACCAAATGAACTCACATAAATCAGCAAGAGCACGGCTTGAAATCCGTGGTAAATCAAATCAGGCTTTGCACCGTTATAGACCAATAAATACGGGCTTGTTACCTATATGTAAATTTATATTGAAATATTTAGGGCGTATCATTGCTCGAATTCATTGCTGCAAAGTTTGATGTTTTTAGGTACTCCTCTTCACAAAACCACCATTAAGGTGCAACACCAATGCTTTTAGCACCTTAATGGTGCGGATTATTTATGTTTAGATGAACTCGCCCATGAATATCAATAAATACATAAGCAATTAAGACTAATCCCTAAATAATTCGTATACTTTGTTTTTGCCGCCATTTTCTTTCAGAGGATATTGTATTGCGCCCTAGCCGACACCCTATAAACGAAAACGCCACATTCAATTGGCAGGTATTAGCCAAGCTTTGGCCTTTTCTAACAGAATTTAAATTGAGAGTTTGCCTTGCCTTGGCTTGTTTAGTGGGCGCAAAACTAGCAAGTGTTAGCTTACCTTTTGTACTAAAACATATTGTTGATAACTTGAATTTAAACACCGGTGCAGAAAAGCTAATGGCGGTTATTTTAAGTCTAATAGTTGCTTACGGTACCTTGCGATTAGCGAATGTATTATTTGGGGAAATAAGAGATATGTTATTCGGGCGCGTAACCGAACGAGCCATGCGCCGAATTGGCTTAAAAGTATTTGAGCACTTACATAAACTCGATCTTGATTTTCATTTATCGCGCCAAACCGGAGGTTTGTCACGTGATGTAGAGCGCGGTACCAGCGGGATAAGTTTCTTGATGCGCTTTATGGTTTTTAATATTGGGCCAACTTTACTCGAAATAGCCATGGTGATTGGCATACTGCTATATAACTACGGTTTTAGCTTTGCCCTAGTCATACTTTCAGCGGTTATTATTTACGTTAGTTTTTCATTTAAAGCCACCGATTGGCGCACTAAGTACATAAAAGAATTGAACCAAGCTGACAACCACTCTAACACCAAAGCCGTTGATAGCTTGCTTAATTTTGAAACGGTAAAGTACTTCAACAATGAAGACTACGAGGCGAAACGTTATGACAAAGGGCTTTCTGATTGGGAGTCAGCAAGGCGTAAAAACCGCCTCTCGCTATTTGCCCTAAATGCCGGCCAAGCCTTAATTATTGCAGTTGCTATGACTAGCATGTTGGCATTGGCTGCAACGCAGGTAGCTAAAGGTAATATGACTATTGGTGATTTTGTATTGGTAAACGCCTTTACCATGCAAATTTTTATGCCCCTTAATTTTTTAGGATTTGTGTATCGCGAAATACGCGGTTCTTTAACCAATATTGAGAACCTATTCACTTTACTGGAGAAAAAGCCAAAAGTACTTGATGTACCCGATGCTAAGCCTTTGCAAATTCAATCAGGAAAAATTGAATTTGAGCACATTGGCTTTTATTACCATGAAAAACGCCGAATTATTAACAACATTAGTTTCACCATACAGCCTGGCAATAAAGTCGCTGTGGTGGGTGAAAGCGGAGCTGGAAAATCTACTTTAGTTAAATTGCTGTTTAGATTTTACGACCCTAGTGAAGGCTGTATAAAAATAGATGGCCAAGACATATCCAAAGTGAGCCAACACAGTTTGCGCCAGCAAGTAGGTATAGTGCCCCAAGATACCGTTTTATTTAACGACACCCTTTATGAGAATATTAAATATGGCCGCCCCGATGCAAGCCAAGCAGATATTGAACAAGCCATTAAACTAGCGCATTTAGAAGACTTCGTAGCTCGCTTGCCTGATAAAGGCAACACGCAAGTGGGTGAACGTGGTTTAAAATTAAGTGGCGGTGAGAAGCAACGTGTGGCTATTGCCAGAACCATATTAAAACGCCCGCCTATTATGGTATTCGATGAAGCAACATCCTCATTAGATTCGCAATCTGAGCGAGCTATATTAGAAGCTTTACAAGAAATATCTAAGGGGCATACTAGCTTTGTTGTTGCTCACAGGCTCTCAACTATAATGGATGCCGATAACATCATTGTAATGCATGAAGGTGAAATAGCAGAACAAGGTGATCACGCAACACTGCTTGAATTGAACGGCGTTTATGCAAAACTTTGGATGGCGCAGCAAAAAAGTGCAAAGGAAGTAAGTTAATGAGCACACCTTCGTTTGAAGAGCACGATAAGGCCTATTTAATTGACACTATTAACATGCAAATGCCCTTTGGAAAATATGCAGGTATAAAGTTAATTCATTTGCCTGAACCTTATTTGGTTTGGTTTCACAAAAAAGGATTTCCTGAAGGTAAATTAGGGGAAAGACTGGCTTTGATGTATGAGATTAAACTGAATGGCCTTGAAAAAATGCTCAGCCCCTTGATTAAATAAATAACTTATTCAAAGGGCTGAGCGCTATTTTTACACTTATTTCTTTAAATGATCCGCTACTAAAAATGCCATTTCAAGCACTTGGTCAGCGTTTAAACGAGGATCACACTGCGTTTGATACGCTTGTGCTAAATCGTCATCACTAATTTGATAAGCACCACCGGTGCATTCTGTCACGTGCTGGCCAGTCATTTCTAAATGAATACCACCAGCATGCGTACCTTCTGCAGCATGAGCTTGGAAAAAATGCTTAATTTCAGTCAATATAGCATCAAAATTACGTGTTTTATAACCACTTGAAGCCTTAATGGTATTGCCATGCATTGGATCAGAACTCCAAACTACGTGGCGCCCTTCTGCTTTAACGCGGCGTAATAAACGCGGCAGGTTGTCAGCTAGTTTGTCAGCCCCCATACGAGTAATTAGCGTTAAACGCCCTGGGATATTCTGAGGGTTTAATGCATCAATTAAACGAATAAGTTCGTCTTCTTGCATACCTGGCCCTACTTTCACGCCTATTGGATTATTTATACCACTGAAAAATTCAACATGAGCATGATCTAATTGACGTGTTCGCTCACCAATCCACAACATATGCGCTGAGCAATTATACGGCTTGCCTGTAAGCGTATCTATTCGCGTAAGCGCTTGTTCGTAGTTAAGTAGCAAAGCTTCGTGGGAGGTAAATAAACTAGTCTCATGTAGTGAAGCGGTATTTTGGCTATTCACACCAATAACTTGCATGAAGGCAAGCGTATCTTCAATTCTATTAGCAATATCTTGATAACGCTCTTTAAGTGGATTATTTTCCAAAAACGCCATATTCCAGCGATTCACCTGATGTAAGTCAGCCAGTCCGCCTTGAGCAAAAGCACGCAACAAATTAAGTGTAGATGCACTTCTATGGTAAGCGTCAAGCAAACGCGTAGGATCAGGTTCACGTGCTTCTGGTGTAAACTCAAAACTATTAATGATATCGCCACGATAACTTGGTAGCGTAATACCGCCTATTGTTTCGGTATCGGCAGAGCGAGGTTTCGCATACTGTCCTGCCATACGAGCTACTTTAGTAACCGGACAACGCCCTGCAAAAGTCATCACAATTGCCATTTGTAAAATAACTTTGAAAGTGTCTCTTATTTTAGGCGCATTAAACTCATTAAACGACTCAGCGCAATCTCCGCCTTGAAGAAGAAAACCCTTCCCTTGAGATACATCACCCAGTTGCTTATATAATTGACGCGTTTCTTCAGCAAACACTAAAGGTGGATAACTCGCAAGCTTACCCTCAACGTCTTTCAATAATGCCTGATCTTTATAAGTTGGTTGTTGTAGTATTGGCTTTTTCTGCCAACTATCTATGCTCCACTCGCTCACTGCTGTGTCCTTAAATTCATTCGCTTTTATACTGTTGTAAATGCCACGGTATGTGACGTAAATTTTATTATTTTAATAAAAGTGAGAGTAGCATAATCACGCCATAAATTGCGTAATTATAGGATAAATTTTGCAAATTTATTGGGTTTACGCGGGAGAGTGAATGAAATAGCGTTGCTTTTGCACGTCATCATGAATTTCATGAAATGCATGCCCATAAGCCAGCGTCATATTGTGAGTGCTTAAATGTGAATGTGTACTGCCTTGTGCCATTATTGCATTGTCTTTTAGCCAGGCTATGTGCGAAGCTAAGCCAAAACAACTGTTGACGTCATGTGTGCTCATTACAATCGTATTATTCAGCGCTAATATATTCTTAAGTAATGCTTTAAGCTTACATTGGTAAGAAATATCTAAATACTGATATGGCTCATCAAGTAATACTAGTGCTTTGCCGCTTTCAATCGCAGGCCAAATTTGCGTTAAGCTTAGAGCTATATGAAAGCGTTGTTGCTGGCCGCCCGACAATTTACGCAATGATTTAGGCATTAAATCAGACAAACCTAAAGCATCTTCAACAGGCTTGGGTAAGTGTGTTTGCTGGGAATAAAACGTGAGCAATTCTTGCAAGCTTATATCGAACTCAGCTTGCGGCAATTGCTGCAAAAAACACCTTGCTTGGGCTAATTGCGCTAAGGATATATCATCAATAATACGGCCCCTGAGTAATATTTGGCCGGTATCTGCCGCCAGCGTCCCGGCCATTAATGCCAATAAGCTAGATTTACCTGAGCCATTATTACCAAGTAAGTGCCAACACTCTCCCTCAGTAATATCTAAATTCACTGATTTAATTCTTGACCCAACACACGCATTTTTTAATTGAAGCACTTTTTACCAACATTCAGTTATTCAGAAACTGTATTCACTTGAGCAACATATTCATTTAACTTTTCTTGGGCTTGTGCGCCAAATAAAATTTCGCAAGCTTCCACTATACCTTTGGTGTTAATGATATCGGTTTTTCTTAACACCATTTCAATTTTTGAACGCCTGCGTAGAAAATCTTCTAAGTTTGTAATCATTTCACGTCGTGCCGCATAGTGAAGTTCAGCCCGCAAGTATTCAGCGTTTTCTAATAATTGTTCGGCTTGGCTAGGATCGCGCTGAATTTCATCTAATATTTGCAAAGCGTGAATATCATAACGGCGCCACAATCGAGTCGTTAATTTTTCAGATGAATATTCGGGTGTCATGGCATCTAAATCTAAGAGCTTTGCTCTAAATTCAAATTCGCCTTTAATTTTATCATCAGACTCACCATACCAAATAGCGTTCTCGTAGGGTAAATCAAGGCCTAATGACTTCACCAATTGGCTAACTTCTTCTCCAACGTTAATGCAGTCAGTCAGTTTGCCACCAAAAATGCTTAAATATTTGTCTTGCTTGTTTACATCAATAGCATGCTTACGTGATAGCGCAACCCAATCAGCCTTTCCGTCTTGGCCTTTAACAGCAAGAGGCCTCACACCGCAGCGCTCTGAAATAACGTCATCCATAGTTAAGGGTTTATCAAGCGCAAGTAAGGCATTTACATTATCTAATATGAATGTTCGATCGGCATCTGTTACGTGAGTATCAGGGTTTTCTACTTTATCATCGGTTGTGCCAATACATGTTTTTTGCCCCATGGGGATAACGAAAAACAAACGGCCATCAGATGCAAAGAATGCTAGGACTTTGTCTACCTTGGTGATTTTATCAACTATTAAGTGCACACCTTTTGAAAATAAATGCTGATGCTCGGTAGTTTGATGGTTGGCTTGATTGTACGCGTCAACCTTAGGGCCACATGCATTAATGATGACTTTAGATTTTATGTTGAGTTCTTTACCGTTTGTACAATCAGTCGCTTTCGTAAGCCACGTATCACCCTCTTTTGAACTGCCATTTGCACTTACATAGTTGGCAACTACAGCACCGTTGTCCATGGCTGAACGAATAAAATTAAACACAAAGCGAGCGTCATTGTCATGTAAAAAAGCATCTGAATACTCAAATCCTCCCTGCGCATTGCTTACATCAATGGCCGGCTCTAGCGCTTTAATTGCTTTAGCGCCTAAAAAATTGGGCGCTTTGGTGAAGAACCTTCCCATTACCCAGTAAGTTAAAGTACCTAAATATACAAACCATGCGGGAAATCTAAAACCATTCTGTAAGGTAGTTAAAAAACGGATTTCTTGAACCGTTGAAGGGTAGCTGCGCATGAGATGATTTCGGCTTTTGCACAACTTGTTAACTAAAAAATACTCATGGTTTTCAAGGTATTTTATACCGCCCCAAGCTAGGTTTGACGAATTAGATGATGTTTGCCCAGCAAAATCACCTTTGTCTATCATGGCGACTTTTAAGCCTTTTCGTGCAAGCGCTGCTGCAGAAACAGCACCATTAATACCAGCCCCTAATATAAGAACGTCATATTCATCTTCGTTAAGTTTTGATACATTGGTCTCTCGCAACAACATTTTTACATTTCCGCTTTACATATTTGTATGATAAATAATATATTAACCATTTTAGGGTGTAAAAGGCAAATAAAGAGAACAATAAATCTCTTTAAATTACCTAAATTTTGTACGCACTTTTTTACATAACAATACACAGTTAATGCGACGATTCATTTACATAGATTACATTTTACATAATTAATTTATAAATGAATCTTCGCAATGATAATAGCTATTTAAACACAACACACAACAAAAATGAGTCAAACTATGAGCAAGCAAGGTATTTTATCTATAGACCAAGGAACCACTTCAAGCCGCGCAATTGTATTCGCTTTAAATGGCCAGCAAGTGTCAAACATGCAACAAGAGTTTACTCAGCACTATCCGGCGAATGGCTGGGTTGAGCACGACCCCGAAGAAATATGGAAAACAACATTAGAAAGCAGTAAAACGGCACTTGAGCAAGCTAGCAAAAAAGGAGTTAGCGTTGCCTGTATAGGCATCACCAATCAACGAGAAACCACCTTAGTGTGGAATAAGCAAACCGGTAAAGCAATTTATCCTGCAATTGTATGGCAAGACCGCAGAACCGCCCAATATTGTGAATCAATCAAAAAGCAGGAAGAGTTCGTCAGGGCTAAAACCGGCTTACTACTTGACCCTTATTTTTCGGCAACCAAAGTCAAATGGATTTTGGATGAAGTTGAAGGAGCACGCCACCTTGCTAGCCAAGGCAAACTAGCCTTTGGCACGGTAGATAGTTTCTTAATATGGCGCCTAACTGACGGCAAGTCACATGTTACCGATGCAAGCAACGCAAGTAGAACTAATTTATTTAATATTCATACGCAACAATGGGATGCTGAATTATTAGAGCTATTTGATATTCCCGCCAATATGTTACCTGAAGTACTTGATTGCGCTGACGACTTTGGCATTACCAGTAAACGAGTGTTGGGTCAGTCGTTACCCATTAGTGGTGTGGCAGGTGATCAACAAGCTGCGCTTGTAGGGCAATCGTGTTTTAAAGCAGGTGATCTTAAAAGTACCTATGGCACAGGTTGTTTTGCACTTCTAAATACCGGCGAAGAAGCGGTAATGTCGTCACATAAATTATTAACTACCGTGGGTTATAGATTAAATGGCGTAACAAGTTATGCCTTAGAAGGTGCTATTTTCACTGCAGGCGCAAACATCCAGTGGTTGCGCGATGGTATCCACGTATTAGACCATGCTAAACAAAGCCAAGTGCTGGCCGAATCACTTGATTATGACCATGGTGTTTTCCTTGTACCAGGTTTCGCTGGCTTAGGAGCCCCTCATTGGAACCCTAATGCACGAGCAAGCCTATTTGGTATGACGCGTGGCACTGGGCCCGCGCACTTTGCCAGAGCCGCACTTGAAGCAGTATGCTACCAAACCCATGAATTACTAAACGCGATGGAAAATGACGGAATATCATCATCAGCTGTTTGGGTAGATGGTGGCATGGTAGCAAATGATTGGTTGTGCCAGTTTTTAGCCGACATTCTGCAAATTGAAGTACAACGTCCAAAAATTATGGAATCAACCGCGTTGGGGGCTGCCTACTTAGCAGGCTTACAAGAAGGCTTGTATAAAGATTTAGACGATATTGCATCACATAAGGCGGTTGACCGCACCTTTTCACCTGAACTAGGTGAACCAACAAGAGCGAGATTATTAAAAAAATGGCACTTGGCGGTAGAGGCTACCTTAGCGTTTGCTGAATAGTTTATTGATGATTTTTATTAGCAAATAATACGTATAAAAACAGGGGCGCACCTAGGCTCGCCGTTATCATTGATAGCGGCACTTGGGTAGAAAAAATATATTCATTCGCGTTTGCGCACACTAGCATCACGTTCGCGCCCAATATGCCTGACAGAATTTGCACATGCTGATTATTGTACCCATGTATTCGCCTGACTACATGGGGTACCAACAAACCTAAAAATGCTACCGAACCGGCAATCGAAACACTTGCCCCTACCAGTAACGCCACTAATAAAAATATTTGGCGTTGAAGAGACTCAACGTTCACCCCTGCATTAGCCGCAGCTTGAGCGCCTAAGTACAATTTATTCAAGTGGTGTGACTTTAAATACAGCAATATTAATGCAAATATTATAAGCGAACCGGCCACCGTTAAACTGGTGTAGTTGGTATATTGTAAACTACCCATTAACCAAAATGTTAAGCTCTTCATTGCTTGCGCTGGCGCAACAAGGTATAGCCACCCCACTAAGGCACTAAATAGGGTAGAAATGGCAATACCAGCTAGCACAAAACTACTAATAGATTGGCCAATTTTCTTAGCGACCGCAAAAATTAATAAGCCACTTAAACAAGCACCTGCAAAACAAACTAATGGCATCCAGTACATACTATATTCAAAAAACAAAGCGTTTGGAGCTATGCCAATACTGGCAAAAATGAATAAGCAAACAGCCGCCATAAAACTAGCGCCACTTGATACGCCCAGTAAGCCAGGATCAGCTAAAGGGTTTTGTAAGGTTACTTGCAGTGCGGCTGACGCAGATGAAATAGCCCAGCCGACTAAGATTGCAGTTAAATATATAGGAATTTTAATAGCAAAAAGAATGTGTATTTCAGTACTTTTACTTAATTCAGAACTCAGTATAAGGTTTGGAAACAAGTACAATGCGGATAAGAGCAGATTCACTCCAAGATACAGAGCTACATATGCGTACCAAGGTTTACCTTTAACAGGCGGCAATGCTAGCCCGCCTTAAGCGATTGCGACAACTTAAATAAAAGACCATCAGCCGCATCTTCTATTAAATCAATAACTAATTCAAAGGCTTTCCCGCCACCGTAATATGGATCAGGGACTTCTTCAAATTCGCTATTAGCATACGACAAAAATAAACTAATTTTATGCTGCAAATTTTCTGGGCATTTGCGCTTTAAATCACGCACATTAGCCTTATCCATTGCAATAATGTGGTCAAAGGTCTCGAAATCAGCTTCCGTCACTTTTCTGCACTTAAGGCGCGATAAATCATAGCCTTTATGACTAGCGACTTGCTGAGACCGTTTATCTGGCGCGTGGCCATCGTGGTAACCCGCTGTTCCAGCAGAATCTACTTTTACATCAAAGCCATTTTGCATAGCTTTGTGTTTAAAAACGCCTTCAGCAGTGGGAGAACGACAAATATTACCTAAACATACAAAAAGTACTGAGGGCGTGCCCATGTTTTTAAGACCCGTATCTTTATTTTTATTTACTTGAATAAAGTATACAAGAAGCCCAATAGATTTTCATCACATCAATGTTGAGAACATGTGTTTTTATG
The DNA here is from genome assembly GCF_048820975.1 of Glaciecola sp. 2405UD65-10. Taxonomy (NCBI): domain Bacteria; kingdom Pseudomonadati; phylum Pseudomonadota; class Gammaproteobacteria; order Alteromonadales; family Alteromonadaceae; genus Glaciecola; species Glaciecola sp. 2405UD65-10. The sequence continues at coordinate 157,464 of NZ_JBMEUF010000001.1, read as the reverse complement.
ATTCCTAGCACCTAGTTATCTTAAAGTATGGTTATTTGCCTCAGTGCAACTTATGATGCTTTAGGTCTTCTTCTCGTTTAACCAATACAAAGGTCAAAAACATTTTAGTGGGCAAAGACATGATCATGCCTATTGCAACGCAACAAGCACTTATAATCATCCCTGTGACGCCCATTTGTTCAATTGCCTCGCTGTATAAATGAAAATAAACACCTAGTGCAATTAAACATAATCCAGTTGTCATAATAATCTTTAACACTGTTATTAAGGTTTTGTCAGTCATATACATTATTCGCCCCTTAAGTTACGAAAAATTTGCGCTGTAAATCAAGCACACAAGCATTGTAGAATAAGACCATCGAAGATAAGTTGATGTAAGTCATAATTTAGGAAACAAGAATGAATGTGTTGATGTTAAGTAGCTCAAAATATGCTGAGCACGATTACCTTGCCTATGCAAAAAATTGGATGCTTGAGCATCTGAACGGGGCTAAAACGCTTATTTTCGTGCCTTATGCGGGTGTTTCCATTTCATGGGATGAATACACACAAAAAGTGCAAGACGCCCTACCTATGTATCAAGTAAAAGGAATACACCAATTTGAGGACCCGGTATTAGCTATAAAAGAAGCTGAGGGAATTTTAGTTGGAGGGGGAAATACATTTAACTTACTCCATCAATTGTATAAAAATGCGCTTTTAACGCCCATTCAGGCAAGCGTGAAATTGGGAACCCCTTATATTGGCTGGAGCGCTGGCTCAAATATATGTGGGCAAAGTATTCGTACTACCAACGACATGCCTATAATTGAGCCCGCTTCATTTAATGCACTACACTTTTTGAGCGCCCAACTAAACCCCCATTACACCGATTATGTAGCTCCCCATCATCACGGTGAAACTCGTGATCAACGCATTGAAGAATTTTGTGTATTACACCCTAAAACCCCGGTCATCGCTATTCGAGAGGGCACTGCATTGTTAATTAGGGATAATAAATTAAGTCTGCTAGGGGAATTAAATGGCTTTGTTTTCATTGGCCCCAATAAGTTAGAAATTACAAGCCAACAAGATTTAACTGAATACTTGTAGAAACGACGCGTTTACATGCATGGTGCTTATATCATCAGTCGAGTTTGTGCCGCCTTGATATGGCACTTCTGCTATAAGTGGGCAGCCTAGGGTTTTTAATAAAGTTTCTTTATTTTCCTGCAAATACGGCATATCAGCACTAAGGTGATTTGCCACCCACCCTACGCATTCTAAACCATCTTCTAATATCGCTTGGTAACTCAAAATAGCATGATTTAAGCAACCTAACTTCATGCCTACTACCAATATCACTTTAATTTTACTATCTTTTACGAAATCAGATAAAAATAAGCCTTCATTATTAAGCGGTAATCGCCATCCACCGGCGCCTTCTATCAATAAATACTTTGGTTCATATGTACTGGCGCGCGCTAAACATTTTTGTAAGTCATCAAGCGTAATGCCTTTGTTTACCAATTGAGCCGCAATATGCGGTGCAATTGCAGGCTCAAATGCAATCGGATTGATTACCTCGTAAGGTACTTTTATCGCGCTTTCATTTTGCAAAATTAAAGCATCTTCATTGCGTAAACCTTCTGGCGTAAGCTCACAACCCGCAGAAACTGGCTTTATGCCTAAGGTGGCGCCAAACTTAGCGTTTAGCTGCCTAATAATAAGCTTACTTACTATGGTTTTACCTACATCAGTGTCGGTTCCTGCTACAAAAAAAGTATGCATTTATTTATCTTTATTTTGAATGGTTAAAAAGAGTACTCGGTAAGAAAGCTCAAAAGCTTGAGCCGCGTTGTGCCGTGTTAATTCAAATTCTAAATCGCGCAATTCAGCCCGGCTTATAAAACCTTGCTTTTGTTTACTTGCAGAGCACTGCTGTACTTGAGGCTGGCTTTTTATATTTGCGCCTACTGATTTCACAGAACGAAGTAGATTAAGCAAGCTATCATGCTCAGTGATGTAATTTCTTACTGTACTGGTAACATGCCAGTCAAACATCTTTGCGGTTTCTAGCCACTGCGCTTCACTGGTAAAAGTATTTAAACGTGATGACATGTTTAGGTTTTGCCAAGCCTTGTGAACTTCACTAAATGAGCCATCTACCATAAGGGCAAAAGTGGCGCTTCCCTTAGGTTTTAAGCACCGCTTCACCTCTTTTATAAACGTAAGCGTAGAGGTACACCATTGCAGCGCCATTGATGAATAGAATGCATCAACGGATTTATCTTGAAAAGGTAAGGATTCAAGATCGCCCTGTATCCAATTTGAGCAATGATGTGTGTTTGCCCTAATTGAAGACCGTTTTCCTTCTAACAACATCTTGCGTGATAAATCTAAGCCAAGGTATGCATGCGCACAATTAGCTAGCACTTTATTTGCCTTTGCTGTGCCGCATCCTAAATCAACTAATAAAGCTAAGTCGGCGCGATCTAACTGTGCAAACTCGCGTAAATTGTCCTCAGCAATACGTTCCTGAACATGGGCATTATTATTGTATGAATGTGCGGCCACATCAAAACTAGTCTGAATCGAAGATTTTAAGGAGTGCGTTTTCAATTGTGTATCACCACACTAAGCCCATCAATAAGTGCGTGAACATCTTGTGTTTGATGCAGCGCACTTAAGGTTATACGCAAACGATCAGTGTTTTTAGGCACCGTGGGGGTGCGTATAGCCGGAATCCATAAACCAAGCTCAGCTAGCTTTTTACTATAGGCCATTGCTTTGTTGGGGCACGCCACTATGAGTGCTTGAATAGGACTATTAGAAGGTAATAAATCTAAACCTCGCTCGGCTGCTAATTGCTTAAATGTCGCAATGTTATTGTGCAATAATTCACGTTCTTTACCTGCTTCAATAATGGCTAAAGAAGTACGCGTAGCATAAGCTTGCGCGCCACTAAACGCGGTGCTGTAAATATAGTGTTTAGACGAATTTACCATGTAATCAATCAACGCTTGGCTACCTGCCACAAAGGCTCCGCCTGTACCAACGGCTTTACCAAAAGTTCCCATTACAACATCTACGCTTTCAGATGTAATGTTTGCATCCAAACTCCCAAAACCTGATTTACCTATTACCCCAAATGCATGAGCGTCATCTACCATCAGCCAAGGTCTGTCTTGCGTTTCACTCTCGCTATTTATTAAGCCGGCTAATGTGGCAATTTCACCCTCATCACCGTCCATGCTAAATATACCTTCAGTGGCTACTAAGCTATTGGCAGGTAAATTTCGTAGCTGCTTTTGCGCATGTTCAAAATTGTTATGCTGGTAGCGCAGAAGTTTTGCAGGGGTTTCTAGCGCCCCTTGTATGAACGAAGCGTGCATGTATTTATCACATAGTATATGCCCTGCACTGTTATTGGCTTGGTTAAACAATGCATGACAAATAGCTTGATTTGCACTAAACCCGCTACTAAATAATAAGGCGGCGGGCTTATTTAATACGCTGCATATATCATCTTCCAAGGCTTTATGCTGTTCACTGTAGCCGGTTACTAAGGGAGACGCGCCACTTCCCGTTCCAGTGGCAGCTATACCTTGGGCAAACGCTTGTTGTACTTGAGTGTGCTGGCTTAAGCCTAAATAGTCATTGCTGGCAAAATTAATATAATGCTTGCCCTTAACTTCAATAATGCCATCTTTATTACTTGCAATGCAGCGCCTTTCACGCAATAAGCCTAAGCTTTCTTTTTCTGCTAAATTGGTTCTTAAAAACTCAAATGACATTAAATCTTAGCTGCTTGTTTCAAAGATGATTGAGTCGCATCAATAAATAAGGCATCGGCAGCTACACTTGTATCATTTTGTTCAATTTCTTCATGCAAGGCTGCTGCAAAAGCTTCATCGGAATAGTCGCGTGTTTTCTCTGAGTTAATGCCTAGCTTTTTAAATAATTGCACGTCTTCGTGGGTATCAGGATTTGACGTGGTTAACAGCTTACAGCCATAAAATATAGAATTAGCGCCCGCTAAAAAGCACATTGCTTGCATTTGCTCATTCATATTTTCGCGCCCTGCTGACAAACGCACATGAGATTTAGGCATTAAAATTCTAGCAACGGCAATGGTGCGCACAAATTCGAAAGGTTCTAATTCATCAACATTGTCTAGCGGAGTACCTTTCACCTTTACTAACATGTTAATAGGCACGCTTTCAGGGTGATGCGGTAAATTTGCGAGCTGGCGAAGCAAACTTGAACGGTCATCACTGGTTTCACCCATTCCCACAATGCCACCAGAGCACACATTCATGCCTGCGCCTCGCACGTTATCAAGTGTGTCTAAGCGGTCTTGATAAGTACGAGTGGTAATTATGTCACCATAGTATTCCGGCGAGGTATCTAAATTATGATTATAGTAATCAAGCCCAGCTTGCTTAAGCGCCAAGGCTTGGTCACGGGTAAGCATGCCTAATGTCATACAGGTTTCTAAGCCTAGCTTTTTTACTTCTTTAACCATGTCTGTTACATAGGGCATATCACGTTCTTTAGGATTTCGCCATGCGGCACCCATACAAAAACGAGTTGAACCTGCGGCTTTCGCTTCCTTAGCCCGCTGTATGACTTTTTCTATTTCAAGTAAGCGTTCTTTTTCCAGCCCCGTATCGTACCGGGCACTTTGCGGACAATATTTACAATCTTCAGGGCATGCACCGGTTTTAATGGATAACAAGGTAGATACTTGTACTTGGTTTGGATCAAAATGCTGACGGTGTATGGTTTGAGCTTGAAACATCAAGTCATTAAAAGGCAGTGCAAATAAAGCATTAACTTCGTCAAGAGACCAATCGTGGCGAATAGTTGTATCATGTTGGCTAAAAGCATTTGCCTTATTTGTTTGATGATTTGCGTCAGCAGTAATGGTCATAAAAAGGTTTACTCAGAATTAATTTGCCACTAGTCTATGTGCCATTCGCTATTTGTCAATGCAAATTAAAAGCAAAGCTAAACTACAGGTTAATTTTTGAGCAAATCAATTAGTAATATCGAATTCGATAAGCGCCATATTTGGCATCCCTACACCTCTTCCCACCAACCTTTACCTTGCTACGAGGTGGTACATGCCAGTGGTGTGCATCTACATTTGGCTAGCGGGGAAAAAATTGTTGATGGCATGTCGTCTTGGTGGGCGGCTATTCATGGCTATAACCATCCAATACTAAATGCAGCCGCTCATGCGCAAATCGATAACTTTTCCCACGTTATGTTTGGTGGTATTACCCATCAACCGGCAATTGATCTATGTAAAAAGCTAATTGATATTACGCCTTCAGGCCTTGACCGCGTATTTCTAGCTGATTCGGGCTCGGTGGCAGTAGAAGTCGCCATTAAAATGGCAATGCAGTATTGGGCGTGTCAGGGACGTGCCGAGAAAAATAAACTGCTTGCTCCCAGAAATGGCTATCACGGAGATACTTTCGCGGCAATGTCGGTATGCGATCCGGTAAATGGCATGCATTCTTTGTTCAAAAACTCATTAATTGAACATTATTTTGCACCTGCGCCGCAAACTCGTTTCGGCCAAGCCTGGAACCCCGATGACATTGCGCCCATGCGCGATATACTTGAGACCCATCACAATAGTATTGCGGCATTAATACTTGAACCTGTAGTACAAGGCGCTGGCGGTATGCGCTTGTATCATCCTGAGTACCTTCGTGCTTGCCGGCAATTATGCGATGAATTTGATGTACTGCTCATTTGCGATGAAATTGCGACTGGATTTGGCAGAACTGGAAAATTGTTTGCTTGCAACCATGTTGATATTAGTCCTGACATTATGTGTTTAGGCAAGGCAATTACCGGTGGCTACATGACCCTTGCCGCAACTTTGTGTAGTGATAATGTAGCGCAAGGGGTATGTGAAGGAAGCCCAGGCGTATTTATGCACGGCCCTACATTTATGGGCAACCCACTGGCTTGTGCAGTTGCAAATGCCAGTATTAGCACCTTGCTAGAAAGTAATTGGGAACAAAACGTAGCTAATATCCATAAGGTATTAGCCGCACAGCTTGCCCCCTTGTTAAGCCATGAGGCAGTGGCAGATGTACGAACCCTTGGTGCGATTGCTGTGGTTGAAATGAAACAAGCCGTAAATGTGGCTGAGATACAAAAGGTGTTTGTGGCTAATGGCGCTTGGATAAGGCCTTTCGGAAAGCTTATTTATCTTATGCCGCCGTTTATATCAAACGAAAACGACATTTTAACGCTAACGAATGCAATTAGCGCAGGCATAGAGAAGTGTTGTTAAACACTTCTAAAGTCTGCGGCTACAAGGCCATGTTTTTTCATCAGCTTGTGCATATCGGTTCTATTTCGCCCCGCTAAGTCTGACGCACGTGTTACGTTACCTTCTGTTAGTCGAAGCAAACGACATAAGTACTCATACTCATAGGTATCACGCGCTTCGGTAAGTGTAGGCCAATACTGGTTTTCTTGAGAAAGCGCTTGCTCAACCAAACTACTCGCTATTATTTGTGAGTTGGTTAATGCTACGCATCGCTCAACAACATTCACTAACTGACGCACATTTCCAGGCCATTCATATTTAGACATCATGTTAATAGCATCATCTGCGAATTTAACTACGCTAATTCCATGCTTCTGTGCACTTTGCCTTAATAGGTGTTCGGCCAATATGGGAATATCTTCAAACCTATCTTTCAAGGATGGAATTTCTAGATTCACAACATTTAAACGATAAAATAAATCTTCTCGAAATTCAGCCATATGCATAGCCGATTGCAAATCTTTGTGGGTGGCAGATATTATCCGTACATCAATATCCACACTCTGCGTTGCACCTACAGGGCGAACAGTGCGCTCTTGCAATGCTCTTAATAATTTAACCTGTAAACTAAGGGGCATGTCACCTATTTCATCTAAAAATAAGGTTCCGCCTTCAGCCTCTCTAAACAAACCAACGGTGTTTTGATGAGCGCCGGTATATGCGCCTTTAACGTGTCCAAACAACTCAGACTCAAGTAAATTTTCAGGTAATGCCCCGCAATTAACCGCTACAAATGGCTTATCCTTTCTATTACTCGCTTTGTGAATGGCTTTGGCAAGAAGCTCTTTTCCTGTTCCACTGGCACCTGATATGAGAACACTTACATTTTTATCGGCAACTTGTTCTGCTTGTTTTAACAGCCTAATCATTTCAGGCGAACGAGTAATAATGTCTTCGCACCACTCGCCTAAATGTTGTCGGCTGCTTATTGAAATAGCTTTCAATAGGGTACGGCGCAGTTCAACATGATCCACCGGCTTTGTTAAAAAACTATAAACGCCGCGCTGTGTAGCTGAAATTGCATCTTTAATATTGCCATGAGCGGTCATTAAAATTACAGGTAAATTAGCATGTTTATGAAGTATCTCATCAAAGAAACTTAAGCCATCCATGCCCGGCATTCTTAAATCGCTAAGTACCACATCTATATCATTGTTATACAATAAACGCAGTGCCTGCGTGGCACTTGTTACGCTGCTAACGTCAAAGCCATCATTCTTAAGCCTAATAGACATCAAGCGCAACAGTGTTTCATCGTCATCTACTAAGAGTAATCGAGGTCTCTGCTCTTCAGCTATTTTACCAGTCACCTTTATTAATTCCCATCGTTGTTGTTTTCTAAGTCTAGAGAATCACTTACTTCTAAACTTTGTTTATTTTTTTTAGATATATCGAGCTCTATTTTCAGAAGTTGATCAACCTGTTCTTGCTGCTTCAATATTTCTTCTTCACTTTTACCTAAACGTTTTTCAAGCTTAGTTATCTTTTTGGCTTGCTGCGTATTTACGCGGCTAAGAACGGTAATGGCTGATTCAAGTTCTAACAGTTGCTGGCTATTGTTATATATAAGCCCTAACAACAGTGAATTCATTTTATCACTCGCAAGGTTTTGTAAACTTAGCAGCCAATTTTGTGCACGCAAACGATCTTGGTATGGTGTATCAACGGCTTGGCTTAAAAGCGATTTTTGCAGCACATAGAAGGCATCATCACTTAAGCTTTTTATTAGATCACTTCGCTCTTGCCATGCCATATTTTGAATACTTAGTTGATAACTAATCCAATATTGCGCATCGCAAAATTCGGCGAAAGCGTTTTCTTGGCGATTGTTTTCACATAAAGTCAGGTTTTGCTGATTATTGCTTGTGCTATCAAGCACGCGTTCGGGTAAAATGTTACAGCCAGATAAATACACCGCTACACTTGCACTAGCGAAACATCTTAATACCATTTTACCTTGAAACCATTTACTCATTTACCTCTTTCCTTGGTAATTGAATTCTAAAGCACACGTCAGTGTACTGATGATCGATAATTTTAACATTACCACCTAGCAAACGAGCACAATCACTCACAATTGATAAACCTAAGCCTGCCCCGGTTACTTTGTCGTTACGTGGGTCTTGGCCACGTTTAAACGGTTCGAACAGCTCAACCCTAGAGGCTTTATTAATGGGTTTACCCATGTTCATCACATCAATTACTGTGTGATCACCAATTTCGCTTGCTGACACTATTATCTCAGATTTTAGATTGCCATGTGCAATTGCATTAGTCACTAAATTATCTAAAGCGCGTCTCAATAACTCAGGGTCAGTCACTATCTTTAATGTAGGCTCAACTCTAATTACAATTGACTGCTCATTTTGCGCCAACAGCAGTTTGTAATCATTGCAGCAATCATTAGTTAACTTATACATATTAACTAATTCAAATGTAGGTTCTGCTTGCTGTAATAGCGCGTTGTAATCCAATAGTTTAACAATCAGCAAGTTTAAGCGGTCAGTTGAAGAAATTAAAAGCGACACCACTTCACTTTGCATGTCGCTTAGCTTGCCTACCATGCCTTGCTCTAATATTTCACAGCCCTCTTTGATACTTGCCATGGGGGTTTTTAATTCATGAGCAGCATGACGCAGCAAGGCTGTTCTCACCTTCTCTAATTGTTGCAAACGATCATTCAAACGATATAAATCTTGTTCAACTGCCACTAATTCTCGCGGCCCGTTTCTACTCTTGCGAGGTAATTGATTATCATTTGTTGCTATTGCTTCAATAATATCTTTAAGCTTTTTAACTGGTTTAATAATTAACTGTGATGCTAAAAGTGTTAATCCTAATGACAACACTACCAATGCTAATGTAAACCAACTTTGGCGCACTTGTAATTCTTCTAAAAGAGATTGTTGTGTCATTATTTTAGTATTAATGAGCACCTGAATTTTAAGCCGAAGTTTGGCCTGAGCATCACGCAAAGATGCCAATTGAGCGTCTAATAACATATTGTCGTTAAACGACGTGTATTCTGATAATTGCGATATAATTAATACGAGTTCTCGGCATTCAGCACTTCCATCGCTAAATTCTTCACACAAAAAGGCGACTTTTCGAGAGTAGTTATCAATTGCTTCGTCAGCTAATTCTTGCAATTGGGGTTTAGGTAAAACCTGATATTGGCTTACCAAGCGCTCAACATCATCGCCAAAAGATTCTAGCTCTCTTAGCTCACTGGTCATGAATACAAAAAAACCTGTATTGCTAGCCGTTAACTTACTCACAGAAACAAAATCACTTTTACCTTGCCACAACAGTGCAATTAAAGGAATTAGGGCCATGAAGAAACTGCCAAGTATTAGCTGGCGCAATGAACTAAGCTGCAAGTGCTTTCCAAGTCGAGAAATTTTGCTCGCAAGCATTGCAAATATATTGAAGCGATTCAAGACTAAAAATTCAAATTAAAGAGCGTAAGTGGCGTGACGGTTAACCTTTTAAAATATGAAAAATCCATTTATTGTTCCTACTGATAATTCGAGTCGTAAATAAGTGAGTACGATTTTACTGATCACATAAAAGAAAATTGCAATTCAATTATCGTGCCATTAAAAATATACCATAAAAAACAGCAGCTTATATTTTTTATTTTAAGAATCTTAGCCCGTAAATGTCGCAATTTACCGACACTAAATCTGCACAAAAGTCTTAAATCCAGTTAACTTAGAAGTAAATGTTTGATTTTTAAGTATTTTCAAACTTGTCACCAAGTTGTAACACTGGCTTAATTATTTACACTGTCATGTACAGTGTGGCTAAACTAACAATAGAGATAACTAAGAGAATGATAATATTGACGCCGAATCGGTCACTTTTTCTTCGATTCCGCCTACTACGAAGCGCGATGGTGAAAATAGTTGTGAATAAGCAAACCTGTAATAAACGAAGTAGATTTGCCAAATGTTCTTCTGACCAAAAATTTCGCCCTTCTATTCCCCAGTAATTTTGCACACCGGTAATAAATTCCGGCCTAGCGTAATGAAATAAAATAAGCGCGCTTACCAAAAAGGCCCACGCTAATAAATTTAGGGTCACCACAACGCGATACAACCAATCTTTGGTTCTAGATTGCTTTCGTCGTTCAATAAATCCATCGGGTGAATTTAAGTCTATTCCCGAAACATCGGCCTTTTGCCAATTTTTATTTGTCATATTGCTTATACAGTAGTGGCATCATAATTTGAGTGAAGTATACTATTGTGAATAATTATTAAAATTGCAAACAATCATATCAAGTTTAATGCTATTTTACCTTGTTTGAGCATCTTTATGCTCATTATTGGCGTTTCCAAACGCGAAACTTGAATATTCTTAGATTTCATGGAGATTAATATGACAACAGCCCCAGTCGCCGATGTATTGGCTGGAAAACATCAGGTTGGCACGAGTGTATCTGTGCAAGGGTGGGTTCGCACAAAGCGTGACTCAAAAGCCGGTCTTTCTTTTGTTGCCGTTCATGACGGTAGCTGCTTTGACCCTATTCAAGTGGTTGCGCTGAATTCTCTTACCAATTATAACGATATTCTTAAGCTAACAACGGGTTGCTCTGTTATTGCTACTGGGGTTATTAAACAATCAGAAGGTAAAGGACAAGCGCTAGAAATAGAAGCTGATTCTATTGAGATTGTTGGTTGGGTAGAAAACCCTGATACCTACCCCATGTCTGCTAAGCGTCATAGTATTGAATACTTGCGTGAACATGCCCACTTGCGTGCTCGTACCAATATAATTGGCGCAGTAACTCGCGTACGTAACTGTTTGAGTCAAGCCGTACATAGATTTTTCCATGAGCACGGCTATTATTGGATAAGTACTCCCATTTTAACGGCATCTGATACTGAAGGTGCAGGTGAAATGTTCCGCGTATCTACCCTTGATATGAACAACCTACCGCGCACTGATAAAGGTGATGTTGACTACAAGCAAGACTTTTTCGGCAAAGAAACGTTTTTGACGGTATCAGGCCAATTAAACGTTGAAACTTACTGTACGGCAATGTCAAAGGTGTACACTTTCGGCCCAACGTTTAGAGCAGAGAACTCAAATACCAGCCGCCACTTAGCTGAATTTTGGATGATTGAGCCAGAAGTCGCATTTGCTGATTTATCTACCGTGGCTCAGTTAGCTGAAGATTTACTTAAATATGTATTTAAAGCCGTTTTAGAAGAGCGCGCTGATGATATGGCGTTTTTCCAGCAGCGTGTCAACAAAGACGTTATTACGCGCATGGAACAGGTTGTTAATTCTGAATTCGTTCGAATGGATTACACCCAAGCCATTGAAATTTTGCAAAACTGCGGCAAAGAATTTGAATTCCCAGTTGAATGGGGTGTTGATTTATCGTCTGAGCATGAACGTTATATTGCCGAAGAACACGTTGGTGCGCCGGTTATAATGCAAAACTATCCAAAAGATATTAAAGCCTTCTACATGCGTATTAATGATGATGGCAAAACGGTAGCAGCAATGGACGTACTTGCCCCAGGGATAGGCGAAATTATTGGTGGTTCGCAGCGTGAAGAGCGACTCGATGTATTTGATGCGCGTTTAAAAGAGATGAACTTAGACGCGGAAGATTACGCTTGGTACAGAGATTTGCGCAGATACGGTACAGTACCACATTCAGGTTTTGGCCTTGGTTTTGAGCGTTTAGTTTCGTACGTAACCGGTGTACAAAATATTCGCGACGTAATTCCGTTCCCGCGTTCACCAGGCAACGCTAACTACTAGAAAGCTAAAATAAGGAGTTCGTTCTAAAATGAGCTCCTTATTTATTCCCCCCCACTTTTTGCTGCCACCATCACCTTATTTTTACATAAAAAATACATTTTACACCTTCAGTTAATTGCATATTTTGTCGATATGTTTGAGACTTAATACATCATTTTATTTGTTACCTAAAGGTTCATTTTGAATAATCATTGGATAGAAAAGGTTTTGGCTCGCCCTAAGCTTGTTATTGTTGTAAGTATCATATTTATGCTACTTGCCGCTTTGGGCAGCAAAAATTTATATTTTAGGGGTGATTACAAAGTATTCTTCAAAGATGATAATCCACAGCGTTTAGCTTACGAGCAAATGCAAGAGCGATTTACAAAAAATGAAAGTGTTTCTATTGTTATTTCCGTAGAAGATGGGACTCAGTTTACGCAAGAAAGACTTGCGATGATTAAAGATTTATCTGACGCGAGTTGGCAAATTCCCTTATCTACCCGAGTAGACTCGCTCACTAATTTTCAACACACCTATTCAGATGAAGGGGATTTGATTGTTGAAGATTTACTCATGGATATAGACGATTTAGATAACAATAGGATTGCGCTGATTGAAAGCGTAAGCTTGAATGAACCTGATTTAGTAGACAAACTCATTTCTTCAAACGGAAAAGTGAGCATGATCAACGTTAATATATTGCTACCTGATGGGGACCAAACAGCGGTTATTCAGGAAGTTAGCGACTATGTTCGCAATATGGTAGCGCCCTATCAACAACAATATCCTGACGTACAATACCGCCTAAGCGGCATTGTATTTATGACCGACGCTATGTTTTTAGCTGCTCTGCACGATGTAAAAACGCTATTCCCAGCAATGTTTATACTCATTAGTATTTTAATAGCAGTATTAATGCGAAGTGTATGGGCAACGGTAGCCACTCTGATCATTATTTTCACTAGTATTATTGCCACCCTAGGCCTTGGCGGCTGGTTCGGTATGTTTATGAACATAGCCACCGCCAACGTGCCGGTTATTATTATGACTTTAGCGATTGCCGATAGCGTGCATGTTATTTCTAGCTTACGCTATTATATGCAACAGGGTGACAAAAAATCCCTCGCGATTCAAAAGAGCCTAAAATTAAACACTCCACCTATAATTATGACCAGCCTTACCACCGCCATTGGATTTTTAACCCTTAATTTTGCTGAAGTACCGGTTTTATCCGATTTAGGTAATTTGGTTGCAATAGGGGTGATTATAGCCTGCCTATTCTCCCTCATTTTACTACCCGCTTTATTGTTAGCACTGCCTATTTCTTTTAAAAAGGAAGCGCTTAAAGAAGCTAGCCCTTGGGAGAAAATGGCCAAACTGACTATAAATTACAGCCGCCCAATTGTATTGACAGGCCTTGTCTTAATAATTGGAAGTGCTTTTTTAGCCAGCAAAAATGAACTTAATGATATTGCCATTGAGTATTTCAATAAAAGTAACACCTTTAGGCAATCGGCCGATTTTCAGCAAGATAACTTAAGTGGCTTAACCAACATCGACTTCGCGCTTTATACTAATAAAGACAACGAAATAAACAGTCCTGAATATTTGCGTTTAATAGAAGAATTTACCGCTTGGTTGTTACTTCAAGAAGAGGTGGATCATGTGCTTAGCTACAGCAACACCATTAAACGCTTAAGTAAAAACGTAAATGATGATGACATTGCATTTGAAGTTATTCCTGAAAACCGCGAATTGGCAGCGCAATATTTACTGCTTTATGAAATGTCCTTACCTTTCGGGCTTGATACCAACAATCAAATAGATTTGCGAAAATCGGCAGTGCGCGTAATGGTAACCATACAAAACCTAGGCAGTAGCGAGCTAACCGCCTTTGAAGACAAAGCAAAAGCATGGATGAATAATAAAGCTCCTCAATACACGCTTGAAGCTGCCAGTATCCCCTTAATATTTGCACATATTGGAAAAGCCAATATGGAGGGAATGATTAAAGGGGGTGTTGTTGCCCTTCTGCTTATTTCAGGCTTACTGTTGTTTGCACTGAGAAGTGTAAAGCTAGGATTGATCAGCATAATCCCTAATTTACTTCCTGCATTAATGGGATTTGCGGTATGGGCACTTATTTCAGCAGAAATAAGCATGGCATTATCAGTAGTAATGACCATGACCTTGGGTATTATAGTAGACGATACAGTGCATTTTTTAAGTAAGTATAAAAAATCTATCGACTCAGGCTCTACACCAAACGAAGCGATTATGTTTGCATTTAATAATGTTGGCAATGCGCTGTTAATTACCACCATAGTATTGGCAAGTGGCTTTACGGTTCTCGCTTTCTCAGGCTTTGCCTTGAATTCAGATATGGGTACATTAACGGCAATTATTATAGTCCTTGCGCTTATTGTAGATTTGTTACTACTACCAGCCATGTTGTCTTTCGGACAAAAGAAATCAAGGTCATCATCGAGGTAAAATTAAAAGAATGCTAAATAAGAAGCACAAGAATGCGTAAAAAAGTATTAGTTGTAGATGACTCAGCAGTAATGAGAAAGCATATTCAAACTGTTTTGAATAACGCTGGATACGAAGTGATTTTTGCGATTAACGGGCAAGATTGTTTAACTCAAATAGCCTTAAATACGCCTGACGTAGTTACGCTTGATATAAATATGCCGGTTATGGATGGAATAGCTTGTTTAAAACAAATTATGACCACACATCCCCTGCCAGTAATAATGGTATCTTCTCTTACTCGAAAAGGAGCGATAGCCACTTTACAAGCGCTAGAATTAGGTGCGGTTGACTATTTTGCGAAACCCGAAGGTGTACATAACCAGAATATACTTGATTCAGGTATTCAATTAGTTGAAAAAGTAAAAGCTGCCTGTCAATCTAAACTTAGGCCGCGTAGTACCTTTCGCAACAAATTTAATACATTACACCCAAGCGAGTCACCCAAACCCCTTGCGCCAACGCAGCCAACTTCGCTACCTATACAAAAGCACGCAAAATTTGATTTAATTGTTATAGGTGCTTCAACTGGCGGCCCTGGGTGCTTGCAACAAATTCTGCAAAACTTGCCTGCTGATTTTCCTGTACCCATTGTAGTTGCTCAGCACATGCCGGCACGATTCACCGAGGTATTTACGAAGCGCTTAAACAGCTTGTGTAAGCTTGCGGTAAGTGAAGTTTTAGATACGACAGAGCTCAAGGCGGGCCATATATACATAGTTAAAGGGGATGGTGATATAGAATTTTCGGCCCAAGGAGGCATTATTGTAGCCACGCCACAAGCTATTGATAAAAATTTTGTATGGCACCCTAGCGTAAGCAAAATGGTGCTCTCGGCTATGAATATTTTACCTTGCGAAAGGCTAATGTGCGTCCAGCTGACCGGCATGGGCAATGATGGCGCAAAAGAGATGCACCAAGCTTATAGTAAGGGCGCATTTACAATAGCGGAATCATCTGAAACAGCGGTTGTATATGGCATGCCACGTGAATTAGTAGAATTGAGGGGGGCTACCCACACGCTCGCCAATAACAAAATCAGTGAAGCGATACTACAAGCAATGTAGTTTTATAAGGCTAGAAATTCACGCTAAAATAAGCCACTACAGTACCGCGCGAAGCATCTGCAATATCACTATTGTTATTTTGGGGGTACAAAGGCAAACCCACAATATTTTCTACACTTCGCGTGTCGGCAATACGTACCTTGCCATCACCAAATTTATAATAAGCCCCAAAGGTGAAGGGTAATTCAATTAACTCAGTGTCAAAGGCTAAGCTCACCCCCATTAAGTCAATGGCCTCTAAGCGCTGAAACTCAATGTTGGTATCAATGCTTGAATTAGCGTTGTCGGTAAAAATACCGAATTTTATGCTGTCAGTTCGGTTAATAGTATACGCCAAGCCCAAAGCTACATTCACCACTTCATCTAACACTTTGGTCACCGGTGAACCAAATACCTCGAGTAGTTCAACGCCCTCATCTACTTTTTCGAAATACTGAAGGTCAGCGCTAAATAGCCAGTTGGCCGTTTTATAAGCGGCGCCTACATTTATATTAAATGGGTACTTCTGTTTGCAGCAAGCGCTTTCCGATAAGCGCGCAGCCGACACTACATCAGGAAAGTCAGCAGGTACACCCGTTAGAAATATTGCACTAACAAACTCATGATTACGCTGCACAACAATAGACTTAGCGATTTTCGCCCCTAATGACCACGCGTTATCTTGGTACAACATAGAAACAGACGGAATCATAAGAATGTTGTCATCAGAATAACGCGCACTGGCTTGAAAGCCACTGGCCGAGGCACTGAGTTCGCTTGAACTTGAGCTTATAACCGTCCCTGAAGATTGCGTAGTCTGAAATGCTCGGTACTCTATGCCCAACCCAAAGCCAATAGAAAAGTTATCATTAATTTGCTTGGCAGCAGCACCTACAACTTGGTAAGCACTGTTATCAATATCTATTGTGATAAATTCATTGTTTGTAGAACTTCCAGTGCCTAAAAATGCCGGGCTTTGATAAAATATTTCGTCATCAGAACGTTCTTGACTGTAATCAGTCACCATTAGTGCCGCGCCTAATGTCCAACTATTAGTGTTATAGCTAATACCAAAGAAGCCTGGGACAATTGAAAACGCACTGCGTTTAAAATCGTCACTATTCCCAAACACATTATTAAATGTGGTTTGTTCCCAGGCAAAGGTGTTAATTGATGCCATGTTACTATCACCAACACGAGTAAGCGCGGCAGGATTATAGTAAATACTTGATAAATCATCTCCCACTGCCGTATAAGCCCCGCCCATTCCTACGGCATCTTTACCAATAAGCAAGTTATTGTAATGGTATTCATCAGCTAACATAAAAGGGGAAAGTAACAACAAATTTGTCACTGTACATACACGTAAAAATGTTTGTTTCATTGCACTTTCCTAATTATGATTATTAACGCTTTATGGCGCAGCTTCTGGCGCTGGGCGAGGGTCAAAGTCACTCATAGCCATATATGTGGTAATCATTGCCCATACAGTTTGGTTTTGAGTAATGTCCGCTAGGTTTATCTTATCTAAAGTATCGTTTGGCGTGTGATGGTAATCAAAGTAATAGGTTCCATCCTGTTTAAGCGCAATAACTGGCACGCCTAACTTGGGCATAATTGATACATCAGGGCCACCGTTTGTGGTGTTGTTCCCTAATACCACGCCAATTTTTGCTAACTCTGCGTATAGCTCACTTGCATCGCTTCTAACAGCTTCATTAAAGCGGGTATCAATTTGATAAATGGGACCCGCACCAAAATCTGATTCACCCGCCATAATGATATTTTTAAGACTATCTTTGTTATCTCGCACATATTGGCGAGCACCTATCAAACCAATTTCTTCTGCAGCGAATAACACCACGCGAATTGTTCGCTTGGGCTGGCCTACAACTTTTTTCACTAGTGTTGCAGCGGCGGTTGCAATACCTACGCCTGCGCCGTCATCTAATGCACCAGTACCTTCATCCCACGAGTCTAAGTGGCCGCTTACTAAAACCACTTCATTTGGTTTTTCAGTGCCCGTAAATTCCCCAATAACGTTGTAAGAGGTTTGCCAACCTGCGTCTTTAGCCTGCATATTAATATTAAGCAGTACTTCAGTGTTGCCAGTAAACATCGCTTCTAGGTTGTTTGCATCGGCTATAGAAATAGCACCTGCAGGTATTTTCGTCACGCCGTCTTCGTATCGCATCACGCCCGTATGAGCAAAACGAGAATTATCAGTCCCTACTGAGCGAATAATGACAGCGCTTGCGCCTAATTTTGACGCTTCAACCGCGCCATTTACGCGGTTAGGTACCACTTGTGAGTAAAAGCGGCCAGCTTTATGGCGCTGCATCCGGGTATTTAAAAATACAATTTTACCTTCAATTTCATTTGCGCTTGCTTTGCTTAAGGCTTCTAATGACTCAAACATCACTACCGGCGCTTCAATCCCGCTTTCAGGCGTTGCAATAGAGCCCCCTAAGGCCGTTATTACCAGCGGCTGAGGGTAAGGCTTAATAACATTCGCATCGGCAAAACCACGTTCCCAATTGCGCACTCGAACAGCCTGTTTATAGACTTTATCAAAGCCCAATTCATTTAATTTATTTTCAGCCCAAACAACCGCTCGTTTATCGCCCGATGAACCTGGAATACGAGGGCCAACTTCAACCGTTAATGACTTAACTATCTCAAAAGCCAAATCACTTTCATCACTTTGGTTTTGCACCTTACGAACGTATTCCATCACTTGATTTTGCGCCGGCGTAACTTCAAGCCCCTCTTTGGCTGGTTGAGGAGTATAGGTAGCACCGCAAGATGCCAGGGTTAATATGCTAAAAGCACAAAAACCCGCTTTATAAAAAGAAGTATTCATTTTTGTCAAATCCCATGTAAATTGTCGTTTTTATTATATTTATTGAAAAATATGTAAAGCATAAACCATACCGTTTGCGTTACAAATTTAACCTTAGCACAATATAAATTTAAATCTGTACGAATTCTGGTAAAATGAAGCCATAATTTATGCCGCTACAATGGCCACGCAACAAGAGTAATACATGCCTCGCACTAAATCTGCCAATCCTACTTCCCTACGCGCTCAGCCCACTGCTCGCATGAAAGCTGAGAGAGGCCTTTTCTCCTATCCTAAATATTGGGCAGAATGTTTTGGTTACGCACCATTTTTACCTATGTCTAGGGCCGAAATGGACCAATTAGGCTGGGATAGTTGTGACATTATTATTGTGACAGGGGATGCATATGTTGATCACCCAAGCTTTGGCATGGCAGTAATTGGCCGCACACTTGAGGCACAAGGCTTTAGAGTAGGCATTATTTCGCAGCCTGATTGGCACAGTAAAGAAGACTTTATGAAGCTTGGCGAACCCAATTTATTCTTTGGCGTTACCGCTGGCAACATGGATTCTATGATTAACCGCTACACCGCTGACAGAAAACTACGCCATGATGATGCTTACACTCCTAACAATGAAGGCGGTAAGCGCCCCGATAGAGCCGTAACCGTATACACGCAGCGCTGTAAAGAAGCTTATAAAAAACCGGTTGTAATTGGTGGTATTGAAGCCAGTTTACGCCGTATAGCACATTACGATTATTGGTCTGATAAGGTCCGCAGAAGCGTATTGTTTGACTCAAAAGCCGATATGCTGATGTTCGGTAACGCTGAGCGCCCCTTGCTAGAAATGGCACATAGGTTTGCAAACGGCGAAAGCATAGACGATATGCAAGATATTAGAGGCACGGCCGTTATTCGTAAAGAGCCGCTCCCCGGCTGGCAAGGTGTTGACTCTACCCATATTGATACTATTGGCAAAATAGACCCAATAGTTAGCCCTTACGAATATATTGAAGATAAATGTGCCATAGCGAGTGAAGCTGACAAAGAGTCGGCCATTGAAGTTGAAAAAGCGCAAGCCGTAGTTATTCAACCACACACTAAAAAAGAGCGCCGCAAGCCATGGGATAAAACTTATGTGTTGCTCCCTCCTTATGACGTAGTGCGCGCTGAGAAAACCCTGTACGCGCATACTTCTCGTATTTTGCACAAAGAAACCAACCCTGGTTGTGCACGGGCATTAGCGCAGCGCCATGGTGATAGAATTATTTGGATCAATCCACCGGCCTATCCACTTGAAACCGAAGAGATGGACGCAGTATTCGATTTGCCTTACGCAAGAGTGCCCCACCCTAGTTATGGCAAGGCTAAAATTCCTGCTTACGACATGATTAAAACCTCGGTTAATATTATGCGCGGCTGCTTTGGCGGTTGTACCTTCTGTTCTATAACTGAGCACGAAGGCCGTGTTATTCAAAGCCGCTCTGAAGAATCTATCATTCGTGAAATTGAAGAAATCCGCGATAAAGTGCCTGGTTTTACTGGCGTAATATCAGATTTGGGCGGCCCAACAGCCAACATGTACAAGTTGCGTTGCAAAAGCGCGAAAGCTGAGCAAGCCTGCCGCCGCTTAAGTTGCGTATGGCCGCAAATTTGTGGTCACTTAGATACAGACCAAACGCCTACCGTAGAGCTTTACAAAAAGGCACGGAAGGTAGACGGCGTTAAGAAAGTACTGATTGCCTCTGGTGTTCGCTACGATCTTGCCATTGAAGACCCTAATTATGTTCGCGAGTTGGTTACTCACCATGTGGGCGGATATTTAAAAATAGCGCCTGAGCATACAGAAAAAGCCCCCTTAGATAAAATGATGAAACCAGGCATGGGGACTTACGATCGTTTCAAGGAAATGTTTGATAAATATACGAAGGAAGCGGGTAAAGAACAGTTCTTAATTCCTTACTTTATATCAGCTCACCCCGGTACAGAAGACGAAGACATGCTAAATTTGGCTTTATGGCTGAAAGAGCGAAACTTCAAGTTAGATCAAGTACAAAACTTCTATCCATCGCCCATGGCTAACGCCACCACTATGTATCACACTAATAAAAACCCTATACATAAAGTGACACATAAAAGTGAAGCAGTTGAAGTACCTAAAGGTGAAATTCACAGACGATTGCATCGTGCATTTTTACGCTATCATGATCCCGCCAATTGGCCCATGCTACGCAAAGCGTTAATTGAGATGGGAAAACCCTATTTAATAGGTAACGGACCTAAATGTTTAGTGCCAGCAGAAAGCAAAGACGAGCTACGTGGCCGTGACCATAAAGAATTTGCAAAACGCTCTATAAACAAAGCCTATGCAAAAGGGAAAAGTAAAAACGGACCTAAGCCTCAAAAAGCATTGACTCGCTTCAGTGATGATCAACCACACAACCAGCCTGCAAATGGCAAACGCAAAGGTAGCCCTAGCAAGGGGCGAAATAAACCTAATAACAAACGCTAACACTGAAAACTTGCGGGTGTACAATAAACACCCGTAAATCAATGAAATATCAGGCAAAAGCATGGTTTTCAAACAAAAAATTTCATAATTAACTATACTAAGGTCGAATTTTAGCTTGCAATCTGCTTAAAAAAGCGGTATAACGTACATAAGTATAAAAGTAAATCGAAATTTGATTGATTCTAGCTATACCTCATGTGTAAATTTGTAGTCATAAATTTACATCCCACCACCCACATATTCTAACTGACTTAGTCAGAACAGAATATCTTACAAAGGAAGACCCTATGAAGTTGACCCAATTATTTAAACGTCATTATCCATATGCACCCATTGCTTATATCGGAAGAAAGCAAGTAGAAAAAATCTTAGGTGCTGACATAAAAAAGCTCAAGAAAGTACGAGCTGACGAAGTAGCCAAGTAAGGCTAAAAGAATAAAATAATAAAAAAAAGGCAAACGAAAGTTTGCCTTTTTTGTTACCTATCAACAATTTTTGAAAGAAGCATGTAATTCACGGGTACAAGCAACAAGGTTATGAAAGTAGCAAACAAAATACCGAATCCTAATGATATTGCCATTGGTATTAAAAATTGTGCTTGCGTTGATTTTTCGAATAACAAGGGCATTAAGCCTATAAACGTTGTTAGCGACGTTAGCATTACAGGCCTAAAGCGAGCGGCTCCAGCGGTCATTGCTGCATCTAGCACCGCCATCCCTTGCTCTCGTTTTTTATTAATATAGTCTACCAATACGAGGGAATCATTTACTACCACCCCTACTAGTGCAAGCATGCCTAATAAACTGAATATTGTTAAGTCCATTCCCATTACCCAATGCCCTACTACCGCACCTATCATCCCGAAGGGAATAACGCTCATAACAATAATAGGTTGGCTATAAGATTTAAATGGTATAGCTAACAAACAATAAATAACAAAGAATACAAATATTAATGCCCATCCCAATGAGCCAAACGATTCACGTTGCTCACGAGCTTCGCCTTCTAAACTATATTTTACCCCTGGATATTGCTGCATCAAACTCGCTAGGTACTCGTTGATATCACTTTGCAGTACCGTCATATTCGTACTTGTTTTATCAACATCAGCCGTAATGCTCACGGTTCTGAAGCGGTCAACCCTATAAATAGTGGCTGGGCTCTTATCAGGTTGCAATGTTGCCACATGAGATAGCGGCACTTTGTCACCGGAAGGGGTTTCAATTAAGATATCTTTAAGCGTACTGAGTGAGCTTCGCTCATCTAAAGGCAAGCGCACCATTACACGTACGTCATCACTACCGCGCTGAATACGTTGCACTTGGGAGCCATAAAAGGCATTACGCACCTGCTGAGACAATCCAATTCGCGTTAAGCCGAGTACTTTACCCGCGTCGGTTAGCTCTATCCTGAGTTCCTGTTTACCGTCTGACAAACTGTCAGCAATTTCAAATACACTCGGGTATGTGGCTAATCGCGCTTTTACCTCATCAGCTAATTGATTTAGCGTAGTCAACGATTTAGCACTTAATTGAATATCAATAGGATCTGATGAACGGCCTAATTCAGCCCTAAAGGTCAGCAGTTCAGCACCTGGAACAGACCCAATTAACTTGCGCCATTCAGTGACTAATTCACTTGAAGATATATCAGAGCTTCGTTTCTCTGGCGGGGTAATTTCAAAGCGCACACTTCCCACATTTGAAGTACCGCCTCTACCACCGGTTGTTGCTAATACGTTGGTGATAATTTTTTCGCCAGTAATGTCATCAACATATTTATCTTGCAGTTCAATGGCTTTGTCAGTCATTCTGGTGATGTATAAATTGGTTACGTCAAAAGGAGTGCCTGTAGGCATAGTTAAGCTTGCACGAACCGTTTCACTCGGGATACGGGGAAAGAATACAAATTTTGTCCAGCCACTGGTAATTAGTGCACTTATAATGAAAAAGAAACCTACAAATAAGCTTAAAGTGGTTAGTTTGTTTCGCAGGGCTCTTCGCAAAACAGGTTGATAGTATTTTAAAATGGCGCTTTCAAAGCCATCAGCAAAACGTTGTTGAAAGGCGTCAAAACGATTGGTTTTATCTTTGTCGCTGCGAAGTTTTATATTCTTTAAATGAGCGGGTAACACAAATTTAGATTCTACTAATGATAACAGCAACACTGGAATAACAACGAATGGAATTTGAGCAAAAATAGGCCCTCTATTTCCGTCAATAAACGCTAAGGGCAAGAATGCAGCAACAGTGGTTAAAATACCAAAGGTAACAGGGGTAGCAACTTCCAGTGTACCGTTTATTGCGGCTTGTTCGCTGCTAGTGGCTGTTTTCAAATGCGTATAAATATTCTCGCCTGTGACAATAGCATCATCTACCACAATCCCTAGCACTAGAATAAACCCAAATAAGCTCATTATATTAATGGTTACACCCATAACTGGCATGAACATAAATGCACCTAAAAAGCATACGGGAATGCCAATAAATACAAAAAATGCAATTGAGGGACGCAAAAATAGCGTTAATAACAATAAAACTAAAAATCCACCTTGAATCGCATTTGAGGTTAAGGTAGCAATACGGCTTTTAACAATCTCTGAATCATCATCCCAAAATGACAACTCAAACCCTTCAGGAAGTGTTGATTGCTTGTTAATGATGTACTCTTTGACCTTGTCAGCCACTTCAATTGCACTTTGCTGGCCAATTCTATAAACGTCTAAAAACGCGGCTTGTTTGCCGTTAAAGCGCGTGCGCACCGGTGTTTCTTCGAAGCCGTCGGTGATCATAGCAATATCTTTTAAGCGTACGACTGAACCATCAGATTTCGTTAAAATGGGAATATTAATGAATTCGTCTTTGTGATACGCCTGCCCTTTTGTGCGTATCAATACGTCACCACCTACGGTTTTTAAATTACCCGCTGATAAATCAGCACTTGCATTATCAATTAGATTGGCAATTTCACTAATGCTCAAATCAAACTTTTGAAGTTGTGATTGGCTTACCTCAATGGTAATTTCGTAGTCGCGTACACCCGACATATCAATTTGCGTTACACCATCAATTAACAGCAATTCATCACGCACTTGCTCAGCGTATTCTTTTATTTCTTTTTCGCTATAGGGTGCAGCAATGGTAACGGCCATTACTTCTCTTCGGCGCTGAGCCAATGCTATAACTGGCTTTTCGGCATCAGCAGGGAATGTGTTAATAGCATCCACACGGCTTTTCACGTCGGCTAAAATATCACGCGCGTTATAGCCGCTTTCTACTTCTATGGTGACTGACGAAGAGCTTTCAGATGACCTGCTAGTTATCTGCTTTATGCCTTCTAAATCTTGTACTGATTCTTCAATACGAACCGTAACACCCTGCTCTACATCTTCAGGCGCACTTCCACGTAAACTAACACTAACCGAAATACGCTCTGATTCGAAGGTTGGAAACACTTCTAATGGGATTTGCGTAGTTAAGCTAAATAAGCCTCCCATTAGAATACTGATCATCAATAAATTGGCTGCAACCGAGTTACGAGTAAACCATGCGATCATCTTGAAGGCCTCTTGTCGCCTTTAGGCTTTTTAATATTATCTTTAGCGCGAGGTTTATTACCGCTAGTTGGTTCTAACACCTTAACACGCGTGCCCGAGCTTACCTGCCCCATAGGTGTTAATACGAGTGACTCACCAAATTCTAAACCACTGCTAATAATAGCCTCAGTTCCGTTTTGCCATAAAATACTAATGTCTTTACGCATCAATATATTGTCTTTTACCGTATAAACGTAACTGCCTTGGTAAATGGAAGTATTAGGGACGACAATGGCGTCGTTTAAGCGCTTACCACTTAATTGCGCATTAACGTACTGGCCTATTTTGATAGGCACCATGTCTTTGTTTTTTTGACTGTAAGGATCATCAATTTGTGCCACTACGTATAGTTGTTGCGTGCTAGCATCAATAGCACCTTCGGTACGAACCAACTTTGCCAGCCAATGTTGTTTGCCTACTGCATCTGAACGAAGATGTACCTTTGAATCAGTGCTGAGTGAGAGCTTGTTACGGTATTCTCGAGGTAAGTCAATTAGGGCTAAATCGGCATTATTTATAGGTAATCTAACTTCTATTAAATCAATTGCATAAATACTTGCCACGGTTGTGTTTGAGTTAATGTATTGGCCTAGGTCTGCTTCGGTCACCAAAATACGACCGTCATAGGGCGCTCGAATAGTGGCACGTTCAACGGCTAATTGTGCTTGTTCTAATTGAGCTTGAGCTGACAACAAGCTGGCCTTTGCTGCTTCAAGTTGTGGCTCTCGCAATACTAGTGCATTAGGTGTTTCACCATTTCCAAGGCGCTTCCAATCAATCAAAGCTTGCTCAGAGCGCGCTTGTTCTTCTAGTAAAGTTTGTTGGGCTGATAACACATTTGCTTGCGCTATTTTTTCTTGCGCGATGTAGTCTCGTTCGTCTATCCAAACCAGTGGGTCGCCTTTTTCGAAAAAGCCACCGTCGCGAAATTCATCGGCTACTTTGACTATTTGCCCACTTACTTGAGCCACTAAGTCACTTTGGGTTCTTGGCGCTACCACACCAAAACTATTTAGCACAACATCGTAGGTTTGGGGTCTTATTTCCTGCACTTCTACTAATACTTGTGCTGCATTGCTGGGTTTTCCGCGCCTTGCTTCAGGAGGATTAGATGTTACAAAGTAAACTATTGCTGCACTGACCAACACAACACACAAGGGGATCAGTAGTTTTTTTGCTTTATTCATATATTTGTTAACTCTGCCTGAAATTAGTTAAGATTGTGCAAAGCGCTGCCTAACGCTACTTGCAACTCAATTCTATTAGTAAAAAGACTGCTCGTGATTTGTATCAGCGAACTTTGTGCATCTACCGCGCGCGTTTGTGCTTCAAGAACCGTGGTGTAGGTGACTAAACCTTTTTGATATTGCTCAAATGATAGCTCTTGTGCTGCAAGTGCATTGGCTCTGGCTTCACGTTGATATTCGTATCGCTCGGTGAGGCTTTTTTCTTGAAATAAGGCATTTTCAACGGCTAAAAAAGTAGCGCGTAGTTCATTTAAGTAATCTAGCTCAAATTGTTGTGCACTTAACTTGGCTATTTCTACGTTATTTTTTAGCTTACCCGCATTAAAAATTGGGGTAACAATACTGCCAACTAATGACCAAACTGTGTCAGACGATAACAAGTCACTTAAGTCTTCTGACGCCTTCCCAATAGACGCGTTTATTTGTGCACTTGGAAAACGTAACTTGTGAGCAACAGCAATTTGTTCGTTTGCAGCAAGCAATTCAAGCCATTCAAGCTTAAGCGACGGATTATGTTTGGTGAGCTGCGATGGCAAGCCTAAATATACAGAATCATTTAAATAAGGGATGCTGCCACTAAAAGCTAACGCGCCTTTGGGATAAAACCCAATAAGGTTTTCAAGCTGGCGAATTAACTGTTGTTGTAAATTAAGTTGTTGAGAAACGGTAGCTAAATCCGAATTTAACTCGTTTCGCGCTAAATACACGTCTAAGGCACTATTTAGGCCTTGTTTGTATCCGGTATCAATAATATCTAAGTTTTGCTGAGAATTTTTAGCGCGCTCATTAAACAGCTCGTACAATTGCTTAGCTTCAATAGTTTGTATGTACAAAGTAATAACCTGCGCCACAACGCTTTGTTTTGTTTTTTCTAACTCAGCTTGTGTCGACAAATACGTAAAGGCTTCTACTTTTTCTTGAGACTTTAATTTACCCCAAATATCTAACTCATAACTGGCTGATAAATCAAGAGATTGAGAACTCGAAAGTGCACTACTTCCTTGTTGCCGGCTACTTGAAAAATCAAGAGATAGACTAGGCCATAGCTCCGCTTGGGCGTTATTTAACGCTTTTTCTTGTGCGCTAACTGATAAAGCTTGTTTTTGAATACTGATATTGTGGGCAAGGGCTTGGGCAATTAATTCAGTTAAATTACCGCTTTGCTCGGAACTTAAATAGGCAGAATACCAATCATCAATACTCAGTAATTCTGAAGGATTATTACTGCTATTGGCCCATTGAGCAGGTATATCGTCTAAGATTTCCGGCTCACTTGCTTGATACGTAGCTTGGCAGGCACTTAAACTTGCCCATAAAAATAAGTAGGTTAAACGGCGCACGATGTCTCCAAAAGTTAAGACGAAAGTATACTGTTTTTGTTGGTGAGTGAAACTGCTTTTACACAAACTTTACACAAGCAAAATCAAAGCGCTGGTGGTTCATCAAGCACGGTATTCTTTAACGTGACTAACGCGTCTAACTGACGATTAATGTACTGCGTAAAACTCGGCTAAGCCAGCCAAAATATTAGTCGTGGCAACCGCAGAAAGTATTAGCCCCATCACTCGGCTTATTACGCTGGCACCGCTACTACCCACCACTTTATTAATAAGCCCCGCAAGTAGCATCAATATATAGGCTAATAACAACACGCCTATCATCACCATGGCGGTTTGCGCCTGTTCCCATATGGTAAATACAGAGTTTTTAGTTAATAACACAGCTGCTAACATGGCGCCTGGGCTTGCAATTGACGGAACGGCTAAAGGAAAGATAGCCGTTTCTCGGTGGGAGTTTTGCAGCATTCGTATTTCTTCATCTGGCTTACTGTCCCCAAAAATCATATTAAGGGCAAACAAAAATAACACTATACCGCCAGAGATTTGAAATGCCGGTAATGGAATAGACAGCGCATTTAGTACTATTTCACCCACTACTAAGAAAAACAATAAAATAAACGCGGATGTTATGGTGGCAATAAGTGCAACGCGACGCCTTGTTTTAGCATCAAATTGCTCGGTCACTGCTATAAAGACTGGAATGGTTCCAATAGGGTCAATTACAGCGAAAAAGGTAATGAAAACGGCAACGTAGTCTATCATTCAGGCAATATTCCTTAATAGGCAGTAAACTCTTGGCTAGGCACTATAAAGAGTAGCAATTTTACGCGCAATATACATCACTCTTTCGCACACATTTGTTTTGCACCACCATACATCCCCATTATCGAACGATGCAATTCACTTTTAGTGATTAAAAGTGCGAAAGCTGTAATAAAGCGTGCATAAATTGCGCAAGTTCTCCACATTTACTTTGTACATTATTTGATATGCTAACAATGTGTAATGGTGATAGGAATGAGGTGTAAATAGGATTTACGAGGAAGAGACCGTAATACCTTGCACGTGATGTTACTTATTTAAACCTAAACCTAAGGATACACTTATGATTGATTCAATCAGCGGCGGGAGCTTTAGACCACCCCCTCCTCCAAATGCAAATAGCAGTGCAAGTTTAAGTGAAGATCAAGCATCTTTAATTTCCGAAACACTCGCGAATTACGATGCTGATAATTTATCAGAATCAGATGCAACTAGTATTGTTGAAGCGTTTGCCGAAGCAGGCATTAGTCCAAATGTTGCTTTTCAAGATGCACTGGCCGAATCGGGCTTTGATGCCAAAGAAATTGGTGACTTAGCCGGTGTAGGTAAAGGCGGCCAAGGCGGTCAACCCCCTCCGCCACCAAGTGATTCTTCAGCTAGCAGCGATTTCGACTTATCGTCAATTGTTGATTACCTTGACGAATTGTCTGATAGTAGCAGTACTAGTAGCTCAAGCTTAACGGCATCATTGGCCGAAAAGTTCGGTTTGTCTGAAGGGCAATCTTTGATAAACGTAACCGCATAAATAACGCGCTAACATTTTTGCTACGTGTTATTTAGTCAAAGCGATACTTGCTTGAGTATCGCTTTTTATATCCAATAAGCGCCCACCTCGTTCTGACTTATACTTTATTATCACTATCTTTAATTGCTCCCATACTTGTGTTTTTCCATGTTTGTCTACATATCAGCTGTGTTCTTTTAATGAATTCAAACAAGGTAGTTTATGGAAAACCTCGATAACTTATTTACCCCCGTAACATTAGGCAATCTTAGCCTTAAAAATAGAATTGTTATGGCACCAATGACGCGCACCTACTCCCCAGGCAATGTTCCTAACGACTTAAATATAGAATATTACAAACGCCGTGCTGAGGGTGATGTTGGCCTTATAATTACCGAAGGCACGTGTATTGGCCACAAAGCTGCGTCAGGTTATGACAACGTGCCGTTCATTGCCGGCGAAAAACCGTTAGCCGGCTGGAAGAAGGTAGTAGATGCTGTTCACGCGGCGGGTGGAAAAATTGCCCCACAGTTGTGGCATGTAGGTGCCATTCGTAAACCCGGTATAGAGCCAGGCGGTGATACCCCAGGCTATGGTCCATCAGGTATGGCTATTCCAGGCAAAGTGACCGGCCACGAAATGACAAAAGAAGACATCAAAGAAGTAGTAGATGCCTTTGCTCAAGCTGCCTTAGACTCTAAAAACATTGGTTTTGATGCAATTGAATTACACGGTGCTCACGGATACTTGATTGATCAGTTCTTCTGGGAAGGTACAAATCAGCGTACCGACGAATACGGCGGTGACTTAGCTGGGCGTTCACGTTTCGCCATTGAAATTATTGAAGCGGTGCGCGCTGCAGTGGGCCCTGATTTCCCTATTATATTCCGCTGGTCACAATGGAAACAACAAGATTACACTGCGAAATTGGTCAATACGCCAGAAGAATTAGCGCCATTCGTACAAGCCCTTTCAGATGCAGGCGTTGACATTTTCCACTGTTCACAGCGCCGTTTCTGGGAGCCAGAGTTTGAAGGCAGTGATTTAAATCTTGCCGGTTGGGTGAAGAAGCTAACGAATAAGCCAGCGATTACCGTAGGAAGTGTAGGTTTAAGCCAAGACTTCTTGCCAGAAGACGGCACCAGTAATTTCAAAGATGCTGAAACTGAAAACCTTGATAACTTAATTGAACGAATTAATGATGAAGAGTTTGATTTAGTAGCTGTTGGCCGTGCGCTTATTTCTAATCCTGATTGGGTGAAACAAGTACAAGCGGGTAATTTTGAAAAACTTGAAGCCTTTGATAAAGCGCATCTTGCTAAATTAGTATAGCGCGTTGCTGTAAGAAGCCTTTTGGTATAAAGCTTAAGCCCTGCCGCAGAGTACACTTTGCGACAGGGCTTTTTTCATCTACTAATTCACACTCAACTCGTGGCTAAATTGCGAAGCACATAATGCAATATGCCACCATGCTGGTAGTAATCCCATTCACTCTCGGTATCTACTCTAACATCTACCTCAAATGATGTACTTTCCCCCCCAGTGCTTAGCGCCTCAACACTTAGCGTGTCAGGCTTGTTATTTAACGCACTGAAACTAAATGTTTCTGTACCATCCAAGCCAAGGCTGTCAGCACTATCACCCTGTTTGAATTGCAGCGGCAATACACCAAAGCCCACTAAGTTTGAACGATGTATACGTTCGTAACTTTGTGCAATTACCACTTCAATGCCCAGTAATTTAGTTCCTTTAGCGGCCCAATCTCGGCTTGAACCAGTACCGTACTCTTTACCCGCTAACACAATTAAGGGGGTTTTCTGTTCTTGATAGCGCATAGCCGCATCATAAATACTGGTTACTTCATCGTCTATAAAACAGCGCGTAAACCCGCCTTCTGTGTTGGGAGCTAATTGGTTTCTTAGCCGTGTATTGGCGAAGGTACCACGCATCATCACTTCATGATTGCCACGCCTTGAACCCAAACTATTAAAGTCACTCACCTTAACGCCTTGCTTTTGTAAATACAGTCCTACTGTGCTGTCGGCTTGAATAGCGCCTGCTGGTGAAATATGGTCAGTGGTAATTGAGTCGCCCACTTTCACCAAGCAACGGGCATTCTTAATACTGGGTAAATCGGCCACATCGCGCGTAATATTGCTAAAAAACGGTGGGTTTTTAACATATGTTGAGTCAGGCCAGCTATAACTTTTACCTTCTGGCACAGGCAACTCTTGCCACTGCTTAGTGCCTTCAAATACATCTTGGTATTTACTTTGATACATTTCAGCTGAAAGTGAACTTGCTATTAAGTCACTAACCTCTTTAGCACTTGGCCAAATGTCATCTAAAAATACAGGTTTGCCATCACTTGTGTGCCCTAGCGGCTCTTTGCTTAAATCTTTCGCCATAGTGCCGGCCAAAGCATAAGCCACTACCAATGGCGGTGATGCTAAGTAGTTAGCGCGGGTATCTTGATGTATGCGCCCTTCAAAATTTCGATTGCCTGACAACACCGAGCAAGCGGTGAGCTTTCCTTCTTTTATTGCTCCACTAACCACATCGGGTAAAGGGCCAGAATTACCTATGCAGGTAGTACAACCGAAACCTACTACATCAAAGCCTAAGTCAGCTAAATCATCAAGTAATCCCGCTTTTTCTAAATAAGCTGGCACCACTTGTGAACCTGGCGCTAAGGATGTTTTCACCCAAGGCTTCACGCTTAAGCCCTTTTGTTTGGCTTTTTGTGCCACTAAGCCAGCAGCAATCATTACCGCCGGATTTGATGTATTCGTACACGATGTAATAGCCGCTATCACCACATCACCATGCTGTAAATGATGGCTTTCGCCATTAATATTAATTTCAACGGCGCCCTTAGGTGGTTCAGCGCCAATAGCGGTTGAGCCACCTTCATCGGCAAAACGGCTTAGCATTTCGTTATTAAGCTCAACACCTTGTAACTCCATTAAATCATAAAATGATTTCTTGGCATCACTTAACGCAATTTTATCTTGCGGGCGTTTAGGCCCGGCAATGCTGGGCACCACATCAGATAAATCAAGTTGTAGAGTATCGGTATAAGTGGCCGGAGCCTCTCCGTCTTCTCGCCAAATACCTTGCGCCTTAGCGTAAGATTCAACTATATCAATCTGCGCCGCGTCGCGGCCACTCAGGCGCATATAATTTAATGTTTCATCATCAATAGGAAATATGCCGCACGTAGCACCATACTCAGGCGCCATGTTCGCTATGGTGGCTCGGTCAGCTAAGGGAAGATTGGCAAGTCCGTCACCATAAAATTCAACAAACTTTCCTACCACGCCTTTTTCACGCAGCATCTTAGTCACGGTTAGCACTAAGTCAGTCGCTGTTGCGCCCTCATTTAAAGCGCCTTTTAGTTCAAAGCCCACTACCTCAGGTAAAAGCATGCTAATAGGTTGCCCTAACATGGCCGCTTCGGCTTCTATCCCGCCTACGCCCCAACCCAGTACGCCAAGGCCGTTTATCATGGTTGTGTGTGAGTCGGTTCCCACAAGCGTATCGGGCACTAGTTCTTGGGTGTCGCCTTTCTCTTTGGTCATGACCACATGGGCTAAATATTCTAGATTGACTTGATGCACAATGCCCGTGCCTGGTGGAACCACTCTAAAGTTAGAAAATGCTTTTTGGCCCCAGCGTAGAAATTTATAGCGCTCTTCATTGCGCTCAAACTCAATAGCAGTATTCTTACCTAGCGCGTCTTCAGTACCAAAGAAATCGACCATAACAGAATGGTCAATGACCAAATCTACAGGCACTAAAGGGTTAATTTGTTCGGCATCGCCGTCTAGTTTGATCATAGCATCGCGCATGGCAGCTAAATCAACAATGGCAGGTACACCTGTAAAATCTTGAAGCACCACTCTGGCTGGGGTAAAGGCAACCTGTTGCTCAGATTTTATGCTTGCGTCCCAATCACACAAAGCTTGAATATCACCATTATCTACATGGTGGCCATCTTCGTTGCGTAGTAAATTTTCCAGCAGTATTTTCATGCTGTAGGGAAGTTTTGAAATAGCATCCTGATTGGGTAAACGAGTAATGTCGTAAATGGTAAAGCTTGTTCCGTTTACCTCTAAATCACGTTTTGTATCAAAGCTGTTTTGACTCATTCTATACTCCTTGTGTTGTAAGCGCTGAGCGGCAGTGGTGCTCAAGCTCACGCTTCTGGCGTGTTGAATTACGTCATATTAGACTTTCACCTAATGACTTCTATTTTGTAAAGTAAAAATTACAATCAAGATCACATATTTTGATAAAACTTATTCGCTTTGCTTAGCCTGAATAGCGGTTAATGCAATGGTATACACTATGTCATCTACCAATGCACCGCGGCTTAAATCATTAACCGGCTTGCGCATACCTTGCAGCATAGGGCCAATACAAACCAAATCAAAGCTACGTTGAACCGCTTTGTAAGTAGTATTTCCTGTGTTTAAGTCAGGAAATACAAATACATTGGCTTTGCCCGCAACGGGGCTATCAGGCGCCTTGCTTCGCCCCACACTTTCAATGGCGGCAGCATCATATTGTAAGGGCCCATCAATTAATAAATCGGGGCGTAGCTTTTGCGCAATCTTTGTGGCTTCACGCACCTTTTCAACGTCACTGCCCGCGCCTGATGTACCTGTAGAATAACTAATCATCGCTACACGCGGCTCAATGCCAAACATTTTAGCTGAATTGGCTGATTGAATGGCAATATCAGCAAGTTCTTGAGCGTTAGGATCAGGGTTTATAGCACAGTCACCATAAACTAATACTTGATCAGGCAATAACATAAAAAATACAGAAGAAACCAAAGACGCATTTTCTGCGGTTTTGATTAACTGCAATGCTGGGCGAATAGTATTGGCAGTGGTATTTACAGCCCCCGACACCAAGCCATCTACATCACCTTGTTTAAGCATCATTGTGCCTAAGGTGACTTTGTCATCCAGTAATTCCCGCGCAATAACTTCACTTACGCCCTTATGGCCTCG
The DNA here is from genome assembly GCF_048820975.1 of Glaciecola sp. 2405UD65-10. Taxonomy (NCBI): domain Bacteria; kingdom Pseudomonadati; phylum Pseudomonadota; class Gammaproteobacteria; order Alteromonadales; family Alteromonadaceae; genus Glaciecola; species Glaciecola sp. 2405UD65-10. The sequence goes on along the minus strand of NZ_JBMEUF010000001.1, from coordinate 123,680 downwards.
CAGAGAAACAAGTTCAGCCACGTATTGTTCTTTTACATCACTAGGCTCTACAATTTCAACGTTTTCACCTAATTCTACACCTTGCTGCTGCGCTACTCTTAGTATTTCATCTTTGTTACCAAGTAAAACCGGATGGGCAATCCCGCGTTTAGCACAAATTGATGCCGCAACAACCGTTCTAGGCTCATTGCCCTCGGGTAATACAATACGCTTGTTGGCTTCACGTGCGCGTGTGGTTAACGCAAACCTAAAGGCTGATGGCGAAAATTTTTGCTGGCGAGTCACTTTTTTAGTCAGTGATGAAAGCCAATCTACATTAATATTTTCAGCACCATGAGCCATCAATTTTTCTATGCGCTGGCTGTCATCAACCGGCACTTCTTGATTAAACGCATGCAGTTTTTGAGCGGTTTGCCATGTATTAGTATTTACCAACATTACTGGCAAGCCGGTTTCCATTGCTTGGCTACCTAAACGCTGAATATTTTCATCAGGCATGTTGCCGCCAGTGAGTAATAATGCGCCCAATTTTGTGCCATTTAACGCAGCTAAACAGCTTGAAACAAACACATCACTTCTGTCGCCCGAAAACACCAGCAAAGCGCCAGGTTTTAAGGTGTGTGTCATGTTGTGAATTTCGCGTGCACATAAGGTCACGCTTCTTAAGCGCCGCTGCTCAATATCACCTTCATTTACAATATGTGCATTTAAATGCTTAGCGATATCAATGACGCGTGGTGACACCAATTCAGGATTCCAAGTAATACAGCCCAACATCTTAAGGTGTTTCTTAAAAATAGGTAAAGCGCTTAGCGCTGCTAACCTTTCTTCATCTAATTGAGGCACCTCGCCATCAGCTATATCTATGCTAAGTTGGCCATGTTCATCAAATGGCGCGTTGACTTTATTAAAAATACAGCCAACCACTTTTTTACTTTTGTGGCCGCCATAAGCATCTACCACTATTTCTAGCCTATGATTAATGTCTACCGTGTCATCATTGCCAGGAACGCATACGAACACTAAATCGGCATCAAGAGCTCGGCTTATTTCTAAATTCAATCGCTCAGCATAAGGATGATGCCGCGTTGTCACCAAGCCTTCAATAATGGTCACTGCGTCTTGTTCTTGGTACTGCTCAAAGCGTTCAATAATGCCTTCTAACAAGTCGTCCATGTTGTCGTTACTGATCATCCGTTCTACGGCTGAGTGTGTAAAAGCGGGGATAGGTTTAACGCTACAATGATGGGAAATAATAGCCGTTGAGCGTTCAACGCCTGTATCGCCTTTGCGCGGTTGCGCCACCGGCTTATAAAAATTGAGTTTAATGGCTTGTTCTTCAAGTGCGCGTACTAATCCCATACTAACCGTGGTTAAACCTACACTGGTTCCCACTGGGATTAACATAATTCGACGTGACATAAATTCTCCGGCGCTTAAGCGAAAGTAAGGGCTTGGGCAGCAATGACCCACTCTTCATTGGTGGCAACTACAAATACGGGCTTAGAAGAACACTCATGCGCAATATTACCACCTGTGCCAAAGCGCTTAGCTAAGTTTTCATCATTGTTAATGCTAAAACCTAAATGAGCAAAATATGCCATGGTAGTACTTCTAATATACGACGAATTTTCGCCAATTCCGCCGGTAAATACGATGGCATCCAGCGACGGCACTACAATCAAATATGACGCAATATATTTTGCTAAGCGGTAGCAAAATACTTCTAAGGCTAGCTTTGCACCTTCATGGCCATTTTGCGCAGCCTCTTCCAGGGTTCTGCAATCATTGCTCAATTCTGATAAACCCAGTAAGCCTGATTGTTTATTCAATAGGTCATTGATTTCACTGACTGACTTACCTAATTTGGCTTGTAATGTGCCGGGTAAGCTTGGGTCTATGTCGCCACAGCGGGTTCCCATCACTAAGCCTTCTAATGGTGTAAACCCCATACTGGTATCATGAGCAATGCCTTTTTCAATTGCTGCTACGCTGCAACCGTTCCCCAAATGCGCACTAATGATGCTGGTTTCGCTTACTGGCTTATTTAGTAAACTAGCACTGCTGTCTAAAATAAACTGGTGGCTAGTACCGTGAAACCCATAGCTACGAATACCATGTTCTTCGTATAGCTTTTTAGGTAAGGCATATAAGTAAGCGCGCTGTGGAACTTGTTGAAAGAAAGAGGTATCAAATACAGCAACGTGAGGTAAGTCTGGATATGCCGCTTGGGCGGTAGTAATGCCTTTTAAATTAGCCATATTATGCAAGGGCGACATGCTAGCATAATCTTCTATGGCAGCTAACACGCTGTTATCAACCAATGCGGCTTCTTTAAAACGCTCTCCGCCATGAACGACCCGGTGCCCTACCGCAACAGGTTTTTCACCTGTACTAGCAATAACATCTTGAATGGCTTTTAAGGCTTGTGCATGATTTGCGTTTGCTACCAAATCACCTTGTTGCTTTTTACCTTGGGTTTTAAACGTCATGCACGAATCGGCATTCCCTAAGTTTTCGGCTAAGCCAGTTAAACTTGCTTCGCCGGTTTTAGCGTCAATAATGGCGAACTTAACTGAAGAACTACCGCAGTTTAAAACAACAACATTTTTTTTCATGTATATACTTTTGTAATAGGCTGAAATTTAAGGCATACGCTTACTAATAAACTAAGGTTGTAGCAATTACAGGCAAGCAGTACTCGTTTTTTGAGCTTAGCATTTTGGCATGCGTAAATACAGGCTTGCTAAGTGGTTTAGCAACACCAATACTTTATACTTTAATAGCGTAACTTTTCGCCCAATAAAGTCCTAAAGCAGATAGTGTAATGCCATCGCTTATTTTGCCTTGTGCTACATAATTGTGAATTTCGACTTTAGGAATAAAGCACAATTCGCTTACTTCGTCGTCATTTACTGCTTGACGGAGCTGCTGAGCTGCCTCAATCAAAAACACAGGAATGGTGGAAGAAAGAATAGCTGAGTTTGGGCAAACCACACCTAAGGGTTTAAGATCAGAAACATCCAGTGAATAGCCGGTTTCCTCAAACAACTCACGCATAGCGCATAGTTGGCTAGTTTCGCCACTATTACCATAGCCCCTAGGCGCTTCAATAAATGCTTTACCATGAGCGGGACGATACACCTTAACAAATACAAATTGCTCATCAACAATCGCCAGTATTACTGCGCCGTTATCAGAGCCGTTCTCGCTTAAATAATGGTATTTACCGTTTTTAACTATTTTAAACCACGGGTTTTCATACTCAATACTCATTTAACTTCCAAACCTATTTTTCTTTTCATTACGTCGTACATGCCAAACCAATTTTTTCTTGAAAGGTACTTCTCACCTTTATCTGAAAATTTATCTTCAATATAACCTAAGGCTTCATCGGTAAGAAATTTAGCAATTTCGCCGCTGCCAAAGCTCGTAATAAATTCAAATACTTTTAAGGGATATTCAATATATTGAATTTCATTTCTAAACGATTTGAACACAACACTTGAATCAAGCAGAATTTCAGGCACATTATTGATGACTTTAATATCATCTTGCAGAAAGCCCTCACCTTCAATCGCAAATAGTGAATTATATGAAGGGTCAATCACTTCTGACTTAAACCGATTTGAATCAAGGCTACTTGTTTTTGCAAAATAATTGTCAATAAACTCGTACCACTGAGAGCGAGACACAACATTTTCTAACTGCTTAACAAACAGTAACCTTTCACCGTCAGAATGAAAATACGTACCTATCGCATCATCGCTTTCGATTTTTTTCACTATTTCATTTTTTAAAGAGTGCTTTTGGATTTCTATGTTTTCAATAATCGGCGATATTTGATTTAAGGTTTTTTGTGTTGTGCTTAAGCGATGGAGAATTTGGTCACGTTGAAAGTTGTTAAGTGAGCTTTTTTTGGGGCTACCGGGCAAGCTTGATACAATGTAATCATCAGGTAAGCGTTCAAAATGATCAGGTAAAGACAGTTCGCCATAAAGGTTAAACCCCCTAATTACAAAACTTTCACATCCTTCTTCTTGTAAATATTTGAGCACATTTTTACGGCTCAACAATAAGTGTAAATCAATATTGTCGACAAGGTATTGGGCGTTAAAACAACACCTTTGCCAAACACTAAACCTGTCAGAAAGCGTTTTCGAAGCTCGTTAGTATTTAATTTTCGAACCGAATCGCAATTTGACAATAACAATTTTTCTTTAAACAGCATATATCACCCACTATCCGTATGAATTGATTCAATATGTACAACGATTGATGGTGAGCTTAGCATCAATCAGCAAAGGGTAAAATTAAATTACAATAAATTGCTAAATGGGATTTTGGAGCTTGGGTGTATGAACAGGAAACAATGTATAACAACTTTCATACAACTGACACATACTTGAAATAGTATAAGAAATCCGATGCAAAGTGAGTGGCTATGCAATAGTTCATCATATGAAGCCTAATAGTCGATAACCATTATGACACCAAAAACTACATTTTTTGCCTCTATACCAAAGCTCAGATCATATGTACAAACGCGTACACAAAATAATGAACTGACCGATGATGTTGTACAAGAAACGATGCTGAGAACTTTTCGCAGCAGAGAAGTTGAGCATCTTCAAAATCCATTAGCCTACATGTTAACGGTATCTAAAACCGTGTTGTTTGATCATTGGAAGTCAAAGCATAAAACCGAAACTGACTACGAACTTGACGCCATTGTAGATAAAAGCGCCAGTATTGAAGATGTATATTTACAACAGGAAAAAATTCGAATTTTAGGTGAGGTCTTAGCCAACATGCCAGCCCTTAGAAAGAAAGTATTTAAGATGCGCCGTATTGATGGCAAAAGCAGAGAGGATATTGCTAATGAGTTACAAATATCGGTAGAGGCGGTTAAAAAGCATATTAATCGCGCTATGATTGAGCTAACAAAATGCGCAGACAAGCATGACTGGACATTTTAATGCAGTTTTGTCCCCTTTTTTGTTTGATATACGTTTTAAGTATATTAGCTTTTGACTTACATTAGAGAAGAACTAATGAAACCAGATATACTGGAACAAGCAGCAAATTGGCTTGATCAAGAAGATGAACTCACAAGCGCAGAAAAATCTGAACTTAACGCTTGGCTAGCAAATCCTGAGCACATGGCTGCATATAAGAAAATGCAAGGTTTGTTAAACTCAGATGCTTTATCTGATGCTTTGCAACAATCAAGTGACTCCACGGTTGTATGCTTAGAGCAAACTAGAAAAAAACACGTGTCAGTGGCAATGGCCGCATCGCTTACCTTCGTTTGTATATTGGCTTATATCCTGATGCCTTATGGCAATGAATATAGCGAGCCACGCCAAACTACAGCAAGCACCTCTCATATATATGAGGTAGAACTAAGCTCACCTATTGCTGAACGTAAATCAAGCGTGCTTGACGATGGCAGCCAAGTACACTTAAATGCCAATAGCGCGTTAAGTGTATCGCAAACGAAAAACAAACGATTTGCAGTGCTTGAGCAAGGGCAAGTATTTTTTGATATAGCGCCCGACGAAAATAGGCCTTTTATAATTAACACGGGTAATGCAGAAATAACGGTGTTAGGCACTTCATTTGATGTTAAACGCACGCCCCAGCATACAACGGTAAGTGTGTATGAAGGAACGGTTAACGTTAAGGCCGACAAAAAAGTTACCTTAACAAAAGGCCATAGTATTAAGGTGCAGGCGGGTAAAATAGTGAATGTTAGCGAGCAAACATTCGATATACTCCCGCTATGGCGCGCAGGCTGGCTAGAGGTTGATAACACACCTATTGATGAAGTCATTGCTCAATTTCAAGCTTATTTAGATAAGAAGGTCGTATTTGATGAGCGCTTATCAGGTTTGCTGATAAATGGTAGATTTGCATTAGACAGGCCCGAAGAGTCACTTATGCTTATTTCAAACACGAATCAACTTGAGTTCGTAAATGAAACACAGCGTATTGTTATTCAAGCTAAAAATTAGCACTACTCATAACTAATTATTGCAAACACGGTTGCAGGCCTCTCAAATTGAAAGCTAAACCTAAGCTTTTTAGCATAACAAACTTTTTGACCAAAACAGCTTCGTATTCCTATTTACTGACGCTTGCTTTATTGGTGCTGTTTAGTGCCGCTAGTTTTTCAGCTTCATTAAATGAATCACGTTATATCAACCTTAAGAATAAGCCATTGGCTGACGTTGCCAAGCAATTTTCAGTGTTATTCAACACCCCTATTTCTGTGAGTTCCCAACTTACTAAATCTTCCCTAATTGTAAATATTGAAGGAGAATACACCTTAAATAATGCCTTAGCATTTATATTTAAAGGTACTAAGGTGAGCTACGAAATATCATCACTGGGTGTCATAATAAAGCCCCGAAATGTTATAAACACTCATAACAATACGCGCGCAATCGATGAAGTCGTGGTAACGGGCATTCGCGGGGCATTAAAACGCGCTAGAGATATCAAATACCGTACAACACAAATATCAGATGCTATTGCTAGTGAAGATATGGGCGAGTACTCAGATATAAATATTGCAGAGTCGTTGCAAACCATACCAGGGGTAACTATTACACGTGAGGCCGGCGAAGGCCGTCAATTGTCGTTGCGAGGTACTCTACCAGATTTCACTCAAGTGACTTTAAATGGTATGCCAGTGCTTGCCAATAACGATTCCCCCATGGACAGCAGAGAGCAAAAACAACGCGATCGATCATTTGATTTTAATATTTTCTCCTCTGAGCTGTTTAATCAAGCACAAGTTCTAAAGGCCTACTCAGCTGATCAAGTATCTGGAGGCTTGGCTGGTACCGTTGCGCTAAACACCACCAAACCGTTTGATCAACCTGGCTTTAATTTTACATTTTCACCTCAAATTGGCCTTAATCAATACACCAACACCCTTGCCCATCGTTTCACTGGCTTAATATCAAACACGTGGGACAACTGGGGATCTTTAATATCACTCTCATATGGCAAAAGAAATGCTGAGGAGCGTGGCGTTAATACTTTTAGGTGGCGTGAAATTGCATTGCCGCCAAGTGCTCTGACCTTGTTACCCAGCACACTACAATCACGCTTAGCAAGCGGCGAAATAACAATGCCACGAGGCAATCGCAATTCCGTATGGCGAAGCTCACAAAGCCGTTTAGGCTTAAGCTTTGCTTTGCAATTTAAAGATGAAAATACTTCTGTAACATTTGACGCCCTTCACGCACTATTAGACTCAAACAGAACAGAATTCCATTTGTATCCACGTGGCGATCAATCAAGCCCAATTATACTTGGTGAAACGCAGGTACTCGATGCTGAAATAAATACCGCCAATGAATTAGTGTACGGCAAGTATCAAGATGCCCGAGCAGCCACTGAAAGCCGGGCGCAGTTATCGCAAACAGATTACAACCAAGTGGTATTAAATGCACACACAGCCATAAACAAGCGCCTAAATATGACGCTAGTTGTGGGCCTTGAACAGTCTGATTTTGATATTCCTTTGAGTAATAAAATTTATACTAAAGGCAAAAGTGACCTTGAAGTAGACTACCGGCCTGACCGTTTCTTTGCCAATATACGTTACAACAATGACCTGCTATCAGCTGACATGTGGCAGATGCAAGAAATTGACTTAGAAGAATATTTTGCACAAACGCGCTATCAACATGCAGAATTAGCATTTACATATAACTACTCCCCATCTTTTTCGGGTAAGTGGGGGATAGAATATACATATTTTAGTAATGCTAGCACCAGTTTGTTTCAAGCTGATTTATTGGAAGACAACTGGGCGGCATATGCAAATGGAATACCTGCAGGTGAACCTGATGAAACGGGTATTATTAGCGTTGATAATAACCTACCCGTTCACTTAGCTAATCCGCTTTTTGCTCATCCAAATGCTAATTGGTTAACGTTAAGCACCAACACTGCTATGCAATATTTTGGCATTAACCCGTTTAACTTATCCCTTAATTCACAAGATATTACCCAGCTTTTCAGTCAAACAGCTGAAACTAAACACTCCTCATTTGTTCTATTCTCATGGACAAGTGCCACTCTTGATGCTGAACTTGGCTTGCGTTATCAACAAGAGCAAGTAGATACTACTTACCGCCTAAGCTCAGGTACTTTGACACCATATCAAACACATAGCACGCTTCTGCCCAGTGTGAATGTATCGTGGGAGTTTGAGCCTAATTGGCTGATTCGTGCCGGGGCGTCTCGTAACACCGCTAGACCATTGCTATCAGACTTATCTAGCCCGCCGGTATACCTACAAGATACTCAAACCGTTCTTGGTCTTAACTACTCTTTAGCCCCTTACATTGCTAATAATTTGGATGTGTCCTTAGAAGGTTATATTAATGACAACACGCTATTTTCGTTTTCAGCTTTTTATAAAAAAATATCTAATTTTGTTGCGCCAAGAGCTAAATTAATAGAATTTGGTGATACAGCATTACCGAATATATGGCCCGAGAACGATTTACAATCGAACACCATCGTTAGGCTTGTGACAAAAAGTAATCATGAATCGGCCTCGCTAAATGGTATTGAAACAATGCTGACTTACAAATTGTCTAATTTACCCGCTCCTTGGAATAATATTGGAATAGCTGGGCAATATACATTTACAAACGGCAAAACTAACTATTACAACGAACTTAGCGGTAAGATATTGTTTAGCAAAGCGTTTCCATATTTATCAAAACAAACCGCCTCGGTAACACTCTATTATGAAACCGATTTACTCACAGCTCGAATGGTCGCCACGTATCGCGACAAATACATTCAAACTGTTAACAGCCAAACTTTACTAGATGAAGACGAAAATGGTTTTCATGCCACCTTGTACCTTGATGCGAGTTTTTCGTACCAATTTAATCCTAACTGGCAATTTAAAATAAAAGCACAAAACCTAACGAACCAAAGAGAAGAGCAATACAGCGATTCAGCCGACAGGCCGTATAATTCAGTTACGAGTGGGCGTACTTTTTATATGGGTTTAACTTACCAGTATTAGACACAAAATTAGCATTTGAAATAATAAAAAGGCCAGCAAAAGTGCTGGCCTTTAAGCGCTGATAAATGCTCATCCAGGCGAGCTTTTATTTACCTTAAAATGTATACGTCGCCCCTAAATAAAAAGTCCTGCCATTTTTAGTGCTGTTGTATAATCTATCAGCCGTGTCACTGTATTGCTCTTCACGTATATCAGTTAAATTAGTACCTTCAATAGTGACTTTTATCTGTTCTGACACATTATAGAAAGCAGAGAAATCAACGTAAGTTGTAGCGTGGAAGCCTCTTTCGTCTTCGTCACTATTAGAAGATACGTTAGAGATGTAGTCACTGCGATATGCAGCGGAAACACGTGCTCCCCAAGAATCTTGCTCATAGTAAAGCGTAAAGTTACCTGAATGCTCTGATAATCCAGGAAACGACTTATACTCATCTACTCCGCTATTTCCCACATTTCTATACAAAGCTTCTCCATCAGCATAGGTATAGTTAGTAATTATGCCTAAACTATCAAATGGTGCCGGTAAAAAATCAAAATCGCGCTGAAACGCTAATTCATATCCCACAATATCGCTTTTGTCGGTATTAATGGGTTGAATTACGGTAAAAATAGTATCGGCAGTTTGCGGGTTACCTAATTCATCAACCGCACCTAAAAACGACAGCGCATATCCGGTGTCGCTGTATGCCATATCTTGCGTATTGGTAACAATAAAGTTGTCGATTGATTTATTAAAGTAAGCGAAAGAAACATAACCCACTTCATCAAAATAGTACTCGGCTCCCATTTCAAAGTTATTTGACTTAAAAGGTTCTAACTTGGGGTTGCCGGCAGAAATACTCAAACCATTGGTTGATGTGGGATCATTTTGAACTGTGCCAGCCGCATTTAACGCGCTTAAAGATGGCCGTGTAATATTTTTGCCGAAGCTGGCTCTAAGCACTAAGTTGTCTGTTGCATCCCACGCCAAATTAACAGTAGGTAATACCCCTGAGTAATCTTGCGTTACTTCTGCTAATTCGCCATTTACCAAGCCGAATGAACTGATGTTAGTATCGTAATAACGTGCACCTACGTTACCTCGCAAGAAACCACCGGCGAAGTCAGCATCAAACTCATATTGTAAGTATGCCCCTACGGTATCTTCTATGACTTTATCAGAATATTCGGCCTTCGCGAGGCTGCTATCAATTCCAAATGCATTTAAAACACCGTTTACGTCTACCGCCAACCATTTTTGTTCATCATGGCCGGTGTACGTATATGTAAGGCTTGGGTCAACAACATCTGATACATCGCCCTCTTGCCATTGAGTGCGCATTAGATTGCCATCACGATTTTTCCACGCTTCATTTTCAAAAGTTTTGAGTGATACGCCGGCCGATATCACGCCTGCTCCATCTACTATATAAGCACCGTCTAACTTAGCAATATCGAAGGTGTTTTCTATTTGGTCGTCTTCTAAATCAATCTCGTGATAGCGAAACTCATTCACGTCAGTCACATCAAAACCATAGGTATTTTTGCCATAAAAGCGGTCTAAGCGGTAATCAATGGTTTGCTCACCAAAAGACTCTAAGTACACTTTTGTGCTGGCCGTATCAAACTCGCTTGTTGATGTACCTAGCAAAGCCGTTATAGTCAAATACTCGCTAACATTCCACTCACTGTTTACAACCATTTGAGTAAAGGTAGTGTCGGCATATTGCTCACGGCTTTCAGAATGAATAGCGGCATTGTCAAAACGCGCATAAATAACTTCGTTACCCTGGTTATATTCAATATCCAAAATGCTCGAACAAATAGGATCATTTGCTTGAGATTGAATATTTACGTAAGTGGGGCCTGTACAGCCTAACGCAGTTGAACTTGAGCCACGACTTTGTAAATGAAATTCATCACGCGCGTTGTCTAGCACCCCATACAAAGCGTCAAAGCCTAAATTAAAGCTATCACTTAGGCGATATTGTAATGCAAGTGTTGCTCCCACTCGGGTTTGTTCGTTTTCAAATGTTGAATAGCGGCTGCCGCGAGAAAAGCGCAATTCGCCCGAATTTACTGCGTCTTGGTCAGCTTGTGACAAAGCGGATATATCAGAGCCCTGTGCGTTTCTTAAGCGCCAGCGGTAAGTATCAAAGCCTTGTTCACTAGTGTTACGCTTACTATACGCCACTGACACCAAAGCCCCAAAATCGCCCCATGTATTTGATACTAGCCCAGCAATACGAGGACTGGTGCCATCAGCCAATGTGTTTTGCCCAAGCTGCCCACTTATTGCACCTTTAAATCCGTTGTAATCAAAAGGTTTTGCCGTGACTAAATTAACGGTGCCACCAATACCACCTTCATCCATATCTGCAGAAAATGACTTGGCAACATCTACACGGTTGAATAATTCTGAGGCAAAAATGTTAAAATCAAATGCACGAGAGCGGCTTATTGAGCCGCGACTATCCATAGCAGAACTAGACGTACCAAGTGCTTCCATGCCGTTAAGTTGTACTTGTGTAAAGTCAGGGCCTAAACCTCGTAACGAAATTTGACGCCCTTCACCGCCTTCACGCGTGATGGCTATACCCGGAATACGCTGTAATGCATCGGCAAGGTTCAGATCGGGAAAGTCAGCAATATCTTCAGCTACAATTGAGTCTTGTGAGCCTAGGGCTTCGCGCTTAAGGTCTCGCGCTTTAAGCAAACTTCCTCTAAAGCCTTTTACTTCAATTTGTTCAATACTTGATTCGCCATTGCTTTCATTGCTTTGGGCCAATGAAGAGCTTGATATTGTGCCAAGCCCAGCAATTACAGCTAAAACCAAAGGTTGTTTTATAAATTTATTTTGCATGTGAAACTCCATAAGTGTGTAAATTAATTAGTTGCGTCCTTAGAAAAGGCATTAGAAATAGGGTTAAGTCGAATGAAAGAATTAGCGTCAAAAACAACGGAATAACCAGCCTGTTGGGCCTGTAATGAGCCTTGGTAAAAATCACTGGAAATAATGTGAGCGCCACTTAAAAATGCAGCATGCTTGCGAGCAGCTCGTACCTCATTACTCACAGTTAAATTGGCGTCAGAGCGCGTCCTTACCATGTATCCTTGTTTTACCGCTGAGCGAATTGCTTCAAAATCTTTTAAGGGGTTATTCATAATTAAGAAAGCCGATTCGGCTTGGCCTGGTGCGAAACCAGCAAACATTGCCCGGCCTTTTAATGATGGGTGATTCTTTGCGTATAAGGCTGTTTGACCGGGTTTTCCATCAAACAAAAAGATAAATTTACCTTTTAATTTTGCTAGCTCTGGCCAGCCTTGGGTAAGTACAGCTTCTTCTAAACTTGCGTAATTTGCGCGTAAATGATCAGGGCTAAATAATTTATTGGCTGGTAATACTTGCCTAATTTCTTTGTCTATTTCGCTATAGTCGGCAGCAGTAAAGGCCATAGCTTGCTGGCCATCAATAAAGCTTACCCGCGTCTCTTTAACGTTCATCAAAATAATAAGCGGAAAATGTTCAGGGTGTTGAATTGACCAATCCAACAGTTGGGTAAGGCATTGGCTGAACAAATTGCAGTGAGACTTAACATCAACATCTGGAATGTGCAGCACCTTCAATCCGGGCTGCTTGAGTAATGCTCGCTCTGTATCACTAAAAAATGACTGACCAAGCTCAGCTTCCAAAGTAGGCTTTGCGTACATGCCTGGAATTGGGTCAAGTAATACGTCAATTTCAAAGTGGCGAATGCCCAAGTGCAATTGTTTAGTTAATGATGGATGAGAGTAATTAATTGCCTTTGCTAAAGTCGCATTCTGAGTTGCCACATAGTCTAATGCCGCATTCGGCATAACTTGCTTGTAGCTGTTGTGCGATCCTATTGCTTGAAAGTGATTCAGCGGTTTAGCCCAAAGCGGCGCGCTGCACAAGCACATCCAAACAAATAAAATGGGGCTTATTCTTAACAAGTTGGTCATTAAAATTGCTCTGTGTATATTAACTGACCCTATTGAGTGTAAAAATTCAATAAAGGGGACAAAGCATTTCTGACTTGTTATCAATCTTCATAAAAGTGTCACATAAAACACTGTAATTATTAATTTTTAATTACTTTTGTCCCCTTTTGGTCAGTAAGTGAGTCTTATTATAATCAGCTAAAAATATACGTAAAAAGGGAACAATAACGATGAAGAAGCTCCACCTAGCATTAAGCGTTTTAGTTATTCAATGGAGCTTTTCACTGCCGGTAATGGCTAATCAGGAAAAGGCTAATGTGGCAGCCAAACCTAGCCAAAATATTGAAATTGCTTTTTTAGCAGATATTCACCTTCACAATATTCACGCAGATATTGCGCCATTAACCCACCAAGAACGCGCTCTATTTCCAACAGATAAACAAGGTAAGGCAGTATTGCTGCGTAGCATGTCGTCACAATTACATTCAACGCGGCTTTTCAATGAGAATTATTATGTGCTTCTTGCAGCGCTAGATGACATTGTTGCAAGAAACATAAAACTTGTAGCGCTTCCCGGGGACTTCACCGACGACGGCCAGCCCATAAATGTACTTGCTATCAAAAATATACTGGATAAATACACGCAAGAGCACGGTATTCAATTTTTTGTAATTACCGGTAATCATGACCCTGTAAAGCCATTTACTGTGCCGGGGGGAAAGAAAGACTTTTTGCTTAAAAATGGTCAAGAAGCGGGTGTGTATAGTCTTGAACATAAAAAGTGCGCTGCCGGCTCAAGTATGCAAGCGCAAACCTTTTGTACAAACGACATTCAGCATTGGGGTTATAAAGAAATAATGGAGGCATTAGCGCAGCACGGCTTTATGCCGAAACAAAACTACCTGCATTATGAAACCCCTTTTACGCAATCAATGCACGAGTCAATGCACGAATCAATGCTTGACCATGCAATGCAAAAACGCTACTTAGATTGGTGCTCAAATGATACCCCTGACCAATGCTTCAAAATGCCAGACGCAAGTTATTTAGTAGAGCCTGTTGAAGGCCTATGGTTATTAGCTATTGACGCAAATGTTTACGTGATTGAAAACGCAAGCGAGCAAGCATTTAAAGGTTCAAGCAGCGCAGGCTACAATGCTATGTTTACCTATAAGAAACCTGTATTAGAATGGATAAAGTCGGTCGTAGTGCGGGCAAAAAAAGCAAACAAACAATTAGTAGCATTTAGCCACTTTCCTATGACTGACTTTTATGACGGCGCATCTGCAAACATAAAGCAACTTTTCGGCAACAATGCGTTTCAACTGAAAAGATTACCCACTGCGCAAACTGAGAACTTATTAGCTAACACAGGCTTACAGCTACATTTTGCTGGGCATATGCATATAAATGATACAGGAACAGCACAATCCGACTCAGGTAGCACTTTGTTTAATATTCAAGTGCCTAGCCTAGCTGCGTACCAACCCGCTTATAAGATCTTAAGTTTATCAAGTTCAAACATTGCAAACATTGCAAACATTGAAACCGTTACGGTAAGTAACGTGCCCAAATTTAAAACCCTTTTTACCCATTACCAAGCTGAATGGGAATTTAATCATGCGCATAACCTTCCTAATTGGGACAAGAACATTTTAAATGTGTCGTCTTATGCACAGTTTACCGACAAGCATTTACAAGGAGTAGTTACGCACCGATACATACCAAAAGAATGGCCCCAAGCACTTGTGTCATTTTTAAAAAATAACTCACTAAAGGCCCTTTCAACACAAGCTAAATGCGCTCAGGCTATCAACATAAAAATAAACGATCTGCAGCAGGGTAATAAAGAGAGTGGTTTAAGCCTAATTTACGACTTTTACCGCATCAAAAATGCTGACCATATTGCGGCTGTTAATACACCAAAAAAGAATGCTTACTTACAGCTACATGAAATGTACGAGAATTGCGAGCTACCTAACACTTTGGTAAATACTCAGCTACAACAACTTTTATCTAGCATGGCAATGATGATTCAAAGCGAAGCTAGTGGCAATTTTAGTATTGATTTAAACACCCACAGTTTGCAGGCACGCTAAAAAGACAAAGCTAGCGCTAATTGAAAAGATTCAGCTGTTTGTTTGTAATTTGCGAGAAGCTTGTTGAAACGAAAGGTAAAATAGCATCAGCAATTGCGGCTAGTTGCCGCTCAATATAAAACTGATAATCAATAGGTGCGCTAAGGTATTCAATAGCCTGAGGGCCACTAGTGGTAATAACATACGAAATCCACCCTGTATTTTGATACTTAAGCGGCTTATTTTGCAAACTGTTCTGTTCGTCTGCCAGGCGCGCGGCTTTCACATGCGGTGGAACATTCTTAACGTAGTCTTTTAATTTACGACGAATCCGCTTTCTATATACCAATTTGTTGTCTAATTTACCGGCCAAGGTATCAGCTACGGTTTGCAATACATATTCATCAACAGGCTGATCATTAAATACTTTAGCGTATAAAGATTGCTGAAACTCTTTTGCTAATTCAGTCCAATCAGTTCTCACACTTTCTAATCCCTTAAAGATTAGCTTTTGCTCACCATTTTTAACAACTGTGCCCGCGTAGCGTTTTTTAGTACCTATATCTAAGCCGCGAATGGTAGGCATAAAGAATTTCACAAAATGCGTTTCATACTCAATTTCTAATTGGCTATTTATGGCAAAACGCGCTTGAATATTTTCTTGCCATTTATTGTTGATATAGCTTTGAAGTTCTTTACCTAAACTTGCGCATTCATTGGCATTAAGATTGTTACCCGCATGAACAAATATTGAGTCGGTATCACCATATATAACCTTGTAACCTTTGGTTTCAATCCACTCTTTGGTGGTGACCAACAGCTCATGACTGCGTTTAGTAATAGAGCCCGACAAACGAGGATCAAAAAAACGGCAGCCTGTTGAGCCCAATACACCGTAAAAAGAATTCATGATAATTTTGATAGCTTGTGACAAAGCCGCATTATTTTCTTTTTTCGCTTTGTCTCTTTCTTTCCATAAGCCATCAATTATTTGGGGTAAAAAGTGTTTGGTTCTTGAAAAACAAGCTCCGTCAAAGCCCTCAATCGCTGTAGAGGGTGATTTCATTCCTTCTATTAAGCCCATTGGATCAACGTTAAACGTTTTGATGATACTCGGGTATAGGCTTTTAAAATCAAGCACCAACACATTGTTGTACAAGCCTGGGGTTGAGTCCATTACAAAACCACCGGGTGACACTAAACCTGAAGCGCCATCTCCCAAATTAGGCGCAATATAGCCAGCACGGTGTAGTTTAGGTAAATATAAATTAGTAAAGGCTGCAACCGAACCGCCTATTCGGTCAAGCTCTAAGCCCGTTAATTGCGCTCTTAGCATCGCAAATTCAAGTAAGTGTGTTTTTTCAAAAATAAGCCATACCAATCGGCAATCCTCAAGATTGTATGCGGCAAGCGCAAGCTTGTTATGCATAAAGTTATGGGTTATTTCAGCCAAACGGTTTTCAACATTGCTCACTTTTTTACCTATTCCTAATAACTCCCTTGATACATTTTCAAGAGAAAAACTGGAAAAGCTATAAGTGGCGGTTTTTAATAAATCAATGCCATCAAGAACCACCCTGCCCGCAATAGAAATATATTGATTGCCTGTGTTTCGGTTTTTGCGCCAATAAGGGCTGCGGCCATCACGCCCAATGGCAAAACTAAGGTTTAATATGTCACAACGTTTTTGTAGCAAGTCTAAATCAAAATTAACTACGTTCCAGCCAATAAGCACATCAGCATCGTAGGCCATAAACCACGCAATAAATTCCACAAGCAAGGCATGTTCGTTTTCAAGCCAATGTATATACGTGGGCGAGTCAGACTGCGCCTCACCAATCATAAACACGACTTGTTCTGTTTCACTAAAGGCGGCAATTGAATACAAGGCGCCATCTATTGCGCATTCAATGTCTATAGATACCATGCGTAATTGAAAGTTGCCGCTACCGGGCTTACATTTTGTATTGTGAACACTTAAGTGTTTATTACTCTGGATTTTGTTGGCGCTTGAAGTGAGCGAACCTGGCTGGCTTTCTTGGCCTACAAATGCCACTTTTGCTGTAATAAAACGCTCCATTAAGTAGCGGTCTTCAGGCCTAAAGTCATCTTCATATATTTTAATTTCACTTTGCTTGAGTAGGTCACGGGCTGCATAAAAATCTTTCATGAAATTAAAATAAATGGCGGATACTGGCGCTTGCCCAAATGTTTTAAGTGGCAATGACTTATATGACGCAAAATGTAGATTTTGATTACTTAGCCGCTTAAGCGCTTCTTCAATTTGGCGGGTTTCAACAAAGAATAGCGCTTGCTCGTTCTCAATAGACAGTTTTACAGGCGCACTGTGCGTTTTTAACCAAAACGTAAGCACAATACCCGAACGAGTATCGTGAGCTTGTCGGCTTAACAAAAAACCGGTTTGTGGTGAGTTTTGAGTGAACACGTGTGACTTTAACTACAAGCTAATATTTTTGCGTTATTGTAAAGGATCTGTAATATGATGTGTGAAGAAAATGAGAGCGCTACAACATAGCGCGGCTATTATGTTGGCACTATTATTATAATAATTTGTTCACTTTTTATGTTATGTCCGTCAACCCATATTGAGGTTTAAAAATTTTCAAATAAAGGTGACTGACTATGAACGAACAAGCATTTAAAGATATGGAAGAATACGCACTTGGCCAAACAGGTGTGGTAACTGGCTCAATGCATAATACCGCAGGTTTGCAAGACCGCCCTACCCGCAGCAACAGCTATACTCCTGCTACACCCCGCAAACAAACTAAAGTGCGCAGCACAAATAAAAAAGTACAGCACACATCAAGTGCGAAAAAGGCTGACGATGGTTCATTAGCCATATTATTTTTTATTATTGGTTTTATTGCGTCATGTTACTTGATGAGCCAAAACAATGTAGTAGAGCCAGCCGCATATATTATAGGTGGCGTGATAGGCGGCGGCATTAGTGCAGCGCTACATAAAGTAATTATTGCTGTAGGTTTTTTGGCACTGTGTTTATTTATTATTGGAGCTATTAATGGCTAATGCCCATTAATAGCTTAGTTAAACACGCCAGTGCGTTTTTGATTAGCGGATGATTACATCAGTCATTATGGTGAAGAGAAACAGCGAACGCTTAGCACCCGCTTAATTCATACTCAATTGTTGGCTCGCTGCCGGCGCTACTCGCATTGCTGTATACAAGATAGCAATTTGATGCAAAATGTTGTTGCCGATTCACTTTAAAGCCTTTTATGCCTGTTGCCGCTTCAGACGCCACGTAAAATTTGTCTAGGCCGTAAGTTGTTGCCCATCCCCATTGGTTTTCAAAATCAGCATTTAAGTTAGTGGATAAACCGTTAACCCTTGATGCTTGAGGATAGCCATAAACAGTAGCAATATCGCCTTCACCATCACCATTTAAATCGACTGAAGCAGAAGCCATTTTTTCTACTCCTTGAATGCTTGCTTTTGCGCGCACCATATTGGCCGTAGCCATAATTGCAGCACCCATATTTTGTAAAGTAGACACGTTAGCTTCAGTGGATATATTGATAAAGCGTGGGGCAGCGCTTACGGCTAAAACACCTAGTATCACAATTACAATTATTAACTCAATTAAGGTAAAACCGGATTGTTTTTCCGCAAAAGAATGACGGTTAAATTGCATGTGAAAATTTCACTTTATTGCAATTTATAAATTTGTTGATCACGCATATCTCAATATTCAGGCGCCATTATAATAAGAGTATTACATATTTCTAGCTTGATGAAATACACGAAAAAATACATTGTTATTCATACAAATACCATTAATAGGTAAGTTCACCATATCAATATTAACCTTACGCTAGTTAAGATGTGCTTTAAAAAATGATTGTTTCACATTTAAAGAAAAGTAGTTATTTTGATTAGATAGTTTCTGAGAAAGTGCCTGGGGGACTTAGACTATTGCACTTCAAACCAATAAAATGCGCAACGCATTTCATGTATTGCGCATTTTTGTCATAAGCATCTGTTTAATCAAATAAGCTTTCAAAATGTTGCGTGGCTTGCTTCAGTTTATCTGCATCATGAAAGCTTTTAAGTGGCACCTTAGGATCAGTCAATACGGCTTTATTGTCAATCTGTATGGGGTTGCGTGGAGTATTCCCAAAAGAGCGAACATCATTTTCACTTAACGTCTTAAGTGCTGATTGTTGATTATTTAGCAACACGCCTGAGACTTGCTTAGGAACTTTTAAAATAGCATTCAGTTTATTTGTAGCCTCTTGTAACTTACCTGAACGCTCTGCACTACTGCTAATATTTTGGTCGAGTAACTGTAATTGCCAATTTGTCGCATTAGGATTAGCATCCACATTTTGGTTTTCTGCACCAATTGGGGCAAGCCTTTGGGTTAATTCTTTAGGCGCTTCTGACTTAATAAGTAAGCGCGGCTCTAACGAGTTTGCTTTGCTTTTACTGTTTAAGTCTTGATTGTCGATAGGGTGTTTGTCTGGGTTCGATTTATACGCATTCAAGGTGGCGGCTTGAACGAGCTTTTCGCGGTCTACTTGTGCCAAAGCTATCGTACTCGTTAGCATGCTTGCAAGCGCTAACAGGCATGTCGCTGAACTACTTAATGCATTTTTCATTGGCTGTCTCCATCTGTTTTGGTTTTGGCAGGTGTGTCTGCTTTTGCTGGTTCGTTAATTTTGTTGTAGCCAGGCGTATTTAACGCCGACTCTCGAATACGCTTAGCGTCGGCCTTCATCTTGTGCAACATCGACTGTATTTGTGTCTGCTGTTGTTGCAGCTTTTGCTGTTTTGACAAAGGAACTGAACTCACTAATTGCACATCACCTGCAAAATACACAAAGCTTGCGCAAAAAATAATGACGCTGGCTGCCAAAACCGCTGGCAATAGATTTTTTTTACTTGAGAAAAACTTTTTCATGGACTTAACCCTCGTCTGACGTGTTTTTATTTGAATAGGTGAAATCACGAATGTTGTCGATTCTTTTCGAGTTACCGAAGAACAAAGACAGACCGCCCCCACCAAACGTTGGCTCTGAGTCGTCTTGACTACCTGCAAAACCACTAACAGTGACATCTTTTAAAAATGCTGACTCGGTTGTTTTGTATGCGTTATCAGACATCACAGATGCAAAACTATTTAAGTTGTCGTTAATCAATTTGCCGTTTTCTTGTGCCACTAACACATCAGCATTTCGACCTTGCTTATAGCCTTCACTGTCGAGTTTAGTGCCTTCAATTTTGGCATCTATTGCGTAGGCCTTATAAGCGTTTATGTTGGCTGCATATGTTTGCGACTCGACACCCGCAATTTCGATCAATTGTTTGGTGGCGAGCAAGTCGTACGCCTGCGTGTCTAACTCGATGGATAGTGTTACTAAAGCGGCGTACTGTTCGTTACTCAACAAATTTTGCGCATCTTGTTCAGTCATCACATTATTGGCCATCAACAAGTTTAGCGCGTTGTCGTACGAACTAAAAAACTCGGTGCGTTTAAAGTCGTAGTCGCTGTATAAGCTTTTTGCGCGCCCATCGGCAGCCTTTACAAGCTCGGTAAAACCTACAGCGATTGAGTCAAATTTTTTGCCATGTTCAATCATGAATTGGCCATAGTTTTTTCTGGCATCAGCCGAGGTATATAAAACGCTAATAAGACATGGCGCTTTATCACTGCACGCTTTTACAGCACTTGCTTCATTAGCAACCACCTTGGCATAAGCGTTAAACGCATTTGCGCGGTTATCCATTTCAACAGCAGCTTGTTCTAACACTGATGCGTGGATATTCTTTTTTTCGACTGTTCCAATTGGAACGACTTCCACATCGACCATCTCAGATTGCTGTGCATTAACCGCGCCTACTTGGAGGGTATAGACAATCGCAACTGCTAGTGCTGTTTTTGATGCTGGCAGGGCTAACTTCTCTGGTTTATTTAAGGCTTGAATTGTACGCATAATGTCATCCTATTTGGGTAAATGAAGAACGTCTGGTCGTTCATTATTTAGTAACGCTGTATTGTTTCGAAAAATAACAAAATTATTAAAATATTTATTGCAAAGACGTTTATTGAGCGCTCATCGTGTATTGTGACTCACCATTAGAGGTCGAAAATGAAAGCACGGTTGTGCCCAATTCAGAAGCATTTGAGGCTTGGCCAAGTGCAGTGTTTCTTGACGTTTTGCTATCAACTAAAGCCAGTTGCTGTTGCGAAATTTCATGGTTAAATTGTCGGGTGAACCTAATCATAAGATTAGGAGTGTGTGTTCCGCGTCCTGATAACTTATACGCCGTCAGCAATTGGTGATAAGCCGCTCCGCTAAGAGGCCTCAGTAATAAGCGCCTATCGGACAACAGGTCGTAGTCTTTCAGTGGAACAAAAGTGCCTTGATGAAATGCAGTCCCATTCATTTTATAATCGAAATGTTGGCCTTTAGCATTGCTAGCGACAACACGAATTTTACCCTCACGCAATAAGGCCATGATCAGTTCGTTACTCCAATGAGCATCTACTTTTAAAGCAGGCAAGTGCAGTTTACCGTCTGTATGCTCGCCTTTTGTAGTAACAGCCTTGCGATTGTTATCTGTTGTTTTTGGTAGCTCATCGATTGCAAGTAAAGACTTTACTCGGGTTTGATTTGAGCTTGTTTCAATCACAGTTTGATTAGTCTGCGCTTGTTGTGCTTCGGTTATAGGCTCCTTTAGTTGCTCATTTGTGGTTGTTTCTGACATGTCGGGTTTTGTTTTTATGCTTAGCTTTTGCAATGGCTGTGCCGAGGATTTAGAGGATAGTAAAGCTTTACTCTCTGTTATTTTAGATTCGTTGATTGGCAAAGATTTAAATGGCTCCAGCAACGACAAGTGACCATTTTGGCTAGCTAAGTATTCATATAAAAGTAGCATAATAGGTAAAATACACGCTATGGCTAAAAGAGTGGGTTTGGCAGGACGAGGAAGTTTAATCATACTTTTTTCTCTCTTGTAAAATAATGGAAAACTTTAAAATCGAGGCGTGTAAAACCGCCACGTAATTATTGTTCAGCCGTAAATACGTACTGAATATTTTGTTGGCTAAGCTGACTAAACGCGGTGTAAAGCACTAAGCTATTAGCATTAGTTGTTCCGACTATTTCGACTTGAGTATCACTGCTTTGAAACTGCGTAATAGCTTCTTTTAACGACATTGAGGGATTGCTCTGTTCGTCAATTGAGACGTTGCCATCGGCATGCAAAAACAGCAGACGAGTTTGCTTAGCGTCTGCACCTTCTTGGTCGGTTGTTTGTGGCGACGCTTGCAAGGTATGCACGTTTACCAATAGCACAATAGTCATTAGCAAACTGGCAAACAGGTCTGCAAATAACCATGCCTCTTCATTTCCACTCTCGGTGATTAATTTTAAGGTGTTCATTGGCTATCCCTCGTTGGCACTCGCTTAGCCATTGCCTGCAACATAGTGCGTAAATGATTAAGGTGAGCTTGATTGAGTAAAAAAATATGTTGAAAGGTGGGTATTAACTTACGGTCGCTTAACCATTTTGCCATCGACATTACTAAAGCACCCATTGCTGTTGTGCCTAAACCTACCGCAGCGGCTTGAAACATCATTTTAATGTCGCCGCTACTGGCAAACACCTGGAATGATAAAATAATAGAAATAACAGTAAAACAAAGTCCTAGCGCAGGAGCGATAGATTTAAGCGCATTCACTTTTAACAATAAGGGGGCAAACAACTGCAGGGTTTGCTCTTCCAATGATTGTTGTGTTTCTTTAGTTTGCGAACGTCGATAAAACATCACTGAAGGGTGTCGGACTGCTTTTATACGGGCAATATCGCGAGCTTGTAAGACCGCTTTAATATCGGCATCGTCATGCAAAATAGTGCGCTTTAATCGGTAAAACTCAAAGGTATATTTGATTACTAAAAATATGCAAAAAAGCATAACCGCATGCGCGAAATAACTATAAATAGCCATTATTTGCCTCCCATAACAGTGAGTTGTTAAATACTAGATGAGTGACTAGATGAGTGAAAGAGAGCTTTCTTTTTATGAACAAGACTAATCAGGCGTGCAGACATAAAAAAGACCATGATTAGCTTAGTTGCAAGGGTTTTTAAATTATTGGGCATGTATGTTTCCTCTATGGATCACATAAACATCATTGTTTATGTGCTTTCATAGATAGAAACGCAAAGTGTGTTGTAAAAATAATAAAGTGACTAAAATAATTATTCGGTTTGGTAAAACGCTCTTATTTGTGTCATGAAAGGGTGAGTAACGCCGGCTTTTTCTAAATCAATAAAATCTTGTAAAACGGCTTCTTTAAACAGAGTTGTAGAATTCACGCGTTGATTAGCATTATATTTATAGGTTTTGAGCGCCTTATTAGTCTCGCCTGTTAGCATGTAGCCATGTGCCAAATTTGTTTTTATCCATGTTTGCTCCGGCGCAAGCCTCAAACCGGTGATAGCAGCGGTGATAGCACTTTCAGGCTCATTATAAAATAAATGAAAATAAGACATAGATCCCCATAAACTGCCAAGCACCGGAGCTAAGGTATCTTTATGCTGAGGCTCGTTTTGTAAAAGAGCCGGATATAAAGCGATAGCCTTAATTACGAATTCTTTTTGGGTATCTCTAGATTGAGTATTAATTGATGTTCGTAAATATACTTGTTCTGAGTAGGCTGCTAAACTTTCTGCTGCATATTTGCCAGCTTCTGATTCTTGGCTAACCATTATCGCATAGGCAGCTTGATTAGCAGATAGCTTGGCTAAATTCACGTTTGACCATTCTTTTTTTGCCTTCGCCCGAGATGCAAAGTCTAAGGCCGCGGCAAAATTTTCGACAGCCTCGTAAGAGCTCGCGATTTTCCAATACTTACTTGCCTGCTTATTTTCATCTAACGCGATATTTAAGCGCTCTCGCAGCTTAAGTTCTGCTGTGTAAAAACGAATAGACTGGGCATGCTGCGCTAATCGGGCGTGGTTTTCGGCAAGTAGTTCAAGTGCACCTACCGAAGCCCAAGTCGTACTTTTACTTTTTGGATCGAATACGCCGTTTGCATCTATTGTGTTTTCTTCCTGCACGATCCTGAGCGCTAGGGCGATAGATTGTTCGGGCTCGTCTGTGGCTAGTTCTTCTGCCTGTGCAAGCTGTTCTGATATTGTTCGATTGGGCACTGGAATATTATTCGACTTTGCCTCAAAGTCTTGCCATTCTCGTAAATGCTTGCGATTTAACATTCTAATTTCTTTGATGTATTTTTCTTCTAAGGCTGCTAACTTGACTTTTTCGGTATTTAAGATGGTAAACAGTCTTGACACTTGCTCATCAGTCATTGATGGTAATATGTCAAACCAGTACTGTCTCTCTTCGTCATCCATGCTATCAGTTTCTAGTATTAGTCGATGTAGTTTAGGCCTTTCACGTACGAGGTTTTCATCATAAGAAAATTTATTGCTATTTAAGTCGACTAATATCTGGGGATCTGACGCGATTTCATTACCGAGTATATCAAGCGCGTTTTGCTTTTCTGTTTGAGACAAGGTTAAATCTCTAATAATAGCGCCTACGGCAAAACGATTCTCTACTGCAACGCCGTCATCTATGTACAAACCTTGTAACATTACCTCATTGATTATGTTAACGCCGGCCTGAAATTCCGAATTGTTGCTTGTTCCTCCTTCTAATTCAGCGAGTTTTTCTTCTAACTTTTTGGTCGCTTGATGCGCTTGATTTATAAAATAGCCTGCACCCGATACCAAGAATAATATAATGAAAACGTAAACCGACAATACTCGTCGTGTATGCGACGTCTGTTTCGCTTTATATTGAATAGATGCTTGGTAATAACGCTCAACATGGGTTTGCTGAATCTTATCCTCTTGCTTAAATTGATTACCCAATGCTAAGTCATGAGGGTTAAGTAAAAACGTTTCGGCTGAATGATTAGGCTTGAGTTCTGAGCCTTTATAACTCAAACCGTTAGCATCAATATCCAGCCATCGATTCATGTTGCCAGAAATTGCATTTAGCCAGTGTAAATAGTCATAATTGTCATCAAACCACTCTTTAAGACTCCTCCAAGCAGAGGCGCTTTGTAAGTTCAGTAGAGTATCATGCGCAAGTTTTACTCGCTTAGCTTGGTTTGTGCTGCAATCAACAACGAGTTGCGCTTCAGAAAATGCCTTAATTAAATCGAATAGTACCTGGTTGTTTTGCGCAATTTCATCAATATCGACACTGCGTGTAACCGCTTTATTTTCGTTATTGAGACCAACGAAGTGCGCAAAAAAGGCGTGTGCGCATTGGGGCGATGTTTGCATAACGGCTTCGGCACGCGAGGCAATGACACCGCGTATTCCGCTTAACTCTTGATAATCTTTAAACCTTAAATATGTTGCTTTTCCCTCTCTCTTGATTTGCCTTTCGTACATTTGCTCAAGCAGATACTCAAGTGCAGGTAGTGCATGTTGCAAAACACTTGCCTCATTAACCAAGGCATCTTCAAGCCCTTTTTCATAGGCTAAGCCAAAGGAGGTCGCTTGCTTAGAAATAATTTCACGCCATTCATTAGCATGAATTCTTGCATCTACGAGCTTGGTGGGTCCACTCGTTGTTAATTCAAAATCGCTTCCTTTTCTGAACGATACAATGACCGACAAACAAGATAATTTTAAGCCTAAAGTGTCAAGCGCATTGTTTAGCCTTTGCGCCTCTTCGGGCTCAAAGTTAGGGTCGTTATACAATTCTTCAAACTGGTCAATATAAAATACATATTGGGCACAATAATGGTCTAGTGGGAGGGCTTTTTTCAATGCATCGGCACATTGTTCAGGTGAACTCAAAGCAAGTTGACTAAAAGCGCTTGCTTCTATATCGACCTCAAACATTTTGCCTAATCCTGCAAACATTTTAGATAGTATTGCTCCAATACTGCCGGCTTGTTTTGGAGACGTTACCCCCCAGTCAAATGTTAACGGTAAATCGTTGGCAGCTTCCCGTGACTCTTGATGATGCTTTTTATTCAAATAAGGGATGAGTGCAGCTTTAATCAAACTCGACTTTCCGCTACCCGAAACCCCAGTAATGACGAAAAGCCCTTTACCATCGTAATCTCGCACTAAGTCTTGTAACGCTCGTTCGCGGCCAAAAAAACGTAAGCTGTCTTGATAATCAAAACTCGCGAGTCCTTTAAACGGCTGCCAACGGCCTGCTGGGTCGCCGTCGTATTGCGTTTTCAATAGGTGGACTAGGGCTTTTTGTAAGCGATTAACAGGCAGTAGATGCCCATTTAAAGAAGAAACCGTGTGCCTTAATTCAGCGGATATTTGGTGGTCATCAGCATCGGGATAAAACACAACAAATGGCGGCGTAGCTAGCGTTTTTTCCTTCGCCTTTTGCATAAAATTACACGCAGCGGTTATTTTGGTTTCTATAAAATCAATAGAGCTAACGGCGCCACTACTATACAAGGCACCAGTGGCAAAAACCGTCACATCATACTGACAACTTTTTTGCAGTTGTTCACGCCATTCAAGTGCGATTGCTAAGCCATAACCAAGGCCCGAGCTATTACTGTCCTCACTAAACGATACTCGTTTATTATCGTTAGCCGTCAGTGTAACTTCACAATAAAAGCGATTTACCCAATCCAATTTATTCAACGAGGCATAAGCCGCCTCTGCGGCGGTTTGCACATAAGCGTTTTGTTCTATTTCTTGGGGTCTGGGTAAACCTAATTCACTATCAAGAACAGCTCTTGCCGTTTGATCGCCGCGCGGAGATAACTCGATTGTGTCAACCCGATACACAATTTGATTGTCTGACAAAAGAATATACATCTTAAAAATCCTTTTTGAGGGGTAAATAACCTAGGGCTTAGGTGTCTTTTTTATTTATGATATTGATTATTGCGCTCTCGTCTTTGGTATCTGGCCTTTCACTATCAAACAATACACCACGGCCTCTGGCAATATCCGCATCTTCTGCTACTCGTATATGCGCCTCTAATAAAACCTTGTTTTTAAAAGTTATATTAATATCGAGTTCACCGCCTGCGTAATCGGCCAAGAGTGCTTGTAGGAGAGCTTCGCCATTTGCTTGCGCCGACAATGTAATGTTAACTTGATTAGTTTTGGCGCGTGTGGCAATTTCTAATAGGCAACCACCTCTGCCATCAACACCGCCTACCGTAATAAGCTGTTCATGCCATTTGATGCTTGACTCTTTTTTACCCGCCGACAGCAATTTAAATTCGGCAAGCGGCGTTTCATCGTTTGCTGCTTTTTGCACCGTCAGTGTTTGTGCTTGTTGCTGGAGCGCCTGTTGTTCTTTGACAAAATTTAAAAATTTATTGGCTTGTTCAATCGTGTCTTTAGGGTCAAGCTTTACCGACGCTAACTCTTCTTCTGTGGGTTCTGTTTCACCACTTAATAAATTATGAAGCTCTTGTAACTCGTCGCTTATATCTATCGTCTTCTTCATTTTCATGCCTGTAAATCGTTTATTTCAGCTATTGCGTCAAAGCAGCCTGAGCGCAGTGTTATTGTTAATTGATCTTCTTTGAGAAGTATCTTTTCTACTTTTTTTGCAAAACTTTGGAAGTAAGACCGCGGTTGCTTCTTATCAAAACCACAGCTTAATGCTAATTCATCAACGGTTTGCTTTGATGTGCCGTCGTCCCATAACATTTTTAGCAAAAATTCGCGCTGCTGTTGGTCGTCAATTTTTGATAAAACTGTATCAACAGCTCCCATAAGTTTTGGGTATATAAACGTCACTAGATTAGTGTTTAACAACCACTGTTCTGGGTGATTTTCATTTACCGACCTACTTTGTCGCTCGAGTAATTCTGTCACGTCTTTATCAGACCTTAGCTGGATAGTTTTTGAGCTAAAACGCTGAACCTCGCCAGCATTACTAATTTGCTCTGCTTGGTCTTCGAGCATGTAGTCGCGCGCTGTTTTATAACGGAAATCTTTTCTATCGCGATATAGGTCTATTTTAGATGTTTGACACATTCTAAAAAGGTAAGACCAATTGTGTTCAAATCCTTCGTCAAAAATGGGCGCCTGTTTAGTGTTAAATTTTGTATCACGAAACAATTTAATTAAAACAGTTTGTGCCACATCTTTAGCATCATCTATTGAACAACCTCTAGCTAGCAAACTACGTAACATCTTATCTGTTAACATTCGCACATAGGCATCATCGTTATACCAAAGCAAATTAAATACTCCATTTCATATTATTCCAAGGGCATCAGTAACTCCCCAACCAAACCTGGTGTAGCGATATAAGCAGCAGGAATTAATGCATAGCCGGGTAAGCCTAGTGGGCTGTTTTGGGCAAAACTTTTACCCCAGCTGTTAATAACCAAAAAGTAATCTACACCATAAAGCGATGTATATCTACACACACACATAGCATGCCCGCCTTCTTGTTTTTCAGAGGCCAGTGGAACCGGTATTAAGCCCGTTGAGTAAGCCGCATAATCACAAAAAGATTCGTACACGGCCACTGATATCGATACCGGTTGCGGACCAAGTTCAGGCATCAAGTATCCGCTAAGCGCCGCTTTTAATACGCTGACTAAGTATTCATGCTCTACCATTAAGTCAACATACGACGAAATAGCAAAAGTCGTCGCTATATCAAGATAAGGCTCAATACACTCTTCGTTTAAACACATTTCGTATGGGTATTCCGACTCTAAAACAGCCCCATGCTTGACCATAAATTCGAAGGCAAACTCTTGCCAACTGCCCTCAAGATAAGGATAACCATCAAGCATTTTGGCGCCACGATACGCAAAGCCTGGCGACAAAGCGAGTTGCACTAAAAACTCACGACTGTTAATAGATCCAAAGCCGGTACATGAGCCCAAATACTGTTGATTTCTGACATCTTGCATTAAATCGTTTAGCAAATACTCCTTAGGTAACTCGTCTTCTAAAGACTGTGCCAATTGTGATAAAGCTAATCGCTCCGACTGCGTGTTTTGACGGCGCTGCATTATAGTAGGAGAGTCTTTTGCATCGAGCACCATGCCCATAGGTGGCACGATAATTGGCCCCTTGTTATAAGCGAGGTTTCCTCGTGTAACCTTCTTCTCATATTGCATACAGTCTTCGCGCAAGGCCTTAGTTTGAATGCCGTATAATTTTGGCTGTTTAGATTCACGTCGCAAGGCCTCATTTAAGTGGGCAAAAGTGGCGATTCCTGAGCGTTTCAATGTTGCCGCGTGTTGCCGGGTTAAACTCGCAAAATTAAGTTCATCAATAGGGGTAAAAATATCTTTATTCATTGTTGTCATCCTTATTGTTTGCTTGACCCAATTGACCCTTGTTTGCATTATCCGGATTGTTTTTATTATTTTGCAGTTGTTCAAGTAAGTTATATAGCGCCACCTTGGCATTATCACTAACACTGCGTTTTGCTGCGTTAGGTATGCCGCCATAACATGTCATAGGCGGTAAGTTATGCGTAGCCGCAAAATCTTTATTATCATCGCTTTGGTAGCTTGCAAGGCATGTCCACGCTTGTCGTAACTGGTCATCGTTTAATATGGTTTGACTATTGTCTAGCTTTAGCCTGCTCAATAAAGCAATGGCAGATTGCACATCAATAACACCTTGTTTATTTAGCAATTCGATAACTTCTGCAGACAATGAGGTTTGGCTTAAAGCAGTAAAGTTTGTCATTACGCGCTCCTTTTGTTCATTAACTCAGCAAGGGTAACTTTGCCTTTTACTTGCAAAGTTGATGCTGGCTTAAATTGCTTTTTAAATTGGTGAATTTGGCGAGTTAAGCTATTTTTTAGCTTGTGTTTTACACTTTGTTTATTGAAAGATTTAAACAAACGCTGAGGCGTATTGCGGTCAAGTAAGGCAAACGAAAGAGCGTATGCCAAAGCTAGCAACATGTAGTCACCAACAGCCTTTGTAGCAAAGCCTTTTGACAATAAATACGCAGCAAATAGAGGCGTAATAGCTGTAGGAAAAGAAACCGCGACAATAAATAGCAATAGGTCGAAATCGCCTTGTCCGAAGCCGAGCCAATTCGCGAGTTCGCTTCCGTACATGAAGGTTAAAACACCTAGTACGATGCGACTCGATATTTGAAATTTGTCATGGGTTCTGTATGCCAGTAGCCCAAAAAGCCCAACAATGCCAAACAATAGGTAATACTCTACGCCGCTGGTGTCGATGTAGCCGTAAACCGTTGCGGCATGTCCTGCATGCCAAAGCGAAACAAGCAGAAACAAGGTAACCAGCAAGGTATACGAATACCGAAAGCAAGTTCCTGACGACAATATCAAGACGCCTGCAAGTAAAATTGCCATATATTTATACTCAGATACATAAGTTAACCACTGCTGCGGGCTATATTGTGGCAAATAAGACAATATTGGGTTATGCAGAAAACTATCAGCAATAAGCAACTGGGCATCGGCTTGATAGTTTGTGCCATATACCATTAACCAATCACCAAGGGCTACCTCAGCGCTTGATGAACTTAACAAAGCGACACCCGACTCTTCAAAGAGGCCATTTAAAATCAGCACACGGTACTGACTCGGAGTTGTGAGTATTTCGCTCACATATCCCACCGCAAATAATTGTTGGCTATAAAGCCAGTTCCAAAAGAGTAAGCAGGCTGCTATTACTGCAATACTGGCAGCGATTGATGCAAAATATCTGGGTTTTAATCGTGTATTTAATTTAGTCATGATTGTGTCCTATGCCATTAATGGCGTTTTATGGATGATTGGCTGGGCAGGTTCAGTGCTGCTTGGTGTTGGGCTTTCAGACGTAGCGTTGTCGCTTGGTGCAGAGCGGTTGGCTACAGCGTCACTAGCTGTGTGCAAGGATACAGTTGATAAATGCAAAGTTTGAATAAGCGAAAACGCAAGAGATTCAACAATCACTGCCATAAGTAAAGAAACAAAAGCAATAAGGTACATGTAATCAATGTTGCTTTGTGAAACGCGATTAAAAACATTCAACGACTTAGTAATAAGTGGAGAATGTATACGACCGATACCTGAATTTTGTAGATTATCTACCGTCAGTAGGGCAAGAGAATCAAGGTAGGTTTGACTCAAAGTATTGAGCTGCTTGGTGAGTTGATTACTCAAACCAACGACCTGCATATTATACTGCCTGCTAGCGGCATCAACTTCTCGTTTTTTTAAAGCTTGGGCTGCCGTTAACTTATCTTGTATTGCGCGATATTCTCTGTCGATAAAAACACCGGTGACAGAGTTTTTATCGTCCATCTCTAGGGTTAACTCAGTGTCGTATTTATCTATTTGTGGCTGATATGCCGCGTTAATTTGGGCGATGTTAGCTTCGTACTTTCTAAGTAGCTGTTGGGATAACAGCGTATTTTTTTGCTCTGTTACTTGCACTTCAGAATCGTATTGTACTTGCGCCTTTGCTTTTTGATCAGCTAATACAACGTCGATATTCGCCGACTCTAAGCTGTAAGACATGACACAAAAAGCACACATGAAAGAGTTTAAAATCAGCCCCGTTAACGCAAGGTAGTGCTTCCAGAGCTTGAGAAACCCTAAGTTTTTGTGTTCAACAATCGCCTTAAAGAGTAATAATTTTCCGGCGTTAAAGGTAAAGGCGACAACCGCAGGCCATAAATCTGCATTGACCGATGAAGTCATTTGTTGCAAGAAGTGACTATAAGCTTCAAATTCGAACTTAAAGCTTATACAGAATATTGTAAAAAGCGTGATAAAACATAAGGTCTGTTTGATTGTATGCATGTAAATCTCCTTTGAGCGATTGAAATGAACCGTCTACAAAGAGAAACGCATAGTTGGTTGTTAAAATAACAAAAAGAGGTAAATAAATTTGTGGGCTAGCTTGTTTGATTGTAATGGTCTAATTACCTTAGACACTTCGTCAGACACTTTTTACATTTCTTAACTCATATTCTACTGGGGAAATGTTACCCAGTTTGGCATGCCGCCGTTTTTGATTATAAAACGGCTCAATGTAAGCAATAATGTCGCCAATTGCCTGACTGCGACTCTCGTATCTTCGATAGTTTACCCTTTCAGATTTCAAACTTCTAAAAAATCGTTCTGTCACTGCATTATCCAAACAATTTCCTTTTCGACTCATACTCGAAATAACGTTGTGCTCAGCCATACAGCTTTGAAAGGCCTCACTCGTGTTTGAGCACCTTGGTCAGTGTGAAATACCACTGGTTGATTGGGATTGCGCTTATTTATTGCTGGTCGTAATGCCCGGGTTGTTAATTCACCATTGGGCTTATCTGAGAATGCCCAACTAATAACTTTACGTGAATACAAATCCATCACAATAGCCAAATATAACCAGCCTTGGGAGGTGCGAACATAGGTGATGTCACCAGACCAATAAGTATTTACTTTCTCAGGGTTAAATTGACGATTTAACATCGTTAGGCGCAATGACGCTTAACTTGCCATAAGTTGGGTAGCGATGTTGTTTTGGACGTTTAGCAACTAATTTTAGTTGCCGCATAAGCCGCCTGACTTTGTATCGCCCTATGTCAAATCCAAGCTCGCGTACTTCACTCAACATTCGTCTGCTACCATACGTTGCATCCATTTCTTGGTGCACGTGCTCCATAGCAGCGGTTAGCCTAACTTGTTCGGCTTTGATTGACTTCACTTTACAACGGGCATAAAACGTACTGCGTTTGACATGTAAACACCGACAAACATCACGGACTTTATGTCCAGCCTTTTTCAGCTTCAGCGCGACTTGTTGCTGACGTTCATTTCCATGGCGAAAAAGGCGGAAGCTTTTTTTAATAGGTCATTGTCGCTTTTCAACTGTTTTACTTGTGCTTCAAGTTGCTGGATTCGGCGATGCTCTTCAGTAATCGCCGTAGCTTTGGGCGTAACGCCTGATTGCTCGCCCCTATATTGTCTCATCCATCTTTGCAATGTAGATTGGCCTATATTCATCGCTTCGGCAGCATCTTTGACTCTATAGTTTTGGTGAGAACAAGCTCTGCACACTCGCGTTTAAATTCTGCTGTAAATAATCTTCTACCCATTTTAAAACCTCGTTAGTTTTGGTTATATTACCTCTAACTAGGTGTCTAGGAAAATTAGACCATTACAGTAGGCACCGCATATTTAACTGCATTGTTTGAAAGGCCTTCCATGGCTATCTCCTTAGACAAATTCTTTTTAATGTAGAACGCTAACCATCGTGCATCGTCATAACGATGAGTGCGCAACGACGCTACGAAATAGTCGTTATCTTTAATATAGCTGATGTTTTTGAAAAAATTCATTCTGAAGCGAATAAAATAATTTTGAGAGTCTTTGAATCGATATAAGTGTGTTGGAGGTACATTATTTTTCATGTCTAAACTGCCATTTTGTGACAGAGTAGCGTGACAAAGTTTTAAAAACTCCAAAACTGCGTCGCTGTAGCCCTTATTTCATAAGGGCTTTCAAGATTATTTGGCGGAGAGAGAGGGATTCGAACCCTCGAAGGGCTATTAACCCTTACACACTTTCCAGGCGTGCGCCTTCAGCCACTCAGCCATCTCTCCAAATCTTTGTAAAATAAGCTAAACGCTTACCTTAAGTGGGGCGCGTATGTTAGCAAACCACGCTTTGTATGCAAGAAAATATTGCTTTTACCATCTACTTAGCTCGCTTTTTAATCGCTGAGCAGCTTTATGCATTACCTTTGGCTTGTATTTTAAGCTGTGCAGCAAAATCTAACATTCTGTTAAGTGGCACCATGGCTTTTTTAGCCAGCGCTGGGTCAACAAAAATCTCCCGCCCTTCTGGCTCAACCAAGGCCTCTTTAACCGCTTGTAAGCCGTTCATTGCCATCCAAGGGCAATGAGCACAGCTTTTACATGTAGCGCCGTCACCGGCCGTTGGGGCTTCTAATAAGGTCTTGTTTGGTACTAGCTGTTGCATCTTGTAAAAAATGCCTCGGTCAGTTGCCACTATTAGCCTTTCGTTAGGTAATTCGCTAGCGGCTTTAATAAGCTGTGTGGTTGACCCAACAGCATCTGCCATTTCCACTACACTCGCTGGTGATTCAGGGTGCACCAAAATAGCGGCATCAGGATATAAGTGCTTGGCTTTTAAAAGCGCTTGCGCTGAAAACTCGTCATGTACAATACATTCACCATTCCACATTAGCATATCAGCACCGGTTTGCTTTTGAATGTAAGCACCTAGGTGGCGATCAGGCCCCCATATTATTTTTTTACCTTGGCTATCAAGATGCTCTACTATTTCAAGGGCAATGCTTGATGTTACTACCCAATCAGCGCGCGCTTTAACCGCAGCAGAGGTATTGGCATATACTACAACGGTATGATCAGGGTGCTCGTCACAAAACTCGCTAAACTCTTTTACTGGGCAGCCTAAATCTAATGAGCAGGTAGCTTCTAGTGTGGGCATAACTACTGATTTTTCAGGGCTAAGTATTTTTGCGGTTTCACCCATAAATTTAACGCCAGCAACCACTAGGTTTTGCGCAGCGTGGTCACGCCCGAAACGCGCCATTTCTAAAGAATCAGAAACGCAGCCGCCGGTAGCCTCAGCTAATGCTTGAATTTCAGGCTCACAATAATAATGTGCAACTAACACTGCATTTTTAGCAATCAATAAGGCTTTTATTTCTTCTACCAGCTGGCTTTGTTGAATATCGCTTAGTTTCGCAGGCTTTTTTGGAAACGGGTAATCTATTGGGGCAATTCTGTTTGCTAGTGTCATAATTGTGCTGTTACGTTAAAACTCAAAGATGTGGTTAGGGTATTATACGTTATGTCATAATAATTTCACTTAAGCAGTTCAAATATTATGATATAAATTATTATGATGGCTAATTTTTTAAACAAGCATGTGGATTGCTTGTGGTATTCAGGTTCAAGTGGTGGGTCGTGCTGGATTCGAACCAGCGACCAATTGATTAAAAGTCAACTGCTCTACCAGCTGAGCTAACGACCCTTAAACCTGAAGTTGCATTTTTATGTGTTAGCTAAAAGATGGTGGGTCGTGCTGGATTCGAACCAGCGACCAATTGATTAAAAGTCAACTGCTCTACCAGCTGAGCTAACGACCCTTATCTTTTAGTAAACAACAGTATCTGTTGCAACGGCGGCATATAATATAGAAATCGGCCGAGGGTGCAAGTACTAAATGCTTTTTTTATTACTTATTTAGTAAATAAAGTGTTGTTTGCATACAAAGTAGGCAAATGAAAAATGCAACTGGCTATTAATTAGCCAGTTGTTGTGATGCTAAACGTGCTGGTGTGCTATCAGGATATTCCTGAACCACTTTATTGAAGAATGAATTGGCCGCACTTTGGTTACCAATCGACTTTTCAATCATGCCAAGTTTTAACATAGAATCTGCGCGTTTGGGTGAATCAGTAAATTTACTCACCACTTGCTCAAACTGCTCTTTTGCTTCAGTGTAGTTTTGTTTATTAAACAATAACTGCCCTAACCAATAATGCGCGTTTGCGGTTAAATCGGAATTTGGGTATTGCGCCAAAAACGATTGAAAAGCGGGAACGGCTTTATCGTAATCTTTATCTTTTAGAATAAGATTAACGGCTGCTTGATAAGACACTTGTTCGTTTGCGCTGTTCGTACTGCTACTTGGTGTGCTGGTTGTACCGGCATCAATGCTAGCAATATCACTGGCTAAATTATTAGAGTCTTGCTGCATATTTTCAAAGCGACGATCTAGCTCCAAAAACAACTCACGCTGGCGCTCAAGTAGTTTTTCAAGCTGATGATTGTGAAGCTCTATAGAGCCGCGCATTTCATCAATATCGGTTTGTAAATCGTTAAGCTGCCCTTGCATACGCTGCTGCGATTGGGTACGTGAATCCACAATCCGCTCTAAAATAACGAGGCGGCCTTCTAGGTCATCATTTGCTAAATTAAGCGCTGATGCTTGAACCTTTGTGGTTTCAGGCGTGTTGTTGGTTGTAGTTGCATCAACAACCGGTGCTTGCCCTAGGCTAGCACCGCTTATTAATAAACAACTTACCCCAATGAGTAGTTGTTTTGACATAGGCTTAGTTATAAACCAATACACCGCGACGGTTTTGCGCCATTGCGTAATCAGATGCGCCCATTACAGCTAGTTTTTCTTCGCCGTAAGATACCACTGAAATTTGTGAAGATTTAACACCGGCAGTCGTTAGGTACTGCTGTATTTCTTTTGCTCTGCGCTCACCCAAAGCAATGTTATATTCAGGTGTACCACGGCTATCACAATGTCCCTCAATTACAATTTTCTGACTAGGGTTAGCAATTAGGAAATCAGCATGCTTAGCCAATACTGGCAAGAAATCAGATTTTACCGTTGAGCGGTCAAAATCGAAGTAAACTGTTTGTTGGCTTTTTAAAGAATCAAGCGTCTTTTTAGCCATTTCTTCTGCACGCTGTTTGCGCTCAATTGCAGCGGCTTCTGCTTGTGCTTTTTCAGCTTCAATACGAGCTTGTTCTTGCTGTTGAGCTTCTTGTGCTGCGCGAGTTGCTTCAGCTTGAAGTTCTTCTTCAGTTGGGCCTGATTGACACGCCATTAATGACGTAGCTGCTGCGGCTAAAATTAAAGAGCGTAATTTATTGTTAGTAAGCATGTTAAATCCTTATTGAGTAAAACTTATATTTATAATAAAAATGGTGACCAACTCGGCGATTTCACCTGTCCTTGCGTAGCAGGTAAAAGCGCTTTGAAACGCCCGTCTAACGACACCAGTGATAACACCTGTTTACCTTCATGAAGAGTACTATATATAATCATACTTCCATTTGGCGCAATACTGGGCGATTCGTCCAAATATGTTTTTGTAAGCACTAGCATATCACCAGTGGTTTTATGCTGTCTGGCTATATGATAATCGCCTTGCGTTCTATTTACGACTACTAAATGCGAATTATCTGGAGTTATTGACGCTCCAAGGTTCATTTCACCGTCAAAAGTTAGTCGTCTTGCACGCTTGCTTTCTAAATCTACTTGATAAATCTGAGGTTTTCCACCCCGTTCTGAGCTAAATATTAAGCTTTTTCCATCTGGAGCCCATGAAGGCTCTGTATCTATAGCTCTATTTCGAGTAATTCTATCTAGCTTTTTAGTGGCCAAATCCATTGTATAAATTTCAGGATTGCCATCTTTAGACAATACCATAGCTAGCTTTTTACCATCAGGCGAAAAAGTAGGCGCGCTGTTAATGCCAGGAAAATCAGTTACCCGCGTACGTGCCGTTGTGTAAATATCTTGAATAAATATTTGAGGACGTTTTTCTTCAAAGCTCACATAGGCAAGCTTGTTTCCATCGGGTGACCAAGCCGGTGACATCAAAGGTTCAGGTGATGATAACAATCGTGTTTCGTTCGCACCGTCATAATCTGCAATCACCAACTGGTATGGCAATGCATTCGTGGTGCGGTCGCGCACTACTATGTAAGCAATACGAGTAAGAAATGCGCCGCGTTCACCAGTTAAGCCTTCATACACAACGTCACTAATAATATGCGCGTATTGGCGGAAGTCATCGCTGGAAATAATTTTCTCACGGCTTTCAATAATGTGGTCATGGCTAAGCACTAGTTTACCGTCAACTAATGACTTTGATTCTCCGCCCGTTATTTGCGCGCGCAAAATGTCGATTAATGAAAAGCTCACTTTGTACTGATCTAAGCCTACCGGCTCAACACTACCGATTAAAACAGTATCAATGCCCTTTTTAGCCCACGCTGCATAATCTACATCTTGATCTTCCGATGGAAATTGCGGCATGCTCGACAGTCCAACGGGGCTGAATTTTCCACTTCTTTGCAAATCGTTACTAATAACGCTTGATAAATTTTCAGGCAATACCGTATCGCCCGTCCAGCGAAAAGGAACTACGGCTATGGGGCGAGCATTATTCATTCCTTCGGTGATGATAATGTCAAGAGACGTTTGCGCTAGGGTCATAAATGAACTGGCTAACAGCAATACAGTTACGCTAATATTTCGATACATGTGTCGCATTTTCGTTATTGTCATTAAAGCTCTACTATAATATTAAGGTTTTTCATTTTCTCAAACACTAGTGGATCAGATGATACTGGTAGTGTACTTGGCCTAAGCACAGCAGTTTGAGCAGCTCTGCATAAGGCATCATTTCCTTCCAGTGCTTTCACTTCAAGCACTAATCCATTAGACGCCAATTTTACATTTAGTTTGCATTTTTTGCCTTTAAATCCACCATCGGAGTTTAAATTCCTCATAATGGTTTGCGTAATTAAAGACTGATACTTTTCTAATTCAGTCATTACTTTACGATTTTGAGCTGCTTGCATAGCCTGCTGCTCACGTTCAAGCTGCTCGGCCATTTCTTGCGCTAACTGCTCTTGCATTGCTTCTTGCTGCGCGCGTTGCTCTGCAATTTCTTGCTCTTTTTGCCTTTCACGCTCAAGCGCGTTTAATCTTTCTTGCTCCGCTTCCACGCGTTCTTGTTCTTTCTGAGCCTCTTGCTCACGTTTTTTACGCGCGTTTTCGGCTTTGCGCAATCTATCACGCTCTTTTTCTTTTTCACGTATAGCATCTTGTTGCCGTTTTCTAGCTGCCGCTTGTGCTTGTGCTTTTTCGCGTTTGTTTTGTTCAATAACGTTACTATCAACAAAAGTCGCTTGTACTATTTCTTGCACCGGTTGCGCTGAAGCTTGGGCTTGCGATGCAAATTCTAATGGTTTTGATGAAAAATTAAAACTGACCAAAAGTGCCAGCAAAAGAAGCCCGTGTAGTAACGCTGATTTAACAATAGATGCGCGAAAGAAATCACTAGTATTAGCATCACCTTCTTTTGCTGTATTTTTTACAGCTTTGTTACTCGAACTGCTTTGGGCTCGTTTATTCTCACTTTTTTTGTCATTGCCCTTGGGCACTTGATCACTCAACATATATCTTGTTTATATCACTTATGACTGTTCGTTAGGATCAGTCATTAAGCCAACAGAGGGAACACCCGCTCGCTGAAGTAAGACCATTAAATCAATTACTTTCTCATAACTCACTTTACCGTCGCCATTAACAACTACTGGCGTGGTGGGCGAAACCGAAAGCCGTGTTTTTACAATGTCAGCAATGGCTTGCGCGCTCATAGCACTTGAAGGGTCATCCCCTACGTTTAAGTAATATAGGCCTTGGGCATCTACTGAAACAATCATCATTGCTTCGTCTTCAGATTCTATGGTTTGAGCCTCGGCTTTAGGCAAATCAACTTTTACCCCTTGCGTAACAAGCGGCGCTGTTGCCATAAAAATTACGAGCAGCACCAGCATTACATCAATATATGGCACAACATTAATTTCAGAAACCGGTTTGCGGCGTTTACGAATAAACATGCTTAGCCTCTATTCGCAATGCTTTGGCGATGCAAAATAGCTGAAAACTCTTCCATAAAGTTACCATAGGTATTTTCAATTTTTTCTACCTTAGTGCTAAATCGGTTATAGGCAATTACCGCAGGAATAGCAGCAAACAAACCAATAGCTGTGGCGATTAAGGCTTCTGCAATACCCGGAGCAACCATTTGCAATGTTGCCTGTTTCACTTGGCCTAATGCTATAAACGCAGTCATGATTCCCCAAACGGTTCCTAGCAAACCAATATAGGGTGATATTGAACCTACGGTAGCTAAAAATGGTAAGCGTTGTTCTAGCTCATCTACTTCACGTGACATGGCTACCCGCATGGCCCGGTACGTTCCATCAGCAATAGATTCTGGCACTGAAGATGAAGCTTTGCGTAAACGCACATATTCTTTAAAACCCGAGCAGAATATAAGAGAGCAGCCGCTTAAATCGGGCTTGTTTGCTAAATCTGAATACAAGGTATTTAAGTCGGCACCTGACCAAAAGGTTTCTTCAAAATTTTCTACCTCTTGGGTTGCGCGCTTTAGTGCAGCGCCACGTTGAAATATATATGTCCAACTAACAACCGATGCTGTTAATAATAACAACATAATAAATTGTACAACCAAACTCGCTTCTAAGAACAAATGTAATACTGACATCTCAGTGGCCACTGCGCATTTCCTTTAATATTGTTGATGGTATTGCTATAGGTTTATTGGTGCTTGTATTAACGCATGCTACTTTCACAGTAGCCCTTACAAGTACTTTACCCTCATGTAA
The DNA here is from genome assembly GCF_048820975.1 of Glaciecola sp. 2405UD65-10. NCBI lineage: Bacteria > Pseudomonadati > Pseudomonadota > Gammaproteobacteria > Alteromonadales > Alteromonadaceae > Glaciecola > Glaciecola sp. 2405UD65-10. The sequence continues at coordinate 83,380 of NZ_JBMEUF010000001.1, read as the reverse complement.
AATAGATTGCTCAAACACTAAACTCGCTCGTTTAATTGTAATGACTTCACAACTCACGCTCAACATATCATCTAATTTAGCACTATGCTGAAAGCGTATATTCATGTCTATGACGACAAAACCCAAGGATTGTTCCAACAAATTATGCTGATTCACCCCGAGTGACCTAACCCACTCGGTTCTGGCTCTCTCCATAAATTTCAAATAGTTAGCGTGATAAACAATCCCGCCCGCGTCTGTATCTTCGTAATAAACACGCAAATTTATATTATATTTATTCATGCTTTTCAATGTGAATATTCTTTAACCGTTGTTAATAAATTGATATGAACCACTCTAAATGGTGGGTTGCGACATTTCCACCATACCAATCGCATTAATTTTACTAATGTAAAATTTAAATTTTATTGTCTTGTGAAAAAGGTAAAAAAACATAGAATACGCACATACAAATTAACCACCGCGTTTTTTTGTTCTTTTTCATGGATTCCCTTCCGTTGATTATACTTATAGCCCGTGCTTTGCACGGGTTTTTTTTTAGCTAAGATTTAATATCAAAGCCTAAGTGCAAATAGGCATTATCAGTGGCTATACGCCCGCGTGGCGTACGCTGTAAATAACCTTGCTGAATCAAAAAAGGCTCTATCACATCTTCTATTGTTTCTTTTTCTTCGCCTATGGCTGCGGCTACGTTTTCAAGCCCCACAGGCCCGCCATCAAACTTTTCAATAATAGATAGCAGTAGTTTTCTATCCATTAAATCAAAACCCAGTTTATCAACGTCAAGCATATCTAATGCAGCGGCCGCTATACTTGCAGAAACCTCACCTTTTGCTTTTACTTGAGCGTAATCTCTTACCCTTCTTAGCAATCTATTTGCAATACGCGGAGTGCCGCGAGAGCGTTTAGCGATTTCAAGTGCGCCCTCTTGATTCATATCCATATTTAAGTGCTTTGCACTTCGTTCAATAATACGGGTTAAATCTTCTACTTTATAAAATTCTAGGCGCTGAGTTATGCCAAAACGATCACGCAATGGTGATGTAAGCGAGCCCGCTCGTGTGGTTGCACCAATAAGCGTAAATGGAGGTAACTCTAACTTAATAGAGCGCGCTGCTGGGCCTTCACCAATCATAATATCTAACTGGTAATCTTCCATGGCAGGATATAGTACTTCTTCAACCACAGGGCTTAAACGATGTATTTCATCAATAAACAATACGTCGTTTTCTTCTAAGTTAGTTAACAGTGCGGCTAAATCCCCAGCTTTTTCAAGTACTGGGCCTGAGGTGGTTTTAATGCTCACATTCATTTCATTGGCCACAATATTGGCCAATGTGGTTTTACCCAAACCAGGCGGACCAAAAATGAGTAAGTGATCAAGCGCATCTTCGCGAGCGCGCGCAGCTTGAATAAAAATTTCCATTTGATCACATACCGCTTGTTGGCCAGCATAATCAGCTAACATTTTTGGGCGTATGGCACGGTCTACCGCAGCGTCATCATTTTGTTCTTCTGGCCGTAGTATGCTGTCGGCTTCAATCATAAATATCTCTTCACATTAGGTATTCGCCAATATTGGCAAATAGCGTTATACCATTGATTTTAATGCGTCTCTAATAAGTTGCTCACTGCTGGCATTGTCGCTGGCCACTTTCTTTATTACGCTTTCGGCTTGCGAACGTTTGTAACCTAGCGCAAGTAGTGCACTTATGGCTTCATCTTTCGCGCTCATGGTTTCGCTGAGTATTGCTTGCTTGGCGTTTTCGCCACTTAAGGGCGTTGGCATGCTAGGAGTTGCATCTAGTTCATTTAGCTTATCTTTAAGCTCTACCACTAAACGCTCTGCAGTCTTTTTACCTACCCCTGGCATTTTTACTAACGCAGTTATATCTTCATGCATCACTGCCTGAACAAATTGCCCAGCAGACATACCCGATAAAATAGTACAAGCCAATTTAGGCCCTACTCCATTTGCTTTAATTAATACGCGAAACAAACTTCTTTCATTGCGCTCAGTAAATCCAAACAACAATTGGGCGTCTTCACGCACCACAAAGTGGGTGAATAACGTCACGCTCTGATTAACTTCAGGTAAGGCGTAAAAGCTCGTCATGGGAAGTTGTATTTCGTATCCTACGCCAGCTACGTCTAATACTATTTCAGGTGGAATTTTTTCTACTATAATGCCATGTAGTCGTGCAATCATATCGTTATTATTTTCGCTAACACTTATTATGTGCTTATTGTAAACGTCGTCTGACCGTTTTAGTAGCACTACCTGCCATTTTAATCATACTTTGTTCGGTATGAAGATGACATAAAGCAACAGCAAGTGCGTCGGCAGCATCTGCTTGAGGGGTTTTGTTTAATTTTAGCAAGTGAGTCACCATGTGCTGAACTTGGGTTTTATCAGCACTGCCCTTGCCCACAACGGATTGTTTGATTTGCCTTGCGGAGTATTCAAACACGGGTAAATCAACACAGGTAGCGGCCACAATAGCGGCTCCCCTTGCTTGGCCTAATTTTAAGGCTGAGTCAGGGTTTTTTGCCATAAAGACTTGTTCAATCGCAAAGGTAGTGGGCTGAAACTGCTTGATGATTTCACTTACGCCATCAAATACGTTCTTCAGCCGTTTTGCCAGGCTTTCGTCCATCACGCGAATACAGCCACTGCCCAAATAAACAGTGCTCTTCCCTTTTATGCCTATTACGCCATAGCCGGTTACTCGTGAGCCTGGGTCAATACCTAAGATTATTTGCATGGTAGCTCGGGAATAAATTGTTGAATCGCTTCTTTATTCGACTTCGACCATACCTTCTGTATAGCCGCTTGCTTGGTTAACCAAACGTAGTCTAAATGTTCGGTCAGGCTTACTTTTAAATGTGATGATACTTGTGCGCAAAACACGTATTCAAAATTACGCGTGATCCCCGGCGCGTATCTATGGCGCCAATCTTCTCGAATAGTGTACTGATTCACCCTCCTGCAATCTTGCAGTGCTTGTGTGCCATGCAAATCAATACCGGTTTCTTCTTTTAACTCACGAAGTGCAGTTTGAATGGGGGTTTCGTCATGCTCCATTGAGCCGGTGACTGACTGCCAAAAACTAGGGTCATCAATGCGCTGCAACACTAACACCTGATGATGCTCGTTATAAACTACAACAAGCACCGATTCAGGTCGTTTAAAAGGTTCGCTAATAGAGTTCAATATTGAATGCTTAGTCCTTGTCGGCCTTCGCTAAGGTCGCAATTGACAACTCTTTTAATTGCTCTGGATTAGCGAATCCAGGCGCACCTGTTAGTGGGCATGCCGCTGTCGTTGTTTTCGGGAAAGCCATAACATCACGTATTGAATCTGCACCTACCATTAGCATAACTAAGCGGTCTAAACCGAATGCTAAGCCAGCATGTGGTGGCGTACCATATTTTAAGGCTTCTAGTAAGAAACCAAATTTCTCTTGTGCTTCTTTTTCTTCTATTCCTAAAAGTTCAAACACAGTCGCTTGCATTTCCATATTGTGAATACGTACTGAACCACCGCCTAACTCAACCCCATTAAGGACCATGTCATATGCGTTTGAAAGTGCTTTAGTGGGCGCATCTTTCAGTGCTTGTATATCACTTGAACTTGGAGCGGTAAATGGATGATGCAGTGCATACAATCGGCCATCGGCCTCTTCAAACATTGGGAAGTCTACTACCCACAATGGTTTCCACTCGCCTTCTAACAACTCTAAATCATTGCCTAGTTTTATGCGCAATGCACCAAGGGCTTCGGTCACAGTTGTGTAGTCACCAGCCCCAAACATTAAAATATCACCGTCTTTCGCTTTGCTTGCACTTAATATGGCGGCAATGGCGGTGTCATCTAAAAATTTAAGAATTGGGCTTTGTAAGCCTTCGTTGCCTTTAGATAAATCATTTACTTTTATCCATGCTAAGCCTTTCGCACCGTATACACCTACAAACTCTGCGTATTGGTCAATTTGCTTGCGTGATAAACTTGCTCCGCCAGGTACGCATATTGTTGCTACACGGCCTTTTTCGTCATTCGCTGGGCCACTGAATACTTTAAATTCAATATGCTTAAGCGCATCGGCCACATCTACTATTTCTAGCGGGTTGCGTAAATCAGGTTTGTCGCTACCAAAGCGCGTCATTGCCTCGTCATAGGTCATATGCGGGAATTCACCCAAATCTACATTAAGCATTTTTTGGAACAAATCACGTACTAGTTTTTCGGTAATCGCCATTACGCCATCAGCATCTAAAAACGAGGTTTCAATATCTATTTGCGTAAATTCTGGTTGGCGATCAGCACGTAAATCTTCGTCTCTGAAACATTTTACTATTTGATAATATTTATCCATGCCGCTCATCATCAATAATTGCTTAAACAATTGTGGTGATTGTGGCAAGGCAAAAAACTCGCCTTTATGTGTACGGCTAGGCACTAAGTAATCACGGGCGCCTTCAGGCGTCGCTTTAGTTAGAATAGGTGTTTCAATATCAAGAAAATCGTTATCTTCCAAGAAACGTCTTACCGCTGCAGTGACTTTTGAGCGAAACACAAGGCGTTCGGTCATTACCGGGCGGCGCAAATCTAAATAGCGATACTTTAAGCGCTGCTCTTCACTGTTTTCTTGATTCCAATCTAGCGGTAACGCGGGGGCTTTGTTAATAATAGATACCGACTTAGCTAAAATTTCAATTTCACCCGTGCGCATATCTTTATTTATTTGTGATTCAGGGCGAGCACGCACTTTTCCGCTAATTTCAATACAAAATTCATTACGTACCGATGATGCAGTTGAAAACGCGTCAGCTGTGTCTGGGTCTACCACTACTTGCACCACACCTTCGCGATCACGTAAATCAATGAATACTACTCCACCTAAATCTCTACGTTTATTCACCCAACCATACAGGGTAACGGTTTGTTCAAGGTAACGAGTATCTATTCTTCCACAGTAATCAGTGCGCATGCATCTAGCCTTTTATATCGAGAGTCTATAATTGTTGTTATTGCCAAACAAACCCACATTGTTAGGTTGACTGGCATTATTGGCGGGCATTATAAACTAATAGACTAGCTTACAAAACGCCTAATTCGCAGTTTTAGGGGAAACAAATCACATGTTCAACATTAGCGCGTACACCAAAGTGTTCACCCACTTTATGATTGTGATGGCTTGGCGCAAAACACAATACCTTTTCTTGGCTACTTTGAATACGCAATTGATAGCGAATATAGGCACCTCGGAAGTTGGTTTCTTCTATTAGCGTTTTGGTTGGGCTTGCATCGTCGTGGATTAAATCATCAGGGCGCAGCAATACCCGAATGGTTTGCTGATGAACTAAATCTAATTGCTGTACTTGTTTTGCCTGAAGTGTAAAAACACCTAAAGCTGTATTTACCTGAGCTTTATTAGCCGCAATATTAACCACACCGTTAATAAAAGCGCCCTCACCTATAAAGTTTGCTACAAAATACGTTTCTGGCTCATGGTACAAATCATAAGCTGACGAGTACTGTTGTAATTGCTGATTCGCTACAACGGCTATTTTATCAGCAAAACTGAAAGCTTCGGTTTGATCATGGGTAACCAAAATAGCGGTTAAGCCCAATGATTTTATAATGCGGCGAATATCTTGTGCAATTTGTTCACGAAGGCTGGGGTCTAAGGATGAAAAAGCTTCATCCATTAATAGCAAATCAGGTTGCGGCGCAATTGCTCTTGCTATAGCCACTCGCTGCTGTTGCCCGCCTGAAAGCTCAGCGGGATATACGTTTTCAAATGCCCCAATACCGGTGATTTTCATGTATTCATTTACACGCTGCTTTCGTGTTTGCGCATCTAGCTTTGCTAGGCCAAAAGCAATGTTTTCAGCAACGGTCATATGGGGGAATAAAGCGAAATCTTGAAACACAACACCTACCGACCGCTGCTTGGGCGCCAAGGTTTTTGTTGCACTTGATACACATTGTTCATATATGTAAATTTCACCATTTTGCAAGGGTAGAAACCCTGCTATAGCGCGAAGTAAAGATGTTTTACCACTGCCTGATGGGCCCAAAACACAGCCAATTTCGCCTTTTTCAAGTACTAGATTTACGTTCTGCAGTACACAAGTACTGCCATACCCTAAGTGCAGGTTGCTAATAGACAACAATGCAGGTTCAGTGGCTAGCTTATTTGATGCTGCACTGGCAGTCTTTTCTGCACTTAGCGGTAAGGTCATTTTTTGGGTTTCTCTAAATTCATGGTTAATACAACAATTGGCAGTAAGCCGGCAAAAACAATGCTGATTGCTGGTAATGCGGCATCAATTAAACGTTCGTCAGAAGCAAGTTCAAAGGTTTTCACTGCCAATGTATTTACATTAAATGGTCGTAAAATCAAACTAGCCGGTAATTCTTTTAATATATCAACAAACACTAAAATACTGGCACTTATTAAGCTGGTATTTAAAAGCGGTATATGGATTTTACGCAAGGTTTTAATTTGGCTGGCACCTAAAGTTGCCGATACCTCATCTAAATTGGGCTTAATACGTTCAAGGCCCGTTTCTGTATTATGTAAAGCCACACTTAAATAGCGAACACAATAAGCGAAAATTAATATCCCCATGCCGCCACTTATAATTAAGCCAGGCTGGTAATCAATTAATGCCAGCAATATTTCATTAATGCTGTTGTCAATAAGTCCTGCGGTTTGTACTACGCCTACCGCTATTACTACGCCCGGCAAAGCGTATCCTAATGATACAAATTGGCTTAAAAAAGCTAAACGTTTGCTGTTAAAAATACGCTTTGAGTAACTAATAACAAGTGCACACAATACAATGACTAAAGTGCTAATAAAAGCCAAAGTAAGAGAGGTTCTCAGCAGCGGTAAATAATCATTTAATAGGGCTTGTTCAAAATAAACCACAGCCCAAAACAAAAGCTGCGCAAATGGAATAATAAAACCGAATAGAGGCGGCAATAAACACAACACAAATAGGCCAGCGCCTACTTTGCCCGTTCTAGCTTTTGCGCGCACATTACTGCCTTGGCGCGATTGAAATCGAGAGGCATGTTTACGGCTGTGTTTTTCAAGCACCAGTAATATAAACACAAACACACACAGCATAGATGCCAACTGGCTTGCTGCCTGTAAATTTCCCATACCAAACCACGTTCTGTATATACCGGTGGTAAAGGTACTTACGCCAAAATAAGCCACGGTTCCGTAGTCAGCTAATGATTCCATCATTGCTAATGCCGCGCCGGTAATAATAGCTGGGCGCGCTAAGGGCAGCGCTATTTTGGTAAAGTGTGACCATTTTGACACCCCTGAAAGCTGCGACACTAAAGCGTACTGTGAAGACTGCTCTTGAAATGCCGTTCGAGCCAACAAATAAACATAGGGATACAGTACAAGAATCATCATGATACTAGCACCCGCTAAATTACGGATATCAGGTAGCACGTGCTCATTTGGTGCTATTACAAAAGTACTGCGAATTAAGGCTTGAAAAGGCCCTGCAAAATCAAATAAACCCGTATAGGTATAAGCAATGATATAGGCAGGCATAGCAAGAGGAAGTAACAATAACCATTGTAGAAGAGTTTTACCCACAAATTGATAATGCACCATTATCCACGCTAAATAAGTGCCAAGGAAAATGGTTCCAAGGCCAGTACTCAGCGCTAATATTAGGCTATTCCTTACGTAGTCTGACAACACTGTACTCGCTAAATGTTGCCAAACATCAAACTGAACTGTAAATATACTAGAGAATACAAACAACAAAGGGACTAAAAATAGTCCCGAGATTGTCCATGTGGAAAGCTTTAAAATATTAAACATGTGCTAAGTAATAGCACAACAAATGTTTATAAACACATTATTTCCAGCCAGCTTTGTCCATTAGTAATAAAGCTTTCGCATTATTTTCACCCACTTTTTCTAGCGCAATATTTTGGGCGTTAAAATTACCAAAGCTACTTAACTGCGGGCTTAATTCCACACCGTCAATTACTGGGTATTCGTGATTCACTTCTGCATACCATTTTTGTGACTCGGCACTCAGCATAAAGCTTAACAGCGCCTCAGCTTGCGCCTTATTCTTAGAAAATGGCGTTAAAGCCGCACCTGAAACATTAACATGCACGCCAGGCAATTGAGAATCAGCAGATTGATCGTGCCATAACACCCCTACTTGCTCAGCAATTTTACGCTCGTTATCATCTTTTGATGCAAGCATGCCACCTAAATAATAGGTATTCGCTATGGCGACTTTACACTCGCCTGCAATCATTGCTTTTATTTGGTCGCGATCGCCACCTTTTGGGGTGCGCGCAAAGTTACTCACTAATCCTTTTGCCCATTGCAGTGTTGCTTCTTCGCCTTGTAACTCAATCATTGCAGACACTAAAGACTGATTATAAATATTGTTAGATGAACGGATACAAATGCTATTGGCAAATTCAGGCTTCGCTAAATCTAAAATAGACGAAATGCTCGAAGTATCGAAGCTACCTTTTTTATACATAATCGGGCGCGCACGTTTCGTTAGAGCAATCCAATGCCCGTCTTCATCGCGAAGCTGTGCATCAACAAGCGCATAAGCACCGTCTTTATTTAGGCTTTGGGTAATTCCCATTTGCTTTGCTCGCACCAAGCGGCCAACGTCGGCTAATAGAACAAGGTCTGCAGGTGTAAACTTACCTTCTGATTTAATACGCGTAAGTAGTGCGTCAGCTTTGCCCGTTACCAAATTGACCTTAATACCGCTTTGTTGCGTAAATTCATTAAGCAAAGGTTTAATTAATGCTTCTTGTCTACTTGAATAAACGTTAACTTCATTAGCTAACGAGTGAAACGAGAAGATTGATAATACAACAGTAAAAATATAGGTTTTGATAAAACGCTCCTTCTATACAATGAATGTGATAATGATATTGTATTTATGTGTAATTTTTAATAAAACTAGCTCAAAAAAGTACTTTTATTAAAAATAATTAAATGATAATGATTATCAATAAGGTTAAGCTCAATGAGAAATAATGTCAATTGAATAGTCATTCTTTATTATTTACATTGGTATACTCGTTAATTGATAATTTGGAACATTTATTTGTTTTGGCACTTTTTTTGTATACATTCACATTGATAAGGTAAAAATTAAGCATGAACGATTCACGTTTAGTGTACTCAACCGAAACTGGACGCATAACACCAAGCGAAAACCAAAGCGAGCAAGCTCCGAAAGGAGATGGTATTGTGCGCATAAAACGCATTACTAAAGGTAAAAAAGGTAAAGGTGTAAGTGCAATTGAAGGTTTAGGTTTAGACGCAAAAGCATTAAAGAATTTATGTAGCGATTTGAAAAAGCATTGCGGCTGCGGCGGCAGTGTAAAAGGCTTTGAGATAGAAATACAAGGCGATGTACGTGATAAACTCAAGCTCTATTTAGAACAAAAGGGCATGAAAGTGAAACTCGCTGGTGGATAACACAGCTTAGTATTGCAAACTGCAATAAAGAGGATTAATGGAATTACTAATTTCAGATTTACAAATATTGTTAGTAGAGCCTTCTGATACCCAAGCCAAAATAATTTCAGGCTTGTTGAGTCAAGAAGATGTGAACGGCGTTGATATTGTCAAAAATGTGACACAAGCTAAAGAAGCAATTGATCAACATAATATTGACGTTGTAGTTAGCTCCATGTACTTGGCCGATGGCAGCGGTTTGGATATTCTGACCTATCTAAAAGAAAATGATAGCACTGCCAGTATTCCTTTCATGCTTGTAAGCAGCGAAACCAGCTTGGCTAAATTAGATAAATTCAAGCAATCTGGTGTGGCTGCAATTTTACCTAAGCCATTTGAGCCTATTCACCTTACAAGAGGCTTAAGCGCAAGTTTACAATTGCTGAATACTGAAGAACTCGATTTGAGTTTGTTCGATATAAATCAGGTTCGTGTGTTATTAGTAGATGACAGCCGCCTTGCCCGAAATCATATTAAGCGCGTGCTAGAAAATATGGGCATTAGTATTATTACCGAAGCAGAAAACGGTGCGCACGCACTGACCTACTTAAAAGAGCAAGAGTTTGATCTTGTGGTAACTGATTACAACATGCCAGAAATGGACGGCCGTGAACTGTCAGAATATATTCGATTTAATCCGTCAACCACGCACATTCCCATTATTATGGTTACCTCTGAATCATCAGAAAGTGCACATATGTCAAACATTCAACAAACCGGTGTAAATGCTTTGTGTGACAAACCATTTGAGTCTGACGAGGTGAAAAAAATATTGGCGCGTTTGCTAGATAGCTAGATTTTTCTCATTTGGATATGATTATTAGTCGCAATTAGGATGTTTAGCATACAATTTTATCAATTATAACTAAAATAGCACTAATAAGTCGTTGACAGGTGGATACACGTTTCTTACATTGCACTATTGAAAATGAATATTTAAACAGCGATATATTTACCTTAAGCTAGCAATAGCAAAAGTTTGTATTATTAAGCCGTTATAATAGGTAAATAGCGTATAGTCAGCTATCTATTTTTATTAAATAAGTAGTTATGTAAATCAGGGAAATAGTGTGTCTAAAGAAGTCTTATCGTCAATCCGAGAGCAAATAACTGAAACCGATAGCAAACTGTTAGCTTTAATCGCTCAACGTCAAAAGCTAACGGCTCAAGTAGCCGAAACAAAAGTTAAGCACAATATTTCGGTGCGCGACAAAGCGCGAGAAGAACAACTCCTTATCCGTTTAATTAAACAAGGCCAAGAATCGGGTTTAGATCCGCTATTTATTACTAAACTTTTCCAAGTAATAATTGAAGATTCAGTGCTGCAGCAACAAGCTTTGTTGCATGAATGGGCAAATCCTAATTCAAGCTTACCCATTAATCGTGTTGCGTTTTTAGGCAAGAAAGGCTCGTATAGTTACTTAGCCACGCAAAAGTACTTTTCACGGCGCCCTGGCGATTTAGTTGAAATTGGCTGCAACAGTTTCGCTCAAATTATAGAGCAAGTTGAAGATAACGAAGCTGATTTTGCCGTGCTTCCTATAGAAAACACCAGTTCTGGTAGTATTAACGAAGTATATGACCAACTACAGCACACGCGTTTAAATATTGTAGGAGAGCTCACTCACCCTATTAGGCATGCCCTTTTAGTTCATGAAAGCGTTGGAAAGGCGGAAATTAAAACCATATACGCACACCCGCAGGTATTCGCGCAATGTAGCCATTTCTTAGCTGAATTTGGAAATGTAGAAGTGAAAACTTGTGACAGCACCTCTGATGCAATGATCAAAGTAAATGAAATTGCGTCTCCACACGTGGCGGCCATTGGTTCAGAAGAAAGCGGGCAGTTTTATGCCTTAAAGGCAATTAAATCTGATTTGGCGAATCAAAAAGAAAATCACAGCCGCTTTATAGTAGTGGCAAGCCGCTCTATTAAAGTGCCTTTGCAAGTTCCTGCCAAAACTACGGTTATCATGTCTACTGTGCAGTCACCCGGCGCACTATGTGACGCTCTTTTAGTGCTTAAAGAGAACAACATTAATATGACCAAGTTAGAATCAAGACCGGTGAATGGTAATCCATGGGAAGAAATGTTCTATATGGACATGCTTGGAAATATAGACGATGGGCCAATGCAAGAAACGGTTGATAAACTTCGTTCAATGACTCGCTATTTCAAAGTATTAGGATGTTATCCGGTAGAAGAAATATCGCCGACAAAAATTGCCGCGGCAAGTGCCTTAGAGTAAGGCCATCAACATTAAAATTAGCTAGTATCCAGTACGCATAAAAAAAGCGCCTTAATTAAGGCGCTTTTCTAAGAAGTTGGCCATCATCGGCCTTAAGTAACATTTGTTTACTGTCACGTAAGCATTGCTTCGCATAATCTCCAAACCAGTTCTCAACTTCAGTAAACCGCTCTATAAAGCTTGCTTTGTCACCTGACTCAAGAATTTCAATAGCTTCACCAAATCGCTGATGAAAACGTTTTAATAAGGCAATGTTATCAACATTATTAAAAATAATATCAGCATATAAGGTGGGGGCTTGCGCGAATAAACGCCCTACCATGGCTAATTCAAGGCGGTATATAGGTGAACTAAAGGCAATAAGCTCACTTAAATTTGGGTTTTCCTGCTGTAAATGCTGGCCGTATACAAAGGTACTGAAATGGCGCATCACTTGAATAAAAGCCATGGCTTCATCATGAGTGCTTGCTAATGTTTGGTGTATTTGCGCACCCCATACCAACATTTGTTGTATTAACCATTGGTAGTCATCGCTTCTACGTCCATCGCACACTACAACAACCTGCTTAATCATCCCTGGAGCGTCAGGGCCGAACATAGGATGCAAACCTACCACAGGGCCTTTATGAACCTTAAGCATTACATCAAGGGGGGCTAGCTTAACACTGGTCACATCGGCCAGTACGCAGTGCTCAGGTAGTGGTGGTAACTCGCTTATAATTTGCGTAGTTTGGTTAATAGGAACCGCAACAATTACCGCATCAGCATCTTTTAAAAGCGCTTTACGATTAGGCCAATCTTCCTTCTCAATTACACTTACTTGATAAGTACTGCTTTGGAATAATCCAACCAGCACTTTGCCAAGTGCCCCTCCCCCGCCTATAACAACTATGTTGTTGATACTGGCGTCGACTTTAGCGTAATTGGCATGCTGTGAATAATAAGAATCACGCATCATTCTGCGCAGCACATCTTCAACCAAGTCACCTGACACACCGGCAGCCTCAGCTTGGCTTCGTCTTTTTGCAATTAGCTCGGCTTCTCGCTCTGGCACGTATATAGGCATACTATGCGCACGCTTTACCTGGCCAATGGCAGAGGTCACTTTTTTGCGTGCAGCGAGTAACTCAACTAACTGCGCATCAAGCGCATCAATTTCGCCGCGATACGCCTGAAGTTGCTCTGTTATATCAGTTTTGGCTGAATCAGCACCGTTATTATTCATTTAAGAACTTATGCAACCTGATACTTTTGCAAACGCATAGGCAGAACCGTAATCAATTTTTCACGAGTGGCGTGAATAAGAGCATCGGTTTCTTCCCATGAAATACAGCCGTCAGTAATAGATACACCGTACTCCAAATCAACCACTTTCTTGCCATTTGAGCTTTGGTTGCCCGGATTAAGATGGCTCTCAAGCATAATGCCGATAATTGACTGGTTGCCTTCTAGAATTTGATTTACCACGTTTTTTGCAACTAAAGGTTGGCGGCGGTAATCTTTTGCAGAGTTTGCATGGCTGCAATCAACCACCAAAGAAGATATAACATTATGGCTCTTTAAAGATTCTTCGCAGTCAGCTACGCATACCGAGTCATAATTGGGTTGCTTGCCACCACGTAAAATAATATGGCCGTCAGGGTTGCCTTCGGTCTTAATAACACTTACTTGACCTTCACGATTTATACCCATGAAACTATGTCCTGAAGCTGCAGATTGCAAAGCATTGATGGCAATATTTAAGCTGCCGTCAGTACCATTTTTAAACCCTACAGGCATAGATAAACCACTGGCCATTTCACGGTGAGTTTGTGACTCAGAGGTGCGCGCACCAATAGCAGCCCAGCTAAAGAATTCAGCCAAGTATTGCGGGCTAATTGGATCAAGTGCTTCAGTTGCTACTGGTATTTCTAATTCAGCCAAGAAATTAAGTAATTCACGCGCTTTGCGCAAACCGGTCTCAATATCAAAAGAATCATCAATATGTGGGTCATTAATAAGGCCTTTCCAGCCCGTTGTTGTACGCGGTTTTTCAAAGTAAACACGCATCACAATAAACAAGGTGTCTTTACTTTGTTCGTGAAGCTCTTTTAACTTAAGCGCATATTCCTTGGCCGCTTCTACATCGTGAATTGAGCACGGGCCGCATACCACTAATAAGCGGTGATCTTTTCTATGAATAATATCTGAAATAATTTGTCTAGATTGCTTAACAAAGGCAATGGATTTGTCACTCACTGGCATTTCTTCAGCAAGCTGCTGAGGAGTAACTAATACTTTTTCTGAACTTACATGTAAATTATTAACGCTATCTTTTTGCATTTTTATGGCTACTTTTTAGAATAATGAAGACAACAAATCCGGCCCTTATATTGACGGGATTCAAACGAGAGAGACCATTTTATTATTATGCGCTGTCATGACTAAAAGGTAACAATGAAGCGTTTTCTGTCGATGTTTTGTTTCTCTTACAACTCGCATCTTTTATGGCGATGCGTTGTTTAGAGTTGTAACAAACTTGTTGCTAATGAGCAAGAAAAAAACCAAACAAAAAAGCATAAGCTAGTATATTGTCTATTAAATATGCAAATAAGATAAACCTAGCTTATTTAAGGGCGTTTAGCTTCTCTTTGTGATAGTTGCCCACACACATGTTAATTTGATCAAAGCGCTTTGAATAAGGCGTATAACTTCTGCCCTAAATGAATATCTAATGCATGAAGCGAACGCAAAGATATACTTGCGCGAAGTACTTGAGTATCGACTTTTAAGGTGACTATTGCATCGTTTTCGTGGCATAACACTTCACTTACCACCCCAGTTAAAGAGTTAAGCATACTCGTTTGGGAATTGTTAAAACGGGACAAACTGACCTGATTGGCATCTATACTCAAGCTGGCCAAGCCCGAGCGCTGCATGCCAGTTGCTGTAGAAGCACTTACATAAACACATTGGGCATTCACTTGGTGTTCGCCATGCAAGTACCATCTACTAATATGATCGCTTGAGTCCTCATCTACAAAGGTGAGCTTAAAGCTTGAAAACATGCTGCTAGAATGCGACGCCTGTGACAAATAACTCAGCATTTTATCAATACTTGCCGAATACTCAATTTCACCTTGATGCAGTTTAATAATGTTTTGGCAGCAATAACTCAGCTCTTTTAGTGAATGACTCACAATAATAAATTGCAGAGAAGTGGTGCTATTTAGCTGCTTAACAGTATTAATCATTTCCATGCGAGCATTCCAATCAAGGGCGCTAAATGCCTCATCTAATAGAACAACAGGCTTGTTAGATAGCAAAGCGCGCGCAAACTGCGCGCGCTGTTTTTCACCGCTTGATAAACTACTGGGGAATTGTTGGAGAAGGTGTTCAATGCCGGCGCATTTAACGGCATCACGCAAACTAAGCAATGGCGCTTGTCCATAACTCGTTTTATTCACTATTAACTTTAAATTTTTAACTACGCTTAAATGCTCGAATAAGATAGCCTCGCTGCCTACGTAAACACACGGGTTGTTATGAGCAGGTCTTGCTTGAGCTTCATGCCCGTCAATGTTTAGCGTGAATGTGTTGCTTGAATAAAGCCCAGCAATACATTTAAGCAACCTTGATTTACCTGTGCCTGAGTCACCAAAGATGCCTGTTATTGTTTTATTTTCACAAAAATTTGCGCACACATTTATGTGTAAATCGCTTCTATTGGGGCGGTTTAAGGTGTGTTTTAAATTAATAGCAATCATCTTATTCCCCTAAGCCCAAGGGGCGAGCATTGCGATTAAATTTATATAATAAAGTTAGGCTGATTAAACTACTTAAAAGTAAGATAAGCGACAACTGATGTGCTTGTTCGTACTGTAAGGTTTCTACATAATTAAATAAGGCAATAGACACCACTTGTGTTTCACTTGGAATATTGCCACCAATCATTAGAATTAAGCCAAATTCTCCTAATGTATGAGCAAAGCCTAAGGTGATTGCGGTTACGATATTGGCTTTTATTGCGGGCAATATAACAAATAAAATTTGAGCACTTGGCGATAAACCCAAGGTACTGGCGCTTAGGCTTAACTTATTTCCCACTTGAGAAAAACCAGTGAGCAAAGGTTGCACAACAAAAGGGAGCGAGTAAATAATAGAGCCAAACAAAATTCCCGCAAAACTAAATACAAACTGCCCGCCGGTAATATCAATCCATAAACGTCCTAACCAAGCATTGGGTGAAAATGCGCTTAACAAATAAAAGCCTAAAACAGTTGGTGGCAGCACCAAAGGTAAGGCTATAAGAGCTTCTAAGAATGGTTTAAGTTTGCCGGTAT
Organism: Glaciecola sp. 2405UD65-10; assembly: GCF_048820975.1. NCBI lineage: Bacteria > Pseudomonadati > Pseudomonadota > Gammaproteobacteria > Alteromonadales > Alteromonadaceae > Glaciecola > Glaciecola sp. 2405UD65-10. The sequence goes on along the minus strand of NZ_JBMEUF010000001.1, from coordinate 67,261 downwards.
ACTTCGCCAAATACCACGCAATAGGCAGCCCTATACCAAGTAAAACCACCACCGTTAAGAACGCTAATTTAAGAGTGAGCCAAATGGCGGTTAAATCATTCATGTGCACTAAGCCCCGGTAATTCATTAGCCGATACTGCTGAGCGTGTTGGCCCTAAGCTAAGGGGCGAATACCCTAATTTTTCAAGCTTCTCTTGGGTTTTCTCATTTAATAAAAAATCAATAAAATCATTAGCCTGTGATTGAATTTTTGTACTTCTATTGTTTACTGAGTTTAACAATGCCAGTTTCTGAACTATTTTCGGATACTGCTCCTGCGGGATCAGGTAGTAATCTAAATATTTGCTTTTCCCCAATTTTTTGTAGGCTTGAATCAACAATGATTCTGCTACAAACCCTACTTGCGCATTGCCTGAATCTACAAACTGAAACGCCTGAGAAACACTTCGAGCTAACACTAAATTAGCCTGTATGTTTGCGTTTATCGGAAGTTTATTTATGAAGGCCTTAGCACTAGCACCATAGGGGGCTTGTTCTGGGTGAGCAATAGCAATTTTCCCTTGCGTGGCATTAAGTGCCTTGCTTATGTTTATGAGCCTTGTATTGGCTTTCCCAAATGGCCACACAACAAGCTTTCCAATAGCATAACTATGAACTTGCGACGCCAAGCCCTCATTGTATAAGCGCTCAGGCCACTCACTGTTCGCCAACAATACAACATCTAAAGGTGCGCCCTTTACTACTTGATTATACAAACTGCCCGACGCACCTACTACAATGCGAATGTTTTGGGTGTCCCACGTAGGTGATTCAGCCAACAATTGTTTAAGAGGTAGCTGAAAATTACTCGCCACTCCAATGGTAAGCGGTGTATCAGCCTTTAAAGATTGGCTAAGCATGCTAAATACAATAAAAAGCCATAATTGATACTTCATAGGAATCTGACTCAGTGTAATGCTTGATAAATAAAGGAATAATTTAGCTGAATGCTACCAGTATTTTGTAATAAATATAAGCAAAAGGATGCATTCACGATCAGGTGATGACCGAAAACGGCGCTACATTGCTTTTAACCACCACACCGGCGCCAATTATAGCCCCCTCACCAATGGTAACACCGCCTAACACGGTAACATTGGCACCTAACCAAGCGTCTTGCTCAATAATAATAGGCCGTGATAAACATTCACCTGCCCTTCGTTTCTCGGCATCCTTTGCGTGACTCGTTGTGGCAAGCACAGTATTGGGCCCAATTAACACGTTTTCGCCCATAGATATTTCAGCGCCGTCTAAAATGGTCACGTTATGATTTAGGAAAACACCTGATTGCGCTTTTATGTTTACACCGTAATCGCAAAAAAAGTTAGCTTCAACTCGAATACCCTTAGTATGGGGCAACAAGCGTTTAAGTGTATCGCCTCGCAACTTAGTATTACTGGGCTCGCAATGGTTGTATTCAAAACAAAGTGATTTAGTTTGGCTTCGCACTTGTACTAAGTATTTGTCATTCGCAAAGTACGGTTGCTGAGAAATCATTTGCTGAGCAGCTGGTGATTGGATCAGAAAGTCGGCATGGCTTCTAGCTAAATTCATATAGGCATTTGTGAGTAATAATTAAGTTAATAAGTGTAGAGTAAAAAACAATGTGGGTGTTAGTAATAATCACCTCTGCTAGCTTTTCGTTGGCGTAAAGATACAAAAAAACCGCCTTTAAAGGCGGTTTTTCAGTTTCCAAATAGGACGTTAACGGTAACGAAAAATTAGAATTAGTTAAGTTTTTCTTTGATACGTGCAGATTTACCTGAACGCTCACGTAGATAGTACAATTTAGCTCTGCGTACGGCACCGCGACGCTTCACTTCAATTGAATCTATAGCAGGGCTATGAGTTTGGAACACACGCTCTACACCTTCTCCACTTGAAATCTTACGAACTGTAAAAGCGGAGTGTAAACCGCGGTTACGCTTAGCAATACATACACCTTCGTATGCCTGTAAACGCTCTTTGTCACCTTCTTTTACTTTAACGCGCACAATAACTGTGTCACCCGGGCCAAATGCCGGTAGATCAGTCTTGAGTTGTGCTTCCTCAATTTTTTTAATGATATCTTGATTGACTTTAGCCATCGAATCCTCTCGTCCTAGTAGTAACTGTCGTATGCCACAAAAATTATTTTAGCTTAGCTAAAATAGCTTTTTGCTCCTCAGTCAGAGCTAGGTTATTTAATAAATCAGGGCGTCTTTGCAAAGTTCGTTTTACCGACTCTTCTAAACGCCACTGCCTAATTTTTTCATGATTGCCACTTAACAATACCTCAGGTACGTTTTTACCTTCATACACTTCGGGCCTTGTGTAATGAGGGCAATCTAACAAACCGTTAGTAAAAGAATCTTCTACTGCTGATTGCTTATGCCCCAAAACTTCAGGTAGCAAACGAGATATTGCATCCATTAACACCATCGCCGGTAATTCACCGCCGCTTAACACATAATCACCAATTGACACTTCTTCATCAATCAACGTTTCTATTATGCGCTCGTCAATGCCTTCATATCGCCCCGCTACAAGCACTAAGTCAGTATTCTGACCAATATGCTTCACACCCTGGTAATCTAGCTTTCGTCCCTGCGGTGATAAGTACACCACTTTTACATTGTCGCCTAATGCAGATTTTGCATCGGCTATTGCGTCTGTTAATGGCTGCACCATCATCAGCATTCCTGGTCCACCGCCGTATGGTCTATCATCAACCGTGCGATGCTTGTCATGGGTATAATCACGAGGATTAAACACATGCACTTCAATAAGACCTTTTTTTACTGCTCTGCCAATTACGCCTTGTGAAAAAAACGAATCAAACATTTCAGGAAATAAAGTTACAAGCGCAAAGCGTTGTAAGCTCTTATTGTTTTCCATCAAAAAGATGGATCCCAGTCTACCGTAATGGTTCTGCCATCTTTGTTGACTTCCAACACAACTGAGTCATGTAAAAAAGGCAACAAACGTTCTTTTTGACCAAATGCATCGTTAATTTTAGCTTTCACTAACATCACATCATTAGCACCCGTTTCAAACATGTCTTTAATTACACCCATATCGTAACCTTTGTTGGTTACTACTTGCATGCCAATTAAATCTTTCCAGTAGAAATCATGTTCTAACTCAGGCAACTGCGACGTTAAAATGCTAATTTCGGCATTCTTAACTAACTCAGCACCGTTGCGATCATCTACGCCTTCAAGTTTGGCAACCAAACTTTTGCCGTGATATCGCCACTGGTCAACTTTAATACTCTGATTTGTGCTTTGGCCTAATATTAAGGTCCAAGGCGCATAATCAAAAATACTGTCAGCGTTTTGAGTAAAGCTATTGATTTTGACCCAACCTTTAACACCATAAGGTGCCCCAATTTTGCCAACTATCAAATTTTCAGACGCAGAACTCATCTTTACTCCACACTGTTAAACACAAAGAAACCGCTATTAAGCAGCCGCTTTTGCATCTTTTACCAAGCGCGATACGCGATCAGACAAACCAGCACCTTGACCAACCCAATACTCAACACGCTCAAGGTCTAAACGAAGCTTTTCAGCTTGACCTTGTGCAGTTGGATTGAAAAAGCCAATGTTTTCAATAAATTTGCCATTACGTGCACGACGGCTGTCAGCAACAACCACTTGATAAAAGGGGCGCTTTTTCGCACCACCACGCTGTAAACGAATAGTAACCATATATGCCTCAAACTCGTTGTAGCGTTACCGTTAACACACCCTTCCCCCGCTACGTGGGAAAAAGAGTGCGCGAATTATACGTATATGGTGTGTAATTGCAAGCTAAATACGCCTATCTAGAGGATATTACTGCCTTGTTCTGGATCACGAGCCAAATCGGCTTGCCGGCGAATATCATCATTGTCGCTGCTTAAATCTTCTTCACCCTTGTTTTTAGGCTTTACGGCGTCTACTGGCTCATAAAACTTATCGACTTTTTTCGCGCTATATTTCCCTGCACCGTCTTTATCCATAGACACATTGATACCCTCTGGGAATATCACCTCACGCGCATCATCAGGCATACTTATACCCGCATTATCAAGAGCGGAAACCACATTCTTCATTGCCAACGAAGCTACTTTGAGTAGGCTGTATTGATGCGTGTTAGTCCAAAAATATACGGTAAGATTGTAAGTAGAAGAGCCAAGTTCTTGCACTAAAATTTGCGCTTCAGGCTCCTTTAAAATTGACTCCATGGTATTTAAAGCTTCAAGCCCAATATCTTGCGCGGCGCTTGGGTCACAATCATAGCCTACGCCCACCACAAATTTGCCTCGAGTAATAGGATTAGCAGTTAAGTTTCGAATAGTGTTCTTATAAACAGTCGCGTTGGGTATTTGAATATGATTACCATCAAAATCTACCAGCGTGGTGGCGCGAGCGGTAACTTGCTTTACTACACCTAAATGGCCTGTAACTTCAATAACCTCCCCTAACCTAAAGGGCTTTTGAATACTTAAAAGTAAGCTCGACATAAAGTTTTCTGCAATGTCTTTAAATGCAAAGCCTATAATTAAACCGGCTACACCGGTGCCGCTGAGTAATGCGATGGCAAATTCGCTTAAACCTGCTAAGCGTAAAAACAAATAAAATCCGAATATAATAATTACCGCGCTAATAATTCGGCGAATTACTACTTTAATTAATTCACTTTGCTGTGTGTAAGCCAGCACTTTTACCATCCATTCAGATACAGGCCTTGCTGCAAAATACAGTATAACGAAAAGCAGCAATCCAATTAAAGTTTGCGGTAAATGGTTAATAAAAGAAGTATAAAAAGACTCTGCGTCGTTTAATAAAATTTGCGCTTCATTAGCTGCGCTTGCTGGCTCTTGCATCTTTGCCTCATTTGAAAATATGCTAGTTGTTTTAATTGACAAAGGGCGTAGCAGATTGTGTGCCTAAATATTGCTTATAGAATACTTAGCAGCAGGCCAATGGTAGCAAGGGTTTGACGGGCAATTAATAACATAGTGAAAGCCTTATTTGTGCCATGCTAATGAAGCAAGGGTAAATACTGCCTACAACTATGTAAAAAATACTGATAATTACGGTAAAAAATAAACCGCTATCATAATCCTAAAAACACTATGTATTTATATTCGAGCGCTATATGTCCATTTTCAAGATTCAGCTTGTGCTTCTTCTTGAACGGCTTTTAACTCTTTTTCTTCTGCTTCTACGCGAATAGTGTCGAGTAGCGCACTATACTGTTCTTTGCTTAAAGGATAAATTTGGCTTATTTGGCACTTAATATTGCTTCCATCAGGGGTCGTTACGCCGTCAAATCCTGTAGATAAAGTATTGGGTATACGTGAATGTATATACAAGGTATGTGAAAAATCTAAATCTTGGCAGCGCATAAATAGTTTCACTAAATGAGGCTTTCGCACTGAGGTATGAAGGACCAAATATTCTTCGTTAAGCGCCGTCCAACTACGCATCGAAAATGAACTAATAGAACTTCTATTTTCTAGCCCTTCACTTTGAACAAAATCTTCTATAATTTTGTTTTTTTCAGCATGTGATAAACGTGTAGAGCTGCACGCACTAACTAATAAGCTTAATAATATGGCAACAAATAAATATTTCATAAAATGTCCTTATATCCATCACTGACGGTGGTTTGCAATTACATGTTAAACGTTTTTATTGTCAAGCATTATTACATTAACGCCTATTAAAGTTCTTTACAAGCCGTTTAGCAATCGGCTTGTATAATTGCACGCAAAATAGTTTTAATTATGTCAGGAAGCGGTTCATCAATAAGCTGCTCAGCGGCTATAGACACTTTGTAGTTGGAGCTTTGCCCCTGCATCACAAGAGCCGTATTTAAGGTATCTGACAAATACGGTTGAACCAACAGCTGCACATCTTGCCATGCAATATGCTTACATTGTATCAGCAGCAACTTGTCTGTTTCTTTTTCTTCAAAGCTTGTCGCATTAGCACTAAGCGCATAAAACGTAAACGCAAAATAAAACATAACATTCTTCATTCATTATCCTCAATTTAGTAAGCCCAAATAACTAAATGCTTTAGAGTACTCATCTATAGAATAGCTAATCTGTTATTGATGTATAGCCAGTAGTAAAACGCAGTGAAAAAGTATCAATGTGACTAGGCTTTCCCACCGCGTTTATCAAATAACTACGTGCTAACTCGCCATTCTAGGTGTAATTTCATTAAACAAATCTTCGAATGAGAAATGTCTTTCTGCACTTACATTAGGTGATAATAAGCGAGCAATGTCACGCGCAGAAATTACGCCTCGAATGGTATTTTCAGTAGAATCAATTACTAAACAGTGTTGTAGGTGATTTTCTCTTTGCGTGGCTAGCACGTCTCCTACTGTTGCATTGGCTAAATCGTGAAAATCAAAACATTTTAACGATTCCCTGTTGTGCATAAAGTCCCGCACGGTGAGCTCGTTTCGAGGCATGTTTTTATCGACTTTTTTAAGGATGTTTTCTTCATTTACGTCAAATAATGTAACAAGCCCTATGAACTTGTTGTGGTCATCTACCACGAGCTTCATTTTAACATGAGATTGTTTCATCATTTTCTCAAGCTCAATGGCTTTAACATCGCCTGTTACCACTAAAGGAAAATGTTGAGTAAAGTCAGTTAAAATGCTCAATGCAGGCGTTTTATGTGTTACGCAGCCTGTGTTATTAGGCCATGCTAAGGTATCAATACTATTGAGTGTACGTAAAGGTAAGTTTTTCATAATGTAAATCTCTTTATTTAATTCAGTAATGGCAGTACAAATAACTTTGCCTGCTTAGTAACTTGCCCAAGGCAAGCGAATTGAGAACTTAAGAATTAAATAACTGAGGAGGTGCTCTTATAGATAAGCGGTAAACTGATGCAGCAATATATTGCGCTTGAGGAAGTGCAATGGGAAGAATACTAAATAAAGTAGTTTCAGCCCTTAGAACAAAAGGTGTAGAAGGCTCATCAATGTCGTCGTCAAACTCTGCACTTTCTATAAATGCAGAAAAACTAGACTTATCAAAGTTTGCCGCAGTAAATTCACTTTTATCATCAGTATAACCATAGCTAACAGCACTATGACTTAACATAGTGAGCATGATTAAAATGAATAACTGAGTCAATTTCACGGTTTTAACCTTGGGTTACATTGTGCTCTTGAGTACTAATAAAGTACTAAACAAAATCTCATACTGAAGGCAGTATAAAGAGCTTCAATAAAAGAACGCTAAATAAGCGCTATAAAGTTTGGTCAATTAAAATAGCATTTAGTTCATGTAATTAATAATAAAAGTTTGAGCCACTTTGCGCATAATATTATTCGCACTTATAAAAAAGCCAAACTTCTCAGTTTGGCTTTTTTGTGTGTTTACACTTATTTTTTTCTAAAACCGCCTAAACCAGGTGGTAATCCTTTTGGCATGCCTCCGCCTGGCATACCGCCACCGGGCATTCCCCCTGGCATCATTCCGCCCATACCGCGCATCATTTTTTTCATATTGCCGCCGCCCATTTTCTTCATCATTTTTTGCATTTGAGTGAATTGTTTGAGCATACGATTAACATCTTGAATTTGCGTGCCCGACCCTGCTGCAATACGCTTTTTACGAGAGCCTTTAATAACATCAGGGCGTTGGCGTTCACCTGGCGTCATAGAATTAATAATCGCTTCCATTTGCGTGAATTGCTTATCATTCGCTTGGTCTTTTATTTTAGCGGTCATGTTGCCCATACCAGGCAATTTATCCATTAGCGACATCATGCCGCCCATATTACGCATTTGTTCAAGCTGTTCTTTGAAGTCTTGAAGGTCAAAACCTTGACCTTTTTGAATCTTCTTAGCAACGCGCTCTGCTTTCTGACGATCTACTTTACGTTCAACATCTTCAATTAAACTTAGTACATCTCCCATACCCAAAATACGAGAAGCAATTCGTTGCGGATGGAACGGTTCTAAAGCGTCAACTTTTTCACCCATACCTAAGAATTTGATAGGTTTGCCAGTAATATGCTTTACCGACAAAGCGGCACCGCCGCGGGCATCACCATCAGCCTTCGTTAATATCACCCCGGTTAAAGGAAGGGCTTCATTAAAAGCTTTTGCCGTATTAGCCGCATCTTGGCCGGTCATGGCGTCAACAACAAATAAGGTTTCTACAGGATTAACCGCTTCGTGAAGCTGCTTAATCTCATCCATCATTTTTTCGTCAACAGCTAATCGACCAGCGGTATCAACTAGTAACACATCGAAAAATTTCATCTTCGCATGATCAATCGCGGCGTTAACTATATCCACCGGCTTTTGCATGATGTTAGATGGGTAGCATTCTACACCTACTTCTTCAGATAAGGTTTGCAGCTGTTGTATAGCGGCTGGACGGTAAACATCGGCGCTTACTACGAGTACTTTTTTCTTTTCGCGTTCAGTTAAGTACTTAGATAATTTACCCACACTTGTGGTTTTACCAGCACCTTGCAAACCAGCCATCATAATTACGGCTGGAGGTGTAGCGGCTAAATTTAGCCCCTCTGAGCCATCACCCATGGCTTGTTCAAGCTCGCTTTGAACAATTTTGATGAACATTTGACCAGGCTGAAGACTTTTGGATACTTCAATACCGAGTGCGCGTTCTTTAACTTTACTGATAAAGTCTTTAATTACAGGTAAAGCAACATCAGCTTCAAGCAAGGCCATACGCACTTCACGGAGCGTATCCTTGATATTTTCTTCAGTTAAACGGCCTTTGCCGCTAATGTTCTTTAAGGTTTGACCTAAGCGGTCTGAAAGATTCTGAAACATAAAACAACAATTTAGTATTTTCTAATATGTGAAAGAGTATACAATAAGCCTAGCGCGATCGTAATCTTTGCGTTAACTTTATTCATGTAAATTAAATAATTTTCTTAGGAGTCTACTAGTGTTTAGCACCCAAGCGTGCATTTTTGCCTTTGCTATCATAGGTTATGTGGCAGCTGGTGTTTTGTATGCGAAGCAGTTTTTTTCACATTCTAATAAACTTGCAAAATATGCTCAGCTTAGCCTCATGCTTGGTTTAATTAGCCATTTAGGCTTGCTAATACTACAAACTAGTAACAGTAACGGTGAGCAACTCAGCTTAAGTTTTGTGACCGCTATGTTAGCTTGGTTAGTCACCCTCACCATATTTATTACTCATAAATTTATCAAAAACTTACTTTTTATTCCTGTTGTATGTTTTGTGTCAGCTTTGTTTATAAGTATCGATATGCTGGTGCCTGCTACTACCGGCATAACCGTCAACATGAGCTTGCCAATGATTTTGCATATATTGCTATCACTCATGGCATTTGGTGTTCTTAGTATCAGTACGCTATACGCTTGCCAGCTAGCTTATATAAATTATCAACTTAAGCACAAAAAACGCATAATGCTTAGCGGCACCTTGCCACCACTAATGGCGGTTGAAAACATACTGTACAAACTTATGACCTACGGCAGCATACTTTTATTTGTAGCGCTTGCTACTGGATTTATATTTGTTGAAAATATGTTAGCCGATGGCTATGGGCATAAAACGGTGCTTTCGAGCCTAAGCCTGGTGTGTTTTGTGGCATGTATTGTGCTACATAAAATATTTGGATTACGCGCTAGAGTGGCTATTACGCTTAATATTATAGGCTTAAGTCTTCTGGCTTTAGGTTATTTTGGCAGTCGATTAGTAAAAGAACTTTTACTGAATTAAACACATTATTTTTATATAAGCCCTGTAAAGGAAATACCGTTGGACCAACTAGAAACATCAACACTGTCGTTAATACTAACCGTACTTATACTTTTGTCAGGGTATTTCTCAAGCTCTGAAACCGGGCTAATGAGTATTAACCGATACCGCCTTAAACATTTATCAAATGAAGGTAAAACCGGCGCCAAACGTGTAGAAAAATTATTAGAACGCCCCGACCGTCTAATTGGCTTGATATTAATTGGTAATAACCTAGTAAATATTGGCGCAACGGTTATCGCAACAGCACTTTGTGAGCGCTTATTTGGACCGGTTTACGGGCCAATTGCAGTTACGCTTGGCTTAACCTTAATTATCCTCGTATTTGCAGAAGTTACGCCGAAAACTTATGCCGCCTTGTATCCAGAAAAGATTGCCTTTCCAAGTTCAATTATACTCATTCCCCTACTTTATGTTTTCACACCGTTCGTGCAGTTAGTCAACTTCATGACCAACGGCGTGCTAATGCTGTTACGAATTAATCCTGTGGGAAACTCTGACACCGCGCTTAGCCAAGAAGAACTGCGAACCGTAGTGCACGAAGCCGGCACTATGATCCCTCAAAAGCACCAAGAAATGCTGATGAGTATATTAGATTTAGAAAACGTAACCGCTGAAGATATTATGGTGCCGCGCAGTGAAATATACGCCATAGATATAAACGATGACTGGAAAATAATTCAAAAACAACTTACCCATTCCCAACACACTCGCGTTTTATTGTATCGTGACAGTATTGATGACGCCGTTGGTTTTATGCACGTAAGAGATGCTTTGCGTTTGCTTTCAAAAGACCAATTTACGAAAGCCACCATGCTAAGAGCCGTTCGAGAAATATTCTATACACCTGATTCAACTCCCTTACATACTCTTATGTATAAAATGCAGGCTGAGCGCGAACGTATTGGTTTAGTTGTAGATGAATACGGTGATATTCAAGGCTTATTAACCTTAGAAGATATTTTGGAAGAGATAATCGGCGACTTTACTACATCAATGGTGCCTGATCATAGTAAGGAAGCAATTGCCCAGCAAGACGGTAGCTACTTAGTCGATGGAAGTGCCAATATTCGAGAGTTAAACAAAGAACTTAGTTGGGAGTTCCCTACCGATGGGCCCAAAACCCTAAACGGATTAATTTTAGAATACCTTGAAGACTTACCTGAAAGTAACATTAGTTTAAGGCTTTCGGGCTACCCCATTGAAGTTATCGACATTACCGATAACATGATAAAGACCGTAAGAATCATTCCTGAATTTTATAAGCCGCCCGTGAGTGAGCAAAGCGATAAGTCTTAAAGGTAAGATCTAACTGCGTGATAAGCGCTTTTCACGCGCTTTTTCTTTGATGGTTTGCACTTTATCATTCAAGTCACTTAAACGCTGCATAACATCTTCTAATTCTTCGTCATGACTAATATCAGCTTCGGCAACATGTTGCTCAAGCGCTAATTTAAGAACGATGGGTAGAGAAAAATTTTGCATTGCTTTAGTTAGACTTCGCTTTACCGTTCACTATGATAAAACTCTATCTGCTCCCCCCTACCTGTTGAAATGTTGTAATCGATAATAAGCGTATCGGCAGTTTCAAAAATTCTTGCATTAAACTCTGGACAAATTTTATCCGCTAGTAAACTCACCAAGGGCATATGTGTGACTACCATCATACTTCGCGGCGCTGAAGAATCTGTCGCGTAACCATGAATAAGATCAGCACTTTGCTGAGCATTACCTGCCGGTGTTATTGAATCAATGGTCACAATATTCGCGCTTTTTATACCCGACGCAACGGCTCTAAAACTCTGTTGGGTACGCAAAAATGGGCTTACAAGCGTTATATCTAAGCCCGTATGGTTTGCATTATTGCTTGGTTCTGTATATTTTTCAAGCAGTTTGGGGAGTTTTTCGCCCAACATTTGTCCTACACTTTGGCACTGACGTTTGCCTCGTGGCGTTAACTGGCGTAAATGATCGGGGCTTGAAAAGTCACCGGCCTCGCCATGACGCATAATGATTAAAATCATGATTAAAGTACAACCAAACTAAAGAAAAAAATAATTATGACGCTACACTCTATAGAGAAAGCTACTCATAAGCAGTAACCGCGATCATGCTCACTTATTGAAACGGTGAACATAATAGATTGGGTCATTTATACTAACAACAATTACTAATAAATATAACGACTCTTTCAGAATATTCTTTACGCGAAAAAATTTTCTGACCCAAATACAGGAAAACTATTGCAGACGCAGAACAACAAAGTAGTAGAAACACCGCCAAAACTGACATTTTTTATCTTAAAAAATGGCTTAAAGTTGGCGATTCTGCATGCCAAAAATAGTCGTAAAGCCTCTGTGTCTATTAACATTAATAAGGGTCACTACCATGCCAGTGCTTATCCCGAGGGATTTGCACATTTGTTAGAGCATATGTTGTTTAACGCTAGTGAGCATTATAATGAAACTCACGTGCTAGATGAACATTTGGGTGATTATCATGGCCAAATAAACGCATGGACACAAGATGAAACTACCCACTTTCAACTGAGCTGCGACCCAAGCGGTATGATGAAAGCGTGTGAAATACTCTTAGACCGTTTAAACGCGCCTCTTTTAACACTAAATGACATCGAAAAAGAGATACAAGCGATAGACGCTGAATTTAAACTTAAAATTAACGACCCTGTAAGCCGTTTACTGTCAGTACAAAAAGCCATTTGTAATCAGCAGCACCCATTTTCACGATTTAGCACAGGTAATGCTACTACCTTTAGTGTTTCAAGCCTAAGTAATATACAGCGAATGCTACGCGAATTGCATAGTGTAGTGATGCAAGGTAAGCATGTTTGCGTATGTTTATCTTTGCCAGAAAATCTGCTTCACGATAACGAATTGGCAGAACTTGCATCTATGTTTGAAGAGAGCTTTTCGCACAAGCCTTTAAAAGCTCTTGAAGAAAGAATAGAAAAAGCCGCAAATACGCAGCGCCCTATTTATAAATATGAACAAATGAACGCCATAGTGCATGTTAAGCAAGCTCATCACCATCAATTAATGAAGAGCTACATTCTTCATAAGATTGATAAGCAAGGTGCTGATTCGCTGCTTGTACTACTTACTCATATGATTGAAAGCAAACACCTAAACGGTTTGCACAACGTGTTGTTAACACACAACTATATTACTGACTTACATTGCTACTACAAATCATTAGGTAATGCTTGTTATGAACTATGCCTGAGCGTTGAATTAAGTGAGCAAGGCGCTAAGCATTACTTACAAATAATGCAGTATATTAATGACTATTTCGCTTATTTGCGGGATATAGGCATTGAAAAATGGCGTTTTAGAGAAAAGGCAATGCAGTTTACATTGCAAGCCTCGCTCAATAAAAGTGCGGGAAATGAAGAAATTGCGCTGAATGTATCACATCAAATGCACACACTTGCATTCAATGAGTGTGGTAAAGAAGACAGCTACAATACTGAAGATGCCTACAATCTATTACCTCAGGTAATTAAACAAATAAAAGAGAAGCAATCAATTTGCTATTTTTTATCGCCATTAGCCGAAACGAATTCTTCAACAGATCATTACCAAACAGAATTTGCAGTTTTTTCTGGTCACGCAGAGCCTAAGTTAGAAGCTAGAATAAACACGCAGTTTGCACTACCTCGACAAAACCCTTTTATGTCAGGTCAACATGCTCTAGTTGCGCAAGAATTCCCGCATTATCATCTTGTACACTTAGCTTCAAACACGGTTAATTTAAAGTTTTATCAAGACACGCAATTTGGTTTGGCAAGCGGCGAGTGTTACATATCAATTACCGACCCAAATATGTACCAAACGAGCCAGCAGGTGGCAGTAAAAAGAGTATGGCTAGCGTGTTTAAACGAGTTTTTAGCCGCTAAGTTTTTTGATGCCAAATACGCGAGCATCCATTTTCGAGTATACCCTCATCATCATGGGGTTAGCATTCACACCAGCGGTATGAGTGAAAGACAATTACTTTTGTGTATAGAATTAATCAATGCCGTAAAATTGTTTAAAGCTAGCGAAAGCCAAATGCAGAGACATTTACAAAAATGCATAGCACGAATGTTAAGTGCAACTCAGCAAAAGCCGTTTAATCAATTGTTTGGTGAATTAAACACTCGTTATTCAGAAAATCTACTATCCAATGCTACGATTTTAAGAAGCTTACAATCATTAACTTACGCTGATGTAGAGGCTTGCCAAGACCAATATTTCGCACATAACTATATTGAAAGTTTACTCGTCGGAAATTGGTCACAAATGGCTATTCAACGCTTTAATCAGCAACTTAATAGCCGCTTTATCTATAAATCGAGTGTAACTAAACCGAGTGCAAAACACATTAGCGTTAAGGCTGGAGAGCATATACACAAAACGCTGCCCTCTATTAAAGAAGAGAATGTTATTTGGCATTATATTCCTCAAATAAGTCCTAGCGACCAAACACTTCAACTCGCTGCAAGAAGTTTAATATTAGAGAAATTACTTGCACCCATAAGCTTTGAAGTTTTGCGTCAGCAGAACAAAATGGGCTATATGCTTGGCACCGGATATAAGCCTATAGGAAGCTATCCGGGTATTGCCTTGTATATTCAATCGCCATCACATGAAGTCACTCAAATATATGCAGCAATGAAAAATGTAGTTGAACATGGGGCCACAACGCTAGCGAGTGATCACGAAGTATTGCCGCATTTAGTCAAGGAATTGTGCAAACAAGTTACGCCGAAAGAAAAAGAACTTAGCCAAAGAGCAAGTAGAGCTTGGCTTCATTTTGAAGATGAGCAGCCCTTATCGTCATATAGGGCCTTGCGCGATGCGCTGTTAGCCACCACTACTGATGAACTTAATATTTGCTTGAAGATGATGCTTGATAGCACTCGCGGGCAAACACTATTAACGCAAAATACAAAGCCGGTAAGCTCGCTATCTAAGCATGTAATATTAGCGGAGTTTTATTAAGCTAGTTTACCCTCAATTAGTTTAAAGCTTGCAGCTTTCATCATTAAAAATTACGCTCGAAACAAAGCATAATTAAAACCGCTTGATTTGCGGCGCGCCACTTGTTTTGAAATATGAAACATGGGAAGCATCATAGGTCCCAATAAAATCCCAGCCATTACCCAGCGCTTTTTTGCCATCCCGTTGCGAACAGTTTCAACAAAAAAATAAGCAGCACAAAGTATAAAGCTAGCTATAATTAAAAATGTCATCATTTTCTTTAGCCTTTTACTTTGATATTACACTCGAGTTACAACATAAACTTTGTTTACTCGAAGAAGATTTGAATAATTATTATACGCTACTTCAGTATAAAAGAGTTGAATGTTTAGTATACAAAAAGCATATTGCGATTAAAGCCTCATAACTTTCTTTTCAATAATCGCTTAGCTATATCCAAAAAAAAACCGAGAGCAAAGCTCTCGGTTTCATATTAGTTTTTCTAGCTTAAGCGTAGAAAGACTGCTTCTTATCACGCATTTCCACTAAAATTTTAGCTGGCGTGTATTTTTCACTGTAAGTACTAGCGTAATGCTCTAAGCGCGCTACTAAATGCTCCATACCCAGCTCATCCATATAGCGGAATGGACCGCCTTTAAATGGTGGGAAGCCAATACCAAATATTGCGCCAATGTCACCATCACGAGGAGAACGAATAACATTTTCTTCTAAACACATGGCCGCTTCATTAAGCATTAGTAAAACACAACGTTCCACTACAGTAGAGTCAGTGTACTTGCTTACCGGTGAAACACCTAAAAGCTCATAAATAGTTTCATCAACCGCTTTACCAGGCTTTTTGCCAGAATAGTCATAGAAGCCTGACTTATTCTTTTTACCTTTGCGGTCATTTTCAAGTAACTTATCAAATGCACTAGGTGATGCAAAACGTTCACCAAATTGCCCCATTAATATCGGAATAATTTTAGTGCCTACATCTATGCCTACTTCATCTAGTAACTTAAATGCGCCCACTGGGAAGCCAAATTTAACTAGCGCTTTATCAATAGCTTCAATTGGCTGGCCTTCCATTGCTAAAAACCCGGCTTCGCTCATGTATGGCGCTAAAATACGGTTAACATAAAAACCTGCACCGTCTTTAACAACTATCGGGGTTTTACCTTGGCGCTTAGCAAATTCTACGGTAGTAGAAATGGTTTCATCAGAAGTGCCTTCATGAGGGATTACTTCAGCTAGAGGCATTTTATCTACCGGTGAGAAGTAATGAAGGCCAACAACATTTGCCGGGCGTGCAGCATTGGCAGCAATATCAGCAATTGGAATTGAAGACGTGTTCGATGCAAAAACTGTATTTTCATTACAGTTTTGTTCGATGTCTGCCACCATTTTTTGTTTTAAGCCAACATCTTCAAATACCGCTTCAACCACAATGTCTAAATTCTTGTAACCGCTATAGTCTAAACAACCAGTAATGTTTGCAAGTTGCTTTTGCATTTGCGACTTCAACATAAAGCGTTTTTTGACTTTCTTATTAAGAATGTCATAGCTGTACTTAATAGCACCGGCAATACCGTTTTCGTTTATGTCTTTAATGCGAACAGGAACATTCGCTTTAGTCGCCGTAACAAACGATATACCACCGCCCATTAGGCCGCCACCAAGTACGCCGGCCTTTTTAACTTTCACTGGCGCTACGCCATCCACACCGTTTTCTTTTTTCATTTCGGTAGTCGCAAAGAAAATTTCGCGGAGCTGTTTTGACTCTGGCGTCATTACTAACTTGCCAAACAGTTTAGCTTCCGTTGCATAGCCTTTTTTACTATCGCTTAAACCCGCCTCAATCGCATCAATAATGTACATTGGTGCTGGGTAATTACCTTGGGTTTTAGACAGGGTTTGTTCGCGCCCTTTTTTAAATAAAATACCGCGGCCAAAACTTGTGTCTTCTAGCATTTTATTGGTAACTGATTTTTTCTGCTCACGCGTTTTAGGCTTTTGACCTGCAAGTTCTATTGCTACATCCATAAGAATGGATTCTGGCACGCAATCATCCACAATGCCGTATTTTTTAGCTTGCTTAGCTCGAGCTGGCGCACCTGTAAGCATCATTTTCATGGCGGTTTGTACGCCAATCAGCTTGGGTAAACGCTGCGTTCCGCCGCTACCAGGTAATAAGCCAAGCTGTACCTCAGGTAAACCTAGTTGGGTTTTATCGCTATTTGTACACACTCGGTAGTGACACGCCAAAGCTAACTCTAAACCACCGCCCAGTGCAGGGCCGTGAATGGCGGCTACAAATGTCTTTTTACTCTCTTCCATGCGATCAAATAATTTTTGACCCTGTATAGATAGAGTTTCTGCATCCTCAGCGGTTTCGCATGCCGCTAGCATGCTGACATCAGCACCCGCTACAAACGAATCTTTTTTACCACTAGCCACTACAACGCCTTTTATGTCGTTGTCTGTTTCAATTTCATCAAGTATTGCGCCAATTTCATCCCCAAAATCACCTTTGAGGGTGTTCATTGACTCACCTGGCACATCCATAGTTAGGATGGCAATACCGTCTTCACGTTTTTCTAAAGTAAAGGCACTCATTATTCAGTCTCCACTATCATAGCTGCACCAAGTCCACCCGCTGCACATGCTGTAAGCAAGCCTGTACCACCGCCGCGGCGATTTAATTCATTTAACATTTGCGTGATCATACGCGTACCCGTTGCAGCAAATGGGTGGCCATACGCTAATGAACTGCCCATTACATTGAATTTTTCCATATCGATTTCGCCAGTCGCTTTGCTGCGTCCAAGCTTCTCTTGAGCAAACTTGTCACTTGCGAACATCTTGATATTAGCCAAGGTTTGCGCGGCAAATGCTTCGTGCATTTCAATAAGCGTCAAATCGTTTAAGCTCATCCCTGCGCGTTCAAGCGCCATTGGTGTAGCATAAGAAGGCCCCATTAACATATCTTCCCATACGTCAATTGCTGCAAATGCATAGCTCTTAAGGTAACCAATTGGCTGATAACCTAGCGCTTTCGCTTTACTTTCTGTCATCATTACCACCGCAGAAGCACCATCGGTTAATGGTGTTGCGTTCGCCGCTGTTACGCTACCGTGCTTTTTATCAAATACCGGACGTAATTTTGCGTAGCCCTCTAGCTTACTGTCAAAGCGAATATTATTATCGCGAGACAACGCACCCTTATAAGGTTCAGCATAAGCTGTCATTACTTCGCCATCTAAATTACCTTGCTCCCAATTTTGAGCAGCTAAAGTGTGAGAGCGATGTGCTAAGGCGTCTTGATCGGCGCGCGAAATATTATGTGTTTTAGCCATTTGCTCAGCAGTTTGCCCCATTGACAAACCGGTTGAGTATTCTGCAACCGCTGGTGGAACTGGCATTAAGTCTTTAAGACCAAGCTGTCTGAAAATAGCGAATTTTTGTCCGAAAGTGCGAGCTTTTTGTAAATCAACTAAGGCTCTCGCTAATTTCTTCGATACACCAATTGGCGATACTGAGGTTGAATCAGCGCCACCGGCAATACCCACATCAATATTGCCAACAATCATTGACTCAGCAATATTTACCGTTGATTGAAAGCTTGTTGCGCATGCTCTTGATACGCTGTATGCATCAGTGTGAACGCCCATCCCCGTGCCTAAAACTACTTCTCGAGCAATGTTTGGCGCTTCAGGCATTTGCACAACCTGACCATAAACAACCTGCTCTACAATAGCGGGATCAATGTCGTTTTTGATCATTAGTTCATTTACGACCATTTTGGCCAAATCAACCGCAGGCACACCATGAAAATAGCTAGCCATTTTCGCGAACGGTGTACGCAAGCCTGAAACGATAGCTATTCTGTCGCCACCTTGCGTTTTAAGTATTTGTTTATTCGACATTTTCATTCCTTAGTTAAGAATATTTAGTCATTCACTCTTCAAAGTCTGGTCTGACCACTGGGTGCGGATTGTTGCAAAATATCTCGCAAATAGCAAATAAAGTGCGTTTGTGAGTCTACTGTACAATAAATACTCAGCAAGTTCTTTACATGGATGCAAACATGAAACTTTTCAATAGAATGAAGGTCACAAAGTCGCTTAATCTTGAATCAATGGCATTAAAGTCGAATATTTGCAGGCAAATAGCTTTTATTCCAAAACAGACTTGAGATTTTCAATTGAATACCTATATAGATGCCAAAGATAGCATTGTTATATAACAGCATTAGGTTTAGGCGCACAGGTGTGCGTATACTCTGTTTTAAATCGTTTTATTGGGAAGTTACATGCATAGTCAATTCAGTACGCTACTTGCGCATTTGGACTCACAAGTCTTGGGGCAAAGCCATTTAACCCAAAGTATCTTAATTGCCTTATTGGCAGATGGTCATTTACTGGTAGAAGGCCCTCCAGGTTTAGCCAAAACGCGCGCTGTTAATGCACTTTCTGATGGTATTGATGCTAACTTCCACAGAGTGCAATTTACGCCTGATCTACTGCCAGCTGACTTAACCGGCACCGATATTTATCGCCCTGAAACCGGGGAATTCATTTTTCAAAAAGGCCCATTGTTTCATAACTTGGTATTAGCCGATGAAATAAACCGAGCACCGGCCAAAGTGCAGTCAGCTTTATTAGAGGCCATGGCAGAGCGCCAAATTACGGTAGGTAGCACAACGTATAAGCTGCCCGAGCTATTTTTAGTAATGGCAACGCAAAACCCGCTTGAGCAAGAAGGCACTTACCCACTCCCTGAAGCTCAGCTTGACCGCTTTTTAATGCACGTTGAAATTGATTATCCTGATGCTGCAACTGAACACAAAATTTTAGCCCTCACGCGAAACGAGGCGCTATCGCAAGCTAATAACAGTTTATTAGCTAACACGGCTAAACTGTTACAAGAAGATATTGCTACAGCACGTACCGATATACTTAAATTGCATGTATCAGAAGCAGCTGAAACCTATTTGGTGCAGCTGATTATGGCCACACGTGAACCTGAAAAATACGATGCTGACCTAGCCTCTTGGATAGATATTGGCGCAAGCCCTAGAGCGACTATTGCTTTAGAAAGATGCGCAAGAGCACACGCATGGTTGCATCAGCGTGACTTCGTAAGCCCTGAAGATATTCAAGCAGTGCTGAGCAACGTGCTGCGTCATCGACTAATTTATAGCTATCATGCACAAGCACAAGGCGTTACTCCTAATCAAGTAATCAGTAAATTAGTCTCGTTGGTACCCGTTCCATAAACTAGGATAGCTATGAGCAAGGTGCTAATAGAAAGTACGCTACAAAAATTACTTAGCGATGGAGTAAGGGTAAGTATGCCTGAACTCATTCGATACAAAGGGATTGCCAGCCGCCTAAATCTGCAACCTGCTTCGGCGGTTCGAAGCAGTATGGCAGGCACGCTTAGTTCGCGTATTAAAGGGCGCGGCATGGAGTTTGATGAAGCGCGGCATTATCAACCCGGGGATGATATTCGAAGCATTGATTGGCGCGTAACTGCCAGAACGGGTAAAACGCATACCAAATTATTTAGAGAAGAACGAGAACGCCCAGTGTTGGTGTACATTGATTTACACAACAGCATGCACTTCGGTACTCAGCTTTTATATAAATCAGTACAAGCCATACATTGTGCGGCTCTTATCAGTTTTTCAGCCCTTTCGCGCGGTGATAAAGTGGGCTGTGTAGCAATAGATGAAGAACAAGATATTGAATTAAAACCCAAGGCCACATCTAAGCATGTGCTAGGAATGCTTAATCAAATTGTTAATTTACAAAATAAGGCGGTCAGTAACTTAAGCGAAACGCGCCTTAGTCATGAACGAAAGTTAAGCCGCGAAGCCGGACTCAACAAACTGGCCATGCTCGCTAAGCCCGGAACACTTGTGTACCTCATATCTGATTTCACGCATTTTCAAAGTGAGGCGTTTGATGCAATAGGGAAAATGCAACGGCATTGTGAGATACGCCCGCTGCAAATTTTCGATCCTATTGAATTTGCATTACCTCAAATGAAAGGGGCAAATCATGTGCAACTTACTGACGGACTTAACGAGCAATCTATTAACTTAGGTGACTCTAATTTAGCCAACCAGTACCAAACGGCTCGAAATCATTGGTTCCTTGGCCTTTCTAATAGCATGGCCAAACACAGTATTCACTTGCGTACTTTAAGTGCCTCTAGCCCTTTAGAAGACCAACTCATAGCATCGAAACGAGGATTAGTGCTAGGAGCCACCGTATGAATCCACTTGATCAACTAGCTGATATTCAAACACCTGGCGCTGTAGCATGGTGGCCTTTAGCATGGGGATATTGGGTCTTAATTGCCTTATTGGTTTTAGTAGTGCTTGGCGCGGTTTATGCGTTTATAAAGCAGCGCACAGCCAGCAGAGTAAAACGCGAAGCCTTAGTGTCGTTGCAAAACATCCCAGCCAGCGACATCTACTTTGCACACAAGGTGCAAGTGATACTCAAACAAACTTGTGGTTATTATTTTACGCAAACCGCCAGCAGCCAACTAGCCGGTAAAGCTTGGCAAAAATTTCTGCTAGCGCATTATCAGGGAGCCTCTCCTGAAGATGTTCAAGCCATGGCCCAGTGTATACAACACCGTTTATATGCGCCTGCAGATGAAAACAGTCCCAATGTGCAAGAAAACGAAAAACTTCGTTTGTGGGCACAGCATTATATTAGTACCAGTGCAAAGTGGGTAAAGTCATCATCAAAGCTTAATGGCACGTCAAGCGAGGTGGCTCATGTTTGAACTTCAATGGTGGCCCGTTTTATTCATCCTCCCTTTACCATTTTTAATCGCATGGCTGCTCCCCCCTGCTAATCAAGAACAGCAAAGCGCCTTGTATTTTCCGCATGTTCAGCAATTTACAGGTGGGCAAGCCCAGCGAAGCCAACGCCCTATCGCTAAACTCGGTTTAATGAGTCTAGCTTGGTTGTTATTGGTGGTATCAGCAGCGCGGCCAATGTGGTTTGGCGAGCCAGTATCCATTCCCTCTGAAGGGCGAGACTTAATGCTGGCAGTTGATTTGTCAGGCAGTATGCAACAACAAGACATGCAAGTGAATGGCCGCACTGTAGATAGGTTAGACATGGTTAAATCAGTAATGGATGACTTCATTGAGCGCCGCGTGGGTGACCGCCTTGGCCTGATATTGTTCGCTGATACCGCCTATTTACAAACACCTCTTACATTTGATAGAGAAACCGTTAAGCAATTGCTAAGCGAAACCGTCATTGGTTTGGTAGGCGATTCTACCGCTATAGGTGATTCAATTGGTTTAGCTGTAAAGCGTTTTAGTGAAAAAGAACGCTCAAATCGCGTGCTCATTCTACTTACCGATGGCCGAAACACCGCTGGAAATATAAGCGTTGAACAAGCATTGGAATTAGCTATTGCAAATAAAGTCACTATTTACGCGATAGGCGTGGGCGCAGAAGAACAAATTCAAAGCGGTTTGTTTGGCCAGCGACGTATAAATCCCTCTATGGATTTAGATGAAAAAACCCTCATTAACATTAGTAAAAGTACTGGCGGGGCTTATTTTAGAGCACGAAGCGCACAAGAGCTTTCCCAAATTTACGAGTCATTAGATATTTTAGAACCTGTTGAAGGTGATGAGCAAACACTTAGACCTCGTGCAGAGCTCTTTTACGTTCCTTTATTAGCAAGTCTTTTCATAGCCGGCCTTATGGCTATTTGGCCTTTGCTACTCAAATTTGCAAGCATGATAACTGCTTCCAAAGGAGTAAATTAATGGACGCGTTATATCAATTTATAGAAAATTTTCAGTTTAGCCGGCCTGCCTTCTTACTCGCAATCATTCCTTTGGTAGTAGTGTGTGTGCTTAAATTGAAATTTGGTCAAAACCAAAATGCTTGGCAACAGTTACTGCCAAAACACTTATATCAAAATTTAATTATCAGTAAGGGCTTAGGAAGGTCTAATCGGTTTGTGCATGCTGCGCTTACTGGATGGATTATTGCAATTTTAGCGCTGGCTGGCCCTGCTTGGGAGAAACTGCCACAAGCGGTGTATCAAACGCAAGCTGGAAAAGTGCTATTGATGGATATGTCGATGTCTATGCGGGCTACCGATTTGAGCCCTAATAGGCTCACTCGCGCTCGATTCAAAGCCATTGATCTAATTAAGCAACTCAAAGAAGGTGAAACAGGCTTAATAGCCTACGCCGGTGATGCATTTGTGGTAAGCCCGCTAACTGATGACAGCAACACGTTAAGTAATTTAATACCCAGTTTAAGCCCTGATATAATGCCAACGCAGGGGAGCTCTGCACTCACTGGCCTTCAGCGCAGCAGCGAGCTTTTAGAAAGTGCGGGATACAAAAGTGGTGACATTTATTGGATTACCGATGGTATAAGATACGATGAACTTAACGATATTCGCGAGTTTATTTTGCAAAGCGCGTTTAATGTTTCAGCCCTTTTAGTAGGAACTGAAGAAGGCGCACCCATCCAGCTCATTGATGGTAAATTAATGAAAGATTATACAGGCAGTATTGTGGTACCCAGCATAAATGAACGCTATTTAAAGCAAGCCACACAAGGAACGAAAGCAAGTTATAGCTTATTTGCCAGTGACAACAGTGATATTGATAAAATAAAGAGAGCACTTAATTTTGAACAACAACGCCAGGCTGAAAAAGTGGAAGATACCCAAGGTGATACTTTAAAAGACATGGGCCCCTTTTTAGTTCTTTTACTATTACCTTTTGCTGCGTATGCATTTCGTAAAGGTATAATGGTACTAGGGCTAGTGAGCGTGTTATCAGGATTAAGCTTAAGCGGCTTATATAGTGCACCGAGCTATGCGCAGGAAGTTGATGCTCAGGCCTTGCAGGAACCAAAAAACAAGATAAGCATGGTTGATAGCGTGTTTAAAAACGCTGATCAAAAAGGCAAGTTAGCCTTTGACGCGCAAAACTACGAACAGGCCAGTAAGTTGTTTGAAGACCCTCAATGGCGCGCTGCCAGCGCCTACAAAAAAGGTGACTACGAAACAGCCGCGTCTATTTATGAACAATTGCCAGGGCTTGAAAACACCTATAATTTAGCCAATGCGCTTGCTAAGCAAGGCCAGCTTGAGGAAGCAATAGACGCGTACAACAAAGTACTTGAGCAACAAGCTAACAATGCCCAAGCCTTACAAAATAAGGCGATTGTTGAAGAATTATTAAAACAACAAGAGCAGCAAGAACAACAAGATCAGAATCAGCAAGGTGATAATCAAGAACAGAACCAAGAAAACAACCAAGAGCAAAGCGACGAACAAAATCAGCAGCAAGAAGGCAATCAAGAAGACGCTGATGGCGAACAACAAGATAAGCAACAAGAGCAAGATGAACAATCGCAAAGCAGCGATGAAAGCCAAGAACAAGGTGATTCGCAAAATCAACAGCAGCAGGATGATCGCAGCTTAGAAGATGAAGCACAAAAGCCCGGAAACGAAGAACAAGAGCAGCAGGAACAAGGTCAAAGCGAACCTGAGTCAAACAGTGAAGAAAACCCAGGTAGTAACGAAAATCAAGCGCCTCAAACAGAACAAACATCTGAACAAGAGCAGCAACAAGCTATTGATAATTCACAATTTAAAATGGAAAATTTAAGCCCTGAAGAACAAGAAGAAATGCAACGCTTGCAGATGATTTTAAATAAAGTGCCTGATGACCCTGCTTACTTACTGCAAAGAAAAATGTTGCTTGAAGCCCACAGACGTAAAAACACGCCTGCTCCCCCTACTCACGAAAATTGGTAATTATTAATGAAACTGTTACGACTTTTTTCTCTCTTAATACTAGCAAACCTAATTAGTACCGTAGCGCTGCCAAAACATGCGTTGGCGCAAGTCACTGAGTTAACAGCAACTGTTGATCGCAACACCGTACTACTTGACGAATCTATTGAACTTTCAATTACGGCCCGAGGCAGCGCAGACAGAGGCGCAATCAATTTTGATGCCTTGAAAAATGACTTTAATGTGAGCACCCCATCCATTAGCCAATCGACGCAAGTAATTAATACTACTATGACCCGCTCTGTTACTTGGAGAGTAAACTTGTATCCTAAAGATGCTGGCGTATTCACCATTCCAAGTTTTGAGGTAGACGGTAAACGCTCAAACTCATTTGCGGTAACGATATTGCCTTTAGATGCGCAAAACAAAAACGAGCCAAGAGATTATTTTGTTGAAGCTAGCTTAAATAACGATAGCGTGTATTTGCAGCAACAATTGCTTTACACGATTAAAATTTATCTCTCAAAAGACATTCAACGCGGTAATTTAAGCTTGCCTGTTCTAGAGGGCGCAATCATAGAACAGCTAGGTGAAGATAAAGACTATCAAGAAATTACCGACGGCATTAGTTATAGAATTATTGAGCGCAACTACGCGATTATTCCACAATCAAGCGGTGAATTTGAAATAAGCGGCCCAATATTTGAAGCACAGGTATTAACTAGTTCACGACAAAGCTTTGCTAATTTTGGCAGAACAAGAAGTATTGCACGCCGCGCGCCAAATGTTACCTTAACCGTAGAGCCTATGCCTGAGAATTATCCTTACACTTGGCTACCAAGTGACTTCGTTGAAGTAAGTGAGCAGTGGCAGGGAGATGAAACAACACTTGAAGTGGGCGAACCCATTACCCGCACTATTACGCTAACCGCAATGGGCTTAACTAAAGAGCAACTGCCAAAAATAAGCAGTTTATACCACCCCTCTTTTAAGGCTTATCCTGAGCAAGCTCAGCTTTCCAGTGTTCAGCATAACAATTCAATCGTTTCTCAAGGGGTTTACAATACCGCTATTATCCCCTCTCAGGCGGGTAACTATGTATTGCCTGAAGTTAGAGTACCTTGGTTTAATGTTAAAACTGGGAAAACGGAATTTGCATTACTGCCGGCCAAAAGTGTTGAAGTAAAGCCTGCATCTAGCGCAAACAATGTTCCCGTTCAGGCTGGGGTAAATGATGCGCAAAATAGCGAGGACACAAGCACTGAGCTTGTACAAGCCCCAAGCCAAGAACAAGCTTCAGATTTGACAGCAGTAGCCGCGAACAACACTTATCCGAATTGGCTAGTTTACGTATTAGTATCGACCAACGTGTTTACTTTAATTTTGGCACTTGTATTGTGGCTTTCTCGCCATAATCAAAGCACTGAAGCTAAGGCTAGTGAAGGCAAACCCGTGCAAAATAGTGCGTTAACCGAGCAAACTAGTTTTGCTCAATTAAAAGCGGAATTAGAACAAGGAAAGTTAGATAAGCTATCGTATAATTTGAATCAATGGTTAAGCTTATTGCTTGGCAATAATCATCATTCAATTAGCTTGAGCTTAAGTAAACAAGCACAAAGCGATGCTGTAAACTCGGCCTTATCACACTATAACAAGGTGCTGGCAAGCCAATATTCAAACAAAGATGCGAAGCAAGATTTCCCAGCGTTCATCAAAAGCTTACAGGAATATCGTAATAATGTTTTACAGACGAAACCTACCTCTCCCTTGCAGGCGCTTTATAAGAAATAACGCAATATACTGACGAAAATACAGAAAGCGCGCAAGTTGCAAAGGCTTGCGCGCTTTTTGTATGTAACTGAAGCTTCATTTTCCTCGCTATTTGCCCTATTTCGCTTACACTTAACTACCTGCAAAAAAATATTTGTAATTATGAGAAATAAATCTGAACAAGCCTCGGTCTTATCAGACATGAATAATAAACAAACACGATATGAAGCCTTGGTGAAGGCACTGCACGCAGACATATACCGTTATGCCGTGTGGCTCATAAAAGATAAAAGTATTGCAGAAGATGTAGTGCAAGAAACTTTTTTGCGTGCTTGGAAGTCACTTGACTCTTTAAAAGATGAAGGTGCTGCCAAAGCTTGGTTAATCACGATTCTAAGAAGAGAGAATGCCCGCAGATTTGAACGCAAACAGTTTGATACAGTAGATATAGACGATGTTTCAGTTGAAGATCCTGTTGCGCACAGTGAAGAAAATATTCACCAACGTGAAATTCGTAAAGCCATCTCAAGCTTGAGCGAAGAATATCGAGAGCCGCTTACTTTGCAAATTATTATGGGCTTTAGCGGTGATGAAATAGCAGAACAACTTGGTCTAAATAAGAATACGGTAATGACCCGTTTGTTTAGAGCACGTAACCAACTTAAAGAGATACTTACCTCTCAGATAACATTTGGGGAGCAAATAAATGGATGATTTAACATTTAGAAAAACGGTATTAGCAGAACCCTTCACCACCAACAGTGATGTGATAGAAGCTGCTAAGAATGACCCTAACAAACTGGCCTTCTGGAATGAAATTAAGGCAATGGAAACAGAGTTACAGGCCGCTATGAATATTCCAGTACCTGACACCTTAGCTGAGCGCCTCATTTTGCGCCAGTCTATAAGTGAACATAAAAAAGAATATAAGAGACGCCCTTGGTATTTGGCGCTAGCAGCATCGGTATTACTTGCAAGCGTGTTAAGTGTAAGTATGATTTTTACTGGTGACAGCAAATTTACAAATGACGTGTATGCACATGCAGAGCATGTTGAATATGAATTAATGAAGAGCAAAAAAGTTGACCTTGATGCTATCAACAATAAATTAGCAAGCTTTAATGGGCAAGTGAATGGCGACATTGGTGAAGTGCTTTCTGCCAATTATTGCTACTTAGACAAAATAAAAAGTTTGCATATGATTATTCGTGGTGAACACGGTCTCACTTCACTTTTTGTAGTACCTGATGCAATAACACAAGGTATGAGCAGTTCATTTAGCAACGGCATTTTTGAAGGCGCATCATTTTTATTAGAATCGGCTAAAATTATTGTGGTTGGCGAAAATAAAAGCGATGTTCAAGAACTTGAGCATTTAGCTAAGTCAGCCTTACTATTTTCAGCATAGTCGTAATGCATTTAGGCTATAGTGGATAACCATTATAGCCTTTTGCTTAGTGTGTAAATATCATCTTAAATCCCCTATTCATTGCTTCTTTTACTCTTTAAACATTTCCTTGAACAATAGGACTTGTGCTACTTACCTTTAGATCTCTAGATAAAATGTTAAGATATAGCCTACTTAACAAGAATAATAAGAGGTCTACATGGAAATTGGCACTTACGTCTCGCTCGCTATTTATTTTATCGCAATGTTAGCAATTGGACTTTATGCGTTCAAAACTAACGAAGATAGCGCATCTGGTTATTTGTTAGGTGGACGAAAATTAAGTGCGCCAGTAGTTGCTCTTTCTGCGGGAGCTTCTGATATGAGCGGCTGGATGCTTATGGGGGTTCCCGGTGCAATGTATTTATCAGGCGCTTCTTCTTTATGGATTGTATTTGGGCTTATTTTAGGTGCTTGGATCAACTATTTAGTGGTTGCCCCTCGCCTACGCGTGTTTACAGAAGTAGCTGATGATTCTATTACTCTCCCTGACTATTTCGAAAATCGATTCTTAGATAAGTCTCGCATGTTAAGAGTAATAGGCTCTATTGTTATCATCTTATTTTTTACCTTGTACACATCAGCTGGTGTTGTTTCCGGCGGTAAATTATTTGAATCCTCGTTTGGACTGAGTTACGAAATGGGCATTTATATTACTGCTGGTGTTGTTGTTACTTACACATTCTTTGGTGGTTTCACAGCGGTATCGTTGACCGATTTCATTCAAGGTATCATCATGTTCATTGCACTAATATTAGTGCCTAGCGTGGTACTTTTTGAACTGGGCGGTATTAATTCAACGTTAAACTCTTTGCAAACAATCAACCCTGAACTTCTATCTTTAATGACTGACGCCAATACCGGCAAGGCCCTTTCAATTATTGGCATAATCTCATTGTTTTCTTGGGGTCTAGGGTATTTTGGCCAGCCTCATATTATTGTGCGCTTTATGGCAATAAAAGGGGTAGAAGCATTACCTGCTGCTCGACGCATAGGTATGAGTTGGATGATCATATCCCTAATGGGCGCAGCGATGACGGGTATTTTTGGCTTAGCTTACGTAAATGCTAATAACATTGCCCTAGATGACCATGAAACTATTTTCCTTGTGCTATCGCAACTTCTGTTCAACCCTATTATTGGTGGTTTTTTATTGGCGGCAATTTTAGCGGCGATTATGAGCACAATTTCATCTCAATTATTAGTCACATCAAGTTCTCTTACTCGGGACGTTTACGCAAGCTTTTTAAATACTAAGGCCAGTGAATCACAGCAGGTATTAGTGGGTCGAATTTGCGTAATTGTTGTGGCTATTGCGGCCATCATTTTAGCACTGGGTGAAAACAAAACGATTTTAAGTTTAGTGAGCAACGCTTGGGCAGGCTTTGGCGCAGCGTTTGGCCCATTAGTGTTACTCTCATTAACTTGGGGAAAAATGACTAAAAACGGCGCATTAGCAGGAATGGTAGCAGGCACGGTAACGGTTTTAGTATGGATATTTGTACCCATTGATGAACAAGGCGCTACATTATCTTCAATTATTTATGAAATAATCCCTGGGTTTTTGGTATCTGCTGCCGCTATAGTGATAACGAGCTTAGCTATGCCTGATAAAAATACCGAGGCGAGCGACTTATTTGCGCGCTTCATCGCCAAATTCGATGCATTACATCAAAGGTAAATGTAACTACGTATGTCATTTTTTTCTGCCCGACAACCTATTTTAGATACCGATAAAAATATATTCGGTTACGAGTTATTATTTAGAATAAGTAGCGATAACATCTTTCCTGACGTAGATGAGGAAGCTGCCACGTCTAAAATGATTGAAGGCCTACAGTTTGATTTAGGCCTAGATAAAATAGCCTCGGGCAAATGGGCATTCATTAACTTTACAGAACAATCACTCTTAAATGCATATCCGAACATGCTTCCTAAAGAAAAAGTTGTTGTAGAGGTATTAGAAACCGTTACACCTACGCCAGTGGTATATAAACAGTTGCAAACCCTAGCTATTGAAGGATACGTCATTGCACTTGATGACTTTATTCATAGCGATGCTTGGGAGCCATATTACAAATTTACGCAAATTATAAAGGTAGATTGCAAGTTCATTTCTCAAACTGAACTTGACGACATACTCGACGTTAAGGCGCGCTTTCCGCATATTAAGCTCTTGGCTGAAAAAATTGAAAACTACAAAGAGTTTATACGCTATGAAAAACTCGGCTTTGAACTCTTTCAAGGCTACTTTTTCGCAAAGCCAGAGGTAATTAAAAGTGTCAGTTTATCGAGTTCACAATCTGTATTATCAGGCCTGTTAAGCGAAGTTACTAAAAAAGTTCCTAATTTTGCGCAAATAACCAAGCTTTTTGAAATTGATGTGGCCTTGTCTTTTAAGCTACTGCGTTATACGCAATCCCCCATTTTTAAACGACGAAAGAGCATTGATAATATTAAACAAGCGGTTGTGTTGCTTGGACATACAGAATTAGAGCGGTTTGTGATGCTTCTGTTTGCAGCAACCATAGGTGAAGGTAAACCCACCGCGTTAATTAAACTATCTATTCACCGAGCAAAATTTTGCGAGCAGTTCGCAGAGCGCGCTAAGTTTGACAAAGAAGTGTCATCAGCCTTTTTAGTTGGCATGCTTTCCTTAATTGATGCCATGCTAGATGCAGAACTAGAGCAACTTATAAGTGCTATGCCGCTTTCTGACAGTATTAAAGAGGCGCTTGTTCTTCACCAAGGTTTGTTATCAGAGTTTATTGCGCTTTGCCAATACTGCGAAACCGGTGATTGGGAAGCAATGGAAGCCGCTGGCGAAAAGTACAATATCACTTTGGACGAACTTCTTACCATATATCAAGACGCTGAACTATGGGCAAATGAGAGGCTATCTGCGCTTAAATAAAGTATAGCCTACATATAATCAAAATAACGAAATAACCCTTCTGTTATAAGCAAAAACTCCTTTAAAGGCTATATTTCACAAGCTTATAACAAAATAAACTAATAAGTTATAAAATAGTAATTAATCATGCTTTTTTATCATAATTAGTTTTATAGACCTATGTTATGCTTATATCAATAACGAAATTTAGAATATAAGTTTTAACAAAGGGTCAATAAATCCATGTCAGAAAATATGCCTTCAATTAGCCATCTTAAGCAATTAGAAGCTGAGAGTATTCACATCTTTAGAGAAGTTGCCGCTGAGTTTGAAAACCCAGTGATGCTTTATTCTGTGGGTAAAGATTCATCAGTATTATTACATTTAGCGCGTAAAGCCTTCGCGCCTGGCGTTATTCCTTTTCCATTATTGCACGTAGATACTACGTGGAAGTTTAAAGAAATGATTGAGTTTCGTGACAAAATGGCAAAGAAACATAACCTAAACCTTCTGGTACATACTAATCAAGATGGTATTGACCAAAACGTTGGCCCTTTTACAGTGGGCAGCGCCAAACACACAGACATAATGAAAACAGCGGCTTTAAAACAAGCACTTAACAAGTATAAGTTTGACGCTGCTTTCGGCGGCGCTCGCCGCGACGAAGAAAAATCACGTGCTAAAGAACGTGTTTATTCCTTCCGTGACGAAAATCACAGATGGGACCCTAAAAATCAACGCCCTGAACTTTGGAATATTTATAATTCGCAGATTAATAAAGGCGAAAGTATTCGTGTATTTCCTATGTCGAACTGGACCGAGCTTGATATTTGGCAATATATTTATATGGAAAACATCGAAATTCCACAACTGTATTTAGCCAAACCACGCCCTGTAGTTGACCGTGATGGCGTGTTGATTATGGTTGACGATGACCGCATGCCATTAGAAGAAGGCGAAGTGCCTATGATGAAATCAGTTAGATTCAGAACGCTAGGTTGTTACCCGCTTACCGGCGCCGTTGAATCTGAAGCAAATACGCTTCCTGATGTGATTCAAGAAATGCTACTGACAAAAACGTCTGAGCGCCAAGGCCGAGTGATTGATCATGATTCATCAGGCTCAATGGAGAAGAAGAAAATGGAGGGTTATTTTTAATGTCGAGCAATATAGTATGGCATAAGCACACTGTTGATAAAGACACCCGAGCCAATAAGCTTAAACAAAAGCCAAGTGTTATTTGGCTAACGGGTTTGTCAGGCTCAGGGAAATCAACCATTGCAAATCTTTTAGAAAAACGCCTGTTTGAAGCCCAACATGCCACTTACCTGCTAGATGGTGACAACGTACGCCATGGTTTGTGCGGTGACTTAGGCTTTGATGACAAAGCACGTGTTGAGAACATTCGCCGAATTAGTGAAGTGAGTAAGTTGTTTGTAGATGCAGGTTTAATTGTGTTAACTGCGTTTATTTCTCCATTTAAAGCTGATCGCGACTTTTGCCGCTCATTGTTAAATGAAGGCGAATTCATAGAAGTGTTCGTTGATACGCCTCTTGAGGTGTGTGAACAACGAGATCCAAAAGGCTTGTACAAGAAAGCGCGAAGTGGCGATATTAAGCACTTTACCGGTATTGACTCTGATTACGAAGCCCCGGCTTCACCTGAAGTTCATTTGCAGTACCAAGACGAGCCTGCTGAAGATACGGCTGAACGTTTGTATCAAGCGCTAAAAACAAAAGGATTTGTATCGTGAGTGAATTTGTATTGAATGAAGCCAATATTCAAGCCGTTACCAAAATTGCTGTTGAAGCCGGTAACAAAATTTTAGAAATTTATGATAAAGACTTCGCTATTTACGATAAATCTGACTCCAGCCCTTTAACTGAGGCCGATTTAGCCGCGCATCATCACATTGTTGATGCCTTAGAAGCGCTATGTGATTTACCTATTTTGTCAGAAGAGTCGAGCGATATAACTTGGGATGAACGCAAAACGTGGACCCGATATTGGTTAGTTGATCCGCTTGACGGTACGAAAGAGTTCATCAAGAAAAACGGTGAATTTACGGTAAATATAGCGCTAATTGAGTATGGCCAACCTACCTTTGGTGTTGTACATGCCCCCGTGCTTGAGAAAACGTATGTAGGTGTTAAATCAAGTGGCGCATACATGATTGAAAAAGGCGAAAAGCGCTCTATTAAAGCTAGCCCGCACAAAGCAGGGGAAGCATGGAAAGTAGTGGGTAGCCGCTCACATCAAAGCCCCGAAATAAATAAGATAATGGATGCTTTAGATGGTGAAAAAGAACTGGTTGCAATGGGAAGTTCATTGAAACTTTGCTGCGTAGCCACTGGTGAAGCACATTTATATCCTCGCGTTGGTCCAACTAGCGAATGGGATACTGGCGCTGCACATGCAGTGGCTTTAGCCGCTGGTGCAAAAGTTACCGTACTTGACCCAAATACCCCTTTTGATGCTGACGCACATCCACTGCGCTACAACCAAAAAGAATCAATTTTAAACCCTTATTTCATGGTAAGTTGTTAATATGTTTAACGAAAACGAATTATTAAGAAGTGATATACACGAATACCTTGCAGCACACGAACGCAAAGATTTGATGCGATTTTTAACCTGCGGTAGCGTAGATGATGGTAAAAGCACCCTAATTGGACGCTTACTGCATGACTCAAAAATGATTTATGAAGACCAACTTGCGGCTATTACCAAAGACAGTAAAAAAGTAGGTACCACTGGCGAGAAAGTCGATTTAGCACTACTGGTAGATGGATTACAGTCAGAGCGTGAACAAGGTATTACTATTGACGTTGCTTACCGCTACTTTAGTACTGATAAACGCAAATTCATAATTGCAGACACACCAGGACACGAGCAATACACCCGCAACATGGTTACAGGTGCATCTACCTGTGATTTAGCTATCTTAATGGTAGACGCTCGCGCGGGTATTAAAACACAAACTAAGCGTCATTCATTTTTAGCATCATTGCTGGGTATCAAGCATGCCATTGTTGCGGTAAATAAAATGGATTTAATGGATTTCAGTGAAGATGTATTTGAAAGTATTAAAGCTGATTTTTTAGCGTTCTCTGAGCAGTTAAATATTCCTGATATTCGCTTTGTTCCTATGTCAGCCCTAGAAGGCGATAACGTAGTGAACAAAAGTGAACATACGCCTTGGTATAGCGGCCCGACTCTTATGGAAACATTGGAAAATATTGAAATCACCACGCAAAAGAATGATGATTTTAGATTCCCAGTACAGTACGTAACCCGTCCGAACCTTGACTTTAGAGGCTTTGCCGGAACTATTGTTTCTGGAAGCATTAAACCAGGCGATAGCATTACTGTTTTACCTTCAGGTAAATCTTCAACCGTTAAGTCAATTTACACCTTTGATGGCGACCTTGAAGAAGGAAGTGCGCCTAACGCCGTCACATTAACATTAAACGACGAGATTGATATTTCCCGTGGTGACATGATTGTTAAATCTGACAACCTACCCTTAAATGCAAATAGCTTTAAAACGCACATGGTATGGATGGCAGAAGATGCGCTTATTCCTAATAAACAATATAGCTTTAAATTTGCGACTAAACTAGTGGCGGGCAGTGTGTCTACTATTGACCATAAAATAGATGTAAACACGCTTGAAACTGGGGAAGCACTGCATTTAAACTTAAATGAAATAGGCGTAACTGACATTCGACTTACGCAAAATGTTGCGTGCGACCCATATACCGCTAACCGTGCAACGGGTGCGTTCATAGTGATTGACCGCATGAGTAATAGTACCGTGGGTGCAGGGATGATTCTTAGCGCAAATGATGGCGGCGGTGCACCTGCTGAATATTCAGAATTTGAACTTGAGTTTAATGCTTTAGTAAGAAAGCACTTCCCGCATTGGGGTGCTGCTGATATCAGCCAAGGGTAAAATCACCTTGCTGCAAACTCAGTAAATTACGTTAAAAAGGAGTGAATGCAATATGTTCACTCCTTTTTTCTTGTGTTTTACTATTTACCTTGCAAAACTCAAGGTAACTTTACGATGTAAGCTAATAACAATTCTGCTGTTCAAGCAGCCACGAGCTGTGCCAACCGCAAATAATATAATAAGAAATTGCTAATCTATGACTATTGAACAAGTGCTCGTTTTACTTATTTTTAGTGCCACCATGGCAGCACTTATTTTCACGCGCAAGCGCCCTAGTGCTATTTTTGGAGCAAGCACTCTTGCCCTGCTCCTAGCGCAACAATTAGATCTAAATACTATTTTAACGAATGTGACTAACACCGGCTTAGTAACATTAATTCTGCTTCTTTTGATAAGCCATTCAATTGATAAAACCACCCTAATAGTGCGTCTTGGCCGCGCGCTGCTCACCGGTAGTTATGCAAAGAGTTTTTTGCGCATGTTTGCTCTCACCTTCACATCATCAGCATTGCTTAACAATACAGCGGTAGTAGCAAGCCTAATAAGCCCTATTAAACAAAACCAATTACACCCACCTTCTAAATTGTTAATACCTTTATCATACGCCGCTATTCTTGGTGGCACGGTTACACTAATAGGCACTTCAACTAACTTGATTGTAGACAGCTTCTTAATTGAACATGGGCATCCTGGTTTTGCATTCTTTGATTTTACTATTTTCGGTATTACCGCCGGTTTAGCGTGCGGTGTTTTATTGTTTTTACTTAGCCCTCTTCTGCCCACTTTGGAAGCCACACAAGGTAATTATCAAAGCTATTTGCTTGAAGCTGACGTAGAGCCAAACTCTGAGTTAGTCGGCAAAAGCATTGAACAAAATCATTTAAGAAATCTTCCTGAGTTATTTTTAATTGAAATAGTCCGCCAAGGTTCGGTTATAAGCCCTGTAGAACCCGACATGGTCATTCAAGAGCACGATAAACTTATATTTACCGGCAACGTTAAAAAAATTGATAGCATAGGCCATGTTAAAGGCTTAACCATGTTTGCCGAAGCCAATGGTTTATTGAGTGAAAACTTAACTGAAGTGATTGTATCGAATCGCGCCACTATATTGGGAAAAACCCTCAAGCAAATTGGCTTCAGGGCCTTATTTGACGCAGCCGTTGTGGCTATTCGAAGAGATGGCGAGGCTATATCAGGCAAGCTAGGTGAATTGAAAATTCAATCGGGCGATTTTTTATTACTGGCCACCGGCAACGACTTCCAGCGCCGCGACAACATTAGCAAAAACTTCTTTGTTGTATCTGAACAAAAAATTACGCGCAAGCTATTGCCTTGGCAGGAATATTTCACGTGGTTCGGTTTTATTGCCGCCATAGCCTTAGCCGCAAGCTCAATAGTGCCACTTGCTACCGGCTTATTGTTTTATGCTGCGAGTTTAGTTGCTATTAAAATTGCTTCCATTGCAGAATTTAAGCGCAATTTACCTCTTAACCTAATTATAGTGATTGTGGGGGCATTGAGTTTAGCAACCGCCTTGGAGAATTCAGGCATTATTCAATTAGCATCAAACTATCTAATGCCGTTATTAGGAGATGCTAACCCAATTTACGCCTTAATAACCATATACATTATGACGGTACTACTTACTGAATTTGTGACCAATAACGCGGCGGCAGCACTGATGTTCCCGTTTGCTTATGGCTTAACAACCGCTATGCAGTTACCTATTATGCCCTTTGCACTAGCAGTTGCCTTTGCGGCCAGTGCAAGTTTCATATCGCCCTATGGTTACCAAACGAATTTAATAGTATTTAGTGCATCACAGTATAAATATAGTCACTTTGCACGAATAGGCCTACCTATTTCAGTATTATTTGGCACAATTGTGCTTAGCATGCTTAATTGGTTTTATTTATAAACCTTAAAACGGGTTGCTGGTGTAGCCTTGTTGTTGCAATAAGGCATGTGCTGTCATGGCTGACAACTCAATTTCCACGCCTTCAACAAGGTGTTTTAATTCAACCGCATTAGCGGCTGCCGATTGCCCACACAAAATTACGCGCACATTATTTTCCATAAGGGCCTCTAACAAAGGAATGTTCGCGTTTTCAGTGCCTTTCTTGTTTTTATACGCATCATTGTTCATTAGGTCAAAAATAGCTTTGCCATGAACCACTAGCGCTAGCGATATGTTTTCTTTCTTAACACCCGCCGCTACATGCATATTTATAAAGCGCGCTAAACTATCAAATTTACGGTTCACCTTTCCATCATCAGCCGCACTTACCGCATCAAATGCCACTTTGAAACTAGAATCGATACCAACCGAACTACTAGGTACATCAGCGTACTTGCCAAATTCAGTAATGACAGTACCCGCTTTAAATGTGCTCATTTGAGCAAAAGATGTAGTACTCAAACAGCATAGTAAAACAGAGCTAGCTAATAATTGTTTCATTTTAGTATTCCTTTTATTCAAGTCCAACGATGGCTTTATTACTAGGCCAAGATTTTTCTGTTATCTATTTTCACGCTTATTATGGCTTTCGTGCTTATCAATTAGTAAGTCAGCATAAGAACGAAGCTTATCTTTTGAGCGAAGTGCATCAAATGGGTCAACCTTACTATCAGAAGTTTCAAGCGCTTTGGCTTTTGGCTTTACTGATACTTCGTCACCGCCGGTTTTTGCCTTTGCAAATTTTTGTCCAAGAATGCCAAGCAAAGATTTATTGGCCGTGTCATTTACAGCTTGTTTTTCTTTTCGCCTGTTGGCTAAATGATTCGCAAAAATAAACAAGGCGAAGCCCACTATCCAAATTAACCATTTAACTATAAACGATGCACCTACACTAACAGCTTCACCCGAGGTTTGCGCATATGCCAAATAGTCATCATGTATTTGCCCCACAATAAATATACAGGCAATTAAAATTATTAGGCTAACAATCATAAATTTATAACGTCGCCATAACAGCCCTGAAAGCACAATATTAATAAGTTTATTCATACATTATCCAAAAAAGTTAAGGCCTAATACGGCTAAAACTGCCAACAGCCCTTTTTCTCTAATATTGGCATAAATTTGTGCTTCCTCTTCTTGAACGATTACTTCGAGTTCTTCGGCAGAAAAGTCATCAGGAGATTTTTGCGCCAACACTATGCGCGTTTTAGCGCGGCTAATTGCCTTCTCTCGAATAGCTGATTTAACCTTGTTTGATAAGGTAGAAAATGGATTTTGCATAATATTCCTTATTAAGATGAATGCTGAGTATAGCGGAATAATTATGAGGTTTGGCATAAACAGGCAGGCATGTCTTAAGTAAATTGTAAGCAAAATTATCTAAATTGCACAAAAATAGAACACCGCAATGCATTTAATGCACAATTTTATAGCTTAGTTATAAGATATTCGCACGTACCCTATTGATTAAAAGATTAAGTTTGATACCATCACGTGGTATTAACTAAACATAGAATTGAAATGACCCAAATAGCAAATTTTACTCATCACCATCATATCCGCACCTAACCTTTCAGGTATGTGCTTGGAAGGTTGTGTTTCCTTCCCATGGCGATGACATAAAATTGAAGCCCTCGGAAGGAAACTTTCGGGGGTTTTTCAATTTAAGACCTATCCCTGATTTTGAGTAAATTCGCACACGTTTTTAAAAATTAACAAGGAATTATCCATGAGCGATAGCAATAGACTACGAATAGCAGTACAAAAATCAGGCCGCTTAAGCGATGACAGTATTTCATTACTTAAGGCCATTGGTGTTAAATTGCAGATTAGAGATAGATTGCTAATTGCTCATAGCACGAATCAACCCATTGACCTTTTGCGTGTGCGCGATGACGATATTCCGGGCCTAGTAATGGATGGCGTTGTTGATTTAGGCTTTATTGGCGAAAACGAACTAGAAGAAAAAATGTTAGAGCGCCAAGCTGCCAATAAACCTAGTGACTTTAAAACCCTTCGCAGGCTTGACTACGGCGGATGTAGATTATCTATTGCTGTACCGAATGAAATGGATTACAACTCAGTTGCCTCATTAGATGGTAAAAAAGTAGCCACCACCTACCCTTATTTACTAGAGCGTTTCTTTAAAGATAAAGGCGTAAGCGCTCAAGCGGTAATGTTAACCGGTTCAGTAGAAGTGGCGCCGCGAGCTGGTGTAGCTGATGCGATTTGTGACTTAGTTTCTACAGGTGCTACTTTAGAAGCAAATGGCTTACGTGAAGAAGACGAAGTATTTGTATCAAAAGCGGTGTTAATTCAAAAATCAGCGCCTTTATCTGAAGATAAACAAGCTCTTATTTCTCGCTTTTTGCCGCGTATTGACGGCGTACTACAAGCCAAAGAAAGTAAGTACATTATGCTACATGCGCCTAAAAGTTACTTAGAGCAGGTAAAATCATTGCTACCTGGCGCTGAAAACCCAACGGTATTGCCTTTAGCAGGTCACGACGACCGCGTTGCCATTCACGTAGTCAGCTCTGAAACACTGTTTTGGGAAACTATGGAAAAATTAAAGTCTTTAGGTTGTAGTTCAATTTTGGTGCTGCCAATTGAAAAAATGATGGGCTAATGTATGACAATACCACAAGCAATAATTTGGAATGATTTAGATAAAGACATGCAAGCTGGCGTTTTAGCGCGCCCAGCCTTGGCTGATTCTGCTCTATTGCGTGACACTGTAAGTAAAATATTGCTTAAAGTGAAAACCGACGGTGACAAAGCCGT
Source organism: Glaciecola sp. 2405UD65-10 (assembly GCF_048820975.1). Classification (NCBI taxonomy): domain Bacteria; kingdom Pseudomonadati; phylum Pseudomonadota; class Gammaproteobacteria; order Alteromonadales; family Alteromonadaceae; genus Glaciecola; species Glaciecola sp. 2405UD65-10. The sequence continues at coordinate 27,848 of NZ_JBMEUF010000001.1, read as the reverse complement.
TCTAGATTACACAAAAGAATTTGATGGTGCTCAGCTTAGTGACTTACGATTAAGCACAGACCAAATTAGCGCTGCCGAACAAGCCATTTCGCCAGAAGTGAAAAGCGCTATAGACTTAGCTTATGCAAACATTAAACGTTTTCACGAAGCTCAGTACCCTAAAGATATTGAAGTAACAACACAGCCCGGCGTAGTGTGTCAACAAAAGCACAGCGCGCTAGAAGTGGTAGGTTTATATATCCCAGGTGGCAGCGCACCATTACCTTCTACTGTATTAATGTTAGGGGTAAGTGCGCAAGTAGCGGGCTGCGCTTTACCTATACTGTGCACTCCTCCTTCGCCTCAAGGCCGTATAGCCAATGAAATTCTATACGCGGCTAGTATTTGTGGAATTGAACACGTTTATTTGTGTGGTGGCGCTCAAGCCATAGCAGCAATGGCTTATGGCACCAATAGCATTCCGAAAGTGGATAAAATTTTTGGCCCAGGTAATAGTTTTGTTACCGAAGCTAAGCAGCAGGTTAGCCAAAACGTTGATGGCGCAGCGATTGATATGCCAGCGGGCCCGTCTGAAGTATTAGTCATTGCTGACGGACGCGCTAATCCTGCGTTTGTAGCCGCTGATTTGTTATCTCAAGCCGAGCACGGCCCTGATTCGCAAGCAGTAGTTGTGGCTAATAGCGCAGAGTTAGTTAAGCAAATTCAACAGCAAGTATTGCTGCAAATGGCAAAACTAAGCCGTGCTAACATTGCTGAAAAATCGATTGCGAATAGCCGCTTTATTGTGACCGATTCACTTGAGCAGTCAATTGACGTAGCCAATAAATATGCCGCCGAGCATTTAATTATTCAAACCGAAAATGCTGAACAAGTATGTGAAAAAGTAAAACATGCGGGTTCAATATTTGTAGGCGCCTACTCGCCTGAGTCAGCTGGTGATTACGCCAGTGGCACAAACCACGTACTGCCCACTTACGGTTATGCGCGCAACTATTCAAGCTTAGGCTTACTTGATTTCATGCGCCGATATACCGTGCAAACATTGTCGCAAGAAGGCTTAGGGAATATTGGCAAAGCGATTATAGATTTGGCGAATGCCGAAGGTTTAGATGCTCACGCTAATGCCGTGGCACTGCGTTTATCAGCGGGGAATAACAATGCTTAATTGGTTAACTCAACTTACCAGTGAACATGTTCGCGATCTCACACCTTATGAATCTGCGCGCAGGTTATTTGCAGCAAGCCAAGGACAGCAGCGAGTATGGTTAAATGCAAACGAATCACCAGAAGCCCCTCAATTTGAAATTTCGAGTGAATTGCTAAATCGTTACCCTGACTGCCAACCTGATCGAGTATTGCAAGCGTATGCTACTTATAGCGGCTTGGGCAAACAAAACGTTGTAATTACGCGCGGCGCAGATGAAGGCATTGAACTGCTTATAAGGGCATTTTGTACACCCGGTACTGACAAGGTATTAATTTGCCCACCCACCTACGGTATGTACGCAATTAGCGCCAATACCTTTAATGTAGGGTGCATTAAAGCGCCTCTAAACGAAGATTTTAGCGTAGATGTGGCCAGCGTAAACGCGGCAGCAGGTAAGGTTAAGCTAGTATTTTTATGCTCGCCCAATAACCCTACGGGTACCTTAGCCGATGCAAACGACATTATTAGTATTCTGGAAGCGCACAAAGATCAAGCTATAGTTGTATTAGATGAAGCCTATATTGAATTTAGTGCTGCAAATACTCAAACATCCTTATTAGAACAATATCCGAACCTAGTGATATTACGTACCTTATCCAAAGGCTTTGCTTTAGCCGGTATCCGTTGTGGTTTCGTGCTTGCCAGCCCAGAAATTAAAGAAATACTATTGAAGGTGATTGCGCCCTACCCGGTGCCAGACCCAGTTGCACAAATAGCCGCTCAAGCGCTTACCCATGCTGGCGTAACGGCTATGAAACAACGTGTTGATGAACTTAGCTCTTCTTTAGCTTCATTAAGCAAGCGTTTACTTGAACTTGATGGCCTTGAGCTAGTGGGGGCACAATGCGGTAATTTCGTATTGTTTAGGCACGCTAAAAACATTGAACTAATGCAGTATTTAGTAGATAACAACATGCTAATTCGCAATCAATCTAAGCAACTTATGTTAGATAATTGCTTACGAATAAGTATTGGTACGCCCGCACAGAACGCACAACTTTTTGAATTAATAGAGGCATTTTTTGCACAGGAAAACGCCCCACTAACTAGCACAAACGAGGCAGTATAATGAGTCAGCAAGCCATACTATTTATAGATAGAGATGGAACCTTAGTAGAAGAACCGCCTATCGATAAGCAGCTTGATAGCCTAGAAAAGCTCGTTTTTGAACCTAAAGTAATTCCTAATTTATTAGCACTACAAAAAGCCGGTTTTCGCTTAGTGATGGTGTCAAACCAAGATGGTTTAGGCACTGATAGCTTTCCCCAAGCAGACTTTGACGCACCACATAATGTGATGATGCAAATTTTTGAAAGCCAAGGCGTGAAGTTTGATGATGTACTCATTTGCCCACATTTTGATGAAGATAATTGCAGTTGCCGCAAGCCCAAATTAGGTTTGGTAAAAGAATATTTGCAGCAAGGAAAAGTAGACTTTACTCGTTCGTTTGTGATTGGAGATCGTGACACCGATATTCAACTAGCTGAGAATATGGGGATTGTTGGCATTAAGTACAATCCACAAAGTAATGACTGGGACAGTATTGTTAAACAACTGACGGTGAAAGCGCGTACAGCCAAAGTTGAACGCAACACCTCAGAAACAAAAATATTAGTAGAAGTAAATTTAGACAGCCAAGAAAAATCAGATATTGCCACCGGCATGGGATTTTTTGACCACATGCTCGATCAAATTGCGACCCACGGCGGTTTCTACTTAAACCTTGAGGTTGATGGTGATTTACATATTGATGATCACCACAGTGTTGAAGACACGGCATTAGCCTTAGGTGAAGCCCTTAAAAAAGCCCTTGGCGATAAACGCGGTATTGGCCGCTTTGGCTTTGCCCTTCCTATGGATGAATGCCGCGCTGAATGTTTAATGGATATATCAAATAGACCTCACCTTCAATTTGATGCCACTTTCAGTCGTGATGCGGTAGGCGAAATGGCCACTGAAATGGTACCGCATTTCTTTTATTCAATTGCACAATCAATGGGGCTATCACTGCATTTATCAACCAGTGAAGGGAATGCTCACCACCAAGTTGAAAGCTTGTTTAAAGTGTTCGGTAGAGCTTTGCGTCAAGCTATTAGTAAGCAAGGCGATGTATTACCCAGCTCAAAAGGAGCCCTGTAAATGAGCGGAGCCAACTTAACCATTGTTGACACTGGTTGCGCCAATATATCTTCGGTCAAATTTGCGGTAGAGCGTTTAGGCATAATTGCCAATGTTTCAGATGACTTACAAGAAATAAGTAAAGCGCAGCGCGTAATTTTGCCAGGTGTAGGCAGTGCCCCGGCTGCTATGCGCAGCATTAAAAACAAACAATTGACCGAATGTTTGCGAACCTTAAAACAACCAGTGTTAGGTGTATGCCTTGGTATGCAACTTATGGTTGAGTACTCGCAAGAAAACAATTTAGGCGAACAAGTAAACACAGAATGCTTGGGCTTAATACCCGGCTCGGTGAACAAAATGCAAGTGGGTGAACTTAGATTGCCACACATGGGTTGGAACCAAGTGACTAGCACGCGTGAAAACCCGTTATTTGCTAATATAGATGACGGCGCGTATTTCTACTTTGTGCATGGTTACGCGGTTAACGTGTACGAGCATACTTTAGCAAGCTGCAATTATCATAAAGATTTTTCAGCCGCCATTAACAAAGATAATTTCTTTGGTGTGCAGTTTCACCCTGAGCGTTCATCTGATGCAGGTGCACAGCTTCTAAAAAACTTTGCCCAATTATAACGAATTAAGTTAGAGAATTACTCATGATTATACCTGCCATAGATTTAATAGAAGGCAAAGTTGTGCGCTTATACCAAGGCGACTATGCACAAACAACTGAATACAAACTTGATCCAATTGACGTTGTAAAAGACTACGCCGCGCAAGGCGCATCTATTTTACACATAGTAGATTTAACCGGCGCTAAAGACCCTAGCAAACGTCAAATCCCTCTCATCAAAGCTATGGCTGCAACAGGCTTAATGATGTTCCAATCAGGCGGTGGCGTAAGAACAAAACAAGACGTTCAAGACTTACTTGATGCGGGTGTTCAGCGCGTGGTAATAGGCTCCTTAGCGGTAAGCGAACAAGAAACCGTAGCGCAGTGGTTTACTGAATTTGGTGCCGAACATATAGTGTTAGCCTTAGATGTAAACATTGATGAAAATGGCAACAAATTTGTAGCTACCCACGGTTGGCAGAAAGATTCAGGGGTAAGTATTGATGCACTTATTGCCCATTATGCAAAAGTAGGTTTAAAGCACGTGTTATGCACTGACATTAGCCGTGACGGAACTCTTAGTGGCGCAAATAATAATTTATATAAAGAATTGGTTGCGCAATATCCTAACATTCAATGGCAGGCATCAGGTGGTATTGGGAGCTTAAACGATATTGACGCCCTAAAGCCGACTCAAGTTCAAGGCGTGATTTTAGGTCGTGCATTACTTGAGGGTAAATTTACTTTAGCGGAGGCAATATCATGCTGGCAAGACGCATAATACCTTGTTTAGACGTGCGTGACGGCAAGGTCGTTAAGGGCGTGAAATTTAGAAACCATGAAATAATTGGTGATATTGTTCCCCTTGCTCAAAAATATGCCGAAATTGGGGCCGATGAACTCGTATTTTACGATATCACTGCATCAAGTGACCAACGCGTGGTAGATAAAAGCTGGGTAAGTAAAATTGCCCAAGTGATTGATATCCCGTTTTGCGTTGCAGGCGGCATTAAATCGGTAGAAGACGCTGGGCGCATATTATCAATGGGCGCTGATAAAATATCGGTCAACAGCCCTGCTTTGTCTAACCCTCAATTAATTACCGATTTATACAACACGTTTGGGCAACAGTGTGTGGTTATTGGCATTGATAGCTTTTTCAATGAAGAAACCCAAGCCTATGAGGTGTATCAGTTTACGGGTGACGAAAGCCGTACCCAGAAAACCAGTTGGCAAACACTTGATTGGGTAAAAGAAGTACAAGCTCGCGGTGCAGGAGAAATAGTCCTAAATTGCATGAACCAAGATGGCGTGCGCAAAGGCTATGATATTGAACAGTTAGAAAAGGTACGTGAAGTGTGTAAAGTCCCCCTTATTGCATCGGGCGGTGCGGGTGAAATACAGCATTTTGTAGACGTATTTAAACAAGCCGACGTTGACGGCGCGCTCGCAGCCTCTGTTTTTCATAAAAACATAATTGCGATGGATGAACTAAAAGCTCAACTCAACGCTCAGAACGTGGCTATTCGCCAATAATTATTTTTCAGGCCCAAGCTAACACGCTTGCGCAAAAGGATTCATATGAAAGTTACGGCAAATAACATCAGCTCTCTCGCATGGGAAAAGATGGATAATTTACTGCCTTGTATTGTACAAGATGCACATTCAGGCCAAGTTTTGATGCAGGGCTACATGAACCAAGAAGCTATTTCAGTTAGTGTTGAAAAAGGCTTGGTGACCTTCTACAGCCGAAGTAAATCACGCCTTTGGACAAAAGGTGAAACCTCAAACAATACGCTTGAGTTAATTGATATTAGTGCTGACTGCGACCTAGACAGCTTATTAGTGCTAGCAAAAGCCAATGGCCCAACTTGCCACAAAGGGGTGACTTCGTGCTGGAATGAGGCCCAAACTAGCGATTTGACCTTTATTAGTGAGTTAGAGTCGGTTATTGCATCACGCAAAAACGCGCCAGCGGATTCTAGCTATACAGCCTCTTTATATGCCAGTGGCATTAAGCGTATTGCGCAAAAAGTAGGTGAAGAAGGGGTTGAAACAGCTTTAGCCGCTACAGTTCAAGATTTAGATGAACTTAAAAATGAGTCGGCAGATTTGCTATATCATTTGATTGTTTTATTGCAAGCGAGTGATTTAAATTTAAAAGATGTAGTAGATGTGCTAAAAAGTAGGCATAAAAAATAGTTAGAAATCAGTAACTAAGCAATTATTTTTAATTTATTTGAAAATAATTGCTTGAAAAAACCTTGTTGCATTCCTATATATGTTTTGTGGCAGCCGAAAGGTGTCACACAAGAACGCCGCCGAATAGTCGGGGCATTTTAAAACATTTTTAACATATTGCTTAATAAGAAGGATATGCACATGCGTACTATAGATTTATCTCCACTTTACCGTTCTTTCATTGGTTCTGATCACTTAGCATCTATGATTGATGCTGCGAGCAGACAAGAAAAACAAACCTCATACCCACCATACAACATTGAGTTGCTCGGTGAAGACAAATACAGAATAACCATGGCTGTAGCAGGTTTCTCTCAAGACGACGTTATCATTGAAGTTCAAGAGAATACTTTAAAAGTTGTGGGAAATAAAGCGCCCGAGGATACTGAAAAAGCAAGTACAGAAGATCGTAAGTTCTTGCACAAAGGTATTTCTGAAAGAAACTTTGAACGTAAGTTTCAACTGGGTGACAACGTAAAGGTTTTGGCTGCTGATCTTAAAAATGGTTTACTACACATCGACTTAGAACGTGTGGTCCCAGAAGCACAAAAACCTCGCCGAATTGAAATTGGCGGAAACTTTATCGAAAACAAGTAGTCTACTGAAACAGTGGAGTTTCTCTAGGCTCCTCTGAATGAAAAACAGTGTGTGTTTTGAGGCGCTTATCGAGAAGATAAGCGCCTTTTTTCTGCAAACGGTTTGAACACCAAGTACTCTCTTCCCGTCTTAGATTTCTATTTATCATACAAATAAAACTTGCAGTTAGTGCCTAGGAATTGCATAGTTATTATATTGTTAAATCTAATGTAAAACGATACACACATAAAACATGTCATTACAGTCCCTACAACACATTTCACTAACTAACACAAACAACATGCAAGTTACATTATGTAACTATGGCGCACGTGTTTTATCAATTAAAGTACCCAATAAAAATGGGAAACTAGTAGAAACCACGTTAAATCATACAAATGACGAAGACATTGTTTCTGATCAAGCATACATGGGGGCTACATGCGGGCGCATTGCTAATAGAATAAGCGGTGCTAAGTTTATGTGTGATGGCGCTTGGGTAAAGCTAGAGGCAAACGAGAACAACAATTTACTGCATGGTGGGATTGATAGTTTTAGCCACCGCTACTGGGATATTCAACAAAACACCGGTAATTCAGTAACATTCGTGCTCGAATCCCCCCATGGAGATCAAGGTTTCCCCGGTAAAATGACGGTAAGTGTAAACTACACTTTAAACGATGATAACGCGCTACTCATTGAATATGATGCACAGTGTGATGCCTTATGCCCAATTAACTTGTGTAATCATACTTATTTTACTATGGGCGAAAGTGATATAAAGTCACTTGAACTACAAGTAAATGCTACTAAGTACATTCCTGTAAACGAAGAAAGTATACCTTTAGGTACTATTTCTCCGGTATCTCCCGCGCTAGACTTCAGAAAGCCGCAAACAATAAGAGACAAGCTAAAATTAAGAGATTTTGACGATTGCTATGTGGTTGATTCAGAGCAATGCGTTGTCTTAACATCCCATGTAAACCAGCTAGCATTACACATAGAAAGTAATCAGTTAGGAATGCAGGTGTATACCGGTAACGCACTGAGCAAAAAATACGCGGCAATTGCCCTTGAAGCACAGGGCTTAATAGATGCCGTCAACCACGGTGCATTAAGCACTGATTGGGTGAGTCCTGATGCGCCCTATAGCAAATTTGTTAAGTATCAATTTTTATCATTATAAAACGCTAACTATGTAAGTTGCTTGTGTTTAACAAGTATATATTTTACAGTTAAGACATTGAAGCAGTTCACAATTTAGTAGCTAAATAAGGCCTTATGTTCAGCTGATTTTTAAATGAAGATTTGCTACAACAATGGCCACAAATGTAAAAAGGCAATAGTTGTGAAAATTGCTATATTAATAAGAATAGAGGGAGTTGATTTTTGAATCATACTGTTAAATTAGCAATTGTATTAGTCATTATTTGGCTATTACTTTCTGGAATGTACGAACCTCTAATGCTTTCATTTGGATTCGTTTCTGTTCTTTTTGCACTCTACTTAACTCAAAGAATGGTGAATATTGACCAAGAGCGTTATCGTTTTTTTGTAACCGGCAGCTTCATAAGCTTTTTATTTAAGTTGGCGGGTAAAGTAGTTAGCTCAAATATTGATGTTAGTTTACGAATATTAGGTTTTCGCCCAGTAGAGTCAACCTTCATAACCATCCCCATGCCATACAAAGATGATGTAGCAAAAGTATTGTATGCAAACGCCATTACCCTAACCCCAGGTTCATCTAGCATTGCCTTGTCGGATGATACTTTACTTGTACACACCATTAGTTCGTCGGGCGCAGAAGACTTAGCAAACAATGACATGCTAAATATAATGCCTAAGCAATACGAAATAACTGAAATAGAGAATTCCCAATAATGACTTTATATTTTTTAGTTTCAGCCCTTGCTATTTTATTAGCAATGGCGTTGGGAGTGTGTCGAGCACTCTTAGGGCCTACGGTATTTGACCGAATTCTTGCCGTAAATATGTTTGGTACCAAGGCGGTGCTTTTAGTTGCCGTGTTTGCTTTCTTTTCAGGGCGTCATGACCTACTCGACATTGCCCTACTTTATTCACTTTTAAACTTTGTAGGCGTTATTGCAGCATTGAGGCTCGTTGAACGCGGCAAGTTCTTTGCCAATAGTAGCAATGAGGAAACCAAATGATTCTTGATATTACTAGTTTTGTACTCATTGGCTTAGGATGTTTACTTGGTATTATTGGCGGTATTGGCCTTATACGATTACCTGACACTTACGCTCGCCTGCATGCCGTGGGTGTGACCGACACCTTGTGCAGCTTTTTAATATTGTTTGGCTTAGGCTTGCAAGCCACAAGTTATATAGTAGTCGCTAAATTAGTACTCATATTTCTATTTCTTGCATTTACTAGCCCCGTGTCGTCATACGCATTGGCTAACAACGCTTGGCGTTGGGGTTTACGCCATGACCAAAAGGTTCACGTGCAAAGCATGGAGTCACAATCTGACAGCGAAAAAGCTAAGCGAGAACAAGCATGAGCTTAATAGTTAATATAGTTTTATTGGTTTTTTTACTCGTAATGGCTTTAGCTGTTTTAAAAACCAAGCATCTTTTCGCCATGGCTATGCTTTTTGGCTTATATAGTTTGCTGGTGGCGGGCTTGTTCGTAGTGCTAGATGCACCCGATGTAGCATTTACTGAAGCTGCAGTGGGAACGGGCATATCTACGGTATTAATGCTAGTAACCTTGGCTTCAATTAAAGATGGGCATGAGGCGGTTACCACCAAGAAAACACGGGGCGCCCCGCTTCTTATTTGTTTGTTTATGGGCGCGCTGCTTATTTATGGTACCCATGATATTGCCCAATTAGGCGATCCACTTAGCCCACCTAACCAAGAAGTCGCTAAATACTATATTGAGCAAGGTCAAGCTGATACCGGCGTACCTAATTTGGTTACCGCCGTGCTGGCTAGCTATAGAGGTTTTGATACCTTGGGCGAAGTAACAGTAGTACTGACTGCAGGTATTGGCGTGCTGTTACTGTTAGGGCAACGCAGAAAGATTCATGTTAAATCTCGCGGAGGCAAACCCAGTGAATGATCTTATCCTTCGAGTAGTTACCAAGTGGTTGTCACCAATCATCATTTTATTTGCTTTGTATGTGCAGTTTCATGGCGACTATAGCCCAGGCGGTGGTTTCCAAGCTGGTGTTATATTTTCAAGCGCCATTTTGTTATATGCACTTACCTATGGCTTAGAGGCCGCTCTTCGTTTAGTGCCAGAAATGGCTTTACGTATTTGCGCCAGTGTAGGCGTTTTGCTTTATGCCGGTGTTGGCGTAGCGTCAATGCTTATGGGCGGAACATTCCTAAACTATAGTGTATTAGCGAGTAATCCTGTGAGTGGCCAACATATTGGCATTATAGTGATTGAACTTGGTGTGGGTATAACCGTAGCCTCGGTCATGATTTTATTGTTTTTCACCTTTGCCAGAAGAGTAGCGCCAGAATGATAGATTATATTTCAGGCCATATTAATTATTGGTTAATTATAGCCATTATGATGGTGGGTCTTTACACCTTAATAAGCCGTTCAAATTTGATGAAAAAATTGGCTGGTTTGGCTATGTTTCAAACCGCAGTAATCTTGTTTTACGTTAGCTTAGGAAAGGTAAATGGCGGCACGGTTCCTATTGTAGACAGTAACTACACTGTATACTCAAACCCTCTCCCCCAGGTGCTTATGCTAACGGCAATTGTAGTTGGCGTAGCCACTACTGCATTAGGTTTCGCATTAGTTATTCGAATTAAAGAATCTTATAACAGTATTGAAGAAGATGAAATTAACGTAATGGATAATAAAGAATGACGGAACACTTAACCATACTGCTGGTTGTTATACCGCTACTCATTGCACCTATTACTGCACTATTTAAATCACATACCATTAGTTGGTTATTGACAATTGTAGTGTCTGCGTCTTGTTTTATTTTGTCATTCGTCATTTTGTATCTTGTGATTGATGGCACTCATATTGTTTATGAGCTTGGTGGATGGCGCCCGCCTTGGGGGATTGAGTATAAAATAGATTCATTCAATGCTTTTATTGCATTAATTGTAAGTGGTATTGCAACGGTTACGAGTATTTATGCATTTCAAAGCGTACCGAAAGAAATCAACAAAAATAATTACGGCTTGTTCTACGCGGCCTTCCAATTATGCCTGTTAGGCCTTATTGGTATTGCCTTAACCGGCGATATATTTAACCTTTTTGTATTTTTAGAAATCAGTTCTTTATCAAGTTATGCGCTTATTAGTATGGGTAAATCGCGCAAAGCCTTAACCGCCGCATTCTCTTACCTTATTTTAGGCACCATTGGTGCGACCTTCTTTCTTATAGGCGTTGGCTTTTTATTTGCAGCTTCAGGTAGTTTGAATATAAATGATATTGCTAGCCGCTTTAGCTCCTTTGAAGACATGCAAGTAGTGATGACTGGCTTTATCTTTATAGTATTAGGATTAGGCCTTAAAGCCGCTATATTCCCTTTGCACAGTTGGCTTCCAAATGCATATAGCCAAGCACCATCTGTGGTAAGCATCTTTTTGTCAGCTACCGCGACTAAAGTGTCTATCTATGCATTGTTTAGAGTCTTGTTTGACCTTTACCCAATTGACTATTGGACGGCCCTTTATTTACCGCAGGTATTGCTAGTACTTGGCTGTGTGGGGGTTATATATGGCTCTTACCGTGCTTGGCAACAAATTGAACTTAAGCGCTTGTTAGCTTTTTCAAGTGTTGCGCAAATTGGTTACATCATTATTGGCGTATCCCTGCTAAACGAAACGGGTGTTACCGCCTCGGTTATGCATTTATTTAATCATGCGATTATAAAAGCAACTTTATTTATGGGTGCTGGCATTATTATGTATCGAGCAAACACAACCGTTCTAAAAGAATTACGTGGGTTTGGTGGCAGCATGCCTTGGACCTTCGCTGCTATTGTCTTCGCTGGTTTAAGCCTTATTGGTGTGCCTGGCACAGTTGGATTTGTGACCAAATGGTATTTGCTTGAAGCCGCTATATCAGAAGGTAAGTATATTGTGGTAGCCGCCATAGTTATTGGCTCGGTATTTGCCATTGCTTACGTTTGGAAAATTGTTGAAGCAATGTATTTTAATTCAAAACGCAAAGTCGTGGTGTCGGGCGTTCGAAGTGGTGACATAAATGTAGCTAAAGCACCATTTAGTTTATCGCTTGCCTTATGGATTGGTGCGTTTGCTTGTTTGTACTTTGGTCTTTATACCGATATTCCATTTGAATCAGCGCAATCTGTGGCTAAAGCCTTACTTGCCACAACAACAGGACAATAGGAACGCGCATGATTGAATTAACGTATTATTTAATGGCAAGCTTATTAATTCCTGTAGTGGGTGCCGTTGTTATTTCTCAACTTAATAAGTTTGAGAATGTTCGCGAAGCGGTAACACTCATTACGGCGGTGAGTCTTTTTGCCGTAAACATATACTTGTATATAAACTTAGACCAAGCTCAGCAAGCAGGCTTCATGATAGCTGAACCTATTGAGGGTTTATCTATTTCATTTGCTGTAAATAGTTTTGGCGTAATGTTTGCGCTAATAGCGAGTAGTTTGTGGATTGCCACCTCAATTTACGCCATAGGCTATATGCGCGCGCATCATGAAGAGAATCAAACGCGGTTCTTTACGCTGTTCGCTGTTGCTATTGCCGGTGTAATGGCGGTGGCCTACTCAGAAAATCTATTTACCTTATTTATATTCTATGAGTTTTTAACTATTTCTACCTATCCTTTAGTTACGCATTCAGGAACACGCGAAGCTAAGCGAGGAGGCCGTAAGTACATATTAATACTTATGGGTTCATCTATTCTATTTTTCTTGCCAGCTATGATCAGCGTGTACTTTATTGCAGATAACTTAGAGTTTGTGCAAGGCGGTATTTTAGAAGGAAGCTTAGATCCAAGCTGGGTGCTTCCCTTGTTGCTCTTGTTTATTTTAGGCATTAGTAAAGCGGGTGTAATGCCTTTGCATAAATGGCTGCCCTCAGCCATGGTAGCCCCTACCCCCGTAAGTGCCTTGCTGCATGCTGTGGCGGTAGTAAAAGCGGGTGTTTTCTCATTGGTTAAAGTGGTTGTGTTTATTTTCGGTACCGACTTCATTACGGAATCGGGTGCGAACACGGTATTAATATGGTTCCCAATTATTACAATAGTTGGCGCGTCGTTAATAGCCTTATGTAAAGATAACATTAAAGAACGCTTAGCATATTCAACCGTAAGCCAACTAAGTTACATAGTGCTTGGTGCTTTATTAGCAACTAAAGATGCCGTTACCGGTGCCACTATGCATATAGCCATGCATGCTTTTGGTAAAATAGCCCTATTTTTTGCGGCCGGTGCAATACTTGTTACGATGCACAAAAAAGCCGTAAGTGAATTAGATGGTATGGGCAAAGCTATGCCATTTACATTTGCGGTGTTTACTATAGGCACTTTGAGCATATTAGGTATTCCATTTTTTGGTGGTATGTGGAGCAAATGGTATTTGTTGTCGGGTAGTTTAGGGTTTGAAGGCTCAAGCTTTATTTATTGGACAGTGCTTATTAGCTTAACGGCTAGTTCGCTCTTAAACACTTATTACTTGCTGAGTATTCCAATGCGCGCTTACTTTGTTAGTAACCCTGCTTACACCGAAATAAAAGAAGCGCCAGTAGCTTGCTTAATTGGGATGGCAATACCCACCTTGGTCACTATATATTTATTTTTTGACCCTTCTGTGTTTTATCAACTCGCTTTAACGCTTACAGAGTAACCGGAGGTCATTATGGAACATAACAACTCAAATCCAGATTCACATGATCACAGCAACGATTCTTTTTTCGATAAGCCTAAAAACGTGTCGATCATTTTATACGTGTTCTACGCCTTATGTGTGATATTGGTAGCCTTAGACTTTATTGTACATCGTCACATTTACGTACATTTTGAAGAGATTCCTACATTCTATGCACTATACGGCTTTGTTGCCTGTGTGGTGTTAGTGGTATTAGCAAAACTCATGCGCTTGGGTTTAATGCGTAGCGAAACCTATTACGACAAACGAGACGACGAAGCTCATATGCAAAATGATTCTGCTCAGGAGGCCGACAAATGAGTTATGCTATTCCTGCCTTCTTACCATTTTTCTTAGCCGCTATTTTTGCTTGGGTGATGCCTATCAAATGGCGCTACGCCTTAGTATTGGTTCCACTTATAAACGGCTTGTGGTTGTTTTTCAGTGGTGACCCAAGTGCCATCAATGTGCAACTGCATATATTTGAACTACAAATTGTAAAGGTTGATAAGCTCAGCTTGTTGTTTGCTTATTTGTTTCATATTGCCTGTTTTATATGTTTAATTTATGCCCTACATTTGAAAGACAAGGTGCAATTTGTGGCAGGCTTAGCCTATGCAGGAAGTGCAATAGGCGCTGTTTTTGCGGGTGACTTCTTAACTTTATTTATATTCTGGGAATTGCTAGCCTTAACGTCAGCATTTTTAGTATTTGCTAGGCGTACAAAAGCGTCACAAAGTGCCGGTGTGCGCTATTTAATGATACAAATATTGTCAGGTGTAGCCTTACTGGTTGCGGCTATTATGCACTACCATGATGTAGGTAGCTTAGATATTGATTTTGTAGGCCTCGGTAGTGTTGCCTCCTACCTGTTCTTGTTTGCTTTTGGTATTAAAGCGGCCTTCCCGTTTTTGCACACATGGTTAACCGATGCTTACCCTGAAGCCACGCCTGTGGGAACGGTTTTTCTTTCAGCCTTTACCACCAAAGTAGCTATATACATGCTAGCGCGTACTTTCCCAGGCGAAGATTTATTGGTTTATATTGGCGCAGCCATGACCTGCTTCCCAATATTTTATGCGGTAATTGAAAATGACCTGCGTAAAGTACTTGCATACAGCTTAATAAACCAACTTGGCTTTATGGTATGTGGTATTGGAATTGGTACAGCCCTTGCGCTTAACGGCTCGGTAGCACACGCTTTTAACGATGTTATCTTCAAAGGTTTATTGTTCATGACCATGGGCGCGGTGTTGACGCGCGTTGGCCATATAAATGGTTCTGATTTAGGCGGGCTTCACAAAACAATGCCTAAAACCACCTTATTTTGTATTGTTGGCGCAGCATCAATTTCGGCCTTTCCGTTGTTTAGTGGCTTTGTAAGTAAAAGTATGGTTATGGCCGCTATGATAGAAGCTGGACATGAATACCTGTGGTTAATGTTACTATTTGCATCAGCAGGTGTATTCCACCACGCCGGTATTAAAATTCCGTTCTTTGCATTCTTTGCACATGATTCGGGCTTACGTCCTAAAGAAGCTCCAACCAATATGTTAGTGGCAATGGGAATAGCATCAGTACTCTGTATTGCAATAGGTAGCTATCCTGATGCCTTGTACAGCTTACTTCCTTGGGAAAATAACTATGTAGCCTATGACATAACCCATACGCTCACACAATTACAGCTGTTGTTTTTCTCTGCCCTAGCGTTTGTTTGGTTAAACAAACAAGGCTTGTATCCACCAGAGTTACGTTCGGTCAATATTGATTTTGAAGTGGTTTATCGTAAAGGGCTACCAACACTGGGGCATCAATTTGCTAAATTAGCAAATGGCACCCTTAATTTGCTCATAAAAGGCAAACATGCCGTTACTGCGTTAATACCCGATATGAACCGAAATGAAGATGCCAATTCCGCTGCGCTTACTTTGCGTATGGTAATTGGCTTCGTATTGCTCGCCATTATTGCTCTAATAACTGAATTAATGGCACTTTAAGGCAAGCAATACCATGACGAGAACGATGCAACATAAGACTAAATACAAGCATACAGGGGCTTAATAAGGTTTAGTTTTGCAGGCATCTTAATAAAGGACTACGATTTGCAAAGCTATGATTATATTATAATTGGCGCTGGGTCAGCAGGCTCAGTGCTAGCATCAAGGTTATCTGAAAACCCTCACATAAGCGTTTGCCTGCTAGAGGCTGGCGTTGAAGATAAACATCCTGCCATTCACATTCCTTTTGGCCTTGCACTAGTAAGCACGCTTTCTTCCATAAAATGGGACTATACAACCCATTCTGAGACCCACTTAAATAATCGTGAAATGTATTGGCCTAGGGGTAAAACCTTGGGCGGTTCCAGCTCAATCAATGCTATGTGTTACATTCGAGGCCATGCCGACAATTACAATCAATGGGCCCAGCAAAGTGCTAGCCACTGGGATTGGAATAGCGTGCTTCCCTATTTTCGCAAAAGCGAAAATAATACACGCGGCATATCTAGGCTTCATGGCTGTGGCGGCCCACAGGGAGTTAGCGATTTAAAGCACGTAAATAAGCTTACTCTAGATTTTGTTTCTTCAAGTGTGAATACAGGCATTATTGAAAATCCTGATTTTAACGGTATTCGCCAAGAAGGAGTGGGAGTATATCAGGTGACTCAACAAAATGGTTCTCGCTGTTCAACGGCTAAAGGTTTCTTAAAGCCGGCGGTAAGAAAGCGCAGTAATTTAACTATTTTGACACAAGCCAATGTAAAGAAAATCATAATTGAACAAGCGCGAGCCAAGGGCGTTTCTGTAACGGTAAATGGTGAGCATCAGAACATAACTGCGAATATAGAGGTACTTCTTTGCGCCGGAGCCATTGGCTCACCGCAAATATTAATGCAATCAGGAATAGGTCCTGAAGGTCATTTAAAGGAGCTAGGTATTGATGTAGTTGAAGATTTACCTGGCGTAGGTCGAAACCTACAAGACCACTTAGATGGAACCATTGTTTACAAGCAAAGAAATTATGACTCCTACGGTATTTCTGTGCCTGGCATATTAAAGAATGCCTTAGCTCCCCTACAGTATTGGCAAAAAAAAGAAGGTATGCTCACCTCAAATATTGCCGAAGGGGGTGCGTTTATTAAATCATCACCTGATAAATCGTTACCCGATATACAAGTCCATTTTATACCCGCTTTATTATTAGATCATGGACGTAAACGGCTTACGGGCCATGGTTTTACCATTCACTTTTGTAATTTGTACCCGAAGAGTAAGGGAAGTGTCACCTTACAAAAAACTAGCTCGGGATTTGAAGCCATCATTAAAGCCAACTATTTATCTCACGTTGATGACTTAGCCCCCATGATTGCAGGTTTTAAGTGGGCACAAGATGTAGCTAATACCGCCCCCCTTGGAAACACTGCTATGCCCTACTCTCCAAACACTAAGTTAGAAAGTGATGAAGATATTGTTGAATACATAAAAAATAACGCTGAAACCGTTTATCACCCTGTTGGCACATGCAAAATGGGTAAGTCTTCTGATGCAGAAGCGGTAGTGTCAGATGAGCTGAAGGTGTTTGGAGTTAACGCATTGCGTGTAGTTGATGCGTCAATCATGCCTAACATAATAGGGGGTAACACAAATGCACCTACCATTATGATTGCTGAAAAAGCCGCTGAGATGATTCAAAAGGATGCAGCAAAGAATTAATCCCCTAGAAATAAAAAACCCAAGGTAAGCACCTTGGGTTTTCTTTAGAAGTTTCTTTAAAACTGAAAACTATGACAATAGTTTTTGAAGTTCAGCTGACACTTGTTCAACAGGTAAGGTCCCATCTATTTTTAAATAGTTACACATGCCATCACGGGCAGCAGCTTCGTAATATTCAATTAATGGTTTAGTTTGGTCATGATAAACGCCTAAACGCTTACGCACTGTGTCTTCTTTATCGTCATCTCTAACAACAAGCTCATCACCTGTTTCGTTGTCTTTACCTTCCACTTCTGGTGGATTGTAAACTACGTGATAAACACGGCCAGAAGCAGGATGAACTCGGCGTCCGCCCATGCGATCAACAATAACGTCATCAGCAACATCAAACTCAATACAGTAATCAACTTTAATGCCGGCTTCTTTCATTGCGTCGGCTTGTGGAATGGTGCGCGGAAAACCGTCTAAAAGAAAGCCATTTTCACAATCTGGCTGAGCAATACGCTCTTTTACCAAACCTATAATAATTTCATCAGAAACTAGTTGTCCTGCATCCATTACTTTTTTAGCTGCAAGGCCCATTTCAGTACCTGCTTTTATTGCTGAACGCAGCATATCGCCTGTAGAAATCTGGGGAATACCAAATTTATTCATTAAAAATTGAGCTTGTGTTCCTTTGCCAGCGCCCGGTGCGCCAAGAAGAATAATACGCATGAAGCGGCCTCCTTAAATTCGTGTATAGTCGTATAAGTGTTAAATTTTTTCTGGGTCAAACTTTACAGGTAAGGTGCGGTCTAAACAAGAATTAAAAGCCAAAATTGGTCAGACTTTAGCCTAACGATGTAAATAAATCGTAAAATAAAAAAGGCTCAGCGAAAGCTGAACCTTTTTTTACTATTTCTTCGTGTTTAGACACTGCTTATTTCGCTAAACTACCTAACAAGCTATTTAGGTTTTTAACGAAATCAGCCGGCTCTTTTAATGACCCTTGCTCTGATAACGCCGCTTGATCAAACAACACTTTTGCCCACTGTGAAAATTGTTCTTCGTCTTGTATGTCTGAAACGATTTTTACCAGTTGGTGCTCAGGGTTAAGCTCAAAGTTGTATTTTGGCTCTGGCACCGGTTGCCCTGCTGCCTGCATCAACTTAGCCATTTGCGTGGTCATGCCGCCGTCTGTCGCTACTATACAAGCTGGGGAGTCAGTTAGTCGGTGAGTAAATTTAACGTCTTCAACTTTGTCGCCCAAAGCTGTTTTAATACGCGCTAATACACCTTCAATCGCCTTTTCAGCTTCTTCTTGTGCTTTTTTAGTGTCCTCATCATCAAGCTCACTTAAATCAACATTTGAACCTGCGGCTGATTGTAAAGTTTTACCATCAAACTCATTAAGATGTGACATTAACCATTCATCAATACGCTCACCAAGTAACAATACTTCAATGCCTTTCTTGCGGAACACTTCCAAATGCGGGCTAGTGCGCGCGGCTTGGTATGAATCAGCTGTTACGTAGTAAATCTTATCTTGCCCTTCTGACATACGCTCAATGTACTGCGCTAAAGAAACGGTTTGATCATTGGTTTCGTTGTGCGTAGAAGCAAAACGTAACAAACCAGCTATTTTTTCTTTATTTGCGAAGTCTTCAGCTGGGCCTTCTTTTAGCACGTTACCAAATTCATTGTAGAAAGCTTGATACTGCTCAGCATCATTTTTGGCCATTTTCTCAAGCATACTAAGTACGCGCTTAGTACAACCTTGGCGAATCGCTTGCGTTATTTTGTTATCTTGTAAAATTTCACGCGACACGTTAAGCGGCAAATCATTTGAATCAAGCAAACCTTTCACAAATCGTAAATAAGTTGGCATGAACTGATCGGCATCATCCATAATGAATACACGTTGCACATAAAGTTTTAAGCCACTGCTTTGCTCTCTATTCCACAAATCAAAAGGCGCTTTTGACGGAATATACAACAAGCTAGTATATTCAGTTTTACCTTCAACCTTGTTGTGTGACCACGTTAATGGGTCTGCAAAGTCGTGCGATACGTGCTTATAAAATTCTTTATACTCGTCATCACTAACGTCTGATTTCTCGCGCGTCCATAAAGCAGTCGCTTTGTTTACTGATTCCCATTCGCCCGGTTGAGCTGGAATTTTTTCGCCATCAGGCCCTTCTGATTCAGGCACTTCTTCTTTGAAAAGTTGAACAGGGATACTAATATGATCAGAGTATTTAGTAATGATTGAACGAAGGCGGTAGTCATCTAAGAACTCTTTTTCGTCTTCTTTAATATGAAGAATGATGTCAGTTCCACGCTTGGCTTTTTCTATATCAGCCACGGCAAACTCACCTTCACCTTCTGATACCCACTGCACGCCTTGTGATGCATCAGCACCTGCTGCACGGGTATTAACCGTTACTTTGTCAGCCACAATAAATGCTGAATAAAAGCCCACACCAAATTGGCCAATCAATTGAGAGTCTTTTGCTTCGTCACCTGAAAGCTTACCGAAAAAGTCTGCCGTGCCCGACTTAGCAATTGTCCCTAGGTTTTTAATCACTTCTTCTTTGCTCATACCAATACCATTATCGCTAATGGTAAGAGTGCCGGCATCTTTGTTAACGCTAAGCTTAACGTTTAAATCACCGTCACCTTCGAACAGGTTGGCGTCAGATAGCGCTTTAAAACGAAGTTTATCAGCGGCATCAGCTGCATTTGATACTAGCTCACGTAAGAAAATTTCTTTGTTTGAGTACAAAGAGTGGATCATCAACTGTAATAGTTGTTTTACTTCGGTTTGGAAACCATGCGTTTCGTGTTGGACAGTCTCAGCCATAGCCAAGGTTCTCCTCTAAATCAAAATGAGAGTTTATATTCAGTCACTTAATTTGAGGGCTTATTCTTTATTTTCAATAGCAAAAAATTAATATTTTGTTCAAAAAAGGGCCTAACACTCTCTTCTTCCACTAAAAGCATGAGTAAGGGTGTTGCCGTCAATATATTCTAGCTCGCCACCCACTGGTACGCCATGAGCAATACGCGTGGTTTTGATGTTATGCTTTTTGCACATTTGGCTAATATAGTGCGCCGTTGCCTCTCCTTCAACCGTAGGATTGGTTGCAAGTATCACTTCTTCAATAGGAGATTGTGACAAACGCTGCTGCAAAATGTCTAAACCTATTTCGCTAGGGCCAATACCATCTATGGGTGATAAGTGCCCCATAAGTACAAAATAAGTGCCTTTAAATTGTAAGGTTTGTTCTATGGCGAGCACATCTTGTGGAGACTCAACAATACAAATTTGTTGGCTTTCACTGCGTGATGGATTGCTACATATATTACACAATTTAGCTTCAGTAAACGTGCGGCACTGCTCACAATGGTTAATATGTTCCATTGCATTATGAAGTGCTTCGCTTAGCTTTAACGCCCCTGTTCTATTGCGTTCAAGCAAAGTGAATGCCATACGTTGCGCACTTTTTGCACCTACACCGGGCAAACATTTAAAAGCAGAAATTAATTCATCAATAAGCGGGCTGAACGACATAAAAACTAAAAAGGCCTTGAAATACTAAATGGGAATAAGATGTTACCGCAAATATGCAGAAATACACAGGCTTAGGGGTTTAAAATTTAGAAGGGATGTAAAGTCTGATGGATTAAACAAGCAAAGTCATCTATTAACTTTGCTTGTTTTGAAGCGCTACTAAAACGGCATCTTGAAGCCAGGTGGTAAACCCATACCGCCAGTGACATCGCCCATTTTATCTTTAGACGTTTCTTGCACTCTGCGCACTGCATCGTTCATTGCTGCGGCCACTAAATCTTCAAGCATTTCTTTATCATCGTCCATAAGTGAATCATCTACTTCGACTTTACGGATGTTGTGGTTGCAAGTCATGGTTACTTTAACCATACCAGCACCCGATTCACCTATCACTTCCATTGAAGCAAGTTCTTCTTGGGCTTTCTGCATTTTTGCTTGCATTTGTTGGGCTTGTTTCATCATGTTGCCCATTCCACCTTTAAACATATCTTCCTCTCTTACATTATTGAGTTATCTTGCTTCAATGCTGTCTTCAATTACTTTTGCATCAAATACTTTTATAAGTTCTTGAATGGTTTCGTCGTTTTGCACTATTTCTTTGGCATAACTTAAACGCATATCATCAATTCGATTTTGAATTTCAAAGGGAGTGTTTGCTACCTCTTCGTTTACAATTTCGATTTCTATGGTGTTACCAAGCATATTGCTTATGGCATTTTGGGCGTTTTCAACAACTGCCTCTTCCACCATATATTGCTGCTCTTTTGAAATTTTCAAGACCAAAGGGTTTGAAAGCTCTGAGCATGATGAATTTATCAATAACTGCCTTGTAAACGCTTGTAAACCCGTTGCATCAACAAACGCACTCCAGTCATCTACTTGCGCTGCTAACTTAAGCTTAGTCGCAGTATCAATACCTTCATCCGGGGGTAAAAATGCTTGCAGTGTATTTGAAAATGGCGCTAGCGCATCACCAAGCGCGTAGTCATGAACAACTACAGGAGTGTCTGTAGTTTCAGTACTGCCTTCAAACTTTTTTCCGGAGCTACCTCGCTCTTCGGTCTTAGCCTGCAATTGCTTTGATAGCTCTATTAATTCAAGGGTCTTGTTAAGGGTACTATCACTGCTTTGATCACTATTTTGCTGCACAGGCTGAGCAGTATTTGAAAACTCGCTTGTAGCTTCAGATGATGGAACCTGCACCCCAACAGAGGCTGGGTCATAATTATTTTGGTAGTCATCTTGACCATAGGGAAGTTCACTCATAGCCAGATGATATTCGTCATCAGGATGCATGCTTACCGGCTCTGACGGATTCGCATCAATCGCTGCCACATGAACATGCTGTTCATCTGCAGGCGTATTTTGCACATTCACCGACTGCTCATTCGCATCGTTACTATCAGCCTCTGGGGCCTTAGTTTCAACAGGCGTTTGTACTTCCGGATGCAAAGCGGCCGATTGAGGACTTTGGTAGCTTTCTTCAGCATGTACGCTATTAGAGCTTGTAGGCTCACTTTGCATGCCTACATCTTCCACAGGCTCAGCTTCTTGTTTATCTATTTGTGCTTGCCCTATGTTTTCAACAGGCTTTGGGCTTGGTGCTGGTGCTGGTGCTGGTGCTGGTGCTGGTGCTGGTGCTGGTGCTGGTGCTGGTGCTGGTAAATCAGCGTATTCGTCGCTAATTAAATTATCAAGGTCTAATTCCACTTTTTGCGCAGGCGAAAAAGCAAGCATTCTCAACACCGTCATTTGTAAGCCGCTTTTAGCATCTGGAGCATGGGGCAAATCGCGCTTTCCGTTTACGCCAATTTGATACAGAATCTGTATCTGCTCTTTACCCAAGGACTTAGCCAAAGTAAAAATACCTTTCGCTGAACTGCCTTCTAGCTTGCATACTTCAGGCACTACTTGCGTAAGGGCTATTTGATGCAACATAGCCAAAATTTGTGCGAGCACTTGGGTGTAATCAGGTGACTGAGAGCAAATGCTATCTAGCTGTTCAAGAGCGAGCTGACTATCTCGCTCACAAATATACTTAACTAACTTAAGTATTTGGTTTTTATCTAACAAACCCAACATGTTTGACACTACAGCCAAGCTTACTTGGTTATTGCCTTGTGCTATGGCTTGATCTGTTAAGCTCAAAGAATCACGGATACTACCTTGTGCAGCTCTAGCTAACTGCGCTAACGCGGCATCTTCATATGAAATGCTTTCTTGCTGTAAAATATATGCCAAATGATCTTGAATTTGATCACGAGTTAGCGCACGTAAACTAAATTGTAAGCAGCGAGACAAAATCGTAACTGGTAGCTTTTGAGGATCGGTAGTGGCTAACAAGAACTTAACGTGTTCAGGCGGCTCTTCTAGGGTTTTAAGCAGTGCATTGAAGCTGTGCTTAGACAGCATGTGCACTTCATCTATTAAGTACACTTTATATTTACCGCGTGTTGGCCTGTACTGAACGTTGTCAAGCAGTTCACGGGTATCTTCCACTTTGGTACGCGACGCTGCATCAATTTCAAGTAAGTCAACGTAGCGGCCATCACTAATGTCTACACAAGTATCACAGCGTCCACAAGGATTAGCACTTTGCCCTTCCTCGCAGTTTAAGCTTTTCGAGAAAATTCTAGCTATGGTGGTTTTACCAACACCGCGCGTTCCAGTAAATAAGTACGCATGGTGGAGCTTGTTGTTTTCCAAAGCATTGGTAATTGCATCAACCACATGCTGTTGCCCTACTAACTCAGAAAAAGTTTGTGGACGCCATTTTCTTGCTAGAACCTGATAGCTCATAAGCTAATTAGTCTCCCTCAAATTCACAAACACAGTACGAACTTATATTTGCTGCTTTGAGTTTTTCTTCTCCACCAATATCGAGTAAAGAAATAATAAAACCTGCGTGCTCAACATTGCCGCCTAATCTGCGAATTAAGTTGGCAGTCGCAATCATTGTTCCGCCAGTTGCAAGTAAATCATCAATCATGAGTACGCTGTCACCTGGACTAATAGCATCTTTATGAATTTCTAGTATGTCGGTACCGTACTCAAGTTCATATGATTCAGAGATTACTTCTCTGGGTAGCTTTTTAGGCTTACGCACTGGTACAAACCCAATACCTAGCTCTAATGCTAATGGAGCGCCAAATAAGAAGCCCCTAGCTTCTGTGCCGACTACTTTCGTAAAGCCTTTGTCTGCAAAACGATTTTTTAATAAATCTATACAAGCTTGAAAAGCTTTTGGGTCTTGTAATACGCTGGTTACGTCTCGAAAAAGAATACCCGGCTTAGGGTAATCTACTATGGTAGTTACCGCGTTTTTAATCAGTTCTTCTGACACATGTAATCCTTGGATGTGTTTTATTTTATATTCACAATTAGTTAGTGGTATAGAGTAACTTTTTTTCACAAAATTGCACGCCCTGAAACGCGAATTTCAGATAAATTATTGTGTTTAAAAGAATTAACTTACTTTGGAAGGAGGAGCTTGCGCAGAAAATGTATAAGGCGAACGCTTAGTTTTTAATCTGCGCAACTTGCACGTGTTACTGAACTATCATCTTAACAGTCCACGCAATGATATGTAGTAATGGGAAAGCCGCTAAAGCTGCCAAAATACCGAAAAAATACCACCAATTAAATACTTCTTTAAACTCGGTATCACTACCCATAATTTCACCTTTAATTTAACTTGTACAATCTTAGGCGTGCATATTACTTGATCAACATCAAAAAAAACATAAGTAGTCTAATAATTAAGTATGAAAAAAATAGATAAGGTATACTTTTTGTATAATAAACCGGCGCTATTTATTAGGCGCTCCACAAGCTTTAAATTTTATACTACGCAGTGGTTTTTATATATATTGAATTTTCAGCACTAAGCTAAAATCGCAAACCTTAAAAATAGTTAAATAAATAGCGCTTGTGTGTTTGCTATATTCTCGTAAACTAAAAGAATAATAATATTAATTAACTTCAGTAAAACAGTTTATTAGGAGCCGTGTGAACGATCTAACCCTACCTTTAGCGCTTGTTGGGATAATCTCAATTGCGTGTCAATTTTTCGCATTTAAGATCAAAATACCGGCTATTCTTCCCTTATTAATAATAGGCATCATTGTTGGTCCTGTGGCGGGAATTATTGATGCTGATGCTATTTTCGGTGACCTACTCTTTCCAATAGTGTCTTTATCAGTGGCCATAATATTGTTTGAAGGGGCGCTTACGCTTAAGTTCAAAGATATCAGTGGCCATGGTTCCATGGTTAGGAATTTATGTACGATTGGTACACTTGTAACCCTAATCACTGTGGCACCTGTAGCCCACTATGCTTTAGGCATTCCCTGGGAACTCTCCTTCTTATTTGCCGCGCTTGTTACCGTTACCGGCCCCACCGTTATTGTTCCCATGCTAAGAACGGTACGCCCCAGTGCTAAAGTGTCAAACATATTACGCTGGGAAGGCATTATTATTGACCCTATTGGGGCATTACTTGCGGTAATTGTATTTGAATACATAATATCAACACAAAATGTGATTGGTAATACCTTTTTAGCGTTTGCGAAAACAGTGGGAGTGGGTACTATAATTGGCGCGCTAAGCGGCTACTTAATGGGCTTAGCTTTACGATACCACTGGATTCCACACTACTTAACCAACACCGCCGTTCTTACGATTATGCTAGGTGTATTTGCCGCATCTAATTTATTTGCCCATGAGTCTGGATTAATTACAGTTACTATTATGGGAATGATATTAACCAACATGCGCGGCGTTGATGTAGACGATATTTTAGAGTTTAAAGAAACCCTAAGCGTGCTGCTAATATCTGGCTTGTTTATATTGCTTGCATCAAGAATAGACCTTTCAGGCATAGCAAAAGTAGGTATTCCAGCAGTAGTCGTACTACTGGTTATTATGTTTGTTTCGCGACCCTTATCAGTGGTTCTTTCTTCGGTTAACGCTAAGTTAAACTGGCGTGAAATAGCACTTTTAAGTTGGATTGCACCTCGCGGTATAGTGGCCGCTGCTGTATCAGCCCTATTTTCGCTTAAGCTTGAAGCCATTGACTATCCTCAAGCCGAACTTTTAGTACCTATGGTCTTTTTAGTTATTATTGTGACAGTAGTAGTACAGAGTTTATCGTCAGCGAAAGTAGCTGAGTTGCTTAAAATAAGATCACCTGAGCCTAATGGCGTGTTAATGTTCGGCGGCGGTTTGTTTAGCCGTTTACTTGCTAAAGAGCTACAAGACCAAAAGATACCAGTTTGTTTAAGTGACACTAACTGGGAAACTATTAAGCAAGCCCGAATGGATGGCATACCGTGCTATTTTGGCAACCCAATTTCAGAACACGCGAGTAGAAACTTAGACGTGAGTTTATTTTCAAAGGTACTTGTATTATCACCCTATAAACAACTGAATCCTTTAGTCACATTTCATTTTGAACACGAATTAGGTAAAGGTGCTGTTTTAGGCTTAAACAGTAATGAATCTCAAAACCGACCTAGCCATCAGGTATCTGAATCTTACACTAGCAAGTTAACTTTATTTTCTGAAGATGCTAGCTACGGCAAACTCATTGGCTTAGTCAATAAAGGGGCGGTTATCAAAACAACCGGTTTGTCAGAAACCTTCACTTATCAAGATTATGAAAAAGAATATGAGGGCAGATGTATCCCTTTATGTGCGATTACGGGCGAGGGAAAAGTGAAAGTGTTTACAACCACTAAAGATCGTAAACCTAAAGCAGATTGGAGGATTGTAAGCCTAATAATTGCCAAATAACTTACGCTTTATTCCCTGCAAATTTTGTCCAATGATTTTGCAGGGCGTCAAGTGCACTGTAAAAGGGTGCCATAGGTGTAGCGCTTAATACATTTAAAGAATATGCAACAGCCTCCAAGGTCGAGAGCTGATAATTTTTTTTCGACATTCTAATTAAGTATCGTGATTGTGGCGGCACATTAAAATGCAACTGCTTATATTGATGAAGCCACTTATTTGCTTGCCATATTCCATAGGCCTGTCGCCAGCTTGCATCAATAAATATCAGATTTTCAATCTCTTCAAGCTCTTGACCCTGTTTAAGTTCCTCAATACCAATGCTAACTTTACTTGGGTACACCAGGGCAGTGTTTTCAACTTTTAAATTTAGAGCATCTAATTGATTTGTATATTTTGTTTTAATGACTTCTATGCTTGGACTAATCAACTGCAGTAAACGCACGGTATTCTTCGCATGCCCTGCCTCTAATTTGTGCTGCAAAATGATGATGCGCTTGCTTGTATCCACTTTTTGAACTTGCCCACATATGCAGGTGATCAATGGGTAATGACATTCAGGACACTGTGGTCTTTTTGTTTGCATTTAGAATTTCTTGTAAAACGTTGTCGCCACTAGAATAACACCAAAATCATTTAACTTGAATTTCACCAGACGTAAAAAAACCCACTAGCGTTTGCTATGCGGGTTTCTTTAAATAGGAGTCTCGGTTACCGGCAAGGGCGGATGTGCTACTCTCGCATGGGCTTTCTATTGCCAAAGGCCCACACTCACCCTTGCCCCGAATGGGGTCGCCGCTAATGCGTGTCACTTTTGTGCAGACGTAAAAAAACCCGCTAGCGTTTGCTATGCGGGTTTTCTTAAATAGGAGTCTGGCGATGTGCTACTCTCGCATGGGGAAACCCCACACTACCATCGCCGCTAATACGTTTCACTTCTGAGTTCGAGATGGAGTCAGGTGGGACCGTATCGCTATTGTCGCCAGACAAAAAGGGACAATTTGGATAAACATAATAAAAAATTCAATATTTAAGTGAGCACACTACTCTTCTCACACTAGCAACTTATCACTACAACAAACCTCATTAGGTGTTGTATGGTTAAGCCTCTCGGGCAATTAGTACAGGTTAGCTTAACGCATTGCTACGCTTCCACACCCTGCCTATCAACGTTGTAGTCT